>NZ_OZ480187.1:0-3370433 GCF_984667975.1 Burkholderia pulmonis
ATGGCCACGACGAAGCGCGCCAAGAAAACCGATGTGGATGTGGTGAGTGCCAGTTCAGCCGAATTGCGCAAGGCCGTCGAGGCGATTGCCATTCAGCCGAAAAGCGGCAAGATCACGCTCCTCACTCGCAAGCTGTTCAATGTCCTGCTGGCCGTCGCGCAGCAGGCCGACGACTCGGGCGATACGTATCGCGCGCTGCTGTCGGACATCGTCGCCAACTCCGCTTTCGATTCGAACGACACCGCACTGGTGAAGGAACACCTGCGCCGCATGGTGTCGGTTCAGGTCGAATGGAGCACGGGGACGTCGAGCCAGAAGCCCGGCCGCAAGTGGGGGATCTCCACGCTGATCGCCGATGCTGAAATTCTCGAGGATCCGACGACCCGCCGCGTGTGGGTCGAATTCTCGTTCGCGCCGAAGATCAAGAAGAAGCTGCTCGACCCGGTCCAGTACGCGCGGCTGAGCCTGCAGTTCCAGAGCCAGCTGCGCAGCAGCGCCGGTCTCGCGCTGTACGAGATCTGCGTGCGTTACCTGACGAACCCGAGCCACCTGACGATGCGCGAGCCGTGGGAGTGGTGGCGGCCGATCCTGTCGGGCACGCCCGACACGGAGGCCGGTGACGAGGCGAAGCGCGAGTACAAGTACTTCAAGCGCGACTACCTGCGCCCCGCGATCGCGGAAGTCAACGCGGTCACCAACATCTTCGTCGAGCTGATCGAGCACCGCGAAGGGCGCCGGGTGGCCGAGATCCAGTTCCGCGTGACCGAGCGCAAGCAGCCGATGCTCGCACTCGACGAGCATCCGAATGTGTTCGACAGCACGCTGGTCGACCGGATGGTGAAGCTCGGGATCCCGCTGAAGGAAGCGCAGACGCTGTATGCGGACAGCGAGGAAAACCGGATTCGCGCCGCACTGCAGATGACCGAGCAGCGGATGCGCAGCACGACGCTGCCGCCGGTGCGCAGCGCGCCGGCTCTGTTCAAGGATGCGTTGAAGAAGGGTTATGCGCCGCCGGTCGAGTCGGTCGACGCGCTGCCTGCCGGCACGCCGTCCGCGAAGGTCGTAGCCGCCCAGCCGGACGATCTGAAGGCTCGCCTGCTGAGCGAGTTCGCGGCGTTCCGCCGCAAGGAAGCGAAGGTGCTGTACGAAGAGCAGGGCGACGCGGAGCGCGAAGTGGCGCGCGAGTCGTTCGAATCCGAGGCACTGCCGACGATGGGTTCGCATCTGCGCGATGACTGGCGCAAGCGCGGCCTCGATTCCAAGCTGGCCGAGACGGCCTTTTTCGACTGGCTGGCCCAGAAGACCTGGGGCGAGCCGACGGACGGCGATCTGCTGTCGTTCACGCTGAACCAGTCGCGGGCCGCCTGAGGCCCGCTCAGGCCCGCTGACGGGCCGCCGCCGGCCCCGCCCGCCAGTCGGGTGGGCCCGGCGTCTTCACCAGGCCCTGCCGGCCGTTTCCATCACTCCGACAACAGCATCCGCTCGAGCTGCTCGAGGATCGCGTCGCGCTTGTCCTTCGGGAGGCCGCGCAGGCGCAATTCGATGCGGTCTTCGCCATACGACTTCAGGTCGCCGACCGACTTGCCGCCGAGCTTGATCTCGAGACGCTGCGCATAGCGCTGACGGCCCGCGGGCTTCGGCGTTTCCTGCGCCGCGACGCGGCCCTTGACGATGTCCGACACCTGGCGCGTGCTGAGATCGTCCGACACGATCTTGTTGATCAGGCGCAGCGTCGCCTCGGTGCCGCGCGCGTTGTGATAGCGGCCGACCTGATACGCCATGTTCGATCCGAAGCGATCGGGGCGCGCGACCATTTCCTGCATGATCGCTTCCGGCAGCTTGCCGATCGACAGCGCGACGGCCACCGTCGACTCGTCGAGGCCCAGATGCTCGGAGAGCTCCTTCTGGCTCTGGAAATGCTTGTCGTCGAGGAAGCGGCGCCACACGACGGCGTTGTCGAACACCGTCTGCGAATCGCGCTGGACGTTGAGGTCGTAGCCGAGCTTGTAGCTCTGGATACCGATCGGCACGTCGATCACGATCGCCTTGACCGATTCCTTGTTCGCTTCCTTCAGCGCCCGCACGCGGCGGCCGCCGTCGCTGACGAAATACGTGCCCGGGGCGTCGTAGTCCGGAATCACGTGGATCGCCTGCTGTTGCCCCTGCTTCGCGAGGTTGACCGCGAGTTCGGCAATCGACGATTTCAGATAGAAGTGCCGCGGGTTGAACGGGCTATGCTTGATCGCCTTCAGCGACAGCTCGATCACCTGCCCGGGCGCATAGCGGTTCTCGAGGCGCCACGCGCGATATTGCTGCGATTCGTCGATCGACGGATCGATCGTGAGTTCCGGAGCAGCCGGCGGTGCGATGTCTTTCTTGGCGGATTTGGTCGGCGCCGGGGCGGGCGTCTCGGACTTGACGATGCCGTCAATCGCATTGAGCCGATCAAGCGCCGTGCGCTTCTCGCTCGTCGTGATATCCGGGCGCGCTTGGAATCCTTTGGCAAATTGGGAGGGTTTCATGTGACTCCTTTGTGCGCATAAAGTCAGGGCAGCATGGCGACGATTTCGTCGGCACATGCGCGAATTTCGGTGGCGGCCAGCTTGCCGCCGCGATCGTTCATCTGCAGCACGGTCTGACCGAGCGCCATCGCCTGCTTGTACGCTTCCCGGGTCGGGATCTGGGTCTTCAGCAGCGGAAAGCCGAGCTCCTCGAGTGCACGCTTGAGCTCGCGGGTCAGCATGCGCTTCTCTTCGGTCTTGTTCAGCAGGAAGACGGCGCGGAGGTCTTCGTTCATGACCTGCGCCTGCTGGATCAGCTTCACCAGCCCGACGCTCGACCAGTAATCGGCCGGCGACGACGACGTCGGGATCACGGCGATCGATGCGGCGAGCAGGACGACGCCGGAGACTTTCTCGGTGATCGACGGCGGGCAGTCCACGACGATGATGTCGTAGTCGTTGATGAACTTCTTGATCTCGCGATGGATCTGGCCGTCGGCTTCGGCGAGGTTGACGACCGGAAACGGGATGCCGTTTTCGCTGTCGCCGGCTGCGCTCGACCAGTGAACCAGCGTGTTTTGACGGTCTGCGTCGATGACGAGGACGCGCTTCCCTTTTTCATGGAACGCGGCGCCGAGGTGCATGGCAATCGTGCTTTTGCCGACGCCACCTTTTTGTTGAGTGACTGCAATGATTTCCGCGGCCAATTTTCACTCCTGTTTTGGTCGTTGGAATTCTACAGGACGATATTTGAATTTCAATGAAATTGTCGTTCAACAACTACGCATTAGCCATTCGGGCTATCGGTTTATGCGCATAAACGAGCTGGCGAAGATCGGTGGCTCGATTCGAGAGGGCGGTCGATGCACGAAGAGGTTGATGGGCCGCTCGACGGTCGGGTCTTCGCGCGCTACATGGTCGACGCGAACCGATCATCAATGACCTATCTTGGCGCTCTGCCCTTTCGCCGGGTGGGCGCAGTCTTGCCAGCGAGCGGCTGAGTTTGTGCGCATAAACTCAGCGGAGACCGAGGCGGCCAAATCTCTTGCGAGATCGCCTCCGATTCGCGAGCAAGGGTTGTGGTCTGCAAGCGGTGGCTCAGGACGGAGTGTCGACGCGAGTCATTGAGCCGGCATGTGCCGATACAACGCAATCATCGGGCGCGGCGTTTATGCGCATAAACCGGAGGCGATGGAGGGCGAGTGATGAAGGGATCACCTGCTGGTCTGAATCGAGTGCGAGGCGATGTCGCGTCGAGGGCTGCCTGTCGATGCCGTGATTCCGAGGTGCCGTGGCGTATCGACATACGACCGGGCCTTGAATCGTCGGGTTGCGTCACCGGTCGATCGCTGACTTTATGCGCATAAAGCCCCTCGATTGGTCACGCGATCGCCCACTCTTCACCTTCCCGCTCAAGGCTTCCTTCAGGAGGCATCGGCATGCGGATCCCGGTTCCTCATCCCGAGCACGTGGGCCGTTCGACTTTATGCGCATAAACACGTCGCTTCATTGAAGCAAGTCCTTGAAGCGCACCCCCTCGCGTCGCGAGTTCGTGAGGCATCGATTCGCCAAACAGCATCGACGACGATCGAATCCCACCCCCGATCTCGCCGGGCCTGCCCCACCGAGCCTCTCGATACAGACTGGCTACAATACAGGGCTCTACCATCCAGGCCTGAATGATGATCACGATCTACCACAACCCCCGATGCTCGAAGTCGCGTGAGACGCTTGCGCTGGTCGAGTCGCTGAATACCGCCGGCGCGCCGCTGACCGTCGTCGAATACCTGAAGACGCCGCCGACGGCGGAGGAACTGGAAACGCTGCATCGGCAGCTCGGCCGCCCGGTTCGCGACATGCTGCGCGACGGCGAGGAGCCGTACAAGACACTGAATCTGGCTCGCGCGGATCTGACCGACGCGGAAGCCTACGCAGCGATTGCCGCGCACCCGATTCTTTTGCAGCGCCCGATCGTCGTGTACCGGGGCAAGGCGGCGATCGGCCGGCCGCCGGAATCGGTGAAAGGGCTGTTCGAATAATTCTTGCCCGGCGTATTTTTATTATTGCATCAGTCCGGTGCGCGAGCCGTCCCAATCGAGTCGGCGTGACCATCGGGCATCACGCCGCCCGCCGCCCGCTTACGCGAACGATAGCGGCACCACGAGCGAGCGGCGTCTAGCGCTCACCGGACGACGACCCGCCGTCATCGTCCGGCTCCCGCCCCGCCGCCGCTTTCGCGGCCGTCCGCAACAGCGAAATCTGTCCGCGATAGGTTCTGCATCCGCTGCAGGTCGGCAGATGCACACGCACCTGCAGGCGCTCGTGCAACGTCAGATGCCGGTCGAGCGCATCCGACAGCAGTCGCGTGATGTCAGTACATTTCCCCGGCAGCATCTTCGGTCGTCAGTCCTTTTTCGCTCAGGCAGGTTCGCAGGCGCGTGCGCGCCCGATACAGCAGCACGCTGCAATGATTCGTCGTCAGCGTCAATTCGCTGCAGATGTCCGTAATCTCGACATCGAGGAACTCGCGCATCATGAACACGCGCCCGATCTGCTCCGGAAGGTGGTCGAGGCAGACCTGGAACAGCGTCCAGAACTGCTGCTGCTGCAACAGCGTCTCGGGCTTCGGCCACGGCCGCGGCTTCGCATGCGCGGCCCAGTGCCCGTTTTCCTTGAACAGTTCGCGATCGAGCACTGATTCGCCGTCGAGCTCGGCGTCGAGCGCGGTCAGGCTCACCATCCGTTGCCGTGCACGCAGCACGTCGATCAGCTTGTTGCGCAGGATGCCGAACACCCAGGTCTTGTGGGCCGACAGCCCGGCGAAATCGCCCGCGTGCGACCACGCGGCCGCCAGCGCTTCCTGCACGGCGTCTTCGGCCGCGTCGGCATCGCGGAGCTGGAGCCGCGCGAAGCGCAGCAGGTCGCGCCGCAATTGCGCGAGATAAACGGGATCGTCGTAGGCGGACGGCATGTCTGGGTTGCAGTGTCTCGAAACGATCGCGCATGCGCCACAGCGCGGGCGCGATCGCAGTGCGAGCAGCTTACTGGGCACGCCGCCACGCTGCAACGCATGTTCCGTCACGAATTCACGAAACCGGCCGGCGCGCTGCGCTATGCTTGCCGAACTCCCGCCCCGCGCGTCGACGGCGCCGCGCGACGGGCAATCTGTAACGTCAGAACATAACGGTCGAGTTATCCACAATTTCTGTGGAAAACCTTGTGGAAAGTCGGCCTGACGGCCCCGTGGGACGGCTCGCGGGCTGGCTTGCCTATAAACAGACCTTTGTCGCCCATTCGGAAGCAATCGATCCGATTCCTCACTCACCGGAAGGAGAATGCCATGTCCTATCGTATTGCGGTCGTCGTCGGCAGCCTGCGTCGCGCGTCGACGAACCGCGCGCTCGCGCACGCCGTGATCTCGCTCGCCCCCGCCGATTTTTCGTTCGAGTTCGTCGAGATCGGCGAACTGCCGCTGTACAGCCAGGATTACGACGCGGATTTCCCGGAAGTCGCGAAGCGCTTCAAGCAGTCGATCGAAGCCGCCGACGCGCTGCTGTTCGTCACGCCCGAGTACAACCGGTCGATGCCGGGCGTACTGAAGAACGCGCTCGACTGGGGCTCGCGCCCGTGGGGTTCCAACTCGTGGTCGGGCAAGCCGGGTGCGGTACTCGGCACGTCGCCGGGCGCAGTGGGCACCGCGCTCGCGCAGCAGCACCTGCGCAACGTGCTCGCGTATCTCGACGTGAAAACGCTCGGCCAGCCCGAGATGTTCATCAAGCACGATCCGGCGCGCATCGACGACCAGGGGCAGATCGTCAGCGAAGACACCCGCAAGTTCCTGCAGGGCTTCGTCGATCGCTACGCGGGCTGGGTGCGCCTGCTGAAATCGGCCTGATGACGCCGGCCTGATCGTCTCGCCCGTTCACGCCGCCGGCGCCGCCCGCATGCCGCGGGTCACGCGCCGGCGTGCCGTGCGTCGCGCGCCTCGCGGATGCCCAGCAGGATCTCGTCGAGCAGCGCGATGTCGAACGGCTTCGACAGCACGCGGACGTTGACGGTGCGCGTGCGGTCGAGTTCCTCCGCATAACCCGTGACGAGAATCACGGGCAGCTTCCCCGGCCGCTTCTCGACCGCTTCGGCCAGGTCGATGCCGTTCAGCCGGCCCGGCATGTGGATATCCGAAATCACGAGGTCGAACGCGTCGTTCGCGGCTGCGCCCTCGATCAGGCGCAACGCATCGTCGGCGGTGGGCGCATAGGTCACGCGGTGGCCGAGCAGCGACAGCAGCGCTTCCGTGCCGGCCGCGACTTCGCTGTTGTCCTCGACGAGCAGCACGTGCAGGCCGGCGAGCGCGCCCGAACCTGCATCGTGCGCGATGGCCGGCGGCCGCGCGACGACGTCCTCGGCGCGCGCGCGCGGCAGGTAGAGACGCACCGACGTGCCGGCGCCGACTGCGCTGTCGATCGTCGCGAGGCCGCCCGAGCGTTCGCAGAACGCGAACACCTGCGGCAGGCCGAGCCCCGTTCCCATCCCCTGCGCCTTCGTCGTGAACAGCGGTTCGAACGCGCGTGCGAGCACGTCGGGCGCCATGCCCGAACCCGTGTCGTCGAGCGAGATCTGCACGAAATCGCCGGTCAGCGGAAAACCGTCCTCGCGGCGCAGCGTCACGTTGCGCGCGCCGACCGTGAAGCGTCCGCCGGCCGCCATCGCGTCGCGTGCGTTGACCGCCAGGTTGATCACCGCGAGCTCGAGCTCCGCGACGTCGACCCGGATCGGCCAGACGCCGGGCTCGATCGCCACGACCAGCGACGATTTCGACCCGAGCGACGTCTTCAGCAGTTCGCGGCACGTGCCGACCCATTGCCCGACGTCGATCGTCTCGTTGTGCAGCGGCTGCTTGCGCGCGACGCCGAGGAGCTGGCGCGTGAGCGACTGCCCGTTCTTCAGCGCGCGCTCGATCGCGCCGAGTTCCTTGTCGAGATGCTGGACGCCGCGCCGCCGCGCGATCTGCACGTTGCTCGAGATGATCATCAGCAGGTTGTTGAAGTCGTGCGCGACGCTGCCGACGAGGTTGCCGAGCGCCTGCATCTTGCGCGACTGCCGGTACGCCGATTCGATCGAGCGCCGCATCGACGCTTCGGCCTGCCAGCGGTCCCATGCCTCCTCTTCCGCCTTCAGCCGCTTGAGCGACAGCCAGATCACGGACCATAGCGCGACCGACGGCGCGAACATCGAGATGAACAGGACGCTCAGGTGTTCGTACCATTCATGCCAGATCGCCGACGTGCGGTACGCGCACGTCACGTACACGGGATAGCTGCCGACCTGGCGGTACGCGACGATCTCGCTGCTCGCGCCGTCGTGCCGCACGCGCACGACGCCCGCGCGCGGATCGTTGTGCGCGTCGCCGAACGTGACCGAGCGATCGGTGTGCGCGAGCGCCGGCGGCGGCGGATACGACGCGATCACCGCGCCGTCCGAGCGCGCGAGCGCCATCGTCATCGGCGTGCTCGCGCCGCCGAGCAGGTCGCGGTAGAACGCGTTGAAATACGATGACTTCAGCGCGATCGACACCATCCCGGCGAACGAACCGTCGCTATGGCGGCGTGCGACACCCGTGTTGAACACGGGGATGTTCTCGAGCTTGAGCGGCCCCATCATCAGCCGCGAGATGTGCTCGATGACCTTGCCGTCGCGGATGCCGGCGAAGTCGTCGCGGTTCGCGATCGACGCATACGGCGCCGGATAGTAGAGGCTGTTGGCGAGCAGCATGCCGCTCGCGCCGAAGATCGACACGGCGGCCACCTGCGGATAGCCGCCGCCGATCGTGTTCAGCGCTTCGTGGATGTCGGATTCCCGGTTGCGCACGGTGGCGTCGTCCATGTCCTGCACGAGGTCGACGATGCGCGCATCGAGCGTCTCGCTCAGGTCGAACACCTTGAGCGCGTGCTCCTCGGCGACACGCACCGTGCGCATCGTCACGTCGCTCGCGGCGGCCTCGCGCGTCTTCAGGTCGTTGTATGCCATCACCACCACGTAGATGCACGGCAGCACGATCGCCGCGACGAGCAGCACGATCAGCGTGACGCGGCGGACCGCGAAATCGTGCTCGGGTGCGCCGGACGCGTAGTTGCCGTCGTCCTGCCAGTCGTCGGCGGGAGGGGGGGCGGGAGCGCGGGAGTCGGCAGGCCGTTCGGACGTCATCGGGGAAGGCGGGTGAGGCAGAGGTGCCTGCCATCATAAACGAGTTGCGGCGGCCCGCCGCGGCGCGCCGGACGGGCGAGATCCTGTCGAAATTGACAGAGGGAAACTGTCAGATTGAAAACGCGACGAATCCGGCAGCGCAAACGTACACAAGGAAAAATTTTGCGTACTTATCTCGAAAATGGTCGCGGCTGTTTTCGGAATGACGCGCGATCGGATCGATTCTGTCCGAAATGGTGAAAATGGCGAGTTGCATCGCCTTCGGTTTACTCAGAGAATCGCGCCTTGCTTTCCCTATGACAGATATATGCGCCCGCCGGCGATCGCCGCGCGGTGCGTCGCGCGCACCTGCGTCGCGGCGCCCGCGCGCGGTCGCAAGGCGGTTGCCCGCGCGCGAAACGCATGGCCCTAAAGAAGTGCGCCGCGCGGTCGTTAACGCGAGAGAGACCATTCCGTATACCGCATCGCCCCATGCCTTTGCCGATTGTAATTGCCGACGATTCGCTGCTCGCTCGCAAACTGATGACAAAGGCGCTGCCGGGAGACTGGGACGTTGAAGTCGCGTATGCAGCGAATGGTCGCGAGGCCTTGGCGCTCTATCGTGACGGCAAAGCTTCCGTGATGTTTCTGGACCTGACGATGCCCGACATGAGCGGATATCAGGTCCTGGAAACACTGCGCCACGAAGATCTGAACACGTTCGTGATCGTGGTATCCGCCGATATCCAGCCGCAGGCGCAAGCACGCGTGCGTGAATTAGGCGCGATCGCATTCGTTGCCAAGCCCGTGACGTCGGAGGCATTGCTGCCCATTCTCAAGGAGTATGGGTTGTATGCCTGAATCGGTGTTCACGGCGGAGCAACGCGACGCGTTGCAGGAGATCGCCAACCTTGCAATGGGCCGCGCAGCCGCGCGGCTTGCGTTGCTGCTTGGGCGCTTCATCGAGTTGTCGGTGCCGCGCGTGCGTGTCGTGAAAGCGGCCGACGCGGGTAACGCGCTGCGCGAGATGACGGGCATTCACGACAACGTGACCGCCGTGCGCCAGGGCTTCCGCTCCGACATCAAGGGCGAGGCGATCGTGCTGTGCCGCACGGCGGGCGTCGCGCGGCTCATGTCGGTCGTCGACCGCACGTTCGGCGACGGCGTGTACGGCGGGATGGCGACGCCGGACGAGCTCGTGTTCGACGTCGCGAACGTGCTGATGGGCGCGTGCGTCGCGTCGATTCTCGACGAACTCGGGCGCAAGCCCGTGTTTTTTCCACCAGGGCTGCTCGGCGCGAACGTATCGTTCGACGACGTGTTCCAGCCGAACGAACTCGCATGGAGCGTTGCGTTGCTGCTCGAGGTGAACTTCGGGCTCGAGGACCATACGTTCCGCGCCCACTTCGTGATGCTGATGGCCGAAGATTCGATCCGGCTGATGGGCGACGCGCTCGACGCGTTGCTGTCCGCGCTATGACGGCCGCCGCTCCGCTGCTGAGCGACCTCGTGATCGAGCGGGTCGGCTTCGGCCTGTTCGTGCTCGACCGTTCGATGAACGTACTGATGTGGAACCGCTTCATGCAGGACCACAGCGGCATCCCGGCCGACGACGTGATCGGCCGCAATCTGTTCGACTGTTTTCCGGACCTGCCGCACGCATGGCTGTCGCGCAAGATCGAGAGCGTGTTCCAGCTCGGCAGCTTCGCATTCAGCTCGTGGGAGCAGCGGCCCTACCTGTTCCGCTTCGAGCACGACCGGCCGATCACGGGCGGCGTCGACTACATGCAGCAGGACTGCACGTTCATGCCGCTCACGCGCGGCCGCGACGTCGAAGCCGTATGCGTGACGATCTCGGACGTCACGCACGTCAGCGTGATGCAGCGGGAGCGTGAGGAAGCGGTCGCGAAGCTGCGCGAGCACGCGAATCGCGACGGGCTGACCGGCATCGCGAACCGGCGTTTCTTCGAGGCGCGGCTCGGCGACGAGTTCGCGCGCTGGCAGCGCTACGGCGGCGACATGTCGGTGCTGCTGTTCGATCTCGACCACTTCAAGACGATCAACGACCGCTTCGGGCATGCGGCAGGCGACGCCGTGCTGCGCGAAACGGCGCGCCGCGTCGCGTCGATCGTGCGGGCGCAGGATACGTTCGGCCGCTTCGGCGGCGAGGAATTCGCGCTGCTGCTGCCGTGCACGAATCTCGACGAGGCGATGCTGGTGGCCGACAAGGTGCGCGACGCGATCGGCAGCCTGCCGGTCGATGCCGAGGGGGTCAGCGTGCCGGTGACGGCGAGCGTCGGCGGCGCGTGCGCGAAGACGGGTGCGCCGACCAGCGACGTGCTCGTCAACGAGGCCGACGCCGCGCTCTATCGCGCGAAGCGGCTCGGGCGCGATCGTTCGGTCGCCTACGCGTAGACCGCACCCGCCCCGCTCAGCTTTTCGCGATGTCGGCGAGCACGCCGGCCAGCACGGCCGGCTGCGACATGAACGGCGAATGGCTGCTGTCGAGCTGGTGCACGTGGGTCGGGTTGCCGGGCGCGAGCGCGTCGGCTTCGTCGATGAAGCGTTGCTGCAGCGCGGGCAGGATCACGCGATCCTCGAGACACTTGATGTAGTGACGATCGATCGCACCCCAGCGCGCGGCGGTCGTCGGGATCGCGGTCGCGAACGGCGCGGCCGGCACGTCGCAGGTCATCAGGTTCGCGACCGCGTCGAAGTCGGCCTGCGGCACGTCTTCGTACAGCGCGCGCTTCATCGTGTCGCGATACGCGGCGTCGCCGCTGCGCGGATCGATGCGCAGCGCACCGGCCACGCGCGGGCTCGCGAGCATCAGCGGGCCGAGCATCTCGCCCTTGTTTTCCGGTGCGCGCACGTAGTCGAGGCCCGGCACGCCCGAGCCCGGCATGAAGGCCGCGAGATAGACGATCTTCGCGATCTTTTCCGGTGCGCGTTCGGCGGCTGCCGTGATCGCGAGGCCGCCCATGCTGTGCGCGACCAGCACGACCTTGCCGTGGCCGAGCGCATACGCGTCGTCGACGGCCTGCATCACCTGCGTCGCGTAATCGTCGAGCGTGGTGTTCGCGACCGGCGACGGCTCGGCGCCGAACGCGTCCTTGTCGAGCGGCCGTTCGTGATACGACGCGGGAAAGCGGGCGTTGATGCCGTGCGCGGGCAGGTCGCGCGCGATCGACAGGTGGCCGCGCGCAGCCAGCGCGGCCGCGACGTGCGCGTAGCACCACGCGCCGTGCCACGCCCCGTGCACGAGTACGAAAACGGGATGGCCGGACTGCGGGGTGGCGGTGTCGTTCGTCTCCATGGTGTCCGTATTTTTTGAGAAAGGTGTCATCTTAGACGAACCCGCCGGCATCCAGACGCGAACGCACAGCGCGATCGCGCGGCCGGCTTCGATCCGTCCCTTTTGTCTCGCGCAGGCCACATTTCGTCCGGATCTGATTTGAATTTGTGCCGAAGCGCGCTAATTTGTTACTTTGCCCGCGATTGCGCCCCATGAACGTCGACTATCTCTTCTACCGGAAGCCGGACAAGCCCGGCCCCTATTCGCTCGACGACCTGGGCGAGATCGCACCGCCGATCGGCCCGGGCGACCTGGTGCGCGCGGGTATCGCGCGCGTGTTCGAGCAGGTCGACTGGCAGGAATCGCCGGACGTGCCGGGCGCGTGGTTCGGCACGGGCGGCGCGGTGTTCCAGTTCACCGCCGAGCCCGACGGCCGCGTGACGAGCTTCATGGGCTCGCGCCTCGAGCGCCGCTCGATGCTGCAGCTCACGCGCGAAATGGGGCTCATTGCGCTCGACCTGCAGCGCGACATCGTTTACGGCTGACGCACCGCGCGGCACCTGTTCCCGTCGGGGCCGCCGCTCCGGCCCGGCAGCGGTGCCCGGCGCCCCGCCCGGCGGGGCGCGTGTCCGCCATCGAACTTCAAAGATTGCTATACTTTCGCCCAATTCCGGCTTCCGGCCGGCAATTTGTGCCTGTCTGCGTCGATCGTTCGCATATCTCGCACGCATTTGACACCCTGACCATCCCAGCCGGGCATGGCTTCTTCAATCGCCCCGCGTGGGTGTCTCCGTGGAGCTCGTCTTGGCCGTTTCCAATACCGTCGTGGACGAACAAGAAACCGACGCCGCTGCCGTCACATCGGGCAGTTCCTTCTATCTGGCGATGCGCATCCTGCCGGCCGTGCAGCGCGATGCGATGTTCCAGGTCTACGCGTTCTGCCGCGCGGTCGACGACATCGCCGACAGCGACCTGCCGCGCGCCGAGCGCAACGCGGGCCTCGATCGCTGGCGCGCCGACATCGACGCGTGCTTCGCCGGCCGTCCGCCGCGCCACCTGGCCGCGCTCGATCGCGAGATCCGCGCGTTCAACCTGCAGCGCGACGATTTCCACGCGATGATCGACGGGATGGCGATGGATGCGGTCGAAGACATTTGCGCGCCCGACGAGCCGACGCTCGACCTCTTCTGCGATCGCGTGGCGAGTGCCGCCGGCCGGCTGTCGGTGAGGATTTTCGGGATGCCGGAAGCCGAAGGGATCACGCTGTCGCATCACCTCGGCCGCGCGCTGCAACTGACGAACATCCTGCGCGACATCGACGACGATGCGGCGATCAACCGTTGCTACCTGCCGCGCGAGCTGCTCGCGCGCGAAGGCATCGCGATCGCCGATCCGGCGACCATCGTGCGCGATCCGGCGCTGCCGCGCGTGTGCGCGACGCTCGTCGAGCGTGCGCTCGAGCACTTCCGCCAGGCCGACGCGGTGATGGACACCTGCCCGCGTGCGCAGGTGAAGGCGCCGCGCATCATGTCGGGCGCCTATCGCTGCATTCTCGAGGCGGCGGTCGCACGCGGCTTTGCCGCGCCGCGCGCGCCGCTGCGCAAGCCGAAGGCGCGCATGCTGATGATCGCTGCGCGCTACGCGCTGTTCTGAGTCGACCGAGTCGATGCCCAGAACCGTCCACGTGATCGGTGCCGGACTCGCGGGCCTGTCGGCCGCGGTCGAGCTGCAACGCCGCGGGCGGCGCATCGTGCTGCACGACGCGCATGCACACGCGGGCGGCCGCTGCCGTTCGTGGTTCGACGGGACGCTGAACACGACGCTCGACAGCGGGCTGCACACGGTGTTCGCGGGGCAACCCGCGACGCAGCGCTACCTGCGCGCGATCGGCGCGGCCGATCAGCTCGCGGGGCCCGCGCTGCCTGAATTTCCGGTCGTGGACGTCGCGTCGCAGCAGCGCTGGACGCTGCGCTTCGGCAGCGGGCGCTGGCCGTCGTGGCTGTCCGATGCCGCGTCGCGCGCGCCGGGCACGACGCCGCTCGACTACCTCGCGCTTGCCCCGCTCGCGTTCGCGCGCACGGGTCGCTCGCTTGCACAGACGATGCGATGCGACGGCGTGCTGTGGGATCGTTGGCTGCGGCCGTATTTCCTCGGTGTGCTGAACGTCGAGCCGCGCCATGCGAGCGCCGAACTCGCGCGCGCCGCACTGTGCGGCACGTTCGCCGCGGGCGGCCCCGGCTGCCGTCCGCTCGTCGCGCGCCACGGACTCGGCAGCGCATTCGTCGAACCGGCGCTGCGGATGCTGCAGCACGGCGGCGCGCAGATCCGGCTGAATTCGCGGCTCGACGCGTTCGAATTCGGCGCGCACGGCAATGCGGTCGATGCGGTGTCGGTCGGCGGCGAGCGCATCGATCTCGCGCCGGGCGACGCGGTCGTGCTGGCCGTGCCGCCCGAGGTCGCGCAGCCGCTCGTGCCCGAACTCGCCGCGCCCGACACGTTCAGCGCGGTCGTGACCGCGTATTTCGCGGTCGAGACGCCAGCCGGCGCGCCGTTGCAGACGACCGTCGTCAACGGCATCGTCGATGCGGTGCGCACGGGCGGCGGCCAGCTCGCGGCGACGATCCGCGACGCGGGCCGCTGGCTCGACACGCCGCGCGACACGCTCGCGCGGCGCATCTGGGAAGACGTCGCGCGCGTGACCGGCGCGAACCCGGAAGCCATCCCCGCGTGGCAGCTCGTCGTCGAGCCGCGCGCGGGTTTTGCGGCGGTGCCGTCGCAGGAAATGAAACGTCCGGCCGTGCGTACGCGCTGGACCAATCTCGTGCTGGCGGGTGACTGGATTGCCACCGGTTTACCCGCCACGATCGAGGGCGCGATCCGTTCCGGCCAACTGGCCGCGGACGTGCTCCAGACACAGTAAGTAACAGAGGGACCGATGAACGATCTCACCGAAATGGCTACCTTGTCCGCCGGCGCCGTGCCGGCCGGCGTCGACGCGGCCGTCGCACGTGCGACCGACGCGCTGCTGGCCGCGCAGCAAGCGGACGGACACTGGGTCTACGAACTCGAAGCCGATTCGACGATTCCCGCCGAATACGTGCTGCTCGTCCACTATCTCGGCGAGACGCCGAACCTCGAGCTCGAACAGAAGATCGGCAAGTATCTGCGCCGCATCCAGCAGGCCGACGGCGGCTGGCCGCTGTTCACCGACGGCGCGCCGAACATCAGCGCGAGCGTGAAGGCGTATTTCGCGCTGAAGGTGATCGGCGACGACGAGAACGCCGAGCACATGCAACGTGCGCGCCGCGCGATCCACGCGATGGGCGGCGCCGAGATGTCGAACGTGTTCACGCGCATCCAGCTCGCGCTGTACGGTGCGATTCCGTGGCGGGCGGTGCCGATGATGCCGGTCGAGATCATGCTGCTGCCGCAGTGGTTCCCGTTCCACCTGTCGAAGGTGTCGTACTGGGCGCGCACCGTGATCGTGCCGCTGCTCGTGCTGAACGCGAAGCGGCCGATCGCGAAGAACCCGCGCGGCGTGCGCATCGACGAGTTGTTCATCGATCCGCCCGTCAACGCCGGGCTGTTGCCGCGCCAGGGGCACCAGAGCGCCGGCTGGTTCGCGTTCTTCCGTGTGGTCGACCATGCGCTGCGCGCGGTCGACGGCCTGTTCCCGAGCTACACGCGCGAACGCGCGATCCGCCAGGCCGTGTCGTTCGTCGACGAGCGCCTGAACGGCGAGGACGGCCTCGGCGCGATCTACCCGGCGATGGCCAACGCGGTGATGATGTACGACGTGCTCGGCTATGCGGAAGATCATCCGAACCGTGCGATCGCGCGCAAGGCGCTCGACAAGCTGCTCGTCGTGCAAGACGACGAAGCCTATTGCCAGCCGTGCCTGTCGCCGGTGTGGGACACGTCGCTCGCCGCGCATGCGCTGCTCGAGACCGGCGATGCACGCGCGGAAGCCGCCGTGCTGCGCGGCCTCGAATGGCTGCGTCCGCTGCAGATCCTCGACGTGCGCGGCGACTGGATCTCGCGCCGCCCGCACGTGCGGCCCGGCGGCTGGGCATTCCAGTACGCGAACGCGCACTACCCGGACGTCGACGATACGGCCGTGGTCGTGATGGCGATGGATCGCGCGCAGAAGCTCGAGCAATCGGACACGTATCGCGAATCGATGGCGCGTGCGCGTGAGTGGGTCGTCGGCATGCAGAGCAGCGACGGCGGCTGGGGCGCGTTCGAACCGGAAAACACGCAGTACTACCTGAACAACATCCCGTTCTCGGATCACGGCGCGCTGCTCGATCCGCCGACGTCCGACGTGTCGGGCCGCTGCCTGTCGATGCTGTCGCAGCTCGGCGAGACGCCGCTGAACAGCGAGCCGGCCCGCCGCGCGCTCGACTACATGCTGAAGGAACAGGAGCCGGACGGCAGCTGGTACGGTCGCTGGGGGATGAACTACGTGTACGGCACGTGGACCGCGCTGTGCTCGCTGAACGCGGCCGGCCTGACGCCGGACGATCCGCGCATGAAGCGTGGCGCGCAGTGGCTGCTGTCGATCCAGAACAAGGACGGCGGCTGGGGCGAGGACGGCGACAGCTACAAGCTGAACTACCGCGGCTTCGAGCAGGCGCCGAGCACGGCGTCGCAGACGGCGTGGGCGCTGCTCGGCCTGATGGCGGCCGGCGAGGTGAACAACCCGGCCGTTGCGCGCGGCGTCGACTACCTGGTTGCCCGGCAGAACGAAGAAGGCCTGTGGGACGAGACGCGCTTCACGGCGACGGGCTTCCCGCGTGTGTTCTACCTGCGCTACCACGGCTATCGCAAGTTCTTCCCGCTGTGGGCGCTGGCGCGTTTCCGCAACCTGAAGCGCGACAACGCGACGCGCGTCACGGTCGGGATGTAACGCGTGGGCGTGTCACAGCACAACGGCGCATTGCCTGTCATCGCGGTGACGGGGATGGCATTCGAGGCGCGCATCGCTCGCGGTGACGGCGTCGAGGCCGTGTTCGCCGCACGGGCCGACCGGCTCGAGCGCGCGCTGGCGGACGCGACCGCGCGTGGTTGCGCGGGCATCGTCAGCTTCGGCACGGCGGGCGGGCTCGCGCCCGACCTGGCGCCCGGCACGCTCGTGATCGCGAACGCGATCGACGGGCCGTTCGGCCGCGTGGAGACCGACGCGGGCTGGAGCACGCGGCTCGTCGCTGCGCTGCACGACACGCCGGTCTGGGCGCGCGTCACGCGCGGCACGATCGCGGCCGTCGGCGCACCGGTTATCAGCGAACAGGACAAGGCGTCGCTGCATCACGCGAAGGGCGCACTGGCCGTCGACATGGAGTCGCACATCGCGGCGGCTTTCGCGGCCGCGCGCGGCGTGCCGTTCGCGGTGTGCCGCGCGATCGTCGATCCGGCGTGGCGTACGCTGCCGCGCGCGGCAACCGCCGGCCTGCGCGACGACGGCAGCACGGCGATCCTGCCGATCCTGCGCGAACTGCTGAAGCAGCCGTCGCAGCTCGGCCCGCTGCTGCAGGTCGCAAGCGACGCGCGCGCGGCGCGCACGACGCTGATCCAGGCAAGGCACGCGTTCGAGCGTGCGGGCGCGATGCGGATCGTTTGAGCGGTACGCGCCGCGTTTCCCCTCCTCCCGTTTCGCACCGACAAAAAAAGAGCGCTGCATGATGCAGCGCTCTTTGCTTTTGCGCGGCCGCCGTTGCGGCGTTACTGCGCGGCCGGGTTGCTTGCGGGGGCCGCTGGCGCGGCCGGCACGGTCGCCGAACCGGATGACGCCGGCATTGCAGAAGCCGCGGCCGGCGCAGCAGCCGGCGCACTCGCCGGCATCGCGTTGTCCGCACCCGGATCGTCGTACTGCGGCAACCCCGGCGCGGCCGGTGCGTTGCTCGGCGTGGCGCCCGATGCACCGCCCGACTCGCCCGGATCCTCGTAGTTCGGCAGCCCCGGCACGGCCGGCGCGGCGCCCGATTCACCCGGTTCGTCGTAGGTCGGCAGCGCGCCCGACGACGACTGGCTGCGGTACGTCAGCGACTTGCGCTGCTGCAGGTACGCATCGCGCACGAACGAATACGGATCGAGTGCAGCCTGATTCAACAGGTCGGTCGCACCGAGCAGGTCCGAACGCGCGCTGATGAACTGCGCGATGTACATCGGGTTGCGCGCGGCCGGCTCGATGTAGTTCAGCAGGTTGAAGCGCACGTCCACCGCGCGGCCGACGCCGTCGCGGATCGTGCTCGGCCCGAACACGGGCAGCACGAGGTACGGGCCCGACGGCACGCCCCAGCGCGCCATCGTCAGCCCGAAATCCTGGTGATGCTTCGGCAGCCCGGCCGGCGTCGCGATGTCGATCAGGCCGGCGACGCCGAACAGCGAGTTCATCGCCACGCGCATCAGATCCTCCGTCGCGTCGGTGATGCGCAGCTGCAGCAGGTTGTTCGCAATGTTGCCGAGATCGCCGATGTTCGAGAAGAAGTTGCTGATCGCGGTACGCACCGGCGTCGGCGTGACCTTCTGGTACCCCTTCGCGATCGGCTGCGCGATGTTCGAGTCGACCGTGTCGTTGAACTTGTACATCGCCCGGTTCATCGGCTCGAGCGGGTCGTTGGGATTGCGGTTCGGTCCCGTCGCGCAGCCGGTCAGCAACGCGCTGGCGGCAACGGTCGCCGCCATGATTCGCACCTTATTCATTGATTCCTTGCGATTGGTTCTTGGCGCGTTTGACGCGCGGTTTGCCCATCAGGACGGGCTGAAACACCACGGCGCCGATCAGCGTGCAGGTCAGGGCCAGCGCGAGCAGTTTGCCCATGCTCGACGTGCCCGGGTGGTGCGACAGCCACAGGCTGCCGAATGCGGTCGCCGTCGTCGCGGCGCTGAACAGCACGGCATGCGTGAGGCTCGAATGCAGCAGCCCCGTCTGCCCCGCGCGCCACGCCATCACGAAATACACCTTGAACGCGACGCCGACGCCGAGCATCAGCGGCAGCGCGATGATGTTCGCGAAGTTGAGCGGCATGCCGAGCACGACGCACATCTCGAGCGTCACGACGCCCGACACGAGCAGCGGCACCAGCGTGCGCAGCACGTCGCCGAAACGGCGCAGCGTGATCCACAGCAGGACCGTGATCGAGATGATCGACCACAGCGCCGCGTGCAGGAACGCGCTGATGATCGTGTCGGCCGAATGCAGGATCGAGATCGGCCCGCCGGTCGCGCCCGGCTCCGCGGCCTTCACCGTCTTCGCGAAACGGCGCAGCATCGTGTCGTCGTTCGGGTCGACGCCCTTCGGCACCTTCGGCGAGATCTGCACGAGCGCGTGGCCGTCCGGCGCGACCCAGTCGCGCACGAGTTGCGGCGGCAGCGATTCGCGCGTGATGTCCTGCGGCTGCAGCAGCGACGCGAGCTGGTTGAGCGCGATGCGCAGCGTATCGGAGAACGCGCGCTCGGCACGGTCGCGCGTCGCGCTGTCGGCGGCGGCGAGCTTCGCGAGCGATGCCGACAGGTGCTGCGCGGCCGCGGCGCCCGGGCCCGGGTGATCGTCGGCCGCGTAGCCCAGCAGGTCCGACACGCGCTTGAGCGCGGCGACGCGCTGCGCGTCGGTCGCGGGCGGCGCGGCCGGCTGCGTCAGCGCGGGCAGCAGGTCGCTCGCGGCCGCGGCGATCGCCGCGCGCTTGGCCGGCTGGTCGGCGGGGATGAAGGTCGACAGCGTGGTCGTGCGGCCGACTTCGGGCAGTGCGTCGAGGCGCTTCGCGGCCGCGTCGGCTTCGGCGAGCGACGGCGCGAGCAGCGTGACGTCGTTGACGGCCGCTTCCGGCGAATCCTTCAGCGCGAGCAGCGTCGCCATCGATTCGCTGTGCGGATCCTTCAGGTGCAGCGGGTTGAAGTCGAAGCGCAGGAACGCGAGCAGCGGCAGCGCGCCGATCACGACCACGAGCGTGCCGATCAGGATCGGCTTGCGGTGGCGATCGAGATAATCGTCGACCGGTGCGAGCCACGGGAAGCCCGGCGTCTTCGATTCGCCCGGCGGCGCGAACAGGCGCAGCAGTGCGGGCAGCAGCGTGAGCGTGGTCAGCAGCGCGACGAACATCCCGACGCCTGCGATCAGGCCGAGCTCCGACACGCCGCGATAGGCGGTGGGGATGAACGAGAAGAAACTTGCGGCGACGGCCGCGGTGGCCAGCGCGAGCGGCATGCCCATCGAGTGCGCGGCGCCGATCAGCGCGTGATCGATGCGCGGATCGCGGAAGCGTTCCTCGCGATACTTCACGCCGTACTGGATCGAGAAATCCACGCCGAGGCCGACGAACAGCACCATGAACGCGACCGAGATCATGTTCAGCGAGCCGACCATCGCGAGGCCGAGCGCGGCGGTCACGACGAGGCCGACGAACAGCGTGACGAGTACCGAGCCGATCATCCGCTTCGAGCGCAGCGCCAGCCACAGGATCACGAGCACCGCGAGCAGCGTGAGCGCGCCGTTGAGCGCGGCACCATCCTCGACCGACGCGAATTCGTCGTCGGCGAGCGGCTGTTCGCCGGTCAGGCGCACGACCGCGCCGTAGCGCTTCTCGAGGTCGAGTGAACGGGCCGCGTCGCGGATCACCTGGCTGGTTTCCGCGCCGGCCTTCAGCGCGCCGTAGTTGACCACGGGCTGCACGGTGACGAACGCGCGCGCGGGCTGCCGGGCGGCATCGCTGTCGACCAGCGCGCGCCACGAGAACGCGGCCGGCTTGCCGGCCAGCACGTCGTCGACCGTCGCCGCGCTGCGCGCGAGCAGCTTCGCCATCGCGGGCAGCTTCACCTGGCCGGTCAGCAGCGGCTGGCCGAGCGTGGTGGACAGCGTGGTCGCGAGCCCGGTCAGGCTCGGGTTCTTCGCGAGCTCGTTGACGAGCGGGCGCGCGCTCGCGAGCTGCGACGTCGTATCGGAGACTTCCTGCGGCGACAGGAACAGCAAACCGTTGTGTTCGAAGAACGGCCCGCCGCCGGGCTCGGCGACCTGGCCGATGCGACCGGCGGTCGCGTCCTTCTGCAGCGCGTCGGTCAGCGCCTGCGCGGCGGCATTCGCGAATTCGGGCGCGGGCGCTTCGACGACCGCGAGGATCGTGCCGTTGCGTTGCGGGTACGCGTTGTCGACGGCCTGGCCGAGCGCGGCCCATTGAGGTTCGGCATCGACGAGCTTGCTGATGTCGGTGTTGATCTTGAAATGCTGCGCGACATAGACGCCGCTGAAGGCGGCGATGACGAGCGACAGGACGACGACCCAGACGGGGCGTCGTACCGACCACGCAACGAGTCGGACGATGAGAGATGTCACCATGTGGCGGTGGGGAGCGGCTGGCAAGGGCAAAGTAGCCAAGTATACCGGCGCAGCGTGACGACGGTCGTGACGTTGGGGTGGATTCGGGGCGGGAAGGAGATTTGCTCGCGACGGCGGAATCGGTACGGTTGACCGGTTTATTTGTATGGGGATATTTACATAGTCGGCGCCGGTGGTCCCGGCGCGCCGCGCGGTCGCGCCTGTGACAAACGAAGCTGAAAGGTAACAGTCGGTCACCGTGCGGCAGCCGGGCGTCAGGCCCGGTATACTTTGCTTCACCGGCCGATGCAAAGAGCCGGTCGTTTTTTTCCACCGAGTGCGATATTCGTATGAAACGTCATCTGTTTGCTTTCGTCGCGGCGGCCGCCGTGTCGGTTTCCGCTTTCGCGCAGAGCGCGCCGGTCGATATCGTCCGCAATGCGGTCGAGGGTACCGTTACCGCGATGAAGGCCGACCCGGCCGCGCGCGGCGGCGACATGGCGAAGGTCACGCAGGTCGTCGAGCAGCGCTTCCTGCCCGCGACCAACTTCGAGCGCACGACCCGCATCGCGGTCGGCGACGCGTGGAAGCAGGCCACGCCGCAACAGCAGCAGGAGCTGTACAAGCAGTTCAAGCTGCTGATGACGCGCACCTACGCCGCGTCGCTCGCGCAGCTCGGCAGCCAGGACGCGAAGTTCTCGTTCAAGGCCGGCGGCGCGTCGGGCGCCGACGCGCTCGTCCAGTCGACGGTCACGACGCCGGGCGACAGCCAGTCGGTCGGCTATCGTCTCGGCAAGGTCGGCAACGACTGGAAGATCTACGACATCGACATGTCGGGCGCGTGGCTGATCCAGGTCTACCAGGGCCAGTTCAAGAGCCAGCTCGCAACGGGCGGGATCGACGGGCTGATCGCGTATCTGCAGAAGCACAATTCGCGGACGAACTGACGGCGGGTGCAAGGCCGCAGTCCGGATGCAGGAAGGGCGCCCTCGGGCGCCCTTTTTCATGGCTGCGCCCGGGTGGATTGTGCGTTATGCGCCGACGCCGAGCATCCGCAGGCAATCGTCGACCACGGCGTCGACGAACGCGGCGCGATCCGTTTCCGGCGCCGCGATGATGTGATCGGTCGCGCCATGCACGCCCGCATAGATCAGCAGCGCGGTGACCTGCGGGTGCGCGAGCCGCCACGTGCCGGCGCGGGCGCCGCCGTCGAGAATCGCCCCCAACTGCTCGAGGATCGCGTTCTTGTCGGCATTCGTGCGATCGTGGTGGTGATGGTTCGTGTAGACGATGTCGTGCGTGCGGTAGGTCGCCGCGTAGGTTTCGATATTGGCGCGGATCCACGCACGCAGCCGCGCGAGCCAGTCGTCGGCGTCGCACGCGTCCACCGCGTGCTGCAGCCGGTCGAGGAACGACGCCGTGTAGCGCTGCGCGAGCGCGGCAAGCATGTCGGACTTCGATTCGAAGTAGTGATAGAAGGTGCCCTTCGCAACCTGCGCGTGCTCGACGATCTCGCTGACGGTCGTCGCTTCGACACCCTGGGCGAGGAACAGGGTCTCGGCCGCAGCCATCAGTTCGTCGAGGCGGACTTCCGCCGGCTTCGTGCGCGGCTTGCCGGCCGGCACGTCGTCGTTCGCTGTCCTGGTCCCTGCTGTCTTTGTCCTGTCCGTCATTGCGCGGCTCGACGCCCGTTCTTGCAAAGCCCGCAGTTTAGGCCAAGCTCTCCGCCCACGGCCAACGCAATCCATTGACCGACGGTCAGTCGATATATAAGATGAGAATCATTCTCATCATTGTGCCCGTCGAGGGCCGATCGCCATGTCTCGTTACCGTCGCGCCGCACTCGTCCTGGCCGCCTGTCTCGGCACCTTTCTCGCCACGCTCGACATCAGCATCGTCAACGTCGCATTGCCGACGCTGCAGACGGCGCTCGATACCGATATCGGCGGCCTGCAGTGGGTCGTCAATGCGTATGCGCTCGCGCTGTCCGCGTTCATGCTGTCGGCCGGGCCGCTCGGCGATCGCTATGGCCACAAGCGCGTGTGGCTCGCGAGCGTCGTCCTGTTCACGGCCGGGTCGATCGTCTGCGCGTGCGCGGGCGGGCTCGGGCCGCTGCTGATTGGCCGCGCGATCCAGGGGCTCGCCGGCGCGCTGCTGATTCCCGGCGCGATGCCGATCCTCACGCATGCGTTTCCCGATGCGCGGCAACGCGCTCGCGTGATCGGTGGATGGTCCGCGTTCAGCGCCCTTGCGCTGATCCTCGGGCCGCTGCTCGGCGGGCTGCTCGTCGAGCATGGCGGCTGGCAGGACATCTTTCTCGTCAACGTGCCGATCGGCATCGTGACCGTGCTGCTCGGTGCGTGGGGCATTCCGGAGCGCCGACATCCGGACCACGCGGCGTTCGATCCGTTCGGGCAGGTGCTGAGCGTGGCATGGCTCGGGTTGCTCACGTACGGGCTGATCGGCATCGGCGAAGCCGGTGCGTCTCATGCTCACGCGAAGGTGCTTGCCCCGCTGGCGGGCGCCGTGGTGGCGTTCGTCGTATTCGTTCGTGTCGAAACGCGCGTCGAGCGGCCGCTGCTGCCGGTGTGGCTGTTTCGCGACCGGCGGCTGGTGCGCGCCAATCTCGCGTCGTTCGTGCTCGGGTTCTCGGGGTACAGCAGCCTGTTCTTCCTGTCGCTGTTCCTGCAGCAGGCGCAGGGGCGCGCGCCCGCCGAGGCCGGCTGGCAACTGATGCCGCAGTTCGTGATGACGGCGATCACGTCGATGCTGTTCGGGCGCATCGCGGCGCGTATCCCGTTGCACACGCTGATGGTGGCCGGATACGGGCTGATCGGCGCGATGCTCGCCGTGATGGCCGGCTTCGGGGCGGGCACGCCCTACGTGGCGGTCGGCATGGCGCTGGCGCTGCTCGGCGTCGGCATGGGGCTCGCGGTGCCCGCGACCGGAATGACCGTGATGGAACTGGCGCCGGCCGAGCGCGCGGGGATGGCGTCGGCGACGATGAATGCGCTGCGGCAGACCGGGATGAGCATGGGCATCGCGGTGCTGGGCAGCATGATGAGCGTCGGCGCGTTGCACCGGATGACGGCCGCGATGCAGGCGGCAGGCGGCGCGCATGCGGAGACGCTCGCGCGGCAGGCCGTGATGGAACATGCGTTCGCTCCCGGACGGCCGGACATGCTCGGCGCGTATCGGGAGGCGATGGCGCACGGGTTCGCGATCGCGGTTCTGTGTTCTGGAGTCCTGAGTGTAGGTGTTGCGGTGATGTTGATGATGCGGCGTGAACGGGAGAAGCGATCGGCCGTGTCGTGCGTGACGTCTTCGCAGCCGGAATGACGTGGCGCACCGACCGGCTGCGACTTTCGCAGCAGATCGGCGCGGCGCGTGTGCCTACCGCCGCCGATGCTCGACCGCGAACTTGATCAGCTCGGCCTGCCCCTCGATCTCGAGCTTGCGCTTCAGATTGAGCCGGTGCGTCTCGACCGTGCGCACCGACAGCCCTGTCTGTTGCGCGATCTGCTTGCTCGACAGCCCTTCCGCGAGCGCGTCGAGGATGTCGCGTTCGCGCGGCGTCAACCGGTCGAGCGGCGACGCGGTCGCGCTGGCCTGGATCATCCGTGCAGCCAGCCCTTCGCTGAAGAATGTCTGCCCGGCCAGCACTGCGCCGATCGCGCGGACGATCTCGCTCGCGGGCGAATCCTTCAGCAGGTAGCCGCTCGCACCGGCACGCACGGCCTGCGTCACGTATTCGACGTTGTCGTGCATCGACAGCATCAGCACGCGTATGCCGGGAAAGCGATCGTGGAATACGCCGGCGAGCGTGATGCCGTTCATCCCGTTCATGCCGACGTCCATCAGCGTGAGGTCGGGTTCGAGCGACGCGGCGAGCGCGAGCGCCTCGTCGGCGTTGCCGGCCTCGCCGACCACCGACAGGTCGGCCGCTTCGAGCCGCATCCGCAGGCCGTCGCGCACGAGCGGGTGATCGTCGACGAGCAGCAATCGGGCGGCGGGCCGGGCGGAATCGGGGGCGCTCATGCGTGAAAGGTCTCCTGTCATGGGGCGGATCGTTACGCCGCGCTGCGCAGCGGCACGCGCGCGGCGACGATCGTGTGGCCGACCTGCGACGTGATCGTCAGCATGCCGCCGAGCGCGTCGAGGCGCTCGCGCATGTTGCGCAGGCCGATGCCGCGGCGCGCGTCGGCCTGCGAGCGTTCGGCGTCGAAGCCGCAGCCGTTGTCGGCGATGGTCAGCGTGACGGACTGCGCGCCGACGTCGAGCGTGACGGCCGCGCGCGATGCCTGCGCATGATGCACGATGTTGCTGAGCGCTTCCTGCGCGATCCGGAACAGCGCGGTGTTCACGGCTTCGGGCAGCGGCCGCGTGCCGCTGTGCGCGACCTGCGTATAGCCGATGTCGATGCCACTTTCGGCGCCGAGCTCGCGGACGAGCTGTTCGAGCGCGGCCGCGAGGCCAAGATCGTCGAGCATCGACGGACGCAGTGCATGCGAGATGCGCCGCACTTCGCGCAGCGTGTCGCCGAGCCGCCCGACACCCGACGCGAGCGCCTGCTCGGCCTCGGGCATGCGCGCCGTGCCGCGCTCGAAGCGCGCGAGCGCGGATTCGAGCATCAGCTTCGCGGACACCATCATCTGGCTGATCCCGTCATGCAGCTCGCGCGACAGCCGCGCACGCTCCTGTTCCTGCGATTCGACGACGCGCTGCGCAAGCAGCTTGAGCTTCGCGTCCGCGCTGCGCGACTCGCTGACGTTCAGCACGAGCGCGCACACGGCGATCGCCGCCGCGCCGGTGAGTGCGATCGCGGTGAGCCAGCTCATCGTCCGCTCGATGTTCGCGGACGCGCGCGCGTCGATGCGCTGCAGCGCGGTGTCGACGTCGTCGAGATAGATGCCGGTGCCGACCATCCAGCCCCAGCGTTCGAGTGCGACGACGTAGCCGAGCTTCGGCGCGACGCGGCCCGTCGACGGGCGTTGCCACGCATAGCGCACGTAGCCGCCGCCGCTCGATGCCGCGCCGATCAGCTTCTGGATCGTCAGCGCGCCTTGCGGGTCGCGCATCGACCAGTAGTTGTGGCCGACGCGCTCGGGCTCGCGCGGATGCATCAGTGAATTGCCGTGCAGGTCGTACACGAAGAAGTAGCCGTCCGGGCCGAAATCCATCTTCTGCAGCATCGCGAGCGCCTGCGTGCGCAGCATCGCGTCGTCGCGCGCGTTGCGGCCGCTCGCGTCGTAGAGCGGCATGATCGCGCTCGTCGCGAGCTCGACGTAGTGCTTCAGCTCGACTTCCTTGCTCGACAGGTACGCGGCCTGGATCGTCGCGTGCTGCGTGCGCGCGAGCGACGTTGCCTGCTGGCGCACGCCGAAGCCGATGCCGGCGATCGCGAGCAGGAACGGCACGATGGCCAGAAGGAAGATCTTTGCCTTGAGTCTCATGGTGGTGCGAAGCGGCCGCGAACCGGCGCGGGCCGGCCGGGCGCGTCAGCCGCGCGGCGGCGCGGTGGCGTGTCGAGCCGACATTGTCGGCGATTTTGTGCGCGGGCGGCGGCGCTCCGGGCACCCGGGCGTTCAGGCCTGCCGCGATTCGAAATGACCGGAGGACGGGGCCGTATGCACGACGATGCGGTTGCGCCCGCCTTCCTTCGCGCGATACAGCGCGTCGTCGGCGAGCTTCAGCGCGGCCTGCATGTCGTCGTCGTGTTCGGGATAGCTCGTCGTCACGCCGATGCTCACCGTCAGGCGGCCGACCGTGCCGGCGTCGTGCCGGATGCCGAGATCGAGGATGCCCGTCCGGATCGCTTCGGCGATCGTCACCGCGCCGTCCGTGTCGATGTCCGGCAGCACCACGACGAACTCCTCGCCGCCGTAGCGCGCCGCATAGTCGGCCGGGCGGCGCAGGCAGCCGGCGATGCAGTGGCCGACCGCGGCGAGCGCGTCGTCGCCGGCCTGGTGGCCCTGTGTGTCGTTGTAGCGCTTGAAGTAATCGACGTCGATGAACAGCAGCGACAGGGCGAGCTGCGAGCGCGCGGCGCGACGCCATTCGCGCGCGAGCGTGACGTCGAGCATCCGGCGGTTGTCGAGGCCCGTCAGGCCGTCGGTGCGCGCGAGCGCCTGCAGCTCGGTTTCCGCGCGATGGCGCTTGCGCAGCTGCACGTCGAGCAGCAGCGACAGGCCGACGAAGCCGATCGCGAGCGCGGCCATCACGGAGCCGATCGGAATCGCGCGGTCGTACCACGCGGCATAGGTGTCCGCTTCCGAGCGCGCGACCATGATGATGAGCGGCAGGTGATCGAGGTGCCGGAACACGTACAGGCGCCGCACGCCGTCGATCGACGCGGTGTCGGCGAAGCTGCCTTCGCTGGCGGTCATGAAGCGCCGGAACGTACTCGCACGGCTGATGTCGCGGCCGACGATCCCGGGGTCGTACGGTTCGCGCGCGAGCATCTGGCCGTCCGTGCTGATCAGCGCGATCGAGCCGCGATCGCCGAGCGACAGGCGCGAGAACAGGTTCTGGAAATATTCGAGCCGGATCGACATCACGGCGACGCCGCCGAACGACCCGTCGGGTTTCGTGATCCGCCGGCTGAGCGCGATGCTCGGCGAGCCGCCGCGCAGGCGCGAATGATACGGGGGGCTGACGTACAGGCCGGCGTCCGGGTGGTCGCGCTGCACGGTGAAGTACGGTTCGTTGCGGAAGTTGGCCTTGCGCGGCACGTCGCTCTTGCCGTCGACCGAGATGTCGCCCTTCGCGTCGAGCACGTAGATGCCGCCGAGATACTTGGCCGTCGTCGCACGATCGAACAGCACCTGGCGGCGCATCGGCATCGGCAGCCTGACGACTTCGGGGTCGTTCTCGCCTTCGACGACGGCCTGCAGCGACAGTGAATAGATCTCGATGTTGCGCTCGATGTCCCACGACGCCATCAGCGCAAGGTTCTGCTGCATCGCGGCCGCGCGGTCGCGCGCGTCGATGCGGCCTTCGTACAGCACGATCCCGCACAGGAGCAGCAGGATCAGCGCGATCAGCAGCCCCGTGTAGAAGATCAGGTGCGGCAGCAGGAACCGGCGCAGATGCGCGGCGACACGGCTCGTCAGGCCGGATTCGCTGGGCATTGCGTAGTCGGTTTCTGCCATGGTCCGAGGATCGATGGGCATCGTCGCCTGGCGGCGGGCCGATGCGATTGTTCGTATGACGTGTCGGCGGCGATCCGGTGCGCGTGCTTCCGCGCATTCCTCCCGTTCAGCGGAGAAAACGGGCGCCGATTATCGGTAATCGTGGCCAGATAAACCGATAAATCACTTATTCACTGGCAACATCTGCCGTGATTCGACGATCCGACGAATCCGGTGATGCGAATTCAACGGAGTATAGCGCGCGTGTTCGCGTGCGCGGGAAATGTTGCGACCCGTTGATCCGGATCAAATTACAGTGGAATCCCGGGCTTGCAAATATCGGGCGGAACGTTGCTGTGCAAGGCTTTGCGGTGCAACGGAGCGCCGGACGCCGCATGGCCGGGGATTCCGGCTGATTGGCGTCGGGCGGGCTCGCATACGAAAGGCTGGCGATACGTACCGATTATCGGTTTCAACGGATGATTTCAACGGCCGTGTGAACCCGAAAATGAAAACGGGCGGCCGCGAGGGCCGCCCGTTTCGTCAGGCCGGCATGCGGGCCGGCCCGCATGCGCAGGCTCATGCGCCGTGCTGTTGCGCCTTGAACGCGAGGCGGAACTGATGCAGCAGCGGCTCGGTATAGCCGCTAGGCTGCGACGTGCCCTGCAGCGCGAGCGCGCACGCGGCCTTGAACGCGGTCGACTGGTCGTAGCCGGGCGCCATCGGGCGATAGTTCGGGTCGCCGGCGTTCTGCTGGTCGACGACCCGCGCCATCCGCTTGAACACGTCGAGCACGAACGCCTCGGTGATCACGCCGTGGCGCAGCCAGTTCGCGATGTGCTGGCTCGAGATGCGCAGCGTCGCGCGGTCTTCCATCAGGCCGACGTCGTGGATGTCCGGCACCTTCGAGCAGCCGACGCCCTGTTCGACCCAGCGCACGACGTAGCCGAGGATGCCCTGAGCGTTGTTCTCGACCTCGCTCAGGATCTCGGCGTCGCTCCACTCCGCGCGTTCGACGACCGGCACGGTCAGCAGCCCTTCGAGCAGCGCGTCGCGTTCGCTCGCGTACGGCGTCTTCTCGAGTGCCTGCTGGACGGCCTGCACGTCGACGAGGTGGTAGTGCAGCGCGTGCAGCGTCGCGGCGGTCGGCGACGGCACCCACGCGGTGTTCGCGCCGGCGCGCGGATGCGCGATCTTCTGCTCGAGCATCGCGTGCATCAGGTCCGGCATCGCCCACATGCCCTTGCCGATCTGCGCGCGGCCGCGCAGGCCGGCCGACAGGCCTGCCAGCACGTTGTTGCGCTCGTACGACTGGATCCACGCCGACGATTTCATGTCGCCCTTGCGGATCATCGGGCCCGCTTCCATCGCGGTGTGCATCTCGTCGCCGGTGCGGTCGAGGAAGCCGGTGTTGATGAACGCGACGCGCGCGGCGGCCGCGGCGATACACGCGGCGAGGTTCACGCTGGTACGGCGCTCCTCGTCCATGATGCCCATCTTCAGCGTGTTGCGCGGCAGGCCGTACAGATCCTCGATGCGCGCGAACAGCGTATCGGCGAACGCGACTTCGACCGGGCCGTGCATCTTCGGCTTCACGATGTAGATCGAGCCCGTGCGCGAATTGCGCTTCGCCTTCAGGTCGTGCAGCGAGCACAGCACCGTGACGACGCCGTCGAGGATGCCTTCCGGAATCTCGTTGCCGTCGCGGTCGAGCACCGCGCCGTTCGTCATCAGGTGGCCGACGTTGCGCACGAACAGCAGCGAGCGGCCGTGCAGCGACAGCGTGCCGCCGGCCGGCGTCGTGTATTCGCGATCGGCGTTCAGGCGGCGCGTGAAGCTCTTGCCGCCCTTCGCGACTTCCTCGGCCAGCGTGCCCTGCATCAGGCCGAGCCAGTTGCGGTAGAGCTGGACCTTGTCGTCGGCGTCGACTGCCGCGACCGAATCCTCGCAGTCGATGATCGTGCTGACCGCGGCTTCGAGCACCACGTCCTTCACGTTCGCGAGATCAGTGCGGCCGATCGGCGTCGATGCATCGACCTGGATTTCGAGGTGCAGGCCGTTGTGCTTCAGCAGGATCGCGGACGGCGCGCCGGCTGCGCCCTGGTAGCCGACGAACTGCGCCGGCTCGGCGAGATGCACGACGCCCTTCGCGGTTTCGACGGCGAGCTGGCCGTCCTGCACGCGATAGCGCAGCGCGTCGCGGTGCGAGCCGCTCGCGAGCGGCGCCGCGTTGTCGAGCACGTTGCGCGCGTAGTCGATCACGCGCTGGCCGCGCGTCGGGTTGTAGGCCGCGGTGCGTTCGGCGCCGCCGTCTTCGGGCAGTGCGTCGGTGCCGTACAGCGCGTCGTACAGGCTGCCCCAGCGGGCGTTCGCGGCGTTCAGCGCATAGCGCGCGTTCGACAGCGGCACGACGAGCTGCGGGCCGGCCTGCGTGGCGATCTCGGTGTCGACGTTCGCGGTGGCTGCCGCGACGTTCGACGGGACCGGCACGAGGTAGCCGATTTGTTCGAGGAACGCGCGATACGCGGCATGGTCGCGCACCGGGCCGGGGTGCGCGCGATGCCATGCGTCGAGTTCCAGCTGCAGGCGGTCGCGTTCCGCGAGCAGCTCGCGGTTGCGCGGCGCCAGGTCGTGCACCAGGGCCGAAAAACCGCTCCAGAACGCGGCCTTGTCGATGCCGGTGCCCGGCAGCGCTTCGTTTTCAATGAACTGGCTGAGCGCTGGCGCGACTTGCAGTCCTGCTTGGTCGATCATCGTTAATCCTCCCGGGGAAAAATGCGCGCGCGGCTTGGCTGGTTATGCCGCGACGCTTTGTGTGCTGGCGCGGGCGATCTGCGCGTCCTGCTCGGACTTTACGCCAGACACGCCGATCGCGCCCGCAATCCGGCCGTCGACCGTGACCGGCACGCCGCCTTCGAGCAACCCCGTCAGCGGCACGCTGAGAAACGCGGTGCGGCCACCGTTGATCATATCCTCATAAGCTTTCGTCTCGCGACGGCCGAGCGCCGCCGCACGCGCCTTGTCCTGCGCGATATAGGTACTGGCCGCCGATGCGCCGTCGAGGCGCGCGAACGCGAGCAGGTGGCCACCGTCGTCGACGACCGCGATCGACACGGCCCAACCGTGGCCTTCCGCTTCCGCGCGGGCGGCGGCGAGCATGCGCTCGACGTCGGCGAGTTCGAGTTCGGGCTTCGTTTTCATGGTGTTTCTCCGGAATCAGGTCAGTTGACGAGTCGGTTGTCGACGAGCTCGATCCAGTGGCGCACGGGCGTGCGGCCCGCGCCGTTCAGGTGAGTCTGGCAGCCGACGTTGGCCGTGACAATCAGGTCCGGCCGCGCGGCTTCGAGCGCATCGAGCCGGTTGTCGCGCAGCTTGGTCGCGAGTTCGGGCTGTGTCAGCGAATACGTGCCGGCCGAGCCGCAGCACAGATGACCGTCGGCGACATTCGTCAGATCGAAGCCGAGCCGGGTCAGGACGCTTTCGACCGCGCCGCCAAGGCGCTGCGCGTGCTGTAGCGTGCACGGGCAGTGGACCGCGACACGGCGCGGCGTCGCATCCGCCAGCGCGTCGAGCGGCTCGGCCGAGATCACTTCGGCGAGATCGCGCGCGAGCGCGCAGACGCGTCGCGCCTTCTCCGCATAGACAGGGTCGGAGCGCAGCAGGTCGCCGTATTCCTTGACGAATGCGCCGCAGCCGCTCGCCGTCTGCACGATCGCTTCCACGCCGGCCTCGATGGCGGGCCACCACGCGTCGATGTTGCGGCGTGCGCGATCGAGGCCCGCGTCCTGCGCGTTCAGGTGGTATTCGGTCGCGCCGCAGCAGCCGGCTTCGCGCGCCGGCGTCACGCTGATGCCGAGCCGGTCGAGCACGCGCGCGGCGGCTGCATTGGTGTTCGGCGACAGCGACGGCTGTACGCAGCCTTCGAGCATCAGCACGCGCCGCGCGTGACGCACGGCCGGGCGCGGCGCGGCCGCGGCGATGGCGGCCGGGATCTTGTCCTGCAGCCTGCCGGGCAGCAGCGGACGCAGCGCGCGGCCGGCCTTCAGCAACGCGGCGAACGTCGCCGGGCGCGGCACGACGTGACGCAGCCCCGCGCGCAGCAGGCGCTCGCGGGCCGGCCGTGGCACACGCTTCTCGGCTTCCGCGCGGCCGATGTCGAGCAGCGTGTGATAGCGCACGCCGGACGGGCAGGTCGTCTCGCAGTTCCGGCACGTCAGGCAGCGGTCGAGATGCTGCTGCGTGCGTTCGCCGCACGGCTCGCCTTCGAGCAGCTGCTTGATCAGGTAGATGCGGCCGCGCGGCCCGTCGAGCTCGTTGCCGAGTACCTGATAGGTCGGGCAGGTCGCATTGCAGAAGCCGCAGTGCACGCATGCACGCAGGATCGCTTCCGCTTCGTCGGCCCGGGCGAGGGCCTTGCTTGCTTCGCTGAGATTGGTTTGCATCGGCGGGTCCGGATCGGGTTCGCGTCAGAAGTCGGCGTAGAGCCGGCCGGGATTGAACATCGCGTGCGGGTCGAGCTGCGCCTTGAGCTGCCGGTGCACGCGCAGCAGCGCGGGCGGCAGCGGCTGGAACGGCTCACGTGTCGCGCCCGGCGTGAAGCAGGTCGCGTGGCCGCCCCATTGCGCGGCGAGCCGCTGCACGTCGGCCGGCGCGGCGTCGCTCTTCAGCCAGCGCTGCGCGCCGCCCCAGTCGACGAGCTGCGCGCCGGGCAACGCGTCGAGCGGCGCGGCGGCCGGCACCGACACGCGCCACAGCGGGCGCGGATCGTCGAAGAACGGCAGCGCGAGGTCGCGCAGCCGGGCCCAGAACGCGTCGCCGGTGTCGTCCATCCGGTCGCCGCCGATCGTGTCGCGCGCCGCCTTCACCGAGCCGTCGCCGCCTTCGATCCGCACGCGCAGCACGCCGTCCGCGTGGCACGCGCCCGCGAGCGGCAGCCCCGCACGTCGCCACGCGGCGATGCGCTGCACGGCTTCGCCGGCGGCGAGCGGCAACGCGAGATCGCACGTCGCGCGCGGTTTCGGCAGCACCTTCAGCGACACCTCGGTCACGATGCCGAGACAGCCGAAGCTGCCCGCGAGCAGCCGCGACACGTCGTAGCCCGCGACGTTCTTCATCACTTCGCCGCCGAAGCGCAGGTGCTTCGCGTGGCCGGTGATCACGCGGCAGCCGAGCACGAAATCGCGTACCGCGCCGGCCCACGGGCGGCGCGGCCCCGACAGCGCGGCCGCGAACATCCCGCCGACCGTGGCCGTACCGCCGAACGACGGCGGCTCGCACGGCAGCATCTGGCCGGCCGCGTCGAGCATGGCTTCGAGATCGGCGAGCGGCGTGCCTGCGCGCGCGGTGATGACGAGCTCGGTCGGGTCGTACGAGACGACGCCGCGATGCGTGCGCACGTCGAGCGTGCGGCCTTCGACGGGGCGACCGAGGAACGCCTTCGTGCCTGCGCCGCGGATGTGCAGCGGCTGGCGGTCGTGGATCGCGGCCCCGACCTGTGCGACGAGCGCCGCGCTGTCGTCGATCGATTCGATGTCGCGTCGCATCAGAAGCGCTCCAGTTCGGGAAACGGCAGCTTGCCGTGATGGATGTGCATCGCGCCGAATTCGGCACAGCGGTGCAGCGTCGGGATGTTCTTGCCGGGATTGAGCAGGCCCTGCGGGTCGAACGCGGCCTTTACTGCGTGGAAGAACGTGATTTCGTCGGCGTTGAACTGCACGCACATCTGGTTGATCTTCTCGCGCCCGACGCCGTGTTCGCCGGTGATACTGCCGCCCGCCGCGACGCACAGCTCGAGGATCCTGCCGCCGAGCGCTTCCGCGCGGTCGAGCTCGCCGGGCCGGTTCGCATCGAACAGGATCAGCGGGTGCATGTTGCCGTCGCCCGCGTGGAACACGTTCGCGACCGGCAGCCGGTATTCGGCGGACAGCGCGGCGATGCCTTCGAGCACGCGCGGCAGCTCGCGGCGCGGGATCGTGCCGTCCATGCAGTAGTAGTCGGGCGACATGCGGCCGACCGCGGGGAACGCGTTCTTGCGGCCGGCCCAGAAGCGCTGGCGTTCGGCTTCGTCGCGTGCGACGCGGATCCCGGTGGCGCCCGCGTCGCGCAGCAGCGCGGCCACGCGTTCGGCATCCTCGTCGACGTCGCTTGCCGCGCCGTCGAGCTCGCACAGCAGGATCGCCTGGGCGTCGACCGGATAGCCCGCGTGGATGAAATCCTCGGCCGCGCGGATCGCGAGGTTGTCCATCATCTCGAGGCCGCCGGGAATCACGCCCGCGCCGATGATGCGGGCGACCGCGGCGCCGGCTTCGGCGACGTCGTCGAAGCTCGCCATCAGCACCTTCACGCTCGACGGTTTCGGCAGCAGCTTCACGGTCACTTCGGTGACGATGCCGAGCATCCCTTCGGAGCCGGTGAACAGCGCGAGCAGGTCGAAGCCGGGTGCATCGAGCGCATCGGCGCCGAGCGTGAGCGTGTCGCCGTCGATCGTCAGGATCTCGACCTTCAGGATGTTGTGCACCGTGAGCCCGTATTTCAGGCAGTGCACGCCGCCGGCGTTCTCGGCGACGTTGCCGCCGATCGAGCACGCGATCTGCGACGACGGATCGGGCGCGTAGTAGAGGCCGTGCGGCGCGGCCGCCTGCGAGATCGCGAGGTTGCGCACGCCGGGCTGCACGCGTGCGATGCCGGCATCGGGGTCGATGTCGAGAATCCGGTTGAACTTCGCCATCACGAGCAGGATGCCTTTTTCGAGCGGCATCGCGCCGCCCGACAGCCCGGTGCCCGCGCCGCGCGCGACGACCGGCACGCGGTGCTCGGCCGCGACGCGCAATACCGCGCGCACCTGGTCGACCGTGTCGGGCAGCACGACCGCGAGCGGCACCGTGCGGTAGGCGGCGAGGCCGTCGCATTCGAACGGCTTGAGCGCCTCGCGTTCGTGCAGCACGTCGAGGCCGGGCGCCGCCGCGTGCAGCGCGGCAACGAGCGTGTCGCGGCCGACGGTCGCCAGCGCGCCGTCGATCCGTTCGTCGTAGATGAAACTCATCGGTCTGTCTCCACCATGCGGGCGGCCGCGCGATGCGCGACACGCCGGAAGGAGGGGATTCTTGGCGGGCTGCGCGGGCGTGTCCAGACGTCTTTCAGGTGGTCATACCAGTTTTTGGATAAGCCCTTGCGGTGGGTTCGGTTCAGATCCTGAAATGGTAATCAGAACAAGGCTTTGTGCGAAAATAGACGACATCCGTCCAAAGTGGTCATACCAGTATGGAAATGCAGGATCGAGAAGGGCCGGCGCGGCGCGTGGCCGATGTCGTTGCCGAGCGGATCGAGCAGTTGATCGTTGACGGCGTGCTGAAGGCCGGACAGGCGCTGCCGTCCGAACGGCGGCTGACCGAGAAGCTCGGCGTGTCGCGCACGGCCGTGCGCGAGGGGATGAAGCTGCTGCATGCGCGCGGGATCATCGACACGACGCACGGCAAGGGTTCATTCGTCGCGAGCCTGACCCCGCAACGCGAAATCACGCCGATGATGCATCTGCTCGGCTCGCAGCCGCGCACGCTGTACGACCTGTTCGAGGTGCGCGGGATGCTCGAGGCCGAGGCTGCCCGGCTCGCGGCGTTGCGCGGTACGCCGGCCGATTTCATCCTGATCAGGCGCCGCTACGAGGAAATGACGGCGGCCGATGCGCAGGATCTCGATCCCGCCGCGCGCGCGAAGCTCGATCATGCGTTCCATCTCGCGATCTGCGAGGCGTCGCACAATCCCGTGCTCGTCAATACGCTGCAGTCGCTGACCGACCTGCTGCTCAGTTCGGTGTTCGCGTCGGTGAACAACCTCTATCACCGCGAACCGCTGAAGAAGCAGATCGACCGCCAGCATGCGCGGCTCTACAACGCGGTTACCGGGCGGCTGCCCGACCAGGCGCGCAAGGCCGCGAGCGAACATATCCGCCAGTGCGTCGACTATCTGCGCGAGATCGAGCAGGAAGAACAGCGGCTCGTGCGCTCGACGTTGCGGCTCGAAGGATGGACGTGAGCGGGCGACTGCCCGTTCGTACGATGACGTAAATCAAGCGGAGTGCGTTGGCGACGCGGCGTTTTGATCGAATATGTCACAATGTGATGTATTGAATGTGCGGCCCGCGTGGATTGGTGCACATTCGTGCAACACGCGCCGTGTAACGTCGAGCGTGTTACGCCACCGATCCCGACAGGAGGATGCTGCATGTCGATTCCGACGCATGGAGACGGCCCCGCCGCCCGCACCGATCCGATCCCGCAGGAAGACCGCGCCGCGTTGCTGGCGACGCTCGACGAGCTGCTGGAGGCCGAGCGTGCCGGTGCGCGGGTCGCTTCCGAGACGGCCGCCGAGGTCACCGATGATCCCGAACTGCATCGGCTGATCGCGCATATCCGTCAGGATGAAGCGCACTGGTGCAGCGTGCTCGTCGACGCGATCCGGTCGCTCGATGCGATCCCGACACGCGCGACCGGCGCGTTCTACGAAAAGGCGATGGCGATCGACGATCTGGCCGAGCGCATGGCGTTCCTGAATCGCGGCCAGCGCTGGGTCGTGCGCAAGCTGCAGACGCTGCTGCCGACGCTCGCGAATCAGGATATTCATCACGCGCTGACGCTGATGCTGGTCGCGCACGAGAAAAACATCGGGGCGGTGGATGTGCGGTTGCGAGGGGGAGCGGGCGGGGGGTGACCGGGGCAGTAACCGCTAGAATTGCGGTTTTTAGCCCGGAACACGTCCATGTCCTTCGCCTCCCTTGGCCTGATCGAGCCGCTGCTGCGCAATCTGCAGGGCCTCAATTACCAGACACCTACGCCGGTGCAGGTCAAGGCGATTCCCGCCGTCCTCGGCGGCAAGGACGTCATGGCCGCGGCTCAAACCGGCACGGGCAAGACGGCCGGTTTTGCGCTGCCGCTGTTGCAACGGCTGGTGCAGCACGGCCCGGCGGTGTCCAGCAACCGTGCGCGCGTGCTGGTACTGGTGCCCACGCGTGAACTGGCCGAACAGGTGCTGCAGAGCTTCGTCGAATACGGCCAGGGCCTCGATCTGCGATTCCTGGCAGCGTACGGCGGGGTGAGCATCAATCCTCAGATGATGAAGCTGCGCAAGGGCGTCGATGTGCTCGTCGCCACACCCGGCCGTCTGCTCGACCTGAATCGCCAGAACGCCGTGCAGTTCGATCAGGTCCAGACGCTGGTGCTGGATGAGGCCGACCGCATGCTGGATCTCGGCTTTGCGCGCGAACTCGACGCCGTCTTCGCTGCGTTGCCGGCCCGGCGCCAGACGCTGCTGTTCTCCGCCACCTTTACCGACGATATCCGCGCGATGGCAGCGAACATTCTGCGCAGCCCGGTCGATATCAGCGTCAGCCCGCCCAATGCCACGGCCAGCAAGATCAAGCAATGGGTGGTGACGGTCGACAAGCGGAACAAGCCCGACCTCTTCATGCACCTGGTGGCCGAGAACAACTGGGAGCACGCGCTGGTGTTCGTCAAGACCCGCAATGGCGTGGAATACCTGGCGGCCATGCTGGATGAAGCGGGCTATGCGGTCGACACCATCCACGGCGACAAGCCGCAACCCGCGCGCCTGCGTGCGCTGGAACGCTTCAAGGCGCGTGAAATCCAGATGCTGGTCGCCACCGACGTGGCGGCGCGCGGGCTGGATATCGACGATCTGCCGCTGGTGGTCAACGTCGATCTGCCGATCGTCGCGCAGGACTATGTGCACCGTATCGGCCGCACCGGCCGCGCGGGCGCCAGCGGGGTGGCGGTGTCGCTCGTGTGTGCCGATGAAGCGCCGCAACTGGCCGCGATCGAAGCGTTGATCCGGCAAACGCTGCGGCGTGAGGAGGAGCCGGGTTTCGAAGCCGAACACCGCGTGCCGGAAACGAGCGCGACGGGGCAGATCATCAAGAAACCCAAAAAGCCGAAGAAGCCCAAAGTGCAGCAAGCGGTGCCGGTTGCCAAGCCGGTGCCCGGCAAGAAGCCGCGTCCGCAAGCGCCAGGCGGAGAAGGCAAGCGCAAGGCTGCCGCGCCGCAGCCGAAGCCGGCCGGTAACGGCGTGGACTACATCATCGGCAGCCCGTTCAGCGTGCAGAAGCCGCGCAGCAAGCCTGCCGGCAAGGCGGCTGCGGGTTCGGGCAAGCCGGCGGGCAAATCGGGTAGCCGTGGCAAAACGTCCAAGTAGCGCGGCGGATCCTCTGGGCAACTCCCCTTCAAAGCCCACATGCAGGCGAATGTCGGCCTAGGCACCCGACTGTCCGCGCCTGCCGATGCGATCATTGGCGCGACAGATGGATGTCTGTCCAAGATGCGTTAGCAGAGGAAGATTGGCGTATATATGGTTCTGTCACATTCCGTGAACTTTAAAGGTTGCCATCCAATTCGAAGTACATGCCGTGTAGAAAGAGAGTGGATGTGAATTTGAGATAATCTCGGTGCGTAACGGGATTGCCGCATCAATTTTTCGAAAATATTTGAGATTATGAATTGAGTGCGTAGGGATCTTCCTTCTCAGGGTTAAGCCATTTTCAAATGCTTTGTCGCATATAAAGGTTCGCGCAATTCTGAATAGAATTGCGCGAGCGACTCATCGTCGCAATGGCTGACCGTCGCTCGCATCGGTTTCTTGGCGGTCGAACCTGAGAGACAAGGAAAGGAAATGGTTCTTCCATCCGTCGATCCCGCAAGATTGCGGGCGGCTACGCTTTACGAGTCGATACATCGAGGTTTGATGCAGCATGAGCGACTGCTTATGTTCCGCTCCCCGCTGGGGGCGCAAACGCTCATTCCCGTGCGCGCAAAGGGATGGTCCAGAGTCGGACGAGGCTATCGCTGGGTGGTCGACGTCGTATCGTTACGTGACGATATCGATAACCTGGAACTCGAGCATCAGCATGTCACACTGTTTATTCAGCAAACCTCCAAGCCATTTATTGAATCCGTCTATCTCCCGATTCATGGCTTCGTTCACAAATTCCACACGCTGGGGCAAGACGGAAATCTGACCGTCTACCAGGTTGAGTTTGAGTCGGCGCTCTTCTTTCTCGGCAAGGCGAGCAAGAACGATCATTGGTTAAATAAAAGCGCGCGGGATATTCTCTCTGAATTGCTGGGGGCTTATCCGCAGCTTGCTGGGCGGGTACGTTTCGTCCTATGGGACGAGCCACGTGTGCGATCGTACACGCGGCAGAGCGAAACCGATCTGAACTTTTTCCATCGAATTCTCGAAGACGAAGGATGGTACTTTTATTTCGAGCATGCGCCGGTCCAGTATGAAGACGATCCGCGCGTGTCAACCCTCGTCATAGTCGACCGGCTTTCTGCCTTGCCAGATGCGAAGCCGATCGAGTTTTTCAACGGTGCAATTGGCGACGAGGTAGACGGCTTCACGCAATGGGCGGTGACTCAGACCGCACAAAGCCTTGCCTACGCGACAACTTCCTTCAATTACAAGAATCCGCACCAGAATTATTCGGTGCGCAGTGACTTGGGTGATAGCGCAAGCACTTACGTGACCGAAGAGCGACGTCAGCAGGTGACGCGCAGCGTTCCGTATGCACCTATGATCATGCGCGAAGCCTTGTCGTATGCCTATCCGAACTCGGACGATGGGCGCCGACGTGCATCCAATCGGACTCAGGCGTGGACGTCCGCCGCACGCCGATACATTGGCCTCGGCGGTGTGCGATGGCTCGACGCCGGATCGCGTTTCACGCTTGAGCATCACACGCGGCATATGACGTTCGATCCGAACCTTCGGGAGTTCATGGTAGTCGAGGTTGAGTGGTTCATCGAGAACAATGTGCCGCTATCCAATCATGCCGCGACCTATCCACTGAGTTTGCAGGGCGCGTTGTCCGACTTGCGCCATGACTATGGCACCCAGTTCAGCTCACGAACCAATCCCGTCGATGGCCTGGGCGGCGTCTACTTGGTCAAAGTAGAAGCGCAGCGGACCAACAACGAGTATCGCAGTCCGTTCGAGCATGGAAAGCCGCGGATGCATGCCGAGCACGCACTCGTGAATGGGCCAAATAATGAGGAAGCATGGGCCGATGAACGCAATCGTATCTACGTGATCTATCCGTGGGACGAGCGCGACGGAACGAACCAGATGCAAACGTCACCGCCACTGCTGGTGATGCAGGCAGACACCGGATATGGCTATGGTGGCGTTCATGTGCCGCGCAAAGACGAATGGGTCCTCGTCGACTACTTCCAGGGTGATTGCGACCGGCCGTATGTGCTCGGCCGCCTGCCATCCCAAACGACACCCCCACAATGGCATACCAACGTGCTCCTCTCGGGCCTCAAGTCGAGTGGCTTCGGTAAGAGTGGCGCTTACAACGCGTTCGTACACGACGATGCGACACATCAAGGGGCTACGCGACTGACTACCTACACGGGGAGGGTCGGGAACAGCTACAGCCTGTACCACCAAGGGGTTTTGATCGACCATGCGGGCAATAACAACGCTCGCGGCCGATACCTCGGAAAAGGAGCCTTGCTACATACGGATGATTATCTCGGTATGCGGGCGAATCGTGGTGCATACATCGGAACGCACGCGAAGGCGCACAACGATGATCAGCTCGACGTCAAGGAAGCGCAGGGTCAAATGATCAGCGCCGAAAGCATCGTTGAGGCGCTGTCGAACATCGGTGTCCAGCACCACGCGGACAGCTTGAAAGAGAGCCACGCTTCGCTCAAGCAGTTCACGGACGCCACTCAGCAGTCGGAGACGCCGGAAGCCGGTGGCGGTCGTACCGCAGGGGGTGGGACTGGCAGTGCGAACGCGTTCAAGAAGGCGATTCTGCTACTTGCTAGTCCGTTCGGCATCGGCACATCTACGCAAGACTCGCTGCATATGACGGCAGATCGCCATATCAATTTGGTCAGCGGCCAGAACACGCATATCGGATCAGCAGGCGCATTTATTGTAAATGCCGCCAAGGTGATCGGGATGTTCTCGCAGACGGCGATCAGGTTGTTCACCAAGGGACCGGTGCAGATCCAGTCCCATGACGCAAATGTCGAGGTGGTCGCCAAAGCAGTCCTCAAACTGCTAGCACAAGGGGACATCGAGATCGCGGCGGGGGGAAAGCTGGTGCTCACCGCGGGCGGTGCGTCAATCACCCTTGAAGGCGGCAATATCCGCGGGCATGCACCCGGGACCGTCGAGTTCAAGGGAGCGCAGCATTCGTTTAGTGGGCCGGCCAGTATGCGCTATTCCATCCCGCGGCTTCCTGTCAGCACGTTGCAGCAAAACCTGGCTCACGAATATACGCAGACTTTCGACGTATCTTCGGTCATCGCGAATCTTGGTGTCGGGCAAGCGCTGCAAGCGCAGACATATCGCATCTATCTGCCGGACGGGACACTTCAGCAGCAGGGCGGGCTTCTCAATGGTGAAACGGCAACGGTTCACACGCCTACGTCAACGAAAGTGAAGTGTGAGATCGGTGGCGGCGACTGGCACGCGATTGAAGATGCTTACGACCATGAAGAAGCAGTCGACGACGCGAGCGAAGACCCGGTCGATTAGCAGCAGGAAACTTGACCGATTCAGCTTCTGATATCAGCGAAATAGATAGGGAGAACAAGTGTCGAACGCACAACCCGCGGACGCACCGGCACCGAAGGCTAAGGTTCGACGCGTCGCTTCCGTGGAAGTAACCGTGCTTTTTCGCGATGTGTTGAAAAAGCCTATCGAAGGTCTTTCCGTTCAGTTGAAAGCTGGCAAAAACGCACCGCCGGCCCCCGCGTGGGAAATCGGCCCTGATCCAACGATCATCCAAGAGGATTCCGCAACAAAGAGCAATGCGCCAGCTGCTACGCCCGCTTCCGGGGCGGCGGCCTCATCTGGAGTGGCATCCAGTTCGGCGGCGCCTGCACAAACGCCACCGAATAGCAAAGCCGAACCGATCGCTCCGCCCTCGCCGCCCATTTCGGACAACAAGACGGAGGTGACTACCGACAAGGATGGCTTTGCGGTGACAATCACAAATGCAGCTCGCAACCAGCCGATAGACGTGTTCGTCAAGAATCGTCGTGGAGAGTTTGTCTGGAAAGCCCAGATTGTCCCCAAGAAGGATATCAGCGCGTTCACCATCGTCAGTCCCGAATATCACCTGGAGTCCACCACGCAACTCACACCGAAGGACAAGTTTGAGCAGAACCTCAATCTTCCGGTTGTGAAAGAGGGCGAAGCCATGACGATCGAAAGATTGGTCAAGGAATTTGGTCAATACATTGCGTGGACGCAAAAAGTCACCGAGCAAGGCCGTGTAAAAAAAGACTTTCCCAAGAAAAACAAGGAAGTCACCGTCGATCCACAGTCACATAAGAAGAAAGTCAAGATTGCAATTGAACACCACTATAAGGTAGTGGACACTGGCAAACCGCACACCGTAGCATTCAGCGTTTTTGGTTCGCGGCTGAATTACCCCAAGCCTGAGTTCTTTTCGGATGTTCAGTATCAGCGCATGGCTAGTGAACTTGGCGTAGAGGTTGCCGCCATTAAGGCGTTGGTTCAGCAGGAATCTCAAGGCCATCCATTTTTGGAAAATGGACTTCCTCCCATACTGTATGAGCGACGGCATTTCTTTGATCTATCCGTAAAGAAGCGCGACAGGGAGGCAGAGGAGAAAGAAAGGGGGGCGGAAAAGAAAGCGATAGAATCGAAGAGCACAAAAGCGACTGGTGCTGCCAAAAAGAAGGCGCATCCGCTCAAAAGAAAGGATCCTCCTGAAAATCCTTATCCAAAATTTCCTGATCTCTGCTTTCAGAGCGGAGATCAATATGGCGAAGACGGTCTGAGTCAATATGGAAAGCTGATTCGCGCTGCGGCTCTTGATTTTGATGTCGCTATTCAATCATGTTCTTGGGGAGGATTTCAAATTCTGGGAGAATACTATTCATCGTGTGGGTGTTCGACGCCGGCAGAGTTTGCCAATAAATTTATGTCTGGATCAGATGGGCAGATGGAAATATTTATTGCATTCATGAAAAAAGAGAAGCGTGCCGGTGTTGACGGATTAAGAGGGCGCAAATGGGAGCAGGTTGCGGCCTCATACAACGGTAGCCGCTGGCGCACGAAAAATCCTCACTACGCTGAAAATCTCAAAAAATTCTATGAGCAGTTCAAGTAAATTCATTGTGCTCTTATTTGTTGTATTGCTTTCGCGATTGTCTTTTGCCGGCGAAGTGATTCTGTTCAATGATGCAAGATTAATCGGGTTTCGCGATGGGAAAGCTATATCAGGTCTTTATGATTCACGAAACGCAAGATTTTCTTGCAACTTCTTGTTTGTAGAGAAGGGTGTCAAGTCAAGAGATACGAATGTTGATGGTTACGTCGGCACGCCGTTACTTACTTTTGTTTTAGGTGAGTTATCCCCGGAATTTTCGAATAGAAATAAAGTGTTCGACATCAAAGGGGATTTATATCGGCGCGACAATGAGTGGGTTATACAAACGGAGTCCGGTCAGGCCGGGTGTGAAAATGCAACAGGAACATTCACTTTTGGCCCAAAAGACTTTAGGTCGGTCACTTATTACGAAACTCATAAGATTCCAGCTATCGGGATTCGCATTGTGAATGATAAAGCGAATTTTTATGACAATCGTGATGGAAAATTTGTGGCGAAGAAATCCTATCTTGTAAAGGGGGATGGTGTGGTTGCGCTGAAAAGCCAAGGCGATTTTTCATATATTCGTTACGTAGGCACTGGGCCGAAGTTCGAGGGCGGCATCACTTTTGGCTGGGTGCATACGCGGGATTTGGTGGATCCTTTCCCACCGAAATAAGATTTCAATTCCTTTTGTCAGGGCGCCAAGTTTCACGATGAGTTAGATGCCGCTCGGCAAATGGGGTGCGCGGGGGACATTGTCGAGCCGGATCGACCCCGAGAATGCCTCTGCGACGCGTCACGCGGATCAAAGTGCCGGAAAACTTGCTCTAGATTTGATCTGAAAATCTTCTGAAATTTTATGATTCGTTTAAATAAGAATCTGCTATTTGCAACGATGCTGGCAGTGTCTGGGTCGGCATTTTCCGGGGGTGCTGTTCTGTTTCAGCAGCCGTACTTGATTGCGTTTATGAATTCCGGTCGTGTGACTGGGGTTTATTCAAGAATTGGTGAGGCTGGGTCTTGCTATTTTTTGTTCTATGGGATGTTTGAAAAAAAGTATCCTGACACGGCGAATTACTCCACCTTTAAGATCAACACTTTTCTCAGTGGCGACAGATATCTCGATTTTTCAAGTCGAGACAAGAGCTACGACATCGATGGTTATTTATACAAAAAAGATGAAGGATGGGTTCTTAAAACAGTGAGCCCGCAGGCTGGTTGCAGTAGCGCGCAAGGCATCTTCTCTGCTGATCCGCCAGATATTTCGGCGACGGAATTTTTTGCTTCAAGTGAAATTCCGGCATTAGGTGTTCGTCTGGTTGAAAGAAAATCCGCCTTGTATACGCTAAGAGGCGGTGAGTTTATTGCCAAAAAATCTTACCTTGTACGTGACGATGCCGTCGTTGTTATAAAGGTGCGCGGTGAATTTTCATATATCCGCTACGTCAATACGGGGCCGAAGTTTGATGGTCGTATCACGTTTGGCTGGTTGCGCTCGAAAGATTTGGTTGATCCATTTCCCCACGGAACGCAATGAAAGCGATCCCGATGGCCGTTTGTTGAACGCTTTGCGTGATGCACAAGAGGCGGATATAAAATTCGCCGCCTCGAAACGTAGTCTTGTGGTTGATCTGGGGGAGGGCCAGTTGCACGGTCGTGGATTTCAATCGTTGGCTTTGGGAATCATTGCTGAACGTTAATCCGATGCGATAGGCCGGCGCATTGTGATTGTTGAATTCGGTCTATGACAGAAAGCCTGCACGGGGTCTTCAAGCAACATCCACCCCAACCCCCGCAAAGCATGAAAAAAGCCCGCCGAAGCGGGCAACCTCACGATGCGGAGGGGGAGATCCGAAAACGCGTCCGGCGCGCGATCAGCCTTTCGTCGCGCCGAACGTGAGCCCCGCGACGAAATGCTTCTGCATCGCGAAGAACATCGCGACCGACGGCAGCGCGGCAAGAATCGATCCGGCCGACACGAGATTCCACGACGTTGTCCATTGCCCCTTCAGCGCAGCCACGCCCGCCGTGATCGGCGCGGCTTCATCGCCCTGCGTGAGGCACAGCGCCCAGAAGTAGTCGTTCCACACGAACGTGAACACCAGAATCGCGAGCGCGGCCAGCGCTGGCCGGATCAACGGCAGCACGATCCGCCAGAACACCGTCCATTCCCCCGCGCCTTCGATGCGCGCCGCCTCGATCAGCTCGAACGGCAGCTGCTTGATGAAGTTGCGCAGGAACAGCGTGCAGAACCCGGTCTGGAACGCGACATGGAACAGGATCAGCGCTTCGACGGTATTGAACACGCCGAGCCTCAGCGATAGATCACGCACCGGAATCATCAGCACCTGCACCGGCACGAAGTTGCCGGCGACGAACGTGCCGAACAGCGCGGTATTGCCGCGAAACCGGTAGGTCGCGAGCGCGAAGCCGGCCATCGCCGCGAGCGCGATCGAGCCGATCACGGACGGCACGGTGATCTGCACGCTGTTCCAGAAGTAATGCAGCATCGGCGACGTCGTCAGCGCGTCGCGATAGTTCTCGATCATCGCGAAGTGCCGCGGCCACCCCCAGTAGTGGCCTTCGACGAGTTCCTCGGTCGAGCGCACCGACGTGACGAACACCGCGATCATCGGCAGCAGCCAGATCAGCAGCGCGACGGGCAGCGACAGCTTGTACAGCCGGCGCGAGACGGGCTTCCATTGGGCAACGGGTGTCGGAAACATGATGAAGGCCTCCCCGGCAGATCACTGCTCGTTGCGCAGCATGCGGCGCAACTGGAACACGATGTAGACGAGCATGATCGCGAACAGCACGACCGCGATCGACGCGGAATAGCCGAGCCGGTAGTACTTGATCGCCTGGTCGTACATGTAATACGCGAGCACGGTCGAACTCTCGAACGGGCCGCCGCTCGTCATCACCGAGATCAGGTCGAAGCTGCGCAGCGCGCCGATCACCGTGACGACGATCGCCATGAACGTGGTCGGCCGCAGTTGCGGCAGCACGACGTGCCAAAGCATGGCGAAGCCGCGCGCGCCTTCCATCCGCGCCGCTTCGATCTGTTCCGGATTGACCGACGTGAGGCCGGTCAGGTACAGGATCATGCAGTACGCCGTCTGCGGCCACAGCGCGGCGAATACCACGCCGAGCGTTGCATAGCGCGCGTCGCCGAGTACCGGGATGCCGTGCCCGGCGAGCAGCGCGAGCAGCCCGAACGTCGGATCGTAGAACCACGAGAAGATCAGGCCGACGACCACGCCGGACAGCACGAACGGCGCGAAGAACAGCGACTTCACGAGCCGGATGCCGCCGACCGCCTGGTTCAGGTACAGCGCGAGCGCGAGGCCCAGCGGCGGCGCGAGCATGAAGAGCACGAGCCAGATCACGTTGTTGCGCAGCGCCGTGTAGAACGTCGGCGCATGCAGCAGTTCGACGTAGTTCGCGAGACCGACGAAGGTGCGCTCGGTCATCCCGTCCCAGTTGTACAGGCTCAGCCACATCGTCGACAGGATCGGCCAGATCACATAGACGGCAACCATTGCGCAGGCCGGCGCGAGAAAGAGCCACGCGGCGCGCCGTTGCCGCCGCACGGCCGGCGACGGGCGCCGTGCCGGCAACGCGGTGGCGGATGTCCCGCGCGGCGGCGGCGCGGTGCCGGCGGGCGGGGTGGACGTGATCGGACTGGACACGGCAAGCCTCCTAGACGGACACGGCGGCGCACGGCCGCCGGTTGGGTCACGCGGTCACTTCTTGTAGATCCGCTTGCGGGTCTGTTCGAGTTGCGCGAGCACCGTATCGAGCTGCGCGGGATTCGCGAGGAACTGCTGCATCCCCTTCATCCCTTCGTCGGCCATTTCCTTCGTCATGTCGCGGTCGTAGAACTGCGCGACGCCGCCCTTCGTGTCGGCGAGGATCCGGAAGCCGATGCGCGAGATCGGATCGTCCGGCTCGGGCGACTTGCTGTTGGCCGACAGCGATCCGAGGCCCTCCGCGAGCTTCGCGCCCATCTCGGGCGTTTCGACGAACGCGAGGAACGTGTGCGCGTCGGCCTTGTTCTTCGCCTTCGTCGGGATGTGCAGCGATTCGACCGGGCCATCCTCGGCGGTCGGCACCTTCGGGTCGATGATCGGGAACCGGTAGTAGCCCATTTCCTGCTTCACGTTCGGCGGGAAACCGGCCGCGATGAAGGTGCCCATCAGCATCATCGCGGCCTTGCCCTGGAACAGGAACGGCTGCGCGCCGTCGAGATCGTAGGACAGCGCGTTGTCGATGAAGTAGCCGGCGTCGATCAGCGATTTCCACGTCGTGTAGACCTTCTTCACGCGCGGGTCGGTGTACGGCACGTCGCCGGCCATCAGCTGCTGGTGGAACGCGTTGCCGTTCAGGCGCAGGTCGAGATAGTCGAACCAGCCGGCGAGCGTCCACGCGTCGCGGCCGCCGACCGCGATCGGCGTGATGCCGGCCGCTTTCAGCTTCTTGCACGCATCGAGAAACTGGTCCCACGTCTTCGGCTCGTCGGCGATGCCGACCTTGCGGAACAGGTCCTTGCGGTAGAACAGCCCCCACGAGTAGTAGACGGTCGGCGCGGCGTACTGCTTGCCGTTGTACGACGACGCGTCGCGCGTCGACGCATACATCGCGCCCCAGCCGTTCTTCGCCCAGTCGCCGCTCAGGTCCTCGAACAGTCCGCGCTTCGCGTAGTACGCCATCCGCTCGCCAGCATGCCAGTTCACAACGTCCGGCGCGACGGTCGTGAGCCACGCGGGGAGCTGTACCTTGTACGCTTCCTCGTCGACGAAGGTCGCCTTCACGTCGATGTCGGGATGCGCCTTGCGGAATGCGTCGAGCGTCGATTGCCAGACCGCGCGCTGGCTCGCGCCCTTGAACGCGATGTTGATCGTCAGTGTGCCGGCATCGGCGGACGCCGTCATGCCGAGCGATGCGAAGGCGACGGCGGCGGCCGTGGCGAGCCGGGCAGCGGCGCGAAGGGGGCGATGTGTCATGGTGTCTCCAGTCCTGTGTGTCGTTGTGCGTGACCGGCGCGTCATGGCGCCGGTGGCGGGGTGCTACGAACGGCTTCGATACACGGCCACGTCCTGCGGCCCGACTTGCGCGGCGCCGAGCACGAACGCCGACGGCGGCACCGCGTCGATCGTGTGCGGCGTGCTGCCGTAGTTGAAGACGTAGGTCAGGCCGCCGCGCCGGCTCACGCGCACGCCGTCGCCGAGCGGCGTCGTTGCGAGGCCCGCTTCGGCCGCGACATCGGCGAACAGCTTCGCGGTGGTCGCCTCGTCGAACAGCGCGGCCCAGTAATGCAGCACGCCATGCGACACGCAGGCCGGATGACCGTCGGCGAAGCGTGCATGCACGACGCTGCGCGTGTCGTCGTGCAGCTCGACGAAGTCGCGCCAGTGGCGCGCATCGCCCGCGAGCAGGGAGCCGTCGCGCAGCGTGCCGTCGATCGGCTCGGTCACGTTCGGCCGCAGCGATTCGACGCGCCACACGCGCACCGGCAGGATCGACGCGAGCGGGCCGGGCGGTAGCGCCGGCGGAATCTGGAGGTCGGCGGTCTTCGAACCGGTGCGCGGCCCGAACACGGCATGCGCGCCCGACGCGGCGAGCCGTGCCGCGAAATCGTCGGGCACGACGGGTAGCGGCGGCACGACGACGAGGCGATAGCCGTCGAGCGGCGCATTCGCCGAAACGATATCGACGTCGAGGCCGAGTGAACGCAGCGCCGAGTAGTACTCGAATGCGAAGCGCGGGTAGTGGAAATCGGCGCCCTGCGGCTGCACTTCGAACAGCCACTTGGCCTCGTAGTCGAAAACGAGCGCGACCGGTGCGCGCACCGGGCCGTCCGCGTCCGTATCCTGGCCTGCGTCATGCACGGACGCGATCTCGCGTGCGACACGTTGTGCCTCGCGGCCGCCTTCGTCGAGCCTGTCGTCGGGCGTGTGCAGGCCCGCGTGCATCTGTTCCTGCGCGAACGGCGCCTGCCGCCAGCGGAAGTACGACACGCAGCCGGCGCCATGCGCGAATGCCTCCCAGCTCCACAGCCGAACCATGCCCGGCAGCGGCGCGGGGTTCCACTGCGCCCAGTTCACGGGCCCCGGCTGCTGCTCCATCACCCAGAACGGCAGCTTCGACATGCCGCGATACAGATCGTGATTGAACGACGCGAAATCGGGGTGGCCGGTGCGCAGCCAGCGCGCCTTCACGTCGGGCGCGAACCATTGCTCCTCGAGCGCGCCGAGCGGGTAGCTGTCCCACGTCGCGATGTCGAGGTCGCGTGCAACCTCGTAGTGGTCGAACTCGGTGAACAGCTGCATGAAGTTGTGCGCGACGGGCCGCCCCGGCGAATGCGCGCGGATCACGTCGACCTGCATCCGGTGATAGCGCGCGACTTCGTCGGACGCGAAGCGCCGGTAGTCGAGGCGATGCGACGGGTGGGCTTCGGTCACGGTGCCGACGGGCGCGTCGACTTCGTCGAAATGGCGGTACTCCATGCTCCAGAACACGGTGCCCCACGCGCGGTTCAGCGCGTCGATCGTGCCGTAGCGCGCCTTCAGCCATGCGCGGAAGCGCACGAGCGCGGCCGGCGAATAGCTGACGACGGTCTGGTGGCAGCCGAGTTCGTTGTCGGTCTGCCAGTAGCGCACGGCCGGGTGGCGGCCGTAGCGTTCGGCGACCGCCGTGCAGATCTGGCGCGACGCTTCGAGATAGGTCGGCGACGAGAAGTCGTAGTGGCGGCGCGAGCCGAACGCGCGCGGCCGTCCGTCCGCACCGATCGCGAGGATGTCGGGATGGCGGTCGACCAGCCATTTCGGCGGCGTGGCGGTCGGCGTGCACATCACGATCTCGAGGCCGGCGGCGCCGAGCACGTCGACCGCGCGATCGAGCCAGCCCCAGTCGTATTCGCCCGGCGACGGCTCGATACGGCTCCACGCGAATTCGGCGATCCGCACCTGCTCGATGCCGAGTGCCTTCATCCGGCGGGCATCGTCGGCCCACATCGTTTCAGGCCAGTGTTCCGGGTAGTAACAGACTCCGAGGCGCATGCCGATCCCTATGCGTAGTGGTGGACGTGGACGTCGGCGCACGCGGGCACCGCGCGGCCGTCGTCGGTGAAGAGATGGCAGGCCGAGGCCGGCGCATGCACGTGCACGCGCTCGCCGGTGCGTACCTGCGCGTCGCCGGGCACCTTCGCGATCAGCGGTGCGCCGCCGGGCGTATCGAGGTGCACGTAGGTCTGTTCGCCCAGGCGTTCGACCAGCGCGACGTCGCGCGCGAGCGTCGTCGCGTCGGGCGCGGTACCGAGCGTCAGGTGTTCGGGGCGAATACCGAGCGTCACGGCCATGCCGGCGCCGAGCGACGAGCCGTCGCGTGGCAGTACGAAGGTTTCGCCGGACGGGACGAGCGTGACGGTCGTGCGATGCGCATCGCACGCAGCGACGACGGCCGGCAGGAAGTTCATCCGCGGCGAGCCGATGAAGCCCGCGACAAAGCGGCTGGCCGGGTGGTGGTAGAGGTCGAGCGGCGCGCCGACCTGCGCGATGCTGCCGTGCTGCGCGGTGTCCGCGCCGGCGTGCAGCAGCACGATCTTGTCGGCGAGCGTCATCGCTTCGGTCTGGTCGTGCGTCACGTAGACGACGCTCGCGCGTTCGAACTGCCGGTGCAGCCGCGCGATCTCGATGCGGGTCTGGCCGCGCAGTGCCGCGTCGAGGTTCGACAGCGGTTCGTCGAACAGGAACACGCCGGGCTCGCGCACGATCGCGCGGCCGATCGCGACGCGCTGCCGCTGCCCGCCCGACAGCGCCTTCGGCTTGCGGTCGAGCAGCGTGTCGAGCTGCAGGACGCGCGCCGCGTCGCGCACCTTCCGGTCGATCTCGGCTTTCGGCACGCGCGCGAGCTTCAGCCCGAACGCCATGTTCTCGTACACCGTCATGTGCGGAAACAGCGCGTAGCTCTGGAACACCATCGCGACGCCGCGCTCGGCGGCCGGCACGTCGTCGACGCGGCGGCCATCGATCGACAGCTCGCCCGCGCTCAGGTCCTCGAGGCCGGCAATCATGCGCAGCAGCGTCGATTTCCCGCACCCGGACGGCCCGAGGAATACGCAGAACTCGTGCGCGCCGATCTCCAGATCGACGTCGCGTATGACCGGCGCGTGATCGCCATAGGCTTTCTGCACGCGTCGCATCGAGATGCTCGCCATTGTCTCCGCTCCATGTTTTAATGCGCTGTATTACATGATTAAGCGCTTAATCATCGCGATCAAAAAAAGAGGCGATGCGATCGCGGCCGAGTCGCGCCCGTCGGTCGGGCGGCAAGGTGTGCGGCGATAGTGCGCCGCTTGGGCAAGCGAAGCAAATACTGGATTGACGTCTCATATAGTGAGCAACCGATGGCAACTCTGGATGAAGTGGCGCGCCGCGCCGGCGTGACGGCCGCGACGGTATCGAACGTGCTGCGCGGGCGCGGCCGGGTCGGCGACGCGACGCGTGCGCGCGTGCTGGAAGCGGTCGACGCGCTCGGGTACCGGCCGCATCTCGCCGCGCGGGCGCTGGCGGAAGGGCGCGCGCCGACGGTCGCGCTGATGGTGTCGAGCATCGCGAACCCGTTCTACCCGGAGTTCGCACTGGCAGTCGAGCGCGCGGTGCGCCGCAACGGGCAGTTCCTGATCGTCTGCAATACGAATGAAGATCCGTTGCAGGGCCGCGCGTATCTCGACCAGATCGCCGGCACGATTTCCGAAGGGATCCTCGTGACCAACGCGAACCTGCACCTGCCGGATCTGCTCGACGTCGCGCGGCGCGGCGTGCCGGTCGTGCTGTGCCTGTGGGAGCGGCCCGAGGCGCTGCCCGACGGGCTGCCGTGCGTGGCGATCGACTTCCGGGAGGCGGGGCGGATCGCGACGCGGCACCTGCTCGAACTCGGCCACGAGAAGATCGGCGTGATCGTGGGCGGGGCGGCGAGCGGCGTGCAGGCGGCGCGCTACGACGGCTTCGTCGACGTGATGCGCGAGGCCGGGCTCGACGCGTCGATCGTCGCGGCCGAGCGCGATTCGATCGAAGGCGGCGTGCGCGCGGCGGGCCGGCTGCTCGATGCCCATCCGCAGTTGACCGCGCTGGTCGCGACCAACGACCTGCCGGCGATCGGCGCGATGCACGCGGCGGCCGATCGCGGCAGGCGTGTGCCGGACGACCTGTCGATCGTCGGCATTACCGACATCCATCTGGCGAGCGACACGCGGCCTACGCTGACGACCGTCGCGATCCCGACGGCCGAAGCGGCCGGCCTCGCGGTCGAGCTGCTCAACACGTTGCGCGAGGCGGGCGGGCAGGGCGACGAGGCGTCGCGCGTGCGGGTCGCGTCGCTGCCGAAACTGGTGGTGCGCGGCACGACCGGGCGGGTGCCGCGCGCGGTGTAGCGCAGGGGCGAGCGTTCGTACGCCGGTTTCAACCGCCCTCGACGAGCCGCATCACGATGCGTCGAGCCGACTCGAGATGCGCGACCGTCATCGAGCGCGCCGCACGCGCATTGCGTTCGCGGCACGCTTGCAGAATGGCTTCGTGCTCGACCTGGAACGACGGCGTATCGGCGAGCAGCGTGGTCTGCAGGCGCTCGTAACGTTCGACCTGGCTGCGCAGTTCGGCAATCGATTTCAACTGCCGCGCGTTGCCGCAGCACGCATACAGCAACGCGTGGAATTCGCGGTTCAGCTCGCCTTGCCGGCGCGACACGGTCGCATCGCCGAGCAGGCGATGCACGAGTTCGGCGCGCGCGAGCGTCTCGTCGTCGAGCCGCTTCACGCTCCGGTAGATCGCGTCGCCTTCGAGCAGCACGCGCAGGTCGTAGATTTCCTGTACGTCCGATGCGCTCAGCATCCGCACGACGGCGCCGCGATTCCTGAAGATATCCAGCAATCCTTCACGTTCCAGCCGCTGGATCGCCTCGCGCAGCGGAATCCGGCTGATGCCGAACCGGTCGGCCAGATCGCGCTCGACGAGCCGTTCGCCGGCTGCCAGTTCACCGTTGATGATCATGTCCCGCAGCGAGGCGGCGACGGCGTCTGCCGTGGAGTCGAGTTTGGCTTCCATGCCTGCGTGTTCCGTCATTTTGGAATAATGGTATACCAAACGAAAATCCGATGCCACAATGACAACCACAGGCGGGCACCGCAACATGGCGTCCCGCACGGTCGAAGCAACCGACATCAATGGAGATCGAGATGGCATCTGGCGAGCACACATATCGCGTCGCGGTGGAGTGGACGGGCAATCGCGGCACCGGCACGTCGGGGTATCGCGAGTACGGGCGCGATCACGTGATCCGGGCCGGATCGAAGCCGGACATTCCCGGTTCGTCGGATGCGGCGTTCCGCGGCGATGCCGCTCGCTGGAGCCCCGAGGATCTTTTGCTCGCGTCGGCATCGGCATGCCACAAGCTCTGGTATCTGCATCTGTGTTCCGATGCCGGCATTCGCGTGGTGGCCTATGTCGACCACGCGGAAGGCACGATGCTCGACAGCGCGGAGGAAGGCCGCTTCACCGAAATCGTGCTGCGCCCGCACGTCACGATCCAGGCCGGCGACGATCGCGAAAAGGCGGCGCATCTGCATCACGATGCACATGCGAAGTGCTATATCGCGAACTCGGTCAATTTCCCGATCCGCTGCGAACCGGTGATCGAATTCGCCGCAGCGTGACACCGATATCCACCCGATGACATCGACGATGAAGCTTTTCTACTACCCCGGCAATGCCAGCATGGCGCCGCACTTCGTGCTCGAAGAAACCGGCCGGCCGTTCGAACTCGAGTACGTCGATCGCACGCATGATCAGCACAAGTCGCCGGCGTATCTCGCGCTGAATCCGAACGGGCTCATCCCCGTGCTGGTCGACGGCGATCTCGTGCTGTACGAAACCGCCGCGATCTGCCTGCATCTCGCCGATACGCACCCGGAGCAGCGGCTTGCCCCCGGCCTCGGCACGCCGGAACGTGCGCAGTTCTACAAGTGGCTGATGTGGCTCACCAACACGCTGCAGGCGACGCTGATCGCGTACTTCTATCCGGAGCGCTGGGTCGATGCGGGCAATGCGTCGGGCGCGGCGCAGGTCAAGGCCCATGCGGAGGCAAAGATCGGCACGCTGCTGGATCAGCTCGAACATCAGCTGGAAACGAGCGGCGGCCCCTGGCTGCTCGGTGAGCACTACACGGTGCTCGATCCGTATGCGCTGATGCTGTGCCGCTGGACGCGCGGTTTTGCGGCGCCGGCGCGGCAGCGGGCGGTACTCGGTGACTACCTGCAGCGTGTGCTTGCGCGCCCGGCGATCCAGCGGGCGTTGAAGACGGAAGGGCTCGCAGCACCCTGGGTGTAACGCGCAACAGGCACGACAGGCGCCGCACGCGCGTCACGCGGCGCGCATGCCTGCCTGGCAATACCGGCAACCCGACCTCTGCCGCGTCCTCACAGCGCGACGCCGTAAACCTCCCGCGCAGCCGCGCGAATCGCTTCGGCCATTACCGCGACGGCCGGCGAATGCAGCCGGTCGGTGCGCGTGATGATCCCGAAATCGTCCATCCGGCAGTCCATCTCCAGCGGCAGCACCGTGACGATCCCGTGCCGCGCGTAATAGTGCGCGACGTCCTCGGCCAGTACCGCGATCATGTCGCTCTGTTCGAGCAGTTGCGTGATGAACAGCAGCGCGGACGTTTCGACCAGGTTCGCCGGCGGCGCGAGGCTCGCGCGCTGGAACACGAGCTCGAAGCGGTGCCGCAGCACGCTGCCGGCCGGCGGCACGACCCACGCGGCGCGCTGCACGTCGGCGAGCGACAGCGGCACCTGCGCGAGCAGCGGATGGCCGGTACGCACGACGGCGGCCACCGGCTCGCCGGTCAGCGGTTCGTAGCGCAGGCGCAGCTTGTCGTGTTCGGCGGAGAGCCGGCCGAGCACGATGTCGATCTTTTCCTGCGCGAGATGTTCGAGCAGCACGTTGCTGGTGTCGATCTCGACCGACACGTGCAGGCCCGCGTGCGTGCCTTTCACCGCGGCGACGGCCGGTGGCACGAGCCGCAGCCCCGGCGACGTGATCGCCCCCACGGCCACGTGGCCGAGATGGCCGGCCTTCAGCGCGGCCAGCTCCTCGTGCGCCTGGTCGAGGCTGCCGAGCGCCGCGCGTGCGTGGCGGATCAGCGCGTCGCCGTACAGCGTCGGCCGCATTCCGCGCGGCAGGCGCTCGAACAGCACCGCGCCGATCGATTCCTCGAGTTCGCGCAGCAGTTTCGACGCGGCCGGCTGCGTCATGTTCAGCGCGGCCGCCGCGCGGTGAATGCTGCCTTCGTCGGCGAGCGCGACCACCAGCAGGAGCTGGCGGGTCTTCAGGCGGCCGCGGTTTCCCCACGGGCTGGCTTCGGGCATCGTACGGGTTTATATCGATATCGAAATCAGTATCGTAATCGCCAAAAACGTCATTAGCCAGTTATCAAAATTCTGCCTAGACTGCGCCGGTATCCCGTCACCACAGGACTGACGATGTCGGCAACAAAACCCAGGCTGCGCTCCGCCCAATGGTTCGGCACGAACGACAAGAACGGCTTCATGTACCGGAGCTGGATGAAGAACCAGGGCATCCCCGATCACGAGTTCGACGGCCGGCCGATCATCGGCATCTGCAACACGTGGTCCGAACTGACGCCGTGCAACGCGCATTTCCGCAAGCTCGCCGAGCACGTGAAGCGCGGGATCTCCGAAGCGGGCGGCTTCCCGGTCGAGTTCCCGGTGTTCTCGAACGGCGAATCGAACCTGCGGCCGTCGGCGATGCTCACGCGCAACCTCGCGTCGATGGACGTCGAGGAGGCGATCCGCGGCAACCCGATCGACGCGGTCGTGCTGCTCGCTGGTTGTGACAAGACGACGCCCGCGCTGCTGATGGGCGCGGCGAGTTGCGACGTGCCGGCGATCGTCGTATCGGGCGGCCCGATGCTGAACGGCAAGCTGGAAGGCAGGAACATCGGTTCGGGCACGGCCGTGTGGCAGCTGCACGAAGCGCTGAAGGCCGGCGAGATCGACCTGCATCACTTCCTGTCGGCGGAAGCCGGGATGTCGCGTTCGGCCGGCACCTGCAACACGATGGGCACCGCGTCGACGATGGCCTGCATGGCCGAGGCGCTCGGCGTCGCGCTGCCGCACAACGCGGCGATTCCGGCCGTCGATTCGCGCCGCTACGTGCTCGCGCACATGTCGGGCATCCGCATCGTCGAGATGGCGCTCGAAGGGCTCGTGCTGTCGAAGATCCTGACACGCGCGGCGTTCGAGAACGCGATCCGCACGAACGCGGCGATCGGCGGCTCGACGAATGCGGTGATCCACCTGAAGGCGATCGCCGGCCGCATCGGCGTGCCGCTCGAACTGGAAGACTGGATGCGGATCGGCCGCGACACGCCGACGATCGTCGACCTGATGCCGTCGGGGCGTTTCCTGATGGAAGAGTTCTATTACGCGGGCGGCCTGCCGGCCGTGCTGCGCCGGCTCGGCGAAGGCGGGTTGCTGCCGCACCCGGACGCGCCGACGGTGAACGGCAAGTCGCTGTGGGACAACGTGCGCGAAGCGCCGAACTACGACGACGAGGTGATCCGCCCGCTCGACCGGCCGCTGATCGCGGACGGCGGCATCTGCATCCTGCGCGGCAATCTCGCGCCGCGCGGCGCGGTGCTGAAGCCGTCGGCGGCGAGCCCGGAGCTGCTCAAGCATCGCGGCCGCGCGGTCGTGTTCGAGAACCTCGACCACTACAAGGCGACGATCAACGACGAAGCGCTCGACGTCGACGCGAGCTCGGTGCTCGTGCTGAAGAACTGCGGGCCGCGCGGGTATCCGGGCATGGCCGAGGTCGGCAACATGGGGCTGCCGCCGAAGCTGCTGCGCCAGGGCGTGAAGGACATGGTGCGGATATCGGATGCGCGGATGAGCGGCACCGCGTACGGCACGGTCGTGCTGCACGTGGCGCCCGAGGCCGCCGCCGGCGGGCCGCTCGCGGCCGTGCGCAACGGCGACTGGATCGAACTCGACTGCGAGGCCGGCACGCTGCATCTCGACATTCCGGATGACGAACTGCAGCGCCGCCTGTCGGACGTCGATCCGGCCGCGGCGCCGGGCGTGGCCGGCCAGCTCGGCAAGGGCGGCTACGCGCGGCTGTACATCGATCACGTGCTGCAGGCCGACGAGGGGTGCGACCTCGACTTCCTGGTCGGCACGCGCGGCGCGGACGTGCCGAGCCATTCGCATTGAGCAGCAGGCGGCGCGACGTGCGCCGCCGCCGGTTGCGGGCCGTGCGGGCCCGCGCTTCGTGAAACCGTGAACGCAAGACGGCCGGTCAGCACCGCGGCCGAAGCAGGACGCGAACCATGACATCGAGCAGCACGCCGCGCTATCGCGGCATCTTCCCCGTCGTCCCGACGACGTTTGCCGATAACGGCGCGCTCGACCTCGCGAGCCAGAAGCGCGCGGTCGATTTCATGATCGACGCGGGCTCGGACGGGCTGTGCATCCTCGCGAATTTCTCCGAACAGTTCGCGATCACCGACGACGAGCGCGACGTGCTCACGCGCACGATCCTCGAACACGTCGCGGGCCGCGTGCCGGTGATCGTCACGACGTCGCACTACAGCACGCAGGTGTGCGCGGCGCGCAGCCTGTGCGCACAGCAGCTCGGCGCGGCGATGGTGATGGCGATGCCGCCGTATCACGGCGCGACGTTCCGCGTGCCGGAAGCGCAGATCTTCGACTTCTATGCACGCGTGTCCGACGCGATCGCGATCCCGATCATGATCCAGGACGCGCCCGCCAGCGGGACTGCACTGTCCGCGCCGTTTCTCGCGCGGATGGCGCGCGAGATCGAGCAGGTCGCGTACTTCAAGATCGAGACGCCGGGCGCCGCGAACAAGCTGCGCGAGCTGATCCGGCTCGGCGGCGACGCGATCGAGGGGCCGTGGGACGGCGAGGAGGCGATCACGCTGCTCGCCGATCTGCATGCGGGCGCGACCGGCGCGATGACGGGCGGCGCGTATCCGGACGGCATCCGGCCGATCCTCGAAGCGTGGCGCGCAGGTCGGCACGACGACGCTTATGCGCGCTACCAGGCGTGGCTGCCGCTGATCAATCACGAGAACCGCCAGTCCGGGATCCTCACCGCGAAAGCGCTGATGCGCGAAGGCGGCGTGATCGCGTGCGAGCGGCCGCGGCATCCGATGCCGGAACTGCACCCGGACACGCGCGCGGAATTGCTCGCGATCGCGCGCCGGCTCGATCCGCTCGTGCTGCGCTGGGCGCACTGAGCGATGCGCGAAGGAGACATGGACGATGAGTAATCCGATTTCACTGGGTGTCGTCGGGATCGGCAAGATCGCGCGCGACCAGCATCTGCCGGCGATTGCCGCCGAACCGGGCTTTGCGTTGACCGCGTGTGCGAGCCGCCACGCGGAAGTTACGGGCGTGCGCAACTATCCCGACCTGCGTGCGCTGCTCGCCGCCGAGCGCGAACTCGACGCCGTGTCGCTGTGCGCGCCGCCGCAAGTGCGCTACGCGCAGGCGCGCGCCGCGCTCGAAGCCGGCAAGCACGTGATGCTCGAGAAGCCGCCGGGCGCGACGCTCGGCGAAGTGGCCGCGCTGGATGCGCTCGCGCGCGAACGCGGCCTCACGTTGTTCGCGACGTGGCATTCGCGCTGTGCGAGCGCGGTCGAGCCTGCACGCGCATGGCTCGCGACGCGCAGGATCCGCGCGGTGCAGGTGCGCTGGAAGGAGGACGTGCGGCGCTGGCATCCGGGGCAGCAGTGGATCTGGGAGCCGGGCGGCCTCGGCGTGTTCGATCCGGGCATCAACGCGTTGTCGATCGTCACGCGGATCCTGCCGCGCGAACTCGTGCTGCGCGAGGCGACGCTGTTCGTGCCGAGCGACGTGCAGACGCCGATCGCGGCCGAACTCGATTGCGCGGATACCGACGGCGTACCGGTGCGCGCGGAATTCGACTGGCGGCACGGCCCCGTCGAGCAATGGGAGATCGCGGTCGACACGACCGATGGCGTGCTCGCGATCAGCCGCGGCGGCGCGCAACTGTCGATCGCGGGCGAGCCGGTCGAGATCGGGCCCGAACGCGAATATCCGGCGCTGTATGCGCACTTCCATGCGCTGATCGCGCGGGGCGAAAGCGACGTCGACGTGCGGCCGCTGCGGCTCGTCGCCGATGCGTTCCTGTTCGGCCGGCGCGTGCAGACCGACGCGTTCGGCCGCTGAACGTGCGCGCTTCGACGCGAAGCGCGCACGACGAATCATTGCGGCACACATTACGGCACCTGCCGATACCAAGGAGACATTGCATGAACCGCACGACTCACACGATTCGCCGGCACACGTTGCGCGCGCTCTTGGCCGCGCTCTGCATCGCGCCGCTCGGCATGCAGGGCGCCGCGCGCGCCGACGCGCCGCTGAAGATCGGCTTCCTCGTGAAGATGCCCGAGCAGGCGTGGTTCATCAACGAGCAGAACGCGGCGTCCGCGCTCGGCCAGAAGGAGAACTTCTCGGTCGTGAAGATCGGCACGCCGGACGGCGAGAAGGTGCTGGCCGCGATCGACAACCTCGGTTCGCAGGGCGCGCAGGGCTTCGTGATCTGCGCGCCGGACGTGCGCCTCGGCCCGGCGATCGCCGCGCGCGCGAAGCGCTACAACATGAAGTTCGTGACGGTCGACGACCAGCTCGTCGATTCGACCGGCAAGCCGCTCGCGAACGTGCCGCACCTCGGGATGTCGGCGACCAAGATCGGCAACCAGGTCGGCCAGGCGATCTCCGACGAGATGAAGCGGCGCGGCTGGAAGCCCGAGGAGGTCGGCGCGCTGCGGATCACGAACTACGAGCTGCCGACCGCGAAGCTGCGCACCGACGGCGCGACGCAGGCGCTGCTCGCGAACGGCTTCCGCAAGGACAACATCTTCGACGCGCCGCAGAAGACGACCGACGACGAAGGCGGCTTCAGTGCGGCCGCGCCGGTGCTCGCACGCCATCCGAACATCAAGAAGTGGGTGGTCTACGCGCTGAACGAGGAAACCGTGCTCGGCGCGGTGCGCGCGACCGAGCAGCTGCACATCCCGGCGGCCGACGTGATCGGCGTCGGCATCAACGGTGCGGGCGAGGCGTTCGCCGAATTCCAGAAGAAGGAGCCGACCGGCTTCTACGGGACGATCGCGGTCAGCTCGACGAACCACGGCAAGGACAGCACGCAGAACCTCGTCGACTGGATCCGCAACGGCAAGATGCCGCCTGCCGACACGCAGACGAGCGGCAAGCTGATGACGCGCGCGAACTGGCAGGCCGTGCGCGCCGACCTCGGCATCTGAGCGGAGCGAGGCGAGAACGCGATGACGACGCAGACGATGACGGCCGTGTCCGGCGGCGGTACCGACGCGGGCACGCCGCCGCCGGACAGCCCGCTGCTCGCGCTCGACGGCATCACGGTGACGTTTCCGGGCGTGCGTGCGCTCGACGCGGTGTCGCTGTCGGTGCGCGCGGGCGAAGTGCACGGGCTGATGGGCGAGAACGGCGCGGGCAAATCGACGCTGCTGAAGGTGCTGTCCGGCGTGAACCAGCCGCAGGCCGGCACGCTGACGCTGAACGGCGCCGTGCAGCGCTTCGCGTCGACGCGCGCGGCGCTCGAGGCCGGCATCGCGATCATCTACCAGGAGCTGCATCTGGTGCCCGAGCTGACGGTCGCGGAGAACCTGATGCTCGGGCAACTGCCGAGCCGGCTCGGCGTGGTCGACGAGCGCACGCTCGCGGCACGCGCGCTCGATGCGCTGGAGCGGCTCGGCGAGCACATCGACCCGGGCATTCCGGTGAAGTATCTGTCGATCGGCCAGCGCCAGATGATCGAGATCGGCAAGGCGCTGATGCGCGACGCGCGCGTGATCGCGTTCGACGAACCGACGAGTTCGCTGTCCGCGCGCGAAACGACGCAACTGTTCCGGATCATCCGTGCGCTGCGCGCGGAAGGGCGCGCGATCATCTACGTCACGCACCGGATGGAAGAAGTGTATGAACTGTGCGACCGCGTGACCGTGTTCCGCGACGGCCGCCGCATCGACACGTTCGATGCGGTGACCGGTCTCGACCGCGACCGGCTGATCGGCTGCATGGTCGGCCGCTCGATCGAGGACGTGTACGGCTACCGGCCGCGCGCGGCCGGCGACGTGCTGATCGAGGCGAAGGGGATCGCGGGGCCCGGGCTTGCCGAGCCCGTGTCGTTCACCGCGCGGCGCGGCGAGATCGTCGGCTTCTTCGGGCTCGTCGGCGCGGGCCGCTCGGAGCTGATGAAGCTGCTGTACGGCGCGGTGCGCCCGAGCGCCGGGCACGTCGAGCTGAACGGGAAGCCGGTGGCGTTCCGAAGCCCGCGCGACGCGGTGCGCGCCGGCATCGCGCTGTGCCCGGAAGACCGCAAGCAGGAAGGCATCGTCGCGATCGCGTCGGTGGCCGACAACCTGAACATCAGCGCGCGCCGCCATTTCAGCCCGGCGCGCATGCTGCTCGACGGGCGGCGCGAACGCGAACTCGCGCAACGCTACATCGAGCGGCTCGCGATCAAGACCCGCGACGGCGATACGCCGATCGGCGCGCTGTCCGGCGGCAATCAGCAGAAGGTCGTGCTCGCGCGCTGGCTGGCCGAGCGCATCGACGTGTTCCTGATGGACGAGCCGACGCGCGGCATCGACGTCGGCGCGCGCGCGGAAATCTACAACCTGTTCTACGAACTCGCGGAAGCGGGCCGCACGGTGATCCTCGTGTCGAGCGATCTGGCCGAGGTGATCGGCGTGTCGGACCGCATCGTCGTGATGAAGGAAGGACGGATCGCGGGCGAGGTCGCGAAGGCGCATGCGACGCCCGACGCACTGATCAAGCTCGCGCTGCCGCGCTAGCGGCGTGCGGTTCAACCGGAAAGCCAATGACATGAGCCAGGCCATGCAACCCCAACGCACTTCCCCGTCCCCCGATGCCGCCGCCGTGCCCGCTCGTGCGCGCGGCGGCGTGTGGCAGCTGATCAACCGCTCCGGCATCGTGATGGTGTTTCTCGTGCTGTTCGCGACGCTGTCGCTGACGGTGCCGGACTTCCTCACGCCGCGCAACATCCAGGGCCTGCTGCTGTCGGTCACGCTGATCGGCTCGATCGCGGTGACGATGATGTTCGTGCTCGCGCTCGGCGAGGTCGACCTGTCGGTCGCGTCGATCGTCGCGTTCTCGGGCGTCGTCGCGTCGACGCTGATCACCGCGACGCACAGCGTGCTGTTCGGCACCGCGGCCGGCGTGCTGGCGGGCGGCGCGGTCGGGCTCGTGAACGGCGTGCTGATCGCGCGCTACCGGATCAACTCGCTGATCGTCACGCTCGCGATGATGGAGGTCGTGCGCGGGCTCGCGTTCATCACGTCGAACGGCGATGCGGTGATGATCTCCGAGGAGCGCTTCTTCGAACTCGGGTCGGGTTCGTTCCTCGGCATCTCGTATCCGATCTGGAGCAACATCGTCGGCTTCGTCGTATTCGGCTTCCTGCTGCGCAAGACGGTGTTCGGCAAGAACGTGCTGGCCGTCGGCGGCAACGGCGAGGCCGCGCTGCTCGCGGGGCTGCCGGTGATGCGCATCAAGATCATGGTGTTCGTGCTGCAGGGGCTCGTGACGGGCTTCGCCGGCGTGATGCTCGCGTCGCGGATGAGCCTCGGCGATCCGAAGACGTCGGTCGGCCTCGAACTCGGCGTGATCTCCGCGTGCGTGCTCGGCGGCGTGTCGCTGACGGGCGGCGTCGCGACGATCTCCGGCGTGCTCGTGGGCGTGCTGATCATGGGCGCCGTGCAGGATGCGATGAGCCTGCTGAACGTGCCGACCTTTTACCAATATCTGATACGCGGCGGAATTCTGTTGCTCGCGGTGCTGTTCGACCAGTATCGTCGCAACCAGCGGCGCGCGATGAAGATCTGACCGGCAGCGCGGCCGCCCGCGAACGCGACAGGTCAGACATCGGGAGACGGCATGCAACAGACTCATCCGGCCGCGCAGGCGACGCTGCTGGCCGACAGCCGCAACACGCTCGGCGAAGGCGCGACGTGGTGCGACAGGACGCACGCGCTGTACTGGGTCGATATCGAAGGCGCGCAGCTGTGGCGCTGCCGCGCGGACGGTTCCGACCTGACGCCGTGGACGATGCCCGAGCGGCTCGCGTGCTTCGCGCTGACCGACGATCCGGACGTGCTGCTCGTCGGGCTCGCGACCCATCTCGCGTTCTTCGACCTGCGCAGCGGCGCGTTCACGCGGATCGTCGACGTCGAGCCCGAGCTGCCGACGCGCCTGAACGACGGGCGCTGCGATCCGTCCGGCGCGTTCGTGTTCGGGATGAAGGACGAAGGCGCCGAGCCGCCGCGTGCGGTCGGCGGGTTCTACCGGCTCAATCCCGACCTGACGCTCGAACGGCTCGCGTTGCCGCCGGCCGCGATCGCGAACAGCCTCGCGTTCTCGCCGGACGGGTCGAAGATGACCTTCTGCGATTCGCTGGTACGCGAGATTTTCGTTTGCGATTACCGCGCGGGCGGCGACGTCGGGAACGTGCGGTCGTTCGCGCGGCTGACCGATGCCGACGGCGACCCGGACGGCGCGACGATGGACCGCGACGGCGGCCTGTGGAGCGCGCAGTGGGGCGGCAGGCGCGTGGTGCGTTACGGCCCGGACGGCGTCGAGACGGAGCGTGTCGTGGTGCCGACCGCACAGCCGAGCTGCGCGGCGCTCGACGGTGAAGGCCGCCTGTACGTGACCAGCGCACGCATCGGGCTGGGCGACGACGCACTGGCCGGCGACGCGCATGCGGGCGGCGTGTTCGTCGCGCAGACGCGGCATGCGGGGCTGCCGACTGCGCGGTTCGCGGGCCGGCGCCCGGCGCGCGGCTGACCGGGCGGACCTGAGCGGCGTCACGTACAACAGGACAGATCGCCGTTTCGCGTGCTGGTAAGATGGCCCGCAATTCCATCCAGCACGCGCCATGAGTTCCACCCCGACCAAGCCCGCGAATCCGAAGAACGCCGCCCGTGCCGCGGGCGACACGCCGAAGGCGCGCGGATCGCAGCGCCTGACCTACGCGATCGGCGGTCTCGACCGGCTGCTGCGCCGCCACATGACCGACGCGCTCGCGCCGCTCGGCATCACGCTCGCGCAGTACACCGCGCTGTCGGTGCTCGAAGCGCGCGGCGCATCGTCGAATGCGCAGCTCGCCGAGCGTTCGTTCATCACGCCGCAATCGGCGAACGAGGTGATGAGCGTGATGGCGAGCCGCGGCTTCGTCACGCGCGAGGCCGATCCGTCGCACGGCCGCGTGATCCTGCTGACGCTGACCGGCGAAGGCGCGGCGATGCTGCGCGAATGCGAAGCCGTGCTGCGCCCGCTCGAGACGCGCATGCTCGGCGATTTCTCCGCCGACGACGCCGTGCACGTGCAACGCGCGCTCGAACTGTTCGCGCGGAACCTGCGCGGCTGACCTTCCCCCGGCGCGGGCGCGCCTGTCTCGCGTTTTTCTTGTCGCCGCTGCCGGGCGCCTGATCGCACCCTTCTTCCCTGGCGCTTTCCGATCCGGGTTTACACCGGCGTTCGTGTCGCTTGCAATATCAGGTAGCCTGATATTAAATGAAGCCGTCCGCAGCAGGAATGCTGCGCACCGAATCGCACAGGAACGAACGACAGGAACCGACATGAGCAAGTATGACAACCGCTGGCAGACCGTTGAAGTGAAGGTGGAGGCCGGCATCGCGTGGGTCACGCTGAACCGCCCGGACAAGCGCAATGCGATGAGCCCGACGCTCAACCAGGAGATGCTGCAGGTACTCGACGCGGTAGAGTTCGACGACGAGGCGCGAGTGCTCGTCCTCACCGGTGCGGGCGCCGCGTGGACGGCCGGCATGGACCTGAAGGAGTATTTCCGCGAGATCGACGGCGGCCCGGAAGCACTGCAGGAAAAGGTGCGGCGCGACGCGTCGGAATGGCAGTGGCGCCGCCTGCGCATGTACGGCAAGCCGACCATCGCGATGGTGAACGGCTGGTGCTTCGGCGGCGGCTTCTCGCCGCTCGTCGCGTGCGATCTCGCGATCGCGGCCGACGAAGCCGTGTTCGGGCTGTCGGAGATCAACTGGGGCATCCCGCCCGGCAACCTCGTCAGCAAGGCGATGGCCGACACGGTCGGGCACCGCCGCGCGCTGCACTACATCATGACCGGCGACACGTTCACCGGCGTCGAGGCCGCGGACATGGGCCTCGTGAACAGCAGCGTGCCGCTCGCCGGGCTGCGCGACGCGACGATCGCGCTCGCCGCACGGCTGATGGACAAGAACCCGGTCGTGCTGCGCGCGGCGAAGCACGGCTTCAAGCGCTCGCGCGAGCTCACGTGGGAGCAGTGCGAGGACTACCTGTATGCGAAGCTCGACCAGGCGCAGCTGCGCGATCCGGAACACGGCCGCGAGCAGGGGCTGAAGCAGTTCCTCGACGACAAGGCGATCAAGCCGGGCCTGCAAGCCTACAAGCGCTGACGCAACCGGACGAGACATCGCATGGCAGGAGACAACATGACCGACAGACGGATGCTGATCGCCGGCGAGTGGTGCGTCGCCCGTGACGGGCGCACCTTTGACCGACTCAACCCCGTGACAGGCGCGCTCGCATCGCGCGCGCCGGCGGCCGGCCTCGACGACGCCGACGCGGCGATCGACGCCGCGCACCGGGCGTTTCCCGCGTGGGCGGCGCTCGCGCCGACCGAGCGCCGCCGGCTGCTGCTGAAGGCGGCCGACCTGATGGACGCGCGTATCGACGCGTTCGTTGCGACCGGCGTCGCCGAAACCGGCGCGACGCCGGGCTGGATCGGCTTCAACGTGATGCTCGCGGCGAACATGCTGCGCGAAGCCGCGTCGATGACGACACAGATCGCGGGCGACGTGATCCCGTCCGACGTGCCCGGCAATCTGGCGCTCGCGATGCGCGTGCCGTGCGGCGTCGTGCTCGGCATCGCGCCGTGGAACGCGCCGGTGATCCTCGGCACGCGGGCGCTTGCCATGCCGCTCGCGTGCGGCAACACGGTCGTGCTGAAGGCGTCCGAAGCGTGCCCCGGCGTGCATGCGCTGATCGGCTCGGTGCTGGACGAAGCGGGGCTCGGCGCGGGCGTCGTCAACGTGATCACGCACGCGGCGGCCGATGCACCGGCGCTCGTCGAGCGGCTGATCGCGCATCCGCACGTGAAACGCATCAACTTCACCGGGTCGACGCACGTCGGGCGCATCATCGCGCGCCACGCGGCCACGCACCTGAAACCCGTGCTGCTCGAACTCGGCGGCAAGGCACCCGTGCTCGTGCTGGACGATGCCGATCTCGACGCGGCGGTTGACGCAATCGCGTTCGGCGCGTTCTTCAACCAGGGGCAGATCTGCATGTCGACCGAGCGCGTGATCGCCGCGCGGCCGATCGCCGATGCGCTCGTCGAGCGACTGGCCGCGAAGGCGCGTACGCTGGTCGCGGGCGATCCGCAGGCCGGCCATCCGCTCGGCACGATGGTCGATGCGTCGGCGGCCGCGCGCGCGGCGTCGCTGGTCGAGGATGCGCGTGCGCATGGCGCGAGCCTGCCGCTCGGCTGTCGCGTCGAAGGCGCGACGATGCAGCCCGCGATCGTCGACGGCGTGACGCGCGACATGCGGCTGTATCGCGAGGAGTCGTTCGCGCCGGTCGTCGCGATCCTGCGCGCGGACAGCGACGACGAAGCCGTCGCGCTCGCGAACGACAGCGAGTTCGGGTTGTCGTCGAGCGTGTTCAGCCGTGATGTCGCACGCGCGATGGCGGTGGCGCGGCGGATCGAATCGGGCATCTGTCACATCAACGGCCCGACCGTGCACGACGAAGCGCAGATGCCGTTCGGCGGCACGAAGGCGAGCGGCTACGGCCGTTTCGGCAGCCGCGCGTCGATCGCCGAATTCACCGAGCTGCGCTGGATCACCGTGCAGACCACGCCGCGTCACTATCCGATATGAGCGACGCGACGATGAACGTATCGAATCCTTCGGACGACGTCGCGCGTGATAGGGACGGCGTGCGCTATCGCGCGGCGGCGGTCGCCGCGGGCGCCGCCGACATCCACCGCGCCGACGACGGCACGTGGTACCTGCGTGCCCGCGAACCGCTCGGCGATTACCCGGCGCGTCTGACCGACTGCCTCGTGAATGGGGCGCACGCGCACCCCGACCGCGTGCTGGCCGCACGACGCGGCGAAGACGGCAACTGGATCGAGATCACGTACGCGCAGATGCTCGAACGCTCGCGCGCACTCGGGCAGGGCCTCGTCGATCTCGGCCTGTCGGCCGAACGCCCGCTCGCGGTGCTGTCCGGCAACGACCTCGAACACCTGCAACTGATGTTCGCCGCGATGCTGGCCGGTGTGCCGTATGCGCCGATCTCGCCCGCGTATTCGCTGGTATCGACCGACTACGGCAAGCTGCGCCACACGCTCGGCGTGCTGCGGCCGGGGGCGGTGTTCGTTGCCGAGCGCGCGGCGTTCTCGCGTGCACTCGATGCGGCACGGCCGGCCGACGCGACGCTGATCGTCGCACGCGATGCCGATGTCGATGCACCGGGCGATGATGCCGTGCCGCTGTCGCGCCTGCTGGCGACGGTACCGCGCACGATCGACGCGATCCACGCGGCGGTTGGTCCCGATCATCTCGCGAAGATCCTGTTCACGTCCGGTTCGACGAAGCGGCCGAAGGCCGTGCCGACCACGCACCGGATGCTGTGCAGCAACCAGCAGATGCTGCGCCAGACGATGCCCGAGCTGACACGTGAGCCGCCGGTGCTGGTCGACTGGTTGCCGTGGAATCACACGTTCGGCGGCAGTCATAACCTCGGCATCGCGTTGTACAACGGCGGCACGCTGTACATCGATGACGGTCGCCCGGTGCCCGGCCGTTTCGACGAGACCGTGCGCAACCTGCGCGAGATCGCGCCGACGATCTACTTCAACGTGCCGAAAGGCTGGGAAGAGCTGACCGTCGCGCTCGAACGCGATGCCGCGCTGCGCGACACGTTCTTTTCGCGCGTGAAGCTGTACTTCTTCGGTGGCGCGGGGCTGTCGCAGGCCGCGTGGGACCGGCTCGACCGCGTGACCGACGCGCATTGCGGCGAGCGCATCCGGATCATGGCCGGGCTCGGCATGACCGAAACGTCGCCGTCGTGCCTGTTCACGACGGGTCCGCTGATGCGTTCCGGCTATATCGGCCTGCCCGCGCCCGGCTGCGACGTGAAGCTCGCGCCGTGCGGCGGCAAGCACGAGTTGCGCTTCAACGGGCCGAACGTGATGCGCGGCTACTGGCACGCCGATGTCGATTCGCGCGACGTGTTCGACGACGAAGGCTATTACCGCAGCGGCGACGCGGCGGTGTTCGCCGATCCCGGCCGGCCGGAATTCGGGCTGCAGTTCGACGGGCGGCTGACCGAGGATTTCAAGCTGAGCAGCGGCACGTTCGTCAGCGTCGGGCCGTTGCGCGCGAACGCGGTGTCGAGCGGCGCGCCGTACGTGCAGGACGTGGTCGTGACCGGCATCAACCGCGACGACATCGGCCTGCTCGTGTTTCCGCGCGTCGATGCGTGCCGCACGCTCGCGGCGCTCGGCGCCGATGCCGCCGTAGCCGACGTGCTGCGCGCGCCGGCCGTGCGCGCGGTGTTCGGCACGTGGCTCGCGGCGCTGAACCGGCACGCGAGCGGCGGATCGACGTTCGTCGCGCGCATCCGGCTGATGGACACGCCGCCGTCGCTCGATCTCGGCGAAGTGACCGACAAGGGTTCGCTGAACCAGGCCGCCGTGCAGCAGCATCGCGCGGCGACGATCGACGCGCTGTACGACCCGGCGCGCAGCGATCCCGACGTGATGCACGCGTAAGGACACAGCCAGCCACACATGCAGCAACCTGCCGGCGATGCGACCGGCGGGCTTTTTTACGGCCAGTGAATCAGGCTGCCTGATAACAAGGGCGTCCATTCAACCGACCCATCGCGCGCCTGTCCGCCCCTGGCCGGTGGCGGCGCGCACAGCGAGCGGCCCTGCGAGGCACGCCGACGACAAGACAACAAGGATTGGAGACACGATGAACACCTACGTTGCCGAAAGACGACCGGCCGTTGCGATGACACTCGCGCTGTGTTTCGCGATCGCGCTGCTCGAAGGGCTCGACCTGCAGTCGGTCGGCGTCGCCGCGCCGCGCATGGCGCGCGAATTCGGGTTGACCGTGTCGCAGATGGGTATTGCGTTCAGCGCGGGCACCTTCGGGCTGTTGCCGGGCGCGATGCTTGGCGGGCGGCTCGCCGACCGGATCGGCCGCAAGCGCGTGCTGATCGTGTCGGTCGCGCTGTTCGGGCTGCTGTCGATCGCCACCGCGCAGGTGTCGAGCTTCGCGATGCTCGTCGTCGTGCGCGTGCTGACCGGTATCGGCCTCGGCGGCGCGATGCCGAACCTGATCGCGCTGTCGTCGGAAGCGGTCGAGCCGCGTTCGCGCAGCAGCGCGGTGGCCGCGATGTATTGCGGGATCCCGTTCGGCGGCGTGATCGCATCGCTGATCGGCGTGCTGCTCGCGGGCGATACCGAGTGGCGGCACATCTTCTACGTCGGCGGCGCGGGGCCGCTGCTGTTGTTGCCGCTGCTGGCGATGCTGCTGCCGGAATCGCGCGCGTACCTCGACATCGCCGGCACGCCGGCCGCGCGCACGAGCGTCGCCCGCACGCTGTTCGGCGACGGCCGCACGGTATCGACGCTCGCGTTGTGGATCAGCTACTTCTGCACGCTGATCGTCCTGTACTTCCTGCTGAACTGGCTGCCGTCGCTGATGGCCGCGCGCGGGCTCGACCGCGAGCATGTCGGCCTCGTGCAGATCGCGTTCAACGTCGGCGGCGGGCTCGGCGCGCTCGGCATCGGCGCGGCGCTGGATCGGATGCGTGCGTCGCGCGTGGTCGGCGGCATGTACGTCGGGATCGTGCTGTCGCTCGCCGCGCTGGCGGCGGCGCCGGGCTTCGCGTCGCTCGCGGCGGCCGCGTTCGCGGCCGGCATGTTCGTGATCGGCGGGCAGTCGGTGCTGTATGCGCTCGCGGCGATCTACTACCCGACCGCGATGCGCGGCACGGGCGTCGGCGCGGCGGTGGCCGTCGGCCGGCTCGGCTCCGTCGTCGGGCCGCTCGCGGCCGCGACGCTGCTGGCCGCCGGCCGCAGCGCACCGGTCGTGATCGGCGCGAGCATCCCCGTCACGCTCGTCGCGGCCGTCGCCGCGCTGCTGCTGATCCGCCGCCCGCAGGCACGCGACTGACTTTCCACGGTTTTTCAATGCGCGCCGTCAGAGCGCGCAATCACTCGAGGTCTGGAGACACAACGACATGAAGAAGAACACCAGGAACGGCCTGCTGGCCGCCGGCGCGTGCTGCGCGCTTGCCGCGCCGGTCGCGCACGCGCAGTCGAGCGTGACGCTGTACGGGATCATCGATACGGGCGTCGAGTTCGTGTCGCATGCGAACGCGGCCGGCGATCACGTGGTGCGCATGCCGGCCGTGACGGGCGAACTGCCGTCGCGCTGGGGGCTGCGCGGCGCGGAGGATCTCGGCGGCGGGTATCAGGCCGTCTTCACGCTCGAAAGCGGCTTCAACGTGCGCGGCGGCGATCTCGGCCAGGGCGGCCGGCTGTTCGGCCGGCAGGCGTTCGTCGGGCTGAAGGGCGGCTTCGGCACGCTCGCGTTCGGCCGCCAGTACACGATGACCTACCTCGCGCTGCAGGGTGCGGACATCATCGGCCCCGACATCTACGGGCTCGGCTCGCTCGATGCCTACGTGCCGAACGGCCGCGCCGACAACGCGGTGACCTATATCGGCACCTATCGCGGCGTCACGCTCGGCGCCGCGTATTCGTTCGGCCGCGACGGCGCGGGCACCGGCAATTCGCCGGGGCAGGGCACGTGCGCGGGGCAGGTGCCGGGCAATACGGTCGAATGCCGCAACTGGTCGGCGATGCTCAAGTACGACAGCGCGTATTTCGGTGCGGCCGCGTCGTACGAGGAACAGCGCGGCGGCACGGGCGCGGCCGCGAACTTCTTCGACGGCGTCGCGCCGGTCGCCTTCACGAGCAGCGCGGGCAAGGACGCACGTGTGCACGTGAGCGCGTATGCGCAGGCGGCGGGCGCACGGATCGGCGCGGGCTGGATCGGGCGGCGCGTGTCGACCGGTTCGCCGGCCGCGGCCGGCGCGCATTCCGACCTGTTCTTCGTCGGCGCGTCGTATGCGGTGAAGCCCGATTTCGTCGTCGACGGCGAAGGCTACCGGATCGTCAACAGCGCACACGACACGCGCGCGACGATGGCCACGCTGCGCGCGACCTACCTGCTGACGAAGCGCACGTCGGTCTACGCGCAATCCTCCTATCTGTGGAACAGCGCACAGGCACGCTACGCGGTCAGCGGCGGCGGGGCCGGCACGACACCCGGCGAGGGGATGGGCCAGCTCGGTGCGATGGTCGGCATCAAGCACATGTTCTGAACCGGCGGCTCGACGAACGGGAGTTATCTTGAACAGACAATCTGCATTCCTCTTCATTGCGCCGATTTCCGCGCTCATGCTTGCCGGTTGCGGCGGCGACGATTCGGTCAGCTCGGCGCCGACGCACCTGAGCGCCGCGACACCGGCCGCGATGGCGCAGACCTGCGATGCGCTCGCCGCGAAGCTCGCGTATGCGAACACGTCGTTCACGTCGGTGACGACTGCGGCCGCCGGTGCGCTGACGGTGGCCGGCCAGCCAATCGCCGAGCACTGCGTGATCGAAGGGAAGATGAACGAGCGCGTGAGCGCGGTGGACGGCAACACCTATGCGATCGGCTTCGAGATGCGTTTGCCGAAAGCGTGGAACGGCCGCTTCTTCTACCAGGCGAACGGCGGGCTCGACGGCAACGTGGTGACCGCGACCGGCGAGATCGGCGGCGGCGGCCCGCTGAACGATGCGCTGAACATGGGCTTCGCGGTGATCAGCTCGGATTCCGGGCACAGCGCCGCGCAGAATCCGCTGTTCGGCATCGATCCTCAGGCGCGGATCGACTACGGCTACGGCGCCGTCGATGCGCTGACGCCGATGGCGAAGCAGGTGATCCGGCTCGCGTACGGCAAGGCGCCTGACCGCAGCTACTTCGACGGCTGCTCGAACGGCGGCCGTCACGCGATGGTCACGACCGTGCGCAACCCGGCCGACTACGACGGGATCATCGTCGGCGATCCGGGTTTCCATCTGCCGAAGGCGGCGATCGGCGAGATGTACGGTGCGCAGCAGTTCGCGAAGATCGCGTCGGCGACGGGCACGAACGGATTGCCGGATATCCGCAGCGGCTTCACCGACGCGGAGCGGCAGTTCGTCGGCGCGAAGATCCTCGAGAAGTGCGATGCGCTCGACGGCGCGGCCGACGGGATGGTGCAGGACGTTGCCGCATGCCAGGCGCACTTCAGCGTCGATACGGATATCCCGACCTGCGCGAACGGCACGCGCACCGGTGCCTGCCTGACGCCCGCGCAGAAAACCGCGCTGGAGAACGTATTCGCGGGGGCGCACAACAGCGCGGGCACGGCGCTGTACGCGAGCTTTCCGTACGATCCGGGCGTGGCCGGCAGCGGCTGGGCCGCGTGGAAGCAGTCGAATTCGGTCACGCTGGATCCGGCCGCGATGGCATTCACGTTCATGACGCCGCCGAAAACCGCCGCGACGCTCGCGAACCTGCCCGGGTTCGCGCTCGGCTTCGACATGGACACCGACGCGCCGGCGATCTTCGCGACGAACGGCGTGTACACGCAATCCGCGTGGTCGTTCATGACGCCGCCCGACGAGACTAACCTGTCCGCGCTGAAGGCGCGCGGCGCGAAACTGATCGCGTATCACGGCACGGGCGACCCGGTGTTCTCGTTCAACGATACGCGCGACTGGTACGCGAACGTCGCGCAGGCGAACGGCGGCGACGCGTCGGATTTCGCGCGCTTCTATCCGGTGCCGGGGATGAATCATTGTTCGGGCGGCCCGGCGACCGACCAGTTCGACATGCTGACGCCGCTCGTCGCGTGGGTCGAGCAGGGGCAGGCGCCTGCCGCGATCGTGGCCGCCGCGCGCGATACGACGAACGCGGTGCCGAATGCCGACGTGCCCGCATCGTGGGGCGCGGGCCGTACGCGGCCGCTGTGCCCGTATCCGCAGGTCGCGCGCTACAACGGTGCGGGCGATGTAAATTCGGCGGCGAGCTTCAGTTGTCGTTGAAGTAGCCGTCGATGGGAAGCGGCCGGCAGTTTCGCGCCGGCCGCTTCATGCCTGCCAGCAGGCGCTCACTCACTCGCCAAGATCGACCGGCACGTCGAGCCCGACCTTCACGCGGCTCATGCTCACCAGCGTCTTGAACCGCTTCACGTTGTTGTTCTCGAAGAACAGCTCGCGCGTGAGCGCGTTGTACTGATCCATGTTGCGCACCGCGAGGATCAGCACGAAATCCCATTCTCCCGTCACGTAGTAGCACTGCTGGATCTGCGGGCAGCGCTCGAACGCGTGCTTCATCGCGTCGAGCTGGTCGATCTGCTCGCTCTCGACCTCGACGTTCACGACGATCGTCAGTGGATGATCGACCTTGTCCGGCGCGATCACGGCCGTATAGCGTTCGATCACGCCGTCTTCCGCGAGCCGTCGCAGCCGCCGGTTCACGGCGGCGGTCGACAGGTTGACGCGCGCGCCGAGCTCGGCCTGCGGCGTGTGCGCGTCGCGCTGGACTTCCATCAGCAGCTTGCGGTCGAACGCATCGAGAGGGGTCGTCATGATGGCGCGTGAAACCTCGAAAGAATGAGAAATTTTTGCGTTGGGATGGCCAATTTGGCGATTTTATTGACCGGCATGCGCAATATTATTTTCCAACCGACGGCGAGCGCAACCCGCGCTTGCCCGATCCGACCCACCCGACGGGCTGACTGCACCGTCCCGACCCGGAGCTTTCCGCCATGCTGATCGCCAACCCGCGCGCATCGCGCACCGCCTACCCGAACGCGCTGCGCCGCGTGATGAACATCGCGTCGGCCGACGAAAGCGGCGCCTGGCTGTCGCACTGGCCGCTCGTCGGCAACGCGCGCACGCCGCTGCGCGCGCTGCCCGATCTCGCTGCGCGGCTCGGCGTCTCGAGCGTCAGTGTGAAGGACGAGTCGTGCCGCTCGCCGCTCGGCAGCTTCAAGGCGCTCGGCGCACCGATCGCGCTGGTGCGGCTCGTGAAGCGGCTGCGCCGCACGCAGGATCTCGATCCGCAAGGGCTCGTCACCGGCGCCTACGCGTCGGAGCTGGCCGACCTGACGGTGATCAGCGCGACCGACGGCAACCACGGCCGCGCGCTCGCCGCCGCCGCGCGCGCAATCGGCTGCGGGTGCGTGATCGTGCTGCATGCGAACGTCGATGCCGAGCGCGAACGCGCGATCTCGGCCTACGGCGCGCGGATCGTACGCATCGCGGGGAACTACGACGAATCGGTCATCAGTGCGGCGCAGCTGGCGCAGGCGAACGGCTGGTACGTCGTGTCGGATACGTCGTACGACGGCTATGAAGCGATTCCGCGCGACGTGATGCAGGGTTACGGCGTGATCGCCGCCGAAGCGGCTGCGCAGGCGGCGGAGGAAGACGGGCGGCCGTTCACGCATGTGTTCCTGCAGGGCGGTGTGGGCGGCCTCGCCGCGGGCGTCGCGAGTTATCTTTGGGAACGTGACGGCGTGCAGCGGCCGCGCTTCGTCGTCGTCGAGCCGCGGCAGGCCGATTGCCTGTACCAGAGCGCGCTGGCCGGCCGCGCGACGAAGGCGACCGGCAGCGTCGATTCGGTGATGGCCGGGCTCGCGTGCGGCGAGGCGTCGCCGCTCGCATGGGATTTCCTCGAGATGTGCATCGACCACTTCATGCTGATCGACGACGAAGACGCGGTGCAGACGATGCGCGGCCTCGCGGCCGGCAGCGAGCGTGATGTGCCGCTCGTCGCCGGCGAATCGGGTGCGGCGGGTGTGGCGGGCCTGGCGGGACTGATGCGCGACCCGGCGCTCGCGCGTCAGGTCGGGCTCGACGCGAATGCGCGCGTGCTGGCGATCAACACGGAAGGGGCGACCGCGCCGTCCGTGTACCGGAACTGCGTCGGCGAGACGGCCGACGCCGTGCTCGCGCGACAGCGCGACTGGCTGAACCGCGCGGCGGTGGCGGCCTGAACGACATGACGACAGACGAGGCGAATGCAATGGACGCAATCGACGCAAATGAAGAAAGCACGCTGCAGGGGCAACTGAAGACCTGGCGCCGCCATCTGCACCAGTACCCCGAGACGGGTTTCGAAGAAGTGAACACGTCGGACTACGTCGCGCGCATCCTGACGACGCTCGGGCTCGACGTGCAGCGCGGGATCGGCGGCACGGGGCTCGTCGCGAGCCTGACGGCCGGCACCGGCACGCGCGCGATCGGTATCCGCGCGGACATGGATGCGCTGAACATCGCCGAGCACGCGCCGGACCGCGAACACGCGTCGCGCACACCCGGCAAGATGCATGCGTGCGGGCACGACGGCCACATGTCGATGGTGCTCGGCGCCGCGCGGCTGCTGGCCGAGCGCAAGGATTTCGACGGTACCGTGCGCTTCATTTTCCAGCCGGCGGAAGAGCATGGCCGCGGCGCGAAGGCGATGATGGCCGACGGATTGTTCGAGCGCTTTCCGGTCGACGCGATTTTCGGCGCGCACAACATGCCGGGCATGCGTGCGGGCACGTTCTCGACGCGCGCGGGCGGCATCATGGCGAGCGAAGACAATTTCGTGATCCGGATCGACGGACGCGGCACGCACGCGGCGCGTCCGCACATGGGCATCGATCCGATCGTGATCGGCTCGCAGATCGTGCTCGCGCTGCAGACGATCGTGTCGCGCAATCTCGATCCGGGCCAGCAGGCGGTGATCTCGTGCACGGAGTTCATCACCGACGGGCTGCGCAACGTGCTGCCGTCGACGGTGACGATCAAGGGCGATACGCGCAGCTATTCACGCGACGTGCAGGCGCTGCTGGAAACGCGGATGCGCGAGATCAGCGAAGGGATCTGCCGCACGCACGGTGCGGCCTGCACGTTCGACTACACGCACGAGTTCGCGCCGACGGTGAATTCTCCGGAATGGGTCGACACGGCCGTGCAGGCCGCTGCGCAGATTGCAGGCGCCGACGCGGTGAACGCCGACGTGCAGCCGATGATGATCTCGGAGGATTTCGGCGCGTTCCTGCAGGCGGTGCCCGGCAACTTCGTGTTCATCGGCAACGGCGAAGCCGCCGGGCGCGGCGGCGTGCCGCTGCACAACGCGACCTACGATTTCAACGACGAGATCCTGCCGGTCGGCGCGCGGTATTTCGCAGAAGTGGCGCGGCGCGCGTTGCGCGCCGCGTAGCGGCCGGTTCGTCGCGTCACACCAGTTCGCCGAGGCACGCGTCGAACTGCGCGACGAGCCGGTCGACATCGTCGTCCGTCGTCTGCGGGCACACGAGCATCATGTTGTGGAACGGCGTGATCAGCACGCCGCGATTCAGCAGGTACAGGTGCACGACGTGTTCGAGTTCGCTGTCGAGCTGCGCGCCGGCGAGCGTGCCGTTGCGCGGCGGCACCGGTGCGAACTGAAACTCGGTGCGCGCGCCGATGCGCGTCACGCACCATGGCAGCCCGTGTTTCTCGATCACCTGTTCGAGGCCCGTCGCCAGCCGTGCGGCGAGTTCGAACATGTGCGCATACGCGGCGTCGGTCGCGACTTCGGCCAGCGTCGCGCGCATCGCATGCATCGCGAGCATGTTCGCGGTGAGCGTCGTGCCGATGCCCGAATGGCCGGGCGGCGCGTTCAGCTTGGCCTGCTTCGCGCGTTCCGCGAATTCGGCGCTGAAGCCGTACACCGCGCACGGTACGCCGCCCGCGATCGGCTTGCCGACCACCAGCATGTCCGGTTCGAGATCGTGCGCGACCGCGTAGCCGCCCGGGCCGCTGCTGATCGTGTGCGTCTCGTCGATCACGAGCAGCGTGCCGTAGCGGCGCGTCAGCTCGCACGCGGCGCTCCAGAAGCCCGGGTCGGGCAGCACCATGCCGATGTTCGTCATCGCGGGCTCGGCGAGCACGCACGCGACTTCGCCATCCTTCAGCGCGGCTTCGAGCGCGGCGAGGTCGTTGAATTCGACGACGCGCGTGTTCGCGAGCAGGTCGTAGGACTGCCCGAGCAGGCTGTCGCGTTGCACCGGGCGGCCGTCGACGAGATCGACGAACACGTCGTCGACCGTGCCGTGATAGCAGCCGTTGAACACGACGATCGTATTGCGGCCGGTGGCCGCGCGGGCCCAGCGCAGCACGAAGCGGTTCGCGTCGCTCGCGCTCAATGCGAATTGCCACACCGGCAGCTTGAAGCGGCGCGCGAGTTCGCGCGATACCCATACGGCATCTTCGCTCGGCAGCATCGTCGTGTAGCCGCGCGTGGCCTGCTCGACGAGCGCGCGGGCGACCGGTTCGGGCGCATGGCCGAACATCGCGCCCGTATCGCCGAGGCAGAAATCGACGTAACGATGACCGTCGACGTCGGTGAACGTCGCCCCGCGGGCTTCCTTCACATAAAGCGAGAACGGTGTCGACCAGTCCTGCATCCAGTGCAACGGCACGCCGAACAGCAGGTGCTCGGACGCTTCCGCAGAGAGGGCGCGGGAGACCGGCATGGTTTCGGTGAATGCCTGGCGCTCGCGATCGAACAGCGCGCGGGCGCGGATGAGGTCGACTCCGTGGCGGGAAGGCAAAGGCAGCTCCTGGGCTGTGAAGAGGGGGAAACGATAGCGCGGGCGACGGGGGGCTGAACAGAGGCGGAATTACCGAGGCGGGTGGTAGTGGCGACAAGGCGCGGGGCGCGAGCGGAACACGCGATATTTTTTAAAAGTTTTTGCGCATAAACCGGCGATGGCCGGTTTGTTCGCTTTATTGAATGGAAAGTTGGTGGGCGCTCACATCTTTGACATCGAATTCGGCCTGGATGGCGAGTGTGTCGGGAGTTGCGGGCCTGCGTCTCCCGTTTCCTGGCTGCGGTGTCGCGTTACGCCAGCGTTTTTACCATGTGGTGCTCGTCGTAGAAGCGGCCGTTGACGAACAGGGAGCGCGGCTCCGTGCCGAACCGCACGAACCCCTGCGCCGCATACAGCCGCTCCGCAGTGCCGTTGACCTCGTTCACGCACAGCATCAGCTGCTTGCACTGCCATGCCTGCGCCGCATGCCCGGTCGCGCTTTCGAGCAGCGTCTGCGCGATGCCCTGCCCGCGATACGCGGGATCGACGAACACGCCCCAGATCGTCGCCTTGTGCGCGATCTTCGTGCGCGCATCGCGGCGCACGCCGGTGATGCCGACGAGCGTATCGCCGTCGAATGCACCGAACACCGCGCGCTCGTGGGTCGGCGTGATGCGCGTCGCGAACTCGTCGACCGGCACCTGCGATTCTTCGTCGAGCGTCGGCAGGAAAGACGTGGGCGCGGTGTCGACCGCACGCAGGCGAACGGTCTGGAAACGGGCGGCGTCGGCCGCATCGAGCAGGCGGGTCGTGATCGTCATCGGGTGAATTCCGGTTGAGGGTCGTGCATGCCGGCGCGGGCTGCTGCAGCCGCGGGATGCATCGTCCTCATCCTAATAGGAATCCGGATGTCGCGTGGCGGTGTTCGCCGCGTCCTTGCGGTCAGATCGCGTCGCGCGGCCGCTGCGTATCGCCGTCGACGCAGCACGCGAGCACTTCCGCGTCGGTGTCGCCGAGGCTCAGGTACACGTGCCCGACCGCGCTGTCGAAATACAGGCTGTCGCCGGCGCCAAGCCGGTACGCATGGCCGTTCTCGAAGCGCAGTTCCAGCTCGCCGCTCAGCACGAACACGAACTCCTCGCCGCTGTGCCGGATGTAGTCGGCGAAGTCGGAGAGCTTGCGCGCATGGATCCTGCCGCGCACGGGCACCATCCGCTTGCCGGTCAGGTCGTTCGCGAGCATCCCGTACGCATAGTTCGGCGTGTCGTAGACCATCTGCTGGCCGGCCGGCGTGAACGACGGCGTCATCGCGCCGGCTGGCGCGGGCCGGCCGAACATCGTGTCGAAGTCGAGTGCGAGCGCGTGCGTGAGCGCCGCGAACTTGTCGTAGGTGAGCGCGATGTCGCCGCGCTCGGCCTTCGAAATCGTCGACACCGCAATCCCGGAACGCTCGGACAGTTGCGCGAGCGTCAGGCCGCGCGATTTGCGCGCGTCCCGCAGCCGCGCGCCGACCGTCTGGTGGTCGAGCTGCGGCGGGGCGGCGTCGGTGGGCGGCGGAACGGGAGCGGTGGATTTGGGCATGCGGATACAAGGCGCGGCGTGAATACGGGTTTTATCGTATACGAGAATAAATTTTCTCGTATATGATAATTTTCGTCGAGGTCGCCGATGTGGGCGTGACGGCCACTCTAGCATCGGACGGCGCGAAACTCGCGGCGCCGGTGCGGCCGGCACGAACGCTGCGGGTACGAATCGGCGCAGCTCGCCCGTGCGGCGGCGGCCCGATCGTGCGCGCGCCGGCGGTTTCCCCTGTCATTTCCCCGGCCCGTTGCGGCCGGGCACGCGAAGGTGCAATCCATGTCCAGTGAAATCAAACGTCTGCAGACCGGTACGCGCATGAGCCAGGTCGTGATCGCGAACGGCATCGTCCACCTCGCCGGCCAGGTGCCCGATACGGCCGGCGCACCGATCGCCGTGCAGGCAACCGAAATCCTCACGCGCATCGACGCGCTGCTCGCGTCGGCCGGCGTCGACAAGACGCGCGTGCTGACGGCCAACATCTGGCTCAGCGACGCCGCGCATTTCGACGCGTTCAATGCGGTGTGGGACGCGTGGGTGCCGGCCGGCCACGCGCCGACCCGTGCTTGCGTGCAGGCGCTGCTGATGAAGCCCGGTCTCGACGTCGAGATCGCCGTGACCGCGCTCGCCTGACGCTCGCGCTGCCCGCCGCGAGGAATTCCCGATGACATTCGATACGCTCGTCCTGGGCGGCGGCATGATCGGCGTGTCGGTCGCCGCTCACCTGCAACGGCGCGGCCAGTCGGTGGTGCTCGTCGACCGCAAGGCGCCCGGCAACGAAACGTCGCTCGGCAACGCGGGGCTGATCCAGCGCGAAGGCGTGTACCCGTATGCGTTTCCGCGCGGCTTCGGCACGCTGCTGAAATACGCATGCAACCGCTCGCCCGATGTCCGCTATCACGCCGGCGCGCTGCCGAAACTGATTCCGTTCCTGTATCGCTACTGGCGCAATTCGCATCCGGCGCGCCATGCCGAGATCGCACGTGCGTATGCGCCGCTGATCGAGCACTGCGTGACCGAGCATCGCGCGCTGATCGAAGCGTCCGGTGCCGGCGCGCTGCTGCGCGAAGGCGGCTGGCTGAAGGTGTTCCGCACGGCCGCGACGCGCGATGCCGAAACGCGCGACGCCGAACGCTGGCGCGCCGAATACGGCGTCGCCTTCGACGCGCTCGACGCGGCCGCGCTGCGCGACGCGGAGCCGCACCTGAGCCGCGCGCTGATCGGTGCGCTGCGCTATACGGATTCCGATTCGATCAGCGATCCGAATGCGCTCGTCACGGCTTACGCGCGCTACTTCGAGCAACTCGGCGGCCGCATCCTGACCGGCGATGCACTGACGCTGTCGGCCGCGAACGGCTGGCGCGTCGATACCGCGCAAGGCCCGGTCGACGCGCGCGCGGCGGTCGTCGCGCTCGGCCCGTGGTCGGACCTGCTGTGCGAGCGGCTCGGCTACACGCTGCCGCTCGCGGTCAAGCGCGGCTATCACATGCACTACGCGCCGCAGCCGGGCGCGCGGCTGAACCGGCCCGTGCTCGATGCGGACAGCGGCTTCCTGATCACGCCGATGACGCGCGGCATCCGCCTGACGACCGGCGTCGAACTCGGCTATCGCGATACGCCGCCCACGCCGACCCAGCTCGCCGCCGTCGAACCGGTCGCGCGCGAACTGTTTCCGCTCGGCGCACGCGTCGACGGCGAGCCGTGGCTCGGCCGCCGGCCGTGTACGCCCGACATGCTGCCGGTGATCGGCGCGGCGCCGCGTCATCGCGATCTGTGGTTCGCGTTCGGGCATGCGCATCACGGCTTCACGCTCGGCCCCGTGACCGGCCGGCTGATCGCCGACCTGATGACCGGCACGCAACCGTTCGTCGATCCGGCGCCGTTTCGCGTCGAACGCTTCCTGCACGGCCGCTGAACCGGCGACCGTGCGCTGCAGCAGGGCGGCCGGCACACGACGCCGGCCGCTCCATCCAGCGGCCGGCCCATCCGGCCCGCCGCGACGATCAACGACTGGAGACAACATGCAACAGCACACGATGCGGCGCGCGCTCGGCGCGCGCCAGATTTCGTTCATGGCGCTCGGCATGGCCATCGGCGTCGGCCTGTTCCTCGGCTCGGCGTCCGCGATCAAGGCGGCCGGGCCCGGCGCGCTCGTCGCGTACCTGATCGGCGGCGCGATGATCTTCCTGATCATGCGCGCGCTCGGCGAGATGGCCGTGCACCGGCCGGTGTCCGGCTCGTTCGGCGCGTATGCGTTCGAATACGTCGGGCCGTTTGCCGGCTACGTGGTCGGCTGGAGCTACTGGCTGCTGATGGTCGGTGTCGGCGTCGCCGAGACGACGGCCATCGGCATCTACATGGGCTTCTGGTTTCCGGACGTGCCGCAGTGGCTGTGGGTCGTGTCGGCGATCGCCGCGATCTCGGGCTTCAACCTGCTCAACGTGAAGGTGTACGGCGAGCTGGAGTTCTGGTTCGCGATCGTGAAGGTCGTGACGATCGTGCTGATGATCGCGGGCGGCGCGCTGATCGTGTTCACCGGGATCGGCCATCACGGCGAGCCGGTCGGGCTGTCGAACCTGTGGCGCCATGGCGGCGTGTTCCCGCACGGCGCGCTCGGCGTCGTGAGCGCGCTGCCGATCGTCGCGTATTCGTTCGCGGGCGTCGAGATGATCGGCCTCACGGCCGGCGAGGCGCGCGAACCGCAGAAGATGATCCCGCGCGCGATCAACTCGGTGCTGTGGCGCATCCTGATCTTCTACGTCGGCGCGCTGTTCATCATCATGGCGCTGTATCCGTGGAACGAACTCGGCGAGCACGGCAGCCCGTTCGTCACGACCTTCGAATCGCTCGGGTTGCGGCAGGCGGCCGGCATCGTCAACTTCGTGGTGGTGACCGCAGCGCTGTCGAGCTTCAACTGCATCGTGTTCAGCGGGGCGCGCATGCTGTCGAGCATGGCGGGGAACGGTCTCGCGCCCGCTTCGTTCGCGACGCTGAGCGCAAGCGGTTCGCCGTCGCGCGCGGTGCGGGCGACCGTGCTGTTCATGTCGGTCGGCGTGGTGCTGAACTATGTGATTCCCGCGCGCGTATTCGGCTGGCTGATGTCGTTCCTGTCGTTCGACGTGGCCGTGATCTGGGCGATGATCGTGCTGACGCACATGCGGTTCCGGCGCGCGCTGGCCGCGCGCGGCGAGACGGTCGCGTTCCGCCTGCCGGGCGCACCCGTCACGCCGTGGATCTGCCTGGTGTTCGTCGCGTTCGTGTTCGTGATGCTCGGCGTCGATCCGTCGACGCGCGGCTCGCTGGTGGCCGGTGCGGTGGTGATGGCGCTGATGGCGATCGCCTACCGGCGCTCGCGGCATCTGCAGGCCGCGGCGCGGTCGGCGCGCGTCGCGCTCGGGGCCGAGCGCGTGTGAAGGCAAAGCCGGTGTCGCGCCGAATCCGTTGTGCTCGACGTCGAACGCTCGACGTGCGCGCGATCAGGTCACGCGCACGCCAGCGGAATCAATAACGCGACAGCTGATTGCCGTTGATCTGCACGCGGTCGCCCGGACGCAGGTTGCCCGGCGACTGCACGTCGAACGAGCGCATCGAGCCGTCGCTGACCTGCACGTCGATCCGGTAGCTGCTCGGGCCTTGCGCGGCACCCATCTGCTGGCCGATCTGGTTGCCGGCCACCGCACCGCCGAGCGCGCCGATCACGGTGGCCGCATCGCGGCCGTGGCCGCGGCCGAACTGGTTGCCCACCAGGCCGCCGACCAGCGCACCGACGACGGTGCCGGCGACGCCCGACGGGCCGACCGAGCCGTTGACCGGCTGGATGTTCGAGACGGTGCCGTACTGCGCGCCGTACGGGGTCGCGTATTGCTGCTGTTGTTGCTGATTGCCGTACTGGTCATACGGCTGCGACCCGTATTGCGGCTGGTTGCCGTACTGGTCGTACGGCTGCGGTGCCTGGTTCGGGTACGGCTGCTGTTGCTGCACGTAGCCCGGTTGCGAGTACGCAGGCTGCGCATAGCCGGGCGTTGCGTATTGCTGCTGCTGCGGATAGCCCGGTTGCGCGCCGTAGTAGCCGGGTGCGACGCAGGCGGTGAGCGGAAGCGCCGCCACGGCGACGAGCGAGGCGAACAGAACGGTCTTCGTGGAGGGCATGCGCATCATGATGTTTCCTGCATCGGCAACGTGTCCGCCGATGGATTCCCGGATGGGTGGCGAACTCGGCGTGAGTATAAGGAATGGCCGGACGCACGTCCGGTGCGGCCGGGTAACAACGTGTAAAGTCTGTTGCCGCGCAACTCGCCGGCCGGGCGGGGCGCTCGACCCATGCCCTGCAAGGGCGCGAGGCGGCTTCCGGCCAGTCGCGTGCCGGTAATGAGGCCGACGCGTTTCAGGCGGGATTTCAGGGGTTTTCGCCGCGATCGAACCCCATCGCAGCGCCAGGCCCGACGGGCAGGCGCGCCGCGCATCGCGAAATCGAATGCGCGGCATCGCGACATTTAATTGGCCTCGGGCGGCGGCGTCCGATATCGTGGCCGCATTCCCTGCCAATGGTCGCGCCGCGCCGGCTGCGGTTCCTTCCCCTGTCCGCGCCGGTGTCGCGCAGCGACCGCCCCACATTCCAGGCCATGACCGAAAGACTCTTCATCAACGCCGTCGATGCCGGCGGCCAGCCCGTCAATCTCGTCGTCCGTGACGGCCGTTTCACCGCGATCGGCGCCGATGCCGCAGCCGCGCCCGGCGCGGAGACGATCGACCTCGAAGGCCGCGTCGTGCTGCCCGGCTTCGTCGACGGCCACATCCACCTCGACAAGAGTTTCGTCGGCGATCGCTGGGTGCCGCACGAATCGGTCGGTTCGCTGCGCGAGCGGCTCGCGGTCGAGAAGCGCCAGCTTGCCGCCGCGCCGCCGATCGTCGAGCGTGCGAACGCGCTGATCGCGCAGGCCGCCGCGTTCGGCACGATCGCGATGCGCAGCCACGTCGACGTCGATGCGACGACGGGCCTGTCGAACCTGCAGGCCGTGATGGCCGCGCGCGAACAATGGCGCGGGATCGTCGACATCGAACTGGTCGCGTTTCCGCAGGCTGGCGTCGTGACGTGCCCGGGCACCGCGGAGATGCTCGACGCAGCCGTGCGCGAAGGCGCGGACGTGGTCGGCGGGATCGACCCGACGACGCTCGACGGCGACGCGGACGGCCAGCTCGACATCGTGTTCGGCATCGCCGAAAAGCGCGGCGCGAAGATCGACATCCACCTGCACGAGCCGGGCGAAATCGGCATCGCGCAGTTGCTGCGGATCGCGGCGCGTACGCGTGCCGCCGGGCTCGGTGGCCGCGTGAACGTGAGCCACGCGTATGCGCTCGGCCAGGTGAGCGACGACGACGTCCGGCGTACCGCCGCGGCACTGGCCGACGCCGGCGTGTCGATCCTGACGAATGCGCCGGGCGACTGCGCATTCCCGCCGGTGCAGCCACTGCGCGACGCGGGCGTGCACGTGTTCGCCGGCAACGACAACATCCGCGACGCGTGGTGGCCGTACGGCAACGGCGACATGCTGCAGCGCGCGATGATGGTCGGCTACCGGTCGGGCTTCTACACCGACGAAGCGCTCGGGATCGCGCTCGACATGGCGACGCATGCCGGCGCACGCGTGATCGGCAAGGATAACTACGGAATCGCGGTGGGCTGCGACGCGAGCTTCGTCGCGGTGCGCGCGCCGAACGCGGCGGCGGCCGTGGCGGGCGTACCCGCCGAGCGCTGGGTATTCCGCCGCGGCGAGAGCGATACCGGCGCGCCGTTCGCCCCGTCGCTGCGCTTCACGCGCTGACAAACTGACCGGCGGCACGGCATGCGCCGTGCCCGCTTCGCACTGACCGACCCCACCGGAACCGACATGACGAACCTGCTGATCCGCAATGTCCGCACGAGCGCCGACACTGCGCTCGACATCCTGATCGAAGACGACCGCATCGCGTGCGTCGGCCCGTCGCTCGACGCGCCTGCCGGCTGCGCGATCGAGGACGGCGCGGGCGCGCTCGCGCTGCCCGGCCTCGTCGAAGGCCACACGCACCTCGACAAGACGCACTGGGGGATGCCGTGGTATCGCAACCAGGTCGGGCCGCGCCTCGTCGACCGCATCGAGAACGAACGCCACTATCGCGCGACGAGCGGCCATGACGCAGGTGCCGCATCGCTCGCGCTGGCGCGCGCATTCCTCGCGGCCGGCACGACGCGTATCCGCACGCACGTCGACGTCGATACCGAAGCCGGGCTGCGCCACCTGCACGGCGTGCTCGCGACGCGCGAGACGTTGCGCGGGCAGGTCGACATCCAGATCGTCGCGTTTCCGCAATCGGGCGTGCTCAAGCGGCCGGGCACCGATGCGTTGCTGTCCGACGCGCTCGGCGCCGGTGCCGACCTGCTCGGCGGGCTCGACCCGTGCGCGATCGAAGGTGATCCGGTCAAGGCGGTGGACGTGCTGTTCGCGATCGCCGATCGTCACGGCCGCGGGCTCGACATCCATCTGCACGAGCGCGCATCGATGGGCGCGTACTCGCTCGACCTGATCCTGCAGCGCACGGCCGAGCACGGCATGCAGGGGAAAGTCACGATCAGCCACGGCTTCTGCCTCGGCGATATCGCCGAACGCGAGCGCGATGCGCTGCTCGCGCGGATGGCGGAGCTCGGTGTCGCGCTCGTCACGACCGCGCCGGCGGCGGTGCCGGTGCCGCCGGTTGCCGCGTGCCGCGCGGCCGGCGTGACCGTGATCGGCGGCAACGACGGCGTGCGCGATACGTGGACGCCGTATGGCTCGCCCGACATGCTCGAACGCGCGATGCTGATCGGCATGCGCAACGATTTCCGCCGCGACGATGCGCTCGAAGTCGCGCTCGACTGCGTGACGTACAGTGCGGCGCGCGGTTGCGGATTCGCGGATTACGGGCTGCAGCCGGGCAGCCGCGCGGACGTCGTGCTCGTCGATGCGCTGACGTTCGCCGAGGCCGTCGTCGCGCGGCCGGTGCGGCGTCTCGTCGTGTCGTCCGGGAAGGTCGTCGCGCGCAACGGCGCACTGGTCTGAATGCGCCGTCGCCCCGGTATGATCCGGTTTTCAGCCTGATTTCCGGGAGACGACGATGCGACGCACGATAGCGGCACGGGCCGCACGATGGATGGCGGCGACCCTGTTCGCCGTGACGGCCGCGCACGCGGTAGCGGCGGGCCCGACGGCCGCACAGCAGGAGGCCAACCGGCGCACGGTGCTCGCGTTCTACGAGAAAGGGTTGAACGAGAAGGATGCGGACGCCGCGCTGGCCTATGTCGGCGATCGCTACGTGCAGCACAACCCGAACGCGGCCGACGGTCCCGACGGCTTCCGCAAGTTCGTCGCCTTTCTGCGCGACAAATATCCGCAGTCGCACAGCGAGATCAAGCGCTCGTTCGTCGACGGCGACTACGTGATCCTGCACGTGCATGCGGTGCGCGAACCGGGCACGCGCGGCAGCGCGATCATGGACATCTTCCGGCTCGAGAACGGCAAGATCGTCGAGCACTGGGACGTCAACCAGCCGGTGCCCGAGCAGGCCGCGAACGGCAACACGATGTTCTGATGCAGGCGGGGCGCAGCACGCCGCACCCCCGCGCCCCGCTTCCGGATGAACCGGCCTTGCTTACTTGCCCTCGAGTTCCAGCATCTTCGCGAGCGTCCTCGTCAGCTCGCTGACCATCGGGTCGGCGGTCGGCCGGTGCAGGATCGCGATGTCCATGTGCTCGATCGGCTCAAAGCCCTGCTTCGCCGTCAGCACGACGTGCTCGTCGGTCACCACGCGCGCGGGCAGCACGCTGATGCCGAGCCCGTCCGCGACGGCCGCCTGGATGCCGCTCAGGCTCGACGTCGTGAAGCTGATCCGCCAGCGGCGGCCGCGCTCCTCGATCGCCTTGATCATGTCGTCGCGGTAAAGTCCGCGCGGCGGGAACACGACGATCGGCACCGGGTCGAGATCGATCGACGGATGCGCCGCGCTGTCGATCCAGCGCAGCTTCTCGGGCCAGCGCACGACGGCTTCGCGGCTGTCGCGGCGCTGCTTGATCAGGACGAGATCGAGTTCGCCGCGATCGTATGCGGCGCTGATGTCGCGGCTCAGCCCGCACATCACTTCGAGCTTGACCTGCGGATGCTCGCGCTTGAATGCGGCGAGCGCGTGCGTCGTACGGCCCGCCGCGAAATCGTCGGGCACGCCGAGCCGGATCGTCAGCGCGACCGTCGCGCCCGACAGCGCTTCCAGCATCTCGTCGTTCAGCGCGAGCATGCGCCGCGCATAGCTGAGCACCGTCACGCCCGCATCGGTCGGCCGCACGTCGCGCGTGCCGCGGTCGAGCAGGCGGTGGCCGGCGATTTCCTCGAGCCGGCGCACCTTCTGGCTGACCGTCGACTGCGTCGAATGCAGGCGCGCGGAAGCCGTCGTGAAACTGCCGCAGTCGGCGACCATCACGAGCGCGCGCAGCAGGTCGATGTCGAACAGGGGTCTATTCATTTCTGCACTTCTGTGGATTCGAACATTTCATTTCCAAATGCGTGCGACTACTTTTAACATGGCCGGACGCTGCGGGCAATCGCGGTTTCGCCGGACCCGGCGCGGCGTCCTGCGGCGCCGGGCCGGCGCCTGACGTATCGCATCGGCCGCGCATCGGCGTGCGCGGCACGCAAGGAGGGAACGGGATGTTTTTCAAACGGATCGCGATCATCGGCTCGTTTGCGCTGACCACGCTCACGTCGGCCGTGGCCGCCGCCGACGGCGGCGCGCCCGAGAACCGGCTGCGCAGCGCGGGCGACCGCGGCGATGCGGGCGAAGTGCGCATGCTGCTCGAACACGGTGCGCAGATCGATTCGCGCGACGGCCAGGGCCGCACCGCGCTGCTGATCGCGACGCACGGCAATCACGTCGAGGCGGCGCGCGTGCTGATCGACGCGGGCGCGGACGTCAACGCGAAGGATGCGATCCAGGACAGCCCGTATCTGTATGCCGGTGCGCGCGGCCATCTCGACATCCTGCGGATGACGCTCGCGCATGGCGCCGACCTGCGCAGCACGAACCGGTATCGCGGCACCGCGCTGATTCCGGCGTCCGAGCGCGGCCACGTCGATACGGTGCGCACGCTGATCGACGCGGGCGTGAACGTCGACCACGTGAACCGGCTCGGCTGGACCGCGCTGCTGGAGGCGATCATGCTCGGCGACGGCAGCGAGCGCTATGTGCGGATCGTGCAGCTGCTCGTCGATGGGCACGCGAACGTCGATCTGGCCGATTCGAACGGTGTGACGCCGCTGCAGCATGCGCGGCAGCGCGGGTATGGGGCGATCGAGCGGGTGCTGGCGGCGGCGGGGGCGCGGTAGGGGTTAGCGGCGGCAGCAAGGGGTTGCGGTCAGATCCACACGTTCCGATAGAGGTGCAGCGCCTGTGACCATGCGGCAAGGTTTTTCCAGATGGACCGTAGCGGGGTGCCAGAGCGTTCCGCAGCTTCCTCGGCCGCGTGCACGACGACGGGTAGCGGTAGCTCGTCGAAAATGACGGCGAACTGCGATTCACATCCTGCCGGGATGTGCCCGGTGGCCAATGCGTCGACCAGTCGCGCCTGTGTGAGGGCGAGCTCCGCTCTCCGTTTCGCCACGACCTGACCGATCTCATTGAGTTGCATGCGGGGGCCCCCGGTTCGGATTCAGCAGCTCATGAATGTAAGGGTTATCTTGCATCGTCGAACGCGTTATCGCGTTCCAGCGATGTGTCATGCGGTATAGGGCGCATTTGCCAATGCCGCCGATCCAGTATCGGGCGCGCCTTCACGCCGATCTCCTGTATAGACATCCCGATCCAGCGAACATCCGGAAAAACGCGTGCTGTAGCGGACGTGCGTCGCGCAGGGTAAACACCCGAAAACCTCGCAATAAGGCCGCCAATCAAGCGCGATCTCACCGTCCCGGCCGCCATCTCCCGCCAATCCGCCGCGTCCCCCCGCTCCCCCGCTTGCGCTCGAAAATTGAGCGGTCTAGACTGCATCGCAGTTTCATCGAAGTCCCCGTCTTTCGCGCACCGTGTCGGCATGCCGGCGCGGCGCCTACCACCGGACGCCGGCGTCGCCCGCCGCGTCGAGACCTTCAAGGACACGCCATGAACCGCACTGCAAAGCTCCTCGTTACCGCGCTGGCGTTCGCGCCGCTCGTGTCGTTCGCCCAGGACACGTCGACGATCCGCTGGGGTATCGACCCCACGTATCCGCCGTTCGAGGCGAAGCAGCCCGACGGCTCGCTCGCCGGCTTCGACATCGACCTGCGCAATGCGCTCTGCGAGCAACTGCATGCGAAGTGCGTGTGGGTCGAGCAGGGTTTCGACGGGATGATCCCGGCGCTGCGCGCGCGCAAATTCGACGTGATCATGTCCGCGATGACGGCCACCGACGAGCGGCTCAAGCAGATCGACTTCACGAACAAGCTGTATGCGTCGCCGGGCGCGCTCGTCGCGCCGGTCGGCTCGAAGCTGCTGCCGACCGCCGAGTCGCTCGCGGGCAAGCGCATCGGGATCGACCAGGGCACGACGCAGGAGGCGTACGCGAAGGCTGAATGGGCGACCAAGGGCGTGACGATCGTGTCGTACCAGAATCAGGACCAGGTGTACCAGGATCTCGTCAACGGCCGCCTCGACGCGACCTTCCAGGACAAGACGCAGGCCGGCTACTCGTTCCTGCGGACACCGCGCGGCAAGGGCTACGCGTTCGCAGGCCCGGACGTGACCGACGTGCGGATCACCGGCTACGGCGTCGCGATGGGCATCCGCAAGGGCGATGCCGACATGAAGAAGCGGCTGAACGACGCGATCGTCGCGATTCGGGCGAACGGCACGTACCAGAAGATCGCCGCGAAATACTTCGACTTCGACATCTACGGCACGAAGCAGCAGCTGACTTCGGCACCGTGATTCCGTGACCCCGTGATTCATTCCATCGACAGGCACACCATGACGAGCATCCACGACCGCGTCGCGCAAGCCGTGACGCCCGAACTGATCGCCGCGTTCCGCGAGGAAGGCGCGGTCTGCATCAAGGGCATCTTTTCGCCCGACGAAGTGGCCGCGCTGCGGGCCGGCATCGATACGAACCTCGCGCAGCCGAGTGAACGCGCGAAAGTGGCGAGCCGGCCCGACGATCCGGGCTGGTTCTTCGAGGATTTCTGCAACTGGCAGCACAACGACGCATATCGAGACTTCATCGTGCGCTCGCCGGCGCCGTCGGTCGCCGCCGCGCTGATGGGGACCGAGAACGTGCGGCTGCATCACGATCACCTGCTCGTGAAGGAGCCCGGCACGCGGCAGCGTACGCCGTGGCACCAGGACCAGCCGTACTACAACATCGAAGGCGACGACAACGTCAGCATGTGGATTCCGGTCGATCCGGTGCCGCTCGAATCGACGCTGGAATTCGTCGCGGGCTCGCATCGTGGGCCGTGGCTGATGCCGCGCACGTTCATGGACAAGGAAGCGAAGTGGTTTCCGGAAGGCAGCCTTGCCGACCTGCCCGACATCGAAGCCGACCGCGCGGCGTTCCCGATCCGCCACTGGGCGCTCGAACCCGGCGACATGGTGTGCTTCCGGATGCTCACGCTGCATGCGTCGGGCGGCACGCAGAACCGCCGGCGCGCGTTCTCGATCCGCTTCGTCGGCGATGACGTTCGTCACGCGCCGCGCCGCTGGAAAACGTCGCCCGATTTCCCGGGGCTCGCGGAGCAACTGGCCGACGGTGCGTCGCTCGACCATCCGCTGTTTCCGGTCGTGTGGTCGCGTGGCGCGGGGCAGGTTGGTGCGATCTGAGCCGCGCAGGTGACGAACACGGCGGTCGTTTCATGACGAAACGACCGCCGTGTGCTTTTTGCGGACGAAGCAGGGTCAGGTCGGGTGGCGTCCGGCGCCCGGCTTGAAGCGCGAGCCGAGCCGGTAGCGGTTGCCCGGATGCAGGAAATGCACGAACGTGACGGGCAGCCCGTCCGTCCAGGTGCGGCGCGTGAGCGTGAGGCACGGCTCGTCGGCGCGCATGTCGAGCAGCCGCGCCTGCTCGGCGGTGGGCAGCGCTGCGTCGACGACGTGCTCGATTTCCAGTTCGTAGTGCGACACGTTGTTGTACAGGTACTCGGACGGCGGCTCGGCCTGGAAATCCTGGTCGATGAAGCCCGGCGCGGCGGCCGGATTCACGTAGCGGTCCTCGAGCTGGATCGGGCGACCGTTTTCCTCGTGCACGCACACCACGTGAAAGACCGGCGTGTTGACCGGCAGCCCGAACGCGGCCGCGACGTCGAACGACGCGGGCTCGCTCGACCGGCTCAGCACGCGGCAGCGATATTCGTGCCCGCGTGCGCGGATTTCGTCGCGAATGTGCGCGATCATCAGCAGGTTCGATTGCGGCTTGACCTCGGCGACGAAGGTGCCGACGCCCGCGATGCGCTTCAGCACGCCTTCCTCGGTCAGCTCGCGCAGCGCACGGTTGACCGTCATGCGCGCGACGCCGAACTGCGCGGCGAGATCGAGCTCGGACGGAATGCGGTCGCCGGGGCGCCAGTCGCCCGCTTCGACGTTCTGGCGAACGAGCGTCTTGATCTGCTGGAACGGTGCGGTGGCCTTCGTGACCATCGGGGATCCTTGCGCGAAGAAGTGACGAGGCTAGTCGTCGTGGCTGACGATGACCAGGATCTCCGCCTGCGCGGTGCCGAGGCTGCGCGTGCGGTGCGGGATGAGTGCGTTGAAATAGACTGAATCGCCGGTCCTGAGTTGCACCGTCTCGTTCGGAAATTCGATTTCGACGCGCCCTTTGTGCACAAACAGGAATTCCTCGCCTTCGTGCTCGCGGAACGTCGACGCGACGAATTCGTGCGGCGGGTGCACGACGAACGGCAGCATCTTCTTCGGTGCGACGCCGGCCGCGATGCTCTCGAAGCGGTGCGCGTGGCTGTCGGCCGCCGCGCCCATCGCCGTGCGTTCGCCGGCGCGCGTGACCGTGATCAGCTCGCGGTTGTGGCTTTCCGAGAACAGCTGCTCGACGTCGACGCTCAGCGCCTTCGACAGCTTCAGCGCGACCGCGATCGACGGCACGCTCAGGCCGCGCTCGACCTTCGACAGGTAGCTCTTGGTGAGGCCCGTCTCGTCGGCCAGCACATCGAGCGTCCAGCCCTTCTGTTTTCTGAGCAGCTTCAGGCGAATCGTCATGGGGCGCCAGGTGTCCTTCGAAAAACCGATTGTAACGCATGACACAAAGTGTCCTGTGGTGTATCGTGTGTCACGTGGTGCCGGGGAAACGGCCGCGGACGGCGCGGCAAACCCGGTTCATTCAGGAGGCGAACATGGCGGAAACGCTAAATTTGACGAAGGAAGCGCTGGTCGCGCTGGCGGAGCGGCGGCTCGAAAACGAAGTGGGCGACAGCCGCTGGTCGGTGCGGCAGAAGCTCGCGCTCACGTGCCGGATCCTGTTCGACGCCGGCCACGATTCGGGCCTGGCCGGGCAGATCACCTGCCGCGCGGGCGATGCCGGCACCTACTTCACGCAGCGGCTCGGGCTCGGTTTCGACGAGATCTCGGCCGCGAACCTGCTGCACGTCAACGAGGATCTCGACGTCGTCGACGGCGAGGGCATCCCGAACCCGGCCAACCGGTTCCATACGTGGATCTACCGCGAGCGCCCGGACGTGAACTGCATCATCCATACGCACCCGGCGCACGTCGCGGCGCTGTCGATGCTCGAGCAGCCGCTCGTCGTGTCGCACATGGACACCTGCCCGCTGTACGACGACTGCGCATTCCTGAAGGACTGGCCGGGCGTGCCGGTCGGCAACGAGGAGGGCGAGATCATCTCGAAGGCGCTGGGCAGCAAGCGCGCAATCCTGCTGTCGCATCACGGCCAGCTCGTGGTCGGCAAGACGATCGAAGAGGCCTGCATGCTCGCGCTGCTGATCGAGCGGGCGGCGAAGCTGCAACTGCTCGCGATGTCGGCGGGCGAGATTAAGCCGGTACCGCCGGCGCTGGCGCGGGAAGCGCACGACTGGATCTCGAAGCCGAAACGCGATGCGGTGACGTTCGACTATTACGCACGCCGCGCGTTGCGTACGCATCGGGACTGCGTCGCGTAAGCGGGCGCATCGCCTTCTTCTCGCTCGACAATCATTGAGGAATACACATCGTGTCCATCCTGTTGCAAGGCATCATTGCCTACCCGGTCACGCCGTTCTCCGCCGACGGCAGCGTCGACCTGAAAGCGTTCGATGCGCTGATCGATCGCCTGATCGCCGACGGCGTGCACGCGATCGCGCCGCTGGGCAGCACCGGCGAAAGCGCCTACCTGTCCGACGCCGAATGGGAGGCAGTCGCCGCCGCGTCGATTCGCGCGGTGCGCCGGCGCGTGCCGACCGTCGTCGGGATTTCCGACCTCACCACGGCGGGCGCGGTGCGTCGCGCGCGCTTCGCCGAGCAGGCCGGTGCCGATGCGGTGATGGTGCTGCCGGTGTCGTACTGGAAGCTCGGCAATGACGAGATCGTCGCGCACTACCGCGCGATCGGCGATGCGATCGGCATCCCGATCATGCTGTACAACAACCCGGCGACGAGCGGCGTCGACATGCCGCCCGACCTGATCGTGACGATCTGCCGGACCGTCGACAACGTGACGATGGTGAAGGAGAGCACCGGCGACATCGGCCGGATGCACCGGCTCGCGCAACTGAGCGACGGGACGATCCCGTTCTACAACGGCAGCAATCCGATGGCGCTCGCCGCGCTGGCCGCGGGTGCGGCCGGGTGGTGCACGGCCGCGCCGAACCTGAATGCCGCGCTGCCGCTGGCGCTGGTCGACGCGATGCGCGCGGGCGACCTGGCGCGCGCCAGGTCGGTATTTCACGCGCAGTTGCCGCTGCTGCAGTTCATCGTCAACGGCGGGTTGCCGGTGACCGTGAAGGCCGGGCTGAGGCTGCGCGGCTTCGACGCCGGCGAGCCGAGGAAGCCGCTGCTGCCGCTGGGCGACGCGCGCACGCGCGAACTCGAGCGCCTGCTGGCAGCGCTGCCGGACGGTGCGGCGGCATGAGCGATGGCGCACGGCCGGCGATTTCCGCCACCGTCGGCGCGGTGCGGATCGGCGCGAGCCGTCCGCTGGCCGGCACGCCGCATGCGAGCGCGATCGACAAGCAACCGGTCGATGCGCGCCTGTGGCTGGGCACGCTCGGCTTTGCCGGTGACGAGCAGGCCGATGCGCGACATCACGGCGGCCCGGACAAGGCGGTTCATCACTATGCACATGACCACTATGCGTGGTGGTCCACGCAGATCGGTGCGTGCGACGTGCTCGCGCAACCGGGCGCCTTCGGCGAGAACCTGTCGACGCACGGATTGACCGAGCACGACGTGTGTCTCGGCGACGTGTTCGCGCTGGGCGGCGCGGTGCTTCAGGTATCGCAGTCGCGGCAGCCGTGCTGGAAGCTCAATGCGCGCTTCGATCATCCGCGGATGGCCGCGCTCGTGCAGCAAAGCGGCCGCACCGGCAGGTACTACCGCGTGCTGCAGGAGGGCTGGGTGGAGGCCGGCGATGTGCTGGCGCTGCAGGCCCGCCCGTATCCGCAATGGCCGCTGTCAGCGGTGCTCGACGTGCTCTACCGGCGCACGCTCGACATGGCCGCGCTCGACGCGCTGTGCAACGTGCCGTTGCTGCCGCCCGGCTGGCGCAAGATGCTTGAAAAACGCCGGACGGAGCGGCAGGTCGAAGACTGGACGAAACGGCTCGAAGGATGACGAGCGGCGTTGGCGGCTTACCGGGCCGGCAGGTTCCGCACGTCGGCCGTCGGCTCGGCGCCGAACGCGTCGCTCAGCGCATAGCCGAGCAACTGGCGCGCGGCTGCCTCGGGCGTCGCGAGTGCGCCGCTCGACTTCAGATCGTCGAATTTCTCGCGCATCGGGAAGTTCTCTTCGCTGGTCGAGCGGATCGTTGCCTGCATGCCCGTATCGACGACGCCCGGCGCGACGCTGCAGATTCGCAGCCCGCCGTTCGCGTCGAGCGCGACCGCGCGTGCATGGTGATCGAGCGCGGCCTTGGTCGCGCAGTAGATGCTCCAGCCCGCATACGCGTTGCGGGCCGCGCCGCTCGACAGGTGCAGGATCCGGCATTCGGTCGTGGCCGATGCGGTCTGCGCGAGTGCGGCCGACAGCATCAGCGGCGCGGCGACGTTCAGGCCCACCGCGCGGGCGACGATCGCCGGATCCTGCGCGGCGAGCGGGCCGATCGGATCGACGATGCCCGCGTTGTTGAACAGCAGCACGAGCGACGCGCCGTCGACGAAGTCGCGCAGCGTGTCGCCGGCGAGCCAGGTCGCGACGGCTGCAGAGTCGGACAGGTCGAGTTCGACTTCGGCGAAGCGGTCGCCGGCTTGCGACGCGAGCGACGGATGACGGCTGCGCGACACGCCGAGCACGGTAATGCCTTCCTGCAGCAGTTGTTCGGCAAGCGACGCGCCGAGGCCGCGCGTATGTCCGGTGACGATGGCGCGTACGTGCGCGGAAGAAGATGCAGTCATGGCGGTGAACCGGTGAGGGGGTAAACGGTGCCGACGAGCGGCGCGCCTGCACGGCAGTAGCGCGCTCTGGACGGGTGATGCGTGGTGTCGGCGCGCGAAGACGGTCGCGCGCGGCGCCGCGGATAGCGGCGTGAGCGCATATCGTAGCGCCGGCATGCGCATCGCGCAAACGGCGGGTTTTGCACGACGGGCGAATTCGCCATGCCGTACGCGCGCATCGCCGCGTGGTACCGCGCAGCATCGGGCGGCACGATACGTTGGACGAAAACCGGCTGCGGTACGTGCGCGCGCCGGTACGGCGAGCGGCGCCGGGCCGCGCGTCGCGAGCTATCATATGGCTCGCCCGTGCGCGATGCCGGACGGGCCGCGACTGTTTCCCTTCACCTGCTGCACGCTGCGACGCCACCATGAACACCACGCCGGATACGCCCACGCCACGCGCCCTTCGCGAACTCACGCCTCTCGAGGCCCGCATTCTCGGCGTGCTCGTCGAGAAACAGCACACGGTGCCGGATACGTATCCGCTGTCGCTGAATGCGCTGACTTCGGGCTGCAACCAGAAAACCGCACGCTCGCCGGTGATGAGCGTCAGCGAGGACGAAGTCACGACCGCGCTCGACGGGCTGAAGCACCTGAGCCTCGTGATGGAAGGCAGCAGCAGCCGCGTGCCGCGTTTCGAGCACAACGTGAACCGCGTGCTCGGCATCCCGAGCCAGGCGATCGCGCTGCTGACGATCCTGCTGCTGCGCGGCCCGCAGACGGCCGCCGAGTTGCGCCTGAACAGCGCCCGCCTGCATGGCTTCGCGGATATCTCGTCGGTCGAGGCGTTCCTCGACGAGCTCGCGGCGCGTGCGCAGGCGCTCGTCGTGCGGCTGCCGCGTGCGGCGGGGGCGCGCGAGAACCGCTGGATGCACCTGATGTGCGGTGAAGTGAACCTGGCTGACTTCGCGAGCGCGGATGCCGGTGGCGCGGATTCGGTGCCGCCTTCCGAATTCGAAGCGCTGAAGGCCGAGCAGAAGCGTCTTGCCGATGAAGTCGCGCGGCTGAACGCGCTGGTTCAGCGGATGGCGAGCGAACTCGGCATCGACACCGGCGTGCCGGGCGACGCGTCGTGACGCGATGACGGCGGTGCCCGCGCACCGCCGCATTACTTCAGCTTCACACCCGGCACGAGATAACGCGCACCACCCGATTTCAGGATCGGCGCGAGCGCCGCAAACGGTGCGTCGAGTTGCGGCCCGAGACAGGCCGCCGCCGCGTGAACGATCCCCGACACTGCGAACGACAGCTTGCCGGGCACATCGAGTTCGAACGCCAGATATTGCGGGAACACATCGGCGCACGACACCGAATTGCCTTCGCCGTCCGTCGGCTGGTCGCGTGGCGTCGCCCCGTCGCGAAGCCGCGTGATGAAACTCGTCAGCGCGGAGCTCGTTGCCGATTCGCCGTCCTTGCCCGGTGCGGTCGCATCGATGATGCGATTCCAGTCGAGATAGGTGCCGCGCAGCAAGTCGAACGTGACCGGGTCGTAGTGATTGTCCGGATACGCGCCGCCGCAGAACAGGCTGCCCGTTTCCACGATGCCGAATGCCGCACTCGACAGCCATGTGACTGCCACGTGCTCGTCATCGTAGCCACCGAGTGTTCCGGAGGCCGGCCCGTCGTCGGTATAGCGCGTCGATTCGCATTCGAGCGCCGCGAGACTCATCTGCCAGTGCCGCTGTTCGAGCAGATGGTTGACCCGCGCCATCACGGCGGGATCGGGGTGGCGGCTCAGCCGTGGATACGCGAATTCCGTGCGCGAATCGCGCCACATCCGGTACGCAACCGTGCCGTCGCCGATTTCGGGGCCGACGGGCCGCGCGTGCCCGGCGAGCTTCAACGTGGCATAAGGCGCATGCTGCATGTCAATGTCTGCGCTGCGAGCGATACCGCTGCCGACACCACTTCCGGACACAGCGGTGATCGCTTCGACGGCGCCAGGGGCGACCGCGTCGGGATCGTATTCGGCCACGCGGCGCAACGTGAACGCGCGCGTCTTGCCTGAACGCGCATCGGTCCAGCGGCCGCGATAGCCGGCCTTGTCCCGCGTGCCCTGCCAGGTTGCCGCGACATGATCGAAATCGGCGTGCTCGCGGAATGTCGACGGGTCGCGCGCGTCGTCTGGCAATTGTGTACGCGCGAGCGGTTCGACCAGTTGCACGGGCGTGCCGTGCAGCGGAATGTCGACGCCGAACTGCGCATAGAAATAGCGGCCCGAAAGCGTGCCGTCCGCCGCCGGCAGCGTGTCGAGTTCCATCACGACGGCGCCCGCTCCTTGCAGCGTTCCTTCGTAGACCGTGCGCGGCGCTGCATTTGCGAAGCCCGCGTGCAGCGCGATCAGCACCAGCACGATCCGGATCGGCGGGCGCATCACCAGCGGCACCCGGTTTGTTCGGAGGCGTCGACGTCCGGTACTCTGCCGAACGCGGTCTGCTTGCCGGTGCGCGCGCTGGTATAGGTCATCGAATAGATCATCGCGCCCTGTGACATCATTTCGTACCGCCCGTTGATCCTGCCGTCGACCATCTCGACCCAGGTCGTCGTGAACTGGTGCGGGCGGCCCTCGGCGAGCACTTCCTCGTCGACGTGCTCGACCACCAGCGGCAGCGCCGTTTTCGCTTTCGCATAGCGGACCATGCCGCCCGACCAGTCGACGGCGTCGTCGTAGTAGGTGCGCATCTCGAAGCGCACGGGTTTGTCGCCGTCCGACTTGAAGCAGTACACCTCGGTGGAGACCTTGGCGAACGCGGGCAGCGACGCGCAGAGCAGCAGGACGGCGAAGGTTTTTTTCATGATGGACCGGTGAAGAAGGAAGTGCGGCATCAACCGAGCACGATCCGCGTAGCCCCTGCATCGACGAGCCGGAACAGCAGATCCTCGACGGCCGTTTCCGGCGCGGAACCGAGATCCGCATCGACGCGCCAGCCCTGTGCCGTGCGAACCGGTTCCGACAGATAGTGAACGATCCCGTGCAGCCCGTCTTCGGCCGGGGTGTTCTCGTCGTCGACATCGAACCACGCGAGGAACCACGCCTTGAACGTGTCGTTCGCCGCGCTTTCGTCGAGACCGTCGGCCTCGATCGCGGCCCAGTCCCAGACGAACGGGCGGATCGATACGGCTGCCGTTTCGAGCTCGAACGCGAACGGCTCGAAATCCAGCTGCGTGGCCGAATCGACCATCGCGGGCTGGCCGGCCGATTCGCCTTCGGTCGTGATGGTGTCCGCGCGGCACGGCAGCGCGAGCGGGCCTTCGGTGGCCAGTGTGCCGTCGGCCCGCCGGTAGGCCGGCTCGACGATGATGGCCCGTTGCGCGGCCGCTTTCGCGAGCAGGTCGGCATACGGTTGACGGATGGCGCGGAGCAGTTCGGATACGGTCATCGTGGCGTGTCGGTAGAACGGGGAACGATCGGTCGCGGGCAGGCGGTGCGCGAAGCGGCTTGCGTCGCACGACGCGGCCGTTTCGCTACCGGACAGCCGTGATCGTACGGTACTTCGACCGAACACGGACAGTCGGCCAAACGGCCGGAGCGACCGCATCGCGAAGCACGGCTTTTAGACGTTTACCTTCAAACAATCGAAAACGCGCATCGAACGCATTCGCGTTGTGCTTCAATGAATCCGGTTTGTACTCCTACTAAAATTACAGATTCAGAACAGGCCGGATCATTCACTTAAAGGAGACAGTCGATGGCAAGGAAACGCCTTTGAATCGGCAATCGCAATGGTCTGCAACACCGCCGGACTTCCTTCGATGAAAGCAGGTTATTCCAGGGGCCCCCACCCATGTCCTCCAGCCGTTTCATGATTGCCGCAGCCGCCATGGCCGCCGCACTGGCGTTCGCCGTGCCGCCGGCCAGCGCCGCCGCACCGACCGTGTCCGATCCGTTCTACACGTACACCGGCACCACGCCGCTGGCATCGGTTCCACCGGGCACGGTGCTCAAGACGCGCAACGTCACCTATCACGTGGCCGGCATTCCGACCGCGGTGACCGCGCAGCAGCTGCTGTATCGCACCAACAACGCGCAGAACCAGCCGGTCGTCAACGTGACCTCCGTGATTCGCAGCCAGGTCAGTAACGGGCAGGCGATCTCGTACCAGTCGGCCTACGATTCGCTGAACCCGTACGACGAGCCGTCGCAGGTGATCGCCGGCGACCGTGACGTGACCAAGGTCATCAACATCGGCACGCTGCTCTACAGCGCGGAATCGATTCCGCTGTCGACGCTGCTGCTGCTCGGCTACAACATCATCGTGCCCGATACGGAAGGCCAGACGGCCGACTTCGCGGCCGGCCCCGAATACGGGATGACGACGCTCGATTCGATCCGCGCGGCGCTGAATACACCGTCGACCGGGCTGAACCCGTCGAGCAAGGTCGCGATGATCGGCTACTCCGGCGGCGCGATCGCGACGAACTGGGCCGCGCAGCTCGCGCCGAGCTATGCGCCCGAGATCAACAAGCAGCTCGTCGGCGCGGCGGAAGGCGGCGTGCTGGTCGATCCGGCGCACAACCTGCACTACGTCGACGGCAGCATCGTGTGGGGCGGCGTTGCCGCGGCCGCGCTGGCCGGGCTGTCGCGCGGCTACAACTTCGACCTGACGCCGTATCTCAACGATACGGGCGTCGCCGTGTTCAACGACATCCAGAACCAGTCGCTCGCATACATCCTGCCGAAGTACACGGGGCTGCACTGGAGCACGCTGTTCAAGCCGCAATACGCGAACGACATCAACAGCATTCCGGCGTACGTGACGTATGCGAACAAGGTGAATGCCGGGCTGGCCGCGTCGCCGACGATCCCGATGTTCATCGGCCAGGGCACGGCGGGCGCGCTGGACGGCACCTTCAGCAGCCAGGTGGGTGACGGCGTGATGCTCGCGTACGACGTGCGTGCGCTGGCTCAGAAGTTCTGCGCCAGCGGCACGCCGGTCACGTACAACGAGTATCCGCTGGAGCATGCGGGCGCGATCGTGCCGTGGGTCGCGGGGATGCTGCCGTGGCTTTACGATCGCTTCAACGGGAAAGCCGCGCCGAGCAATTGCTGGCTGACGTCGCTGCTGCCGAGCAATTCGCTGGCGCCCGAGACGCTGCACTAGTTGCGCCGCGCCACGCGGCGAATGACCGGGCGACCCCTTAGCGGGTCGCCTTTTTCTTGCGATGCCTTGACGTCGGTCGCGTGACCGCGGCGGCCGCCGCCCGCGTTCCCCCGCCGTCATCCTCTGCCGCCTCCTCCGGGTGCCATAATCGAGCCTGCCCAATCATTCCAGACGTCCCCCGGAGAATCACCATGCAGAACCTCGACAATCCTTCCCACGATCGCGAGGTAGGCAGCGCCGACGCGACGCAGGACACCACGCGCATCGACGACGTCCGCATCGGCGCCGTGCGACCGCTGATTTCGCCGGCGCTGCTGCTGGACGAACTGCCGGTGCCGGCCGGCACGCAGACGCTCGTCGAGGACACGCGCCGCGCGATCGGCGACATCCTGCACGGCCGCGACGACCGGCTGCTGCTCGTCGTCGGCCCGTGCTCGATCCACGATCACGACCAGGCGCTCGATTACGCACGCCGCCTGAAGGTCGCGGCCGACGCGCTGAAGGACGACCTGCTGATCACGATGCGCGTCTACTTCGAGAAGCCGCGCACGACGGTCGGCTGGAAAGGCTACATCAACGATCCGCGCCTCGACGGCAGCTTCCGCATCAACGAAGGGCTGCGCGCCGCGCGGCAACTGCTGCTCGACATCAACGCGCTCGGCCTGCCGGCATCGACCGAATTCCTCGACCTGCTGAGCCCGCAATACATCGCGGACCTGATCGCGTGGGGCGCGATCGGCGCGCGCACGACCGAGAGCCAGAGCCATCGCCAGCTCGCGTCGGGCCTCAGCTGCCCGATCGGCTTCAAGAACGGCACCGACGGCGGCGTGCAGGTCGCGTCGGACGCGATCGTCGCCGCGGCCGCGAGCCATGCGTTCATGGGGATGACGAAGATGGGGATGGCCGCGATCTTCGAGACGCGCGGCAACGACGACGCGCACGTGATCCTGCGCGGCGGCAAGACCGGCCCGAACTACGACGCCGAGCATGTCGAGGCGTGCTGCGCGGTGCTGCGCAAGGCCGGGTTGCGCGAACAGGTGATGGTCGACTGCTCGCACGCGAACTCGAACAAGTCGCACGACCGGCAGGTCGACGTCGCGCAGGATCTCGCGCGGCAACTGTCGCAGGGTGAGCAGCGGATCGTCGGCGTGATGGTCGAGAGCCACCTCGAAGCCGGGCGCCAGGACCTGAAGCCGGGCGTGCCGCTGAAGTACGGCGTGTCGATCACCGATGCGTGCCTGAGCTGGACGCAGACGGAGCCGGTGCTGGACGTGCTGGCCGATGCCGTGCGGCAACGTCGCGCGCAGTCGCGCAACGCATGACGGAGGGCGGCGGCGCCATGTCCGATTCCCGCTCCGGCGCGCCGGACTTTCCCGGCACGCCCGTCGCTTCCGATGCGACGGCAACGGTGCCCGCGTCCAGGCTGTTTTCGATCGCGGGCATCGGCTGGGCGTCGTTCCTCGGCTCGCCGCTCGCGGGCGGCATCCTGCTCGCGGCGAATGCGCGGCGTCTCGGCAACCGCGCGCTCGCGCGGCGGCAGATCGTCGCGACGGCGCTCGTCACGCTCGTGTCGGTCCTGCTGTACGCGGCGGTGACGCTGCCGGAATCGGCCGCGGTGCCGGGTGCGCTCGTGCACGCCGTCGTGATCGGTGCGCTGGCCGGGACGGTCGTCTATGCGCGGTGCGCGCAAGGCGCGGCCGTCGACGCGCATCGGGCCGCCGGTGGCGGACTGTATTCGAACTGGCGTGCGGCGGGCATCGGCGTGCTGACACTGTGCGGCGTCTGGATCGCGATCGCATCGGCGCTCGTGGCGCTGGGCGTCGCAGGCGTGCTGAATTTCGACAACGACCTGCGGATCGTGCGCAATTATCCGGCGCCGACGGAACTGCGTTTGCCGGCCGGATGGCGCGTCGCGGATCGGCCGCGGGATCCGGGCGACGCGACGTACCGTATCCGGCGTTTCCGGTACGGGTTGATGTCGGCGGGCATCGAGTTCGTGATCGGCGACAAGAGCGACGACACGCTGGCGAGTTTCTGCGAAGGCATGGTCGACGCGGTCAAGGAGGGCGGCAGCGCGATCGAGTCGTCGCACGCCGAAAACGGCACGGTAGACGGCCGGCCCGCGATGATGTGCGAATACAAGAGCACACTCGACGACGTAATCGTGCATCAGTCGGCCGTGCTGACGTCGGGCAACACGAAGACATGCGCGCTGATCTACACCGCACGCGAAGACAACTACGCGCGCTATCTGCCTGAATTCGCACAGGTTCGGGATTCGCTGCGTTGTCCGTAATGCTGTTGTCGCGCGGGCTGCGTCATCGCGTCCGATGCAGCGTTGCGCGAGTGGCGCTAACATGGGCCGGTGCGATGTGTCGCGCATACGGAGGCGGAGAGGCCGTCCGCCGATACCGACAACAATTCACCGGAGTGCATAACAGCATGGCTTTTTACAAGACCCTCATCGCAGCAACCGTCCTCGCATCGAGCGTCAGCGCGCACGCGCAGATCGCGGGTGCGCAGCCGATCAGCGTGACCGTCGAGCAATCGCAGGCGCTGCTCGAAGGCTGGAGCGTGAAGAAGAGCGTGCTCGGCAAGGCCGTGTACAACGACGACAACCAGAAAGTCGGCACCGTGCGCGACCTGATCGTCGCGCCGGACGGCTCGGTGTCGGCCGCGATCGTGTCGGCAGGCGGCTTCCTCGGCGTGGCCGCGCATGACGTCGCGGTGCCGATCGCATCGCTCGACGTGCGCAAGGGCAACATCTACCTGCCGGGCGCGACGAAGGATGCGCTGAAGGCGACGCCGGCATTCCAGTACGCGAAGGTGCCGTCGCCGCCGAAGCCGAAGAAGATCGACGACAAGCAGTGATGCACACGGCCCGGCACGTCCTGTGCCGGGTCAGGCCGACCGCGCCGCGATCGCCGCGCGGGTCGGTATCCCGATTCCCGCCGCATGCCGGCAATCAGCTTGCCGCTGACTCCCCGTCCACCCACACCGCGCTGAACCCGAACGCAACCGGCCCGCTCAGGAACACGCTGCCGGTGCCGTCCCATTGAACGGTGACGTCGCCGCCGTCGCATGTCACCCGTACCGTATCGTCGAGCAGCCCGCGCCGGATGCCGTTGACCACCGCGCCGCACGAACACGAGCCGGAGCCGAGCGGCACGCCGCCGCCGCGCTCCCAGATGCGCAGGCGAATGTGCGAACGGTCGATGACCTGCACGACGTGCACGTTGGTTTTCTGCGGAAACAGCGGATGCGTTTCGATTGCGGGGCCGAGGGTTGCGAGGTCGATCGCATCGACATCGTCGACGAAGAACGTGCAGTGCGGATTGCCCATGCTGCACGCGGCCGGTGCGCCGGGCAGCGGCAGCGCGAGCGTGTCGAGCGCTTCGGCGACGGGCACGTCCTGCCAGCCGGCGCGCGGCGCGCCCATCTCGACGCTGACCAGCCCGTGCGCATCCTGCGAACAGCGCAGGCGCCCGCGATTCGTGCGCAGCACGACCGACGGCGCGCCGGTTTCCCGCATCACCTTCCACGCGACGCCGCGCGTTGCGCTGCCGCAGGTATCGAGCGTCGAGCCGTCGGGATTCCAGAACGCGACCTGCGCGGCCGCGTCGCCGCAGTCCGACAGCACCGCGAGCTGGTTGAAGCCGATGCCGTTGTGCCGGTCGCCCATGCGCCGCACGAGGTAGCGGTCGATGCGGGGCAGGTGGCCCTGATCCTGACCGCGCAGGTCGACGACGACGAAGTCGTCGCCGTTTGCGTTCATCTTCTGAAATCCGATCGCCATGGCGGTTCCGGAATGGAGGCAGGCGATTACTGTACGTGGCTCGCCGTTCGTGATCAATCGCGCGCGCCGGACGCGACACCCGCAACCGAGTCTACGTAATTCTACGTAGCTCCACATACGTAGTTATGCGCTTGTAAGCCGCCCCCGTCGCACGGAATACTACGGCCCATCGTCGCGGCCTTTGCGAGGCTGCGGCACGACGCATCGACGTCACGCGTGTGCGGTGCCTGCACCGCCCACCATCTAAAACCACATTGGAGACCAGGAGACGCCATGAATCGGGCTTCCAGTACCCTGCTCTGGATCGCAGTCGCGCTGCTCGGCGCGTTCTCGTTCGGCACGATCGCACTCGCACACGGCGAGCGCGTGAGTGCCCTCTGGATCGTGATCGCCGCAGTCTGCGTGTATCTGATCGCGTATCGCTTCTACAGCCGTTTCATCGCCAGCAAGGTCATGCAGCTCGACGGGCTGCGGATGACGCCGGCGGTCAAGTACAACGACGGCCTCGACTACGTGCCGACCAACAAGTACGTGCTGTTCGGCCATCACTTTGCCGCGATCGCCGGCGCCGGCCCGCTCGTCGGGCCTGTGCTCGCCGCGCAGATGGGTTATGCACCCGGCATGCTGTGGATCCTGGCCGGCGTCGTGTTCGCCGGCGCGGTGCAGGACTTCATCGTGCTGTTCATCTCGACGCGCCGCGACGGCCGCTCGCTCGGCGATCTCGTCAAGATGGAGCTCGGCACGGTGCCCGGCGTGATCGCGCTGTTCGGCGCGTTCCTGATCATGGTGATCATCCTCGCGGTGCTCGCGCTGATCGTCGTGAAGGCGCTGACCAATTCGCCGTGGGGCACGTTCACCGTCGCCGCGACGATTCCGATCGCGCTGTTCATGGGCATCTATACGCGCTACATCCGTCCGGGCCGCATCGGCGAAGTGTCGATCATCGGCTTCGTGCTGCTGATGGCGTCGATCGCGTTCGGCCAGCATGTGCACGATTCGCCGACGCTCGCCGCATGGTTCACGTTCACCGGCACGCAGCTCACTTGGATCCTGATCGGCTACGGCTTCGTCGCGTCGGTGCTGCCGGTGTGGCTGCTGCTCGCGCCGCGCGACTACCTGTCGACGTTCCTGAAGATCGGCACGATCCTCGGCCTCGCGATCGGCATCCTGGTCGTCGCCCCCGAACTGAAGATGCCCGCGCTGACGAAGTTCGTCGACGGCACGGGCCCGGTATGGTCGGGCGGCCTGTTCCCGTTCCTGTTCATCACGATCGCGTGCGGCGCGGTGTCGGGCTTCCACGCGCTGATCTCGTCGGGCACGACGCCGAAGCTGATCGACAACGAAACCAACGCGCGCTTCATCGGTTACGGCGCGATGCTGATGGAGTCGTTCGTCGCGATCATGGCGCTGGTCGCGGCCTGCGTGATCGAACCGGGCATCTACTTCGCGATGAACGCGCCGGCCGCCGTGCTCGGCTCGACGCCCGAGGCCGTCGCGAACACCGTGACGCAGTGGGGCTTCGTGCTGACGCCCGACATGCTGACGCAGACCGCGAAGGCCGTCGGCGAAACGACGATCATCGCGCGCGCGGGCGGCGCACCGACGCTGGCCGTCGGCATGGCGCACATCCTGCACCAGGTGATCGGCGGCGAAGCGATGATGGCGTTCTGGTATCACTTCGCGATCCTGTTCGAGGCGCTGTTCATCCTGACGGCCGTCGATGCGGGCACGCGTGCGGGCCGTTTCATGCTGCAGGACCTGCTCGGCACGTTCCACCCGGCGCTCAAGCGTACCGAGTCGCTGCCCGCGAACCTCGTCGCCACCGCGCTGTGCGTGGCCGCGTGGGGCTACTTCCTGTACCAGGGCGTGGTCGATCCGCTCGGCGGGATCAACACGCTGTGGCCGCTGTTCGGCATCTCGAACCAGATGCTCGCCGCGATCGCGCTGGTGCTCGGTACCGTCGTGTTGTTCAAGATGAAGCGCGAACGCTACGCATGGGTGACGATCGTGCCGACCGTGTGGCTGCTGATCTGCACGCTGACGGCCGGCTGGCAGAAGATTTTCGATTCGAACCCGAAGGTCAGCTTCCTCGCGCACGCCGCGAAGCTGCAGGCCGCGGTGGACGAGGGCAAGGTGCTCGCGCCGGCGAAGTCGATCGCGCAGATGCAGCGGATCATCTTCAACGACTACGTCGATGCGGCGCTGGCCGGGTTGTTCATCTTCGTCGTCGTGGCGATCGCGGTGTACGGCGTGATCGCCGTGCTGCGCGCGCGCCGCGAGTCGAAGCCGACCGTGCGCGAGACGCCGTACGAAGCGATGCCGGCCGGGCAGGCGCTCGGCAGCGGACGTTAAGGGGAGGCCGCGATGTTCAGCGATCTTGGCGGCGACCTGCGCAACGCGGGGCGTTACCTCGGGCAGGCGTTGCGGCTGATGGTCGGCCTGCCCGACTACGACACCTACGTCGCGCACATGCGCGCAACCCATCCGGACCGCGAGCCGATGACGTACGAGGAATTTTTCCGCGAACGCCAGAATGCGCGGTACGGGTCGGGGGCGGGGAAGTGCTGTTGAGCCGGGCCGTTGAAATGGACTGACGAATCGGTTCGGTAATCGAAAGGAAAGCGCCGCGATGCCTGTCGCGGCGCTTTTTCTTTGGCGGGCCGGCAACGCGCATCGCACGGCGGCCGCTGCGCGGTTTGCCCGAGCGCAGCACGGCAAATCCGGGCCCCCGGTATCATAGGGCTCCCTCTTTTCTCGATGGACCCGCAGGAGAACACGTCGTGCATGTCGGTGAGCGTTTCAACAGCATTTCCCATCTTGTCGGCGCGGTACTGTCGGTGGCGGGCCTCGTGGCGCTGGTGACGATGGGCGCGCTCGAAGGCGATCCGTACAAGGTGGTGAGCTTCAGCGTGTACGGCGCGATGTTGTTCCTGCTTTACGCGATCTCGACGCTGTATCACAGCGTGCGCAACCCGCGCCTGAAGGCGATCCTGCAGAAATGCGACCATTCGGCGATCTACCTGCTGATCGCCGGCAGCTATACGCCGTTCACGCTGGTCACGTTGCGCGGCCCGTGGGGCTGGTCGCTGTTCGGCGTGAGCTGGGGGCTGGCCGTGTTCGGCATCGTGCAGGAGCTGACGCTCGGGCGGCGCACGCGCTTGCTGTCGATGATCCTGTATGTGGCGATGGGCTGGCTGGCGCTCGTCGCGGTGCGCCCGCTGATCCACGCGCTGCCGCCGGTCGGCACCGTGTGGCTCGTGGCCGGCGGCCTGATCTACAGCGCAGGGATCTACTTCTTCATCAACGACGAACGTATCCGCCACGGGCACGGTATCTGGCATCTGTTCGTGCTGGCCGGCAGCCTGTGCCAGTTCGTCAGCGTCGCGATGTATGTCGCGTGAGCGGCGCGCGGCGCTGAGCCGGTGACGACGGGCAGACGGCGCGCCGTCTGCCGCGTTCGCTAACGCCGCGTGGCGGCCTGCAGGCGCGCGGCCGTTTCGGCGGTTGCCGGGATCTGCCGCGTCGTGATCCACCAGGTGACCGCGGCGAACGCCGACAACGCGATCGCCATGACCAGCGCCACCCGCATCGCCACCGGAAACGGCTGCAGCGTCGCGATACAGGCACCGAAGATCGCCACGCCGAGCGCCGATCCGGTCTGCCGCGCCGCGTTCAGCGCCGCTGCCGCGACGCCGGCGCGGCGCCGGTCGACCGTCCCGAGTGCCGGCGATGTCGCGGCCGGCGAGATGAAGCCCGACGCGAAGCCGATCGCGAGCATCGGCGCGACGGCATGCCACGCGGGTGTCGCCGCGCCGATGCCCGTCATCCCGAGCGCGCCGGCCGCATAGAACGCGAACGCCGCGCACATCGTCCCGCGCGCGCCGAAGCGGGCCACGATACGCCCCGAACCCAATCCGCCGAGTGCGACCATCGCCGTCATCGGCAGGAACGCGAGCCCCGTGTCGAGCGGGCTCGCGCCGCGAACCTGCCGATAGAACAGGCTGAGCACGAACAGCAAGCCGTAGAACACGAACGCCGATGCCATCGACACGCACGTCGACCCCGCGAACAACCGGTTGCGGAAGAACGCGAGCGGCAGCATCGGCTCGCGGCGCCGCGCTTCGATCGCGATGAACGCGATCCACGCGACGACGCTCGTCACTGCGCCGCCGACGATCGGCGTCGAGTGCCAGCCGAGCGACGGGCCTTCGATCAGCGTGCCGATCAGCGCCGCGATCGCGACGATGGCCGCGGCCTGGCCGCCCCAGTCGAAATGCCGCGACCGGTCGGCGGCGGCGCGCGTGACCGTGCGGCCGAGCCAGATGCCGGCGAGCCCGAGCGGCAGGTTCACGAAGAACAGGCTGCGCCACCCGAACAGATGAATCAGGAGGCCGCCGATCAGCGGGCCCGACGCCATCGCGATGCCGCCGCAGCCCATCCACAGGCTGATCGCCGACGCACGCGCGGCCGGGTCGGGGAAGGTGCGGTTGATCAGCGCGAGCGAGCAGGGCACCAGCATCGCGCTGCCGATCCCTTGCAACGCGCGGGCGACGGCGAGTGCCGGCAGGGTTGGCGCGATGCCGCACAGCACCGATGCGATGACGAATACCGCGAGCCCGGCGACATAGACGGTGCGGTCGCCGAGCCGGTCGCCGAGCGTGCCGCCCGTCAGCAGCAGGCTCGCGAATGCAAGCGTGTAAGCGTTCACTATCCACTGCAGGCCGGCCACTTGGCTGCCGAACGTGTGTGCGATGTCGGTGAGCGCGACGTTGACGATCGACGCGTCGAGCAGCACGAGCGTGTAGCTCACGCAGGTCGCGGCGAGCACGCGGCGGGCGGTGCTCCGGTCCGGCGCGGCGGCCGTCATGCGCGGTCGGGCGCTGGCGAGGCGGCCCGCAGCGCGAGGAAGCCGACCCATCCCCAGTACACGCGATGATGTGCGATCAGCCCGTCGCGCAGGTCCATCACTTCGACGAGATCGACCTGGTCGCCGTCCGGCGTGGCGCGCGGATATTCCCACGTGAGCTGGCGGCCGTTCGAGAAGAACAGCCCGGTCCGGTACCAGCGCCCGAGTTGGTTGCCCGGATTGCGCAGGCCGGCCGCGAAGAATTCGCCGATCGCGGCCTTGCCGTGCAGCACGCCGGAGCCGTGCGCGGGCAACGTGACGACGACGAGCGGCGTTTCGAGCACCGCGTCGTCGGCATACAGCGCGATCAGCGCGTCGAGGTCGCGGGCGACGACGGCCGCGTGCCAGTGTTCATGGATGCGCTGGGCGTCAGCGTCGGTGTCTGCGGGTGTCATGGCGGGTTTCCGGAGGCGTCGATAACGGAAACCCACTGTATGGGCGCGCCACCGCGAGACGTTTCACGTCAACCCGAAGGATGGATGTCGTCACGCGATGCGTGTGACGGTCAAGCCGCGTGCAGGGCGCGATACCGTGCGAGCGTCAGTGCTTCGGCGTCGTGCGAAAGCTGGGTCGCGGCGGCCTCGGCCGCTTCTCGTGCCGATTCGGTCACGCGCGCGAACATCTGCTGCTCGAATGCCGCGACGGCCGCGTCGCGGTCGGCCAGGCCTATGAGGCCGGCCGCGAGCTCGGCCGCGTCGAGCATCGCATGGTTCACGCCTTCGCCGCCGAACGGCGACATCACGTGCGCGGCGTCGCCGATCAGCGTGACACCGCGACGATGGGCCCAGCAATGACCGACCGGCAGCGCGAAGATCGGCCGGTTCGCGAACCGGTCGCCGCTGGCGCGAAACAGGTCGTGGAAAGCGTCGGCGAAGCCGTCGAACTCGGCGATCAGCGCGGCGCGCATCGCATCGGGCGACGCGAAGTCGAAGCGCCCGGCGATCCAGTCGAGCGGGACGCGAAAGATCGCATAGCCGCGCACGTGCGCGTGCCCGTTGCGCTGCGCGATGATCGCCTTGCCGTTCCCGTGTACGCCGATCTTGCCGCGGCCGACGAGCTGCGACAGCGCGGGATGCTGCCGATCGATATCGTCGACGCCGAATTCGATGAACGTGAGGCCGCTGTACTGCGGCTGGTACGGCGACAGTAGCGGACGAACGCGCGACCACGCGCCGTCCGCGCCGACCACGAGATCGAAGGGCCCCTCCGTTCCGTGCTCGCACACCAGCGTCGAGCGCCCGTCGGGCTGAATACGGACCTCGCGCACCGTGCGACCCCATTTCACGCAGCCGGGCGGCAGCGCGTCGAGCAGCAGCGCGCGCAACGCGGTGCGATCTACTTCGGGCCGGTTGCCGCCTGCACCGTCGTCGTCGAACAGCACGCGGCCCGTGCGGTCGAGCAGGCGCGAGCCCTGATCCTCGTAGCGCGCGACGGCCAGGAACGGGTCGGTCAGGCCGGCCTGCGCGAGCGCCAGCAAGCCCGACGCTTCGTGCAGGTCCAGCGTGCCGCCCTGCGGGCGTTCGAGCGGATGCGCGTCGCGTTCGTAGACGACCGCGTCGATGCCGCCGAGAGTCAGCAGGCGGGCGAGCGTGAGGCCGCCAGGCCCACCCCCGACGATGGCAATGCGGAAACCGGGCTTCATGGTGCGCTCATGGTTTGATAAGATAGGTGCCTATATAGAATCATAGTCACCTATGGAATGTCAACATGAGTGCTCCCGGAATGACGAAGGCCAATCCGTTGCCGCTGATCAGCTTCACTTACCGGCTGTTTGCGCGGGTGGTCGACCGGCCGTTGCGTGAACTCGGATTCGCGATGAGTCAGGTGCCGGTGCTGGTGTCGTTGAAGAAGGCAGGCGCGCTGTCGCAGTCGGAGCTTGCGCGGCGTGCGCAGGTCGAGCAGCCGAGCATGGCGCAGTTGCTGAACCGGATGGAGCGCGACGGCCTCGTGCTGCGGGTGCCCGATCCGGACGACCGGCGTAGCCGCCTGATCTCGCTGACCGATTCGGCGGCGCAGGGGCTCGCGAAGGGGCGCGCCGTGATGGACGGGGCGAGCGAGCAGGCGCTCGCGGGGTTGAGCGACGCGGAGCGCGAGCAGCTTGCGTCGTTGCTCGGCCGCGTGAACGCAAATCTCGAGCGGATGGCCGGTGTCGAGCGCGCGAGCGATATCGACTGAGCCCGATCGGCGGCTGCGTTGCCGCTGCCGATCGCGGGTTGTCGCCCGCCCTTACCCGGCCAGCGCGTCGAGATTCAGCACATACGACTTTCCGATCCACACCGCGCAATCGCGGTGGTCGCGCAGTTCGTCGTTCGTATTCGGATGCAGGAAGATGTCGAGCGCGCCGTGGTTCAGCACGAGCCACGGCACGATGTCGTCGAATCGCGCGGCGTCGAACGCGATCTGGTACGACCAGGCCGGATGCGGGCCGACGGGGCGTTCATGAAAGCGGCCGAGCTCGATGACCGCGCCGAACCGCTCGTCGACGACCTGGCGAAATGCCCAGGCCGCGTCGCGGCTCGCGGCATCGAAATAGACGTGCGCGTGCCAGCTGGCGATGGCGGTAGTGTCGAGGGCTGCCATGGAAGGACTCGATAAAAAAGGGAATGCGTGAAATACCGTGAGAAACGGCCGATACGGGATTATCGCGCGTCCTTGCCTTATGCGTCGTGTCGCGATCCGGCAATTCGACGCGGATGATTTGTCCTGCGTCAGAAGAACCGGTTGATCGGATGAAATCATTTGCGCGGTAACCGCGTGCGCGATATCACGCCGGAAGCCTTGCCGGCATGGGTGCCGGCCGGGATCGCACCGGCAACACGTCATTTCGGAAACTGAAAAAACGGTGTGTGCACCGCACCGGATCGCACGTGCGAATGCGATCAGGTCGTTGAATGAAATAAAGAAATTCCATATCGAGGGGATTCGCGAACGACACGGCTCGCGTGCCCGATTCCGAAGCCGAAAATATCAATTGCGGATTCGTCTATTCAAGCGGCATGCGGCGCGATTTACGATGTTTTCAACGCATCGACGATGAACGATCGATGCGGGGACAACCATCTGGAGGCCACTATGCGATCCCTCGTTCCCGTTGCTGTTCTTTCCTGCGCACTCGCTGCGCTGCCCGCCGTCGGTTTTGCGCAATCGGCTGGTGCTGACTGGTCGGCGAATACCGCGCAATTGACCTGGTCGACGGCGCGTGCCGAAACCGACGCACAGCTGATGCAGATGACGCGTGCCGGCTATCGCGCGACGACGGCCGGCAACCAGAACTATCCGCTCGCGATGCAGCGTGCGCTTCAGCGTGTACACAATCCGGTGCCCGACCGCTCGCACGAAGAGAAGGCCGCAATGCAGGCGCGTGCGGCCCGCGACGCGCAGGGCGGTCATCCGGTGAAGGCGTTCTTCGTGAAAACCGCCTACTACCTGAAGGGCGAGAACACGTTCTGATGCAGGAGACGAGCATGGCATGCCCCAACCGGTTGACCGGCGCGTTGCGCGTGTCGGCGATACGCAGGCTGTCGGACGCGTGCGCGACGCGGCAGCGAGCCGATGCATACGGCGGGCGGCGCCGGGCGAGCGACCTTCGCGACATGGGCCGCGGCGCGTGCGTGTGTCGTACCGCGTGGCCGGCATTTGCGGCCGGCGACGTGCCCGCGCGCGAGGGCGAATCGTGAAGGCCGCCCGGAAGCACCGCCGCCATCAGCCGTTGACCCGCGAATGGCTGTTGCCGCTGCCGCCCGCGCATGTACGCGACATCTCGCTGAAATGCCACATGGCGCTCGTCGCGCTGCGCGGCGGGCACGGCAGCGAAACGTTGCTGATGCGGCTGCGCACGAGCGTGTATCTGGTGTTCCTCGCGCTCGACGACGACGTTATGCCCGACGCGAGCATCGACCTGTGCGTCGACGCGGAGCGCGTGCTCGACGCGAGCGTGGCGCGCGCCGCGCAAAGCGGTGCATGGACGCTTGACGATGACGAATGCGCGGTGCTCGAACGCGTGCTCGCCGCGAACGACGCCTGCGTGGCGACGCTGACGCGCCACCGGCTCGCCGAGCTGTGGCGTCATGTCTGCACGTTCGCTTCCGCCGAACAGCCGGCGCTGGTCGCGCAGGCGGCCGCGAGGATGCGGGAGCCGGCCGTTCTGCATTGAGTGACCGGCTGCGGGGCGTGTTTCATACACGTCCCATTTCATCGTGCCGACGCTCGCCGCCTAATGTCATCACTGGAGCCCGGGTGCGTTCGGTCGATGACGGTCCATCCTCGCGTTCGCGACGATCGTGCGTGTTGGCGCGAACGCATTCGTTTCGGTCAGGAGGAGCGATGGCGCTATACAGGATCGGCGGCTACTTCACGTGCGGAAGCGGCCGCGCATTCAGCGAGAACCTGCCGCCGGGCAGCGAGGTGACGGTGGCGGGCATCTATCGATGCACCGTATGCGGCGACGAGATCGGCATTGCGAAGTCGCAGGCGCTGCCATCCGATGAAGCGCATCGACACGATCTCGATCCCCCGTCCGACCCGGCGCTCGATCCGGGGCCCACCACTGCATGGCAGCTGATCGCCGCGGCGGAATCGCGAAGCTAGGGCATCGGCATTCGATCCCGCATGCCGGTGCGCAACGCGAAACACGCGATACGGCGTCCGGAAAAACAAAAGCGCCACGGAGCGAACTCCGTGGCGCTTTTTCGATGGCTGCCGGGGCGGAGGCGCAAGCCTCCGCGTGGCAAACCGCGCTTAAGCGGCGGTTGCCGGCTTGGCCGGCTTCTGCAGCTTGCCCTTGCCGGCGCGCTGGATTTCCTCGAGCTTGATCTCGACGTGGCGCGAGAACACATACTCGGCCGGGCGCTGCTTCGCGATCGAGATGTCCGGCGCGAACGGGCCGTCGGTCTTGATGCCCTTGCGGCTCACGCGCAGTGCCTTCAGCGGGTTCGAGATCGTGTCCATCACGGCGGTGGCTTCGAAGCCGCAGTGGACCATGCAGTCCGCGCACTTCTCGTAGTTGCCGACGCCGTAGTTGTCCCACTCCGTCGTTTCCATCAGTTCCTTGAAGGTCTTCACGTAACCTTCGCCGACCAGGTAGCACGGCTTCTGCCAGCCGAACACCGTACGCGCCGGGTTGCCCCACGGCGTGCACTTGTACGTCTGGTTGCCGGCCAGGAAGTCGAGGAACAGCGACGACTGGCTGAACGACCAGCGCTTGCCGCCTTCGCCGCGCTTCAGGATTTCGCGGAACAGGTTCTTGGTCTTGTCGCGGTTCAGGAAGTGCTGCTGATCCGGCGCGCGCTCGTAAGCGTAGCCCGGCGACACCGTGATGCCGTCGACACCGATCGGGCCCAGCGTGTCGAAGAACTTCGCAACGCGTTCCGGCACCGCATCGTTGAACAGCGTGCAGTTGATGTTCACGCGGAAGCCGCGGCGCTTCGCTTCCTTGATCGCCGCGACGGCCTTTTCGTACACGCCTTCCTGCGACACCGAGTGGTCGTGCGCTTCCTTGTCGCCGTCGAGGTGGACCGACCAGACGAAATACGGGCTCGGCTCGTAGTCGTCCATCTTCTTTTCCATCAGCAGCGCGTTCGTGCACAGGTACACGAATTTCTTGCGCTTCATGATGCCCTTGACGATTTCCGGCATCTCCTTGTGGAGCAGCGGTTCGCCGCCGGCGATCGACACGACGGGCGCGCCGCACTCGTCGACGGCCTGCAGGCATTCCTCGATGGACAGGCGCTGGTTCAGGATCGGATCCGGATAATCGATCTTGCCGCAGCCGTTGCACGCGAGGTTGCAGCGGAACAGCGGCTCGAGCATCAGCGCGAGCGGATAGCGTTTGTTGCCGGACAGGTGCTGGCGCACGATGTAGGCGCCGACACGGACTTGCTGGAGCAGCGGAATAGACAAGGGATGTCCTCCTTAAACTTCGCGGGCGACAGCTTGCATGAGCTTCGCCGGCAGCTTGAATTCGACTTTTTCCTCACGGCCCGCCATCGTCGCGACATCGACGGGCCCCAGCGCGCGCAGCGCGCCGATTACATCCTCGACCATCTCTTCGGGCGCCGACGCGCCGGCCGTCAGGCCGACCGTCTGCACACCCGCGAACCATTCGGCCTTCACTTCCGAGCCGTCGGCGACGAGATAGCTCGGCACACCGCTTTCGGTGCCGATCTCGCGCAGGCGGTTCGAGTTCGAGCTGTTCGTCGCACCGACGACGAGCAGCACGTCAACCTGTTCGCTCAGCTCGCGCACGGCGGCCTGGCGATTTTGCGTGGCGTAGCAGATGTCACGCGTGTCCGGGCCGACGAGGTCGGTGAACCGGCGCTGCAGCGCTTCGATGATGCCGCGCGTATCGTCGACCGACAGCGTGGTCTGCGTGATGTACGCGACCGGCGTGTCGACGGGCAGCGTCAGCGTATCGACTTCTGCTTCGCTCTGCACGAGGATCACCTCGGCCGGAATCTGGCCGATCGTACCCTCGACTTCCGGGTGGCCCGCATGGCCGATCAGGATCAGCCGGCGGCCCGCCGCGACATACTGGCGGCCCTGCACGTGCACTTTCGTGACGAGCGGACAGGTCGCGTCGAGCACGTCGAGCCCGCGCGTTTCCGCGTCGCGCTCGACCGTCTGGGCGACACCGTGCGCGCTGAAGATCGCGACAGCGCCGTGCGGCACCTCGTCGAGTTCCTCAACGAATCGTGCCCCTTTATTACGCAGATTTTCTACGACGTGCCGGTTATGCACGATTTCATGACGGACATAAACCGGCGCACCGTGCTGTTGCAGCGCCCGATCGACGATCTCGATCGCACGGACAACCCCCGCACAAAAGCCGCGGGGCTGGGCAAGGATGACTCGCATAAGTGAGCGAACTCCGACGACAGACGCCGGGGTTCGAGGAGCTGGCACCTGCTCGCTCGCCCCGGCTTGATGTTATGAAGGCAGGAACGAACCGGCCGGCCAGGCCCCGGAACCCCGAATTAATCGCGCATTTTAACTCTATCGCGCCGTCCTTGCTTTGGTGCTGTGTCGGCACTGTTGCAATTGCGGGAGAGCCGCGTCGGCGCTGGCGTGCGCGGAACCCAGTAAACTACGCGGTTTCGCGGGCGGCCGCTCCGGCTGCCCGGCGTCGCGCTCATTTCAAGGCCATTCGATGACCGTCGATTCTTCTGCGTATTGCCCGTCCGCCCGTGCGGCGGCGGGTGTTTTGTTCCTGACCCCTATTGAAGTCTGGTGTGCCGTCACCCCGCAGGAGGCCCGCCGATGATGCTGGTGATCGCTTTCCTGGTGTCCGGCCTGTCGCTGATGATCTGGATCGTGCTGCTCGTCGCGCGCGGCGGTTTCTGGCGCGCGGTGCCCGCACGGCCGCTGCCGCCCGAGGCGCGCGGGGCGGCTGCCGAGGCCGGCTGGCCGGCCGTCGTCGCGGTCGTGCCGGCGCGCAACGAAGCCGACGTGATCGCCCGGGCGGCGACTTCGCTGCTCGAGCAGGATTATCCGGGCGAATTTCACCTGATCATCGTCGACGACCACAGCGACGACGGCACCGCCGACGCGGCCCGCGCGGCCGCGCTCGCGATCAACCGCGCCGACCGGCTGACGGTGCTGGCCGCGAAGCCGCTGCCGGCCGGCTGGTCGGGCAAGGTGTGGGCGCAGTCGCAGGGGATCGCCGCGGTGCAGGCGCTCGGCCTGCCGGCCGACTACCTGCTGCTGACGGATGCTGACATCGGCCATCCGCCCGACGCCGTTGCGCAGCTCGTCACGCGCGCGCAGGCCGAGAGCCGCGATCTCGTGTCGCTGATGGTGCGGCTGCGCTGCGATTCGTTCTGGGAAAAGGCGCTGATCCCGGCGTTCGTGTTCTTCTTCGCGAAGCTGTACCCGTTCTCGTGGATCAACAACCCGCGCAACCGCACGGCGGGCGCCGCCGGCGGCTGCATGCTGGTGAAGCGCACGGCGCTCGAGGAAGCGGGCGGCATCGAGTCGATCCGCGGCGCGTTGATCGACGACTGCAGCCTTGCCGCGCAGATCAAGCACCGCGGCAGCGGCCGCCATCCGATCCGGCTCGATCTCGCCGACCGCAGCGTGTCGCTGCGCCCGTACGACAGCTGGCGCGACATCTGGAACATGATCGCGCGCACCGCGTTCACGCAGCTGCACTATTCGCCGCTGCTGCTGGCCGGCACGCTGCTCGGGATGACGATCATCTATCTCGTGCCGCCCGTCGCGGCGCTCGTGTACGGCGCGCGTGCGTGGCCGGCGTGGCTCGCGTGGGCGTCGATGTGCGCCGCGTATGCGCCGATGCTGCGCTACTACCGGCGCTCGCCGCTGTGGGCGCCCGCGCTGCCGCTCGTCGCGCTGTTCTACGTCGGCGCGACGTTCGCGTCGGCGTGGCGCTACTGGCGCGGCAAGGGCGGCCAGTGGAAGGCGCGCGTGCAGGCGCCGGTGGATCGCTGAGCGTGTTGCGGGAGGCGTGCCTCCCGCCAGCCGGAAAGCAGACAGCCCGATCGGTGCGAACCGGCCGGGCTGTTTCGTTTTCGGCAGGGCGGCTGCCGGCGCGTGCGCTTACCGCTGCGTCAGCATCATGTACATCTGGATCACGACGTCCGGCGAGAACGTGAACGGCACCCAGCCGTAGCCGGTGTGGCGCGCGACCAGCAGGCGGTCGCCGTTCGACTGCTTCTGCACGGCCATCATCGGGTTCTTCGTCGTCACGAAACGCCAGCCGGCCGGAATGCCGGGCGGCGGCTCCGGCTGCATCGACGCGCGTGCATGCGCGAGTTCCTCGATCAACTGGCCCAGTTGCTCCGGATTCAGCGTGATCGACTGGCCGTTGACGGTCAGCGAGAGTTCGTTCTGGGACGGGCGCGCGACGTGCAGCGTCGCCTTGTCGGCCGACACGGCGGCGGTTTCGGTGCCGGCCGCGGATTCGGCTTGCGCCACCGGGACGATCGCGGTTTCGGTCACCGCAGCATCGGAAACGCCGGCTGCTTCGGCCACGGCCGGCGCAGCTGCGTTCACGACCGGCTCCGCCGCCGGCGTGACGGCCGGTGCGGGGGCGACGACTTCGGCCGCCACGGCCGGCGCGGCAACCGCGTGCGTCGCGGCTTCCTTGACGACGGCCTCGACCAGCGCCTCGGCGTCGGCGACGGCCTTCGCGTGGTGCTGCGCGGCCGCTTCGGCCTGTGCAATCGCTTCGGTATGGCGCTGCGTGACGGCTTCGGCTTCGGCGGTTGCGACGGCGTGGCGCTGCGCGGCGGCTTCGGCCTGCGCAATCGCTTCGGTGTGGCGCTGCGTGACGGCTTCGGCCTCGGCAGCCGCATCGGCGTGACGTTGCGCGACAGCCTCGGCTTCGGCGATCGCCTGCGTGTGACGTTGCGCGAGCAATTCGGCCTCGGCGATCGCAGCCGTGTGGCGCTGCGCAGCGGCTTCGGCTTCGGCGGTCGCTTCCGCGTGGCGCTTTGCGGCGGCCCCGGCTTCGACGGTCGCGGCGGCATGGCGTTGTGCGGCGGCATCGGCCTCGGTCGCGGCGCCGTGATGGCGCTGCGCGGCAGCCTCGGCTTCGGCGATCGCAGCCGCGTGGCGTTGCGATGCGGCTTCGGCATCCGCGTGACGCTGCGCGAGCGCTTCGGTCAGCGCGGTGGCTTCCGCATGGCGCTGCACGGCGGCTTCGGCCTGCGCGGCGGCATCCGCATGACGTTGGGCGGCGGCTTCGGCGGCGGCGGTTGCGTCGGCGTGGCGCTGCTGCGCGGCGTCGGCATCGGCGGCGGCAGCCGTATGGCGCTGTGCGGCGGCCTGTGCGTCGGTTTCCGCGGCGGCGTGACGTTCGGCCGCGGCCTGGGCTTCCGCTGCGGCGGCGCGCGCGAAGGCTTCCGCGCTGCGGGCCGCCTGCTGCGCGGCGTGGTGATCGTGGAGGAGCTGATCGACGCCGGTGACGAGCGAAGCGATCTGATCGTTCAGGTTCATGCGTGTCTTCTCTGCGTAAGACCCGCGATTTTAACCGCTGCGCCGATGGCGGGCCGCGAGCGACGTGTAACAAAGTGCGCAAAGCGGCGTGACGCGCGCCGCTTTGTGTTACTTCAGGTAACCCGCCGAGCCGAACCAGTCGAGCGCATCGCGCAGCCCTTCGCGGTACGGGCGCGCACGGTAGCCGAGCTCGCGCTCGGCCTTCGCCGACGTGAAATACATCTTGTTCTTCGACATCCGCAGCCCGTCCACGGTGACGAACGGCTCCTTCTTCGTGAACTTCGCGACCGCTTCGGCGCCGACCGCGAGCGGGTACAGCGGCCAGCGCGGCAGCGCGATCGTCGGGGGCTTGCGGCCCGTCATCTGCGCGATGTCCGCGAGCATCTGCTGCAGCGGCAGGTTCTCGCCGCCGAGGATGTAGCGTTCGCCGATCCGGCCGCGCTCGAGTGCGAGGAAGTGGCCGTGCGCGACGTCGTCGACGTGCACGAGGTTCAGCCCCGTGTCGACGAACGCGGGAATCTTGCCGAGCGCGGCCTCGACGATGATCCGGCCGGTCGGCGTCGGCTTCACGTCGCGCGGGCCGATCGGCGTCGACGGGTTGACGATCACGGCCGGCAGCCCTTCGTCGGCGATCATCCGCTCGACCGCGCGCTCCGCGAGCACCTTGCTGCGCTTGTACACGCCGATCGCCTGCTCGGCCGTGAGCGGCCGGTTCTCGTCGGACGGATCGCCGGCGCTCGTCACCTTCAGCGTCGCGACGCTGCTCGTGTAGACGATCCGCTCGACGCCTTCCGCGCGCGCCGCACGCATCGTCGCGACCGCGCCCTCGAGGTTCGCGCGCTCGATCTCGTCGGGATCGGGCGCCCACAGCCGGTAGTCGGCCGCCACGTGCAGCAGGTAGCGCACGCCGCGCAGCGCGGCACGCATCGACGCCTCGTCGCGCATGTCGCCGGTGACGATCTCGGCATCGAGATCCGCGACGTTCGTGCGCGGGCTGGTCGGGCGCACGAGCACGCGCACCGCATAGCCTTTCTGCTGTGCAATGCGCGCGACGGCCGAGCCGACGAAACCGGACGCGCCGGTGACGAGAACGAGATCGCGGGAAGTATCAGTCATGCGTTTCCTTCGGGGCCGCGCGCGGGCGGCGCGGCGGTTGAGCGTCGGCGAGATTGTACGTGGTCGGCGCGCGCGGCGACGCCTGGCCGGCGCGTGTGCGAAGCGGCCGACGCGACTACAATGCCGGGCTTGAATGCAACGGGAGGGCGACGCGATGAGCCGCAATGAACTGGACGAACGGATCGAGACCTACTACGTGCGGGTGCGCGGCGTCGTGCAGGGCGTGGGCTTTCGTCATGCGACGGTGCGCGAAGCGCATGCGCTGAAGCTGCGCGGCTGGGTCGCGAATCTCGAGGACGGCACCGTCGAGGCGATGATCCAGGGCCCCGGCGCGCAGATCGACCGGATGCTCGCGTGGCTGCGGCACGGGCCGCCGGCCGCGCGCGTGACCGAGGTGACGTTCGAGGAGCGTCGGACCGAAAGGCGCTTCGAGCGTTTCCAGCAGCAATAAGAGGCGCGGGACAACCATGACGGGGTATCCGGAAGCCGGGCGCGGCCTCATGCTGTCGGTGATGGCGTCGATGCTGTTCGCGCTGATGTCGGCTTACGCGAAGCTGCTCGCGCCGCTCACGGGGCTCGACATTTTCGCGTGGCGCGTCCTGTGGACTGCACCGGGCGCACTGGCGCTGATCGCGCTGCGCGGCCGCTGGCCGGCGCTCGCCGAGCTCGCGCGGCGCACCGTGCGCGACTGGCGCCTGCTGATCGCGCTGCCGGTGAGCGCGGCGCTGCTCGGCGTGCAGCTGTGGCTGTTCTTGTGGGCGCCGCTGCACGGCCGCATGCTCGAAGTGTCGCTCGGCTATTTCCTGCTGCCGCTGACGATGGTGCTCGTCGGCCGCTTCTACTATCACGAACGGCTCGATCCGCTGCAGTGGGCGGCGGTCGCGTGCGCCGCGCTCGGCGTCGCGCACGAAGTGTGGGCGACACGCGCGTTCGCGTGGCCGACGCTCGTCGTCGCGCTCGGCTATCCGCCGTATTTCGTGCTGCGCCGGCGGATCAACGCCGATTCGCTGGCCGCCTTCGCGGTCGAGATCGCGCTGCTGTGCCCGATCGCGTTCGCGATGGTCGCGACGAGCACGACGCGCGTCGCGAACCATCCGTTGCTGTGGGCCGCGCTGCTGCCGGGGCTCGGCATCCTCAGCACGCTCGCGCTCGCGAGCTACCTGAAGGCGAGCCGGATGCTGCCGATGGCGCTGTTCGGGATTCTCGGCTACGTCGAGCCCGTGCTGCTCGTCGCGGTGTCGCTGCTGCTGCTCGGCGAGACGCTGAGCGTTGCGAAGCTCGCGACCTACGGGCCGATCTGGGTCGCCGTCGCGCTCACCGCGTGGCACAGCGCGATGCTGATGCGGCGTCTGCCCGCACGCGGATAAGCGCCTGTCGCGATGCGGCGGCCGCACGGAACGTGCCGCGCATCGCGCATCGTCCAGCGGTCGAGCATCGATCGCCGGGCACTCGAATGCATCGATGCTGACCGCAAACTGGCGTCGCACTGACGCGAATCTGGCCACGCTGCCTGCTTCGCACGACAACGCTCGCGCTTGTAATCGAACAGAAGATTCGGTTGCACTTTGTTACTTAGGGTCTGCCCGGACCGGCCATTAGACTGGCCTGACCGACTTCCCTTCGTATGCAGCTTTTCAATGAACGGTCATCTCCGTGCCTGGCCGGCCGGGTTGGCGCGATGCGAGCATACGCGTATCGCCGCTGATCGCGCTCGCCTTCTTCTTCCCGATTCCTTCCCCGGTGCGTGTCGCACCGCTGTCGCGCCGGTGCGCTCATGTCGTTGAGCTCGCCGTCTTTCGCCGCGGTTCAGCCGTCGCGCAGCGGCCGCCTGATCGAAATCGACTTCTTCCGCGGGCTCGTGCTGTTGATGATCGTCGTCGATCACATCGGTGCGAGCGTGCTGTCGCGCGTGACGCTGCACGCGTTCGCGCTGTGCGACGCGGCCGAAGTGTTCGTGTTTCTCGGCGGCTTCGCGACCGCGAGTGCGTACGGCGCGATCGCCGAGCGCCACGGCGCGCGTGCCGCGCAACGGCGCTTCGTGCGTCGCGCGATGCAGATCTATCGCGCGTTTCTCGCGACGTCGACGCTGATGCTGGTCGTGTCGGTCGTGCTCGATCACTACGGGATCGATACGCCGAACCTCGCGCTCGACGACGTCAGCGTGATGCTCGCGTCGCCGCTCACGGGCGCAGCCGAGCTGTTGACGTTCCAGCGCCAGCCGTATCTCGCGTCGGTGCTGCCGATGTACGTGCTGTTCGCGCTCGCGTCGCCGGTGCTCGTGCCGCTCGCCCGCCGCCATCCGTGGCTGCTCGTCGCGCTGAGCGGCGCATCGTGGATCACGGCCGGCTGGCTCGGCCCCGAGCTGCTGGATACCGACGGCTTCCGCTGGAGCTTCAACCCGTTCGCGTGGCAACTGATGTTCGTCGCCGGCGTGCTCGCGCGCTGCCAGCCGTTCTACCGGCGCATCGCGCTCGGGCGCTGGGGCGCGGCGGCGACCGGGCTCGCGTGCGCGGTCGTGCTCGGCTGCGCGAGCTACAAGCTGTTCTCGGGGCTACCGGTGCCCGAAGGCATCCTCAAGCGCGACCTCGCGCTGCCGCGCATCGTGAGCTTCGCGGCGGTTGCGTGGCTGATGGCCGATTGCGTGCGCTTCGGCTGGATCGCGCGGATTGCGCAGGCCGTGCGGCCCGTCGTCGCGGTCGGCCAGCGCGGGCTGATCTGCTTCGTTGCGGGCGCGGCGATCTCGCTCGTCATCGATTCGCTGCTGCACCCGGTCGTGCGCAGCGCCGATCTGCGACATGTCGGCGTGGGCCTCGCGGCCGACGCATGCGCGCTCGGGCTGATGATGGCCGTGGCCGGTTCGGGAACGTGGATCGCGCGATGGCGCAGTGCGGCTGCGTAGGCGGCGTGGAAGGCGGGGTGAGCGGCACGGCAGGTGCCGCGCGGCGTCAGTGAGGTGAGCCGATACGGGAGCGGGGTACGGCGGTCGCGTCGTCGGATTCGGCGTCGTCGCGTTCGTCCTGCGCCGGATCGTCGTGTTCCGCGAGGACGGCATCGGCTTCGGCCGCGGCTCGTGCGGCACGGACCGCGGTGCAGCGCTGGGCGTGCCGGATGTCCGACAGGATCCTCAGCAGCCGCGTCGTCTTGCTTTTCATGGTCTTCTCCCGCCAGTGTGCATCTCGCGAAGCGGATGCGCGTCCTGCAACCAGTGTAGGACGCGTTCGCGTGGCTGGCGGGAGAATGTGGCGTGCAGGCCGCACGCCGAGGGATAGTACTTACTGCGCGGCGACGGCCTGCGCCTGCAGCGCTTCTTCGCGGCGCTCTTCCGTGCAGCGCTGATGCTGGCGCGACAGGCGGTTCATCAGCGGCAGCAGCAGCAGCGCGAGCACCATGCCGATCGCGGCGAGCCAGCCGAGCTTCTCGAACAGCGACAGGTAGAGCGGCAGCGATTCGGTGGCCGGCAGTTCGTGCGACGGCATCTGCGCGAAGTTCGCGACGACGCTGCCCAGATACTGCGACACGCCCGTCGCGACGAAATACGCGCCCATCATGAAGCCGCTCATGCGCGCCGGCACGTAGCGGGCGATCATCGCGAGGCCGAGGCCGCTCACCAGCAGTTCGCCGAGCGAGTAGAGGCCGTAGCCCCACACCATGAACCACGACGACACGCGGCCGTCGATCGCGTAGCGGCCGCTGATCGTGAACACCAGGTAGCCCGCGGCGACCGCGCCGAAGCCGAGTGCGTACTTCGCGGCGACCGGCAGGTCACGGCCGCCCTTCGCGACGGCGTTGTAGACCAGCACGAGCACCGGGCTCAGCAGCATGATCCAGATCGGGTTCAGCGCCTGGAACTGCGCGGCGCTCCACGTGAACAGCGTCGTGCCGAACAGCATGAAACGCGGATCGACGTTGCGCAGCGCGAACAGCGTCAGCGACGTCGACATCTGCACGTAGAAGATGAAGAACAGGATCACCTGGCCGATCAGCACGAGTGCCGCGATCAGGCCCGCGCGCTCCGAGCGCTCCGACTTCGCGATCATGTATGCGAAGATCGCGAGGATCGCGAACGCCGCCGTCCACACGCTGGCAACGGCGAGCTGCTTGTGCTGCAGGACGTACAGCGTGACCAGCGCGAGCGCGACGCCGCCGAGCGCGACCGCACCGAGGCGTTTCCAGCGGATCGGTTCGTCGTCCGGCTTCGAGCCGACGTGTGCGAGCGTGCGGTGCATCAGCATGAAGTTGAGGATCGCGAGCAGCATGCCGCCGCAGCAGACCGCGAACGCGGCGTGCCAGCCCCAGTGATCCTTGATCCACGGCGTCGCGAGCATCGACACCGTCGAGCCGATGTTGACCGCCATGTAATAGATCGTGAATGCGCTGTCGATACGTGCGTCGTCGCCTTCGTAGATGCGGCGCACGAGGTTCGCCGCGTTGGCCTTGAACAGGCCGTTGCCGACCACGATCACGCCGAGCGACGCGTACATGTACGTCAGGTGGTCGTTCGGCACCGCGAGCATCAGGTAGCCGGCGGACAGCACGGACGCGCCGATGATCATCGTGCGGCGGGCGCCGAGCACCTTGTCGCCGATCCAGCCGCCGATCGACGGCGCGGCATAGACGAGTGCGGTGAACGCACCCCAGGTCAGGTTCGCGTGGCTGTCGGTGAAACCGAGCCGGTCGACCATGAAGAGGACCAGGAGCGCGGCCATGCCGTAGTAGCCGAAGCGCTCCCACATTTCGATGAGGAAGACCGTCGTGAACGATCGGGTTTGTGAAACAGGTGAATGCATCATCAATCTCGGTTGAAACGGACGGCACGGATCGCGCGTCGTCTTGGGGTCGAACTGGCGCCTGTGTGCAATGGGCCGGGTAAGCTTTGCGCTGGCGATGGAACAGTCGGGCGGATTAGCCCGGGCCGGGGTCGGACACCGCCTGGTGGGGCGGGGAAGGTCCCCGACCGGCGCGCGCATGGTAACGGTTGCCGGTCCGGTGCGACAGGTGTGTGCTACCTAGGGAAACTCCCGATCTGGCAGCAGCTTTCAGGAACATTCGTCTCATCATTTATTTGTAAGAATTCGCGCTGGGCATCCGAGGATTCCCGGAGAGCCGCTTGCAGCTTGCCTGTGAAGCCGGCGAGTCTGGCAAGATAGCGCGTCATTTCGCTCGCTTCGTGCCCTGTTTAGTGCACCGGGCTCAACACCGAAGGCGTATGCGAACCCGAAGACTAAGCTATATCGATCTAACTTAGTTATTTTCCATCAAACATTTTTTGACGATCACTTTTCGGCCTGCTATGGTTCCCCCCACTGAAAACTCGCGGTCTGCAGACGCTGCCGCCGCACTGGGCAGCAAGATTCGCGCGTTGCGCCAACGACTCAAGCGCACGCTCGACGACACCGCTACCGCCGCGGGGATTTCGAAGCCGTTTCTGTCTCAAGTCGAGCGCGGGCTCGCGTCGCCGTCCCTGACATCACTGGCCGGTATCGCGCACGCGCTGGGTGTGACGGTGCAGTACTTCGTGGATACGCCGAGTGAAGAACGCTCGGTCTGCCGAGGCGAGCAGTTGCGCTTCTTCGGGTTTGCCGATTCGGCGAACCTGTTCGCGCGGCTGACGAACGTATCCGAAGGGCGCCAGCTGGAGGCGATCCTCGTGAGGATGCCGCCGGGGCAGAAGCGGTCGGAGGTGACGACACATGCAGGAGAGGAGTTCCTGTATGTGATTGAAGGGGAAGTGTCGCTGACGCTGGAAGGCAAGACGTTCGTCCTGCAGGCCGGCGACAGTTCGCACTATCAGTCGACGGTCCCGCACAGCTGGGTCAACACCGCAAAAGTGGAGTCGGTGGTGGTCTGGGTCGGTACACCGAGGCTGTTCTAGCGCACAGGTATTCCTTCGTTTCGAAGACGGGATACCTGTCGAAAGAAACGTAAGGAATACTAATATGCAATACGAGAATCACGGGCCTCCTCAATCGCTGCACCCGTCAGCGTCTCACGCGTAATCCGCGGCATTCGCCGCGCGACGCCCCGAACAAACCTTCTCAAGACAGCCACGATGAAATCCTTGCATGCCATGTCGGCCGTGCTGGCCGCGCTCGCCCTGACGACGCCCGCCGCTCACGCCGTTACCGTTCCGTCGAACGTCACGCTCGCTCCCCAACAGGACCTGACGCGACAGGTGCCCGCCGAAGTCGAATCGCTCGACCCCGCGCACATCGAATCGTGGACCGGCAACACGATCGGCCTCGACCTGTTCGAAGGGCTGGCGCGCATCGATGCGGCAGGCCAGGTCGTGCCGGGCGTCGCGCTGTCGTGGGAACGCAAGACGCCGCAGACATGGATCTTCAAGCTTCGCCATGACGCGAAGTGGAGCAACGGCCAGCCGGTGACGGCCGCCGATTTCGTCTATTCGTGGCAGCGCCTCGTCGATCCGAAGACGGGCTCGAAATACACGATCCTCGTCGAGTTCATCAAGAACTCGAAGGACATCATCGCAGGCAAGGCCGCACCGTCGACGCTCGCCGTGCGCGCCGTCGATCCGTACACGCTGGAAGTGACGACCGACGTGCCCGTCGCGTTCTTCCCCGAGCTGACCGCGATGGCGCCGCTCGTGCCGGTGAACAAGGACGTCGTCGCGAAGTTCGGCGATGCATGGACGCGCCCGGGCAACATCGTCAGCAACGGCGCATACCAGCTCGTCGACTGGCAGCCGAACAACCGCATCGTCGTGTCGAAGGACGCGAAGTACTGGAACGCGCCGAAGGTCGTGATCAACAAGGTCACGTACCTGCCGATCGAAAGCGACGAAACCGCGATGCGCATGTACCAGGCCGGCCAGATCGACTACAGCTACTCGATCCCGTCGGGCATCTTCCAGCAGGTCAGCAAGCAGTTCGGCGGCGAACTGCGCCCGGGCCTGCAGCTCGCGACGTACTACTACTACCTGAACAACAGCGACGCGGCGCTGAAGGACAAGCGCGTGCGCCAGGCGCTGTCGATGGTGATCGACCGCGACGTGCTCACGTCGAAGCTCACGCAGGCCGGCGAGAAGCCGATGTTCGGCCTGATGCCGAACGGCACGAAGGGCGTGCAGCCGTTCACGCCGGAATGGGCGTCGTGGCCGATGGCCAAGCGCATCGCGACCGCGAAGGACCTGCTGAAGCAGGCCGGCTACTCGGACGCGAAGCCGCTGTCGTTCACGCTCACGTACAACACCAACGACCTGCACAAGAAGGTCGCATTGTTTACCGCATCGGAATGGCGCACGAAGCTCGGCATCAACACGAAGCTCGAGAACGTCGAGTTCAAGGTGCTGATGAAGGAGCGTCACGACGGCAAGGTGCAGATCGCGCGTGACGGCTGGTTCGCCGACTACAACGACGCGATGACCTTCTTCGACCTGATCCGCTGCGGCAGCTCGCAGAACACCGTCGGCTACTGCAACAAGCAGGTCGACGCGCTCGTCGAGGAAGGCAACCAGAAGCTCGACGACAAGGCGCGCGCCGCGCTGCTCACGCAGGCGCACGACCTGGCGATGAACGACACGCCGATGGTGCCGCTGTTCCAGTACTCGGCCGACCGTCTCGTGAAGCCCTACGTGGGCGGCTATTCGCTGAAGAACGTGATCGACATGCGTGCTTCGCAGGACCTGTACCTGATCAAGCACTGACGGAGCGATCATGCTGGCCTACGCATTGAGGCGCACGTTGTGGGCGGTGCCGACCATTCTCGCGGTCATCACCGTCTGCTACCTGCTGCTGCATTTCACGCCCGGCGGTCCGTTCGATTCGGAAAAGCAGTTGTCCGCCGCGACGCTCGCGAACCTGAACGCGAAATACCACCTCGACGAGCCGCTGTGGAAGCAGTACCTGATGTATCTCGGTGCGCTGCTGCACGGTGATCTCGGCCCGTCGTTCCGTTACGTCGACTGGTCGGTGAACGATCTCGTGAAGAAGGCGCTGCCCGTGAGCCTCGGCGTGGGCGGCGTGTCGATCCCGATCTCGATCGTGCTCGGCGTGCTGCTCGGCACCGTCGCGGCCGTGCGCCGCGACAGCGTGATCGACCGTTTCGTGATGCTGATCGGCAACTTCGGCAACGTCGTGCCGCCGTTCGTGCTCGGCCCCGTCATGGTGTGGATCTTCGCGATCCTGCTGAAGACGTCGGAAGGCAACGGCTGGCTGCCGGCCGGCGGTTGGGGCGACGGCGGCTGGCGGTACCGGCTGCTGCCGATCGCGCTGCTGACCCTCATCAACGTATCGCTGCTCGCCCGCGTGATGCGCGGCTCGATGATCGAGACGCTGTCGAGCAACTACATCCGCACCGCGCGCGCGAAGGGCCTGCCGGGCTCGACGATCGTGCTGCGCCACGCGCTGAAGCCCGCGCTGATGCCGGTCGTGTCGCTGTTCGGCACGGTCTGCATCACGTCGATCACGGCGGCCGTCGTCACCGAATCGGTGTTCGCGCTGCCCGGCCTCGGGCAGCTCGTCGTGAACGGCGCCATCAACCGCGACTACACGCTGGTGCTGGGCCTCGTCGTGCTGACGACCGTCTGCGCCGTGCTGTTCAACCTGCTGGTCGACCTTGCGTACGCATGGCTCGATCCGCGCATCCGTTATTGAGCGAGGCACCGCGATGACTCCGACTACTCCCGTCGTCGGCCTGCCCGTGCAGACCGATTCGCCGCCGCGTTCGCGCTCGCCGCTCGAGCTTGCGTTCGCGCGCTTCCTCCACAACCGCGCGGCGGTGTTCAGCCTCGTGCTGCTCGTGCTGATCACGCTCGCGTGCTTCGTCGGCCCGTTGCTGCTCGCGGCCGATCCCGCCGCGAGCGACTGGGGCTCGATCAGCCTGGCGCCGACCTGGGCGAACCAGCACTGGCTCGGCACCGACGAGCTCGGCCGCGACCTGCTCGTGCGCACGCTGATCGGCGGCCGCGTATCGATCGAGGTCGGCCTGCTCGGCACGCTCGTGTCGGGCCTGTTCGGCGTCGCGTGGGGTGCGACCGCGGGCTTCGCGGGCGGCCGTGTCGACTCCTTGATGATGCGTGTCGTCGACATGATGTACGCGATCCCGTACCTGCTGATCGCGATCCTGATGATGACCCTGTTCGGCCGCTCGTTCATGCTGGTCGTGCTGACCATCAGCGCGTTCTCGTGGATCGACATGGCGCGCGTCGTGCGCGGCCAGACGCTGTCGCTGCGCAACCGCGAGTTCGTCGATGCGGCGCGCGCGATCGGCGTGTCGCCGGCCTCGATCGTGCTGCGCCACATCGTGCCGAACCTGCTCGGCGTGGTCGTCGTGTACGCGACGGTCTCGGTGCCGAACATCGTGCTGACGGAATCGGTGCTGTCGTTCCTCGGCCTCGGCGTGCAGGAACCGATGACGAGCTGGGGCGTGCTGATCCAGGACGGCGCGCAAAAACTGGAATCGATGCCGTGGCTGCTGCTGGCCCCGGCCGTCATGCTGTGCGTGACGCTCTATTGCGTGAACTTCGTTGGCGATGGCCTGCGTGACGCGCTCGACCCGAAGGATCGCTAAGATGAAACGACCCCCACGCTCACTTTATTCGCTCGGGGGGGCGCAGCCCCCCCGTCTCCTCCAGGCTCTGCCGTCGAAGTGCCGGGCGGCCCGGCGGAGGCTGGCATGACCGCACTACTGGAAGTAGACAACCTCGGCGTGCGCTTCACGCGCAAGGATGCGCCGACGATCGACGCCGTGAGCGGCGTGTCGTTCTCGCTCGAAGCCGGCAAGACGCTCGGCATCGTCGGCGAATCGGGCTCGGGCAAGAGCCAGACCGTGATGGCATTGCTCGGCCTGCTGGCCGGCAACGGCACGACGACCGGCACCGCGCGTTACCGAGGCGACAACCTGCTCGAGATGAATACGCGCGCGCTGAACGCGGTGCGCGGCGACCGGATCGCGATGATCTTCCAGGATCCGATGACGTCGCTCAATCCGTTTCTGACGATCGAGCGGCAGATGACCGAGACGCTGCAGCTGCACCGCAAGCTGTCGCGCAAGGAGGCGACCAAGCGGGCAATCGAGGCGCTCGAATCGGTGCGCATTCCGGATGCCGCGCGCCGCATCCGCATGTATCCGCACGAGTTCTCGGGCGGCATGCGGCAGCGCGTGATGATCGCGATGGCGCTGCTGTCCGAGCCGGAAATCCTGATCGCCGACGAACCGACCACCGCGCTCGACGTGACCGTGCAGGCACAGATCATCGACCTGCTGCGCGAGCTGAACCGCGAGCGCGGCACCGCGATCGTGCTGATCACGCACGACATGGGTGTTGTCGCCGGCCTCGCGGACGACGTGATGGTCATGTATGCGGGCCGCACCGTCGAATACGCGCCGGCCGAATCGATCTTCGCGGCACCGTCGCATCCGTACACGATCGGCCTGCTCAACGCGCTGCCGCGCCTGACCGACGCGGACGACGCGCCGCTCGTCGCGATTCCCGGCAATCCGCCGATGCCCGGCACCGCGCCGGCCGGCTGCGCGTTCGCGAAGCGCTGCACGTATGCGGAAGAACGCTGCGGCGCCGCGCGCCCCGCGCTCGAAACCTATGGCGCCGTGGGCGCGGTGCGCGCGTGCCACCGGCCCGTGGCCGATCTGACGGGAGGTCTGCGATGAGCGTCGATGAACGCCGCCGTACCGGCGCGACGGACGACACGCTGCTGTCCGTCGAGAATCTGAAGGTGCATTTCCGTGTGCCGCTCGGCGGCTTTCCGTGGTCGCCGAAGGGCACGCTGCGCGCGGTCGACGGCGTGTCGTTCGACGTGAAGCGCGGCGAGACGGTCGGGCTGGTCGGCGAATCGGGCTGCGGGAAGTCGACGCTCGCGCGTGCGCTGATCGGCCTCGTGCCGATGACGGACGGCACGGTGAAGTGGCGCGACCAGGCCGTTGCACCCGATCACCTGCGCGGTACCGCGATGCGGCGCGAAGTGCAGATGATCTTCCAGGATCCGCTCGCGTCGCTCGACCCGCGCATGACGATCGAACAGGTCGTCGCGGAGCCGCTCGTCACGCACCACTCGGGCCTCGGCCGCACCGAAGTGCGCCGCCGCGTGATCACGATGCTCGAACGCGTCGGCCTGAATGCGCATCACCTGCTGCGTTATCCCCATGAATTTTCCGGCGGACAGTGCCAGCGCGTCGGAATTGCACGCGCGCTGATCGGCGAGCCGAAGCTCGTGATCTGCGACGAACCGGTATCGGCGCTCGACGTGTCGATCCAGGCGCAGATCGTGAACCTGCTGCGCGACCTGCAGCGGGAACTGTCGTTGTCCTATCTGTTCGTTGCGCACGATCTGGCGGTGGTCAAGGCGATCAGCCAGCGTGTGCTCGTGATGTATCTCGGCCGCGTGATGGAGTTCGGCACGCGGCATGACGTGTACGGCGTGCCTCAACACCCGTACACGAAGGCGCTGCTCGATGCGGCGCCGACGCCGGAGCCGGCGCGCGAGCGTGCTCGCCGTCCGATGCTGCTGGCGGGCGAGATGCCCTCGCCGCTCAACCCGCCGTCCGGCTGCGCGTTCCGCACGCGTTGCCCGGTCGCGATCGACGCATGCGCGCAGGACGTGCCGCTGCCGGAAGTTCGGCAGGGGTCGGCGGCGCGTGTCGCGTGCATCCGTGCGGGTGCGGCGTGAAGTGAAGTAGCGCGGCAAATAAAACCAGGCAGGTCAACAGGGGCAGTGGCGGCGCGAATGATCTTCGCGCCGCGGGTACAGGCGCGTCCTTAACCGGGCGCGCCGGGGGGCCGGGAGCGGATCGCAACCGGCGTGGACGATATCAAACAAGACGAGAATTACGATGAAAAAACAGAAGACGATCGGGACGGCATCGAAGATGCTGCTTGCATGGGGACTACCGGCACTCGCCGGCGTCTCGTTGACGGGCGTTGCGCACGCCGACGACGCGGCCCCCGCACCGCTGACGGTCGCGCAGGCCGCACCGGCCGCCGGTACCAGCGCCACCGTTGCGCAGGCACCGACCCCGAACGCCATTGTCAACGCCGAAGCCGACCAGGCCGTCACGCCGACTGCCGAGCCGTCCGCGCAGTCGAAATCGAAGGGCTTCATCGCCGACAGCCATCTCGATTTCCTGTTCCGCAACTATTCCGACGTGCTCGACAGCAAGGGCGGGCCGCATCGTCACGCATGGGTCCAGGGCGCGATGGCCAACTTCGAATCGGGCTACACGACGGGCCTGATCGGGATCGGTTTCGATGCATCGCTGTATGCGGCGCTGAAGCTCGACGGCGGCGAAGGTGCCGGCAGCATGGTGCACATCGCGAAGGGCGGCGGTGGCGGCAACCAGCTCGCATGGGCCTACCCGGGCATCTACGACATCAAGGCGCGCATCTCGAACACGGTGGTCAAGTACGGTCTGCAGGCCGTCGACAACCCGTTCATGGAGCAGCACGACAACCGTGCGCTGCCGCCGACGTTCCTCGGTGCGACGATCGTCAGCAATGAATTCAAGAACGTGATGCTCGAGGCCGGCAGCTTCACGAAGACCGACGCGCGCGGTCACACGACGCTCACGAACCTGACGACGCAGTACGGCGGCACGCGCATCAATCGCCTGTCGTATGTCGGCGGTACGTGGGACTACTCGCCGAACGGCGAAGTCGCGCTGTACGCGAACCAGGCCGACGACGTGTGGCATCAGTACTACGCGTCGGTGAAGCACAGCATCGGCAGCCCGCAGACGATCAAGTGGACCGGCTTCGGTAACGTCTACTCGACGCACGACACGGGCGATGCGCTGCAGGGCAAGATCGACAACAACGCATACAGCCTGTCGCTGGCTGCGCAGCACGGCCCGCACGAGCTGCTGCTCGGCTTCCAGCAAGTGCTGGGCGACCAGTTCTTCGATTACCTGAACGAAACGAACGGCATCTTCCTCGTCAACTCGATGGACGTCGACTACAACGCGCCGCACGAAAAGTCGCTGCAGCTGCGTTACACGTTCTACGGTAAGGAAGCGGGCCTGCCGGGCTTCAAGGCGATGGTCTGGGGCGTGACGGGCTGGGGTGCGGACGGCAGCGTGGGCGCGGCCAACGACCCGACCAAGTCGAGCATCTACTGGAGCAACGGCGCACCGGTGCAGGGCCGTCACCACGAGTTCGGCTTCATCCCGTCGTACACGTTCCAGAGCGGCAAGCTGAAGGACACGAAGGTCACGTTCATCGCGATGTGGCACAACGGTTCGGCTCACTACTCGGACGCGACGAACCGCGAGTACCGCCTGGTCGTGAACCTGCCGCTGCACGCGTTCTGATCGAAGGGGGAACCGTGTTCCCCCGCATCGCGCAGCCGGCCTGTCAGCAGGGCGCTCAGGCCGGCTTGTGCAACCCCGCGACCGGGTCGTTCGCGGCGGGCATCTCTTCCACGAGCGACGTGAGCTGGCGGCCCGTATCGCGCCATGCGTCGAGGCCGCCGCGCAGCGCGAGCGCATCGGTGAAGCCTGCGTCGAGCAGGCGCTTCGCCATCAGCGCGGCCGTGAACTCGTTCGGGCACGAGCAATACACGACGAATTTCTGCGTGATCGGATAGCGCGCGACGATGTCGCCGATCTGGCGTTCGTCCGCAAACTGCGCGCCGGGAATCGTGAACGGGTCGAGCTTGCGGTGCTCGGGCGAGCGCACATCGAGGACCACCGGCGCGGAGGTATCGCGCAGCATCGCGTCGAGCTCGTCGACGCCGATCCGCGCGCTCGCGAGCTGGCGGATCAGCGCGCGGCGGCGCATCCAGCGGATCGCCGCGTACACCGCCAGCACCGCGACGGCCGCCAGCAACGCCACGCGGCCAAGCTGGCCCGCGCCGGCGAACAGCCAGTCGATCTGGCGATAGAACATCACCCCGACCACCAACCCGACGATCGTCCACAGCGCGGCGCCGAGCGCATCGTAGCCGACGAACGTGCGATAGCGTGTGCCGAACGCGCCGGCCATCGGCACCGACACGAGCGACAGCCCGGGAATGAAGCGTGCGACGGCGAGCACGCGCACGCCGTAGCGGCCGAAGAAGCGTTCGGTCTTTTTCACGCAGCTGTCACGCGACAGCGACAGCCGGCAGATCGTCTTCAGCGTCGTGCCGCCGAAGCGCCGGCCGGCGAGGTACCAGACGGTATCGCCGATCAGCGCGCCGAGTACCGACAGGGCCACCACCGTGACCAGCTGCGAGCCGATCATCGCCGGATGCATCGCGGACATCGCGCCGAACAGCACGAGCGTCGGCATCGCGGGCACCGGCAGGCCGATGGCCGCCGCGAGCACGTTGGCGAACACGAGGAGCGGCCCGTACTGGGCGACGAGGTCACGTAGGAGCATGACGGCTGGCCGAAAAGGAAAGGCGTGGGCAGGAAACGCAGATGGGCCGATTATCGGCCTTTTTCAAGACAGCGGCGGGAATGACGGAATGCGCCTGACGGTGGCAGGGGGATGTCGGTGAGCACGCGCATTGCACGCGGCTCACCGTTCTGGATCAGGACGGCGAACGAGCGAGCGATGCGGCGCCGTGGTTCTCGCCGGGCAGTTCGGCGCCGTGCGAGCGGATCGCCGCGATCAGTTCGGCCGGCGTGATCTCGTAGCGGACCTCACGGTGGATGCCGGGTTTGCGTTCGTCGATCTCGATCAGCAGCACGCTTTTGCCGTCGCCCGTCGCTTCGAGCCGGAGCGAGCGCAGTTCGCGGCCGTCGGCCGGGTCGTGTTCGGTGAGCAGGGTCATAGCCCCGGATGAGCCGGTAGTGCGCATCGAACCTATCCTCGTATCGTGTCGTGGATGCCTTGGCGGCAAAGATGTCGTTGTTGAATACGGCTTGACGCAGTTTAACGCGAACGGGCCGCAACACGGAGCATTTTCGTGCGGTGAAATGAGGGCTACACCACCGATCCTTCTGATGTTTGAGCCGCGCCGGGCGGGCGTTTCAGCCGGATCGGGCACCGGCCGCAGCCGGCGCGCGACCGGCGTTCGCGGCCGCGCCGGCGCGGGCGGCGACACGCGCTGCAATGCGTGTCGCCGGGCGCGGTGTCAGAAGCGGTCGGCGAGCCCCATCGCCGGGTCGCTGACCGAGTGGCGGCCCGTTTCGACGCGGCCGGCCACGCGGCGCGAGAAGCTTGCATCGCTGTCGGCGGTCACGATGAAGTCGTACCAATGGCCGGTCGAGTCGAGCTTCCAGTGCAGTTCGGACCGGTCGCCGGCGTGCACCGTGACGGTCCACGTGGTACCGGTGCCGTGACCGTGGCCGCGCCCCTGGCTGTTGCCGTCCTCGTTGCCATGGCCATGACCGTGGTCGTCGCTGCCGCCGCGTCCCGACAGCGGCCCGTAGACCTGGTTCGACTTCACCGTGAAGCGCACCGTGCCGCCGCCGTCGTTGCGCAGCCGCAGGTGGAGGCTGCCGCTCGCGCCCGCATAGCCGACGCGCACTTCCGGGCGCGGCGCGCGTGCGCCGGCGAGGCGGCTCAGGTCGCCGGTGAAGCGGCGGTGATAGCCGTTCGGGCCGAGCACCCACAGGTCATATTTACCGCCGTTGTCGGCGCGCGCGGCCCAGTCGCCGTGCAGTGTCTTGCCCGGTTCGACGACGTAGCGCCGCGGCAGGCGGTCGAGGTGCAGCTTGTCGTAGACGTGAAACACGGCGGCGGCGCGGCCCGTGTTCGCGAACTTCAGCGTGACCGTGCCGGTGCCGGCATCGGTACGGGCGCTTGCATGCAGCTCGTAAGGCAACGCGCGCGACGGACGCACGCCGGTGGCCTGGGCGGGCAGCGCGGGCGCGGTCGGCGGCACGATCTTCGGCGCGGCCTGCTGCGCGGCGCTCAGCGCGTCGACCTGGCTTTTCGTCGTACGGCCCGCGAGCGTCGGCAGCGGCTCGTTGTTCGGCGAGCGGAAGTTGAGCGCGCTCGTCAGGTCGCCGCACACCGCGCGACGGTACGGGCTGATCTGCGGTTCCGCGACGCCGAAGCGCTTCTCGAGGAAGAGCAGCGTCGACGTATGGTCGAACACCTGCGAGTTGACCCAGCCGCCGCGGCTCCACGGCGACACGACCCACATCGGCACGCGCGGGCCCGGGCCGTACGGGCGGCCGTCGGTGGCCGGCTGGCTCGACGTGGCCGGCGTGAAGTCGTGGTACTCGACCGCGACGTCGGCGGCCGACAGCGTATGGCCGCCCGCGAGCGTGCCGTCGGGATTGCGCGACGGCACGGCCGGCGACGGCATGTGATCGAAGAAGCCGTCGTTCTCGTCGTAGTTGACCAGCAGCACGGTCTTGCTCCACACCTCGGGGTTCGCCGTCAGTGCGTCGAGCACGGCCTGTACGTACCAGCCGCCCTGCGCGGGGCTCGACGGCCCCGGGTGTTCGCTGTACACGGACGGCGGGATGATCCACGACACTTCCGGCAGCGTGCCGTTGCGGATGTCGTCGCGGAACGATTCGAGAAAGCCGTACGGCATCGTGTTGCCGAACCCTTTCGCGAGCGGGCTCAGCGGATCGTCGATCGCCGGATCGTAGAACGCGCCGGCCGCGGTCGCCGGTTGCGTGATGTCCGTCGACGCGACGTATGCGGGCCGGCGCGCGGCCGGCATCTGCTCGATCGCCGCGCGCCAGTGGCGGAAGCTCATCATCTCGTTGCAGCCGAAGTTGTCGATCAGGCTCTGGTAGACCTTCCAGTTCACACCGGCCTGCTGCAGGCGGTCGGCATAGGTCGTCCAGGTCCAGCCCTGGCTCGACGGGCCGATGTCGTTGCCGCCGTTGAACTGGTTGTTCAGCGCGGCGATCTTCACGCGGCCGCCGTCGGCCGGGCTGATGCCGTTCGGGCCGTTGGTGCCGCTCCAGTAGAACAGGCGGTTCGCGATCGTGCCCGTGTGCATCCCGCAGTGGTAGTGGTCGCACAGCGTGAACGCATCGGCGAGCGCGCGCTGGAACGGCACTTCCGCGGCGTCGTAATAGCCCATCGACAGCGGCGTCTTCGCGTCGGGCCAGCGGTTCATCCGGCCGTGATCCCACGCGACCTGCGCATCGGCCCACGTATGCGGCGTGCCGCCCGCGCGCTGCGCGTTGCCCTGGCTCGCGTCGAGGTGATACGGCGTCACGGTCGCCGCGGGCGTCGCCTTCGTGTACGCCTGGTAGAACACGTCGCGGCCGTTCGGCGATGGCACCGCGAAGCGGTCGCCATAGCCGCGCACGCCCTTGAACGTGCCGAAGTAGCTGTCGAATGCACGGTTCTCCATCATCAGCAGCACGACGTGCTTGACGTCCTTGATGGTCCCCGTTTCATGGAACGCGGGAATGGCGAGCGCGCGGCGAATGCTCGGCGGAAACGCGGACAGCGCGGCGGCGGCGAGGCCGGACGTGGCGGTCTGCTGAAGGAACTTGCGGCGTGACGTCATGGCGTTCGGATCCTGTGGTGGTGGGAGCGTTCGTGACTTCGTGTGGAGGCACCCGTGCGTCGTCCCCCCCGGGACAATTCGCGATGCGTGTGCGTTCGGAGGCGTCGGCAGCATGTCGCGGTGATGCGTGCATCGCGCCCGGCATGCGGTATCGCGCGGAGGCAGCGGCCGTCGCCGCGATCCTGCGCGCCGCGCGCTCGTGATGCGCGGGGCAGGTGTCGGCACACACACCGGCCCGGCGCATGCCGGGCTGGGCGGCGCTCAGTCTAGGGAGGCGACATGACGTCGACGTGATGGAGACATGACACGGCATGTCGCGCGTGTGACGTTGCGTGCGCAACTATTTTCGGTGGAAAAGGCAACAAATTACCGATTCCCTCGCGCGGGACCGGTCAGATATTTCCGACTCGTGGCCCGTGCGCGTGGTCGCCTGTCGTTGTAGAGGCAACAACCTGTGAAGCGGCGTGACGCCCGTGTTTCAAATGCGTGAAATCGGATAAGCTCGACACGTTGCTGCGCACGTGCGCAGCCCGTGCCTTTGGCGCGATCTTTTGGAACCGGCCCACCCATGACCGATATCAAGATCCGGCACAGCGAGACGCACGACGTCGACGCGATCCGGCAGATCGCCGCGCATCCCGCGGTGTACATGAATACGCTGCAGCAGCCGTTTCCGTCGCTCGAGAAATGGCAGAAGCGGATCGAGAGCGTGCGCGAGAACGGCGTGAGCCTCGTCGCCGAAATCGACGGCGCGGTAGTCGGCCACCTTGGCCTGCATCCGGAGCCGAATCCGCGCCGGCGCCATGCCGCCGGGCTCGGCATGATGGTCGACGCGGCCCGTCACGGGCACGGCATCGGCAGCCGGCTGCTCGCGGCCGCGATCGATCTCGCGGAAAACTGGCTGAACATCACGCGTCTCGAACTGACCGTGTTCACCGACAATCGCGCGGCGATCGCGCTTTACGAGAAGCACGGGTTCCGGATCGAAGGAGAATCGCCGGATTACGCATTGCGCGACGGCGCGCACGCGTCCGTGTATCACATGGCACGGATCAAGGGCCGGCCGTGAAGGGCCGGCCGACACCCGGGCGACCGCATGCGCGGCTGCGCTGCCGCGCGTCATATTCATTCGAGAATTCGTTCGTTTTCCCCCGGCTGTACCCGTCGTATCGTTAAAGGATTTGCCGGTCGCGTCTGCCGGCGTCCGCTTTTCCGACTCGATGCATGCGCGGCGTGGCACGTCGGCTGGCTTCATCGTCCCCGCTTCACGGCCGTCGTCCCGGCACGCCTCGCCTCCCGCAACCGTCTCTCTCAACGGAACCCGCTTCCATGAAAACCGTTCTCCGGAATCTGACTGCCGCCTGCCTGTTCGCCGCCGCGGGTGCGGCGTTTGCCGCGGCCGCGCCTGCGGGCGCACCGGTGGTCAGCGCCTCGTCCGATGGCGCGCATCTGCCGCCCGGCATCGCGTGGCAGCACGGCGACGTCGACGCCGCATTCGCGCTCGCGAAGCGCACCGGCAAGCCGCTGCTGCTGTACTGGGGCGCGGTGTGGTGCCCGTCGTGCAACCAGGTGAAGTCGACGATCTTCAGCCAGCAGGCATTCAAAGCCCGCTCGTCGTTCTTCGTGCCCGTGTATCTCGACGGCGATACCGAAAGCGCGCAGAAGCTCGGCGAGCGCTTCAAGGTGCACGGCTATCCGACGATGATCCTGTTCCGCCCCGACGGCACCGAAGTGACGCGGCTGCCGGGCGAAGCCGATCTCGCCCGCTACATGCAGGCGCTGTCGCTCGGGATGACGGCCACGCATCCGGTGCGGCAGACGCTCGCGACCGCGCTGAAGAACGGCGGGTCGCTGACGCCGGACGAATGGCGCCTGCTGGCCGATTATTCGTGGGATACCGACGGCGCGCTGCCGGTGCCGGCCGATCGTGTTGCCGAGACGCTGCAGTCGCTCGCGCAACGCGCACGGGCGGCCGGTGCGAAAGCAGAATCGGCGCGCTTCGCGCTGAAATCGACGGTCGTCGCCGCGTCGGACGATCCGGCGCAGGCCGGCGCGCTCGACAAGGCGGCGCTCGCCGATTCGCTGCGCACGGTGCTGCACGATCCGGCGCTGTCGCGGGCCGATTCGGACGTGCTGGTCGCGGCGCCGGCGCGTGTCGTTGCCTATCTCGGCGGCGACGACGCGCAGCGTGCGAAGTTGCGCGGCGCGTACGACGCGGCGCTCGCGCGCCTGTCGACCGACACCACGCTGTCGTCGATCGACCGGTTGATGGCGCTGCACGGCCGCGTGCTGCTCGCAAGCGGCGATGCACGCAAGGGTGCGCCGCCTGTCGCGCCGGCGCTGGCCGATACCGCACGCAAGCAGATCGCCGCGTCGGTGCAGGGCGCGGCGAACGCGTACGAGCGGCAGGCGCTCGTCAGCGAAGGCGCGGACACGCTGACCGACGCGGGGCTGTACGACGAGTCGGATGCACTGCTGAAGGCCGAGTTGCCGCGTTCGTCGACGCCGTATTACTTCATGTCCGGGCTGGCCGCGAATGCGAAGGCGCGCGGCGACAAGGCCACGGCGCTCGACTGGTACCGCAAGGCGTACGACGCGGCGAGCGGGCCGGCGACGAAGCTGCGCTGGGGCGCGACTTACTTTGCGAATGCGGTCCAGCTGGCGCCGGACGATTCGGCGCGCATCGAAGGGATTGCCGCCAGTGTGCTCGCGCAGGCCGACAAGACACGGGACGCGTTCTACGGCGCAAACCTGCGTGCGCTCACCAAGGTCGTCACGCAGTTGAACCGCTGGCGCAGCAGCGGCGCGCACGATGCGTCGGTCAGGTCGGTCGTGAAGCAGTTCGACGGCGTATGCGGGAAGCTGCCCGCGGGCGATCCGCAGGCAGCGGCGTGTGCGAAGCTGATCCAGCCCGTGAAGGCGTAACCACGCACGACGGCATCGTCGGGCGGGCCGGACGACCGATTACCGGCCCGACTCCGACGATGCGCCGCGATCACTGCCGTATCCGGCATCGTGCTGGCGGGCGATCTTCGCTTCGGCGGAAACGATGCTGGCCGGATAGAACCAGTCGCTCGACTGGAAGCCGGCCTGCTTCAGCGCCTTGACTTCGGCATGGACCTGCGCGCGCGTCAGCGGCGGGTTCGACTGTGCTTGCGCGGCGAGCGGGGCCGAGACGGCGACGGCGATGGCAACGGCTTGGATCAGGTGCTTCATGATCGGGACCTCCACGATTCCGGTAAATCGCCGCGCTTCGTTCGCCGAAGCGCCGTGCGACGTTGAAACCAGTGTAGGCCGGAGCGGGCGAGGGAAAAATGCGATCGCGCCCAACGCAGTGTTTTGCTGCGGGCAACAATGGACACGCGGCGGGGATGCCGGATGGCGTCCGGCGTGCCGCACAGGCACGCGGTGACGCGGTGACGTGGCGTTGGCCGGGCCCGGCGAGCGGGCAAATAAAATCGGACCGGATGCGAATGCCGGCATCCTTTCCGGTTCGCATGCGGTCCGATCCTGGAGCGCGGGTCGTGAAGCGGCGTGCGGGACGCCGCCTCATGCACGGACTTACACGAGCCCCGTCGCGTAGTACACGGCGATCACGAAGAACACCGCGAGCGTCTTGATGACGGTGACCGCGAAGATGTCGCGATACGACTCGCGGTGCGTGAGGCCCGTGACCGCGAGCAGCGTGATGACCGCGCCGTTGTGCGGCAGCGTGTCCATGCCGCCGCTCGCCATCGCGACGACCCGGTGCAGCACGTCCATCGGGATGTTGGCGGCCTGCGCGCCCTTGATGAACACGTCCGACATCGCGGCGAGCGCGATGCTCATGCCGCCGGACGCGGAGCCCGTGATACCGGCGAGCGAGCTGACCGACACGGCCGCGTTGACGAGCGGGTTCGGGATGCTCTTCAGCGCATCGCTGACGACGAGGAAGCCCGGCAGCGCGGCGATCACGCCGCCGAAGCCGTATTCCGACGCGGTATTCATCGCGGCGAGCAGCGCGCCGGCGACGGCGGCCTTCGAGCCGGTCGCGAAGCGGCCGCTGACGCGCTTGAACGCGGTCAGCAAGACCAGCACGATGCCAAGCAGCAACGCGGCCTCGACCGACCAGATCGCGACGACCGTCTTGATCGACGTGGTGACCGGTGCATGCACGCCCGGCAGCACGTCCGGCGCGACCGTGTACGACGCGGCGCCGTACCACTGCGGGATCAGCTTCGTGAACGCGAAGTTCGACACGCCGACGAGGATCAGCGGCAGGATCGCCAGCGCGGGATGCGGCAGCGCCTTCGTCTCGACGCGCTCCGGCTCGTTGACGAGCGACGTGCCGTAGCCTTCGCCCTTCGCCATGGCCGAACGGCGGCGCCATTCGAGATACGTGAGGCCGACGACGATGATGAACAGCGAGCCGATCGTGCCGAGCGCGGGCGCGGCCCAGGCGGTCGTCTTGAAGAACGTGGTCGGGATGATGTTCTGGATCTGCGGCGTGCCCGGCAGCGAATCCATCGTGAACGAGAACGCGCCGAGCGCGATGGCACCGGGCATCAGCCGTTTCGGGATGTTGCTCTGGCGATAGAGTTCGGCCGCGAACGGATAGACCGCGAACACCACGACGAACAGCGACACGCCGCCATAGGTGAGCAGCGCGCACACCGCGACGATCACCGCATTCGCGCGGGAGCGGCCGATATAGCGGATCGCCGCATGGACGATCGACTCGGAGAACCCGGACAGTTCGATCACCTTGCCGAACACGGCGCCGAGCATGAAGACCGGGAAATACAGTTTGACGAAGCCGACCATCTTCTCCATGAAGATGCCGGAGAAGACCGGGGCGACGGCGGCGGGTTCGGTCAGGAGCACCGCGCCGAGCGCGGCGATCGGCGCGAACAGGATCACGCTGTAGCCGCGATAGGCGGCGAACATCAGGAACGCCAGCGCGGCGAGGACGATCACGAAAGACAAGGGGAGTCTCCTAATGGCTTTGGTTGTTGTTCGATCGCGCGATGCGCCGCGGACCGGCTCAGGTTCGTGCAGGTTTCGTGCCATCGGCCGGATTGCGCCGCCGGACATGGGTCCGCCGGAGGCTGGCGGGCCCGCGCCGGCCTATGTCTGACGATTCTACATAAAACGTCTCCATCTGGAGACGATATGGCCGTCCGGCCAGCCCGCGAATTCGGGCAGGGCTTTCCCGGACAACGCATTGCGGCACGTCTCCAGAATGAGATAATCCGTCTCGTTCCGGAGACATCCGGTCGACGATACACGGAGACGAAGACACGATGATGAATGACTGGGCCCGCCTGCCCGTCAACTATGGCGACGTGCTGCGGCGCGCCGCCGAGTCGCTGTTCCGGACCTTCGAGGATTCGAGTGCGGGCACGGTGGTCGTCGATCGCGATGCGCGCGTCGTGTGGATGAACGAGCGTTATGCGGCGCGCTTCGGTTTCGCCGATCCGCAGCAGGCCGTCGGCCTCGACTGCGAGACCGTGATCCCGAACAGCCTGATGCGCGAGGTCGTGTCGACCGGGCAGCCGATCCTGCTCGACATCATGGAGACGGGCCGCGAGCCGCTCGTCGTCACGCGCCTGCCGCTGAAGAACGAGGCGGGCGAGACGGTCGGCGCGATCGGCTTCGCGCTGTTCGACCAGTTGAAGACGCTCACGCCGATCTTTTCCCGCTACGCGCAGCTTCAGCAGCAGCTGATCGCGACGCAGCGCTCGCTCGCGCAGGCGCGCCGCGCGAAATACACGTTTGCGAGCTTCGTCGGCACGAGCGCCGCGAGCCTCGAAACCAAGCGCCAGGCGCGTCGTGCCGCCCAGGTCGATTCGCCGGTGCTGCTGCTCGGCGAGACGGGCACCGGCAAGGAACTGCTCGCGCACGCGATCCATGCGGCGTCGGCACGCGCGCTCCAGCCGCTCGTGACCGTCAACGTCGCCGCGATTCCCGACACGCTGCTCGAAACCGAATTCTTCGGCGCGGCGCCCGGCGCGTACACGGGCGCCGATCGCAAGGGCCGCGTCGGCAAGTTCGAGCTGGCCGACCGCGGCACGCTGTTCCTCGACGAGATCGGCGACATGCCGCTGCCGTTGCAGGGCAAACTGCTGCGTGTGCTGCAGGACAAGGAGTTCGAGCCGGTCGGCTCGAACCGGATCGTGCGCGCGGACGTCCGGATCATCGCCGCCACGTCGGCCGACCTGCCGGCGCTCGTGGCGGCCGGGCGTTTTCGCGCGGATCTCTATTACCGGCTGAACGTGCTGACGATCCATGCGCCGCCGCTGCGCGACCGCGCGTCCGACATCGCGGCGCTCGTCTATGCGACGCTCGAGGAGCTGGCCGCGCAGCACGGGCGCGCCGCGCACTGCGAGCTGACCGACGATGCGCTGCGCATGTTGTGCGCGTATCCGTGGCCCGGCAACGTACGCGAGTTGCGCAATACGCTCGAACGCGCGCTGATGTTGTCGGACCGTTCGGTAATCGATGCGCGCGCGCTCGCACCGTTTCTCGGACCGGTGCGCGTATCGACGGACGGCGCATCACCGGTCAAGCCGGCGGCAGCGGTGCCGGTCGGGCAGCGCGCGGGCGATGCGACGGGTGAATCCGGCGCACCGGCCGCTTCGTATGCCGACGCATTGGCGGCATGGGAGCGCCAGTTCCTGACCGATGCGCTGGCGGCCTGCGACGGGAAGGTCGTCGAAGCGGCCGCGCGCATCGGGATCGGCCGCGCGACGCTGTACAAGAAACTGGCGGCGCTCGGCATCGACCGGTAGGCTGGTCGGCGAAGCCGATGCGGCCGGACGTGAAGCATCGAACAGGAGATCACGATGAAGCGGATCGGCATCGCAGGCTGGCTGACCCTGTTGCTGGCGACTTCCGCATGTGCACAGGCCGGCGACACCGATGCGCCTGAAGCGCGGCGCAACTGGTACAACGATCCGTTCGTCGCGCTGTCGCAGGACGTGGCCGAATGTCCGCTGCCGCTCGGCCCGTGGATGACGCGCGCCGAGATGACGGACGATGCGCATTACCGCGCCGAACGCGGCACGACCTGCTGGCTCGCCCACCGCTGCACGAAGCCGAACTCGTATATGTATGACGCGTCGATCGCCGATGCGGCGAAAGCGCACTTTGCCGGCTCCGATCATCTGCGCGGCACGAGCCTGTGGATCACCGTGCAGCGACGTTTCATCTACGTCGAAGGATGCGCGGATACGGCGTTCGACCGCCAGGCGCTGCAACGCGAATTCGAGGCGCTTCCGGACGTCGAGCAGGTTTTCGTTCGCATCACCGACGATCCGCGCAAGCACTTGCCGTACAAGGCGCGCGGTCAGCCCGACCGTACGCCGAACTGACGGATGAAGGGTCGCGCATGGCATACTCGCGACATTCAGAAAATGGTTGACGGGAAGAACAATGAAACACATGCTTGCGTCGGTCTGTCGGTGGCCTCGGGCGGCCGCAATGCTGGTCCTGGTTGCGGGGCTCGGCGGGTGCGGTGGCAGTGCTCCGCTGTTCACTTCGGACGGGCGTCCGACCACGCAGGTGCAATGCACCGGCAGCGACTGGAGCAATTGCACGGACAATGCCCGGGCCATGTGCAACGGGGATTTCGAGGTGATCCAGCAATCGACTGATGACGCCGTGCGAAATCTTCTCTTCGCGTGCAAGAAGAAGAGCGGTTATTGATCCCGAAATGACCGGTTGAGGAGATCACGATCGGGCGAAGCGCTTTTCTGTTTGCATTGAGTCACCTGTTTTTCATGAATAACACTCACGGAGTCCCATCCATATGGCGACCTACAGGCAACTGACCGCACAGCTCGAAAGGCTTCAGCAAAAGATCGACAAGGAACGTGAAAAGGCGATTGCCGACGCAATTGCGGATATCCGCGCGAAAATCGAGGAATACGACATTACGCCGGAAGAGCTCGGTTTTCGTCCGGTGGGGGCGTCTCCCGTTGCTGCCGCGAAGCCCAAGCGGACGCTGCCGCCGAAATACCTGAACCCGAAAACGGGCGAAACGTGGACTGGCCGCGGGCGGTCGCCGACCTGGCTCGGCAAGAACCGCGCACGTTTCCTGATCAAGGACTGACTCCCGAAAATCCTCACCTTTCGTGAGTTGAACGACGGTGCGAATGGCCATGCGGCCGTCGCACCGTTTTGTTTTTGCGCAGGCGGCCTGCGATTTTCCCGAGCGAATTGAAGTGCAATGCCGCGCAATTAACGGATCCGGTTTTGCGAATTCGCCGCGATCCGGCTGCATATTGCGGGGAATTCCGGTAAACAACCGTGCAATGACGCAGCACACGCGCATTGGCATTCGCCATTTTCCCGGTGCATGCGCGCAGCGGATATTCATCACCTTTCGCTGGTTTGCGCGGTGTGTCGTGCAATTCCCGAAGATACTCACCATGGCTCCTGTAAATCCTCACCTTTGAGAAAGCGGCCGCGACGGCGCCGCGATGCCGGGCTGCGTGTGTTGCAGGTCCATGGTGCGAGCGTTGATGTTCGTCGAACAGTCGGCCGTTCGGCATATAGGCAGCCGCAGGCGCTTCGCCTATGCTTGGGGTTCGCGTCGATCGGTGCCCGGCCTGCCCGGGCGTATGCCGATCGTGCCGTCTTTCGTCACCGCAGGAGCCGATGTGACCGTTCGCCATCTCGATGCGTTGTTCCAGCCCAAGTCCGTTGCGGTCGTCGGCGCGTCATCGCGCGCGGGCAGTATCGGCGCGATGGTGTGGTCGCGTGTGCTCGGCGGCGCGTTCCAGGGGCCCGTGTGGCCCGTCAATCCCAAATATCGCGAGCTGGACGGGCATGCGGTCGTCGCCGACGTCGACCGGCTGCCCGCGCCGCCGTCGGTTGCCGTGATCTGCACGCCACCTGCAACCTGGGCCGGCATCGTGCGCAAGCTCGGTGAGCTCGGCACGCGCGTCGCGGTGATCGTCGGCGAGGCGCGCACGGATGCCGATCGCGCAGCGGTCGATCGCACGCTGAAGGCGGCGAAGCCATTCGTGCTCCGTATCGTCGGGCCCGGCAGCCTCGGCGTGCTGTCGCCCGCGCGGCATGCGCATTTCGGCGCGCCGGCGTATACGGCGCGATCGGGCGGCGTCGCGTGGGTATCGCAATCGAACGCATTGACGAACGCAGTGCTCGGCTGGGCCGATGCGCGGGGCCTCGGCTTTTCGCATGTCGTCGCGCTCGGCAGCGAATCCGACGTCGATGCGGGCGACGTGCTCGACTATCTGGCAAGCGATCCCGGCACGCGCGCGATCCTGCTCGAACTCGATACCGTGCGTGCGGCGCGCAAGTTCATGTCGGCGGCGCGCGCGGCGGCACGCAACAAACCGGTGCTCGCATTGCGCACCGGCCGAGCCGATCCCGGCGACGCACTCTATACGGCGGCGTTCCAGCGCGCGGGCATGGTGCGCGTCGATGCGCTCGACGATCTGCTCGACGAAATCGAAACGCTTGGTGTCGGCCGCGTCACCGCGCGTGGCGCGGCGACGCTCGTCACCAGCGATGCCGGCGTCGCGAAACTCGCGGTCGATGCGGTTGCCGAGGTGCGCGACGTGCTGGCCGACTGGTCGCCCGCGGCAACGTCGGCCGTGGCGGCCGCGCTGCCGCATCTCGCGGCGCCCGGCAATCCGCTCACGCTGGGCGACGATGCGCGCCCCGAGCACTTTGCCGCGGCGATCAGGGCGCTCGCGCCGTTTCCGCAAACGGGCACGCTGTTCGTCGTCCATTCGACGTCCCACAGTGCGCCGGCCGAGTCGGTCGCGCGCACGCTGATCGACTCGCGGCAGCACGCGCATCGCGGCATCCTCGCGTGTTTCTTCGGCGCGGTCGACGCGGTGACGCGCGATGCGCTGCATGCGAACGGCATTCCCGTGCACACGACGCCGCAGCGGCTCGCACGCGCGTATGCGCGTCTCGTCGACTACAACCTCGGGCGGCAACTGCTGATGCAGACGCCGGAGGGCTCGCCGCCGCAGCCGGCCGAATGCGTGGCATCCGCACAGGCCGACGCGCGCCGGATGGTCGAAGCCGGCCAGCCTGATCTCGGCGGCGAGGCCGCGCTGCGCTGGCTGTCCCATTTCGGCTTGCAGGGCGAGCAGGCCAACGAGCCTGCCGGTACGAAGGTCGTCGATATCACGGTCGACATGTACGACGATGCGAACTTCGGCCCGGTGTTTCGCTATGCCGTGCCGCCGGCGGACGGCGTGTCGGCGCCGTTCGTCGTCTACGGCCTGCCACCGCTGAACACCGTGCTTGCCCGTGCGGTGATGGAGCGCTCGCCGTATGCGCGCAGCACGCCCGTCGAGCCGGCGCTCGATGCGCTGACGGCGCTGTCGCAGGTCGTTTGCGACGTGCGCGAAGTCGTCGCGATGTCGGTCACGCTGCGCGTGCTGTCCGATCGTGCGCGTGTGCTCGCGCCGCGCATCACGCTGGCCACGGGGCGCAGCCGGCTCGCGATCATGCCGTATCCGCGCCACCTCGAGCAGACGCTCGAGTGGCGGGGCGAGACGGTGACGATCCGGCCGATCCGTCCGGAAGACGAGGCCGCGCACAACGAACTGCTCGGCGCGATGACGCCGGACGATCTGCGGATGCGTTTCTTCGGCGCGGTGCGCAGCTTCGACCATTCGCAGGTGGCGCGCATGACGCAGATCGACTACGACCGTGAGATGGCTTTCATCGTGTCGTTCACCGATGTGTCGGGGCGCGACCACACGCTTGCGGTGGCGCGTGCGGTGGCCGATCCCGACAACGAGACGGCGGAATTCGCAATCGCGGTGCGCCCGGATCAAAAGGGCAAGGGGCTCGGCCGGCTGATGATGGCCCGCATCATCGACTACGCGCGCTCGCGTGGCACTGCGTGGATGATCGGCGAGGCGTTGCGCGAGAACACCGCGATGATCTCGCTCGCGAAATCGTGCGGCTTTTCGGTGGCGACGACGGAGGAGCCCGGCGTCGTGGGATTCAGGATGAAGTTGCAGCCGTAAGCGTCGGGTTGCGGCCCGATGCATGACGGCGTTGCATGCGGCCGACGTCTTCGATGTTCGCGATGTTGCAAGCAGAATCAGAAAATTCGATCAGGAATGCAAATTACTTGATCCGGTCTCGTGAACGAAGCGTCCGCGTCCGTATCGGGCGTGTCCGCCGAGGCGATATCGATGTGCTCATGGTGTCCCGAGACACGCCACCGCATGCCGCGATACTTGCCCGGCAAGCCGTTCCAAGCGATGTGCAATCACGCATTCGCGCCCGCATTCTGGCCTCGCCGATTCGAAACCGGCACTAAGGTGAGACTTTTCGGGAGCCCATGCGTGAGCTTTTCCGGGACGGCAAGGTGAGCCGATACGGGAAGCGTTCGGTGAGCCTTCGCGGGAACAGCCGGTGAGACCTTGCGGGAGGTGCCGGTGAGCCTTTCCGGGACGCGTCGGTGAGCACCTGCGGGAGGTGTCGGTGAGGACATTCGGGAGGCGTTGGTGAGGGTCTCCAGGAGCGTTGGGTGAGCTTTTTCGGGAGGCCAGGGTGAGCGCTTGCAGGACGCTGAGGTGAGACTTTTCGGGAGCATGCGGATGCACGATTCCCGCGGGCGCGGCGCCGGCCAATGCCGGCGTCACGCGCGGGTGCGGGCACGCATGAACCGTGCCCGCAAACAGAATTACGCTGCGAGTTTCGCTGCCGCGTCGTTCACCTGGTCGCGCGAAATCGCGAGTTCCTCGAGGTGCGGATCGGCATAGACGGCACCGGTTTCGCGCTCGAGGCGGGCGATCGTCAGGGCACAGCGCGCGATGTCTTTCGGCATCGCGATGAAGCGCTTGACCGATTCGCCGGACGTGAATGCGTCGAACAGGGCGCCGCGCACGTCGTCGGGAAGCGTCTTGGTCCACTGGTACGGCTTGCCGTTGAACGTGATCGACGGCGGCAGCGTGCGTTCCTTCTTGGTCGCCGTGATGAGCCCGTAGGTACGGGCCGCTTCGCCGATCTGTTCGGGCGAGAAGAGTTCGTCAGGCGTGATGTCGAACTGCTCGATGTAGTTCTCGATCGCCTGCATTGCGGCGGCACGATCGTCGCGCTTCTGCTGCGCGCGCGCGACGATGTCGCGCAGCTCGTCCGCTTCCTCGGGCGTGATCGTGAAGCTTGCCTGCTTCTGCTGAAGTTCGGAGAAACGCTGGAATTCTTGATCGTTCAGAAGTTTGGCCATGACATCCATCGGACACGACGGCCGTGACAACCGGCCGCCGTAGTTTTTGAGAGGGCCGCTATTTTAGCGTAGCGCCGCGGGCGCGCGATGCGACATCGTGCATCGCGTGCCGCGCGGGCGTCGCGCGCAACCGGGGCCGGCGCCATCGTGCCGTGCCCGGTGCGTGTCGTCGAACCTGCGTGTCAGCAGGTCTCGGTGCGGCCCATCGACAGATGGGCGGCCGTGTCGCGCAACGCTTCGACGACCACGTCGACGGACGGCGCCGCGTGTGCGTCGATCCGGCGCATGTACGGGCAGGTCAGCACCGCGATCGCATGGCCGGACGGCCCGAGGATCGGTACGGTCAGATCGGTCACGCCGTACGCCTGGCGGCTGTCCTGGCGCAGGTAGCCGGACTGCCGGATGGACTGGCACGCAATCGCGAGCTCCTGCTCGTGCAGCGGGGCTTCGCCCTTGACCTTGCGGTGCTCGGTCAGCATGTGCGCACGCTGCTCGGCGCTCTGGAATGCCAGCATCATGCGACCCGACGCCGTATCGGCGAGCCCGACACGCGAACCGAGGCGGACCGACACGCCCCAAGGGCCAGGCCCGTCCACCTGCGCGATCACGAGCAGGTTGCCGCGATCGTAGACGCACAGGTGGCACGACTGCTCGGCGGCATCGGCGAAGCGCTGCATCGGCGGGAGCGCCTCGGCAATCAGCCGGTTCATCGGCGGATGCCGGTGCGCGAGCGCGAACAGCTTGAGACTGAGCGTGTAGCGGTCGCCGCCGGTCGAGCGCATCACGTAGCGGCGCGCGACGAGGCGCTCGAGCATCCGGTAGATTTCGCTCGCGTTGCGGCCGAGTTCCTTCGTGATCTCGGTGCGGGTGAGCCCTTCTTTCTGTTCCGACAGGAGTTCGAGAATGTCGAGGCCCTTGTCGAGTGCAGGGGCGCGATAGCGGTCGATAGCGGCCATCGATTCCCGTGCGTCGCAGCCGGGAAGCGGGTCGTGGGTTGTTTGCATTATCGGTGTGAGGTTGGGGATTGCCGTCGTTCGGTTGGCGACGCACGCTGGCCGTTTCTGCACGTATGAGCCGGGCCCGCGTATGGCGGTGAAAGCCATTCGTAGGAGCTTAGCAATAAACATACGGTGTGCAATGCAGCGTCTTTTTACCGATCATTACCGGACAAGAACGGATGGGCAAACGTTTCCGATGACAGGGCCACCCCGAATATCCAGTATTCGTGTACCGATGGCAGGCGCTGCCGGCCGTCACGACCGAACGGTCGATGCATGCGCATCCAATGCTGCGCCGCAACGTCGGCAGGCGCACCAATAGTCGGTATCCGTCGCGCGTCATTTCACGGCGCGCGGCCGATGGTACAAAGGCTTGCGGGCCAGCGACGGTGCGGCCGCGCGTGAAGCCGGCCGGCATGGGCAGGCACGCGTCGCGGGTGCCGGGCCGTCGTCGCCGATGCGCAGACCGGCGGCCGCCCGTTCGATGCGCGCCGTACTTTCGTCCGGCGCCGCGATCGCTGCGCCCGCGCGACCCTCGCGCGTCGAACCGCCCGCCGGATGCGGTGCCGACGCGCGCAATCGACGATCGACAATCAGTCCGGCGCGCGGCCGCGAAAGGCCGCGTCGGCCGGTATCCTGTCCCATTCGACAACAGAGGTTGAGCACGATGAAACTGCTTCGCTATGGCCCGTCCGGCCAGGAAAGGCCCGGTATCCTCGACGCGGACGGCCGGATCCGCGACCTGTCCGCCCATGTGGCGGATCTCGCCGGCGACGTGCTGTCCGACGCGGGCCTCGCACGGCTGCGCGGGATCGATCCGGCCACGTTGCCGCTCGTGTCCGGCGAGCCGCGCATCGGCGCGTGCGTCGGGCATGTCGGCAAGTTCATCGGCATCGGCCTGAACTATGTCGATCACGCGGCCGAAGCCGGCATGCCGGTGCCGAAGGAGCCGGTCGTGTTCGGCAAGTGGACGAGTTCGATCTGCGGTCCGAACGACGGCATCGACATCCCGAAGGGCTCGGTCAAGACCGACTGGGAAGTCGAGCTGGGCGTCGTGATCGGCGCGAAGTGCAAGGACGTCGACGAGGCGAGTGCGCTCGATTACGTCGCGGGCTACTGCGTCGTCAACGACGTGTCCGAACGCGAATGGCAGATCGAGCGCGGCGGCCAGTGGGACAAGGGCAAGGGTTTCGACACGTTCGGCCCGATCGGCCCATGGCTCGTCACGCGCGACGAGGTGCCCGATCCGCAGCGTCTCGACCTGTGGCTCGAGATCGACGGCCACCGTTATCAGAACGGCAACACGCGCACGATGGTGTTCACCGTCGCACAGCTGATCGCCTATCTGTCGACCTGCATGACGCTGCAGCCGGGCGACGTGATCACGACCGGCACGCCGCCGGGCGTCGGCATGGGCATCAAGCCGTCGCCGGTGTTCCTGAAGGCCGGCCAGATGGTGCGCCTCGGGATCGAAGGGCTCGGCGAGCAGCTTCAGCACACGCGCGGCGCGCAGTAACCGGTCGCCGACGCTTCAAAACCAGGGGCCCGATTCCGCGTTGTGCGGAATCGGGCCCCTGGCATTTGTGCGCGAGATACGCAGGCGGCGTCACACGACGTTGTCGAGCTCGCAATGTGCTTCCAGCCGATACCCGTCCGGATCGAGAACGAACGCCGCGTAGTAACCGGGGCCGTAGTGCTCGCGCTTGCCGGGCCCGCCGTTGTCGCGGCCGCCGTGCTCGAGCGCGGCGCGGTAGAACGCGTCCACCTCGACCGGCGACGCGGCCTTGAACGACAGGTGCAGCCCCGAATCGGGATCGGCGGCGACCGGGCGCGGTGCGTGCTGCAGCCACAGCTCCGGCTCGGTCGTGCCATACCCGATGGAGCCGTCGTCGCTGTACAGCCGCTTGTAGCCGAGTGCGCCGAGCGTGCTGTCGTAGAAGGTGCGGCTGCGGCCGATGTGGGCAACGCCGAACGAAAGGTGATCGATCATCTGTGGCTCCTTGGACTGAAGAGGGACGTCACTGCGGCAAACCTGCTCATAACCACCATGCCAGCCGCTTGTAGCGGAATGCGCCGAGTGTGCTGTCGTAGTACGCGCGGCCGCGGCCGTTGTGGATAACTTCGTACGAAAGGCGATCGATCATCTGTGGCTCCTTGAACTGAAGCGGGCGTCCGTGCGGCAATCTGTTTTATAACCACTATGCTGGTTATGTTAGAAAGCGTCCGGATGCTTGTCAACCGGCATGATGGTTAGATACGATCGCGTCATGAGCAAAACGCAACCTTCCGTCACAACGGACTGCCTGATCCCGGCGCCGCCCGAGGCACTGGGGATCGATTTCATGAACACGCTGTACTGGCGCGGCAGCGATCCGCCGACGGAAACCTTCGGCACGATGGACGACCTGCTGGCGTGGTGCCGCGAGCATGCAGGCGTGCCGGCCGGCCTGGCGGAAGCGTGCCGCGCACGTGGCGTGAAGGAGGGCGAGCCGGCGATGCTGGCTCACGCACTCGCATTGCGCGAGGCGCTGTATCGGCTCTTTCATGCGCAGGCGGAGCAGCGCGAGCCGCAGGCGGACGATCTCGCGCTGCTCGGTGGTTTTCTGGCGGAGGCGTCGCCGCGCGTCGCGCTGGCGCGCGTCGACGGCGGTTATGCGTGGCGGGTCGATGCGTCGGGCGCGACGCTCGCGGGGTTGCTGAGCCCGGTGCTGTGGTCGGCGATCGACCTGCTCGGCGGCGCGCGGCTCGCGAAGGTCAAGCGTTGCGCGAACGACGCATGCCAGTGGCTGTTCATCGACGACAGCAAGAACGGCAGTCGCCGCTGGTGTTCGATGTCGTCGTGCGGCAATCGCGCGAAGGCGTACCGCCACTATCACAAGGCCGACTGACCGGCCTGCCGCCAGTCGAACCTATTTCGCCGACAACTTCCGCCACAGCGTCGTCTTGCTGATGCCGAGCATCGCGCACGCGCGGTCGCGGTCGCCGCCGCACGCGTCGAGCGCTGCGCGGATCTCGTCGGCTTCCGCGCGGCGGCGGCGCGCGTGCAGCGTCTGCGCATCATCGGTGTCGGCTGCGGCGGGTGCAGCCGCGAACAGCTCGGGTGCGATCACCTGCAGCGCGTCGGGATCGAGTGCGGCGCAGGCGGCCGCTGGATCGTCTTCATCGGCGTCCTCGGCGAGTTCCACCGCGATCCGCTCGATTACGTTCTGCAGTTCGCGCACGTTGCCGGGCCACCGGTAGCGCGCGAGCGTCGCCTGTGTCGTGCCGAGCACGCGCGCCGCGTCGTCGGCATCGCGCAGGCGTTCGGCGAGCCGTGGTTCGCGCCGTGCGGCCTGCACGAGCAGCGTCGCCGCGAGCGCGGGAAGGTCGGCCGCGCGCTCGCGCAGCGGCGGCAGGCCGACGTTCAGGATGTTGAGCCGGTAATAGAGATCCGCGCGGAACGTGCCGGCCTCGACGGCCGCGAGCAGCGGCCGGTGCGTCGCGGCGATCACGCGCACGTCGATGCGGATCGGCTCGGTCGAGCCGAGGCGGATCACCTCGCGCTCCTGCAGCACGCGCAGCAGCCGGCTCTGCAGCGACGGCGGCATCTCGCCGATCTCGTCGAGGAACAGCGTGCCGCGGTGCGCGGCTTCGAACAGGCCGGTCTTGCCGCCGCGCCGTGCGCCGGTGAACGCGCCTTCCTCATAGCCGAACAGCTCGCTCTCGAGCAGTGCCTCCGGAAACGCGCCGCAATTGACCGCGACGAACGGATAGCTGCGCCGCGCGGACAGCGCGTGCAGGCTCTGCGCGATCATTTCCTTGCCGGTGCCGCTTTCGCCGAGCACGAGCACGGTCGCGTCGGATTTTGCGTAGCGGCGCACGAGGTCGCGCACGCGCGTCATCGGCGCCGATGCGCCGACCACGTCGTCAAGCGCGTAGCGCGCGGCGAACTGCTGCGTGGTCGGCTGCGAGCGCAACGCGCGGTCGAGCCGTTCGACCGCGCGCGATTCCTGGAACGTCAACACGCTGCCCGACGTGACGCCGCGATCGACCAGCGGCCCGCGGTGCACGACGTAGCGCACGCCGCGTACGGTCGCGAGCGCATCGCCGTCCTCGCCGCGCAGCGTGCGCAACTCGGGCCGCAGGTCGACGAGCGCGCGGCCGACGGCCGCCGCGGGTTCGACCCCGAGCGCCGACGCGAGCCGCTCGTTGATCGCCTCGACGCGGCCGCGCGCGTCGAGTGCAACGACGCCGTCGCGCAGGTGCTGCAGCAGCGTGTCGAGTCGTTGGCGGCGGAACGCCTCGGCATGCGTCGCATACGCGACTTCGAGCGCCGTTTCGACGGCCTTGCGCACCGACGCGTGCGAATACAGGAACACCGCGCCCATGCCGGCACTGGCCGCGAGGTCGGTGACGAGGCCGGGGCCGACGATCGTCTCGATGCCGCGATCGCGCAGGTCGTGCACACAGGCTTCCGCTTCCTGCGCGGACTGATATGACGCAAACTGCACGTCGAGGCCGTAGGCGGCGACGAATCGGCGTACTTCGGGCGGCGTTTCCCCGGCGCTGACGAGCGCGATCCGCGACGCGTCGCGCCGTGCGCGGGCGAGCGCCTGCATCACGTCGAAGCCGGTCGGCGAGACCACCACCACCGGCACCTGCGCACGCGTTTTGAGGAAGCCGCCGTTCGAGCCGGCCGCGACGATCACGTCGGGCCGCGCGGCGCCGGCTTCGGCGATCGCGCTGAGCGCATCCTCATAAGCGCGCGTCACGATGCGCACATCGGCGCGTTCGTCGAATTCGCCGGCGATCTCGCGAAACAGGTCGCGCAGGCGGCTGATGCCCATCGCCCAGATGCGCGGGCGCACCGTGCGGTCGGCCGGGCCGGCGGGCTTGGTCGAGGAGAGGTCCATGACGACCGATTATGCGCGCGCGATTTCAGTTTTGAAACATGAGATTGCCAAATTGAAATCATGAGGCGCTGTAGCGCCCGTACCGGTTGCTTAAGAATCAGTGGGTTAGCGAGGTTTGGCGAGCTGGCCCGGTCCTTGCTGTTATCGGGCATTCCATCAGGAGGCCGTTCATGAGCAATACGCATCTTCAGAGCGCCGGCGCGAAATTCCGCGCGGCAGTCGCGGCAGAGCAGCCGCTGCAGGTGGTCGGCGCGATCACCGCCTATGCGGCCAAGATGGCGCAGGCCGTCGGCTTCAAGGCCGTGTACCTGTCGGGCGGCGGCGTCGCCGCGAACTCGCTCGGCATTCCCGACCTCGGCATCAGCACGATGGAAGACGTGCTGATCGACGCGGGCCGGATCACCAACGCGACCGACCTGCCGTTGCTGGTCGACATCGATACGGGCTGGGGCGGCGCGTTCAACATCGCGCGCACGGTCCGCTCGTTCATCAGGGCCGGCGTCGCGGCCGTGCACCTCGAAGACCAGGTCGGCCAGAAGCGCTGCGGCCACCGTCCGGGCAAGGAAGTCGTGCCGGTCGAGGAAATGGTCGATCGCGTCAAGGCCGCGGTCGATGCGCGTACCGACGACCAGTTCGTGATCATGGCGCGTACCGATGCGGCTGCCGCCGAAGGGATCGACTCGGCGATCGAGCGCGCGGTGGCCTACGTCGAAGCCGGCGCGGACATGATCTTCCCGGAAGCGATGAAGTCGCTCGACGACTACCGTCGCTTCAAGGCGGCCGTGAAGGTGCCGATCCTCGCGAATCTGACCGAATTCGGCTCGACGCCGCTGTTCACGCTCGACGAACTGCGCGAGGCGAACGTCGACATCGCGCTGTACTGCTGCGGTGCGTATCGCGCGATGAACAAGGCGGCACTGAATTTCTACGAGACGCTGCGCCGCGACGGCACGCAGAAAGCGGCCGTGCCGACGATGCAGACGCGCGCCGAGCTGTACGACTTCCTCGGCTATCACGAATACGAGCGCAAGCTCGACGAGCTGTTCGCGCAGGGCAAGAAGTAACGCGGCCCGCACCCCACCGATACACATTGGAGAACGGAAACATGAGCGAGACGAAAGACGCAGCAGCACCGGCCGCCGCAGGCGCATTCAAGCCGAAGAAGTCGGTGGCGCTGTCGGGCGTGACGGCCGGCAACACGGCGCTGTGCACGGTCGGCAAGACCGGCAACGATCTGCACTACCGCGGCTACGACATTCTCGATGTCGCCGAATCGTGCGAATTCGAGGAAATCGCGCACCTGCTCGTGCACGGCACGCTGCCGAACCTGACCGAACTGGCCGCGTACAAGACGAAGCTGCGCGCGATGCGCGGCCTGCCGAACGCGTTGAAGGTGGCGCTCGAGCAGATCCCGGCGTCCGCGCACCCGATGGACGTGATGCGCACGGGCGTGTCGGTGCTCGGCACCGTGCTGCCGGAGAAGGACGACCACAACCTGCCGGGCGCGCGCGACATCGCCGACCGCCTGATGGCGTCGCTCGGCTCGATGCTGCTGTACTGGTATCACTTCTCGCACAACGGCAAGCGCATCGAGACGGAAACGGACGACGACTCGATCGGCGGCCACTTCCTGCACCTGCTGCACGGCAAGACGCCGTCGAAGTCGTGGGTCGAGGCGATGCACACGTCGCTGATCCTGTACGCGGAGCACGAATTCAACGCGTCGACGTTCACCGGCCGCGTGATCGCGGGCACGGGCTCGGACATCTATTCGGCGATCACCGGCGCGATCGGCGCGCTGCGCGGCCCGAAGCATGGCGGCGCGAACGAAGTCGCGTATGAAATCCAGAGCCGCTACAGCTCGCCGGACGATGCCGAAGCCGACATCCGCCGCCGCGTCGAGAACAAGGAAGTCGTGATCGGCTTCGGCCATCCGGTCTACACGATCTCCGATCCGCGCAACAAGGTGATCAAGGGCGTCGCGCACAAGCTGTCGAAGGAAGCGGGCGACGTGAAGCTGTACAACATCGCCGAGCGCCTCGAATCGGTGATGTGGGACGCGAAGAAGATGTTCCCGAACCTCGACTGGTTCAGCGCGGTGTCGTACCACATGATGGGCGTGCCGACCGCGATGTTCACGCCGCTGTTCGTGATCTCGCGCACGTCGGGCTGGAGCGCGCACATCATGGAGCAACGCATCGACAACAAGATCATCCGCCCGAGCGCGAACTACACGGGCCCGGAAGACCTGCAGTTCGTGCCGATCGAGAAGCGCTGATCGCCCGCCGCGCGCGCCGGCACCCGTGATGCGGGCAGCCGGCGCGTGCGGAACGTCATACCCAGATTCCCGCCCCACATCATGAATACCGCCAACCGCAAACCCCTGCCCGGCACGTCGCTGGACTATTTCGACGCGCGTGCCGCGGTCGACGCGATCGCGCCCGGCGCCTACGACACGCTGCCGTACACGTCGCGCGTGCTCGCCGAAAACCTCGTGCGCCGCTGCGATCCGGCGATCCTCGCCGATTCGCTGAAGCAGATCATCGAGCGCAAGCGCGAACGCGATTTTCCGTGGTTCCCGGCGCGCGTGGTGTGCCACGACATCCTCGGGCAGACGGCGCTCGTCGATCTCGCCGGCCTGCGCGACGCGATCGCCGACGGCGGCGGCGACCCGGCGAAGGTGAATCCGGTCGTGCCCGTGCAGCTGATCGTCGACCATTCGCTCGCCGTCGAATGCGGCGGCTTCGATCCGGACGCGTTCGCGAAGAACCGCGCGATCGAGGATCGTCGCAACGAGGATCGCTTCCACTTCATCGAGTGGACGAAGAAGGCGTTCGAGAACGTCGACGTGATCCCGCCGGGCAACGGCATCATGCACCAGATCAACCTCGAGAAGATGTCGCCGGTGATCCAGGCGCACGACGGCGTCGCGTATCCGGACACCTGCGTCGGCACCGACAGCCACACGCCGCACGTCGACGCGCTCGGCGTGATCGCGATCGGCGTCGGCGGCCTCGAAGCCGAGAACGTGATGCTCGGCCGCGCGTCGTGGATGCGCCTGCCCGACATCGTCGGCGTCGAGCTGACCGGCAAGCGCCAGCCCGGCATCACCGCGACCGACGTCGTGCTCGCGCTCACCGAATTCCTGCGCAAGGAAAAAGTGGTCGGCGCGTACCTGGAGTTCCGCGGTGAAGGGGCGGCGAGCCTCACGCTCGGCGATCGCGCGACGATTTCGAACATGGCGCCCGAATACGGCGCGACGGCCGCGATGTTCTTCATCGATGGCCAGACGACCGACTACCTGCGCCTCACCGGCCGCAGCGACGAGCAGGTGAAGCTCGTCGAGACCTATGCGAAGGCGGCCGGCCTGTGGGCCGACACGCTCGCCCACGCGCAATACGAGCGCACGCTGACGTTCGACCTGTCGAGCGTCGTGCGCAACATGGCCGGCCCGTCGAACCCGCACAAGCGGCTGCCGACGTCCGATCTCGCCGCGCGCGGGATCGCCGGCCAGTGGGAAGAGAAGGCGGGCGAGATGCCCGACGGCGCGGTGATCATCGCCGCGATCACGAGCTGCACGAACACCAGCAACCCGCGCAACGTGATTGCCGCGGCCTTGCTCGCACGCAATGCGAATGCGAAGGGCCTCACGCGCAAGCCGTGGGTGAAGAGCTCGCTCGCGCCCGGTTCGAAGGCGGTCGAGCTGTACTTGGAAGAAGCGAACCTGCTGCCCGAACTCGAGAAGCTCGGCTTCGGCATCGTCGCGTTCGCGTGCACGACCTGCAACGGGATGTCGGGCGCGCTCGACCCGAAGATCCAGCAGGAGATCGTCGATCGCGACCTGTACGCGACGGCCGTGCTGTCCGGCAACCGCAACTTCGACGGCCGCATCCACCCGTATGCGAAGCAGGCGTTCCTCGCGTCGCCGCCGCTCGTCGTCGCGTATGCGATCGCCGGCACGATCCGCTTCGACATCGAGAAGGACGTACTCGGCCACGACGCGGACGGTAAGCCCGTCACGCTGAAGGACATCTGGCCGACCGACGAGGAGATCGATGCGATCGTCGCGTCGAGTGTGAAGCCCGAGCAGTTCCGCAAGGTCTACGAGCCGATGTTCGCGCGCAGCGCCGATGCGGGCGAGCGTGCGGCGCCGCTGTACGACTGGCGCGCGCAGAGCACGTACATCCGCCGTCCGCCGTACTGGGAAGGCGCGCTGGCCGGCGAGCGCACGCTCACGGGCATGCGGCCGCTCGCGGTGCTCGGCGACAACATCACGACCGACCACCTGTCGCCGTCGAACGCGATCCTGCTGGATAGCGCGGCCGGAGAATATCTCGCGAAGATGGGCTTGCCGGAAGAAGACTTCAACTCGTACGCGACGCACCGGGGAGACCACCTGACCGCGCAGCGCGCGACGTTCGCGAACCCGACGCTGTTCAACGAGATGGCCGTCGTCGACGGCGCGGTGAAGAAGGGCTCGCTCGCGCGCGTCGAGCCGGAAGGCAAGGTCATGCGGATGTGGGAAGCGATCGAGACGTACATGAATCGCAAGCAGCCGCTGATCGTCGTGGCCGGCGCCGACTACGGCCAGGGCTCGTCGCGCGACTGGGCCGCGAAGGGCGTGCGGCTCGCGGGCGTCGAGGCGATCGCCGCCGAAGGCTTCGAGCGGATCCACCGCACGAACCTGATCGGGATGGGCGTGCTGCCGCTCGAGTTCAAGCCGGGCACCAACCGGACGACGCTCGGCATCGACGGCACCGAGACCTTCGACGTGATCGGCGAGCGCACGCCGCGCGCTGACCTGACGCTCGTGATTCACCGCAAGAATGGCGAGCGCGTCGACGTGCCGATGACGTGCCGGCTCGATACGGCCGAGGAAGTGTCGATCTACGAAGCGGGCGGCGTGCTGCAGCGTTTCGCGCAGGATTTCCTCGAATCGTCGCAGGCGGCCTGACCGGGTCACACAGGGATAACGCAAACATGGCTCACATTCCTCAAATCAGGATTCCCGCGACCTACATTCGCGGCGGTACCAGCAAGGGCGTGTTCTTCCGGCTGCAGGATCTGCCGGATGCCGCGCAGGCGCCGGGCGCCGCGCGCGACGCGCTGCTGCTGCGCGTGATCGGCAGCCCCGATCCGTACGGCAAGCAGATCGACGGGATGGGCGGCGCGACGTCGTCCACCAGCAAGACGGTGATCGTGTCGAAGAGCACGCGGCCCGGCCACGACGTCGACTACCTGTTCGGCCAGGTCGCGATCGACAAGGCGTTCGTCGACTGGACCGGCAACTGCGGCAACCTGTCGGCGGCGGTCGGCCCGTTCGCGATCAGCGGCGGGCTCGTCGATCCGGCACGCGTGCCGCGCGACGGCGTCGCGACCGTACGGATCTGGCAGGCGAACATCGGCAAGACGATCGTCGCGCACGTGCCGGTCACGAACGGCGCGGTGCAGGAGACGGGCGATTTCGAACTGGACGGCGTCACGTTCCCGGCCGCCGAAGTGCAGCTCGAATTCATGAACCCGGCTGCCGAGGAAGAGGGCGCCGGCGGCTCGATGTTCCCGACCGGCAACCTCGTCGACGATCTCGCGGTGCCGGGCGTCGGCACGCTGAAGGCGACGATGATCAACGCGGGCATCCCGACGATCTTTGTCGAGGCGGAAGCGATCGGCTATAGGGGCACCGAGCTGCAGGACGCGATCAACGGCGATGCGAAGGCGCTCGAGAAGTTCGAGACGATCCGCGCGCACGGCGCGCTGCGCATGGGCCTGATCGACACGCTCGACGAAATCGCGACGCGGCAGCACACGCCGAAGATCGCGTTCGTCGCGAAGCCGGCCGACTACGTCGCATCGAGCGGCAAGCGCGTGAATGCGGGCGACGTCGACCTGCTGGTGCGCGCGATGTCGATGGGCAAGCTGCACCACGCGATGATGGGCACGGCGGCGGTCGCGATCGGCACGGCCGCGGCGATTCCCGGCACGCTCGTCAATCTGGCGGCGGGCGGCGGCGAACGCAACGCGGTGCGCTTCGGCCATCCGTCGGGCACGCTGCGCGTCGGCGCGGAAGCGCAGCTCGAGCACGGCGAATGGACCGTCACGAAGGCGATCATGAGCCGCAGTGCGCGCGTGCTGATGGAAGGCTGGGTGCGCGTGCCGGGCGACGCGTTCTGATCGTTGCCGGACGTATCGGCGCAGATGCGGGCGGCTTCGGCCGCCCGTGTCGTTTTCGTCAGCCGTGCAGGAAACGGCGCAGCGCGTCGTGGCTCAGGCGGCGCGCCGTTTCGGACACGCGTGCGCCGGGCACGATGTCGAAACCGTGCACGCCGCCGGGCAGTACGTGCAGTTCGGTCGGCACGCCCGCGCGGAGCAGGCGTTGCGCGTAGTCGAGATTTTCGTCGAGGAACAGGTCGAGTGAGCCGACCGACAGGAACGCCGGCGGCAGGCCGTCGAGCCGTGTGGCGCGTGCCGCGGCCGCATACGGCGACACGCCGTCGGTGCCCGGCGCGTGACCGAGCAGCGCAGTCCAGCCGAACCGGTTGTTGGCCGCATGCCAGACGAATTCACCGGCATGCGGATGCGGCGCGCGCGTGCAGGTGCGATCGTCGAGCATCGGATAGATCAGGTGCTGGAACGCGAGCCGGTATTCGCCGCGGTCGCGGGCCAGCAACGCCAGCGCGGCGGCGAGCCCGCCGCCCGCGCTTTCGCCTGCCACACCGATCCGCGATGCGTCGATGCCGAGCGTATCGGCCTGACGGAAGACCCACGCGAGCGCTGCATAGCAGTCCTCGATCGCACCGGGAAACACGGTTTCCGGCGCGAGGCGGTAGTCGATCGAGATCAGCGCGCAGCCGAGCTGCGTCACGAGCGACCGGTGCACCGCCTCGAGATCCTTCGCCTTGCCGCGCACGAAGCCGCCGCCGTGCATGTGGACGATCGCCGGGAGCGGGCGCGCGTGAGCGTCGGGCAGGTAGACGAGAACCGGGACGTCCGGCGCGCCGGCGGGGCCGGGCACCGTACGGCGTTCGAGCGTGCTGCCGGCCAGGTCGGGCGGCGGCAGCGGCAGCACGCGTTCGCGCGACTGCGCGAGGTTCTCGACGCTGAGCGTGACGGTCGGCCAGGTCTCGAGCAGCGGTCGGATTTCAGGATCGACGAGAGGCAGGGTGTCCAACGCGTAGCTCCATCGTGAAGGTGGGCGGTGTGCCGCGGTCAAAGCGCGCTGCGCGCGATGACCCAACGGTGCACCTCGGTGGGGCCTTCGAAGATGCGCATCAGCCGCGCTTCGCTGGCCATCTGCTGCAACGGCATTTCCTTCGTCATGCCCATCGCGCCGAGCGCCTGCATCGCATGATCGATCACGCTCGATGCCATCTCGGTCGCGAACACCTTGACCATCGAGATTTGCGTGCGCGCATCCTGCCCGGCGTCCACGCGCGTGGCCGCTTCGTAGGTCATGAGGCGGCACGCGTGAATCTGCGTCAGCGCGTCGGCGACCCACCACTGGACTGCCTGGCGCTCCGCGAGCGGCACGCCGAAGGTCTTGCGCTGTTTCGCATGGTCGCACAGCATCGCGACCGCGCGCTCGGCGCGGCCGATGCACCATGCGGCCATTTCCAGCCGCCGGTTCGCGAGCCGTGCCTGCATCGGCGCGAAGCCGGCGCCTTCCCGGCCCAGCAGTTGCGCAGCGGGAATGCGGCAATCCTCCAGCACGATTTCGTAGGTCGACAGCCCGCCGATCATCGGAATCCGGCGTTCGATGACGAAGCCCGGCGTATCGCGATCGACGATGAACGCCGACATGCCGCCCCGTTTGCCCTTGCTTCGATCGGTCAGCGCCATCACGATCGTCCAGTCGGCTTCGGGCGCGTGGCTGATCCAGATTTTCCGGCCGTTCAGCACCCAGCCGTCGCCGTCGCGCACGGCCGTCGTCGACAGCGCACCCGGGTCGGAGCCGGCGCCCGGCTCGGAGATCGCCATCGCGGCACGCGTGACACCGCTTGCGTATGGCTCGAGATAGCGCACCCGCTGCGCATCGTCGGCCACGTCGCACAGCATCCGCAGGTTCGGCGAGTCGGGCGGCAGGATGTACGGGGTGACGGTCGTGCCGATCGCCTCGTTGATGCCGACCATCGCGACGGCCGGCAGATCCGAGCCGCCGGCGTCGAGCGGGGCGTCGAGTCCCCACAGGCCGAGCTGCCGGGAGCGTTCATCGAGGTGTGCGCGTTCGTCGGCGAGCAGCCCGAAGGGCTGGCCGTCGGCTTCGCGCGCCATCACGGCTGCTTCGAGCGGAATCAGTTCGTCCTTCACGAAACGTGCGACGAGGTCCCGGATCATCCGGTGTTCGAGTTCGAGTTCGAAATTCATGACGATAGGTCGGTGTGGGAGAAGAGTGGATTGCGCCGTCAGCCGGCGTTTGCCCGCGACGCTGCGCGGGCGCGCAGCGTGCCGAGCAATGCGAGTGCGCCGACCGCGAGCAGCGCGGCATTGAAGTAGAGTCCGCCGCGCATCGAACCGGTGGCCGTGTTGAGCACGCCCATCAGGAACGGGCTCGCGAACCCGCCGATCGCGCCGGACATCGTGATCGCCGCGATCGCGACCGCCATCGAGCGTTTCGGCAGCGCGAGCCCCGGCAGTACCCAGAACGCGGGCAGCGTCGCGGCGTGCGTGGCGACCGCGATGCAGAGCGCGATCATCAGGTGCGATGTGCCGCCGACGCTCGCCAGCCCGGCGAGCGATGCCGCGCACGCGAGCATCGCGACTGCGCCGTGCCCGCGCCATTCGCGCCGGCGCTCGGTGCGCCAGCCCATTGCGAGCATGCCGACGATGCCGCACAGGTAGGGCAGCGCGGACAGCAGCCCGATCTGCATCGCACCATGCAGGCCGCCGCGATGCAGGATCACGGGCATCCAGAACACGAGCGCGTAGCCGGCCGCCGCGATCGCGAAATTGGCGGCGCACAGCAGCCAGAAATCGCGGTGCGCGAGCAATGGCCGGGCCGCGTTCGCGTCCGGCACGCCGGCGTCGGCCTGCGCATGCGCGACGCGCAGCGCGGCCTTGTCGGCGTCCGACAGCCAGCGTGCGTCGTCCGGCCGGTCGTCGAGAAAGCGCAATGCGACGAGGCCGAGCACGCTGCTCGGCAGCCCCTCGATGACGAACAGCCATTGCCAGCCGCTCAGGCCGGCGGCGCCGTCGAAGTACGAGAGGATGGCGCCGGATACCGGGCCGGCGATCACCCCCGCGAGGTACAGCGCGGTCATGAACAGCGCGAACGCCTTGGCGCGCTGCCGCGGCGGATACCACGCGCCGAGATAGAACAGGATGCCGGGGAAAAAACCGGCCTCGAACACGCCGAGCAGGAAACGGCACGCATAGAACTGCGCGGGCGTCGTGACGAACATCGTCGCGGCCGAGCCGAGCCCCCACAGCACCATGATCCGGGCGATCGTCCTGCGCGCGCCGATCCGCGCAAGCCATGCGTTGCTCGGAATCTCGAACGCCATGTAACCGATGAAGAAGATGCCCGCGCCGAGTCCGTAGACGGCGTCGGAGAAGTGCAGTTCGGCCGCCATCTGCGCGTGCGCGAAACCGATGTTGATCCGGTCGATGAACGACAGCGTGTAGCAGAGGATCAGGAACGGCAGCAGCCGGCGCGAGATCCGGCGGTAGAGCGCCGGCGTCGCGGCGGCGTCGCCGGCGGCCGAATGGGTGGACAGGGTCGGGGTCATGGGCACTCCGTCAGAAGCGGTGAACGATGCCGAGCGCGAACACCTGCTCGGTGCCGCCCGGTTGCGGCTGCAGGCCGACGACGACCGTGTTGCGGGCGTCGCCGCCGTTCTTCATGTACAGATAGCGTGCATAGAGCGACGTGCGCTTCGACAGCGGATGGTCGTAGCCGACGCCGAGCGCGGTCGCGTCGTTCGCCGAGCCTTTCACGTCGCGGCGCACGACCGAGACGAGCACGCGATCGAGCGCGCCGACGTTGATCGACGCGCCGGCGCTCGCGGTCGAGAACGCGGGCAGGTTCGGCGCCGTGCTGACGCCGTACAGGAACGCGGCGTAGAGCTTGACGCGTGCGAATGCGTAGTTGGCCGCGAACACGTAGTGGCGGGTCGTCGACGGCGAGACGACGGGCGCCAGGTTGCCGGCCGACGTGTCGCCCTGGAAGCCGGCGCCGAGGTAGAGCCCGCCGATCCGGTACTGGAGCCCGGCGCCGTAGTTGCGTCCGGCTTGCGTGGACAGCGCGTTCGGTGTCGGGAAGCCGTACGTGGCCATCACGCGCAGGCCGTTCCAGTCGGGGCTCAGGTATGACGCCGCCTGGTTGAAGCGCGGAATCGGCGGTGTCGTGTTGCTCGTGATCGTGTCGGTGGACGTCGCGAGCAGCGCGAGCGGCGACAGTCGCTCGTTGAGCCCGAACGGATCACCGTCGTACACGACGTAGAACGCCGGCGTGTATTGCCGGCCGAGCCGGATATCGCCATAGCGTGTGTTCTGCAGCGACACGTAGGCCTGCCGGTAGAACAGCGTGCCGCCCTGGAACGATCCGTCGGCGGGAGAGAAGCCGCTTTCCAGCACGAACTTCGTCGAGGTGCCGCCGCCGAGATCCTCGACGCCCGTCAGTCCGAAGCGGCTCGTCGACGAGCCGCCGCCGCTTTGCCGCAGGGTCGACAGGTTGCCGATGCGATCGAATTCGACGTAGCTGTCGACGATCCCGTACAGCGTGACCGACGATGCGTGCGCCGACGTGGTGAACAGCATGCACATGCCGATCAGGAGTGCTTTCCGTTGCATGAAGGTGTCTCCGTTCCATGTCTTTTTTTGTCGAGCGCCCACATTCTGGGAGCGGTTGCGCGCGTGGTGTCGCCGTGCTGTGTCGGGCTCAGCGCCCCTTGAATACCGGCTTGCGCTTCTCGAGAAACGCGCGGGCGCCCTCGATCCGGTCCTCGCTCGCGTAGACGTCGGGGCCGACGTCCAGCCGCAGCGCGGCAGGCACCGGCAGCCCCTGGCTGCGCGTCGCGGTTTCCTTGATGCGGCGGATCGTGAGCGGTGCGTTCGCGGCGATCGTCCGTGCCAGTTCGCGCACGGTGTCGTCGAGCGCGGCGCCGGGCACGACGCGGTTCAGCAACCCGGCGCGCTGCGCCTCGTCCGCGTCGAAGCGGCGGCCCGTGAACAGCAGCTCCATCGCGATCGCATGCGGCAACATCCGCGGCAGCAGCACGCTCGCGAAGTTCGCGCCCATCCCGACCCGCGCTTCCGGCAGCGCGAAGGTCGCATGATCGGCGGCGATCCGCAGGTCGCAGGCGAGCGCGATTTCGCAGCCGCCGCCGACCGCGTAGCCGTTGACCGCCGCGATCGTCGGCTTGCGCAATTCGAGGATCAGCTCGTGCACGTTGCGTGCGAGGCCGCGCATCGGCTGCATCCCGCGTATCTCGGGGTCGCCGAGATCGACGCCCGCGCTGAACGCACGTTCGCCGGCGCCGCGGATCACGATGACGCGAATCGACGGGTTGTCGTCGAGCGTGACGAGCTCCTCGCACAGGCGCCGGATCGCTTCGGCGGACAGTGCATTGGCGACGTGCGGGCGATGGATCGTCAGCCACGCGATGCCGTCGTCGTCGTGGCGCAGGATCGACGGCGCATCGTCGCCCGTCGGCGAGGAAAACGAGCCGGACGCGGTCATGACGTGCTCCCGGTGGCGTCCGCGCGCGTGTCGTGGAGCACGCCAGCCTGCCGCAGCGTGTCCCGATGCGCCGCGTCGATCCCGAACGCATCGAGCACGGCGTCGGTGTCGGCGGCGAACGGCTGCGGCGGCCGGCGTATCGATCCGGGCGTGCGCGACAGTTTGGCGGGGATGCCTGCGCCGGTGTACGTATCGGTGTCGACGAACATCGCGTTGCGTGCTGCCTGCGGGTGGCCGAACGCATCGGCGACGGTGTTTACCGGCCCCGTCGCGACGCCGGCCTGCAGCAGCCGCTCGACGACGTCGTCGGCACGCAGTTCGGCGGTCAGCTGGCCGAGCAGCGTGTCGAGCGCATCGCGATGCGCGACGCGCTGCGCGTTGGTCGCGAAGCGCGGGTCGCGTGCCAGCTCGGGCACGCCGAGCGCGGCGATGAGCCTGGCGAACGTGCGGTTGTTGCCGGCGCCGGTCGCGATCGCTTTGTCCTTGCACGGATAAACGCCGTACGGCGCGATCGCGCCATACACGTTGCCGGTCGCGACGGGAACGTCGCCGGTTGCCATCCAGCTCGTGCTGACCGGATGCAGCATCGACAGCGCGGTACTGAACAGGTCGATGTCGACGTGCTGCCCGAGGCCGGAACGTGTCCGTTCGACCAGCGCGAGCAGGACGCTCGACACGGCGCTCATGCCGGCCGCGAAATCGACGACCGGAAACGGCACCTTGAGCGGCATGCCGCCCGGCTCGCCGTTGATCGACATGAAGCCGGCGAGGCCTTGCGCGACGGCGTCGTAGCCCGGAAATCGCGCGAGCGGGCCGTCGGTGCCGTATCCGGAGATCGAGCAGTGGACGAGGCGCGGGAAGCGCTCGCGCAGGCAATCTTCGTAACCGATGCCCCAGCGTTCGAGCGTGCCCTGCTTGAAGTTGTCGATCAGCACGTCGGCCGTTTCGAGCAGGCGGAACAGCACGTCGCGTCCGCCGGGATGCGACAGGTCGAGCGCGAGATTGCGCTTGTTGCGGTTGAGCCCCCAGTAGTAGCTGGAGATGCCGTTCGGCATCGCGGGCCCCCAGTCGCGCGTTTCGTCGCCCTGCGGCGGCTCGATCTTGATGACGTCCGCGCCGTGGTCGGCGAGCGTCTGCGCGCAGAACGGCCCCGCATAGACGCGGCTCAGGTCCACCACGCGCACGCCTGCGAGTGCGCCTTCGTTGCTGCTGGTCATGACGATGTCTCCTTCGATGTGGATTCGACGGGCCGGCAGGCCGGCATGCGCCGGCTGCACGGCTGCGATGCGTCGCGGGTTCAGCCGCGCGCGGCGAACAGCGCGTTCACCGCCGCGTGATGCTCGGGTGTGGCGTGCGCGAACGCCTGGTACGACGCCGACAGGTCGAGCAGCGTGTCGAGGCTTGCGTGGCGGCCTTCGCGCAGCAGCCGCTTGGTCAGGCGCAACGCGGTGCCCGAGTGGCGGGCGATGCGGCCGGCGAGTTCATGCGCGTGGGCAAGGAGGTCGCCATCGGGCACGACGCGCGACACGAGCCCGCAGCGCAGCGCCGCCTGCGCGTCCAGCGCGTCGCCCGTGAACGACATTTCCGCGGCGACGGCGGCGCCGACGATCTGCGGCAGGAACCATGCGCCGCCGTCGCCGGGCACGAGGCCGAGCGCGATGAAGCTCTCGGCGAAGCGCGCACGATCGGCGGCGATGCGGATGTCGCACATGCACGCGAGATCGGTGCCGGCGCCGATGGCCGGGCCGTTGACGGCCGCGATGGCCGGCACTTCGAGGTGCTGGAATGCGTGCGCCAGCCGCTGGATGCCGCGGCGATAGCTGGTCCGGATCGCGGCGAGATCGTGCGGGTCCGATTCCATGAACGCGCGCATCGCCTTCACGTTGCCGCCCGACGAGAACGTCGTGCCGGCGCCGGTCAGGATCAGCACGCGGATCGATTCGTCCCGGTTCGCGTCGTCGCAGCATGCGGTCAGTGCGTCGATCGCATCGGTGTCCGAAATGGCGTTGCGGGTTTCGGGGCGGTTCATCGTGACGGTCAGGATTGGTCCCTGCCGTTCACGGATCAGAAAGGCTGACATGGTGTCTCCGTGTGTTCCGTGCCGCGGGACTTCACGCCGCGGGCCGAAGCCTAGTATCGTCACGACGGTTGGCAGCGGGAAATTCCGTTCCACATATGTGGAAGGCCCGGGCCGGTAGCTGCGGAGAGGGCGGGATGAGCGGAAACGTGGTCAAGAGTGCGGCGCGCGTGTTCGAGGTGCTCGAACTCTTCAGTGCATTGCAGCGGCCGCTGAGCGTGCGCGAGATCGCCACGCGCTGCGGGTATCCGGGGTCGAGCGCGGCGGCGCTGCTGACCAGCATGAAGACGCTCGGCTATCTCGCGTACGACGACGCGACTCACGCGTATGCGCCCACCGCACGGCTCGTCAATCTCGGCGAAGCGCTGGTCGATTCGGCGGCCGGCAGCCGACGGCACTGGCATGCCGTTGCGAAGCGGCTGGCGGCGCGCACGCACGAGGCGGTCGTGATTGCGGTGCAGAGCGATCTGTACGTGCAGTACATCGATGCGGTCGAGGGTTCGCATACGATTCCGATCCAGTTCTACGCGCCGATCGGCACGCGTCGCGAGATCTGCATGTCAGGGCTCGGCTGGGCGCTGCTGAGCCTTCAGCCGGACAGCACGATCCGCCGGCTCGTGTCGCGCAGCATCCGCCGGATCGGGAAGTCGGGCAGGACGATCGACGAGGACGTCGTGCTCGACAAGGTCGAACAGACACGCCGGCTCGGCTATTCCTATTCGGCGCATACGGTCACGCAGGGCGCGGCGATGATCTCGATGGTGATCGCAGACGGCTGGAACGGCCTGCCGCTGGCGATGGGCGTGGCCGGGCCCGTCGAGCGGATCGACGCGCGTCGCGATTCGATCGTGCGGGCGATGCGCGGCGCGCTGGACGAGCAGCGTCCGGATGCGGCAGCCGGCTAGCCGCGCGACACCGGCGCATGCAGGCATTCGCATAGAATCGGGAGCGTTAGCCGCTCCTGTCCCTGCTGTATTTCCGCGAGGTCGTCATGTCATTGAACGCGCCGCTTTCCGGCATCCACATCGTCGAATTCGAAGGTCTCGGCCCCGGCCCGCTTGCGGGCTGGATGCTGGCCGGAATGGGCGCACGGATCACGCTGATCGCGCGCCCGTCCGGCCGCACGAGCGCGCCGGACGCGCTGCGGGCCCGCGACGGCGATCTGCTGCGCGAAGGCAAGACGATCGTCGAGCTCGACCTGAAGACGCCGGCCGGCTGCGACGCGGCGCTCGACCTGATCGCTCGGGCCGACGCACTGATCGAGGGCTTGCGGCCCGGCGTGATGGAGCGGCTCGGCCTCGGGCCCGACGATTGCGCGCGCCGCAACCCGAAGCTCGTATACGGGCGCATGACGGGCTGGGGCCAGCACGGCCCCCTGGCAGCCGCGGCCGGGCACGACCTGAACTACGTCGCGCTGACGGGGCTGCTGTCGCTGTCCGCGCCGCGCGACGGCCGGCCGGGTGTGCCGCCGACGGTCGTCGGCGATGCGGGTGGCGCGCTCGGGCTCGCGTTCGGGATCGTCTGTGCACTGCTCGACGTGCGCGGCGGCGGGCCGGGGCGCGTGGTCGACGGCGCGATCGTCGACATCGTGTCGATGCTCGGTTCGCTCGCGCTGTGGGCGCGCGCGAACGGGCAACTCGACGGCGCGCAGCCGAGCCTGTTTCACGACGCGCCGTTCTACGACGTGTATCGCTGCGCGGACGGCGAATGCGTGACGATCGGCGCGCTCGAACCGCCGTTCTATGCGCTGCTGGTCGAGCGGCTCGGGCTGACCGACGTCGATCCCGCGTCGCAGTACGACCGTACGCGCTGGCCCGCGCTGAAAGTGCGTTTCGCCGACGTATTCGCGCAGCAGCCGTCCGCACACTGGCGCGCGCTGCTCGAAGGCACCGACGTGTGTTTTGCGCCGGTACTGAGCGTGGCCGACGCGGCCGCGCATCCGCACAACGCGGCGCGCGGAATCTATCGTACGGATGAGCACGGCAACGTGCGGGCTCGCGTGGCGCCGCGCTTCCTGCCGCTGGCGGACGCCGCCGGTTAGCGGCGCGGGGGCTGGCCGCGCGAAATCGGGTATCGGCCGCTCAGATCGTTCTCAGGCCGGCGTCACGCCGTTTCCTCCGGCGCATCCGACATCTTGCCGTCGCCGACCCGGTTGATCGTGCCTTGCGCGATCGCGACGAGCCGCTCGTGATCGCCGTCGATGACGAACACGTGGCACTGGCAGGTCGCCTGGTGCCGCCCCGCATAGACGAGCTTCGCGCGCGCGACGAGCGTGCCGTTCACGGCCGGCCGCAGGTAGTTGATCTTGTACTCGGCGGTGATCACGCGCGGGCCGAGCACGAGCGCGCCGGCGAACGTCAGCGCGTTGTCCGCGAGATAGCTGATGACGCCGCCGTGCACGAACCCGTGCTGCTGCCGCAGTTCCTCGCGCACGGGCAGACACAGCGACACTTCGTTGTCGCCGATGTGCATCAGCTCCGTGCCCAGCAGCATGCTGAACGGTTGCGCGCGCAATGCGCCGCGCGCGTGATCCGTGATGTCGGTCATCGAACTTCCCTCGAAATGAGTGCCCGCTTGCGCTGAACTCTAGGAAGGGGGCTGCGGATAAGCAAGGAAATTCGTCCACATTTCCTGCAAATTCCGGTGCGATGCGACGCGATTATTGCGTCGAATACGCGAGATCTCGCCGTTTGCGGGCGATTCCGCGGGAATGCGCGAGCAACGCGTGCGTTACCGCCGGCCGTGCCTAAAGTCCGACGAAGAAATGCCGCTAATGCCGGGGCATTGCCTCATCGTTCGCTCTCCAGGAATCCCCCATGTTCGGAAAAATCAAGCTCGCGTCGGGTCTGCTCGGCGTGTTGACCGTGTTCTGCCTCTTCCTGTTCGCGATCGAAGCGCTCGGCTTCTGGGCGCTCACGTCCACGCGCAGCGGCGTCGACGATCTGTCGAACGTCGCGATCGCGCAGGTCGACGCGGCCAGCCAGGCGACCGAGCAACTGCTCGACGCACGGATCAACCTGTCGCGCGCCGGCACGCGGATGGTGCGCGGCGGCCCGAAGCCGGAAGACATCATCCGCCACGCGGGCGCATCGCTCGCGGAAGCGGACAAGGCGTTCGCCGCGCTGACGGCCGCGCAGCCGGTCGACGACACGAACCGCGCGCGCGTCGCGGCGCTCACCGAACGCTATCGCGCGCTGCGCGGCGCGCTGGGCGAACTCGTGCAGTTCCTCGACGCCGACAACATCCAGGCATTCCTCGACCAGCCGACCCAGAGCTTCCAGGACGCCTATATCGCCGAACTGCACCGCTTCGCCGAATACGGCAGTGCGTCGAGCCGCACGGCGCTCGACACGATCGACGGCGGCATGCTCTGGTTCAAGTCGGTCGGTATCGTGCTGCTGGTGGCGATGCTCGCGGCGAGCGCCGCGATCTACGCGGCCGCACGGCGCGCGGTGGTCGCGCCGCTGGAGGAAGCAGGCCGCCATTTCGAGCGGATCGCGCAGGGCCGGCTCGACGAAGCCGTGCGTGCGGGCGGCGTGTTCGAGATCGACCGGATGCTGCGCGGCCTCGCCGCGATGCAGACGAGCATCGCGGGCACCGTGCGCACGGTGCGCCACGCGTCCGATGCGATTCACCTCGGTGCGGGCGAGATCGCGGGCGGCAACGCCGACCTGTCGGCGCGCACCGGCACGCAGGCTGCCTCGCTCGAGGAAACGGCCGCGAGCATGGAAGAACTGACCGCGACCGTCCGGCAGAACACCGACAGCGCACGCGCAGCCAGCGCGCTGGCCGACGCGGCGCTCGAAGCGACGGGCCACGGCGGCGGCGTGGTCGACAGCGTGATCGATCGGATGCGCGGCATCGCGCAGAGCTCGGGGCGGATCGCGGAAATCATCTCGGTGATCGACGGCATCGCCTTCCAGACCAACATCCTCGCGCTGAACGCGGCGGTCGAGGCCGCGCGGGCCGGTGAACAGGGGCGTGGCTTCGCGGTGGTCGCGGGCGAAGTGCGCTCGCTCGCGCAGCGCAGTGCGCAGTCGGCGAAGGAGATCAAGGCGCTGATCGAGGATTCGGTCGCGCAGATCAACGGCGGCGCGGAACTCGTCGAGCGCGCCGGCGAGGCGATGCGCACGGTGTCGGCGTCGATCACGCGTGTCGTGCAGACGATGTCGGAGATCACCGCGGCGTCGGTCGAGCAGAGCGTCGGGATCGAGCAGGTGAACCAGGCCGTCACGCAGATGGATCAGCTCACGCAGCAGAACGCGGCGCTGGTCGAGGAAGTCGCGGCGGCGGCCGCGTCGCTGAACGACCAGACCGCGCACCTGATGCAGGCGGTGTCGGTGTTCGAACTGGGCGACGGACGTGCCGCACGCGGCGAACGCGCGGCGCCGTCGTTCGCCGGGACGGGTTACGAACCGGCCGGCAGCGCCGCGTAGGCGGTCGCGAGGTGGTAGGGCGTCGTCGACGGCATGTCGGCGCGCGACACCTGCCCGTCCGCCGTCTTGCACTCGAACCAGCCGCGCGGATGCAGGAAACGCGCGGCGAACTGCTCGATCTGCCGCGCGAGCGGCGCGGAGGCCGGCGTGCCGCCGTGCGTCGCGAGCGCACGCAGGTATTCGGTCTGCGCCCAGATCCGCTGCGTGCCGTCGAGGCACGCACCTTGCGCATCGAGCGCCGCGCAGACGCCGCCCGTCCGCGGATCGACGCCGTATTGCTCCGCGAAGCCGAACGCGCGCGACAGCGCGGCGGGAAGCTCCGTCTGCGCGAGTCGCGCACCGGCCGCATCGACCAGATAGAACCACTCGAACTGATGGCCGGGCTCGAAACGGTTGTCGGCCGCCCCGAGCGGCAGTTCGGCCACGCAGCCGGTCGCCGTGTCGACGAACGTGCGCTCGACGGCCTGCGCGGTGCGCATGAGCGCATCGTCGAACGCCGCATCGCCGAAGGCATCGGCGGCTGCGAGCCATGCTTCGGTCAGGTGCATCAGCGGATTCTGCAGCGCACCGCTGCCGGATGACGAGAAATCGGCGTGTCGCGCTGCATCGAGCAGCGCGTCGCCGTGGCGCGGCGCGAAGCGGTCCTGGATCAGCGCGGCAGTCTCCTCGGCCACCTTGCGTGCGGCAGTGTCGCCCGACGCCGCGTGCCACGCAGCGCATGCGAACACGATGAACGCGTGCGTATAAAGATCCTTGGTCGTATCGAGCGGCGCGCCCTGCGCGTCGACGCTGTAGAGCCAGCCGCCGTGGCGCGCGTCGCGAAAGCGCCGGCACAATGCGTCGAACAGCGTGGCCGCGTGCGCGGTGTCGCCGGCCTGCGCGAACACGAACAGTTGCCGGGCGCACGCCATTGCGCGATAACGGGTGACGGGCAGCGGCGCGTGGGTGGCCGGGTCGACGGCCTCGAACGGCAGCTGCAATGTATGGTCGAACCCTGAACCCCGCCAGATCGGCAAGACGACGTGCGCGAAATGGTGGCGCAGCTGGGCGGCCTGGGCGGAAGCGGAGTCGGAAACGGACATGACGGGGTTGAGCGCTTGGATCGAAACGTGTCGGCGCGGCCCGGAAGATCGGCGCGGCCGGGGCCAAGGATAAAACATTCCGCGCGGCCGGCACCAAAAAAAGGAGAGAAATCGGATGCTCAGCAACCTGGAACTCGTGATGCGGCTTGTTCTCGCGGCGGCGCTCGGCAGTGTCATCGGCTTCGAGCGCGAGCGCCTGTCGTGGGCGGCCGGCCTGCGCACGCACATGCTCGTCTGCGTCGGCTCGACGCTGATCATGATCGTGTCGGCGTTCGGTTTTGCCGACGTGCTCGGCAGCAACGACCACATCGTGCTCGATCCGTCGCGGATCGCCGCGCAGGTCGTGTCGGGCATCGGCTTCCTCGGGGCGGGCTCGATCCTGCTGCGCGGCGAGATCGTGCGCGGGCTGACGACGGCCGCGAGCCTGTGGTCGGTCGCCGCGATCGGCCTCGCGGTGGGCGGCGGGCTGTATGTCGCGTCGATTTCGGCGACGATCATCATCCTGATCATCCTCGCCGGCATCAAGCCGCTGGAGCGGCGCTACTTCACGGTGCGCCAGCGGCGCCAGTTCGCGCTGACGGTCGTGAGCGGCACGCTGACGTTCGATTCGCTGCACGCCGCGCTCGGCGCGGACAGTGCGCGCGTGAAGCAGTTCGTCGTGCAGCGGGCCGACGACACGGGCGAGCACGACGAGGTGCGCATCACGCTCGCGCGGGTGTCGGAACTCGAATACCGGGCGATCTGCGACAAGCTGCGCGCGCTGCAGGGCGTCACGCGTTTCGAGGAGGGTCGCGGGATGTCGGGCGACGAATAGGTCGAATCGGCAACGGGGCATGCGACAATGGCCGATCACCGATTCCGTTCGACATCCGGTTCCGCGCTCGCGGGCCCCGCCATCCGATTTCCATGACCGAATCCGTTTCCTCGCCTCGCTCCCGTTCCATGCATTCGTCGGCCCGTTCCCGCCGGCGCTCGGCTGCTGCCGCAGGCAGCACGTCCGCGCGGGCGACGACGCGGCCCGGCAGCGCGCCGGCCGGCGATGCGCCCCGGGACGAGCGGACGCTCGACCTGTTCGGCGATCCGGTGCTCGAGCCGGGCGAGCGCGTGCCGGTTGCGGCGCGCGATGAAGCGGCAGGGGAAGCCGATGCGGCGGCCGTTGCATCGGACGGCCGACAGGCGTCGCTGGACGGGTTCAGCACGCCGGAAGGGGAGACCGCGGCCGGGCGTGTGGAAGCGGAAGGCGCGGCGCTGCCGGATGTCGAGGTGGCGATCGACGCTGTCGCGAGGCCCGAAGGTGGTGTGGCCGCGAACGTCGACAGTGCATTTGCAAATGGTGACGCTGCGAAGGAAGCCGGTTTGCCTGCGGCCGATGGTGCGGCGACGAACGCCGACGCGAGTGAGGTCGACGGCGCCGTGAAGGCGGCGGCCGAAGTGCCGGCATCCGATGGCGCTGCGGCGAAGGCGATCGAACCGCAAGCGGCAGAGGCTGAAGTCGCGAAGCCGGTGGCCGAGGTGACAGCCGTCAAATCCCGCGACGGGAAAGCTTCCGGCGATGTCGTGAAGGAGCGGCGCTCGTCGTCGGGCGGCAAACGCCGGGCGGCTGCCGGTGCCAGTGAAGCAACGGCAACGCAATCCGTACCGGTTGCGACGCGCGTCGACTCGAAGCCGGAGGCAGTCGAATCGAGCCTGCCTCAGGTTGCCGTTGCGCCGCTCGAGCCGCAGGCGCCCACGCAGCCGGCCGGGCCGGTGATTACCTCGCATTCCGCGAAGCCCAATGAATCGACGCCGCAGCCCGACACTGTGCCGTCGCCGGTCGTGCAGCCCGTGGCTTCCGCCGCGTCGTTCGTGACCAGGCCGTCGGCGGAGCGCGCACAGCCGGCCGCGCCGGCCTTCGACCCGGACACGCACCTCGGTCCGTTGACCGACCGGCTGGCTGCACTGCAGGCCGATGTGGATGGCCTGACGCGCACGGCCGATCGCGAGATGCGTCGCGTCAATCGCCTGCTGCTGGCGCTGGCCATCGTCGTGCTGGCGGGGCTTGTCGCGCTGGTGATGCAGACACGACAGATTGCCCATCTGAAGCAGGACGTGGCCACGAAGCAGCAGCGGATCGATCGCCTCACGGCCGATCTGTCGACGCAGCAGGCAACGCTGATGACGCTCGAGGAGCATCACGAAGCGCTTCTGTCGCAAGTCGACCGGCTTCAGCGCAGCGCGAACCGCGAGGCCGCCGTCGCGAAGCGGGCTCGCCGCACGCGCTGATTAATCGTTTCGACCCTACCCAGGAAGTCATACGCAGCAAGGATCACCGTTTTGCGTCGGTGATCCGTTGTCGCGCGTCTGCAGCAAACTGACGCGACTCACTGGCAAAGTTCAGGGAAAACCCTTAGAATGGAGTCAATCTAAGGGAAAACCCTAGCCACATCTGTCAGGAGTCTCAAATGAGCTTCATCCTCGCCCTGCTGCAAAAGATCGACGACCTGTTCGTGTCCCCGCACCTGCCGCTCGACGCCGAATACTCGTATGCCGCGCGTCGCGCCGAAGCCGAGCGCGTGCGCCGTGCGCACCTCGTGCCGATCGTCCTGTACCGTCGCTGATTCGCTGATTCGCTGATTCGCTGATTCGCTGATTCGCTGATTCGCTGATTCGCTGATTCGGCGCGGCGCTCGCCGCACCTGGCTGCCCGTTTTCCACCGCCGCATCGCGCGCCGGTGCGACTGTCCCGCTACACTGGAAGTCCGATTCCGTTCACGGCGACCGGGCCATGCTGCAGATGCGGCCGATGACGGCCGGCGAATTCCATGCTTACCGCACGCGAGCCATCGACGGCTACGCGCGCGATCTCGTTTCATCCGGACAAAACGCTGTCGAAGACGCCGCCGATCGTGCGCGCGCCTGTTTCGACACGCTGTTGCCGGACGGCCTGCTGACCGCCGGCCAGACCCTCGTCATGCTCATCGACGGCGCCAGCGGCGACGCGGTGGGCGACCTCTGGTACGCGATCGTGCCCGAAGGGCCGAACCGCACGCTGTTCATCTACGACCTCGACATCGTTTCGTCCCGGCGCCGCCAGGGCTGGGCCACGCGCGCGCTCGATGCGCTCGACGCCGAGGCCCGCCGGTACGGCGTCGCCGAGATCGGGCTGTCGGTGTTCAACCACAACACGGCCGCCCGGGCGCTGTATCGCGCATGCGGCTTCGCGCCGATCACGACGACGTTGATCAAGCCGGTCGTGTCGGACTGAATCCGCCGGCCGGCGATCCGTCGTCGCGTGCCGCCGGTCCGGCGTGCCGCAGCCGGCCAGCGCCGGCAGTCTTCCCGATCCTTCCTGTTGGCCGAACGCCGAACGCCGAACGCCGAACGGCCGTTCGGCCATCCGGCATTCGCCACCGCCCGCCTCAGCGCGCGCGGCCTTTCCATCTCCGCAGCAGCAGCGCATTCGTCACGACGCTGACGCTCGAAAACGCCATTGCCGCGCCCGCGATCACCGGGTTCAGCAGGCCGAACGCCGCGAGCGGCACGCCGACCAGGTTGTAGACGAACGCCCAGAACAGGTTCTGCTGGATCTTCCGGTACGTGCGTTTCGAGATGTCGATCGCGTCGGCGACGAGCGCCGGATCGCCGCGCATCAGCGTGATGCCGGCCGTGTGCATCGCGACGTCCGTGCCGGTCGCCATCGCGATCCCGACATCGGCCGCGGCGAGCGCGGGCGCATCGTTGATCCCGTCGCCGACCATCGCGACGACGCCACCATGCGTGCGCTTCAGCTCGGCGACGACGCGCGCCTTGTCGTCCGGCAGCACCTGCGCATGCACTTCGCCGATGCCGAGCGCGGCCGCGACGGCTGCCGCGCTGCCGCGGTTATCACCCGTCACGAGCGCGCTCGCGACGCCGCGCGCCGACAGCGCCGCGATCGCGTCGCGGGCGCCCGGTTTCACGGTGTCGCCGAACGCGATCAGCGCGATCAATGCGCGCGGCGCATCGGCACGCATCAGCCACGAGATCGTGTTGCCTGCGCGTTCGAGTTCCGCCGCGCGGGCGTCGAGCGCGGCCGGCACCGCGATGCCGAGCTCGTCGCGCCAGCGCGTGCTGCCGAGCGCGAGCCGCTGCCCGCCGACCTGCGCTTCCACGCCGCGTCCGGCCACCGCACGCGCATCGGCCGCGACCGCCGGCGGCGTCGCGCCGCCATGCGCAGCCATATCCGCATCGTATGCGGCGACCACGGCACGTGCGAGCGGATGGTCACTCTGGCGCTGCACGGTCGCTGCAAGCGAGAGCGCTTCGCCGCGCGGCACGCCGATCGCTTCGAACGCCGTCACGGACGGTTTGCCTTCGGTCAGCGTGCCGGTCTTGTCGAATGCGATCACGGTCGTGCGCTGCGCGAGTTCGAGCGCCTGTGCGTCCTTGATCAGCACGCCGTGCCGGGCTGCAACGCCCGTGCCGGCCATGATCGCGGCGGGCGTGGCGAGACCGAGCGCGCACGGGCACGCGATCACGAGCACCGCGACCGCGTTGAGGATCGCGGTTTCCGTCCCGGCGCCGGCGATCAGCCAGCCGACCAGCGTCAGCAACGCGATGCCGAGGATCGCCGGCACGAACACTTCGCTGACGCGATCGACGAGCCGCTGGATCGGCGCCTTCTCGGCCTGTGCGGATTCGACGAGGCGGATGATGCGTGCGAGCGTCGTTTCCGCACCGATCGCGGTGGTTTCGACGACGAGCGCGCCTTCGCCGTTGATCGAGCCGGCCGTGACGGCGTCGCCGCCGTCCTTCGGCACCGGCAGGCTTTCGCCGGTGATCAGCGATTCGTCGATGTGCGAGCGGCCCGACACGATCCGGCCGTCGACGGGCACGCGCTCGCCGGGGCGGATGCTGACCTGCGTGCCGACGCGCACCAGTGCCAGCGGCACATCGCGTTCGACGCCGTGCTCGACGACGCGCGCCCGGTCGGGGCGCAGCGCGTTCAGCGCACGGATTGCCTCGGTGGTCTGGCGCTTCGCGCGCGATTCGAGCCATTTGCCGAAACGCACGAGCGTGACGATGACGGCCGACGCTTCGAAATACAGATGGCCGGGATGCGCGGGATCGCGCAGCAGCATCCACAGGCTCAGGCCGTATGCGGCCGACGTGCCGAGCGCGACGAGCAGATCCATGTTGCCGGCGCGTGCCTTCACCGCATGCCAGGCCGCGCGGTAGAAGCGCGCGCCGAAGCCGAACTGGACGATCGAGGCGAGCACGAGCTGGAGCCAGCCCGGCAGCATCAGGTCGATACCGAGCGGCGCGACGAGCATCGGCGCGACGAGCGGCGCGCTCAGCACGGCGGACCAGATCACGAGGTTGCGTTCGCGTACCGCTTCGCGGCGCTTGCGGGCATCGGGGTCCTGCGCGGCGCTCTCCGGTTGTGCGTCGGCACCGGCCGTTGCGCCGGCTGACGGCGCGGCGGCGAGCGATGCTCGGTAGCCGGCGGTGGTGACCGCCGCGACCAGCGTGGCGGCGTCGAGTGCGCCTGCACCGTGCACCGACGCGCGCTCGGTCGCGAGATTGACCGTTGCGCGCGCGACACCCGGCACGGCGGCCAGCGCCTTTTCGACACGGCCGGCGCAGGATGCGCAGGTCATGCCGCCGATATCGAGTTCGAAGTCGGCGGAAGCGGGGGAGGCAGCGGGCGGCGTGGCGACGGCGACCGGCGTCGCGCCGTAGCCGGCCTGTTTCACCGCTTCAGCGAGTCGCGCGGCGGATACGTTGGCCGATGCGTCGACGGTGGCGCGTTCGGTCGCCAGGTTGACCGACGCATGCGTGACGCCCGGCACCTTCGCCAGTGCCTTTTCGACGCGCGCCACGCATGACGCGCAGGTCATGCCGTCGATATCGAGTTCGATCGTGGCGGCGGCAGGAAGAGGCGCGGCCGCTGCCGACTGCGCTTTTTCAGGCTGCACATGCGCCGCAGGCGCGGTCGCGACGGCTTCTACCGACGCTTCGCGCACGGCCGCGCGGTAGCCGGCCTCGTCTATTGCGTCGACGAGCCGGCCGGGTTCGACCGTGTCCTGCGCGGTCACCGTCGCCGTGTGCGTGCCCAGATCGACTGCCGCCTCGACGACGCCCGGTACGGCGGCCAGCGCACGCTGCACGCGGCCCGTGCAGCCGCCGCAATGCATGCCGTCGACGCTCAGCTCGATCGTTTGCAGCGCTGCGGAGGCAAGTGGTTCAGTCATGTCGGATTCCCCAAAAGCGCGGTTCGTGCCGCGAATGGTTCCAGTATCAACATTCCCATGATGGTAAGGTCAAGCACCAGATTGCAAGTGCGGGGGAGCTTGCGGATTCCGCGATCCTCCTCCGGCTCCCTGTCAGCCTGTCGATCCTATCTGGGGACGAGGGCGGAGCACACCAGTTGTTTGCTTTCGTCGAAAGCGACGCATGGTCTGCAACCGACCGGAGCAATGCGCCGACCCGGTTGTAAAATTCGACGTTCTATAAACAGGCGTGGGGGCCAATCGATGTTTGATTTCAAAAATTCCAGCCCAGAGGCATTGAAGGCTGAATACAAACGCATTGCCCGGGAAATCGGGGACGATCAATTCTTTACGAAAAAGGAATTGAATCATCTTCCCGAAATCCTGATGGGCGGCGAGCAGGTGTTGGCCTTCTCGTCCGGATTGATGGATGGCAATACCTGGTTGATCGTGCTTACCGATCACCGTGTCCTGTTCCTGGACAAAGGTCTCATTTACGGCCTCAAGCAGGTTTCGATCAATCTCGACAAGGTGAATTCGGTATCGGGAAAGACCGGAATGATGTTCGGTGAAATCCGCATCGAGGATGGCGCCAGCGAGCGGATCATCAAGAACGTCTGGAAGAAAACGGTTGTGCCGTTCACGAACAAGGTGAGAGATGCGATTCGTGATTACACGCGTGCATCGAATCCGGCGATCGCCATATCCGTGCCGCCTGCCGCGGACGACGTCGTATCGAAGCTGGAGCGGCTTGCCGCGTTGAAGGAGCGGGGGATTCTGACCGATGCCGAGTTCGCGGACCAGAAAATGAAGATACTGGCGTCGTAATCCCGGGGGCGCAGGCATTGCGGAGGCCGTCGCATCACGGGGCAGCGACGGGCCTGCCTGCCGGGCAAACTGCGCCCGTTCCGTATCTGGCAGTACTCTTCCTGCGCCAGAAATGCTCAGTCGTCGACTTTGTGCCGATGGTGGCTGGCCGCAGGGCATTGTTGCCATCGACCGGTCCGTGATGAGTCATGTTGGACAGTTGACGACACCGAAAACGATAACCGGTCAATTGTCCTGATTAATTGGGCGCCGAGACAGTGCCAAATTCAGGGTCCTGCGCTGTATCGCTTCGCATTTCACCTTCGATGCGAGGCGTCAGCCGGAAGTTTTTATATTAATAAAAACGATATACTTCCCTTCGTTAACCTTGCAGTGATTTTAAACGGTGGTCGATTGGCCACATATGATCGTATATGGTTGTCAATTGACCGTCTTTTCGCAAAGACTCAAAGAGGAACGCCAGCGTCTCGGATTGAACCAGACGGCGTTTGCTTCTCTCGGCGGCGTGTCCAAGGATGCCCAACTCAACTACGAGAACGGCTCGAGACGGCCGGATTCCACGTATCTGGAGGCTGTCGCCAGGCATGGTGTCGACATCCTGTATGCCCTCACGGGACAGCGCGACGTAACTGCGCTTTCTGTCGACGAGGGTGATCTCGTGCGCCGGTATCGCGAAGCACCGACCGTGGTGCGCGCCGCGGCCTTCGCGGCCCTGGTCGCCGGTGCGATGCCCGGCCGGCATCCGCAGCGGCAGGGAGGCGAGGGCATGGAGCGACCGGCCGGCAGTGACGCGGGCGCGCCCTGCACGATCGACCTGGGTTCGGTGCACGAGAAACGGACTGCCCGCGATTGACGAACCTGACAGTCGTCGCATGCGGCCACGGGGTAATTCAATTTCCAACAAGCGCAGATGCGCTAATGATATGAGGGACCAATGAAAAAACTGTTCAAAATCGGCCTTGGCATCGTACTTGCGCTCATCGTCATCAGTGTGATTTTCGGCAAGAAGCCGGCACCGTCCGCCGCATCGAGTGCGGGCACTGATGCGCCTGCGGCTACGGAGCAGGCTGCGCCAGCGCAAAAGCCCGTTGAAACGGTGAGCGTCACCGCATCGGCGCTGTTCACCGCTTACGACAAGAACGAAGTCTCCGCGGACCAGAAATACAAGGGCAAGGCCCTGGCCGTGGGCGGAACGGTTCAAAGCATCGACAAGGATGCGTTCGACAACATCGTCGTGAAGCTGAAGACCGGCAACGAGTTCATGCCGGTCAATGCTTATCTGAGCAAGGAGCACGAAGCGCTCGCCGCGTCGCTGGAAAAGGGAAAGAAGGTGTCGTGGGTATGTGAAGGCGCCGGACGTCTCATCGGTAGTCCGATTCTGCGAGATTGCACGCCTGCGTAACCGTTGAGCAGGTTTCAGTCAAAAAGCCCGCGATTGCGGGCTTTTTTGTTTTCACCGATCCGGGGGCGGAAGGGGCAACAGGTGACGCGTTCGTCGGCGGTACGAACCGCCCGCCTTCCTTTCGTTTACATAACGGCGGGAGATGGATCGGAAGTCTGATGTATTCGGCATATTAGGGATTGCCCCGAGGCGCTATGATACCGGCCTGACATCAGCGCCCACCGTTGCGAAACGTAGCGAAACGGCATCCGGGCAGGCTGGGGTGCCTTGCTTTCGCCGTTCGCGAGACGAACAAGGTGTTGACTGAAAAGAACGATATTCGGCCAGTAATCGATGATTGAAAACCAACGGGAATCAGTTTCTCTGCGGCGCGTGTACGCGTCGCTGGCCATGGCGGCGTTGCTTGCGGGGTGCGCGTCGCAACCGGATGCGATCCAGCGGAAAACCGGCTGGATGCGTGCGGAAGTGGCCGACTCCTATATCTATGCGTATCCGCTCGTGCTGATGGACGTCGCGAAGGAAGCGGCGACGGGCGGCGACGGCGCGCAACCGGGGCAGGCGCCGCTCAACACGCTGCGCCACGCGCAGGCGCTGCCGCCCGTCGGCGCGCTCAATCCGCCGCTGCCGGGCGTCGACACGCTTGATTCGACCGGCTGGCTCGACGTCACCGCCGAACCCGTGATCGTCACGCTGCCCGATACGCGCGGCCGCTACTGGGATGCACGCGCACTCGACATGTGGACGAACGTGCTGTGGTCGTCGTCGAGCGCCGCGCCGCGCGGGGCGCGTGGTGCCGTGCGATCGCAAACGATTGCCTTCGCCGCGAAGGACTGGCAAGGCACGCTGCCGAAGGGTGCGCTGCGCGTCGACGTGCCGTCCGCCAATGCGTGGCTCGACGTACGGCTGCAGACGAGCGGCGGGCGCGACCTCACGAACGTGAAGAAACTGCAGCGGGCGATCCGCGTGGTGCCGCTGTCCGTCTACACGGGCGCCGAGCGCGGCGCGTCGGTCGCGGTGCACGCCGGCAGCGCGCCGTCCGAAGCGGTGGGCGGCGGCACGCCGGCCGAGCAGGTGGCCGCGCTCGACCCGAAGGCATTCTTCGCACGCTTCGCGCAGGCGCTGCAGGACAACCCCGCGCCGGCCGACGATGCGCACGCGCAGGAATCGCTCGGCGACATCGGCGTGACGGCCGGCTACCCGGTGCTGTGGACGGGCGACCGCCTCACGGCCGCGACGGCCGGCGTCGCCGAGGCGCGCGCCCGGCTCGCGGCGGCGCCGTCGAACCTGCTGAACGCGAACGGCTGGAGCTGGATCGGCGATACGGCCGGCAAGTACGGCCAGGACTACGCACTGCGCGCATACGCGGCCTACACGCAGTTCGGCACCGCGACGCGCGACGACGAGACGCTCGCGGTCGTCCGCGTCGACAGCGACGGCCATCCGTTGAACGGCGCGAACCGCTACGTGCTGCACTTCGCGCCGGGCGCGGTGCCGCCGGTACGCGCGTTCTGGACGCTCACGCCCTACACGACGAACGGCGCGCTGCCCGATGTCGGGTCGGCGCGCCGCTCGCTCGGCGATCGCGACCGGCTGCGCCGCAACCACGACGGCTCGATCGACATCGTCGTGTCGGCGTCACCGGGCGGCACGCATGCCGGCAACTGGCTGCCGGCGCCGCGCACCGATTTCGCGCTCGCGCTGCGCCTGTACGCGCCGAAGCCGCAGGCGAGCGACGGGTCGTGGATGCCGCCCGTCGTCGTCCGGAAATGAACGGTTGACCGCCGTCGTTGTCCGACCCGCGGGCGCGGCGGCGGCGCCCGACCTCCGTACCGTCACCTCCTGAGCCTATACTTTCGGGATAGCGTGCGCGGCCGCCCGGTTGTCCGGGCGGCCCGGCATCCATTCCCGAGGCATTCAAGCATGGCAAGCGCAGACAAAGAAACCGTATCCTCGACCCTCCATGCCCTCGGCGGCGTTGCACGCTCGCGCCGGACCCGGCGTATCGGCATCGGCGTGCTGATCTTCCTCGTTCTGTTCGGACTGCTCGGGTTCTTCGCGGCGCCGCCGCTGATCCGCCACATCGCAGAACAGCAGCTGAGCAAGCAGCTCGACCGGCCGGCCACGATCCAGCGCATCGCACTGAACCCGTACACGCTGAACCTCGAAGCCGACGGTATCCACCTCGGCGAGCGCGGCGGCCAGGGCGACTTCATCGACATCGGCAAGCTCGTCGTGAGGCCGTCGTGGTCGTCGCTGTTCCGTGGCGCGCCGATCGTCAACGAAATCCGGCTCGATTCGCCGCGCTTTCACATCGTCCGCTACGACGCGCAGCGTTTCAACTTCACCGACCTGATCGAGAAGTTCTCGTCGCCGTCGCCGAAGCCCGACAGCAAGCCGACGCAGTTCTCGGTGTCGAACATCCAGGTCAACGACGGCCGGATCGATTTCGACGACCGCCTGCTGAACGAAAAGCACGTGGTCGACAACTGGACGCTCGGCATCCCGTACATCGCGACGCTGGCTTCGAAGACGGACATCTTCGTCGAGCCGAAGCTGCGCGCGCGCTTCGACGGCAGCCCGATCTCGATCGACGGCAAGACCAAGCCGTTCGCGCAGTCGCGCGAATCGGAGATTGCGCTGAAGTTCGACCGCCTCGACGTGCCGAAGCTGATCTCGTACGTGCCGGCGAAGCTGCCGGTGGCCGTGACGAGCGGCCTGCTGAGCAGCAACCTGACGGTCAATTTCGTGATGAGCGGCGAGACACCCGCGCTGCGCGTGTCGGGCACCGTCGACCTGAACGACGCGAAGGTGATCGACGGTGCGTCCGCGCCGCTGTTCGCTGCGCGCGGCGTGCACGTCGCGGCGGCCAGCCTCGAGCCGCTGCGCAACGCGATGCACTTCGACGAAATCAGGATCGACCAGCCGGTTGTCGACCTGTCGCGCGACAAGCAGGGCGTGCTGAACGTCGAGAAGCTCGCCGCGCAGCCGTCCGCCGCTCCGAAGGCCGAAGCCGGCAAGCCGGCGGCGTCGGGCGCCGCGGCCGCTTCCGGTGCCGCCGTTGCCGCAGCCAGCGGCGCGAAGGCTGAAGATGCCGCCGCCGCGAAGGAATCGCCGCCGCTCGACCTGACGATCCGTCATTTCGCAATCGATGGCGGCACGATCAACGTCGACGACCGCGTGCCGGCGACGCCGACCGCGATGTCGCTGACGAAGCTCACCGCAACGCTCGACGGCTTCTCGCTGCAGGGCAAGACGCCCGCGAAATACACGCTGTCGACGTCGCTGTCGCGCGGCGGCGACGTGACGGCCGAGGGCGCGTTCAATCTGGCGGACAAGCAGGCCGACACGAAGCTGACGGTCGCCGCGCTCGCGCTGCCGGCGCTGCAGCCGTACCTTGGCGAGGCGACGCGCGCGCGCGTGCTCGACGGCACGCTCGGCGCGACCGTCAACGCAAAGACCGACTGGGGCAAGACGCCGCTCGCCGCGGAAGTCGCCGACAGCACGGTCAGCCTGAAGTCGCTGAAGATCGCCACGCCGGACAGCAAGGCGCCTGCGATCGTGCTGCCCGACGCGAGCGCGAAGATCGCGAAGGTGGACGTCGCCGCGCGCACCGCGGAGATCGCGAGCGTCGACGCGAGCGGGCTCGCGCTCGACGTGAAGCGCCTGAAGGACGGCAAGATCGACCTCGCCGCGCTGGCCGAACCCGCGCAGGCGGCGGTGCCGAAGCGCACGGTCGCGCGCAAGGCCGAGGCTGCCGCGCCGTCGTGGCACTACCGGATCGACGCGCTGAACGTGAAGGATTCGTCCGCGAACTTCACCGACCTGTCGACGCCGCGCCCGGTGAAGCTGGCGATCAAGCCGCTCGAACTGTCGGTGCAGAAGCTGAGCGACGACATGACGAAGCCGCTGCCCGTGCAGCTGAAGGCGACACTGAACCGCAAGGGCTCGCTGAACGTGACGGGCGACGTGACCGCACAGCCGCTGAAGCTCGGCCTGAAGATCAACGGCAACCGCCTCGATGCGGCCGCGTTCGAACCGTACTTTGGCAGCGCGCTGAACGCGACGATCGCGAGCGCGCTGCTCAACGCGCAGGGCAACCTGACGTTCGCGCAGGTGAAGGACACGCCGCGCGCGACCTATCGCGGCGACGTCGCGCTGGTCGACGTGCGGATGCTCGACAAGGCGACGTCCGACCCGTTCGCGGGCTGGCGCTCGCTCGCGCTGTCGAACCTGAAGGCGAACTACGACGAGAAAGGCACCGACGTCGACGCCGCGCGCGTGACGTTCTCGAACTTCTACGGCCGCGTGCTGCTCGATGCGCAGGGGCGGTTGAACCTGAAGGACGTGGTCGCGAAGGAGTCGGGCCCCGCCCAGTCGCTCACGCGTGATGCGAGCAAGGGCGAGCCGGTGCCGCTGTCGCCGGGCATGACGCCGCCGGCCGCTGCCCAGGCCGCATCGGCTGTGGCCGCGCAGCAGGCGTCGGCGCCCGCCGCTGCGTCGGCGACGGTGGTCGTGAAGGCCGCGACGCCGCCGCAGAACCCGGTGCGGATGCACTTCGGCGAGCTGGTGCTGCAGAACGGCCGGGTCACGTACACGGACAACTTCATCAAGCCGAACTACACGGCGAACCTCGTCGCGATCAAGGGCACGGTGGGCGCGTTCGGCACGGATTCGACGACGTCCGCGCCGGTCGACGTCGCCGCGAACCTCGCGGGCAACGGGCCGATCTCGATCAAGGGCTCGGTGAACCCGCTGATCGAGAAGCCGGCACTCGACCTCACGGCGACCGCGCACGACATCGAGCTGACCAACCTGACGCCGTATTCGTCGAAGTACGCCGGCTATCCGATCACGAAGGGCAAGCTCAACGTCGATCTGCACTACCAGCTCGCGAACGACCAGCTGTCGGCGAACAACCACATCTTCATCGACCAGCTCACGTTCGGCGATCGCGTCGAGAACGACACCGCGACGAAGTTGCCGGTGAAGCTCGCGATCTCGCTGCTGAAGAACACGCGCGGCCAGATCGACGTGAACCTGCCGGTGTCGGGCTCGCTGTCGAATCCGGAATTCAGCGTCGGCGGGCTGATCTGGCACGCGGTGCTGAACCTGATCGCGAAGGCGGTGACGTCGCCGTTCACGCTGCTCGCGAATGCGTTCGGCGGTGGCGGCGAGGATCTCGGCTACGTCGAGTTCGCGCCGGGCTCGTACCAGCTGACCGACGCGCAGCAGAAGAAGCTCGACACGGTCGTGAAGATGCTGACCGAGAAGCCGTCGATCCGCCTCGACCTGATCGGTCGCGTCGATCCGGCGCTGGACACGCCGGGGTTGCGCGATGCGTACGTCGAGCGGCTGGTGCGCCAGCAGAAGCTGAAGGACGTGGTCGGCCAGGGCGAGAGCATCGATCCGATGTCGGTGAAGGTCGACAAGGCCGAATACTCGAAGTACCTGACGCGTGCGTACAAGGCTGCCGACTTCAAGAAGCCGCGCAACCTGGTCGGCCTGCAGAAGACGCTGCCCGATGCGGACATGAAGCAGGCGCTCGCCGATCACGCACCGGCCGACGACAACGCGCTGCGTGCGCTCGCACAGCAGCGCGCGCAGGCGGTGCGCCAGTATCTCGACGGGAAGATCGATGCGAGCCGCGTGTTCGTCGTCGCGCCGAAGCTCGATGCGAAGGGCATCTCCGACAAGGGCGCAACGACCCGCGTCGACTTCGGGCTCCAGTAAGCTTCACGGTTTACCGTCATCCGCCGCCGCGCCCGCACCTGCCGGGCGCGGCGTTTTTTTTAGCGCGCGGCGATCGCCGGTTCGCGCTTGCCCAGCTCCTTCCTCGCGGCCAGCGGCAGACGCGCGTCGTCCCACTGCGTCAGCCATTCGACTTCCTTCGCGGTGAACACCGGTCCGTAGTTGCGCAGCGCGTACTGCAGCGCATCGACGACGTGATGGCGAATGATTTCGGGGGTACGTGCATCGTCCAGCACGAACCGGAGAGCTTCCAGGGTCGACATACTCGTGCTCCGGGTCAGGGAAAACCCTTTATCACACGCCAATAGTCGCGGGCCAAGCCGAAAAAAAATCCGGCACACGGGCCGGCATACGAGACGGCCGCCCATTGCGACCACGTCATGTCACTTGCGATTGGTTACGTTTGACAGAGAACAGAAAGCCCCGCTTCATGCGACCGCCGCACGATCCGGCGATATTTTGCGCGCCTGATGGCAGGTCACGCAGTTCAACATCAATCGATGAGGTGGGGTGATGATTTCCAGGTTCGTCAAGCAGCGAAAAATGGCGGTGATGGTGGTGGGGGCGCTGGCGCTCGCAAGCGCGGGCGCGCATGCGGCGCAGCAGGGCGGCAACAGCCAGGGCGAGAACGGCGGCCATGCACGCCGTGTCGTCAAGCACGTGCTGCTGCTCAGCATCGACGGTTTGCACGAGCAGGATCTCGCGCGCTGCATCGGCGCGAACACGTGCCCGAACATCGCGGTGCTCGCGAAAAGCGGCGTGACGTACGCGAATGCGTACACGCCGGGCCTGTCGGATTCGTTCCCGGGCCTCGCGGCGCTCGTGACGGGCGGCTCGCCGAAGACGGCCGGCCTGTTCTACGACGTGTCGTATGACCGCAACCTGTACGCACCGGGCGATACGACGTGCTCGGGCAAGCAGGGCTGGAACGTCGTGTTCGACGAAACGACCGGCATCGACGCGTTCAACGGCGGCAAGCTCGTGCATCTCGACGGCGGCGGCGCGTTCAACCCGCAGGCGATTCCGCATGCGCGCGTGAACGGCCAGTGCGTGTCCGTTTATCCGCACAACTACGTGAAGACCAACACGGTGTTCGAAGCCGTGAAGGCCGGCGTGCCGAATGCGCACACCGCGTGGGCCGACAAGCACGCGTGGGGCTACGACTGGCTGAACGGCCCGTCGGGCACCGGCGTCGACGACTTGATGCGCACCGAGATCAACTCGATCGATCCGGCGACGAACACCGACTACACGGACATCTATTCGCACACTGCACGCTTCGACAACCTGCACGTGCAGGCGCTGATCAACCAGATCGAAGGCCGCGACTCGACGGGCACGAAGAGCGCACCGGTGCCGACGCTGTTCGGCGCCGACTTCCAGACGCTGAGCGTCGCGCAGAAGGCGACGGTCGCGACGGGCGGCGGCTATCTCGATGCGGATTTCACGCCGAACGGACAGGTTGCGAACGCGATCACGTACGTCGACAACGCGATCGGCCATGTCGTCGCGGCGCTGAAGCAGGCGAACCTGTATGCGTCGACGGCGGTGATCGTCACGTCGAAGCATGGCCAGTCGCCGACCGATCACACGAAGCTCGTGAAGAACGGCGATACGCTGACGAAGTTGCTCGAAACGAACAACTATCTCGACCCGAACGGCAACTTCGGCCAGAACAACACGACGACGGGCAACCTGAACGACGGTTCGGGCCTGGTCGGCACGGGCTTCGTGCAGACCGACGACGTGGGCCTGATCTGGCTGCGCGATCGCAGCCAGCGCACGGCGGTGGTCGAGACGCTGAAGGCGAACCTAGCCTGCAACGCACCGGGGATCTGCGCGGACGGTTCGCAGGCCTACATCCTGTACGGCGCGGCGCTGGCCGACCGCTTCGGCGATCCGGCCAACGGCCGTACGCCGGACATCGTCGTCCAGCCGAACCCGGGCGTGATCTACACGTCGAGCACGAAGAAGGATGAGGAGCACGGCGGCAACGCACCGGACGACAGCCACCTCGGCCTGCTCGTGTCGTATCCGGGCATCCACCGCGCGCGCACTGTGAACGACCTCGTCGGCACGAAGCAGGTCGCGCCGACGATCCTCGAACTGCTCGGCGCCGACCCGCGCCTGCTGCATGCGGTCGTGGCCGAGAACACGCGCGTGCTGCCGGGGCTTGGTATCGGGCGCTGACGCGGCAGGCCGGATGCCGCCGTCGGGCGGCGTCCGGCGCAGGGCGCGCGCGGCCGTGCGGCGGCGCGCGCCGTTCGTTACAGGGGCGACATCATGCCGCTCTACGCGCGCCCGGATTCGTCCAGCATCCAGTCCCTGAACCACCGTAACGCATCGCTCGTGTCGAGGCGCTCCGGCGCGTAGCACAGGTAATGCCCCTGCGCGTCCACGTCGACCGGTGCGTCGAACGGCTCGACCAGCGTGCCCGCCGCGAGATTGTCGAGAATCAGGAAGCGCGGCACGAGGGCGATCCCGAGCCCGGCCTGCGCGGCCTGGATCAGCACCGAATACTGCTCGAAGCGCGGCCCCGCCAGCGCGTTCATCTGCGACGCGCGATGACGCTCCGCCCATGCGGACCATGCGATCTCCGCCTGCTCGTGCACGAGGCGCGGTGCCGCCACCGCATCGGCGGGCGCGTGCAGCGCATGCCGATCGGCGAATTCGCGCGAACAGACCGGCACGAAGGTTCGCCCGCCCAGATAGTCGCTTCGCACGCCTTCCCATCCGCCGTCGCCATAACGGATCGCCGCGTCGAGTCCGAACGGAAACACGTCGCCGGGCGCGAGATGGCGGCGAAAACTCAGCGTGACGTCCGGCGCCGTCGCGAGAAAGCGCGTGAGGCGCGGCAGCAGCCACTTGGTCGTGAACGTCGGCACGCTCGCGATCGTCAGCAGGTCGCTGTTCTCGCGCGCGCTCAGCAGTTCGATCGACGCGTTGCCGATTTCGCGCAACGGCCCGACGACGCGTGCGTGATACACCTGGCCCGCACGCGTGAGCGCGAGGCCGCGCCCCTCGCGCACGAACAGCTTCACGCCGAACAGGGCTTCGAGGTTCGCGATCTGCCGGCTGACCGCGCTCGGCGTCAGGCCCAGTTCGCGGGCCGCGTAGGAGAAGTTCAGGTACTTCGCAGAAGCGGCGAATGCGTGCAGCTCCGCCACGTTCGGATACAGGTGCTTCATCGCGGGCTGTTCCGTCCTTGCACAGGTCGATGCGCGCTTTTTACGTTTTTTTCATGACGATGCCATGTCGAAACCGCACACTGCGCCGGCTTCGACCACGCAAGCGGGCTCCGTCCGACGGGCGTCGAGCGAGGTTTTCCCCGATCGTCAGCGAGTGAGTTCATGCATCCGTCAACCGCCCCGGCATTGGCCGACGGTGTTCCGATTCGTCGTAACGGAGCGGCGCAACCGCGTGTCGGCCGCCTGTTGCTGCAGGCGCTGCTCGCGGTGTTCGCGCTCTACCTGCTGCTGCCGATCGCGTTGCTGCTGATCGGCGCGGTGGGCGAATCGTGGACCAACACGTTGCTGCCCACCGGCGTCACCGGGCACTGGTTTGCCGACCTGGCCGCGAACCGGAGCTTCATCCGCGCGTTCGGCGTGAGCTTCATGGTGGCGCTGGCGTGCTGCGCGCTCAACGCGGTGATCGGCCTGCCGCTCGCGTATGCGCTGCATCATCGCGCACAGGCCGGCGGCGGGTTCGTGACGCGCGTCGTGATGCTGATGCCGGTCGCCGTGCCGGCGCTGACGCTCGGTTTCGGCTACATCGCGATCTTCAGCGGCGACACGCTGCCGTGGCTCGGCACGTTGCCGCTGATGATCGCGGCGCACGCGGTGCTGACGTTGCCGTATCTGCTGCAGACGCTGCTCGGCGACCTGCGTCACCTCGGCCTCGCACGGCTCGAGGCCTGCGCGGCGACGCTCGGCGCGACGCCGCTGCGCCAGTTCGTCACGATCGTGCTGCCGAACCTGCGGCACAGCCTGTTTTCCGGCCTCGTGATGGTGGCCGCGCTGTCGATCGGCGAATTCCAGATCTCGAACCTGATCGCCGGCTTTCGCTACCGGAATTATCCGATCGTGCTGCTGCAGGCGTTCTACGGCGCGACGGGGATGGCGTGCGCGGCCACCGTCGTGCTGCTCGTGCTCGCCGTGCTTGCGACGCTCGTGTCCGTCGGCACCGTGCAACGTCTGAAGTGAGTCATCCATGAGTCTCGAATTCGAACACGTCAGCTTCCAGTATCCGGGCGCCCGTCACGGCGTCGACGACGTCACGCTGTCCGCCGCGCAAGGCGAGCTGCTCGCGGTGATGGGGCGCAGCGGTTCCGGCAAATCCACGCTGCTGAGGCTCGCGGCCGGGTTGCTCGACGGCTGGCGCGGCCGCATCGCGATCGGCGGCGCCGACGTGGCCGGTGTGCCCGTGTGGCGGCGCGAAGTGGGGATGGTGTTCCAGCACTACGCGCTGTTCCCGAACCTGTCGGTCGTCGACAACGTCGCGTACGGGTTGCGGATGCGCGGCGTGGCGGCCGACCTGCGGCGCCGGCGCGCGCTCGACATGCTCGAGCGGGTCGGGCTGTCGGCCCATGCGACGCGCGGCGTCGCGATGCTGTCCGGCGGGCAGCAGCAGCGCGTCGCGCTCGCGCGGGCGCTCGTGATCGAGCCGAAGCTGCTGCTGCTCGACGAGCCGCTTGCGGCGCTCGATGCCGGCATCCGCCATCAGTTGCGCGACGAGATCCGCGCGCTGCAGCGCGCGTGCGGCGCGACGACACTGTTCGTCACGCACGACCAGGACGAAGCGCTGAGCATGGCCGACCGCGTCGCGATCGTCGACGGCGGCCGCGTGCTGCAGGCCGGCACGCCGCGCGACCTGTACGAACGCCCGGCCACCGCGCAGGTCGCGCGCTTCGTCGGGCATTCGACACTGCTGCGCGGGCGCGTGCTCGCGCACGGCGAAATCGACGTGCGTTTCGCGACGCTGCGCGCGGAAACGGGCGCGCATCGCCCCGGCGAGGACATCGCGGTGCTGGTGCGGCCCGAGCACGTGCAGGCCGATCCGCCGGCGCCGAGCACGAACCGCATCGAAGGCCGTCGCGGGGAGGTGCGTTACTTCGGCGCGACGCAGCGCTACGACTTCATTCCCGACGGCTCGGCCGACGTGCTGCTGTGCGAAGGGCGCGAGCCCGCCGCGCGCAGCATCGCGATCGACCCGCGCCATCTGCTCGTGCTGCCGGCCTCGCCGGACGCGCACTGATCCCTTTCGTTCAACGGAGATTCACGATGCTTGCAGGCTCCCTTTTTGTGAAAGCCATGCGCACCCGCATGCTGGCGCTGTGCGCGCTCGCGGCGCTTTCCTGCACGGCGGCGCAGGCCGCGCCGCTGTATCCGGGCGAAGACGCGCTGTACGCGAAGGCGGCCGACGAAGGGCTCGTCGTGTCGTTCGATACCGGCCCCGAATGGGCGAACTGGAAGGCGCTGTTCGCCGAATTCCGCAAGCGCTACCCGAAGGTCGAGATTACGTACAACGACATCGGCTCGGCTGCGACCGTCGTCGCGCTCGACAAGTCGCGCCGCCGTCCGCAGGCCGACACCGCGTACTACTTCGCGGCGTCGGCGCTCGACGCCGCAGGCAAGGACGTCGTCGCGCCGTTCCGGCCGGTCAACTTCGACAAGCTGCCGGGCGTGTTCCGCGCGACCGACGGCCGCTGGTTCGCCGTGCATTCGCTGAACATCGCGTTCCTCGTCAACCGGAAGCTCGTCAAGAACGTGCCGCAGCGCTGGTCCGACCTGCTGAAGCCCGAGTACCGCAACGCGGTGGTCTATCTCGACCCGCGCTCGACCGGGCAGGGCCAGGTCGCGGTGTTCGCGGCCGCGTATGCGAACGGCGGCAGCGTCGAGAACCCGAAGCCGGGCGCCGACTTCTTCGGCAAGCTGAAGCAGGCCGGCAACGTGCTGCGCGTCGAGGGCACGACGCCGTACGCGAAGTTCGTGAAGGGCGAGATCCCGATCCTGATCGGCTACGAGAACGACGGCCTCAAGGCGAAGTACGCGGACGGCATGGGCGATGCGGCCGACGTCGTGATCCCGCAGGACGGCAGCGTGTCGGCGCCCTATGCGATGAGTCTCGTGAAGAACGGTCCCAACCCGTCCGCCGCGCAGCTCTGGCTCAACCTCGTGATGAGCGACGTCGGGCAGGCGCTGTTCGCGCAAGGCTACGTGCGCCCCGCGGTGCCCGGCACGCCGGTGTCGCCGGAGGTCGCGGCGAAGCTGCCGAACGCGCCGCAGGTGCGCCCGCTCGATGTCGCGAAGGCGGCGGCGCGCAAGGCCGAAGTCGACCAGCTCTGGTCGCAGGCCACGCTCGGCCAGTAAGGGGCGCGGGATGCACGCTTCCTTGCCGGAGCGCGGCGTGCTGCGCCGCTTCGGCGCGCTGCCCGCCGCGGCCTTGTTTGCGGTGTGCTTCGTGCTGCCGCTGGCCGCGCTGGTCGATGCGGCGTGCGCGGACGGTGGCCGCGCGTTTGCGGCGGTGTGGCGCGATCCGCTCGTCGCCGACGCGATCGTGCGCTCGCTCGCGTTGGCGATCGGCGCCGGCACGCTGTCGGTCGGCGTGGGCGTGCCGGTCGCATTCGCGCTGGCCGGGCAGTCGCCGGCGCGACGCCACTGGTCGCTCGCGCTGCTCGGCGTGCCGCTCGCGTTTTCCGGGCTGGTGATCGCGTACGGCTTCATTCTCGCCTTCGGCCGCGCGGGCTTCGTGACCACGCTGCTGGCCGCGCTGGGCGCCGATCCGACCGTGGTCGGCGGCGCGATCTACACGATGCCGGGGCTCGCGGTCGCGTACGCGTACTACCTGATCCCGCGGGTCGCGCTGATGATCTACCCGGCGCTCGCGAATCTCGACCGGCGGCCGCTCGAGGCGGCGCTGACGCTCGGCGCACGGCCGTGGCGTGCATGGCTCGACGTCGCGTGGCGCGAGCTGTGGCCGTCGGTCGCGTCCGCCTGGTGCCTTGTGACCGCGATCGCGCTCGGTACCTACGGCACGGCGATCGCGCTGGCCGGCACGCAGATCAACATCCTGCCGCTGCTGATGTACCTGAAGCTGTCGGACGGGCAAACCGATTTTTCGCAGGCGGCTGTGCTGTCGATCGTGCTGACGGCGATCTGTACCTGCGTTCTCGCACTGGGGGAAGGTCTTGTTCGCCAACGACGTCATTGAATGCGTATGGTCCGAACCGTCGCGCGACGCACTCGCGCGACTGGCGCAACGGCAACGCGGCGCGCGCCGGCACCGGATGCCGGTCGGCCTGATCGGCCCGCGCGAGGCGACGGATGAGCAGATGCGGGTTGCGCAGCGGATCGCGTATGCGGTCGCGTCGACGGGCGTCGCGCTCGTCGGCGGCGGCAAGCAGGGCGTGATGGAGGCCGCCGCGCGTGGCGCGCAGGCGGCCGGCGGCTGCGCGATCGGGCTGTTGCCCGAAGACGATGCATCGCTCGCGAATCCGTACCTGAGCGTCGCGCTGCCGACCGGGCTCGGGATCACGCGCAATGCACTCGTCGCGCGTGCGTCGCTGTGCCTGATCGCGGTTGGCGGCGGGCTCGGCACGCTGTCCGAAATCGCGCTCGGGTTGCAGTGGGGCAAGCCGGTCTTCACGATTTGCGGTGCGCCGCAGGTGACGGGCGTCGAGTGTTTCGACGAAGCGGACGGGCTCGTCGCGCGCGTCGCGCAGTGGCTGGCCGATTCGGCGTAACGCCGGCGGGGCGTCGGGCACGGGCTTGAAATGACGGGCGCAACCCGCCATATTGGCTACGCATTACCCGTTCAACGACGTACCGAGAGGATCGTTCATGCGCCTTTTGCTTGCCTTGCTGCTGCCGTGGTTCCAGTTTTTCACGATCGGCCGCCCGGTCGCCGGGATCATCTGTCTGGTCCTGCAACTCACGATCATCGGCTGGCTGCCGGCCGCGATCTGGTCGGTGTATGCGCTGAGCCAGTACAAGACCGATCGCAAGATCGAAGCGGCGTTGCGCGAGCGGCGGTGACGCAGGCGGCGAGCGCCGCCGTTCGCCCGCCCGCCGCCTGCTACTGCGGCGGCGGCCCGTCCAGTTCCTCGGCCCGCGCGAACAGCCAGTCGACGAACGTGCGCAACGCCGGATCGTCGTCGTTGCGATACAGGCAGTGAAACGGCGGCCCTTCCAGATGGACTTCCGGAAACAGCGCGACGAGCCGGCCGCTCGCGAGCGCGTCGCGCACCACCGCGCGCGGCGCGAGGCATACGCCGAGCCCGCTCGCGGCGGCCTGGATCAGCAGGAAGAACTCGCGATAGAACGGCCCGCGCAGCGTCTCGGTGACATCCGTGCCGGCCTGGTGGAACCAGTACTGCCACGCCTGTGGCAATCCCGCGTAATGAAGCAGCGGCGCATGGCGCAGGTCCGCCGGCACGCGCACCCGTTCGAGCGCCGGATGGCCGGGCGCACACACCGGCAGCGCGACGTTCGCGAGCAGCGGACGCGACACGAAACCCTTGCGGCGCAACTCCGGCGTATAGCGGCGGATCACGATGTCGCACGTCTCGTCGATCTGGTCGCGCTCCGCGTCGGCGTTCGTGACGAGCTGCACGTCGATGTCCGGATGTGCAGCCTGGAACACGGCCAGTTGCGTCAGCAACCATCCATGCGCGAATGACACGGACGCATTGACGCGGATCGAATGGCCGCCGACGGGCTCGAACATCTGCCCGGTCGCCTGCGCGAGCCGGCCCAGGCAACTCGCGACGTCGACGAGGTAATGCCGCGCACGCGGCGTGAGGCGCAACGAACGCCCGTCGCGTTCGAACAGCTTCTGCCCGAAGAACGATTCGAGCACGCGGATCTGCTGCGCAACCGCGCTCTGGGTCACGTTCAGTTCCTCGGCGGCGAGGGTGAGGCTCTGCAGTCGGCCGGCAGCTTCGAAGCTGCGCAGCGCGTTCAGGGGCGGCAATCGGCGCATCGTGAGATCGCGAAGAAAAGCTACACAGTGGGTCAAAAAATGTCGTTTGTGGCGGCCGGGGCGCCTCCCTATCATGGCGCCGACAGGAGAATGCCCCGATGACGATCATAGCGCCCCCCGATAGCCGATCAACCGGAATTCGCCGCCGTCTTCGCGACCGGCGAACGGCGCGGCGCGCGATGCGCGGTGTGGCAGCGGTTCCGCCGGTGCGCGGTCGCGGTGCGCTGGCGCTTGCCTGTGCCGGGCTGCTCGCCGTGCTGACCGGGTGCGCGGCGAAGCCGCAGAACGAACGCCAGATCGGCAGCGGCGGATCGCTGGTGCGCTACAGCTCCAGCCAGACCGAAGTCGACCTGACGGATACCGAGCAGCAGACGCTGCGCATGATGACCGATCGCCGCTATGCGGGCGCGACGCAGGCGCGGGCACTCGACGCGGTGGCGTCCGTGCTGCGCACGCAGGGCTACACGCCGGTGACGGTCGACCGCGACGTGGGGCTGATCGAAGGCGGCCGCAGCGACACGCTGATTCCGAAGTGGCGGCAACTGCTGCGCGGCGCGCTGAAGGCGAAGATCGGCGGCTTGCCCGCGAAACCGGATCACGAGCGCGTGGCCGCCATCGTCACGGTTCGCGTCACGGCGGCGCGCGACACGATCGTGCGGGCGCGGTTCGACCGCACGGTGTGGGACAGCAACGGCGATTCGCGCATGAAGACCGTCGTCGAGCCCGGCTACTACCAGACGTTCTTCAGCGCGATGGACAAGGCGATGTGCACGACGTCGTGCGAGCGGTGAGCGGCGCGTACGCGCCGATGCGGCGGATGTGAAGAAGCGGGGCGTGGCGGGCACATTGCCGCGCGTCGGGAAATGGCAGCCGGGCGCAGCACCCGGTGCATCGGGCTACGGCGGGAGCCGCAGCCGTCAACGAAAAAACGGCCGCCCGGACCGTCGTTCGATCCGGGCGACCGCCTTGCCTACTTCACCGCAAACAGCGTCAGGTTCATGAAGATCTTGAACGCGTAGCCGAGCGTGACGGCGCCGATCACGCCCCCCGCCCACAGCACGACGAACCACATCCAGCCGCGCATTCGCGGCCGCGGTGCCTCGGGCGGACGATCGGCGGAATCAGTGGTGGTAGTAATGCTGGTCTTCATGGCGCACCTTGCCTCGGAATACCCAGTAACCCATCGTCGTGTAGGCGATGATGATCGGGAGGATAACCGCTGCGCCGACCAGCGTGAAGGTCTGGCTCGAACGCGGCGCTGCCGCTTCCCAGATCGTCATCGTCTGAGGAATCGCATACGGGAACAGCGTGACGAGCAGGCCGACATAGCCGAGCAGCACGAGCGCCAGCGCGAGCACGAACGGCGTCATGTCGTGCCGGTCGCGCACCGCGCGACGCATCCACACCGCGCACCCGGCGACCAGGAACGGCACAGGGAGCAGGCGCCAGAACAGCCCCGAATCGAACCAGCGCTGCGCGATGGCCGGATCCTGCAGCGGCGTCCACAGGCTGACGACCGCGATGAAGCCGAGCAGCACGACGGTGAGCGGCCACACGACGCGATGCAGGCGGCGCTGCAGGTCGCCTTCGGTCTTCGCGACGAGCCAGCAGCAGCCGAGCAGCGCATAGGTCACGATCAGGCCGAGGCCCGTCAGCAGGCTGAACGGCGTGAGCCAGTCGAACGCGTCGCCGGCGAACACGCCGTCCTTCACGTTGATGCCCTGCAGGAACGCGCCGAGCGCGATGCCCTGGAACAGCGTCGCGCCGGCCGAGCCGCCGATGAACGCGAGATCCCACAGCTGCTTCGTGCGCCGCGCCTTCGCGCGGATCTCGAACGACACGCCGCGGAAGATCAGGCAGACCAGCATGAAGATCAGCGGCAGGTACAGAGCCGACAGCACGGTCGAATAGACGATCGGGAACACCGCGAACAGCCCGGCACCGCCGAGCACGAGCCACGTCTCGTTGCCGTCCCATACGGGTGCGACGGTGTTCATCATCAGGTCGCGTTCCTTCTCGTCCGGGAAGAACGGGAAGATGATGCCGATGCCGAGGTCGAAGCCGTCGAGCACGACGTACATGAAGAGCCCCAATGCGATGATCGCGGCCCAGATTACGGTGACGTCCATAGGTTTTCTCGTATGCGAAAGGGGTGGGCTCAGACGGTCTCGAGCGGCTCGTCGACGGCCGACATCGGGCGGCGCGCGGTGTGATCGGGGCGCGTGTCGGGCGTGTCGTCGTGCTTCACGTCGGGCAGTGCGGGGCCGGCCTTCATCAGCTTCAGCATGTAGTACACGCCGGTACCGAACACGAGGAAGTACACGATCACGAACGTCATCATCGACAGGCTGACCTGCTGCACCGACAGCGGCGACACGGCCTGCGCGGTACGCATCACGCCATACACGACCCACGGCTGGCGGCCCGCTTCGGTCGTTACCCAGCCCGCGAGCAGCGACACGAAGCCGGTCGGGCCCATCACGAGCGCGAAGCGCTGGAACCATTTCGATTCATACAGGCGACCGCGGCGGCGCAGGAACCACGCGAGCGCGGCGAGGCCGATCATCGCGAAGCCGAGGCCGACCATGATCCGGAAGCTCCAGAACACGACCGTCGAATTCGGGCGGTCTTCCGGCGGGAATTCCTTCAGCCCGCGGATCTCGCCGTCCCAGCTGTGCGTGAGGATCAGGCTGCCGAGGTGCGGCACCTTCACCGCGTAGCGCGTCGTTTCCGCCTTCATGTCCGGGATGCCGAACAGGTTGAGCGGCGTGCCGCCCTTCTCGGTTTCCCACAGCCCTTCGATCGCGGCGATCTTCGCGGGCTGGTACTTCAGCGTGTTGATGCCGTGCTGGTCGCCGATCACGGCCTGCAGCGGCGCGAGCACGAGCAGCAGCCACAGCGCCATCGAGAACATCTTCTTCACGCCCTTGTCGCGGCGGCCCTTCAGCAGGTGCCACGCACCCGTCGCGGCCACCACGAGCGCGGCGACGATGAACGCGGCGATTGCCATGTGGAACAGGCGGTACGGGAACGACGGGTTGAAGATGATCGCGAACCAGTCGGTCGGCACGATGCGGCCGTCGACGATCTCGAAGCCCTGCGGCGTCTGCATCCAGCTGTTCGACGCGAGGATCCAGAACGTCGAGATCAGCGTGCCGATCGCGACCATCAGCGTCGCGCCGAAGTGCGCGCGCGGGCTCACGCGGTTCCAGCCGAACAGCATGATGCCGAGGAAGCCGGCTTCGAGGAAGAACGCGGTCATGACCTCGTACATCAGCAGCGGCCCGGTGACGGCGCCCGCGAAGCTCGAGAAGCCCGACCAGTTCGTGCCGAACTGGTAGCTCATCACGACACCGGAGACGACGCCCATCCCGAACGCGACCGCGAAGATCTTCGACCAGAACAGGCAGAGGGTTTTGTAGTACTGCTTGCCGGTCTTGAGCCAGCGATATTCGAGCACGGCGATGAAGCTGGCGAGGCCGATGCTCAACGCCGGAAAGACGATGTGAAACGAGACGGTGAACGCGAATTGCAGGCGGGCCAGATCGAGGGCCGAAAGTGCGGTGTCCATACCAGATGACCGAAGCTGACGATACCCGCCGGCGGGTGCCGACGGACCCCGGCAGACAGGCGTCGGGGTTGGCTGGAGTATGTGCCGCGATGTTGCACCGCGAAATGCGCCAACTCGTCGCAGATGTCCAGCCTGTCGGGCTTGATTCCGGGATAAATCGTTGATTCGTATCAAGAAGGCCGTTCATGGCGCGCACGGCCGCGGCGTGGCGGTCTGACGCACGTGCGTCAATATGGCGCGTCGCGTCATCGGAACGGTTTCGGCCGTGTGGAAATCGCGCGGCAGGCAGTCCGCGCGCGATGCCACGCGCAGCCGGTCCCGTCGCCGATCCATTTCAGAGCGTTAGCGCGTAATGTGCGCCGCCGTGCCGGCGGGCCGTTGCCGCGCGCGACTGTCACACCGGTAACGGCACGCAACATTGGGGCACGCGTCCGTAATGGATGCCGGATCGCGCGCAGCGTACGTTCGGGGTATCGGGTTCGCATCGGCGAACCGGCCTGCCGGAGAACGTGACGTGAATGGATTGAAGCTCGCGCTGGGCGCGGCCGCGGCGGTGGTGCTCGCGACGGGCGGCGTGGCGCATGCCGCCCGGGTCGGGGTCTACATCGGCCCCGGCTACCCGTATTACTACCCCGTCGTCCCTGCCCCGTACTACTACCCGCCGCCCGTCGTCGCGGTGCCGGTCGATCCGGGCCCGCCGCCCGAGTACGTCGAGAAAGGGCAGCCCCAGGACGATGGCGACGCGAACCTCTGGTACTACTGCGACGCGTCGAAGCATTACTACCCGTATGTGAAGACCTGCAAGTCGGGCTGGCGATCGGTGCCGGCGCGGCCGCAATAACGGAGCCGCGACGATGAAATCCGCATTTCGACCTCTTCGCGTGCCGGCCGTGCTGGCGTTGGCCGGCCTGCTGGGCGCATGCGCGTACATGCCGGTCGGGCCGACCGTGATGGCGCTGCCCGGCACCGGCAAGTCGTTCGACCAGTTCCGCGCCGACGACGGCAGTTGCCGTCAGTACGCATTCGAGCAATCGGGCGGCGTGAGCGCCGGGCAGGCCTCGACCGCGAGCGCGATCGGCAGTGCGGCCGTCGGCACCGCGCTCGGCGCGGCGGCCGGCGCCGCGTTCAACGGCGGCACCGGCGCGGCAGTCGGCGCCGGGGCAGGGCTGCTCGCCGGCAGCGTCGTCGGCGCGGGGGCTGCGCAGGGCTCGGCCTACGACATCCAGCGCCGCTACGACTACGCGTACCTGCAGTGCATGTACGCGACCGGCAACCGCGTGCCGGTGCCGGGCGGCATGAGCGGCGGCGGTGGCAGCGGCGGGTATGGCGGTGGCGGATACGGCGGCGCGCCGCGCGCCGCGCCGCCGATGCCGCCGGCAGGCGTCCAGCCGCCGCCGCCGCGATACTGACGTGTGCGATTGCGGCCCGCCGGGTCGGCACGCGCTGCGTGAATTGCGTACACTCTGAGTCTCGTTTCGGCAGGGCCGGGCGCAGGGATGCCGGCCCGCGTTTACTCAGGGCATAGCGATGATCGATTTACGCAGCGATACCGTGACACGTCCGGGCCAGGCGATGCTGGCCGCCATGACTGCCGCCGAGACCGGCGACGACGTCTGGGGCGACGACCCGACCGTGCTGCGCCTGCAGGCGGTGACGGCCGAGCGGGCCGGCAAGGAAGCGGGCCTGTTCTTTCCGAGCGGCACGCAGAGCAACCTGGCCGCGCTGATGTCGCATTGCGAGCGCGGCGACGAATACATCGTCGGCCAGCTCGCGCACACCTACAAGTACGAAGGCGGCGGCGCGGCCGTGCTCGGCAGCATCCAGCCGCAACCGATCGAGAACGCGCCCGACGGCACGCTGCCGCTCGCGAAGATCGCCGCGGCGATCAAGCCGCTCGACAATCACTTTGCCCGCACGCGCCTGCTCGCGCTCGAAAACACGATCGGCGGCCAGGTCTTGCCGGAAAGCTATGTGCAGGAAGCCGTCGCGTTCGCACGCAGCCGCGGGCTGTCCGCGCACCTCGACGGCGCGCGCGTGTGCAACGCGGCCGTCGCGTTGGGTCGCCCGATCGCCGAGCTGTGTGCGCCGTTCGACACCGTGTCGATCTGTTTCTCGAAAGGGCTCGGTGCGCCGGTCGGCTCGGTGCTGGTCGGCAGCCCCGCGCTGATCGAGCGCGCGCAGCGCTGGCGCAAGGTGCTCGGCGGCGGGATGCGGCAGTCGGGCATTCTCGCGGCGGCGTGCCTGTATGCGCTCGATCACAACGTCGAGCGCCTTGCGGACGATCACGCGAATGCCGCGCATCTCGCGGAAGGCCTTGCGCGCATCGAGTCGGTGAAGGTGCTGTCGCCTGCGACGAACATGGTGTTCGCGCAATTCCCCGAAGCCGATTGTGCGCCGCTCGAGGCGTGGCTCAAGGCACGCGGCATTCTCACGCAGATGCTGTACGCGTCGCGCTTCGTCACGCACTGCGACGTATCGCGTGCGGACATCGACACGTTCCTCGGCGCGGTCGGCGAGTACTTCTCGCAGCGGCGCGCGTAACGGCCGGGAGCCGGCGCTGGCGCCGGCTCGTCTCCTCGTTTCATTTCGGCAGCGGCGCGAGCAACCGGCGCGCCGCTTCGACGACGCGTTCGGACAGCGACGCCATCGTCGGCGACTGCACGGTCCATGCGTGCCAGTACAGCGTGACGTCGGTCGGATGCGCGGGCGCGAGGTCGACGAGCCCCTGCGCATCGAGCGGTGTCGTGCCGATCAGCGGCTCCGGCACCATCGCGTAGCCGAGCCCGTGCCGCACCGCCGCAAAGTGCGAATGGGTGCCCGGCACGTAGTGGCACGGGTACGCGCCGTCGGGCAACCCGAACTTTTCCTTCAGGAACGACGACTGCAGCGTGTCGCGCCGCGAATACGCGACGACGGGCGCCTTGCGCGCGCTCGTGCGGTTCAGCCCGCGCGGAAACCAGCGCACCGCGAACGCAGCGGCCGCGAGCAGCCGGTAGCGCATCGTGCCGAGCGGCGTCGCGATGCAGCCGCGCATCGGCTTCGGCTCGGTCGTCACGCAGCCGACCGCCATCCCGCTTTCGAGCAGCGCGAACGTGTGGTCCTGATCCTCGACGATCAGCTCGAACAGGATCCGCTCGCCCGCGAGCACGGACGTCAGCGCGGGCAGGAACCACGTGCCGAGGCTGTCGGCGTTCAGCGCGATCGTCACGGAGATCGGCGATTCGCGTTCGGTCGCGAGCGTGCTCTGCAGGTCGGCCTGCAGCAGCGCGACGCGGCGCAGGTGCTGCAGCACGCGCTGGCCGGCCACCGTCGGGCGGCACGGCCGCGTGCGCAGCACGAGCGGCGTGCCGAGGCTCGCTTCCAGCGCGCGGACCCGCTGCGTGACGGCGGATGCGGTCACGTGCAGGCGCACGGCCGCCTGCTCGAAGCTGCCGGTGTCGGCGACGGCCAGCAGCGCGGCGGCCTGCTTCGGATCGATCGTCATCGACATGTCGGTGGAATTCCTGTGATCGGGGACGAGAACAGGCCGTAGTGTAAGGCAGCGTGCGCAACCGTTCGCGCGCGGCGAATCGTCCCGCCGTGCGTCATTCGTCGTGGGAATCGGTTGCAGCGTATGGGATGCCGGCAGCGCGTGCATTTTGATCTACGCTGTATGAATGGGCGAAAACCGGCCGGCGCGATACCGCTCGCGCGGCGGCGATGTCATCATGCCGACGGCGGCGCGGCACGACGATGTGCGGCAGGCAGGCCCGACCACACCCACCTGAACAGGCGACGGAGCGACCTCGAGATGATCTTCCGGCAACTTTTCGACCCGCAATCGTCGACCTACACGTATCTGCTCGCCGACCGCGCGTCGCGCGAAGCGCTGCTGATCGATCCCGTGTTCGAGCAGGTGCGCCGCGACGCTGCGCTGCTCGACGAGCTCGGGCTGCGGCTCGTCGCGACCGTCGACACGCACGTGCATGCCGATCACGTGACGGGCGCGTGGCTGCTGAAGCAGCGCGCGGGCAGCGCGATCGCGATCTCGGCTGCGAGCGGCGCACAGGGTGCCGACCGCTACCTGAACGACGGCGATCGCTGCGCGTTCGGCGCGCGCTACCTGACCGTGCGCACGACGCCGGGCCACACGAGCGGCTGCATCAGCCTCGTGCTCGACGACGAATCGATGGCGTTCACCGGCGATTGCCTGCTGATTCGCGGCACCGGCCGCACGGATTTCCAGCAGGGTGATCCACGGGCGCTGTACCGCGCGGTGCACGGCCGGCTCTTCACGCTGCCGGCTGCATGCCTGCTGTATCCGGCCCACGACTATCGCGGGCTCACGGTGACGAGCGTCGGCGAGGAGCGGCGCTTCAACCCGCGACTCGGCGGCGATCTCAGCGAAGACGATTTCGCGGGCTACATGCGCAACCTCGGGCTCGCGCATCCGCGCCAGATCGACGTCGCGGTGCCGGCGAACCTGCAATGCGGCGTCGCCGCGAACGCGCCCGACGCGCAGGCGGCGGCCGACTGGGCGCCGCTCGTCTATACGTTCGCCGGCTTCTGGGAAATCGATCCGCAATGGCTCGAGGATCACCTGCCGGCCGTGCAGGTCGTCGACGTGCGCGAACCGGACGAATTCACCGGACCGCTCGGCCACCTGCCCGGCGCGACGCCGATTCCGCTCGGCGAACTGGCCGCGCGCACCGGCGAGATCGCGCGCGACCGGCCGGTCGTGACCGTGTGCCGGGCCGGCGGGCGATCCGCGCAGGCGACCGTGATCCTGCTGAAGGCCGGCTTCGACGCGGTCGCGAATCTCGGCGGCGGGATGCTGCGCTGGCGTGCCGAAGGGCGCGTCGTGAAGGACGGCCGGTCGTAGCGGCCGAAGCCGGTTTAAAAAAATTTCCGGACCGATGTCGAAACGGCCCGATGCCGTTCGTCGTCAAGGTATCCGATCATGGGGCGCCGCATGACGTGGTGCCCAAACCCTGAGAGACCGCACGATGAAGCCGACGCTTTATGCCCATCCTTTTTCGTCCTACTGCCAGAAGGTGCTGACCGCGCTGTACGAGAACGGCACGCCGTTCGAGTACCGCCTGCTCGCGCACGACGATCCGAAGCCGATGCAGGAACTGACCGCGCTGTGGCCGCTGAAGCGCTTCCCGGTGCTCGTCGATGCGGGGCGCACGGTGATCGAGGCGTCGATCATCATCGAGTATCTCGGCCTGAACCATCCGGGCCCCGTGCGCCTGCTGCCCGACGATCCGCACGCCGCGCTCGAGGTGCGGATGATGGATCGTTTCTTCGACAACTACGTATCGACGCCGCAGCAGAAGGTCGTGCACGACGCGCTGCGACGGGAATCCGAGCGCGATGCGCGCGGGGTCGCCGATGCGCGCGCCATGCTCGACACGTCGTATGCGTGGCTGGACCAGAAGATGGCCGATCGCGAATGGGCGGCCGGCGACCATTTCAGCCTCGCCGATTGCGGCGCGGCGCCGTTCCTGTTCTACGCGGACTGGACGCACCGGATCGATCCGAAGTTCGCGAACGTGATCGCGTACCGCAAGCGTCTGCTCGCGCGGCCGTCGTTTGCGCGCGCGGTCGACGAGGCACGGCCGTTTCGTTCGTTCTTCCCGCTCGGCGCGCCCGATCGCGACTGACGTGCGCGGCCGTCGCGCGGCGTGATGCTGCCGCGCACGGCCGGCAGCGCGTACCCGGGCGACGGAACGACAGCAGCAGCGGCAGCATCGCGGCACCGTCCCGTTACATCGTGTGCGTGACCGACTGCGCGAGCGTCAGCAGTTCGTCGAACTGCGTGATCAGCTCGAAGCACAGCAGGAACGCGAGCGTATAGGCCGGGGCGGGGAAGCGCCGGATCATCTCCAGCACCTGCGGCGCGAAGTGCGACCGGAGCGCGTCGCGCGTCAGCAGCCACGCGATCGCGATGCCGATCGCGGCGCCCGCGATCAGGTCGGTCGGGTAGTGAAAGCCGAGATACGCGCGCGGCAGGCAGATGAATACGACCGAATACAGCAGCGCGAACACGCCGACGCGGCGCGCGATGATGAAGATGCCGGTCGCGATCGCCATCCACAGCATCGCGTGATCGCTCGGAAACGAACTCCATGCCTGCAACGTGCCGGCGCGCAGTCCGGCCGACGGGAAGTGCAGGTGCAGGTCGGGGTTGTAGATCGGTCGCACGCGGAACGGCAGCACCTGGGCGAGCACGCGGCCGAATGCGAGCGCGATGAGCCCGCTCGCGATCGTCGCGACCACCAGCTCGCGTTGCCGCTCGCGGTTCGGGCCCGGCTGGAACCACAGCCAGCACAGGACGGGAATGAGCACGAAGCCCTTGAACGTGTACAGGCCCGCGATCACGCGGATCGCGTGATTCATCAACGGGCTGAAGGTCACGTGAGTGAGGAAGATCTGGAGCGTGGTGTCGAAATGATTCATGTTCTGCGACCCCGGCGGACGCGGCGCATGACGCGCGGCCGGCAGGATCTGGAAGCGCGCTCGCCCGGAGCGCAACGGGGGGCAAGTATGTCACCCGTTATTTCGAAGAAAATGCGAAAAAATACCGGGAATCCCCTGATAAAACGGCGCTGCGTGGCGGGGCCGGATGGGAGCGCGCCGTGCGGTGCGGCAGGGTCGAATCGTCCGATGTTTGCGCGCGCCGGCGTACGTCCGCCGGAAAAATATTTGGTTGAACTGCGCAATGCAGAAGGCCGGTGCGGACCTTGCGCCGGATGATCGATCGCCGTGCGATCCGCCGGCGAATCTGCCGGGCCGCGCGGCGTCGTGCATGCATCGACCGAAAATAAAAGAAAAGGCGGGCAAGCCCGGTGGGCCTGCCCGCCTTGCCCGCGCGATGCCGGATTTCAGTTGCGCCAGATCCGCACGGCGAGCGCGGCCAGCGACGTCGTGACGGCCAGCGCCGTCACCGCATTCCAGCCCAGTTGCGCGAGCAACAGGCTGCCGATCGCGGCGCCGGCCGCCATCCCGACGAACATGCCGACGAACAGCACCGCGTTGAGGCGGCTGCGCGATGCGGGATCGATCCGGTAGACGATCGCCTGGTGCGCGATCAGCGTCGCCTGCACGCCGAGATCGAAGCCGATCGTCGCGACCGCGAGCAGCACGAGCTGCGCATGCGGCGACATCAGCGGCGCGGCGGCCATCGACGCGAACGACAGCGTCGCGATACCGATGCCGATGCGCGTGACGCGCTCGGGGCCGTGATGGTCGGCCAGACGTCCGGCAATCGGCGCGGCCAGCGCACCGGCGGCACCCGCAAGGCCGAATGCGCCCGCGGCCGCACTGCCGAGATGGAACGGCGCACCGTGTAGCATCACCGCGAGCGTCGACCAGAACGCGCTGAACCCGATGGCGAGCAGCCCCTGCGCGAGCGCGGCGCGGCGCAGCGCCGGATGGTTGCGCCACAACGCACCGAGCGAGCCGATCAGCGCGCGATACGGCAGGCGCGTGGTCGGTTCGAAGCGCGGCAGCCCGCGTGCGGCCACCGCGCCGATCGTGGCGACGCTGACGGCCGCGAGCGCGAACATCGCGCGCCAGCCGGCCGTTTCCGCGATGAAGCCGGCCACGACGCGCGACAGCAGGATGCCGAGCAGCAACCCCGTCATCACCGTGCCGACGATGCGGCCGCGATGCGTGTCGTGCGCGAGCGTCGCGGCGGCCGGCACGACGTCCTGCGCCATCGTTGCGGCGAGGCCGATCGCGAAGCTCGCCGCGAGCAGAAGCCCGAGCGACGGCGCGATCGACGCGAGCAGCAGCGCGACGACCAGCGCGGCCGCCTTGGTCACGATCACGCGGCGCCGGTCGAAGCGGTCGCCGAGCGGCGCCAGCAGCAGGATGCCGAGCGCATAGCCGAGCTGCGTGAGCGTCGGCACGAAGCCGATCGCGCGCGCCGACGCGCCGAGATCGGGCCCGAGCGCGCCGAGCATCGGCTGCGCGTAGTAGAGCGGGGCGACGCCGAGGCCGGCGGCGGCCGCGAGCAGCAGCACGAGCCGGCGATCGGGCATCGAATGGGCGGCCGGATGGGCCGGGGCGTGCGCCATGCGCGGCGCGGCGTCGAGACGGGTCGGGGTGGACATGGTGTGCATCCTCGGTTGGATAACGCGATGGACGCGAGTGTGGCGGCACGCGCCAGGCCACGGTAGTGCCGCCTTGCGCAGATTTGTTATACGCTCCACGCATGACTGAAAAATCTTCCATTTCTCCCGCTGCTGGCGGGTCTCAGCGCATTCAGGCCGTGCCGGTGGACGGCGCAGGCTATCGTTTCGAGCTGATGGAAACCTTCGTACGCATAGTCGAGGCCGGCAGCCTGTCGGCCGCCGCCGCGCAACTGCATACGACGCAGCCGACCATCAGCCGGCGGCTGCAGGCGCTCGAACGTTCGCTCGGCATGCGGCTGCTGCAACGCACGACGCACACGATGCGGCTGACCGTCGACGGCGAGCGCTGCTTCAAGCGCGCGAAGGAGCTGCTGGCGAACTGGGCGGCGTTCGAGGCCGATTTGCGCGGCGCGCAGGAGGAGCCCGACGGGCTGCTGCGCGTCGCGGTGCCGCATGCGTTCGGACAGGAGCGTTTCGTCGCGCCGCTCGCGCAGTTCCTGCGCGACTATCCGCGCGTGTCGGTCGAATGGCTGCTGCAGGACGAGGTGCGCGATTTCATCGGCAGCGGCATCGATTGCGCGATCCAGGTCGGGGAGCCGACCGATCCGGGCGTGGTCGCGATCCGGCTGACGAAGGTGCCGCGCTTCGTGGTCGCCGCGCCGTCCGTGCTGAACGGCGCCGATGTGCCGGCCGATCCCGATGCGCTGGCCGCGTTGCCGTGGCTCGCGTTACGCACGTACTACCGCACCGAGCTTGCGCTGACGCATGCCGCCACCGGCGACACGCGACGCATCGCGATCCGGCCGCGCATCACGACCGCGAACCTGTATACGCTGCGCAGCGCGGCGCTGCTGGGCGTCGGCGCGTGCGTCGGCTCGTCATGGATGCTGGCCGGCCATCTCGAGCGCGGCGAGCTCGTGCACCTCGCCCCCGAGTGGCAGGCCGCGCCGCTGCCCGTCTACCTGACCTATCCGCATGCGCAGTTTTATCCGTCGCGGCTCGTGCGGTTCGTCGCGATGATGCGCGAGGCCGTACCGACGCTCGTCGAAGGACGCGAAGGGTGATGCCGCCGGCGCGCGATGGCGGCCGTGCCGTCAGCCGCGCCGGATGCCTTCGGGCAGTGCGCTGATGCGGCGCACCTCGGGCGAGTCGAGCCACGTGCGCGACGTCGCGCAGTCGGCGAACATGCCGGTCGCGTCCTCGCCCCAGAACAGGTCGCCGTCGAGTGCGAAGGTCGGCACGCCGAATACGCCGTCGGCGATCGCCTGATCGGTGTTCGCGCGCAGTGCATCCTTGACCGACTGCGCTTCGACGGCCGTCACGCCCTCCGGAAAACCGACGGCCTCGCACAGTGCGGCGAAGCCTTCCGGTGTCGAGACGTCCTGGCCGTCGCGCCAGATGTGCCGGAAGATCCGCTGGATGGCGTCGCGCGAACTGCCCATCGCGATCGCGAGGCGCAGCGGCTTGATCGGGTTGAACGGATGCGCGGGCGGCATCCGGAACGCAATGCCGAGCTTGTCGGCGCGATATTGCGCGTGACGATAGGTGAAGACGCGCTTGGCCGCGATCTCCGCCGGCGCTTTCTGGCCCCAGTGCGTGAGCAGCGCGCCAAGCACGATCGGCCGGGGCTCGAACGCGGCGGCGGGCGGCAACTGGTCGAACTGTTCCTGTTGCAGATAGGCGAACGGCGAAACGAAATCGAAATACCAGATGGCGGTGCGCGCGGCGTTCATCGCGAGTGTCTCCTCGTGCGGGTCCGGATGGATCGGGGGCGGACCAGTGTCGCACGTGGCGGCGTTTTGCGCTGCCGCACCGCCTTTTCGCTGCCGGCGCGAACGGCAGCCGCTATGCGGCCTCGACCAGCGCCGCGAGCCGTGCCAGCGCCATCTGCCAGCCGGTTTCGTTGTCGGCGGCCGGCACGCCGGGCGGTACGCCGTCGTGCACCGCGTCCACGCGTGTGCCGCCCGCTTCGTCGGACAGCGTGATCGTGATCGTCATCGCGCCGCGCAGCATCGGGTCGTCGGTTTCGAACACGTCGATCTCGACGATCTGCTCGTCGGGCACGAGCGTGACGAAGCGGCCGTGATAGGTATCGGTGCGCGCGGCGGTCTTGCCGATGCCGGCCGACGGTGGTGCGTCGTAGCTCAGCGATACGCGCAGCGCGCCGCCCTCTCGCGCATCGTACGCGTGCACGCGGCAGGTCATGCCGTCGGGCACCTTCCACTGCTCGACCGCGTGCGGATCGAGCAGCGCACGGTAGACGCGCCCGCGCGGGGCGTTCAGGTGCCGGCTGACCCGGGTCGAATGCGTGTGCGTGTGCAACATGTGGCCTCCCGCGGAGCGCGCGCGACGGTGCACGCCGGAGACCGGCGTGTCGTCATGCTTCCTTCAGGAATCCTAGGCGCGGGCGCGGCGGCATGCAATGGGCGCACGCCGGTCTGCGCGTCAGCGCAGGGTTGCGGCGAATGCGTCGAGCTGCGTGATGCAGGTGTTCCAGCCCTCGAAAAAGCCGAGCGCTTCGTGGCGCTCGCGCGTCGCGGCATCCGGATGCATCACGCGCGCTTCGTAGCGGCTGCCCGCGTCGTCGTCGGCCATCGTGATGATCGCCGTGAAGCCCATCCACGGCGCCTGCGGCCGCCAGTCGCCCGAGAGCATCGACGTGAACGCGATGCGCGATTCCGGCACGATTTCCAGGAAGCAGCCGGGGTTGTCGCTCGTGCCGCCGTCCGGGCCGCGCATGAACGTGTGGAAGGCGCCGCCCGGCCGCAGGTCGAACGCGCGCACCTCGGTGGTCCATGGTTGCGGGCACCACCATGCCTTCAGCAGTTCGGGTTCGGTCCATGCGCGCCACAGCGCGCGGCGCGCGCAGCGTGCGCGTAATGACGAGATCGTGGGTTTCAACGGGTTCGACGTGACTTGCTGACATCTTGCTCCTCCTGGTGACGGCGTTCGACGAATTCGACGAGACGATCGGATCGTGCTTCCCACGTCGCGCGCTGCGCGGCGAGCCATGCCTCGGCCTCGGTCAGCCGGCTGCCGACCAGCGCGCAGGTGCGCGAGCGGCCCGTTTTCCGGGTCTCGACGAGACCGCTGCGCTCGAGCACGGCGACATGCTTCATGAACGATGGCAACGCCATGTCGAACGGCGCGGCCAGCGCGGAGACGGTCCGCTCGCCCTGGCCGAGCGCGCTGACGATCGCGCAGCGTGTCGGATCGGCGAGGGCGTGGAAGACGTCGCTGATGCCGGGTTTAAAGTTAGCCATATGGCTAAGTGTAGCCGTTGTGAAGGGCGATGCAGCGAAAATTTTCGTCGCGTACGATGATGGGGCGGTAACGCGCGCCGACCGGGCGCCGCGCTGCCGGACGCCTGCCGTCGTTGCGCAAGCTTTGACATCGGCCGGCGCTCTTTCGATTCCGGCCCATGCCGAACCCGCGCGTGCGGCCTATCTGACTACCGGAGATGGCATGACCGAATCTGTTACCGTCCGCCGCGTCGACGCACGCGAAGCGACGAACTGTATCGAGGCGCTGGCCGACGTGCTGATCGATTGCGTTGAAGGCGGCGCGTCCGTCAGCTTCATGTTGCCGATCGAGCGGCCGACTGCCGTCGCGTTCTGGACGCGCGTGGCCGAGGGCGTCGCGAACGACGAGCGCATCCTGCTCGTCGCCGAGGATGCGTCCGGCCGGATCCTCGGCACGGTGCAGGTCGTGACCGCGCAGCCCGAGAACCAGCCGCATCGTGCGGACATCTCGAAGATGCTCGTGTCGCGGCACGCGCGCCGGCAGGGCATCGCCGCGCGGCTGATGGCGGCGGCCGACGTGGCCGCGCGCGACGCCGGCAAGACCGTGCTCGTGCTCGACACCGTGACGGGTGGCGACGCCGAGCGGCTGTACGAGCGGGCCGGCTGGCAGCGGGTCGGCATCGTGCCGAATTACGCGCTGATGCCGGACGGTGCGCTCTGCGCGACGACGTACTTCCACAAGCAGCTCGCGTAACGGCGTCCGCCATGCATCCGGTCGCCCCGGTGCTCTTGTTCCTCACGCTCGCGGCCGGAGTCGTCGCGCTGATCGCGCCCGTGTGGCTCGCGGTGATCTGGCGGCGCCGCACGCAGGTGCCGTTGCGCGTGTTTTGCTACGGCATGCTGACCTTCTTCGTGTTCCAGCCGGTGCTGCGCCTGTCGTGGCAGATGCCGTTGTTCCACTGGCTCGGGACCGATCGGCGCTGGCACGTGCCGATGCTCGTGTTCGCGGCGTTGACGGCCGGGCTCTTCGAGGAATGCGGGCGCTGGGTCGCGTTCCGGTACCTGCTGCCGAAGCGGCGCGACGCGCAGACTGCCGTGATGCTCGGGCTCGGGCACGGCGGGCTGGAAGCGATGCTGCTGGTCGGTGTCGGGTTCGTCGTGCTCGGCACCGGCTACCTGCTTGCGCATGCGGGTGTCGTCGTGTCGGCCGGCGTGCAGTCGCTGATCGGGTCGCAGTTCGCGGGCATGACGCTCGCGTCGCCGTTTCTCGCGCTGTTCGAGCGGGCGAGTGCGATGGCCGCGCATGTCGGGCTGTCGCTGATCGTGTTGCAGGCGTTCGTCCGTGGCACCAAACGCTGGCTCGCGTATGCGATCGCGTTCCATTTCATGTTCGACCTCGTTGCGGTGTTGCTGACGCGGTATTGGCATGTCGATACCGTGCTGGTCGAGGTGCTGCTGTTCGTGTGCAGTGTCGCGCTTCTGTGGCTGGGTGTGCGCTGGAGTCGTCGGGGAGCGGGGGCTGGCGATCCGCGTACGGGGCATGCCGTTTGACGGACATGGTTCGTTTCAGCCGTGCGCGGCGGGGTTTGCCTGGCGGATGGCTTGCCGCTCCCCCGTTCGCCACCGGTTCACGAGACTCAAACCCATCCCTGCCGTGACGATCGCAATACCCGCGAGCGCCGGCGCATGTGGCCGCTCCCCGAGCAGCAGCATCGCCTCGAGCGTGGCAAGCAGCGGCATCAGCGCGGCGAAGGTCGCGCCGATCGCCGGGCCGAGCGCGACGACGGCCCGGCTGAAGCAGTAGAGCGCCAGCACCGACATCAGCACGCCCTGGTAGATCGCCTGCGTCGCGATGGCCGCGACCGGCGCATGCAGCACGGCGCCGCCGCGCACGGCGAGATAAAGCGGACAGTAGAACACCGCCGAGCCGACCGCCACGACGGCCGTCGCGTGCAGCGCGCCGGTTCCGGCCCGTTTCGTCGTCACGTTGTAGACGGCCCACAGCAAACCGCCGAGGACGAACAGCCCGAGGGCCGGCAGCCCGATCGCGCCGTGCAGCGCGTCGGACGCGGTCAGCACGATGCCGCCGAGGATCGCGACGATGCCGGCGACCTGCGCGGCGCTCAGCCGTTCTTGCGTGACCTGCCGCCCGAGGATGGCGGTGAACGCGATCATGCTGCCCGGCGTCAGCGCGAAATAGCCGACCGGCGCGCGGCTCAAGGCCGCCGCGACGGTCAGGATGTACGGCGCGCCGGCGCCGGTCACCATCAGCGCGATCGATGTCGGGCGCAGCGTGCCGAGGCCGTGGCGCAGCAGGACGGGCAGCAGCAGCGCGCCCGATACGACGAAGCGGATGAAGGTGATGTCGTACGCGTCGAGGGTCGAGTGCGTGACGCCGACGCGCGTGACGACCGGAAAGCCGCCCCAGATGAGCGCGGCGAGCAATCCGTAGCCGATGCCGGTGAGCCGTTCGTTGCTGTTCATGTGCTGTCCTTGCCGTGCGGCCGCTGCGTATGCGGTGGAGCGAGCCGATAGGGGGCAAGAATGCGGGGCTTCCAGTCATGCGTCCAATATATTATTCAGGCGTTATTAGGTCGTAAAAAGTCTTTGTCGAGACGAAATGGCGGATCGCGATGGTGCGCGTCTCGCCGTCTGCCGGGGCGCGGTGAGTGCGGGCGTCCCATGGAAGCCGGCCGGAATGAAAAACGGGGCTGAACGCGTTGCCGGTCCGATATATTCACGTTCAGGCAGGAAGACTCCATCGCCACGCCACGGAACCGCCGCTTCGATGAAACGCTCCCACGTCGTTTTCGCCCTCACGGGCCTGCTGGTCGCGCTGCCGATTGCCGCGTATGCGCTCGTCAAGCCGCTGCGCGTCGTCGCGCCGTCACTGGTCCCCGGCGTGTCGTGCCCGAGCGCCGGCATCTGCACGGACGATGCCGCGAAGCTCGGCGATGCGCAGCAGCTCTATCGCGACGGCTATGCGCGCGCGGCGGCGGCCGTCGGCGCGTTCCGCGACGCGCCGCGCGTCGTGTTCTGCTCGACGCGCACGTGCGCCGATGCGTTCGGCCTCGGTTCGCGCGCGGCGCTGACGCTCGGCGATTTCGGCGTGGTGATCGCGCCGCGCGGCTGGCAGACCTATTTCCTCGCACACGAGCTGATCCATCACCGCCAGGCGGAAGCGCTCGGCAACCTCGCCGTCATGACCAAGCCGCGCTGGCTGATCGAAGGGATGGCGTATTCGCTCAGCGAAGATCCGCGCCATCCGCTGGCCGAGCCGTTCGAATCGTGGCGTTCGCGCTTTGCCGCGTGGAATGCGGCGCGCGGCGCGCAACCGCTGTGGGATGCCGCGCGGGCGGTGGAGTAGCGCAGTGCGCCGGGTGACGCGCGAGGGCGTCAGTGGGCGGCGAAGGGGTCGTAGCTGCCGAAGGTCCAGACATTGCCCTCGGGGTCGCGCACGTTGTAGCCGCGGCCGGGATAGCCGTCGTTGTCCGTGGGCTCGGTGAGGATCTCGGCGCCTGCCGCACGGGCGCGGGCGCAGTGCGCGTCGGGGTCGTCGATCACCGCGCACACGCACATCGTGATGCCGCCTGCCTCGGACGCGGTCTTCCAGCGATACAGGTCGCGCACGGGGCCGGGGCGGGCGGAGCCGAGCATCACCATCTGGCCGTTGAGCGTCAGCTCGGCGTGATGGATCAACGTCGGGTCGTGGTCATCGGCGTAGACTGCGTGGCGCTCGAAGCCGAAGGCGTTGCAAAGGAAGTCGATGGCGGCCGGCGCGTCGGTGTAGCGCAGGCAGGGGATGAGGGCGTGATGGACTGGCATGGTTCGAACCTCCGGCTTGGGGTCGGGTTCTGCTTCGTCACTGCTCGAGGGGAAAAACGCGCGGATTCGTCCCGCCGCCCACGCTTCGGCGCGGCGGCGGGCCGTACGGTCAGACCGTCGTGTCGATGATGCCCGGAATCTTCACGTCCGGGTTCACGTCCGCTTCGTAGTCGACGCCCGCGATCTCGAAACCGAACAACCGCAGGAAGTCGGTCTTGTAGCCGGCGAAGTCGGTCGTCTCGTACAGGTTCTCGTTCGTCACCTTGTCCCACATCGCGACGACCTTCGACTGCACCTGCGGATCGAGTTCCTTGTAGTCGGCGCGCAGGCGGCCTTCTTCGTCGATGTGCGGCGTCGCGCCGTACAGGCTGTCCTTCAGGAGCCCGTACACCTGCTCGATGCAGCCTTCGTGCGTACCGGTTTCCTTCATCACCTTGAACAGCAGCGACAGGTACAGCGGCATCATCGGGATCGCCGAGCTGGCCTGCGTGACGACGGCCTTCAGCACCGACACGCGGGCATCGCCGCCGTGCGCGGCCAGCTTGTCGCGAATCGACAGCACCTTCTTGTCGAGATCCTTCTTCGCTTCGCCGATCGAGCCGTTCCAGTAGATGTCGTGCGTGATCTGCTCGCCGAGGTACGTGAACGCGGTGGTCTTCGCGCCGTCGGCCAGCACGCCGGCTTCGGCCAGCGCGTCGATCCACATCTGCCAGTCCTCGCCGCCCATCACGGCGACGGTGCCGTCGATCTCTTCCTGCGTCGCCGGTTCGAGCGCGACGTCGCGGATCACTTCCTTGTCGGTGTCGAGGCCGCGGAACGTGACGGCCTTGCCGATCGGCTTGAGCGTCGAGCTGATGGTTTCGCCCGTCTTCGGGTGCGTGCGGCGCGGTGCCGCGAGGCTGTAGACAACCAGGTCGACCTTGCCGAGATCCTGCTTGATGGTATCGATCGTGACCTGTTTGACCTTGTCGGAGAATGCGTCGCCGTTGATGCTGCGCGCATAGCGCCCCTTTTCCGCGGCGAATTTCTCGAACGCGGCGCTGTTGTACCAGCCGGCGGTGCCCGGCTTCGTCTCGCTGCCGGCGCGCTCGAAGAACACGCCGAGCGTGTCCGCGCCCGAGCCGAATGCGGCCGAGATCCGGGCGGCGAGGCCGTAGCCGGTCGACGCGCCGATCACGAGCACTTTCTTCGGGCCATTGGCGATCGGGCCGTGCGAAGTCACGTAGTCGATCTGTTCCTTGACGTTGGCTTCGCAGCCGACGGGATGAGTCGTCACGCAGATGAAGCCACGCACGCGCGGTTTGATGATCATTGAAACCTCTTGTCAGAAAGGCAGAAACGGCCTGAAATCGGAAAATTCCCGCGCATTGTAATGGATGCGGCCGATCGCGGGCGGGCGCGGCCGGCAGGTGCCGGGTCGCCCGGTTATTTCTCTCTTGACAGAAATAACTGAAATGAATAAATTTACCGACATGGAACTCACACCGATCGCCGAACGATTCATTCTCCATTGGGGCGAAATGGGCTCGCGGTGGGGCGTCAACCGCACCGTCTCGCAGATTCACGCGCTGCTCTACCTGGCCGGCCGGCCGGTTGCGGCCGACGAGATCGCCGAGACGCTCAACGTCGCGCGCTCCAACGTCAGCACGAGCCTGAAGGAGCTTCAGGCTTGGCGGCTCGCGAAGGTCGTGCACGTGCTGGGCGATCGCCGCGACCACTTCGAGACGTCGACCGACATCTGGGAGTTGTTCAAGCTGATCGTCGAAGGGCGGCGCCAGCGCGAGATCGAGCCGACGCTCACGGTGCTGCGCGATTGCCTGACGAACCCGGAGATCGCGAACGAGAGCCGCGAGACCGAACAGCGGATCCGCGACACGCTGCAGTTCGTCGAGACGCTCACGACCTGGTCGGACGAGATGCTGCGGCTCAAGCCCGATACGCTGATGAAGGCGCTCGGCATCGGTGCGAAGATCAGCCAGACGGTCAGGCGCAAGCCATCGAAGTAAGCGGTAACGGACGGGCGGGCAGACAGCCCGCTTTTTTCGGGGTTGTTATTTCTGTTTGTACAGAAATAACTGTAAATAGAGGATGAAAATGAACGCAGTCCTGCCGTCGACATGCCTGCACGATCGCACCGGCGCGCGCAGCATGACCGTTCTCGTTTGCGGCGCGAGCGGCTTCATCGGGCGGGCGCTGTGCGCGCGGCTCGAAGCCGGCGGCCATCGCGTGCTGCGCGGCGTGCGTCACGCCGCCGGCCCGGGCGACGTCGCGATCGATTTCGCGAACGACGTCGATCCGCAAGTGTGGCTGGCGCGGCTGAAGGGCGTCGACGTGGTGATCAATGCAGTCGGCATCCTCGCCGATCGACGCGGCGCGACGCTCGATGCCGTGCACCGCGCCGCGCCGTGTGCGCTCTTCACCGCGTGCTGCCGCGCCGGCGTGCGGCGTGTGATCCAGGTCTCGGCGCTCGGTGTCGAGCGCGGCGAGACCCGCTACTTCGCCAGCAAGCACGCGGCCGACCGCTTCCTGCAGACGCTGCCGATCGATTTCCGCATCGTGCGCCCGGCGCTCGTCTACGGGACGGAGGGTGCGTCGGCACGGTTTTTCCGGATGCTCGCGAGCCTGCCCGTGCAGGTGCTGCCGGCCGGCGGCCATCAGCGGCTGCGCCCCGTGCATGTCGACGATCTCGCCGAGGTCGTCGCGCAGCTCGTCGAGCAACCGGGCGATGCATGGGCGGCCGGCGGCCGGGTGATCGACGTGGTCGGCAACGACGAAGTCGAATACCGCGAGATGCTGGCGAGTTACCGTGCCGCGCTGGGCTTTCCGCGGGCTACCCGTGTGACGCTGCCGGGCCCGCTGGTCGGCGCGGCGGCCGTGCTGTCCGGCGCGTTGCCGGGCGCGATGCTGACGCGCGACACGTGGACGATGCTGCGCGGCGGGAACACCGGCGATCCGGCGGCCACCGCGGCCATCCTGGGCCGGCCGCCGCGCGGCATCGGCAGCTTCATCGGCGCGGAAGCCGCGGTGCTGCGCCGCGATGCGCTCGCGATGTGGCGGCACCCGTTGCTGCGGGGCGCGCTCGCGATCGTCTGGGTCTGGACGGCGATCGTCAGCGCATTCATTCATCCGCTGCACGCGAGCCTCGCGCTGCTGGCGCCTGCGCACCTGACGGGGCTGCCCGCGCTGATCGCGCTTTACGCAGCCAGTGCGCTGGACTTCGCGTTCGGCATCGCAACCATTGCCGCGCCTTCGCGGCGCCTGTGGGCCGCGCAAGCGGCGCTGATCGTCGCGTATTCGGCCGTCATCGCGGTCACGATGCCGGGCCTGCTGGCCGAACCGTTCGGCCCCGTGCTCAAGAACGTGCCGATTCTCGCGATCCTGTTGATCCTCTTTTCAGAAGAAGAACAAGCATGAATACCTATCTCGTCATCAAGGCGCTTCACATCCTGTCCTCGGTGCTGCTCGTCGGCACGGGGTTCGGCACCGCGTTCTACCTGTTCTTCGCGAACCGCACGCGCTCGGTGCCCGCGATCGCGGCCGTGTCGCGGCTCGTGGTACGCGCGGACTGGTGGTTCACGACACCGGCCGTGATCTTCCAGCCGGCGTCCGGGCTGTGGCTCGCGCATACGGCCGGCTGGCCGTGGCATACGCCGTGGCTGCTCGCATCGATCGTGCTGTACACGGTCGCCGGTGCATGCTGGCTGCCCGTCGTGTGGTTGCAGCTCGAACTTGCATCGATGGCGAAGCTCGCGCACGCGAACGGCGAGGCGGCCCTGCCGGAGCGCTACTGGCGCTACGCGAAGCGCTGGGAACTGCTCGGCTATCCGGCGTTCTTCGCGATGCTGACCGTCTACTTCCTGATGGTGGTCAAGCCGATGTAAGCGGGGCGCCGCCATGCGGGACCGGTGCGGCGTCGATACCTGTCTGAAAGCAGTCAATCAATCGATTCATGATGCTTGCGATAAAAAGAAGGAGTGCAAAGCATGAACTCAAGTGAATTGGTTCTTTATTTCGACGGACGATGTCCGCTTTGCGTCGCGGAAATCCGGCGTCTCGGAGCCCGCGACGCGCGGCACCGGCTCGCGTTCGTCGATATCGCGGGGCCGGGCTTCGACCCGGCGCCGCTGGGCGTCGGCCTGCCCGCGCTGAATCGCGAGCTGCATGCGCGCCTGCCCGACGGACGCATGCTGACCGGCGTCGACGGCATCGTGGCAGCCCATGCGCTGGTCGGGCGCCGCTGGCTCGTCTGGCTGCTGCGCGTGCCGGCGATGCGGGCCGCGCTTGCGCCGCTGTATCGCCGCTTTGCACGCAACCGGCATGCGGTTTCGCGCTGGCTCGGGTATCGCGCCGAAGTGTGCTGCGACGAGGCGGTGTGCGGGACCGGCGAGGTCGCCGAAAGTACGAGCGGAGACCGGCCCGCGCGCGACACCGCACGCCGCCTCGTCGTGCGCTGGATGATCGCCGCGGCGCTCGTGCACCTGCTCGTCGGCGTGGCCGTTCCGTGGGTGGCAGGCGCGCCGTGGCTCGACGCGTATCACCGCGGCATCGAGCTGCATTTCTGGTCGGGAGCGGCGCCCGATGCCGCGCGCGCCCAGCAGGTCTGGTGGATGTCGCTGATCGGCGCGACGGTGCAGTGCGCGTCGGTCTGGATGCTCGCGCTCGTTCACCTCGGCAACCGGCTGCGGAAACGGGAAGTGTGGGGCTGGCTGCTGGCCGGCCTGTTGATCTGGGCGCCGCAGGACATGCTGTTGTCGTGGCAGGCGCATGTGTGGGGCCATGTGGCGATCGATGTCGCGGCACTCGTCGCGATGGTGCCGCCGCTCGTGTGGCTGTGGAGGAGGGATACCGTATGAACACCTTGCCTGCTTTCGACTGGGCGCTCAACCTGCTGATCGTGCAGGGCGCGATGGGCGCATTCGATACGCTTTATCACCATGAACTCACGCAGGACCTGCCGCACAGCCCGCGCGCGCGGCTCGAGCTGGCGATTCATGCGGTGCGGTCCGTGCTGTACGGCCTCGTGTTCGCGTCGATCGCGAACGTCGCGTTCCACGGCGCATGGGTCGCGGCCCTCGCGGCGGTCGTGCTCGTCGAAGTGGTGCTGACGTTGTGGGATTTCGTCGTCGAGGACCAAAGCCGCAAGCTGCCGGCGACCGAACGCGTGCTGCACACGCTGCTGGCCGTCAACGGCGGCGCGCTGTTCGGGATGATCGCGATGCAACTGGCCGTATGGGTGCACGAACCGACCGCGCTGCACGCGATCGACCTCGGCTGGCGCGGCTGGCTGCTCAGCCTGTTTGCCGTCGGCGTGACGGTATCGGGGCTCCGCGACGGGATCGCCGCGTGCCGCATCGCGCACCGCACGCCGGCGGCCAATCCGTTTGCGGGGCAGCCGCCCGGCAACGTGCTCGTCACGGGCGGGACCGGCTTCATCGGCGAAACCCTCGTGAACCAGCTGCTCGATGCGGGTCATACGGTCACGTTGCTCGCGCGCGATCCGCTGCGAGCGGCCTACCTGTTTCAGGGGCGTGTGCGCAGCGTGACGTCCTCCGAACAGCTGCAGCCGCACGAGCGCTTCGACACGATCGTCAATCTCGCCGGCGCACCGGTGCTGGGCGCGCGCTGGAGCACGCGCCGGCAGGCGGTCCTTCTCGCGAGTCGCGTCGGCGTCACGCAATCGCTGATGCGCTGGGTCGAGCGTGCCGAGGTCAAGCCGCGCACGTGGATCCAGGCGTCCGCGATCGGCTATTACGGCGTGCGGCCGGGCGACGAACGGCTCGACGAAGGCAGCAGCGCCGGCACGGGCTTCATGTCGGATCTGTGCCGGCAGTGGGAGCGGTCCGCGCAGCCGCTCGAGCGTGATGGCATGCGCACGGTGGTGCTGCGGCTGGGCATCGTGTTTGGCCCTGGCGGCGCGTTGCGACCGATGCTGCTGCCGCATTACTTCGGCATGGGCGGGCGGTTCGGCGACGGCGCGCAGGTGATGAGCTGGATTCACCGCGACGACGTGCTGCGGATCGTCGCGCGTGCGATGTCGAATGCGGGCATGCACGGCGTCTACAACGCGGTCGCACCGGTGCCGCTGACCCAGCGCGAGTTCGTGCAGATCGTGACGAAGGTGCTGCGCCGCCCCGCGTTTCTGCACGTGCCGGCCGCGCCGCTGCGCGTCGCGATGGGCGAGATGGCCGAGCTGTTGCTGGACGGGCAGCGCGTGATGCCGGCCCGGCTGCATCAGGACGGCTTCATGTTCCGGTTCCCGACGGCCGAGCACGCGCTGCGCGACCTGACGAGCCGGCCGCACACCGATTTCGCCCATTCGACCTGCCGTTTCCCGCGAGGTCGTGTATAAATTCGGCGTGAACGCGTTCGGGGCGTGTCGTGCGCTCCGAACGCTCCGCATCCGAACTCACAAGGAGACTGCATGCTGCACATCCTCGGCAAGATCCCGTCCATCAACGTCCGCAAGGTGCTGTGGCTGTGCACCGAACTCAATCTGCCGTTCGAACAGGAAGACTGGGGTGCGGGCTTTCGCACGACCCACGATCCGGCCTATCTCGCGCTGAATCCGAACGCGCTCGTGCCCGTCATCAAGGATGACGATTTCGTGCTCTGGGAATCGAACACGATCATCCGCTATCTCGCGAACCGCTATGGCGGCGACGCGCTGTATCCGGCCGAGCCGCAGGCGCGTGCGCGGGTCGACCAGTGGATCGACTGGCAGGGCGCGGACCTGAACCGCGCGTGGGTCGGCGCATTCCTCGGTCTCGTGCGCAAGTCGCCCGATCACCAGGATCCGGCCGGCATCGCGCAGTCGATCGCGGGCTGGACGAAGCACATGCACGTGCTGAACACCCAGCTCGAAAAGACGGGCGCGTACGTGGCCGGCAACACCTTCACGCTCGCGGACATTCCGATCGGCCTGTCGGTGAACCGCTGGTTCGGTACGCCGTTCGAGCATCCGGAATTGCCGGCCGTGTCGCGCTATATCGAGCGTCTCGCCGCGCGCGACGGCTTCAAGCAGTACGCGGGCAGCGCGAACCCGTAATGCAAGGCAGGTAGTACGTGAAGCGGGGGCAATGAAAGCGCCGCCGCTTCACTTCCGATTCACCGCCTCAGGTGCCCGTTCTTACGCACCGGGCGCCGGCACCGCATCGAGCACGCGCGCGAGAAACGCCTCGTGATTCCACGCGGATTCCGGCCGCGACAGCCCGAGCCGCACGACCACCAGCTGACGGCTCGGTACCACGCTCACGAACTGGCCTTCATGGCCGACCGCATGAAATGCGTCGGCCGGCATCGCGCGCGCCTGCGGGTCGCGATCGTTGAACGGCTCCGGCACCTTGACCCACAGCTGCGCGCCGAATTCCTGGCGCGACGACTGCGGCGTCGCGCGCGTCAGGTAGCGCACCCAGCCTTCCGGCAGCAGCCGCTGCCCGTTCCATACGCCATCCTGCAGCAGCAGCTGCCCGAAGCGCGCCCAATCGCGCGCGCTCGCATACATGTACGACGGCGCGACGAGCGTGCCGGACGCATCGGGCTCGAATACCGCGCTGTGCATCCCGAGCGGCGCGAACAGCGCGCGGCGCGGATACGCGAGGTAGTCGTCCTCGTTGCCGCCCAGCGCCTCACGCATCACGCGCGCGATGATCTCGCTCGTACCGCTCGAATAGGACCACTGCGTGCCGGGTGTCGCGGCCAGCGGCTTCGCCGATGCGAAGCGTGCCATGTCGGGCTGCGTGAACAGCATCACGGCGACGTCGGACAGCGGGTCGTCGTAGTCCTCGTTGAATTGCAGGCCGCTCGTCATTCGCAGCAGCTCGTCGAGCGTGATGGCCGCACGTGGATCGCCGCTGCCGCGCCATTCGGGCAGCAGCGCAGCGGTATCCGGAGACAGCTTGTGCTGCGCGACGAGCGTGCCGACCAGCGCGGCCGTCACGGTCTTCGTCATCGACCAGCCGGGCAGCGGCGTATCGGCCGTGAAGCCGGGCGCATAGCGTTCGGCGATCACCTGGCCGCGCCACATCACGACGACCGCGCGGGTGCGTCGCGGCCGCGCCGGGTCGGGCTCGTCGAACGCGCGGTCGATCGCGGTCTGCAGCTTGTGCGCATCGATGCCGGCGGGCGGCGTGGCCGGGACGGGCGGGTCGGACGGCGGATCGGGAAGAGGCGGCAACGCGGCCGGCAAGGTCGTCGGCGCCGCGCCGGACGAGGAGCCGGGCGCGAGCGTGCAGCCGAGCCCGGGCCGGAAGTCGGCTTCGCGCTCGGCGAAGCCGGCGAAGGTTGCCGTTGCGCGATGATGGTCGGGATCGATCGACGGGCGCACCAGTTTCAGCAGCGGATGGACGCCGGCCATGATGTCGACGTCGATCACGGACGCGGCCGGGCGGCCCGATACGAATACGCCGGAGCACAGCGCCTTCGCCGCGTAGCCGGTCGCGATCGGCGCGAGCCGGGACAGCATGAAGCCGGCGTAGCCGACCGCCGCAACGAGTGCGAGCGCGACACCGCGCAGAATCAGCTTCTTGAGGGGGATCGTCATGCGCGAGCGTCCTCGGTGGCGTGCCGGCCGGCAACGTTACGGCAGTGTCGCAGGTTCGGGCGATACGTGGCAATCGCGGCCGCGTGACGCGCGACGATCGCCGCACGCATTTGCGATGTTTCGCGCCGGCCGCTCGACCTGCTGCGTCGTGCGAGTTGAAATGCGGCCCGCCATCGGCCGATAATCGTCCGGCATTGCTCTCCCGGTCCAACCGTCCAACCGATATCGGAAAACGCCATGTCCTACGACAACAACAACCCGTTCGCGAAAATCCTGCGCGGCGAACTGCCGTGCGTGAAGGTCGCCGAAGACGACGCGACGCTCGCGATCATGGATCTCATGCCGCAGGCCGACGGTCACGTGCTCGTGATCCCGAAGGAGCCGGCCGCGCAGATCTTCGAGCTGTCCGGCGACGCGGCCGCGGCCGGCATCCGCATGACGCAGCGCGTCGCGGCGGCGGTGCGCGCGGCGCTCGAGCCGGACGGCGTGTTCATCGGCCAGTTCAATGGCGCGGCGGCCGGCCAGACGGTTCCGCACGTGCACTTCCACGTGATCCCGCGCTGGGAAGGCGCCGAACTGCGGATGCATGCGCGCGAAATCGCCGACGCGGCGACGCTCGAAGCGCTCGCGCAGCGCATTCGCGCGCGCTTCGTGTAACGGCGCGGCAGCCCTCGGCGCGGCGGTCGCCCACGGGCCGGCCGTCGCGCCGCTCGGGTCTGTTTCAGCGGTCATGTGGGGTAACACGTGTAACGACCCACGAAACTCGGCCCGGCAAGCCCGGCGCTAGACTCGGCGCATTACATCATCGAGCGACAGGAAGGGCGGATTGCCTCTTCGTGCCGGCCGCCGCCTGTCGCGGCGGTGCGGCTTTCGCGAGGTGCCATTCGTCATTCGCGCCGGGAGCCGAGCCATGTCCAGACTTCTCATCACGCTTGCCCTGATCGGCGGCCTGTCCGGCTGCTACGTCGCGCCGCCCTACGGCTACGCGCCCGCCTACTACGGCTATGCGCCGGCGTATTACGCGCCGCCCGTCAGCGTCGGGATCGGCGGCAACTTCCGTATCCGCTGATCCGGCCCCGCGCGCGGACCCCGGCCGCACCGGCCCGGTCCGCCGCCTTGTGCCGGACGATTTGCGCGGCTTCGCCGGCCGCATGACGGCGGCGTGCTGCGCTTCGTGCGTGCGGTTCCTATACTTCACAGGAAAGCGCATCCCGGCGAGGCCGTCATGACCGTTACACGCAAGGTCGCAATCGTCTCGGGCGTATCCACGCTCGTCTATCTCGGGCTCGCCGTGCTCGGCATCGGCGGGTTCGCTGCATTCTTCTCCCATCCGCCGCTGACCGTCGTCGTGATCGCGACGCTCGTGATGGCCGTCGCCGCGATGTTCACCGAAGGCAACCTGAGCAGCGGCGAGCGCGAGAATCGCGACAACCGCTGGGTGCTCGGCGCATTCGCGGTGAGCGGGTTCCTGCTCGCGTACCTGCCCGCGCTGACCGACCGGCTCGACGTCTGGACCTTCGGCGGCGACACGGTGCGCTGGATCGGCGTCGTGCTGTACATCGCGGGCGGCGCGCTGCGGATCTGGCCCGTGTTCGTGCTCGGCAAGCGCTTCAGCGGGCTCGTTGCAATCCAGCCGGGCCATACGCTCGTGACCGGCGGTATCTACCGCCGCATCCGCAACCCGAGCTACCTCGGTCTGCTCGTCAATTCGGTCGGCTGGGCGCTGGCGTTCCGCTCGGGCGTCGGCGTGCTGCTGGTCGTATTGATGCTGGTGCCGCTCGTCGCGCGCATCCGCTCGGAGGAGGCGCTGCTGCGTTCGCAATTCGGCGCCGAATACGACGCGTATTGCGCGCGGACGTGGCGGTTGCTGCCCGGCGTGTACTGACCCCGCATTTCCCTCCTCGACTGTCGCCGGGGCGCCTGTTCACGGCGCGTGCCCGATGTGTTGCCACGTGTGTCTCAAACGTGCGACGCCGCGCAGGGCCGGACGGTTGCCGCGTGGGCGCCGACCCCCGCCAAAGCCAATGCCAGAAAGGGTTTCAGACGATTTCGAGGAGGGTGTTCGACCTCACTTATTCGTAAACAACTTGTTACCAGAATGTCGACGGCAAGGAAGCGGGACCGGTGCTATTCTTCGCCGCAAGCTCATTGAAATGAATTGGTCCGCGGTTCGGCACAGTGCCTGACACGACGTCGATCGATTCAGATCGTCGTACCGAGCGGACCTTCAATAACCAGATTGCGAACAAGGAAGAATACGGGAATGTGGAAGAAAATCGCCCCCGCTCTCGTCGTCGCCGCGCTGACCGGCACGACTGCACTGCCGGCTCTGGCAGGTGACATGAACAATGCGCTTGGCGGCGCGCTCGGCGGGGTAGCCGGCGCAGCAGTCGGCGGTGCGCTCGGCGGCAGCACGGGCTCGGTCATCGGCGGCGCCATCGGCGGCGGCGCAGGTGGCGCAGTGACGTCGAACCGTCACGAGCGCACCGGCGCGATCATCGGCGGCGCACTCGGTGGCGGCGCAGGTACCGCGGCAGGCAACGCGATGGGCGGCCGCACGGGCGGCCTGCTGGGCGCGGCTGTCGGCGGCGGCGCCGGCGCGGCACTCGGCGGCAACATGTCGCGCAGCTCGTACGAGCGCGATCGCGGCGACCGCGGCTACCGTCACCGCAAGCATCGTCACCACCGCGACTGGGACTGATCGCCGCTGGCGCGGCACGGTGCGCGATTCGCGCACCGGCGCGCCGACGGCGTCGGCACCCGACGCGAGCAGCAGCCCGGCAGTCTGCCGGGCCGCCATCGCCGGCCAGACCGGCGACGCTTCTCCGGCTTCCTCAGCCGCTGCCATGTGCCCGATCAACGGGCCGGCAACACACCTCCCTCCGATTTCCTTTCCTCTCGACGACACGCCTGCCGCGTCTGAACGCGCCCGGACAGGAGCGGCGAACACCATCCGCTTTTCCATCGACACGTCGGCCCCGTTCCGCTCCGCCCGCGACCGGCGACCCTGATGCCGCGACCTGTTCTCGCGCGCGTATCGACCGCCTTCGATTCGTGTAGCAGGACAACTCGCGACCTGCGCGCGCGCCGCGTGTCACCGCGGTCGGACGCATCGCTGCCGTCAGGATTTCCCTGATAGCCAGACCGTCTCGCCACGCCTCCTCGCCGCGTGTCGCGGTTGCCGGCGGGTAGTGGGAAATCGAATGGATATCATCGCAACATTTAATTGGTCGATCGGGATCGACTTCGCTATCGTCAACGATGCCCGCGTACGGAGTCGAACCGTGCCGTCGTCCGCGCCTCGCCGCATGATCGCGAGCGCCGCGGCCCGGCCGCCGGACCCGACAACCCGGGCCGCCGCGTCCGCTGAACCGGACGGACCCGACGCGAAGCCTGGCCGACCGAACGAAGGCGCATGCGCCTTCAAGCCACCCCGGCAACGATGTCCCGCCGCCGCATGCGCGCCCCACGCGTGTGCGAACCGCCCGATGCCGTTTGCGCCCGGGGCCGGACCAACCCATTGCCTGGATGCAATATGTCTAAGACAACGTACTACGCGCCGCATGGCGGCCACCCGCCGCAGACGGATCTGCTGACCGATCGCGCGATGTTCACCGAAGCGTACGCGGTGATCCCGAAGGGTGTGATGCGCGACATCGTCACGAGCTGGCTGCCGTTCTGGACGAACACACGCCTGTGGGTGATCGCACGCCCGCTGTCGGGTTTCGCGGAAACCTTCTCGCAGTACATCGTCGAAGTGAATCCGGGCGGCGGCAGCGACAAGCCCGAGCAGGACAAGAACGCCGAAGCCGTGCTGTTCGTCGTCGAAGGCGAGGCCGAGCTGACGCTGCAAGGCAAGAAGCACACGCTGAAGCCGGGCGGCTACGCGTTCATTCCGCCGGGCGCCGACTGGACGCTGCACAACGTCAGCGATGCCGCGGTGCGCTTCCACTGGGTGCGCAAGCACTACCAGGTCGTCGACGGCATTCCGCTGCCGGAAGCCTTCGTGACCAACGAGCAGGACGTCGAGCCGATCCCGATGCCGGGCACCAACGGCGCATGGGTCACGACGCGCTTCGTCGACATGAGCGACATGCGTCACGACATGCACGTGAACATCGTGACGTTCGAGCCGGGCGGCGTGATTCCGTTCGCCGAAACGCACGTGATGGAGCATGGCCTGTACGTGCTGGAAGGCAAGGCCGTCTATCGGCTGAACCAGGACTGGGTCGAGGTCGAAGCGGGCGATTTCATGTGGCTGCGCGCGTTCTGCCCGCAGGCATGCTATTCGGGTGGCCCTGGCCGCTTCCGCTACCTGCTGTACAAAGACGTGAACCGTCACATGAACCTGACGCTGAACCCGGCGCGCTGAGCGCCGCGCAGGTCGGACACGAAAGCCCGCCGGTGCATGCCGGCGGGCTTTTTTCATGGGCGGCGCGTTTCGCGGCTACAGGCCGAGTGCCGCCGCGGCCAGCGCCGCGACCTGCAGCCGCGTGTCGGGCGGCAGGTCGTCTTCCATCAGCCACACGGCCGACAGGCCCGACCACGCGAGAATCCATTGCAGCAGCCGGCGTCGGTCGAGCTGCGCGGCGTCGGTCACGAGCGTGACGCGCCGCTCGAAATGCGCGGGATCGACCGCGATGTCGTGCGCGGGATTGCAGAACAGGTTCGCGTAGTCGAACGTGCGCTCGCCGCGCAGCCCTTTCGGATCGATCGCGCGCCAGCCGCGATCGCCGAAGTGGAGAATGTTGTCGTGATGGATGTCGCCGTGGAGGATGACTTCGTCGGCGGGCGGCTCTGCCAACAAAGCGCGCGCGGTGACTACCGAGTGGCGCAGCGCGTCGTTGCCCGCGTCAGTCGACAGCAGCGCATGGAACCAGTCATGCAGCGGCACGACCTGCGCAGGTGGCTGCGGCGCGCGATGCGCATGCAACCGCGCAACGACGTCGCACGCGATGCGCATCGTGTCGTCGTCATGCCCCGATGCCGACAACGCGGCCAGCGACGGCGCCGGTTGCGCGCGTTCGAGCAGGATCGCGTCGCTGTCGTGCTGCCACACCTGCGCGGCGCCTTGCCCGTTCCACCAGGCCATCAATGCGTTGCCGCGCCGCTCTTCGTCGCACGTGGCGACCTTCAGCATCGCGGGCCGCGTGTGCCAGACGACCGGCAACAGGCCGCCGCTTGCGGTCAGGAGCGGGCCACCGTCGGGAACGAGGCCCCACAGGTCGAGGTATCGATCGAACATCCGTCGATGGTACAAGCGAACCGGATCGCGTGCCGCGCGCGTTGCCGCGACGACATGCCGCAGGCCCGTGCGCGCTGCGTGAACGGGCCGTCGCGCGCTTTCCTAAATAAAATTTAGCCAGCCAAACTTTGGCTAAAGAATGTTCCGGTTTCGGGCTATCCCTTCGACAATGCGCGCCTTCCGTGACGGTCGGCGCCTATCGCGCGCCGGCCGTCGCGGGCACTGAAGAAGGAGCCTGACATGACCGACCCTACCGCCCACACTCCGCCGCAACCCGCACCACCGCGCCGCCGCCGCGTGTGGCGCACGCTCGCGGGTGCGCTGCTCGGCCTGACGCTGGCATGCGCCGGCATCGGAGCATGGACGATCGATCGCATCTGGTCGCAACTGCCGTCCGTCGAACACCTGGCCGTCTATCGCCCGGCGCTGCCGCTGCGGATCTTCTCGCGCGACGGCGACCTGCTGGCCGAATACGGCGTCGAGCGGCGCGAGTTCGTGCCGCTCGAACGCATCCCGCCGCTGATGCGGCACGCGCTGCTCGCGGCCGAGGACGCGAAGTTCTACGAGCACGGCCCGGTCGATGTCGGCGGCCTCGCACGCGCGACGTTCGCGAACGTCGTGACGGGGCAGCCGGGGCAGGGCGGCAGCACGATCACGATGCAGGTCGCGCGCAACTTCTACCTGACGCGCGACAAGGTGCTGAGCCGCAAGCTTGCCGAGATCCTGATGGCAGCCAAGCTCGAACGCGAATACAGCAAGGACAAGCTACTCGAGCTGTACATGAACGAGATCTACCTGGGCGAGCGTGCATACGGCTTCGCGGCCGCAGCGCACGTGTATTTCGGCAAGCCGCTCGACGCGCTGAGCGCGGGCGAGGCGGCGGTGCTCGCGGGGCTGCCGAAGGCGCCGTCCGCGTTCAACCCGGTCGTCAATCCGGCACGCGCGACCGCGCGGCGCAACTACGTGCTCGGCCGCATGCATGCGCTCGGCCAGCTCGACGACGCGACGTATCGCGCGGCCGTCGACGCGCCGATCGCGCTGGCGACCACGCCGCCGCCCGGGATCATCGCGGCGCCGTACGTCGCCGAGCGTGCGCGCCGGATGATGGTCGAACGCTTCCACGACGACGCGTACACGCTCGGCCTCGACGTGACGACGACGATCTCGATGCGCGACCAGCGCGCGGCGGAAGCCGCGCTCGACCGCACGCTGAGCCGGCAGCCGCGCGCGAAGCGCGATGCGCGCAACGGGCTCGAAGGTGCGCTCGTGTCGCTCGATGCGGCAACCGGCGACATGCTTGCGCTGGTCGGCGGCGCGGACTTCAACCGCAACGTGTTCGATCATGCGCTGCAGGCATACCGCCAGCCGGGTTCGAGCTTCAAGCCGTTCGTCTATTCGGCGGCGCTGGAGAAGGGCTATTTCCCCGGCGTGCTCGTCGACGATACGCAGCGCACGCTCACGCGGGCGGAAACCGGCGCGCAGCCGTGGCGTCCGCGCAATTTCGGCAACCGCTACGAAGGCTTCATCCCGGTGCGGCGCGGGCTCGTGCGCTCGAAGAACCTGGTCGCGGTCAGCCTGATGCAGGCCACCGACGCGCGCTACGTGCAGCAGCACGCGGTGCATTTCGGCTTCGACGCGCAGCGCAATCCGGCATCGCTGCCGCTCGCGCTCGGCGCGGGCGCGGTGACGCCGCTTGAACTTGCCAGCGCATACAGCGTGTTCGCGAACGGCGGCACGCGGATGGAGCCGCGGCTGATCCTCTCGGTGAAGCAGCGTCATGGCGGCGCGATGTACGAGGCGACCACGCCGGCGGGCGGGCGCGTGGTGTCGGCGCGCAATGCGTTCGTGATGGACAGCATGCTGCGCGACGTCGTGCGGGCCGGCACCGCGCGCGGCGCGCTCGCGCTGCGCCGCGACGACGCGGCCGGCAAGACGGGCACGTCGAACGGATCGAAGGACGTGTGGTTCGCCGGTTACTCGTCGGGCATCGTCGCGGTTGCGTGGCTCGGCTACGACACGCCGCGCCCGATGGGGCGCGCGACCGGCGCGACGCTGGCGCTGCCGGTCTGGCTCGACTACATGAAGACGGCCGTCGACGGGCGCACGCCGGTCGATACGACGCCGCCGCAGGACGTCGCGCTCGTCGACGGCGACTTCGTCTACACCGAATACACGCGCGGCACGTGCACGACCGACGTGCCGGCCTACATCCGCAGCCGCTTTGCATGCGGCGGCGCGCTGGCAACCGATGCGCCGGATGCGCAGGGCGACGGCGGCAGGCACGACGAACCGATGCCGGCTGCCGTCGACGCGGCAGAGCGCGAACGCGTGCTCGACCTGTTCCGGACCGACGACTGACACGCGCCATGCATACGCTTTATCTGATTGCGATCGTCGCGGAAGCGATGTCGGGGGCGTTGATGGGCATGCGCCGCGGGATGGACCGCTTCGGGCTCGCGCTCGTCGGCGCGGTGACGGCGCTCGGCGGCGGCACCGTGCGCGACGTACTGCTCGGCCACTATCCGCTCGGCTGGATCGCGCATCCCGAATACCTGGTGATCACGCTGGTCGCGGCGACCGTCGCGTCGTGGGCGGCACGGCACGTCGCGCGGATGAAGACGCTGTTCGTCACCGTCGACGCGATCGGCCTCGCGGCGTTCACGATCATCGGCTGCGACATCGGCGCGTCGACCGGCACGGCGCCGATCATCGTCGTGCTGGCCGGCGCGATCACGGGCGTGTGCGGCGGAATGCTGCGCGACCTGCTGTGCAACGAGATGCCGCTGATCCTGCGCGAGGAGCTGTATGCGAGCGTCGCGTTCGTCACGGGCGCGCTGTATGTCGGGATGCAGCATCTCGGCATCGACGCGGGCATTGCGACGATCGTCGCGCTGACGGCGGGATTCTCGATGCGGATGCTGGCGGTGCGGCTGGGGTGGAAGATGCGGACTTTCGGCGCGGCGGACGTCGAGCATTGAGCGCCGTTCGCGCGCCGGCATTCAGTCCGGTTGCATCACCTGGAAGACGTTGCCTTCGGGGTCGAGGCCGTCGTACATCGTGTACGGAAACCCGTCGTAGCGCTTGAGGTCGCGTACGGTCACGCCGTCGGCGGCCAGCCGGTCGCGATGCGCATCGACGCCCTGGTCGATCGAGAAGACGAACTTCACGTGACTCGATTCGGCGCGCGTGGACACTGCGTGCCGGAACGCCGGGCCGGCAAGATGCAGCGCCAGCTCGATGGCGCCCGCGCGGAGCACGACCCACTCGTTCTCGATCTCCTCGACGATCGGCAGATCGAAATAATGTCGGTAGAACGCCTTGAGCGAAGCGACATCCTGGACATACAGGATGATGCGGGTCATCGAAAGCGGCATGCAGGTCTCCTTGAAAGTTGATTCGAACGCTGGAGCGGACGACGCCCGGCGGTCGGTACTACCCGGCACGAACGCAATGCACCGGCCGCTATGCCGGCACCATCACGGGCGGCGCACCGTCGCCGGTCTCCACCATCTTCACCGCGAACCCGTAGCACTGCGCGATATGCGCGGGTGTCATCACGTCGCGCGGCGTGCCGTGCGCGACGATCGTTCCGTCGGCGAGCATCGCGATCGTATCCGCGTGCCGCGCGGCGAGGTTCGGATCGTGGACGATCGCGAGCACGCCGAGCTGCCACTCGCGTGCGACCGCACGCACCGTATCGAGCAGCCGGTGCTGGTGCGCGAGGTCGAGCGCGGCGGTCGGTTCGTCGAGCAGCAGGTAGCGTGGGCCGCCTTCCGTCGCATCGTCGTCCGGCCATAGCTGCGCGAGTACGCGGGCGAATTGCACGCGCGCGAGTTCGCCGCCCGACAGCGTCGTGACGTCGCGACCGACGAGCGCATCGGCGCCCGCACGTTCGAGCGCGTGCCACGCGATCTCGCGATCGCGGTGCGACGTGGCACCGCTGTGCCGCGCATGCGGATAGCGGCCGAGCAGCACGATTTCGTCGACGCTGAACGGGAAGGCCGGCTGTGCGGACTGCGGCAGCACCGCGCGCAGGCACGCAAGCCGCGGCGCGTCGATGTGTGCGAGCGGTTCGCCGTTCAGCGTGATGTCGCCCGTCACGCGTACGCCGTTCGGCGCGACGCTGCCGGTCAGTTCGCCGGCAAAGGTTTTCAGCAGCGTGCTCTTGCCCGCGCCGTTGCGGCCGAGCAGCGCGGTCACGCGGCCGGGTTCGATCGACAGCGACAGGTCGCGCAAAATCGCGTTGTGCCGCCGGGCGACGTCGAGGTGGTGGGCAGTCAGCATGGTCGTCGTGAAGAAAGGATTACCCGCCGAGCGCGCCGCGATTCTTCCACAGCAGCGCGAGGAAGAACGGCGCGCCGAGCAGCGCGGTCAGCACGCCGAGCGGAATTTCGGCGGGCGCGGCGATCGTGCGTGCGGCAAGATCGGCCGCAAGCGTCAGCAGCGCGCCGAGCAACGCGGCGCCGGGCAGCACGATGCGCTGGTCGGGGCCGCATGCGAGCCGCACGCAATGCGGCGCGACGAGCCCGATGAAGCCGATGATGCCCGCGCACGAGACGAGTGCGCCGACGGCAAGCGCGACCGCGACGAGCACGCGCCGCTTCAGCCGCTGCACGGGCACGCCGAGATGCAGCGCTTCGGTTTCGCCGAGCTGCAGCGCGTTCAGCGCGTCGCGTTCGCGCGCGAGCAGCACGCAGCCGATCGCGACGCACGGCGCGACGGCCGCCAGCGCGGACCATTGCGCGCCGCCGAGGCTGCCGAGGCTCCAGAAGGTAAGCGAGCGCAGCTGCGCGTCGTCGGCGACGAACGTGAGCAGCCCGATCGCCGCGCCGACCAGCGCATTGATCGCGATGCCGGCGAGCAGCAGCAACGGCAGCGCGAGCCGGCCGCGCGACGCGGCGAGCCGGTAGACGAGCGCCGCGACCGCGAGCGCGCCGGCAAACGCCGCGACGGGCAGCGCGGCGGCGCTTGCGTGGGCGGCAAAGAGCGCGGGGCCGAGCACGATCATCGTCGTCGCGCCGAGCGCGGCGCCGCTCGATACGCCGACGAGCCCCGGATCGGCGAGCGGATTGCGGAACAGCGCCTGCATCGCGGCGCCGGTCGCGCCGAAGCCGCCGCCGACCAGCAGCGCGAGCACGACGCGCGGCGCACGGATATCGAACAGCACCGCGCGCGCCTGCTGCGCAGCCGCATCGCCGGTCAGCGCGGCCCAGGCTTCCGCGAGCGGAATGCGGTACGCGCCGACGCACAGCGCGACGACGGACATCGCGCACACGAGCGCGGCCAGCGTGGCCAGTGCGAACGGTGCGAAGCGGCGCGACGTACCGACGCGCGCGGCGCCGGAGCGCGACGCGGGCGACGGTGCGGGGAAGGACGAAGCATGAGCGGGCATCGGGTCGATCCGGAATCAGGCGAGCGCATCCGACAGGCGTCGGTGCAGGGTCGTGACGGCGAGCGGCAGACGCGGGCCGAAGCCGAGCAGGAACAGTGCGTCGAGCGACACGACGCGCTGCGCGCGGCCGGCCGGCGTCGCGCCGAAGCCGGGCGTCGCGAGCAGCGCGGCGCGACCGCCGACGGCGGTCAGCCCTTCGTCGGAGATCAGCACGATGTCGGGCGCGGCAGCCGCGAGCGCCTCGGTCGTCAGCGGCTTGTAGTGATCGAAGCCCTGCATTGCGTTGCGCGCTCCCGCGTAGCGGATCATCGCGTCGGCAGCCGTACGCTGGCCGGCGACGAGCGCCTGGTTGCCGGTGTGGTTGAGCACGAACAGCACGCGCGGCGGCTGCGCGCCGCCGGGTGTGCGCGCGGCGACCGCATCGCGCGCGGCCTGCCAGTCGCGATCGAAACGTTGCAGCAGCGCGGCGCCGGCATCGCGCACGTCGAGCGCCTGCGCGATGCCGGTGATCTTCGCGCGCACCGATTCGACGTCATGGCGTTCGTTGAAAGTCGTGACCGTGACGCCGGCGCTTTTCACCTGCGCGATCGCCGCGGGCGGGCCGGCTTCCGCCGACGCGAGCACGAGATCCGGCCGCAGCGACAGCAGCCCTTCGGCCGACAGCGCGCGCTGGTAGCCGACCTTCGGCAGGCGCTTCGCGGCGTCGGGGTACGTGCAGGTCGTGTCGGCGCCGACGAGCCGGTAGCGCGGCGTCTCGGCGCCGCCGAGCGCGAACGCGGTTTCCGCGAGCGCGCCGCCGATCACGACCACGCGCTTCGGTGTGGCCGCCGCCACCTGCGCGAGCACGCTGCCGGGCAGCGCGCCCGCGAGCGCACCGGCCGCCGCGCCCGCCAGCACCGCGCGGCGGCGCGGATCGAACGGCCGCGCGCTCATCGTGCATCCTCGCGTGCGGCCGCCGGCAGCGTCGCGACGAGCGCGCGCCAGTCGTCGCGTTCGACCTTGCCGGGCTTGCGCTCGCCGAACAGTAGCGCGACGTGGTCGCCCTGCCGGTCGAACAGTTCGAGCGACGTGACGATGCCGTCGCTCGTCGGTTTCTTCACGACCCAGGCGGCGGCGATCAGGTCTTCGCGCACGTGCAGGTTGAAGCCCGGATCGAGCACGTTGATCCACGCACCGACTTCACGCACGTTCGCGACGGGGCCCGTATGGATCTGGATCATCCCCGCGTTGCCGACGAACACCATGATCGGCTGGCCGCTTTGTGCAGCCTGTTCGAGCACGTGACGCAGCGCATGCGCGGTTTCGACCGGATACGCATATTGCGGATCGGCGAGACGCAGCGCCTGCATGCGGCTCACGCCGAAGCGCTGCGTGATGCCGAAGAACTGGTGCGTGTCGGTCATCGCGTCCCACGCGGCGCGGAAGCCCGCGACGTCGATCTCGGTGTCCGCGCGCTCGGGCGCTTTCGGCGCGGCGGGCGCGACCTCGAGGCCGGGCTCCTGCGACGGTGCGCGCCAGCGTTCGACGAACGCGTCGTACGCGGCGTGATCGCTGTGCGCACGCAGATAGACCTTGTGGATCGCATGGCCCTGCGCATCGAAGAACTGCAGGCTCTTCAGCGGGCCGTGTGCGGTCTCGTCGCGCACCGCGAACGCCGACACCCAGTGGCGATAGAAGATGCGCAGGTCGATGTCGCCGAGGGCAAGGCCGACGGGGCCGTCGTGGCTCATCTGCGCATATTCGCCGTCCTTCTCGTGGACGGCCGTGTCGTTGCGCGTCAGCGCCATCACGCGGCCGAGGCGCGGCATTTCCTCGAACATCGCCGGGAAACGCGCGTCGAGCCGCACGACGTGCTCGCCGACGAATGCGGCGAGCGCCTCGCCTTCGCTGACGCCGAGCGCCTGCGCGACGTCGCGGTTGCGCAACTGGCGTTCGGTCTTGAGCTTGATGAACGCGTCGCGCAGCGCGGCGGCCGCGCGGGCCGGCGTGGCGGATTGACCGGGAAGGGCGGATTGCATCATGTCGGACTCCTTCAAGTAACGGTTGGGGTGGTTGCGCGGGCGACGCGCATCAGAAATCCACTTTCATGCTGACGGCGACCGTGCGCCCGGGCGACGAATACGCATCGAGCACCTGCGAATCGGCCGCGATGCCGCGCACGTCCGACCAGTTCCAGTACTTGCGGTCGAACAGGTTGCGGATGCCGATCGTCGCGCTCACGTGCTTGTTGAAGCGGTAGCCGCCGCGCAGGTCGACGACGAACGACGACGGCGGCGTGAAGCACGCCTTGTTCGAGCAGTCGGACTTGTCGATGTCCTTGTCGCGTTTCGCGGCCTGGAACAGCAGGTCGGTCTGCACGTACCAGCGTTCGCTCGGCTCGTAGCGCACGCCGAACACGGCCGAGAACGGATTGACCGTGTTGAGCGGCTGGCTGGCCGCGCCGTCGTTCTGCGTCGAGCCCTTCGTGAACGCCATCGCCGTCTTCAGCGTGATGCCGTTCGGCATCACCCACTCGGCGCGGCCTTCGAGGCCGTGGATGCGCGCGTCGGCGAAGTTCACGTACTGGAATACGAACGGGTCGGCCGGGCGGCCGCTGCCGGCGATCGTCGTGCGCGAGATGAAGTTGCGGTAACGGCCGGTGAACGCGGCCGCGCTGTAGCGCACGACGCCGTAGCCGGTGCCCGCCTTGCCGCGCAGGCCGGCTTCGAACGTGTCGCTGGTTTCGGGCTTCAGGTTCGGATTGCCGATCGACGTATAGCCGTACACGGGATTCGAGAAGCTGCTGTTCACCTGGTCGGGCGTCGGCGCACGGAATCCGTGTGCGTACTGCACGTACGGAATGATCGCGGGCGTGATCTCGTAGAGCACCGCGACGCGCGGCGACAGTTCGTTCGCGCTGGTCGATACGGCCTTGCCGGTGAACAGCGGATCGTTCTCGGTCGGGCTCAGCCGGTACGTGTCGAAGCGCAGGCCCGGCGTGACGAGCAGGCGGCCGTAGCCGATCTGATCCTGCACGAACGCGCCGAACAGCGTGTAGTCGGTGTCGGGAAACGCCTTGTTCGGGAACGCTTCGCCGACGCCCGGCACCGTGCCGTCGCGCATGTTCGTCACGCGCGACAGGCTGCCGTCGACGCCATACAGCAGCTTGTGCGCGAGCGGGCCGGTCGCGAAGCCGCTCTCGGCGAACGCGGAGCCGCCGAACGTACGCTCCTTGTACTGGTTGTCGCGCGAGCGCGAAGGCGTCTTGCCGCGCGTCTCGAACGCGTACTGGTCCTGCTTCGCGTCCTGGTAGTAGAACTGCACGTGCGCGGTCTGGAACCAGCGGAACGCATCGTCGCGGAAGTCGTAATCGACGCTGAAGCGGTTGCGCTCGAGCCGGTCGTAGGTCGTGAGGCCGAGCGTGGTCGGCGGATTGATCGCCGACAGCACGTCGGTGCTCACGCGCCGCTGCACCGTTTCGGCGGTGAACTTGAACGTGTCGCGCGTCGTGGGCGTCAGCACGAGCTTGCCGAGCAGGGATTCGGAATAGACGTCCTGCGGATTCGACGTCGTGCGCAGCGTGCTCGCCGAGTTGTTGCTGCCGCGCGTGTCGACCTCGTGGCCGCGCCGGCCGTCGGCGATGATCATCCCCTGGATGCGGTCGTTGCCGCCCGCGGCCGACACGGTCGCGCCGATGCTGCGGTCGGTCGAGTCGTAGCTCGGCCGGAACGAGAAGTAATAGGGCTTGTTGTAGACCGACAGCAGGTCGCGCGGGTCCTTCGTGATGAAGTTCACCGCGCCGGTCAGGCCGTCGCTGCCGTACAGCGCCGACGCCGGCCCGCGCAGGATCTCGATGCGCTTGAGCGTGTCGAGATCGGCGTAGTCGCCGCGGCCCGCTTCGAGCGGGCCGAACGAGAATGCGTTCGGCAGGCGGATGCCATCTTCCATCAGCAGCACGCGATTGCCTTCGAGGCCGCGGATGTTGATGCTCGAATCGCCGTCGCGGCCGCCGCCGAGCGCGGCGCTGCCGGGCCGGTACGCGGTGCGGCGCACCGTGACGCCCGGCTCGTAACGCAGCGCGTCCTTGATGTTGGTGGCCTGCTGCTCCTCGAGATCCTCGTCGGTGATCACCGACACGGACGCCGCGGTGCGGCTGGCAGCGGTGGCCGTGCGGGTGGCCGTGACGGTGACGGGGTCGAGCAGTGCCGCATCGCCGCGCGTGGACGCGGCAATGAGGACGGCAGAAGGCGGAGTGGCGCCTTGCGGCGACGAATCGGCGTGAGCCGGGGCGGCGGACAGGCCGAACGCGCCGAACAGCGCGGCACAGATCGGCCGCCGCGCCAGCGTATAGCAATGCACAGGTGGTCTCCCATTGACGATAACAAGCCCGAAGGCTGGCTGGGTGACGCGTTCACCTGGCTGGCCCGTTTGCGCGCGGCATGCGGCAAACGGCGAATTGAAAGGCAACTGACAACTTTAACAGTGTAAATGAGAATTATTATCAATACAAGGTTGAACGATGGCGCGTGCGGGCGAGCGCTCACCTGCGCAGCTTGGACGCGCTGCGGCGGGGAATTCGGGAGGCAGGCCCTGGGGCCTAGGCCAGCGCTTCGATGCGGATCAGCAGGTTGCGTGCATGCGTGATGAACGCATCGTGCGTCGCACGATCGGTGTGGCTTTCGAGGCCTGCCTGTTCGGCGAACGCGATCTGTTCAGTGTAGAGATCGACGAGCGCACGGCGTGCGTCAGGGGGAAGCGCGCGGATCATCGACACGATCAGCAACTCCTGCGCGCGAAGCATGCCGGACAGCGACTGGACGTTCATGCTGGCCTCCTCGGACGATGCGGCGGCGAGCCGCTCTTTCCATACTAGGCGGTCGGCGTCCGTCGTGGAGGCGAGGTGCGTGCGACGAGGCGGGCGGCACGCGATTCAAAGGGCATGCCGCACGCGCGGCACTCGCCGCGTGCGTGCGGCCCGCGCGAGCCGAAGCGCGCAGGGAGGCGAACGGATTCAGCCGGCCGCGGTGGCCGCCCGCGCATCGCGCACGACCTGCGCGACGCGTTCGACGAACTCGGCGTCGGCGCTTGACAGCGCTTCGCGCTTGCCGTCGGGCATCTCGACCATCAGGCGGTACGTGATGTCCTGCGTGCCCCACGCGAGATAGCCGACGACGACGAGCATCACGCCGACGACGAGCGCGGCGCTCGATGCGCCGATGCCGCCCGCGATGGCGACCGCCGCGCCGATCAGCGAGATCAGCGACGGGACGAGACGGTTCTTCGGAATCTTGACGACATCGACCTGGCGGATGTCACGCAGTGCGAATACCTGCCCGGCGGCCGACAGGCCGTTGCGCGTGACCATGACGCCACGTTCGTTGAATGCGTTTTCCATCGTGTGTTGCGTGGACGAAAACGCGCAGCGTAGCAGGTTTCGTTGTCGCGTCAAACGAGACCGACTGCCGCACGATGCGTGCGGCAGGGCCGAAAGACGGGAAGCGGGTGGCGGGGGAACGCGTTCAGAACTGCAACTGGCCGTCGCCGTAGAGCCGGCCCGGCACGTGCGATGCGACGACCTCGGCGATCTCTTCGTCGGTCGATTCGGCCGGCACGATCTGGCGCCGCGCGGGCGCGTCGAGGTGCATCGTCCACTCGACGAGACGATACGGGCGGCCCCAGGGCCGCTGCATTTCAACCGAGACGCGGCAGCTCTGGACCGGCAGCGAGTGTTGGCACGTCAGAATCGCGTGCAGATGGCTGAAAACGGTATCTTCGATCATCATGGCCTCCGATCCTGTCTTGTGGGCAATCGATGGCGGCGCCGTCGGCATGTCTAAAAAAAAAGCCGCCGATGCTCAGGCGGCCAACAGGGGGGGTGAGAGCATCCTCTCAGCCCAGAATTAAGCGAAACTTAAAAGCCCATAAAAAAGCGCCCCGCGTGGAGCGGGGCGCTTCTTGCCGTCGTGATCCGCGAGTTAAGCGGATGCTTTAGAACTTGTGACGGATACCGATACGTGCGGCGATCTGGTTCTTCGAACCCGTGCCCGACGTATTGAAGTAGCTCGTGCTCGAGCCGATCTGCGCTTGCACGCCCTTGCCCGATGCCTGCTGGTACACGACCAGGCCGTACACGTCCGTACGCTTGCTGAGTGCGTAATCGGCGATACCGTTGACCTGGTTCCAGTGCCACGAGTTGCCGCTCTGCGTCGCGTTCGTGTACGTGTAGCCGAGGCCACCCGACAGAGCCGGCGTGAACGCGTACTTCGCACCTGCTTCGTACGCGTTGTAGAACGTGCCGCCCGCGCCCGAAACGGTCGAGAACTGCGTACGCGTCCACAGCAGCCATGCCGTTGCCGGGCCCCAGACGTAGCGGCCGCCGACGCCGTACGTGCGCAGGTCGCGGACGTTGCCCGTGCTGATGTTGGCGATCGTCGTCGAGAATGCCGGCGTCGACTGGCTCGGGAAGCGGATGTCCGTGTACGCTGCGCCGACCGAGATCGGGCCGTTCGCGTAGTTCAGGCCGAAGCTGTATGCGCGCGACGAGCCTGCGGTCGTCGTCGTGCCCGACGTCGTCGCGGCTGCGCCTGCGAAGTCGGTCGAGTTCGAGAAGCCGTACAACGCGCCGAACGTGAAGCCCGAGTAGTTCGCGCTCTGGAACTTCACGGCGTTGTTGATGCGGCTCGACGTGAGCTGGTCGATGTCGTTCACGTGGTACGCGTAGTTACCCGCGACCGTGTTGCCGCCCGTCGAGTAGTTCGAACCGAGGATGTCGGTCGAGAACGAGTACTGGCGGCCGAACGTGACCGTGCCGTATTGCGACTGGCTCAGGCCGACGTAAGCCTGGCGACCGAAGATCGCGCCACCCTGGCCGATCGTGCCGTTGCCGCTGTTGAAGCCGTTTTCGAGCACGAAGATCGCCTTCAGGCCACCGCCGAGGTCTTCGGTGCCGCGCAGGCCCCAACGGCTGCCCTGGGCAACGCCGTCGTCATACTTGAACAGCTTGCCCGTACCGCCGTTGGCGGTCTTGCTGTGGTTCACGTAGCTGATACCGGCATCGATGACGCCGTACAGCGTCACGCTGCTTTGTGCATGTGCCGTGCCGGCCGTTGCTGCCAGGACGGCGATGGTCAACAGTTTCTTGTTCAAAGGATTCTCCGAGCGAATAAATGGCGTGTCCAGTTGCGGTTCCGGCGCTCTCTATGGGCGCTTTCACGGACCGGCGGCAACTTTATCGGCGGGCCACGTAATGAATATGACAGCGACTGTCATATGAAGAATGTGTGGTGCCGATGCGACACTGAATTCTGCCCGGTTGCGCTATCGGGGGTTATACCGAATTCGCGTGTCGTTCGATCCCGGTCAGGAATATGCACATGAAATAAGCTTGGTTGGTGGTGTTCGGGCCCCGTGCCACGATCCGTGCTCCAACAAACGACACGGGACAAGAGGACACCACATGCGACGTTCGATCCTGACCGGCCTCGGCGCACTCGCCGCGGCGCTGGCCTTCGCGGCGCCCGGCGCGCACGCCGACCCGCAAACGCTGAAGATCGGCACGATGAGCGGCCCCGACGCGCAGATCTGGACCGAAGTGACGAAGGTCGCCGCGCGCGACGGCCTCGCGATCAAGGTCATCGAATTCAACGACTACGTGCAGCCGAACGCGGCGCTCGATTCGGGGGATCTCGACGCGAACGGCTTCCAGCACCAGCCGTTCCTCGACAGCCAGATCAAGCAGCGCGGTTACAAGATCGTGAACGTCGGGCTTACCTATACGGCGCCGATGGGCTTCTATTCGAAGAAGATCAAGTCGCTGAAGGACTTGCCGGCGGGCGCGAAGGTCGGGATCCAGAACGATCCGTCGAACGGCAACCGCGCGCTGTTGCTGCTGCAGAAGTACGGGGTGATCAAGCTGAAGGCGGGCGCGGGCACGAACGGCGTGAACGCGACGCCGCTCGACGTCGTCGAGAACCCGAAGAAGATCAAGATCGTCGAACTCGACGCCGCGCAGCTGCCGCGCGCGCTGCCCGACGTCGATGCCGCATCGATCAACACCGACTACGCGGTGAAGGCGGGGCTCACGCCGGTGAAGGACGCGATCGCGATCGAGGATCTGCGCGGGCCGTACGCGAACCTGATCGCGGTGCGCGCGCAGGACAAGGACAAGCCGTGGGTGAAGAAGCTCGTCGCGGCCTATGAATCGGACAACGTGCGCAAGTTCATCGACCAGAAGTTCGGCGGCGCGATCGTGCCGGCGTTCTGATAGGCCCTCACGCGTACCGGAGGCCGGTGGTGTAGATCGTCACGCGTCGACGGCCTGGAAAGCCAATCGCCCGCGCAAGCGGGCGATTTCGTTGGTGCGTGCGATGCGCGCCGTGGCCCGGCGCGCGGGCAGGTCGCTCAGGCCGACAGCAGCGAGCCCGTGCGGATCGCGGTCGCGCCGGCGATCCGCGCGACTTCCATGCCGGCCGTCGCGAAGCGCACGATCTGGCGCGCGTACAGCACGCCAGACACGCTGCTCTTCAGCGTGACGACGCGATCGGTCAGCGGATCGATGATGTCGGCCACGGCCTGGCCGGCCTCGATCATCACGCCGACCGGCGTGCGGAACACGATCACGCCCGACACGGGCGCGACGAGCGGATCGGTGCCCGCGAGCGGCGTGGCCGGATGCGCGAGCGGCGGCAGCGGCGCCGGCGTGCCTTCGACGACGCCGCGCTCGGTCAGGTATTCGACGATCGCCTGTGCATCCTTTTCGGCGAACTCGTACGACACGTCGCGCTCGCTGCGCAGTTCCACCGTGACGGAAATCGCGCCGTTCGGGATCGGGAAGCGGTCGCCGAAGCGGTTGCGCAGATCCGACCAGCAGAAACTGTGGATCTCGTCGAACGGGTTGCCGACCGAATTCAGCGCGAGCAGCGACGCCTGCGCGTCGAGATAGCGCGACAGCGGCTCGACGTCCGGCCACAGGTCGGGGTTCGTGTAGAGGTGCATCACCGCATCGCTGTCGCAATGCAGGTCGAGCACGATGTCGGCGTCGTACGACAGCTTCTGCAGCGCGAGGCGCTGCGATTCGAGCTCGGTGCGCGGCGTCTGTTCGTCGAGTGCTTCGCGCATCGCGGCGCGCACGACGGCGAGGTTGCGCTGCGCGTCGTTTGCGAGGCGGTTTTCGATACGCGACAGCACGAGTGCCGCGAGATCGTAGAAGTTGCGGTTGAAGTTCTGCATCGAGCCGAGCTCGAAGCGACCGAGGTGATCGCCGAACACGTGCTGCGACAGGCCGATCGGATTCGGCACGGGCACGATGACGACTTCGCCGCGCAGCTTGCCGGCCGTCTCGAGCGCGGCGATCTTGCGGCGCAGCAGCGTGGCGACCAGCATGCCGGGCAGTTCGTCCGCGTGCAGCGACGACTGGATGTAGACCTTCTTGCCGCCGCGCGGGCCGTAGTGGAAGCTCGTGATCTGGCGTTCGGTGCCGACGGCGGGGGAAATCAGCGGATGGGTCTGCGTTTGCATGATGAGGGGAGTGCGGCGCAGCCGCGAATGATCCGTGTGCGTGGAAGATCGATTGTACGTTGCCTTCCTCGCCGCCATCAAACCGGCGCCAGGACACGCGGTTTTTCGTTGAGAATCATCAGGTTGGCGCGGAAAAAATAGCGTTGTCCATGCCGTGCGCGCAAAAAAAACGGGCTCCTTGCGGAGCCCGTTTGCGTCGCAGCGCGGTGCGCGCTGGCGTGCCGTATTACTTGCCGTAGACGTCGAAATCGAAGTACTTCTTCGCGATCTTCGCGTACGTGCCGTCCTTGCGCATGCCGGCGATCGCGCCGTCGATCTTCGCCTTCAGGTCGGTGTCTTCCTTGCGCAGGCCGATGCCGGCACCTTCGCCGAGCGTCTTCGGATCGTCGAGATCCTTGCCGGCGAAGTCGAAGTTCGCGCCGCGCGGCGTCTTCAGGAAGCCGATCTCGGCCTGCACCGCGTCTTGCAGCGCGCCGTCCAGACGGCCCGAGATCAGGTCGGCGTAGACCTGGTCCTGGTTCTGGTAAGGCACGACGTTCACACCCTTCGAGGCCCAGTACGTCTTCGCGTAGGTTTCCTGGATCGTGCCCTGCTCGACGCCGATCGACTTGCCCTTCAGCGATTCGGCCGTCGGCATCAGGCCGGCGCCCTTCTTCGTGACGAGGCGCGTCGGCGTGTTGAACAGCTTCGCGGAGAACGCGATCTGTTCCTGACGCGCCGGCGTCATCGACATCGACGACAGCACGCCGTCGAACTTGCGGGCCTTCAGCGCCGGGATCATCCCGTCGAAGTCGTTTTCGATCCACACGCACTTCGCGTTCATGCGGCGGCAGATTTCGTTGCCGAGATCGACGTCGAAACCCACAACCTTGCCGTCAGCGCCTTTCGATTCGAAAGGCGGGTAGCTTGCGTCGACGCCGAACCGCACGGTCGTCCAGTCCTTCGCGTATGCGCTGCCGGCCGACACGGCCAGCAGGGCGACGGTCACAGCCGCAAGAATCTTTTTCACTCGGTGACTCCTCGTTTTGTTCGATGGGTGCGCGGTTGTGCCGCGCCGTAAGCCTTCGGCCCGCCGCGGCTTCGCGTCGGACTGTCCGTTTCGCCCGCCCGATGCGGGCGCGCGACGTGCGCAAGATTATCAAGACAAAATGCCGGCAGGGCGCCTAGTACAAGCCCCGATACCGGGCCCGGCGGCGGCGCGTTGCGGGCGCTGCCGTTTCACACACTGGAACGATTCAACCGAGCGTTTCGTTGACCGCGCGCTGCAGGCACGCGACGAAATGCGAGACGGCCGGCGTGGGCAGCAGGTCGCGCCGCGCGATGATCGACAGGTCGAAGCGCGGCATGCTTTCGTCGAGTTCGGCCGTGCGGATGCCGAGCGGCGCGACCATCTCGGCGAGCGGGCGCGTGAAGCAGCCGATCACGTCCGAGCGCGCGACGAGCCCGAGCGTCACCGCGAACGACATCGGCGATCGCAGCAGGCGTTTCGGCAGCGGCAGCCCGTGCGCCTCGAACATCCCGACCATCACGCTGTGCGGAAACTGCTCGGCGCCGACGGTGACGATCCACTCGGCGTCGAGCAGTTCCTCTAACCGGCGCGCATGGGCGAGCGGGTGGCCTTCGCGCATCACGACCGTGAATTCGGTCGACAGCAGCGGCAATTGCGTGAAATCGCGGTCGAGCGCGGGCACATGGTGCATCGCAGCGATATCGAGCGTGCCGTTGCGCAACTGTGCGAGCGCGTCGGGCACCGTCACTTCCTCGAGATGCAGGCTCACGTTCGGCATCGACTGCCGGAACGCCGTGACCGCGTGCGGCAGCGCGGTCAGTGCGATCGACGGCATCGTGCCGACCGCGACACGGCCCGACATCTCGCCTTTCACCTGCTCGACGGCCTCGACCGTGCGGCGGATGTCGCCGAGCAACTGCTCGGCGCGCGGCAGCAGCGCCTGGCCGCAGGCGGTCAGCTCGACGCCGCGCACGCTGCGCACGAGCAACTCCGCGTTGAGCGCCGTTTCGAGTTCGCGGATCGTATGCGTGACCGCGGGCTGAGTGACGCCGAGCTCGCGCGCGGCGGCGCGCAGGCTCTTGTGATGCGCGGCGGAGACGAACGCCTGGAGCTGCGCGATGTTCAGGGGGTTGCGGATGCGGGTCATCGGTCGGGTCCGGTTGGCGCGAAAGGGGCGGCGGGTCGGGGTTTCAGGTCGGGGGCCTGCGGGACGTCATGCGCCGGCGCGTGCGCGGAACGCCTGGCGATAGCGTTGCGGCGACGTGCCGACGATGCGCGCGAACCGCTCGCGAAACGCGGTGACCGAACCGAACCCGGCTTCCGTCGCGACATGTTCGATCGACAGCTCCGTCACCTCCAGCAACTGCTGCGCGTGCCTGACGCGCGCGGTCTGCAGCCATTGCCGCGGCGACGTGCCCGTCTGCTCCTGGAAGCGCCGTGTCAGCGTGCGCACGCTCGTCGACCCCTTGCGCGCGATCGCATCGAGCGTGAGCGGCTTGCGCAGGTTCGCGTGCAGCCAGTCCATCAGGTCCTGCAGCCCGTCGCCGCCGGCCGGCCACTCGGGCGCGATGAACTGCGCCTGCCCGCCTTCGCGCACGCGCGGCGCCACCGCGGCGCGTGCGGCGTCGACGGCCACCGCCGCGCCGTAGTCGGCCTGGATCATGTGCAGGCACAGATCGAGGCCGGCCGCCGCACCGGCCGAGGTGAGGATCTGCCCGTTGTCGACGAACAGCACGTTCGGATCGACGTCGACACCCGGGTAGCGGCGCGCGAGTTCGGCGGCCGCGAGCCAGTGCGTCGTCGCGCGCAGGCCGTCGAGCAGCCCGGCTTCCGCGAGCACGAACGCGCCGCTGCAGATCGACGCGATCCGGCAACCGCGCGCGGCTGCGTCGCACAGCGCCGCGATCACGCGACGCGAGGTGGGCGCGAGCGGCACGGACGTGCCGGGGACGACGATCGTGTCGGCCTCGGCAAGCGCGTCGAGACGAAACGGCGGGCGCAGCTCGAACAGGTCGCCGGCGACGCGCGGATGCTCGCTGCATACGCGCACCCGGTACGGCTGTGCGACGTCGGGTGCGCGCACACGCGCGAACGTGTCGCATGCGACGCCCAGATCGAACGGGACGACATCGGGCAAAGCGAGAACGGCAACCGTGTGCATGGCGTTCGTGACCGTGGCCAGAATCCGTCGAAAGATGTCATTCTAGCCAATGGCTCGAACCGGCACCACACGCGACAATCGCCGTGAACCCACCCGGAGCCGTGTCGATGGAACAAGACGATCGCAACGCATTGCGGAACCTGCAGTACCTGTCGTTGCTGGAGACGACCACGCTCGTCGTGCTGGTGTGCGTGGCCGTGCCGCTCAAGCACCTGGCCGGCTATCCGGTCGCGGTATCGGTCATGGGCCCGGTGCACGGCATCGCGTTCGCGATGTACGTGTGGGCGGTCGTCGGCACCGCGTCGAGCGGGCTGTGGAGCCGGGGCGAGGTCGCGCGGCTCGTGCTGTCGGCCGTCGTGCCGTTCGCGGGGCTGGCGAGTGCGGGATGGATCGCGCGCAAGCGGCACGCGCAATGATCTACCTGATGCTGAAGACCGTGCACGTGATCGCCGTCGTTACGTTCGTCGGCGGGCTGCTGATGTTGTCCGTCGGCGTCCGGATCGCGAACCTTGCCGTGCAGCGCGCGGTGCGGCGCTGGGATCGCACGGTGACGGTGCCCGCGCTTGCGCTCGTGTGGATCGCGGGGATCGCGCTCGCGCTGAGCGGCCACTGGTTCGGCGCGGCGTGGTTGTCGGTGAAGCTCGCGATCGTCGCCGCGCTGTCGGTGCTGCACGGGATTCTGACCGGCACGCTGCGGCGCATGGAACGCGACGATCTCGTCGTCGTGCCGGCGCCGTGGCTCGGACAGGCGGCGGGCGCGGTGATCGTCGCGACGGCGATCGCCGTCGGGCTGGCCGTCATCAAGCCGTTCTGACGGGGCGACCTCAGGCCAGCGCCATCTCGACCGCCGCCAGCGTGCGGCGCCGGATCCAGCCGCTCCCGAGCCGGATCGCGAGCCAGTACGGCGTGAACAGCCAGCGCGTGCGCGCGGTCGGGCAATGAATGAAGGTTTCGGTGCGCAGGATGTGCGCGCCCGAGGCGAGCCCGACGACCTCGAACCGGAGCACCAGCTTCGCATCGCGCGGGTCGTCGTGCCGGACGAAGGCGGCGGCATCGGCGATGGCGCGCACGTCGGGCGTGGGGCGCCAGAAGCGTCCGACGAGGCCGAGCGACAGCGACGTGTCGTCGCGATGGAGCAGCGTGAACGTGTCGAAGCCGAAGCGCGCGCGCCCGGCGCGGGCAGGGCTGTTGCGAAGCGCGCCGGCAACGGCAGCGGGGAATTCGCGCACCATCATCAGCGCGTCGATGACGGGATCGGCGCGCATGTCGAGCGACGCGACGGCATCGATGATGCGCGCGGGCGGCGCGTCGATCGGCTGCGATTCATGCACTTCGTGGAAGCCGAACGACGGTATGAACGGCGGCTTGCGCGCCGAGGTCCGGGTGCTCGATTCGGAGACGATGCCGAGCGCGTTCATCGCGGCTCCTGAAGGGGCAAAGCGCGATCGTAGCACCGGGCGCGAATGCGCGTCGCGCCGTTTCCGCGACGCAGCGTCACGCTGCACCGCACCAACAAAAAAAGCCTGGAAACTCGCGTTCCCAGGCCTGGAGACCATCAACGATGATGGTGGAGGAGACGTCGTCGTCCCGATGCGCGCCGCCCTTCTGCAGGCGACGTCGCGCATGTCCCGCGGTCAGATGGCCCAGCCGCCGAGATAGAAGGTGACGAGCACGGCCGCGATGAGCACGGTGCCGACGTTGAGCTTGCGGAATTCGCCGCTGGCGATGCGGCCGATCACGAGCGTCGAGAAGCCGAGCATGATGCCCGTCACGATGTTCGCGGTCAGCACGATGAACACCGCGCACACGAGGCCCGACATCGCGTCGACCATGTCGTCCATGTGCAGCTTGCTCACGCTGCTGAGCATCAGCAGGCCGACGTACATCAGCGCCGGTGCGGTGGCGTACGACGGCACGAGGCCCGCGAGCGGCGAGAAGAACATCACGACGAGGAACAGCAGGCCGACCACGGCGGCCGCGAGGCCCGTCTTCGCGCCGGCGGCCACGCCGACGCTCGACTCGATGTAGGCTGCCGCCGGCGCGCCGCCGAGGAAGCCGGAGAAGATCGAGCTGATCGAATCGGCGGTCAGTGCGCGGCCGCCGTTGATGATGCGGCCGTTCGCGTCGAGCTGGCCGGCCTGGCCGGCGACTGCGCGGATCGTGCCGGTCGCGTCGAACACGGCGGTCATCACCAGCGCCAGCACGCTCGGCAGCACGGCCATCGACAGCGCGCCCTTGATGTCCATCGCGCCGATCAGCGACGCATGGCCGGGTGCGCTCAGCGACGGCAGCGCGAAGATGCCGTGGTACTTCACGCTCGGATCGAAGATCAGGCCGAAGATCGAGATCGCGATCACGACGAGCAGGATGCCGCCCGGCACGCGACGCTTCTCGAGGCCGAAGATCGCGGCGAGGCCGACGACCGACATGATGACCGGGAGCGACGTGATCTGGCCGAGCGAGACCGGCAGGCCGGCGCCCGGGTTCTTGATCACGAGGCCGACGTCGTTCGACGCGATCAGCAGCAGGAACAGGCCGATGCCGATGCCCGTGCCGTGCGCGACGCCCGCGGGCAGGTTGCGCAGGATCCACGAACGCACGCCGGTGACCGAGATGCCCGTGAACACGAGGCCCATCAGGAACACGGCGCCGAGCGCGACCGTCGGATGCAGGCCCTTGCCGAGCACGAGGCCGAACGCGGTGAACGCGGTCAGCGAGATCGCGCAGCCGATCGCGATCGGCAGCTTGGCCCACAGGCCCATCAGCAGCGAGCCGAACGCGGTGGTGAGGCAGACCGCGACGAACACGGCGCTCGTGTCGAAGCCGGCCTTGCCGAACATGCCGGGCACGACGAACACGGAATAGACCATCGCGAGGAAGGTGGTGACGCCGGCGACGATCTCGGTGCGCTGCGTGCTGCCGCGCGACGAAATGCCGAAGTACCGGTCGATGACTCCCTTGGTGCCAAAGTCAGTTTCTGCCGAGCCGACGTCGACCGTCGACTGCACCGGGGTATCACTCATGAGCTTGCTCCTTTATCAGCATGCTGAAACGGCCCGTAGCGAACCGTCGTCAGGGTGTCTCGTATCTATCTAGTTGGGATTTGTCGGCAACGTCGTGGGGACGAATGACGCGTGATTCGTGTCGTTACGTGCGAATCGAAACGATCGCGAGGGTGTCGCGTCGTGCGACGCGTTGTGGAGTCGACCCCGTCACGTGTGCTTTGCCGTAGCGAAGGTTAGGCGAGCCGCCCATCACGTCCCATCGGGGAAAGAGCATGCAGCGCATGTCTCAGCGCTTATATCGGCCTGCAACGGGGCTTCGTTGCGAAGACACGCGTGTATACGCCTAGTTTGAATCCGTTAAGGCGACTATTTGAATGCGGGGTCGGCGGGCAGGGCAGGAGCGGGTGAGCCATTGAATCTTACAAATGTATTTCATTGGGGTGGTGCACGCGCATGCTGGCGGCGTCGCGCGACGCGATGCGCGGCCGCGCGCACGCGGCACCCGGATGATACCGGTGCCGCGCGCCGGCTGCGCCCGCGCGCGTTCCGGCCCTCGTCGCATCAATCGCGCGAAAGCTGCGCGAGGTACGCGCAGAACATGTCGGCCATCGCGGCGGAATAGGCGTCGATTTCCGCCGGCGTGCGCGGGGTTTCGGAGAACACCTTGCCGCCCGACGTGAGCGTCGTCAGGATCAGCTCGCACGCGAGCGCATGCGTGGCGTCGGACACGCCGGGCAACGCTTCGCGCATGAACGCGCTGAAGGCCCGGTTGCCGTCGGCCCGCGCTTCCCGTGCCTCGGGGGCGTCGCGATAGAGGGGCGCGGCGTCGTCGAGCGCGATGCGCATGCTTGCCTCGTCGCATTCCGAACGGATGAACGCACGGACGGCGACGCGCAGCCGCTCGGGCGGCGTCTTTTGCGGGTCCTGCAGGATCCCGCACAGCATCTCGTACGTCTGCCGCCATTCGTCGTGCTGCAGCCGGAACAGCACGGACGCCTTGTTCGGGAAGTACTGGTACAGCGAGCCGACGCTCACGCCGGCGCGCTCGGCGACACGCGCCATCGTGAAACGCTGCGCGCCTTCGGTCGCCAAAACCTGAATAGCGGCCTGGAGGACGTCTTCGACGAGACGGGTCGAGCGCGCCTGCCGAGGCAGCTTGCGCGTGGCGATCGGGGCGTTGCGGCGGTCGGTCATGGGCGGTTTGCCAATGCGAATAGTAAAACCTGAATAGTTCGTCATATTCTAGTCGGGCGCACTGACGCACTCAACCTGATCCTGGAGATCCGCATGACCACCCTGATTCACGACCCGCTGGCGTCGCTGCTCGCGCGCCTGTTCGACGAAGCCGATGCGTCGTCGCCCGCGACGAGCCCGGATTTCGCCGGCGTATCGCGCGACGAGCAAGCGCGGCTGATGCGCAGCAAGACGGACTACATCGAGCTGTATGCGCGCCTGAAGGACTATCCGCTTCCCGTGTCGCGCGAGACGGGCACGTTGTTGTACATGCTCGCGCGCAGCGGCGGTGCACGGACGATCGTCGAATTCGGCACGTCGTTCGGCATTTCGACGCTGCATCTCGCGGCCGCGCTGCGCGACAACGGCGGCGGCCGGCTGGTCACGAGCGAATTCGAGCCGTCGAAGGTCGCGCGTGCACAGGCGAACCTGGTCGAGGCCGGCCTTGCCGATCTCGTGGAGATTCGCGAGGGCGATGCGCTGCGCACGCTGGCCGCCGATCTTCCCGATTCCGTCGACCTGTTGCTGCTCGACGGTGCGAAGGCGCTGTATCCGGAAATTCTCGCGCTGGTCGAGCCGCACCTCAGGGCGGGGGCGTTCGTCGTGGCCGACAACGCGGAATACAGCCCCGACTACCTCGCCTACGTGCGCGCGCCGGAACACGGCTATCTGTCGGTGCCGTTCGGCGGCGACGTCGAGTTGTCGATGCGGATACGCTGAACAGCCGGAACGAAGGGCGCGACGATTTCACGCTTCCGTTCCTGAAAGACAGGATAACTGATTGAATGGAGGCGTGATGGAAGGCGCCGGGACGATGCCCGGTGCCTGCGGCGCCGCGTACGTCACTTCAGGAACACGTAGCGTGCGAAGTACGGGAAGCGGCCGACCGCATGCTCGGTCGTGCACGTCGTGGCCGGCGGCGTGCCGCCCGCCGTGTCGAGCCGCTGCACGAAGTGCACGCCGGCGAGCGTGCCCGTGGCGGCCGGCGTTGTCGCGAGCAGCAGTTGCGGAATGCTGGCCGGGTGCATGCTCGGTGCTTCCGCGAGTTTCTTGCCGGTGATGCGGCTGCCGTCGAGCGTTTCCCATGACGGCCCGGCGCCGTGCCGCACGACGAGCGTGCCGCTATCGTCGAACAGCATCGCCTCCGGGCGCTGGAAGGCCCACGCGAGCCGGTGTTCGGCATCGTATTCGCACGAGTAGATCTGCACGCCGGTCGCGGTGGTCGACAGCACTGGCGTGGCCGGCGCCGGCGGCGTGAGGCCGGAAGCCTCGTCAGCCTGTGCAGGCGCGGTGAACGTTGCAAGGGAAAGACTGGCCGCGAGGGCCAGCAGCATGTCGCGCAGGGGGAAGCGGCTTGGCATGGCGGTGCGTCCTTTCAGGTCGGGTGACGGTCGTGCTCGTGCGGAGTCAATCGCGTCAACGTTAGACGCCGAATGCGCAGGCTGCAATTCGGAAATGACAATCGCGGCGATAGCGGCCGCGATTGTCGGGGGACGGATGCGCGCTCAGCGGATCGCGACCGGGTTGATGTTGACCTGCGTGGAGCCGACGTACAGCGGCTGGCCGAGCACGAACAGGAATTCCCACGCCTTGTCGCGTACCAGCGCGCGGCTGTCGATCAGTTCCAGGTTGTAGATGCCGCGCTTCGCGAGCATGTACTGGTTGATCGGGAATTCGTCCTGCGTATGCGGATTCGGATAGACCTCCGACGCCCACGTGTCGCCGCCGAATGCGACGATCCCCTGGTCGGCGAGCCACTTCGCGGCTTCCATGCCGATGCCGGGCTCGACTTCGAGGAACTGCTTGTTGTCCTTGCCGATCAGCTCGAGCCAGCCGGTGTTGAACAGCACGACGTCGCCCTTGCGCAGCGTCAGCCCTTCCTTCTTCAGCACGGCCTGGATGTCGGCGACCGTGAACTCGGTGCCGCCCGGCACGACCGGCTTGCCGTAGTAGGCGGTCATGTCGAGCACGACGCCGCGCGTGACGATCGGCGGCACCTTCTCGACGCCGAGCTTCTTCACGCCGTCGACGGTCACGAAATCGGCCGCCTGGTTGCCGTTGTAGTACACGTTGTCGATGCCGATGTGGCCGATGCCGTTGAGCTGCGTGCCGACGCCGGTCCACGCGTTGACGAGTTCGTCGTTGAACGTGAACTTGTTCGGGCCGAGGCTCTTGCCGGCCTGCTGGCCGACCTGCACGTTGTACAGGCGGAAGCTGCGGTGGCGGAACGCCGGCAGGTTCTTGTCCACCGGCACGGCCAGCGGATAGGTCTTGCCGGCTTTCACGAGGCCGACCGCCTGCTTGATGACGTCGGGCGTCAGCAGGTTGGCCGCGCCGATTTCGTCGTTCGCGCCATAGACGGACGGATACCAGTCGGCCGCCGGTGCGGACGGCGCGGCGTGGGCAGCCTGCGCGGCCGCGAACGGCAGGATCGCGGCGAGCGCGAGCCGGGCGAGCGTTGCTTTCATGTGGGACTCCAGTGAATCGTTCAGGCTGCTGCTTGCGCGAGCGTCGGGTAGTCGGTCAGGCCCCGGGCGCCGCCGCCGAACAGCGTGTCGCGGTCGTGCGGTGTGAGCGTGGCGCCAGTGCGCAGGCGCTCGGGCAGGTCGGGGTTCGCGACGAACGGGCGGCCGAAGGCGACGAGGTCGGCGCAGCCGGCGGCGATCGCTTCGCGTGCGCGCTCGGCGGTGTACGCGCCGGCGTAGATCAGCACGCCCGGGTACGCGGCGCGCAGTTGCTGCTTGAAGGCGACCGGCATCAGCGGCGCGTCGTCCCAGTCGGCTTCCGCGATGTGCAGGTAGCCGATGCCGAGCTCGCCGAGCAGCTTCGCGGCGGCGAGGTAGGTCGTTTCCGGATCGTCGTCGACGCAACCGTTCAGCGTGGTCAGCGGCGCGAGGCGGATGCCGACGCGCGATGCGTCGCCGGTGCCGTCGATCAGTGCCTGCGCGACTTCGCGCAGGAAGCGCAGCCGGTTCTCCAGCGAGCCGCCGTACTGGTCGGTACGCATGTTCGCGTTCGAATCGATGAACTGGTTCACGAGGTAGCCGTTCGCGCCGTGCAGCTCGACGCCGTCGAAGCCGGCTTCGATCGCGTTGCGTGCGGCGGCGCGGTATTGATCGACGATCTCGCGGATTTCGTCGACGGACAGTGCGCGCGGCTCGGATGCCTGCACGAAGCCCGGCGTGCTGCCGTCTTCACCGGCGACGAACACGTTCACGCCCGTTGCCTGGATCGGCGACGACGACACGGGTTGCGCGCCGCCGAGCAGGCTCGTGTGGCTCAACCGGCCGACGTGCCACAGCTGCGCGAAGATCCGGCCGTGCGCGGCATGCACGGCGTCCGTCACCTTGCGCCAGCCGGCGACCTGCGACGGCGTGTGTATGCCGGGCGTCCAGGCGTAGCCCTTGCCGAGCGGCGCGATGTAGGTGCCTTCGCTGACGATCAGGCCCGCACTCGCGCGCTGCGCGTAATACGCGGCCATCAGTTCGTTGGCTTCGTCGCCGGGCTGGCTTGCGCGCGAACGCGTCATCGGCGGCATCACGATGCGGTTCGGCAGCGTCAGCGCGCCGAGCTGCAGCGGTTGAAAAAGCGGGTCCTGGGTCATGGTCGTGTCCTGTCGGTGCCGCGGCCGGCTGGCCGCGGACGGGTCGATTACGGGGGGCGGCGTGCTTAATCCCACTTCGGCGCGAGGCCGGCCGGGTCGACTTCACGGCCGTTGCGCTCCAGCGCGGCGATCTGCGCCATGTCTTCGTCGGTCAGGCGCAGCGTCTGCGCGAGCAGGTTGCTTGCGAGGTTTTCGCGCTTCGTCGACGACGGGATCACCGAGTAGCCGAGCTGCAGCGCCCAGGCGAGTGCGACCTGCGCGGGCGTCGCGTTGTGACGCTGCGCGATCGCGCCGATCACCGGATCGCCGAGCACCTTGCCGTACGCGAGCGTCATGTACGACGTCACGTGGATGCCTTCGCTGTTCAGGAACTCGACGAGCTTGCGGTTCTGCAGATACGGGCTCAGTTCGATCTGGTTCGTCGCGATCGCCTCCTTGCCGACGGCCGCAATCGCTTCCTTCGTCAGTTCGATGTTGAAGTTCGAGATGCCGATCTGGCGCGTGAGGCCCTTCGCCTTCGCTTCGGCGAGTGCGGTCATGAACGCCTGGATCGACACGCCGTTGCCCGGGGCCGGCCAGTGGATCAGCGTCAGGTCGACATAGTCGGTGCGCAGCTTGCGCAGGCTTTCCTCGAGACTCGCGACCAGCTTTTCCGGTGCGTAGTTGTCGACCCAGATCTTCGTGGTCAGGAACAGGTCTTCACGGCGCACGCCCGATGCGGCGATCGCTTCGCCGACTTCGGCTTCGTTGCCGTAGATCTGCGCGGTGTCGATCGCGCGGTAGCCGACGTCGAGGCCGTTGTGGACCGAGTCGATGACAACCTGGCCTTGCAGGCGGAAAGTGCCGAGGCCGAATGCGGGAATCTTGCTCATCATGTGCTCCTGGGAGGGGGGAACGGTTGCGGTATGGGAGTCATTCTGGCGCTTGAAACTGATGAAATAAACGCCTTTAGAGGTCAATAATATTTGATTTAAAATCAAATATTGGTTGTGCCGCGGGTCCGCCGAGGGCCGTTGCCGGCCTTATGCAGCGCGCGTTTGCGCGTTTGTCCTCGGATGGAAAGCGGGCAGCACGTCGGATGCGATCTCGGCCATCGTCTCGTCGAGCGGGCGGCGGTTGCGGCGGAAATGCAGGCCGATGTGCCGCACGCCCGCGTCGCGCATCGCCGCGAGTTCTTCCGTCAGCGCGACGCGTCCTGCGCGGGCGCCGAAGCGGTGCCGCTGCAGCGGCTCGTGCGGATCTTCCGCGAGATCGAGGTGGATGAAGCTCACGTACGGCTTGTCGCCGGCCACCGCGCGCCAGTTCGCGGCGCGCTGCGCGTGGTCGGCCGGGGTGCCCGGATACGCGAGGCAGCCGTCCATGTGCTCGCCGATCCACGCGGGCGTCTGTTGCGCGAGGCCCGCGACGAGCAGCGGCACCGGCGAGCGGGCGGCCGGCAGTACGTCCAGGCCGGGCGGCAGGTGTCCGCGCGCGCCGTCGCGCAGCAGCGCGATCTGGTCGCGGAAATTCGCGCCGCGCGACGCGAAGTCGCGGCCGAACAACGGATATTCGACCGGCCGGTCGCCGCTCGCGACACCGAGCATCAGGCGTCCGCCGCTCAGTTCCTGGATCGTCGCGGCCGATTTCAGCGTCAGCAGCGGTTCGCGCAGCGGCAGCACGACGGCGGCCGTGCCGAGCAGGATGTCGTTCGTGATGCCGGCGAGGTAGCCGAGATACGAGAACGTTTCGAACACCTGCGCGGCGTCGCCGAACGACGGGTCGTACACCGGCACGTCGCGCACCCAGAGCGCGCGGAAGCCGAGCGTGTCGGCCAGCTGTGCGAGCTCCGCATGGATCTCCAGGTCGGGTACGCCGGGGCGGCGGCCCTGATGCTGGCGCTTCGCGTCGCCGGCCGGCGACCAGTCGTTGTCGAGCGGCAGTTCGATGCCGATGCTGAAGCCGCCGTCGGCGAGTTTGTCGAGTGAAGTGGACATGTCGGGCTCCGTTCAGATCGCGCGCAGGCTGCCTTCGAGGCGGTAGAAATCGAGCGACGACGCGGTGAAGAACGAGCGCGACGTGCCGGCGGCGAAATCGTCGATATGCACGACCGTCGCGCGGTCGGCTTCCTGCCACGAGATCGCGTAGGTCTCGCCGGCGACGGGCTGCCACGTGTATTCGACTTCGCCCTTCGCGCCCGCGTACGGGCCTTCGGTGATCTCGTAGCGCAGGTGGAGGCCGTCCTCGTCGTACGCGTTGAGTGCGGTGAGGCCGTCGTAACGGACTTCGAAAGTCTTGCCGGCGAACGGCGGACGTCGGGTCGATGCGTTCATGCTGGATAGCTCCTGCAAAAAGTGACGTTCAATGGGCGAGTTCGACGGGTTCGGCCGTGCGTTCCGGCAGCCCGTGGCGGCGATCGAGGCGGCCGCTCAGCGCGGTGAGTGCGAACGCGCCGAGCGTGACGACGGCGCCGATCCACGGCGTGTGGCCGAGGCCGACGTTCGCGACGATCAGGCCGCCGAGCGACGAGCCGCCGGCCACGCCGAGGTTGAAGGCGGCGATGTTGAAGCCCGATGCGACGTCGGTAGCGTCCGGCGCGAAGTGGCGCGCCTGCTTGACGACGTACACCTGCAGCCCCGGCACGTTGCCGAACGCCACCGCGCCCCACGCGAGCATCGTCAGCACCGCGAGCCATTTCACGTGGATCGTGAAGGTCAGCGCGAGCAGCACGATCGCGAGCAGCAGGAAGATCCGCTTGAGTGCCTTCACCGGGCCGACTGCATCCGCGAGCTTGCCGCCCCACACGTTGCCGAATGCGACCGACACGCCGTAGCCGACGAGCACGAGGCTGACCTGCGACGGCGTGAAGCCGGCGATCTGTTCGAGCAGCGGCGCCATGTACGTGAACGCGATCAGCGAACCGCCGTAGCCGACGGCCGTCATCGCGAAGACGAGCAGCAGGCGCGGCTGCGTCAGCACGCGCAGCTGGCGGGCGAGCGGCGCCGGCGGCGTCTGCGGCAGCCCGCGCGGCACGAAGGCGACTGCGCCGAGGAACGCGACGAGGCCGAACAGCGCGACGATCAGGAACGTCGCGCGCCAGCCGAAGTGCTGGCCGATGAAGGTGCCGAGCGGAATGCCGGCGACGAACGCGACGGTCATCCCGCTGAACATCGTCGCGATCGCGCTGGCGGCCTTGTCCTTCGGCACGAGCGTCGTCGCGATGATCGAGCCGACCGAGAAGAACACGCCGTGCGCGAGGCCGGTGAGGACGCGTGCGACGATCAGCGATTCGTAGCTCGGCGCCTGCCAGGCGACGAGGTTGCCGACGGTGAAGAGCGCCATCAGCCCGGCGAGCAGCGTCTTGCGCGGCACGCGGCCGGTGAGCGCGGTGAGCAGCGGCGCGCCGATGGCGACGCTCAGCGCGTAGAGGCTGACGAGCAGGCCGGCCGACGGCAGGCTGACGCCGAGGTCGGCGCCGATCGTCGGGATCAGCCCGACGATCACGAACTCGGTCGTGCCGATGGCAAAGGCGCTGATGGTCAGCGCAAGCAGGGCGAGTGGCATGATGGGATCCAGGTTCCAGTAAGGATGGATCGCAGTGTGCCGACTTTACTTTTGCTGAAAAACTGGTCTATAAACCAAATTGTTTTGATTTCAAATCAACAATGAAGATCACGCTCGACGAACTCCAGGCCTTTGCCGCCGTGGTCGACACCGGTTCGATCACGGCTGCCGCCCAGCAGCTCGACCTCACCGTGTCGGCGACGAGCCGCACGCTCGCGCGGCTCGAGGAGAAGCTGAAGACCACGCTGCTGCGCCGGACCACGCGCCGGCTCGAACTGACCGAGGAAGGGCGCGCGTTCCTGCAGAATGCGCGCGCGATCATCGAATCGGTCGAGAACGCGGAGGAGCAGATGCTCGCGCGGCGCGAGATGCCGTCGGGGCGCCTGCGTGTCGACGCCGCGACGCCGTTCATGCTGCACGTGATCGTGCCGCTCGTGCGCGGCTACCGCGAACGCTTTCCGAAGGTCGAGCTGGAGCTGAACAGCAACGAGGGGATCATCGACCTGCTGGAGCGGCGCACCGATGTCGCGATCCGGATTGGCCGGCTGAAGGATTCGACGCTGCACAGCCGGCGTATCGGCAACAGCCGGCTGCGCATCCTCGCGAGCCCGGCGTATATCGAAGCGCATGGCCAGCCGCGCAAGGTCGAGGATCTCGACAAGCACACGCTGCTCGGCTTCACGCAGCCCGAATCGCTGAACGTGTGGCCGATCCTCGGTGCGGACGGCGAAGCGTGCCGCATTGAGCCGGACGTCTGTTCGTCGAGCGGCGAGACGCTGCGGCAGCTTGCGCTGGAGGGGACCGGCGTCGTCTGCCTGTCGGATTTCATGACCGCGCAGGATCGCGAAGCGGGCCGGCTCGTGCAGGTGCTCGGGCGCCAGACGCTCGATGTCGAGCAGCCGATCCATGCGGTGTATTACCGCAATACCGCGATCTCGTCGCGGATCGCGTCGTTCGTCGACTACATGATCGAGGTGCTGGGCGGCAGCAGCGGCAGCGATGCGCCGGCGCGACGCAAGGCCGCATGGATGGAGCCGCTGTCGCGGTAGAGGGCGGGCGCCGCCGCCCCGGGCGATCCGGCGTGCCGCGCGGCGGCACGCCGTGGTAGCGCGTTACGCCTCTTCGGACCAGGACATCCCGTCGCGTGCGAGCAGCGCCGACGAAGCGGCGGGCCCGAACGTGCCGGACGTGTACAGGCGCGGCCGGTCGCCGAGCTGCTTCCAGCCGTCGAGGATCGGCTCGACCCACGACCAGGCGGCTTCGAGCTCGTCGCGGCGCATGAAATGCGTGAGGCGGCCGCGGATCACGTCGATCAGCAGCCGTTCGTACGCTTCCGCGCGCCGCTCCGGAATCGCCTGCTGCAGGTCGAGGTTCAGGTTGACCGGCACCATGTTCATCCCGCTGCCCGGTTCCTTCGCGAGCATCTGCAGCTGGATCGACTCTTCCGGCTGGAGCTGGATCACGAGGCGGTTGCTGTAGTGGCGCGGGCCGGTCGGGATGATCGAGAACGGCATGTCCGCGAACTCGACCACGATTTCCGACTGGCGGCGCTGCAGCCGCTTGCCGGTGCGCAGGAAGAACGGCACGTTCGCCCAGCGCCAGTTGTTGATGTGCGCGCGCAGCGCGACGAAGGTTTCCGCGCGGCTGTCGGCCGGCACGTTGTCTTCCTCGAGATAGCCCTTCACCGGCTGGCCGTCGACCGCGCCGGCCGTGTACTGGCCGCGCACGGTGTCGCGCGCGACGTCCGACAGCGACATCGGCCGCAGCGAGCGCAGCACCTTCAGCTTCTCGTCGCGCACCGCGTCCGGGTCGAGCGACACGGGCGGCTCCATCGCGACGATGCACAGCAACTGCAGCAGGTGGTTCTGCACCATGTCGCGCAGCGCGCCCGTATGGTCGTAGAAGCCCGCGCGGCTGCCGACGCCGACCGTTTCCGCCACCGTGATCTGCACGCTGCGGATGCTCGGCGCCTGCCACAGCGGCCCGAAGATCGGGTTGCCGAAGCGCAGCACCATCAGGTTCTGCACGGTTTCCTTGCCGAGATAGTGGTCGATCCGATAGATCTGCGATTCCTCGAAGTGCTTGCCGACCGCATCGTTGATCGCCTTCGCGGACGCGAGGTCGTGACCCAGCGGCTTTTCGAGGACGACGCGCGAGTGCGCGTCGACGAGGCGTGCGGCCGACAGGTTGTCGCAGATCGTCGTGAACAGCTCCGGCGACGTCGACAGGTAGAACACGCGGACTGCATCGCCGCGCGCCGCTTCGGCGAGCCGCAGGTAGTCGTCCGGCGCGTTCACGTCGATCAGCACGTATTTGAACAGGTCGAGGAAGCGGCTCCACGCATCGGGGTCGAACGCCTTCTCGTCGATGAACGGGCGCGACTGCTCGTCCATGAACTTGCGATAGCCGTCGATGCCCCAGTCACGGCGGCCGACGGCGATGATGCGCGTCTCGGGCGGAAGGTTGCAGTGCAGGTGCGCCATGTACAGCGCGGGCAACAGCTTGCGGGCGGCCAGGTCGCCGCCGCCGCCGAAGATGATCATGTCGACGGGCCGGTCGGCCGCGGTCTGGGTAGGCTGATTCGTCATGGGAGGTTCGCGGTTTGAAACGGGGAACGTGAAACGAACGTCGAGGGCATCGGGCGCCGGCTGCGCCGCCGCCGGTACGGCAAAACGCTAATAGTGCACCGTTTTGACGGATTGCGTATGTGTTCCCCCTGATGTAACAGGGCTTGCATTCCGGATGATGGCCGGATTATGATTGAGCGCTCACTCATTAAAGGAATCGAACGTGGCCCGACCGCGCAGTCCCGACAAGCACGACGCCATTCTCGCCGCCGCCGCCCGCGCGCTCGCGGAAGACGGCGCGACTGCGACGACCGCGCGCATCGCGCGGCTCGCCGGCGTGGCGGAAGGCACGGTGTTCACGTACTTCGAGACCAAGGATGCGTTGCTGAACGCGCTGTACCTGAGCCTGAAGGCCGACATGCGCGAAGCGATGACGGCCGGGTTTCCGGAGCACGCGCCGGTCGAGCAGGCCGTGCGGCATGCGTGGAACGGTTATGTGTCGTGGGGTGTCGCGGATCCGGACGGGCGGCGCGCATTGCAGCAGCTCGGCGTGAGCGGGCGTATCGACGACGCGCATCGCGCGGCCGGCGCCGAAGGTTTCGGCGGGATCAACGCGCTGCTGCGCGAGCAGGTTGCTGCGTCGGGCGCGCTGAACCACGACGACACGCATACGTTCTGCCTGGCGTTGTTCATGTCGATCGCGGAAACGGCCATGGAGTCGATCGCGCGCGATCCGGCGCGGGCCGATGCGTACCGGGAGGCCGGGTTTCGCGCGTTGTGGGCCGTGTTGCACGCGGTGTGAGTCAAGAATTGCCGCCGTGGCGGCGCGTGCGGTTGCGCGCGTCGCGACAGCGGCCAGCAGTGAGTGTCAGGCAGGGCGATGCAGGTCATGAAAGACCGAATCGTCGCCCATATTAATGAGTGAGTAATCATTCATTTATGCGGTTTCACCGCGATCAAGGAGTAGGAAATGTCGAAAGTCTGGTTGGTAACGGGGGCCGCGCGCGGCCTGGGGCGAGCGATTTCGGAAGCGGTGCTGGCGGCAGGTGACCGACTGGTGGCCGGTGCACGCGATCCCGCAAGATTGGCCGATCTGGCCGAGCGGTACGGCGACCGGCTGCTGCCGGTCGCACTCGACGTCACCGACGAAGCAGCGGCCGCGCAGGCTGTCGCGGCGGCACATGCGGCGTTCGGCCGGATCGACGTGCTGGTTAACAACGCGGGTTACGGTCACACGGCGCCGTTCGAGCAGATGGGCGCCGACGATTTCCGCGATCAGATCGAAACGAACCTGTTCGGCGTGATCAACCTCACGCGTGCGGTGCTGCCGACGCTGCGTGCGCAGCGCGCGGGGCACATCTTCCAGGTGTCGTCGGTCGGCGGACGCGTGTCGATGGCCGGGTTGTCTGCGTATCAGGCCGCGAAGTGGGCGGTCGGCGGGTTCAGCGACGTGCTCGCGAAGGAAGTCGCGTCGTTCGGCGTGCGCGTGTGCACGCTCGAGCCGGGCGGGATGCGCACCGAATGGGCCGCAGAGGCGAAGCGCGGCGTCGACGATCTGCTGCCCGACTACCAGCCGTCGGTCGGGATGATGCTCGACCTGCTCGGTAAGTACGGTGGCCAAGAGATCGGCGATCCCGCGCGGATCGCGACGCTGATCGTCGAGCTGTCACGGCGCGACGACGTACCGATGCGCTTGCTGCTCGGCGGCGATGCACTGTTCGTCTGCGAGCAGGCGGAACAGCAGCGCGCGGAAGAAGCGGCACGGTGGCGCGATGCGACGCTGTCGACGCAGTTTCCCGATGCGACGCTGCCGGGCGGGCTGGATGTGCTGAAGGACATCGGGTAAGCGCGGCAGCCGGGGGCGCACGGACGATCGGCATGCGGGTGCATGCCGATCGTTCCGAAGGTGCGGCGATGACCGCGCGCTGCGCTCAGCGCCCCAGCGCGTAGAACTCCGCGTTGGGGCGCATGTTCGTCACGTTCGCGATGCGGTTGGACATGCCGAAGAACGCCGAGATAGCCATCACGTCCCAGATGTCCTCTTCGGAGAAGCCATGTGCTTTCAGCGTGTCGAAGTCCGCTTCGCCCACCTGGTGCGCGGCCTGCGACACCTTCATCGCGAAGTCCAGCATCGCCTTCTGCCGCGCGGTGAGGTCGGCCTTGCGGTAGTTGGTGGCGACCTGGTCGGCGATCAGCGGATCCTTCGCGCGAATGCGCAGGATCGCACCGTGCGCGATCACGCAGTACTGACACTGGTTCACGCTGCTGGTGGCCACGACGATCATTTCGCGCTCGGCCTTGCTGAGGTTGCCCGGCTTGTCCATCAGCGCGTCGTGATACGCCATGAAGGCGCGGAACTCGTCCGGGCGATGCGCGAGGGTGAGGAACACGTTCGGGATGAAGCCCGACTTTTCCTGGACGGTTGCGATGCGTTCGCGAATGTCGTCGGGCAGCGCTTCGAGCGCCGGCACAGGGAAGCGGCTGATGGGTGCGTTGTCTGAAGCAGTCATGAGGTCTCCTGAGAAAATGGCATGGCAGCCGTGGCGGGCGTCATGCGTTGACGTCGGCGACGATGCGGCCGACGCCCCAGCCGTTGAGCACGACGCGGTCGCCGGGGCGGTAATCCGGGTGCGCGCTGTGTTCGACTTCGCCGACCAGATCGATGCCCGGCACCATCGGGAACTTGCGGACCACCGGGCTCTTGCCGGCGATCGCGAGCCCGTCCTTGCAATTCAGTGTCGAATAGCCCACGCGGATCGTCACGTTGTCCGCTGTCGAGTGAGCGAGACCCGTCGTCAGGGACACAGACACCGCTTGAGTTTGTCCAGCAACCAGCGGCCGGCAACCCCGGGCGCGCGTTCGCGTCGGTGAGCTGCATAGATCGTCAGCCCCTCGCGCGGGGTTGGGTCGTTCTCGATCTCGATACGCATCAGATGCCCGGCGGCAATGGCTTCGCTGACGAGATGGCCTGGCATGCGGCACCACCCGAAGCCTGCCAGAAGGAAATCCAGGCGCTTTCCGATATCGACGAAACGCCACAGCCTCGCGCTTGATAGCCCGTAAGACGCACCGTTAGGGTCAGCCGGGTCGGAGAGCACGAGTTGGACATGCGGCTCAAGGTCGCTTCGCGTTGCTGGCCTGCCGAGTGAGGCCAATGGATGACCAGGCGCGACGACCGGGATCATGTCGACGCGCAGCAGCGGGTGCGCGACGATGTCTTCCGGCACGGCCGGAAGCAACAGGCAAATCGCCAGCGTGGCAGAGTCATTGCGCAAACGGCGCAAGGCGCCCCCAAGGCCCTCTGTCGTAAAACTGACAGGAAGGTCGGGATAGGCATTGCGCAGTGCGTGCAGGCTTTCGGTCAGCGGCGCGGTCGGCACCAGCGGGTCGATCGCCAGCGCGAGTTCGGCTTCCAGTCCTGACCGGTTGCTCGCCGCAACGGCCTCGAAGCGCGCCGCGCTGGCCAGCACGAGACGCGCCTGCTCGACCAGCACTTGTCCAATGTCCGTGAGCCGCGGCCGGTGACCGCTTCGATCAAACAGGCGGACGCCTTGTAAATCTTCAAGGGTGGCAACCGCCTGGCTGATGGCCGATTGCGCGCGCCGAAGCTTGCGGGCGGCCGCCGAGAAGCTGCCCACGTCCGCAATCGTCACCAACACACGTAGTTGGTCCAGGCTAAGGTTGCCGAGCGCCATGCATCATATAAACCGATAGAAACCAGCAGAATTATATCTCTTCCGCAGAAGAGCGGCTGCCCCCACCATGGGTCGCATGCAGCCAACTTACTTCGTCAATCACGGTGGCGGCCCTTGTTTCTTTCTTGAGCCCGGACCGATGCGCTCCACCCGGAGCGAGCTAGAAACCTATCTGCGGAATTTCGCCGGCACGCTGTCGGAACGCCCATCGTCCACCCGCGATGACGCACTGATCCATTGGGAGCAGGCGCCCGGTGCACGCCATGCTCAGCTACACGAAGACCACTTGCTTCCGCTAATGGTCGCCGCTGGAGCGGCATCCGGCGAACCGGGACATATCGACTTTCATGGCCATGCACCTGGAAAACCGATCTCCGGTTTTCGCTTTGGCTGACATCCATTCACCTACTCACTACTCGAAGAGAACAACCATGAGCAAACTACTCGTTGTTGAAACCAGCCCTCGCGGTGATGCCTCCATCTCGCGAAACATGACACGTCGCTTCGTCGCGCAATGGCAGGCCGCGCATCCGGGCGGCGAGATCGTCAAACGCGATCTGGGGGAAACGAATCTGTCCTTCGTCACGGCGCCTTGGCTACAGGCCTACTTCACGGCGCCCGAGCATCAATCGGCTGCGATGAAGGAAGAGTTGCGCTTGTCGGATGAACTTGTCGCCGAGCTGCTGGCCGCCGACCACATCATGATTGCCACGCCGGTCTACAACTACAACGTGCCGGCGGCGCTGAAGGCATGGGTCGATCACATCGTGCGCAAGGGCATGACGCTGGGATTCGACGGGAAGGGTCTCGTCACCGGCAAAAAAGCGACGGTGCTGCTGGCATCGGGAGGCGTTTACACCGAGGGCTCGCCTATTCGGGATCGCGACATTGCAACCCATTACCTGAAACTGATCCTCAACGTGATCGGGATCACCGACGTGACGATCGTCGCTGGCGGCGGTGCCAAAGCTGTCGATATGGGTGAGGCGACGATGGATAGCTTTGTTGGGACGCTTGTCTCGAATCTTGAGCAGGCGGCAGCCGCATGACCGTTTTCTGACCGCCCGACGTACCAAGCCTGGGCAGCCTGAGGAGACGGCAGATCAATGATCTGTCGTCTCCCATGAGTATTCCTGTCGGCAAGGATTCTGTTCCATATCCTCATCTAATCGAAAGCTACAGTCCGGCGCCCGTTGTCCGTAAAAACCCTGATTAAAAAACCTTATCGCGGTGAAAAATTCCGCATCTTATTGAACCGATATCGGCTCGATATAGTGGCTCGCTTTCCCGCACGCGCCTTCTGCGTGCGCAGACAAACAGCAGGAGCCCCTTGATGACCAGCGATACCCGATTCACCGAAGTCGAGGATCTGATGCCCGCCGCCGGCGGGCTGCGCGAGATCCGTCACCACATCCACCACCATCCCGAGCTGGCGTACGAAGAGCACGACACGGCCGCGCTCGTCGCGGACAAGCTCGAGCAATGGGGCTGGCAGGTGACGCGCGGGGTCGGCAAGACGGGTGTCGTCGGCACGCTGCGCGTGGGCGACGGCGCACGCAGCATCGGCATTCGCGCCGACATGGATGCGCTGCCGATCATCGAGGCGACCGGCCTGCCGTATGCGAGCGGCACGCACGGCAAGATGCACGCCTGCGGCCACGACGGCCACACGACGATGCTGCTCGGCGCAGCACAGCACCTCGCGAAGACGCGCCACTTCTCCGGCACCGTGCACCTGTATTTCCAGCCGGCGGAAGAGCACGGGGTCGACAGCGGCGCGAAGAAGATGATCGACGACGGCCTGTTCGAACGCTTCCCGTGCGACGCCGTGTTCGGCATGCACAACCATCCGGGCGCGGCGCCCGGCGTGTTCCTCACGCGGCGCGGCCCGTTCATGTCGGCCGGCGACAAGGCGATCATCACGATCGAGGGCGTCGGCGGCCATGCGGCGCGGCCGCACCTGACGGTCGACCCGGTCGTCGTCGCGGCGAGCATCGTGATGGCGCTGCAGACGATCGTCGCGCGCAACGTCGATCCGTCGCAGCCGGCGGTCGTCACGGTCGGCTCGATGCACGCGGGCACCGCGAACAACGTGATTCCGAACGGCGCACGCCTTGAACTCAGCGTGCGTTCGTTCAGCCCTGAAATCCGCGCGCTGCTCAAGCGCCGCATCACCGAGCTGGCCGAAACGCAGGCCGCGAGCTATGGCGCGACCGCGAACGTCGAGTACATCGAAGGCTACCCGGTCGTCGTCAATACGGATGCCGAAACGGATTTCGCCGCGCAGGTCGCGCGCGAACTCGTCGGCGACGCGCACGTGGTCGAGCAGACCGACCTGCTGATGGGCAGCGAGGATTTCGCGTTCATGCTGCAGCAGCGGCCGGGCTCGTTCGTGCGGCTCGGCAACGGCGAAGGCGAGGACGGCTGCATGGTGCACAACCCGAAATACGACTTCAACGATCGCAACCTGCCGATCGGCGCGGCGTTCTGGACGCGCCTCGTGGAGCGTTACCTCGGGCAGTGACCCGGGCGGTGGCGGGCGGCCGGCGCTTCCGGCCGCATTGAGAGGAGACGACAACGATGCAGAAAGACCATCTCGCGCTGCACCCCGCGTCGACGGGGGCAGCCGACACCCGCGCGCCGGGCGCGCCTGCCGTCACGCGACGCGGCGCGATCGCCGCGGCCGTGATCGGCAACTGGCTGGAGTTCTTCGATTTCACCGTGTACGGCTTTTTCGCGGTGCTGATCGGCAGGCTGTTCTTTCCGTCGAGCGACCCGACCACGTCGCTGCTGCTGTCGGTCGCGACGTTTGCCGCCGGTTTCTTCACGCGGCCGCTCGGCAGCGTCGTGCTCGGCGTCTATGCGGACCGCAAGGGGCGCAAGGCCGCGCTGAACCTGACGATCATGCTGATGGCGCTCGGCACGGGCCTGATCGCGATCGCGCCGACCTATGCACAGGTCGGCGTGGCCGCGCCGCTGCTCGTCGTGTTCGCGCGGCTGCTGCAGGGCTTCTCGCAGGGCGGCGAATTCGGCGCGGCGACGTCGACGCTGCTCGAACAGGGCGGCACGTCGCGCCGCGCGTTCCGCGCGAGCTGGCAGCTCGCGACGCAGGGCGGCGCCGCGCTGATGGGTTCGGGCTTCGCGGCGCTGCTGTCGAACACGATGACGAAGGACGCGCTGGAAAGCTGGGGCTGGCGGTTGCCGTTCCTCGTCGGCGTGCTGATCGCGCCGGTCGGCATGTACCTGCGCCGCCGGCTCGCGGACGACGCGCCCGGCGACAGCCATCACGGCATCGAGCGCGGCGTGCTGCACGAGCTGTTCTCGCAGCACACGCGCACGGTGCTGCTGCTGATGCTCACGGTGATGGGCGGCACGGTGTCGACCTACATCCTGACGTTCTACATGCCGACCTACGCGATCCACACGCTCGGCCTGCCGATGAAGCTGTCGATGTTCGTCGGCGTTGCGTCGGGCTGCGTGATGCTGGTCACGTGCCCGCTGTTCGGCTGGCTGTCGGACAAGCTCGGCAGCCGGCGCCTGCCGATCTTCGTCGGCCGCGGCGTGCTGGTCCTGCTGCTGTTCCCGGCGTTCTGGCTGATGAACCATCATCCGACGCTGTCGGTGATCCTGCCGCTGACCGCGCTGATGCTGCTGTTCTATTCGCTCGGCTCGGCGTCGGAAATGGCGCTGATGTGCGAGTCGCTGCCGCGCCACGTGCGGGCGACCGGCATCTCGATCGCGTATGCGCTCGCGGTGACGATCTTCGGCGGCACCGCGCAGCTGATCGCCACCTGGCTCGTGAAGACGACCGGCAGCAAGCTCGCGCCGGCCGGCTACGTGGCCGCGTGCGTGGTGCTGTCGCTGATCGCGGTCGCGATGCTGCGCGAGACGGCGCGGGAATCGCTGGACTGACGCGCGCGGCGGGCGGCGGCGCGCCACGTGCGCTTACCGCCCGCGCACCATCCTCAGGTACGACGCGAGCATCGTCGCGAGTTCCTGCGCGGCCGGCGTCAGCGGCACGGCCGCGCGCTGCAGCAGGCAGATGTCCTGCGATTCGGCCTGCTCGCGCACGGGCACCTTCACGAGCGCGCCGGCGAACGGTCCGTGCCGCGTGATGGCCTCGGTTTCGAGTGCGAGGGAATCGGTCTGCGTGACGATCTGCAGCGTCTCGAACATCCCTTCGACGGTCGCGAGCACCTTCGGCGGCGGCTGGCCGTGCGCGTCGAAGTACGCGAGCAGCCGGTTGACGACCGGGTCGACACTCAGGTTCGGCGAGCGCGTGGACACCCACGCATAGCCGGCCAGCTCGGCGAGCGATTGCGCGTGCATCGCCGGATGCCCGTTGCGGCAGACGACCACCGGCGCCGACGCATGCAGCGGCGTGACCGCGAGATCGGTCGTATCGGTCTGCTTCGCGACCAGCGCGATCGCGAAATCGACCGCGCTTTCGCGCAGCCAGCCGACCATCATCCGCGACGTGCCGGTGCGCAGGTGCACGTCGACCTTGTCGAAGCGCGCGCGGAACGCGGTCAGCACGGGCGCGAACGCGTCGGTCAGCGGCTCGGCCACGAGGCCGAGCGTGACGGTGCCTTCGTACGCGCCGCTCAGTTGCCGGATCTCCCGCTCGACCTGGTCGCATTCGCCGAGGATCGAACCGGAGCGCGCGAGCAGCCGCTGGCCGACGGCCGTCGGCACGATCCCGCGATTGGTGCGCGTGAACAGCGTCGCGCCGAGCGTGGCTTCGAGGCTCTGCAGCTGCTGCGTGACGCCGCTTTGCGCGAGATCGAGCGCGCGTGCGGCGGCGCGCAGGCTGCCGTGCTCGACGACGGCCTGGAAGATGCGGAGCTGGGACAGCGTGAACGCCATGGATGAGCGCGAGGCCGGTGATCGGAAATACCGATCATGATAAGGCAGTCGATGGTTCCGGCGGTGGCCTGTGCCGCCTACGATCGCAGGCAGTCCGGCTCATGCCGTTTGCTCACGCTGGTTTCTCTTCCTGCCCTTCGTCGACCATGAAACGTTTCCTCGTCCCGCTCGTTTCCCTGTGCATTGGCCTGGCAGCCCCCTCCGCGCATGCGCTCGATGCGCACGTGGTGCGCCTCGGCATCGACCCGACCTATCCGCCGATGGATGCGAAAGCACCCGACGGCAGCCTGAAGGGCTTCGACGTCGATCTCGGCAACGAGATCTGCCGCCGCGCGCAGTTGCGCTGCCAGTGGGTCGAGCTCGAATTCTCCGGGATGATCCCCGCGTTGCAGGCGCGCAAGATCGACGCGATCCTGTCGTCGATGGCGATCACCGCGAAGCGCGAGAAGCAGATCCTGTTCTCGGCGAAGCTGTTCCGCTTCAAGTCGCGGCTCGTCGCGCGGCCCGCGAGCGGGCTCGACAGCACGACGGCGTCGCTGGCCGGCAAGCGCGTCGGCGTGCAGTCGGGCACGCAGTTCGAATCGTGGGCGCTCGCGCACTGGGCGCCGGCCGGCGTCAGCGTGGTGCCGTACAAGAGCCAGGACGACGTGTTCGCCGATCTCGTGAACGGCCGCCTCGACGCGGCGCTGCTCGGCACGGTGGAAGCCGACTACGGGTTCCTGCGCCAGCCGCGCGGCAAGGGCTTCGCGTTCGTCGGCGGGCCGCTCGACATGGGCGATCGCGGCGTCGGCATCGGCATGCGGCAGTCCGACACCGCGCTGAAGGCATCGATCGACGGTGCGATCGCGTCGATGCTGAAAGACGGCACGTACGACCGGATCGCGAAGCAGTACTTCGACTTCAACCCGTACGGCGACTGAGCGTCGTACACGTACATTCCGCTCAATTTCCCGTTTTCATCCGTTCGAGACCATCGATGCAGATTCGCACCACGCCGCTCCTGTCGCCGTCGATCGGCACGCAGCGCACGCTGACGAGCTTTCACTTCGGGCCGGCCGATACCGGCCGCAAGATCTACCTGCAGGCCGCGCTGCACGCGGACGAGACGCCGGCAATGCTCGCGGCGTTCGTGCTGAAGCAACGTCTCGCGCAGCTCGATGCCGAAGGCCGGCTCGCGGCCGAGATCGTGCTCGTGCCGGTGTCGAACCCGGTCGGCCTCAATCATCATCTGCTCGGGCAGTTCATCGGCCGCTTCGACCTGGCGAGCGGCCGCAACTTCAATCGCGGCTTCCTGCCGCTCGCGGCGATCGCCGCGCGGGCGCGCGACCGGCTGGGCGACGACGGCGAGCGCAATCTTGCGATCGTGCGCGAATGCGTCGGCGCGGCGCTCGACGAGATCGCGCCGCGCACCGAATTCGATGCGCTGCAGCTTGCGCTGCTGAAGCTGTCGCACGACGCCGACGTCGTGATCGACCTGCATTGCTCGCTCGAAGCGGTGATGCATGTGTACACGAGCGATACCGCGTGGCCGGACATCGAGCCGCTCGCGCGTTATCTCGGCGCGGAAGTGTCGCTGCTCGCCGAGGATTCGGGCGGGCATGCGTTCGACGATGCGCATCACCTGCTGTGGGCGCAATTGCGCGAGCATTTGCCGGAAGGCACGCCGATGGCGGCCGGCACTGTGGCCGTGACGGTGGAATGCCGTGGCCAGCGCGACGTGACGTACGAATATGCGGAACGCGACGCCGAGGCGCTCGTCGACTACCTGGTGTGGCGCGGCGCGGTGCGCGGCGAGCGCACGCCGCTGCCGCCGCTGGCTGCGCCGGCCACGCCGCTCGCGGGCAGCGAGCAGTTCTACGCGCCGGTGAGCGGGATCCTCGTGCACCGCGCGGCGATCGGCGCGACGATCCGCGCCGGCGATCCGCTGTTCGACATCGTCGATCCGCTGACGGATGCGATCACGACGATCTCGAGCGCGACCGACGGCGTGTTCTACATGCGTCGCGCGATCCGCTTCGTGACGGCCGGCGCGCCGCTCGGCCGCGTGACGGGCACGGTGCCGGTGCGAACGGGGATGCTGCTCGGCGCGTGAGCGGTGCGGTGTCCGACGGAGCTGACGCAGTTTCGCTCCCGTCAGATTGACCGCGTTTCCGTGCATCACTAAATTGTGCAGCGCGGAGTGTGCTCCGTGTTCCGTGAGAAGAACGTTGTTGTGGAGTCAGAGCGGTGAGCGGGCGGCCTTGTGCCGCCCGCTTTTTTTATTGTCGAATTGTCGTATCGCCGATACGACAATCGCAGGATTGCCATGCGGGTCTCGCTCGCCGCCGCCACCGCTACTTCATCACGGCACCGCACTCGGCCGATGATCGTGAAACAGGTCGTAGACGAGCGCGCGCAGCCACTGATGCCCTTCGTCGCGCTGAAAGCGTTCGTGCCAGAACTGCGCGATGTCGGCCGGTGCGATGTCGAACGGCAGCGGCACGGCACGCACGTCGTCCCGCGCCGACAGCGCACGCGCCAGCCGGCTCGGGATGCACGCGACGAGATCGCTCGACGACACGATGCGCTCGAGGCCGAACGAATGCGCGAGCTGCAGCGTCACGCGGCGCGCGCTGCCCGCATGCGGCGACAGTGCATCGAGCATCGCCTCGAAGCGCGCATGGCTGCCGGCGGTGGGCGTGTAGATCACATGGTCCGCCGCGAAGAACTGCTCGACGGTCGGCGCGGCGCCGATCGCCGGATGATCGTTGCGCACCAGCGCGACATAGGTTTCGTGGAACAGCCGCTGCTGGTGGAAATCCGCATGCAGCCCGGTGAACATGCCGAGCGCGAGATCGATCTGCCCGAGTTTCATCATCTGCTGCGCGGCGTCGAGCGGCGGGTCCGCCGTGACGATCCGGATGCCGGGCGCGACGCGATGCAGTTGCGCGACGAGCGGCGGAATGAAGATCGCCTGGCCGAGATCGTTCACGTACAGGCGGAACGTGCGCGTCGACGTGGCCGGATCGAACGATCGCCCCGCCTGCAGCGCGCCGCGCAGCGACGCCAGCCCTTCGTCGACGCGGATCGCGATCGCGTCGGCGCGCGGCGTGGGCTGCATGCCGTCGGCCGTCTTCACGAACAGCGCGTCGTCGAACAGCGTACGCAGCCGCTTCAGCGCATTGCTGACGGACGGCTGCGTGAGGTGCAACGATTCGGCCGCGCGCGTGGCGCTGCGCGTGCGGTACAGCACGTCGAACACCAGCAGCAGGTTCAGGTCGATGTTGCGCAGGTCGGGATCGTGGTCCATCGCGTCGGTCGGGTGGCGGACATAGATGCCGTGAATGACGGTATTCAACGCCGCAATTTAACAGGGAGCCGCTGCCCCCCTATGCTGGCTTCGACACGCCGCACCACGGTGGTGCCGGCGGATACCGACATGACAGGAGGCAGCATGCAGGACAAGATCGCGCTCGAGGAGCACTTTGCCACGCCGGACACGATCGGCGATTCCGAACGTTACTTTACCGCCGACATCTGGCCCGCGCGACGCCGGCAGCTGCTCGACCTGCAGGAAGAGCGGATCGAGCGGATGGACGCGTGCGGCATCGGCTACACGATCCTGTCGCTGAACGCGCCGGCCGTGCAGGCGATCGCCGATCCGCGGCGGGCGATCGACGTCGCGCGCCGCGCGAACGACCTGCTGGCCGAACAGGTCGCGCGCCGGCCGGAACGCTTCGGCGCATTCGCGGCGCTGCCGCTGCAGGACCCCGACGCGGCGGCGCGCGAGCTGGATCGCGCGGTGACCGAGCTGGGTTTCAAGGGCGCGCTCGTGAACGGCTTTTCGCAGATCGGCAGCGCCGACAACGCGACCTATTACGACCTGCCGCAGTACTGGCCGTTCTGGGGCGAAGTCGAGCGTCTCGGCGTGCCGTTCTACCTGCATCCGCGCAATCCGCTGCCGAGCCAGCAGCTCGCGTATGAAGGGCATCCGTGGCTGCTCGGGCCGGGCTGGGCGTTCTCGCCGGAAACCGGCGTGCACGCGCTGCGCCTGATCGGCAGCGGGCTGTTCGACGCGTACCCGTCGCTGCAGGTGATTCTCGGCCACCTCGGCGAGCTGGTGCAGAACAACATCTGGCGGACCTCGCACTGGGCGTCGGCGACGGGCAAGAACCCGCTCGGCGTGAAGGCGAAGCGGCCGTTCATCGACTACTTCCGCGAGCACTTCCACGTCACGACGAGCGGCAACTTCCGCACGATCGCGATGCGCAACGCGATCGACGAGATCGGCGGCGATCGCGTGCTGTTCTCGACCGACTATCCGTTCGAGACGATGGAAGAGGCGAGCGCGTGGTTCGATGCCGCGGAGATCGGCGACAACGACCGGCAGAAGATCGGCCGCGACAACGCGAAGCGGCTGTTCCGGCTGGACTGAGCAACCCGGCTTGCCGGCGTGCCGGGCTTGCCCGGTACGGCACATCGATGGGGCGGCGGGATGCACCGGCATCCGGCCGACCGCCCCACTATAAAACGAAGGAGACACCGTCTTGCAACCCGCTCCCGTATTCGACGTGCAGCGCTGGATCGACGCGCTGCCGTTTTCCCGCTTCCAGTTCGCGATCACCGTGCAGTGCTTCGCCGTCGTCGCGCTCGACGGGCTCGATACCGCGCTGATCGGCTTCGTCGTCCCCGCATTGCGCGACAGCTGGCACGTCGGCACGGCCGCCGTTACGCTGCTGCTCGCGTCCGGCCTGGCCGGCCTCGCGATCGGCGCGTTCTTCGCGGGGCCGCTCGGCGACCGGTTCGGGCGCAAGCGCCTGCTCGTCGCATCGGTCCTGCTGTTCGGGCTGTTCAGCTTGCTGTGCGCGGTCGCGCCGGAGATCGTTTCGCTGATCGTGTTCCGGCTCCTGACGGGCGTCGGGCTCGGCGCGGCGATGCCGAACGCGATCGCGATGACGTCCGAATACAGCCCGCGCGCGCGCCGTGCGCTGATCGTCGCGACGATGTTTTGCGGCTTCACGTTCGGCTCCGCGGCGGCGGGGTTCGTCGCCGCACACGTGATTCCGCGCTACGGCTGGCATGCGATGTTCGCGATCGGCGGCGCGCTGCCGATTGCACTCGGGCTGGCGATGCTGGCCGCGCTGCCCGAGTCGATCCGCTTCCTGATCCACCGGAACGCGCCGGCCGCCCGGATCGCGGACGTGCTGCGCCGCCTGTCGCCCGATGCGCCGGACGCCGCGCATCGCTTCATCGCCGACGAGCCGGCGACGGGCGGCGCGGCGCGCTCCCCCGTCGCGCAGTTGCTGTCGCCGCCGCTGCGCTTCGGCACCGTTGCGCTGTGGTGCGCGTTCTGGATGAACCTGCTGGTCGTCTACCTCGTCACGAACTGGTTGCCGAGCCTCTTTCGCGAAGCCGGCTTCGATCTCGCGCAAGCCGCGATCGTCACCGCGATGTTCCAGGCCGGCGGCACGGTCGGCGCAATCGTCCTCGGCCGCGCGATGGGACGCTTCAACGCGCATGCGGTGCTGGTGGCCGCGTATCTCGTCAGCGTGCTGTGCGTGCTGCTCGTCGCGTGGCGTTACGACGACCTGTTCGCGCTGGCCGGCGGCGTGTTCGGCATCGGCTTCGGCGTCGCGGGTGCACAGACCGGCGCCAACGCACTCGCGGCCGACTTCTATCCGACCGGCAGCCGCGTGACGGGCGTCAGCTGGGCGCTTGGCGTCGGCCGGCTGGGCGCGATCGCGGGCTCGTTCGTCGGCGCGCTGGTGCTGGCGAGCGCGATGGGGCTGTCGGGCGTATTCCTGCTGCTGATCGCGCCGATTGCGTGCGCGGCCGTGGCGATCGGCGCGATGGGGCTGCATTACGCACGGGAGGTGGCGTATGCGAAAGCCGTCGAATGAAGCCGGGCGGTGCTTGCGCCAGCCCGGCCCGATCCCCGTGAGGGCGCTCGACGTGCGAGCCTCGGCACGCCGTCGTCGCGCGGCCATGACGTTCGCGATGCTGAACGTCGCGGCCGCCGGCAGCGCGCACGCGCAGAGCACCGTCACGCTGTACGGCAGCCTGGATGCCGGCGTCGCCTACGTGAACAACCGGGCGGGCAGCCCGCAGGCCGTGATGCTGCAGGGCGTGATGCAGCCCGATCGCATCGGGTTCCTCGGCACGGAGGATCTCGGTGCCGGCTGGCGCGCCGTGTTCCGGCTCGAGAACGGCTTCGCGACCAATACGGGCGCGCTGATGCGCAGCGGCACGCTGTTCAACCGGCAGGCGTATGTGGGGCTGTCGTCCGGGCGCGTCGGCACGATCACGCTCGGCCAGCAGACCGCGTTCAACTACGACTGGCTGGCGCCGATGGGGAACGGCTTTCAGTCGGCGAACCTGCTCGCCGCGCATCCGGGCAATCTCGACGAGCTGGTCGAAACGACTTCCGCGCAGCAGAGCAACGTCGTGAAGTATCGATCGCCCGCGTGGTACGGGCTGAAGGTCGGGTTGCTGCTCGGGCTCGGCGGCGTGCCCGGCAATTTTTCGAGCGGGCGGATCGTCGGCGCGGGTGTCGATTACGCGAACGGGCCGTTCGGCGTCGCGGCGGCGTACGTCAACGAGCACGACCGGCCGCTCGGCGCGATGCTCGGAGACACGACCGCGGGCCTCGGGCTGTCGACGTTCCAGGGGCGCCCGGCGTTGTCATACGTGGCGGACAAGGTCGAGAACGCGGGAATCGGCATGCGTTACGACTGGGGCAGCGTGCGGCTGCATGCGCTCTATACGCTGGCGAAGCTCCGCTCCGGTGCCCATGCGGACACGTACCGGACGATCGATGCGGGCGTCGCGTGGCAGGCGACGCCGGCCAATGCGGTATCGGGCGGCGTATCGACGACGACGTTCGTCGGTCGCCGCTACGTGTCGGCCACGCTCGGCGACGTGTTCGCGTTGTCGAAGCGCACCCAGGTTTATCTTCACGCGGTCACGCAGCAGGCGACGGGCGCGGCGGACGCGCGCGCCGCGATCTTCTCGATCGGCGCGTCAGGCTCGCAGCGGCAGGTCGTGATCGTTGCCGGCGTTCATCACCTGTTCTGAACCGTTCCGCCCCGCGCGGCGGAGCAGAGGGTTGCGCGGCGCGTTCAGCCGCGCCGTGCAACCAGCTCCGACACCGTCTGCGCGGCCTGCTGCAGCGGACCGAGAAACTCCTTCACCATCTGCTTCGCGGTGTGCCGCTGCGCGTTGCCGCTGATGTTCATTGCCGCGATGATCTGCCCGCGCCGGTTGCGGATCGGCGCGGACAGCGACATCAGGCCCACTTCGAGCTCCTGGTCGACCACGGCCCAGCCCTGCTGGCGCACCTGCGCGATCGTCGTCTTCAACTCGCCGAGGTCCGTGATCGTGCGCGGCGTATGCGCACGGATGCCGCTCTGCGCGAGCGTTTCGTCGAGCGCCGCGTCGTCGAGCGCGGACAGCAGCACGCGGCCCATCGACGTGCAGTACGCGGGCAGCCGGCTGCCGATCGACAGGTTGATCGTCATGATCTTGCGTGTCGGCACGCGCAGCACGTAGACGATCTCGGTGCGGTCGAGCACGGCCGCCGAGCAGCTTTCGTGGATCTGTGCGGACAACTGCTCCATCACCGGATCGGCGAGATTCCAGAACGGCATCGACGTGAGGTAGGCGAAGCCGAGCTCGAGGATCTTCGGCGTGAGCCGGAACAGCCGGCCGTCGGCCTCGACGTAGCCGAGCGTCTGCAGCGTGAGCAGGATCCGGCGTGCGCCCGCGCGCGTGAGCCCGGTGGCCGACGCGACTTCGGTGAGCGTCTGCTCGGGGCGTGCCGCGTCGAATGCGCGGATCACCGCGAGGCCGCGCGCGAACGACTGCACATAGGAGTCGCCGGGTTTCGTCTGAGTGTCTTCGGTTGTCATGAGCGCCTGGAATGTCGTGCAGCCGAGAAGATAGCGCATGGGGCCCGACACGCCAACCGCCCGGCGGACCGTGCGCTTGACAGGTCGTCCCTGCACTCCCTATGATGCGTTGAACGTTCGATACACGATCTTATGTTCGTATATAGAACATTTAAGCGCATCCCGGCGGGCAATGCAAGGGGCGCGCCCTGTTCATTTCCCAGCCTTTCATGGGACCGGAGACACTGATGACCGAAGCTTTTCTGTGTGATGCGATCCGTACGCCGATCGGGCGTTACGGCGGTGCACTGTCCGGCGTGCGCGCCGACGATCTGGGCGCGGTGCCGCTCAAGGCCCTCGTCGAGCGCAACCGCGACGTCGACTGGACGGCGATCGACGACGTGATCTACGGCTGCGCGAACCAGGCCGGCGAGGACAACCGCAACGTTGCTCGCATGTCGGCGCTGCTCGCGGGCCTGCCGCAGGGCGTGCCCGGTTCGACGATCAACCGCCTGTGCGGTTCCGGGATGGATGCGGTCGGCGTGGCCGCGCGCGCGATCAAGTCTGGCGAAGCCGCGCTGATGGTCGCGGGCGGCGTCGAGAGCATGACGCGTGCGCCGTTCGTGATGGGCAAGGCCGCGAGCGCGTTCGCACGCCAGGCCGACATCTTCGATACGACGATCGGCTGGCGCTTCGTCAATCCGCTGATGAAACAGCTGCACGGCGTCGATTCGATGCCGGAGACGGCCGAGAACGTCGCGGTCGACTACAACATCAGCCGCGCGGATCAGGACCTGTTCGCGCTGCGCAGCCAGCAGAAGGCGGCACGTGCGCAGCAGGACGGCACGCTCGCCGAAGAAATCGTGTCGGTCTCGATTGCCCAGAAGAAGGGCGATCCGGTGGTTGTGTCGCGCGACGAGCATCCGCGTGAAACGTCGCTCGAAGCACTCGCGAAGCTGAAGGGCGTCGTGCGCCCGGACGGCTCGGTGACGGCCGGCAACGCGTCGGGCGTCAACGACGGCGCCGCCGCGCTGCTGCTCGCGAATGAAGAAACCGCGAAGCGCTTCGGCCTGACGCCGCGTGCGCGCGTGCTCGGTATCGCCACCGCCGGCGTCGCGCCGCGCGTGATGGGGATCGGCCCCGCACCGGCCACGCAGAAGCTGCTCGCGCGGCTCGGGATGACGATCGGCCAGTTCGACGTGATCGAGCTGAACGAAGCGTTCGCGTCGCAGGGCCTCGCGGTGCTGCGCATGCTCGGCGTTGCCGACGACGATCCTCGCGTGAACCCGAACGGCGGCGCGATCGCGCTCGGCCATCCGCTCGGCGCATCGGGCGCGCGTCTCGTGACGACCGCGATGTACCAGCTGCATCGCACGAACGGCCGCTTTGCGCTGTGCACGATGTGCATCGGCGTCGGCCAGGGCATCGCGATCGCGATCGAACGCGTCTGATCGAGGTGACGCGGTGAAGCGGCCGGACACGCGCGGCTTCACCGCTGTTCCGCTTCGCAACGACGGGCGGCACGAGGAGGCTCGTGCCGCCCGTCGTCGTTAACCGGCCTGCGGCAGCTGCCTGAGGCGCGCGTCGAGCACGTCGATCTCGGTGTCCGCGAACACCTCGATGCCATGCTCGCGCAGCAACGCCGCCGTGACCCCGGCGCCCGCATGCCGCCGGTTCGCGAAACTCCCGTCGTAAATGAACGTGCTGCCGCACGACGGACTGCCGTCGGCGAGGATTGCGAAGCGGCAATCGTGCGCCTGCGCGACGGCCAATGCGGCGTGCGCGCCGGAAACGAACGGCGCCGTCACGTCGGTGCCGTTCACGTCGACGATGCGTGCCGAGCCCGACAGCACCTGCTGACCCGATTCGCCGCCGGCGATCTCGGCAGGCGGGCGCGGCACGCTGAAGCCGCCGGCGAGTTCCGGGCAGACGGGCACGAGACGCCCTTCGCGCTGCCACCGCTCGAGCGCCTCGTGCGCGGCGGTCTTCGCCGAGCCGTTGTAACGGACCGGATGGCCGACCACGCACATGCTGACGAGAATCTTCGGCATGGCTTGCGGCTGCGGGTCGTTCTTCAATGTCGTGCTCCGTGACGGCGGATGGCGGCTGCGGCAGAGCGGGAAATTCTACGCTTCATCCGCGTGCCGGGCCGTCAGGCCGTCGACCCTTCCAGATGAATGTCCTCGGGCTCGAGTGCATAAAGCTCGGGGTCGGGTGCCTTGCTGACCGTGAAGCCGAGGCGCAGGTAGAAGTCGATCGTGCGCTGCGACGGCGTGGCCGACACGTACAGCCGTTGGGCGCCCATCGCGTGCGCTTGCGCCAGGGCTGCACGGTAGAGCTGTTCGCCGAGTCCGCAGCCGCGCCAGTCGTGACTCACGTGCAGGAACTTCAGCTGCAGCATGTCGCGTTGCGGACCGAGCGGCCGGCTGTCGACGACGACCGCCGCGACGAGCCGCGCGCCGTCGAACAGGCCGAGAAACCAGCCGCCGCGATCGTGGCAGTCGAGCAGGATCGGCGTGTAGTGATCGGCTTCGCCGTCGGGCCAGCCGGCCACGTCGTAGAACTCGGGCACGAGGTGCAGCGCACCGTCGCGCAGCACGTACAGGTGCTCGATGATCTCGCGCCGGTCGATGGTCCAGACGAGCGGCACGTCGTCGCGTGCGAGGAGGCGGGCGGCCAGTGCGTCGCGTTCGGCGGCGGTGCGGCGCGTCATGCGGCCACCCGGTGCGCGGCGATCGCGTACATCAGCGGCAGGCGCGGCATCCCGTCGGGCGGCACCATCCGGTGGCCGTCCAGCTCACGCATGCCGTCGAAGCCCTTCCAGCCGTTCGCATACGGATATTCGGTCAGCCGGTCGATCGCGAGCCCCGCGGACACGAGCGCATTCACCACGTCGCCGATGCCCCACATGAACTCGTAGCTCGGGTGCGGATTCGCGAAATCGACGACACCCGGATGGTCGTGCTGCGCGCCGAGCCCCGTGCCGGATGCGGCGACGTAATCGCCGATGCCGGCCGGTTCCTCGGTCGCGTCGCGCTTGAAATAGTCGTAGTGCGGTGTCCAGTGTTCGTCGAAATACAGCGCGAACGGATGAAATTCGACCATCGCGAAGCGGCCGCCCGGTGCGAGCAGCGCGGCGATCCCGCACGCCCATGCGGTGAGATCCGACAGCCAGCAGATCGCGCCGTACGACGTGAACACGCGATCGAAGCGCTCGCCGCGCGCGGCGGCTTCGGGCATCCAGTCGAGCACGTCGGCCCGCTCGAAACGCGCGGGCAGGCCCGCATCGGCCGACAGTTGCCGTGCGAAGCCGATCGCTTCGTCGGAGATGTCGACACCGGTTGCATCCGCGCCGTCACGCACGAGGCTCAACGTATCTTGCCCCGCGTTGCATTGCAGGTGCAGGAGCCGCAGGCCCGCGAGATCGCCGAGCAGTTCGCGTTCTTCGGGAAACAATGTCGAGCCGCCATTGCGGAAAAAAGCAGCCTGATCGCCTTTATGGCTGTTATGCGCGACCGTCGCCGTATTCCAGGACAGCCGATTCAGTTCGTGCAATGCCTTTTTCATTGAATTCGAATTCCGGTGGAATGGAGCAGGATAGGCCAATCGTTTCGCCGTGCGCAACGGATAACGCCATCGTCAAGCCATGCAGCGCTTTGTGACAGGCAGATAAACGTGCGCGACGATTATCGCCGGATTATTTGACCGAAATCATGGCAATGGCCCGATTGCATATTTTATGTGCGACAGGATTAAGGTTTTCCGACGAATTGCCGACAGTAAGGACGAGACCGTCGTAAAGCGATCAACCGTTTTTCGGCTACTGAGCGTGATTTGAACACGGCGCGGACAACAGATCCGCCTTTCGGAGCCTTGCATGCGCAATAACCAGCCCGTTACCCAACAGGAATTTGATTTCCCCGACGACGTCACACTGATGTCGACGACCGATGCAGACAGCACCATTACCTACGCGAACACGACGTTCGCGCAGGTGAGCGGCTTCTCGAACGAGGAACTCGTCGGCCAGCCGCACAATGCCGTGCGCCACCCGGACATGCCGCGCGAGGCGTTCGCCGACATGTGGGCGACGCTCAGGCGCGGCGAGCCTTGGACCGCGCTCGTGAAGAACCGCCGCAAGAACGGCGACCACTACTGGGTGCGCGCGAACGCGATTCCGGTGATGCGCAACGGCGAGCCGCAGGGCTACATGTCGGTGCGCACGAAGGCGCCGAGCGACGAGACCGAAGCCGCGGACGCGCTGTATCGCGCGTTTCGCGAAGGCAAGGCCGGCCAGCGCCGGTTCCACAAGGGGCTCGTGATCCGCACCGGGCTGCTGCGCATCGCGTCGCTGCCGCAGACGATGTCGGTGCGCGCACGCGTGCATTCGGCGCTGTGCGTGCTGGCTCCGGTGGTCGTCGGTGCGGGCTGGGCATGCGGGCTGTCCGGTGCCGGGCTCGCGGCGTTCGCCGGTGCGACGGTCGGCGTGGCGGCGGCGGCCGGCTGGTGGCTTGACGCACAGATCGTGCAGCCGTTGAAGCGGCTGCACGAGCAGGCGCTGAACGTCGCGACCGGCGAAAGCCGGCGCGGCGTGCGGATGAACCGCGTCGACGAGATCGGCATGACGCTGCGCACGATCAACCAGCTCGGGCTGATGTTCCGCTGGCTCGTCGACGACGTCAGCGAACAGGTGCACAACGTGCAGCGCGCGAGCAACGAGATCGCGCAGGGCAACAACGACCTCAGCGCGCGCACCGAGCAGGCCGCGTCGAGCGTGCAGGAGACGGCCGCGTCGATGGCCGAGATGACGGCGACCGTGTCGAGCAATGCGGAGACGGCGCTGCAGGCGAATCAGCTGTCGGTGTCCGCGAGCGACGCGGCCGAGCGCGGCGGGCAGGTGGTCAGCGAGGTCGTCACGACGATGAGCGACATCACCGACAGCTCGCGCAGGATCGCCGACATCATCGGCGTGATCGACGGTATCGCATTCCAGACCAACATTCTTGCGCTGAACGCGGCGGTCGAAGCGGCGCGTGCGGGCGAGCAGGGTCGCGGTTTCGCGGTGGTTGCGGGCGAAGTGCGTGCGCTCGCGCAGCGCAGCGCGAATGCGGCGAAGGAGATCAAGACGCTGATCGGCGCGAGCGTCGAGCGGGTCGAGTCGGGGGCGCGACGCGTGGACGAGGCGGGCAGGACGATGGAGGACATCGTCACGCAGGTGAAACGCGTGTCGGACCTGATCGCGGAGATCAGCTCGTCGACGGCCGAGCAGAGCACGGGTGTCGCGCAGGTGGATCAGGCGGTCGTGCACCTGGACAACATCACGCAGCAGAACGCGGCGCTCGTCGAGCAGAGCACGGCGGCGTCGGAGAGCCTGAAGCAGCAGGCGACGCGGCTGGTGGATGCGGTGAACGTGTTTCGGTGAGCGCGGGGAGGCGCGAGATGACGCGGGCGAGGCGGTGCAACGCGCGAGCCCGCGCATCATGCCGGCGGCGATCAGATCAACGCGGGCTGCAGCGGCGCGCGATGCTCGCGGACCTTGACGATGCGGTATTCGGTGCGAAGTCCTTCATCGGTGATGATCTGCGTCTGGCGGAGATCGACGACCAGCATGTCTCTTTTTCCGAAACGCTCGCCGGCATCGACCTTCGCGAGAAACTGTTCGTCGTCCAGTGTGGCGAAGAACGCCGCAGTGCCGTCGTGCACGCGCCATTTGTTGCCATCCTTGAACACGACGGATTCGAGCTGCAGCACCTTGCACACGATTGAGTCCGTTACGACGTCGCCGGGATCGTCGCTGCTCGTGAACATGTCGAGTTCATGGTTCCCGATCTCGAGCTCGACATCATCGCCGCGGGCAATGCCGAAGCTGTCGATGCCTTCGCGTTCGAGCGGCGACAACATTTTCTGCAGGCTGATTCTGACCGAACGGTTCCGGTAGAGCCGAAAGATCGGTTCGTCGACGACGAAAGATTCCTGCTCCGATATCCAGACCCGCGTGTGCGTTCCTTCCTGCTCGGCACGATGCGGTTTGCGTCCGCGCAGCGTGCGAATGAGCCCGATCAAGCCGCCGCCTCCGACGATCCCCAGCGCGGCGAGGATCGCCAGCGCGTTGCTGAACGCGTTGGCGTTCGGCCCCGCGAACAGGTCGCGGATCTGGCTCGCGAGCGACTGGACGAAGATCAGTTCGGAATGGAACGAGCCGGCCTTGAAGCCGCCCCTGACCTCGAGGCGCACCTCGGCGCTTTCGCCATTGAGCGCCTTGTTGGTGAACGAGAACAGGTCGGCGATCGCGATCAGCGCCGGGGCGAGATCGCGCACGTCCATCCGGTGGTCGCCGAGCGCGGGCCCGTCGTAGACGACGTTGAACGGCTGGTGATTGTTCGTGCTGCCGGTTTTTTCCGTCGGCGGAGGTGCCCGGTGACCGAATGTCTTCACGATCATGTGCGGGCTCCTGGTGTGCGGGTCGGGAACCCGGGGCGCGTACGAAGAGGTGCTGCGGGCGTGATGCGTGCGCGTGGCAGGCAGGCCGGATGGAAAGTCGTGTTCATGCGCAGGAAAACCGGATCGAGATGGAGCGCTCAATCTAGCGATTTGCTGCGGAACGAGAAATGAGACTTGAACGAAATCCGGAGCGGTATGCCGTTCGGCAGAGGGGGGCGATGTCGCACAGGCAGAGCCTGCCGATATCGAGAAGTCAGCGGGAACACGAAGTGACGCAGGCGCGACGGAGAGGGACGCCGGCCCGCGTCGGACCGCCCGGTTCCGGCCGGGCGGTCAGGGCCTGTCGCCGAAGCGGCAGGCCCTGAACCGTCAGACGGCGAGGCAGAGGTACTTGATCACGACGTAGTCGTCGATGCCGTAGTGCGAGCCTTCGCGGCCGAGGCCCGATTGCTTGACGCCGCCGAACGGCGCGACTTCGTTCGAGATCAGGCCCGTGTTCACGCCGACCATCCCGTATTCGAGCGCTTCCGCCACTTTCCACACGCGGCCGATGTCGCGGCTGAAGAAGTAGGCGGCCAGGCCGAATTCGGTGTCGTTCGCGAAGCGGATCACTTCGTCGTCGCTGCTGAACTTGAACAGCGGCGCGAGCGGCCCGAACGTCTCTTCCTTTGCGACCTTCATCGCGGGCGTGACACCCGTCAGCACGGTCGGCTCGAAGAAGCCGTGGCCGAGTGCGTGGCGCTTGCCGCCCGTCACGACGGTCGCGCCCTTCGCGAGCGCGTCCTCGATGTGCGCCTCGACCTTCAGCACGGCCGCTTCGTTGATCAGCGGGCCCTGCGTGACGCCCGGCTCGGTGCCACGGCCGACCTTCAGCTGGCCGACGGCCGCCGCGAGCTTCTGCGCGAACTGGTCGTACACGGCTTCATGCACGTAGAAGCGGTTCGTGCACACGCACGTCTGGCCGCTGTTGCGGTACTTCGACGCGATCGCGCCTTGCACGGCCGCATCGAGATCGGCGTCGTCGAACACGATGAACGGCGCGTTGCCGCCGAGTTCCAGCGACACCTTCTTGACCGTCGCCGCGCATTGCGACATCAGCAGGCGGCCGATCGGCGTCGAGCCCGTGAACGACAGCTTGCGCACGATCGGGTTCGACGTCAGTTCGCCGCCGATCGCCTTCGGGTCGCCCGTGACAACGCTGAACACGCCGGCCGGCACGCCCGCGCGCTCGGCCAGCACGGCCATCGCGAGTGCGGAGAACGGTGTCGCTTCCGCCGGCTTCACGACGATCGGGCAGCCTGCGGCGAGCGCCGGGCCGACCTTGCGCGTGATCATCGCCGCCGGGAAATTCCACGGCGTGATCGCCGCGCACACGCCGATCGCTTCCTTCGTCACGACGATGCGCTTGTCGCTCGCCGGCGTCGGGATCGTGTCGCCGTACACGCGCTTGCCTTCTTCCGCGAACCACTCGAGGAACGATGCCGCGTAGCCGATCTCGCCCTTCGCTTCGGCCAGCGACTTGCCCTGCTCGGTCGTGAGGATCAGCGCGAGGTCGTCGGCGTTTTCCATCATCAGGTCGTGCCACTTGCGCAGGATGACCGCGCGTTCCTTCGCGGTCTTCTTGCGCCACGCCGGCCATGCGGCGTTCGCGGCTTCGATCGCGTGGCGAGTCTCGCTCGCGCCCATCGCGGGCACGGTGCCGAGCAGGCCGCCGGTTGCCGGGTTGCGGACGTCGAACGACTCGCCGTTCGCCGCGCCTTGCCATTCGCCGTTGACGTACGCCTGCTGGCGGAACAGCGACGGATCTTTCAGTGCCAGGGTTTCCTGAACAGTGCTCATGTGAATCACCTGCTTTGAAAAGGACGGATGAAAACGGCCGCCGCCGTCTTCACGACGGCGGCGGCCCATTCGGTTGAAGTGGGCGGGAACTCAGGCCGGCACGCCGACCGTTTCCTTCAGCACTTCCTCGAGGATCACGAGCGCTTCGTCGAACACGGCCTGCGTGATCGTCAGCGGGAACAGGAAGCGCACGACGTTCGAGTACACGCCGCACACGAGCAGCAGCAGGCCGCGCTCGAGCGCGCGCGTCTGCACGCGCTTCGTGAATTCGGCATCCGGCTCGCCCGAACCCGGCGTCAGGAACTCGACCGCGATCATCGCGCCCGGGCCGCGCACGTCGGCGATCTGCGGCACGTCGGCCTGCAGCGAGCTCAGCTTCGCCTTCAGCACGTCGCCGAGTTGCGTCGCGCGCTCGCACAGCTTCTCTTCTTCGATGATCTCGAGCACCGCGTGGGCCGACGCGACGGCCAGCGGGTTGCCCGCGTACGTGCCGCCGAGGCCGCCGGGCGCTGCCGCGTCCATCACGTCCGCACGGCCGACGACGCCCGACAGCGGCATGCCGCCCGCGAGGCTCTTCGCCATCGTGATCAGGTCGGCCAGCACGTCGTAGTGCTGCATCGCGAACAGCTTGCCGGTACGCGCGAAGCCCGTCTGCACTTCGTCGGCGATCAGCAGGATGCCGTGTTCGTTACAGATCTTGCGCAGCGCGCGCACGAATTCGGCCGGCGCCGGGTTGAAGCCGCCTTCGCCCTGGACCGGTTCGAAGATGATCGCGGCGACGCGCTTCGGATCGATGTCGGCCTTGAACAGCATCTCGATCGCCTTGATCGAGTCGGCGGTCGTCACGCCGTGCAGCGCGTTCGGGTACGGGGCGTGGAACACGTCGCCCGGGAACGGGCCGAAGTTCAGCTTGTACGGGGCGACCTTGCCGGTCAGCGCCATGCCCATCATCGTGCGGCCGTGGAAGCCGCCCGAGAACGCGATGACGCCCGGACGGCCGGTCGCCGCACGCGCGATCTTGATCGCGTTCTCGACGGCTTCGGCGCCGGTCGTGAAGAACGCGGTCTTCTTCGGGAAGTCGCCCGGCGCGCGGTCGTTGATCTTCTCGGCCAGTTCGACGTACGACGCGTACGGGACGATCTGGTAAGCGGTGTGCGTGAAGTTGTTCAGCTGATCCGCGATCGCCTTGACGATCTTCGGGTGGCGGTGGCCCGTGTTCAGCACCGCGATGCCGGCGGCGAAATCGATGAAGCGGCGGCCTTCGACGTCCCACAGTTCCGCGTTCTCGGCGCGGGCTGCGTAGAAATCGCACATCACGCCGACGCCGCGCGGGGTGGCGGCGTTCTTGCGGGCCTGCAGGTCGGCATTCTTCACGGTCATCTCCTTGATGTTCTTTCCGGTGAGTAGGGAATCGGGCGCATTGGCAGCCCATGGAGGCGACTATAATCACATTTGGCTCTGGTAATCAGAGCCATTTCAATAAATATTCAGGAGCCAATCATGCGCGCGAGCGTGTTGTCGGACTGGCTGGCGCAGCGCCTCGTGCGCGGCGGCGAACAGCCGATCTACCGGCAGCTTCACCGGCTGCTGCAACAGGCGATCCTGTCGCGCGAACTGCCGGCCGGCACGCGCGTGCCGTCGTCGCGGCTGCTGGCGGCCGAGCTCGGGATCGCGCGCAACACGGTCACGCAGGTTTACGAACAGCTTGCGCTCGAAGGCTACGTGAACTCGGCGACGGGCCGCGGCACGTTCGTCGCCGACAGCGCGCCGGACGAGATCGTCGGCGTACCGTCCGACGCGGCGGCCGGCCCGGCCGTCGTGATGCCGTCCGCGCGGCGGCTGTCCGCGCGCGGCACGCGGCTCGTCGAAGGGGCGGGCGTGTCGAAGCGTCAGGGCGGCGCGTTCATGCCGGGCGTGCCCGATGTGTCGCGATTTCCGGCGCGGGTGTGGACGCGGTTGCACAACAAGTACTGGCGGCGCCTGCGCCCCGACCTGCTGACCTACGCGCCGGGCGGCGGGCTCGCGCTGCTGCGCGAGGCGCTGGCCGATTACCTGCGCACGTCGCGCTCGGTGCGCTGCACGCCCGAGCAGATCGTGATCACGACCGGCATCCACCAGTCGATCGACCTCGCGGTGCGGCTGCTGACCGATCCGGGCGACGCGATCTGGACCGAGGACCCGTGCTACTGGGGCGTGCGCAGCGTGCTGAACGTGTCGGGGCTGACCACGCGGCCGATTCCGGTCGACGACGAAGGCATCGCGCCGTCGGCTGCCGATCTCGCCGAGCCGCCGAAGCTGATGCTCGTCACGCCGTCGCACCAGTATCCGCTCGGAATGGTGATGAGCCTCGCGCGGCGGCGGATGCTGCTCGAATACGCGCGCCAGCACGGCTGCTGGATCATCGAGGACGACTACGACAGCGAATTCCGCTACGGCAGCCGGCCGCTCGCGTCGCTGCAGGGTCTCGACACGGCCGGGCAGGTGATCTACGTCGGCAGTTTCGGCAAGACGCTGTTCCCCGGGCTGCGGGTCGGCTACCTGGTTGCGCCCGAGCCGCTCGCGGAAAGCTTCGCGACCGCGAGCGCCGAGCTGTATCGCGAAGGGCAGTTGCTGCAGCAGGCCGTGCTCGCCGAGTTCATCGCGGAAGGGCACTTCGTGTCGCATATCCGCAAGATGCGCACGCTGTACGGGCAGCGCCGCGAGGTGCTGCTCGATGCGGTCGCGCGCCGCTACGGCGACACGCTGCAGGCGCTCGGCAGCGATGCGGGGCTGCATCTCGTCACGCAGCTGCCGGAGGGTGTCGACGATCGCGTGGTCGCGCAGGCCGCGCTCGAACGCAACATCGTCGTGCGGCCGCTGTCCGGCTACTACGCGGATCGCGAGCGCGCGGCGTCGGGGTTGCTGCTCGGCTATGCGTGCGTGCCGGAGGATGAAATCGCGACGGCGTTCGCGACGCTCGCCGAAGCGATCGACGAACGGGCGTTCGGCGGGGTGATCGAGGTCGCCTGAGCGAGGCAGGCCGCCGCCGCGTCTCGCTGGAACGCCCGCCGACGCGGCCGGACGGATCGATGCGCTCCGCAGCGCGGAGCGCATTCGCGATGCGTAGCGCCCCTGAACTTCAATATCCGATCCACACCGCGAACGTCAGCGCGACGCACGACAGCGCGAGCAGGATCGCGAACAGCGGCAGCACGAAGCGGATCCACGCACCGAAGTCGACGCGCGCGGTCGCGAGATACGCGAGCAGCATGCCGGACGTCGGCGTGACGAGATTCGTCAGCCCGCCGCCGAGCACGAACGCGAGCACCGACGTCTGGCCGCTCACGCCGGACAGCTGCGCGATCGGCCCGATGATCGGCATGCTCACGGCCGCCTTGCCCGACACCGACGGAATGAACACGTCGAGCACCATCTGCACGCCCATCAGCCCGTTCGCGACCCACACCGGCGACTGCCCGTCGGCGAGCCGCGTGAAGAAGTTGATCAGCGTGTCGAGCACGAGGCTGTTCTGCAGCAGCAGTTCGACCGACGCGGCGAGTCCCATCAGCAGCGCGGCGAGCATCATGTTCTTCATGCCGTCGACGAACGCGTCGGCCGCGCTGCGCGAATCGAGCCGGCCGATGACGGCCGTCGCGATGCTCACGGCCGCGTAGAACGCGGCGAGTTCGACGTTGCCCCATTTCAGCTCGCGCGTGCCGTAGATCAGCATCGCGACGGCCGCGGCGAATACGACGAGCGTGGCCTTGTGGCGCAGCGACAGCTTCGCGGCCGCATGCACGGCGTGACCGGCGGCCGTTTGCCCCGCGCGATAGCCGGTGCTGCGCACGTAGCGCAGCAGGTACAGGATGCCGATCGTCAGGAATACGACGAATACGGCCGCGCGCAGCGCGACGCCGCTGAACAGCGGCACGCCGACGAGCGGCTGCGCGACAGCCAGCGCGAGCGGGTTCGTGACCGACGCGATATAGCCGATCTTCGCGGCGAGCGCGACGAGCGCGACCGCGAACAGGTCGGAGAGACCCAGGCGCCGCGCGATCACGACGACCATCGGAATGATCACGAGGTACTCGGAGATGAAACCGAGCAGCGTGCTGCCGAGCCCGATCAGGATCATCAGCATCGGCGTCAGCAGGTACGCGTTGTTGCCGGTGAGCTGCAGCAGCCGGTCGATGCCCGCATCGACGACGCCCGTGCGGCGCATCACGCCGAACATCCCGCCGACGAACATCACCATCACGATCAGCGGCGCGTTCTTCAACAACCCCTGCGGCACCACGACGAACGCGGATACGAGGCTCGCCGGCATCGCCTGCGTGGGCGTGCTATGGCTGACGGCCGGCGCGACGAGCGTCGACAGCGCCGTTGTCTTCGGCACCACGTGATAGGTGCCCGGCACGACGAGCCGGCCGTTGCGCTCGAAGTGGCCGGCGTCGACGATCCACGTGAGCGCGATCGCGACGGCCAGCACCCACAGCATCATCACGACCGGATGCAGCATCTTGCCGTGCGGATGCGGCGCGTGACCGGCAGCGGCCGACGGTTCGTCGGCCGCGAGGGCGGCGGTGTCGGCGCCGTGCGCGCCGGCCGGGTTCGGAGAAGAGGCGGACATCGGATCCTCGTCGAAGAAGGGGCGGGCCGTCAGGCCGGTTGTAGCGCGGCGCGCGCCGGGACGTAGCCGAGTTCGGCGGAAATCGCGTGGCTGCACGCCTGCAGGCGTTCGAGATAGTCGGGAATGTCGGCGTGACTCACGCGCACCTCGGGGCCCGTCACGCTGACCGACGCAACCGTCGCGCCCGTCAGGTCGCGCACCGGCACCGCGATCCCGACTGCGCCGGGCGTCACCTCGCCGCTGCTCACCGCGTAACCCTTGCGTGCGACCGCATCGAGTTCGCCGGCGAGCTTCGCCGGATCGCCGGCCTGCCCGGCCCGGCGCAGTTGCGCGAGAAACTCGTCGCGCACGGCATCCGGCGCGAACGCGAGCAGCACCTTGCCCGACGCGCCGAAATGGATCGGCCGGCGGTTGCCGACCGCGCCGACGGTGCGCACCGCGTGCGTGGTTTCGCAGCGCGCGACGCACACCGATTCGAACCCTTCCCGCACGCGCAGCACGATGGTTTCGTTGATCGCCTGGTTGAGCGCGAGCATGTGCCGGTGCGCGGCGCGCACGAGCGCGTTCTGCTGCGACGCGGCCACGCCGATCACGAATGCCTGCGGGCCGAGCGCATAGGTGGACGTGCGCGGGTCCTGCACGACGAAGCGGTGCAGTTCGAGCGTGCAGAGCATCCGGTACGTGCGCGACTTGTTGATGTCGAGCTGCGACGCGAGCTCGGTCACGCCGAGGTTCGGATGTTCGGCCACGTAGGTCAGCAGCTTCAGCGCGCTGTCGACGGCGTCGACGATGTAGGTTGTCATGCGGAGTCTCCCGGCGGCGCGATGCGTGCGCGCACGTAGTCGGCGAGTGCGTCGAGGTACGCATCGACCGAGCGCTTCAGCGCGGCGAAGCCTTCGTGTCTGGCGAACGCGGCTTCGTCCATGTACAGCGCGCGGTTGAATTCGATCTGGATGCTGTGGCGTTGTTGCGCCGGATCGGCGAGCGCGGTCAGCAGGTCGCCGCCCTGGTACGGATCGTTGATCTGCACACGGTAGCCGGCGCCGGCGAACCACTGCGCGGTCCACGCGGTGAACGCCGGGTCGGCGGTCGTGCCGCGCCGGTCGCTGACGACGACGTCCGGCCGCAACGCGCCCGCGTCGACGTTCATCGCGTTGCCGCGCGACTTCATCGAGTGGCAGTCGATGTGCCACAGCGCGCGATGCGCGGCATGCAGCGGCGCGGCGATGCCGGCGAGCGCGCGGCGGTACGGCAGGTAGTACGCGTCGATCCGGTGCCGTACTTCGGCGAGCGACAGCTTGCGGTCGTACAACGGCACGCCGGGCAGCGCGTCGCGCCGGATCAGCCCCATCCCGCGCTGCGTGTACGGCTGCGGCGAAAGCGGCTCCGGCCACGGCTCGGCGAGCAGCGTTTCGTCGATGTCGGTTTCCGCGCGGTTCGGATCGATATAGGCGCGCGGGAACGTCGCGCCGAGCAGCGTGCCGCCGCGCGCAGGGGCACCGGCCCACAGTTCGTCGATATACGCGTCCCACGTCGTGCGGATCGCATCGTCCGGTGCGACGGTCGCGAAGTCGGGCGGATACGCGATGCCGCTGTGCGGCGAGTCGACCACGATCGGCAGCGCGGGCGCCGTCGGCTGCGCGACGAAATACGCGGGCGATGCGCCGGCGGTCGCGGTGTTGCAATTAAACGTCACCATGGGGATCAGGTTCTTTACCTAGTTTCTCGAAGTGTCTCGTTCGTTTGTTTTAATCATTAAAACAGCGTATCAATATTTCACAACGGCAGAAAATTACGGTCAAGGGCTTTTTTCAAAGCCCGGGCTGCGTGCCCGGATCGGCCGGTAATGCTTGTCGATATTGAGTTTGTTTCATTCTTCGAAACGTCTCGTGAATCAACGGGTTTTGACTCCCGCATGCGATTTTTGGCATGACTTGACGCTGTAAATCATCGAATTCGACAATTAATAAGACGATGTTTTATTCAATAAAACACGTCATGGGCGATTTAAATCGCTCCCCATATTCAATCGACAAAAAAGGGGTCGGAGATGAAGCGGAAGGAAATGGCGGTCGCGCTGGCAGGCATCGCAATCGCGTCAGGCGCCACGCACGCGCAGGCGCAATCGAGCGTGACGCTGTATGGCGTCGTCGATTCGGGGATCACGTACACGAACAACCAGAACGGCCATGCCGCATGGCAGGCGACCGGCGGCAACGAGCAGGGCACGCGCTGGGGGCTGCTCGGCAAGGAAGATCTCGGCGGCGGCACGCGCGCGGTGTTCCGGCTCGAGAACGGCTTCAACATCGAGAGCGGCACCGCGAGCCAGGGCGGGCGGCTGTTCGGCCGCCGCGCGTACGTGGGGCTGGACAACGACCGCTGGGGCACGCTGACGATGGGCCGCCAGTACAACGCGGCGCAGGAAGTGCTGGAGTCGCTGCAGATCGGCGCGACCACCGCGCTCACGCAGTACGCGCTGCATCCGTTCGATACCGACGACCTCAACAACACGTTCCGCACCAACAACTCGGTGCAGTACCAGACGCCCACGTGGTACGGCCTGCGCGCGGTCGGCCTGTACGGCTTCTCGAACTCGACGTCGTTCGCGGAGAACCGCGTGTGGAGCCTCGGCGCGAGCTACGAGAACGGGCCGCTTCAGCTTGGCGCCGCGTACGTGCGCGTCGACCACCCGGCGCTCGACACGACCGGCGCGGCCGCGTCGGACAACTACTACACGTTCATCAAGGGTGTGACGCGCCAGCAGATCTGGGGCGCGGGCGGTGCCTATGCGTGGGGCGCCGCGACGTTCGGGCTGCTGTACACGAGCTCGCTGTTCAACCTGCAGACGGGCGGTGCGATGCGCTTCAACAACTACGAAGGCAGCGTGCGCTACCTGATGACGCCCGCGCTGCAGTTCGCGCTCGGCGAAACCTACACGCAGGTGCTCGCGTCGCAGGGGCCGAAGCCGAGCTCGCACTACCTGCAGACGAGCGTCGGGGCGCAGTACTTCCTGTCGAAACGCACCGATGTCTACGTGAATGCGTTCTACCAGCGCGCGTCGTCGAACGCGGTGGCCGCGATCGAAGGGATCTCGAATCCGTCGAGCACGCGCACGCAGATCGTCGCGGTGACGGGTATCCGCCACAAGTTCTGACGCGGCAGGCAGGCCGCGGGCGCGCTTGCCGTTACAGCCGGATCAGCGCCGCGCCCGCGACCACCAGCGCGCATGCGGCGAGCCGCTGCGCGCCGGGCCGCTCGCGCATCACGAACCAGCCGATCGCGACCGCGAAGATCGAGCTCGTTTCGCGCAGGGCAGAAACCGTCGCGACCGGCAGGTGGCGGTACGCGAGGATCACGATCCCGTACGCGGCGAGCGAGATCGTGCCGGCGATCGCGCCCTGCGTGAGCGCGGTGCGCGAGCCGAGCACCGCGCGCGGCCCGCCGCGCAGCGCGCAGACGAGCACGAGCTGCGGCACGCTCCACAGCAGGTACACCCATGCGATGTAGCCGAGTGCGCTGCCGGAAATGCGCGAGCCGATCCCGTCGCAGATCGAATACGCGGCGATGAATACGCCCGTGAGCAGCGCATACGGCACGCCTTCGCCGGAAAACCGGAAGCCGCGCCGCAGCGCGAGCGACATGATGCCGAACGACACGAGCGCGATGCCCGCGAAGCCGAACGGTGTCGGCCGCTCGTTCAGCAGCGCGAACGCCAGCACCGACACGAGCAGCGGCGAGATGCCGCGCGCGATCGGATAGATCTGCCCGAATTCGCCGTTGCGGTACGCACGCGCGAGCGTGAAGCAGTACGCGACCTCGAGCGCGGCCGACGCGGCGATGTACGGCCACGCCGCGGGCGCCGGCGCGGGCAGCAGCACGGCGCCGGCGATGCCGAACGCGAGATACGGCAGCGACATCGTGCCGAGCTGCACGAGCCGGTCTTCGCTGACGTGGAGGAAGGCATTCCAGATGGCGTGCAGCAGCGCGGAGCACAGCACGAGGCCGATGAACAGGTGATCCATGAACGAACGCGAGGATGGGGACGGGAGAGGGGCGGCGCCGTCAATTATGTGGGTATCCGGCGCGCTCGCGCGGAATTGTCGATAATAGAACGTTGTTATTCACCGGATGCCGACGATGACCGAAGCCACCCAAGCCCAGCCCGCCGTTCCGCGCCTCACGAGCCTGTCGCACGGGGGCGGCTGCGGCTGCAAGATCGCGCCGGGCGTGCTGTCCGAGCTGCTGAAGCGCGCGACGCCGCCCGCGCTGTTCCCGGACCTGCTGGTCGGCACCGAGACGGCCGACGACGCGGCCGTCTACCGGCTCAACGACGAGCAGGCGATCGTCGCGACCACCGATTTCTTCATGCCGATCGTCGACGATCCGTTCGACTTCGGTCGCATCGCGGCGACCAACGCGCTGTCCGACGTGTATGCGATGGGCGGCAAGCCGATCCTTGCGCTCGCGCTGGTCGGCATGCCGATCAACGTGCTGCCGCACGAAACGATCGCGGCCGTGCTGCGCGGCGGCGAATCGGCGTGCGCGGATGCCGGCATTCCGGTCGCCGGCGGCCATTCGATCGATTCGGTCGAGCCGATCTACGGGCTCGCGGCGATCGGCGTCGTGCATCCGTCGCGCGTGAAGCGCAATGCGGCCGCGCGCGCAGGCGACGTGCTCGTGCTCGGCAAGCCGCTCGGGGTCGGCGTGCTGTCGGCCGCGCTGAAGAAGAACCAGCTCGATGCCGACGGTTACGCGCAGATGGTCGCGACGACCACCAAGCTGAACCGGCCGGGTGCCGAGCTCGCCACGCTGCCGGGCGTGCATGCGCTGACCGACGTCACGGGCTTCGGGCTGCTCGGCCATACGCTCGAACTGGCGCGCGGCGCGCAGCTCACCGCGCGCGTGCACTATGCGTCGCTGCCGTGGCTCGCGGGTGTCGAGGCGTTCGTGACCGACGGCGTGTTCACCGGCGCGTCGGGCCGCAACTGGGCTGCGTACGGCACGGATGTGCGATTGGCCGACGGCCTGCCGCCCGTCGCGCAGGCGCTGCTGACCGATCCGCAAACGTCGGGCGGCCTGCTGGTCGCGTGCACGCCGGAAACCGTCGACGACGTGCTCGCGTGCTTCCGCGCCGACGGCTTCGATCGCGCGGTCGTGATCGGCGAGATGGTGGACGGCCCCGCGCGCGTCGACGTCGCCTGACGCCGGATTCACACAGGGTCGTTTTGACGTCGATAAAATCGATGCCTTCCATCGAACGCATCGACGACCGATGAACGACTTCCTGTTCGGGCTGATGATCGCGCTGTCGGTCGGGCCCGTCGCGCTGATGATCGCGAACTACGGCATGCGCGCCGGCACCGCGACCGGCGTGCGCGCGGCAATCGGGGTGGCCGCTGCCGACGGCTGCTATGCGGTCGTCGCATTCACGATCGGCGCGATGCTTGCGAGCACGCTCGCGTCGCACCTGTCGCTGTTCCGTACCGTCGGCGCATTCGTGTTGCTCGCAATGGGCGCGCGGATGCTGTGGCAGGCGCTGAGGGACCGGCGCCGCACGCTCGATGGCGATGCACCGCCGCCGGGCACGCGTCCGTTCACGTCGATGTTCTTCGTCACGCTCGCGAACCCGCTGACGATCCTGCTGTTCTACGGCTATGCCGCGGCTGCCGCCGGTGCGCACCGGCACTGGCTGCTCGGTGCGGCATGCGTGTTTGCCGGCAGTCTCGCCGGGCAGCTCGTGTTCGCGTTCGGCGGCAGTGCGATCGGGAGACTCGTGAAATCGCCGGGGTGGCTCGCGGCGAGCCATGTGATCGCCGCGGTCGTCGTGCTCGGTTACGGCGTTGCCGGGCTGATGCACGCGTAGCACGGTGCGAAGCGGCCGACGTCAAGCGCGGCGACGAACCCGATAGCATTCCTGATGTTTGCAATGCAGCGTCGAACGCGCGAATTCCATCACGCAACACGTCGCCATTCGCACGAAACACCATCGGTCGTTTCGTAGTCGGGTTCCGCATCGCGCACGCCCGTTCTATACTCCCTCGCGCAGTCTCCGAGAGCCGTTCTCACCCAACATCACCGAAACAAGGAACGCCGATGCTGACTCGCTCCATTCTTTCCGCCGCTGCATTCTCGCTCGCAGCCTGTGCGACCGCGCCGTCGATCGCGCAGGACAACCAGGGCAACAACGCGGGCAACGCTGCATTCTCCGAGACCGGTGCACAGGGCCGCCCGGTCAAGGTCATGATCATCACGATGTTCGGTCCGGAGGGCCAGGCATGGCTCGACCGGCTCGGCCCGTGGCGCGACATCACCGTGCCCGGCCTGTCGCCCGACTATCCGGCCGTCCACTGCAACAAGCAGGACGTGTGCGTCGTCACGACGGGCATGGGCTATGCGAATGCGACGGCGACGATCATGGCGCTCACGTTCTCGCAGCGCTTCGATTTGCGCCGCACGTATTTCCTCGTCTCCGGCATCGCGGGCGTCGATCCGGCGCAAGGCACGGTCGGTTCGGCCGCATGGTCGAAATACCTCGTCGATTTCAGCCTGCAGTGGGAGCTCGATGCACGCGAGATTCCGGCTGGCTGGAACACCGGCTATCTCGGCATCAACACGAAGAGCCCGAACGACAAGCCGCCGCTCGACTATCGCACCGAAGTGTTCCAGCTCAACCCGCAGCTGACCGACGCCGCGTATGCGCTGTCGCGCAACGTCGTGCTCGCCGACAGCGCACAGGCGCAGGCCGCGCGCGCGAAGTTCACGTATGCGCCGGCGAACCGGCCGCCGACGGTGATCCAGTGCGACACGTCGTCGGGCAACACGTGGTTCTCGGGCACGCTGATCGGCGAGCGCGCCCGCCAGTGGACGAAGATCCTGACCGATGGCAAGGGCACGTACTGCATGACCGCGCAGGAAGACAACGCGACGTATGAGGCGCTCAAGCGCGCGGCGAGCGTGAAGCGGGTCGACCTGTCACGCGTTGCCGTACTGCGCACCGGCTCCGATTTCGACCGGCCGTATGCGGGGCAGACGAGCGCCGACAACCTGCTGAACTACGCGGACCAGGGCGGCTTCGCCCCGGCGACCGAGAACCTGTACCGCGCGGGCAATCCGCTCGTGCAGGACATCGTCACGCACTGGGGCGAATGGCGCGACGGCGTGCCGCGCCGTTGAGCACCGGACGATGACTCAGCCGGCAGTCAATGCGCGTGCGGGGCCGAACGGAACGGCGTCCAGACCGGCGTGGTGTCGTCCCAGTGATCGAGCGGCGAAGGAAGTTGATCGTTCATCATGTGCTCCTGCAACTAACTGACTCATCGAGTCGTCGATAGCGGTATCGCAACGCCGCGCACGGGGCCACCCGCTGCGCGGCGTTGTGCGTTTACCGGCCCCCGCCGGCGAGCTGGTTGCCTTCCTGCATCGGGCGATACGGGCCTTGCGCGAGTTCGAGCCCTTGCGGATACGAATTCGCCTTGCGCAGGTACGCGAGCGTGCCGTCCTTGCGTGCTTGCTCGACTTCCGCGTTCACTTCGGCGCGCGTGCGCGGGCCGTAGTGCTGCGAGTACCACGACGTGTTGCCGTAGTCGCCGGCGTGCGGCGTGCCCGAATCGGCGAAGGCCGGTGCGGATGCGGCGAGTGCGAGGGCCAGGGCGGAGAGAAGATGGCGGTGGTTCATGGCATAACTCCTGTGTCGATATGAGTCAGCGCTTCAGCGCTTACTCAGATCCCATGTCGGAGCTGGCGCCCGAGCGCTACTCCGGTCCCATCAAGCGGGATCTGTTCGATGCGCAACGAGGTGCGCGACAGGGTTTACTCTAGGTATCTGTTCGGTCGCGATAAATGCAGCAGACGCGAATTGATTTGTCGTCGCAAAGGAACAATCGATATCCGTAACGGCGGCAGGGTGATGCCGGAATCGCCGGCAGCCCCGCGCGGCGGGGCTCGCACGGATGCAACGGTCACGCGCGACGGCGCACGCGGGCGATTGCTGCGCGCGGCACAAAGGTTTGCTGCGGATTCGGGAAGGATCGGGGTGCGTCGCGCGGGAACGCGGTGCGCAGGCGGGAGAAGGCGGGATGACGCGCGGGCCTCGCGGCCCGCGCGTGCAGGTCAGACGATTACGCGACCCACTCGTTGATGACCGGCGTATCGAGCGCCGGCGCGCGTTCGGCTTCCTCGAACGTGCGCTTGCTGCACGTCGCGTCGAGGCTGCCCTTGCCGCTCAGCAGCGGGCAGCGGTCGAACACTTCGGCCACCCAGTCGACGAACACGCGTACCTTCGGCGACAGGTGGCGGCTGTGCGGATACACGACCGAGATCGGCATCGGCAGCGGCTTGACGCCGGGCAGCACTTCCTTGAGCCGGCCTTCGCGCAGGTGCGGCAGCACCATGAAGAGTGGCGGCTGGATCAGCCCGAAGCCCTCGACCCCGCAGGTCACGTAAGCATCCGCATCGTTCACCGACACGATGCTGTCCATCTTCACCTCGACTTCCTTGCCTTCGCTCAGGAACGTCCAGTCGATCGTGCGGCCGGTGCGGCTCGAGAAATAGTTGACGGCCTTGTGCTGGCCGAGATCGTCGATCGTCTGCGGCTCGCCGAAGCGTTCGAGATAGTCGGGTGCCGCGACCGTCACGCCTTCGAACAGGCCGACGCGGCGCGCGACGAGCGACGAATCCTGCAGCGCGCCGACGCGGATCACGCAGTCGACGCCCTCCTGCAGCAGGTCGACTGGGCGGTCGGACAGGCCGAGCTGCAGGTCGATGTCCGGATAGCGCGTATGAAATTCGCACAGCGACGGAATCACGAGCAGCCGCCCGATCGAGCCCGGCATGTCGATACGCAACTTTCCGTGCGGCTTCCGGTTGTTCGCCTGGAAGCTCGCTTCGGTTTCCTCGACGTCCGCGAGGATCCGCACGCATCGTTCGTAGTACGCGGCGCCGTCCGGCGTGAGCGACAGCCGGCGCGTGGTCCGGTGCATCAGCCGCACGCCGAGGAAGGCTTCGAGATTCTGGATGATCGTCGTGACGGACGCTCGCGGCAAGCTGAGCGTTTCTGCTGCCTTGGTGAAGCTGCTTGTATCGACGACGCGAGTAAACACCTGCATGGCCTGAAGCCGGTCCATCACAACCTCCGCAATCTAATGAGCCCCCGGAACAACAAGGCTGCGCTACCTCGTGGGTAAACGCAGCCTCGGATTGTTCGGGGGCGTTGAATTGTGTTGCCGGATTATAGGCATTTATCCCAATGTCTGCCGGACCCAGAATTCGTTCCATCTCGAAATGGATGCTGCATCGTCATGGACGCTTCTGAATTCAGCAAATTCCTGAAAGCCGCGCTGCCCGCGCAAGCCTTGGCAGGCGCGGCGCTGACGGTCGCCGAAGTGGAAATTCCCGGCTACGCGCAGGACATCGTGCTGCGCCTCTACCGTCGCCCGGACAAGACCGGGTTGCCAGTAGTGCTTTATTTCCACGGCGGCGGTTTCGTCCGCGGTTCGCTCGAAGACGCGGATTTCGCCGCGCGTTTTTTAGCAGAACGCTTACCAGCTCTCGTAGTGTCGGTCGATTATTCGCTCGCGCCGGCCTTTCCTTTTCCGGCCGCGCCGGAGGATGCGTATCGCGCCGCCGTGTGGGCCGCGACGCGTGCCCGTGCGTTCGGCGGCAACCCGAAGAAGATCGGGGTCGCGGGCCACGACGCGGGCGGCCAGCTCGCGAACTGTCTCGCCTTCATCGCACGTGACCGCGGTGAAGTGTCGATCGCCGCGCAGGCGCTGTTCGGACCGATGCTCGACCCGAGCATGACGCGCATCGGCGACGCCGAGCGCCTCGCGTCCGACATCACCGCGCGCGAATGCGCGGCATGTTATCGCGCGTATCTGCCGCAGGCGGCGCAGCGCATGCACCCGTACGCGGCGCCGATCGAATCGGTGCGCCTCGCGGGGCTGCCGCCGACGCTCGTCGTCACCGCGCAGAACGACGTGCTGCACGTCGAAGCGGAGAAATATGCGAGCTGCCTGATCTCGTCGGGCGTGCTCACGCAGGTGATCCGCTATCCGGACATCACGCACGCCGCGCTCGCGACGCACGAGGCCGCATTCGAGGAAGCCGTGCGCTTCTTCCAGTGCCGCTTCCAGGCGCGCCAGCCGAACCGTTCCGAATAACCAGAACCAATCCACGTTTACCGGAGATCCACATGGCCATCCTACGCACCTCCCGCTCGCGCATCGCCACCGCGGCGATCGTGACGCTCGCCGTCGTCGGCCTCGGCACGTTCGGCGCGATGCGCGTGAACGCGAACGCGCCCGAGAAAACGGCGGCGCCGCTGCCCGAAGTCGACGTCGCGACCGTCGTACCGCAGACCGTGACCGACTGGCAGAGTTATTCGGGCCGCCTCGAAGCGGTCGAGAAAGTCGACGTGCGCCCGCAGGTGTCGGGCACGATCGTCGCGGTGAACTTCAAGGACGGCGCGCTCGTGAAGAAGGGCGATGTGCTGTTCGTGATCGACCCGCGCCCGTACCAGGCCGAAACCGATCGCGCGGCCGCGCAGCTCGCGGCCGCGCAGGCGCGCAACGGCTACGCGCAGACGGATTGGCAGCGCGCGCAGCGGCTGATCGGCGACAACGCGATCGCGAAGCGCGACTACGACGAGAAGCAGAACGCGGCCCGCGAAGCGGCGGCGAACTTGAAGGCCGCCGAAGCCGCGCTGGAAACGGCGCGCATCAACCTCGGCTATACGCGGATCACCGCGCCGGTGGCCGGCCGCGTGTCGCGCGCGGAAATCACGCTCGGCAACGTCGTGTCGGCCGGCGCGGCAGCCGCGCCGCTGACGACGCTGGTCTCGGTGTCGCCGATCTACGCATCGTTCGACGCGGACGAGCAGACCTACCTGCAATACATCAACGGCGCGCGCAACGGCCGCAAGGTACCGGTCGAGCTCGGGCTCGCGAACGAGACCGGCTACTCGCGCAGCGGCGAGATCGATTCGGTCGACAACCGGCTCGACACGTCGTCCGGCACGATCCGCGTGCGGGCGCGCTTCGACAATGCGGACGGCACACTGGTCCCGGGCCTCTACGCGCGCGTGAAGGTGGGCGGCAGCGCGCCGCACGAGGCATTGCTCGTCGACGACGCGGCGATCAACACCGACCAGGACAAGAAGTTCGTGTTCGTGGTCGACCAGCAGGGCCGCGTGTCGTACCGCGAAGTGCAGCAGGGGATGCAGCACGGCAACCGGCGCGTGATCGTGAGCGGGCTCGCGGCCGGCGATCGCGTGGTCGTGAACGGCACGCAGCGCGTGCGCCCCGGCGAACAGGTGAAGCCGCACATGGTCCCGATGACGGGCGGCGATGCGCCGTCCGCGCCGCTCGCGGACAACGCGAAGCCGGCCGCACCGGCGAAGGCGGATTCGTAAGCGGCCCGCCGCTTCGCATCCGCGTTCAACCAGACAGAGCCACACATGAACATTTCAAAATTCTTTATCGACCGGCCTATCTTTGCAGGAGTCCTATCGGTGATCATCCTGCTCGGCGGGGTGATCGCGATGTTCCTGCTGCCGATTTCGGAATATCCGGAAGTCGTGCCGCCTTCGGTGATCGTGAAGGCGCAGTATCCGGGCGCGAACCCGAAAGTGATCGCCGAGACGGTCGCATCGCCGCTTGAAGAGCAGATCAACGGCGTCGAAGACATGCTCTACATGCAGTCGCAGGCGAACAGCGACGGCAACATGACGATCACCGTCACGTTCAAGCTCGGCACCGATCCGGACAAGGCCACGCAGCTCGTGCAGAACCGCGTGAACCAGGCGCTGCCGCGTTTGCCGGAAGACGTGCAGCGGCTCGGCATCACGACGGTGAAGAGCTCGCCGACGCTGACGATGGTGGTCCACCTGATCTCGCCGGACAACCGCTACGACATGACCTACCTGCGCAACTACGCGCTGATCAACGTGAAGGATCGCCTGTCGCGGATCCAGGGCGTCGGCCAGGTGCAGCTGTGGGGTTCGGGCGACTACGCGATGCGCGTGTGGCTCGATCCGCAGAAGGTCGCGCAGCGCGGGCTGTCGGCCGAGGACGTCGTGCAGGCGATCCGCGAGCAGAACGTGCAGGTCGCGGCCGGCGTGATCGGCGCATCGCCGTCGCTGCCCGGCACGCCGCTGCAGTTGTCGGTGAACGCGCGCGGCCGTCTGCAGACGGAAGACGAGTTCGGCGACATCGTCGTGAAGACGACGCCGGACGGCGGTGTCACGCACCTGCGCGACATCGCGCGGATCCAGCTCGACGCGTCCGAATACGGGCTGCGCTCGCTGCTCGACAACAAGCCGGCCGTCGCGATGGCGATCAACCAGTCGCCGGGCGCGAACTCGCTGCAGATCTCGGACGAAGTGCGCAAGACGATGGCCGAGCTGAAGCAGGACATGCCGGCGGGCATCGACTACAAGATCGTCTATGACCCGACGCAGTTCGTGCGGTCGTCGATCAAGGCCGTCGTGCACACGCTGCTCGAAGCGATCGCGCTGGTCGTGATCGTCGTGATCGTGTTCCTGCAGACCTGGCGTGCATCGCTGATTCCGCTGATCGCGGTGCCGGTGTCGATCATCGGCACGTTCTCGCTGCTGCTGGCGTTCGGGTATTCGATCAACGCGTTGTCACTGTTCGGGATGGTGCTCGCGATCGGGATCGTGGTCGACGATGCGATCGTCGTCGTCGAGAACGTCGAGCGGAACATCGAGAGCGGGATGAACGCGCGACAGGCGACCTACAAGGCGATGCAGGAAGTGAGCGGGCCGATCATCGCGATCGCGCTGACGCTCGTCGCCGTGTTCGTGCCGCTCGCGTTCATGTCGGGCCTGACCGGCCAGTTCTACAAGCAGTTCGCGATGACCATCGCGATCTCGACGGTGATCTCGGCGTTCAACTCGCTGACGCTGTCGCCGGCGCTGTCGGCGATCCTGCTGAAGGGGCATGGCGACAAGGAAGACTGGCTCACGCGCGTGATGAACCGCGTGCTCGGCGGCTTCTTCCGCGGCTTCAACAAGGTGTTCCACCGCGGTGCGGAGAACTACGGCCGCGGCGTGCGCGGCGTGCTGTCGCGCAAGACGCTGATGCTCGGCGTGTACCTCGTGCTGGTGGGCGCGACCGTGCTCGTGTCGAAGGTCGTGCCGGGCGGCTTCGTGCCCGCGCAGGACAAGGAATACCTGATCGCGTTCGCGCAGCTGCCGAACGGCGCGTCGCTCGACCGCACCGAGAAGGTGATCCGCGACATGGGTTCGATCGCGCTGAAGCAGCCGGGCGTCGAGAGCGCGGTCGCGTTCCCGGGGCTGTCGGTGAACGGCTTCACGAACAGCTCGAGCGCGGGCATCGTGTTCGTCACGCTGAAGCCGTTCTCGGAACGGCACGGCAAGGCGCTGTCGGCCGGTGCGATCGCGGGTGCGCTGAACCAGCAGTACAGCGCAATGAAGGATTCGTTCGTCGCGGTGTTCCCGCCGCCGCCGGTGCTGGGCCTCGGGACGCTCGGCGGGTTCAAGATGCAGATCGAGGATCGCGGCGCGGTCGGCTATGCGCGGCTCGCGGATGCGACCAACGACTTCATCAAGCGCGCGCAGCAGGCGCCTGAACTCGGCCCGCTGTTCACGAGCTACCAGATCAACGTGCCGCAGCTCAACGTCGATCTCGATCGCGTGAAGGCGAAGCAGCTCGGCGTGCCGGTGACCGACGTGTTCAACACGATGCAGGTGTATCTCGGCTCGCTGTACGTGAACGACTTCAACCGCTTCGGGCGCGTGTACCAGGTGCGCGTGCAGGCCGATGCGCCGTTCCGCCAGCGCGCGGACGACATCCTGCAGCTGAAGACGCGCAACGACAAGGGCGAGATGGTGCCGCTGTCGTCGCTCGTCACGGTGACGCCGACGTTCGGCCCGGAAATGGTTGTGCGCTACAACGGCTACACGGCGGCCGACATCAACGGCGGCCCGGCACCGGGCTTCTCGTCGGGGCAGGCGCAGGCCGCGATCGAGCGCATCGCGCATGAAACGCTGCCGCGCGGCGTGCGGTTCGAGTGGACCGACCTCACGTACCAGCAGATTCTTGCGGGCGATTCGGCGATGTACGTGTTCCCGATCAGCGTGCTGCTCGTGTTCCTCGTGCTCGCGGCGCTGTATGAAAGCCTGACGCTGCCGCTCGCGGTGATCCTGATCGTGCCGATGAGCATTCTGTCGGCGCTGACGGGCGTGTGGCTCACGCAGGGCGACAACAACATCTTCACGCAGATCGGGCTGATGGTGCTGGTGGGGCTGTCGGCGAAGAACGCGATCCTGATCGTCGAATTCGCACGCGAGCTCGAACACGACGGCAGGACGCCGCTCGAGGCCGCGATCGAGGCGAGCCGGCTGCGGCTGCGCCCGATCCTGATGACGTCGATCGCCTTCATCATGGGTGTCGTGCCGCTTGTCATGTCGTCGGGGGCCGGTTCGGAAATGCGCCATGCGATGGGTATCGCGGTGTTCTTCGGGATGCTCGGCGTGACGCTGTTCGGGCTGATGCTGACGCCGGTGTTCTACGTCGTGCTGCGGACGCTCGCGGGCGGCAAGATCCATGTCGCCGGCAAGGATTCGACCGGTTATGGCGTGCCGGCTCAGGGCGTGCCTGCATCGGATGCTTGAGGACAACAAAATGAACAACTTGCACAACACGAACGGCCTGATGCGCTTCGCGAAGGTAGCGGCCGCGAGCACCCTGCTCGCGACGCTGCTCGCCGCGTGCGCGGTGGGCCCCGACTACAAGCGTCCGGATGCCGCGGCGCCCGCCGCGTTCAAGGAAGCGCCGACGCTCGCCGCCGGCGAACAGGCCGGCACGTGGAAGACGGCCGAGCCGTCGGACGGCGAACATCGCGGCGAATGGTGGACGGTGTTCGGCGACCCGGTGCTCGATTCGCTCGAGACGCAGGCGCTCGCCGCGAACCAGAACCTGAAGGCCGCGGCGGCGCGTGTCGAGGAAGCGCGCGCGTCGACGCGTTCGGCGCGCTCGCAGTGGTTCCCGCAGGTCGGCGCCGGGTTCGGGCCGACGCGCCAGGGGCTGTCGTCGGCGTCGCAGTTTCAGCCGCAGGGCACGGGCCCGACCAACGCGACGCTGTGGCGCGCGCAGGGTACGGTGTCGTATGAAGCCGACCTGTTCGGCCGAGTCGGCCGCAACGTCGAGGCGTCGCGCGCCGACCAGGCGCAGAGCGAAGCGCTGTTCCGTTCGGTGCAGCTCGCGCTGCAGGCCGACGTCGCGCAGAACTACTTCGAACTGCGCCAGCTCGATTCGGACCAGGACCTGTACCGCCGCACGGTGGAGCTGCGCGATCAGGCACTGAAGCTCGTGCAGCGCCGCTTCAATGAAGGCGACATCAGCGAGCTCGACGTGTCGCGCGCGAAGAACGAGCTGGCGAGCGCACAGGCCGATGCGGTCGGCGTCGCGCGCCGGCGTGCGGCGTCGGAGCATGCGCTCGCGATCCTGCTCGGCAAGGCGCCGGCGGATTTCGGGTTCAAGGAAACGCCGATCGTGCCGGTCACGGTGAAGATTCCGCCGGGCCTGCCGTCCGCGTTGCTCGAACGTCGTCCGGACGTGTCGGCGGCCGAACGCGCGATGGCGGCCGCGAATGCGCGGATCGGCCTCGCGAAGTCGGCATACTTCCCGAAGCTCGATATCACGGGGGCGTTCGGCTATGAAGCGTCGACGCTCGGCAGCCTGTTCCTGTGGTCGAGCCGCACGTTCCTGCTCGGGCCGTTCGCCGGCACCGCGCTGACGTTGCCGCTGTTCGACGGCGGCCGCCGTGCGGCCGGCGTGCAGCAGGCGCGTGCGCAGTACGACGAGCAGGTCGCGAACTACCGGCAGCAGGTGCTCGTCGCGTTCCGCGAGGTCGAGGACAATCTCTCCGACCTGCGCCTGCTCGACGACCAGATCCGTGCGCAGGATGCGGCCGTCAACGCGTCGCGCCGTGCGGCGACGCTGTCGCGCACGCAGTACCAGGAAGGCGAGGTCGCGTATCTCGACGTGATCGACAGCGAGCGCTCGGTGCTGCAGTCGCAACTGCAGGCGAACCAGCTGACCGGCGCGCAGGCGGTGTCGACCGTGAACCTGATCCGTGCGCTGGGCGGCGGGTGGGGGCCGGCGCCGACGGCGGTGGGCGACGCGGCATCCGTCAAGGCGGAGGTCGCCGCGCGCTGAAGCAGCGGCCCGCCGAGGGCCGTCCGGGCAGGTGGCCGATCGAAGAAGAACCCCGGTCCGTGGCAACGCGGGTCGGGGTTTTTTATTGGTCGCGCGTTACGGCTGCTCGTCGGGCTTCACGTCCGTGCGCTCTGCGATGACGACCGCGTAGCGGCCGACCGCATCGGCGATGCGCTGCGCCAGTTCGGGATCGCGCACCGCGCGCGCGAGCGTGACGCCGCCCGACAGCAGTGCGAGGAACGCGATCGCGCGATCGTCGTCGGGGGTGTCGCCCATCCCGGCCGACACGTCGTCGACGATCTGCCGCAGCGCCTGCTCATACGCGTCGCGCGTCTCGTCGTCGGCGCGCATCACTTCCGGGGACAGGCTCGGCAGCGCACAGCTTTCGCCGAGTGCGCAGGTGCGCCGTGGCCCGAGGTAGAACGACACGAACGGGCGCCGCCAGCGCGCGCCATGCTCGGCCTTGAACGTCGCGACGCCTTGCCGGAGCTGGTCGAGGCCGTCCAGCACGACGTTGCGGAACGCTTCGCCCTTCGATTTGAAATGCCCGTAGAACGCGCCGTTGGTGACACCCGCGGCCTTCGTCAGCGGGCCGATGCCGGAGCCGCCATACCCCTCCTGGCGGAACAGGCGGCTCGCGGCCTCGAGGATGCGCGTGCGGGTTTCGTGTTTATGCTCGACGGAATAACGCATGACAGGCTCGCTTCAGAGCGATCGCTCTTTATCGCTTGCATAGAGAGCGATCAGTGTCTAATGTATAGAGAGTGACTGATATTTATATCACGTCACGATTTCGATGACCTGACCTGGAGAAAGTGCGATGCCGATTACGCTGACAGTATCCGAAGGGGTTTTCAAGGCGGACGACGAGGGGCCGGTGTTTGCCGAGCTGACCGATGCGCTGCTGGAAGTCGAAGGGTTGACCGGGAACGCGTTCCTGGCGCCGAACGTGGTGGGCACGCTCAACGTGCTGCCGCGTAACCGGACCTTCGTGCACGGGCGCGCGGAGCCTGCCGCGTTCGTCGAGTTGAAACTGCCGGCCGTGGCGCTCGCGGCGCCCGACAAGCAGCGGCAATTCGTCGAACGGGCGACCGGGATCGTGCTGCACCATGCCGGCGGGCGGCTGACGCCGGCGCAAGTATGGGTGAACGTCGTGCATGCGGTCGATGGCGGATGGGGCATTGCCGGACGACGCTATGACAACGCGTCGCTCGTCGATTCGATCCAGGGTGCGGCGGCTGCGGCGCATTAACCGCAACTAACGGTCGAGCCATCAAGCGTTGACCGACGGCGTGGCGGCGCGCGCCGCCACGCCGGTCATTTGTCGTCGCCTGCAGCCCGCAGCGCGCGGACCAGTTCGCTCGCCGCCTTGCCGAGCCCCGTGTGCTTCTGGCGACGCAGGTACACGGGCAACGGCAGCCCGTTGCGAATGTTCGCGAACACGAGCGGCGCGAGTTCGCCGTCGGCGACGTAGCGGCCGATCATCGATTCCGGCAAGTTCGCCCAGCCGTGACCGGCCTTCACGAGCGCGATCGCGGTCGCCATGTCGGTCACTTTCCACGTGCGGTTGCCGATCAGCGGCCTCACGTCGGTCAACGGCCGCTCCGGATCGGCGATCACGATCTGCCGGAAGCCCGACAATCGCTCGATCGCTTCGGGTTGCGCGCATTCGGCGATGGCCGGATGGCTTGGCGCGGCGACCGCGACGAGCGTCTCGGTCCACAGCGCGTGGATCTGTTCCTGCGGATGAAGATCGAGCCCGCCGTAGGCGACGCAGAGATCGACGGCCGAACGATGCAGCGCGTCGACGATCGCGTCCTGCGGTGCCGTGACGATGCTGATCGCGAGCGCCGGATACTTCGCGGCCACGGCCGTCAGCGCGCGGGCGACCGGCGCGCTGTCGAGTTCGGCCGCGAGCCCGAGCCGCAGCGTGTCCTCGACGCCTTCCGACAGGTGCTGCGCATGCGCACGCAGCGCGTGCAGCCGTTCGGCGATCGAGCGCGCGTCGGGCAGCAGCGCGGCCATCGCGGCGGTCGGCGTCGGTTCGCGCGTGCCGCGGTCGAACAGCACGAGGTCGAGTTCGGCCTCGAGGTTCGCGATCGCCATGCTCACCGCCGACGGCGTGCGGCCGAGCGCGCGGGCAGCGGCCGAGAACGAGCCTTTGTCGATCACGGTCAGCAGCATGTCGATGTGGTCGCTGGTCAGCATGCGGCCTCCTGTCAGAAAAATTGAAAGGACCTGACTTGGGCGGGCGCAGGCCCGCTGATAGTCTCGCCACCTTGTCAGAGATGAAGGTGGATGGTCATGCAAGGGTGGAAAAGACGCATAGTTTACGTCGTGATGTTCGAGTTGCTCGGCATCCTGGTCGCGTCGTCGGTGCTCGGCATGCTGAGCGGCGCGAGTGTCGCGGCGAGCGGCATGCTGGGGGTGATGATCTCGACGACGGGTGTCGTCGTCAATTTCCTGTACAACCTCGGGTTCGAGGCATGGGAACGGCGCAGCGCGGCCACCACGCGCACGGTCGGGCGGCGCGTGCTGCATGCGATCGGTTTCCAGATCGCGCTCGTGACGTTCCTGATTCCGTTGATCGCGTGGTGGCTCGATGTATCGCTGCTGCAGGCGTTCCTGTACGACGCGGTGCTGATCGTGTTCTTCCCGATCTTCACGTTCACGTACAACTGGGCGTTCGACAGCGTGTTCGGGCTGCCGGATGCGGTGACGCGCAAGGCGGAGCCGGCTGTCTGGTAAGAGAGGAGGAGGCGGTGCGCACGCAGCCGCTACAATCGCGACACACGCCGTCTGGGCCCGCAGGCCGCACGCCCGACGGTTTTTCGTCGCGATCCCTGCACCCGAACGGGCCGTTCAAAACGATGAGCACTCACAAGACGTCGAGATTCTGCATGGCATGGCTTGCCTGTGCATTCGCCATCGCATCGCCCGCGCGGGCGGACGGCCCGAGAGTCCTGCCGCGCAGCGAACAGGCCGACGGCGGTTACGCATCGGCGCAACTGCTGCTCAAGCCCTGTCTCGACGTGCGCCAGTTCGGCGACAACCCGGACGACACGCTGCTGAAGGATGCCGCCGCCGCACGCCGTGCGCTGCCGCCCGGTACCTGCGACAACGCCGCACTGGTCGAGAAGGTGTTTGCCGCGCGGTTTCTCCAGTACGCGACGCCTGCCGAGGTGGACGATCCGTGGAATATCGACCGGCAGGTCGATGCGCAGAACCGTGCGATCGATCGTTGCAAGGACACGCGATGTCTCGATCGCGAACTCGATGCCGTGATCGGGGTGCTGTCGCCGGTGTACCTGCATGCGCATCCCGTGTGGCCGCAAGGAAAGGGCTTGTGTACGAGCGAGCCGGTCGATGCGCCGGTCGGCCCTGCGCTGTCGCCGCTCGGGGCACGCGTGCGCAATGCGCTGGCTCGCGAATGCGGTGACGAAGCGTTGACCGCGCAAACCTGCGAAGGCTCGCACGGCAGGATGCTGTTCGTGAGTTGCGAGATGAGCGGGAACCAGGTCAACGCGAATCAGTGGCTGTACCGCGCCCGCAAGGGGGGATTCGAACCGCTGCTCGGTGTCGGCGACGGCCCGGTCGGCGTGCTCGACAGCACCTGCAACGGGTGGCCCGACCTCAAGACGCTGGCCCGGATCAGCATGGGCGAACATCAGGCGACCTACTACCGCTACGACGGTAGGACCTACCAACCCGTCTACGCGTACACCGAAACCGGCGTCGGCAGTGACGGCAACGGCAACGATCTGGTCATCGCTCAGGACACGACGTCTGCTCGCGTGACCTGCCGTTAGCCGCACGCTCTCCGCATCGCTTTCGGCCGCGTCGGCTGCAGGTGCCTCCGCCGATTACTTCATGTTCGATACATTGCGTGTCGCGTTGCCGCCCGATTGCATCGCCAGCGAATTGTAGAGGACTTCTAATGTCGTAATCGTCTGGTTTTTTGTCGCGTCTTAACAAAACTGTCCGAATTCCCTTTCTAGAATCCGACAGATCGATGACGCGCGCGGCGGGCAGGAGGGGGCCGTCGACGCGCCGCGCGCCTGTATCGGAACCCCGTCAGCGGCTCCGAGGCCGCGCATCGTCCGCACGCGGCGCACGCCGCCTGCATGACCATCCCCGTCCGGCCAGAAAAACGAGGAGGGATTGCCGATGTCGCGTATCGATCGCCGTACGTTTCTGACCCGCTCGGCGCAGGCGGCCGGCGCTGCCGCGCTTGCGGCGGCGTTGCCCGAAAGCATTCGCCGCGCGCTTGCCGTCGAGCCGGCCCGCGTGACCGGAACGATCCGGGACGTGGAGCACATCGTCGTGCTGATGCAGGAAAACCGCGCATTCGACCATTACTTCGGCACGTTCCCGGGCGTGCGCGGTTTCAACGATCCGCGCGCGGTCGCACGTCCCGACGGCAAGGCCGTCTGGTATCAGAACTACAAGGGCCGCGACTACGTGCCCTGGCATCTCGACACGTCGAAGACGTGGGCGCAATGGATGATGCCAGAGAACCACGAGTGGGATGCGTTCCACAAGCTGTGGAACGAAGGGCGCAACGACCAGTGGATGGCCGTGCAATGGCCCGACGCGATGGGTTACTTCAAGCGCACCGACCTGCCGTACTACTACCCGCTCGCCAATGCGTTCACGATCTGCGACGCGTATTACCAGTCGATGATGGGGCCGACCAATCCGAACCGGCTCTACCTGATGACGGGACGTTCGTCGCCGAACGCGGACGGCAGCCAGGTCGCGATGTCGAACTGGATGGGCGACCGCTCGGGCACGGTGTCGTGGAAGACTTTTCCCGAGCGGCTGCAGCAGGCCGGCATCGACTGGCGCGTGTATCAGGAAGGCGGCGTCGGCTCGTTCAACGTCGCGTGGAATTTCCTGTCGAGCCGCTACTGGATCGACAACACCAACAACTACGACTGCAATGCGCTCGCGTGGTTTTCGCAGTACAAGTCGGCCGCGTCGGGCTCGCCGCTGAACCAGCGCGGGCTGACCGCGCGCGGCGTCTCGTCGCTGCGCGACGACGTGCTCGCGAACCGGTTGCCGCAGGTGTCGTGGATCGTGCCGCCGTTCTCGTCGTCCGAGCATCCGTGGTGGGGGCCGTCGTTCGGCGAGGAGTTCGTGTCGCGGATTCTCGATGCGCTCACGTCGAATCCCGACGTATGGGCGAAGACCGTATTCCTGATCTGCTACGACGAAGGCGACGGCCGCTTCGATCACGTGACCGCACCGGTGCCGCCGTGGAAGGCCGGCAAGGGGCTGTCGACGGTCAGCGTCGAAGGCGAGATCGAGCAGCAGTCGGGCTTGCCGATCGGGCTCGGCACGCGCGTGCCGCTGCTCGCGATCTCGCCGTGGTCGAAGGGCGGCTGGACCTGCTCGGAAGTGTTCGATCACACGTCGGTGATCCGCTTCATCGAGAAGCGTTTCGGCGACGATCATCCGGACGTCTACGAATCGAACATCACGCCGTGGCGTCGCGCGGTGTGCGGCGACCTCACGTCGGCGTTCGACTTCGCGGGCGATGCGGACCGCACGGTGCCGCCCGCGTTGCTCGACCTGACCGCGACGAAGGCACAGCTCGACAACGCGTACTGGGTGCAGTACTACCTCGCGAAGCCGAGCTATCCGTCGAGCTACCCGGCCGACAACGCACCGCTGCCGGTGCAGGAGCCGGGGCAGCGCAAGCTGCGCGCGGTGCCGTACGAGCTGTTCGTCGAGGCGGCGCTCGATACGCGCGCGGGCGTGCTGAACGTGAGCTTCGCGAACAACGGCAAGGCCGTGCCCGGCAACGCGGCCGGTGTGTCGGCCGCGGTGTTTCACGTGCACGACGCGATCGCGCAGAACGGCCCGCGCTTCTACACGATCCAGAGCGGCCGCGTGCTGAGCGACCAGTGGTGGCCGGTGCGAGATACGCAGGGGCGCTACGACCTCGCGGCGTACGGGCCGAACGGCTTCTTCCGCCGCTTCAAGGGCGGAGCGACGACGAGCGCGCCGCTGTTCGACGTGACGGTTGCGTATCGTCCGGACGGCAGTCTCGTCGTGCGGATGCGCAACGCGGGCCGCACGCCGCTGGTCGCGACGCTCGTCGACAACGGCTACGGCACCGCGTCGCGTTCGGGCACGGTGGCGGCGGGCGCCACCGTCGACACGGTGCTGAACCTGTCGGCAAGCGGCGGCTGGTACGACCTCGGCGTGACGATCGATGCGGATGCGGGCTATCTGCGCACGCTGGCCGGCCATGTCGAAACCGGTGCGGCGAGCGTGACCGATCCGCTCTTCGCACGTGTGACAGGAACCGCATGATGAACCGGACCATCATCGTATGGGGCACGGTCGCGCTGGCGGCAGGGGCCGCCGCGTCGGCCGTCGTGTTGTGGAGCGGCCGCCCGGGCGGCACGCCGCACGCCGCTTCTTCCACCGTTGTCAGCCAGGGATCCGCCATGACGAATCAAGCGGCCGCGTCGCCGGTCAATTTCCGCGCGCAACTCGACGGCTATGCGCACGAGCGCGACGCGCTGAACGCGGCCGATCGCCAGGCGCGCGCGCGTTCGTTGCTCGCGCAACTGCGTGCCGACGCCGATGCGGGCAGGCTCGATCCGCGCGAGGCGTCGGGGCTCGCGGATCTGCTGTTGCAGGACGCGGAACCGGATGCTGCCGCGCGCCAGGCCGCGAGCGATGCATTGCGCGACCACCTGCGCGATCTCGCGATGGGCGAACGGCCGGCATCGCCTGCGCACGAGCGGCAGGATGCCGACTATGTCGCGCAGAGCCGCAAGATCATCGACGAAGTGGTGCGCACGGTGCCGGACCGCGAACAGCAGCGGGTCGCGCTCGATACGCGGCTGGCGGAATTGCGCAGGCAGATTTACGGGACGGACGCGCCGGTGACGCACGGCGGTTGATGAAGCGGCGCTGCGGAGCGTATCCGCATCGTCGTCGAACAGCGAGGGGATCGGGCGGCGCGAAAGCCGCCCGGAAACTCATGCGGCGACGAACTCGTGCACGTAGCGGTTGAACACGGCGGGGCTCGCGGCGTTCATCCCGTGCGAGGCGCCGGCAACCGTCTGCCGTTGCGCGTTGCCGATCCACTGCGACAGCGTATCGACGTTGTTGCGGAACATCTTCGGGCTGCGCTGGCCGTCGATCAGCAGCGTGCGGCACGCGATGTCGCCGGCCGTGTGCTGCGAATACGCGGGCAGCGGGTCGCGCAGCTGCTTCGGCAGCGTGCTCGCGTTGTCGATCGCCATCGTGCGGAAGCGCGACGTGCTCTTCTTCCATGCGCCCGGCAGGCTCACCGAATCGACGAACATCTCGATGCCGGTTTCGATTTCACCCTGGCCGATCAGGTTCACGGCCTGCGTGCGCAGCGCGAGTGCGGTGGCCGGCAGTGCGGCTTCGCGTACGCCCGGCTGTTGCAGCGGGCCGCCCGGATCGGCGAGCGTCAGCGATTCGACGAGTTGCGGATGCTGGCGTGCGACGTTGAATGCAACGCTGCCGCCGCGCGAATGGCCGACCAGGTGCACGGGGCCGAGATCGAGTGCATCGATGAATTCGGCGAGCTCGTCGACGTGGTTCTGCCAGCTGAATTCGTCCTGGATGCCCGCTTCGACGGCCGGCCAGTAGTGGCTGAGGCTCGGCGCGATGCAGCGGTAGTGCGCCGACAGCGCGGCGAGTTGCGGATCCCAGTAGCGGTAATCGCACAGCGAACCGTGCACGAACACCATCGGCACACCGCTGCCCCGCTCGACATACGGCAGGCTGATGCCTGACGAAAGCGTCGCAAATTGCAGGTCGGGGTTCGCGAGCACGGACGGCTCGATTCGCATGTTCATGACTGAAAGACTCAAAGGTGCGTCAACACGACGCAACTATGCATCAGGGCGACCTGCAAGGAAAACGCATAATTTTCATCGCGGCGATCAATTTTTCTGATGGATCGGCCGCAAACCCTTGTCGGGTGGAGGTGGGTGTCGATGCTTTCAAACGCATAACGCTCGGCATCGGCGCCGGAAAAGCCCGAAAAGGGCGTGCGACGGCCTGCGCACCGGCGCATTTCGCGGGAAGAAAAAGGAAGGACGCGAGCCGCGAACGCGGCCCGTGCGTCAGCGCACCGTCAGCGCGGGCGCGGTCTGAAGCTCGACGGGGAGGTCGTTGTCGGCGGCGAACTGCATCGCGAAATCGAATGCGTCCGCGCACACGGCGCGCAATTCGTCGGACACGAACAGGCATTTGGCGCCGCCGTCGACGACGGGCATCGCGAGCCGCGACAGCGCGCACGGATAGCCGGGCCGCCGTTCGCCGACGAACAGCGTGATGACGCCTGCGAGGCGCTCGGGCCAGTCGCTGGGGCGGAAGGTTTTCTGCGCGCGCGTGACGCCGCGGATCAGGTGGCCGGCGATGCGGCCTTGGTCGGTGACTTCGATGCGATCCATGCTGTTGTGCGTGTCCTCGTTCGCGTCATTCGCCGCCGTCGGCCGCCGCGTCGCCGCGCGCCGGAATCCGGAGGTTGCGCAGCTTGTGATAGAGCGTCTTCTTCGGCATGCCGAGCGCGACGCTGGCGTCCGCCACGTTGCCGTTGTGACGTTGCAGCATGTCCTCGATCAGCATCCGTTCGAAATACGCGAGCTGTTCCGCGAGCGTGTCGCCCACGGCCGGCGCATCGCCGGACGACAGCAGGCTGTCGCCGGTCAGCCCGAGCACGAAGCGGTCGGCCACGTTCTGCAGTTCGCGCACGTTGCCGGGCCACGCATGTGTCATCAGTTCGGACACCTGCGCAGCCGTGACGACCGGTGCCGGCTGCCCGAAGCGTCGCGCGGCCGCGAGCACGAAATGCTCGAACAGCAGCGGCACGTCCTCGCGCCGCTCGCGCAGCGGCGGCAGTTCGATCTGCGCGACGTTGAGGCGATACAGCAGGTCCGCACGGAAGCGCCCGTCGGACGCGAGTTCCGCGAGATCGGCCTTCGATGCGGCCACCACGCGGCAGTCGACCGGAATCAGGTCGTTCGCACCGAGGCGTTCCACCACGCGCTCCTGCAGCACGCGCAGCATCTTGATCTGCAGCGAAACCGGCATCGTCTCGATCTCGTCGAGGAACAGCGTGCCGCCGTCCGCCCATTCGATCTTGCCGATGCGCTTCTTGATCGCACCGGTGAACGCGCCGGCTTCATGGCCGAACAGTTCGCTTTCGAAGACCTGCTCGGGCAGGCCGCCGCAGTTCAACGCGACGAAATGCGCGTCGCGCCGGCCGCCGAAGTCGTGCAGGCTGCGTGCGATCAGCTCCTTGCCGGTGCCCGTTTCGCCGGAGATCAGGACAGACACCGACGTATCGGCCAGGCGCAGGATCTTCTTGCGCACGTCGGCCATCGCAGGCGATTTGCCGAGTACGAACGCCTCGATGCCCTGCCAGTTGTTCAGTGCCGCACGCAGCCCCTGCACCTCGAGCGTCAGGCGGCGTTTCTCGACCGCGCGCGCGACGCGGCCGGCGATCACGTCCGACGAAAACGGCTTCTCGATGAAGTCGTACGCGCCGACCCGCATCGCGCCGACGGCCGTCGAGATATCCGCGTGGCCGCTGATCAGCACGACCGGGATCTGCGCGTCGATGGCCATCACGCGATCGAGCAGCTGCAGCCCGTCGATGCCCGGCATCCGCACGTCAGACACGATCACCACCGGCGCGCCGGGTGCGACGTGCGTCAGCGCGTCGGCGGCCGACGCGAACGCGTCGACCGGGAAACCGGCGAGCGCGACGGCCTGCTCGACGCCGATCCGGACGTTTTCATCGTCCTCGACGACCAGCACCCGAATCTCATCTTCCATGCTCTGTCCTTTGTTGCGGCGTCGCCGCCGCGAATTCGATACTGAACTGCGCGCCGCCTTCGTCGCGGTTCGTCGCGGCGATTTTCGCGCCGAACGCCTCGACGATGCGCGACGTGATCGCGAGGCCGAGCCCGAGGCCCTGGCCGCGCGGCTTGGTCGTGACGAACGGCTCGAACAGGTGCGGCAGCACGTCGGGCGCGATGCCGGCGCCGCTGTCGGCCACCGTGAAGCGCACACGGCCGGCTTCGTCCGGCCCGGCCGCGTCGATGACGATGCGGCGCACCGGCGCTTCGTGCACCGCGTCGAGCGCGTTGCCGAGCAGGTTCACGATCACCTGCTGCAACTGGCTCGATTCGGCCGACACCGTCGTGCCCGGTGCGATGTTCACGTCGAGCTGCACGCCCTCGTCGCGGATCCGCGCGTCGTAGATGAGCCGCGCGTGCGCGACGGCCTCGGTCAGCGACACCGCGACGCGCTCGACGTCGGGCTTGCGCGCGAAGGTCTTCAGCTCGCCGGTGAGCACGGCCATGCTGTCGACCAGCTTGCCGATCCGTTCGAGATTGGCATACGCGGGTGCCGGCTGGCCGCGCTCGAAGAACGTGCGGGCGTTGTCGCACAGCGTGCGGATCGCGACGAGCGGCTGGTTCAGTTCATGCGTCAGGCCGGCGGCCATCTGCCCGAGCACCGCGAGCTTGCCCGCGTGCACGACTTCCTGCTGCGACGCGCGCAGCCGCTGCTCGGTGCGCTCGCGCTCGACGATCTCGCGCTGCATCCTTTCGTTCGCGGCCGTCAGCGCGGCCGTGCGCTGCGCGACCGTCAGCTCGAGCCGGTCGTTCGCGCGGCGCAGCGCGTCCTGCGCATTCAGCCGCGCGACGATCGCCCGGCGGCGCTGGATCGCGTAGCCGGCCAGCAGCGCGGCGATCAGGAACGCACCGGTGACGAACACGAACGCCGTCTGCTGCTGGCGCCGTGCGCCCGCGATGTCGAGCAGCACCATCAGTGAATCGCCCGCCTGCGGCGCGGGGCGCGACATCACGAGATAACGCGTGGTGCGGCCGGTGCGGCGCGGATCGGGGAAGGTGCCGAACCATGCAGCCGAGCTGCGATCGCCGATGCGGTGGTACGGCAGCGCATCGACGGTGCGCCCCGCGTATTGCCGCGATGCCTGGATGTCGCGCTGCTGCTGCGCGGTGATCGGGCGCAGCGCGGTGAATTTCCAGGCGGGTTCGGTCGAGATCACGACCACGCCGTTGCTGTCGACGACCATCGCGGCGACGCCCGGCGCGCGCCATGCCGATTCGAGCGGATCGACGCTGATCTTCACGGCGGCCACGCCGATCGGCACGCCGTCGTCGCGCACGGCGCTCGCGAAGTAGACGCCCGGCACGCCGGTGTTGGTGCCGATCCCGAAGAAGCGGCCGCTGCCGCGTGCGAGCGCGTCCTTGAAGTACGGCCGGTAGGACACGTTGGTGCCGACGAAGCTGATCGTGTCGTTCCAGTTGCTGGCGGCGATCACCTCGCCCTGCAGGTCGATCACGTCGACTGCGCCGCTGCCCGCGTCGCGGTTCACTGCCTCGAGGTAGGTGTTCACCGAGTGCACGAGTGCGGGCGCGTCGTGCGGCGCGGCTTGCAGCATCGCGCGCACACCGTCCTGCCGCGCGACGAGGCCGGGCAGGATCTCGAAGCGGCCGAGCTCGCTCTTCAGGCTCGATGCGTACAGGTCGAGCCGGTGCGCGCCGGTTTCCTCGAGCGCGTCGATCGCGCGTTCCCATGCGAAATCGACGGCCGCACCGGCCACGCCGACATACAGCACGGCGGCCGACGCCCAGCCCCACCACGGGATTCCCTTGAAACTCTTCTGCACGTTCGCCCTCATCGAAACCCGCTACCGTCCCGCCGGAACGACGCGCGCCGCGCGCCGGCAAGGCCGGCGGCGGCGCGTGCGAAGCAGCCTGCGCGACGGTGCGCGCGGCCGCGCATTACCCGAAGTGCGCGACCAGGATCAGCGTCACCGTGACGACGATCGCGCCGCCGATCCGCGTCGCGATCTGCGCGAACGGCATCAGCTGCATCCGGTTCGCGGCGGTCAGGATCGCGACGTCGCCGGTGCCGCCTTGCCCGCTGTGGCAGGCGTTCACGATTGCGGTGTCGATAGGGTACATCTTCAGCAGGCGGCCGACCACGAAACCGGTGCCCATCAGCGTCGCGACGGTCGACACGATCGTGATCACGTTGACGACCGTGAAGGCGGCGGTCAGCTTGTCCCACGGCGTCATCGCGACGCCGATCGCGAACAGCAGCGGATACGTGACGGCGGTCGAGAAGAACTTGTAGACGACGAATGCGCCTTCCTGCAGCGGCGGCGACACCGCGCGCGCGAGCTTCACCAGCACCGCGAGGAACAGCATCGCGACCGGTGCGGGCAGGCCGAACAGCTTGTGCGCCATCAGGCCGACCAGGTACAGCGTGATGGCCGTGATGCCGGCAGCTGCGATGTGCGTGACGTCGACGTGGCCGCGGATCTCTTCGTTTTCCGGCACCATGTCGCCGCTTTCGCCGACCTGCAGGCGGCCGTTGCCGGTCAGGTGCGGCAGGCGCTTGCCGAGCATGTCGAGCGCGCCCGACAGGATGATCGCGGTCAGGCTGCCGAGCATCACCGGCGGCAGCACCATCGCGAACATCTCGCCCTGCGGCAGGTGCATCAGTTCCGAATAGCCGATCGACAGCGGAATCGCGCCTTCGCCGACGCCGCCTGCCATGATCGGCACGACGATGTACAGCAGCGTGTGGCGCGCGCCGAGGCCGAGCGCGGTGCCGACGGCCGTGCCGACGATCGCCGCGGCGATCGAGCCGGCCGCGAGCGGGATGAAGATCTTCACGAAGCCCTGGATCAGCACGCGGCGATCCATGCTCAGGATGCTGCCGACGATGATCGACGCGATGAACAGGTACAGGAAGTTGGTCGACTTCGTGAAGTCGACCGTCAGGTTCAGCACCGGCTTCGGCAGCACGTGGTAGTACGTGAGCGCCGACGGCACGAAGGTCGCGAAGATCGCGGCCGCGCCGATGTTGCGCAGGAGCGGCAGGCGCTTGCCGAGTTCGGCGCAGGTGAAGCCGAAGAATGCGAGCACGGCGATTGCCATCGAGATCTCGCCGGGCACCTTGCCCGTCACCGCGAAGCCGACGATCAGCCCGAACAGGATCACGTAGACCGGCAGCGGGATGATGCCGATGCGGATTTCCATCAGCTTCCACCAGCCTTCCGGCCAGAAGCGTTCGCGCGTGGCGGGACCGGCTTCGGCAATCGGCTCGGGATGGGACGGAGTTTGGATAGAGGTCTGCAAGACGTGTCTCCTGATGTTGGAATGCCTGCATCGCTTCGCGGCATTGTGTGCCGTCTATTACGCAACCCCCGTGCCAGAAATCCGGCCTGCCGGAATATTTTTAAGGTATTGATTCTTAAGGAGTTTGTTTCGTCTGCCGAAAGGGTTGACCGACCGGCTGGCCGAGATTTCGGAATTCGCCCGGCGCCCAGGCCGGGATTTCAGCCGGATGGCCGGCCGCGCACCCGGTCCGGCCCCCGATCCCGCCCGGCCGCCTGCCATATCGCCGCGCGCGATTTTCTTCGCACAATCGCTTCGTAGACCGTCCCGCTGCCGCTCTCTATCATCGGCTGATCCTTTTCCGATGCGATGACGACTGTCCGGAGAGCGCCCGCGCGCTCGCCGCGGCGTCGCTCATCCGTCGATACCGTCTTTGGACAGGAGAGTGGTTTCATGCTGCATCCCGTTTTTTCCGCCCGCTTTTCCGTCGGCCGTGCGGCCCGCCTGCTGATGGCTGCGCTGCTCGGCGTTGCGCTGCTGAACGGCGCGCGCGCCGATACCGCGCCGCTGAAGGTCGGCATCTCTACCAGCCCGCAGATCGAGGCGCTGAAGATCGCCGCCAAGGAGGCGAAAGAGCAGGGGCTCGACGTGAAGATCATCGAGTTCACCGACTGGAATACGCCGAACGCGGCGCTCGCGAACAAGGACATCGACGTCAACTACTTCCAGCACATCCCGTTTCTCGAGAACGCGAAGAAGCAGGGCGGCTACAACTTCATCTCGATCGCGCCCGGCACGATCATGAAGATCGGCCTCTATTCGAAGAAGGTGAAAAGCTTCGCCGAGCTGAAGGACGGCGCGCGCGTCGCGATCGCGAACGATCCGGTGAACGGCGGGCGAGGGCTGTTGCTGCTGCAGCGCGCGGGGCTCATCACGCTGAAGCCGGGCACCGACTATCGTGCGACCACGCACGACATCGTCGCCAACCCGAAGCACCTGAAGATCATCCCGCTCGAGGCGTCGCAGCTCGCGCGTTCGCTCGACGACGTCGATCTCGCGCAGGGCTACCCGAGCTTCATCAAGCTCGCCGGCACGACCGACCCGAACAGCGCGCTGCTGTTCGACGGCACCGAGAACAAGAGCTTCGCGATCCAGTGGGTCGTGCGCCCCGAGAGCGCGAACGATCCGCGCATCCGCAAGTTCATCGCGATCTACCAGCATTCGCCGGCCGTGCGCCGTGCGCTCGACAACGCGTTCGGCTCGCTGTACGCGATCGCATGGTGACGGAGGCGAGCATGACGACGGCGAACCGCAAGAAGATCCTGCTCAACGCGTTCAACATGAACTGCGTCGGGCACATCAACCACGGGCTGTGGACGCATCCGCGCGACCGCTCCGCGCATTACACCGATCTCGACTACTGGGCCGATCTCGCGAAGACGCTCGAACGCGGCAAGTTCGACGGGATCTTTCTCGCGGACATCGTCGGCGTGTACGACGTGTTCGGCGGCGGCCCCGATGCCGCGCTGCGCGAATCGGTGCAGGTGCCCGTCAACGATCCGCTGCTGCTCGTGCCCGCGATGGCGCAGGTCACGCGGCACCTCGGCTTCGGCGTGACCGCGAACCTGACCTACGAGCCGCCTTACCTGTTCGCGCGCCGCATGTCGACGCTCGATCACCTGACGAAGGGGCGGGTGGGCTGGAACATCGTCACCGGTTATCTCGACAGCGCCGCGCGCGGCATGGGACTCGCGCAGCAGATCGGCCACGACGACCGCTACGAGCGAGCGGACGACTACATGGACGTCGTCTACAAGCTGTGGGAACAGAGCTGGGACGACGACGCGGTGATCCGCGATGCGCAGGCGCGCGTGTTCGCGCAGCCCGGCAAGGTGCGGCGCGTGAAGCACGACGGGCCGTTCTATTCGATCGACGCGATCCACCTCAGCGAACCGTCGCTGCAGCGCACGCCGGTGCTGTACCAGGCCGGTTCGTCCGCGCGCGGTGTCGAATTCGCGGGCCGTCACGCCGAATGCGTGTTCGTGAACGGGCAGAGCAAGGCGGCCGCACGCGCGGCGACGCTCGACATCCGCGCGGCCGCCGCCCGGCAGGGCCGCGACCCGGCATCGATCAGGATCTTCGCGGGCGTGAGCGTCGTGACGGCAGAAACGGAGCGGCTTGCGCGCGAGAAATTCGACGAGTACCGGCGCTACGCGAGCCCGGAGGCCGGTCTCGCGCATTTCGCGAGCTCGACCGGCATCGACTTCGCGAAATACGGCCTCGACGAGCCGATTTCGTACGTGAAGACCGATTCGATCCAGTCGGCCGTCGACGCGATCTCGCGCAAGAGCACGACCGGCACCTGGACCGTGCGCCGGATGCTCGAACAGATGTCGCTCGGCGGCCGCTATGCGCCGATCGTCGGCTCGCCGTCGCAGGTCGCGGACGAACTGCAGTCGTGGATCGACGAGACCGGCATCGACGGCTTCAACCTGACGCGCACCGTGATGCCCGAGTCGTTCGAGGATTTCGTCGACTGGGTCGTGCCCGAGCTGCAGAACCGCGGTGTCTACAAGGAAGACTACGACCCCGCGCCGACGCTGCGCGAGAAGCTGTTCGGCGCGGGGCCGCGCCTGCCCGCGTGGCACACCGGCGCGCAGCACCGGCCGGCCGCCGTGTCCGAACCCGCGCATCCCGCGCATGCCTGAACGTGACGGAGCGAAGCGATGACGCAATTGTTCGATACGCTGGGTTTCATCGAGCCGTCGGCCGTGCGGGCCGGTGCCGCTGCAGCGGCCCATGAAGAAGCGGGCGTGTCGGCCGCCAGCGGCGCAGCCGTGTCGCTGGAGCAGGTCGGCAAGGTATTCGCGTCGCCGCGTGGCCACGCTGCAGCGCTGCGCGACGTGACGCTCGACGTGCGGCGCGGCGAGGTGTTCGGGATCATCGGCCGCAGCGGGGCGGGCAAGTCGACGCTGCTGCGGCTCGTGAACGGGCTGGAGCGGCCGAGTTCGGGCCGCGTGCGCGTGCAGGGCGTCGACGTCGGCGCGCTCGACGAGGACGGGCTCGTCGCGCTGCGGCGCCGCACCGGGATGGTGTTCCAGCATTTCAACCTGCTGTCCGCGAAGACCGTATTCGAGAACGTCGCGCTGCCGCTGAAGATCGCCGGCGTGCCGAAGGCCGAGCGCGTACGCAAGGTCGAGGCGCTGCTCGACCTCGTCGGGCTCGCCGCGAAGCGCGACGCGTATCCGGCGAGCCTGTCGGGCGGGCAGAAGCAGCGGGTCGGCATTGCCCGTGCGCTCGTGCACGATCCCGAGGTGCTGCTGTGCGACGAGGCGACGTCGGCGCTCGATCCCGAGACGACGCAATCGATCCTCGCGCTGCTCGCCGACATCAACCGCCGCCTCGGGCTGACGATCGTGCTGATCACGCACGAGATGGAAGTGATCCGTGCGGTGTGCGACACGGTCGCGGTGATCGAGCAGGGCGAAGTCGTCGAAACGGGCCCCGTGTGGCGCGTGTTCGGCGATCCGCGCCACGGCGCGACGCGTGCGCTGCTCAGTACGCTGCAGCACGACCTGCCGGCCGAGCTGGCGGCGCGCGTGCAGCCGCTGCCCGAGCAGGCCGAGCTGCCCGCTGGCGCGCAGGTGGTGCTCGACGTCCGCTACACGGGCGAGAGCGGCGGCGAGCCGGATGTCGGCGCGCTGGCTGCGGCGCTCGGCGGCTCCGTGCGGTTCCTGCACGGCGGGATCGAGCGCATCCAGGGGCATGCGCAGGGACGGCTCGTGATCGCGGCCGCGCCCGGTGCGGACGACGGGGTTGCCCGGCATGCGCGCGATGCGGTTGCCACGCTGCTCGAACGCGCGCGCCGCCATGCGAATCATGCGGAGGTGCTCGGCTATGTTTGACCTCTGGTGGCCCGAACTGCTTGACGCGATCCGCGACACGCTGTCGATGGTCGCCGCCTCGGCCGTGATCGCGGCGTTGATCGGCATCCCGCTCGCGGTGATCCTCGTGACCACCGCGCCCGGCGGCATCTACGCGCGGCGCGGCGTGAACGCGGTGCTCGGTGCGCTCGTCAACGTGTTCCGCTCGACGCCGTTCATCATCCTGCTGGTCGCGCTGCTGCCGTTCACGCGCGTGCTGATCGGCACGACGATCGGCGTGTGGGCGGCCGTCGTGCCGCTGTCGATCGCCGCGATTCCGTTCTTTGCGCGGATCGCCGAAGTGAGCCTGCGCGAAGTCGATCGCGGGCTGATCGAGGCCGCGCTCGCGATGGGCGCGAAGCGCCGCCACATCGTGTGGCATGTGCTGCTGCCGGAAGCGCTGCCCGGCATGCTCGGCGGCTTCACGATCACCGTCGTCGCGCTGATCGGCTCGACCGCGATGGCGGGCGCCGTCGGCGCGGGCGGGCTCGGCGATCTCGCGATCCGCTACGGCTATCAGCGTTTCGACACGACCGTCATGGCGACGGTGATCGTGATCCTGATCGCGCTCGTCTCGGCCGTGCAAATCACGGGCGACCGCCTGGTCCGACGCGTGACCCGGCGTACCTGAGCGACGCCACGAGCGTCCGCTCGCTTCATTCATGATCCTGAGAGAACAAAACTGATGACCTTGCCTATCGGCGCGCCGCGCGAATGGAACGGAGCATTCGAGGAAGCGCTGTTTCTCGACGTGGCGCGACGCCACCGTCCGGACTTTCCGGCCAAGCTCGCGACACCGCCGCGCGAGCCGCGCAATGACGACGAGCGGGCCGCCGTCGCCGACTACTACAAGAAGATGGCGTCGCACGACCTGTTCATCGTGCAGGTCGTCGCGAAGGCGATCGACACGCTGTTCCGCGACGATCCGCATTTCCAGCTGATCCTGTCGCGCCAGCTCGGCGACGACGGCGCGCATGCGGTGATCGGCCGCGAACGCGTGACCGAACTGACGGGGCGCGATCCGCTGCCGGAAGTCGACCGGCTCGTCGCCGCACACTGGGCGCGCATCGGCGATATCGCGGTGCGTGACGTCGCGGGCTTTCTGGCGTTCGAATGGCATTACGAGCTGCACATCCTCGCGAAGCTGTGGATCCAGCGCAAGACCGGCCGTATCGGCGACAGCGCGATGCGCGAGCACGGCGAGAACCGGATCCGGCCGGACGAGGAATGGCATCGCGTGCAGATCGTCCAGTGGTGGTTCGACACGCTGAAGGCCCTGCCGGCCGCCGGGCGCGACGCGCTGATCGATCGCGTGATCGCGGCCGACGAGGAAACGCAGGCGCGGCTCGACGGATATCTGCACGACGAGTACGCGCACACCGCGCACGTGTTCGGCGCGGATATCGCCGAATACCGTGCGATCTACGACGACTGGCGGCGCGAGATCCTGTCGCGGCTGACCGGCCGCAGCCTCGGCGCACTCGTGCCGTTGTCGGGCGAACCCGTCGAACAGGAAGCCGTCGCATGAACGATCCACGCGGCCCGGCGACCTTCGCGCGGGATACCGATACGCCGGCCATCGACCGCGACGCGCTGGCCCGCGCGATCGACGCGCTGCGCGTGACTGCCGCCGCGCGCGACCGCGCGGGCGGCCACGCGGCGCAGGAAAAACAGTGGCTCGCCGATGCGGGCCTGCTGACGCTCGCGGTGCCGCGCGCGTTCGGCGGGCAGGAAGCGGCGTGGCCCGCGATCTACGATGCGATCCGGCAGGTCGCGCGCGTCGACAGCGCGCTCGCGCATCTCGTCGGGTTCCAGTGCCTGCAGGTGGTGAGCGTCGACGTATGGGGCAGCGCCGCGCAGCGCGAGCGCTACCTGCGCGGCACCGTCGACGAACGCTGGTGGTGGGGCAATGCGGTCAATCCGCTCGATACACGGCTCGTGGCCACGGCGACGCCCGACGGCGGCTACCGGCTCGACGGCGTGAAGGGCTTCTGTTCCGGCACGCGCGGGTCGCAGCGCATGACGGTGTCCGCGCACGATCCGGCCACCGGCCGCACCGTGTTCGGCGTCGTGCCGACCGATCGTCCGGGGATCACGGTCAACGACGACTGGGATCCGGTCGGCCAGCGCCAGACCGACAGCGGCAGCGTGCGCTTCGACGGCGTGACGCTTGCGGCGGATGAGGTGCTGCATCGTTCCGAGGCGCCGCCGACGCCGCGCGCGACGCTGCGCACGCTCGTGTCGCAGCTCGTGCTGACGAACCTGTTCGTCGGGCTGGCGGAAGGCGCGCTGGCCGAGGCGCGCGATTACGTGCGGCAGCATGGCCGCCCGTGGATTCACGCCGACGTCGCGCAGGCGGCGGACGATCCGTACACGCTGCAGCGCTTCGGCGACATGCGTGTGCGCGCGGTTGCGGCGGCGGCGCTGGCCGATCGCGCGGCCGATGCGTTGCAGCACGCATGGGTGCTGCAGGATGCGCTGACGGCCGACGCGCGCGCCGAGGTGGCGCTCGCGGTATCGGAAGCGAAGATCGTCGCGCAGCGCGCGGCGCTCGACAACGGCGAGGCGCTGTTCGACGCGTGCGGTGCGCGTGCGACGGCCGCGTCGCTCGGCCTCGACCGCTTCTGGCGGAATGCGCGCACGCATACGCTGCACGATCCGCTCGACTACCGGCTGCGCGATGTCGGCCGGTTTGCGCTGACCGGCGAGTTGCCGCCCGCGTCGCTCTATACGTAAGCGGGCACGCGCTCCGTCATTGATCGCCGGGCGGCGGGCCGTCCGGCGCGACGGCAGCGGTAGCGGGCGCAGGCCCGGCGGCCAACGGCGAGCCGCTGTCCGTTCCGGCGCGCTTGTACGACGCGAGTTCGTTCGAATAGCGTGCCGTCCGCACACCGTTCGTGTCGTAGTACTCCTCGACCGACTTGACCCAGCGGCCGACCGCCGGCACGTACCAGAACGCCTTGTAGGTCTTGCCGGTTCCTTCCGCCGTCCCGTTGTTGTGGCTTTGCATCACGATCGTCGAACCGCCCGCGTTGCGGGATACGCCGGACGAGATCGACTGCCCCGGCGCGGTTTGTGCCTTCCACGTGCCTTCGGCCTCGATCTTGATCGCGTCGAACTTGCCGCCCGCGACGGTGACGGTCTCGGGGCCGACGACCTTGTAGTGCGTGTCGTACGCCTCGGACGCGTGCTGCGGATTCGGGTGCGACTCGCTGTACTGGATCGTCCAGGTCTTGCCGACCGTCAGCGGAAACGCCAGCGGGCGGTTCACGACGGTTTCGGTGCCGTTGACGCTGCGCGCACGGCTCCAGTCCGCATCGACGATCATTTCGTGCGGCGCCTGCGTTGCGCCGCTTTGCCGGGACTCGACGTAGATGTGCCCGGGCGTCGTGCGTTGCACGGTAATCTCGTCGCGCGTCTGGCGCCAGCCGTTCGGGCCGATCTCGACGGTATTGACGTAGGTCCAGGTATCGCCCGGCTTCAGCGCCGGCGCTGCGATCGACTGGGCGAGCGCGATGCCGGGCAGCATGGCGCAAAGTGACAAAGCAGCAAGGATTTTCTTTTTCATGGTGTGTGTGGGCAGCCAGCGGTCTCGCCGCCGAGCTTATCAAGCACACCTTTCAATCGGCATGACATGCGTGGTGCCGCTGCCGTTTTCGACTCGCGTCGAACCGGTACGGCGGGGATCGTGAATCGCACGTCGCCCAACCGGACTGCTGGACGTCTGAAATGATATGTTATATCGTTGCGATACAATATATCATTCTCTCCTCAACGTCCTCTACCGGAATCGCCCGATGAGTACCGCACTGCATCCGTCCACGCGGCTTCCCGTGACCGTCCTGTCCGGCTTCCTCGGCGCCGGCAAGACGACGCTGCTCAACCACATCCTCAACAATCGCGAGGGCCGACGCGTCGCGGTCATCGTCAACGACATGTCCGAGGTCAACATCGATGCCGCGCTCGTGCGCGACGGCGGCGCGGGGCTGTCGCGCACCGACGAGAAGCTGGTCGAGATGAGCAACGGCTGCATCTGTTGCACGTTGCGCGAGGATCTGCTGATCGAGGTCGACCGGCTTGCGCGCGAAGGGCGCTTCGACCAGCTCGTGATCGAGTCGACCGGCATTTCGGAACCGCTGCCGGTGGCCGAGACGTTCACGTTCGAGGGCGAGGACGGCCGCAGTCTCGGCGAAGTCGCGCGGCTCGATACGATGGTGACGGTGGTCGACGCGTTCAACTTCCTGCGCGACTACGCATCGCGCGACAGCTTGCAATCGCGCGGCGAATCGATGGGCGACGAGGACGCGCGCACGGTCGTCGACCTGCTGATCGACCAGATCGAATTCTGCGACGTGATCGTGATCAACAAGATCGACCTGATCGACACCGGCGCGCGCGAACGTCTGGTCGCGCTGCTGCGCGGGCTGAACCCGCGTGCGCGGATCGAGATCGCCGAATTCGGCAAGGTGCCGCTCGAGCGCGTGCTCGACACCGGCCTGTTCGATTTCGACGAGGCGTCGCGCGCACCGGGCTGGCTGCAGGAGATGCGCGGCACGCACACGCCGGAGACCGACGAATACGGAATCCGCAGCTTCGTCTATCGCGCGCGTCGGCCGTTCCATCCGCAGCGCTTCTTCGATCTCGTCGAAAGCGAATGGCCGGGCGTCGTCCGCTCGAAGGGGTTCTTCTGGCTGGCCACGCATCCGACCATCGCCGGGTCGTGGTCGCAGGCCGGCGCGGTCGCGCGGCACGGGCCGGCCGGCCACTGGTGGGCGGCCGTGCCGCCCGAGCGCTGGCCGCAGGACGCGGAAGCCGTCGCGCAGATCCGCGCCCGCTGGGACGAGCGTGTCGGCGACGCACGGCAGGAGCTCGTGCTGATCGGCATGGACATGGACGAGCCCGCGTTGCGCGCGCGTTTCGACGCGTGTCTGCTGACCGACGCCGAGATGGCGACCGGCCCCGAGCACTGGACCACGTGGGACAGCCCGTTTCGCGACTGGCCCTGACCTGAACGCGCGCTTCCTGCATCGACCCGGATGGAGAAGGCGCTCCACCGGATTTCGAGCATGAATGCAGCGCTTCCCGATATTTCCCTGACCGATGTCGCGCCGGGCCGCCGCCCGCTCGAGTGGGTCGGCATGCAGGGCATCGACCTGCCCGTTACGGTGGCCGAACCCGGCTGCCGGCGCGACGTGCATGCGCGTGCCGACGTACAGGTCGATCTGCCTGCGCCGCAGGTGAAAGGCATCCACATGTCGCGGCTCTACTGGCTGCTCGACTGGCTCGCCGATGGCGAAGCGCTGTCGCCGGCCGGCATGCAGCGCATGCTGCGCGCGATGGTCGACAGCCACCGCGACTGCGATACGCGCAGCGCGCGCGTGCGGCTGCGCTTCGATCTGCTGGCCCGCCGCACGGCACTGGTGACCGAGGGGCTGGCCGGGTGGAAGGCTTATCCGGTGCGGATCGACGCAACGCTGGCGGGCGAGGCGTTCGAACTGCGCGCGCAGGTGACGGTTGCCTATTCGTCGACGTGCCCGTGTTCGGCCGCGCTGTCGCGGCACTGGGTCGAACAGGCGTTCCTGGCGGCGTTCGGCCGCGAGGATCGCGTGGAGCCGGCGGCAGTGGCCGCGTGGCTGAAGCAGCATGCGACGGCGGCCACGCCGCACAGCCAGCGCAGCGAAGCCGTCGTCAGCGTGGCGCTGCCGGCCGATGGCGCGGCGCTGGGGCTGATCGACCTGATCGATCGCGTCGAGCGGGCGCTCGGCACGCCGGTGCAGACGGCCGTCAAGCGTGCGGACGAGCAGGCATTCGCGGTGCTGAACGGCGGGAACCTGATGTTCGTCGAGGATGCCGCGCGCCGCGTGCAGGCCGCGCTGGAAGATCGCCATGCGAACCCGCGTGTTCGCGTGCGCCATCTGGAAAGCCTGCATCCGCACGATGCGGTGGCCTGGGCCGCACCGGTTCGCGAAGGCGCCGGCGCATGCTGATCCGCAAGCTGTTCCGGTTCGAGAATGCGCACGTCGTGCGCGGCTGCAGCACGCGGCGCTGCTCGCATTCGATCCACGGCCATTCTTACCGCGTCGAGCTGCTGCTCGAAGCGCACGCGCTCGACCACGGGCAGATGATCTACGACTTCGGGCTGCTCAAGGGCGACGTGCGCGACCTGATCGATGCGTTCGACCATGCCGTAACGCTGTGGTCGGACGACGATCCGCGCTACGTCGAAAGCATGCGCCGGCATTCTGAACGCTGGGTGGTGCTGCCCGTGTCGCCGAGCGCCGAGCAGTTCTCGCGCGTGCTGTTCCGGCTCGTCGATGCCGCGCTGTCGTGCACGCACATGTCGAACGGCGAAGCCGACGTGCGGCTGCATTCGGTCATCGTTCACGAGACCGAGACCGGCTACGCGCAGTGTTTCCGCGACGACGCATTCAATCCGCGCATGGGCCGCATCGATCTCGACGCGATCGCGTTCGCACCGGCCATCGCCGCGCAGTGGCGCGACCCGGGCCTGTTCGACCGGCTCAAGCGCGGCCGTCTCCTGTCAAAGAAGGAATCCTGATGATCAGAAAGAACCCGCGCGGCGACCTGCCGCAGATTCATCCGAACGCGTTCGTCGACCCGACCGCCATCCTGTGCGGGCTCGTGATCGTCGAGGAGAACGTGTTCATCGGCCCGTACGCGGTGATCCGCGCCGACGAAACGGATGCCGACGGCCAGATCGCGCCGATCGTGATCGGCGCGCATTCGAACATCCAGGACGGCGTCGTGATCCATTCGAAGTCCGGCGCGAGCGTGACGATCGGCCGGCACACGTCGATCGCGCATCGCGCGATCGTCCACGGGCCGTGCAAGGTCGGCGACGGCGTGTTCGTCGGGTTCAACAGCGTGCTGTTCAACTGCACGATCGACGACGGCTGCGTGGTGCGCTACAACGCGGTCGTCGACGGGTGCCACCTGCCGCCCGGCTTCTACGTGCGGTCGACGGAGCGCATCGGGCCGGAAACCGACCTCGCCGCCATGCCGCAGGTGACGGCCGACGCGAGCGACTTCTCAGAGGACGTCGCGCGCACGAACAATGCGCTGGTGCTGGGTTACAAGCACATCCAGAACGAGTTCTGAATCATGCGCGAGCCCATTCGACCTGAAGGGATCGACCGGCCGGCGCGACGCCACGTCGACCTGCTCGTGCACGGCGGCACGGTGATGACGCCCAATGGCGCCGAACGGATCGACGTGGCGTGCGCGGATGGCCGCGTGGTCGCGCTGGGCGCGCTGCACGGCACCTGGAGCGCGGACGTCGTGCTCGATGCCGGCGGCTTGCACGTGCTGCCGGGCGTCGTCGACAGCCAGGTGCATTTCCGCGAACCGGGGCTGACGCACAAGGAGACCATCGAGGCCGGCACGCGCGGCGCGGTGCTCGGCGGCGTCACGACGATCTTCGAGATGCCCAATACGCATCCGCTGACGCTGAACGAACAGGATCTGCAGGCGAAGCTGGATCTTGCGCGCGGTCGTGCGTGGTGCGACTACGCGTTCTACATCGGCGGCTCGGCCGTGAATGCCGAGCGGCTGCCGGTGCTCGAGCGCTTGCCCGGGTGCGCGGGCGTGAAGGTCTTCATGGGCAGTTCGTTCGGCGATCTGCTGGCCGACGACGAAGCCGTGCTGCGGCGGATCCTGCGCAACGGGCGGCGGCGCATGGCCGTGCATGCGGAGGACGAGGCGCGGCTGCGCGAACGCAAGGCGATCGTGGAAGCGAGCGGCGACGTGCGCGACCATCCGCGCTGGCGCGACGAGGAAAGCGCGCTGGCCGCGACCCGGCGCATCGTCGGGCTGGCTGCCGAGACGGGTCGGCGGCTGCACGTGCTGCATGTGTCCACGGCGGACGAAATGGCGTTCCTTGCGCGGCACCGGAGGCGCGTGACGGTCGAGGTCACGCCGCATCACCTGAGCCTGCATGCGCCCGATTGCTACGAACGGCTCGGCACGTTCGCGCAGATGAATCCGCCCGTGCGCGACCGGCATCATCAGGATGCGCTGTGGCGGGCCGTGCGCGACGGCGTGGTCGACGTGATCGGCAGCGATCACGCGCCCCATACGCGCGACGAAAAGCGCCGCCCGTATCCGCAGTCGCCGAGCGGGATGACCGGCGTGCAGACGCTGCTGCCGCTGCTGCTCGACCACGTGCAGGCGGGCCGCCTGAGCCTCGAACGGCTGGTCGACCTGACCAGCGCCGGGCCGGCGCGGATCTTCGGCATCGAAGGAAAAGGGCGCATCGCGGCCGGCTACGACGCCGATTTCAGCATCGTCGACCTGCGCGCCCGGCGGATCATCCGCGACGAGTGGATCGCCAGCGTGAGCGGCTGGACGCCTTACGACGGGTGCGCGGTCACGGGCTGGCCCGTGCATACGGTCGTGCGCGGGCAGGTCGTCGTGCGCGATGAAGCGCTGAACGGGCAGCCGGCCGGGGAGGCCGTCACGTTCCTGGACGCCTAGATCGGCAGGCGAACCGTCTGCTTGATGCGCTTCAGCGGAATCTCGGTTTCGACGTTGCGGACGCCTTCGATCTGCGTGAGCGTCTCCATCTGGAAGCGCTGGTAGTCGTCGAGATCGCGGGCGATCACGCGCAGCAGATAGTCGTAGCTGCCGGCCATCAGGTGGCATTCGAGCACTTCGGGCGCCTGCTCCATCTCGCGCGCGAAGTGTTCGACCGTCTTCTTGTCCTGGCGCTCCAGCGTGACGCGCACGAACGCGGTGAAGCGCAGGTCGACGGCGGCGGGATTCAGCAACGCGACATACGCGTTGATCACGCCCTGTTCCTCGAGCAGATGCACGCGGCGCAGGCAGGGCGTGGCCGACAGTCCGGCCTGTTGCGCGAGTTCGGCATTGGTCTGGTTCGAATTCTGTTGCAGCGCACGCAGAATGCGCCGATCGATCGCGTCCAGTTTGGTTGGCATTTTTGACTACCAGATACGGAGATGCTAGAGAATAGCGCCAAATCAGGCATTCGAAGTAGCCGAATACGCATCCAATCTCCACGGGAACACGCCGATAATCTGACGACCGGCCGGGCGATTCTCGTCCGTCGGCCATTCCGTTCAGGAGCTATCCCATGTCGCATTTGTCCTGGCTGCCGTTCATCGCCACGTCGCTTCTGATCATCGTCACGCCGGGCCAGGATATGGTGCTCGTGATGTCGCGCACGCTGTCCGGCGGCACGCGCGCGGGCCTCGTGACTGCAGCAGGCGTCAGCGTCGGGCTGCTCGTGCACACGATGCTCGCGACGCTCGGGCTCGGCGCACTGCTTCAGGCATCCGAATGGCTGTTCACGGCGCTGAAGGTGATCGGTGCGGTATACCTGCTGTACCTCGGCATCACGCTGTTGCGCTCGTCAGGTGAATTGACGCTCGCGAGCAGCAGTGGCGGCGCGCAGGTATCGCGGCTTCGCACGTTCGCGCAAGGCGCGCTGTCCAACGTGTCGAATCCGAAGATCGCGCTCTTCTATCTGGCGTTCCTGCCGCAATTCGTGCCGGCGGGCACCGCGCATCCGATGCTGTCGCTGTTCGTGCTGGGCGCGACGTTCGCCGGCCTGACGTTTCTCGTGAAGGGGCCGGTCGCGCTGTTCGCCGGCCTGCTGTCGGCGTCGATCCGCCGCAACCCGCGCATCCTGACGCGCATGCACCGCGTCAGCGGGGTGGTGCTGCTGGGGCTCGGCGTGAAGCTGGCGCTCGAGCGCCGCTGATGACGGTCATCGTGTCGCCGCGTCGTCGCATGCGCCCGCCGCGCGGTCGGCGCGCCTTCCAGCGTCGAGAAAAAAGCTGCTCGGCGCTTCACGGTCGACGAATTCGTTCGAGCTCGATTCAATCAAAAAGAAGTGCTAAACAAATTTTTTGGTCAGCGAAATCGGCGAAGTGAGTCCGTAGGGAAACGGAAAAAGCGCGGCGGCTTTTATGTGTGACACGATCCGCGGCGCTGGAGCGCCTCGGTCCCGCGGCTCGAGAGGCGACGTCGCATTCTGATCGGGCGCGCCGACGCCGGTGTTCGCCGTGGCGGCCGATCTTTGTGCTTTTGAGGGAAATTTCGCCGCGTGAGGCGCGTGCCGGCGGGCGCCTACATGCCGGTCGCGGCCCGACAGCCGGCCGTCGGCCGCCGGCTTTCGTCAAGCACCGTCGCGCATGCGTTACTGCGCCGGCAACGCGTCCGCCAGCGCCCGCATCGCCTCCACCGTTTCCGGATTCGCCGGAAAGAACGCCTCGATCGCGAGTTCCGACAGCGTCACGTCGACCGGCGTGCCGAACACCGTCGTCGTGCTGAAGAACGTCAGCTCGCCGGCCGCCGTGCGCAGCCGCAGCGGCACCGCGATATCGGCGAAGTCGGCGCGCGCCGGCGGGTCATCGGGTTGGCCGGCCGGTGCCGGATACGCGGCGAGCTCGTCGCGCAGCGCATGCAGCGTGCGGTCGCCGCTCGCATCGATCTGCCGCTGCAGCCGATGCAGGATGTGCGCGCGCCATTCATGCCAGTTGACGATCTGCGCCGCGAGGCCGTCCGGATGCAGGCTCAGCCGCAGCACGTTGACGGGCGGCTGCAGCAGCGCCGGATCGGCCTGCGCGACCAGCGCGCCGAGCATCCGGTTCGCGGCGAGCAGCGTCCAGTGGCGGTCCACCGCGAGCGCCGGGTACGGCTCGTGGCCGCGCAGCACGGCTTCGACCGCATGGCGCGCGGCATCCAGTTGCGGATCCGAAAACGGCCGTTCGCGAAACAGCGGTGCGAAGCCGGCCGCGACGAGCAGCGCATTGCGTTCGCGCAGCGGCACGTCGAGGCGTTCGGCGAGATGCAGCACCATCTCGCGGCTCGGCTGCGCGCGGCCCGATTCGACGAAGCTCAGATGGCGCGCGGACACTTCCGCGTCGAGCGCGAGTGCCATCTGGCTCAGGCGGCGGCGTTGCCGCCACGTGCGCAGCAGCGGGCCGATGCCGGACGCGCGGCCGGCGGACGGGGAGGGCGAATGGAGGGCGGCGGTCGGGTTCATGAAGCAGATGATAGGCAATCCCGTGCGCGTTGGGCATTACCTGCCAGGTAAGCATCGCGCCGTTCCCCGGGCGCGCCGTAGCGCTGCGTTACCATTACGTCCGTGCCACCTGAGAGGCGGTGCCGGACCCGCGACGACCACGCATGGGCCGGTGCCGCGCACATTCACAACAAGGCATTCCAGGGGAATCCAACAATGAAAAAACTTGCCGTCCGGCTCGCCTGCGTGGCGACGCTCGCACTTGCCGCGACCAGCGGCCACGCGCAGACCGAAGCTGCGCAGGTGGAAATGAGGGCTGCCGCCGCGGCCGCCAACGACGCGGTCGTGAAAGGGCCGACCGACATCGACGTGAAACACGAAGCCGTGCTGAAGCTGAAGGCCGGCGAGTCGTTCGTACCGGCCGCCGAAGCCGGCCGCTACCTGCGCTCGATGGGCAACTCGATCGACGAATCGAAGCTGGTCGGCCTCGTGCTGCCTGACGACCCCGATGCCGACTGGATTTCCGTCGTGTCGTTCGAGCCGAGCGGCTATATCCGCGACGACGACGCGAAGGACTGGAAACCCGACGAACTGCTGAAGAACCTGCAGGCCGGCACCGAGGAAGACAACCCGGCGCGCAAGGAGCGCGGCCTGCCCGAAACCGAGGTGGTCGGCTGGGCGAAGGCGCCTGCATACGACGCGGCCTCGCACCGGCTCGTGTGGTCGGCGATCATCCGCGACAAGGGCGCGGCGCCGAATGCCGAGAACGACGGCGTGAACTACCGGACGCTCGTGCTCGGCCGCGACGGCTACCTGTCGCTGACGATGGCGTCGACGCTTGCCGACCTGCCGAAGTACAAGACATCGGCCGACGAGCTCCTGTCGAACATCAGCTTCAACGACGGCAAGCGCTACGCCGATTTCAACAAGTCGACCGACCACGTCGCCGAGTACGGGCTCGCGGCGCTGATCGTCGGCGTCGGCGCGAAGAAGCTCGGCCTGCTCGCGCTGATCGGCGCGTTCGCGGTGAAGTTCTTCAAGATCGGCGCGGTCGCACTGCTGGCCGGCGGCGCGGCGCTGAAGCGTTTCTTCGGGCGCAAGCCGAAGGCGGCCGCGGTGCCGGCCGTCGCCGACGCGTCCGATGCAGCCGCCACGGAGCGCAAGGAATGACGAAGCTGTTGCTGCTGATCTTCGGCGGCCTCAAGCTCGGCAAGGTGCTCGTGTCGGCGGGCACCATGCTCGCGTCGATCGCGGTCTACGCGCTGTTCTACGGCTGGCGCTTCGCGGCCGGCTTCGTCGCGCTGCTGCTGGTGCACGAGGCCGGCCACTACCTCGCCGCGCAGCGGCGCGGGCTCGACGTCGGGCTGCCGACCTTCATCCCGTTCGTCGGCGCGTGGATCCAGCTGAAGGAGATGCCGCACGACGCGGAAACGGAAGCGTACGTCGGGCTGGCCGGGCCGTTCGTCGGCACGCTCGGCGCGCTGGCCTGCTACGCGGCCGCGCGCCACACCGACAGCAACCTGCTGCTCGCGCTGTCGTACACGGGCTTCTTCCTGAACCTGTTCAACATGATTCCGCTGTCGCCGTTCGACGGCGGGCGGATCACCGCGGTGCTGTCGCCGCGCATCTGGTTCGCGGGCGTGCCCGTGCTGATCGCGCTGTTCGTGTATCGTCCGAGCCCGCTGCTGATCGTGATGGCGATCCTCGCGCTGCCGCAGCTGAAGCGTGCGTGGCGCTACGACCCCGACGCGCCGGAGAACCGCGTGTACTACGCGACGTCGATCGAGACGAAGACGACCTACGCGTTCTGCTATGTCGGCCTGCTCGCGTTCCTCGCGCTGATGACGTCCGGCGTGCACGACATGCTGCGCGTCGCACATTCGTCGACCTGATGTCGAGTGGATGAAAAAAAACGGCGGCCGCGTAAAGAGGCCGCCGTTTTCTTATGAAGGAAAGCCGGACGTCACGCGTCGCGATGACGCAATTCGACCCGCTTGATGTCCTTCACGATCACGAGATAGCTGAACACGGTGACGAGCGCGTTCAGCCCGACGAACACGAGCGCGCCGTTGAACGAGCCGCTCGCGCCGACGAGATAGCCGATCGCGATCGGCGCGACGATGCCGGCCGTGTTGCCGAACATGTTGAACAGGCTGCCCGACAGGCCGATCGCTTCCTTCGGAGCGGTATCCGCGACGACGGCCCAGCCGAGCGAGCCGATTCCCTTGCCGAAGAACGACACGGCCATCAGCACGATCACCAGCACTTCGCTGTCGACGTAATTGCAGCCGATGATCACCATCGACAGCGCCATCCCGCCGACGATCGGAATCTTGCGCGCGAGCGTCAGCGATACGCCGCGCCGGATCATCCCGTCCGACAGCATCCCGCCGAGCACGCCGCCGAGGAACCCGCAGATCGCCGGCAGCGACGTCATGAAGCCGGCCTTCAGCAGCGACATCCCGCGCGCCTGTACGAGGTAGATCGGAAACCACGTGAGGAAGAAGTACGTGAGCACGTTCACGCAGTACTGGCCGAGGTACACGCCGATCAGCATCCGGTTCGACAGCAGCTGGCGCACGTAGAACCAGCCGGCCACGCGGCTGCCTTCCGCGCGCGTGCCGTCGGCGCTGCGTGCCCCGGTCGGCCGGCCCGTCGACCGCACGATGCCGCCGCCCTGCTCGATGTGGTCGAGTTCCGCGCGGTTCACGGCCGGATGGTCGGCCGGATCCTTCATGACGCGCAGCCACAGGAACGCGAGCGAGATGCCGGCCAGGCCGAGCCACAGGTACACCTGGTGCCAGCCGTACGCGTGCGTGAGCCAGGCCATCAGCGGCGAGAACACCACGGCCGCGAAGTACTGCGCGGCGTTGAAGATCGCCGACGCGGTGCCGCGCTCGGCGGTCGGGAACCAGCTCGCGACGACTTTCGCGTTCGCGGGGAACGCGGGCGCCTCGGCGATGCCGACCGCGAAGCGCATCGCGAACAGCGCGGCGACCGCGAACGCAGCGCTGCCGCCGAGGCCGATCGTGCTCTGCAGCAGCGTGAACGCCGACCACAGGAAGATGCTCGCCGCATACACGCGCCGTGCGCCGAAGCGGTCGAGCAGCCAGCCGCTCGGCAGTTGTGCGAGCACGTACGCCCAGCTGAACGCCGAGAAGATGTACCCCATCGTCACCGGGTCGATGCCGAAGGCCTTGCGGATCGGCGTGCCGGTGATCGACAGCGTCGCGCGGTCCGCATAGTTGAGCGTCGTGACGACGAACAGCATCGCCAGGATCCAGTAGCGCACGGCGGTCCGGCGCGCGGTGCGCGCGAGGTCGAGCGGAAGGTCGCGAGGGGTGGTCTGATTAGGCACTTTAATGTACGTCGTCGTATGACATGGGCCGAAGTTTAGGGGGAATGTCAGGATGCAGAAACCTCGGGTTTTCCCTTTGAGAGATGACGTGAGACGGTAATAAAGTCGCGGGTAAGCAGACTGAATCTGGATTTCTTGTGGGTCGATGGCGGCGCGAAAATCGGCGGAAATGATGCAATCTCGTCCGCAGACATCATATCTGTTGGGCTACAATGGGCAATCCATTCCCGAACTACGGAGCACATCCCATGCAACTGACAGGAGAGATGCTGATCGGCGCCGACGCGGTGGCCGGCTCGGCCGGAACCTTGCAAGCGTTCGACCCGACGAAAGGCGCACCGATCGACGCGCCGGCGTTCGGCGTCGCGACGCAGGCCGACGTCGAGCGCGCGTGCGAACTCGCGCGCGACGCGTTCGATGCGTACCGTGCGCAGCCGCTCGCGGCCCGCGCGGCGTTTCTCGAAGCGATCGCCGATGAGATCGTTGCGCTCGGCGATACGCTGATCGAGCGCGCGCATGCCGAAACGGGCCTGCCGGTTGCGCGCCTGCAGGGCGAGCGCGGCCGTACCGTCGGCCAGCTCCGGCTGTTCGCGCGCGTCGTGCGCGACGGGCGTTTCCTCGCCGCATCGATCGATCCCGCCCAGCCCGCGCGTACGCCGCTGCCGCGCTCGGACCTGCGCCTGCAGAAAGTCGCGCTCGGGCCCGTCGTCGTGTTCGGTGCGAGCAATTTCCCGCTCGCGTTCTCGGTGGCCGGCGGCGATACCGCATCGGCACTCGCGGCCGGTTGCCCGGTGATCGTGAAGGCGCACGAGGCGCACCTCGGCACGTCCGAACTGGTCGGCCGCGCAATCCGCGCCGCTGTCGCGAAAACCGGCATGCCGGCCGGCGTGTTCTCGCTGCTCGTCGGCCCCGGCCGCGTGATCGGCGCGGCGCTGGTCAGCCATCCGGCGATCCAGGCCGTCGGCTTCACCGGGTCGCGACAGGGCGGCATGGCGCTCGTGCAGCTCGCGAACGCGCGTCCGCAGCCGATTCCCGTCTATGCGGAAATGAGCAGCATCAACCCCGTCGTGCTGTTCCCGGCCGCGCTTGCCGCACGCGGCGACGCGATCGCGACGGGCTTCGTCGATTCGCTGACGCTCGGCGTCGGCCAGTTCTGTACCAACCCGGGCCTCGTGCTCGCGGTCGACGGCCCGGATCTCGACCGCTTCGAGGCCGTCGCCGCCCAGGCGCTCGAGAAGAAGCCGGCCGGCGTGATGCTCACGCGCGGTATCGCCGATGCGTACCGCAACGGCCGCGGCCAGCTGGCCGAACTGCCGGGCGTGCGCGAGATCGGCGCGGGCGAGGCCGCGCAGACCGCCTGCCAGGCCGGCGGCGCGCTGTACGAAGTCGGCGCGCAGGCGTTCCTGGCCGAACCGGCGTTCAGCCACGAGATGTTCGGGCCGGCGTCGCTGATCGTGCGCTGCCGCGATCTCGACGAAGTCGCACGCGTGCTCGACGCGCTCGAAGGCCAGCTGACGGCCACGCTGCAGATGGACGCCGACGACAAGCCGCTCGCGCGCCGGCTGCTGCCGATCCTCGAACGCAAGGCCGGGCGCCTGCTCGTCAACGGCTACCCGACCGGCGTCGAGGTGTGCGACGCGATGGTGCATGGCGGGCCGTTCCCCGCGACGTCGAATCCGGCCGTCACGTCGGTCGGAGCGACCGCGATCGAGCGTTTCCTGCGACCGGTGTGCTACCAGGATTTCCCGGACGACCTGCTGCCCGAAGGGTTGCAGGAAGGCAATCCGCTCGCGATTCCGCGTCTGCGGGACGGGAAGGCGGAATGATAGGGCGTAGTCGTTGAAGGCAGCGTCCCGGGAGGGACGCGTTCCGGCACGTTGAAACACGGCGGTGGGGCCTGCAGGCCCCGCCGCCGTGTTTTATTCAGTGCGGGACTTCTTGCCGGTTTCGCCTGGTCAATGAGCGGGGTGGGCGACGAGTTGCAAGCGCTCCGCTGCGGTCAGCAGGCGCCGGTCGCGTGTCCACAGCTTGGTGCCGTCGGTCAGTCTGGCCGAGGCAAGCAGGTGTGCATCGACGTAACCGATGCCGAGCCCGTGAAGCGGTACGACGTCGATCATGCGCTGAACTTCGTCGTCGGTAGCAGGTGTTGCGGCGGGAAGGTCGCGCAGCGCATCCATTACCGTCTGGCGATTGCGCATGCTGGCGAGCGCAAGCTCGCCGACGATGAACGGATGGATCAACACTCGCTCAGCTTCCAGCAATGCTGTGAGCGTTGCGTCACCGGCCCGCAAGTGATCGATCCAGACTGAAGTATCGACAAGAATCATGCGGGCTCCGATGGGCGGCGCGGAACCGAGTCAAGGTCGGGTTCGGTGCCCCCGAGGCGGGCGAGTCGTCGTGCACTTTCGCGGGCGATCAATGCGCGCAGCGCTTCTCTTACGAGCGCCGATTTTTCGGTGACGCCGGTCAATTGCTGCGCTTTGGCGAGCAGCGCGTCGTCGAGGGACAAGGTGGTACGCATGTGCGGCTCCCGAGAAAGTCAGTGCATCAATTATGACATCAAACGGTGCTTATGTTGATGCTCCACCGTGGCGAGGAGATGTCGGCTTTCCTGTCGCCGGAATTTCTCCTACAGTAGCGAGGCCCCGGACCACCCGGTTCGCGGGCGGGCCTGAGAGACCGACAAAAGACCAAGAGGGAACCTTCCGATGAACATCAACAAGCGTGGCGATCACCTGTTCGCTGCCGGATTGTGGAAAGCGATCGGCGACGTCGCGAAATCCGTCCGCAGTGAGGTCGGCCAGTACAGCGAAGGGCGCGTGCTCGCGAATGCGCTGCTGGAATTCCAGCGCGACCTGGGCGGCAGCGAATTTGACATCACGATCAACCAGGGGCGGCTCGTCACGGGGTCCGATGCCCATTCGCTCGTGTTCGGGCAGGCCGTCAAGCGTTTCCGGGAGGACATGACGGCGCTGGTGTTCGCACTCCAGTACCGGCGCGGCATCGACGAACGCGATCCGGGCCTGCGCACCGAAGCGCTGACGCAGGCGAACAGCCAGCTCGCGACCGCGAAGCAGTCGGCGACGATCACCGTCGGCCGGTTCTTCGATGCGGTTGTCGACCGCGACGTGCTCGGGCAGATCCTCGACGGCGCATCGAATTCACGCGCACGGTCGGGCGCGCAGGCGCAGATCGAGGCGACGCGGGTCAGGCTGGGGAACGTGCGCTACCGGATCGTCGGGGTCATCGCGCAGATGTGACGGTCGCGGCGCGCATCGCGGCGGCGGTGGCGCGCGCCCTCGTGGACAGGACGCCACAAACGATCGCGGCCGGCGAGTGCCGGCCGCGCTGCAACACTGCCGGCCGCGCCGCCGGCGAACCCCGCTTACTGCGGGCCCATCTTCTTGATCAGCACGTCGAGCTCGGCCGCTTCCGCGTCGGTGAGGTCGATGAGCGGCGCCCGCACTGGGCCGGCGTCGTGGCCGACGAGCTTCGCGCCCGCCTTCACGATGCTGACCGCATAGCCGGCGCGGCGATTGCGGATCTTCAGGTACGGCAGGAAGAAATCGTCGATCAGGCGGCCGACCGTCGCGTGGTCGTCCTTCGCGATCGCTTCGTAGAATTCCATCGCCGTCTTCGGGATGAAGTTGAACACGGCCGACGAGTACACCGGCACGCCGAGCGCCTTGTATGCAGCCGCATAGACTTCCGCCGTCGGCAGGCCGCCGAGGTACGCGAACCGGTCGCCGAGGCGGCGGCGGATCGTGACCATGCTTTCGATTTCGCCGACACCGTCCTTGAAGCCGATCAGGTTCGGGCAACGGTCGGCGAGGCGCTCGAGCATGTCGGCGTTCAGCTTCGAATTCGCGCGGTTGTACACCACGACGCCGATCTTCAGCGCGCGGCACACCTGCTCGACGTGGTCGGCGATCCCTTCCTGGCTCGCTTCGGTCAGGTAGTGCGGCATCAGCAGCACGCCGCTCGCGCCGAGACGCTCGGCTTCCTGCGCATATTCGATTGCAACGCGCGTGGCGCCGCCCGCGCCGGCGAGGATCGGCACCTTGCCCTTGCAGGTTTCCGTCGCGACACGGATCACGTCCGAATATTCGCGCTGCGTGAGCGAGAAGAATTCACCGGTGCCGCCGGCCGCGAACAGCGCGCTGGCGCCGTACGGCGCCAGCCATTCCAGGCGCTCGGCATAGGTGGTCGGGCGGAAGCTGCCGTCGGCGTCGAAGTCCGTCAGCGGAAACGACAGCAGGCCGTGGGAGATGATCTGTTTGAGTTCTTGCGGTGAAGTCATGGTTGGGTCGTCCGTCTAGCGCGAGTGCTGGGTTCGTCGGGAACGGCATACGAGCCGAATTGGCGATGTCGTTGTATGTCATCGTACAACGAGGGGAAAGGTGACGCAAGCGGTTTGCTGGCCGTTCGGAGGTAGGGTCTTTCCGGATAAGGGTTTACGCAGCATCGTCGATTGAGGTTGAATGTCGTATGATGACTAACAATACCGCAGATAGCTTCCAGGAATTCCGATGACTGCTCCCCCTCTCTACATTCGCGTGCATCCGGACGACAACGTCGCGATCGTCGTCAACGACGGCGGTTTGCCTGAAGGCGCGACGTTCGCCGACGGGCTGACGCTGTGCGAAGGCGTGCCGCAGGGGCACAAGGTCGCACTCGTCGATCTCGCGGCCGGCGATCCGGTCGTCCGCTACAACGTCGTGATCGGCTACGCGCTGACCGATCTGCGGCGCGGCAGCTGGGTGAACGAACGGACGATGCGCATGCCCGAGCCGCCGGGGCTCGACGACCTGCCGCTCGCGACGCGCGCCGCGCCGCCGCTCGAGCCGCTCGAAGGCTATACGTTCGAGGGTTTCCGCAACGCCGACGGCTCGGTCGGCACGCGCAACATTCTCGCGATCACGACGACCGTGCAGTGCGTGTCGGGCGTCGTCGAGCATGCGGTGAAGCGGATCAAGGACGAACTGCTGCCGCGCTACCCGAACGTCGACGACGTGGTCGGGCTCGAGCACACGTACGGCTGCGGCGTCGCGATCGATGCGCCCGACGCCGACATCCCGATCCGCACGCTGCGCAACATCAGCCTGAATCCGAATTTCGGCGGCGAGGTGATGACCGTGAGCCTCGGCTGCGAGAAGCTGCAGCCCGAGCGCCTGCTGCCGCCGGGCGCGATTCCGGTGACGGCTGACGGCGCGACCGACAACGGCGGCGTCGTGTGCCTGCAGGACGCCGCGCATGTCGGCTTCCATTCGATGATCGACTCGATCATGAAGATGGCCGAATCGCATCTCGAGCGGCTGAACCGCCGCCGCCGCGAGACGTGTCCCGCATCGGATCTCGTCGTCGGCGTGCAGTGCGGCGGCAGCGATGCGTTCTCCGGGCTCACGGCGAACCCGGCCGTCGGCTTCGCGGCCGACCTGCTCGTGCGTGCCGGCGCGACGATCATGTTCTCGGAAGTGACCGAAGTGCGCGACGGCGTCGCGCAGCTCACGTCGCGTGCGGCGAATGAAGACGTCGCGCGCGAGATCATCCGCGAGATGGACTGGTACGACCGCTACCTGCAGCGCGGCCGCGTCGACCGCAGCGCGAACACGACACCGGGCAACAAGAAGGGCGGCCTGTCGAACATCGTCGAGAAGGCGATGGGGTCGATCGTGAAGTCGGGCAGCGCACCGATCGCCGGCGTCGTGCGCCCCGGCGACCGGGCGCGGCAGAAGGGGTTGCTGTACGCGGCGACGCCCGCGAGCGATTTCATCTGCGGCACGCTGCAACTCGCGGCGGGGATGAACCTGCACATCTTCACGACCGGCCGCGGCACGCCGTACGGCCTCGCGCAGGTGCCGGTGATCAAGGTCGCGACGCGCAGCGATCTCGCGCGCCGCTGGCACGACCTGATGGATCTCGATGCGGGGCAGATCGCGACGGGCGCGGCGACGATCGAGGACACGGGCTGGGAGTTGTTCCGGCTGATGCTCGACGTCGCGAGCGGCAAGCGCCGCACGTGGGCCGAGCAATGGAAGCTCGCGAATGCGCTGACGCTGTTCAATCCGGCACCGGTGACCTGATACGCGCGGTGACGTGAGACTGCGATACGGGCGCCTTCGGGCGCCCGTTTTCGTTGGGGTGCGCGGCCGCGGCCGACGCGCGTCACTCGATGCCGATCGGCAGCGACAGTCCCACCTTCACGCGCGACATCACGACCATCGTCTCGAAGTGGCGGATGTTGTGGTGCTGCCGGAACACGCGCGTGGAAAATTCCTCGTAGTGGTCGATGTCGCGCATCGCGATCATCAGCACGAAATCGGCGCGGCCCGTTACCACGTAGCACTGCATGACTTCCGGCAGCGATTTCAGGAACCGCTTGAATTCGTCGAGCAGGTCGACCCGTTCGCGCTCGACCTGGACGAGCACGAGCATCGTCAGCGGGAGGCCGACCTTGTTCGGATCGACGACGGCAACGTCCTGCTGGATATAGCGCTCGTCGCGCAGCCGCTTCACGCGGCGCAGGCACGCGGGCGGGCTCAGTCCGATCTCGGCGGCGAGCGCCTGGTTGGTGACCTGGTTGTCGTGCTGGAGACGGGCGAGGATCCGCAGATCGAAGTCGTCGAGCGGCGCGGCAATGGAATTCATCGGATTTCCTTGCAAGAGAAAAAACGAAACAAATTCACGAATGAAGCCGCGCGATGTTTATCGGATTTCGTGACGGCTGCCGATAATCGTAGCATCCGTCAACGACGAAGCTGCGAGGAAATCATCATGCGTTCCCGACGTCTGCTGCTGGCGCTTGCGCCGCTTGTGCTGGCCGTTCCCGCGTTCGGCGCGGATACGGTCGTCGTGGGTTTTGCCGGGGCCCTCACGGGCGCGCAGGCGCATTTCGGCGAGGACAGCGCGCGCGGCATCCGGCTCGCGATCGACGAAATCAATGCGGGCCATCCGAGCGTTGCCGGGCACCCGTTCAGCTTCGTGCTCGACGCGCAGGACGACCAGGCCGACCCGAAGGTCGCGACGACGGTCGCGCAGCGCTTCGTCGACACGCACGTCAGCGCCGTGATCGGCCACCAGAACTCGGGGACGTCGATCGCCGTCGCGCGGCTCTACGCGACGGCGAACATCGCGGAGCTGACGCCGTCGGCCACCAATCCGGCGTTCACGCGCCTCGGCTATCGCACCACGTTCCGGATGCTCGCGAACGATGACTTCCTCGGGCAGGCCGTCGCCCGCTATGCGGTCGAGCAGCTGCACGCGCGCCGCATCGGCGTCGTCGACGATCGCACGGCATATGGGCAAGGCATCGCGGACGTGTTCGCCGGCGGGCTCGGGGCGGCGGGCGCGACCGTCGTCGCACGCGAATATACGACCGACAAGGCGTTCGACTTCGGCGCGCCGCTGACGCTGCTCAAGGGCAAGGCGCCCGATGCGATCTTCTTCGGCGGCATGGATACGCAGGGCGGGCCGATGCTCAGGCAGATGCGGAAGTTGCGGATTACCGCGCCGCTGTTGGGCGGCGACGGCCTGTGCACGCACGAGATCCTGAAGCTGGCCGGCGATGCGCTCGACGGCAATCTCGTGTGCGCGGACGGTGGCCGGAGCCTCGCGAAGATGCCGGGCGGCCCGGCCTTCGCCGCACGTTTTACGCAGAAATACGGCGCACCCGTGCAGCTTTATGCGCCCTATGCGTACGACGCGATGATGGCCATCTACCACGCCGTCATGCTCGCGCAGTCCACTGATCCTGCGAAGATCGTCGATGCATTGCATCGTGTCGACTTCCAGGGCGTGACCGGCCGGATTGCATTCGACGCGAACGGCGAGTTGCGCAATCCGGCGGCAACGATTTCGACGTTCAAAGGAGGTAACAAGGTGACTTTGTCGGAGGTGGTCAAATGAATACGCGGATTCTTCCCGTGGGCACGGCATCGCTGCGCGACGTCGCACGGCCGGTCGACGACGTTGCCGCTCCCGCGGTACGCGAAGCGGCAAGCGCACTGTGCGCGGCGCTGCGCGCGTTTCGCGACGAGCACGGCTTCGGTCGCGCGGTCGCCGCGCCGCAGATCGGCATCGGGCAGCGGATGATCGCGCTCGCGCTGGACGGCTGGCCCGACGTGATCGTGAACCCGGAGATCGTGTGGCGCAGCGACGCGCGGATGACGCTGTGGGACGACTGCATGTGCTTTCCGGACCTGTTCGTGCGCGTCGAGCGCCATGCGTCGGTGAGCGTGCGCTACACGACGCTGGACGGCGAGCCGCATCGGCGCGACGCCCTGTCGCCTGCCGAATCGGAGCTGATGCAGCACGAGATCGATCACCTTGACGGCAAGCTGTCGTTCGATCGCGCGGCGGGGCCGAATGCGGTCGTGCATCGCAGCGTGTTCGATGCCGATCCCCCGTCGTTCGCCGCGCAGGTCGACTACACGCCGAACGCTCCCGGGGAGATGCACATGGCGCCGCATGGCATTCCGTCCGTCGAGGCTTCTGCGTTTCCGCAGGGCGCCGCCTACATGAATGGCCGCTTCATCCCGATCGCCGACGCGCGCGTGTCGGTGCTCGACTGGGGTTTCCTGCATTCCGATGTCACATACGACACCGTGCACGTATGGAACGGTCGTTTCTTCCGGCTCGACCAGCACATCGCGCGGTTCAGGCGCTCGCTGGCGAGGCTGCGGCTGAATGTGTCGCTCGGCGACGACGCGCTTCGCGACATCCTCGTCGAATGCGTGCGCCGCTCGGGCCTGCGCAACGCGTACGTCGAGATGCTGTGTACGCGCGGCGTGTCACCCACCTTCAGTCGCGACCCGCGCGACGCCGTGAACCAGTTCATCGCGTTCGCGGTGCCGTACGGCTCGGTCGCGAACGAGCGGCAGCTGCGCGAGGGCCTGCACCTGCACGTGATCGACGACGTGCGGCGGATTCCGCCCGAATCGGTCGATCCGCAGATCAAGAACTACCACTGGCTCGACCTCGTCGCGGGGCTGCTGAAGGGCTATGACGCGGGCGCGGAGTCGGTCGTGCTGAAGTGCACGGACGGCAGCATTGCGGAGGGGCCCGGGTTCAACGTATTCGTCGTGCACGGCGGCCGGCTGCGGACGCCCGACCGCGGCGTGCTGCACGGCATCACGCGACAGAGCGTGTTCGAGCTGGCGGCGTCGATGGACCTCGACGCGCAGGCCGCGCGCATCGACGACACGCACCTGCGTGACGCGGACGAAGTGTTCATCACGTCGACGGCCGGCGGGATCATGCCCGTCACGCGGCTGAACGGCGCGGCGATTGGCGACGGCCGGCCGGGCCCGGTGACGCGCCGGCTGTTCGACGCGTACTGGGCGAAGCACGAGGATCCGGCGTGGAGCCTGGCGGTGGAGTACGCGGCCGGCTGATCGCGGCGGTGCGGGCGCGATTTCCTTACCTCGTACGTAATCGACCGCCCGCGCGAGCCCGGCGACGATAGCGGCACGCGGACCCGAAACGTTCGCGACATCGTCCCTCACCGACACAAGGAGCCTCGCCATGAACACCGCCCAATCCGCTTCGTCCGTTCACGCCGACCTGATCGACCGCTACTTCGACGCCTGGAACGAACCCGACGCCGCGCGCCGCCGCACGCTGATCGATGCGACCTACGCGAGCGACGCGGCGTACCGCGATCCGCTGATGGCCGGCGACGGCCATGCGGGCATCGACACGATGATCGCGGCCGTGCAGGAACGCTTCCCCGCCTACCGCTTCCGCCGCACGACCGACGTCGACGCATTCGGCCAGCACCTGCGGTTCTCGTGGGCGCTCGTGTCGCCCGAAGGCGCGGCGATCGTGAAGGGCTCGGATTTCGGCACCGTCGATGCATCGGGCCGCCTCGCGTCGATCACGGGTTTCATCGACGAAATGCCGGCCGCGGCGTCGTGACGCGAGCGACGCATGCGCAGCGGCCGCCGGGATCGGGTAACGTTATGCGGTTTGTTCCTGATCCCGGAGACTAGCCGACATGCTGAAGAATCTCGACCCGCTGCTGCACGCCGACATCCTGCACACGCTGCGCGCGATGGGCCATGGTGACGACATCGCGATCTGCGATGCGAATTTCCCCGCGGAATCCGTCGCGGAGCACACGGTGGTCGGCCGCGCGCTGCGGATCGACGGCGCCGATTCGGCGCGCGTCGTGCGCGCGGTGCTGTCCGTGCTGCCGCTCGACACGTTCGTCGACACGCCCGCGTGGCGGATGGAAGTCGTCGGCGATGCCGTGACGGTGCCGCCCGTGCAGCGCGAAGTGCAGGCCGAGATCGACCGCGCGGAAGGGCGCGCGGTGCCGCTCGCGGGCATCGACCGTTTCGCGTTCTACGAGCGCGCGCAGCAGGCGTACGCGGTGATCGTCACCGGCGAGCTGCGCGGCTACGGCTGCTTCATCTTCAAGAAAGGCGTGCTGTTGAGCGACGCGGGCTAAACGCCGCTTTTTCCGCTTTTTCGTGCCGCCGCCAGCGGGCCGCGCGGCGGCCGCCGTGTAAAGATTTGCTACAACCTTTTTCTTGGACACGGCCGAAAGACCCTCTATTCTGGCCCATTTACCGCGGGCCCCGCAGGGTCGCGCGGCCTCGAGCCGCACGGGTGTGCCCCGTGCAGCCGGCCGAATTGCATATGAGGAGAGAGGCATGACGCGTTCCGTCGATTCCGGCGTCATTTTTTTCGCACGCCTGGCGCTGGCGGCGTTGTTCCTGTGGGGCGGCATCATGAAGCTGCTCGGCTACAGCGATTTCGTCGCGTATCTGCACGCGCTGAACGTGCCCTATCAACAGGTCGTCGCGCCGATCGTCGTTGCGATCGAGGGGCTCGGCGGCCTGCTGCTGATCGTCGGCTACAAGGTGCGGCCGCTCGCGCTGCTGATGGCGGTCTATACGATCGCGACCGCGATGGTCGGGCACAATTTCTGGGACGCGACGAACGCCGCCGTCCAGCACGACATGGTGATTCACTTCTGGAAGAACGTCGCGATCGCCGGCGGTTTCCTGCTGCTGTTCGTCACCGGCGCCGGCGGCGCGAGCATCGATGCGCTGCGCCGGCCGAGTTCGTCGTACGGCGTGCTGCGTTGAGCTGAGCCGATTCGCGCCGTCGCGCTGAAACAAGACAAAAGGGCCGAATCCCGCACGGTGCGGGATTCGGCCCTTTGTTCATGAAGCCGGCGCGTGCGCGCCGACGTTCAGCGTGCGTCCTTCAGGTCCTTCGCATCCTTCGAGAACTGCACGGCGATCGCGCCGAGCACGCAGATCGCCGCGACGTACACGACCGGCGCGAGCGGGTTCGACTTCATCATCAGCGACACGATCACCGGCGTGAGGCCGCCAAAGATCGCATACGCGACGTTGTACGAGAACGAGATGCCCGAGAAGCGCACGACGGCCGGGAAGCTCCTGACCATCACGAACGGCACCGCGCCGATCGTGCCGACCATGAAGCCGGCGATCCCGTAGTAGAGCGGCAGCGTCGATGCGTCGGCCGCGACCTGCACGAACAGCAGGTAGTAGCACGCGGCCAGCCCGATGCCGCCGATGCCGAGCACGCTCCTCGCACCGATCCGGCCCGCGAGCGACCCGGCGGTGATGCAGCCGGCCGTCAGGCACAGCGTCGCGATGCTGTTCGCGAACAGCGTCGTCGCGGGCGTCAGGTGGAACTGCTTCTGCAGCAGTGCCGGCGTCATCAGGATCACGACGACGATGGCGGCCGACAGCATCCACGTGAGCAGCATCGACACGATCACCGCGCGGCCGTGGTCGCGCAATACGGCCTTCAGCGGAATTTCGGCCGCGAGCGCCTTCTTCGCCTTCATCTCGGCGAACACCGGCGTTTCGTGCAGCCAGCGGCGCAGGTACACGGAGAACAGCCCGAACACGCCGCCGAGCAGGAACGGGATGCGCCACGCGAACGCACCGACTTCGGCGGCCGAGTAGCGGCTGTTGATGCCGGCCGCGACGAGCGAGCCGAGCAGGATGCCGGCCGTGAGGCCCGCGGTCAGCGTGCCGCAGGCGTAGCCGATGTGACGCGACGGCACGTGCTCGGACACGAACACCCACGCGCCCGGCACTTCGCCGCCGACCGCCGCGCCCTGCAGCACGCGGAACAGCAGCAGCAACACCGGCGCGAGGATGCCGATCGTGTCGTAGGTCGGCAGCAGGCCCATCAGCAGCGTCGGCACCGACATCATCAGCACGCTCAGCGTGAACATCCGCTTGCGGCCGAACAGGTCGCCGAAGTGCGCCATGATCACGCCGCCGAGCGGGCGGGCGAGATAGCCGGCCGCGAAGATGCCGAACGTCTGCAACTGGCGCAGCCAGTCGGGAATGTCGTGCGGGAAGAAGAGTTGTCCTATCGCGGGGGCGAAGAACACGAAGATGATGAAGTCGTAGAACTCGAGGGCGCCGCCGAGTGCGGCAAGGCCAAGGGTCTTGTAGTCGCTGCGCGTGAGCGCGCGTTCGGCGGCGCGAGGCACGCCGCTCAATTCGGAAGCTTGCATGGTCAGGACGATCGGTTTTCGAATGTTGTTGTCGGTGCTGCGTCTCCAGGGCCCGCTATCGGCATGGACTGACAAGGCGCGGCTTGCATCGTCGAAGCGTGCCGCGTGCCGGGTGAGGCACGAAACACGCGCCGCCGCACCGGGATGGGGCGCGGCGGAGACGAAGCGTCAAAGCGGGTTGGGGGATTCTACAGGAGCGCGAAATGCGTGCGCGCGGGTGCGCGCCGAGGACGGCTTCGGACCAGGCGGCCGAAGCGCGCGCGGCGCGGGCGGCCGGTGAGCCGCTTGCGCGCCGCGCGGGGCAGGGCTGCGTATCAGTTGCCGGCGATCGTATCGACCGGCTTGAACGCACCGTGCTCGACCTTGTAGATCGTCACGGGCGCATCCCTCAGGTCGCCCTTCGCGTCGTACGCGATGCTCGGGGCCGACACGCCCTTGATCGACACCTTGCCGAGATACGGCGTGTACACCTTCGGATCGGTCGAGTTCGCATCCTTCATCGCGGTGAGCAGCGCGATCGTGCCGTCATACGAGTACGGCGAGTAGGTGATCACGTCCTCGTTGAAGCGCGCCTTGTAGCGTGCCGCGTAGCCGGAGAAGCCCGGCATCTTTTCCTTCGGCAGCCCGCCCATGTAGACGATCGCGCCTTCGGCCGCTTCGCCGCCGACCTTCAGGAACGTCGGCGAACGCGACATCTCGCCCGTCACGAATGCCGACTTCATCCCGAGTTGCCGCATCTTGCGGATCATCGGCGACGATTGCGCATCGCCGCCGCCGTAGAAGATCGCGTCCGGATTGACGCCCTTCAGGTTGGTCAGGATCGCGGAGAAGTCGAGCGCCTTGTCGTTCGTGAAGTCGCGCTTCACGATCGTGCCGCCTGCCGCTTCCACGGCTTTCGCGAATTCGTCGGCGATGCCCTGGCCGTAGGCCGTGCGGTCGTCGATGATCGCGATGCGCTTGAAGCGCAGCGTCTTCACCGCGTACGTGCCGACGATGCGGCCTGCCTGCGCGTCGCTCGTCAGCAGCCGGTAGGTCGTCTTGTAGCCGCGCGCGGTGTATTGCGGCGACGTCGCCATCGAGATCTGCGGCAGCCCCGCGCGATCGTACAGGTCGGACGCGGGAATGCTGGTGCCCGAGTTGAAGTGGCCGATGATCCCGCGGACGTTGTCGTCGATCAGCCGCTGCGCGACGGTCGTGCCGGTGCGCGGGTCGGCCTGGTCGTCCTGCGAATCGAGCTGGAACGTGACGGGCTTGCCGCCGATCGTCGGATGCGTCGCGTTGAAATCGGCGATCGCGAGCTGCACGCCTTTCTGCATGTCCGTGCCGTAATTCGACTGCGGGCCGGTCAGCGGTGCGGCGAAACCGATCTTGACGACGTCGGCGGCGATGGCGTGCGCGCCCGACAGTGCGCAGGCAGCGGCCAGCGCGACGTGCGATACCTTCAGCTTCACTTTCACTTCCCCTTGATGGCGTGGTTGGGCCGCCGCCGGCATGCGGGCCGGCGCCGGTAAACCGGGCGAGACGTATCGGTCGGCAGGCCGGATGCGAGGGCCGTGCAGGTTTGCCGCGTGCTGCCCGCGCTGTGCAGGAATCGGCGTGTGCGACGGCGGATGCGGCGGGCCGTGCGTGCCGATTGCTGCAGCGGCGGGATGTCGTCTCGTGACCGTGAAGCGAAGTCTAGATAGCGAAAATGCGGGCGTCTTGCGCGTTCGGTGCGTGGCCGGCGACGATATCGGCATATCGTCGATAACCCTGATATGTGCCGAAATCGTCATGGGGAATGCGCAAACGCGCCAAGACGCGAGGCATGCGCATTTTTAGGATGGTGGATTCGGGGGCGTGATGCCGATGTGCCTGTGTGATGTGCCGACAGCGGTGGAAGCGGAACGGCTGCCGGTCGCGCCCGCGCTTCACGGTGGTTGTGCGCGCAACCTGTGTTGCCGGCCGATGGCGCCGATCGGGATGTGCGACATGCCGGCCGCCACCGCCAGCTAGCCTGCCCCGCGCTCGGCGCGCCGCGATCGAAGGGGCGCTTCTATAATCGACGCCATCTGCCACTCGCTTCGCGGTTGCCGGGATGACGACCTTGCTTGCCGTACCGCCCATGAGCCTGTCCGACACGTTGCGCTACCAGCCCGACAACGCCGATCTCGGCGCGATGCTCGTGCACTTCCGCCTGCTCGAACCGGTGTTCGACGCGCTGCCGGACGTTGCGTTCTTCGTGAAGGATGCGAGCGGTCGCTACGCGATCGTCAATCGCACGCTGGCGATGCGCTGCGGCTACAAGGACAAGCGCGACCTGCTCGGCAAGACGGCCGACGAAGTGTTTCCGCGCCGCTTCGGCCGCAGCTATTTCGAGCAGGACATGGCGACGATCAACGCCGGCCAGCAACTGATGGACCAGCTCGAGCTGCACCTGTATCCGGGCCGCCAGCCGGGCTGGTGCCTGACCTGCAAGGAGCCGCTGCGCGACGCCGCGGGCAGGGTGGTCGGCCTCGCGGGCATCTCGCGCGACCTGAAGGCGCACGAAGGCTCGCACCCGGCGTACAGCCGGCTCGCCGACGTGGTCCAGCACATCCAGGATCACTACGTGCAGCCGCTGAACCTGAAGCAGCTCGCGCAGATGGCCGGAATGTCGGTCGCGCAGCTCGAACGCTACTTCCACAAGGTGTTTCACCTGACGCCGCGCCAGGTGCTGCTGAAGACGCGGCTCGATGCGGCCACCGCGCTGCTCGTCACGCACGACAAGGTGACCGACGTCGCGGCGCTATGCGGCTATACGGATCACAGCGCGTTCACGCGCCAGTTCAAGGCGACGGTCGGCGTGACGCCGACGGAATACCGGCTGATGCTGCAGGAGCGGGCAGGGTGAAGCGACTCGCCGGCCAGGCCGGCGCGTCGCGGGAATCGGGGTGTTGCGGGGAAACCGGAAAACGGGGAATGGGTGAAAACGGCGGCTCAGCGGTAGCCGAGCCCTTTCAGGACGGCCGTGCCGTCTTCGGTCAGTCGGAAGCTGGGTGCCGTATCGGCGTCGAGCTTGACCATCTCGACGAGACCGGCTTCCTGCAGCGCAGGCAGTTCGGGTTTGGCGTTCGCGCCGATCGGGGCATGCAGCAGCACGAGCAGCGTCGCGATTTCATGATGACTGAGCAGGCGGCGCAGCATCGTCTTCTTGGCAGGGGGCGCGGCCGGGCGGCCCGCGGGTGCTTCTACGGCGCTCATCGCTTTCCTCCATTTCGAGATAACCATCGGGTACTGGTTGCGGATGGTGCCGTCGAAGACTTAAGCGATTCTTAAAACCATGGTGGTCGGAGGAATGCTGCGCTGCGATATGGGTTACGGGATGTAACGCCATGTGCGGCGCGGCTTCCGGCCCGATTGCGGCCGGCCGCGCGGGCGGGTCCGCGCCGCTCGATTCACCACGATGGTGCGTCGACGAATGTGGATTTTTGTACCGGCGGCGAGAAACCGGCACGGTCCAGCCCTCAAACGCGGATTTTCATCCTCCCCTTATTTCCGCCGCTGCGCCTGCGCGGCGAGCCGTACGGCCGCATTGGTCGCGCCGTAGCCGTCGTACCCGCCGCGCCGCTCGACGATCTCGAGCGAAAAGCGGTTGTCGACCAGTTCGGTATACGCGTGCAGGAATTCGCCGCCGTGCTCGTCGCGGTCATACAGCAGGTGGTGCGCGCTCAACGTGTCGATCAACTCGTCCGGCAGCGCGTAGCGCGCGGCGAGATCGTCGTAGTAATTGGCCGGAATGCGCAGGAACGGTACGCCGTCGGCCGCGAATGCGGCGACCGTCTTCACGATGTCGTCCGTGCGGAACGCGACGTGGTTCAGCCCCGTGCCGTGGTAGCGGTCGAGCGATTCGGCGACGGCCGTGTGACGGTCGACCGATGCGTTAAGCGCGATCCGCACCGAGCCGTCGGCGCTGCGCACCGCGCGGCTGCGCATCAGTCCGTACGGGTCGGGCACAAGCCAGCTGCGCTCGGCTTCGAAGCCGAACGCCGTCTTGAAGAACAGGATCCACGTGTCGAGCGCATCGGCCGGCAGCGCGAGGCACACATGGTCGATCCCCGTCAGCGGGCCGACTTCGCTCGGGCCGTCGATGTCGGTCAGCACGAAGTCCGATTCATACAGCGTCGGCGCGTTCGGCGCCTCGTCGACGAAATACTCGAGGCTGCCGTCCGGCGCCTGCACGCCCGGCAACACGCGCTCGTTCGGGCCGACGCGGCCGGAGAACGGCGCATAGCCGAAGCCGGCCGCGCGTTCGAACGCCACTTTCGCGTCGTCGACGCGGAATGCCGACGCGCACAGCGACAGCCCGTGCTGCTGGAAGAACGCATCGGCGAACGAGTCGCGCTCGGCGTTCAGCACGATCGAGGCGGCGCCGTGCTGGAACAGCGTCACGTCTTTCGAGCGGTGCCGGCCGGCGAGCCGGAAGCGCATCCGGCCGAGCCATTCGCCGACGGTCGCCGCCGCCTGTGCGTCGACCGCGAATTCGATGAACTGGAACCCGACGTGCGCGGGCGGCGCGGGCGGTGCGAACAGCGGCTGGCCGGCGGCCGGCGCGCGGCCGTCCTGTACGAGCCGCGTGCGCGTCACCTCTTCCAGATAGAGCAGCGAACGATGGCCGTCGGCGGCCGTGATCGCGGTCGGCGCCGCGCGGAAGCCGTCGTTGAAGATCTCGAGCGACAGCGGCCCCGTATAGCCCGACTCGATCACGCGTGCGGTGAAGCGTGCGAGGTCGAAGTCGCCCTGGCCCGGGAACGAGCGGTAGTGGCGGCTCCATTCGAGCACGTCCATCGCGAGCTTCGGCGCGTCGGCGATCTGCACGAATGCGATGCGGTCGCCGGGAATGTCGGCGATCGCGTCCGGCGAATCGTCGAGCGACAGCGTGTGGAAGCTGTCGAGCGCGAGGCCGAGGTGCGGGCTGTTCACCGCATTCACGAGCTTCCACGCATGGCCGTACCGCTTGACGGCGCGTCCCCACGCGAGCGCTTCGTACGCGGCGACCACGCCGGCCTGCCGCGCGGCTTCGGCGAGTGCGCCGAGCTGGTCGACGAGCAGTCCGTCGTCGGCGATCGTGTCGGCCGACACGTTGCTGCAGACGAGGATGCGGTCGGTGCCGAGCGCATGCATCACGTCGAACTTGCGCTTGATGCGGTCGAGATTGCGCGCGAGCTGGGCCGCGCTCACCCCCTCGAAGTCGCGAAACGGCTGGAACAGCACGATGTCGAGACCGAGATCGGCGGCCATGCGCCGGACGTCGGCCGGCGATCCGTCGAAGTAGACGAGGTCGTTTTCGAAGATTTCGACGCCGTCGAAGCCTGCGGCCTGGATGGCGGCGAGCTTCTCGGCGAGCGTGCCGGACAGTGACACGGTGGCGATCGAGCGCTGCATGGGCGATTCCTGCGGATGAGCGGGGCATGGCGTCGGTCGAGCCGGTCCTGAATGGACCAGTCGTTGAGTTTTGAATGCACGCCATATCCCGCATTTACTGGGCTGGTGATGCGTATTGTACAAACTAACTAGATGGTACAAATTAGCGAAAACCCGGAAAGACAGCCCGGATGCATGGGCGCACACTAGCGCCAAATTCCGATGTCTTCGGGGCGGCGCCGATCCTGGTCCGCCCCTGTTTCAGGAGCAGAATCACCATGAGCAAGCACAAGGTGCTGGTGCTGAACGGCCCGAACCTGAATCTGCTGGGCACACGCGAACCCGATATCTACGGTGCGGAAACGCTCGCCGACGTCGAGCAGCGCTGCCGCACGGCAGCCGAACGGCTCGGGCTGGAAATCGAGTTCCGCCAGTCGAACGCCGAGCATCAGCTGATCGACTGGCTGCATGCCGCACGTCACGACACACACGGCATCGTGATCAACCCGGCCGCCTATACGCATACGTCGGTCGCGCTGGCCGACGCGCTTTCCGCGATCGCGAAGCCGGTGATCGAGGTGCATATCTCGAACGTGCATCGCCGCGAGGCGTTCCGTCACCATTCGTACGTGTCGGCGGTCGCCGAAGCCGTGATCTGCGGCTGCGGCACCGAAGGCTATGTGTTCGCGCTGCAGCGTCTCGCGACGCTGTTCGCGCAGGGAGCCGCACGATGAGCCGCCCGTCGTTTCTGATCGGCCTGATCGGCCAGGGCATCGGCGGTTCGCTGTCGCCCGCGATGCACGAGGAAGAAGGTTTCCGCCAGGGCTTCGGTTACGTGTACCGGCGCATCGACCTCGACGCGCTCGGCGTGACCGTCGATGCGCTGCCGCAACTGCTCGATGCCGCGCAGCGGATGGGCTACAACGGGCTGAACATCACGCACCCGTGCAAGCAGCGCGTGATCGAACACCTCGACGCGCTGTCGGACGACGCGCGTGCACTCGGCGCGGTGAACACCGTGCTGTTCAAGGACGGCAAGCGGATCGGCCACAACACCGACTGGTCGGGCTTCGCGAAATCGTTCCGCCGCGGGTTGCCCGACGCGAAGCTCGACAGCGTCGTCCAGCTCGGCGCCGGCGGCGCGGGCGCGGCCGTCGCGCACGCGGCACTGCAGATGGGGGCGGCCGAACTGACGATCTTCGATGTCGACGGCACGCGTGCCGCCGCGCTCGCGGCCGAACTGCAGCAGCGCTTCCCCGCCGCGCGGGTCGCGCCGGGCGGCGATCTGGCGGCCGCGATGCGCGCCGCGACAGGCCTGATCCACGCAACGCCGACCGGCATGACCAAGCACCCGGGCCTGCCGCTGCCGGCCGAGCTGCTCCATGCGGGCATGTGGGTGGCCGACATCGTGTATTTCCCGCTCGAAACCGAACTGATCCACGCCGCGCGCGCGGCCGGCTGCGCCACGCTGCCGGGCGGCGGAATGGCCGTCTACCAAGCCGTCGACGCGTTCGAGATCTTCACCGGGCGCACGCCCGACGCCGAGCGGATGTTCGATCACTTTCAGTCGCTCGTCGCGCGCTGACCCTTTACAGAAAGAGAGACCAGGAGACGACCATGCAGCACACCACCCACACGAGCGCCGCGCCCGCGCAGGCGGCCGGTACGGTCCGGCGCACGTCGGCGCGCTACAAGATCCTCGCGCTGCTCGCGATCGGCACGATGATCAACTATCTCGACCGCACCGTGCTGGGGGTGGCTGCGCCGCAGCTCACCAAGGAGCTCGGCATCAACGCGGCCGTGATGGGCATCATGTTTTCCGCGTTTTCGTGGACGTACGTGGCGGCGCAGGTGCCCGGCGGCCTCTTTCTCGACCGGTTCGGCAGCAAGGTCACCTATTACTGGTCGATGACTTTGTGGTCGCTGTGCACGTTCCTGCAGGGCTTCGTGCCCGGCGTCGGGACGCTGCTCGCGTGCCGCCTCGGGCTCGGCGTCGCGGAGGCGCCGTGCTTCCCGACCAACAGCCGCGTCGTCGCGACGTGGTTCCCGCAGAACGAGCGCGCGATGGCGACGGGCACCTATACCGTCGGCGAATACATCGGCCTCGCGTTCTTCAGCCCGGTGCTGTTCGCGCTGATGGGCGCATTCGGCTGGCGCTCGCTGTTCTGGGTCGTCGGCACGATCGGCATCGTGTTCGGCCTGGTCTGGTGGAAGTTCTATCACGAGCCGCGCAACCATCCGGCCGCGAACTCGGAGGAGCTGGCGTACATCGAAGCGGGCGGCGGGCTGGTGCACGGCGTGCGCAAGGACGGCGACAAGGGCGGCAAGGGTGCGCAGAAGTCGTTCAGCTGGGCGATGGCCGGCCAGCTGCTGAAGAAGCGCCAGCTTGCGGGCATCTGCCTCGGCCAGTTCGCCGGCAACTCGACGCTCGTGTTCTTCCTGACCTGGTTCCCGACCTACCTCGCCACCGAGCGCCACATGGGCTGGCTGAAGATCGGTTTCTTCGCGGTGATGCCGTTCATCGCCGCGTCGGTCGGCGTGATGTTCGGCGGCATCTTCTCCGACTGGCTGCTGCGCCGCGGCAAGTCCGCGAACCTCGCGCGCAAGCTGCCGATCATCGCGGGCCTGCTGCTCGCGTCGACGATCATTCTCGCGAACTACGTGAAGAGCAACGAGGCCGTGATCGCGATCATGTCGGTTGCGTTCTTCGCGCAGGGGATGGCCGCGCTCGGCTGGACGCTCGTATCGGACATCGCACCGGACGGCCTGCTCGGCGTGACGGGCGGCATCTTCAACTTCGCGGCGAACCTCGCGGGCATCGTCACGCCGCTCGTCGTCGGCTTCATCGTCGCGTCGACCGGCTCGTTCGTCGGTGCGCTCGTGTTCATCGGCGTGATCGCGCTGGTCGGTGCGCTGTCGTACATCTTCGTCGTCGGCGACATCAAGCGGATCGAACTGTAAGCATCGGCTCCACGCACATTCAGTGCGTTCGCCCGGCGGCCGGTTGGCCGCCGGGCTTTTTTGTTTGTGCGGGCCGGCGCGTGGGCCGGCTTGTCGGCAGCGTTATGCGCGCTGCACGGCGATGCCGAGCGATTCGACCGCCTGCGCGATTGCCGCGACCGCGCGCCGGATATCGCTCGCATCGATCGCGCCGATACAACCGACGCGGAACGTCTCGAGCTGCGTGAGCTTGCCCGGATACAGGACGAAGCCCGCATCGCGCACCGCGTCGTAGAAGCGGCGGAAATCGTAGGCCGGATGGTCGGGCGCGTGGAACGTGACGATCACCGGCGCCTGCACGCTCGCGTCGAGGAACGGCACGAAGCCGAGCGCGCGCATCGATTCGACCAGCGTCCGGCAGTTGTCCGCGTAGCGCGCGCCGCGCGCCGGCTGGCCGCCTTCGGCGAGGTACTGGTCGAGCGCCGCACGCAGCGCGGCGATCACGTGCGTCGGCGGCGTGAAGCGCCACTGGCCCGTCTTGCGCAGGTACGCGTACTGATCGTGGAGATCGAGCGCGAGCGATGGTGAGTTGCCTTCGCAGGCGTCGAGCGCGTCGCGCCGCACGATCGCGAACCCCATCCCCGGCACGCCTTCGAGGCATTTGCCGCTCGCCGAGATCAGCGCGTCGATGCCGCTGTCCGCGAGCGCGATCGGCAGCGCGCCGAACGAACTCATCGCATCGACGATCAGCCCCTTGCCGTGGCGCCGGCACGCGGCCGCGATTGCATCGAGCGGATTCAGGATCCCGGCGCTCGTTTCCAGGTGCACGAGCGCGACGTGCGTGATGCGCGGCTCGCGCGCGAACGCGGCTTCGACGGCTGCGGCGTCGACGGCCGCGTCCTCGCCGAACGGCAGCGCGATCGCGTCGATGCCGAGCCGGCCGAGGATCTTCAGGATGCGCGCGCAATACGCGCCGTTGTCGGGCACGAGCACGACGCCGTCGCGCGGCACCAGCGTGCCGAGCGCGGCTTCGACCGAGAACGTGCCGCTCCCCTGCATCGGCACGCAGACGTACTCGTCTCCGCCTTTCGCGATCGCGACGAGGTCGGCGCAGACGCTGGCCGTCAGCTGATTGAAAGCGGTGTCCCACGAACCCCAGTCATGTTGCATTGCGTGGCGTGTTGTGGCGGACGTGGTGAGCGGGCCGGGCGTGAGCAGGATCGGGTCGGACATGGTTTTTCTCCAGCAGAGGTCGAACGAAACACCGGACGGTATTTCTGAATGACTTGCATGATATTGGCAAAATGTGTCATTTTTTGGAAATTGTGGCATTCGTCACGGGTTTGTCATCGAACGCTGTGATCCTTCGGTTGCCGCGCGAAACCCAGCTTCAGCGCGGCAGCGCGGCAGGCCGTCGATCGGCGCTGCCCGGAGATAACAGGAGAGCCGGATCGTGCCCCGGCCGTTTGGTGTTCCGCCTACGGAGAAGTGAGATGACACTGCAGAAACCCTCGCGCGCCGCTGCCGGCGCGTTCCGCAAGCTCGCGCTGGCCGCCTGTGCCGCCGGTCTGCTGCAAGGTGCCGCGATGCCGGCGCATGCGGCAAACGCGGTCGTGCTGTACACGGCGGACGGTCTCGAGAACCTCTATCGCGATGTGCTGCCGGCCTTCGAGAAGAAGGAAGGCGTCAAGGTCAACATCGTGACGGCAGGTAGCGGCGAGGTCGTGAACCGCGCGAACATCGAGAAGAATTCCCCGAAGGCCGACGTGATCGTCACGCTGCCGCCGTTCATCCAGCAAGCCGGCCAGATGGGCCTGCTGCAGCCGTACCAGAGCGTGAACTACAAGAACGTGCCGGCCATCGCGAAGGCCGAGGACGGCACGTGGGCGACGTTCGTGAACAACTACTTCTCGTTCGCGATCAACCCGGACGTCGTGAAGAACCAGCCGAAGACGTTCGCCGACCTGCTGTCGCCGGCCTACGCCGGCAAGGTCGCGTACTCGAACCCGGCCACGGCCGGCGACGGGATGGCCGTGCTGATCCTGACGACGTCGCTGATGGGCGAGGACAAGGCATTCGACTACCTCGCGAAGCTGTCGCAGAGCGTGAAGTTCCACACGAAGGGCACGGGCTACCTGAACGTGCTGCTGTCGCGTAACGAGATCAGCGTCGCGAACGGCGATCTGCAGATGGACCTCGACGACGCCGAGCACGGCGCGCTGTCCGTCAAGCCGATCTTCCTGGCGGCGAAGGACGGCGACCAGCCGACCACGTTCCAGCTCCCGTACGGTATCGGCCTGATCAAGAGCGGCCCGAACCAGGACGCCGGCAAGAAGCTGATCGACTACCTGATGTCGACGGAAGTGCAGTCGAAGGTGCCGGACATGTACGGCATCCCGGGCCGCACGGACGTGCCGCTGGCCGGCAAGAACGGCGAAGCGGTCAAGAAGGCGATCGCGGGCGTGAAGCTGATCCCGGTCGACTGGACCCAGGTGATGGCGAAGAAGCCGGTGTGGATCGAGCGCTGGAAGAAGGACGTGATCGGCAGCTCGGGCAAGCAGCTCGACGTCGTCAAGCCGAAGTGATCGGCGCGCGCCGCCTGTATTAGTGAGCAAGAGGATGAACCCGGTGGAAACCACCCTGACCCATCCCGGCGCATTCGGCGCCGCCGAACCGCACGCGACGCTGCGGTCCGGCGCGCCGGGCGGCGTGCAGATCGAACACCTGAGCGTGCGCTACGGCGCACGCACGGTGCTGGAAGATCTGTCGCTGTCGATCGGCGCCGGTGAATTTCTGACCGTGCTCGGCAAGAGCGGCTGCGGCAAGACCACGCTGCTGCGCTTCATCGCCGGGTTCGTGAAGGCCGACGGCCTGACCGGCACGCTGACCGTTGCCGGACGCGACCTGACCTATGCGCCGCCGCACAAGCGCAATCTCGGTCTGCTGTTCCAGAATTACGCGCTGTTCCCGCACCTGTCGGTGTTCGAGAACGTTGCATTCGGGCTGCGCGCACGCGGCATGGCGTCGTCGGAAGTGACGCGCCGCGTCGCCGACGCGCTGAAGCTCGTGCAGCTCGGCGACGCGGGCCACCATCTGCCCGCGCAACTGTCGGGCGGGATGCAGCAGCGCGTCGCGCTGGCGCGCGCGCTCGTGATCGAACCGGACGTGCTGCTGCTCGACGAGCCGCTGTCGGCGCTCGACGCCAACCTGCGCGCATCGGTGCGCAGCGAACTGAAGGCGCTGCACGAGCGCCTGCCGAACCTGACCGTCGTCTGCGTGACGCACGACCGCGACGACGCGCTCGTGCTGTCCGACCGTGCGCTGCTGATGCGCGACGGCCATATCGCGCAGCTCGGCACGCCGCAGCAGCTGTACGACGCGCCGCAGGACGGCTACGTCGCACGCTATCTCGGCCCGGCGAACCTGCTGCCGCCGCACGTGATCTTCCCGCTCGGCGATCCGCGCCACGAAGTGCGCGGCAAGGTCGCGTGCGTGCGCCCCGAGCGCCTGACCGTGATGCCGCCCGCGGCCGGTGGCCTGCACGGCACGGTGTCGTCGGTCGAATGGCAGGGCGCGGACCTGTCGATCGCGGTCGTGATCGACGCGGCGCCCGACGAGCCCGTGCGCGTCACGATGCAACGCGGCCGCGGCGCGGCCCCCGAGCGCGGTGCGCGCGTGTCCCTGCATTGCGAGGCAGACGATGTCGTCCTTATCGAGCCCTGAAGCCGGCCTGCCGCCGCACGTGCTCGCGTCGGCCGCCGCGCACGCCGCCGCCGCGCGGCGCCGCAAGCGCATGGGCGATCTCCACCTGGCCGCACTCGCGGTCGTCGTGCTCGGCCCGCTCGTCGTCTATCCGCTGGTGCGGCTCGTGCTGCTGAGCGTGTCGGGTGACCACGGGTTCAGTTTCGCCGCGTACCAGACGTTCTTCGGCAACCCCGACACACGCGGCGTATTGCTGACGACGCTCGGCGTGCTGTTCGCGAGCGCCGGCACCGCGTCGGTGCTCGGCGTGCTGCTGGCCGCGCTGCTGTTCTTCAAGCCGTTCCCGGGCGCCTCGCTCGTCACGCGCTTCCTGGAACTGTACGTCGCGTTCCCGTCATTCCTCGTCGCGTTCACGCTGATCTTCCTGTACGGCTCGCAAGGGTCGATCAGCATTGCGTTGCAGCACCTGTTCCATCTCGAGAATCCGCCGCTCGATTTCCTGTTCGGCATCGGCGGCGTGATTCTCGCGCAGACCGTGTTCTACACGCCGTTCGTCGTGCGCCCGACGCTCGCGTCGTTCGCGACGCTCGACCTGCGGCTGATCGAAGCCGCGCGCAGTCTCGGCGCACCCGGCTTGATGCTCGCGCGCCGCGTCGTGCTGCCGATCGCATGGCCGGGCATCGCCGCCGGCACCGTGCTGTGCTTCCTGCTGACGTTGAACGAGTTCGGGATTCTGCTCGTGCTCGGCAGCGCGCGGCTCGTCACGCTGCCGGTCGCGATCTACAGCAGCGCGACCGTCGATCTCGACCTGCCGACCGCATCGGCCGGCGCGGTCGTGATGCTGACGTTGTCGCTGGCGCTGTATGCGGTTTATCGCCGGGTGAACCGGCGTGCGACGGGAGGAAACGATGTCCGCTGAATTTCGTATCGGGCAAGCCGTGCCGCGCCACCAGATCGGCTGGAGCGACGCGCTGCTCAAGCATGCATCGCGTGCCGCGCTCGCGCTGGCCGCATTCGCGTGCTTCTGGTTGTTCGTGCTGCCGGTCGTCGTCGTCGCGCTGTCGAGCGTGGCGACGCAATGGTCGGGCACGATTTTGCCGGCCGGCTACAGCCTGCGCTGGTTCGAGCGGCTCGGATCGCCGGAGTACGACGCGCTGCTGACGAGCCTCGAAATCGGCTTCGGCGTGTCGGCGATCGGCACGATCCTCGGGCTGTGGCTTGCGCTGGCGCTCGAAGGGCGCGACCGCCGCGGCCTCGGCGCGGTGGTCGACGCGCTCGTGATGGTGCCGAACGGCGTGCCGAGCGTCGTGCTCGGGCTCGCGGTGCTGATCGCGTATCACCAGAAGCCGCTCGACCTGTCGAGCTCGGCGGCGATCGTCGTGCTCGTGCAGCTCGCGCTGATTTTGCCGTTCTGCTATCGCTGCGCGGCTGCCGCACTGCGTCCGGAGCTGACCGTGCTGCGCGAAGCCGCGGCGAGCCTCGGTGCGCCGCCCGCGATGGTGCTGCGCCGCGTGCTGCTGCCGCAACTCGTGCCGGCGCTGCGCGCGAGCCTCGCGCTCGGCTTCGCGCTGTCGCTCGGCGAGCTCGGTGCGACGCTGACGGTCTATCCGCCGGGCTTCGCGACCGTGCCGATCGTCGTGATCGGCCAGGTCGAGCGCGGTTACTACCTTCCGGCCTCGGCGCTGTCGCTGCTGATGCTCGGCGCGTCGCTCGCGGCGCTGCTGCTGATCGCTGCGCGCGTGCCGCGCGGCAAGCGGGCGGCATCATGAACGCCGCGTTCGCATTGCGCCATCCCGGCGACACGCCGCCCGCCGGCGCGTCGACCGATCTTGCGGGTCGCTCGGTCGACGTCAACGGCCGGCGCTACCGGCTGCCGGTCGAGCCGACCGTCGTCGTCTGCGTCGACGGCTGCGGGTATGACTATCTCGAACGTGCGGTGGAAGCAGGCGCCGCGCCGTTCATCGGCCGGATGATCGCGGAAGGCACCGCATGGCGCGGCGATTGCGTCGTGCCGACCTTCACCAACCCGAACAACCTGTCGATCGTCTGCGGCGTGCCGCCGTCGGTCCACGGGATCTGCGGCAACTATTTCTGGGATCCGGCCGCCGACGGCGGGCGCGGCGCCGAAGTGATGATGAACGATCCGGCGTACCTGCGTGCCGGCACGTTGCTCGCGGCGGCATCCGACGCCGGTGCGCGGGTGGCTGTCGTGACGGCGAAGGACAAGCTGCGCCGGCTGCTCGGCTGGCAGATGCACGGCATCTGCTTCTCCGCCGAGAAGGCCGCGCAGGCGAATCTCGCGGAAAACGGAATCGTCGACGTGCTCGACTGGGTCGGCCTGCCGTCACCGGATGTCTATAGCGCGGCGTTGTCGGAATTCGTGTTCGCGGCCGGCGTGCGGCTCGCGCAGACCCGCCAGGTCGACCTGATGTACCTGTCGACCACCGATTACGTGCAGCACAAGTGCGCGCCGGGCAGTGCGGGCGCGAATGCGTTCTACGCGATGATGGACGGCTACCTCGCGCAGCTCGACGCGCTCGGCTGGGCGATCGGGCTCACGGCCGACCACGGGATGAACGCGAAGCACGACCCGGTGACGGGCCGCCCGAACGTGATCTATCTGCAGGACGCATTCGACGGCTGGTACGGTGCGCAGGCGGCGCGCGTGATCCTGCCGATCACCGACCCGTACGTCGTGCACCACGGCGCGCTCGGCTCGTTTGCGACGATCTACCTGGCGCCGGGCGTCGACCGGGCCGAGGCGATGTGGCGCGTCGGCGGGCTCGATGGCGTCGAGCTCGTGCTCGACAACGCGGAAGCCGCCGCCCGTTTCGAATTGCCGGCCGACCGGATTGGCGATCTCGTCGTGATCGGCCGGCGCGACATGACGCTCGGCACGCGCGAGCGCGAACACGACCTGTCGGGCCTCACGGTGCCGCTGCGCTCGCATGGCGGCGTGTCGGAGCAGGAAGTGCCGTTGCTGTTCAATCGCCGTATCGAGCGGGACGATCCCGCACGTCGCCCGCGCAACTTCGACGTGTTCGATTTCGTGCTGAACCGGATCGCGACATGATGGCTCATCCCCGGCAAGATCATCCGGCGTTTCGTGCAGAGGCATTGCGCTGGTGCGGCACGCGCGCGATGCGCGAACGCACGCTCGACGTCACCGACCCGTACACGGGCACGCGCGTCGGCACGGCACCGCTCGCGAGCGTCGACGATGTGCGCGCGGCGTTCGATTACGCGATGGCCTACCGGCCGACGCTCACGCGCTACGAGCGTTCGCAGGTTCTGGAGCGTGCGGCTGCGCTGCTGCGCGAACGCATCGAGGAAGCGTCCGATCTGATCACGCTCGAATCGGGGCTGTCGAAACAGGATTCCCGCTACGAGATCGGCCGTGTCGCCGACGTACTGAAGTTCGCGGCGGTCGAGGCATTGCGCGACGACGCGCAGAGTTTCTCGTGCGACCTGACGCCCCACGGCAAGGCGCGGCGCGTGTTCTCGCAGCGGCAGCCGCTCGACGGCGTGATCGTCGCGATCACGCCGTTCAATCATCCGATGAACCAAGTGGCGCACAAGATCGCACCGGCGATCGCGACCAACAACCGCGTGATCGTGAAGCCTTCCGAAAAGGTGCCGCTGTCGGCGTTCTATCTGGCCGACCTGCTGTACGAAGCCGGATTGCCGGAGCCGATGCTGCAGGTGCTGACCGGCGACCCGGCCGAGATCGCGGACGAACTCGTCACGCATCCGCATGCGTCGCTGATCACGTTTACGGGCGGCGTCGCGATCGGCAAGGCGATCGCCGCGCGGGCCGGCTACCGGCGCATCGTGCTGGAACTGGGCGGCAACGATCCGCTGATCGTCCTCGACGACGCCGATCTCGAACGCGCGACGTCGCTGGCGGTACTCGGCTCGTACCGGAATTCCGGCCAGCGCTGCACGGCCGTCAAGCGGATGCTGGTGCAGCGCTCGATCGCACCCGCGTTCACCGAGTTGCTCGTCGAGAAGACGCGTGCGTGGAAGTACGGCGATCCGTTCGATCCCGCGAACGAAATGGGCACGGTGATCGACGAGGCAGCGGCGCGGCTGTTCGAGGCGCGCGTGGAAGAGGCGGTCGCGCAGGGCGCGCGCCTGCTGACCGGCAACGTGCGGCGCGGCGCGCTGTATGCGCCGACCGTGCTCGACAACGTCGATCCGTCGATGACGATCGTGCGCGAGGAGACCTTCGGGCCGGTGTCCCCCGTGATCACGTTCGACACGATCGACGACGCGATCCGGATCAGCAACGGGACCGCGTTCGGGCTGTCGTCCGGCGTGTGTACCGACAGCACGGCGGCCGTCGTGCGGTTCGTGAACGAACTGAACGTCGGCACGGTGAATGTATGGGAAGTGCCCGGCTACCGGATCGAGCTGTCGCCGTTCGGCGGGATCAAGGATTCGGGGCTCGGCTACAAGGAAGGCGTTCAGGAGGCGATGAAGAGCTTCACGAACCTGAAGACGTTTTCGCTGCCTTGGGAGTAAACGAATGGCATTGACGGTCGAAGAGATCCACGGGCTGTATCGCGAGCATGGCCATGTGGCTTATAGCGGCGAACCGGTCACGCAGCTCGAGCACGCATTGCAGAGCGGATTGCTGGCGGAAGAGGCGGGCGCCGACGAAGCGCTGGTCGCGGCGGCGTTCCTGCACGACCTCGGCCATCTGCTGAATCGCCAGGGCGAGACGCCAAGCGCGCGCGGGATCGACGATCTGCACCAGTATTACGTGTTGCCGTTCCTGCGGCCGCTGTTTTCCGACGCGGTGCTGGAGCCGATCCGCCTGCACGTCGACGCGAAGCGCTGCCTGTGCCGCACGGACGCCGGCTACTTCGAAAGCCTGTCGGCGGACTCGGTGCGCAGCCTCGCGCTGCAGGGCGGCATCTTCACCGAGGAGGAGACGGCGGCGTTCCTGCAGCGTCCGTTCGCGGAGGACGCGCTGCGTCTGCGCCGCTGGGACGACACGGCGAAGGAGGAGGGCAAGGTGACGCCGGATCTCGATCACTATATGGAGCTCGTCGAGCGCCAGGTGCGTACAGCCTGACGGTTCGACTGCCTCTATATAAGGCCCCGCACGCGGCAGCGTGCGGGGCCTTATATTTTTTGCGAAACCCCTTGCGCGATTGCTGTCGGGTGCATAGAATCACGCCTCTTTCGCGCTAACGGAAACGCGGCGCGAGAGGAAGGGAAGCAGTGCTGTTGGGGCTTGGTGGTAACGGCCTCGGCGGTACGGAAGTTGAGCCCCGCAGTCGCAACGATGTAGTGTAAAAAGTTGTTGACGAGCTGCGAAACACGGTTCATAATCTCGCTTCTCTGTTGCTGAAAACGCAGCGCTGCTGAGAGACGCGAAGTTCCTCGCAGAAATGCTCTTTAAAAATTAACAGCCGATAAGTGTGGGCGCTTGATGGAAGCGAGCTGATCCTCGGATCAGATAGCGAAAGTATCAAGAGTCTCACACTAAAGTAAGTCAGGTTTATGAAGTGATTCATATTCCTGTCAGCTTTGAGTGAGCGACCGGTTCTTAACTGAACCGAAAACAGTAACAGGTTTAAACTGAAGAGTTTGATCCTGGCTCAGATTGAACGCTGGCGGCATGCCTTACACATGCAAGTCGAACGGCAGCACGGGTGCTTGCACCTGGTGGCGAGTGGCGAACGGGTGAGTAATACATCGGAACATGTCCTGTAGTGGGGGATAGCCCGGCGAAAGCCGGATTAATACCGCATACGATCTACGGATGAAAGCGGGGGACCTTCGGGCCTCGCGCTATAGGGTTGGCCGATGGCTGATTAGCTAGTTGGTGGGGTAAAGGCCTACCAAGGCGACGATCAGTAGCTGGTCTGAGAGGACGACCAGCCACACTGGGACTGAGACACGGCCCAGACTCCTACGGGAGGCAGCAGTGGGGAATTTTGGACAATGGGCGAAAGCCTGATCCAGCAATGCCGCGTGTGTGAAGAAGGCCTTCGGGTTGTAAAGCACTTTTGTCCGGAAAGAAATCCTTGGCCCTAATACGGTCGGGGGATGACGGTACCGGAAGAATAAGCACCGGCTAACTACGTGCCAGCAGCCGCGGTAATACGTAGGGTGCGAGCGTTAATCGGAATTACTGGGCGTAAAGCGTGCGCAGGCGGTTTGTTAAGACCGATGTGAAATCCCCGGGCTCAACCTGGGAACTGCATTGGTGACTGGCAAGCTAGAGTATGGCAGAGGGGGGTAGAATTCCACGTGTAGCAGTGAAATGCGTAGAGATGTGGAGGAATACCGATGGCGAAGGCAGCCCCCTGGGCCAATACTGACGCTCATGCACGAAAGCGTGGGGAGCAAACAGGATTAGATACCCTGGTAGTCCACGCCCTAAACGATGTCAACTAGTTGTTGGGGATTCATTTCCTTAGTAACGTAGCTAACGCGTGAAGTTGACCGCCTGGGGAGTACGGTCGCAAGATTAAAACTCAAAGGAATTGACGGGGACCCGCACAAGCGGTGGATGATGTGGATTAATTCGATGCAACGCGAAAAACCTTACCTACCCTTGACATGGTCGGAATTCCGCTGAGAGGTGGAAGTGCTCGAAAGAGAACCGATACACAGGTGCTGCATGGCTGTCGTCAGCTCGTGTCGTGAGATGTTGGGTTAAGTCCCGCAACGAGCGCAACCCTTGTCCTTAGTTGCTACGCAAGAGCACTCTAAGGAGACTGCCGGTGACAAACCGGAGGAAGGTGGGGATGACGTCAAGTCCTCATGGCCCTTATGGGTAGGGCTTCACACGTCATACAATGGTCGGAACAGAGGGTTGCCAACCCGCGAGGGGGAGCTAATCCCAGAAAACCGATCGTAGTCCGGATTGCACTCTGCAACTCGAGTGCATGAAGCTGGAATCGCTAGTAATCGCGGATCAGCATGCCGCGGTGAATACGTTCCCGGGTCTTGTACACACCGCCCGTCACACCATGGGAGTGGGTTTTACCAGAAGTGGCTAGTCTAACCGCAAGGAGGACGGTCACCACGGTAGGATTCATGACTGGGGTGAAGTCGTAACAAGGTAGCCGTATCGGAAGGTGCGGCTGGATCACCTCCTTTCTAGAGCTTCTCGCAAAGTTGAGCGCTCACGCTTATCGGCTGTAAATTAAAGACAGACTCAGGGGTCTGTAGCTCAGTCGGTTAGAGCACCGTCTTGATAAGGCGGGGGTCGTTGGTTCGAATCCAACCAGACCCACCACCGTCTTATCTGGCGGTACACCTGAGGATACCTGTACATGGGGGCATAGCTCAGCTGGGAGAGCACCTGCTTTGCAAGCAGGGGGTCGTCGGTTCGATCCCGTCTGCCTCCACCAATCTTCAATGACAAGCGTTCGAACGAAGCGATGTTCGAGTCTTTGTCATTGGCGATTGAGCCAGTCAGAGTGATATGAGTAACACCATATCGGCTGTCGTTCTTTAACAATCTGGAAGAAGTAAGTAATTTGGATAGCGGAAGCGTCTATGAGATGGACGTGAAAACTATCCGGGTTGTGATTGTATCGATGTATCTCAAGATGATTCGAACTTAATGTTCGGCTCAATTGGAATACGGCACAAATGCGAGAACTCAACCTGTAGCGACTGTAGCGTCGAAAGACGAGACAGACTCGTTATAGGGTCAAGCGAACAAGTGCATGTGGTGGATGCCTTGGCGATCACAGGCGATGAAGGACGCGGTAGCCTGCGAAAAGCTACGGGGAGCTGGCAAACAAGCTTTGATCCGTAGATGTCCGAATGGGGAAACCCACTCCTTTTGGAGTATCCATAGCTGAATACATAGGCTATGTGAAGCGAACGCGGTGAACTGAAACATCTAAGTAACCGCAGGAAAAGAAATCAACCGAGATTCCCAAAGTAGTGGCGAGCGAAATGGGATGAGCCTTGCACTCTTTATTTGTATTGTTAGCCGAACGCTCTGGAAAGTGCGGCCATAGCGGGTGATAGCCCCGTAGGCGAAAACAGTATGAAAGAACTAGGTGTGCGACAAGTAGGGCGGGACACGTGAAATCCTGTCTGAAGATGGGGGGACCATCCTCCAAGGCTAAATACTCGTGATCGACCGATAGTGAACCAGTACCGTGAGGGAAAGGTGAAAAGAACCCCGGGAGGGGAGTGAAATAGATCCTGAAACCGCATGCATACAAACAGTCGGAGCCTCGAAAGGGGTGACGGCGTACCTTTTGTATAATGGGTCAGCGACTTACGTTCAGTAGCAAGCTTAACCGTATAGGGCAGGCGTAGCGAAAGCGAGTCCGAATAGGGCGTTCAGTTGCTGGGCGTAGACCCGAAACCAAGTGATCTATCCATGGCCAGGATGAAGGTGCGGTAACACGTACTGGAGGTCCGAACCCACTAACGTTGAAAAGTTAGGGGATGAGCTGTGGATAGGGGTGAAAGGCTAAACAAACTTGGAAATAGCTGGTTCTCTCCGAAAACTATTTAGGTAGTGCCTCGTGTCTCACCTTCGGGGGTAGAGCACTGTCATGGTTGGGGGGTCTATTGCAGATTACCCCGCCATAGCAAACTCCGAATACCGAAGAGTGCAATCACGGGAGACAGACATCGGGTGCTAACGTCCGGTGTCAAGAGGGAAACAACCCAGACCGCCAGCTAAGGTCCCCAAATATAGCTAAGTGGGAAACGAAGTGGGAAGGCTAAAACAGTCAGGAGGTTGGCTTAGAAGCAGCCATCCTTTAAAGAAAGCGTAATAGCTCACTGATCGAGTCGTCCTGCGCGGAAGATGTAACGGGGCTAAGCTATATACCGAAGCTGCGGATGCGTGCTTTGCACGCATGGTAGGAGAGCGTTCCGTAAGCCTGCGAAGGTGCGTTGAAAAGCGTGCTGGAGGTATCGGAAGTGCGAATGCTGACATGAGTAGCGATAAAGGGGGTGAAAGGCCCCCTCGCCGTAAGCCCAAGGTTTCCTACGCAACGTTCATCGGCGTAGGGTGAGTCGGCCCCTAAGGCGAGGCAGAAATGCGTAGCTGATGGGAAGCAGGTCAATATTCCTGCACCATTGTTAAATGCGATGGGGGGACGGATCGCGGAAGGTTGTCCGGGTGTTGGAAGTCCCGGTCGCTGCATTGGAGAAGGCACTTAGGCAAATCCGGGTGCGGAATTCAAGGGTGTGGCGCGAGCTTCTTAGGAAGCGAAGCAATTGGAAGTGGTTCCAAGAAAAGCCTCTAAGCTTCAGTTTAACAATGACCGTACCGCAAACCGACACAGGTGGGCGAGATGAGTATTCTAAGGCGCTTGAGAGAACTCGGGAGAAGGAACTCGGCAAATTGGTACCGTAACTTCGGGATAAGGTACGCCCTTGTAGCTTGATGCCCCTGCGGGCAGAGGGTGAAGGGGTTGCAATAAACTGGTGGCTGCGACTGTTTAATAAAAACACAGCACTCTGCAAACACGAAAGTGGACGTATAGGGTGTGACGCCTGCCCGGTGCCGGAAGATTAAATGATGGGGTGCAAGCTCTTGATTGAAGTCCCGGTAAACGGCGGCCGTAACTATAACGGTCCTAAGGTAGCGAAATTCCTTGTCGGGTAAGTTCCGACCTGCACGAATGGCGTAACGATGGCCACACTGTCTCCTCCCGAGACTCAGCGAAGTTGAAGTGTTTGTGATGATGCAATCTACCCGCGGCTAGACGGAAAGACCCCATGAACCTTTACTGTAGCTTTGCATTGGACTTTGAACCGATCTGTGTAGGATAGGTGGGAGGCTATGAAACCGGAACGCTAGTTTCGGTGGAGCCGTCCTTGAAATACCACCCTGGTTTGTTTGAGGTTCTAACCTTGGCCCGTGATCCGGGTCGGGGACAGTGCATGGTAGGCAGTTTGACTGGGGCGGTCTCCTCCCAAAGCGTAACGGAGGAGTACGAAGGTACGCTAGGTACGGTCGGAAATCGTGCTGATAGTGCAATGGCATAAGCGTGCTTAACTGCGAGACCGACAAGTCGAGCAGGTGCGAAAGCAGGTCATAGTGATCCGGTGGTTCTGTATGGAAGGGCCATCGCTCAACGGATAAAAGGTACTCTGGGGATAACAGGCTGATACCGCCCAAGAGTTCATATCGACGGCGGTGTTTGGCACCTCGATGTCGGCTCATCTCATCCTGGGGCTGTAGCCGGTCCCAAGGGTATGGCTGTTCGCCATTTAAAGAGGTACGTGAGCTGGGTTTAAAACGTCGTGAGACAGTTTGGTCCCTATCTGCCGTGGGCGTTGGATATTTGAAGGGGGCTGCTCCTAGTACGAGAGGACCGGAGTGGACGAACCTCTGGTGTACCGGTTGTCACGCCAGTGGCATCGCCGGGTAGCTATGTTCGGAAGAGATAACCGCTGAAAGCATCTAAGCGGGAAACTCGCCTTAAGATGAGATATCCCTGGGGACTAGATCCCCTTGAAGGGTCGTTCGAGACCAGGACGTTGATAGGTCAGGTGTGTAAGCGCAGTAATGCGTTCAGCTAACTGATACTAATTGCCCGTAAGGCTTGATCCTATAACAAGTCTGTCTCGACAGTCGTTAGCGCTTCAGCGCTGTACGAATGTCGAGCATCGAGTGCAAGGCGCTCGATGTACTGCGGTTGAAGTACCGCATGTGTGTGAGATACAACCTCACAACCCAACCAAATTACTGCTTCTTCCAAGATTGGTTGTGCTGCGAAGTCAGCACAACAACCCTCTTTGCCTGATGACCATAGCGAGTCGGTCCCACCCCTTCCCATCCCGAACAGGACCGTGAAACGACTCTACGCCGATGATAGTGCGGATTCCCGTGTGAAAGTAGGTAATCGTCAGGCTCCCTAAGCCAAGAACCCCCGCCCGAAAGGCGGGGGTTTTTGCATTGGTGCAAAGGAAATGCGTGTGGAGCGGCGAAGCACAACGTGACCACCGCTGCGGCGCTGGGGACGTCGATTCAAGCTCCGTTCCAGAGCGATTCCCGGTCACCAGACACCACCAAAATCCTCTGACACGTCCTTCCACGGACTACAGCGATCCCCAGTCAGCCGACATCCGGCCGATGTCGCCGCATTCAGCGGCGATATTGTGATGGGCGATGATGAGCGACGTTCGTCGACAATGCTTGGCCAATGCCGTCTTCTGACGCGACCTTCCTGCTTGATCTACCCGTCCTTCGACACGCCGTGTCGGCCCGATCGTGCGCGCCCCTCAGCAAACGCATCAAGAAATCGTCATAAAAATCTATGCGCATAAAGTCCATTCGCGCGACGTGCGCTGCAGAGCGGAACGCGGACCCTTCGGGGTAATATCGCCATTCGTCCCGATTCCTGGCGTTGGTCCACATCCGCCGGCGGTCGGTGTCTTCCGCATTCCGTTCCTGCATCGTTCATGACTGACAGCCCTGCCCAAGGTGGTCGGACGACCGACTTCTTGCCGTATCTCGTCGCCGCGACGTTCTTCATGGAGTACCTCGACACGACCGTGATCGCGACAGCGCTGCCGCAAATGGCCCGCTCGTTCGGCGTCGGGCCGAACGCGTTGAGTCTCGGGATGACGGCTTACATGCTTGCACTGGCGGTGTTCATTCCGATCAGCGGCTGGATTGCTGACCGCTATGGTTCGCGCACGGTGTTCGCGAGCGCGATCGTCGTCTTTACCGGCGCGTCGGTACTGTGCGGGCTCTCGGACGGCGTGATGTCGTTCACGGCCGCGCGGCTGCTGCAGGGTGTCGGCGGAGCGATGATGGTGCCGGTCGGGCGGATGATCGTCGTGCGCAGTACCGAGAAGGCCAAGTTGATGCGTGCGATCGCGACGATCACATGGCCGGGCATCGTCGCGCCCGTCGTCGGGCCGCCGATCGGCGGGTTCATCACGACCTATGCGTCCTGGCGATGGATCTTCCTGCTGAACGTCCCGTTCGGCATTGCCGCGCTCGTTTGTACCTGGCTGATCGTCCGGAATACGCGGGCCGACGAGCAGCGGCCGCTCGACTGGGTCGGCTTCGTGCTGGCAGGCGGCGCATTGACGTGCCTGTTGATCGGCACCGAGACCGCCGGGCAGCAGGATGTCGACTTCACGCGCGCCGGCGTCCTGGTGGGGGCGAGCGTGCTGTTCGGCGTGGCTGCGTGGTGGCATGCGCGACGCAGTGCACATCCGCTCCTCGATTTCACGACGCTGAAGATACCGACGTTCTCGGTCACGGTGATCACCGGTTCGATCACGCGGATGGCGATCAACGCCGTGCCGTACCTGCTGCCGCTGCTGTTCCAGATCGGCTTCGGGCTGTCGCCGTTCCAGTCCGGTCTGCTGCTGCTCGCAAGCGCGCTCGGCAACCTCGGAATGAAGGCGGGCACATCGTGGATTCTCGACCGGTACGGTTTCCGGCGCGTGGCGCTCGTCGACGTGACGATCGTCGGCTTCTTCACGATCGCGTGCGGTTGGCTGACCGCATCGACGCCGCTGGCGATCACGCTGCTCGTCGTATTCGTCTACGGACTCACGCGATCGATGCAGTTCACGACGCTTGCGACGCTCGCCTATGCGGATATCCCGGCTCAGCAGACGAGCGCAGCCAGCACGCTGTGGAGCGCTGCGCAGCAGATGACGATCGGGATGGGGATCGCGTTCGGTGCATTGTCATTGCGGCTCGCGGCACTCGTGCGCGGCGATGCGGCCGGCATGCACTACGTGCTCGACGATTTCCGCTGGGCGTTCGTTGCGGCGGGCGTGCTCGCGCTGCTGACGTTGCCGGGCTATGCGCGGCTCGCCTCCGATGCAGGCGACCGGCTGCGGGCGAGCGCGGCACGAGGATAGGGCGGACTGCAGATCGCAGTTGCGTGGCGGCCGGTGAACTTGTCTGTTTGTCGTTGCTCACCGGAATCTCCGAACCGTCGCGACCATTGATATGGCCTGACGATCAGCGCGATCGGTCATCTATCGCTGTGGGCGAGTGATCGGCTGAGCGGCAATGCCCGGTCGCGACGCGCCCCGGGCAATGATGCGCGGAGCTTTCCTGAATAAGCTCGATGCGGGATGGGCGGCACGACAGCATCGCGGTCGCTTCGGTTGCGGCTACTGTGCGTCGTGAAAGATGATGCCGACCGTGTGGCGATGGCCGCTTCGGATCCGGCTCACACCGTGGCGCAGATTGACGCGATAGACGCCGCGCGTTCCCTGTACGGGGCGGCCATGCACGGCGAAGATCACCGCGTCGCCTTGCATCAGCGGCACGACTTCCGCACGCGACTGCATGCGCGGCCGCTGTTCCGTCAACACGAACTCTCCTCCGGTGAAATCGCGGCCCGGCGCCGACAGCAGGATCGCGACCTGCAGCGGAAACACGTGCTCGCCATACAGGTCCTGATGGAGGCAGTTGTAGTCGTCCGGGCCGTATTGCAGGATCAGTGGTGTCGGTCGCACCTGTCCCGCCGCGTGGCAGCGATCGAGAAAGGTCCCGTGGCCTTTCGGGTAGCGGACGTCGATCCCCAGTGCCTGGTTCCAGCGATTCGCGATCGGTGCGAGATGCGGGTAGATCGTCGCGCGCAATTCGCCGATGACCGCGGGCAGCGGGTACGCGAAATATTTGTATTCGCCGCGGCCAAAGCCGTGTCGCGCCATCACGACGCGTGAACGATAGAGCGCATCCCGTGGATAGAGCGACGCGAGCGCATCGCATTCGCGTACCGATATCAGGCCCGGCACGCGTGCGCATCCGTAGCGATCGAGGTCGGCATTGACGGTCGGCCAGTCGATCGCGTCGACGCGTTGCGCGATGTCCGTCGACTCGGCGGCAGGTTGAAGGTCGGCAATGTTCACGGGCGTACCTCGGTTCATTTGCGGTGTGGTGCCGTGCGGTTGAGCACGGTCGAATCCACGACGAAAGTTGATGAACCCAGTCTACCGGCGTCCGTGCGCGGGTGCGCTCCAGATCTTGCGCTTCAATTCGGAAGAGGGAATGGGGAAACGAGGGAGACGGAGTACCCACAGACTGAATGTGGCGATGTGCCGAGGCGGAGAGGCGGAGAGGCGGAGAGGCGGAGAGGCGAGCGGGAGGAGAGGCGACGATCCGGTCAGCCACGGCAGGCGACCGGCTTCCACCGGCCACCCGCGCGTCCACGATCAGGCCAGCGTCCGGAACAGCCAGTAGAGCCCTGCCGCCAGCGCGATCGATGCCGGCAGCGTCAGCACCCACGCGAGGACGAGGCTGCGTACCGTGCTCCATTGCAAGCCCGACCCGTTCGCCGCCATCGTGCCCGCGACACCCGACGACAGCACGTGAGTCGTCGACACCGGCAGCCCGTACATGTCCGCAGCACCGATCGTCAGCATCGCGACGAGTTCGGCCGATGCGCCCTGTCCGTACGTCAGATGCTGCTTGCCGATTTTTTCGCCGACGGTCACGACGATTCGCTTCCAGCCGACCATCGTGCCGAGGCCCAGCGCAATCGCGACGGCGACCTTCACCCACGTGGGAATGAACTTGGTCGCATGGTCGAGCTGCTTGCGATAGTTGTCGATCGCGAGCTTGTCGTCGGCGGCGAATGCGGGTTGCCCCGACTTCTCGATCAGGCGAATTGCTTCGGACACCAGATACATCGTGTTGCGCACGTTGTCGACGTCGCGCTGCGGCACGGCCGCCATCGAGCCCGACGCGCCGACCGCGTTCGCGAGCGAAGTGGACAGTTGCGCCACGGCCGGCAGCACGGCGGGCGTCAGTTCACGACGCTGCACGTAGTGTTCGACATCGGCGCGCGGGTTTGCCGACGGTGCGACGCCGTTCGTGTACTTCCCGAACGTCGCGGCTGCCTGGTTTGCGACCGCCACGAAAGTTTGCGATTCGGCCGGCGTGACGGCCTTGTTCAGCGCGTACGCAGCCGGCACCGTGCCGATCAGGATCAGCATGATGAGGCCCATCCCTTTTTGCCCGTCGTTCGAACCGTGCGCGAACGACACGCCCGTGCAGGTCAGGATCAGCAGGCAGCGAATCCAGAACGGCGGCGGCTGATCCTTCGGCGGCTCCTTGTACAGCTCCGGAATCCGCACGACGGCCTTCAGCACGAGCAGCAGCAGCGACGCGCACAGGAAGCCGACGATCGGCGAGAACAGCAGCGATTTGCCGACGCCGAGCGCCTGGCCCCAGTCGACGCCGCTCGTGCCGGATGCCCCGTGCATCAGCTGGTTCATCAGCCCCACGCCGATGATCGACCCGATCAGCGTATGCGAGCTCGACGACGGCAACCCGAAATACCAGGTCGCGAGGTTCCACACGATCGCGGCGATCAGCAGCGCGAAGACCATCGCGAAGCCCGAGCCGCTGCCGACCTGCAGGATCAGCTCGACCGGCAGCAATTGCAGGATGCCGAATGCGACGGCGCCGCTCGAGACCATCACGCCGAGGAAGTTCCACATGCCCGACCAGATCACCGCGACGTTCGGCGTCAGCGAGTGCGTATAGATCACGGTGGCGACCGCATTCGCTGTGTCGTGGAAGCCGTTGACGAATTCGAAGCCGAGCGCGATCAGCAACGCCGCGCCGAGCAGCAGGTACGGAAACAGCGCCCCTTCGCGGACCGGCGACAGATCGTCGATCAGGTGGGTGGCGATATAGACGGCGCCGAGCGCGAGCACCAGCAGGAAGACGGCATAGCCGAGCTGCTTGGTGCGTTCGATGGAGCCTGGATTGTTCGGGGTGGACGAAGCAGGTTGATTCATGACGGCATCTCGTGAGGGAACCGCGTCCGATCCTAGCTGCGGCCAGCAGTCAGTTTGATGACAGTCGGGACGACGAACGGTGTGTCTTACAGCAATGTAAGGTGACCGGCGGCATGTGAAGCGCCGGTGCGTATCGCCCGTTCACATCGTGAGCGCAACGGCGGCTCAAGCTTCGGTGTCGCGCCGGTCGTCGTCCGGCATGATCAACGTCCAGCCATCCGGCGAGGCGGCGAACGTCGTGCACGACAGCGGTGCGACGTCGACACGCATTGCAGCGCCGGGATCCATCCGCTGCACGTGCGCGATGACCGCACGGACGATCGGCGCATGCGTGATCGCAACGACGTCGCGACCGCGCGGCAGCGCACCCAACCATGCGTCGACGCGGTGCGCGGCGGCCTCGAACGATTCGCCGCGATGCGGTGACGCGGTCGGATCGCCGATCCACGCAGCCAGTTCGTCGGGCAGATCGCGTGCGAGATCGTGCAGCCGCTTGCCGCGCCAGGTTCCGTAATCGATGTCGCGCAGCGCGTCGTCGATGCCGGCGTGCAGTCCGAGCGCATCGGCGGTCTGCTGCGCACAGCGTGCAGGACTGCACAGCACGAGCGAACCGGGCGCGCCTGCCCATCGGGCGCGCAGCGCGGCGGCTTCGGCGAGCCCGTGCGTGTCGAGCGGATCGTCGTCGGGAAACGTGCCGCTGCGCATCGCGCGGGTCGATGCGTGCGCGATCAGGCGCAGCGTGGCGTGCAGGGTCATGTCGGTTGTCGGGTGATCCGGAGCGGGACGCGATCGTTCATGTGTGGTCACTTCAATACGCGAACGTTCGCGCGTACAATTCGCCCGATACGAAACGCGGAAGCCGGTGCAATTCCGGCGCGGTCGCGCCACTGTAACCGGGGAATCGATGATCCCGGAAGCCAGACCTGCCTTCGTACCCATCCAACATTTGTCGGGGCGCGATTCCCCTGAGGTGCATCCATGAGCGAAGCAGTGCTGAAGCCGGCTGTCGTACCGGCGCCCATTCCCGTCCGTGAACTGTTGCCGTGGGCCATCTTCGTCGGCCTGATCCTGCTGCTCGCGATTTATTTCGTGGGCGCGGAAGAGGGCGCGACGTCGCTCGTGCCGGGCATGTACGTACACGAGTTCGTTCACGACGGCCGCCATCTGCTCGGCTTTCCCTGCCACTGACGCGGAGATCAAGATGGTCGGAAAGCTGCTCATGCGCGGGATGCTCGCAGGCATCGCCGCAGGTCTCCTCACGTTCGGTTTCGCGAAAATCGTCGGCGAACCGCAAGTCGATCAGGCAATCTCCTTCGAAGAAAAGCTCGATGCCGCCAAAGGCGACGCACCGGAGCCCGAACTGGTCAGCCGCCACACGCAGGCCGGCCTCGGGCTGCTGACGGGTGTCGTCACCTACGGCGCGGCATTCGGCGGGCTGTTCTCGCTGGTCTTCGCGTTTGCGTACGGGCGAGGCAGTCGCCTCCCGGCACGTCCGCTCGCGGCCTGGCTCGCGCTGGCGGCGTTCATCGCGCTGGTGATCGTGCCGAACATCAAGTACCCGGCCAATCCGCCGTCGGTGGGCGACCCGGACACGATCGGCTATCGCACGGGCCTGTTCTTCCTGATGATCGCGATCTCGATCGCGACGATGGTGTTCTCGGTCAACGTGCGCCGCCACCTGCTGGCGAAGCTCGGCCAATGGAATGCGTCGATCGTCGCGGGGCTCGTGTTCGTCGTGATCATCGCGGCCGTGCAGCTCGGGCTGCCGTCGATCAACGAAGTGCCGGCCGCGTTCCCGGCCGTCGTGCTGTGGAAGTTCCGCGCCGCCGCGATCGGCATGCAGGTGATCATGTGGACGACGATCGGCCTGCTGTTCGGCGCATGGGTCGAGCGCGGCGAACGCATCGGCATGCGCGCCGCCTGACGCGCATCGCCACGGGGCGCGCCCGGCGCAGCATGCGCGGCGCGCTCCACATCGCTTCGCGCGCCAGCGCGACGACCGCGGCCAGATAGTCGATCGATGCATCCGCGTCGCGGATGCCGAGGGAGATCTGCTTCGCGATCTCTTTCCTTCCCCGCTTGACCGGCACGACCCGCATCCGTTTCTCCAGCTTCAGCCGCTGCTGCCCGCCCTGCATGAACCGCAGGCCACCGCCTTCCCCGGTCCCGGATCGGCGTGCCGAACGGCTGCTCGATTTTCCGGACGTATGGCCGAGTGCCGATTGCGTGAGGTGCAGCGCATTGGCGGCCGCGATCGGCGCACCCTTGCGCTCGACCTCACGAATGACGACGAGACGGAGTCGTTCCAGCATGGATCCCGCTCGCACAATAGATGCATGAACAACTCTCATGCATGGATGAAATAATGCCATTTCATTTCATGGTTTGAACTCCCTATCATGGTTGCCGGATCTCCAATTTCTCTCGGGACGGCAGCCACATGGTGACGACACACAACCTCGGTTTTCCGCGCATCGGCGCAAAGCGCGAACTCAAGTTCGGTCTCGAGCGCTACTGGAAGGGCGAATCGTCGCGCGACGAACTGAAGGCGCTCGGCGCCGAGCTGCGCCAGCGCCACTGGAACGACCAGCGTGATCTCGATCTCGCGCCGATCGGCGACTTCGCGTTCTACGACCAGGTGCTCGACATGAGCTTCACGCTCGGCAACCTGCCGAAGCGCGTGCAGGACTTCCACGGCGATGCGCTCGACAACTATTTCCGCGTCGCGCGCGGCCGTTCGGCGCAGTCGGCGGAAGCGCACGCCGCATGCTGCGGCGGTGTCGCGGCCGGTGAAATGACGAAGTGGTTCGACACGAACTATCACTACATCGTCCCGGAATTCCACGCGGACACGAACTTCGCGCTCGACCCGTCGGGCCTGCTGCAGCAACTGGCCGAAGCGCAGGCGCAGGGCGTAGCCGCGAAGCCGGTGATCCTTGGTCCCGTCACGTACCTGTGGCTCGGCAAGACGAAGGACGATTCCGATCGCCTCGCGCTGCTGCCGAAGCTGCTGCCGGTGTACGGCGCACTGCTCGACACGCTGACCGCACAGGGCATCGAATGGATGCAGATCGACGAGCCGATCCTCGTGACGGAGCTCGACGCCGAATGGCGCCAGGCCTTCCGCACCGCGTATGCAGCGCTGGAAACGCGCCGCATCAAGGTACTGCTCGCCACGTACTTCGGCCAGCTTCAGGACAACCTGACGCTCGCGGCCTCGCTGCCGGTCGACGGCCTGCATGTCGATGCGATCCACGCCCGTAACGAAGTCGACGCGCTGGTGCGCGAACTGCCGGCCGACCGCGTGCTGTCGGTGGGCGCGATCAACGGCCGCAACATCTGGAAGACGGACCTGAGCGCGACGCTCGACTGGCTCGAGCCGCTCGCGAAGCAGCTGGGCGAGCGCCTGTGGATCGCGCCGTCGTGCTCGCTGCTGCACGTGCCGGTCGATCTCGCGAGCGAGGAGAAGCTCGATGCGGAAATCCGCTCGTGGCTCGCATTCGCGCTGCAGAAGCTCGACGAACTGAAGGTGCTTGCGACCGCGCTGAACGAAGGCCGCGACAAGGTCGCCGATGCGCTCGCCGCGAACGCCGCCGCGATCGACTCGCGCCGCCGTTCGCCGCGCGTGAACAACCCGGCGGTGAAGGCCGCGATCGCACGTATCGACACCCAGCTCGGCAACCGCGTGAGCCCGTACACGCAGCGTGCGTCGAAGCAGTCGGCGCGACTGAACCTGCCGGCCTTCCCGACGACGACGATCGGGTCGTTCCCGCAGACCGCCGAAATCCGCCAGGCCCGCAGCCAGTTCAAGGCCGGCGTGCTGGACGAGGCTGGCTACCGCGCGGCGATGAAGGCCGAGATCGAGCGCAGCGTGCGCGAACAGGAATCGCTCGAACTCGACGTACTCGTGCACGGCGAAGCCGAGCGCAACGACATGGTCGAATACTTCGGCGAGCAGCTCGACGGCTACGCATTCAGCCGGTTCGGCTGGGTGCAGTCGTACGGTTCGCGCTGCGTGAAGCCGCCGATCCTGTTCGGCGACATCAGCCGCCCGAAGGCGATGACGGTCGAGTGGATCACGTATGCGCAGTCGCTGACGAACAAGCCGATGAAGGGCATGCTGACGGGCCCGGTGACGATCCTGAACTGGTCGTTCGTGCGCGACGACCAGCCGCGCTCGGTGTCGTGCTACCAGCTCGCGCTGGCGATCCGTGAAGAAGTGCTCGACCTCGAGCAGGCCGGCGTGCGCGTGATCCAGATCGACGAGGCGGCGCTGCGCGAAGGGCTGCCGCTGCGCCGCGCGCAGTGGGGCGAGTACCTGAAGTGGGCGGTCGAGTCGTTCCGCATCACCGCGAACGGCGTGCAGGACGATACGCAGATCCATACGCACATGTGCTATTCGGAGTTCAACGACATCATTGCGTCGATCGCCGACATGGATGCGGACGTGATCACGATCGAGACGTCGCGCTCGGACATGGAGCTGCTCGACGCGTTCGACAACTTCAAGTATCCGAACGAAATCGGGCCGGGCGTGTACGACATCCATTCGCCGAACATCCCGACGCAGGATCACATCGTCGGCCTGATGAAGAAGGCGGCCGAACGGATTCCGGCGGAACGCCTGTGGGTGAACCCGGATTGCGGCCTGAAGACGCGGCAGTGGGCGGAAGTGATTCCGGCGCTGACGAACATGGTCGCCGCCGCGAAGACGCTGCGCAACGAGGTGCAATGACGCATGAACGCTGCGTGCCGGCCGTCGCGATCGACGGCAACCTGATCGCGGACGTGCCCGGAAGTCTCGACGCCGGGGCGACGCGCGAGCGCGTGCGCAGGTTGCCGAGCTGGCCGAGCGTTTCACGGTGTAGGCGTGACATCCCGTTGAGGAGGAGGGCAAGGTGAGCAACGCGACGGACGACGCGCTCGAACGGCTGTTGAAGTCGCTCGAGGACGACAGCGACGATTGCTGGGCGATGCATGAAGAGATCGGCCGGGTGGTCGTGCGCCGGCTGCTGATGGCCGATCGAGCTGCGCTGCGCACCATTGCGAGTGCGTGGATTGCGAGCGACGACGCGCATGCCGCACTGGTCGATCTGGATTGTCATTCGCCCGATCTCGGCGCGGCGAAGGACCGGACGGAGCGCGCCGACGGCGTGCTGCGCGACGCGGTTCGCCGGGCCGTCTTCAAAGAGCCGACATGACGATCGTCGACGACTACGCGTCACCGCACGGTCATTTCAGCGACAGATAGCGCTGCGGCGCATCGCCGGTGACCTGCCGGAACATTGCAATGAACGCGCTTGCGCTGCTGTAGCCGAGCTCCGTCGAGACCTGCGCGACGGTCTGGCCCAGCGTCAGGCGCGTGATCGCCTCCGCCACGCGCATCTGCTGGCGCCATGCCACGAACGTGAGCCCCGTTTCCGCATGCAGGCGACGGGCGAGCGTTCGCCCGCTCGCCCCGAACTGCGCCCCCCAGAAGTCGAGCGTGAGATCGCTCGCCGGATCGTTCATCATGTGTTCGCACATCCCGAGCAGGCGTGGATCGCGCGGCAGCGGAACGCCCGGTTCGGCTAACGCCGGCGTCTCGGCCATCACCTTAAGGAGCAGCGGCGCCGACAGCGCCGCCCGGCTGCCGCGCGCATGTTTCTCGCCGTCCTCGGCCAGCGTGACGGCCAGTTCGCGCAGCAACGGCGACACCGCGATCACGGCCGGCTCGCGCCACGACCACGGAAACGCGTCGGGTTCGACATAGACGTTGCACAGCTGGCCGTCGCCGATCGCGTGCAGCTCGTGGTCGATGTCGGACGGCAACCACACCGCACGCGACTGCGGCAGCGTCCAGGTGCGCGACGGCGTCAGCACGCGCACGACACCCTGTGCCGCAAAGGCGAGCTGACCATGGTGATGCTGGTGCCACGTCAGGCGATCGCCATGGCGGAAGGGCGTGACGGACGCGACGATTTCGTGCGGCAGCGGTACGCGCGCGATCGGATAACGCTTGAGCAGGAACGTCTTCATCGGTCGTTGTCGCGAAACCGGCCGGCGTCGGCCCTATCGCGAATTCACCTCATCTTGTCAAAAAATCGATATCGATTGTCAGCCTTTCTTTTGGCCGACCCGATAAGCTCCTTACCTGGCAAGGCTTCAGGGCCGATACCCTGACAATTCAGTAATGATTCTCATTCCTGTCATTGTCTCATGACCGACCATTCGTCACGTGAGAAGCGGATGAGCCGTGTAGCCGGATCGCCGGCGCGTCGACCGGTGCAACCGAGGTCGGCGGGGCCCGCCGGGACCCGCCTACAAGAACGTCCCCCAGGCATTTGATGTGTCGTGCCCGCCGCCGGCGGGAGGACGTCGTTCGTCTTTTCAACAGTGGGATGAGTGCAATGAAAACAACAACGGACCGCGTGGGGGCGCCGCGTGCGTCGATGACCGGATGGCGGCTGCGTGCGCCGTGCCTGACGCCGCTGGCGCTGGCGATGTTCGGCATGGCGTCGCCATGCGTGCGGGCGCAGGCCGTGCCGGGTGCGAACGACGGCGTGCTGCCGGCCGTGAGCGTCACCGCGACCGCGTCGCCCGACGCGACGACCGAAGGCACGGGTTCGTATGCGGCAAAGCGCGCGACGATCGCGGGCAGGACGCCGGAGCGCATCAAGGACATTCCGCGCTCGGTGTCGGTGATGACGCGTCAGCAGATGGACGACCAGAACCTCACGACGATCCAGGAAGCGCTGCGTTACGTGACGGGCGTGACGTCGGTCGACTACGGCGACGGCACCGCGTATTTCCGCGCGCGCGGCACGCAGCTCGGCGTCGAGTTCGACGGTGTGCCAATCGCGAGCGGGCTGCAATACAAGCAGCAGTTCGATCTCGCGATGTACGACCGCATCGAGGTGCAGCGCGGCCCGGCCGGCGTGATCGACGGCGCGGGCGAACCGGGCGGCACGGTCAATCTCGTGCGCAAACGGCCGCAAGACCGGTTCCACCTGTCGACCGAGACGCAGGTCGGCTCGTTCGGCAGCGTGCGCCAGATGATCGACGTGACGGGGCCGTTGAACAAGGACGGCTCGCTGCGCGGGCGCGCGGTGCTGGTCGGCAGCGACGGCCTCGGATCCGTCGAGCGGATCCGCGACAAGAACGTGATGGCCTATGGCGCGCTCGACTACGACTTCTCGCCGCGCACGACGCTGTCGCTGTCGGCCGCCTATCAGGTATCGCCGGTCTCGGGGCTCGACTACGGGGCGGCCGGTGTCGTCAACGCATCGATGACGGCGCTCACGGGGCGCGTGCCGGGCGCCTATACGCAGAACTTCAGCCCGAGCTGGAATTACTCGTACACGTCGGTGCAGGAGGTCAACGGCAATCTCGTGCACCGCTTCGCGAACGACTGGACGTCGTCGACCACGCTGTTCTACCGGCACGAACTGCTGAAGGGCTATTACGCGTATGCGGGCCCCGGTTCGCTGCCCAACGGCCTTGCGCAGTACGGCGACCAGCGCCAGCGCAACTCGATCGACTGGTTCGGCGCGGACACCAACGTATCGGGCCCGGTTCGCTTGTTCGGGCAGACCCACACGCTGACGTTCGGTGCGAACTACACGGTGATGTCGACGACGGCCCAATCGGGCTATGTCAGGCTCAAGGGCCCGTATGGCGGCGCGGCGGGGCTCTTCAACCTGTTCGATCCGAACGCGGTGCCGGCGGTCGACGTGCCGTACACCTACGGCGAGAACGATCGCACCGTACAGTACGGCTTCTACGCGCAGGCGCGCATCCGCGTCGCGAAACCGCTGACGCTCGTGCTCGGCGGCCGCGAGGTGTTCGTGCAGACGCGCTCGCAGACGCTGCTGCCGACCGTGCAGGACTGGACGACCGGCGCGCAGATCGATCACCGCTTCCTGCCGTCGGCGGGCCTCGTGTGGGACATCGTGCCGTGGCTGAGCGCGTATGCGAACTACTCGCGCTTCGTGACGCCGCAGACGGAGACCTTCTTCGGCGGCGGCGGCCTGCCGCCGCGCACCGGCGAGCAATACGAAGTGGGCGTGAAGGGCAGCTTCCTCGACGGCCGGCTCGACGCGACGGCCGCGCTGTTCCGGATCAACGACAACAACCGCGCGGTGGGCGATCCGTTTCATCCGAACTTCTCCGTGGCGGAGGGCCACGTGCGCGACCAGGGCGTCGAACTCGAGGTGACGGGCCAGCCGGCGCCGGACTGGAACGTCTATGCGGGCTATACGTACCTGGATGCGGGCTACGACAGCAGCAGCGACGCCTACCTCACGGACGGCACGGACCCGAAACACCTGTTCAAGATGTCGACGAAGTACACGTTCTCGCGTGGTGTGCTGCGCGGCGTGTCGGTCGGCGGCGGCATGCTCGCGCAGACACGCATTACACGCGGCGTCGAGCAGGGCGCGTATGCGATCTTCAACGCGCAGATCGGCTATCGCATCAACAAGCACGTCGAAGCATCGCTGCAATTGAACAACGTGTTCAACCGCGACTACTACATCCGTCCGCCGAGCCGGTTCTACAGCGTGTTCGGCGACAAGCGCAACGTGATGCTCACCGTGCGTTCGGACTTCTGACGGGCAATGAAAAAAGGGCGGCGCGATGCGCCGCCCTTCGCAGGCGATGACGGGGCAGGGGCGTGACGAAGCCTGCCCGTTGTGCCGGGGGTTATGCGGTGCGCGCGCCGCGCGGCACCGGTTCGTTCGTCTTGCGGGGGGCGCCTGCATCGTCGATGCTGACGCGGCGCGAGATCAGCCACACGCACAGCGACGACAGCACCGCCGCACTCGTGTACTGGAGCGCGAGCGGCCACCATTGCGGCGCGGTGTTCTGCGCGATGATGGTCGCGACGAGCGGCGTGAGGCCGCCGGCGAGCGCGCCGCATACCTGGTATGCGATCGAGATGGCCGTATAGCGGATCCGCGCGACGAAGATGCCGCTGACGAAGCCCGCGACCACCGAGTAGTAGCCCGATTCCGCGAGCGTCGCGAGGCCGACGCCGACCGTGATCGACACGGGTGTGCCCATGTGCACGAGCGGCAGCATCAGGAACGGGACGATCGCGGCCCATGCGCCGGTGATCAGCAGCACGCGCGTGGTGCCGAAGCGCTGCGCGAGGAACGCGGCCGCGAGCTGCACGACGAACTGCAGCACGGCGACGATCGTCATGCAATGCAGCACCATCGACCGGTCGAGCGACAGGAACTGCGTCGCGTAGCTGATCATGAAGATGTTGCTGAAATACACGCCGGCGATGCCGTACACGTTCGCGCCGATCGCGAGCAGCAGCAGCGGCCAGTACTTGAGCGCTTCCTGCAGCGGTTTTTGCGCGATGTTGCCGCTCTTCTTGACCTCCTCGAACTCGGGCGACTCCGATACGCTCGCGCGGATCACGAAGCCGACGATCAGCAGGACGGAACTTGCGAGGAACGGCACGCGCCAGCCCCAGCTCATCATGTCGTCCTTCGACAGCGTGCTGATCGCGCCGAACGCGAGCATCGACAGGATCAGGCCGCTCGCGCTGCCGAGCTGTGCGAACGACGCGAAGAACGTGCGCTTGCCTTCCGGCGCATGCTCGCCGGCGAGCAGCACCGCGCCGCCCCATTCGCCGCCGACCGCGATGCCTTGCAGCACGCGCATCAGCACGAGCAGGACCGGGGCGATCACGCCGGCTTGCGCATGGGTCGGCAGCAGGCCGATCGCGACCGTCGACACGGCCATCAGCATCAGCGTCGCGAGCAGCGAGCGCTTGCGGCCGAAGCGGTCGCCGAGATAGCCGAACATCACGCCGCCGAGCGGCCGTGCGAAGAAGCCGACCGCGAACGAACCGAACGACGCGAGCAGGCTGATGAAGCGATTTTCGCCGGGAAAGAACAGCGGCCCGAACACGATGGCGGCGGCGGTCGCGTAGCTATAGAAGTCGTACCACTCGATCGTGGTGCCGACGAACGAAGCGAGCGCCGCCCGCTTCGGTTGCTTGACGGAAGTCCCCATCTTTATGTGTGCTCCTCTGGAATCCTCTGATTTGGAATAGTGGTGGTGTCGGGATCAGTCGCGGTACGCGACGCCCGGCAGCACGCACAGCAGCTCGTACGCGAGGTTCGCGCCGAGCAGCGCCGTGGTGCCGAACGGGTCGTACGGCGGCGCGACTTCGACGAGATCGCAGCCGACGATGTTCAGCCCCTTCGCGCCGCGGATGATCTCGAGCGCCTGCGGCACCGTGAGGCCCGCGATCTCCGGCGTGCCGGTGCCCGGCGCGTAGGCCGGATCGATGCCGTCGATGTCGAAGCTGATGTAGACGGGCGTATCGCCGACGCGGGCGCGCACTTCTTCCATCAGCGGCGCCAGCGACTTGTTCCAGCATTCCTCGGCCTGGACGACGCGGAAGCCCTGCTCGCGGCACCAGTCGAAATCCTCGGCCGCGTAGCCGGTGCCGCGCAGGCCGATCTGCGTGACCTTGTCGCCGTGCAGCAGGCCTTCCTCGACCGCGCGGCGGAACGGCGTGCCGTGCGCGATCTTTTCGCCCATCATCGTATCGTTCACGTCAGCGTGTGCATCGACGTGGATCAATGCAACCTTGCCGTGCTTGCGGTGGATCGCGCGGAGGATCGGCAGTGCGATCGTATGGTCGCCGCCGAGCGTGACCGGCTTGCAGTCGTGCTCGAGGATCGCGTCGTACGCGGCCTCGATGCGCGCGATCGAATCGTGCAGGTTGTACGGGTTGATCGCGACGTCGCCGATGTCGGCGATCTGCAGCGAATCGAACGGGGCGGCGCGCGTGGCCATGTTGTACGGGCGCAGCAGCACGGATTCGGTGCGGATCTGGCGCGGGCCGAAGCGTGCGCCGGTGCGGTTGGACGTGCCGAGATCGAACGGCACGCCGACGAAGCACGCGTCGAGGCCTTCGGCGCTCGCCACGTGCGGCAGGCGCATCATCGTCGCGATGCCGCCGCAGCGCGGCATTTCATTGCCGCCGAGCGGCTGGAAATGGGTGGGTTCGTTCATGGGGATGTCTCGTCCGGTGTGGGGGTGCCGTATCATGCGACGCGGTCTGGCGCACAGTTTTACGCGCTCCACCGGGAAAGAAGAATGCGAAGATATCGACGTAAACATCGATTTGCATCGATGTATGGAGGGGGATGAGCGTGCTGGGGAATCTGTCGACCCTCGATCTGCGGTTGATCCGCGTATTTCTCGCGGTCACGGACGCGGGTGGCGTATCGGCCGCGCAGGCCATGCTGAACGTCGGCCAGTCGACGATCAGCGCGCAGCTGTCGTCGCTCGAGACGCGGCTCGGCTACCGGCTCTGCGAGCGTGGCCGCAGCGGCTTCCGGCTCACGCCGAAGGGCGAGCGGTTTCATGCGATGAGCCGCAAGCTGCTCGCGGCGCTCGACGAATTCGGGATGGCCGCGCGGCATATGGATCGCCAGCTGGTCGGCACGCTGAACATCGGCCTGATCGGCCATACGCCGGTCAGCCAGAACGCGCGGATCGCCGAGGCGATCGCCGCGTTCCGCACGCGCGACGAAGCCGTGCGCTTCTCGATTTCGGTGCGCGCGCCGGGCGATCTCGAGGAGAAGCTGCTGAGCGACGAGATCCAGATCGCGGTCGGCTACTTCTGGCATCGCGTGCCGTCGCTGCATTACACGCCGCTGTTCATCGAGCGCCAGGTCGCGTACTGCGGCCGCGGCCATCCGCTGTTCGACGGCGCCGGCACGCTGACGCCGGCCGACGTCGCGGGCTTCGAATGGGCGTGGCGTTCGTATCCGCTGCCCGAGGCGCAGCTGTCGACCACGCCGGACCGCGTGACCGCGACCGCCGACAACATGGAGGCCGTCGCGCTGCTGATCCTGTCCGGCCACCATCTCGGCTACCTGCCGCAGCACTTCGCGGCGCCGTACGTCGCGCAGGGGCTGCTCGCGCCGCTCAATCCGGAGCAGTTGCGCTACGACGTGACGTTCCACATGGTCGTGGCGCGCAACGGGCGCGGGAATCCGCTGGTGGAGGCGTTTCTCGAGGATCTCGAACGCGCACACCAGTCGCCCGACGTCGCGTGACGCCGGCACGGTCGACAAGGTGAACAAGCGTTACGCCGGCGCGGCTTGCCGGCCCAGCGCACATCACGGCACCGGCAAGCCCGCGTCGTGCTTCACTTCACGCAGCGACAACGCCGATTCGATCGACGTCACGCCCGGCAGCATCCGCAGCGAGTCGCGCAGGAACGTGCCGTAGTCGTCGAGGTCGCGCGCAACCACCTGCAGCAGGTAGTCGGCGGTGCCTGCGACGTTGTGGCACGCGAGGATCCGCTCGATGCCGAGCACTTCCCGTTCGAACCGGTCGGCAACCTTGCGGTCGTGCGTCGCGAACCGCACGAGCACGAATGCGACGACGCCGAAGCCGAGCGCCTGGCGCGACAGCTGCGCGCGGTAGCGCTCGATGTAGCCGTCGTTTTCGAGGCGTTTGAGGCGCCGCGCGCACGGCGTCTCGGACAGGCCGACGGATTCGGCGAGCCGCGCGATCGGCAGGCGGCCGTCGCGCTGCACCGCAGCGAGGATCGCGCGGTCGGTTTTGTCGAGTTCGGTCATGTTGGCGGAATCCCTGTTTGGATTCCATTATTGTGGCGGATTCCCCTAAGGATCGCCAATTCGAAGCCAAAGATGGCCAATAATCGCTCGTCCTTCAGCGGCAACATATCGTCATTGAAGGACGGGGGCAGACCATGATTTCCACGCATTTGCTGTTGATTTACCTCGCCGCGCTGGCGGCCATTTACGCCGTGCCGGGCCCCGACATGGCGCTCGTGCTGCAGACCAGCATCGGCCGTGGCGTGCGGCCCGGGATGGCCGCGGCGGCCGGCCTGTCGCTCGCTCGTACCGCGCACGTGACGCTGTCGGCATGCGGCGTCGCGGCGCTGATCCGCAGCGCGCCGTGGCTGTACGAAGTGATCCGCTACGGCGGCGCGCTGTATCTCGCGTATGTCGCGATCCAGGTGTTCCGCTCGCCGGTGTTCGCACTCGGCGAAGGCGACGCGGCCGCCGCCGGCGAACTGCGGCAGTCGTTCGTGAAGGGGCTGCTGACGAACCTGCTGAACCCGAAGGCGCTGCTGTTCTGCTCGGTGCTGCTGCCGCAGTTCGTGCGGCCGGCGGCCGGGCCGGTCGTCTGGCAGATGTTCGAGCTCGGCGCGCTGCTGGTCGCGGCCGGCGTGTGCTTCGACCTCGCGTGCGTGTTCGGCGCGTCGCGCATCGCCGCGTGGATGCGTGCGCATCCGCTCGCGCAGACCGTGCAGCGCTGGACGTTCTCCGCGGCGCTGATCGGCTTCGCGCTGCGCCTGTCGATGGACTGAGCATGGCTGCCGCATCGCTGCCGCGACGGTCGACGGGCCGCGCGGCAACGATGCGACGCCCGCCGCAGGCCGCGCGCAATGCCGGCCTTCACGCGCGCGCCTTGCTGCAGAAGGGCATGCGCGCAAATCGTCTGACTGTTCTAAACTTCCCTTAACTCCGCGCAAGCGCGAACCGACTGACCGAACGGAACCGACTTCCGCCGGCTATGTCCGATTTCCTGGCTGTTCCGTGCAACGCGGTACCAAGGAGGGTCTGAACATGGCAAGGCATCTTCACGCCGACCGTGAATCCCGAATCGTCGCCGAGTCCAAGTGCCTCGGCCCGTGCGATCCGGCAGAACGCATCCACGTCACGATCATGTTGCGGCGGCAGGAAGAAGGGCAACTCGATACGTTGGTCCACCAGCTCGCCACCGGCGACGCGCAGGCGAAACCGCTGTCGCGCGAAGCATTCGCGCAGCGTTTCTCCGCTAATCCCGACGACATTCGCAAGGCCGAGGACTTCGCGCGTCATCACCAGCTCACGGTCGATCGCGTCGATCCGGTCGAGAGCGTCGTCGTGCTGTCCGGCACGATCCAGCAATTCGAAGCCGCATTCGGCGTCAAGCTCGAGCGTTTCGAGCACCAGTCGATCGGCCAGTATCGCGGCCGCTCGGGCCCGATCGCGCTGCCCGACGATCTCGGCGATGCCGTCACGGCCGTGCTCGGCCTCGACAGCCGCCCGCAGGCGCGACCGCACTTCCGGCTGCGTCCGCCGTTCCGGCCGGCGCGCGGCGGCGCGGCGGGCGTCACGTTCACGCCGGTCCAGCTGGCGTCGCTGTACGGCTTCCCGGCCGGCGACGGCGCCGGGCAATGCATCGCGATCGTCGAACTCGGCGGCGGCTATCGTGTGGCCGACATCCAGCAGTATTTCCGCGGGCTCGACATCACGACGCCGCCGACGCTCGTCGACGTGAACGTCGGCACCGGCCGCAATACGCCGACCGGCGACCCGAACGGGCCGGACGGCGAAGTCGCGCTCGACATCGAGATCGCCGGCGCGATCGCGCCGGCCGCGAAAATCGCCGTCTACTTCGCGTCGAACAGCGACGCGGGCTTCATCCAGGCCGTGAACGCGGCCGTGACCGACACGACCAACAAGCCTTCCGTGATCTCGATCAGTTGGGGCGGCCCGGAAGCCGTCTGGCAGGCGCAATCGGCGCAGGCGTTCAACCGCGTGCTGCAGGCGGCCGCCGCGCAGGGCATCACCGTGTGCGCGGCATCGGGCGACAGCGGCTCGGGCGACGGGCTGCAGGACGGCGCCGATCATGTCGATTTCCCCGCATCGAGCCCGTACGTGCTCGGCTGCGGCGGCACGCAGCTCGACGCGCTGCCCGGGCAGGGCATCCGCAGCGAGGTCACGTGGAACGACGAGGCGGCCGGCGGCGGCGCGGGCGGCGGCGGCGTCAGCACGCTGTTCGACCTGCCGGCGTGGCAGCAGGGGCTCACCGTCACGCTCGCCGACGGCAGCAGCACGCCGCTTGCGAAGCGCGGCGTGCCGGACGTGGCCGGCGATGCTTCGCCGCAGACGGGCTACGAGGTATCGGTCGCCGGCACGGCTACCGTGATGGGCGGCACGAGCGCGGTCGCGCCGCTGTGGGCCGCGCTGATTGCGCGGATCAATGCCGCGGCCGGCGCATCGGCCGGCTGGATCAATCCGGTGCTGTACAAGAATCCGGGTGCGTTGCGCGACATCACGAAAGGATCGAACGGCACCTATGCGGCTGCTTCGGGCTGGGACGCGTGCACGGGCCTCGGCAGCCCGAACGGCACGCAGCTCGCCGCGATCCTCGCACGCAAGCCGTCGAGCTGACGCGCCGGCACACGCCTTTCCTTCGACGCGGGTGTCCTGCCCGCGTCTTTTTTCACCTCCAGGAGCAGCACGATGGGCATCGATTCCGCATCTTCCGGCGGCGTGTATCCGCTGCATCACGGCGACCACAATTCGCATGGCGTGCCGCCGACCATCAACCCGGTCGCGCTGAGCCACGGCCGCGACCAGCCGTTCTTCGACCCGGTCGCGTACGGCAACGGCCCCGACGACTCGGTGACCGACACGACCGAGGCGGCCGCGATCACGCATCACACGATCCTGATCGACGGCAAGCGCATCGCGTACACGGCGACGGCCGGCCACCTCGTGACGGTCGACCCGAGCAGTTCGCGGCCGGCCGCGAAGATCTTCTACGTCGCATTCACGGCAGACGGCGCGAAGGAGGAAACGCGGCCCGTGACGTTCTTCTACAACGGCGGGCCCGGTTCGTCGTCGGTGTTCGTGCTGCTCGGCTCGTTCGCGCCGAAGCGCATCAAGACGTCGATGCCGGGGTTCACGCCGCCCGCGCCGTATCAGATGGAAGACAACCCGGACAGCATGATCGACCACAGCGATCTCGTGTTCATCAACCCGGTCGGCACCGGCTATTCGGCGGCTGTCGCGCCGAACAAGAACCGCAATTTCTGGGGCGTCGACCAGGATGCGGATTCGCTGAAGCAGTTCATCAAGCGCTACCTGACGAAGAACAACCGCTGGAATTCGCCGAAATACCTGTTCGGCGAGTCGTACGGCACAGCGCGCAGCTGCGTGCTCGCGTACAAGCTGCACGAGGACGGCGTCGACCTGAACGGCGTCACGCTGCAGTCGTCGATCCTCGACTACCGGCAGGCCGGCAACCCGGTCGGCGCGCTGCCGACCGCCGCGGCCGACGCGTGGTATCACAAGAAGCTCGGCGTGACGCCCGCGCCGACCGATCTCGGCGCATTCGTCGAGGAAGTCGCGCAGTTCGCGCGCACCGACTACCTGAACGCGCTGCGCACGGTCCCGCATGCGGACCCGGCCACCGTGCAGAAACTGTCGCAGTACACGGGCATCGACACGGCGACGCTGCAGTCGTGGAGCCTCAACATCGCGGGCTACGACGCGCGCGGCAATTCGCTGTTCCTGACGACGCTGCTGCATGCGCAAGGGCTTGCGCTCGGCTCGTACGACGGCCGCGTGACCGGGATCTCGTCGGGCATCGCGGGCAAGATCGATCCGAACTCGGGCGGCAACGATCCGACGATGACGGCCGTGACGGGTGTCTATACGGCGATGTGGAACAGCTACCTGAACGAGCAGCTGAAGTTCACGTCGAATTCCGCGTTCACCGACCTGAACGACCAGGCGTTCCAGAACTGGGATTTCAGCCACATCGACCCGACCGGCGCGCAGCAGGGCATCGATGCACAGGGGAACGTGATTCTCTATACGGCCGGCGATCTCGCGGCGGTGATGGCGCTGAACGTCGACCTGAAAGTGCTGTCGGCGAACGGCTTCTACGATTTCGTCACGCCGTTCTACCAGACCGTGATAGACCTGCAGCAGATGCCGCTCGAGGATCAGAAGGTGCGGCAGAACCTGTCCGCGCGCTTCTATCCGTCGGGACACATGGTGTATCTCGACGGTGGCTCGCGTACCGCGCTTAAGCGCGATCTCGCGACGATGTACGACACGACCGCCAGTGATACGGGTGCGCGGATGCGGATTCGTGCGCTGCAGGCGAAGAAGACGGGCGGGCACGCATAACGGTGCCCGTCGCCGTGCGCCGCGCGCAGCCGTGACGGCTCGCGCGGCGGTATGTCCATCCGGGTGGCCGGCTTACGCGGCCGGCCAGTCGAACATCGTGTACGGCAGCGCGCGCTTGTGGCGCGAACCGTCGTGGAAGCGCAGCACCGTTTCGTACACGTGATCGCTGACCGCCTTGCCTTCGAGGAAATCGTCGATCTCGTCGTAGGTGACGCCGTAGGCGTGCTCGTCGGGACGCAGCGGGCGCAGCTCCTCGAGGTCGGCCGTCGGCACCTTCATCACGATCAGTTCCTCGCCGCCGAGCGCACGCGCGACCGCGCGCACGCGACGCTTGTTCAGGCCCGCGAGCGGCAGGATGTCCGCGCCGCCGTCGCCGAATTTCGTGAAGAAACCCATCAGCGATTCAGCGGCGTGATCGGTGCCGATCACGATGCCGCGCTGCGCGCCCGCCACCGCGTACTGCGCGATCATGCGCTCGCGCGCCTTGATGTTGCCGTGCACGAAATCCTGTTGCGCGGGCGTATCGAACACGTGGCCGGAGGCGGCCAGCGCGCCGAGCATCGCATCGGCGGCCGGCTTCACGTCGACCGTCAGCACCTCGTCCGCCCGCACGAACGCGAGTGCGCGCTGGGCATCGGCTTCGTCGTTCTGCACGCCGTTCGGCAAGCGCATCGCGATGAAATGCGCATCGTAGCCGTCGGCGCGCAGGCGCTCGACCGACAGTTGCGCGAGCCGGCCGGCCGTCGACGAATCGACGCCGCCGCTGATGCCGAGCACGTAGGTCCGCAGGCCGGTCGAACGCAGGTATTGCGCGAGAAAATCGACGCGGCGGGCGATCTCGGCCTCGGCGTCGAAGTGCGGGGCAACGTTCAGTTCGGCAATGATCGCGCGTTGGCGGCTGGCGTAATCGGCGGATGTCATGAAGGAAGTTCCGGAACGAAATGCAAGGCGCCCATCATAAGCGCAATCGTGGCGGGGCGCCGCGCCGGGCGTGCGATCCGGCGGTTTCGCGTTGCTTCGGCGAGACGCGATGCATCGCCATGGTGCACGGTGCGCCGGGCGGGTGCAGGATGCTGCGCGAAGGGCACTCGCGCTTGCCCTTTCGACGGGTGCGCGGGCCGGCTGGCCGGCGTCAGCGCCGCGCGAGCACGACGCCCACCAGCGCGAGCGCGAAGCCGGCGAGCTGGATCGCCGCGAGCGTTTCGCCGAACAGCCAGTAGCCCTGCAGCGCGGCCAGCGGCGGCGCGAGGAACAGCAACGACGTCGCGCGTGCCGCGTTGCCGCGCCGCAGCATCCACATCAGCATCGTGACCGCGCCGCCCGACAGGAACACGACGCCCCACACGAGCGACACCCACAGCGCCGGCGCGCCGATCCAGCGTGTTTCATGAAGCAGTGCGACGAAGACGGCCGCGACGATCGCCGCGCCGAAGTTCTGCACGGCAACCGCCGTGCGCAGGTCGCTCTGCGCGAGCTTGCCTTTCTGGTACAGCGAGCCGGCGGTAATCGACCCGACCGCCAGTACCGACACGGCGATGACGAGCCAGGCAGGCGCCGCGCCCGGCGGCGGCGCGACGCCGCCCGTGACCTTCGGCGCCAGCACGAGCGCGACGCCGGCCAGCCCGAGCGCCATCCCGAACCAGCCGCGCCGGGGCAGGCGCTCGTTGAACAGCGGGACGGCAAGCACGGCGGTGGCGAGCGGCTGCAGCGCGCCGAGCAACGCCATGACGCCGGCGTTCAATCCTTGCGCGACGGCCCAGTAGCTCGCGCCGAGATAGACGCCTTGCAGCAGCGCGCCCGCGATCAGGTGGCGCGGCCATTCGCGGCGGGCCGGCCACGGCGCGCGCGCAACCAGCGCGACCACGCCGAACAGCGCGGCGGTGCCCGCGAAGCGCGCGAGCAGGAACAGGTTGGGATCGGCGTAGGGCTTGATTGCCCGCGCAACGATGAAGCCGGTGGACCAGAGCGCGACGAAAGCGGCGGCGACGATCGAGGTAAGCATGCGTAACGGGCCGCGAAGCGGCCGGACAGAACCGGAAGTCGGCCAGTATCGGGGGAAGCGGTGCCGGCGTCTTGTCGAATCCTGCACTCATGCCGCGCGGTGCGGGACCGTGCCGGCGGTCGTTGCGCGTCGGTCGCGCGGTGCGGAGGGGGCGGGTGCCGCGCCGCATGACGCGGCACGGGCGGGTGCGAAGCCGCGGGGATCAGTCGATCGAGAACGTGTCGAGCGGCTGGTTGGCGCGCGCGTCGGTCGCGAAGCGCGCGGCGAGCTGTTCGTAGAGCCGGCGAGCTTCGTCGAGCGTCAGGTCGATCCAGTACGGATCGCCGGCTGCGTCGTTGAGGCGTTCCGGCGGAAACTGGATTTCGATCACACTGCCTTTGCGATACATGGCGCGAGCCCCTTTGCTTGGTCGGTCGTTCGGCGAAGCGCAAAGTGTAGCAACCGGCGCCGCGCGGATTCGCGCGCGTCAGGCAATACAGAATTTCGCTTTCGTGAAACCCGGCCGGCCGGGTTTCCCGCCGCAGTCAAATGGCCGTCAAACGTCCGTAATACAATGGCCGGCTTACCCATTACCAGTCGCCTCGGGCGCACACGCGATGCTGGCGGAACAACGTCATCAATACATCCTGTCGGAGCTCGGACGGTCGGGCGCGTTGTCGGTCGCGGAACTCGTCCGTTCGCTCGACGTGTCGCGCGAAACGGTGCGGCGCGACCTGAACGCGCTGGCCGCGCGCGGCCTGCTCGTGATGACGCACGGCGGCGCACTGGCCGCGGACCGCCGCGAGCCGAGCCTGTCCGAACGCGAAGCGGCGAACGCCGAAGCGAAGCGCACGATCGGGCGGCGCGCGGCCGAATTCGTGCCCGACGATGCATCGGTGCTGATCGATTCGGGCAGCACGCCGCACGCGGTCGCGCTCGCACTCGCCGACCGGCACCGGCTGTCGATCTACACGAACGACTGGCGCACCGCGTTCGTGCTCGCGCGGCGCAACGGCAACCGCGTGACGCTGCTCGGCGGCGAGCTGTCCGACGACGAGGACGCGACCTTCGGGCTCGACACGATCCACCAGCTCGCGCAATACCACGTCGATTTCGCGTTCGTCGGCGCCGGCGGCATCACGCCCGACGGCGAATGTACCGACTATTCGCGGCTCGCGGCCGAGGTGCGCAGCCGCATGATCGCGGCGGCCGGCACGGCGATCATCGTCGCCGACCATTCGAAATTCGGCCGCGTGACGCCGGTGCGGATCAATGGCACGGCCGCCGCCCGGTATCTGGTGACCGAGCGCGCGCCCGACAAGGCCGTGCGCCGTGCGCTGACCGCGCGCGGGATCGAGCTGCTCGTTTGCGACTGACGCGCGTCCGACATACAAGGTTCACCGAACCGTCATCCGGCGGGAAGAACCGCCGTCGACACTGACTCATTCACCTCGACCGGCCACCAGGCCAGGGAGCAACGAATGACCGTCAGCGTGCGCAGCTATCTTTCCCCCACCCTGGTCCTGCTGGCCTTCGACTGGCCCGATGCGGCGTCGCGGTCCGATTTCCTCGGCTTCGCGATCCGGCGCACGCCGGGCTTCTGGTCGGCCGACGGCAAGACGCGCGCACCGGACAGCTGGCTGCCCAACCGCCTGACGTTCGACGGCCCTGCAGCCGACACGCAGGGCGATGCGCCGACCGACCAGGCGCCGATCCAGAAATTCATGTGGTGGGACGCGCGCATCGATCCTCAGGACCGCGATGCATCGTTCCGCTACGACGTGTATCCGGTCGTCGGCACCCCGGCGAACCTGCAGGTGCTCGACGCGGAAAGCGGCGTATGCGAGATCGTGCTGCCCGCGCACATCGAGGACGGCATCGGCACGTGGTTCAACCGCGCGGTGGTGAGCTCGCAGGCGTTCGCGAAGCAGGTCGCGGCGCTGGGGCTCGCGCCGAACGAGGCGCCGAGCGACGCACAGGCGCTGAAGCTGCGCACGTGGCTCGCGAACGACATGGAGCAGGTGTTCGCGGAGATGCTCGACCCCGCATCGCGCGCGGCGTCGGCCGTCTATCACCTGACCGACACGCGGTGGGCGCTGCCCGCCTTCGAAGCGTTCGGGCGCAAGCATGGTGAAGCGTCGCTTGCGATCGTCTACGACGCGCACACGACGGCGCGCAAGGGCAAGCCGCCGCTGCCGTCGCCGAACCAGCCGGCCGTCGACGCGCTGCAGGGCCTCGCGACGCTCGCGCCGCGCGACAAGACGCACATCATGCACGACAAGTTCATCGTGACCGATGCGCCGTCGAACCCGACGCCCGCGCGCGTGCTGACCGGTTCCGCGAACTTCACGACCGAGGGGCTGACCGAGCAGGCCAACGTGCTGCACGCGTTCGACTCGCCCGCGCTCGCGGCGCTGTACAACGACCGCGCGCATGCGCTGGCCGGGAATCCGTCGATCGCGGAGACGGCGAAGCTGACGTCGGGCTGGTCCGGGCCGATGACGATCGGCAGCGCGCAGGTGCGCGTCGCGTACTCGCCGGAGCCGGCGGGGCAGCGTACCGAGATCGATACGATCGTCGCCGCGATTGCGGCCGCGAAGCATTCGGTGTCGTTCTGCCTGTTCATGCCGACCGACGCGGCGCTGCGCGACGCCTGCTTCGCGGCCGGCGACCGCGGGCTGATGATGTTCGGCCTCGTGAACAAGATCAACGTCGGCAGCGCGACGAAGGCCGATGCCGCCCGGCAGGCCGGCCAGACGCTCGATGCGGCGACGCTCGCGAACCTCGAGCTGTACCACCGCAGCCGCGACAACCACGACGTGATCGATGCGTCGTATTTCTCGCCGGCCACCGTGCCGCAGGGTTTCGAGCCCGAGCTGCGGCTCTTTCCGGGCGAGCCGGCGCCGGCGTTTCCGCCCGTCGTGATCCACCACAAGTTCATCGTGATCGATGCGGAAGGCGCGAATCCGGTCGTCTATACGGGCTCGGCGAACATGAGCCGCAATTCGGAGCAGTACAACGACGAGAACCTGCTCGAGATTCGCGACAAGCGGATCGCGGCGATCTATCTCGCGGAATTCCTGCGGCTCTACGAGCATTACCGCGCACGGGCGCTGGCGATCAATGCGAAGGCGCACGGCACGGATGCCGGCACGGGCGCGCATGCGCGGCTCGCGCTTGCACCCGATTCAAGCTGGGCGAAGAAGTATTACGTGGCGGGCAGCCCGGAAGAGAAGGCGCGGATCGCGCTGGCGTCGACCGCACCGACGGACTGATGCATGGAAGTGCGCGGGGCACGAAGGGTTCGTGCCCTGGCCGGAGGTGGTTGCCGCCGCTTATGCGGCGACGTAGCGCAGCACGGCGTCGGCGATCGTGTCGCGATGGCGTGCGCGCAGGCGCGGCGCCGACGGATCGCGGCCGAACGCGGCGCCGAACGTATAGCGGTTCGACACGCGGTGGAAGCAGAACGAGCTGATCAGCAGGTGCAGGTCGAATGCGTCGATGTCCTTGCGGAACGCACCGCTGGCCGCACCGCGCTCGACCAGTTCCTCGAGCGTCTTGATGATGCTGACGTTGCGGTTCTTGAACGACTTGAGCTGTTCGAGGTACTTCGCGCCGTGGATGTTCTCGATCGACACGAGGCGGACGAAGTCGCGATGCTTGTCGTGATAGTCGAACGTGAATTCGACGAGGCGGCGCATGCCTTCGCGCGGCTCCATGTCGCCGATGTGCAGTTCCTGCTCGAGCGCGCGGATATCGCCGTACACCTTCTCCAGCACGGCCTCGTACAGGCCTTCCTTGCTTTCGAAGTAGTAGTAGAGCATCCGCTTCGTCGTGTTCGTGCGCTCGGCGATCGCGTCGACGCGCGCACCGGCGAGGCCCATCGCGGAGAATTCCTGCGTGGCGACATCGAGGATGTTGCGCTTGGTTTGCTCGGGATCGTATTTACGCCGCGCATCGGACGCAAGCGCGCGGGTGTCGGACGTGGCGGCCTTGCTTCCTGCTTTCATGTGACTTTGTTGTGGGTTCGCGGCGGCTTGGAAAAGGCATTCTAGCATGCGGGAAATCCCCGCCCGGCCGACCTTCCGCTCTAATCGGCAAGGCCGTCCGGCGCGGCCGTTTCCGCCGCCGCGGCCGCTCAGCGGCGGCAGGATGCGAGCGCGTCGCGGGCCTGGTATGCGGTGTACGTGAGCTGCGCGGCGGCGAGGCCGGCCAGCCCGAACGTGCGCGTGAGCCCGAACGCGGCGAAGCCGTCCGGCACCGGCCGGCCTTCGGCCAGCGCGGCGGCGAGCGCTTCGCCGGCCACCGTGGTCGGCGCCATCCCGTGGCCGCCGAACGCGATCGCGTGCCACACGCCGTCCGCATCGCGGCCGATCTGCGGCATCTTGTGCCGTGCGTAGCTCATCAGCCCGCCCCACGCGTAGTCGACCTTCACGCCTTCCAGTTGCGGATACACGCGCAGCAGGTCGCGCCGCAGCAGCCGGGCGATCGCGTCGGGGCCGCGGTCGAGCACCGAGATCCGGCCGCCCCACAGGATCCGCGTGTCTTTCAGCGGGCGGTAGTAGTCGAACGCGAAACGCGTGTCGTAGATCGCGTACGGCGCGTCGATTGCGTCGGGCAGGCGCGTGCCGAGCGGTTCGGTCGCGATCACGTAGGTCGCGATCGGCAGCACCGCGCGCTCGATGCGCGGCGACACGCCGCGGGCGTAGCCGCCGCCGGCGAACACGACGTCCTTCGCGCGCACCGTGCCCTGCGCCGTGCGCACGACGTAGCCGGCGCCTTCGCGCGCGATGCCGAGCGCGGCCGAGCGTTCATAAACGCGCGCACCGCCGCGCGATGCGGCTGCGGCGACGCCGATCACGTACTTGAGCGGATGGAAGTGGAAGGCGTTCGGCTCGAACAGGCCGCCGTAATAGCGCTGCGTCTTCAATCGTTCGCGCAGTGCGTTGGTCGGGACGGGCTCCCAGTCGACGCCGAGTTCGGTCTTCATCAGCGTGCGCACGCTGTCGAGCCGCGACGGATCGTCGAACCAGTTCGCGAGCATCACGCCCTGGTCGACGATGTCGCAGTCGATCCCGTAGCGGGCGATCCGCGTGCGGATCAGGTCGACCGCGTCGACGGTGAGCCGGTACAGCCGGCGCCCTTCGTCGCGGCCGAGCGTGCGCAGCAGGTCGGCGTTGTCGAGGCTGTAGCCGCCGAACACGAAGCCGCCGTTGCGGCCCGACGCGCCGAAGCCGACCCGTTCGCTGTCGAGCACGACGACGTCATGGACACCACGCTCGACGAGGCCGAGCGCCGTACACAGGCCGGCGAGGCCGCCGCCGACGATGCAGACCTGCGTGTCGATCGCGCCGGTCAGTTGCGGGTAGGGCTGGCGGGTAACGGTGGCTTCGTAGAAGTTCTGCATGCGATTCGGTGACTCGTAACGGCGGAAAAACGGACGGCGCGTCGATCTTGCCTGAACGCGCGCGCCGCGTCGAATGGGGATTGTCGGTGCGCCGGCCGCCGCGACGGGGCGGCTGACGGCGCGCCGGGTGACGACAGGCTTCAGGTTTCCGGCTTCAGGTGCCCGGCGTCGGGTTGGCCGGGCGGGCGGCGTAGCCCGCGTAGCCGGTTTCGGCCTGCGGCGCGGCTTCGGGCGTCACGTTGCGTTCGATCCACGGCGCGATTTCCATGTCTTCGTAACGTACCAGACGGCATTTGCGCACGAGCGCATAGCCGAGCCAGATCACGAGGAAGAACGGCAGGCCGATGTAGGTCGCGGCGATGCCGACCCAGTCGATCTTGTCGGCGAGGAACGCCTGGTAGTCCTGGCCGAGCGCGACGACCGCGCACAGTGCGAACGCGAACAGCGGGCCGAACGGAAACCACTTCGACCGGTACGGCAACTGGTCGAGCCGGTAGCCCTGCTTCAGGAAGCCCTTGCGGAAGCGGTAATGGCTGACCGCGATGCCGAGCCACGTGATGAAGCCGGCCATGCCCGACGTGTTCAGCAGCCACAGGTACACGGTCTTGTCGCCGTACAGCGACGTAAGGAAGCACAGCGCCCCGACGGCGGTGGTCGCGTACAGCGCGTTGCGCGGCACGCCGCCCGGCGACAGCTTCGCGAACAGCTTCGGCGCGCGGCCTTCGACCGCGAGGTTGTAGAGCATCCGCGTCGACGCATACATGCCCGAGTTGCCGGCCGACAGCACGGCCGTCAGGATCACCGCGTTCATCACGCCGGCCGCGAACGCAAGACCCGCGTGGCGGAACACCAGCGTGAACGGGCTCACGCCGATGTCGGTCACGTCGCTCTTCAGCAGGCTCGGGTCGGTATAGGGAACCAGCACGCCGATCACGAAGATCGCAAGCACGTAGAACAGCAGGATCCGCCAGAAGATCTGGCTCACCGCGCGCGGGATCGTCGTGCGCGGGTTCTCCGATTCGCCGGCCGCGACGCCGATCATTTCGGTGCCCTGGAACGAGAAGCCCGCGATCATCGCGACGCCGAGCATCGTTGCCCAGCCGCCCGCGAACGGCGCGTCGCCGATCGTGAAGTTGCTCCAGCCGGCGCTCGGGCCGCCCTGCATGATCCCGAAGATCATCAGCAGGCCGACGCCGACGAACGCGAGCACCGTCAGCACCTTGATCAGCGCGAACCAGTATTCGGCTTCGCCGAAGCCGCGGACCGACAGCGCGTTGAGCGCGAAGATCAAGGTGAGGAACAGCGCGCTCCACCACACGCCCGGCACATGCGGGAACCAGTAGTTCATCACGAGCTGCGCGGCGACGAGCTCCACCGCGAGTGTCACGGCCCAGCTGTACCAGTAGTTCCAGCCGAGCGCGAAGCCGAAGCCTTCGTCGACGAATTTCGCGCCGTAGGTCGCGAACGAGCCCGATACCGGCATGAACGCAGCCATTTCACCGAGGCTCGTCATCAGGAAGTAGACCATCAGGCCGATCACCATGTACGCGATCATCGCGCCGCCGGGGCCGGCCTGCGAGATCGACGCACCGGACGCGACGAACAGGCCCGTGCCGATCGAGCCGCCGATCGCGATCATGCGCAGATGGCGGGCTTGCAGCGCACGGTGAAGGGACGGCTTCGCGGGCGGCGAGTCGGACGGGCGGGACGAATCGGGGCGGGCATCTGAATGCATGGCGTGCGCTGGGCGCTGTCTCCGGGATTGTTTTTTCGGTGACGAAGCGCGACGCGTTGCCGGGCGCGGGCCGGGCAGCGGTGATACGGTGCGAAACGGGCCCGGTGAGCCGGGCCGCGGTGCGTGTCGCCTTCGTCGGTCGTCCGGCTGCCGTAGTGGCGGCCGGCGGCGCGCCGGGTGCGTTGCATCTCGACGTCGCACCGATTGTGTGTGCCCGATGCACGGGCGGCAAACGATATTTCCGAACAGGGTGATGCAGGTTTGTCATCAACCTGCACCGCTTTGCGACATGTCCGCTCGCCCGGCTTCGGGCTTTGGAAACGTCCCGAATCGGCACGAAAACGTACGGTTCTGACTTGTCGAGTTGTTGCGTTTTGGGAATGAAGTCGTGAGTTAATATCAATAGCGGCCCGACTTGTGGCCACCGACAATGTGTTTCATGGATCGTGCCTCGCGAGGCCGGGGCGCGCCGTCCGGCCGGGCTTCCGGCGGCGGCGCAGCGCGATGCGCCGTCCGGCGCACCGGGCCCGCCACGCGGCGCATCCGCTTGCACCGGGCGCGCGAACGCGCTCCAATCGAATCACGCGGGCGGCGCTGCCGCCGCACCGATCAATCTGTCCCTGAAGAGGAAGTGATGCAATTCAACGACATTCTTGCCGCGCTCGATATCGATCTCGCCCAGTGGAAAGGCAATGCGCTGACCGCGCGTTCGCCGCTCGACGGCGCGACGCTCGCGACGCTGGCCGTCGACACGCCGGCCGACGCAGAACGCAAGATCGACGCTGCGCACGACGCATTCCTCAAGTGGCGCACGGTGCCGGCGCCGGTGCGCGGCGAACTCGTGCGCGTGTTCGGCAACGTGCTGCGCGAGCACAAGGCCGAACTCGGTCGCCTCGTCACGCTCGAAGCCGGCAAGATCACGTCGGAAGGCCTCGGCGAAGTGCAGGAAATGATCGACATCTGCGATTTCGCAGTCGGCCTGTCGCGCCAGCTCTACGGCCTGACGATCGCGTCCGAGCGCCCGGGCCACCGGATGATGGAAACGTGGCACCCGATCGGCGTGTGCGGCGTGATTTCGGCGTTCAACTTCCCGGTTGCCGTGTGGGCGTGGAATGCGGCGCTCGCGTTCGTGTGCGGCGATTCGGTCGTGTGGAAGCCGTCCGAGAAGACGCCGCTTACCGCGATTGCGTGTCACGTGCTGCTGCAGAAGGCGATTCGCGAATTCGAGAAGACGCATCCGGGCGTCGCGCCGGCGGAGCTGAGCCAGCTGGTGCTCGGCATGCGCGATGTCGGCGAGGTGCTGACGGCGTCGAAGAAGGTGCCGGTCGTCAGTGCGACGGGCAGCGTGCGGATGGGCCAGGAAGTCGCGAAGGTGCTGAGCCAGCGTCTCGCGCGCGGCATCCTCGAACTCGGCGGCAACAACGGGATGATCGTCGCGCCGAGCGCGGATCTGGATCTCGTCGTGCGTGCCGTCACGTTCGCGGCGGTCGGCACGGCCGGCCAGCGTTGCACGACGCTGCGCCGCCTGATCGTGCATCGCAGCCTGGTCGAACAACTGCTGCCGCGCATCGAGAAGGCGTACACGTCGGTGAAGGTCGGCAACCCGCTCGAAGAAGGCACGCTGGTCGGCCCGCTGGTCGATCGTGCGTCGTTCGACGCGATGCAGAAGGCGCTGGGCGATGCGCGCGAGCAGGGCGGCGAAGTGAAGGGCGGCGAGCGCGTCGACGTCGGTCACGCGGATGCGTACTACGTGCGTCCGGCCATCGTGCGGATGCCGAAGCAATCGGCGGTGGTCGAGCGCGAGACGTTCGCGCCGATCCTGTACGTGATGATCTACGACAACTTCGACGATGCGGTCGAGCTGCACAACGCGGTGCCGCAAGGCCTGTCGTCGGCGATCTTCACGAACGACATGCGTGAAGCCGAGCAGTTCATGTCGGCGGCCGGCAGCGATTGCGGGATCGTCAACGTGAACATCGGCACGAGCGGCGCGGAAATCGGCGGCGCGTTCGGCGGTGAAAAGGAAACGGGCGGTGGCCGCGAGTCGGGTTCGGATGCGTGGAAGGCGTATATGCGTCGCGCGACGAATACGATCAACTACAGCCGGCAACTGCCGCTGGCGCAGGGTGTGAAGTTCGACGTGTGATGCGGGGCGCCCCGGAGGGCGCCGCGTACGAACGAAAAGGGCCGGTTGCCGCGGAAGCGGTAGCCGGCCCTTTGTGTTTCGGGGCAGGTGGATGCATCGTCGACGGCAAGCCCGCCCGGGCGGTACTTATTTCTCCGCCGCCGGCATGTTCTGCACGACCAGCATCTGCGGGGTCGACAGCGTGATTCCCGCCGCGCGCAACTGCTTGAGGATCTCGAACAGCAGATCGCTCTTGGTCGAACTCGCGATCCGCGGGCTCGACACGTAGCCCGTCACGCTCAGCGTGATCCCGTCCGGCGTGAGCTGGCTGAACGTCACCGACGGCGCCGGCTTTTCGAGAATCGCCTGATGCTCGCGATACGCGTCGAGCAGCAGGTCGCGCACCTGCTCGGGATCGGTGTTCAGCGGGAACGTCAGCACCAGCGTCGCGACGCCCTGCGTGCTGTTGCCCATCGTGACGTTGCGCACGTTCTGCGAGATCAGCTGCGAATTCGGCACGATCACGGTCGAGCGGTCGCTGAGCTGGATCTCGGTCGCCCGCACGTTGATGCGACGGATGTCGCCTTCGACGCCCGCGATGCTGACCATGTCGCCCACCTTTACCGGGCGCTCGGTCAGCAGGATCAGCCCCGACACGAAGTTCTTCACGATCTCCTGCAGGCCGAAGCCGATACCGACCGACAACGCGCTGACGATCCACGCGAGGTTGTTCCACCGGACGCCGAGCAGCCCGAGCGTCATCAGTACGAGCAGCACGTAGCCGACGTTGGTGAACAGCGTGATCAGCGACACGCGCATGCCCGTATCCATGCCGAGCGCGGGCATGAACTCGCTGTCGAGCCAGCGGCGCAGCGAGCGCAGCAGGTAGAAGCCGATCGCGAACCCGATCACCGCGTTCAGGATCCGGTCGGGCATGATGTTCAGGCTCTGCAGCCGCTGGCTGCCGATCATCGCGATCGCGCTGTCCAGCAGGTCGCCCGGCGTCGTGCCGAAGCCGCCCGTCATCAGCGCGATCGCCGCGATCAGCATCAGCAGGCTCGTGCCGAAGCCGGACAGCACCGTGCGCGCCTGGTCGAGGTGGCGATCCTCGAGCGCGAACAGGTGCTTGATCTGCTGACCCGTCGACAGGCTCGACGAGAACAGGCTTTCGCTCGCGTCGCGCGTCAACTGGATCAGGATGTAGGTCGTGCACAGCACGATCTCGAACCACACGAGCTCGTACGTGATGAAGCGTGCGACCGTGATGTAACCGATCAGGAGTGCGATCAGCGACGCGACGATCGCCAGCGTGACGCCGGCATGGATCAGCCCCGCGAGCGTCGAGCGCTGCTCGGGCGCCTCGCCTGCCGCCGCGAGTGCGCTGCGCGCGCGGTTCGCGCGCAGCAGCGACGCGCCGACCGTCAGCGCGACAACGAGCGATACGATGCCGCGGCCGAACAGCGTGACCGACAGGCTGGTGTCGACGATCCGGTTGATCGATTCGAGCGTGCCGGACACCAGCAGCAGCGCAGCCAGGATGGCGGGGAACGGCTTCATCGCGAGCGCGACGGGATCGGCGAGCGCGGGCAGGCGCCACGACGGATGCTTCGTGCAGAGCAGGGCGCGGCCGAGCCCTGCGATCAGCGCGCAGGTCGCCGCGAGTTTCGCGAACTGGTCCCACAGGTCGGTCAGCGACGGCGTGAGCTCGTAGTGGCGCGCGACGGCGAGGTAGAGGATCTGAATGGCGATGGCCGTCGCCAGGAACGTCGACAGCGCGGTCGACAGCGCCAGCGCGCTGCGGCGCAGGCGGGTGGGCGGCAGCCGGCTCAGCGCGACCCATGCGAGCCCGCGCTCGATCAGCCGGCGGCCGCCGATCCACGCCGCAAGCGCGGCGATCAGCAGCAGCGAGGTGATCGCCCGTTGCCCGGGTACCCACGACGAGTGCAGCATGTCGCGCAGTTCGTCGTAGAAGTCGTCGAGCCGCTGGACGTCGTCCGTCGGAAGATGGAACAGCGGCAGCCAGAACTGCGCACTGAAAATGCCGCCCGAACGAAACGCGAGCTGGTTTCTCAGCAGGCCGCGATGCAGCTTCGCGAACTGCTCGGCCAGGTTCGTGAGGCTGGCTTTCTGGTCGGCGGCCTGCTTCAGCGCGGCGTCGATCTGGGTCTTGCGCGCGTTCAGCGTGACCCGCTGCCTGGCGACGGCCGGCGTTTCCGGCGCGGCGCCCGCGGCAGGCGGCGGGCCGAGCACGTCGAGTTGCGCCTGGATCTGTGCACGCTGCGGCGTGAGATCGCCTTGCAGTTTCGCGACATCGGCGCTCAGTTCCTGCGCGGAATCGTCGAGCCCGTCCAGCTCCTTGCTGTTGGACGCGGTCGAGGTCTGCTGCTTGATGCGGTCCAGCTCGGCCTGCATCTGCTTGAGCTGCGCGATGGCGTCGGTCAGCGAGATGGCGGGCACGGTTGCGCCGACGCCGCTCGCGACGGGAGCGGAGGCGGCATCCGTCAATGCCGACGCGGGCGCGATCACCGCGAACTGCAGCAGCACGATCAGCGCGATCCGGCGGGCGTACGTGGATAGTCGTTGTATGGACATGGAATGCTTACGATTTGCCGACAATGCCGGGTGCCGAAAGGCAGCCGGAAGCCGGTAGTTGGCCCGGTAGCATGTTACCGGGGCGCGGAACGCGTGGTTGTACCGATTGCGTACCCCGTTTGCGACGAAACCTGTAGTGCGCGTCCGCGCGAAACCGTGCGGCAGGCCCGTACCGCCGGGCCGGTGCCGCCAGCGCGGCGGGGCGGGCGGCGCCGCAGGGCCGGTCCGGCATGCTGTCCGCGCCCGACATACGGTTACGCAATTTACACATTATCCGGCGCGAAAATGGGGTGTCCGAACCGTTCGGGCGCCGGCCGCGCGGCCGGCCTGCCGGCCCGCACGTGCGACGGACGGGCGTGCCGGTACAATGCAGCGATTCGCCCGACGGCGGCTCGACGGTCGCCGGACAACAACACACAACACGACACGACCAGGAGACGCGCCCAAGATGGCCTCAACGGACAGCCTTCCGCAGGCAGCAGCCCAATCCCCCTCCATCGACCCCGGCTCCATCTCGGCCCGCCTCGACCGCCTGCCGCCCACCCGCAGCGTCTGGAAGCTCGTCGTCCTGCTGAGCCTCGGTTTCTTCTTCGAACTCTACGACCTGCTGTACAGCGGCTACGTCGCGCCCGGCCTTGTAAAAAGCGGCATCCTGTCAGCGACGACGCACGGCCTGTTCGGCACCACGGGCGTCGCGAGCTTCATCGCCGCGCTGTTCTCCGGGCTCTTCATTGGCACGATCGCGTGCGGTTTCCTCGCCGACCGCTTCGGCCGCCGTGCGATCTTCACGTGGTCGCTGCTGTGGTACACGGCCGCCAACATCGTGATGGCGTTCCAGGACACAGCGGCCGGGCTGAACTTCTGGCGCTTCGTCGTCGGTCTCGGGCTCGGCGTCGAGATGGTGACGATCGGCACGTACATCTCCGAACTCGTGCCGAAGCAGATCCGTGGCCGTGCGTTCGCGTGCGAGCAGGCGGTCGGGTTCGTCGCGGTGCCGGTGGTCGCGTTCCTCGCTTACCTGCTCGTGCCGCACGCGCCGTTCGGGCTCGACGGCTGGCGCTGGGTCGTGCTGATCGGCGCGCACGGCGCGCTGTTCGTGTGGTGGATTCGCCGCGAACTGCCGGAAAGCCCGCGCTGGCTCGCGCAGCAGGGGCGCGTCGAAGAAGCCGACCGCATCATGCGCGCGCTCGAGGCGAAGGTCGAGGCCGAGTACGGCCGGCCGCTGCCGACGCCGGCGCCGGCGGAACCCGTGCCGCCGCGCGGCAGCTTCCGCGACATGTGGGTGCCGCCGTATCGCAGCCGCACGATCATGATGACGATCTTCAACGTGTTCCAGACGGTCGGCTTCTACGGCTTCGCGAACTGGGTGCCGACGCTGCTGATCAAGCAGGGCATCACGATCACGTCGAGCCTGATGTATTCGAGCGTGATCGCGCTCGCGGCGCCGATCGGCCCGCTGATCGGCCTCGTGATCGCCGACCGCTTCGAGCGCAAGTCGGTGATCGTCGCGATGGCGGCGGCGATCGTCGTCTGCGGGCTGCTGTTCAGCCAGACGACGGTGGGCGCATTCCTGATCGTGCTCGGCATCGGCCTCACGCTCGCGAGCAACATCATGTCGTACAGCTTCCACGCGTATCAGGCCGAGCTGTTCCCGACGTCGATCCGCGCACGGGCCGTCGGCTTCGTCTATTCGTGGAGCCGCTTCTCGGCGATCTTCTCGTCGTTCGTGATCGCGGCCGTGCTGCGAGGCTTCGGCACGTTCGGCGTGTTCTCGTTCATCGCGGGTGCGATGGTGGTGGTGATGGCCGCGATCGGGCTCATGGGGCCGCGCACGAAAGGCATCGCGCTGGAAACCATCTCGAAGTAGTCGAAAGTTGCGCACGCGTGCCGCATGGTTCGTGCGGCATGCGTGCGATGCGGTTCGGGCAGGAAATCCGCATCGCCATCATGATTTGGTATCCGAATCGATTGGACCGGAGCATCGTTTCATCTCAAGCGAACCGGCAACCCGGGCAAGCGCGCCGAACGGCCCAACTTTCAAGCGTGCCACGCAACGAAGCCGAAAACGGCAACGAGTTGAAACAAAGCGTGACGAAGCGCAAATCTCACGTAAAACCACGACTTTTGCCGCTGCCGGATCGCGCGCCGACGCGTAAAATGAAGGGCCTGACGACTCATTAGCCGCCATCGGACCGCACGCGTTGCATCAGCGAACGGCTCCGCCGCGAAGAGGCGTCGGCGCCGGGCGCACACGGTGTGCCGGACGTGTCGATGGCTCGCGCGGAAGATGCGCCGCTCGCAGCAGCACCATGCGGCGGCCGGATCGGCCGATGGCTTCGAACGTATGATGCTTTCCCGCTTGACGCGGCACTTTGCGAAGCCGCGTTGTCTTGCCCGCGCAGTTGCCGTGTCCGCGTGGTTCGCGGTCGCGCTGCCGGTTTCCGTTCTCGCGGTGCGGCCCGCCTTTGCCGCGTCCGACACGCCGTCGTCCGCAGCTACGTCATCCTCATCGGTTGCGTCGCCCGCGTCGGCGGCTTTACGTGCGCATCCGGATTCGTCCGCCCATGCTTCATCAGGTGCGTCGACCGCGCAGCCGGCGCCTGCCGCGTCACATGCGCATCGTGCAGAGCCTGCCAGCGCGGCATCGGGTGCCTCGGCCGCGTCTGCGGCATCCGGCGCGTCCGCTGCAGCGCCCGCGTCGGCCGCATCCGCGACGCCTGCCAGCGAGGCCGAGCCGCCCGCGCCAACCCCGCCGCGTCGCCATCCGCCGCTGTCGGCCGACGAAGCACAGAACGCGACGGCGCGCGCGATCGACATGCGCAAGCGCTTCACGCAGGAAGTCACACGCCGCCTGAACGTGCCCGCGAGCGAGCAGCGCGCGTACGGCGAGCGGCTCCAGAAGGCTCTCACCGAGGCGGACCTCGGCGACCTCGCCGGCGAATATGTCGCGATGGTCGACCGCGCACCGAACGTGCAGGCGCTCTTCATCTATTTCCGTGCAACGCCGGCCAACGCCTGGATGATGATCGGCGCTTCGCCGGTCGGCACCGGGCTGCCGGGCAAGTACGACCATTTCCTGACGCCGCTCGGCGTGTTCCATCACTCGCCCGACAACATGGATTTCCGCGCGGAAGGCACGACGAACGAGAACGGCATCCGCGGCTACGGCCGTCGCGACATGCGCATCTACGACTTCGGCTGGGTGGACGGCGAGCGCGGCTGGGGCAAGGGCGGCGTGTCGCCGATGCGCTTCCAGATGCATGCGACCGACCCCGACCGCCTCGAACCGCTGCTCGGCATCCGGCACTCGAAGGGCTGCGTGCGGATTCCCGCGTCGCTGAACACGTTCTTCGACCGGCATGGCCTGCTCGACGACGACTACCAGGCGCGCGTCGAAGCCGGCAAGTCACTGTGGGTGTTGCGGCGCGACCGCGACATCACGCCGATCGCGGGCCGCTACCTGGTCGTGATCGACAGCGCGCGCAAGGCCCGCCCGGCCTGGTCGCCGATGCCGGGGCACAAGGCATGGTCGAAGGTGCCGAAGGGGGGCGACACGGCGGATTGACCGCCGGTTCGCCTGGCGTGGGGATACATGTAGATGAGAATAAATCCGTTTTATTGAACCATAATAAAAGCAAACTTTTATTATCCGATCCGGGTTCGTATAGTCGAGTCCAGTTTCGCGGAACCCTGCCGCGCCTGGACCACCACCGATCACACGACCCGCATGAAAACTCTCTACAAGCTCGCCCCGCTCGCGATGCTCGGCGCCTTCGCGACCCATGCCTGTGCGCAAAGCAGCATCACGCTGTACGGTCTCATCTCGGCCGGCGTCGGGTTCGCGACGAACCAGGGCGGCAAGAACGCCTGGCAGGCGCTGTCCGGCACGAACCAGAACCCGCGCTGGGGGCTGAAAGGCAAGGAGGATCTCGGGCAGGGGCTGTCCGCGATCTTCCAGCTCGAGAACGGCTTCAACGTGATGACGGGCACGGCCGCGCAGAACGGCCGTGAATTCGGGCGCATGGCCTACGTCGGCCTGGCCGACCGCACCTACGGCTCGCTGACGTTCGGCCGCCAGTACGACGCGATCCACGACTACATCGGGCCCGTGATCATCGCGAGCAACGGCGTGAACATCGGCGACAACGACAACGGCTACAACGACATCCGCGTGCAGAACTCGGTGAAGTACGTGAGCCCCGTCTACTACGGCCTGAAATTCACCGCGCTGTACGGCTTCAGCAATGCGACGGGCTTCGCGAACAACAGCGCGTACAGCTTCGGGCTCGGCTACGAGCAGGGCCCGCTGCGCTGGAGCGCGGTCTATGCGCAATACAACCATCCGTACAGCGCGACGAACCAGGACGGTGCGATCGCGAACGACTATGCGTCACCGCTGCTGATCTTCAGCAAGAGCGCGATGTCGCCGGCCGCATATGCGAGCCGGCAGCGGATTGCAGGCACCGGCGGCTTCTACACGATCGGCCGCGCGCAGTTCGCCGCGATGTTTACCGACGTGCGCTACGATTACCTCGACAATACGCACCTGCACCTGCAGAACCTCGGCGTGAACGTCGTCTACACGATGACGCCGCAGCTCTTTCTCGGCGCCGCGTATGCGTTCACGAACGGCAAGTACGACGTGATCGACAAGCGGCCGAAATGGCACCAGGTGAACCTGCAGGCCGATTACTACCTGTCGAAACGCACCGACGTCGCGCTGACGGTGATCGTGCAGCAGGCGGCCGGCGATGCGGAGCATGCGCAGATCTTTGCGTACGCGCGCTCGACCAGCACGCGCCAGATGATGGCGACGCTCGGCGTCCGGCACGTGTTTTGAGCGCCCCCAACCTGCCGCTTCGCAACAGGCCCCCCGAGGGGCCAGGCAAACCCGGGGCGGCCCGGCGTTTTCTTGAGAGCTCGACCATGACCCATCCGATCGCATCCCGCCGCACCTTCCTGAAACTGTCCGCCGCGCTGGCCGGCACCGCGCTGCTGCCCGAAGCGGGCGCGTTCGCGGCCGGCGGCGACGCCGCGCGCCGCACGGTGATCATCGATACCGACCCGGGGCAGGACGACGCCATCGCGATCCTGTTCGCGCTGGGCGCGCAGGACCGGCTCGACGTACGCGCGCTGACGGCTGTCGCAGGCAACGTGCCGCTTGACCTGACCGAACGCAACGCGCGGATCATCCGCGACTGGGCCGGCCGCACGAAGACGCTGCCGGTCTACGCGGGCTGCCCGCGCCCGCTCGTGCGCGACCTCGTGACGGCCGCGAACGTGCACGGCAAGACGGGGCTCGAAGGCGTCGAACTGCACGAGCCGCGCGCGCCGCTCGCCGCCGGCCATGCGGTGTCGTACCTCGTCGATACGCTGAGCCGCGCGGCGCCGAACAGCGTGACGCTGTGCGCGCTCGGCCCGCTGACGAACATCGCGACCGCGCTGGTCGAAGCGCCGCAGATTCGCGGCGCGCTGCGCGAGATCGTGCTGATGGGCGGCGCGTTCTTCGAGCGCGGCAACATCACGCCGGCCGCCGAGTTCAACATCTACGTCGACCCGCAGGCGGCCGACGTCGTGTTCGGCAGCGGCGTGCCGATCGTCGTGCTGCCGCGCGACGTCGCGGTGAAGGCACCGATCACGCCGGCGCGCGTCGCGCCGTTCCGTGCGCTCGGCAACCGCTGCGGCAAGATCGTCGCGGACATCATGGATGCCGAGCTCGCGTACAACAAGAAGCGGCGCGGCGTCGAAGACGCACCGATGTACGACCCGACCGCGGTCGGCTATCTCGTCGATCCGACGCTGTTCGGCGGGCGCAAGGTGAACGTGGTGGTCGAGACGACCGGGCAGTGGACGCTCGGCGAGACGATCGTCGACTGGAACGGGCGCAGTGGCCGCACGGCGAATGCGACGTGGATCAACGAGGTCGACGCGGACCGTTTTTACGCGACGCTCGTCGAGCGCATCGCGAAGCTGCCCTGAACACGGGCGGCAGCGCGGTGAACGGCATCAGATGTGCTTCGCAATCCACTCGCGGCACGCGCGCACGTGCGGGCCGCGATCGTCGGCGGCGAGCGAGATCAGCGAGATCGCGCGCGTGACGCGCGGTTTGTCGACACGCAACGCGACGAGTTCGGGATCGTGCAGATGCATCGTATAGAGGCTGGGCAGCACGGCGGTCGCGAGGCCGTTGCGCGCGAGTGCGTAGAGCGGCTCGGTGTATTCCATCCGGTACGTGACGTTCAGGCGCAGCTTCTCGGCGCCGCCGGTGCGATGCAGCGATTCGCTGACGCTGCCGCGCACGAACACGGCAAGCTCGCGATCGACGAGCTTCGCCCACGTGACGCTCTTGGCGCGGGCGAGCGGATCGTCGTGCCGCACGACGATCACGATCTCGTCCTCGAACAGCTGCTGGTAGCGCAGCGTGCCGTCGTCGCTGTCCGGTTCGCGCACGCCGATGCCGAGATCCGCGACACCGTCGCGCACGGCTTCGACGAGCGCGCTGTTCGGCAGGTCGGTGAGCGTGAAGCGCAGCGTCGGGTGCGTGCCGCGCAATGCGTTGAGCGCGGGCAGCAGGCGGCCCGCGACCGACGGGATGAACGCGATGCGAACGGTCTGGATGCGTTCGCCGATGAGCCGCGTCATGTCGTCGAAGGTGCCGCGCGCCTGGTTGAGCAGGCGTTCGGCGAGCGGCAGCACGGCTTCGCCGGCCGTGGTGAGCGTGAGGCGGTGTGCGGTGCGCGCGAACAGGCGGCCGCCGAGCAGGAACTCGATCTGGCGGATCGACGCGGTGAGCGCGGGCTGCGTGAGCGACAGCGCCTGCGCGGCCTGTGTGAAGCTGCGTGCGTGGGCGAGCACGACGAAGTGCTGGACTTGCCGCAGCGTGAGCGCGGGCAGCAGCGACGAGCGGTCGGACGACATCGGGCAATAACGGTCGGGATGCGGTACGCGGCAGTATAAGACCGCGCTGCGGGAACCGACACAGGACAATATTCGGAATCACAGGAGAACCACCATGTCAGCGACTGACACGATGCCGGCGCGAGCGCCGGCCAACTGGCTCGAACGCCGCTTCGCGCTCGCCGCGCGCGGCACGAGCGTGCGCACCGAGACGATCGCGGGCGTCACGTCGTTCCTCGCGGCGGCCTATCTGCTCGTCGTGATCCCGTCGCTGCTCGCGACGGGCGGCATGGAGCGCGGCGCGGCGACGACCGCGACGATCATCGTGTTCGTGCTGTTCACGGCGCTGATGGGGCTCTACGCGAACCTGCCGTTCCTCGTCGGCCCCGGCATCGGCGGCTCGGTGATCATCGGCGTGACGCTCGCGACGACGGAGCACGTCGGCTGGCAGACGGGCCTCGGCATCGCATGCGTATCGGGCGTGCTGTTCTTCCTGCTGACGATTCTCGGCGCGCGCGGTGTCGTGATGCGGCTGATACCGGTGCAGATCAAGCTCGGGCTCGGCGCGTCGATCGGGCTGTTCGTCACGATGCTCGGGCTGCGCAATGCCGGGATGGTCGTCGCGAACGCGAAGACCAATGCGTTCGCGCTCGGCGACTTCTCGCGACCGGGTGCGCTCGTCGCGCTGATCGGCCTCGCGGTGGCGATCGTGCTGCAAGCGCGCAAGGTGCCTGGCGCGATCCTGATCGCGATCCTCGTGGCGGCGGCGGCCGGCGTGCCGCTCGGCGTCACGCACCTGCCCGCATCGTTCGTGTCGCTGCCGCACAGCATCGCGCCGATCGCGTTCAAGCTCGACATCCGCAGCGCGCTGAGCCTCGCGGCCGCGCCGTACCTGTTCGCGTTCTTCGCGGCGGAATTCTTCTCGACGCTCGGCACCGCGCTCGCGGTCGGCGCGAAGGCGAACCTGCTCGACGAACACGGCAACCTGCCGAACATCAACCGGCCGTTCCTCGTCGATTCGCTCGCCGCGACGCTCGGGCCCGTGTTCGGCATTCCGGCGCTGACCGCGCTGATCGAATCGGCGGCAGGCGTCGAGGCCGGCGGCCGCAGCGGGCTGTCGTCGGTGGCCGCGGCCGTGCTGTTCGCCGCGATGCTGCTGTTCGTGCCGGTCGCGCTCGCGATTCCGAAAGAGGCGACCGCACCGGCGCTGATCCTGATCGGGCTGTCGATGTTCGCGACGATCCGCCATACGCATTTCGACGACTTCACCGACGCGCTGCCCGTGATGTCGATGGTGCTGCTCACGCTGATGTCGAACAGCTTCGGCACCGGCATCGCGGGCGGGCTGCTGTGCTACGTGCTCGTCAAGCTGCTGGCGGGCCGCTGGCGCGACGTGCCGTGGGGGCTCGTCGTGCTCGCGCTGCCGCTCGGCTATTACTTCTGGACCGTTGTGAAGCCGCATTGAGAGACGGCTTTCGCGACGCAATGGCACTACCGCAAAAGAGACTGACATGAAGGGAACACCAGGCAACGTCCCGGCCGCGCGCACGGGCATCGAGATCACGCCGGCCCATCGGGCCTTCTTCCACGCGCTGCCGAAGGTCGAGCTGCACTGCCACCTGCTCGGCGCGGTGCGGCACGACACGTTCGTCGCACTCGCGGAGCGCAGCGGCGCACCGATCGAGCGTGCGGAGATCGACGCGTTCTATGCGCGCGGCGAGAAGCCGGTCGGCGTGCTGCACGTGCTGCGCGCGCTCGACAAGTATCTGCTCACGCAGCCCGACGATCTGCGGCGGATCGCATACGAGTATCTGGAAGACGCGGCCGCGCACAACGTCCGGCATGCGGAATTCTTCTGGAATCCGACCGGCACGGTGCGCGTATCGGGCATCGCGTATGCGGACGCGCAGGCGGCGATCGTCACGGCGATTCGCGATGCCGTGCGCGATTTCGGAATCGGCGCCCGCCTGATTCCGAGCATCGACCGCGAACAGGATCCCGACGAAGCGGTTGCGATCGTCGAGTGGATGAAGGCGCATCGCGCGGACGAAGTGGCGGGGCTCGGCATCGACTATCGCGAGAACGACCGCCCGCCCGAGCTGTTCTGGAAGGCGTACCGCAATGCGCGTGCGGCCGGCTTCCGCACGACCGCGCATGCGGGCGAGTTCGGGATGCCGTGGCGCAACGTCGAGACGGCCGTCGACCTGCTGCAGGTCGATCGCGTCGATCACGGCTATACGATCGTCGACCACCCCGAGTTGTGCGCACGCTATGCGGAACGCGGGATCGTCTTCACCGTCGTGCCGACGAATTCGTACTACCTGCGCACGCTGCCGCCCGAGCAATGGGCGGAACTGCACCCGATGCGCAAGATGCCGGGCCTCGGGCTGAAGATTCATCCGAACACCGATGATCCGACGCTGCACAAGGTCAATCCGAGCGAGGCGTGGGAGTTGATGTTCAGCCATTTCGGTTTTACCGTGGCCGAGCTGAAGCAGTTCATGCTGAACGGGATCGACGGCGCATGGGTCGATGACGCGGCGAAGGCCGCATGGCGTGCGGCATGGGCGCCGGAGTTCGACGCGCTGGCCGATACGCTCGCCGCGGGCTGAGCGCGGCTGCGTGTTACGCCGGCCGGTGCGTCAACCGGCCGGCGATTCGTTCGGGTTCAGGTGGCGGCGCAGGTCGCCCGCATCCAGCAACTCCGCGTAGCGGTACAGCAGGTTCGCGACAGCAACTGCGCTCGGGATCATGCGGGCTCCGTCGTCGTTGGAGGGTGACGACGATGATGCACCGCGTGCGAGGGGCCCGCTTCGTCCGGGTGGACTAATGCGACGTGCGGCGTCGTACCGGCAGCCGCCTTCGTCATCCCGCGCTCCTATAATGAGCGCCGATACGACAACAGCCGCAATCAAGACGAGGGCGACGCTTCCGATGGGCAATCGAGCATGGCTCTATCTCCAGTCCGGCGACGGAGATGACGCGCGAACGGTCGAGTTCGCGGAATCCAGCAATCACTTTCCGCTGCTGTGGCGCGTGTTGCTCGCCGACGGCAGTGCGGGCGGCGCGATCACCGATCAGCGGGTGTTCGGCGACGCGGGCACGCCGAATCTCGCCAGCGACGCGCGTGCCGCGCATGCGCGTCTCGGCCGGCTTGCGTCGTTCGTCGTCGCGCATCCGCTGCACGGCGACGATCCCGCGCTCGCGCGCCAGTTCGATGCGCTCGTGCGCCATCTCGGCGAGTCGATCGACGCGCTGGGCGATGCGCACGGTGCGCCGATGTTGTCCGCGAACCTCGACGAACTGTCGTGGCTCGCCGACAGCGGCCCGGACGAATTCATCAACGAGGAGCGCGACCACTGCACGCGGCTGTGGTGGCGGATCGTGAACTGCATGGATTTCCGTGACGCGCGCGGCGTGCGCGATGCGCTCGAGATCGATACGCCCGCCGACTGGTGCGACTGGGCGTGGGGCTTCGGGTTCGGCTGCGTGTCGCATCACTACTTCCGGCGCCAGGAGCCGCCGCGCGGCGTGACGTTCGCCGAGATGTTCGACGCCGAGGAACGGCACGGCAACTGGCTCGGTTACGACACGTTCAGCTTTCGCGGACGCAACGGCCGGTGGGGCGTACGGCGCGAAACCGACGATGCGTGGGAGGTGATCGTGCCGCCCGAGTGGGCGAACCTGTGGACGAGCGGCGCGCGCGACGACCGGTTGCTGTGGGCCGCGCGCGACGGGAAGGTCGGCCTGCTGCTCGCCGGCGGCGACGGCGACGAGACGCGGATCGTGCGCGAGCCGGCGTTCGATGCCGTGTGGGATTTCAGCGGCGACGTCGCATGCGTGCGCGTCGGCGAGCGGTTCGGGCTCGTGCGTACGGACGGCACGTGGGTGCTCGAACCGGCGCTCGACGATTTCGGCGAATTCTCCGACGGTCTAGCGTCCGCGAGCGTGGACGGCCGCTGGGGCTTCGTCGACACGCAAGGCGCGTGGGTGATTCCGCCGCGTTTCGACGATGCACATGAGTTCGTGAACGGTGCAGTCGTTGCGGCGAGCGACGGCGAGCACTGGGGGCTGGCGGGCCGCGACGGGCAATGGCTGGCGACGCCCGAATGGACGTCGCTCGAATGGTCGGCCGAGTGCGGTGCGTTTCTCGCGCGGCGCGACGGCGATCATGTCGGCCTCGTCGATCTGAACGGTCGCACGGTCGTTGAACCGCATTACGCGGAAATCGCCAGGCTCGACGACACACCGACGGAGCGCGTGGCGGACCTCGGCGCGATCCGCCATGTCGTGCGGCGCGACGACGGGCGCTGCTCGATCGTCGACGGGCAGGGCCGTGAACGGGTGCCTTTCGATTTCGTGAACCTCGGCGCGCCGTCGTGGTTGCACGACGACGAGGCGGTGCCGGGCGAGCTGTCCACGCGTTACGCGATCGGCGTCCTGCCGGGCGAGCCGGTGCAACTCGCGATCTGCGATCTCGATACGGGCGCGACGATCGCGCACGGGCGGTACGACGAGGTATCGGGCCTGTGCCGGGGCCGCGAGCACGCCTGGCTGGCCTGCGTCGAGGACGAAGACGGCAACGATGTGCGGGCGACGGTGCTGAGCGCGGACGGCACCGTGCTGCATCCGGCCCGTTACACGCGGATCGGTGACGACGCGCTGTTCGACGGTGTGGCGCATGCGTTCCTGATGCCGTGGTACGTGCGCCGCATCGCGATCGCGCAGAACTGGCGCAACGGCGAACCGGTCGCGGCATTGCGCGACGACGGTACGCCGGTCTGGTTGTACGCGGACGGGCACGCGACGGCGACGCGCCGGTAAACCGGGCAGCCGGCGTCACGGGCCGGCGGCACCGCGATCAGCGAAAAAACCTCAGCCAGTCGAACAGGCCCGAATGCTGCGAGCGCCGCTTCGGCGCCGGCGCGCTGCGCGGCCGGAAGTCGGGCGAGAACTGCGCGTGCGGGTCGATCGCCCGTGCGCGCAGCGCCGCATCGTAGAACGAGCCGACGATCGGCAGCGCGCTGTGCGCGCCTGCGCCCCAGTAGTCGCTGCGCAGCGTCACGCTGCCGTCGTCGAAGCCGACCCATGCGCCGGCCACGAGCTGCGGATGCATCAGGATGAACCAGCCGTCGGCGTTGTCCTGCGTCGTGCCCGTCTTGCCGGCGACGTCGACGCGAATTCCGTAGCGCGACCGGATGTCGGCCCCGGTGCCGCGATCGACGACATCGCGCATCACGTCGACGAGCGTCTGCGCGGCCGGCGCCGGCAATGCGCGTTCGGGCGGCGCGCTGCCGAATGCGGCGAGCACCTTGCCGTCGCGATCCTCGATGCGCGTGATCATCTGCGGTGCGACGTACACGCCGCGGTTCGCGATCGTGCCGTACGCGGACACCATTTCCTTCAGCGTGACGGGGCTCGTGCCGAGCGCGAGCGACGGCACTGCGTCGAGCGGGCTGTCGCGCACGCCCATCGCGCGTGCCAGCTGTGCGACCTTCGCGGCGCCTTCGTGCTGCATCACCTGCGCGGTGACGCGGTTGCGCGACAGCGCGAGCGCATCGCGCAGCGTCATCGGCTCGCCGGTCGGCGGCTCCGCATCGGTCGGGCGCCACACCGCGCGGCCATCGATCGGAATCGCGACGGGGCGGTCGACGAACGTGTCGTCCGGCCGCATGCCGTCCGCGAACGCGGCGCCATAGACGAACGGCTTGAACGTGGAACCCGGCTGGCGCCGCGCCTGTGCGACGTGATCGAACGGCTCGCTGCTGAAATCGGGGCTGCCGACCCACGCGCGGATCGCGCCGTTGCGCGGATCGATCGCGACGAAGCCGGCCTGCACCTGCGTCTTGCGTTCGCACAGCGCATGCATGAACGCCCGATCGGCGCCGAGCTGCTTCAGCACGGCCACATCGGCGAGCCCCGTGTCGCGCGCCTGGCGATACTCGGGCGTCTGGCGGATGAAGCCGCGGAACAGGTCGTTGCGCAGCCCGCAGCCGGACGGGCCGCGCCATGCGCCGTCGGCGATCGCCTGCAGCCGTTCGGTCTGCCGCGTCAGCGCCTGCGTGGCCATGTCCTGCAGCCGCGCATCGAGCGTCGTGCGCACGACGAGGCCGTCCGAGTAGAGATCGTAGTTGTTGCGGTCGGCCCACGCGATCAGCCACTTGCGCAGCTGCACCGCGAAGTGTGGCGCGAGGCCCGGCTGGGCCGTCTGCGGCTCGAAGTCGACGCGCAGCGGCTGGCGCTGCAGTTTCGCGAGCTGCTGAGGCGTGAGCATGCCCATCTGCGCCATCCGGCCGAGCACGATGTTGCGCCGCTGGACCGCGCGCTCCGGGTTCAGCACCGGGTTGTAGTAGCTGTTGCCCTTCAGCATCCCGACGAGCGTCGCGCTTTCCGCGACGTCGAGCTGGTCCGCCGACTTGCCGAAGTAGGTGCGCGCGGCCATTTCGACGCCGTACGCGTTGTACAGGAACGGCACGGTATTCAGGTAGGTCTCGAGGATCTCGTCCTTGCTGTACACCGATTCGATCTTGAACGCGGTGATCAGCTCCTTGACCTTGCGCGTGAGCGTCGGCGCGCGGCCGACTTCGTCCGGGTACAGGTTGCGTGCGAGCTGCTGCGTGATCGTCGAGCCGCCCTGGCGGTCGCCCGAAAACGTATGCAGCCCGGCCGCGATCGTGCGGCGCCAGTCGATGCCGTGGTGTGCGTAGAAGCGGTGGTCCTCGGTCGCGATCAGCGCGTCGACCATGTGCGGCGAGATCTGCTTGAGCGGCACCCATTCGCGGTTGACGGGCCGGAACTCGGCGATCAGCTGGCCGTCGGCCGACAGCACGCGCGCGGGGCGGTCGATGCGCGCCTTGCGGATGTCGCCGATGCTCGGCGTGAACGGGACGAACGCGAGCAGGACCAGCAGGCCCAGCACCGGTATTGCGGCGAGCGTCAGCGCCACGCCACGCCGCGTCGGATGGCGCAGGCGGTGCAGCACGCCTGCGCCCAGGGCGCGGAGGCGCGCGCGGCAGGCGGCGGCGAGCGGCGCGACACGGGCGCGGCAACGGAGCCACGCATCTCGGAGAGGCAGCACGAAACGATTCAAGGCGGCAGGCGCGCGGAGGGAGGAGGCGCGATCCTAGCAAACCGGACAGGCGTGCCGACGGGCGAAACGGCCGTTTGCTTGCAGGATTTACAGACGATTACGTTTGTTGCCCGTCGACAACCTTTTACCGCGCGCGGGGGCGCGATTCCACCGACGAAACCACGTCCGCGAGCCGCTGCGCGGCCGCTTCCATCTGCGCGCGGCCGAACCCGCCGAAGCCGAGGATGAGCCCCGGGCGGGCCGTGCCGGGCGCGAACATCGGCGACACCGCGCGCACCGCGACACCGGCCTGAGCGGCGCGCGCGACCACGTCGTGATCGTCGATGCCTGCGGCGAGCCACAGCACGACGTGCATTCCCTGATCGCCCGGCTGCACCCACGCGCGCTCGCGCGGCAGCCGCGCGCCGAGCGTGTCGATCAGCAGCGCGCGCTGTTCCGCATAGACGCCGCGCACGCGGCGGATGTGGCGATCGAGATGACCTTCGGCGATGAACGCGGCCAGCACGTGCTGGTCGGCGGTCGGCGCATGGCGATCCATCAGCACGCGCGCGCCGCAGAACGCGGGCACGAGATCGTCGGGTGCGATCACGTAGCCGAGCCGCAGCGACGGAAACAGGATCTTGCTGAAGGTGCCGAGATAGATCACGCGATCGGGGTCGAGCCCCTGCAGCGACGGGAACGGATAGCCTTCGTAGCGCAGTTCGCTGTCGTAGTCGTCCTCGACCACCCACGCGCGATGCGCACGCGCCCACGCGAGCAGTGCGTTGCGCCGCGCCATGCTCAGCGGCATGCCGAGCGGGTACTGGTGCGACGGCGTGACGAACGCGGCGCGCGCATCCGGCGCGAGGCGGATGCCGGCGTCGACGTCGAGGCCGTCCGCGTCCACTGGCACGCGCACCATCGCGTCGCGCCGGCCGGTGCTTTCGAGCAGCGCGGTGATGCCGCGATAGGCCGGATTCTCGACCCACGCGCGGTCGTTGTCGCCGAGCAGCACCTGGCTCGCGAGATGCAGCCCCTGCTGCGTGCCGCTCGTGATCACGACCTGGCCGGCATCGCAGCGCACCGAGCGCGACCGGCGCACGTAGTCGGCGATCGCTTCGCGCAGCGGCAGCGCGCCTTGCGGATCGGCATAGCCGGACGGCGCGCCGGCGCCGCGTGCGCGCAGGCGGTTGCCGAGCCGGCGCCAGATGTCGTCGGGTGCGGTGAGGCCGACCGGCACCGAGATCGCGAACGGCATGGCCGGCAGCGGACTGAATTCGCGGGCGATCCGCGCGAAGGTGGCGGCCGGTTCGGGCAGTCCGGCGCGCGCCGGGCGCTGACGTCGTGCCGGCGGTTCCGGTTCGTTGCCGGCCGGCGGTTCCGCGAGCGCGCTCGCGACCCGCGTGCCCGCGCCGCCGCGCGATTCGAGAAAGCCTTCGGCGACGAGCTGCGCATACGCATCGACGACGGTACCGCGTGCGACCTGCAGCGCCGTTGCCAGCAGCCGCGTGGACGGCAGCGTGTCGCCCGGCCGGACGTCGCCGCGGCCCACGGCGTCGCGCAGCGCCTGCGCGAGCTGGCGGCTCAGGTCGCCGGCCGCGCGGTCGAGCGCGCCGAGCGACGGGATTTCGACGATCCGGGCCGTTCTTGCCATGATTCTGGTCTGCTGAAATTGTTTCAAACCGGCTCTACAGCATAAACCAGATTTGGACCACAATCGCCGCATGACGGGCTCGCGCCCGCGCCATTTCCCACCCCGCACGACAGTGGAGCCGACATGTACGTCCCCGCCGATTTCAACGAACCCAATCCCGACGCGATGCGCGAGCTGATCGTGCAGCATCCGTTCGGCAGCCTGATTACGCACGGCAAGAGCGGGCTCGACGCGAACCACATTCCGTTCGAACTGTTGCCCGACGACGGCGGGCCCGGCGAACTGCATGCGCACGTCGCACGCGCGAATCCGGTCTGGCAGGACGTCGTGGACGGCGACGAGGTGCTCGTGATCTTCCGCGCGGGCGATGCGTACATCTCGCCGAACTGGTACCCGAGTAAGCACGTCGCGCACCGTCAGGTGCCGACGTGGAACTACATGGTCGTGCATGCGCACGGCCGCATCACGGTGCGCGACGACGAGAAGTTCGTGCGCGGCGTGGTCGCGCGGCTGACGCGCACGCACGAGGCGTCGCAGCCGGCGCCGTGGAAGATGGGCGACGCGCCGAAGGACTACATCGACACGATGCTGCAGTCGATCGTCGGCTTGCAGATCGAGATCACGCGGCTCGTCGGCAAGCGCAAGCTCGGGCAGAACAAGGCCGAGGCCGATATCCGCGGCGCGGGCGAAGCGCTGGTCGCGGACGGCAACCTCGCGATCGGCGAGGCGATGCTCGCGGCGGCCGACGCAAAGCGCGAGTGAGCGACTGAACGGGTGAGCGCGCGAGGCGCGCGGGCGCGTGCCGTGCCCGCGCGTCGCGCTGCTTACTGCGTGCTCGTCGTCCCCTTCGATCCCGCCTGCGCGAGCGCGCCGCGAATCGCGGCCTCGGTCTTGTCGTATCCGCCTTCGCCATAGCGTGTATAGACGACCTTGCCGTTCGCATCGATCAGGTACAGCGCGGGCCAGTACTGGTTTCCGTACGCGCGCCACGTGTCGTAGCGGTTGTCCTGCGCGACCGGGTACCGGATATCGAAGCGTTTGATCGCGTCGGCGACGTTGCCCGCATCGCGCTCGAACGGATATTCCGGCGTATGCACGCCGACCACGACGAGCCCCTGGTCGCGATACTTCCGGTACCAGTCGTTTACGTATGGAATCGTGTGAATGCAGTTGATGCACGAGTACGTCCAGAAATCGACGAGCACGACCTTGCCGCGCAACTGGCCGAGCGTCAGCGGCGTGCTGTTGTGCCAGCGGTCGATGCCGGTGAAATCGGGCGCGGGCGTGCCGGCCGGCGAGGCCTGCATGCCCGTGTCGTCGCGGGTGCCGGCGAAGGCGGCGAGCCCGGCCGTGGCGGCGAGGGCGATGACGATGGCGGCGGTCTTGAGGCGAGGCAGCATGGCGTTCTCCTGATCGGGGGGCCGCTGCTCGGGGGCGGCGGCCGGACGGGTTTCGACAGGCCTCATTAGGCGGCGCCGACGTATCTGCGATGTGTCCGGCCAGTCGCGCGTGTGCAATGTTGTGTGTCGTCACGGCTGCGCGATACATTGGGATACAAACGCGTGCCCGCCGTGCGGTATAAAAGCGGACATCGATTGCCCGAACTACGACACCGACAACGACTCATGGACAAGATCGACCACGTGCTGATCGTCGACGACGATCGCGCGATCCGCGAACTGATCGCGGACTACCTGGAGAAGAACGGCATGCGCGTGTCGCTGGCCGCGAACGGCCGCGAGATGCGCAACGTGCTGGACGACGGCGCGCCCGACCTGATCGTGCTCGACCTGATGATGCCGGGCGAGGACGGACTCACGCTGTGCCGCGACCTGCGCGCCGGCAAGTTCCGCACGGTGCCGGTGCTGATGCTGACCGCCCGCGGCGAGGAAACCGATCGCATCATCGGCCTCGAGATGGGCGCCGACGATTACCTGGCCAAGCCGTTCGCGGTGCGCGAACTGCTCGCGCGGATCCGCTCGGTGCTGCGCCGCGCGCGTATGCTGCCGCCCGGGATGCAGGTGACGGAAACGGCCGAGCTGCTCGCGTTCGGCGAATGGCGGCTCGACACGACCGGGCGCCACCTGCTCGACGCCGAAGGCACGCTGGTCGCGCTGAGCGGCGCCGAATACCGGTTGCTGCGCGTGTTCCTCGACAACCCGCAACGCGTGCTGACGCGCGACCAGTTGCTCAACCTCACGCAGGGGCGCCAGTCCGACCCGTTCGACCGTTCGATCGACCTGCTCGTGAGCCGGCTGCGCCAGCGTCTGCGCGACGGCGCGCGCGAACCGCGCTACATCAAGACGCTGCGCAACGAGGGCTACGTGTTCTCGTCGGCCGTGACCGCCGTCGACGGTACGCCATGAGCGCGCGCACGCTATGGCACTGGCCGCGCTCGCTGTTCGCGCGGCTCGCGCTGATCCTGTGCGTGGGGCTCGCGCTCGCGCAGACGCTGTCGTTCTGGCTCACCGTCACGGAGCGCGACCAGGCGACCACCAACCTGATGATGGGCTACATCGAGCGTGAGGTCGCGAGCTCGGTTGCGTTGCTCGACCACCTGCCGCCGGCTGAGCGCGCCGCGTGGCTGCCGCGTCTCGCGCGGCGCAGCTATGCGTTCATCCTCGGGCCGGGCGAGACCGGCACGCCGCCGGAAGCGCGGTTGTCGGCTCGCGTCGAGCGCTCGATCTCGGACGGCATCGGCGGCGACTACCCGCTGACCGCGAACGCGATCCCCGGCGACCGCGAGCATCTGCAGGTGCATCTGCGCCTGACCGACGGATCGCCGCTGACGATCGACATTCATCCGATGTCGACGGTGCCGCTGTCGGGCTGGCTGCCGGCCGTGCTCGTGCTGCAGCTCGCGGTGCTGGCCGCGTGCTGCTGGCTCGCGGTGCGGCTCGCGACGCGGCCGCTCAAGCAGCTTGCGCAGGCCGCCGACGCACTCGGCCCCGACCTGAAGGGCGAGCGGCTGAACGAAGGCGGGCCGTCGGAAGTCGCGCGTGCCGCACGGGCGTTCAACGCGATGCAGGACCGCATCGCGCAGTACATGGCCGAGCGCATGCAGATCCTCGCGTCGATCTCGCACGACCTGCAGACGCCGATCACGCGGATGCGGCTGCGCGTCGACGTGATGGACGACGACACGCAGGGCGCGAAGCTGCGGCAGGACCTGCTCGAGATGGAGCACCTGGTGAAGGAGGGCGTCGCGTACGCGCGGACGCTGCACGGCACCGAGGAAGCCGCGCGCCGCATCGATCTCGATGCGCTGCTCGACAGCATCGTGTGCGACTACACGGATGCCGGGCAGGACGTCGCGCTGCACAGCCGCGCGCCGCTCGCGCTCGTCACGCGGCCGAAGGCGCTGCGCCGCATCGTCGGCAACCTCGTCGACAACGCGCTGAAGTTCGCGGGCGCGGCCGAGATCGACGTGCAGGCGGCACCGGACGGCGGCGCGGTGATTGCCGTGCTCGACCGCGGGCCGGGCATTCCGGCCGATCAGCTCGACGCGGTGTTCGAGCCGTTCCGGCGCGTGGAGACGTCGCGCAATCGCGATACGGGCGGCACGGGGCTGGGGCTTGCAATCGCGAAGCAGCTCGCGCTCGCGATGGGCGGCACGCTCACGCTTTCCAACCGGCCCGACGGCGGCGGACTTGAAGCGAGGCTCACGCTGAAGAACGCGGGGTAATGCGACGCGGCGCGTGAGCGTCGCGGTTCCAGGTGCGTGTCGAAGCCGAAGTTGGAGCCGAAGCGCGTAACGTCACACGCGCTGCAGATGCGCGTCGACGAGCGGCGCGAGCGCTTGCGCATGCACGGCCGCGAGGTCGTGCCGGCCGCCCGGCACGACATGCAGCTGCGCGTCGGGCAGCCGCTCGAGCAGGCGCCGGCCGGCCGCGACCGGGCTGAGCGGATCGTCGTCGCCCCACAACAGCAGCGTCGGCTGGGCGATACGGCCGATCTCTTGCGACAGGTCCGCGCGGAACGTCAGGAACCAGTCGGGCAGCTGCGGGTTCGCTTCGGCGAAAACGGCCCGCCAGTCCTGCGCGCCGAGCCCTGCCATATCGAGACCGCCGGACGTGACCGTCAGCACGAGATGCGTGACGTGTTCGGGCTTGTCGAGCGCCGCGCGCATTGCAATGACACCCCCCATCGATTGCGCGATCACGGCAGTCGGCCGGTCGATCTTGTCGAGGACCTCACGCACGAGGCTGTCGAAATCGTCGACGGCCGGATCGCGCGGTGTGTCGCCGAAACCCGGATAGGCGACGATCCGCCGCTCGGCCGGGTGCGTCAGCAGGCCGGCCAGCGGTTGCCAGAAAGCGGTGCTGCCCGATGCACCGGGCAGGAAGAGCAGTTGCGACGGAACGGGCATGGCGTTCGGTTTTCCTGTGATCGAGCGAAGCGGGGTGACGGAGCGGTGCGTGCGGCTCAGCAGCGGCCGGTGCGCAGTGCGACGGTCCAGTCGTCGCGCCCGCGCGAGGCCGCGGTGGCGGAGGCTGTGTGCCAGTCGTATTCGACTGCATGAAATTCGACGTTCCAGCCGGCCGCCGTGCGCGACACCATCGCGTAGCGCGCATGCGGCGAGCCCGTCTCGATCCGGTGCGGATGCGGCAGGTCGTCCGCGTACGCCTGCAGCCCGACGCTGCCCGGGTTGACGATCAACCGGCCGTCGTCGAGCTTTGCCGTGCGCGGTACGTGCGTGTGGCCGCACAGGATCAGCGATGCCGTTTCGTTGCCCGCGCGCTGCGCGACTTCGTCGGGCGTGGCCGCGCGGCAGCCGTCGGGCGTGACCGTTTCGAGGAAGTAGACGAGATCGCTGCCCGGCGTGCCGTGCACCATCAGGACATCGTCGCCGTCGAGCGTCATGCGCTCGGGCAGCGCGGCGATCCACGCGCGGTGGTCGTCGCGCAGCGTGTCGTGTGCCCAGCGATCGGACAGCCGCATCGCTTCGCGATCGTAGGTGAGCAACTGGCGCTCGTGATTGCCCTTGATCGTCGGCAGGTCGAGCGCGATCAGGCGGTCGGCCGTTTCGGCCGGTTGGAGCGCGCCCGACACGATGTCGCCGAGATTCACGATCACGTCGGCGCCGCGGCGGCGGACGTCGTCGAGCACCGCGTCGAGCGCGGCGAGGTTGCCGTGGATGTCGGAGAGCGCGGCGATTTTCATGGCGGAGCGTCGATGTGGGGAACGGCGATTGTCGCCAATTCGGCGCGGGTCGTCCAATGGCTTCACGGCATTGGCGCGCGATGCCTGGTACTGCGCGTCAGTCGGTCGCGAGCCGCGCGTACATCGCGAAATCGCCCGGCGTACCGCGCACCATCTTGTAGGCGCGCAACAGCCCTTCATAGCGATAGCCGCACTTCTGCAGCACGCGCGCCGAGCCCGCGTTGCTGGCCAGCGCGACGGCCTGCATGCGGATGAAGCCGCCGTTTTCGAATGCCCACGCGGTGACGGTTTCGCATACCGCGCTCGCGATCCCGCGCCCCCAGTGCGACGGCGCGAGGTCGTAAGCGATTTCCGCCGAGCGGTTCGCGGTGGACACCGTATGCAGCCCGATCGTCCCGGCGAGTACACCCGAGGCGGTGTCGACGATCGCGAGGCGCCGGATAGAATCCGGATCGGCCGATTCGATGTTGTCGAACAGCGGCAGCAGATCGTCGGGCGTGCGCAGGCTCCAGCTCGTGTGGCGGAACACGTCGGGGTTCGACAGGTACGCGTACCACGCGTCGAGATCCGCGCGTTCGAGCTGGCGGAGCGACAGGCCGGGAAAGCCGGAGCGGGGCGGTGCGGCGATTTTCATCGGAACCTGCTCCTATGCCGCATGACGCCGGTACAGCGCCAACGAACCGGCGAGCGCGAGCAGCATCGCGCCGCACGTGCGTTCGAGCCACAGTGCGCCCGAGCGCTTCAGCAGCCGCACCGCACGTGCGCCGAGCAGCGCATAGCCGAACATCACCACGCCGTCGAGCAGCGCGAACGTGACCGCGAGCGCGACGTACTGCGGTGCGAGCGGCGCGGACGGATCGAGGAACTGCGGCAGGAACGCGGAGAAGAACAGATAGCCCTTCGGGTTCGTCACCGCGGTCAGGAAGCTTTTCGCGAAGATCGACACTTTGCGCTCGGTGGGGGTACCGCTTTGCGCGGCGGCGACATCGAGCGTCCCCTTCGACATCAGCAGCCGGATGCCGACATACGCGAGGTACGCGGCGCCGAGCCATTTCACCACCGAGAACCAGAACGCGGAAGCCATCAGCAACGCGCCGAGGCCGAGCGCGACCGCGACGATCAGCACGAAGTCGGACAGCATCGCGCCCGCAAAGCCGTAGGCCGCGCGGCGCACGCCATAGCGCGAACCGTTCGTCAGCGCGAGCAGCACGGTCGGGCCGGGTGTCGCGATACCGACGAATGCGACGGCGGCGAAGATCAGCAGGGTCGTTTCATGCATGAAGGCACTCCCGATGGATGGCGCGCGTTCGATTATCGGGTGCGCCAGCCCGTGCTGTACAGGCACGCCAGCCATCCGCGACGGCGGCGCACCAACTATCTCGATTTTGGCAAAAAACTGTTGCCGTTATTCCGCTTTGGAACGGAACCGGTTCCATCTACCATGGCGGCCGCAGCGGGCATGCCCGCCGCGTCGTCGCACGTGGACGCCGCCGGACTTACGCAGCCGGCGGAGGTCGGCGCCCGCGCGCTACTCGCAACTGCCAGCCAGAACAACGGGCTCACCGCCCGGAGACATAAAACCATGAACAAGCAACTGATCGCAGCGCCGCTGCTGCTCTCGCTCGCGGGGGTCGCCGCCGCGCAAAGCTCCGTCACGCTGTACGGCATCGTCGACGCGGGCGTGACCTATCGCAGCAACGAGCGGGTGGGGACGGCGGGTGCGTACACCGGCCATTCGAATGTCGGGCTCACGACCGGCAACCTGTCCGGCAGCCGCTGGGGCATCAAGGGCGCCGAGGATCTCGGCGGCGGGATGCGCGCGCTGTTCGTCCTCGAGAACGGCTTCGACATCACGAACGGCACGTCGGGCCAGGGCGGCCGCCAGTTCGGCCGCCAGGCGTTCGTCGGCGTCGGCAGCGACCGCTACGGCACGATCACGCTCGGCCGCCAGTACACGTCGCTCGACGATTTCGTGAGCCCGGTCGGCCCGTCGTCGTTCATCGGCGGCTTCGGCGCACACCCGGGCGACATCGACGATCTCGACCAGACCGCGCGCGTCGACAGCTCGATCAAGTACACGAGCGCGAACTACTCGGGCTTCACGTTCGGCGCGCTGTACGGCTTCGGCGGCCAGCCGGGCAGCATGAAGCAGCGCAACACGTGGAGCGTCGGCGCGGCGTACGCGGCGGGCCCGCTGCGCGTCGGCGTCGGCTACGAACGTTCGGACAACAGCAAGACGGGTGCGACCGACCCGACGACGGGCAAGTGGCAGAGCACCGACGATGGCCTCTTCAACTCGTCGATCAACGAAGGCTATGCAAGCGCGCAATCTCAGCAGGTGATCGCGACGGGCGCGACGTACGACTTCGGCCCGGCCGTCGTCGGCGTGAACTACAGCAACGTGCAGTACCGCAGCGGCGGCCAGTCGCTGTTCACCGGCCACGCGACGTTCAACGTCGCGGGCGTGTTCACGCGCTGGAACGTGCGGCCGCAGACGCAACTGTTCGCCGGCTACAGCTACACGCGCGGCAGCGATGTCGATGGCGTCGACGACCGTGCGCAGTATCACAACGTCACGCTCGGTGCCGTCTACGACCTGTCGAAGCGCACCAGCGTGTACCTGCTCGGTGCGTACCAGCACGCATCGGGCATGACGCTCGACGCGCTCGGCCGGCCGGTGGCCGCGACCGCGTCGGTGTCCGACAAGGCGAACGGCCACTCGTCCGACTCGCGGTCGCAGGCGATCGTCAGCCTCGGGCTGCGTCAGAAGTTCTGACGGCACGGTCGTTGCGACCGCAACGGGGCCCGCGGTTCAGGCGGGCCCCATTGCATGCAGGCTCCTGTTGCCGCTTTGTCGGCACCGCGTGATCGACGTCGTCGATGCGCTGCCGAAGTACGTCGACGGCCGGCGTCGCGTGACGCTCGCCCCCGCGAACCGAACGATCGTGCCCGCGCGCCGGTACGACGCGGTGCGCGGTTCCCCCTCCGCCGCATTCCTCCTTTCCCTTCCGCTTCAATACGCAAAATCGCGAAACGGCGATCGAGGCGTGCATTATTTTTTCTCTTTCATTTCAATTTCGATTTGTAATCATTGAAACGATTTACGGGGAATGAAATGGCAATGCGGTCATGTCAGAAAAAATGACATATCCGCATTGAATGACCCGGAAGAAAATGCCGGGATAAAGCACCGAAACCGTGCGCCCGGCAGCCGATCTGGCGCGGTTTCGCAGGTCTTACCTTCGTTGACGAAAAAGCGCCGGACGGCAAAAGGCGCGGAGTGAATAATTCGGGATGACGGCGAATACGCTTTTGCCGGAATCACCAATATTTCATGCGCCGCGATTTACAGTGTCGACAATTGTTCGTCTGGGAGCATTATTCATGTCAATGAAACGAATCCGCGCGGCGTTGCTGGGAATGTGCGTGGCGATGCTGGCGCCGGCGGGCCACGCGCAGGTGCCATACTCGACCGACTGGCTCGCGAACACGTACGGCACGCTGGTCTCGCACGTCGGCAACGGCGCGCGTTCGATGTGGGTCGCGCCCGAAGGCGTGATCTACACGGCGTCGCGCTGGGACGAGAACGCGGGCGGCGTGGCGATGTACCAGAACGGCCAGCCGCTCGGCACGATCGGCATTCACGACGAATTCCAGGGCGGCGCGATCACCGGCAATTCGACGTCGCTGTTCGTCGCGCTCGGCTACAACCGCACGTTCGGCAGCGGCTCGGTGGGCCGCTACAACCGGAGCACGAACCAGCGCGACCTGCGCATCCCGGTCAGCACGTGGACGGGCATCCAGTACGCGGACGTGATCACGGGCCTCGCGACGGCCGGCAACCTGCTGTACGTGAGCGACTTCTACGGCAACCGCGTGCGCGTCTATACGACCGACGGCGTGTGGCAGCGCGACATCGGCGTAACGGGGCCCGGCGCGCTGGCGCTCGATGCGGCCGGCAACCTGTGGGTCGCGCGCAAGAGCGCGGGCGTCGTCGCGGAGTTCAGCGCGACCGGCACGGCGATGAACACGCTCCAGATGGCAGCCGGTGCGCGGCCGGCGTCGCTGTACTTCGACGCGTCGACGGGCCAGCTGATGGTGGGCGACGAAGGGCCCGACATGAACATCAAGGTCTACGGCGGGCTGCCCGGGCTGCCGGCGCAGGTCGGCACGTTCGGCGTGCAGGGCGGCTACCTCGACACGACGACGGGGATCAAGGGGCAGGTCGGCGACAAGCGCTTCACGCGCGTCGCCGCGCTCGGCAAGGATTCGGGCGGCAACCTGTACGTGCTGAACAACGCATGGGGCGGCGGCTGGGATCTCGGCCGCAACGGCAGCACCGATCTCCATTCGTACAGCCCGACGGGCGCGCTGCAATGGAAACTGCAGGCGCTGAACTTCGAGGGGATCGCCGCGCCCGACCCGGTCACGGACGGCACGTTGTTCTACAGCGGCAACAACGTGTACACGGGCACGGCGGGCGGCACGTTCGTCGCGAACACGGTCGACCCGTTCACCTATCCGAAGGACCCGCGCCTCGACATGAACGACTACCAGCGCGGCCAGCATTTCGGCCAGCTCGTGAACGTCGGCGGCAACCGGATCCTCGTCGCGTCGGGCCAGAACCCGGGCAACTTCAACTTCTATTACTTCAGCAACGCGAGCGGCTATATCGCGATTCCGGCCGGCTCGCTGCCCGGCAAGCCGTTCAACACGACGCTGCAGGTGACGGCCGGTTTCGACATCGACGGCAATGGCGACGTATGGGCCGGCCTGAACGGATCGAACGTGATCGCGCGCTACCCGATGACGGGCTTCGACGCGACCGGCAAGCCGTCGTGGGGCAAGCCGTTGACGACACCCGTGCCGGCCAGCGTGGCGCCCGTCACGCGCATCATCTACCAGGCCGACAGCGACACGATGATCCTTGCGCAGGGCCTCGCGGGCAACTGGGACTGGACCGCGATGAACGGGCACATCGAGGTTTATCACGGCTGGAAGAACGGCAACACGAGCGCGCCGAACCCGGTGATCAACCTGACGAGCGCGAACCCGAAGTCGATCGCGGCGGCCGGGCACTACCTGTTCGTCGGCTACGTGCACACGGTGCCGAACATCGACGTGTTCGACCTGAACAGCGGCGCGCTCGTCACGACGCTGACGAATTCGAACACGTCGGCGATGGACGTCGGCAACGACGTCGATTCGATGTACGGCGTGCGGGCGTACCTGCGCTCGACCGGCGAGTACGTGATTACCAAGGACAACTACAACGGGTCGAGCATCATCGTGTACCGCTGGCATCCGTGACCGCGCCGGCCGAGTCGGCCGCATCGACCGGCGCGGCCGGTCGTCAGGGCGCGCCGAGCACGCGGCCGTTCACGCTGCGCCCGTACATCGAGTCGGGCGAATCGTGGAATTTCGCGCGCGTGTCCTGCACGGAGCCCGTGAAGCGCGGGTCCTGCGGGCGTTCGTGGCTGTCCATGAAGGTCGCGACGTCCCATGCCTCCTGATCGGTCAGCGTGCCGCCGAGCCCGAGCGGCATGTTGGCCTTGATGAAGCCGGCCGCGTTGCGGATGTCGCCCATCCCCGCGCCCCAGTTGAACGAGCGTGCGCCCCATAGCGCCGGGAAAGCGGCCTTGCCGCCGCTCGACTGGCCCTGGCCGTCCGCGCCGTGGCACAGCACGCAGTGCTGCGTGTAGACGGCGGCGCCGCGCGCGTAGTCGGCCTTCTGGGCGGGCGGCGGCAGTTTCGGGAAACCCTGGCCCGGCAGCTTCGTGCCGACCGGCGCGCCCTTCGCGAGCCAGTACGAATACGTTTCGAGCGCGACCAGGATCGGGTCGCCGGCCGGCGGCGCCTTGCCGTTCATGCTGTAGCGGAAGCAGCCCTGCAGGCGCTCGGCGAACGTGTTCACGTGGCCGTTCTTGGCGCGGTACGCCGGATACAGCAGGTACGCGGCCCACATCGGGCTCGAGTCGGGCCGGCGGCCGGCGTCGAGGTGGCAACTCGCGCAGGTCAGCTTGTTGCCGACGTACTTGCCCGCGAATTCGGGCGTGTGCAGGAAGATCTGCTCGCCGAGCCTGACGGTCTTGCCGAAGTCGTCGGCGGGAATCGCCGATTCGGGTGGCGGCGTGAACGATTTGGCGGCCGTCGCGGTTGCGGCGGGGGCGATTGCCGGAGCGGAAGCGGCGGCTGGTGCGTCCTGCGTGGTCGCCGCGAAGGCGAGCGCGGGCAGCCAGGCCGCGCCGAGCAGGGCCGCGCGGGCGCGGCGGATCAGCATCGTGCGGTCGATCATCGCTTGTCTCCTGGTGCGGCGCCGCCGCGCGCGTAGTAGGCGGCCACCGCGTCGATGTCGGCATCGGACAGCTTGCCGGCGATCATCGGCATCAAGGCCATCGGCCCGGGCGGCCGCGTGCCGTATTTCCAGCCGTTCAGCTGGCCGGCGATATACGCGGCCGGCTGGCCCGCGAGCGGCGGAAACGCGGTGCCGACGCCGAGGCCGCCGGGGCCGTGGCATTGCGCGCACGCGGGGAGGCCTTGCGACCAGCGCCCGCGCGTGGCGAGCCACGCGCCGGTGTTCGCCGGATCGATCGATGCATCGTCGGGCGTGAAGATGCCGGCCGGCGCGGGCAGGCTCGCGAAGTACGCGGAGACCGCGTCGCGCTCGTGCGGCGACAGCAGTTTCGAGAGCGGCTGCATGACCGGGTTCTGGCGGGTGCCGTCCGCGAACGCGGCGAGCTGCGCGGACAGATACGCGGCGTTGGCGCCCGCGAGGCGCGGGAAGCCGGCCGCCGCGTTGCCTTCGCCCTGGCTGCCGTGGCAGCCGATGCAGGCGGCGACGCCGGTCGCCGTGCCTTGCGTCGCGATCGTCTTGCCGGGTGTTGTGTCGTCCGCCTGTGCGTGGCCGGCCAGCAGCGCAGCCGCGGCGAGCAGCAGCGGTGCGAACCGGTGTCGCGGTGTATCGACCCTGTCGTTCACGTCTCCCCTCCTTGTTGTAGGTGTCGTATGTGCCGCACGGCGGCCGGACCGTCAGCCGGCCGCGGGCCGGTCCTGCTCCGGCGCAAGGTGCGGCGTCGGCTGGCTCGCATCATATCGGCCGAAGCCGTAGCGCTCGAAAATCCTGAACGCCTCCGGCGAGCGGATGAACGCGAGCCATGCGCGCGCGGCTTCCGGATGCGGCGCGTCCTTCACCATCGCACCGGCGTAGATCGCCGTCGTATTCTGCTCGGCCGGAATGTTGATGTGCATCAGAGGATGCCCGACCTGTTCCTGGAATGCCGCTTCGGATTGCCACAGCACGCCCGCGTCCGCACGCCCCTGCATCAGGAACAGCGCGGTTTCGCGATGATGGATGTGCGTGAGTTCGGTCGTGCCGGCGTGCACCTTGTCGTCGTAGACGGTACGGGCGAGCGCGTCGCCGCCCGCTTTCACGAGCGACGCGCGGATCTGCCGCGCGACACCTTCGAAGGCCGGATTCGGCATCGCGAGCTTCACGTCGGGCCGTGCGAGATCGTTCAGCGACGCGATGTGTTTCGGATTGCCGGCGCGCACCAGGATCGTCAGCTGATTGGTCACGTACGGCACGGCCGGGCCCGCGAGCGTGCCGTCCGCGATCAGGCCGTTGATCTTGCCGAGCCCCGCGAAATATGCGTCGGGCTTGACCGTCCACGTCATGTTGCCGACGGTGATCGTGCCGCCCGCCTGGATCTGCTTCACGAGCAGGCCGGGCGGGATCGTTTCCCAGTAGATGCGCCCGCGATACTCGGGATGGTCTTCCTCGAATTTTGCGACGAGCGGCGCCATCGCGAAGAAGTAGTTGCCGCCGACGTACAGCACGAGCTTCGGCGCGGTGAGGTCGCCGTGGAAATCGGCGAGTACGTCGACCTGCGGCACCGTGAATTCGAGGCCGCGATGGATCGCGTCGTTGTTGCGGCCGTCCTGCCAGGGCGGAAAGATGCGTGCGTCCGTGTCGGCGGGCGCGGCGAGCGCGAGCGCCGATGTGCAGCACAGCCACGCGGTCAGCACGGCGCGCAGCGTGCGCCGGCGGCGGCGCGAAGGCGATTGCGGTTTCGTATGGATCGGTGTCATCACGGCGCTCATTTCGCGTACGTGAAACCGGCCTGCTGCAGCTCGGGCAGCGTGCCGACCGCGCCCGGCGTGACGATCGCCGACGGGATCACGTGGTTGGTCAGGTCGGCCGCCAGTGCGTCGAGCGGCAGCTTGTCGGGGTTCGCATTCGCGCCGTCGAGCCGTTCCGCGAGTTCCCAGATTGCGTTGTGGCACGACAGGAACACGACGCCGCGCTGCTGCAGCGCGGCGAGACTGTTGTCGTGCGACGAGAACGCGCCGTCGGGCGCTTCATGGTCCTGCGCGCTTTTCGATTGCGCGGGTTTCGCGTCGAGCAGCGTGTTGGTCGGGAAGGCGGCGCCGGCGAATTTCGCGAGGCCGTATTTGTCCCACGCGGCCTGGTCGAACAGCGCGAGATGCGCGCTGCCGTGCGTGGCCGACACGACGAGGAAATCCGGATGCCGGTACGACCAGATCTGCGCGTTCAGCGAATTGCGCATCAGGTTCAGCCATGGGCCGCCGAGTTCGGTGTTGTCCCACACCTGCTTCGGGCCGCCGCGATAGCCGATCACTTCGGCCAGCGCCGCGTGATCCCACTGGTCGGGCTGTTCGAGGATCATCGGCACCGTCTTGAAGTCGCGCCGTCGCGGCGCGGCCGCGAGGCGGCGCGTGAGGTCGGCGAGGCGCGTGGCGCCGCCGGGCAGCAGCGCGCCGGTTTCGGATGGTGCCGCGTGCGCGGGGCGCGCGGCGGCGAGCAGCGCGGTGCCGGCCGCGAGGCCGAGTGTCTTGAGCGCGCCTCGGCGCGCATGCCGGTCGGACATGGTGATCTCCCGGAATCGTTTTTGTGGGGGGACGTGCCGCGTTGCCGTGCGGCGGCGCGGCGTCGCAATCGCGTAGCCAGTCTAGAGGCGCGCGATCGATACCGGAAATCGCGATATCGGATGGGAGATATTCGGGGGTCTGATGATTGAGCGGGAGGCGGACGTCGCCGCGTTGCGCGGCGACGTGCAGGCGGAAGGGGACGCGCGGCCGACCGACGTCGCGCGTCGGCGTCGGCCGCGCGATGCGTCAGAACGACACCGTCGTCGTCAGCGTGACGAGCCGCGGCTCGCCGACCGCGACGATCAGGTTGTTGTTGCTCGACGGGTAGTAGGTCTTGTCGAGCAGGTTCTTCACGTTGAGCTGGAAGCGTGTCGGGAATTTGCCGATCGTCGTTTCGTAGGCGGCGAACGCGTCGACGGTCACGTAGCCGGGCAGCGTGAAGCTGTTCGCGGTGTCGCCGGAGCGTGCGCCGACGAGGCGCGCGCCGCCGCCGAAGCGCCAGCGGCCCGGCAGGTTCGCGATGGCCGTGTCGTACACCGCGAACAGGCTGCCCGTGTGGCGCGCGACGTTGACGAGCGGCGTGTTGCTGTCGCGGTCGTTCGCGTTCGTATAGGCATAGCTGCCGATCACGCTCAGGTGGCGCGTGATCTGCCCGGCGACGTCGAGCTCGATCCCGCGCGAGCGTGCGGTGCCGATCGTCGACGTGATGTCGCCGACCGTGACCGCGACGTTGCGCTTGTCGATCTGGTATACCGCGAGCGTGCCGGTGATCGCGGGCTTCAGGCTGAACTTCAGCCCGGCCTCGAGCACGCGGCCGTATTCCGGCGCGAGCGGCGCGGCGACGTTCGACGCGACGTTCGGCTTGAACGAGCGGCTCACGTTCGCGTACGCGGTGAGCGCGGGCGTGAGCGCATACGCGAGCCCGAACTGCGGCAGCCAGACGCTGCCGCGCGAACGGTCGGCGAACGCGAACGGCCGCCCCATCCCCGATTCCTGCTGCCAGTTTTCCCACCGCAGGCCGCCCACCGCGGTGAGACGGTCGGTGATCTTCACCGAATCCTGCACGATCGTCGAATACGCATGCACGACCGAGCGCGAATCGCTTTGCTTCGTGTTGGGCGTGCCGCCCGGCGCGAGCAGGCCGTATACGGGATCGTAGAGATTGAAGCCCGTCGTCGCCTTGCCGCGGATCGTGTCGCCGCGGAAGCTGCGCTGCCGCTCGTATTCGCCGCCGACGTAGATCGCGTGGTTCATCCCCGCGAGCGTCACGTTGCCGAGCAGGCCGAGCGTCGCGATCTGGTCGGAGTCGTTGCGTCCGAGGTTCGCATCGGACGAGCGCGTCAGCGCGCCGGTCCGGCTGTTGAACGCGGTGGCGCGGGTGATGAACTGGTCATAGCGGTCGCGGCCCCAGCCGTAGGTCGCGCGCACGCGCCACGCATCGGAGAAGCGGTGCTCGATGCGCGTGCGCAGCGTTTCCTGGATGCCGCTGCTTTGCGACCACGCTTCCTCGTAGCGGCGATAGCGCAGCGCGTCGTCGGGCCGGCCGTTCACGAGCACGGTGCCGCGGTCGAACGGCATCGTGTAGTCGACGTACTGGTAGCTGACGTCGATCGACGTGTTCGCGTCGCGCCACGACAGCGCGGGTGCGATCAACGCGTTGCGTTCGCGGCCGAAGCTGCGCCAGTAGCGGCTCGTGTCGTATTCGCCGGTGAGCCGGAACGCGAGCGTGCCGCCCGCGACCTGGCCCGGCTTGCCGAGCGGGCCCGTGAGGTCGAACTGCGCGCTGCTGCCGCCGTGGCTCGTGCGCGACGCGGAAATCGAGCCGCCGAACGTGTCTTCCGGCTTGCGCGTGACGAGGTTGATCACGCCGCCCGGATCCTGCATCCCGTACAGCAGTGAGGCAGGGCCCTTCAGCACTTCGACGCGATCGATCGTCGCGAGATAGCTGTGCAGCACCGGCGTGCGCACGCCATCGACGAGTACCGAGCCGTCGTTGTTCGACCCGAAGCCGCGCTTGATGAACGCGTCGCGCGTGCCGCCGAGCGTATTCGTCTGCGTGACGCCGCTGATGTTGCCGAGCACGTCGTCGAGCGAGCGTGCCTGCTGGTCCTGCATCACGCTGCTGCTGACCACCGCGACCGATTGCGGAATCTCCTTCAGCGAGCGGTCATCGCCGCCCGCGATGCGCGTGGTGCGCGGCTGATAGCCGACCGTCGGATCGACGGCGGCCGACGCGTTGACGCTGATCGCCGGGAGTTCGTGTTCGGCGGGCGTCGCGGGTGTCGATGCGGGCGCGGCGGGTTCGGCGTTGGCGGCATGCGCGCCGCTCGCGACGCACAGGGTGATCAGGGCGGGCAGGCTCGTGCGCCACGGACGCAGGGTCCGGGCACGGCGGGGCGTTCGACGGGATGGCATGAATCGAGGCGGAAGGAGTGCTAAGGATCGTGTTGCGGGCCGCGGCGTTTCGTTGCGGCCAGGTTGCGCATGATATATGTAATGAGAATCATTTGCAATTGTAATGAAATGAACGGCAACGCGCGGGGCTTGGTTGCCGGGCCGCCGGCCGTCTGCTACCGTAGCGGCCAAAATCAGACGCAGTGAAATTCAACGAGAGAACCGGGGGCCGCACCATGTCATCTTCCTGTCACGTCGCGTTCCGCGCGGCGGCACGCACCGCGCACGACCATGCGGGTGATGAAGTGATCGCAGCCGTGTACCGCCATTCGAACGATTAGAGCAACGGAAGCGAATCCAGCCGGTGCAAGCGCCGGGCTTCACTCACTTCAACCACCACGCTAGACGGGAGACCACCCATGAAGAAGATTTCCGCGCCGTTCGCGGCGGCCGCGCTCGCGGCCTGCACGCTGCTGGCGGGCGTTCACCAGGCCGCTTGCGCGGCGTCGGACGCCGAACCCGCGATCGATGCGCATTACGGCGCCGTGATCGAGGCCTATACGCAGGACATGGCCGCCGCGAAGACGAAGTACGACGGCAAGCGCCTCGTGTTCGCCGGCGCCGTGATCCGGATGGGCAGCGACCCGGGCGGCACGTACTTCGGCGCGCTGACGGCCGACGGCGAGCAATTCGACACGCATTTCGACGTGGCCGACCAGGATGCGCTGAAGCCGAAATTCCCCGGCGGGGAAATCAAGCCGTTCGTCACGTCGGCGGCGTTCCGGTTCAGCTGCGTGAATGAGGGCTATATCGACGCGCCCGTATTGCCGGGCCTGAAGCTGGCGCACTGCCGTCTCGTCAATTGACCGGTTGCGCGCTGCCGCGATCGAACCGCGGCGGCGTAACCCGGCCGCCGCGCGTCACGCGCGCGTGCGTTCCCCTTCCAGCCGCTGCATCGCTTCGGCCACTTCGTTCCTGAAGCGCACGAGCGCCGCCTGTTCCGGCGCCGGCGGCTGCACGGCGGCCCACAGCATGTCGATCAGCTGCGCGGCCGTCGTTTCCGTATCGAGCTTGCGGTGCCCGAGGATCGCATCCCACAGCACGTGCTCGATCGGCCCGAACACCATCGAGCGCAGCAGGCTCAGCGGCAGGTCCGCGCGAACCTGCCCGGCCGCCTGGCCGCGCGCGAGCACGTCCATCAGCGGCGCCGTGTAGCGGCGCTGCAGCGCGGTGAGCTCGTCGCTCAGCGCATGCTGCTTCGCACGGCCTTCCGACAGCACCAGCGCGCACAGCCCCGTGCCGTTCACGAGCATCAGCCGCAGGTGAGTGCGCACGATGAAGGCGAACTGCTGCTGCACCGACGCATCCTGCGGCATGCCGTGCTCGAACGCGGCGATGATTTCGTCGTACCAATCCGCGATCACGCGCGCGCACAGCTCGCGTTTGCCGCGGAAGTAGCTGAACACCGTCGCCTCCGACACCCCCACGCGCTGCGCGATCTCGGCGGCCGTCGCATGCTCGTAACCTTTTTCGGCGAACACTTCACGGCCCGCGCGCAGAATGTCCTGCACGCGCTGCTGGGACTTGCGCCCGGCGGGCGCGCGCGGCGTGTCGGCGCGGTCGGCTTTGGCGGTGGCGGTCATGGTGTCGGCGGGAGCGGCTGTCATCCAGTCATCATATCTGAGTATCACTCAAAAAACTATTGACGCCAAACCCGACGAGGCGCGAAACTGTGCAAAATTTCCGCTGTATTGGCTAATGAATCGGTGCATTCATTCGATTTGAGCGAAACTCAGAAATCGGTGAGTGCGACACACTTTCTGGAGACGGAGGAGACATGATCAACCTGCCCGGCGTGCAATTCATGCTCGGTGAAGACATCGAGATGCTGCGCGACGCTGTCGCGACGTTTGCGGCGAAGGAAATCACGCCGCGCGCGGCGGAGGTCGACCGCACCGACCAGTTTCCGATGGATCTGTGGAAGAAGTTCGGCGATCTCGGCGTGCTCGGCATGACGGTGGCCGAGGAGTACGGCGGCGCGAACATGGGCTACACCGCGCACATGGTCGCGATGGAAGAAATCTCGCGCGCATCGGCGTCGATCGGCCTGTCGTACGGCGCGCACTCGAACCTGTGCGTGAACCAGATCCACCGCAACGGCACCGACGCGCAGAAGCAGAAATACCTGCCGAAGCTCGTGTCGGGCGAACACATCGGCGCGCTCGCGATGAGCGAGCCGAACGCCGGCTCCGACGTCGTCAGCATGAAGCTGCGCGCGGACAAGCGCGGCGACCGCTACGTGCTGAACGGCACGAAGATGTGGATCACCAACGGCCCCGATTGCGACACGCTCGTCGTCTACGCGAAGACGGACGTCGAAGCCAACTCGCGCGGCATCACCGCGTTCATCGTCGAAAAGGGGATGAAGGGCTTCTCGGTCGCGCAGAAGCTCGACAAGCTGGGCATGCGCGGCTCGCATACGGGCGAGCTGGTGTTCCAGGACGTCGAGGTGCCGGAAGAAAACATCCTCGGCCAGTTGAACGGCGGCGTGAAGGTGCTGATGAGCGGCCTCGACTACGAGCGCGCGGTGCTGTCGGGCGGGCCGACGGGCATCATGGCCGCGTGCCTCGACGCCGTGGTGCCGTACATCCACGACCGCAAGCAGTTCGGCCAGTCGATCGGCGAATTCCAGCTGATCCAGGGCAAGGTCGCCGACATGTACACCACGTTCCAGGCCTGCCGCGCCTATCTGTACGCGGTCGGCCGCCATCTCGACTCGGCGGGCAGCGACCACATTCGCCAGGTGCGCAAGGATTGCGCGGGTGTGATCCTCTACACGGCCGAGAAGGCGACGTGGATGGCCGGCGAGGCGATCCAGATCCTCGGCGGCAACGGCTACATCAACGAATACCCGGTTGGCCGCCTGTGGCGCGATGCGAAGCTGTACGAGATCGGCGCCGGCACGAGCGAGATCCGCCGGATGCTGATCGGCCGCGAGCTGTTCGCGGAAACGATGTAACGCCCCACGTCACGCGAACGGAGCCCCGTCGATGCCGATCATCGAATCGAAACTGAACCCGCGTTCGGAAGACTTCCGCGCGAATGCCGCGGCGCTCGAGGCGGTCGTCGCCGACCTGCGCGCGAAGATCGAACAGCTCGCGCAGGGCGGCGGCCAGGCCGCGCGCGACAAGCACCTGTCACGCGGCAAGCTGCTGCCGCGCGACCGGATCGCGCAACTGCTCGATCCGGGTGCGCCGTTCCTCGAGCTGTCGCAGCTCGCCGCGAACGGCATGTACAACGACGACGCGCCGGGCGCGGGCGTCATCACCGGGATCGGCCGCATCGCCGGCCGCGAATGCGTGATCGTGTGCAACGACGCGACGGTCAAGGGCGGCACCTACTACCCGGTCACCGTGAAGAAGCACGTGCGCGCACAGGAGATCGCCGCTGAAAACCGGCTGCCGTGCGTATACCTCGTCGATTCGGGCGGTGCGAACCTGCCGAACCAGGACGACGTGTTTCCCGATCGCGACCACTTCGGCCGCATCTTCTTCAACCAGGCGACGATGTCGGCGGCGGGAATCGCGCAGATCGCCGTCGTGATGGGCTCGTGCACGGCCGGCGGCGCGTACGTGCCGGCGATGAGCGACGAGTCGATCATCGTGAAGGACCAGGGCACGATTTTCCTCGGCGGGCCGCCGCTCGTGAAGGCCGCGACCGGCGAGGAAGTGAGCGCCGAGGATCTCGGCGGCGGCGACGTGCACACGCGCCTGTCGGGCGTGGCCGACCACCTCGCGCAGAACGATGCGCATGCGCTGTCGATCGCACGCAACATCGTCGATCACCTGGCGCCGAAGATCGCGTCGCCCGTCGCGCTGCGCGAGCCGAAGCTGCCGCGCTACGACGCCAAGAGCCTGTACGGCGTGATTCCGGTCGATACGCGCAAGCCGTTCGACGTGCGCGAGGTAATCGCGCGCATCGTCGACGATTCGGAGTTCGACGAATTCAAGGCGCGCTACGGCACGACGCTCGTCACAGGTTTTGCGCACATCTGGGGCCATCCGGTCGGGATCGTCGCGAACAACGGCATCCTGTTTTCCGAATCGGCGGTGAAGGGCGCGCATTTCATCGAGCTGTGCTGCCAGCGCAAGATCCCGCTCGTGTTCCTGCAGAACATCACGGGCTTCATGGTCGGGCGCAAGTACGAGAACGAAGGCATCGCGCGGCACGGCGCGAAGATGGTGACGGCCGTGTCGAACGCGAAGGTACCGAAGTTCACGGTGATCATCGGCGGCTCGTTCGGCGCCGGCAACTACGGGATGTGCGGCCGCGCATTCGGCCCGCGTTTCCTGTGGATGTGGCCGAACGCGCGTATCTCGGTGATGGGCGGCGAGCAGGCCGCGTCGGTGCTCGCCACCGTGCGGCGCGACGGCATCGAGGCGAAGGGCGGTGCGTGGTCGCCGGAAGAAGAGGAAGCATTCAAGCAGCCGATCCGCGACCAGTACGAGCGCCAGGGCCATCCGTATTACGCGAGCGCGCGGCTGTGGGACGACGGCGTGATCGATCCCGCGCAGACGCGCGACGTGCTCGGCCTCGGCCTGGCCGCATCGATGAACGCGCCGATCGACGATACGCGCTTCGGCGTGTTCCGCATGTAACGCCCGGGAGGACTCACCGATGCGATACGAAACGATCAAGGTAAGCGAAGCCGGCCGCGTGGCGACCGTCACGCTCGCGCGTCCCGACGTGCGCAATGCGTTCAACGAGACGACGATCGCCGAGCTGACCACCGCGTTCGAATGGCTCGATGCGCACGAAGGCGTGCGCGCGATCGTGCTCGCGGCGGAAGGCGCCGCGTTCTGCGCGGGCGCGGACCTGAACTGGATGAAGAAGATGGCCGGTTACTCGGACGACGAGAACCGCGCCGATGCGCGCAAGCTCGCGCGGATGCTCGAGGCGATCCATCGCTGCGGCAAGCCGGTGATCGCGCGCGTGCACGGCGATGCGTATGCGGGCGGCGTGGGTCTCGTCGCGGCGGCCGACATCGCGATCGCCGCCGACGGCGTGAAGTTCTGCCTGTCGGAAGCGCGGCTCGGGCTGATTCCCGCGACGATCGCGCCGTACGTCGTGCGTGCGATGGGCGAGCGCGCGGCACGGCGCTACTTCACGACGGCCGAGGTGTTCGACAGCACGCGCGCCGCATCGCTCGGCTTCATTCACGACGCGGTGCCTGCCGGCGCGCTCGACGAAACGGTCGCGAAGCTGGCCGCGACGCTCGTCGCGAACGGCCCCGATGCGGTGAAGGCGTGCAAGCGGCTCGTCGCCGACGTGGCCGGCCGCCCGCTCGACGCGACGCTGATCGAGCAGACCGCCGACTGGATCGCGCGGACCCGCGCCGGCGCGGAAGCGCGCGAAGGGATCGCGTCCTTCCTCGAAAAGCGCACGCCTTCTTGGCGTGAATGACCGCGTGACTCCCTCTTTCCGGACGACATCGAAGCCATGTTCGACAAGATTCTGATCGCCAACCGCGGCGAAATCGCGTGCCGCGTCGCCGCGACGTGCAAACGTCTCGGGATCGCGAGCGTCGCCGTCTATTCCGACGCGGACGCGAATGCGAAACACGTGGCCGCATGCGACGAGGCCGTGCACATCGGCGGCTCGGCCGCGGCAGACAGCTACCTGCGCATCGAGCGCATCATCGAAGCCGCGCGCGCGACCGGCGCGCAGGCGATCCACCCCGGCTACGGCTTTCTGTCGGAGAACGAAGATTTCGCGCACGCGTGCGAAGCGGCCGGCATCGTGTTCATCGGGCCGCCGGTCGATGCGATCGCAGCGATGGGCTCGAAGGCCGCCGCGAAGGCGCTGATGCACGCGGCCGCCGTGCCGCTCGTGCCCGGCTATCACGGCGACGACCAGGACGCGGCCCACCTGCATCGCGAAGCCGATGATATCGGCTATCCGGTGTTGCTGAAGGCCAGCGCGGGTGGTGGCGGCAAGGGCATGCGCGTGGTCGAGCGCTCCGATGATTTCCTGGCGGCGCTCGCGTCGTGCCAGCGCGAAGCGGCGAGCAGCTTCGGCAACGACCGCGTGCTGATCGAGAAATACCTGACGCGACCGCGCCACGTCGAAGTGCAGGTGTTCGGCGACACGCTCGGCAATACCGTGTACCTGTTCGACCGCGACTGTTCGGTGCAGCGCCGTCACCAGAAGGTGCTTGAAGAAGCACCGGCGCCGGGCCTGCCCGACGACGTGCGCCGTGCAATGGGCGAAGCGGCTGTCGCGGCCGCGCGCGCGGTTGGCTATGTCGGCGCGGGCACCGTCGAATTCATCATGACGGGCGACGCGTTCTACTTCATGGAGATGAACACGCGCCTGCAGGTCGAGCATCCGGTCACCGAGATGGTTACGGGGCTCGATCTCGTCGAATGGCAACTGCGCGTCGCATCCGGTGAGCCGCTGCCGCTGAAGCAGGACGAACTGCGCGTGCAGGGCCACGCGCTCGAGGCGCGCCTGTATGCAGAGAACCCCGCGCGCGGCTTCCTGCCGTCGACGGGCACGCTGAAGCATCTGCGGCTGCCGGCAGGCGTCGAGTTCTCGATCGGCGCCTCGGTGCGTGTCGACAGCGGCGTGCGCGAAGGCGATGCGATCACGCCGTTCTACGACCCGATGATCGCGAAGCTGATCGTCCACGGCGCGGACCGCGCGGAAGCGCTGAGCCTGATGCTGCGCGCGCTGCGCGCCTGCGAGGTGGTCGGCCTGCATACGAACGCCGCGTTCCTGCAGCGGATCGTCGCGTGCGAGCCGTTCGCCACCGCCGATCTCGACACGGGCCTGATCGAGCGCAACCACGATGCGCTGTTCGCCCCGCAACAGCCGCCGCGCGCGACGCTTGCGCTCGCATGCGCGGCACTGCTCGCGCGCGAACGCGGCGCGGCGCAACGCACGTCGCCGTGGGGTGCATTGCCGGACTGGCGGCTGAACGGCGGTTATCGCCGTACGCTCGAATGGCATGCGGCCGATCGCGAAGCGGACGTGACGGTCACGTACGAAGACGACGGCGCCGGTGCGCGCATCGCGGCCGGTAGCGATGCGGCTCAGCCGTTCGCGTGGACGCGCGGCGCCACGCCGCTCGATTTCGACGTGACGCTCGGCGGCGTGCGCAGCAGCGGCCGCGTGTATGCGGACGGCGACACGTTCCATGTGTTCACGCAGGGCGCGGCCGAGACGTTCGAATGGCGCAACCTGCTCGCGCATGCGGGCGAGACGGAGCAGGGCGGCGGGCGCTTGACCGCACCGATGCCCGGCAAGGTGATCGCGGTGCTGGTCGAACCGGGTCAGAAGGTCGAAGCCGGCACGCCGCTGATCGTGATGGAAGCGATGAAGATGGAGCACACGATCGGCGCGCCGAGCGCGGGCGTCGTCGCGGAAGTCCTGTACGGCGTCGGCGACCAGGTCGCGGACGGCGCACAGCTGCTGCTGATGGCGGAAGGCTGAACAGGGCCTTCCCGTCGTGAGCGGGCCGGCTGCCGTGGCAGCCGGTCCGCATGAAAACCGCGTCGCGATTCCCCGCGCGACCCCTGTCGAATCAGGCCGGCTTCGATCGCATCGAGATGCCGAAGCAGTCCGAATCTTTCGATCGCATTACATTGCCCGCCCTCCCACCGCACCGACACGTGCTACCGCACGCGTGCACATCACGCTACGCTCGTACGCGACACCGTCGTGTAACACGTGGTAATTAGCATTCGCCGTCGATATGACCGGTGCGCACCCGCGCCCGGGCCACGTCATCACCCCCACGGAGAATCGTTATGCGAAAGTCGGCCCTGCGGCCTTTCGCGGTCGTTGGTCTGATCGCGCTGACAACCCTCCTCGGCGCCTGCAACGACGACCTGGCTGCACCCGCCGCGCCCGTCGCGCAGCAGAAGGCCGCGTGCGGCGGCGCCGTCGTCGCCACCGCGCAGATGCGTTGCCCGCCGGGCTTCACCGCACCTGCGTCCTCGTCCGCTTCCTGATCCCGGCCGTTTCCACCAGAACTCCCATCAAGAAAGAGCAACCAGCATGGCCATCCATTCGCGACGCGATTTTCTGAAGTTCTCGGCCGGCCTCGCCGGCGCGACCGCCGCCACAGCGCTGCTTCCCGAATCGATCCGCAAGGCGCTTGCGATCGAGCCGAATACCGTGACGGGCACGATCCAGGACGTGCAGCACATCGTCGTGTTCATGCAGGAGAACCGCTCGTTCGACCACTATCTCGGTCACCTGAGCGGTGTGCGCGGCTACAACGACCGCTTCCCGGTCACGCTGCCGAACGGCAAGCCCGTGTGGTTCCAGCCGCGGCAGGAAGACAAGACGAGCGTGATCGCCCCGTTCCGCTACGACACGACCAACCCGGGCGTCAACGCACAATGTATCGGCGGCCTGCCGCATACGTGGGCGACGACGCACGGCGCGATCGACAACGGCCGCGCCGACCAGTGGGCCGTGCAGAAGTCGAACATGACGATGGGCTATCACGTCCGCGACGACATCCCGTTCCACTACGCGCTCGCGGATGCGTTCACGGTGTGCGACAACTACTTCTGCTCGATTCCGGGCAACACGCACCCGAACCGCATGTACCTGATGACGGGCATGGTCGATCCGCTCGGCACGGGCGGCGGCCCGCTGCTCGACAACACCGACTACATCGACAACCAGTTCGACAAGATCCAGTTGCCGCCCTTCAGCTGGACGACCTACCCGGAGCGGCTCGAGAAGGCCGGCATCTCGTGGCAGGTCTACCAGCAGGGCACCGGGTTCGACAACTTCACCGGCAACTACGGCACGAACATGCTCGCGTGCTTCAACAACTTCGTGAATGCGCCGGCCGGCTCGTCGCTGCAGACGCGCGGGATGAGCACCCGCCCGATCACGCAGTTGAAGGCGGACGTACAGGCCAATGCGCTGCCGCAGGTGTCGTGGCTGCTGCCGCCCGCCGCGTATTCGGAGCACCCGAAGTTCACGCCGCTGTACGGCGCGTACTACCTGTCGACGATCCTCGATGCGCTGACGTCGAATCCGGAGGTGTGGAGCAAGACCGTCCTGCTGATCATGTACGACGAGAACGACGGCTTCTTCGATCACGTCGTGCCGCCGTCGGCGCCGACGCTGCCCGGTTCGGGCATGAGCACCGTGGACGTGTCGCTCGAGCGGCACAACGTCGTGACGTCGACGCAGACCGGCACGTATACGGCCGACAACCTGCCGTACGGCCTCGGCCCGCGCGTGCCGATGTTCGTCGTGTCGCCGTGGTCGAAGGGCGGCTTCGTCTGCTCGCAGGTCTTCGATCACACGTCGGTGCTGCAATTCATCGAGAAGCGTTTCGGCGTGATGGAGACCAACATCTCGCCGTGGCGCCGCGCGATCTGCGGCGACCTGACGTCGGCGCTCGACTTCTCGAAATCGGATGCCACGCTGCCGACCCTGCCGAACACGCAGGCGTATGTCGCGCAGGCGGACCTGCAATGCTCGCGCGCGTCGTCGCAGGCCGCGCCGGCCAGCACCGCGCAGCAGGTCGTGACCGCGCAGGAATCCGGCACGCGGCCGGCGCGTGCGCTGCCGTACGAACTGCACGTCACCGGCCAGCTGCAGGCGCAAGGCTATGCGGTGACGTTCTCGAATACGGGCACGCAGGGCGCGCACTTCTGGGTCTATACGGGCGACCCCACCGCGATGCCGCGCCGCTATACGGTCGAAGCGGGCAAGCAGCTCACCGATACCTGGGCGCTCGACGCGAACGGCAACTACCTGGTGAGCGTGTGGGGGCCGAACGGCTATTTCCGGCGCTTCGCGGGGTCGGCGGCCGCGGATGCCGCGGCCAAGCCGGAAATCACGCCGTGCTACGACGTGGCGAACGGCGATGTCTACGTGACGATCGCCAATGCGGGCACCGGCACGCTCACGGTCACGGCGACCGATGTCGCGTACGGCGGCGCGGCGCGCACGCTGACGATTCCGGCGGGGCAGCGCGTCGAAGCGCACTGGGACCTGTCGTGCAACAGCCAGTGGTACGACCTGCAGTTCGCGGTGGCGGGCAATGCGGGCTGGACGCGCCGCATCGCGGGGCACGTCGAAACCGGCAAGCCCAGCATCACCGATCCGGCCGCCGTGGCGCCGACGATCGCGCCGATCTGACGGCGGCAACCGCTACGACGACGCGCCGGCCGGTCGAATCCGGCCAGCGCGTCGCTTTACGGCGGAATGATCGATAGCCCGGCGGGGGCGTCAGGGCAGCAGCCCGTCGTCGTGCGCCATCATCAGCGCGCGCATCGCGGACCACATCCCGTAGTAATGCACGATGTAGCTGTCCGCCCGGCGAAACAGCCAGGGCGTGTTGAAAGCGACGAGGTCGGCCACGCCTTCGCCTTGCAGTTGCCCGTCGCGTTCCATCGCGCGAATGAAATGCAGCTGGTCGCCATCGCTGGCATAGACGCTCGACCGGTCCTGCAGCGCGGTGATCGTCGTCATCAGGTCGCGCAGCATCGCGTCGTTGCGTTCGGTGCGGCGGAATGCCATCACGCCCGAGTTGAACGCCCACTGGCCGATGTCCTGTGCGAGCAGCCAGTCGCGCCCTTCGAGCAGCGGCTCCAGCGGTTGATGCGGATCCGCGATCAGCACGTCGGCATCGAGCCACACGACCCATTCATGGTGCTGCAGGTACGCATGCAGCAGCCACGGCTTGAACCAGTTGCCCGTCGCGTTCAGCCCGATCTCGGCGGGAATCTCGCGATGCACGTAGAGCGTGTAGCCGTGCGCATCGCAGTAGCGCCGGAAATTCCGTTCGGCGACGCGTGCATAGCTGCCGATGTTCGGCGTGTAGAGCATCATCGCCGCAATCGGGCGGCCGGGATTGTAGGTGCTGCGCTCGGTGGCTTCGTCCGGCGTGGCCGGCGCGTCGTGATCGAACGAGAACATCGGCCGGCCGGCGGTGCGGCATCGGTTGACGTAGGCGACGAGCGTGTCGCGGAAACGCGGCGTCGCGCCTTTCCGCTCGGGATCGTGCGGTGTGTCGTCGATGCTGATCGCGAACGTCGGTTCGCGGGCCCACATCGGATCGAGATTGGGGCCGGCCGGCATGACCGCGTACAGCCCGTCGATCGATGCCATGTAGCGATGCGTGTCGAGACCCGCGAACAGCGCGGCCTCGGACGTGAGCCGGGGCTCGCTGCCGAGCTTGCAGCGCTGCACGAGCCGCATCGCGAGGGCCCGCACGTCCGGCGTGTTGCGCCAGATCTGCACGTCGACTTGCGGCAGCGGCGGCGCGAATGCGTCGACCAGCAGCAGGTCGCGCCCGGCCATCAGGCGCTCGAGGGCGACGGGTTCGATGATCGCCGCGTCTTCGCCGAGCAGCAGCACGAGTTCGCCGGGTTGCGCGCCGCGCAGCACGTGAAGCAGCGCTTCGTAGCGATGCAGCGGCCGCAACGGCAGCGCCTGCGGCATCGCGGACGCATCGACGATCTCGTGGCGATAGCCGTGAACCTGCGCGTACCAGCGGTGATTCTCGAGGCTGGCGGGCGCGTGCTGGCCGAAATGGCTGAGGACGATCATCGCGCGCTCCGGATGCCGGGAAGCGGCCTGCGCCGCAAGCGGTCGCGAACGCTTTCCATGCTCCAGAGCCCGAGGCAGCGATCGGACATCGGCACCGTGCCGATGTCGGGCCCGTAGACGATGCATTCGTTGCTGCCTTCGACGATCAGCGTCAGCGGCGGATCGAGATCGAACGGCGGCATTTCGAGGTTGATGGGCGTCCACTGGCCGGTCGCGATTTCCGCGTTGCGCGGATAGCTGCGATAGATGAAGGTCGTGGTCAGCAGGTAGCGCGCGTTCGTCGCGGCGAAACGCTCGAATGCGCGGAACACGTCCGCATGGGAAAAGTGGAACAGGCAGTCGCGGCAGAGGATCAGGTCGGCATCGGGCAACGGATCCTGCAACAGGTCGAGATGCATGAAACGGCGGTTCGGCGCCGTCCAGGTCGCCTGGTTGGCCGCCACGAGGCTCTGCACGATGTCGGCGCCGATGTAGTCGATGCCGTCGAGGTCGACGTGGCGCATCCAGTTGAAATCGCCGCACGGCGCATCGAGCATCGAACGCACCCCGAAGCGGCGCAGCAACCCGGGCAGCTCGCGAATGACCTGCGCGGTGTTTTTCAGCTCCGAACCCCACCCGGATACGCTTTCCTGCGAATGCCACCCCTGTTCGTCGTGGATTTTCTGGAAGACTTGCGCGGCGTCGTGTTCCATTGTGTTTCAGCCTTTCTTTGACGTGGTGCGGCGTGGTCGTTCGTTGCCCGCTCGAATGCCCCGAAAGCACCGGCCGCCGGGCGATGCAGCGGGTGGCACGAGTATCGCATAACGGTCTGGCGGATCGACCTGTCCGGGCGGCGCGCTGACCATCCCTGACAGTGTGCGGCCGGCGCTCCGCTAGAATGCCGGGTTGGCCGTCGCCGCTTGACGCGGGCGGCGCTTCGCGCGCTACACTGCGCCATGCCACTCCCATCCAACCTTCCATCCCGCCGACGATGACGTCTCCTGTCCTGAACGGCCTGCGCATCGGTATCACGATCGGATTGCGTGCCCCCGACGAAAGCCTGTGGATCAACGGCATCAAGCAGAACGCGCTGTTCCTCGCGAAGCTGCTGATGGCGTCGCCGCACGGCTACCGCGTGACGCTGGTCAACACGACCGATGTGCCGCTGACCGATGCACTGCCGTGGGACCGCAACGTGTACGACACGCGCGCGTTCGCCGACATGAAGGATGCGCTCGACGTGGTGATCGAGCTCGGCGGGCAGATCGACGGCGAGCAGACGGCCTACCTGAAAGCGCGCGGCGCGAAGCTCGTCAGCTATTGCTGCGGCGTCGAGTACATCAACGCGATGGAGTCGATGCTGTTCGGCCGCCGGCTGTGGGATTCTCTGTTCATCAACCGCGGCTACGACGAGGTGTGGGCGATTCCGCAGATCGCGCCGTCGTCGCTGCCGTTCCTGCAGTCGCTGCGCCGCTGCCCGGGGCGCGTCGTGCCGTTCGTGTGGGATCCGATGTTCCTGAGCGCCCGCGCGCAGTCGCTGCCCGAGCATGGCGAATACCGGCCGCGCAGCGAGCCCGGCAAGCGGCTGACGGTGATGGAGCCGAACCACAACGTCGTGAAGTTCTGCGTGTATCCGATGCTGATCATCGACGAGGCGTATCGGCGCGACCCCGACGCGATCTGCTTCACGCACGTGACGAACGCCGATCGCCTCGCGCACGACAGCGCCGAGTTCGTGATGCTGATGAATTACCTCGACATCGTGCGCGCGGGCAAGGCGAGCTTCGTCGGTCGCTTCGACACGCCGCTGTTCCTCGCCGACCTGACCGACATCGTCGTGTCGCACCAGTGGTCGAACCCGCTGAACTACTTCTATTTCGACGTGTGCTGGCAGGGCTATCCGCTCGTGCACAACGCGAGCCTCGCTCCCGATCTCGGCTACTACTATCCGGACAACGACGTGCAGCAGGGCGCCGATGCGCTGCTGCGCGCGCTGCATACGCACGACGACGACTGGGAAGCCTATACGCGGCGCCAGCGCGAGATCCTTGCTCGTTACACGTCGGCGAATCCGGCGCTCGTCGCCGAATACGACGCGCTGCTCGCCAACCTGGTCGGCGCGACGGCCGCATAAGGCCCGATTTTTTCCGCGGCGCATCTTCATTGCGCCGCCGGCCGCCATCGGGGTTGTCCCGCCCTAATGTCTGACGAAATAATGCCGTTAAAAAAAAGAAACCGCCGAACCCGATCGGTTCGACGGTTTTTGAAGGCACGAAATTGACGGCTCCGAGGGAAGTCCGTCAGAAATAATTTTATCGCTTAACAAGTCTTGAAGATTGTTAAACATGTTTCAATCGATAATCTTCATATAATTGAACTTGATATTATTGATTTAGCAGCACTTGATTCCGTTTCGAAATTTAATAATACGTTTGAAACGTGGATATTGAATGCTGCAGTGATCGAATGACGTGTGGCGAAGGGGTTTAGGCGAAGGCAATTCGTGCAAGGGTCGGTGTTTCGGGATGAGACGTCGGGCACGGCCGGCGCGCTGCGGGGCGGTATTAATCTGATCAATTGTCATTTTCCCGATTTGCGAGACCGGCTTGTCGTGGGAGAATTGAATCAGCCGAAACTGTTTAGATGAGAAAGATAAACGATTTTCAATTTGGGGTTCTGTAATTCGTGTTGTGTAACCTGTCGCACTGTCGGCATGGCATGCGCATGGTGTATTTCCAGTAACTGAATATCGTTGAAAATATCGAATTTGACGGCGCGCCGAAGCGAAAAGTACGCTCCCCGGAAAAAATCGACATAACAGGATGGGCCGGGTAGGCGGCGGAGCGTGTCGTGGTCGGCTCGCTCCGCATGTGTATTGAGGTCGAGCCGTCGTTGGCGGCTCGCCATTTGCCGGAGCGCCGGATGAATGCGGTCGAAGCTCGCCAGGAGGCGAATCGGGAAGCGAATCGCGACGAAATCGATCTCGTTTTCGGTGCACCCGACGATCACCCCGACCTCGCGTCGGTACGCAGTTTCGTGGAAAGCCGGCTCGGGTTCGCGCGCGAGCCCGTGTGCCGCTCCGACCTGTCGGGCGGCGTGCTGTACCAGGAGTGCCTGGCGCGGTTGCGATGGGGCGAGCGCGACGCGCTGCCGCCGGTTGCGTTCCTGCCGCGCCTCGAGGCACTCGGGCTGATGCGGTGGTTCGACCGGCTGGTGGTCGGGCGGACGATCGACGCGCTGCGCGCCGATCCGGGCGCCGTGCTCGGGTGCAACGTCGCGGCGGTGAGCGCGGTCGTCGACGACGCATGGCTGGCGATTTTCAGGCGGCTCGAGCGTGAACCGTCGGTGGCGGCGCGGCTGGTGGTCGAGATCACGGAGACGGGGCCGCTGAATCCCGTCGCGGGCCGGTCGTTCGTGAACCGCTTCCGGCAGGCCGGATGCCGGATCGCGATCGACGATTTCGGCGTCGGCTTCAGTGCATTGAACAATCTGGTGGTCGGCAATCCCGACATCGTGAAGCTCGACCGGTCGATCCTGTCGATGATCAAGCGCAACGCGATCGGACGCTACCAGTTCCGCAGGCTGATCGCGTTTGCGCATGAAGGTGCGCGGCACGTCGTCGTCGAAGGCGTGGAAAGCGAGATCGACCGGCAGATCATCGTGGATGCCGGCGTCGCATGGGCGCAGGGCATCCGCTTTTCATGGCGGTCGCCGGCCGCCGCGTGACGGTGCGGCAGCAAGCAGGGCGGCGCGCGGGGTGTGCGTCGGGGCGGGACGAATCGCAAAGGGGCGTGGGCATGGCAGGGACGAAGGCCGGAGGCGGAACGGGCACGCAGGCGACCGGTGCGCGCGACCTCGTCGCGATCGCCGAGCTGGCCGACATGCTGTGGCAGCTGGGCGCCGAATCGACCGATGCGCCGATCGACGTCGCACCCTATCTCGACGGCCTGAAAATCGTCGCGCGCCGCATTCAGCGGATGAATTCGCTCGACGCGGGCGGCCGCGAACTGGCCGCCCGGCACTATTACGCGGGCGTCATCGCCGGCGCATGCGGCGGCGATTCGGCGATCGCGCGCGGCGTGTCCGACAGTCTCGTCAGGCAATCCGCCGGCGCGAACCGGCCAGCGGCCCGCTGTTTCGCCGTGCTCGCACGCATGGGGCGGCGGCACGGCCGCGTGTTCGCCGCGCAAAGCGGCGACCGGGTGCTGGTCTAGGGCCTGTTCACGCAGCCCGTCAAATCGATCGATCCTTCCCGAAACCACCGAGCATCAGCGCCATCGCGCGGTCGATCGCGTCGTCCCACTGGCCGACGTGCGCGGCACGCACGATCCGGACTCCCGGGTAGAGCGCGGTGTGCGAACCGGTTTCCCAGCGGGCGTCGGCTTTCGGGCTGAGCAGCAGCACGGCCGGCACGCCGAGTGCGCCGGCGAGGTGGATGTGTGCGGTGCAGGTGGTCACCACGGCGCCCATCGCGAGCATCAGGGCGGCCAGATCGCTGAAATCGCCGATCGCGTGATGCGGGAAGCTGACCGGCAGGTCCGATTGTTCGGACTGCGCGGACAGGTCGCGGTTGATACAGTACGCGGCGTAGCCGTGCATCCGGGCAAGCGGGGCGAAGTCGTGCAGGCTGGCCGCGCGATGGAAGCGTGCGTCGCTTTCGTCGCGCCCGCGCCAGTTGAGCCCGATGAGGCGTGTGCCGGGCGCATGGCCGTCGCGCGACACACGCTCGCGCCATGCGTCCGCGTGCGCGGGCGGGCACGCCAGGTAGGCGGCCGGCACGCCTTCCGGCGCCGGTGCATAACCGAACAGCGCGGCGAGCATCAGGAACGAACACCAGTAGTCGTGGGCGATCTGTGACGTGTCGACCCACGCGCCGTGCGCACCGATGAATTCGAGGCGCGGGAACGTATGGCGCAGCAGGCCCGTCAGTGCGTCGGGCACGACGACGGTCACGCTGGCGCAGCCGAGCACGTCGAGTGCATGCAGGTAGCGCGCGTACTGAAGCTGGTCGCCGATGCCGCCGTAACTGAGCACGAGCAGCCGCTTGCCCTGCAGCGGCTGGCCCTGGTAGAGCCGCTCCGTCGGCAATCCGAACTGGGCGGCCGTCAGCACGTTTTCGCTGGCGATGGTGGCGCGCGCGGCCTCGTCGCGCCGGCCGGCGCGCAGCAGCAGCGCCGAGCGCGCCAGTTCGATGCGCCCGCGCGCCGCATCGGGCAGCGCGGCCGGATCGCCGAAATGGTCGAGCGCCGCGAGCCCGGCTTCCGGCGCACCGGCGAAGCCGTAGCACGACGCAAGCTGGAGCGCGATCGCATCGTCGTCGAGCCCGCGGCCGCGCGCGCGCTGCCAGCGATCGATCGCGTGCCCCCACTCGCCGCGCGACTCGTGATCGAGTGCGCGGTTCCAGTTCGTTTCGGGCGCGTCGGCATCGGCGTGCGCGGGCGCTGCGGGATCCGCGCCGCTTCCGGTCGTCGAACCGACGGCGAGCGGCTCGCCCGAGATGACGAGGTGTTGCCGGTCCCAGCGCGAGTTCGGCACACACAGCATGTTCAGCCCGTCGATCCGGTAGAACGTGTAGTCGAGACCGGCGAACGTGTCGATGATCGGCGCTTCGCCGACTTTCCAGTATTCGATCCAGCACCACGGCAGATGTGTCTCGATCAGCCGGCGCGCGCCGCGCAGCGCGTCGATCTCCATCCCCTCGATGTCGAGCTTCAGGAAATCGAGCCGGGGCAGGCCGAGCGAATCGAGCCTGACGACCGGCGTTGGCGTGCCGCCGGATGCCTGCGCGTCGACGAGCGAGACCTGCCCGAAGTCGGCATCCTGTCCGTAGTCGACGTCGGGTACCTTCATCGTGCCGTTGGCGGCCGCCAGCCCCATGTTCAGCAGATGGAGGTTGTCGAGCTGGTTGAGCGCGAGCGTGCCGCCGAGCGCGTGGAACAGCGTGCGCTGCGGCTCGAACGCATAGACGCGGCCGCCGCGCTCGCGCAGCCGGTGCGCGATCGGCACGCACACGAGTCCGGCGTTCGCGCCGCCGTCCACGGCGATCGCGCCGTCGGGCAACTGGTCGATCACGAGCAGGATCGTGTCGAGTTCGCCCTGGATATGCGGCCGGCCGGTCTTGATCAGCGCTTCGGCCTGCAGTGCGCAGTGACGGTTGATGACGAACGGGCCGTGGATCGAATCGATCACGACAAAGTTGCGGACGGTCTGGTTCATGGCTGTGAACGCTTGCGAAGGAGATCAGCCGAGCGGGCGGTCGGCGAACAGCTGCTGGATCTGCGCGGAGTACGCGCGGACGTTGTGCTCGGCGAGCGTGTCGACCTGGTGCAGGCAGCGGCGCGCGGCTGCCGCGTAGTCGTCGAGCCGCGCGTCGTGCGTCTGTGCGGCGGTCGCGATCGCGCGCGCCGCATCGAATATCTCGAAGTCCGGGTAGTAGTAGCCGACGTCGCGCAGGAACGGCGAGTTGTGCACGAGCGGGTAGTTGCCGTACAGCGCGTCGTACAGCAGGTAGTTGAGGCCGTTTTCCCAGTGGTGCGACACGACGATGTCGGTATGGTGCGCGGCCCATGCGACGAACGGTGCGCGCACGTCGGCGGTTGCCTTGCCGTCGCGCACCATCTCGAGCCCGAGCGCGAGATGCTTGAAGGCGACGTTTTCCTTCTTGTCGAACGTGTTGGTCATGTACACGTGCTCGACGAGCGCCGGGTGCTCGACGTAGCACGCGTTCGCGGCGAGCATCGGCACGATCGAGCTCTTCACGACGTTCAGGTTCGGTTCGAAGAACGCGATGCGCTTGGCCGGGCCGTGATTGCGGTAGCCGAAGCGCGCCTTCAGTTCGGGATCGGCGTCGAGGCTGCGCTCGATGAAATACGGCGACCAGATGTGCGGCAGCTCGATCACCGGCGCGCGATAGACGGCCTGGAAATAGGCTGCGCACGTATGCATGTGCTGCGGGTTGGTCCAGATTTCGTCGAACTGAACGCGGTGCGGGTTCGGCCGCCAGTCGTTCTTTTCGAAGTTGATCGTCTCGACCGCGATCACGTAGTCGTTGCCGAAGCGGTACGACACGCACTTCCCGCCGCGCCGGCGCACGACGTCCGTGTGCGACGGATCGATGAACGCGTTCATCTCGATCAGCAGGTCGGTCTGGTGGACGACGGCCGACAGCGGCCGCAGCGCATTGCCGAACGCGTCCATCATCAGCGCCTGAGGATACTCGGTGATGCCGTCGTCGTGCGCAAGCCAGACCTCGCCGATCAGCGGCGACTGCTTCAGCAGCATGTACAGGTACACGCAGTGCTGGTTCGCGCCGTTGTACCAGATCGACTGCGTCGCGTCGCGCTGCACGTTCATCGTTATCGCGACATTGATTTTCATCGGATCGACTCCGTGGACGAGCGGGGGCCGCTTATTGCGCGGCGTTCTGCGACTGGCGCGGCACGTAGCCCGTCAGATGCCAGCGACCGTCGTTTTCGAGACGGAAGCTCAGCTTCTCGAATACGGTGCCGCCGCTCGTCAGCGTCGTCGCGTAATCGACGTTCGCGTAGAGCCCGTCGGGCATTGTCGACATGTTCGCGTAGCGGATGCGCGTGATCTGCGCCCAGCCGCGATGGTTGACCGTGCCGACCGACTGGCGTGCCTGCTGCATCTGGGCGGCGAACTGGTCCTGCTTGAAGCGCGCCTTCACGAACGGGGCGGCGTCGGTCCACACCGCGCCGTACTGGCCGGCGTCGAGCTGCTTGAACACCGCCTCCGAGTCGCGGAGCAGCGAGTCGGCCGATTCGCCGGCCGATTGTGCGTGGGCGCCGATCGCGATCGATGCGGCGGCGCAGCCGATCAGCCATTTTGCGCGGGTGAGGGTCGGGCGTGCGTTCATGTCGGTGTCCGGAAAGGGCGGCGCGTCACGCGTCGCGATAGAGGGAAGCGATCGCGTCCGTGTAGGCCGCGACGTTCTCGGGGTTGTAGATGCTGACCGAGCTGAGCACGTGCTTCGACTGCTCGCGGTAGGCGTCGAGATTCGCGTCGTGCTCGGCGAATGCCTGCAGCAGCGCGCGGCCGCCGGCCTGGCAGTCGAAATCCGGATAGAAATACCCGGCCTTGCCGAGGAACGGCGAGTTGTGGATCAGCGGATAGTCACCGTACAGCAGCTCGTAGTACAGGTAGTTCTGCGCGTTTTCCCACGTGTGCGACACCACTGCATCGCCGTACGCGGCCATGAACTCGTACACCGCATAGCGGCTTTCGAACGTCGTGATCCCGTGTTCGACGATGTCGAGACTCTTCGCGAAGTGGATGAACGTCGTGTGATCCTTCAGGTGAATCGTGTTGCACACGCGCACGAACTCGAGGAATGTCGGGTTCGCGCGATAGGCCTCTTCCGTGACCAGCATCGGGATGATGCTCGTCTTCACCATGCAGATGTTCGGCTCGAACATCGTCACGCGCCAGCGCGGCTTGCCGGGCTGATAGCCGAAGGTCAGGCCGGCGCCGAGCGTCGCGCGCGCCTTGTCGAACAGCATCGGATGCCAGATGTGCGGGACGATCGTGACCGGTGCGCGCAAGCCCGTCTGGTAGTAGTGCAGGCACGAGCGCTCGAATTCGGGAATCGTCCACACCGCGTCGTACGGTGCGCCAGAGAACAGGAAGCCCGACGGCTTGTCGAACATCGCGCGCTCGATGTCGATCACGTAGTCGTTGCCGACCCGCATCGTGACGACCTTGCCGCCGCGATCGCGGAATGCGCGCAGGTAATCGGCGCCGAACTGCGCGCTCATTTCGATCAGCACGTCGCAGCGTTCCAGCGCTTCGTCCATCGACAGCAGCGGCACGTTCCACTCGCCGAGCATCATCTGCGGATCGGCGACCTGTTCGCCGCCGTTCACCATCACGGCTTCCGCGACGAGCGGCGACTGGCGCAGCAGCAGGATCAGCAGCAGGCAGTTCTGGAAAATGCCGTTTTCCCACAGCGACTGGCCGGCGCCGCGCACGAACAGCGACACGCCGACGACGAGACGCTTGCCCTCGCCGGGCGCTTGACGGGCATTGGAGTCCGACATGCGTATTCTCCGGTTCAGGCGACCAGACGCGAGACGAACGCGTCGAGGTTCGCGGGGTTGTCGATCGAGACGGACTGCAGCAGCCGGCCGGCTTTCATGCGGTAGTCGTCGAGGCGTTCGTCGTGATGCAGCCACGCTTCGAGCAGCGCGCGGCCGCCGGCGGCCGAGTCGAAATCCGGGTAGTAATAGCCGGCGTCGCCGATCAGCGTCGAGTTGTGGATCAGCGGGTAGCCGCCGTACAGCACGTCGTAATACAGGTAGTTCTGCCCGTTTTCCCAGTGGTGCGACACGACCGCATCGGCATGACGCGCCATGAAGCCCGGCAGGTCGAGGCGCGGTTCGAACGTCGCCTTGTGCTGGCGCACGAGATCGAGGCTGTTCGCGAAGTGCACGAAGGTCGCATGCTCCTTCATGTGCATCGAATTGACGACGAACATGTGCTGCACCGCATCCGGCCGCGCGCGGTAGAACTCGTCGCACGCGAGCATCGGGTAGTGGCAGGACTTGGCGACCGAGATGTTCGGCTCGAGCATCGCGAGGCGCCACGGCCGCTGGCCCGGCCGATAGCCGAACGTCTCGCCTTCGCCGGCGAGCGCGGCCACGCGGCGCTCGAGGAAGTACGGCGACCAGATGTGCGGCATCAGGTGGACGGGAGCGCGCAGGATGGTTTGCAGCATCGGCGCAGCGGTCTTGTCGTATTGCGGCAGCAGCCACACTTCGTCGAACGGTGCGCCGTTGAATACGTGCCCCGACGGCTTCCCGAAGATCGGCGTTTCGCACAGGCCCGCATACACGTGGCCGCAGAAGAACGCGGCGATCTTCTTGCCGAGCGCCTTCATGTGCCTGAGCCATTCGACCGGCAATTGCGCGCCCATTTCGATCACGACGTCGAGTTCGTGCGTGACGTCGGAAGGCTTCACGAGCGGGATGTCGAGGCCGTCGAGTTCGAGGCCGGCCGGCAGCGCGCTGGCGTCGCCGCCGTTCAGGAAATAGACGGGGCCGACGCGATCCGAGCGCTTGAGCATCATCGCGAGGAACGCGATGTTCTGGTGAATGCCGTTTTCCCAGATTGCCTGGCCGTCGCGCGCAAACAGCGAGATGCCGACCGCCGGCCGTTGCTTGCGGGTGCCGCCCGCGGCGGCTTCATTGATGTCCGTCACCGGTTGGTTTCCTCTGCGGCGTCGTGCGTCCGGGCATCGCGTCGAGCGTCTGGCCCGGAAGCGGCGCGCCGTGGATTGTCATGATTGGATTCGCGCCGGTGCGCCGCGGCAGGCGAATCGGGCGACGTGATTCGCGAGGGCGGCAGCCGGGTTCCGGCGCGTCGCCGGGCACGCCTGGCACGGCGCGCGAGTCGGGCAAGCTGCCCCGGCGACTGTCTGCGGCGATTGTGGCATGGAAACCGCCGGTTTTGGCAGGACGTGACGAACTTTGACATAGCCGCCGGCCAACGGAAACGGGCGCCGGCGAAGCGGCGCCCGGTGGTCAGGCGGAATTCCGGCGCGGCCCGGACGGCCTGCCGGTGCGGGCGGCCACGGGCGCGGCCGCCGGCGGCTCAGTGCTGCAGCCGGATTTCGACGCGGCGGTTGCTGGCGCGGCCTTCCGGCGAGTCGTTCGACGCAACCGGATCGGCCTTGCCGCGGCCAGTGACCGTCATCGAGTCGGCCTTCAGCCCGTGCCCCTTCAGATAGGCGGCGACGGCCTCGGCGCGGCGCTTCGACAGCGCGAGGTTGTAGTCGTCGCTGCCCACCGAATCCGTGAAGCCGGTGACCGTCACCTGCGAGTACGTATGGTCGGCGCGCTCGCTCAGCAGCCGGTCGAGCGATTCGCGCGCGGTCGGCGTGAGCGTGGCGTGGTCGGTGGCGAACAGCGCATCGCCCGACAGGTTGATTTGTTCGACGGCGGCGGCGGCCGGCTCAGCGGCCGAGGCCGGTTTGGCCGGCGCGGCGCCGCACTGGAAGACCAGCGTTGCCGGATCGGATTTGTCGCGCAGCGCGCGGGCCGAGTCGATCGCGCGCACGGGCTGGTCGCCGCAGATCTTGCGGGCGGCCTTCATGCAGGTCTGCGGGCCCGACAGCAGGCCGTGGCAGTCCACCTGGAAGGTACGCACGCCGTCGCGCGGCTGCAGTTCGGAGGCGCTGAAAGTCGGGCCGGATGCGGTCGAGCACGCGGCGAGGGCCGTTGCGGAAAGCGCGAGCGCAAGAGCGAGTTTGTTCACGGTGACGTCCTTAAAGCTTGGGTTGACCGAGGCCCGCCGCGCGGTGCGCAGCGGGCTCGTCCTGCCGTCGGGGCCGCGGGCCGTCCGGCTGGCGAGCCGGACGGGCGGGCGGCGCGACGCGTTACTTCCACTGGTACAGCATGCCTGCGCCGATCACCTTCTGACCGCCGCTGAAACCGCCGTTGATCGACGCCTTCAGGTTTTCCGTGATGCGCGCCTGCATGTTGACCGCCATCGCCTTCTGGCCGAGGAAGGTCGACGTGCCCACACCCATCCCGAAGTTGGCGTCGCGATCGAGCGCCGGGATCGACGCCATCGCACCGACGGCCGCGATACCCTGCTTCGCCATCTGGTCGGTCTGCTGCAGTTGCGAACCCAGCGAGTTGATTTGCGACTGCTGGCCCGACAGTGCCGTCGACAGCGTCGTCTGCACCTGCGTCAACTGGTTCACGTTCACCGCGTCGGTGCCTTGCGTACCCGGCGCGACGTTCGTGATCTGGCGCTGCTGCGTGTCGCTACCGACCGACACCACGTTCGAGCGACCGCCGTCGTTCGAATTCGCGCCGATCGCCACCGAGTTGGAGCCGGCAGTGACCGTCGGCAGATCGGTGCCCTTGCCGTTCATGTCGGCCGCGATGCCGTTGTTGTTTGCGGCACGCGTCGTGTTGTTGTTGACCGTCGTCGACAGCGAGTTCAGCGTGTTGTTGATGTTCGTCACGCCGGTCGACAGCGAGGCCACGTTGCTGTTCGTCGTGCTCAGGCCGGTGGACAGCGAACCGATGCCGGTCGAAGTCGACGTCGACAGCGAGTTGACGTTGCTGTTGGTCGAGCTCAGGCCCGTCGACAGCGAGTTGATCGCGGTCGAGGTCGACGTGGACAGCGACGACACCGAGCTGTTCGTCGCGCTCAGGCCGGTCGACAGCGAGTTGATGCCGGTCGACAGCGATGCGACGTTCGACGCGGTGGACGTCGACAGCGTGTTGATCGCGTTGTTCGTCGCGTTGAGCTGGCTGCCGTTGATCGCGTCCGTGCTGGTGGCCGAGATCTGGCCGGCGGCGACGTTCGTGATCTGGCGTTCCTGACCCGGTGCGCCGACGCTCACCACGCCAACCGGCGAGCTGCCTGCGAAGAAGTACTGCACGCCGCCGATCGTGGCGCTCGACGTCGGGTTCGCGGTGCTGGTGACCGAGTTCGCACCGAGCGCGATCGAGTTGGCGACATTGGCCAGCGCGTTCGAGCCGAAGGCGAGCGAATCGGCCGCGCTTGCCGTTGCGCTCGAGCCGTAGGCCTGGGCGCCGACGGCGTTGGCCGTGGCCTGGTTGCCGAGTGCGATCGTGTTGTCGGCGAGCGCCTGGTTCGAGCTGCCGAGGGCGAGTGCGCTGGCGCCGTTTGCCGTGTTCGCGTTGCCGAGCGCCACTGCGCCGTTGCCGGTTGCCGTGTCGTTCGCACCCATCGCCACTGCGCCGGTACCCGTCGCGATGCTCGGGTCGCCGATCGCCACTGCGCCGTCACCGGACGCCGTGTTGCCGGAGCCGATCGACACCGCCTTGCCGCCCGTTGCCGATGCGTTCTGGCCGATTGCGACTGCACCTGCCGATTGGGCGTTCGAGCCGTCGCCGACTGCCACGCTGCTGGCGCCCGCCGCGCTGGCGTTCACGCCGGCTGCGAGGGCGTTGGTGCCCGTTGCGCCGTCGTTGTTGTAGTTGTTTTGCTGCACGCCGTTGTCGTTGACGCTGTAGTAGTGCGTCTTCGCGGCGTTGATCGCGGTCGAGGTCGACGTGGACAGCGACGTCACCGAGCTGTTCGTCGTGCTCAGGCCGGTGGACAGCGAGCCGATGCCGGTCGACGTCGAAGTCGACAGCGACAGGATCGTGCTGTCCGTGCTGCTCAGGCCGGTCGACAGCGAGCTGATGCCGGTCGACGTCGACGTGGACAGGGACGTGATCGAGCTGTTCGCCGACGACAGGCCGGTCGAGGTCGACGTCGACAGGGACGAGATCGAGCTGTTCGCCGAGGACAGACCCGTCGAGGTCGAGGTCGACAGCGACGCGACCGAGCTGTTGGTCGAGCTCAAACCGGTCGACAGCGAGTTGATGCCGGTCGACGTCGACGTGGACAGCGACGTGATCGAGCTGTTGGCCGAGGAGAGGCCCGTCGACGTGGAAGTCGACAGCGACGTGATCGAGCTGTTCGCCGACGACAGACCCGTCGAGGTCGAGGTCGACAGCGACGAGATCGAGCTGTTCGCCGACGAGAGGCCGGTCGAGGTCGAAGTCGACAGCGACGTGATCGAGCTGTTCGCCGACGACAGACCCGTCGAGGTCGAAGTCGAGAGCGACGTGATCGAGCTATTCGCCGACGACAGACCCGTCGAGGTCGAGGTCGACAGCGAGGTGATGGAGCTGTTGGCCGACGAGAGACCCGTCGAAGTCGAAGTCGACAGCGACGTGATCGAGCTGTTCGCTGACGAGAGACCCGTCGAAGTCGAAGTCGACAGGGACGTGATCGAGCTATTCGCCGACGACAGACCCGTCGAGGTCGAGGTCGACAGGGACGTGATCGAGCTATTCGCCGACGACAGACCCGTCGAAGTCGAAGTCGAGAGCGAGGTGATCGAGCTGTTAGCCGACGACAGACCCGTCGAAGTCGAAGTCGACAGCGAGGTGATCGAGCTGTTGGCCGACGAGAGACCCGTCGAGGTCGACGTGGACAGCGAGGTGATCGAGCTATTCGCCGACGACAGACCCGTCGAAGTCGAAGTCGACAGCGAGGTGATCGAGCTGTTCGCCGACGACAGACCCGTCGAAGTCGAAGTCGAGAGCGAGGTGATCGAGCTGTTGGCCGACGAGAGACCCGTCGAAGTCGAGGTCGACAGAGACGTGATCGAGCTGTTCGCCGACGACAGACCCGTCGACGTGGAAGTCGACAGAGACGTGATCGAGCTGTTAGCCGACGAGAGGCCGGTCGAAGTCGAAGTCGACAGGGACGTGATCGAGCTATTCGCCGACGAGAGACCCGTCGAGGTCGACGTGGACAACGAGGTGATCGAGCTGTTAGCCGACGACAGACCCGTCGAAGTCGAGGTCGACAGGGACGTGATCGAGCTATTCGCCGACGACAGACCCGTCGAAGTCGAGGTCGACAGCGAGGTGATCGAGCTGTTCGCCGACGACAGACCCGTCGAAGTCGAGGTCGACAGGGACGTGATCGAGCTGTTAGCCGACGACAGACCCGTCGAAGTCGAGGTCGACAGGGACGTGATCGAGCTGTTAGCCGACGAGAGGCCGGTCGACGTGGAAGTCGACAGGGACGTGATCGAGCTGTTAGCCGACGACAGACCCGTCGAAGTCGAGGTCGACAGGGACGTGATCGAGCTGTTCGCCGACGACAGACCCGTCGAAGTCGAAGTCGAGAGCGAGGTGATCGAGCTGTTAGCCGAAGACAGGCCGGTCGAAGTCGAAGTCGACAGCGAACCGATGGAGCTGTTGGCCGACGACAGACCCGTCGAAGTCGACGTGGACAGCGACGTGATCGAGCTGTTCGCCGACGACAGACCCGTCGAGGTCGACGTGGACAACGAGGTGATCGAGCTGTTGGCCGACGACAGACCGGTCGAGGTCGACGTGGACAGCGACGTGATCGAGCTATTCGCCGACGAGAGACCCGTCGAGGTCGAAGTCGACAGCGACGTGATCGAGCTGTTCGCTGACGAGAGACCCGTCGAAGTCGAAGTCGACAGGGACGTGATCGAGCTGTTAGCCGACGAGAGGCCGGTCGACGTGGAGGTCGACAGCGACGTGATCGAGCTGTTAGCCGACGAGAGACCCGTCGAAGTCGAAGTCGAGAGCGACGTGATCGAGCTGTTAGCCGACGACAGACCCGTCGAAGTCGAGGTCGAGAGCGACGTGATCGAGCTGTTAGCCGACGACAGACCCGTCGACGTGGAAGTCGAAAGCGAGGTGATCGAGCTGTTAGCCGACGAGAGGCCGGTCGACGTGGAGGTCGACAGCGACGTGATCGAGCTGTTAGCCGACGAGAGACCCGTCGAAGTCGAAGTCGAGAGCGACGTGATCGAGCTGTTAGCCGACGACAGACCCGTCGAAGTCGAGGTCGAGAGCGACGTGATCGAGCTGTTAGCCGACGACAGACCCGTCGACGTGGAAGTCGAAAGCGAGGTGATCGAGCTGTTAGCCGACGACAGACCCGTCGAAGTCGAAGTCGACAGGGACGTGATCGAGCTGTTAGCCGACGAGAGGCCGGTCGACGTGGAGGTCGACAGCGACGTGATCGAGCTGTTAGCCGACGACAGACCCGTCGAGGTCGACGTGGACAACGAGGTGATCGAGCTGTTGGCCGACGACAGACCGGTCGAGGTCGAAGTCGACAGCGACGTGATCGAGCTATTCGCCGACGAGAGACCCGTCGACGTGGAAGTCGAGAGCGACGTGATCGAGCTGTTAGCCGACGACAGACCCGTCGAAGTCGAGGTCGAGAGCGACGTGATCGAGCTGTTAGCCGACGACAGACCCGTCGACGTGGAAGTCGAAAGCGAGGTGATCGAGCTGTTAGCCGACGACAGACCCGTCGAAGTCGAAGTCGACAGGGACGTGATCGAGCTGTTAGCCGACGAGAGGCCGGTCGACGTGGAGGTCGACAGCGACGTGATCGAGCTGTTAGCCGACGACAGACCCGTCGAGGTCGACGTGGACAACGAGGTGATCGAGCTGTTGGCCGACGACAGACCGGTCGAGGTCGAAGTCGACAGCGACGTGATCGAGCTATTCGCCGACGAGAGACCCGTCGACGTGGAAGTCGAGAGCGACGTGATCGAGCTGTTAGCCGACGACAGGCCGGTCGACGTGGAGGTCGACAGCGACGTGATCGAGCTATTTGCCGACGACAGACCCGTCGAAGTCGAAGTCGACAGGGACGTGATCGAGCTGTTAGCCGACGAGAGGCCGGTCGACGTGGAGGTCGACAGCGACGTGATCGAGCTGTTAGCCGACGACAGACCCGTCGAGGTCGACGTGGACAACGAGGTGATCGAGCTGTTAGCCGACGACAGACCCGTCGAGGTCGACGTGGACAGCGAGGTGATCGAGCTGTTGGCCGACGACAGACCCGTCGAAGTCGAAGTCGACAGCGACGTGATGGAGCTGTTAGCCGACGACAGCCCCGTCGAAGTCGAAGTCGACAGGGACGTGATCGAGCTGTTCGCCGACGACAGACCGGTCGAGGTCGAAGTCGAGAGCGAGGTGATCGAGCTATTCGCCGACGAGAGACCCGTCGACGTGGAAGTCGAGAGCGACGAGATCGAGCTGTTAGCCGAAGAGAGGCCCGTCGAAGTCGACGAGGACAGCGACGTAACCGAGCTGTTGGTGGAGCTCAGGCCGGTGGACAGCGACGAGATGGCGCTGGTCGCAGTACCGACTTGCTGGGCGACCGAATAAAGCTGGCTGCCGTTGATCGCATCGGTACTGGTCGCGGTCACCTGGCCGGCGGCGACGTTGGTGATTTGTCGTTCGTTGCCGGCGCTGCCGACGCTCACGGTGCCCACCGGCGCAGTGCCGGCGAATCCGCCGAACGTCACGCCGCCGACGGTTGCGCTGCTCGTGCCGACGGCCGGGGCGGTGGCCTGCGAGTTGGCGCCAAGCGCGACGGAATTGATCGTGCTGGCGGTGGAGCCGAGGCCAAGCGCGACGGCATCGTTCCCGCTGGAGACAGCGCCGCTGCCAATGGCGACGGCGTCGGTGCCGGTCGCGGTGCTGTCGGCGCCGGTCGAGTTCGCGTGGAAGTACTTGATGCCCTGGCTGTTGATGTTGTTGATCGCCGAGCCGACGCTGTTGGCAGTCGATGTCGTGCCGTTCGCGTTGTAAGTCGTGTACGCCGGTGCGGAGACGGTCCCGGTCACCGGGTCGTACGTGGAGCCGCCGCCGAGTGCCGATGCCGTGCTGGTGCCGAGGTTGTTCGTCTTCGTCGTGATCGTGCTCAGGCCGGTCGACAGCGAGCCGATCGAGCTGGTGGCCGACGAGAGGCCGGTCGACGTCGAGGTGGACAGCGACAGGACCGAACTGTTGGTCGAGCTCAGGCCGGTGGACAGCGAGCCGATGGAACTGGTAGCCGACGAGAGGCCCGTCGACGTGGAAGTCGACAGGGACGTGATCGAGCTATTGGCCGACGACAGGCCGGTCGAGGTCGACGAGGACAGCGACGTGACCGAGCTGTTGGTCGAGCTCAGGCCGGTGGACAGCGAGCCGATCGAGCTGGTGGCCGACGAGAGGCCCGTCGACGTGGAGGTCGACAGCGAGGTGATCGAGCTATTAGCCGACGACAGGCCGGTCGAGGTCGACGAGGACAGCGACGTGACCGAGCTGTTGGTCGAGCTCAGGCCGGTGGACAGCGAGCCGATCGAGCTGGTGGCCGACGAGAGGCCCGTCGACGTGGAGGTCGACAGCGACGTGATCGAGCTATTAGCCGACGACAGGCCGGTCGAGGTCGACGAGGACAGCGACGTGACCGAGCTGTTGGTCGAGCTCAGGCCGGTGGACAGCGAGCCGATCGAGCTGGTGGCCGACGACAGACCCGTCGACGTAGAGGTCGACAGCGACTTGATGGAGCTATTTGCCGACGAGAGGCCGGTCGACGTGGAGGTCGACAGCGAACCGATCGAGCTATTCGCCGACGAAAGGCCGGTCGACGTGGAGGTCGACAGCGAACCGATGGAGCTGTTTGCCGACGAAAGGCCGGTCGACGTGGAGGTCGACAGCGACGTGATCGAGCTGTTCGCCGACGACAGACCGGTCGAAGCCGACGTGGACAGCGACGTAACCGAGCTGTTGGTCGAGCTCAGGCCGGTGGACAGCGAACCGATGGAGCTGTTTGCCGACGAAAGGCCGGTCGACGTGGAAGTCGACAGCGACGAAATCGAGCTGTTGGCGGACGACAGGCCCGTCGACGCCGATGTCGACAGGCTCGTGATGCTCGACGTCGTCGTGCTCGCGACCGAATAGAGCTGGCTGCCGTTGATGGCGTCGGTGCTGGACTGGGTGACGAGGCCGGCCGCGACGTTCTGGATGCGGCGTTCCGAACCTGGCTGCCCGACGCTGACGACACCGCCCGCCGAGTTGGACCCCGCGAAGTTGCCGAACGTCTGACCGCCGATCGTTGCGCTGCTGACCGTGGTGGTACCGCCGGACGTCGACGTTAACGCACTGGTCGTCAGGGAGTTGTAGCCGAGGGCGACCGAGTTTGCGACGCTGGCGGTCGAATTCGAACCGAGTGCCGTGCCATAGGAGCCGGACGCCACGGCTGCCGCACCGACCGCGACCGCGCCTGCGGCGCCGCTGGCCGTCGAGCCGTTGCCGAGTGCGAGTGCGTCCGTGCCGCTCGCGATCGAGGTGGCGGCGAAGCTACCGGAGTTGCCGAGCGAGATTGCGCCGGTGCCTGTTGCCGTCGAGGAGTTGCCGATGGCGACCGAGCCGTTGGTGCCCGTCGCCAACGCCGAGCTGCCGAGCGCGACGGAGCTGTTGGTTGCTTTGCTGCTGTTGCCCAGCGCGACGGAACCCGTGCCGCTTGCCGTGTTGCCGTTGCCCAGCGCCACGGCGCCGTCGCCGCTTGCGGACTGGTTTCGGCCGATCGCAACCGCACCGCCGGCTGCCGTGGCGCCGTTCGCGGTGGTGCCGGACGAACCGATGGCCACGTTCTGGCCCGTCGCGCCGGAGGTGACACCGTCACCCTGTGCGATGCCGTATGCGCCGCTGACGGTCGCACCGCGACCGAGCGCAATACCCGATGTCGCGGTCGAGGCGACGAGCGATTGACCGCCGAGCGCAATCGCATTGGTCGCGGTAGCCGACGCGCCCGCCACGCCGTTGTTGCCGATGGCGATGGCGCCGGCGGCATTCGCAAGCGTCTGGGTCGTAGCCGGCGTGCCGGTTGCCGTCGAACCGCCGATGGCGACCGAGTTCGTTCCGGAGGCAAGAGCCAGGCTGCCGACCGCAGTGGCGAAATTGTTGGAGGCAGTCGATGCCTGGCCCAATGCGACCGCGGCCGGACCGGAAGCGGTCGCCGAGCGGCCCATCGCAAGCGAATTGGAGCCGCTCGCCACCGCAGTGGCGCCAATGGCCGTACTGCTGTTGGCGCCGGCCGTTGCGTTGCTGCCAATGGCGGTTGCGTAGGCGTCGCCAGCGGTCGATCCCCCCCCGATGGCCGTGGAGTTGTTCGACGTGACGGTGGAACCCGCGCCGACCCCCCCGCCGATTGCAACGGAGGAAGGGGCCGTGGTCGCGCCCCCGCCCGCTGAATATTGCGCATGCGCGACGTTGCTCGCGAGGGCCCCCGCTGCGAGGACTGCGGTTGCAACGGCCTTCACGACGGCCGACTTGTTCGGCTTGCCCCGTGCCGAATCGTGTTCGGATGCTGCGACCCAGGCGCCGAGCGCTTCGTTCCAGATCGAGCGGTATGTGCGGTTCATGTCCTGCTACCTCCAAATATGCACGCCACACACCGGTCTCTTTTGTTAGAGGAATACTCCGTGCGCTCGCGCGAATCTCAAAATTGATGGGCGGAGTTTATTGGAGGTGGATTTTAGAGATTGATAAAAAGTGATAAATGAGGGGTTTTGAAAGTTAAAGAATGGTTAATACATCGCGTTTTGATGTATTGGTGCTGAATGAAATTGAAAGATGTAAGAATGTTGATTGAAGGAATGAAATCTCCAGGGCTGGTGCGTTTGATTTGTATGAAAATCAATGGCTTACATGAGTTATGTGCGCTGCGAAACACAGTGTCTCAGCCCATCTGTAAGACAAATGCAATAGCAAACGTTTGCGCGAATCCGATTTCTTTCATGATTGTAATGTTTTATGGCGCGGCAATCGTAAATCTGGCACGTGTTTTGTCAATTCGTTGATTTGTGATTTTGCTACGATTTTTATTTATTTTGAATATCGCTGAATTAATCTATTTTATTTAAAGCGGCAAACATCGGGCTATGCTGATTTGCGCATCTTGACCGGCGCGGTTGCCCGTGTGGCGGGCGTTCCGGGCGGGCAGGCTCGCCGAACTTGTAAAAAATTGCTACAGAGCGACCGATGGGACTATCGGCATCCAGATATCGGATTTGTCCTATTGACGATATCGGTGGTATCGGCGCTAAAGCGGAATAGGGACGCGTGCCGGACAGCCGGGAGGCGGTCTCGCGGCGGGTGTCTCGCGCGGTGCCGACAGGTTGTTAAAGATTGGCCGCCGGCGCCGGGGGCGAGGTGCCCGAAATGTCAGATTTCGGGTGCGGCAATGTGTCCGTCGTGCCAGGGCAGCGTCGACGTTGCGCGGAAAAAAGGGGGCGGATTGAGTGTGTCGGGCGCGCCACATCCGGTCCACGGATGGGGGCCGAACCGGCCGCTTGCCGTGTGACCTGCGGCAACGCCCGACGTTACTTCTTGAGAAACCGCAGCGCGAGCCGCGCCATTCGCGGCACGAACATCGGTCGCAGCAGGCGCTTGTCATACCCGGCCATCCGCCGGTCGTTCTCCGCGAGACACAGCTCGATCAGCTCTCGCGGGTTCAGCGCGTCGCCGATGTCGGCGGTGCCGGTCGCCGGAAAATTCACGTCGCGCGCAGTGCCATCGGCATCGATGCCGCGGGCAATGCTCATGCGGTCGCGGATCAGTTGCACCCACACGGTGGCGACGCGGGCGAAGAACCACGGCCGGCGCCACCACGACATCGTGCGCCAGTACCACGCGTACCAGTTCACGAAGAACAGGATGTGGCGGCCTTCTTCCTGGATCACGGGCTCGAAGGTCTCGACGAGTTCGGGCGGGAAATAGCCGGAGCGCTGCGCGGAGCGGAACAGGCCGAATGCGAAGAAGCTGTCGATGCATTCGCTGAAGCCCGTCATCATCCACGACCATTCGGGATCGGTCGGCGCCGGGTAGGCCGGCTCGGGCGCGAGCCGGATGCCGTATGCCGCGACGAGCTTCGACAGCACGATCTTGTGGCGCGCTTCCTCGCCACCGTCCATCTCGAGCGCGCGGCGCAGCAGCGGATCGCCGATCGTGGCCGCGTAGGTGGCCACGCGGATCGATGCGCGGCCTTCGGTTTGTACCGCGATGTCCCAGATCGGCAGCGACGTGAGCCGCCGAAGTTCATCGGGCTTGAGCGCCGGCCAGTCGATCACCGCCGGCTTGTACGGGTTGTGTGTGTCGAGCAGCATGCGGCAGAACATCTGCTTGTGCGCATCGGAACCGGTCCGGACCGGACCTTGCCTCTCGAAGGTCCAGTTGCGCATTGCGTGATCTGCAGCTGCATGCGCTTCCTGCAGCGTGTCACTCATGGCTGTTGTTATGCGATTACGGTCCGAAAGATTCTTGCATAGCTTTCGTAATCGCGTATTTTCGAGCGGCCATGTGGGCGCCGGCCACGCGGGCGTCACGCGTTCGTGTCGACCCAGAGGCGGCCCCAGCGCGACGCGTAGGCGAGCGCATGCTCCTCCTCGAAGAAGAAATCGATCGCGTCGAACGACACGGAGCGCGGCGACGGGCCGCTGCTCGCCTTCTCGATCGTCAGGTTGGCGGCGAACAGCCCGTTCGGCAACCGGGCGGCGGCGGGGGCGACTTCATAGCCCTTGTAGCGGATCGTACGGTTCATGGCGTGCGCGGAGAAAGTTCGGACTTTCAGCGTACGAAAACCGGCCGGCCAGGTGAACCAATCTTTCGGCCAATGCTAATCACGCGGCAGGCTGAATCGTTATCGGAGCGGTACGCAGGGGCGAGGCAACACGGGGAAGGAGACGGCGTGCATGGCGCATCGCCGTGCATCCGAAGACGCGCCGTGCGTGCCCGTCGAACCTGGCCGACCGGGCGCGCACGTCGCAATGCAGGGAAGGTTACTGGTTGGCGACCTTCAGCACGGGGGCCAGCGCATCGACCGATGCCGCATGCGAGGCCGCGCGATGCGATGCGAACGCGAGCGCGAATTCGGCGGCTTGCGCACCGACCGTCTCGAGCTGCGCGACGACCTTCGGATCCGAGCAGCTGTCGGCGCTTTCGAAGCGCGTTTCCAGCGTGTTCACGGTTGCGCCGAACGGCGTCGGCCAGCCGCGCAGCGCGTGAACGATCGAACGCAGCGACGTCAGCACGGTGCCGGCCGCCTGCCAGCCGTAGGCCGTGACGATCAGGCCGACCGCGCGGCCGTCGAGATACGGGCGGTCATCCGCGCGCAGTTCCTCGAGTGTGTCGAGTGCGTTCTTCACGAGACCGGAGACGCCGCCGTGATAGCCGGGCGTCGCGATGATGATCGCGTCGGCCTGGCGCACGGCGTCGATCAGCTCGTGCTGCGCGTCGGTCAGCGTTTTGTGTTCGGGGGCGTAGTGCGGCAGCGTATGCAGGAACGGGCCGTCGAACAGGCGCGTGCGGGCACCGGCGGCCTGCGCGCCGCGCAGCGCGAACGACAGCGCGCGTTCGGTCGACGACGCAGCGCGGGTGGTACCGCCGATGCCGACGACGAACGGGCGGCGGTGTTGATCGAATGCAGTCAAGGGGCGCTCCTCGGGAGTGGCTTGCCCGGCTAAGCACAGGCTTAAAACCAGATGGTAACGACCCCGTCGCCACTCTGAAAACGACTTTTCGTTCTATCGATATGCCGTGCGACGGGGGCAATCGTGTGCGCGGCCGCGCAAATCGATAGTAGAAATGCTTGGTTGGGACGGTGCGCCGCGGTCGATAAGATGGGCCCGTCTCCTCCATGATGTCTCTACTGACATGGGTTGGCCCCGCCGCGCGGATGCAGGCGGGGCTTTTTTTCGTCCAGGCCAGGAAAAAGGGGGGCGATTCCCCGGACTGCTGCCCGTTACGCGAATACCGGCCGGAAGAAGCTGCGCTCGTAGCTGACGATGCATCGCGTTTCCTCTGCGTAGCGGAACGCGGCCTGGCAGGCAGGATCGTCCTTCGAGCGTTCGCGGTAGCGCTCGTATTCGGCGAGGCTCGGGAACGAGAACATCGCGAGCGCGATGTTGCTCGCACCTTCGGACGGCAGGAAATAGCCGTGATGCGTGCCGCCGAACTGCTCGACGAGCGGAATCCACATCCTGCCGTAGGCTTCGAATTCGGCGAGCTTGTACGGATCGATGACGTAGCGGAGATAGCAGGTGACCATGTGCACTCGCAATGCGGTGAGGGAGCAGCGAGTCTGGAGCGCGTTGCGGCACGTGTCAACGATGCGCGTGCCGGGCGGCGATCGCCTCGCACGACGCGTTGCTTGCGCGAACAACGATCGACGCTTTCATGCGCCCGGCGCGGCGTGCATGCTGCATCGGAACGCGTCGTCTTCCTCGCCGCTACGGCGCGCCTGGCCCCAAACTTTTACGACATTTTTTCTTGCGACGCCTGCCGGCGCGCTCATAGACTTCGTGCATCCCAACCACGGAGCAAGGCAATGTCGATACCCTGGAACGCGATCGCCGAACGCACCCCTGCCGCGCCGCCTGCCGTGCGCGCCGATCGGGTGATCGTCCGGCGTTTCGATCCGGCAGTCGACAGTTATGCGCAGCTCACGCCGATGCTGCATCGTGCGTTCGCGCGGCTCGGCGCGATGGGGCTCAACTGCACGTGCGTCGATCAGGACGAAGACGTCACGCGCCGCCGCGCGGAAGCGGGCGAGTGTTATGTCGCCGTGTGCGGCGGGCGCGTGATCGGCACGGCCACGCTGTATGCGACCGATCCGTCGTCGGCCTGCTCGTTGTACCGGCGCGAAGGCGTCGCGAGCGTGCGCCAGGTGGCGGTGGACCCCGATTGCCAGAGCCTCGGGATCGGCGCGTTGCTGCTGTCGTTCGCCGAGCAGTGGGCCGCGTTGCGCGGCTATACGCTGCTCGCGCTGGACACGCCGCATCCCGCTGCGCACCTGCTGGCCTTCTACGGTGCGCAGGGCTTCGAGGTCGTCGACGTGATGCGCTTCGCCGGCAAGCGTTACGACAGCGCGATCCTCTGCAAGCGGCCCGTCGCACACGTTGCGCGCCGCGTGTCGCCGGCGTCGCGGTTCGCGGCTCGTGTGGCGGCCGTGCGGCGCCTGGCGGTTGCATTGCCGTCGCGCGTGGCAGCGGTGGCGCGGCGCGACCACCGCGTGCGTCGCGGTGCCGGATGGGCGGCACGACGTGCGGCCGGCGCCGCGAGCTGCCGCTCGTCGCCGTGGCGGCCCCGCCAGCACGGACGTTACACGTTCGGCTGAGCGACAGGCGCCCGTTTCTTTTCCCGTTTTTGCCGCGTAGACATCGCGTGAGCGGAGTGTGGCGCTCCCGCTCGTGTACGGCCCTCGAGACACCCCGCCGCGTCGCGGCGAAACGGATGTTTACGCGCTTTTTATGCCCTGACGCAATCCTTTGCCGCGATCTTCACGCGAACCTTCATAAGATGGTTGCGTGGAAACGGAAGCCGCACGTGCGGATGCGTGCAGGCTGCCGGCTCGCCTGACCGATGCCGGCTGCCGCCGCGCCGCGCCGGCAAAAGGAAAACCGCCATGTCTCTCGCTCCTGTGACAGGCCCGCGCCCCGAGCATCCGGGCCATCCGCGCACGGCCGCGCGCTCGATGTTCGATCCGGCGCTCGTGCGCCCGGCGATCGCCGACGCGTTCAGGAAGCTCACGCCGCGCACGCAGTTCCGCAACCCGGTGATGTTCTGCGTGTACGTCGGCAGCATCCTGACGACGCTTCTGTGGATCGCCGCGCTGTTCGGTCAGGCCGAGGCGCCCGCCGGCTTCATCGTCGCCATTGCGCTGTGGCTGTGGTTCACGGTGCTGTTCGCGACCTTCGCCGAAGCGCTCGCCGAAGGGCGCTCGAAGGCGCAGGCCGCATCGCTGCGCAGCGCGAAGCACAACGTGGTCGCGAAAAAGCTCGCGGCGCCGCGTGCGAAGTCGGCCGTCGAGGTGATGGCGTCGACCGACCTGCGCAAAGACGACGTCGTGCTCGTCGAGACCGGCGACGTGATCCCGGCCGACGGCGAAGTGATCGAAGGTGTCGCGTCGGTCGACGAATCGGCGATCACCGGCGAATCCGCGCCGGTGATCCGCGAGTCGGGCGGCGACTTCTCGTCAGTGACGGGCGGCACGCGCGTGCTGTCCGACTGGATCGTCGTCAAGGTCACCGCGAACCCCGGCGAGGCGTTCCTCGACCGGATGATCGCGATGGTCGAAGGCGCGAAGCGCAAGAAGACGCCGAACGAGATCGCGCTGACGATCCTGCTCGTCGCGCTGACGATCGTGATGCTGCTGGCCACCGCCACGCTGCTGCCGTTCTCGACGTTTGCGGTCGATGCGATGAAGGCCGGCCACGTGGTGACGATCACCGCGCTCGTCGCGCTGCTCGTGTGCCTGATCCCGACGACGATCGGCGGGCTGTTGTCCGCGATCGGCGTGGCCGGGATGAGCCGGATGATGCAGGCGAACGTGATCGCGACGTCGGGCCGCGCGGTGGAAGCGGCCGGCGACGTCGACGTACTGCTGCTCGACAAGACCGGCACGATCACGCTCGGCAACCGCCAGGCGTCGGCGTTCGTGCCCGCACCGTTCGTGACTGAAGAAGCGCTGGCCGATGCCGCGCAACTGTCGTCGCTCGCCGACGAGACGCCGGAAGGCCGCAGCATCGTCGTACTCGCGAAGCAGCGTTTCAACTTGCGCGAGCGTGATATGCAGGCGCTGCATCCGGTGTTCCTGTCGTTCAGCGCACAGACGCGGATGAGCGGCGTCGACCTGTTCCCCGCAGGGTCTTCGCCCGGCGCACCGGGGCGCGAGATCCGCAAGGGCGCGGCCGACGCGATCGCGCATTACGTCGAGTCCCACGGCGGCCGCGTCACGCGTGAGGTCCAGGCGGCCGTGACCGACATCGCGCGCCGCGGCAGCACGCCGCTGGCGGTCGCGGAGCGGCGCGACGGCGTGGCGCGCGTGCTCGGCGTGATCGAGCTGAAGGACATCGTGAAGGGCGGCATCAAGGAGCGCTTCGCGGAGCTGCGCAAGATGGGCATCAAGACCGTGATGGTGACGGGCGACAACCGGCTGACGGCCGCGGCGATCGCGGCGGAGGCTGGTGTCGACGATTTCCTCGCGGAAGCGACGCCGGAAACCAAGCTCGCGACGATCCGCGAACACCAGGCGGCCGGCCGTCTGGTCGCGATGACGGGCGACGGCACGAACGACGCACCGGCGCTCGCGCAGGCCGACGTGGCGGTGGCGATGAACACGGGCACGCAGGCGGCGAAGGAAGCCGGCAACATGGTCGACCTTGACTCGAACCCGACGAAGCTGATCGAGATCGTCGAGATCGGCAAGCAGATGCTGATGACGCGCGGTTCGCTGACGACGTTCTCGATCGCGAACGACATCGCGAAGTACTTCGCGATCATCCCGGCCGCATTCGCGACGACCTACCCGCAACTGCGTGTGCTCGACGTGATGCACCTCGCGTCGCCGGCGTCGGCGATCCTGTCGGCGGTGATCTTCAACGCGCTGATCATCGTCGCGCTGATCCCGCTCGCGTTGAAGGGCGTGCGCTATCGTCCGCTCGGCGCGGCGCCGCTGCTGCGCAGGAACCTGCTGCTGTACGGCCTCGGCGGCGTGCTGCTGCCGTTCCCGTTCATCAAGCTGATCGACATGGTGCTGGTCGCATGCGGATGGGCGTGAACAGGATGACGCACGGAGGCAGGACTCGATGAGCGCGCCGACCGTCGTCATCGCGATCGTCGACGAAGACAGGTTCATCCGGCATTTCGTGCATGTCGCACTGAAAGCGGAGCGCATGCATGTGTACGAGGCTGCGACCGGCGCGGCCGGCGTGGAGACCGTCACCGCGCGCCGCCCCGACCTGATCGTCGTCGACACCAACCTGCGCGATCTCGGCGGCACCGGGCTGATCCGTGCGTTGCGCGCGTGTTCGGACGCGCCGCTGATCGTGTTGTCGGCGCTGAGCGCGGAACGCGACAAGGTGGCCGCACTCGACGCCGGCGCGGACGACTACCTGACCAAGCCGTTCGGCGCGGCCGAGCTGATCGCGCGGATCCGCGCGCACCTGCGTCGGCGGGCCGGCGGCGGGCGCATCGATGCGGTGCGCGTGTGTTTCGGCGACGTGACCATCGATCTCGGCGATCGCCAGGTATGGCGCAGTGGTGCGCGCGTGCATCTGAGTCCGATCGAATACCGGTTGCTGGCCGTGCTCGCGCATCACGCGGGACGGCTGCTCACGCACGACCGCTTGCTGAGCGAGGTGTGGGGCGCGGCACACGGCAAGGATGCGCACGACCTGCGCGTGTATGTCGGCCACCTGCGGCGCAAGCTGGAGTGCGATCCGCGGCGGCCCGCATACATCGTGACGGAGACGGGTGTCGGCTACCGGCTCGCCGGTGCCGCATAGCGCAGGGCCGCGGGCTCAGGGGTTCGAGGCCGTCCGCAGTTCGTCGGCAGGCATGCCGTTCGGGCGGCGCAGCTGCGCATCGAATTGCTGCACGCGCAGCGCGACGCGCTGTGCATAGCGCTTCGTGCCGCCGTTGTAGCGCACGAGGGCGGTTTCGACATCGCCGTCCGCATCGTCGAGATAGCCGCGGAAGATCGCCGCGCCGATCCGCACGTTGGTTGCCGGATCGGACAGGTCCTTCACATGCGCGACGAGGTCGCGATGCGCGGCGGGCAGCACCTGCATCAACCCGCGTGCACCCGCCACGCTGATTGCATGGCGATCGAAGCCCGATTCGACCGAGATGATCGCGAGCAGCAGCGCCGGTGCGAGGCCGTAGCGATCCGATTCGGTCTGTACCGCACGGGCGATCGTGCGGGCTTCCGCATACGCGATGTGAAAGCGGTTGCGCAGCGCCGTGACGATCGTGTCGAGGGTCGACGGGAGGGATGTATCGGGCGTGCCGGCGGCGGCCGGCGTAGCCGGCGTGTCGTCGGCATGCGCGGGCAGGGCGACCGCCAGCGACAGCGCGATCGGGAAAAGCAGCAGAAGCCGCTTCAGCGGCCGGGCCGGGCGTTGCAGCGGCGCCGGCCGGTCATGCGATGGATAGGTTTCCTGCATGTCGTCGCATCGTGGTTCCGATGCGACGACTGTACGCAGTTATGCGTTGCGCCCGTCGAAAGAAACGGGCGCGCCCGATAAACGCCGCATAAAGACGTGCGCCGGCGCGCTTCGCGTCACTCGTCGCGCGTCTCGCCGCCGCCTTTCGCGAGGCGCCACGCAATGGCGCCGAGCACGCCGACTGCAACGACCAGCGCGCCCCACAGCACGTAGCGGCGCTTCGCATCCGTATCGACGGCTGCCACCGGAGCGACCGCCGATACCGGCAGTGCCGCGCCGACGCGTGCGGGCCGTACTTCGGGCGCCATGCCGACCAGCAACGCGTCGCGGCTCACGGCCGACGACACGAGCGACGCATCGCCAACGCCGAGCGTAAACGGCGGCGTGCCGCGCGCGACGAAGGTCAGCGCGGCCGGATGCCAGCCGATCGCAACGGCCGGCTGGCCGCCGCCGAGCCCGCCGTTGCGCATGTCGACGACGATGCGCCAAGCGCGATCCGTCGTCGCCGCGAACTCGAGCGGCGGGTTGCGCTGCTCGCCGGCCTTGCCCTGCAGCCGGAACAGCACGGCGCCGGCCACGTCGCGCCACGGCGCCTGCGCATCGGCGCGGCTTTGCAGCGTCGCGCGTGCAACGGTGTTCGGCTGCGGCAGGTCGATACGCACGCGGTCGACCGGATACGCGCCGTCGGTGTCGAACAGATACTCGCCGGGCGCACCGCCGGCGCGTACCCGCACGGCATCACGCCACTGGCGCGGCACGGATGCGGTGTCGGTGCCGCGTGCGTCGCGCGGATGCGTCTCGACGTCGATCGACGCGATCGCGGGCGCCCCGTCGAGCCAGTCCAGCCACAGGTAGCGCGGCGCGGCGCCTTCGAGCGCGATGCGTTCCTGCACCAGCATGTCGTCGCCGTGGCCGACCTTCAGCAACTGCGTGCTGCCGAGCGAGCGCCAGCTGCGCAGGTCGTCGCTCGCCTCGACGGCGACGCGTCCCTGGTAGCTGTCGTCGCCCACGTGCACGAGCAGCGCGTCGAGGTTGCCGTCGGCATGCGACAGGTCGACGAGATCCGCGCCGTGTCTTGCGCGCGAAGGTGCCGCGACCGCCGCGCGCAGCGCGCCGTCCGGGCCGACCGTCACGCCGAGCGGCGCGCTGCCGTTCTCGGCGCGGGCGGGCGGCAGCGGGAACCAGTGCACCGGCGTGCGCGTCGGCGGCACCGCAGGTTCGGCCGCGACGGGCGCGTCGAGCGAATACGGCACCGGCTCGCCTGCGCCGTTGAAGATGCGCACGTCGCCGAGATCGTCGCGCCGGCTCGCCGCATAGACGGGCTGCGGCACGGTGAGCTGGTAATACGCGGCGCTGCCGTCGAGGTCGAGCGTGAAGCGCTGCGCGGCCGGCCCGGTGCCCGGCGCGCCGTCGGCGGCCCCGAACGAAGCGAGCAGGCTCAGTCCGAGCAGGGCAGCGAGTCGCTTCATGGCTGGTCGTCCTGCTGCGCGGCGGATTTCGGCGGCAGCGGCGAGAAGTATCCGATCAACAGCAGCAGCACGCCGATGCCGATGAACGACACGATGCGCTCGATGCCGGTGACGTGCGACAGGTCGAACAGGAACAGCTTGACGACCGTCAGCGCGAGCAGCGCGGCGCCGACGAACCACAGCGGACGCAGCCCGCGACGCGTGGCCCAGATCGTGATCGCGAGCGCGCAGAGCGTCCAGTACACGGATACCGACGCCTGCACGAGCGTCGATTCGGCCATTGCGCCGAATTCGTACGGCACGCCGGCCCAGTGATGCAGCGTGCGCAGCAGGATCGCGTTCAGCCACAGGAACGCGGTTGCGCCGGCCGCACTCAGCAGTTCGACGCGATACGTGTCGAACGACCAGCCGAGCTTGCGGGCGCGAACGAACCACGACGCGGCGAGCGCATAGACGACCACGAGCACGAGATCGAGCGGGTTGAACAGCGGCACGCGCGCCCAGCTTCCGCCGTCCTGCGTGAAGTTCGCATAGAAGGTCCATACCCACATCACGACGATCAGCGGCAGCGACGCGAGCGCGCAGATGCGCGCGATGCCGTCGCGGCGCGTCAGCCACATCCCGGCGAACGCGAACAGGCTCCAGCCGACCATGAACACCTGCTGGATGCCGAACGACGACAGCACGGTATCGATGTCGTAGCCCAGGTGGAAGCGGTGGTGCAGCGTGCGCAGCATCAGCGCGTTGAACCACAGGAACACCGTTGCGATCGCCACATAGTCGACCGCCCGCGGATGCCACGCGATGCCGAGCGTTTTGAGGCGGCGCAGCCACACGACGAATGCGATGAAGGCGAGGCATTGCGCGATGTCGAGCGGATTGAGCAGCGGCAGCCAGAAGAGCGGCGCGGCGTTGCCGTCGCTGACCGTGCTGGCGATGCTCCACAGCCACAGCAGCGCGGCGAGCGGCGCCGCGCCCCACACCTGGTATGCGCGCGGGAATGCGGCGACGGGCCAGCGCAGGCGCGAGCCCGGGCCCGACACCAGCAGGAGCAGCGCGCCGAAGCCATACGCCCATGCGCTCCAGCTCCATGCGCCTTCGGGGACGAACGCGCGCAGGCGCCAGAACCCTTCGAGCGACAGCAGCCCGCACAGCGTCCAGAACGTCAGCGTATGCAGCGGTGCGAGGAGGCTTGCGGTGATGGACGGCACCGCGCCTTTCGCGGCACCGGCACCGGCCGCGCCGCGCGACTGGCGCCACAGCAGTGCGAGACCCGCGCCGACCGCGACAGGCCACGCGAACGCACCCATGCCCGACAGCGGCGCTTCGTGCGCGTCGAACGCGCGCAGCGCGAGCAGCGCCAGTACCGGCGTGAGTGCGAGCGCGGGCCATTCGGCGAGCGGCCACGCGAACCGGCGGCGGGCGACGTGCGCGAGCCACGCGGTACCGGCCGCGAACAGCGCGGTCGTATCGACGACGAAGCGGTCGACATGCAGATCGACGTGACGGCCCGCGTAGACGAGGATCTCGTGCAGCCCGCCGCTGACCCACCACAGCAGTCCCCACGCGGCCGCCGCGGCGCCGATTTCCGGCATCCACGCGTGCCACGCGCGCGCTTCGCCGCGCCCATGCAGCCACCAGCCGGTGAACAGGCCGGCGAGCGCGATCAGCAGCATCGCGATATACGGGCTGTTGAGCACCGGCAGTGCGTTTGCGTCGGCCGGCCCGAGCAGGCTCGTGAAGAACGCGCCGGCCGCGGCGACCTGCATCAGCAGCCCGAAGCAGAACGGCAGCAGGCGCTTCTGGCGCACGCCGAGCCACACGACGGCCGCGCCTTCGATTGCCCAGGCGGCACTGGTCGTCGGGCCCGAGAATGCGAGCGGCACGGCCAGCGTCGCGAAGATCACCGCGAGCGCGAGCATCGATTCGAACAGCAGCCCGAGGCGGTCGCGGCGCCGCGCGAGCCAGGCGGCGACCGCGATGTAGAACGCCGACAGCGCGACCGCGCTCCACGCGAGCCCGAACGGCATGTCCTTCACGAGCGACGCCTGCAGCGCGGTCGCGACGATCGGCGTGCCGAACACGAGCGTGCCGTCCACGTAGTGCCGCAGCGCGAGTTCGCGTTTCACCGCGTACAGCAGTGCGATGCCGACATACATCAGGAAGAACAGGATCAGGAATGGTTCGGTACTCGCGAACAGCGCGGGGCGGTAGGCCGTCACACCCCACGCGGAGCCGATCGTGAACGTGAACACGAAGCCGAGCAGGTTCAGCGGCCGCCAGGCCTTGAACCACGCGATCGCGAAGATGCCCGCGTTCAGCAACGCGTAGTAGCTGAACAGGGCGACGTGGTTGCCCTGGCCGGTCGACAGCAGCACCGGCGCGAGGAAGCCGCCCGCGCTGCCCATGAACGCGAGCGGCAGCGCGTTCTGCCGCACCGCGAGGAACGCGCTCAGCGCGCAGACCGCGACCATCAGCGGGAATGCGGCGCCGACGGGCAGCAACGCATAGAGCTTGGTCGCGGCGAAGATCGTCAGGTACAGGATGCCGATGCCGCCGCCTTGCAGCACGAGGCCGTATGCGGCGCGACGCGCACGCACGCGCCAGCCGATCGCGAGCAGCGCGGCCGCGGCGAGTGCCGTGCCCGCGAGGCGGAATTCGATCGGCAGCATGTTGTTGTCGGCCGCGTACTTGAGCAGGAACGCGACGCCGAAGAACAGCACGATGATGCCGACCCGCACGACCGTGTTGCCGCCGAGCAGCCAGTTGCGCGCGGCACTGAATGCACGGTCGACGATGCCGGGTTCGCGCGGTGCGGGCGGGGCAGGGCGGGCGGGTGTGGCGGGTGCGTTGGCGTTGGTGGTAGCAGGCGCGGCGGCGGTGCGTGCCGCGGGTGCCGGTGTCGGTGCGGGCGCGGGCGCGGGCGTCGCGGCAGGCGCGGGCACCGACGTCGATGCCGGCGTGCCGGCTCGTGCGGCGACAGGTTGCGCGGCCGGTGCCGATGGCGTTGCCGTGACGGGTGTCTGCAGCGGCGTGGGTACGGCGCCGGCCGAAGCCGCTTGCGTGACCTCGCCGGCTGCCGCCGCACCGGCCTTCGCGCCGGCCAGTTGAGCGCGCAGCGCATCGAGTTCGCGCGTGAGCGTATCGACGGTCGCTTCGAGGCGCGCGACGCGATCGGCGAGCGGCAACGGTGTGGGCGGCGGCGTGGCGTCCATCGCGAACGCGTCGGGCGCGGCGAGCGTGTTCTTGAGCCGGTGTTGCCGCAGCGCGTGCCCGATGCAGAACCCGACGGCGGCCCCGAGCAGCGAACCGTTCGCGGCCGAGAAATCCCCGATCAGGGCGGCGATGCCGCCCACGACGAAACCGATTACGGCGAATGCCCAGTTCAACGCCTTGCTCCCTCTCACTATCGTTATCGTCCTTCGATCACGGATCGCGGATCGCACCGGATCGAGGCAGTTTCAGCACGGCCGGCAGGCGAACCGGCATGCGCGTGTCGCGTGGGTGGACTCTCGTGCGAAAGGCCTGCGGCAACGTCGCGGTCAGCGTGTTTGCGGGGAATGTATCACAGCGGGCCGTCGTGGATTTCCGGGGTTGACGCGGTATCGCGGCGCGCGCCGTCCGGTGTCGCCGGACGGCTTTTTGCACGATCATGCTTTTTACCGGTGAACGCGACGGGCGTTTTCGTCTGAGCAGATCGACGGCGGATCGGACGTGAATTTGTCGCAAAGCGACGCGCACCCGATGCGCATTGGCGCAAAACCTCATGCGACGCGCGTCGCGCTGCTGCGCACAAGTCCGACGGGTGATGCCCGCCGTTGCTGGGCGTGCGCGTATTGCGCCGCCGCAATCGGGTGTCGCCGCGTGGCGCGGTCCGCCGGGCGGGGCTGGCGGGTGTGTCGTATTTGCGCAAGCGTTTGTCGTAATTCGTCGGCAGGCCGGGGTTTTTTCTGGCAACTATGTAGGCACGCTATGACAAGCGCGAGTCCCCGCTACACGAGGAGAAGGTTTCGATGGATGCCCCCAAGGTCGTGGTCGAAGGTCTGTGCAAGGTGTTTGGAAGTAATCCGCAGCAGGCGCTCGACATGCTTGCCGCCGGCGCGACGAAGGACGATGTGCTCAAGCGCACCGGTCAGGTCGTCGGCGTGCACAACGTCTCCTTCGATGTGCAGGAAGGCGAAATTTTTGTGCTGATGGGCCTGTCCGGCTCCGGCAAGTCCACGCTGATCCGCCTCGTGAACCGGCTGGTCGATCCGAGCGCCGGCAAGGTGATGATCGACGGGCTCGACGTCGCGTCGGCCCGCCGCTCGGCGCTGACCGCGCTGCGCCGCAAGGACATGAGCATGGTGTTCCAGTCGTTCGCGCTGATGCCGCATCGCAGCGTCGTATCGAATGCCGCGTTCGGCCTGGAAGTCGCGGGTATGGGCAAGAAGGAACGCGAGCGCCGTGCGATGGAAGTGCTCGAGCAGGTCGGCCTCGCACCGTTCTCGAACAAGCTGCCGTCCGAGCTGTCGGGCGGCATGCAGCAGCGCGTCGGCCTCGCCCGCGCGCTGGCCGTGAACCCGTCGCTGATGATCATGGACGAGGCGTTCTCCGCACTCGATCCGCTCAAGCGCCGCGAAATGCAGGATGTGCTGCTGCAACTGCAGAAGGAACAGCGCCGCACGATCATGTTCGTGTCGCACGATCTGGAGGAAGCGCTGCGCATCGGCAACCGCATCGCGATCATGGAAGGCGGCCGGCTCGTGCAGGTCGGCACGCCGCAGGACATCATCTCGAACCCGGCCGACGATTACGTGCGCGCGTTCTTCGACGGCATCGACACCAGCCGCTACCTCACCGCCGGCGACCTGATGCAGACGGGCGCCGTGCCGATCGTGTCGAAGTGCGATGCCGCGAACGTCGCGGCGACGCTGAACGGCAGCGCCGAATACGCGTTCGTGCTCGACGCCGCCCGCAAGATCCGCGGCTTCGTCACGCGCGACGCGATCGGTCAGGACACGCCGTCGGTGCGGCCGATCGAAAGCATCCGGCACGATGCATCGCTCGAGCACGTCGTCGCGCGCGTGGTCGCGAGCCCGAATGCGCTGCCCGTCGTCGACGACGACGGCTGCTACTGCGGCTCGGTCGATCGTGCGCTCATCCTGAAGGCCATCACGCGTTCGCGAGGTTCCCATGTCTGAAATGATTCCGCTCGGTACCTGGGTCGACCAGTCCGTTCACTACCTGCTCGACCACGACGCGAAGACGTTCGACACGATCGGTCAGGCGATCGAGGGGCTCGCGGCATTCGTCGAGCACGGCCTGCAGGCGATCCCGATGTGGATGATGATGGCGATCTTCATCGGCGTCGGGCTGTGGCGGGTGGGCTGGCGTTTCGCGCTGTTCACCACCGCGTCGCTGCTGTTGATCTTTGCCACCGGCTTCTGGGACCAGACCGTCATCACGCTCGGCCTCACGCTGTCGTCGACGATCATCAGCCTCGTGCTCGGCATTCCGCTCGGCATCTGGGCCGCGAAGAGCAAGTGGGTCGCCGCGATCGTGCGTCCGATCCTCGACCTGATGCAGACGATGCCGGCCTTCGTCTACCTGATTCCGGCAGCGATGCTGTTCGGTCTCGGCCGCGTGCCGGGGATCCTGTCGACGGTGATCTTCGCGATGCCGCCCGCGGTGCGCCTGACGAGCCTCGGTATCCGCCACGTGAACCGCGAGATCGTCGAAGCGGGCCAGGCGTTCGGCTGCACGCCGTGGCAGCTGCTGTACAAGGTGCAGTTCCCGAATGCGTTGCCGTCGATCATGCAGGGCGTGAACCAGACGATCATGATGGCGCTGTCGATGGTGATCATCGCGTCGATGGTCGGCGCGGGTGGCCTCGGCAACGACGTGCTCGCGAGTATCCAGCGCCTCGACATCGGCCTCGGCTTCGAAAGCGGTCTGTCGGTCGTGCTGCTCGCGATCATTCTCGACCGCATCACCGAAAGCTTCGGTCGCGCACCGGGCACCGTGAAGGCACCGCTGTTCGCCGGTCTCAAGCAGCTCTTTCGCGTGAAGGCAGCGCCCGCACAGGCCTGACCTCCGGCGGCCGGCGTACCACCGGCCGCTCATCCTGAATATAGAAAACGACTTCCGCGGCTTCGGCCGCGGGGTTGGCCCCTTGCAACCTCCTCGCCAGGAGACCGATGTGACGTCCGCCGTCGCTGTCGCGCCCGCCGCCTGCGTTTCACCGGTTTCGTCCCTCGCCCATTTCGGCTTCCTGACGCTGCCGAACTTCTCGATGATCGCGTTCTCGAGCGCGGTCGAAGTGCTTCGGATGGCGAACTATGTCGGGCGGGCCGACCACTACAGGTGGTCGATCTATTCGCTCGACGGCGCGCCCGCACATGCCAGCAACGGCATCGCGGTGCGACCCACGCAGGCGCTCGACTACACGGACCTGCCCGACGTGATGATCGTGTGCGGCGGCATCCGCATCCGCGACGTGGTCGACGAAGGCGCACGCGATACGCTCGCGGCGCTCGCCGAACGCGGGCTGCCGCTCGGCGGCATCTGCACCGGCGCGTACGCGCTGATGTCGAGCGGGCTGCTCGACGGCTATCGCTGCACCGTGCACTGGGAGAACCTGTCCTCGCTGCATGCCGAGTTTCCGCAGGTCGGCTTCGCCGACGAGCTGTTCGTCGTCGACCGCGACCGGCTGACCTGCACGGGCGGCACCGCGCCGCTCGACCTGATGCTGAACCTCGTCGGCATGCGCTTCGGCCAGCAGCTGGCCGCACAGGTGTCCGAGCAGTTCATCCTGGAGCGCATCCGCAGTTCGACCGATACGCAGCCGATTCCGGTCGATGCACGGGTCGGCTTCTCGCGCGCCGAGCTGATCGAGGTCGTGCGGCTGATGGAAGCGAACATCGAGGAGCCGCTGTCGCTGGAGGAACTCGCGCGGCTCGTGCGGCTGTCGCAGCGGCACCTGCAGCGGATGTTCAAGGTGTACCTGAACGTGTCGCCGACCCACTATTACCTGACGCTGCGCCTGAAGCGCGCGCGCGACCTGCTGCGCACGACCGATGCGTCGATCGCGCGCGTGACGACGGTCTGCGGCTTTCATTCGCCGTGTCATTTCAGCAAGGCATACCGCGCGCAGTTCGGCCATGCGCCGAGCTACGAGCGCAGGTTGCCGGGGCGCTGACCGACCGAATCATTCCGTCCGCGACGTCGCCGGGATCGCGGCGCGCGGCTTCAATAAACGATCCCGCATTCAAGCAAACGACATCACTTTGAGGAGAAGCAAGATGAAGCGCCTATTGATCGCAGCGGTGTGCGGGATCGGGGTATCCGCGCCGATGTCGGCCGTCTATGCGGCCGACCCGCCCGTATGCAAGAACGTGCGCTTCGCGGATGTCGGCTGGTCCGACATCGCGGCGACCACGGGCCTCGCGTCGACGATGCTCCAGGGGCTCGGCTACAACCCGACGAAGACGATCGCCTCGGTGCCGATCACGTTCGCGGGGATCAAGAGCAAGCAGATCGACGTGTTCCTCGGCTACTGGTCGCCGACGATGGACCCGATCATCCAGCCGTTCACGAAGGCCGGCACGATCAAGGTGCTCGCGACGCCGAACCTGACCGGCGCGAAATACACGCTCGCGGTGCCCGACTACGTGTACCAGGGCGGCCTGAAGTCGTTCGCGGACATCCAGAAGTACGCGGACAAGCTCAACGGCAAGATCTACGGGATCGAGCCGGGCAACGACGGCAATGCACTGATCAAGAAGATGATCGACGGCAACCAGTTCGGCCTCGGCAAGTTCAAGATGGTCGAGTCGAGCGAGGCCGGGATGCTGATCGAGGTGAATCGCGCGATCCGCGACAAGCAGTGGATCGTGTTCCTCGGCTGGGAACCGCATCCGATGAACGTGCAGATGAAGATCGATTACCTGACCGGCGGCGACGACGTGTTCGGTCCGAACTACGGCGAAGCGAAGGTGCTGACGGCCACGCCGCCCGACTACTCGCAGCGCTGCCCGAACGTCGCGAAGTTCGTGTCGAACCTGCAGTTCACGACGGCGATCGAGAACCACGTGATGGTGCCGATCATGAACAAGGAAGACCCGAACAAGGCGGCGGCCGAGTGGCTGAAGGCGAACCCGCAGGCGCTCGACAAGTGGCTCGCCGGCGTGACGACGCTCGACGGCAAGCCGGGCCTGCCGGCGGTGAAGGCATACCTCGGCGTGCATTGAGCCTGATACGTCGGGCTTCGCGGCTTCGGCCGGAAGCGTGACGGGCTGTTCGAGCCGGCGGCGGCAGGACGTCCATCCTGCTGCCGCCGGCTTTTTGGCGTCTGCGTCGGGTTCGGCCCGACGCCGGGCCGGCGATGCGCTAGACTGCTCGATCCCGATCGAGGAGGCGGCCATGATCCGCAACGCGCTTGATGTATTCGGACGGCAATGTGAAGTCGGCAGGCGGCTGAACGGCGCGTCCGCTCCGGTCGATGCTGGCTGCGGCGTGACGATGTCGCACCGTCGCCATTCAGTCGCATGAAGCGCATCGAACAAGTCGTGCTCGCCGCCGATCTCGCGGGCACGGCGGTGTTCGCGATCGAAGGCGCCAATGCGGCGATCGGCGCGGGGCTCGACCTGTTCGGGGTGATGGTGCTGTCGCTCGTCGTCGCGCTCGGCGGCGGCGTGATCCGCGATTTGCTGATCGGCGCGCGGCCGCCCAGCGCCGTGAGCGACTGGCGTTATCCGGCGCTTGCATTCGCTGCCGGGTTGTTCGCGTTCGTCTTTCATGCGCGGGTTGCCGAATTTTCGCCGTCGCTGCTCACGACGCTCGATGCGGCCGGCCTCGCGTTGTTCGCGGTCGCGGGGGCGGTGAAGGCGCTCGAACTCCGGGTTCATCCGTTCATCGCGACGCTGATGGGCGCCGTGACCGGTTGCGGGGGCGGCGTCGTGCGCGATCTGCTGCTCGCGCGGATTCCGGTCGTGCTGGTCACCGACATCTACGCGAGCGCGGCGCTGTTCGGCGCGGTGGTCGTCGTGTCGTGCCGGCGGCTCGGCTGCCCGCCGGTCGTCGCGGCCGTGCTGGGCGGTGTCGCCTGCTTTGCGCTGCGGATGGCGGCGGTGCGCTTCGGCTGGCAACTGCCGAAAATTGCGGCCGGGGCGTAACGGGCGGATCCGGAAGGCCATTTCGCGCAACCGCAGCCGCATCCGCTTGCCGCCCGGCGCGGGATCGGACAGAATCGCGACGATTGAGCCGGGCCGGACGCCCGTTTCGTACAGCGTAGTGGATCGCAACCGGGTGCGCCTATGCCTCTTCTCGTCGAAGCAATCCTTGGCTGGACCACGCTGGTGCTTGCCGCACTCGGCCTGCTCTGCGTGATGATCTGGCCGTTGACGCCGGACCGGTGGGTGTTCGACGCCGGCTATGCGTGCATGCCCGACGGCCGGGACCTGATCCTGTCGCCGCGGCGCCTGCGCTTCGGTCACTTCGTGTGGTGGTCGTTGGGCTTTGGCCTGACTGCCTTTGGACTGGCCTGCATGACCGGCATACCCGCGTTCGCCGGGGGCATGACCGGAGACGAGTTGCACGCGTGGTACGAATGGCTCGGGCTGGTGGCCACCGGTGTGCTGGTCGTCGGAACGGGCGGGTTGTTGATCTGGATCGGCCGCAAGCTGATGCGTGCGCGCTGGTTCGCCGGCCCGCTGCGCGAAACCCGCTTCTGCTGGCGCGGCGAAGAACGCTGGATCGATATCCGCACCACGCGCCTGCTGCGCAAGTCGGTGCTGAATACCTACCCGTGCGGCGATCTGGCGCACCTGCTGGTCGGTGGTCGACGAAGTCTTGACGGCGCTGTCGTGGGCGGCTCGCGGGTGGCGATCCAGCAGGATCTGGTGCAGCTCGTGCTCGTGTTTCGTGACCGCCAGCCGATCGACCTGATGGGGCGGATCAAGGATGGCGATGGCGCGCGCCGCATGGCCAGCATGATTGGCACCTGGTGCGGCGTCGAGGTACAGCGGGTCGACGGGCTGCCGGACGTGACGCCTTTCAATTTCGACCGGATCTGACCTGGCGATCGTACCCGCCTCACGACCCCTTCGTCGCCGCCGGCACGTCGAACACGTGATCGAACGCCCACTGGAACACGAACGCGTAGCAGAAGAAGAACGCGAACAGCCCGATATCGACGACGAACGCGTCGAACCACGAGATGTCGAGCCACCACGACACCACCGGCACGAGGATGAAGATCAGTCCGCCTTCGAAGCCGGTCGCATGCAGGATGCGCCGCCCGAGCGTACGTGCCGGCTGCCGGCGCGACGCTTCCCAGCGTTCGAACAGCGCATTGAAGATCATGTTCCACAGCAGCGCGATCGCCGACATCGTCGCCGACAGCGCACCCGAATAGACGAGATCCTGCTTGAAGATCGCCGCGATCACGGGCGAGATGCAGGAGATGGCGATCGCTTCGTAAAGCACCGCCTGCGTGATCCTGCGCGGTAGGCCTTGCACGTTGTTCCTCCGGTTTGGTGCCGGTTCGACGGTCATTGCGCGGCGCCGTGCCGCGACGTCCCGCAAGGCTACCCGCGTTGCACGCCCGCTTCAATTCACCTAATCTCACCCCGATTGAATCGAATTCAACCCGGCCGCATCCGGCCCGCGAGGCCCCGTGTTCTCGAAAATTCCCCTGACCGCATTGCGTGTATTCGAATCGTCGGCGCGGCTCGGTACGTTCAAGGCCGCCGCGGACGAGCTGGCCGTGACGCCGGCCGCCGTGTCGCACCAGATCAAGTCGCTCGAAAGCCGGCTCGGCGTGCTGCTGTTCGAGCGCGGCGCGGGCGGCGTGCGGCTGACGGACGAGGGCGAGCAACTGTTTCGCACGAGTCACGATGCGCTGCTGGCATTGAGCCGGGGGCTCGACGCGGTACGTCCCGAAGCGGCCGGCGACCGCACGCTCGTGCTGACCACCACGCCCGCGTTTGCGGCGATGTGGCTGATTCCGCGTCTCGGCGCATTTCGTCGTGTCGATCCACAACTGCACATCAAGGTCGAGACGGGCAATGCGCTTGTCGATCTCGAACGCGATGCACGGATCGATCTCGCGATTCGCGCGACGTCGCGCACGTTCCCCGCGCTGCACGAGATCGCATTGATCGACGAGTATTTCGGTGCGTATGCGGCCGCCGGGTTCGACGCGCATCGTACGGACGAGCCGCTCGACCTGATCGAGACCGTGTGGGATACGCCGCTGCCGGTGTCGGTCGACTGGGCGTCATGGTGCCGGGCGGCGGGCCGCGAAGCGTGGCTCGAGCGCGCGGTGTTTCGCCATTAAGACGACGAGCATTACGCGGTGCAGGCCGTGCTGCACGGGCAGGGTGTCGCGTTGTTGAGTTCGGTACTGGCCGCCGAGCACGTCGCGCGCGGGGCGCTCGTGCCGATCGAGCCGTCGGTGCGGCTCGACGGTGCGCGCTTCATCGCGCTCTGCCGGCCGGGGCGGGAGCGCGAGCCGCAGGTCAGGCGGTTTCTCGACTGGCTCGAAGCGGAAATCGCCCGGACCCGCGCGGAGGTCGCGCGGATGGCGCCGGACGAGCGGCGCGACGCTACCCGAACCTGACGCAATACACCGGCGGCAAATGCGCGGATACCGGTTGCCAGTGTTCGCCGCCATCGGCGGACGTCCATAACCCGCCGGTCGTCGACGCCATCGCGAGGCGCGTGCCGGAATCGTCCACCGCGAGCCCGTGCCGGTACACGAGATCGTAAGCAGGCGCGGGCGGCAATCCGTCCGAGAACTGCTCGAAACTGCGCCCGCCGTCGCGCGTACGCGTGACGACGAACCGGCCGTCCACCGGAATCCGGCACGCGTCCTTCACGGCCGGCACGAACCACGCGGTGTCCGGTTCATGCGGATGCACGGCCACCGCGAAACCGAAGCTCGACGGTTGTGCTTCGATCCGCCGCCAGTGCCCGGCGCCGTCGGTCGAGCGGAAGATCGCGCAGTGATGCTGCGTCCACAGCACGTCCGGGTTGGCCGCGCATTGCACGACGCGGTGCGGATCCTGCATGTTGGGCTCGCCGCGCCGCTCGGGCGGCATGTAGTCGGCTTCCATGCCTTCTGCCGTCACGCGCCACGTCATGCCGCCGTCGGCGGTTTGCCAGACGCCGCCGCACGAGATGCCGATCGTCACGTGCCGGCTGTCGCGCGGATCGACCATCACCGAGTGGATGCCCGGTGCGTCGTATCCGCCGCCGCCCCATTCGATGCGTTCGGGGCGATCCCACAGCGGGCGGTTGAGTACCCATGAATCGCCGTGATCGCCGGAGCGGAACAGCCCGCCGGGAATCGTGCCGGCCCACAGCACGCCGGGCTCGTCCGTGCCGCCGGCTTCGAGCGACCAGATCTGCTGGAGTGTCCACGGCGGTTGCGGCGATCCGGGGGGCTCGTCGTCAGCGTCACCGGTGCCTGCATGCGTGCCGGCGCCGGCGGGTGGCGCATCGGCCGGCTGCGGCGGATAAACCGGCACTGCGCATTCTTCCCAGTCGGCGGCGCCGGCGCGCCGGCGATACAGCTTGACGCCGAAATGGCCGAGGTTGAGCGCCGCATACAGCGTGCCGTCGCGCGGGTCGGCGAGCGCCATGCTGACCGGCTCGCCGATGAAATGCGGTGCGCCGAGCGTCCAGCTGCCGTTGCCGTCGGGTTCCAGGACGAACAGGCCCTTGCGGGTGGCGACGAGCAAGCGATCGTTCATGTCGGTGTCTCCTGAGGGGCCGGCCGGTGCGCCGACGCCGGCCCGTGCATCGTTCCCTTTATCCGCCCGTCAGCGCCTGAACGACGTACACCCGGCTGGCGTTGCCGAGCGCGTCGGACAGCCGCTGCCGGTCGCGTATCGGCTGGCCGTCGATGAACACCGACAGATGCTTTCGCAGCGCGCCCTGATCGTCGACGATGTAGCCGCGCAGCCGCGGCTGTTCGCGGAAAACGGTGTCGAATGCTTCGCCGACGGTATGCGCGTCGATGTCGCGCTCGGGCGTTTCGACATGCCGCTGGATCGACGCGGCGAAGAAGAGGTGCGCCATGGCGGTGGCTGGCAGGAGCCGCGCGGAGGGGACGGTCTGTAGTGTAGGCGATCCGCCGGCAGCCGAAAGTCGGGAGGGCGCGGCGCGCCGTGCGGGCCCGGCCCGTGCGCTAGACCGGAATCGACCGCCCGCGAATCCGGATCCCGAGCCGCACGACGCCGATCACCGCGTTCGACAGCCACGTGAGCAGGCGCGGCATTCCACGCCGGCGAATGTCGAGCAGCAGCACGATCCGCACTTCCTCGCTGTCGTTCCATACCTCGTGCATGAACGTGTCGTCCCACAGCAGGAAGCGGCCTTCGTCGAGTCGATACTCGCGGCCGTCTACCTTCAGCACGGCGGCCGGTGTACCGTCCGCGCGCTTCGGCATCGACAGCACGAGATAGCCGCGCAGGATGCCGCGAAACGGCCCGCGATGCGGCGGGATGTGCTTGCCGGGCGCGAGGAACGACAGCGACGCGGACAGCACGTCCGGCGACGCCGCGATGATCGACGCGACGGTCGGGCAGCGCGACAGGTTGCGCGGGAACGGCTGGCCGTAGGCCTGCATGATGAACATCCGCCAGTCGCGCGCGTCGTTGGCCGAGATGTCGTACTGCTCGCGCATGATTTCGTGAAAGCGGGGGATGCGCGGCATGTCGCGCGCTACATCGAGTGCTTCCGCCTGGATCGCGGGCCATGCGCGTACGAAGCGGTCGGCATCCGGGAACGCGGCCGTGTCGAGCACCGCGCCGCCATCGAGATGGCGGTCGTACAGCGTGCGCAGCAGGCCGGCTGCATAGTCGTAAGCGACGGACATGGTCGATCGGTAAGCGATCCGTATGAGGTGTCGTCAGTCTGCCCCAAGCACGACGGGCACTGCGTTACTTCAGGTTACGCCGCCTGACGAAAGAATGACAGATCGATGAAGGTCCGGCAAGGGCGGACCGGCCGGCCGGGAATAAACGCAGCGCCTCCGTCGTCATACGGGTGTAGCACATCGTCTCGTTGACTTCTGAAGGAGTGGAACATGAACAAGCAATGGCTGGTGGCCGCCATCGTGGCGGCGATGTCTCTCGCGAGTGTCGCGACGCAAGCGTCGGCACAGGCACTCACCCGCGCGCAGGTCCGGCAGGAACTGATCGACGCCGAAAACAACGGGCTGCGCTTCGTGACCGATACATCGTATCCCGACGTGAGCCCGCTGTTCCAGCATCAGGCCGGGCAGATGCCGCAGCGTCAGGCCAGCACGGCGGTCGGCAGCGATCCGGCCGTGTCGTCCGAAGCGGGCAAGCCGGCGACGATGTCGCCGCGTCGGGGCGCCGCCGCATGCGTCGGCCCCGCGAGCTTCTGCGCAATCTATTTCGGAAGCTGATACGCCCGCCTGCATCCGCAGGTCACGCATTTCCCGTAGTGGATCGATACGCAACCTTGAAGGAGATCATGATGAAAACATATATCGCACTACTGATGATGATCGGAGCGATCGCCGGTCAGTCGGCGTTCGCGCAATCGACCTCGCCGCTGACGCGCGCGCAGGTTCGCGATGAACTGATGCGTCTCGAAGCGGCCGGGTACGACCCGGCGAAGGGGGACGAAGGCGAGTATCCGGCGGACATCCAGGCGGCGGAAGCGAGGCTTGCCGAACAGGACCGGGCGCGCATGACGGCGTCGGCCCCGCATGCGCCGGCGCCCGGCATGCCGGTGCAGACCAGCAATTAGGGGCCGACATGATCGTGTGCTCCTTCCGGCCGTCGTGTTCCAGGCACGGCAGTCCGCAAGCCCTTCGCGCCGCGCGACGCGGCCGAAGGGCGCGGGCCGCGATGCCGCTCGTCGAGCGCCGCTTCGCGCGGCGTTGCGATCAGCGCGTCAACCGGCCCCGGTGGGCAGGCAGGCCGATCGCACGATGAAAGTGCCTGCGGGCGACAGGCCGAACCGTCACGATCGGGCGCATGCCCGCGAGCGGAAGCGAGGGCCGTCCGGTTACCACGGCATCATGCGTTGCAAGACTTGGTCGCGCAGTACGAAGCGGTGCGCCAGTGCGGCCGCCACGTGCAGGCAAATGCCGGCGAACAGCGCCCATGCGAGGATGCCGTGCACGTCGCCCATCGCGTGACCGAATCCCGAGCCAGCCGTCGACAGCGCCGGCAACGGGATCGCGCCGGCGAGCGTCACGGCCCATGCGCGCGACGACGCGTTGATCCAGCCGAGCAGCGGCACCGCGATCAGCAGCCCGTAGAGCGCGCCATGCGTCAGGCCGGACAGCGCGCGCACGGCAGGCGACAGGTTGCCGGCAGGCGGGCGATGCGTCGCACGCCACAGTACGCGGCACGCCATCGCCGCGAGCAGGGCCGTTCCGACGATCAGGTGAGCGGCGATCAGGCCGACCGGTTGCGTGCCGCGATGCACGTCGGGCATCGTCCAGCCGATCGCATATTGCGCGACGATCAGCGCCACGATCAGCCAGTGAAGGAAACGGGCGATGGCGTCATAACGGGCGGGTGTCGACATGAAGACTCCTGACGGACGGCAAGATGGCATGGTCCGGCGGATTGTACGGACGGTTCCTTAACGAAACGTTAAGCAGGCGGCATCTTGCGCGACGCGCGGTCGTCGTTTTCGTCGGACGGTTCGTCGGACGGTTCGTCGCGCGGCGGCATCGGTTCGACCGCGTGTGCCGACGGCAGCGCAATCGTGACGCCGAGCCCCCGGCCGCCGATGCCGGATTCGAACTGGACGGTGCCGCCGAAATATTGCGCGATGCGTGTGACGATGGACAACCCGAGCCCGCTGCCGGGCAACTGCGTACCGCTGCCGCGATAGAAGCGGTCGCCGAGCCGTTCGTGCTCGTCGTGTGCGACACCGGGCCCGTCGTCGCGCACGACGATGCGTTGCAGCGCGCCGTCGTCGTGTACGCCGAGCTCGATGCGTCCGCCGTGACGGCCGTACTTGACGGCGTTGTCGACGAGATTGTCGAGCAGGATGCCGACCAGGATCGGATCGGCTTCGATCGCCCGCGCGGAGAAGTCGCCGGGCACGATGTCGATGGCCTTGTCCGCTGCTTTCGACAGATGGCGGTCGATCGCGGCGTCGACGAGCTCGCGCACGACGACCGCACGCGCCGGGATGCGTTCGTATTCGTCGAGCCGTGCGAGCAGCAGCAGCTGTTCGGCAAGCCGCGCGCTGCGGTCGACGCCCTGCACGACACGCTGCATCGCCACCTGCTTGCGTGCGGGATCGTCGGTCGCCATCGCCACCTGGGCCTGCACCTTGATCGCGGCGAGGGGCGTCTTGAGTTCGTGCGCGGCGTCGGACGTGAACGCGCGTTCACGGACGATCGATTGCCGCAGCCTCGCCAGCAGGCGGTCGATCGAATCGACCAGCGTGCGCACTTCATCCGGCACGGTCGCGATGCCGAGCGGCTCGAGGGATCGGGCATCGCGCGCGCCGATCAGGGCGGACAGCGTCTTCAGCGGGGCGAGACTGCGGCCGATCATCACCCAGAGCAGCAGCGCCAGCACCGGCAGCGCGATGATCAGCGGCAGGACGATGCCGCGTGCAATGCCGGTCGCCAGATCGCTGCGCGTATTCGACATCTCCATCACGCGCACCCGGCGCCCCGATGCGTCGTCGCGCAGCGCGTGCGTGCGCCACGGCACGCCGCGAATGACGAGCGTTTCCGGCATGCCGCGCGGGTCGCGTGCGTCGGGCAAACCGGCTGCGTCGGCCGGCAGGCTCGACGCGACCACGTTGCCGCGTGCGTCGCGCACCTCGAACAGCACGTCGCGCGGCAGACGGTCGCCGTCGGTTTCCGGTCCGGGTCTCGAATCGCCACGACCCAGTTCGACCCGCGCGTCGGGTGGCACGCGGGCGAGACGGTCGAGGTCGGCAGGGGCGAGATTGACGAGCAGCGCCGCGTATTCGACGAGGCGCGCGTCTTCCCATTCGCCGATCTCGCGCGTCGCGTGCCGGAAGCTGCCGAACACGGCGACGAGCCAGACGACGGTCACGCAGCCGATCGCCATCAGCGACACGCGGCGACGGATCGAGCGGGAAATCATCGGAGGTCGACCACGTAGCCGATGCCGCGGACGGTGCGGATCAGCTCCGCGCCGAGCTTCTTGCGCAGGTTCGACACATGCACCTCGATCGCATTGCTTTCGATGCCTTCCTGCCAGCCGTACAGGCTGTCCTCGAGACGGGCGCGCGATTGCGGGATGCCGGGATGGCTGACGAGCTGAACGAGGATTGCCCACTCGCGCGACGTGAGCGCGATACGCGACGCATCGCGCGTCACCGTGTGGGCGGTCAGGTCGATCGTGATGTCGCGCCACGCGATCTCGTCGGCGGCGCGGCCCTGCGAGCGCCGCACGAGCGCGCGGCAGCGGGCGAGTACTTCGGACAGCTCGAACGGCTTCGCGAGATAGTCGTCCGCGCCGTCGTCGAGGCCGCGGACGCGGTCGGCCACGGTGCCGCGCGCGGTCAGTACCAGCACGGGGACGGTATCGCCCGCGTCGCGCAGTGCGCGCAGCAGTTCCGTGCCCGATTTCCCAGGCAGGCCGAGATCGAGCACGACGAGCGCGAAGCGTGTCGTCGCGAGCGCGGCGGCGGCCGCATGACCGTCGCGCAGCCAGTCGACGTGATAGCCGGCCTGACCGAGACTGATCTCGAGGCCGCTGCCGATCAGGTCGTCGTCTTCAACAAGGAGGAGTCGCATGGTCGATTCGTGTGCAGGCGTCTGCGATTGTACGAGCCTGACCGCACATACCGTGAAACGGAATGTAATCGCGCTGCTCCGAACATTCCCCGATTCTGAAGAACGCTTAAGGTTTGGCCCCGGCAATCCCGCTACCATCGGCCACATCATTTCTCGGGCGGTATTCCGCTTCCCCCGATCCCGAACCGGGACGGACGCAGCCGGCGCATGCCGGACGCGCCGGCCCGCCAATCCGCGATCTTTCCGGTCGAAGTCCGATCGATGCGCGTCGCCCGTACGGGAGGTTCGTTCCTGATGGCACCCTCGACGATCGAGCGATGGCGCGCCCACCTGCTGATCGCTGCGCTGACCGGCATGGTCATTCAGTGTTTCGTGCTGGTTTCGCTGCTTGCGTGGCCGGTACCCGAAACATTTTTCACGACGATGACGTTTCGGGTGTCGATCGTCGTCGCGGTGGCCACGGCGATCCTTTCGACCCGCAAGCTTGCCGAAGCGGCATTCAGGGCCGCAGTCGCATGCGGCAGCGTGCGCGTGACCGGAATCGATCGCCGCACGGTAGTTGTGTCATCTGATTGCGCGTACCGTCGGCTGGTCGTTCTTCACATCCGGCTCAACGGAGACCGGGACGGCGGCGTGCCCGGCTGAGCCCGAATGCGCGCCGCCGTTCCCGGGCGTCGCGGTCATCCGGATCACCACTGGGGAGAAGCATGGTTTTGCTGCATGTGCTGCGCGTGCTGGGCGGGGCAATGTCGATCGCCTGCGGGCTGGGCGTGTTGCTGGGCATTGCGTACACGATCACGGCCAGCGTGCTGGTCGGCCGGTTCTTTTCCCGCGCGGCGGCGGCGCCGCGCACGTATCCGGGCGTCACCGTCGCGAAGCCGCTGCACGGCGACGAGTGGCATCTCGTTCAGCATCTCGAAAGCTTCTTCACGCAGAATTATCCGGGGCCCGTCCAGCACCTGTTCGGCGTGCACGATGCGGGCGACGCCGCGCTCGCGGCGGTCGAGACGCTGCGTGCGCGCTACCCGGACGCGAACATCAAGGTCGTTGCCGATGCGCGGCTGTACGGGCCGAACCGCAAGATCGCCAATCTCGTGAACATGCTCGAACACGCGGAGCATTCGGTGCTCTGTCTCGCCGACAGCGACGTGCTGGTCGAGCGCGATTATCTGCGCGCCGTCGTCGGCGCGCTACAGCAGCCGGATGTCGGCATCGTGACGAGCGTGTATCGCGGCGTCGCGTCGCCGGGTTTCTGGCCCGGCGTCGCCGTCGCAATGACGAACTACCATTTCCTGCCGGGCGTCATCACCGGCCTCTTCATCGGGCGCGCGCGGCCCTGTTTTGGCCAGACGATTGCGATCACGCGCACGACGCTCGAACGTATCGGCGGGCTCGCGCGTTTCGCGCATCACCTCGCGGAAGATCATGCGCTCGGCGAAGCGGTGCGACAGGCGGGCGCGCAGGTCGTCATTCCGCCGTTCGTCGTCGGGCATGCCTGCGTCGAGGAGACGTTCGCCCGGTTGTACGCCCACGAATTGCGCTGGAGCTGCACGATTCGTGCGGCGGACCGGCTCGGCCATCTCGGATCGGTCCTGATGCATCCGGTGCCGCTCGCGCTGCTGGCGGTGCTGTTTTCCGGCGGCGCGGCCGTCGCGTGCGGGCTCGCGGTCGCGGCACTGGCGGCGCGCGCGCTGCTGATGCTGAAAACGAGCCGCGCGACCGGCGCCGGGCTGCGCGGCGCACTCTGGCTGCCGTTCGTCGATCTCGTGCAATTCCTGGTCTTCGTGTCGAGCTTCTTCTCGTCGCATGTCGTGTGGCGCGGCACGCGCTTTCGCGTCGACCGGGAAGGCCTGCTGTCGCCGGCGGGGGAATCGTGATGACGGAGCCGAACACCGGCGGCGCCGGCACGGACCCGGCCGCCACGCGCGGCGATGCGCGGCTCCGCCACGTGGGGCGGGTGGCGGCGCTCGGCGGGCTGGCGCTCGCGGTGTGGCTGGTCTGGCGCGAGCATCCGCTCGATATCCTGCATCGCCTGCAGATCGCCGGCGCCGGGTTGCTGGTCGCCGCGCTCGCGCACATCGTGCCGATGCTCGCGAATGCGTGGGACTGGCGGATGCTGATCCGCGGCCCGCGCCGGCCGTCGTTCATGACGATGCTGAAACTCGTGTGGATCCGCGAATCGATCAACGGGTTGCTGCCGGTCGCCCGCATCGGCGGCGAGATCGTGTCGTTCGGGCTGCTGCGGCAAGCGGGCGTACGGCCGGCGACCGCCGTGGCCAGCCTCGTCGCCGACATGCAGCTGACGCTGATCAGCCAGCTGATCTTCGCGCTGGTCGCGATCGGCTACGTGCTCGAACGCGTGTCGTCCGATGCTGCACGGGTCGCCGGGAACCTGGCGATCGGCATGGCCGCGCTGGTGCCGGTGCTGCTGCTGTTCGCGCTGGTGCAGCATGCGCGGCCGTTCGAGCGCGCGATGCGGGTGCTCAACCGCGTCACGAGCGGCAAGGTGGTGGCGCTCGTCGGCGAATCGGCGCGCACCGATCAGTCGATCCGGATGATCTGGAGAAAGACGGGTGTCGTCGTGCGCTATCTGGGGATCTGGCAGACGCTGCAGTTCGCGGGCTACGCGCTGGAAATCTGGCTGGCGCTGTACTTCCTCGGCGCCGATCCGACCTTCGCGCAGGCGCTGGCGATCGAGGCGCTGATCCAGCTCGTGAGCAGCATCGCGTTCCTGATGCCGGGCGGCCTGGGGGTGCAGGAGGGCGGGTTCGTGCTGATCGGCGGCCTGCTCGGGTTCGACCCGCCGACCTGCCTCGCGCTGGCCGGCGCGCGCCGCGTGCGCGATCTGCTGTTCTATCTGCCGGGGCTGCTCGCATGGCAATGGGCGGCCGGTTCGGCGAACCGGCCCGGCGGAACGAAACGCACGCCGTTGTCCGTCGGGGAATCCGCCGGGCCGCGCTGACGCGGCCCGGCGCGACGCCGTGCGCGGCTCAGCGCTGCTCGTCGGCGATATGGCTGCGGATCACGTCCGCGAACGACGTATCGCCCGTCAGTCCGAGCGCTTCCGCGCGCGACGTGTCCCAACGGCCCGGCCAGCTGCCGACGATCTTCTCGACGCGCTCGTCCGGCGCATGACGGATCAGCTTCACGACGTCGTCGCCCGCGACTTCGCGCAGCGCCGCGATCATCTCGTCGACCGAGACCGACAGCCCCGGCAGGTTGATCACGCGCTTGTTGCCGAGCTTCGCGCTGTCGATCTCGCAGCCGGCGACGAGCGCTTCGATCGCGCCGCGCGGCGACAGCAGCCACAGCCGCGTCGAGCCGGGCACCGGACACACGCTTTCCTCGCCGTTCAGCGGCTCGCGGATGATGCCGCTCGCGAACGACGATGCAGCGGCATTCGGGCGGCCCGGCCGCACGCTGATCGTCGGCAGCCGCAGCACGCGGCCGTCGACGAAGCCGCGCCGTGCGTAGTCGCACAGCAGCAGCTCGGCGATCGCCTTCTCGGCGCCGTACGACGATTGCGGGTTCAGCGCGGTGTCGTCCTGCACGACGTCGGGCAGCGTGCCGCCATAGACCGCGACCGAGCTCGTGAACACGACGCGCGGCTGGTGGCCGCGCGCGCGGCACACTTCGAGCAGCGTGCGCGATGCGTCGAGGTTGATCCGCATGCCGAGATCGAAATCGGCTTCGGCCTGCCCGCTGACGATCGCCGCGAGGTGGAAGATCGCGCCCGTCTGCGTGTCGATCGCGCTGTCGAGCACGGCGCGATCGGCGATGTCGCCGACGATCGACGTCACGCGCGCATCGCCGAAATCGCTGCCCTTGACGACATCGAGCAGCACCAGCTCGTCGATCTTGCCGGTCCGGCCGTCGGGGCCGGTCAGTTCGCCGCGCTCGAGCAGCTTGCGCGCGAGGCGCTGGCCGAGAAAGCCGGCACCGCCGGTGATCAGTACTTTCATGTTCGTTACCCTCTGAGGAATGCTTGGATTACAGGTACGGCCTAAGCCAGCCGAGGCCTTCCGACGTGCCGGCCTTCGGGCGATATTCGCAGCCGATCCAGCCGTCGTAGCCGAGCGCGTCGATCAATGCGAACAGGTACGGGTAGTTGAGTTCGCCGACGTCCGGCTCGTGACGCTCGGGCACGCCGGCGATCTGGATGTGGCCGATGCCGGCGAAGTCGCGCTTGAGCTTCATCGCGAGATCGCCTTCGACGATCTGGCAGTGATAGCAGTCGAACTGCACCTTCAGGTTCGGCGCGCCGACTTCCGCGCAGATCGCCTGCGCGTCGTCCTGGCGGCTCAGGAAATAGCCGGGCATGTCGCGCTGGTTGATCGGCTCGATCAGGATCGTGACGCCGTGCGCGGCGGCAGCGTGCGCCGCATGGCGCAGGTTCGCGAGGTAGGTGTCGCGATGGCGCGCGCGGTCGGCGCCCGGCGGGACCATGCCGGCCATCACGTGCAGTTTCTTGTTGCCGAGCACGCGTGCATAGTCGAGTGCCTGGTCGATGCCGCGCCGGAACTCGTCCTCGCGGCCCGGCAGCGACGCGACGCCGCGTTCGCCCGCGGCCCAGTCGCCCGGCGGCGCGTTGAACAGCGCCTGTTCGAGGTTGTGCGCATCGAGGCGCGCGCGGATGTCGTCGGCGGCGAAGTCGTACGGGAACAGGTACTCGACGGCTTTGAATCCGTCGTGCGAGGCGGCGGCGAAGCGTTCGAGGAACGCATGCTCGGTGTACATCATCGAGAGGTTGGCGGCGAAGCGTGGCATGGCAGCGGGTCCTGTGAATGAGTGGGGCGGGGCGCTGTGCACCCCGCGTCGAACGATGGTGGCCGGATCAGCGGTTCACGAGTTTCGCGGGCGTGAGCCACACGGCGATCGCACCGATCACGAGCATCGCGGCCAGCATGTACATGCCGGATGACGTGCTGTGCGTGACGTCCTTCAGGTAGCCAATCACGTACGGGCTCGCGAAACCGGCGAGGTTGCCGACCGAGTTGATGATCGCGATCCCGGCCGCCGCCGCGGAGCCCGCGAGGAACGCGGTCGGCAGCGACCAGAACAGCGGCGCGCAGGTCAGCACGCCGCCTGCCGCGAGCGACAGGAACACGATCGACACCGCCGTATTGTGCGAGTACGACGCGGCGACCGCAAACCCCACCGCGCCCATCAGCGCCGGCACGATCAGGTGCCAGCGGCGCTCGCGGCGCTTGTCCGCGCTGTGGCCGAACAGGTTCATCACGACGATCGCGACGAGGAACGGGATCGCCGACAGCAGGCCGATCTGCAGCGTATCGGTGATGCCGGTCGATTTCACGAGCGTCGGCATCCAGAACGTGAGGCCGTACTGACCCGTGACGAACGCGAAGTAGATCAGCGACATCCACCACATGCGCGGGTCCGAGAACACGGCCTTCAGCGAATGGCCGTGCTTCTGCTGTTCCTGCGGCTGCGCGGCGATCTCGTCCTCGAGGAGCTGCTTCTCGCGCTCGTCGAGCCACCTCGCACCGCGGATGCTGTTGTCGAGATACAGGATCGTCGCGATGCCGACGAGCACGGCCGGCACGGCTTCGATCATGAACATCCATTGCCAGCCGTGGAAGCCCGAGCCGCCGTGGAAGCGCTCCATGATCCAGCCCGACAGCGGGTTGCCGAAGATGCCCGACACCGGAATCGCGGACATGAACACGGCGATGATCTTCGCGCGGCGATGCGACGGGAACCAGTACGTGAGGTACAGGATCACGCCGGGATAGAAGCCGGCTTCCGCGAGGCCGAGCAGGAAGCGCAGCACGTAGAACTGCGTCGGCGTTTTCACGAACGCGAACAGCGCGGACAGCAGGCCCCACGTGATCATGATCCGCGCGATCCAGATGCGCGCGCCGAGCCGATGCATCAGCATGTTGCTTGGCAGCTCGAACAGGAAGTAGCCGAGGAAGAAGATGCCCGCGCCGAGCCCGAACACGGTTTCGCTGAACGCGAGATCCTGCGACATCTGCAGCTTGGCGAAGCCGACGTTCACGCGGTCGAGATACGCGACCACGTAGCAGAGCATCAGGAACGGCACGATGCGCCAGAACACTTTCTTGTAGGTGCGGTCGAGTTCGGCCGAATGGGCGGGCGCGGCGGGCGAGCGGCTTGCGGCCGCATCGAGAGCAGTCATCGTCGTCTCCAGGACTATCGTGTGCCGGCGGCGCGTACGCCGCCGGATCGTGTGTGTGCTGACGGAAGGGCCCGCGCACACGGCGGGCATGGGAATCGGTGTGTAGTCCTGCGTGATCCGTGCGCGCGTCGGGTTACCAGCGCGCGCCGAAGGTCCGGCGCAGTTCGTCGAGTGCGGCTTCGGACAGCGGCTCGGGCTTCGGTTGCGTCATCAGCCACAGCCGGGCCGTTTCCTCGAGCTCTTCAAGTGCATACGACGCTTGGGATACCGACGGCCCCCACATCACGGGGCCGAGGCGATCGAGCAGCACGCCGCGCACCTGGTCGGCCAGCGCCGCGACTTCGGCCGCGACGGCCGGGTCGCCGGGGCGGCGGTAACGGATCAGCGGAATGTGGCCGACCTTCATCACGTAGTACGGCGTGATCGGCGGCAGCACGTCGGTGTCGCGCCACACGCCCGCGAGCGTCAGTGCGACGAGGTGCGTCGAATGCGTGTGGACGACGCCGTTCGCTTCCGCGTTGCGCGCGTAGATACCGCGATGCAGCGCGAGCGTCTTCGACGGCTTGCCGCCCGATACGGGCTGGCCGTCCGTGCCGACTTTCGCGATGTCGTTCGGGTCGAGCCGGCCGAGGCATGCGTCGGTCGGCGTGATCAGCCAGCCGTCGGGCAGGCGCGCACTGATGTTGCCGGCGCTGCCGACCGCATGGCCGCGCGCATACAGGCTCGCGCCGACCACGCAGATCTCTTCGCGCAGTTTCGCCTCGTCGCTCATCGTGCGGCTCCGTCCAGCGCGCGCAGCGCCTTGTCGAAAAAGTCCGTCGTGCCGAAGTTGCCGGATTTCAGCGCGAGGCCCAGCGGCTGCGCGTCGATGGTGGCCGTGGCCGGCACGCCCGGATCGATCTGTGCGCCGATCTGCAGCGACTTCACGTCGAGCGCCTGCACGACCGCGCCGGACGTCTCGCCGCCGGCGACGACGAACTTGCTCACGCCGAGTTCGCGCAGGCCGCGTGCGATCGCCGCGAGCGTGCTTTCGACGAGATGGCCGGCCGCTTCGACGCCGAGCGCCTGCTGCACGGCCTTCACTTCGTCGGGCGTGGCCGTTGCGTAGATCAGCACGGGTTGCGGCAGGTGCGAGCGCGCAAAGGCGAGCGCCTGGTCGACGACGGGTTCGCCGCGCGACGCCGCGAGCGGATCGATGCGGAAGCTCGGCCGCGTCGCGCGCCACGCGGCGACCTGCGCGTTGGTGGCCTTCGATGCGCTGCCGGCGAGTACGGCCGACAGCCCGCCGATGCGCGGCAGCGATGCCGCGTTGTCGCGCTCGGGCAGTTGCTCCGCGCGGCGGAAATTCGCGGGCAGGCCGAGCGCGATGCCCGAGCCGCCGGTGACGAGCGGCAGGCCAGCGCACGCTTCGCCGAGGACGTAGAGGTCACGATCGGATAGCGCGTCGGCGATCGCGAAGCGCGCGCCTTCCGCGCGCAGCTGTTCGATCCGCGCGCGCACGGCGGCCGCGCCGAGCGCGATCGTGTCGTAGCGGATCAGGCCGACCGCCGACTTCGTCTGCCGTTGCAGCACGCGCACGAGGTTCGCGTCTTTCATCGGCGTGAGCGGGTGGTTCTCCATCCCCGACTCGTTCAGCAGCACGTCGCCGACGAACAGGTGGCCGCGGTAGATCGTGCGGCCGTTCTCGGGGAATGCCGGGCAAGCGATCGTGAAGCCGCCGCCGGCCGCATCGAGCAGCGCGTCGGCCACCGGCCCGATGTTGCCCGCGTCGGTCGAGTCGAACGTTGAGCAGTACTTGAAGAAGAACTGGCGACAGCCTTGCGCGCGCAGCCATTCGTACGCGGCGAGCGATTGCGCGACGGCGTCGGCCGCGGGGATCGTGCGCGACTTCAGCGCGACGACGATCGCGTCGGCGTCGAGCGAGGTGCCGTCGGCGGGCACGCCGATCGTCTGCACGGTGCGCATGCCGCTCTTGACGAGCATGTTCGCGAGATCGGTCGCGCCGGTGAAATCGTCGGCGATGCAGCCGAGCAGGGGACGGGAAGCGGAAGCGGTCATGGCAGGAACGTCGTTCGAATCAGCGGGCGGGCGGCAGCGTGATGCCGGGGAAAGTCTTGATCACGGCGGAATCGTCCTCGCCGCCGTGGCCGGCGCTCGACGCGCTCATGAACATCTGGTGCGCGGTGGCCGACAGCGGCAGCGGGAACTTGCTGCGGCGCGCGGTATCGAGCACGAGGCCGAGATCCTTCACGAAGATGTCGACGGCCGACAGCGGCGTGTAGTCGCCGTTCAGGATGTGCGGCACGCGGTTCTCGAACATCCACGAGTTGCCCGCGCTGTGCGTGATCACGTCGTACAGCGCGTCGGCATCGACGCCTTCGCGCAGGCCCAGCGCCATCGCCTCGGCTGCGGCCGCGATATGCACGCCGGCCAGCAGCTGGTTGATGATCTTCACTTTCGAGCCGATGCCGTGCGCGTCGCCCAGGCGATAGACCTTGCCGGCGATCGCGGCGAGCACGTCTTCGCAGCCGGCGTACGCGGCGGCGGGGCCCGACGTCATCATCGTCATCTCGCCGGAGGCCGCGCGCGCGGCGCCGCCCGACACGGGCGCGTCGAGCATCTGCAGGCCGGCGGCCTCGATGCGTGCGCCGAGCGCGACCGCGAATTCGGGCGCGACGGTCGCGCTCGCGATCACGACGCAGCCCGGCTTCATCGCCGCGACCGCGCCGTGCTCGCCGAACAGCACGGTTTCCGTCTGCGCGGCATTGACGACGAGCGTGACGACGACGTCGCACTGCGCGCCGAGTTCGGCCGGCGTCGCGCAGGGCACGCCGCCTTCGGCGGCGAACGCCTGCAGCACGGTGTCGCGCACGTCGCATGCGTGGACGCGCAGGCCGGCGCGCAGCAGCGAGCGCGCGACGCCGAGGCCCATCGCGCCGAGGCCGATGACTCCAACATTTCGTGACATGGTCAACCTTGATCGATTCGGGAGAGGTTCGTGACGGCGGCGGCGCCCGGCCGGGCTGCGGCCGCCGGGTTCAGCAGATGCCGGCTTCCGCGAGACGGCGGGCGGCGTTGTACATGTGCGTGCGTGCCGCGTTGCGCGCGGCCATCGGGTCGCGTGCGCGGATCGCATCGGCGATCGCCGCATGTTCCTCGCGCACCTGGCGCGAGAAGTCCTCGCGCGTCGCTTCGTTGCGCCGCGTGACCTTCACGCCCGCCTCGAGGTACTGGTTCAGGAACTGCAGCGTCTTCAGGAAATACGGGTTGCCGGTGACGGCCGCGATCGTGCGGTGGAACGCGACGTCTTCCGCGACGCCGTCGCGCCCTTCGGCCACCGCATCGTCGATCTTGCGCAGCGCGTCGTCGATGTCGGCCATGTCGTCGGCGGTGTGGTGCAGTGCGGCTTCGGCCGCGACTTCAGCCTCGATCGCGCGGCGCACCGCGAGCAGGTGCGGCAGCGAGCTGGCCTCGACGGCTTCCGCGTAGTCGATCCGCAGCGGCCGGATCGCGCCGTGCTGGTTCACGAACACGCCGCTGCCCTGGCGCGGCTCGACCACGCCTTCGTTCTTCAGCCGCGAGATCGCCTCGCGGATCACGGTGCGGCTCACGCCGAATTCCTGCGCGAGCACGGCTTCCGTCGGCAGCTTGCCGCTGGCCGAGAAACTGCCGGCTTCGATCTGCTTGAGCAGCTGCTGCGCGACATGGTCGCTCATCGCACGGGCGGGAATTTTCTCGAACATGATGCTCTGGTTTGTAAGGTGATGTGGTCGTCATACAAATTTGAATGGGCATCAGCATCCGGGATAACCCTCGGTTTGCTGAAGACAACGTCGGTCAAATTGATTGGAATCGGTTCCAATTGAATCGAAACCGATGCGATCGTGTGTCGTTCCGCGGTCGATCGGGAAAGGGGGCGATGCCCCGTGACCGTCAGTCGGCGATGTCCTCGACGGGATCGGCTGCCGCCTGTTCGCCGGCTTCGGCCACTTCCCCCCCGCGCTCCCGATACGTCGCCGGCGGCACGCCGAACTGCTTGCGGAATTCGCGCCCGAGATGCGACGCGTCGGCAAACCCGCAGCTCGACGCGATATCGGCGACCGTGCGGTCCGAACTCGTCAGCAGCCACGCGGCGGTGCGCAGCCGCACCTGCTTCGCGAACGCCTGCGGGCTCTTGCCCGTTTCCGCCTTGAACAGCCGCTCGAGCTGCCGCGTCGACAGGTCGAGCTTGCTCGCGAGTTCGTCGAGCGACAGCGCGCGCCCGACATGCTGTTCCATCAGGAGAATCGCGCGCTTGACCTTCGGGTGCGTGGCCGGTTCGAGGCCCGGCGGATGCGGCTGCGGCGCGTTGCCTTTCTGCATCTCGCCGACGAGCAGGATGCGCAGCGCCTTCTGCACGGTCGCATGATCGAAATGGCGCAGCAGGATGGCCGCCGCGACGTCGATCGACGCGCGGCCGCCCGAACAGGTGATCCGGCGCCGGTCGATCACGAACAGCCGGTCGGCGATCAGCAGGTCGGGATCGGCTGACGGAAAGCGCTCGATGAAATCCCAGTAATGGAACCAGCTCACGCAGGTGCGGTAGCCGTCGAGCACGCCGGCGCGCATCAGCGTGAACACGCCGGTGCAGATGCCGACGACCGTCGCGCCGGCCGCCGCCGCGTGGCGGATGAAGCCGAGCGTTTCAGGGCCGGCCTGCGGCCCCGAATGCAGCAGCCCGCCGACCACCACCACGTAATCGAACGGCTCGGCCGCGTCGAACGTCTCCCACGGCGTGATCTGGATCCCGCAGCTCGCGCGCACCGGCGCGAGCGTCTCGCCGATCACGCTCCATGCGCAGCGCACGGGCTTGCTGTAGTCGCCGTCGTCGGCCGACAGCCGCAGCATGTCGACGAAGCCCGAGAAGGCCGTCAGCGTGAAGTTCGGCAGCAGCACGATGCCGAAGCGGATGCGCCGCGGCGCGGGTTCGGCAAGGGGGGAAGCGGGTACGTCGGGTGTCATCGCGGCCAATCTCGTCACGCCGGGCAGGCGGTCTCACTCGTTTCACTCTGGTTGCGGGTTACGGCTGCCGGGGCGGCGCGGATGCAGCCAGCGTCGCCGATCGGCCGCGGCCGGACTTGTGGTTTTTCGTCGCGAACCATCGCCAAAACGCACTTCCGGCCCGGCCGGCGCGGGGTTTGGCGGCGCTATCCCACGCCGATGCCGTTTTTGTTCTATCGGCCGATTTTACGCTTTGATGTACTGATGCCCAACGACATTCCACGCATGCCACCCAGAGGAAGCCAGATGAACGTCAGCGCGTTCGACCTGTTCAAGATCGGTATCGGCCCGTCCAGTTCGCACACGGTCGGCCCGATGATCGCCGCGTGCCGCTTCGCGTCGCACGTCGAGGACGCGAACCTGCTCGGCTTCGTGCGCCGCGTGCGGGTCGAGCTGTACGGCTCGCTCGGCGCGACCGGCAAGGGCCACGGCACCGACAAGGCCGTGCTGCTCGGCCTCGAGGGCCACCTGCCCGACACGATCGATCCGGACCTGATCGAGCCGCGCCTCGCCGCGATCCGCGCGGAGAAGTCGCTGTCGCTGCTCGGCAAGCAGACGGTGCGCTTCGAGGAAAAGGAACACATCGGCTTCTATCGCAAGCTGATGAGCGGTACGGGCATCGTGCACCCGAACGGGATGCGCTTCCAGGCGTTCGACGAGCACGGCCAGCTGCTCGTCGAGAAAGAGTATTACTCGGTCGGCGGCGGCTTCGTCGTGAACCGCGACGGCGATCGCGTGAACGGCGTGCGCGCGGCGATCGAGGTGCCGTACCCGTTCCGCACCGGCGACGACCTGATGCGCCAGTGCCGCGAACACGGGCTGTCGATCGCCGAACTGATGCTGCGCAACGAATCTGCGCTGCGCCCCGCCGACGAAGTGCGCGGCGGGCTGCTCGCGATCTGGCGCACGATGGCCGCCTGTGTCGAGCGCGGCTGCAAGGTCGAAGGCGAGTTGCCGGGTCCGATGCGCGTGAAGCGCCGCGCGGCCGAGTTGTACGGCCGCCTGCGCGCACGTTCGGAAGAGTCGCTGCGCGATCCGCTGTCGATGCTCGACTGGGTCAACCTGTATGCGATGGCCGTGAACGAGGAGAACGCGGCCGGCGGCCGCGTGGTCACCGCGCCGACCAACGGCGCGGCCGGCGTGATCCCCGCGGTGCTGCACTACTACGTGAAATTCGTGCCGGGCTCGAACGAAGCCGGCATCGTCGAATTCCTGCTGACGGCCGCGGCGATCGGGATCATCTACAAGGAAACGGCGTCGATTTCCGGTGCGGAAGTCGGCTGCCAGGGCGAAGTGGGCGTCGCATGCTCGATGGCCGCCGCCGCGCTCGCCGCGGTGATGGGCGGCACGCCCGACCAGGTCGAGAACGCGGCCGAGATCGGCATGGAGCACAACCTCGGGATGACCTGCGACCCGGTCGGCGGGCTCGTGCAGATCCCGTGCATCGAGCGCAACGCAATGGGCGCGATCAAGGCGCTGAACGCGTCGCGCATGGCGCTCAAGGGCAACGGCCAGCACTACGTGTCGCTCGATTCCGTGATCAAGACGATGCGCGAGACCGGCGCCGACATGAAGACGAAATACAAGGAAACGTCGCGCGGCGGCCTCGCCGTGAACGTCATCGAATGCTAACGAAGGATCACTAACATGAGCCGCTACTCGATATTCAGCCTGTTCCGCAACGGCCTCTCGTATCACGAGAACTGGGAAAAGCAGTGGAAGAGCCCGGAGCCGAAGAAGGAATACGACGTCGTGATCGTCGGCGGCGGCGGCCACGGCCTCGCGACCGCTTACTACCTCGCGAAGGAGCACGGCATCACGAACGTCGCGATCCTCGAAAAGGGCTGGATCGGCGGCGGCAATACCGCGCGCAACACGACGATCGTGCGCTCGAACTACCTGTGGGACGAATCGGCCGCTCTGTACGAGAAGGCGATGAAGCTGTGGGAAGGGCTGTCGCAGGACCTGAACTACAACGTGATGTTCAGCCAGCGCGGCGTGATGAACCTGGCCCACACGCTGCAGGACGTGCGCGACACCGAGCGCCGCGTGAACGCGAACCGGCTGAACGGCGTCGACGCCGAATTCCTGACGCCCGCGCAGATCAAGGAAATCGAGCCGACGATCAACCTGAACAGCCGCTACCCGGTGCTCGGCGCGTCGATCCAGCGCCGTGCGGGCGTCGCGCGCCATGACGCGGTGGCCTGGGGCTTCGCGCGCGGCGCGGATCGCGCCGGCGTCGACATCATCCAGAACTGCCAGGTGACGGGCATTCGCCGCGAAGGCGGCGCGGTGGTCGGCGTCGATACGGTGAAGGGCTTCATCAAGGCGAAGAAGGTCGCGGTGGTGGCGGCCGGCAACACGACGACGCTGGCCGACATGGCCGGCGTGCGTTTGCCGATCGAAAGCCACCCGCTGCAGGCGCTGGTGTCCGAGCCGATCAAGCCGGTCGTCAACTCGGTGATCATGTCGAACGCGGTGCACGCTTACATCAGCCAGTCCGACAAGGGCGACCTCGTGATCGGCGCGGGCATCGACCAGTACACGGGCTTCGGCCAGCGCGGCAGCTTCCACATCATCGAAAGCACGCTGCAGGCGATCGTCGAAATGTTCCCGGTGTTCTCGCGCGTGCGGATGAACCGCCAGTGGGGCGGCATCGTCGACGTATCGCCGGACGCGTGCCCGATCATCACCAAGACCGACGTGAAGGGCCTCTATTTCAACTGCGGCTGGGGTACCGGCGGCTTCAAGGCGACGCCGGGCTCGGGCTGGGTGTTCGCGCACACGATCGCCCGCGACGAACCGCATCCGCTGAACGCGCCGTTCGCGCTCGACCGCTTCTACACGGGCCACCTGATCGACGAGCACGGCGCTGCCGCCGTCGCGCACTGAACGAGGAGAAACAACATGTTGCTGATCGAATGTCCGTGGTGCGGGCCGCGCGCCGAATCCGAGTTCTCGTGCGGCGGTGAAGCCGACATCGTGCGCCCCGTCAACAACGAGAACATGACCGACCGCGAATGGGGCGAGTACGTGTTCATGCGCGAGAACAAGCGCGGGCTGCACAAGGAGCAATGGCTGCACACGCAGGGCTGCCGCCGCTGGTTCAAGGTCACGCGTGACACGGTGACCTACGATATCAAGGGCTACGAAAAGTTCGGCGCAGCTGCCGGCAACGCACACGAAGAGGGTACGAGCAAATGAGCCAGAAAGACCGCCTCGGCACCGGTGGCCGGATCAATCGCGCGATTCCGCTGACGTTCACGTTCAACGGTCGTACGTACCAGGGCTTCCAGGGCGACACGCTCGCGTCCGCGCTGCTCGCGAACGGTGTGCACTTCGTCGCACGCAGCTTCAAGTACCACCGTCCGCGCGGGATCGTGACGGCGGATGTGGCAGAACCGAATGCCGTCGTGCAACTGGAATCCGGCGCGTATACCGTGCCGAACGCACGCGCGACCGAGATCGAGCTGTACCAGGGGCTCGTCGCGACGAGCGTGAACGCGGAGCCGACGCTCGAGAACGACAAGTACGCGATCAACCAGAAGTTCTCGCGCTTCATGCCGGCCGGGTTCTACTACAAGACGTTCATGTGGCCGCGCAACATGTGGCCGAAGTACGAAGAGAAGATCCGCGAAGCGGCCGGCCTCGGCAAGGCGCCCGAAGTGCTCGACGCCGATCGCTACGACAAGTGCTATGCGCACTGCGACGTGCTTGTGGTCGGCGGTGGCCCGTCGGGCCTCGCCGCCGCGCATGCGGCCGCGACGGCCGGCGCACGCGTGATCCTCGTCGACGACCAGCGCGAACTCGGCGGCAGCCTGCTGTCGTGCCGCGCGGAGATCGACGCGAAGCCCGCGCTGCAGTGGGTCGAGAAGATCGAGGCCGAGCTGCGCAAGCTGCCCGACGTGACGATCCTGTCGCGCAGCACCGCGTTCGGCTATCAGGACCACAACCTCGTGACGGTCACGCAGCGCCTGACCGATCACCTGCCGGTGTCGATGCGCAAGGGCACGCGCGAGCTGCTGTGGAAGGTCCGCGCGAAGCGCGTGATCCTCGCGACCGGCGCGCACGAGCGTCCGATCGTGTTCGGCAACAACGATCTGCCGGGCGTGATGCTGGCCGGTGCGGTGTCCACCTACGTGCATCGCTTCGGCGTGCTGCCGGGCCGTAACGCGGTCGTGTTCACGAACAACGATTGCGCGTACCAGACCGCGCTCGACCTGAAGGCATGCGGCGCGAAGGTGACGGTCGTCGATTCGCGCGCGTCGTCGAACGGCGCGCTGCCGGCTGCTGCCAAGCGGCAGGGCGTGACGGTGATGAGCGGCGCGGTCGTCACGGCTGCATCGGGCAAGTGGCGCGTATCGTCGGTCGACGTCGCGTCCCTCTCGAACGGCCAGGTGGGCGGCAAGCTGCAGACGCTGCCGTGCGACCTCGTCGCGATGTCGGGCGGCTTCAGCCCGGTGCTGCACCTGTTCGCGCAGTCGGGCGGCAAGGCTTGCTGGAACGACGAGAAGGCGTGCTTCCTGCCGGGCAAGCCCGTGCAGGCGGAGGCGAGCATCGGTGCGGCGGCCGGCGAATTCGGGCTGGCGCGCGCGCTGCGGCTCGCGGTCGATGCCGGTGCGGAAGCGGCGAAGGCCGCGGGCTTCACGGCTGCGCAGCGCCCGGTTGCGCCGCAGGTTGCCGAAGCCGTCGAAGGCGCGCTGCAGCCGCTGTGGCTCGTCGGCAGCCGCGAGGCGGCGGCGCGCGGGCCGAAGCAGTTCGTCGACTTCCAGAACGACGTGGCGGCCGCCGACATCCTGCTCGCCGCACGCGAAGGCTTCGAGTCGGTCGAGCACGTGAAGCGCTACACGGCGATGGGCTTCGGCACCGATCAGGGCAAGCTCGGCAACATCAACGGGATGGCGATCCTCGCGGGCGCGCTCGGCAAGACGATTCCGGAAACGGGCACGACGACGTTCCGCCCGAACTACACGCCCGTGTCGTTCGGGACGTTCGCGGGCCGCGAGACGGGCGACTTCCTCGACCCGATCCGCAAGACGGCCGTGCACGAATGGCACGTCGAGCACGGCGCGGCGTTCGAGGACGTCGGCAACTGGAAGCGGCCGTGGTATTTCCCGAAGAACGGCGAGGATCTGCATGCGGCCGTGAAGCGCGAATGCCTCGCGGTGCGCAACAGCGTCGGCATCCTCGATGCGTCGACGCTCGGCAAGATCGACATCCAGGGCCCGGACGCGGTGAAGCTGCTGAACTGGATGTACACGAATCCGTGGAACAAGCTCGAGGTGGGCAAGTGCCGCTACGGGCTGATGCTCGACGAGAACGGGATGGTGTTCGACGACGGCGTGACCGTGCGCCTTGCCGACCAGCATTTCATGATGACCACCACCACCGGCGGCGCCGCGCGCGTGCTGACGTGGCTCGAGCGCTGGCTGCAGACCGAATGGCCCGACATGAAGGTGCGGCTCGCGTCCGTCACCGATCACTGGGCGACGTTCGCGGTGGTCGGCCCGAAGAGCCGCAAGGTCGTGCAGAAGGTGTGCCAGGACATCGATTTCGGCAACGAGGCGTTCCCGTTCATGAGCTACCGGAACGGCACCGTCGCAGGGGCGAAGGCGCGCGTGATGCGGATCAGCTTCTCGGGCGAGCTGGCCTACGAAGTGAACGTGCCGGCGAATGCGGGCCGGGCGGTGTGGGAAGCGCTGATGGCGGCCGGTGCCGAATTCGACATCACGCCGTACGGCACCGAGACGATGCACGTGCTGCGCGCGGAGAAGGGCTACATCATCGTCGGCCAGGATACCGACGGCTCGATCACCCCGTATGACCTCGGGATGGGCGGGGTCGTCGCGAAGTCGAAGGACTTCCTCGGCAAGCGTTCGCTGGCGCGCTCGGATACCGCGAAGGAAGACCGCAAGCAGTTCGTCGGCCTCCTGACCGAAGACGAACAGTTCGTGCTGCCGGAAGGCGCGCAGATCATCGCGAAGGACACGCAGGTGTCGGCGGTCGATCCGACGCCGATGATCGGCCACGTGACGTCGAGCTACTACAGCCCGATCCTGAAGCGCTCGATCGCGCTCGCGGTGGTGAAGGGCGGCCTGAACAAGATGGGCGAGAGCGTCGTGATTCCGCTGGCCAACGGCAAGCGCATCACCGCGAAGATCTCGAGCCCGGTTTTCTACGATACCGAAGGGGTGCGTCAGCATGTGGAATGAAACGAGAAACCAGACGCAGGTGGCGGGCGCGGGCGGCGTGACGCTTGAATCGCCGTTCGTCGGCGCGGCCGACGTGCTGAAGACGCACCAGGCGCGCGCATCGAAGAAGTTCATGCTGCGCGAACGGCCCTTCCTCGATCTCGTCAACGTGCGCGGCGAGTTGAGCGACCCGGCGTTCGTCGATGCGTTCGAGCGCGTGGTCGGCTGCCGGCCGCCCGCGCAGCCGAACACGGTCGCGCGCGGCGCCGAGTACGACGTGCTGTGGCTCGGCCCCGACGAATGGCTCGTGCGGTCGAACGGGCCCGTTCAGGCCGGCGTGCTCGAAGCGAAGCTGGCGGAAGCCGTGCAGGGTTCGTATGCGGCGGCCGTCGACGTCGGCAGCGGCTATACGGTGGTCGAGATCAGCGGCGAACGCGTGCGCGACGTGATCGCGCGCGGCTGCCCGCTCGATCTGCATCCGCGCGTGCTCAAGCCGGGCCAGTGCGCGCAGTCGCACTACTTCAAGTCGCCGATCACGCTGATCCCGACCGGCGACGACACGTTCGAGATCGTCCTGCGTCGCAGCTTCGCCGACTATTTCGTGCGCATCATGCTCGACGCCGCGGCGCCGCTCGCATCATGAAGCCGTTCGAGGAGCCGTTCGTCGCGATCGACGTACCGCGCCTGCGCGGGCGCGGCTGGAGCGTGTTCGTCGACGAACTGAAGGTGCCCGCGCGGATCGGCATTCATGCGCACGAGCATGAAGCGCCGCAGCCGATCGTGATCGATGCGCAGCTCGGCTACCGGTGCGAGCCGAGCGAGCAGGGCGAATGGATCGATTACGACGGCTATTGCGCACGCATCGCGTCGTTCCTGTCGCACAAGCCGCATACGCGGCTGCTCGAAACGCTCGTCGCCGATATCGCGGTGCTGTCGTTCCGCGAATGGCCGGCGCTGGAGTCGCTGACGCTGTCGGTGTACAAGCCGAAGATCCGGCCCGGCACGAAGCGCGTCGGCGTGTCGCTCGACTGGACGCGCGGCGATTACCTGCGGTGGACGGGGGCGGCCGGGCAGATGTGATCAGAGAGGGGCCGGATCAAGGCACGAGGGGGCCCGCGAGCCCGACGGGTGCGGCGACACGAATGTGCCGCCGCACCCGTTTATAGTTCCTGAAATATAAGAATAAAGCGCTGCCGTCGACCTGTGGTCAATTTATTCCTGAAATACCGGAACAATTGGCGGCCTGACCTGCGTACACCTATAATTCCGATATTCTCGTAACTATGCCGTCGGCTGATGGGCTGCGGCGCTTTGTTCCTGGAATCCCGGAATTATGGCTCGCACCTTACCGCAACCGGTCGCGTCACTCGACCCGCTCGCACTGGATCTCGCCGCACTGGGGGCGCTCGTCCGCAACCGGCGGGCGCAGAACCAGATGCGGATCGACGATGCCGCCGATATGCTCGGCGTCTCCAAGGACGTACTGTCGCGGCTCGAAAATGGCCGTGCGGTGAGTCTCGACAAGCTGTTCAAGGTACTGGACGGCTTTGGTCTCAATTTGCTCGTCGTGCCGAAACGCGACGTCCCGGTGGCGCGTAATGCATTGCGCGATCGTGCGACGGTACGCGGCGCTTCGCCGGGTTCGGCTGGTTCGCCCGAGGACGCGTGATGCTCCATCGCCTGCGCATTTCGACCGATGGTTCGCCGGTCGGACAGTTGACTTACGATGCCCGCCGCGACGACTACGGCTTTTCCTACGATCCGGCGTGGCTGGCGCGCGGCGATGCGTTTGCGCTGTCGCCGTGCATTCCGCTGGACGGCGGTACCCCGCCCGCGGGCGCCATCCAGCGCTTCGTGGGCAACTTGCTGCCCGAGGGCCGTGCACTCGACGTGGCCGCGTCGATGTATCAGATATCGAAGGACAACGTCTTCGGCCTGATCCGGATACTGGGCAAGGAGCCTGTCGGTGCGCTGAGTTTCATGCCGGACGACGATTCATCCGCGCGGGCGCCTGAAACCCTCGAACCCGTGCGGCGCCCGATTTCCGCGGAGGAATTGACGGACCGCATCCGCAAGCGCGATGCAATTCCGTTTTCCGTCTGGGACGATCAGGTGCGTCTGTCCATCGCCGGCCATCAGGACAAGTTGCAGGTGCTCGTCGAGGGCGACCGGTATGCGTTGGTCGACGGGGCGCTCAGCAGTTCGCATATTCTGAAGCCCGAGTCGCACAGCCCGCAGGCGCCGTTCATGGTGGCCAACGAACACTTCTGCATGACGCTGGCGGCACGCATGGGCTTACCGGTCGCGCATGTCGAAATTCGGCGTATCCCCGAACCGATTCTGCTGATCGAGCGATTCGACCGGCTCGTGACGACCGCCCCGGACGATCCGCAGCACGTGAGCGCGGTGCGGCGACTGCATATCATCGATGGATGCCAGGCCCTCGATTTGCCGACGACGCTCAAATACGAGCGCAATCTCGGCAACAACGCGGACGTACGCAATATCCGCGAAGGCGTGAGCTTCGAGAAGCTGTTTTCGCTGACGCCGTCTCTCGAAACACCGGCTGCCGCGCGTTCGGCCATGTTGCGCTGGGCGTTGTTGCAACTGCTGATCGGCAACAGCGATGCGCATGGCAAGAACATTTCGTTTTTCGTCAGCAGCGGCGGGCTCGATCCCGCGCCGCTTTACGACCTGGTGTGCGTGAACGTGTACGGCGACGCCTATGTACAGGACATGGCGATGGCGTACGGGGACGTGTTCCGCACCGAGGAACTGACCGCTTTCGCGCTCGCGGACTTCGCGCATCGTGCGCAGATCCGGCTGGCGCTCGTCGCCCGTGAAATGACGCGGATGGCGACGCTGGCTGCGGCACTGGCCCCCGGACTGGCGGAATCGAGCGTCTATGCAGGCGACGAGCGTGCATGGGTACATCGTATTTCGGAATACGTACGAACCCAGGCCGAGCGCATGCTTCGCATTGCACCCTTGGTGCCCAAGGTCAACGTCGAACTGCTCTGATGTCGCGCGGCTTGCCGGCCATTGCCGCGACACCGATCGGGCATGTCGCGACGATGGCAACGTGATTCCGTCACACCGCAGCCGTACCGTTGAGCACCGGATAGTCGACATACCCGCGCGCATCGCCGCCGAAGTATGTGTCGCGCTGCGCGTCGTTCAATGGTGCGCCCGTCTTCAGCCGCGTCACGAAATCCGGATTCGCGAGCACCATCTGGCCGTACGCTTCGAGATCGGCGAGACCCGTCGCGACATCCGTGCCGATCGCATCGCGGGCCCGACCGGGCCGGTTCACGATCAGCGTGCCGTTCCAGCGTGCGCGCAGGTCCGCGAGCAGCGGCTCGTCGCCCTGGTGCATCACGTGCAGGTACGCGAGGCCGAGCCGGTCGAGTTCCGTCGCGAGGTGGCGGTACAGGTCCGGCCCTTCCGCGCCTTCGTCGATGCCCCACAGCGTGGTGCCGGGCGACAGGCGGATCGCGGTGCGGTCCGCACCGATCTCGTCGGCGATCGCCTCGGCAACCTCGATCGCGAAGCGCGCGCGGTTCGCGATCGAGCCGCCGTATGCGTCGGTGCGCGTGTTCGCGTTCGGCGCGAAGAACTGCTGGACCAGATACCCGTTCGCGCCGTGAATCTCGACGCCGTCGGCGCCGGCCTCGATCGCGCGGCGCGCGGCAACGCGGAAGTCGTTCACGGTGTCGCGCACTTCGTCCGTCGTCAGCGCGCGCGGCGCCGGAATCTCCTGCATCCCTTTCATCGTGAACATCGGCACGCCCGGCGCGACCGGGGAAGGCGCGACGCCCTGGCGATGATGCGGCGTATTGTCGGGGTGCGACATGCGCCCCACGTGCATCAGCTGGATGAACAGGCGGCCGCCACGTGCGTGCACGCGCTCGCTGACCGCTTTCCAGCCGGCGACGTGCGCATCGGTGTAGATGCCGGGCGTCGTCAGGTAGCCCTGGCCGTCGTCCGAGGGCTGCGTGCCTTCGCTGACGATCAGGCCGAGGTCCGCGCGCTGCGCGTAGTACTCGGCGGCCAGCGCGCCGGGCGTGCCGTCGAAGGCGGCGCGGCTGCGCGTCATCGGCGCCATGACCAGGCGGTTCTGCAGGTCGTATCGGCCGACGCGGACCGGGGCGAACAGTCGCGGCGCCTGCTGGCCGGCTTGTGCGGGAACGAACAGTTGTTTCATCGCGTATTTCCTCATCGAAGTTCGGGTGACGGCACCGGGGCGGTGCCGCATCGGGCGAGGGTCGCGCGGGTTGCGCCGGCCGTGACGCCATACCTGCATCATCCATTGCTCCTTTTTCGAGATAAAGTGGGTGCCATGGAGAACATTGATCCATTGATGGAGCATTCGGTATGGAACTGCTGAACGACATGGCGCTGTTCGTGGAAGTCGTGAAGGCGCGCGGCTTTCGCAGCGCCGCGCAGGCGCTGGGGATGCCGAATTCGACGCTGTCGCGGCGTATCGGCGCGCTGGAAAAGGCGATCGGCTTGCGGCTGCTGCACCGCACGACGCGCCGCATCGAGCTCACGGAGGCCGGGCAGCTGTATTTCGAGCGGTGCAAGCGCATCGTCGACGAGGCGCGGCTCGCGCACGAGCAGCTCGGCGGTCTGCTGGCCGAGCCGGCCGGCGTGCTGCGCGCGTCGTTTCCGGTCGATTTCGCGGTGATCTACCTCACGCCGCTGATCGTCGAATTCGCGAACCGCTACCCGAAGCTGACCTTCGATTTCGAGCTGACGTCACGGCGGGTCGATCTCGTGAGCGAGCCGTTCGACGTCGCGATCCGGATCGGCGAATCGGCGGATTCGCAACTCGTCGCGCGGCGGCTCGCGACGTTCCGCAACGCCCTGTATGCGTCGCCGCGCTATCTCGAACGCGCAGGCGAGCCGCTCGAACCGGGCGACCTGGCGCGGCACGCGTGCATGAGCGTGCAGCGCGTCGCTACGTGGACGCTGCGTCGCGGCGAGCAGGCGGTCGAGGTGCCGGTGGGCGGGCGGTTTGTCGTGAACAGCGTGGGCATGAACCGGCAATTGGCCGTGCATGATGAGGGGATCATCCAGTTGCCGGAGGCGGTGGTGGCCGACGACGTCGCAGCCGGCCGGCTGCGGCGCGTGCTGCCTGAATGGGAGGGCGCGCCCGTGCCCGTCTTCGCGATGACCGAAACGCGTTTGCTGCCCGCGAAAACGCAGGTGTTCATCGAGTTTCTGCGCGCGCATTTCGCGCAGGCGTGACGGGCTTTCGTCAGCCGGTCACGGTTGCGCGGGCGGCGGCGCGTCCGCTTGCGCTTCCCATTTCTTCAGGATGCGCACGCGTGCCTGGCTGAAGTCGACCCAGCAGTTCATCCACGCGTCGCTCGGGATCATCTGCCCGGGGTTGGCGGCCTTCACGTAGTCGCAGGTGTCGCCGGCGAAGCGCGTCCAGCTGGCCTGCGATTTCGCGAGCGCGCTGGCCGCATCGGGATTGCGCTGCCCGAGCTTGCGCTCGAGCGACTGGTACGCGCGTTCGACTGCCTGATGGTTCTGATCGAGGATGCAGGCCCGCACGTTGTCCATCGTCGGGCCTTGCCGTTCGCAATCGACGGCGGCGAAAGCATGGCCGGCCGTCAGCGTGGCGACGGCAAGGAGGCAGGCGGCGTGTCGGATCGCGTGGCGCATGCGCGGCACCGTCGGAAGAAGGGCGAAAGGGGCGCTTACTGAGCGTTGCGTGCCGACGCAGGGGGCGACGTATCGCTGACCGGGATCAGGCGGCCCTTCGTGTCGTTCGGCGCTTTGGCGGCTTTCGAATCGTCGTCGGGTTCGAGCACGAACCGGAACGAATCGACCCGCTGCATCACTTTTGCCGCATACGCACTGGATCCGCCGCTGTAGCTCTTCAGCCCGGCCTGCACGTTGCCGCCGGCCGCCTTCACGTAGCCCGACAGGATCGCGGAGCCGGCTTCGACGTTCGCGTTCGGCTCGGTCAGGTCCTTTACGTTGCGCAGCAGGCCGCGGTGTGCAGCCGGTACGACCTGCATCAACCCGGTCGCGCCATGCTGGCCGCGTGCCTTCTCCTGGAAGCGCGATTCGATCGAGATGATGGCGTAAACGAGTGCGGGCGGCAGCGAATATTTCGTCGCGGTGACGCTCACGATATCGGCGAGCTTCGCAGCACGCTCCTTGGCGACACCGAATTTCTTCGTCAGGTAGGTCGTGATGCGGCGGTTTGCTTCGTTCGGCTGATCGTTGGCGTTCGCGAGCGGCGCGGAGGCGACGGGCGCCGCCGATGCGGCCGCTTCGGGCGCGGATGCAGGCACGGCGGACGCCTGCTGCGCCGATGCCTGTTGCGCGATGCCGAGCGAAAGCACGATCAACCAGAGAAACCGTCGCATGGTGGAGTGCGGGGAAATGGGAGGCGCATAGTATATCGGCCAATCGTCGCCGATGGTCGAGCGCCGGTTCGAATGAAAGCGCCATGTAGGCTTGTGTCGATCCGTGCGGGCCGATCGTTGCGCGAACACGCATCGGAGTCCGGATGAATCGTAAAAGATCGTCAAAACCGGTCTTTTTTACACGCCTGTGACAGGGTGCGTCCCCGCGCGATCGGGCGTGACCTCATGCGCGCCGCGCGGTTGCCACCCGTGCAATCGCGCCGATCGCATCGCTGACGAGCACCGCGAGCAGCCCGACGATCACGCCGCCCTGCAGCACGAACGCGGTATTCGACGTCTGCAGGCCCGCGATGATCACGTCGCCGAGCCCGCGCGCGGCGACCGTCGAGCCGATCGTCGCCGTGCCGAGGTTGATCACGACCGCGAGCCGGATCCCGTTGACGATCACCGGAAACGCGAGCGGCAGCTCGACCGACATCAGTTGCTGCCAGCCGCTCATCCCCATCCCGCGCGCGGCATCGACGACGTCGCGCGGCACGTCCTCGAGCCCCGCGATCGTGCTCTCGAAAATCGGCAGGAGCCCGTACAGCACGAGCGCGATCAGCACGGGCTTCAGGCCGAAACCGACGGCCGGCACCGCGAGCGCGAGCACGGCGACCGGCGGGAACGTCTGGCCGATATCGACGACGCTGCGCGCGAGCGGCAGGAAATCCGCGCCGGCCGGCCGCGTGACCGCGATGCCGGCCGCGACCGCGACGATCGTGCCGATCAGGCTCGACAGTGCGACCGTGCCGAGATGCGCGAGCGTGAGGTCGAGCAGGCTCGCGCGATCGTAGATGACGGGTGCGCCGTTGTCGGCGAACGGCGCAAACAGGCCCTGCAGCCACGCGGGGCGCAACAGCAGCACGAGCAGCAGCGCGAGCGCCGCTGCTCGCGCGACATACGCGGGAAGCGCCGAGCGCGTGGACCGTACGCTGCGCTGCGCCGTCATGCGGGCTTCCTCGCGTGCGAGCGGATCGCGTCGAGCGTGATGCGGCGCGCAGGGTGTCCGTTGCTGCTGGCGCCATCGTCCACAGGCAACGCATCGACACCGCGCCACAGCAGCTCGGATACCGCATCGCGCAGCGTGCGCGTCGCCGCGATCGGTTCGCCGTCGGCGTGGCCGGGTTCGGCCACCGCGTCGATCGGCGTCAGCGCGAGCAGGCGCAGCGGCCGGTCGACGCCCGCGACGAGTTGCTCGACGACGCCGGCCGCCGGCCTGCCGAGAATCTCGGCCGGCGGCGCGACCTGTAGCAGCCGGCCGCCATCCATCACCGCGATCGTGTCGCCGAGTTTCAGCGCTTCCTCGATGTCGTGCGTGACGATCACGACCGTGATGCCGAGGCGGCGCTGCAACGCGAACAGGTCGTCCTGCGCCTTGTTGCGGATGATCGGGTCGAGCGCGCCGAACGGCTCGTCCATCAGCAGCATCGCGGGCTCGGCCGCGAGTGCGCGAGCGACGCCGACACGCTGCTGCTGGCCGCCCGACAGCTCGTGCGGCAACTTGCTCGCGAACTCGGCCGGCGGGAGATGGAACAGCTCGAGCAGTTCGTTCACGCGCGCGTCGATGCGCGCGGACGACCAGCCGAGCAGGCGCGGCACGGTCGCGATGTTGCGCGCGACGTTCCAGTGCGGAAACAGCCCGTGCCCCTGGATCGCGTAGCCGATACCGCGCCGTAGCTGTTCGGGCGCGACGGTCGCGGTGTCGACGCCGTCGATGCGGATCGTGCCGCTGGTCGGCGCGATCAGCCGGTTGATCATGCGCAGCAGTGTCGACTTGCCGCTGCCCGATGCGCCGACGAGCGCGGTGATCGTGCCGCGCTGCATCGTCAGCGACACGTCGTCGACGGCGACCGCGTCGCCGAAGCGTTTGCCGGCCCGTTCGATCTCGATCATCCTGCACGCCCCTTCGCGAGCGACGTCGCGGCTTCGAACACAACCGCGGCCGCCAGTGCGAGCGCGATCGTCGGGATCGCGCCGAGCAGCACGAGATCGGCGGCCGATTGCCCGATCCCCTGGAAGATGAAGGTGCCGAATCCGCCGCCGCCGATCAGCGCGGCGACCGCAGTCAGGCCGATGTTCTGCACGAGCACGATGCGCACGCCGCTCAGGATCACCGGCAGCGCGAGCACGAGGTCGACGCGCAGCAGCCGCTGCAGACGCGTCATGCCCATCGCGCGCGCCGCTTCGGTCACGTGCGGCGGCACCTGTTCGAGGCCGACCACGACGCTCGATGCGATCGGCAACAGCGAATACAGGAACAACGCGAGCACGGCCGGCGCGACGCCGATCCCGCGGATGCCGAGCGCGGCCGCGAGCGGCACGTGCGCGGCGAGCAGGCCGAGCGGCGCCATCATCAGCCCGTACATCGCGATGCTGGGGATCGTCTGCACGACATTGAGCACGGGCATCGCGACGGTCCGCACGGCCGCGATGCGCGCGCAGGCGATGCCGAGCGGCAGACCCGCGACGAGCGCGGCGGCGACCGAGCCGCCCGCGAGCGACACGTGACGGAGCGCTTCGCGCCAGAAATCGTCGCTGCGCACCGCGTATTCGCGCATCACGGAGAGGCCGTCCCACCAGCCGCTCGCGAGCGGCACGGAAATCGCCGCAATCGCGACGACGAGCGCGGCGAGGCGCCGCCACGGGCCGAATGCGAGGCGTGCGAGCGCGTCGGCGATGAGCACGGCCCACGCGAACAGCAGCAGCCAGACGCCCGCGTCGGGCGACACGCGGGCCAGCATGTCGTCGGGGGCGACGACGTGCGTCGCGGCCGCACCGACCGCATACGCGAGCGTGGCGAGCCCCGCGCAGCCGGCGGCGAGCCGCCACGCGGGGCGGCTCGCCGTCATCGCCCACAGCGCGCCGACGGTCCAGAGCGCCGCGAGCGCGGCGCCCTGCATCGGCGGCAGCGCGGCGAACACCGACAGCCCGGTGCCGGCCGCGATCCGGTTCGGCCGCAGCACCGCGAACGACAGCCCGAACACGGCGACGATGGTCAGTACCCCGATCAGGATGCCGACCTTGTCGAGTGTCACGCGTCGCGCGGATGCGGCCGCGCGATCCGTCATTTCACGAAGCCCTTCGCCTTCAGGTAGCTTTTCGCGACGCCGGCTGCCGGCTCGCCGTTGATCTGGATGCGGGCGTTCAGCGACTGCAGCGTCTTCAGGTCGAGGCTCGCGAACACCGGCTTCAGGTAGTCGGCGATCTGCGGATGCGCTTTCAGCACGGCTTCGCGGATCACCGGTGCGGGTGCATAAACGGGCTGCACGTGCTTGTCGTCGTCGAGCACCGCGAGGCCGCTCGACGCGATGCCGCCGTCGGTGCCGTAGACCATCGCTGCGTTCACGCCGTCGGTCTGGTTTGCGGCGGCCTTGATCGTCGCGGCCGTGTCGCCGCCGGACAGCACGACGAGCTGGTCGGGCTTCAGCTTGAAGCCGTACGCCTTCTCGAACGACGGCAGTGCCGATGCGCTGTTCACGAATTCGGCCGATGCCGCGAGCTTCACCTTGCCGCCGCCTACCACCCACTTGCCGAAATCGGAGAAGGTCTTCAGGTGCTGCGATTGCGCGACCGGCGCGAGCAGCGCGACGCCCCACGTGTTGTTCGCGGGCGCCGGCGCGAGCCATACGAGATGGTTCGCCGCGTAGTCGAGCTTCTTCGCGGTGTCGTAGCCTTGTGCGGCGTTCTTCCACACGGGATCGTCGGCCTTGTTGAAGAAGAACGCGGCGTTGCCCGTGTATTCGGGGTAGATGTCGATCTCGCCGCTCGTGAGCGCCTTGCGCACGATCGGCGTCGCGCCGAGCGCGATCTTTTCGGTGACGGGGATGCCGTGGGCCTTCAGCACCTGCGCGATGAGGTTGCCGAGCAGGTTGCCTTCGGTGTCGATCTTCGACGACACCACGACGGGCGTGTCGGCGTGCGCGCCGGGCGCGACGATGGCGGCGGCGAACGCGAGGCCCAGAATCCGGGCGGGCAGGGCGAGCTTCATCGGGGCCATTCTCCAGGACGGGGGCGTACGCCGAAAGTTACTTGACTGAGCCGGCTTTGGCAAACCGCGTGCGGCGGCGTGTCCACAGCCCGTGTGGGGATAACCCGCCGTGGTCGCGCAGGCTTGTTACACTGAAACGCATTCCCGCCTGCGGACATTTGCTGACATGAAGCCCGAGTTGCTGGTCCTCATTGCGTTGCGCAGCGACGCGCATCGCGAGATCGCCGCGTCGTTCGACGTGCGCCATGCCCCGACTGCCGACGAGCGCGAACGCGCAATTGCCGAGCACGGCGGCACGATTCGTGCGGTGCTGACCAACGGCAGCACGGGGCTCACCGCTGCCGAAATCGACCGGCTTCCGCAACTCACGTTCGTCAGCGCGCTCGGCGCGGGCTACGAGCACATCGACGCCGCGCATGCGAAGGCGCGCGGCATCACGGTGGTCACGGGGGCGGGCACCAACGACGATTGCGTCGCCGATCACGCGTTCGCGCTGCTGCTCGCAGCCGTGCGCAACGTCGTGCAGCTCGATGCGAAAACCCGCGCGGGCGTGTGGCGCGAAGGGCTGCCGATGCCGCCGAACGTGTCGGGCAGGAAGCTCGGCATCGTCGGGCTCGGCAAGATCGGCGAGAAGTGCGCGCGCCGCGCGGCCGGCTTCGACATCGAGATCGGTTATCACAACCGGTCGGAGAAGCCCGTTCCTTACCGCTATTTCGATCGGGTCGACGCGCTCGCGCAGTGGGCCGATTTCCTGATTGTCGCGACGCCGGGCGGCGCGGGCACGCGGCACCTGATCGATCGCACGGTGCTCGATGCGCTCGGCCCCGGCGGCTTTCTCGTCAACGTATCGCGTGGCAGTGTTGTCGATACCGCTGCTTTGGCAGACGCGCTGCGCGAGCGGCGCATCGCGGGTGCGGGGCTCGACGTGTACGAGGGCGAACCGGAGCCGCCGCGCGCGCTTACGGATCTCGACAACGTCGTGCTGACGCCGCACATGGGCGGCTGGTCGCCCGAGGCGCTCGACCGGTCGGTACAGCAGTTTCTCGACAACGCGGCGCGGCATTTCGCGGGGCAGCCGGTGTTGACGCCGGTGTGAGCGCGGGCTGCCGGCAGACCGCATCGATACCGGTGCCTGAAGCGTGCGCGCTGGCCCGGCAATCCGTCATGCCGACGATTGACGGAACGATTGAGTTGCCCGGCGCACGGTCGTGGTTCGGCGCGATCAGGTAAGCTTCGCGGAAATTCCCGGGTGCCCTGTCGATCATGACGATGCGATCTTTCGTTCTGCTGTTGTGTGCATGGGCTGCGAGCACGGCCGTTGCCCGTGCCCAGATGGTGCAAACCCATCCCGATCCGGCATGTCAGCTTGAGAGGAACGCGCAGATCCCGATGAGCTTCCGGGACGGTCATTACACCGTCCCGGTCGACATCGGCGGGCATGTGTATCCGATGGTGCTCGGGATCGGCACCGACCGCACCGCGTTTTCTCCCGATGCGATCCGGATGCTGGGGCTGACGGAGGACACGCGCAAGGCCAGCGTCGTCAGCGGATTGAGCGGCGCCCGTTCGACGTATCCGTATCTGCTTCCGTCGCTCAAGTTCGGCCCGGAGGAATGGAGTCATCTGTCGGTGCTGACGATGAACCTGCCGAATGGGCCGCCCGGCGATGTCGCGGCGCCCATCGGTATTCTGGGCGCGGACGTGCTGTCACGTTACGACCTCGACGTCGACTTCCCGAACCGGACGATGGCGCTCTACACGGCGCAAGGATGCATTGCACAATTCCTGCCGTGGCAGGGGCGGTATTTCGAGTACGCGGCCCAACCCCAGCCGCGGGAGAATCATCGTTTCGTGATTCCGGTCACGTTGAACGGGCGGAAGCTCGACGCCATTCTCAGCACGGGTTCGGTACGAACACTGGTCAAGCGCGCCGATCTCGAGCAGGTCGGCGGCACGCGCGCGGCGCAACTGACTTTCGCGCCTTCCGGCGCGGCGAGTTCGTCGCCCAGGACGGTCGACGTCTATCGATTCGACACGCTCCAGGTCGGGCCGAGAAACTATCGCAACGTGAGCCTCCGGATCAGCGACTCGATTTCCGCCGGGGAAGACATGGTGCTGGGTCTGGATTTCATGCATACCCGGCGCGTATGGTTTTCCCATTCGTCCGAACGGGTATTCATGCAGCCGTCGGCCGATCAACGGAAGGTGGAAATACCGGCCGAGATCATTCAGCCCGGGGTGTTCGGTCCAATCGATTCCGGCAATGCGTCCGGGAACGACCTGTCCGAGATGCTCAGGCAGCATCCGGAATGGTCGACGCACACTCACATGACCTACACCCCCACCGTTCGCGTGACCGAGCGGGCGCGGTTGCAGCCTCCTCCTTGAGTGCGGGAAGGGGCCGGAATCGAGGCGCGCACGCGTGCCCGAATCATCCGGCCTGCCTGCAGAATTCCCAATAGAAGTCCGGCAGGTTCGCCGGCTTGCCGGCGTCGAGGTCGATCCAGCCGAACTGGTTGTGCTCGCCGCTCAGGACGATTTCACGGCGATCGACCTCGCACTGGAAGCACACGATGAGCACGCGCTTGCCCGGCACGACCTCGCACGAACGGCTGGCCACATAGCGGATCGCCGAGGCGACGATCCCGCATTCCTCCTGTACCTCACGCGTGACGGCGTCCTCGAGCGATTCGCCCGCTTCGGGCCAGCCGCCCGGCAACTCCCATTCGTCGCGCGGATTGCGCAGGAACAGGACCGAGCGTCCGTCGCGGACGATCGCTTTGGCGCTGATGGGGATCATGCGGGTTCACCTGTAACGTTCGATTTCCGCAGCCTATCGCAGGTGTTCCCTTCGTGCAGCGATCCCCCGCCTGCGCCGACGGGCGCGGGCGGGGGCAGTGCCGTTACGCTGCAAGCCGGCGGGCGATTACGCGCCCGTCGCCGCCGCAGCCAGCGGCACCGTGACCGACGTGCCGGCCGGATCGAGCGCCAGGCCCGTGCCCGGCGTGGGCCGCAGCGTCGCCTCGTTGTCGCTGGAGAGGACGACGAGCCCCAGCCGGTGGCCGGCTTCCAGCTTGTAGTCGCGCGGCATGAACGTCAGCTTCAGGTCGTACGGCATGCCGGGCAGCACGGGCTGCGACACCCACTCGGACAAGCGGTTGCGCGGGTCGGTCCACGCTCGCGTGACGATCGTCGCCGTGCCGTCCGGCGCGCGATCGACCAGCAGGGCCGTCACGTTGGCTACCCCGGTGAAGGTCAGCCTGACGCGTGCGGTTGCCGCTCCGGAAAGGCGCGTGGCGGCCGTCAGCGGCGCGGTTTCGAAGCGGCTGCGGTTGTCGCCCGTCGGTGCGTTCGCCAGCGTGAGCGCGGGAATGCGCGCATCGTCGGTGAAGCGGGCGAGCGGGCCGCCGGTCGGCAGTCGCAGCAGCGTGCCGGTGCCTGTACCGTCGCCGCCCGCGAAGTACGTGACCGGCGTTGCATGGCGCGCGGCCCAGTCCGCTTCCTTCAGCAGCGTGCCGTCGGCCTGCTCGATCACCGCGCGCGGATCGCGTTCGACGCCGTTGCTGTAGCCGATCAGGTAGCGCGTGAACCACCGGTTCACCTCCGCGGTCCATGCTTCGCCCATCGCCGGCACGCGGGTCGGGTCGGTGTGTTTCAGGCGATGCAGCCAAAGCTGCGTCGGCACGCCCTGGCGGCGCATCGCGAGATACCACGACGTCGACTGGTCGACGCGCACGTTGTCGTCGGTCAGCCCCTGCGCGACGAGCGCCGGTGCGACCGCGAACGCGGTCGGGATGTCGCGCGCGGCCCAGAACGGCGAATAGTCGCCGGTCTTGCGGTCTTCCTGCTGCAACGCCTCGTCGATCAGGTGCGTGCAGCGCTCCGGATGCGCGTTCGTCAGCAGCGCCTTGATGTACACGTCGACGTCCTCGCCCTGATAGCCTTCCGGCGCACGCACGAGGCCGCCCGAGCGGTAGTAGCCGTACATGTTCGTCAGCCCGGCGATCGGCACGATCGCGTCGAGCCCGCGCGTGCGCAGGCTCGCGACCATCTTCGGCAGCGTGCCGTCGTACGACACGCCGTACATGCCGACGTGGCCCGTCGACCAGTTCGCGACGACCGTCTTGCCGTTCGCGTCCTTCGCGGTCGCGTCGCGGCCCAGCCAGCGGATCACCGATGCCATCGCGACCGATTCGTCGCGCGTCAGGATCGTCGGGCAGCCGTCCGAGCCGGCGGTGCCGAGCGAATCCGCATACACGATCGTGAAGCCGCGCGGCACGAAGTAGCTTTCGATCCACGAGCGGCCCGCCGCGGCCGCTTCGACCTGCTGCTGCATCCGCGACTGCGGCGCGGCGGCCATGATGCGCGTGGACGCCGATGCCGGTGCGGCGGCATTCGCAGCCGGATGCGGCGTGCCGTCGAGTTCGACGTCGACGTTGTGGTCGGGGCTGTCGGCGAGCCCGGCGTAGTACGGGCTGGCGAGCACGATGACGGGCGTGCGTGCGCCGTTCGCGGTTTCGGACGGCCGGACGATGCGCACGTGAATGCGGTCGCGCGTGCCATCGCCGTCGGAATCGACCGGCGTGTCGACCCATGCGTTCTCTTCGATCGTGCCGCCGGACAGCGACGGTTGCACCTGGCCGTTGCTGATTACCGGCTGGTAGCGTCCGCCGCTCGCGGGGTTCGCATACGGGACGCCGGACGGCGAAATGCGTGATGAGTGCGACTGCGCGTCGGCCGCGGCGGCGGCCCCCTCCTGTTGACCCTGCGCAAGTGCGGATGCACCTGCCACGCTGCCGTCGTCGCCGCCGCACGCGGCGAGCGTCGTGGCGGCCACGAGCGCGGGTAGCCACGCACGCCGGAATCCGGTTCGATGAATGTTCATTGAATCGACCTCGTCTCTTGTGATTGTCTGGAACCGGCCGGCTCGCGATACACCCCCTGCGGCCTGGCCGGGTACTGCGTCGGATGAAGCGGAACTGCACCAGCAAAAGCGGCGGGCGAGACGGACAGGGCCTCTCCCGGTGCCGGCGCGCGCGGCATGGCACGCAAGCCGGCTGGCGCCGAGGCGATCGTCTCGGCGCGAACGGAAATCGTCAGTGCGACGGCGGCACGAAATGAATGCAGGAGTACGAATTAAATGCGGGCATGCCCGAGCTTCCTTCAGGTTTCGGATGAAACGGAACGGCACGATGCGATGAGGCGGGAGTGTTGCGAACGGCGGTGCTGCAACGGCAGGAAAGCGCGACGCGAGTCGGCACGGCTGGCCGGAATGCTTTCCGGAAGCTTGCGCAAAAGTTATCTCAGTGAAATGTCCGTGTCAAACTTTTTTAGCTTCGGTCAAACAAAGTTTCAGCGCGTGTGCGGTGTGCGGCCTCAACTTCCGCTGAATCCTTCCGTAAACAATAAAAAACAGTCTGAAAGGAGAGAGAGGGCATGACGATTTCGGTCACGGCGGCGGGCAGCCTTTCGCCCGCGCAGATGGCGCAGGCGGCGCTCGACGGGCGCCAGCAGACGGACACGACGGCATCCGGGGCATCGCAGGAGCAGCCGATCCGCATCCGGGCGGTGGATCCCGAGGCGATGCAGGCGGCGATGACGAAGCAGTTGTCGATGGTGGGCGACCTGACGATGAAGCTGCGCGGCGTCACCGATGCGCTCGCGACGAGCATGCAGGACATCGTCGCGAAGCGCCCGGACCTGGCCGATGCGCAATTCGACTTCATGACCGACAACGGCCGGATCAAGGTCGTGTCGAAGACGATGACGGACAGCGATCGCACCTGGGTGGAGTCGACCCTGAACGCGAACGCCGGCCTCGTGCTCGCGACGCGCGATTTTCACGAGCAGGCCGTCGATATCGCCGCGCAAGGCGCGGCCGTGCGCGGCGACACGTTCACGGACAGCGATCGCGCGGCGGCCAGCCAGGGCGCCGACGCGCGCTTTCATTTCATGAGCCTGCTCAACCAGTCGGTCGCGAACAACCCGCCGCCCGTGCCGCCCGGCGGGCACTTCACCACGCAGGACGGCACGCCGCTGAAGATCGAGCAATCGGCCGGCAGCGCGCGCGGCACGCTCGCGCTGCTGAATACGGCGCGCCAGTTGTCGTCGGGTGCGGCGATCTTCGTCGACCGATCCGGCGAGAAGTCCTACGGCATGCGCGCGGAACTCGTCAGCGTCGGCTTCGACGTGCTCGCCGGCTACACGCCGGACGGCGGCAACAGCGTCGGCTTCCACGAGATCGCCTGACGCCGCGCCGGTTGCACTTACTCGTCGCGCAGCGCCTCGGCCGGCCGCACCCTCGCGGCGCGCCAGCTCGGGTACAGCGTCGCGACGCACGACATCAGGAACGCGGCCGACGCGATCTCGATCACGTCGACTGCCGAGAGCTTCGACGGCAGCGAACTGAGGAAGTACACGGACGGCGTCAGGAAGTGAATGCCGAGCAACCGTTCGATCGCCGGCAGCACCCACGGGATGCTGGCCGCGATCGCGCAGCCGAGCGCGACGCCCGCCAGCGTACCGGCGAGGCCGATCGTCATCCCCTGGATCGCGAAGATCTTCATGACCGACCGGGGCGGCGCGCCGAGCGTGCGCAGGATCGCGATGTCGCCCTGCTTCTGCGTGACGGTCATCACGAGCGATGACACGAGGTTGAACGCGGCGACCGCGACGATCAGCATCAGGATCAGCGACAGCATCCGTTTCTGCAGCCGCTCGGCTTCGAACCACGTGCGGTTCTGTCGCGTCCAGTCGCGGATATAGAGGTCGCCCGACAGCGTGCGCGACAGCGCGAGCGCGATCTCCGGCGCGCGCTGCAGATCGTCGAGGCGCAGCCGGATGCCGGTCGGCGCGGGCACGTTGAACAGCTTCTGCGCGTCGCGGATGTGGATGTATGCGAGCGCGCTGTCGTACTGGTAGTGGCCCGACTCGAACGTGCCGACCACGTTGAACTGCCGGAACTGCGGCAGCGCCTCGCCGATGCGCGCGGTGTTGCCGGGCGCGAAGAACGTGATGCGGTCGCCGATCTTCACGTGCAGCGCGTCGGCCAGCGCGGCGCCGAGCACGATGCCCATCTCGCCCGGCACGAGCGCGTCGAGGCGGCCGGTCTTCAGCTTGCGCGCGATCTCGGACACGCGCGGCTCGAGCACGGGATCGATGCCGCGCAGCGCGACGCCCGTCACGCTGCCCGCATTCGTCAGCAGTGCCTGTGCGTCGACGTAGGGTGCGATCGCACGTACGGCCGGGTTCTGCAGCGATTCGTGCGCGGTCAGCCGCCAGTCGGGCATCGAACCGGCCGGCGAGAAGATTTCCACATGCGCGAGCACCGACAGCATCCGGTCGCGCACTTCGGTCCGAAAACCGTTCATGACGGACAGCACGACGATCAGCGCGGCCACGCCGAGCGCAATGCCGGCCATCGCCGCGCCGGCGATGAACGACACGAAGCCGTCGCCGGCCGAGCGCCGGCCGCCGCGCGCGTAGCGCAGCCCGATCTGCCATTCGAACGGGAGTTTCAAGCGGTTTCCTTTCATTTCGATTCGATCCTGCCGAGTCGCGCATTCTAGCGAACGCGGCGCAGCCGCGTGCAGAGGTCGTGCAGCGCGCCAAATGCCGCCCGACCGGCCGGTCGCCCGACAGCGTTGCGCGGCGGCACACCGATATTTCCATCGTTTCGGGTCTGATCGATAATGGCGTCCAGCATCCGGTCGAATATTCCAAGTACTACGGCGCAACCGGGCCGCGCCGTCACAGACCCATAACAATTCGGGGAAGGTTGCCGCGTCGGGCAGCATGTCCTTGACAAGGAAACAACAATGGATTTGCTGCGCTTCCTGCTGCTCCTGCCGATTCGCGTGGCGGGCTTCGTCTGGTGGCTGCTCGGCTGCGCGCTGCGGCCGCTGGTCGGCAACGTGTCGTGGACGGCGCCCGCGTGGATGGGCATCACCGTCGCGGCCGTGCGCCGCCGTCCGTGGCATGCCGGCGGCATCGTGCTGCTCGCGGCCGCGCTCGGCTACGGCGGGTACTGGTTCAAGCATCGCCCGAAGCCGCCCGAGCCCGAAACCGTCACTTTCACCGTGAAGGCGCCGGCGATCACGACCTACGAGGTCGACGATACCGACAAGCCGAAGATCACCGTGCATCCGCTCGAAGTGGCGTTCGCGCAGTCGGCCGCGCCGATCGAGCTGGTCGGCAAGCCGGCCGGCGACGGCATCGAGATGACGCCCGCACTGAAAGGCGCGTGGGAGTGGGTCGACGACAAGACGCTGCGTTTCACGCCGGCGGCCGACTGGCCGGTCGGCGCGCACGTCGAGGTGCGTTTCGCGGTGCACCGGGTGTTCGCGCCGCAGGTGATCATGCACGACGACCGTTTCGCGTTCGACCTGCCGGCCTTCGCCGCGACGTTCGGCAACAACGAGTTCTACCAGAACCCCGACAATCCGGCGGAAAAGCAGGCGCTGCTGCAGCTGCGCTTCAACTATCCGGTCGATCCGGCCGAGTTCGAGAAGCGCATCGGCCTCGTGCTGGTCGGTCGCGACGGCAAGACTGCGTCGCCGCTGCGCTATACGGTCAACTACGACAAGATGAAGACGAGCGCGTGGGTCTACTCGCAGCCGCTCGAGATTCCGCGCGATCCGCTGTCGGTGCGGCTCGACGTCGACAAGGGCGTGAAGAGCGCGCGCGGTGGCAACGGCACGCCGGACGTGCTGCACGCGTCGGTCGGCGTGCCGGGTCTGTACAGCCTGTCGATCGACAACATCGCGCCGACCCTCGTCGACAACGAGCGCTACGAGCCCGAGCAGGTGCTCGTCGCCGAAACGTCCGACGGCGTGCGCAGCGCCGATCTCGCCGCGCGCGCGAAGGCGTGGGTGCTGCCGAAGCGCAAGCCGGGCGTCGACCAGTCGGACGACGATCCGCCGTACGAATGGAACGTGGCCGACATCAGCGACGCGGTGCTGAAGCAGTCGAAGCCGCTGCCGCTCGAAGCGGTGCCGACCGAGAACGATTTCGCGACGCTGCAGAGCTTCAAGTACCACGCGACGCCGGGCGACCGCATCGTCGTGCGGTTCGAGGGCGACCTGAAATCGGCCGGCGGCTACCTGCTCGGCAAGCCCGTGACGAGCGCGTTCACGGTGCCCGACTATCCGAAGCTGCTGCGCTTCATGGCCGACGGCTCGCTGCTGTCGATGAGCGGCAGCAAGCGGCTGTCGGTCGTGTCGCGCAACCTGCCGGGGATGAAGGTCGAGATCGGCCGCGTGCTGCCCGACCAGCTCCAGCATCTCGTGAGTTTCAACAACGGCACGTACGCACGGCCCGAGCTGTCGTATTCGTTCAGCGAGGATCACATCGTCGAGCGCTTCGTGCAGACGCGCGCGTTCCCGGCCGGCGACCCCGGCAAGGCGCATTACGAAGGCATCGATCTCGGCCAGTACCTGAAGGGCGGCAAGCGCGGCGTGTTCCTGCTGCACCTGTCGAAGTACGACCCGGCAGCCGAGAAGAAGAAGGCCGACGATGCGAAGGACAGCGATGCATCGTCGGACGACAGCGGCCAGGATCAGTCCGGCAACGCCGATTCGAGCGGCAGCAACGGCAACGGCGACGACAGCGACAACAGCGACAACGCGCTCGGCGACACGCGCCTGATCGTCGTGACCGATCTCGGGATGCTGGTCAAGAAGGCACTCGACGGTAGCCAGGACGTGTTCATCCAGTCGATCCGCACGGGCAAGCCGGTGGCGGGCGCCACCGTGTCGGTGCTCGCGGTGAACGGGCAGGCGCTGTTCACGCAGACGACCAGCGCCGACGGCGCCGTGCATTTCCCCGCGTTCAAGGGGCTCGACCGCGAGAAGCGTCCGCAGCTGTACCTCGTGAAGAAGGGCACCGACCTGTCGTTCCTGCCGGTGGCCGGCCGGGACCGCCAGCTCGACTTCTCGCGCTTCGACGTCGACGGCGAGCGCAACGCAACGGGCCAGGGGCAGCTGTCAGCGTACCTGTTCTCGGATCGCGGCCTGTACCGGCCCGGCGATCCGTTCCACATCGGCCTGATCGTGCGCGCGGCCAGCTGGGCGCGCAGCCCGGCCGGCGTGCCATTGCAGGCGGAGATCGTCGACCCGCGCGGGATCACCGTCGAGCGCAAGCCGGTGACCGTCGACGCGACGGGCTTCACCGAGCTCGGCTATACCACGACCGAAACGGCGCCGACCGGCACGTGGACGGTCAACCTGTACATCGTCAAGGACGGCCAGCCGGGAGCCGAACCGATCGGCAGCACGACGGTGCAGGTGAAGGAATTCCTGCCCGACCGGACGAAGGTCGACGCGAAGCTGTCGCAGCAGGTCGTCGAAGGGTGGGTGAAGCCGAAGGGGCTGAAGGGCATCGTCGATGCGCAGAACCTGTTCGGCACGCCGGCCGAGAAACGCCGCGTCGCGGCGACGCTGACGCTGCGCCCCGTGTGGCCGTCGTTCCGCAGCTGGCAGGGCTATCACTTCTTCGATGCCCGCCGCGCGAAGGAGGGCTATACGACGACGCTGCAGGACGGCACGACCGACGACAAGGGCCATGCCGAGTTCGATCTCGACCTCGACAAGTACGCGGATTCGACCTACCAGCTCTACTTCCAGGCGAAGGCGTATGAAGCGGAAGGCGGGCGCAACGTCGCCGCGAACGCGCAGACGCTCGTGTCGAACAACGACTGGCTCGTCGGCTACAAGTCGGTCGACGATCTCGGCTACGTGAAGCGCAACAGCCCGCGCACGGTGCGGCTCGTCGCGATCGATCCGGGTGCGAAGGCGATCGACGTGAAGGACTTGCGCGCGCAACTCGTCGAGGAGCGCTACGTGTCGGTGCTGACCAAGCAGGATTCCGGCGTATACAAATACGATTCGCGCTTGAAGGAAGTGCCGGTCGACGAGAAGCCGCTGACGATTCCGGCGGCCGGGCTCGACTTCGCGCTGCAGACCGACAAGCCGGGCAGCTATGCGCTCGTGATCCGCCGCGCCGACGGCACCGCGGTGAACCGGATCGAGTATTCGGTCACGGGCGACGCGAACGTCACGCGTTCGCTCGACCGCAACGCCGAGCTGCAGGTGAGCCTCTCGAAACACGATTTCAAGCCGGGCGAGCAGGTGGAAATCGCGATCCGCGCGCCTTACGCGGGCAGCGGCCTGATCACGATCGAGCGCGACAAGGTGTATGCGCATGCGTGGTTCCATGCGGACACCACGAGCTCGATCCAGCACATCACGGTGCCGGCCGGCTTCGAAGGGAACGGCTACATCAACGTGCAGTACATTCGCGATCCGTCATCGGACGAGATTTTCATGAGCCCCCTGAGCTACGGCGTCGTGCCGTTCTCGGTGAACCTCGACGCACGCCGCAACGCGGTGACCGTCGATGCGCCGGCGCTCGTGAAGCCGGGCGACACCGTCAACTTCACCGTGCATTCGGCGAAACCGTCAAAGGTCGTCGTGTTCGCGGTCGACGAGGGCATCCTGCAGGTCGCGCGCTACAAGCTCGGCGATCCGCTGAAGTTCTTCTTCCGCAAGCGGATGCTCGAAGTCGGCACGTCGCAGATCCTCGACCTGATCCTGCCGGACTTCGAGAAGCTGATGGCGATGGCCGCGCCCGGCGGCGACGCCGACGACGCGATCGGCCGCCAGCTGAACCCGTTCAAGCGCAAGCGCGACAAGCCGGTCGTCTACTGGTCGGGAATCGTCGACGTGAACGGCGACACGCGCCTGAGCTACACGGTGCCGGATTACTTCAACGGGAAGCTGCGGGTGATGGCCGTATCGGTGTCGCCGGACCTGGTCGGTACGTTCGAAGGCGCGACGACGGTGCGCGGCGATTTCGTGCTGTCGCCGAACGTGCCGACGACGCTTGCACCGGGCGACGAGGCCGACGTCAGCGTCGGCGTCGCGAACAACCTGACGGGCGTCGGTAACCAGCCGGTGCCGGTGGCGGTCACGCTGAAGACGGGCCCGCAGCTGCAGGTGATCGGGCCGGCGACGCAGAACGTCGCGCTCGCGCCGCAACACGAGGGCGTCGCGCTGTTCCGCGTGAAGGCGACCGACACGCTCGGCTCGGGCGCGCTGTCGTTCGGTGCGCGCTACGGTGCGAAGGGCGCGCAGCAGCGCGTCGACGTGTCGGTGCGGCCGGCCGCCGCGTTCCGCACGCAGCTCGACATCGCGCGGCTCGACCCGGGCAAGAAGGCGAGCGTGCCGAACCTGCGGTCGATGTACGACGCGTATGCGTCGCGCGACGCGAGCATCTCGACCGCGCCGCTCGTGCTGTCGGAGGGGCTGTCGTCGTATCTCGTCAACTTCGACCACTACTGCAGCGAGCAGATGGTGAGCGCGGTCGTGCCGCGCGTGTTCGCGGCGAAGTGGCTGTCGGTGCGCGCGCTGACGAGTGCGATGCATGCGCCCGAAGCCGGTGTCGACGCGGCGAACGCGAGTGCGATCGCGCAATTCCTCGGCGTGCTGCGCAGCCGGCAGAACGCGCAGGGCGGCTTCGGCCTGTGGAGCGCGACGCCCAATGCCGATCCGTTCGTGTCCGCATATGCGATGCACGTGCTGCTCGACGCGCGCGATCGCGGCATCGCGGTGCCGAAGGACATGCTCGATGCGGGCAATGCGTATCTGCAGAAGCTCGCCGCGAACGATTCGCTCGGCTCGCTCGACCTGTTGCGGCAGCGTGCGTACGCGGTGTACCTGATGACGCGCCAGGGCAACGTGACGACCAACAGTCTCGCGGCCGTGCAGAAGCGGCTGCAGGATGCCTATCCGAACGACTGGAAGAACGATCTCGCGGCCGCATGGCTCGCCGCGTCGTATCAGCTGCTGAAGCAGGACAAGGAAGCTGCCGCGCTGATCGCGGGCCCGCAGGCGTTGCTCGAACGCAAGCATGCGTCCGACGGCGGCTACGTGACCGGCTACTACATCGATCCGCTGACGCGCGACGCGAGCGTGCTGTACCTGCTCGCGAAGCACTTCCCGGAGCGCGTGCGCAAGCTGTCGCCGCGCGCGATGGACAACATCGCCGCGCCGCTCGTCGACAACCGCTACAACACGCTGTCGTCGGCGATGACGATCCTCGCGCTCGATGCGTACGCGGCGTCGAACGCGGGCCAGCTCGACCAGCTCGCGATCGACGAATTGCGCGCGGGCGCCGCGCCGAAGGACGTGTCGTCGATCCAGGCGAACCTCGTGCGCTCGGGTACGTGGGCGGCCGGCGCGTCGCGCGTCGATTTCGTGAACGGCAGCGCGTTGCCCGCGTGGTGGGTCGCGAGCCAGTCGGGCTACGACCGCGGCACGTCGACGAAGGCGATCAAGAACGGGCTGGAGATCGTGCGCGACTACACCGACACGGACGGCAAGCCGCTCGACAAGATCACGCTCGGCCAGGAGATCGACGTGCACCTGAAGATCCGCGCGACCGGCTCGGCGAGCGTCGGCAACGTGGCGATCGTCGACCTGCTTCCGGGCGGCTTCGATCCGGTGATCGCGCCGCCGCCCGCGACCGACACGCAGGACGGCGACAGCAACGGCGACGGCAGTGCGTCGGCGCCGGTGGCCGATGCGCCGTGGCGTTCGCCGATCGGCGTGAAGGGCTCGACGTGGCAGCCGGAGTTCGCGGACATTCGCGAGGATCGCGTGGTGATCTACGGCACCGCGACGACCGACGTGCGCGAGTTCGTCTACCGGATCAAGGCGAGCAACGCGGGCCGCTTCATTGCGCCGCCGGCCTACGGCGAGTCGATGTACGACCGCCGCGTGCAGGCGCAGGCGCCGGGCGGCACGACGCTCACGGTGGAGCGCGTGCGATGACGATGCGGCTGCACCGGCGCGGCGGGCCGCGCCGGGTGCGAGGAGTGCCCGGGCGTGGCTGATGCATCGGTGTTCCGGCGCGCGCTGCACGGCGCGGGCCGCTGGCTGCATCGCTGGCAGAACTGGCTCGTCGGCGCGCTGCTCGTGTTCGGCGTGCTGGTTGCGTGCCGACTGTGGCCGCATCCGCCGCTGCGCGACTGGAAGCCGTCGTCGGTCGCGGTGACGGATGCGCAGGGCCGGTTGCTGCGCCTGACGCTCGCGAAGGACGACCGCTACCGGCTGTGGGTGCCGCTCGACCGGATGTCGCCGCAGCTCGTCGAAGCCGTGATGCTGCACGAGGACCGCTGGTTCTGGTGGCATCCGGGCTTCAACCCGTACGGGCTCGCGCGCGGGGCGTGGATCACGTACGTGCGCGGCGGCAATCCGCAGGGCGGCTCGACGCTGACGATGCAGCTCGCGCGCTCGCTGTGGAAGCTGAACACGCGTACGCCGGCCGGCAAGCTCGCGCAGGTCGCGCGTGCGCTGCAGCTCGAACTGTTCTACTCGAAGCGGCAGATCCTCGAAGCCTATCTGAACGATGCGCCGTACGGTCGCAACGTCGAAGGCGCGGGCACCGCGAGCGTCGTCTATTTCGACCGGATGCCCGATGCGCTGACGCTGCCCGAGGCGCTCGCGCTCGCGGTGATTCCGCAGGACCCGGCGCGGCGCGTGCGCGGCGGGCAGGACGAGATCAACCGCGCGCTGGCTGCGTCGCGCAACCGGCTGTACGCGCGCTGGTTGACGAAGCATCCGGGCGATGCGTCGTTCAAGCCGCTGTTTGCATTGCCGCTCGCGATGCGGCCGCTGTCCGCGCTGCCGTTCGATGCGCCGCATGCGGTCGACCAGGCACTTGCCGCACGTAACGCGTGGCGTGCGACGTCGGGCGGCGCGGCGGATGACAGCGACGCCGGCGCGCGGCTCGTGACGACACTCGATCTCGACCTTCAGCGTACGCTCGAACGGCAGATCGCACGCTATGTCGCGCGTAACGACACGCGCGGCGTGCGCAACGCGGCCGCGATCCTCGTCGATACGCGCGACATGGGCGTGAAGGCGCTGGTCGGCTCCGCGAACTTCTTCGACCGCTCGATCGACGGACAGGTGAACGGCACGCTCGCGCGGCGCTCGCCGGGCTCGACGCTCAAGCCGTTCATCTATGCGCTCGGCTTCGACCAGGGCGTGCTGCATCCGCAGACCGTGCTGCGCGACGTGCCGACTTCGTTCGGCCCGTATGCGCCGGAGAATTTCGACGGTCATTTTCTCGGGCCGATCACGGCGACCGATGCGCTGAACCGCAGCCGCAACGTGCCGGCCGTGTGGGTCGCGTCGCAGCTCAAGTCGCCCGACCTGTATCAGTTCCTGCAGGAAGCGGGCGTACGCCGGCTCGCGAGCGCGCAGCACTACGGGCTCGCGCTCGTGCTCGGCGGCGGCGAAGTGACGATGCAGAATCTCGCGGCGCTGTACGCGATGCTCGCGAATCGCGGCGAGTTCCGGCCGCTGAGGCTGCGCGCGGACGAGCCGGCGCTGCCGGGCCGGCGGCTGCTGAGCGCCGAGGCGAGCTACATGACGATGGACATGCTGCGCCAGCACCTGCGCCCCGACGAGACGAGCGGCGCGCAGCCGTCGAGCGTGCCCGTGTACTGGAAGACCGGCACGTCATGGTCGTTCCGCGATGCGTGGACGGCCGGCGTGTTCGGCCCGTACGTGCTGGTCGTGTGGGTCGGCAACTTCGACAATTCGACGAATACGGCGTTCGTCGGCGTCGATGCGGCCGCGCCGCTGTTTTTCCAGGTCGTCGATGCGATGAATGCCGAGCGCACGCTCGTCGAGCCGCCGCGCTCGATGCCGCCGCGGCTGAAGCGCGTGCGGATCTGTCTCGCGAGCGGCGACCTGCCGAACGAGTGGTGTCCGCAGCAGGGCTGGACGTGGTTCATTCCGGGCACGTCGCCGATCCGCGTGAGCACCGTGCACCGGCCCGTCGTGATCGACGATGCGACGGGGAAGGCCGCGTGCCCGCCGTACGACGGCAAGCGCACGCATACGGAGATCTTCGAGTTCTGGCCGTCGGATCTGCAGCAGGTGTTCGCGCAGGCCGGCATTCCGCGCCGACGGCCGCCGCAGAATGCGGACTGTCGCGATGCGGGGCAGGTTGAGGGCGACCCGCCGCGCATCACGTCGCCGGTGCGCGGCAGTACCTATGCGATGCGGGTGAAGAGCACGGAGGACACGCGCATCGCGTTCAACGCGACGGCCGATGCGAGCGCGCATGCGCTGTACTGGTTCGTCAACGACGCGTATGTCGGCCGCAGTACGCCGGGCGATGCGCTGTTCTGGCAGCCGCGGACGGCCGGCAACTATACGGTGCGGGTGGTCGACGATCACGGGCGCAGCGATCAGCGGCCGTTGGGGGTGGGGCTGGAGCAGTAGCGGGGCGCGAGCGGTGTTGCGGTTGCTGCCGTGTGGCCGTGACGTATGGCCCGATCATGCATGCGCATGCGCCGATCCGCGTTCGTGCGACGCGGTCGGCGCTGTCTGTGCCCTTATCCCAACTCGAACGACGTCACGCCGAACACGCGATCGATCGCAATCGCCGGCGTTTCTTTCGTGTACATCCGCGCGGTTTCGAACACGCTCGTCATCCCATGGTGTTCTGCCAGCGCGACGGCCGCGGGATTCGTCTCCGGTACGTCGAGCACGATGACCTCGCCGGGCATGCGGGCCGCCAGTGCACGAAACAGCCCGGTGGCGACGTCCGCGTCGTCGGCGAACAGCGGGCCGATCTTGCAGCCCGCGTTGCAGCGACGCACGACGCCGTAGCCGGCGACCCGGTCGCCATCGACCGTTGCGAGCGCAACGGCATCCGGCTGCGCGATCCATGTGGAGACGAAACGCTCGCGCGCAGCGGGAAAACACTGGCGATCGTATGCAAGCAACTGGTCGAACGGCACGTCGGCCGCGGCGATGACCTGTGCGCAGCCGATGCCGCCGACGTGCCCCTGATAGCGGATGTTGCGGTACGCGAGCCGGAAGCCGGACTTCCGGTAGTTCGCCTGCTGGGCGACGACGCCATCGAGCCCGATGTTGCGACCGCCGAGGTAGCGCATGCCATGCTGCCAGACCCGCATGCCGAAGCCTTGGCCGCGAAATGCGGGTTTGACGATGTAGAGGCCGATGAAGCCGAAGTGCTCGTCGTATGCGACGGCGGCGAGGCACGCGACGGGCCCGCCGCGCCAGACGCCGACGAAGAAGCCGGCCGGATCCGCCTCCCGGAAACAGTGCGGATCGTGCAGGCCGGGGTTCCACCCTTCGGCCGCGGCCCATTCGACCGACATGGCGACCTCGTCGGCCGACATGGTGCGTACGATGAAGTTGTCGTCTCGATCCATGGTTCGCCCTCGTGCTGCTGACCGATTCATCATAGTCGCGGGGGCGGGCGGTGCTTGGTTACCCGTCATCCACCTTCGCCTGTAGCCCCTTCAACCCCTGAATCACGACCAGCAGCGCGCGCCCGTGCTCGTCCGAGCCGTCCCATGCGTCGACGATCGCGTCGCGCAGCAGGTCGTTATAGCGGCGGCGCGACGGCTCCGTATCGACTCCATAGAAACTGCATAGCTTATTGAATGGCGCGCTGCGGCGCAGCCGCCGCCCGTCCGACAACCTAAGACGCGATACGGTCGGCTGGCTGACCCCGGAAAGTCGCGCTATTTCGCTGGATGAGCGTGTATCTGCCAGCAGGCGGCGCAACAGGTCTTGAACGGGAAAATCTTGGTCCGGGGCTTCCATGCGATGCATTATACCTATACAGTTACGGCTGTTGAATGGGCTTGCTGTCACCAGCGAGGCTGTATCCCGAGAAAGTTGATGACACTGAAACACCTCCCACCCACGTTCTGCTGGACCAAGATCGGTACCGAGTCCGGCGAGGAACTGCCGACCGTCGTGCTCCGCAAGGAATGGGAGCGCCGGCTCGGGGGCGGGCGTTTTCTGTGGGGCATCAACCAGCCGCTCGGCAGCAGCGCGCAAGTCGCCGCGCATCGCACGGGCTCGCTGCTCGCGCTGTTCTCGCCGGTCGCATCGCGCCCGCGCGCGGGCGAGCGCAAGGACGCGCTGCTGTGGAATGCGTGGGTCGACACCAGCGGCCAGGTGCGGCCGCTGCCGCCGCATACGTTCATCGCCAGCCGCTCGACGTTGCCGTCGGGCCGGCGCCGCGAGCAGCACTACGCGCTCGTGTGCGCGTCATCCACCGCGCTGACGGTCGGCACGCAGCTGCGCGTGTTTCCCGACCACCTGCGCAGCGTGAGCACCGGCAAGCCGCTGGGCGCCGCACAGGGTGCGGCCGTGGTCGATTGCGTCGGGCGTGCGAAGGAGCAGACCGGCAAGAGCTATCCGCTCGCGCTGTCGGTCGAACTCGAGGCACCGTATTTCGTGCGGCTCGCGCAGCCGTGCGTGCTGAAGGCGCGCGATCTCGCGGAAGTGAACAAGGCCACGCGTGCGGGCGATTTCGATCGCTTCGTCGAGCTCGTCGCGCGCTTGCGCGGCCGCTCGCCGACGGATGCCGTGCGCGGTGTCACGCGCGATCTGTTCGACGTGCAGCCGATCGAAACGGCGGCCGCGTATGTTGCGCCCACGCATGTCGCGCGCATGCGCAATCGGCCCGCAGCCGAACATCCGCGCGATCTCACCGGCGATCTGTTCGACCTGTCGCCGGGCGAGGCGGCCGTGTTTGCAGGGCTTGCGCATCCGCGCATCGGGCGCGCGTGACGAACGGCGCGACGCAGGTCGCGCAAGAATTTGTTGCAATCTCGCCGTAGCGGATCGGCGAGCGCAGAGGGACAATCGGCTGGAAGCGCGCTGCGCGGCGGCCGATGCGTCGATACTCGATGAGTCGTGGTTCACGCCGCCGACATGCGCACCACGCACACTGGGCGTCGGCGTGCTTCACACTGCAATCCTGAGGGAGGAGTGTCGATGTCGATCCACATCTGTTCGCGGGAAGCGCAGGCTGCACAACGCTTCGTCGAAGCGACGCGCAATGTCGATCAGGCATTTCGCGCGGTGCGCGGCGAAAGCGACGACGATGCATCGTCCGCGGAATATGCACGCGCGATGTCGCGCCTCGATCGCGCGCTCGACGAGTTGGCGCTTGCGCAGGAATGCTTCGACCGCGTCGTCGGCGCGGGCACCCCGCACGGCAACTGACGGGTTCGTCGCTGCGTTTTTTCGTGCGTCGGGCGACGCGCGTTCATCTTCATGCCGGGCGTGCTGCCCGGCATGTCAGTCCATCTTCCCGTTTCGACTTCAGACCTTGCGGCCTTCGACCGGATAGCCGGGATCGGTGTAGCCGTGCGTCGATACGTGCCCGGGCGGCACGAGCGAATCGACGAACCGTTCGTCGTCCGGGCCGAGTTCGAGCGTCAGCGCATCGATGTAGCTGTCCCAGTGCGCTTCGGTGCGCGGCCCCGCGATCGTCGAGCTGACGACGCGGTTCTTCATCACCCATGCGAGCGCGAACGCGACCGACGTCGTGCCGCGCGCGGCCGCATGCGCGGCCACCTGCTGCGCGATATGCAACGATTCGGGCCGCCATTCCGTCTGCTGGATGCGGCGGTCGCCGCGGCCTGCGCGCGAATCGGCGGGCGGCTGCGCATTCACCGCGTACTTGCCGGTCAGCACGCCGCGCGCGAGCGGGCTGTACGGCACGACGCCGATCCCGTAGTGCGCGGCGGCCGGAAGCTGTTCGACCTCGGCCGTGCGATCGACGAGGTTGTACAGCGGCTCGCTCGCGACCGGCCGATCGATGCCGAGCTGATCCGCGAGCCGCACGATTTCGGCGATGCGCCAGCCCTTGAAGTTCGACAGCCCGAAGTAACGCACCTTGCCTTGCCGGATCAGGTCGGCCACCGCGCGCATGCCTTCGTCGAGCGGCGCGTCGGTCAGCGCGCGATGGAAATAGAGGATGTCGATGTAATCGGTGCCGAGGCGCTTCAGGCTCGCATCGACCGATTCGAAGATCCATTTGCGCGACTGGCCCTGCCGGTTCGGCCCGGCGTCCGGGCCGGCCGGGTAGCCGAACTTCGTCGCGACGACCCAGCTGTCGCGACGCGATGCGATCGCACGGCCGACGACTTGCTCGGAGCGACCGGCGTGATAGACGTCGGCCGTATCGATGAAATTGACGCCCTGGTCGAATGCCTTGTCGATGATGCGCGCCGACGTTGCTTCGTCGGTCTCGCCGCCGAACATCATTGCGCCGAGACACAGCGGCGACACCTTCAGCGCGCTGCGCCCGAGATAGCGGTAATCCATATGAGGCTCCATGCAGGCATGCGCCTGCCGGTTGAGTGAAGGGTTGCGCCTAGACGCCGGCTTCGTCGAACACGCGTTGCGCGATCGGCAGCGCCGAGCTGGCGGTCGGCCAGCCCGAGTAGAACGCGAGGTGCGTGATCGCCTCGATCAGCTCGTCGCGCGTGAGGCCGTTGTCGAGCGCTTTCTTCAGGTGGAACGGCAGTTCGTTGACACGATACAGCGACACGAGGCTCGCAACCGTGACGAGGCTGCGGTCGCGCGGCGACAGGCCGGCGCGCTGCCAGACGTCGCCGAACAGCACGTTGTCGGTGTAGTCGGCCAGCGCGGGCGCGATCGCGCCGAACGCCTTGTGCGCGGGGGAAGTCGGTTCGGACATCGGAGGCTCCGGGGAACGTGGGAAACACCGACGATGGTAGCCACCGGTACGCCTATCGATAATCCCCAACAATCCGCATGCACTTATCGACCGGATTCATGAATCGCGACGGGTAGCCGATACCGCGGGTCGGCTCAGGCGCGATAGCGCAGCGCATCGACGATTACCGCGAGCGCACGCGACGATTGCCGCCGGCTCGCGTAGTACAGGTGATGGCCGGGGAACGTCGGGCACCAGTCGTCGAGCACGCTCGCGAGGCGGCCGGCTTCGACATGCGGCGCCGCGAGTTCGGCGGGCACGTAAGCGAGGCCATAACCGGCGAGTGCCGCGTCGAGCATTTCGTACGTGCCGTTGAACGTGACCTGCCCGTCGACGCGCACCTGCAGCGATTCGTCGCCGCGCGCGAGTTCCCATGCATACAGCGCGCCGTGTGTCGGCAGGCGCAGGTTGATGCAGTCGTGTGCGACGAGATCCTGCGGCGCGTCGGGCCGCGCACGTTCCGCGAAATACGCGGGCGCACCGACGATCGCCATCTTCAGGTCGGGCGAGAGGCGCACGGCGATCATGTCCTTCGCGACCTGGTCGCCGAGCCGAACGCCGATGTCGAAGCGCTCCGCGACGATGTCGGACAGCCCGTAGTCGGTCACGAACTCGACCTTCAGGTCGCGATAGTCGCGCAGCATCGGCGCGAGCTTCGGCCACAGCAGCGTACGGATCACATAGTCGGTCGCGTTGATGCGCACGGTGCCGGCCGGCTTGTCGCGCAGCTCCGCGAGTGCAGACAGCTCGGCCTCGATTTCGTCGAAGCGCGGCGCGAGGTTTTGCAGCAGGCGTTCGCCGGCTTCGGTCGGTGCGACGCTGCGCGTCGTGCGCGTGAGCAGCCGCACGCCGAGGCGTGTTTCGAGCGAACGGATCGTGTGACTGAGCGCCGATTGCGATACGCCGAGTTGTGCGGCCGCACGCGTGAAGCTGCGCTCGCGCGCGACGGCGATGAAGGCGAGCAGGTCCGCAAAGTTGTCGCGCGGCATGGAAGGAGTCGGGTGGTCGATGCCAGCGCATCGTACCACCGCGTTCAGCGGGCCGCGCGGTGGCGCGGCGCGTGCGTCAGCCTGCGCGCGTCGTGCCCGGTGCGGCGGGGGCGGGGTGGTACGCGTAGCCGCGATGCTGGAACGAGGTTGCAAAGAACCGCATCTGGTAGCGGATCGCGTTCGACCAGTAATCCCACGTGTGACCGCCGGGCCGTTCCGTGTAGTCGTGCGGCACGCCGAGCGCGACGAGCCGTTCGTGCAGCGTGCGGTTCGAGCCGACGAACGAATCGTCGCGGCCGCAATCGATCGTCAGGTCGAGATGCGCGCGCACGAACGCCCGCGCGCTTTCGACGATCACGTTGCGGTTCCAGAACGACGGATGGCGGCCGGGGTCGCCGAACACGTGGTCGATGCCGGGCTCGTCCTCGCAGCAGCGCGGATCGACCGCGCCGCTGATGCTGCCGACCGCGCCGAACGTGTCGGGCCGGTCGAGCGCGATGCGCAGCGCGCCGAAGCCGCCCATGCTGAGCCCGGTGATCGCGCGCGCGTGCTTCGTCGCGATCGTGCGGAAATGCAGGTCGACATAGGACACGACTTCGTCGCCGATGAAGGTTTCGTAGCGGCTGCCCGAATCGAACGGGCTGTCGATGTACCAGCTTTCGTGTCCGCCGTCGGGCATCACGAGGATCACGTGGTAGCGGTCGGCCAGCGCGGCGATATGCGTGTTCGACGTCCAGTCGGTATGGTCGCCGCCCGAGCCGTGCAGCAGGTAGACGACCGGATAGCGTTCGTCGCCGCGGTTGCCGCGCGCGTAGTCGTCGGGCAGCACGACGGTGGCCTTGAGTGTCTCGCTCATCGCGGCGCTCGGGATCGCGACGACCCGCGCATGAAACGCGAAGGCAGGGCTCGTGACAGCCATCAGCAGAAGCAGCCAGAAGGTACGTGCCAGGTTCATCGATCCTCGCATGTGTCGACCCAGTCCGGCGCCTGGCGCCGGGAAAACCCTGTTCCGGCGACTCTAGCAACCGCGCCTTTCAACCATATTTCGGCGAATCCTACGGGTTGTCAGGCGGCCGGCGCGTGCACGATGCGCTCGATGGCGGCGCGAAACGCCTCGGGCTGCTCGGCCGGGATCAGGTGCCCGCACCCCGCGATCGTGTCGAAGCCGGCGCAGCGGGCGAGCGCCCAGGCGGGGACATGCCAGCATGCACGCGAGCGTTCGCCGGCAATCAGCCAGACGGGGTGACGCTCGAACACCTGCGCGAGCGCCTGCAGGTAGCCCGCCTCGCCGGTTGTCTCGACCACCGAGCGGCCCATCGCGCGCAGCGTCGATGCGGGCTGATGCGCGAGCCAGTGGCGGACGTCGTCGAGCTGTCCCGGCGACGGCGCGTCGATTGCGCCGCGCAGCCAGTCGAGCGGGGCCGCGCGCAGGCCGTCCAGCATGGCATCGGCTTCGACGGGTGTCATGCGGCCGACCGATGCGGACCAGAACGCGTCGTCGAGCGTGAAGTTGCCTTCGACGTTGACGACGCGCCGCACGCGCTCCGGATGCGCATGCGCGAACAGCATCGCAATCGCGCCGCCGACCGAGTGGCCGACGACATCGACCGGTTGCGTACCGAAGTGCGCATCGACGGTTTGCCGCACATGTTCGACCTGCGCGGCGAGCGTGATCGCGTCGAACGGCGCCGTGCGATGCGCGCCGTAACCGAGCAGGTCCGGGCAGAGATGCGGGCCGCTCCATCCGCGCACGTCGAGCGTGCCGATGAAACCGTGGATGAAGATGACGGGCGTGGGCTGGGTCATTCGGCGGGCGCTGAAGGGAGGGGCGGCAATTCGAGTTCGGCGAGCAGTTCGTCGAGTTCGAGCACGTGCGTGCGGTCGTGATCGAGCAGCTCGCGCACGAGTTCGTCGAGCGACATGCGGCGGATGCCGTCGCGCAGCCCGCAGCGTGCGAGTTGCGACGGTTCCAGCGCGGCAGCGGTCGCGCACAGCGCGGCGCGGCCCGTGCGGAATGCAGCGATGGCGGAATCGAGCGGTTGCGCGAGGTAGTCGCGTTGCGCGGCGAGCACGGTCCCGTCGACCGATTCGATCACGGGCAGCTCGGCCGTGCGCACGGCGTCGATGCGCTCGGCGAACACCGCGTCGAGATCGCGCAGGTGGCACGCGTGTTCGACGAGCGAGAAGCCGGTGCCGGCCGGACGGCGCGTGGCCAGCGCGGCCGGCACGTGCGCGGCATACGCGGCGAGCCGGTCGGGCATGCGGGCCAGCACGGCGACGACGTCGGCGAACGGCAACCGGTGCGGAAACGGGGTGAACACCGCGCCATAGCTGAACAGCGTACCGCCGAGCCGCCCGCGCGCCTGCACGACTTCGTGACTGTGGCGGCGCATGATTTCGGCGACCATCGCGCCGCAGAACTGGCGGGCCGTCGTGTCGGCTTCGATTTCGGGGAATTTGTGCGCGATCTCGTCCTGGATCGCGCCGATCGCGGCCACGCCGACGCGCGACAGCGCCGCGAATTCCGGATAGTGCTTGGGTTGCGCGATCAGCGCCTCGAGCTGCACGCCGAGCGCGGTCGTGCGGAAACGGTCGAAACGGGAATGCATGGCGGGCTGGCCCTCATGAGTAACGTATCAAAACGATACGTTACTCATGAGGGCTGCGTCAACTGCCCGGTGCTAGCCGGCGAGCGCCGTGAGCAGCTGGTTCCGGACGATCGCGGTCGCCAGCGGCTGGCGGCCGAATTCGTACCACCCGATGTGACGCCGCCACGTCGCGCCCGGAATCGGCTTCACGAACAGCAGCGGATCGTCGCTCCACGCCGCATGCCGCAGGCGCGGCACGATCGTCACGCCGACGTTCTGCCGCACGAGATCGGCGATCGCGGCGATCGAGTTCATTTCGAGGACGGGACTGACCTCGACGTGCAGGCGGCGCAGCAGGCTCGTGACATGCCGTCCGGTCGGCGACGCGGCTTCGAAGCCGATGAACGGATGACGCTTGAGCAGCGACGCCACCGATGCATCGGCCGGCGCGATCGCCGGGTTGGCCAGCAGCACGAGCGGTTCGTCGTACAGGTACTCCCACGATTCGGGCAGCGTGGTCGTGCGCGGCTCGCCGATCAGCACGGCCGCGTCGATCTCGCCCGCGCGCACCTGGCGCTCCAGTTCCGGGCTGCCGCCGTGCGTGAGGCGCACGTTCAGGCCCGGATACTGCACTTTCAGCCGGATCACGTTGGCCGCCAGAAAGCCCATCGACGACACCGTCGCCCCGATCGTGATCGACCCTTCGATGCTGTGCTGCCCGCTCACGCCGCGCACCAGCGAGTCGTACGCGGCGACCACCGAGCGCGCCTGCTCGAGGATCGAGCGGCCGGCGTCGTTCAGCTGCACGCTGCGCCCGCTGCGGTCGAACAGTTGCCGCTGGCAGACGCGCTCCAGCGTGCGCATCTGCGCGCCGACCGCCGCCTGCGTCAGCGCCATGCGGTCGGCCGCGGCGGCCATCGTGCCGTGTTTCTCGATGGCCAGGAACGTCCTCAGCATTCGAATCTCGCTCATCCCGCTCTCCTGGAAACTGCCCGGCAACGTGCGTGCGCAGCACGTTCGACCGGTATCGCGATGCGCCGGATGATCGCACGAAACTAAAAAAAATCTTTTGTTTATGGAAAGAAAATAACGCTTTTTATTTTGTTTCTCGCGTCCGAGAATCGTCTCGTCCGATCCAGCGCAAGGAGCTTTCCGATGTCGTCCATCCAGCCTTTTCCCTTCGTCAGCGTGTCCGGCAAGCCCTACGAGCGTGGCGTGCAGTACGGTCGCGCCGCCGCGGCGCGCGTGCGCCTGAGTGCGTCGCGTTACGGGCAGACGCTGCGCAACCTCGGCTACGGCGCGGCGGCGCAGGCGGCGTTCATCCGCTCGCTCGAACAGGCGATCGGCGCGTTCCAGCCGGCCTATCTCGACGAGATGCGCGGCATTGCCGACGGGGCCGACGTGGCGTTCGACGACATCGTGCTCGTCAATGCGCGCACGGAAGTGCTCGCGAAGGCGCGCGCGGAGCATGCGCTGCCGGCCGATGCGGACGCCGAGGACGAGGACGGCTGCACCGGCGTGCTCGTGCTGCCGTCGCGCTCGGCGACGGGCAAGCTGATCCACGCGCAGAACTGGGACTGGAAGGCCGACTGCGTCGACACGGGCATCGTGCTGCGCGTGCGCAACGACGACGGCCCCGACTTCCTGACGTTCGTCGAGGCGGGCGGGCTCGCGCGCAGCGGGCTGAACGCGAGCGGCGTGTCGATCACCGCGAACTATCTCGAATCCGACCGCGACTTCACGCAAGCCGGCGTGCCGCTGTCGCTGCTGCGCCGGCGCGTGCTCGAGGAGCCCGTGTTCGCGAATGCGCTGCGCGTGATCGCGACGACGCCGAAGTCGTGCTCGAACAACATCATGCTCGGGATGGCCGACGGCTTCGGCATCGATTTCGAATGCGCGCCGGACGAGGCGTTTCCGGTCTATCCCGGCGACGACGACCTGATCGTCCATGCGAACCACTGGGTTAGCCCGATCGCGCGCACGAAGCTGCGCGACACGGGCTGCGAGAACTCGCCCGACAGCTACTACCGCGACTGGCGTGTGCGCCGGCTGCTGGGCGCGCTGCCGAAGATCGACCGCCAGGCGGTCAGCGCGGCGCTGTTCGACGACTTCGGCGCGCCGTATTCGGTGTGCCGGCCGCCGCGCCCGGGCACGCGCCACACGCTGTCGGCGACGGTCGCGATGATCGTCATGCAGCCGGGCGACGGCGAGATGGACGTCGCGCCGATGCCCGCGCTGAACCGCGTGTTCACGCGCTACAGCCTGACGCGCGAGCCGCTTCGCGAAGCGGCCTGAACGGCGGCGCGACGCGGTCGCGATCCACGACGACAGAATCAGACGGAATCATTCAGGAGACAGACAGATGTTCGATACCGCCACGACGCCGGCCGGTTCCGGTGAAGCCCGCGCGGAAGCGCTGTACGACCTCGGCTCGACCACGGTCTACGCGAGCCGGCACGACGCGCGATTTCCGTACGTACTGTATGTGCCGGACGAAATCGGCGCGCCGGACAACGACGTCGAGCTGGTCGTCGTGATGCATGGCACGGGGCGGCAGTTCACGCAGTACCGCGACGCGTTCGCGTCGTTCGGCCGCTGGAACCGCTGCGTCGTGCTGTGCCCGCTGTTCCCGGTCGGCGTGTGCGGCGACGGCAATCGCAACGGCTTCAAGCGGCTCGCCGAAGGCGGCATCCGCTACGACCGCGTGCTGCTCGACATGGTGAGCGAAGTCGGCGAACGTTACGGCAAGCGCTTCGACCGGTTCGCGCTGTCCGGCTATTCGGGCGGCGGGCAGTTCGCGCACCGCTTCGCGTACGTGCATCCCGAGCGGCTGTGGGCCGTGTCGATCGGCGCGCCGGGCAACGTCACGCTGCTCGATCCGCAGAAGGCGTGGTGGCTCGGCCTCGGCGGCTTCGAGCGGCAGTTCGGCAAGCCGTTCGATGCAGCGTCGCTGGCGCGCGTGCCGGTCCAGATGGTAGTCGGCCGCGCCGATCTCGAGACGTGGGAAATCACCGTGCGCGAAGACAGCGCGATGTACGTGCCCGGCATCAACGATGCGGGCGCGACGCGGCCCGAGCGCCTGCGCGCGCTCGCGGCGTCGTTCGATGCGGCCGGCGTCCGCGTGCGCTTCGACGAGCTGCCCAACGTCGCGCACAACGGGATGCAGACCGTCGATACGGTGCAGGACTTCTTTGCGCAGACGCTGCGTGCGCTGCGCGCCGGAGGCTAGGTCCATGGAAATCGGCTCCGAAGCGGGGCAGGCCCGCAAGGTCATCGTGTCGACCGTGATCGGCGGCACGTTCGAGTGGTTCGATTTCATGGTGTACGGCTACTTCTCGAGCCTGATCGCGCGGACGTTCTTTCCTGCCGTCGGGCGCGGCGAATCGATGCTGCTGACGTTCGCGACATTCGCCGTCGGGTTCCTGGTGCGGCCGGTCGGCGGCGTCGTGATGGGGATGTACGCCGACCGCGCCGGGCGCATGAAGGCGTTGTCGTGGATCATGGTCGCGATGTCGATCGGCTCGCTGTTGCTCGGCCTCACGCCCGGCTACGCGGCCTGGGGCATCGCCGCGCCGGCGCTCGTCGTGGTCGGCCGGCTCGTGCAGGGGTTCGCGGTCGGCGCGCAGTTCGCGCTGTCGTCGGTGTCGATCTACGAGGTTGCGCCGCCCGGCAAGAAGATGTTCTACGGCAGCTTCAACATGCTGTCGCTCGGGCTCGCGGCGATGTTCTCGTCGGGCGGCAGCTACCTGCTGTCGCGATACCTGTCGCATGCGGCGATGGCCGAGTGGGGCTGGCGCGTGCCGTTCCTGATCGGCGCGCTGGTCGGCCCGCTCGGCTTCTACATCCGGCATCACGTCGACGAATCGGCGGCGTTCCAGCGGATGCGTGCGCGGCCGGCTGCCCGTGCGCCGGCCGGCGTGCGCGCCCGCGCGTTCGTCCGCGAGAACGGCGATGCGCTCGTCTGCGCGATCGGCGTGATGATCGCGGGCACGTCGCTGAACTACGTGTGGAATGCGTACCTGCCGAACTACGCGCAATCGCAGCTGCACCTGCCGCTCAGCTCGTCGCTGCAGGCCGTGTTCGTCACGAGCATCATGTCGTGCGTGCTGTCGCCGCTGTTCGGCAAGCTGGCCGACCGGATCGGGCCGTACCGGCTGTTCTGCGGCTTCATCGCCGGCTGGCTCGTGTGCGTGTTTCCGCTGTTCTGGTATCTGCTGGACGCGCCGACCGCGAACCGGCTGATGATCGTGCACCTGATCGGCATGCTGTTCCTGACGCTGCAGGGCGCCGCGCATCCGGGGATGCTCGTGCAGATCTTCACGGTCGAGGGGCGCTCGACCGGTGTCGCGATCGCGTACAACTCGTCGGTGACGCTGTTCGGCGGGCTCGCGCCGTTCTACATCTCGGTGGTCGCGCACCTGACCGATGCGCGGTTCATCCCGCCGAGCTACCTGTTCGGCACGAGCCTGCTGGCGATCGCGCTGGTGCTCGCGACGCGCACCGGGCGGCGGTCGATCCGTGGCGACCGCGCGAAAGGCGGACGTGGCGACGCCGCGCCCGCGGGCGAGTTTCCCGGTCCGGGCGGCACCGTTCCGGCGCACGAGCAGACACAGGCCCGGCCGTGACGCCGCCGGTTTCCGGCAAGGCAGACGACCAGCCGCGCACAGCGGGGCGGGCGCGAGGTTGACGCCCGCCTGTCGCTCAAGGCTTTTGCTGCGCGTTGGCTTCCGCGCTCAGCCGCGCTTTCTGAGCCTGCAGTTCGGCCGTGAATGCCGGGCTGAAATCCTCGACCTCGAGCAGCGGGCGGATCTCGATCTCGGAGTCGCCCGGCATCGGGTTCGGGCAGCGCTTCACCCATTCGACGGCTTCTTCCAACGATTTCACCTGCCACAGCCAGTAGCCGGCGACGAGTTCCTTCGTTTCGGCGAACGGGCCGTCGATGACCGCGCGGTTCTTGCCGGAAAAATGCACGCGCTTGCCGCGCATGCTCGGGTGCAAACCGTCGGCGGCGAGCAGGATGCCGGCTTGCGCCAGCGCCTCGTTGAAGCGGCCCATTTCGGCCATGCATTCGGTGTCGGGCATCCGGCCGGATTCGGAGGCGGAAGTGGCTTTGACGATGACCATGACGCGCATTGTCGTATCTCCTGAAAAATGAAAAGGGGAAACCGCCGGATGGTATCGACGGCAAAAACGATCGGTTACGACAACACGACGCGCGAGCATGACGCGAATCGACATCGCGCTCGACGAATTTTCGGTGACGGGCCGGCCGGCGGGCGCCGTCACGGATCGCGTCGCCAAAACTGGTATGCTGATCCTCGCCACGTTGACGCGGAGGGTGCCATGGCTGCTAAGGAAGTCTCGAAGAAGAAGTACCTGAAAATCCTGAACAAACGCCTGCGTGCGGAACCGGCGGCCCCGGACGGCGCGTCGTTTGTGTTTTTCCCGCTGGGCGCGAAGGCGAAGCACGCGACGGGTGTCGTGTCCGGCGACACGCGCAGCAAGCACGAACTGGCCGTGATGGCCGCGGTCCAGCGCAAGGCGGCCGAAGAGTTCATCGTCGCCGGCGCCTGATCGGCGCCGACTGAACCTCCATTGGATTGCCGCTGCCGCGGCTTACGCGGCGGCGGCTTCGCAGTGCGCGATCGCACCCGCGAGCACACGCGGGATGTCATGCGTGATCGCCGGGCCGTGCATCGGCAGGATGATGTCGAGATCGAGCGCCTGGATCCGGCGCAGCGCGCTCGCCAGGTGCGCGAGCGACGGCAGGTAGTCCGAGCGCCGGATCGATTCGAGGATGAACGGCAACGGGTCGTCCGTTTCCTCGTCGCCGAAGCGCATCAGGATGTCCGACGACAGCAGCGCCCTGTACGCCGGCAGGTACACGACCAGCGCATCCCATTGGTGAACATGCTTCGTGAAGACCGGTACGACGTCGACGCCTGAAATCGTCGTCGGCTCGCCGTCCTTCAGCGGCTTCGCGCGCACGCCGAAGATGTCGGCCAGCCCGTGCGTGCACATCGGATGGCCGTACGCGACGAGTGCCGGATTGGCCGCGAGAAAATCGGGCAGTGCGCCCATCTCGTCGACCTCGAAATGCGGCACGATCACGCTGCTCACCGTCGATGGCGCGATGCCGACGGTCGCGAGGCTCGCGCGCAGTTGCGGAAAGTTGGCGCGCGTACCCGTTTCGATGCAGACGACGTCGCCGCCCGGCGCGCGGACGAAGAACTGGCTGAAACCGAGCTTCAGCTTGTCGATGTAGGTCGTCGCGCGAAACAGGCCGCGGCGGATTTCGTCGATACGGGCGTGGTCCATCGATGCAATCCTCGCGCGGGGAGTGGGGTTGCGCCGTCGCTTGATCGCCGCCGCGCTTCAGGCAGGCGGCCGCGCGCGAACCGGTGCGTCGAACCAGTCTAGCAGCGTCGCACCGGACGTGAGGCCCGTCGGTTCGCGCGGCGGCCGGGCACGGCGCCGAACGCCGTTCCGGCCCGGGAACACACCGCTTCGATCAGGACACCTTGTCCGCCGCCGCCGGATACCGGCCGCTGCCACCCGTCTCGTCGCCCGCCGCGAGCTGTTCCAGTGCGAGGCCCTTCGTCTCGATCCCGAGCGTCCACACGGCGATCGCCGCCGCGATGAACGACAGTGCGCCGAGCGTGAACACGCCGCCCTGGCCGAACACCGGCAGCACGACGCCGACCACGTAAGGCCCGATCAGCGAGCCGACGCGCCCGATCGCCGATGCGAAGCCCGAGCCCGTCGCACGCGCGCCGGTGCCGTACAGCTCGGGCGTGTACGTGTAGAGCGCGGCCCACATCCCGAACAGGAAGAACTGCATTGCGAGGCCCGTGACGATCAGCAGCGTCGTGCTGCCGCCGTACAGCGCGCTCTGGCCATAGGCGTATGCCATCGCACCGCCGCCGATCAGCGACGCGATGCAGGTCGGCTTGCGCCCCCAGCGTTCGACGAGCCACGCGGCGCACAGGAAGCCCGGTACGCCGCCGAGCGAGATCAGCACCGTGTAGAACACCGATTTCGTGACTTCGAAGCCGGCCTGCTGCAGCAGCGCGCCGAGCCACGACGTGAGGCCGTAGAAGCCGAGCAGCGCGAAGAACCACAGCAGCCACACCATCACCGTGCGGCGGCGGTACACGCCGCTCCAGATCTCGCGCAGCGCGCCGTGGCCGCGCGCGACGGCCGGCTCGGCGAGCCGCGACGGCGGCGGCAGCGTCGTCACGCCGGCCGAGCGCATCACCTTTGCCTCGATCGTGTGCATTACCGTGTCGGCTTCCGCATGCCGGCCCGCATGTTCGAGCCAGCGCGGCGATTCGGGCACGATGCGGCGCACGACGAGCACGAACACGGCCGGAATCGCGAGCAGCCCGAACACGGTGCGCCAGCCGAACTGCGGCAGCACGAAATACGCGACGACGCCGGCCGTGATGAAACCGAGCGGCCAGAAGCCGTCCATCAGCGCGATCAGGCGGCCGCGCTTCTCGGTCGGCACGAATTCGGACAGGAGCGTCTGCGCGACCGGGAATTCCATCCCCATCCCCATCCCGATGCCGAGCAGCACGCGGTAGAAGATCAGCGCGTCGACGCTCTGCGCGGTCGAGCACAGGTACGACGCGGCGCCCCACAGCACCATGCTCCACTGGAACACGGGCCGGCGGCCGAAGCGGTCGGCGAGCAGGCCGGCGACGGCCGCACCGATCACCATCCCGAAGAAGCTGGCGCTCGCAACGAGGCCGGCGGCCGCGGTCGACAGCCCGAACTCCTTGCGGATCGAGCCGAGCACGAACGTCATCGTGCCGAGGTCGACCGAGTCGAAGAAGAACGCGATCGCGATGATGAAGAAGATGCGCTTGTGATAGCCGGAGAACGGCAGGCGTTCGAGCCGGGCAGCGGCGGAGGCGGGTGCGGTGGCGGCGGGCATGGCGTCCTCTGAAATGAAAAGGGGCCGTGCAGCGCATGCTCCAGGGCCCCGATGCTTCGTATTCAGTAGACGCGACCACAAACTGCCGCATCAGAGGAAAAGCGCCGCCTGCTTGCCCAAATGCGTCATCGGCGGGCGGCGCGCGCCACGTCAGTTCTTCAGCTTGTAGCCGGTGCGGAACATCCACGCGACGATCGCGAGCAGGATCACGAGGAACAGCCCGGTGGCGGCGAGGCTGATCCACACGTGCACGTCGGCGATCCCGTAGAACGACCAGCGAAAGCCGCTGATCAGGTAGACGATCGGGTTGAACAGCGTGATCACGCGCCATGCGGGCGGCAGCATGTCGACCGAGTAGAAGCTGCCGCCGAGGAACGTGAGCGGTGTGATGATCAGGAGCGGCACGAGCTGCAGCTTCTCGAAGCTGTCGGCCCAGATGCCGATCACGAAGCCGAACAGGCTGAACGTGATCGCCGTCAGCACCAGGAACAGCACCATCCAGAACGGATGCAGGATGTGCAGCGGCACGAACAGGCCGGCGGTGGCGAGGATGATCACGCCGAGCAGCATCGACTTCGACGCGGCCGCGCCGACATAAGCGATCACGATCTCCCAGTACGACACGGGCGCGGACAGGATCTCGTAGATCGTGCCCGTGAAGCGCGGGAAGTAGATGCCGAACGACGCGTTCGAGATGCTCTGCGACAGCAGCGACAGCATCACGAGGCCCGGCACGATGAACGACCCGTAGCCGATGCCGTTCACGTCGCTGATGCGCGAGCCGATCGCGGAGCCGAACACGACGAAATACAGCGACGTCGAGATCACCGGTGCGATGATGCTCTGCATCAGCGTGCGGCGCGTGCGGGCCATTTCTGCGCGGTAGATCGCGCGGATTCCATGCCAGTTCATGCGTCAGGCTCCTTGCACGCCGTTGCGGCGGTTGTCGATCAGGCTGACGAAAATGTCCTCGAGCGAGCTCTGCGTCGTGTGCAGGTCGCGGAAGCCGATGCCGGCCGAGCCGAGCGCGTTGATCAGTGTCGCGATGCTCGCGTCGTCGCGCTGCGAGTCGTACGTGTAGACGAGCGCGGCGCCGTCGTCCGCGCGTTCGAGCCCGAACGGCGCGAGCGCGGGCGGCACCTCCGCGAGCGGGTGCTCGAGCTGCACGGTCAATTGCTTCTTGCCGAGCTTGCGCATCAGTTCGCGCTTTTCCTCGACGAGCACGAGCTCGCCGCCGAGGATGATGCCGATCCGGTCGGCCATCTCCTCGGCTTCCTCGATGTAGTGCGTGGTCAGCAGGATCGTCACGCCGCTTTCGCGCAGCGAATCGACGAGCTTCCACATGTCGCGGCGCAGTTCGACGTCGACGCCGGCCGTCGGCTCGTCGAGGAACAGGATGCGCGGCTCGTGCGACAGCGCCTTCGCGATCATCACGCGGCGCTTCATGCCGCCCGACAGCGTCATCAGCTTGTTGTCGCGCTTGTCCCACAGCGACAGCGCCTTCAGCGTCTTCTCGATGTACGCGGGATCGGGCGCCTTGCCGAACAGCCCGCGGCTGAACGACACGGTCGCCCAGACGGTTTCGAATGCGTCGGTGGTCAGCTCTTGCGGCACGAGGCCGATCATTTCGCGCGCCGCGCGGTATTGATCGCGGATGTCGTTGCCGCCGACCGTCACACGGCCTTCGGTCGGCGTGACGATGCCGCAGATCGAGCCGATCAGCGTCGTCTTGCCGGCGCCGTTCGGCCCGAGCAGCGCGAAGATCTCGCCGGGGCGGATGTCGAGGGTCACGTGCTTCAGCGCCTGGAAGCCGGACGCGTAAGTCTTGGAGAGGTCGGAGACGGAAAGGATCGGTTGCATGCTCACGGATGGCACGGCCGGCCGGCGCGACGCGGTGTGCCGCGCGTGCCCGGTGTCGCCGCCGCTGCGAAGCGGCGGGGACCGGGGACGGCATGGCGAACGGGCGTCATGTCGAACGGCGTTGTGGTGCGGGATCGCGGGACCGCCATATTAGCAATCGGTAGATCGAAATGCATTCTGATGGAAAAGCCGGGCGTTGCCGGTGCCGGATTGGCGTGAATTACCCGTATATAGGTCAATAAAAATGGGTTTTATTTGAATCGAGCGAATAATTCGGGTCGTTTTCCGCGAATCGGGCCGGGGCGGCGCTTCCGCGCATGCGGCCGGCCGACTGTGCTGCCCGAAGGCCCTTGCGCCGTACCGGGACGGCACGCGGCGCGCTCGCGATAATGCGTTCCTTTCATCGTTCACGGAGCAGCGCGCATGTCTTTGATCGATTTCAAATCCGTGGCGGACGCCCAGGCCGCCGCATGGAAATCCACGATCGTCGGCGAAGTCGGGCCGGCCCGGATCAAGGTGCTGCGCATGGATGCGCAGCCGTACGAAGCGGAAGTGCACGACTACAACGAGGGGCTGCTGGTGCTCGACGGTACGCTGATGCTCGAGGTCGACGCGGAAACGATCGTGGTTGGGGCCGGGCAGATGTATCTCGCGCACGCCGGCACGCGACACGCGGTGCTGCCCGGCAGCCACGGCACGCTCGCGATCATCGACGTGTAAGGTTGCGCTGCAACATGTGCGGCGGCCGCCGAGGGCCGGCCGGCGCGGCTCGGCGCGATTTGGCGGGTACCGTTCAAACGCGTGTTCCACGGCCCCGGTATTTGTCTGAGCAAATAAAATGAAGGCTGTTTGAAAATCTGTCAAATACCGTATGAACGCTAGGATTGCGCGGTTTCATTCGTTTGGAACTCTGCATCCATTTACTTGTTTGAATGGTCCGATCATAGTCTCGACAAACGACGCATCACGATAACGAATCAAGCGTACGGATGGAGACCACACCATGAGACGCGTATCCGCGGGGCCAGCCGGACTGCCGTTTCCCGATTTTTCGCTGAATGCAGGCGCGACGCAGGTCGCGTGCCTGCATCGTCACCTCGCCGTGTAGCGGCGAACCACTTTCCGTTTCGATCGTTCCGACGGCGCCGTGCCGCATGACGGCGCTGCGGGAGCGCGCTTGTCTGCCGCCGCGGCACATGCCGCATCTGCCTGAACGGCATCGCGGCCGCCTGGCGCGCACCGTCATGCGCCGCGCGTTCGTGCGGCGGCGCGATACCAACCGGCGGGCCATGCAGCTTGGCCGGAAGAGACTTGTCGTACCTGAAAAGGAGGGGTTGATGATTTGCATTCCTGAATGGCGGAAGGCGATCCTGTCGTGCGCGGTAGTCGCTTTGCCGTTCGTCGCCGGTTGCGGTGGCGGCGACGATCCGGGGCCGATCAACGTGCCGCAGTGCTCGGGCAGCGCCTGCGGGCCGAGCGGCGCCGAAACCACGCCGCCGGTCGTGACGAAGCTGTGTCCGGACGCGCTCGATTACACGACGACGTATACGGGCGGCTCGGGCAGCGGCGAATACGTGAAGGTGAAGTTCGACACGACGAAGCTCACCTATCAGATGCAGTTCATCGACTCGTCGGTGCCGACCTCGGCAGGGCAGATCAACAACACGCGCGCGGGCCTGACGATCAGCGGCGCGTTCCATCATCCGACCAATCTCCCGACGGCAGAGCAGAATCGTTGCGCGTTCGTGCTCGACAGCGGCGCGACGAGCGACGGTACGTATTCGGTGACGATCAATCGTGCGGATCCGCCGATGCTGTTCGTCGGCAACGGCGTGGTGGGCGGCGGGATTCCGGGCGCGACGATCGCGTTCCAGGGTATTGAACTCGCGCCGGGTTTCTTCATTGGCTCCGTACCGTCGCGCACGTTCGACTTCTATCCGTTCATCGGCTTTACCAACACCGAAACGGATTTCTCGAAGGTGGCCGGCGTGTACAACGAAGTCGGCATTCACCTGTCGCCGACCGGTACCAACTATCAGACCACCACGCCGCAGGGCTGGCAGCCGGACGTTGTGAACTGGAACCAGACACTCAACGCGGACGGTTCGTGCACGATCACGCAAGGCAGCGACTATTCCTGTCAGACGACCGGTTCGCCGTGGACATTGCGCAAGAATGCGGACGGTACGTCTGACAATGTGTTCGTCAGCAATGCGCAATCGGGCAAGGCGTATCCGACGGCAGGCCAGGGCCAGCCGCTCGTGATCATCGTGCCGAGCCAGGCGCACGGCGTGATGATCGTCGGAAAGCTGAACGGTGCGCTGGTGCCGGTCGTGATCCGTGTCGGGTATGCCTATGCAGCGCCGGGCAATCCGTTGGGCTCGGTGGCCGATGCGGAGGTTGGCATCTCGATGCTCGCCCCTGCCAAAGCCGTCGCGTCGAACGTGCTGAAGGGCGGGTTCATCGGTGCGACGAGTGCTTCCGCGTGCGGGGTGGTGACCAACAACGGGCCGGCGAGCAGCGCGGCGGGCCAGGGCCCGAGCTTCAACCCGTTCGTTCCGCATCCGGACCTGCCCGGCACGTTCAACACGGCTTTCAATTATTTCACGCCATCGGCCGGTAACTGCAGCGACGGCACCGCCGTGTCGACCATCGCGGCGAACTACACGTCGACGTTGTTCCAGGGTAATACCGCGGCGTTCATCGACCCGCAAACGTCGTCGGAGACTGCGCAGTTCGGATTGGACTATACGCAGGCGTCACCCGGCAAGATCGCGGTCACGGCCAACAGCGACTTCAACGCGAAGGGCGCGAACGGCAACGTGGCGATCTTCAAGAAGGGCGATACGGGCTGGATCCTGACGGCCGGCAACGTCTACGCGATGGTCGTCAACAACAGCCAGGTCAACCCGTTCTTCACGGTCGGCGCATTCGTCCAGTAACCCTGCATTGAACACGTAATACCGGCGGCGCGTGCGTCGCCGCCGGCGAATCGAATTTCAAGAGGATTCCTATGAATTTGAAACAATGGATGGCCGCGGCGTCGCTCGCGCCCGTGCTGGCCGCATGCGGCGGAGACGGCGACCCGCCGCCCGCGCCGGTGGTCCGGCTGTGCCCGCAGACGATCGACTACAACACGGTGTTCATCGGCGGGTCGGGGTCGGGCGAGCTCGTGAAAGTGCAGCTCGACACGACGAAGATGACGTACCGGATGACCTACCTCGCATCGCCGGTACCGACCACCGCGGGCACCGTGCAGCCGACGCGCGACACGGCCCCCGCGAATGTGGTCGACGGCACGCTGACCGACGAAACGGGGTTGCCGACGGTGAAGCTGAACCAGTGCACGTTCCGGATGCAGAACGCGAGCCTCGACCCGAGCCGGCCCGCGCGGCTGTTCCTCGGCGAAGGCGTGCTGGGTGGCGCGATTCCGGGCGCGACGATCCAGTTCAACGGCGTGATCGGCGTCGGCAAGATTCCGCAGACGACGTTCCCGTACTACCCGTTCATCAGCTTCTCGTCGCTCGAAACCGACCTGACGAAGATCGCCGGCACGTACAACCAGCTCGGCTATCACCAGGTGCCGTCGCAGAACTTCCAGCCGGTGGCGCTCGACCAGAAGGTGACGATCAACGCGGACGGCAGCTACGTCGAGACCGACAACTTCGGCAAGAAGAACGGCGGGCAGCCGCTTGCGTCGAGCGCGACCGTGAACCAGCCGTTCACGCTGCGTCCGGATGCGCCGGCGTTCCAGTCGCTCAACTACCTGCCGCAGATTCCGCCGACGCTCGCCGCGCTCGATCCGGCGAAGGCGGGCAAGGGGATCCTGATCGTCGGCAAGCTGCGCAACCAGCTCGTGCCGATCTTCATCCGCACCGGCGCGGCGAACGCGGACCTCACGCAAGGGCCGCCGAGCGCGGACGACGAATCGGGCATCTCGTTCCTGAGCCCGCAGACGGCGATCGCGCAGGGTTCGCAGGACGGCGAGTACACGGGCGTCGACAGTGCGTTCAACTACCGCGCGACCGCGCTCATCGGCGCACAGGCCACGCTGCTCGATCCGTTCAACGCGTCGCAGGCCGCGCTCACGCGCGCGCTGAACCTCGACTACACGCAGAAGGTGCCGGGGGTCGTGACGACCGTGCATGCGGATGCGGCGTCGGGGCCGGCAACCGGCAAGTTCGTGTTCACCGGCGGCGTATTCGGGTTCCTCGACATGAACGATACGAGCAACCCGTACTTCACGGTCGGCGCATTCGTGCAGTGACGCACGCCTGGATGGAGACACGGTGGCGCCGCGCGCAGATGCGCGGCGCCCGGACAGAATGAGGGGAGACTTCATGAAGAAGCTGATTGTCGCGGGTATCGTCGCAGGCGTGTCGACGCTCGCATCGGCCCAGCAGGCGGGCGACAACGTCGCGACGCTGGGCTGGCTGCACATCATGCCGCAGGATTCGACCAACGGGCTGACGACGAATCTCGCGGGCATGCCGATCAACGGGCCGCTGCGCCTGCCCGGTTCGTTCACGTCGCCGGGTACGAGCCTGACGGTCAACAACGCCGATACGGTCGGCCTCACGCTCACGCACTTCTTCACCGACCACATCGCGGTGACGTCGGTGCTCGGTGTGCCGCCCGAGTTCACACTGACCGGGCACGGCACGATCAAGCCGCCGGGCCCGGCCGGTGCGCTTGGCAGCGTCAACATGGACGACCCGGCGAACCAGCCGGCGGTGAAGAACGCGCGGCAGTGGAGCCCCACGATCATCCTGCAGTACTACTTCAATTCGTCGACGGCGCGGTTCCGGCCGTTCGTCGGGATCGGCGTGGCGTACAGCTGGTTCAGCAACATCGAACTGAACGGCAACTTCGCGAGAGACATCAACCAGAACCTCGGCAGCGTACTCGCGGCCGGCGCCGGCAAGCCGGGGCCGACGTCGGTGGAGGGCAAGGCGTCGTCGTCGTTCACGCCGGTCTACAACGTCGGCGCGAGCTATGCGATCGACAAGCACTGGGGGTTGACCGCGACGCTGACGTACATGCCGCTGAAGACCTATTCGTCGCTCGTGATCAAGGCGGCCGACGGCTCGACGCTCGCGACCACGCGTACGAAGTTGAAGGCCGACCCGCTGATCACGTTCGTCGGGATTTCCTACAAGTTCTGAGCCGACCGGCGCGCATGACGCGTGCCGGCGGTTTCCTGCGACCGGCTGGCCGGATCGTTCCGGCCGGAAGGTTGCGTTCCTGGCGGCGTGCCGCCATTTGTAAAGAGAGGGGGCAGTTCAAATGAGCATTCGCAAAATCGTATCGCTTGTTGCTGCAGTGGCTTTCACCGCGGTTTCGGCCGCGCCTGCTTTTGCCGTCACCGTTTCGCGTGCGGACGGTCAGCCGATGAACCCGAACGGCGAGCCGTTCTCCGCATCGGGCATCACGAACCTCAGCAAGGGAGCGATCAGCGCAGGCTGTACCGCAACCTTCAACGGCACGATCACGTCGACCGGCATCGTCAACATCACGTCGACGACGTTCACCGGCGGCGCGACGTGCTCGCTGATCAGTGGCAGCGCGAGCAGCACGACGCCGTGGACGGGTCAGGCCGACAGCACGACGCAGCTGTCGATCAACAACGTGAAGGTGAACGTCACGTTGCTCGGCACGTGCGGGCCGAGCAAGGTTGTGACGGCGTGGAGCGATGCGAACTCGTCGCTGACGTTCAACAACTCCGCGCTGACGCCGGACTGCACGGTGGGCGGCACCGTTCTGACGTCGCCGAAGTTCCACGTGCAGTAAGCGATCGCGGATCGAAGCGGATACCCGTTGCGCGCGAGGGCCGTGCGGTAGGCGCGGCGGGTTTTCGCGGCTTTGATGGGTTCGTGCCGTCGCGCGTATCGGCGCGGCGGCCGGATTCATTCCGCAGAGCGGCCGCAGTTCGGGTGGCAGGCCGCCACATATCGAGAGAGAGGGCCTCACAAATGAAAACTCGTCGAATCACGTTGCTTGTTGCGGCTGCGGCATTCGCCGCGGTCTCGGTCGCGCCTGCATTCGCAGTGACTGTTTCGCGCGCGGACGGCATGCCGATGAATCCGAATGGCGAGCCGTTTTCCGCGTCGGGGTTGATGAACGTCGGTAAGGGAGCGATTGTCGCGGTCTGCAGTACCACGTTCAACGGTACGATCTCGGCGACCGGTATCGTCAACGTGACGTCGACGCAGTTCACCGGGGCTCCCCTCTGCGGCTTGTTCGCCGGTAGCGCGAACAGCGCTTCGCCGTGGACGGGACAGGTGGATAGCACGACACAGTTGTCGATCAATAACGCGCAGATGAACGTCAATTTGCTCGGGGCTTGCGGGCCGGGAAAGATAGCAACGACATGGAAAGACTCGGACTCGTCGCTGACGTTCATGAACGTCGTGCTGCCGCGTGATTGCACGTTCGCCGGGACGCTCGCGACGTCGCCGAAGCTCCACGTGCAGTAACCATGACCGAGCGAAGCGGGGCGCCCGCCCGTGCATGAGGATCGTGTGGTTCGCACGTGAGTTTTCGCTTCCTCGATGTATTCGCGTCGTCGCGCTTATCCGCGTGACGGCCGAGCCACCCGTGTTGCGATCCGATACGGGTGGACTTGTCGGGCTGGCGTGACGTACTGCGCCCCCGACTCGATTGAAACAAAACGATTCCAATTCGACCAGAACTATCCCGGACGACCCATGCTTACCGATCCAGCAAAGTATGGCGAGGCCCGCGGTGCGACGCCTGACCGGCTGCGCACGGCCGCGTGGCTGCAGTACCTGATCGACCATCTCGACGCGACTGCTTGCGCGGCGATGGCGGGCGAGGCGGACGACATGACTGTTGTCGCGTCGCACGCGATACGCGTGCAGGCCGGCGTCGACCTGTCTCACGAAGCCGCTGCGATCCTCCACCGGCTCGTCCCGTGGATCGCGACGGACGGCGGCGGCTGCGCATGCGACCCGGCCGATCCGCTCGGCGCATGCTCGCATGTGCCGTCCGCACAGCAGCTCGCGGAAGCCGAACGTTGCTGCCCTGGCTCGCGCACCGTATTCGACACCGCGCACGGCGTGATCGATGCGTGTGCATTCGACGACCCGGATGTCGGCTGGGCCGCGCTCGAACGGATCGCCGGCGGCGTCGAATACGGCAACGAAGACGCCGTCGAACGCATCGCCCACGAACATGACGCGCACGGCGAGACGCCGCCTGCCAAGAACCTGAGGGAACGACTGACCGCCATCGCGGCGACGGGCACGGCAACACCACCCCGTCCCGGCGCCGTCATCGATGCGATCGTGTTACGCACATGCGGCCCGCGCGACGACGCGGCACGCATCGACGAGATGGCAGCGCTCGCGATGTTCTCGGCCGAACTCGCTGCCGGCAACGGGGTGTCGGTTGCCGCGTACGGCGGCCAGCACAACCTCGTTGCGCGGGCAATCAGCACGCATCGCACCGATCTCGCGTCGGCGGACGGGCTGTTCGCGGCGTTATCCGTGTGCCGGCTCGATCAGCTGACAGGCGCCGGCAGTTTCTGGGCGTACTCGCTGCTGGCAGGCATCATGATCGCCGCGCCGGACACGGTTCGGGACATCGGTCGTCGCTTTCATGGCGACACGTGGCAAACGTGGCTCGACCACGTGCTCGCGTGGCCGGCGGTCAGCCGCTTCAGGCCGAAGGAGGATGCCGCATTCGACCGTCTGCGCGGTGCGATGAGCCTCACGTCGCGCTGGAACCCGATCATCCGCGCCAAGCGGATGCGGACGCGGGCCGTTGCGATCTCCCGCTTCGGCGAAGACGAGGGCGACGCGGGCTGATACGAAGCCTTGGCCGGAACGAAGCGACAGGATTCAACCTCTCGCGCGAGCCCTCCGTTCGCGTCGAAGTATCGAGCCCCGTTCGCCCGCGCGAGCGGGGCGTCACGCCGTCCGCATCGACGCGCGACCGCCCACCCGCCCAACCCGACCGCCCGCGCGGCATCGTCCGTCCCGGGCCCCATCGACCGGACGCAGTATGATTCCGCAGACGATGCGGGCGCTCGACCGATCCGATCCAGCCGTTCGCCCGCACCGCTGAAGATCCGCCAGGCTTGTTGAAAGCCGGATGCAAGATGGCGCCGCGTCACGGCGTCGCTGCCGAACCGCATCCGGGCCACCATCATCGAAACGGTCAGTCAGATGTCAAAGCAAAGCAAGAAAATCCTGCTCCTGAGCGTGAGCGCCGGCGCCGGGCATACCCGCGCGGCCGAAGCGATCCGCGCATTCGCCGACCACCATCCGGCCGGCATCGACGCCATCCACCTGGACGTGATGGACTTCGTGTCCACCGGCTTCCGCAAGCTGTACACCGATCTCTACATCAAGCTCGTCAGCAGCCAGCCGGCGCTGTGGGGCTACCTGTACCAGAAGACCGACGAGGTCGATCCGGCCGCCGCGTCGCAGAAGATCCGGCGCGCGATCGAGCGGCTCAACTGCCGCCAGTTGCTCGCGGAGATCGAACGGCAGCGCCCGGACGCAATCATCTGCACGCACTTCCTGCCGGCCGAACTGCTGTCGCGCGAGATCCGCAAGGGGCGCGTCGACACGCCGGTGTGGGTGCAGGTCACCGATTTCGACCTGCACAGCATGTGGGTCGTGCCGCACATGCGCGGCTATTTCGCGGCGAACGACGAGATCGCCTGGCGCATGCACGCGCGCGGCATGGCGCCGGAAACGGTGCACGTCAGCGGCATCCCGATCATGCCGGCGTTCGGCCAGCCGCTCGATCGCGCGACCTGTGCGGCAGAGTTCGGCCTCGATCCCGCGCGCCGCACGTTCCTGATGATGTCCGGCGGCGCGGGCCTCGGCGGGCTCGACGTGCTGGCCGCGCGCCTGCTCGAGATGGACGACGATTTCCAGCTGATCGCGCTGGCCGGCAAGAACCAGACGATGCTGGCCTCGCTGCAGGCGCTCGCCGCGCGGCATCCGGGGCGGCTCTTTCCGCAGGGCTTCACGCAGCAGGTCGAACGCCTGATGGCCTGCGCCGATCTCGTGATCACGAAGCCGGGCGGCCTGACGACGTCCGAATGCCTCGCGATGCAGTTGCCGATGATCGTCAATTCGCCGATTCCGGGCCAGGAAGAGCGCAACGCGGATTTCCTGCTCGAACAGGGCGTCGCGCTGAAGGCCATCGACGACGATGCGCTCGTCTACCGGATCCGCGCGTTGCTGCAGACGCCGGAGCGCCTGGTCGACATGCGTCGCCGCCTGGCGCCGCTCGGGCGGCCGCTCGCCGGCCGCTTCGTGCTCGACCGTGTGCTGGGCCTGGAGCCGGCCGCATGAGCGTCGCGCGTTTCCTCCCGACGCGCCACACGCTGTTCGTCGTCGCATGGGTCGTGCTGCTCGCGTATTTTTTCGCGAACGTCGAGATCCAGATCGAGGGCAGCGCGGGCTGGGCCGCGAACCTGCCGACCTGGCGCATCGAGCATCACTGGCTGCTCGACATCTTCTGGGGCGGGCGGCCGATGACCGGCTACCACGCCTGGGTGTTCCCGTTCGTCGCGCTGTTCTTCCACCTGCCGCCGATCTTCAACGCGCGGTGGTCGTGGCGCATCGAGGCGCGGATCATCGCGTGCATCATGGTGTTCTGGCTGACCGAAGATTTCCTGTGGTTCGTGCTGAATCCGGCCTACGGCCTGGCGCGCTTCAACCCCGCCAATGTGCCGTGGCACATCCACTGGCTGGGCGTGGCGCCGACCGACTACTGGACCATGAGCGCTGCCGCGATCGTGCTGTTCATCCTGTCCCGCGAGCGCAAGCGCGCATTCTATTGACCCGACATGAAAATCGCCGTCATTGCCTCGATCGCCGTCACGCTCGCCGCGCTCGTGCAGCCGGCCTGCGCGGACCCGGCTTCCGGCGTATCCGCCCGGCCGGTCAAATGGGCGCAGAGCATCGCCGATGCGCACGTCAACAACCTGCATCGGATCACGCCGTCGCTGTATCGCAGCGCGCAGCTGTCGCGTTCGGACGTGCCGGAACTGGAGAAGCTCGGCATCCGCAAGGTCATCAGCTTCCGCTCGTTTCACGCGGACGACACCATCCTGGCCGGCACGCAGATCCGCATGCAACGCATCCGGATCAACACGTGGGACATCCGAGACGAAGACATGGTTACCGCGCTGAAGGCGCTGCGCACGGCCGACCAGGACGGCCCGGTGCTGATCCACTGTCAGCACGGCGCCGATCGCACGGGCCTCGTGTCCGCGCTGTACCGGATGGTGTACCAGGGCTGGACGCGCGAGCAGGCGCTCGATGAGCTGCAGCATGGCGGCTACGGCTTTCATCCGGTCTGGCAGAACATCACGAACTACCTGAAGCACGTCGACGTCGAGCGTTTGCGGCAGGAAGTGAACAGCGGCTGACGGAGAAAGCGAAAACGCCGCCGACAGTGACTGTCGGCGGCGTTTCGTCGGCACACCATCGAAGTGCGGGCCGTGCGCCCGCGTGCGTCAGACCGTCTCGGGTTGCCGCACGGCCTTCGCGACATTGCGCGCCAGTGCGCCGTTCGCGACGAAGTACGGCACGTCGACCCGTGCGAGCGGCTGGAGGCCGCGGATCTTGTCGGCGATCTTCTCGGCGATCATGATCGTCGGCGCGTTCAGGTTGCCGGTCGTGATGATCGGCATGATCGACGCATCGACGACGCGCAGCCCTTCGAGCCCGTGCACGCGGCCTTCTTCATCGACCACCGCCATGTCGTCGTAACCCATCTTGCACGAGCATGACGGATGGAACGCGGTTTCCGCGCGGGCGCGCACGAACGCGTCGAGTTCCTGGTCGCTCTTGCAGTCGGCGCCCGGGTTCAGCTCGCGGCCGCGATAGCGGTCGAGCGCGGGCTGCCGCATGATCTCGCGCGTCGCGCGGATCGCATCGCGGAACTCGCGCCAGTCGAGCGCTTCGGCCATGTAGTTGAACAGGATGCTCGGGTGGTCGTTCGGGTCGCGCGAGCGCAGCTTCACGCGGCCGCGGCTCGGCGAACGCATCGAGCCGACGTGCGCCTGGAAGCCGTGCATCTCGATTGCATTCGAGCCGTTGTAGTTGATCGCCACCGGCAGGAAGTGATACTGGATGTTCGGCCACAGATCATCGTCGCGCGTGCGGATGAAGCCACCCGCTTCGAAGTGGTTGCTCGCGCCGAGGCCGGTGCCGTTCAGCATCCATTCGAGGCCGATCTTCGGCTGGTTCCACCACTTGAGCGCCGGGTACAGTGAAACCGGCTCCTTGCACTCGTACTGGATGTACATCTCCAGGTGGTCCTGCAGGTTCTGGCCGACGCCGGGCAGGTCGAGCACGACGGGAATGTCGAGTGCCTTCAGCCATGCGCCGGGGCCGACACCCGAGCGCTGCAGCAGCTGCGGCGATGCGATCGCGCCGCTGCACACGAGCACTTCGCGGCGCGCATGCGCGGTCGCGCGCTCGCTGCCGCGCAGGTACGTGACGCCCGACGCGCGCTTGCCGTCGAACAGGATGCGGTCGGCGAGCGCGTGCGTGACGATCTCGAGGTTCGGCCGCACCTTCGCCTGGTCGAGATAGCCGCGCGCGGTGCTCGCGCGGCGGCCCTTCGGCGTGACGGTGCGGTCCATCGGGCCGAAGCCTTCCTGCTGATAGCCGTTCAGGTCGTCGGTGCGCGGATAGCCGGCCTGCACGCCTGCATCGACCATCGCCTCGAACAGCGGGTTCACGCCCGGCTTGCTGGTCGTGACGGACACGGGGCCGCTGCCGCCGTGATAGTCGTTCGGGCCGACGTCGCGCGTCTCGGCTTTCTTGAAGTACGGCAGGCAGTCGAGATACGTCCAGTTCTCGAGGCCCTTGTGCGTCGACCAGTTGTCGTAATCGAGCGCGTTGCCGCGGATGTAGCACATGCCGTTGATCAGCGACGAGCCGCCGAGCCCCTTGCCGCGGCCGCATTCCATCCGGCGGTTGTCCATGTGCGGCTCGGGGTCGGTCTCGTACGCCCAGTTGTAGCGGCGGCCCTGCAGCGGGTAGGCGAGGGCGGCCGGCATCTGCGTGCGGAAGTCGAAGCGGTAGTCGGGACCACCGGCTTCGAGCAGCAGCACCGTGACGTCCGGATCTTCCGTCAGGCGCGTTGCGAGCACGTTGCCCGCGGAACCTGCGCCGCAGATGATGTAGTCGTATTCGCGTGTCGTCATGACGGTCAGTCTCCTTTCTTAAAACACCGGGTTGTAGCGGCCGAGCTCGACCTGCACCGACTTGATTCGAGTGTAGTGCTCGAGCGTCGTGATGCCGTTCTCGCGTCCGACACCGGATTGCTTGTATCCGCCAACCGGCATCTCGGCCGGCGATTCGCCCCACGTGTTGATCCAGCAGATGCCGGCTTCGAGGCGATGGATCGTGCGGTGCGCACGCGACAGGTTCTCGGTCACGACGCCGGCCGCGAGGCCGTAGTGCGTGTCGTTCGCGCGGGCGATTACTTCGTCCTCCGATTCGAAATCGAGGATGCTCATCACCGGCCCGAAGATTTCCTCGCGGACGATCTTCATGTCGTCGCGGCAGTCGCCGAACACGGTCGGCGCGACGTACTGGCCGCTGCCGAAATGGCCGTCGGTCAGGCGCGTGCCGCCCGCGAGCAGCTTCGCGCCTTCGGCCTTGCCGCTTTCGATGAAGCCGAGCACCTTGTCGAGCTGCGCGGCCGACACGAGCGGGCCGAAGTTGGTGTCGGCATCGGTCGGCTTGCCGACGCGGATGCGCTTCACGCGTTCGAGCACTTTCTGCGTGAACGCGTCCTTGATCGAACGGTGCACGAACACGCGCGTGCCGTTCGTGCAGACCTGGCCCGAGCTGAAGAAGTTGGCGGTCACCGCGATGTCGGCCGCGCGGTCGAGGTCCGCATCGTCGAACACGATCAGCGGCGACTTGCCGCCGAGCTCCATCGTCACTTCCTTCAGCGACGACGCGCCGGCGAGCGACATCACCTTCTTGCCCGTCTCGACGCCGCCGGTGAACGACACCTTCGCGATGTCCGGGTGGCCGGTCAGCAGCGCGCCGACCGAGCCGTCGCCCTGCACGACGTTGAACACGCCGGCCGGCACGCCGGCTTCCGTATAGATTTCCGCGAGCTTCAGCGCGGTGAGCGGCGTGACTTCGCTCGGCTTGAACACCATCGCGTTGCCGGCCGCGAGCGCGGGCGCCGTCTTCCAGCACGCGATCTGGATCGGGTAGTTCCACGCGCCGATGCCTGCGCACACGCCGAGCGGCTCGCGGCGCGTATAGACGAACGACTCGGCGCGCAACGGCACCTGCAGCCCTTCGATCGCGGTCGCGAGGCCCGCGTAGTACTCGATCACGTCCGCGCCGGTGACGATGTCGACCGCGAGCGTCTCGCCGATCGGCTTGCCGGTGTCGCGCGTTTCCAGCGCCGCGAGTTCGTCGTTGCGTTCGCGCAGCAGGTCGACCGCGCGGCGCAGGATGCGCGAGCGCTGCATCGCGGTCATCGCGGCCCATTCGCGCTGGCCTGCCTGTGCGGATGCGACGGCACGGTCGACGTCGGCCGCGCTCGCCTGCTGCACCTGCGCGAGCAGTTCGCCGGTGGCGGGATCGAAGGTGTCGAAAGTCTTGCCGCTCGTGGCGTCGACGTAACCGCCGCCGATGTAGAGGCGCTGCAAACCGAATACGGACATGAGGATCTCCTTGAGGGCGACTGCGTGACGCGTCAGGCGGACGCGAGCAGCAGGTCGATGTAATCGTGGGCGAGCTTCAATGCCGCCCGGGTATCGATCGGGCCGCCGGCGAGCGCGCCGCGCAGCCACAGGCCGTCGATCAGCGCGGCAAGGCCGCCGGCGGCTTCGCGCGCTTTCGTGCGCGGCAGGGCCTTCGCGAATTCGGCGCACAGGTTCGAATGGAGGCGCCGCGTGTTGACGTGCTGCAGGCGCTTGAGCATCGGGTCGTGCATGCTCTGAGACCAGAACGCGAGCCACGTCTTCATCACGGGCGCGCTGACCTGCGTGTCGTCGAAGTTCGCGGCGACGATCGCGCGCAGCCGCGAACGCGGATCCTTGCGTGCGGCCGTGCGGCGGCGCGTGGTGGCCGACCACAGGTCGCGCAGCACGTGCCGCATCGTCGCTTCAAGCAGGCCGTCCTTGTCGCCGAAGTAGTGGCTGACGATGCCCGTCGAGATGTTCGCGCGTTGCGCGACCGATGCGAGCGTCGTGCCGGGCAGGCCCGCTTCGTCGATCGAGCGCAGCGTGGCATCGATCAACTGTGCGCGGCGAATCTCCCGCATTCCGACTTTCGGCATCGCGACTCCCTTCGCCCGGACGGGCCGTCCATGGAAGTCGAGAGCTTAGCGGTTTTTTATTGATCGTTCAATCAACAAAAAACCGGGGTCGAACGGCGACATGACCCCCGATAACGGGGAACGATTGTGTTCGCGGTCATGTGCAGGTGCGGAAAAACGAATTGAAAGAAGGTTAATTAAATTGGAATCTGTTTAAAACGGTTTATGAAAAATGGCGCAATGCCGGGGACAATTTCCGCTGCTGTTTTTCATTACATCTCGAAAGAATGTCGAACTCTGTAATATTGTTCGCGATGTGAAATCGTCAATCCGGATCGTGAAGGCATATCGTGTTCAAAAATTCGTTTCAATCAACCGATTTAAACAAAATATCTGATTGAATTTAAAGAGATATTGATGATTTGACGACCTCGGTGCGGATTGTTCGCAAACGATTGCGATCACCTTTCAAAGGATTCCGTCTACCATATAAATTGATAAAAAAATTTGAAACCGGTGCATTTCCCGACCGAGTAGAGGGGATCCTTGGAATGACTTGAGTAAGTAATATCGACCGTATTAGTATGGCGCCGCACTACGAGGAATGAATGGGCACCGCGGGCATTTTCCGCGGTGCGTCGGCAATGGGCGCGATGACGGACCGCGCACGGGGCCGGCACCCGCCATTGCGCACCTGCAGCATGCCGCGACGTCGAGACGCCGCATCCACCGGAGAACGACGATGCCGACCGAAAAACACGTGGTCCCGCTGCCGAATGGTCTGAAGGTCTACGTCGAACGGAACGTGTTCGACCCGGCGTTCGACACGGCGATGCTCGTCAATGGCGCACTCGCGACGACCGCGTCGTTCGGCCAGACCGTCCAGTATCTCGGCGAGCGGATGAACACGATCTGCTTCGACTTGCCGTATGCGGGGCAGTCGCGCCAGCACAACCCGGACTGCTACGTCCTGACCAAGGACGACGAGGCCGCGATCCTCCAGCACCTGGTCGAGCATTTCGCGCCCGCGTACCTCGTGTCGGTGTCGTGGGGCGGCGTCGCGTCGCTGTTCGCGCTCGCGCGCGGCTGCCCGAGCGTGCGGCGCGCGGCGATCTGCTCGTTCTCGCCGTTCCTGAACGACGCGATGGTCGACTACGTGACGCGCGCCCGCGACCACATCGCGGCCGGCGAGAACCTGAAGGCCGCGCAGTTGCTGAACGACACGGTCGGCCGCTACCTGCCGCGCATCATGAAGCTGTACAACTACCGGTATCTCACGCGCCTGCCGCGCGACGAGCAGGACCAGGTCGCGTTCCACGTCGACCAGATCCTGTCGCTGCAGCCCGAACGCTACTTCAGCGAATTCGCGAACATCGGCTGCGAACTGCTGTTCCTGAACGGCGAGCGCGACGAATACACGACGCCGGCCGACGTGCGCCAGCTCGGCGCGCACGTGTCGCGCGCGCGCTTCGCGACGGTGCCGGACGCCGGCCATTTTCTCGACATCGAGGGCCGCGCGCAGCGCGAATACACGCGCACGACGCTGCTCGACTTCTTTTGCGGCGAGGTGCCCGTCGCGGCCGGCCTCGCTCACGCGGCCGCGCATGCGTGCATGCCCGCGCCGATGCACGCGCTGTCATCGTGACGCCATCCGTCGTGCATCGGGCTCGTCCCGCGCATCCGAATTCCCATCCCAACGAGGCAGGCCCGCCGTGAATATCGTTCAGACCATCGCCATCGTCGTTCCGTGGGCCGCGTGGCTCGCGTACTGGATCGCCACGTCGCAGCGCGCGAAAACGACCGTGCGCAAGGAAGCGTCGCGCTCGCGCACGCTGCAGTCGATTCCGCTGATCGTCGGCGGCGCGCTGATCATCCTGCCCGATCCGTCGTGGCAGGCGCTCGTGCCCGACTGGCAGCGCTTCGGGCTGCCGGCGCAGTGCGGGCTCGCGGTGCTGGTGGCGGGCCTGCTGTTCTCGGTATGGGCGCGGTTGCATCTCGGCACGAACTGGAGCGTGTCGGTCACGCTGAAGGAAGACCATGAACTCGTCCGCACGGGCCCGTACGCGCTCGTGCGTCACCCGATCTACACGGGCTGCCTGATCGCGCTGGTGGGCGCCGCGCTGATCGGCGGCGAATGGCGCGGCGCGATCGGCGTGCTGCTCGTGTTCGCGTCGCTCGCCTACAAGGTGCGCGTCGAGGAAAGCTGGCTGACCGGATATTTCGGGCCGGCCTATACGCAGTATCGCCGCGAGGTCGCGGCGCTGATTCCCGGCTTCTACTGACACCCGCGAGGCGCGCGATGGCGAAGATGATCGTGACCGCGATCGGCTCGGCGGGCGACGTGCATCCGCTGCTCGGCGTCGCGCGCACGCTCGCGGCGCGCGGTCACGACGTCGTGTTCTGCACGCACGCGCCGTTCGAGGCGGTCGTGCGCCGCTGCGGTTTCGCGTTCGTGCCGGTCGGCACCGCGGCCGAATACGAGGCCGCGATGGCGAACCCGGCGCTGTGGGATCCGCGCACGTCGTTTCGCACGTTGTGGCAGGTGATCGCGCCGATGTTGCGCCCGCACTACGACGCGCTGCATGCGCTGACCGATGCGGACACGGTGCTCGTCGGCACGCTGTGGGCGTTTTCCGCGCGCTTCATGCAGGAGCGGCACGGCACGCCTTACGTGTCGGTGCAGGTGTCGCCGTCGACGCTGCTGTCCGCGCATGCGCCGCCGACCCACCCGCGCCTGACGATTCCCGCGCGCTGGCCGCTGCCGGTGAAGTCGGCGCTGATGACGCTGATCGAGCGCCAGGTGCTCGACCGCGTGTGCGGCCCCGCGCTCAATGCGGTGCGCCGCGAGCTGGGGCTCGCGCCCGCACGGCGCGTGCTCGGCCGCTGGCTGCATTCGACCGATGGCGTGCTGTGCCTGTTTCCCGGCTGGTTCGCGCCGCCGCAGCCCGACTGGCCGTCGAATCATCTGCAAAGCGGCTTTCCTTTGTTCAACGATATTGCGACCCCCGACGATGATGTGGCACTCGATGCGTTTCTCGCGGCCGGCGAGCCCCCGGTCGTGTTTACGGCCGGTTCGACTCTCGTCGATCACGCGGCCTATGCGCGCGCGGTGGCGGATGCGCTGCGCGCGACGGGTGCGCGCGGGATCCTGCTGACGCCGCACGATGCGGCACCGGGTGATGGCCGGCTGCTCGTGCGCCGCTTCGTGCCGATGCGCGCGCTGCTGCCGCGTTGTCGCGCGCTCGTGCATCACGGCGGGATCGGCACGGCGGCGCTCGCGTGCGAAGCCGGAATCGTGCAGGTCGTCACGCCGTTCGCGCACGACCAGTTCGACAATGCGCAACGCGTCGTCGCGAACGGCTGCGGCGTGCGGATCGACGGTACGGTCGACGGCGTGCGGCTCGGCGCGGCGCTTGCGCGCGTGCTCGACGAACCCGCGTTCGCGGTGCACGCGAAGCGCGTGCGTGCGCTGCTCGCGGCCGCACCGGACGGCTGCGACGCGGCCGCCGATTTCATCGAACGCTTCGCCCCGGCGCGCGGTCGGGTGGCCGCGCGGGCCGATGTCGCGGTGGCCGGCGCATGAGCACCGCGTCGCCGCTTCACGACGGGCCCGTCGCGCCGTCGGCGTTCGACGGGCCGGCGAGCGCGCCGGCCGCGCAGCCGGTGCGCGGCATCCGGCTGGCGCTGCTGACGTTCGCGCTGTCGCTCGCGACCTTCATCGAGGTGCTCGACTCGACCGTGACGAACGTCGCGGTGCCGGCGATCTCCGGCAGTCTCGGCGTATCGAACAGCCAGGGCACCTGGGTGATCAGCTCGTACTCGGTCGCGGCCGCGATCGCGGTGCCGCTCACCGGCTGGCTCGCGCGCCGCGTGGGCGAGCTGCGGCTGTTCGTCGGCGCGGTGCTGCTGTTCACGCTCACGTCGCTGCTGTGCGGGCTCGCACGCGACCTGCACGTGCTGGTGATCTGCCGCGCGCTGCAGGGGCTGTGCTCGGGGCCGATGGTCCCGCTGTCGCAGACGATCCTGCTGCGCACGTTCCCGCCCGACAAGCGCACGATCGCGCTCGCGCTGTGGGCGATGACGGTGCTGCTCGCGCCGATCTTCGGGCCGGTGGTCGGCGGCTGGATCGTCGACAACTTCTCGTGGCCGTGGATCTTCCTGATCAATTTGCCGATCGGGCTGTTCTCGTTCGCGGTGTGCACCGCGATGCTGCGGCCCGACGCGCAGCGCGGCGCGGCCGGCCCGGTCGACGTGCCGGGCATCGTGCTGCTCGTGATCGGCGTCGGCTCGCTGCAGGCGATGCTCGACCTCGGCCACGACCGCGGCTGGTTCGACTCGCCGCTGATCGTCACGCTCGCGGTGGTCGCGACGCTCGCGATCGTGTCGCTGCTGATCTGGGAAGCGGGCGAAGCGCATCCCGTCGTCGATCTCAGCCTGTTTCGCGACCGCACGTTCTCGTTCTGCGTGCTGATCATCTCGCTCGGGATGATGAGCTTCTCGGTGGTCGGCGTCGTGTTCCCGCTGTGGATGCAGGCGGTGATGGGCTACAACGCGTTTCATGCGGGGCTCGCGACCGCGTCGCTCGGCGTGCTCGCGCTGGTGTTCTCGATTCTCGTCGGGTTGCATGCGCACCGTTTCGACGCGCGCGTGCTCGCGACGTTCGGCTTCCTGGTGTTTGCCGCCGTGCTCGCGTGGGACGCGCATTTCACGCTGAAGATGACGTTCGCGCAGATCGCCGCGCCAGGGCTGATCCAGGGGATCGGGCTGCCGTGCTTCTTCATTCCGCTGACCGCCGCGACGCTGTCGCGCATTCCGGACGACCGGCTCGCCGCCGCGTCGAGCCTGTCGAACTTCCTGCGCACGCTGTCGGCCGCGTTCGGCACCGCGATGAGCGTGACGCTGTGGGACAACCGCGCGACGTATCACTACGACGTCGTGTCGCAATCGGTCACGCATGCATCGGCGAACACGCAGCGCTTCGTACACACGCTGAACGCGATGGGCGTGGACGGTGTACGCGAGCTGACGACATTGCATCAGGTCGTGATGCAGCAGGCGTACATGATGGCGACCAACGACATGTTCTGGATGGCGAGCATGACGTGTCTCGCGCTCGCCGCGATGATGTGGCTGACGCGGCCGAAGCGCGGCGCGGCCGCGTCGTTCGGGCATTGAGGAGAAGACCATGACGACACTCGGCGCACTCGTGATCCTGTATCACCCGACCGATGCCCAGCTCGACGCGCTCGGCGCCTGGCGGCACGCATGCGACGCGCTGCTCGTCGTCGACAACACGCCGCAGCCCGATGAGCGTGCGCGCGACCTGTGTGCGCGCGAAGGTATCGCGCTGCTGCATCACGGCAATCGCGGCGGGATCGCGGGCGCGTACAACGCGGGCCTCGCGGCGCTGTTTCGCGACCGGCTCGACGCGGTTGCGCTGTTCGACCAGGATTCGTCGGTGCCGGCTGCGTACTTCCCGGCGATGCGCGATGTCTGCGCGGGGCTGGCAGGCCGTGCGTTCCTCGCCGGCCCTCGCATCTTCGACGAAAACGCGCGCAGCTTCCTGCCCGAACTCGCGACAAACGGTATCGGCCTGCGCCGCCTGCGCATCGAGCCGGGCACGCCGATGCAGCGCTGCGCATTCCTGATCTCGTCGGGCTGCGTCGTGTCGCGCGACGCGTTCGACGTGCTCGGCCGCTTCGACGAAACGCTGTTCATCGATCACGTCGACACCGAATACAGTTTCCGCGCGCTGTCGCGCAACGTGCCGCTCTACGTCGTGCCGTCGCTGGTGCTGCCGCACCGGATCGGCTCGAAGCAGCGGCACGCGATCGGCCCTTTCGAAATGACGTCGATGAATCATTCGTGGCAACGGCGCTACTACAGCGCGCGCAATGCGGTGCAGCTCGGGATGCAGTACGGGCTGCGCTTTCCGGTGGCGATCGTGCCGAACCTGCTGACCGTGTGGCAGGTCGTGCAGATCGCGCTCGTCGAGCGCGACAAGCGCGCGAAGCTGGCCGGCATCCTGTTCGGCGTCGCGGACGGCCTGTTCGGCCGGCTCGGCCCGCTCGAGCGTACGCGGCCGCGTCTGGCCGCGCGTGTGCAGCGCGTACAGCAGGGGTGACGATGCAGCGCATGAGGAAAGCGGTGGATTCGGCGCGTGGCGTGCGGGGCGGCGCAATGATCGCGGCGGCAGCCGCGCTGCTCGCATTGAGCGGTTGCGTGCCGTCGGGCTTCCTGCCGTCGCTGTCGATGCGCGCACCGGCCGACGATGCGCTCGCGCATACCGCGGGCCCCGGCGCGAACGGCGCGTGGCCGGCGCCCGACTGGGTGAAGCAGTTGCAGGATCCGCAGCTCGACGCGCTCGTGGCCGACGCGTCGCAGAACAGCCCAGATGTGCAGGTTGCGCAGGCGCGGTTGCGGATCGCGCAGGCGCAGCTTCAGCAATTCGATTCGCTGACCGGGCTCACGGGCACGGCCGGCGCGTCGATCAGCCGCGCGCGGATGCCGAAGCCCGGCGACATCGCCGACGTGACGGCCGGCGGCTATCGCGTGCCGGTGCAGATCTTCGGCGATCCGAACGTGTCGCCGTCGTCGATCTTCGTCGGGCTGAACTACCAGCTCGACCTGTGGGGCAAGAATCGAGCGGCGACGAAGAGCCTGATGTCGCTGCGCGACGCGGCCGGGGTGGAGGCCGAGCAGGTGCGGCTGACGCTCGCCGTCGCGATCGTCACCGTGTACTGCCAGCTCGACCAGGCGTACGCGGTGCGCGACCTGCTGGAGCAGAAGCTGAAGATCAGCCAGCGCGTGACCGCCGTGCTGCGCGAGCGCACCGCGCGCGGTCTCGACAACGCGTATGACGCGAGCGACGCGTCGATCAAGCGCAGCCGCCTGCTCGAACAGATCGCGCTGAACGACGAGCAGATCAAGCTCGCGCAACTGCAGCTCGGCGTGCTGTCGGGGCGCGGCCCCGAGCGCGGGCTCGCGCTGCAGCGGCCGCGCGTTGGCGCGTTCGCGGGCGGTGCGGTGCCGGCACGGTTGCCGGCCGATCTCCTGGGCCGCCGGCCCGACATCGTCGCCGCACGGCTGCGCGTCGAAGCCGCGTTCGCGAATGCCGATTCGACGCGCGCGCAGTTCTATCCGGACGTGAACCTCGTCGCGCTCGGCGGCGTGTTCGCGCTGACGCCCGCGTCGCTGTTCTCGCGCGACTCGCTGGCCGGCTCCGTCGGCCCGGCGATCTCGCTGCCGATCTTCGATCACGGCCGGCTGAAGGCGAAGCTCGGCGCGGACGTCGCGCAGGCCGACGTCGCGATCGGGTTGTACAACAAGACCGTCGACGATGCGCTCGGGCAGGTCGCGCAGATCGTCACGTCGCTGCAGACGTCGCAGACGCTTGTGACACAGCAGCAGGACGCGGTCGCGGCCGCGCAGAAGATCGTGCAGATCGCCGCCGACCGCCACCGGCGCGGCGTGCTGATGCAGAAGGACGTCGATGTCGCCGATCTCACGCTGATCGACGAGCGCACGCAGATGATCGCGTTGCTCGGCCGGCAGCGGACGCTGCGCGTCGGGTTGATCGGCGCGCTGGGCGGAGGCTTCGATGCGGGCGCAACGGTCGCGCAGGCCCGGACGCCGGCCGTGCATCGGGCACGCAGCGGGGCGGCAAGGCGTGGCGCGGCGACCCCGGCGGCTGCCGTGACTGCTGTGGGCGCGACCCCGGCGGCGGCCGGTTCGCCGCGTGCTGCGTTGCCGCCGGCTGCCGTCACGGCGAGCATCGCGCCGGCAACGCGTGACGCTGCGGCGAGCCCGTCGACGGCCGGCGCGATCCGCCCGGCGGCGACGTCGCGCGCGACACCCGTTCTCGCACGCACGGCATCGGCGAGCCCGGCACCGACGCCGTCGGTCATCCCGCCGATCCCCCTGTTCCAGCACGATCGCCTGATCGTCACGCAAAGCGACTGATGCACCACGACAACCTCCATTCCGCCGCGCCGCCGGCCGCACTGAACGACCCGGCACTCGATGCGCGCCGCGCGACGCGCCGCAAGCGCTTCACCGTGTTCTTCGCGATCGTGCTGCTGGCCGCGATTGCGTGGATCGCGTACTGGCTGCTGAGCGACCGCTATTACGAAGACACCGACGACGCATACGTCGCGGGGAGCATCGTGCAGGTCGCCGCGCAGGTTCCGGGTGCCGTGACCGACGTGGTGGTGGCCGATACGCAGGTGGTGCGCGCCGGGCAGGTGCTCGTGCGGCTCGACGATGCCGAGGCGTCCGTCGCGTTCGCGCAGGCGAAGGCGCAGCTCGCGCAGGCCGTGCGGCAGGTTGCGAATGCGAGGATTTCGAACACGATGTACGTCGAGGCCGTGAATGCGCGGCGCGCCGACCTGTCGCTCGCGCAGCGCGCGTTCGCCGCCCGCTCGGGCGCATCGGTCGAGATCGTCGCGCCGGAGGAACTGGCACGGGCGCGCGCGGCGGTGGCCGGCGCGCAGGCGAACCTCGCGGCCGCCCAGGCGCAGCTGGACGCGGCGCGTGCGCTCGGCAGCAAGCTGCCCGTCGACGAAAGCCCGGCCGTCGTCCAGGCGGCCGCACAGTTCAAGCTCGCGTACCGGAACCTGAAGCGCACGACGATCGTCGCGCCCGTCGACGGCACGATCGGGCAGCGTTCGGTGCAGGTCGGCCAGCAGGTCGGGCCCGGCGTGCCGCTGATGTCGATCGTGCAGTTGAACCAGTTGTGGGTCGACGCGAATTTCAAGGAAGGGCAGATTCGCCACATGCGCATCGGGCAGCCGGTCGAGGTCGTGTCGGATCTCTACGGTTCGCGCATCGCGTATCGCGGCCGCGTGCAGGGCTTCTCGGCCGGCACGGGCAGCGCGTTCTCGATGCTGCCGTCGCAGAACGCGGCCGGCAACTGGATCAAGGTCGTGCAGCGCGTGCCGGTCGTGATCGCGCTCGATCCGCGCGATCTCGCCGCGCACCCGCTGCGCGTCGGGCTGTCGATGCGCGCGACGGTCGACACGCACGACCGCAACGGCCACGCGCTCGACAGCGAGCCGCCGACGCCTGCCGTCAGCACGCGCGTGCACGACGGCGTCGCGAGCGACGCGGAAGCGGCTGCTGCCGCGGTCATCCGCGAGAACCAGGGCGGGTAGCGCCCGCGGAAAAAGGGGCGGGCCGGCGCAACGGGCGGTCCGACCCCGGGCGAGCACGTGGTCGCCCTGAAGGCTTCCCGCCGTTTCCCGCCCGACTTTCGTATTTCCGCCATCGATGTCGGCGCCGATCAAACGCATGTCGCGTTTGAGACATCGGCGCCCCTGCCTCCGGGACTACTCTCGAACAGCACGTTGCGCGTGCGCCGCATGGGCCGGCGCGCCGCGGCGCCAGCCAACGAGACATGGAGACAATACGATGAGCAGCAATCGAGGTGTCGTCTATCTTGGACCGGGCCAGGTCGAAGTCCAGAAAATCGATTATCCGAAGATGGTCGACCCGAGCGGCCGCGCGATCGGCCACGGCGTGATCCTGAAAGTGGTCAGCACGAACATCTGCGGTTCCGACCAGCACATGGTGCGCGGCCGCACGACCGCTCCGGTCGGCCTCGTGCTCGGTCACGAGATTACTGGCGAAGTGGTCGAAGTGGGCCGCGACGTCGAGACGCTGAAGATCGGCGATCTCGTGTCGGTGCCGTTCAACGTCGCGTGCGGCCGCTGCGCGATGTGCAAGGACACGCATACGGGCGTGTGCCTGAACGTGAACCCGTCGCGTGCCGGCGGCGCCTATGGCTACGTCGACATGGGCGGCTGGATCGGCGGCCAGGCCGAGTACGTGCTCGTGCCGTACGCCGATTTCAACCTGCTGAAATTCCCGGACCGCGACCAGGCCATGTCGAAGATTCGCGACCTGACCTGCCTGTCCGACATTTTGCCGACCGGTTATCACGGCGCGGTAAGCGCGGGCGTGAAGCCGGGCTCGACGGTCTACATCGCGGGCGCGGGCCCGGTCGGGATGGCGGCGGCCGCGTCGGCGCGCCTGCTCGGCGCGGCCGTGACGATCGTCGGCGACATGAATGCGGAGCGCCTCGCGCATGCGCGCGCGATGGGCTTCGAGACGGTCGACCTGTCGAAGGACGCCTCGCTCGGCGAGCAGATCGAGCAGATCCTCGGCGTGCCCGAGATCGACTGCGCGGTCGACTGCGTCGGCTTCGAGGCGCACGGCCACGGATCGTCGGGCCATTCGGAGGAAGCGCCTGCGACGGTGCTGAACTCGCTGATGGAAATCACGCGCCCGGCCGGTGCGATCGGCATCCCGGGCCTGTACGTGACGGACGATCCGGGCGCGAAGGACAAGGCTGCGCAGCACGGCAGCCTGAGCATCCGCTTCGGCCTCGGCTGGGCGAAGTCGCATTCGTTCTTCACGGGCCAGACACCGGTGCTGAAGTACAACCGCAACCTGATGCAGGCGATCCTGTTCGACCGGCTGCCGATCGCGAAGATCGTCAACGTCGAGGTGATCTCGCTCGACCAGGCGCCGGAAGGCTACAAGAAGTTCGACGGCGGCGCGCCGCGCAAATTCGTCATCGACCCGCACGGGCTGCTGGCGGCGTGATGCGCTAGCGTTCGGCACGCGCAACAGGAAACGGGCGGCTCCGGAAACGGGCCGCCCGTTTTTCATCGCGGGCCGACGGCGCGGGCAGGGCGCGATGGCGCACCGCGGTCCCGGCCGCCCGGAATTGCTGCGATAATCATCGCCCGTTCCCGAACCCTCCACCGCCGTGCGGCGGCGACTCCACGGATGGCCAAGTCACTTCCCCTCGCCGCGTTGCATACCTTCGTCGAAGTGGCGCGCTGCGGCAGCATGAAGCAGGCGGCCGACCTGCTGTGCATTTCGCCGGGCGCCGTCAGCCAGCATGTCCGCAATCTCGAGGATCGCCTTGCCGTGCGGCTGTTCGAGCGCACCGGCCGCGAGCTCGCGCTGACCGGCACCGGCCGCGCGCTGTTCGACCAGCTCGCCCGCGGCTTCAACGAGATCGAGGCCGCCTGGTCGAACGTGCACGGTGCGAACCGGCGCATCGTCCGCCTCGCGGTGACGACCACCGCGTCGTTCGCGAATACGTGGCTCGTGCAGCGCCTCGGTTCGTTCAATGCCGCGTACCCCGACATCGAGATCACCGTCGAGACGCGTGCGCAACTGGTCGACCTGCGCCGCGACTACGTCGACGTCGCGATCCGGCACGGGCTGGGCCACTATCCGGGGCACGCATCGTTCCGCATCTGGACACCGGAGCTGTGGCCCGTGTGCAGCCCGCGGCTGCTCGATCCCGCGCGCCCGATCGGCGCGCCCGCCGACTGCCTGTCGTACCCGCTGCTGCAGGATGCGGACCGCGCCGACTGGGCGCTGTGGTTGCGCGCGCAGGGCATCGAGGATGCACGGGCGCAGCGCGGCGCGAGCTTCAGCGAGGATCCGTTGCTGATCAAGGCCGCGGTCGCCGCGCAGGGCATCGCGCTCGTCCGCGACATCTATGCGCGCGACGAAATCGCGGCCGGGCGGCTGGTTCGCGTGATCGAGCGACCCTGGCCGACCGAACTGTCCTATTACGTCGTGTGCAGCGAAGCGCGCCAGGACGAGTGGAAGATCGCCGCGTTTCGCGACTGGCTCGCGCAGGAGATCGGCCGCGACGCGCGCGATCCGCGCGACCTATTGGCGTGACCCGCGCACGGCTGCCGACGCGAATCCCTTGATCTTGCCGGTCGCGAGCGCGGTGCCGAGCAGGATGATCGCGCACCCGGCGACCGTCTGCACGGTGATCGTCTCGTGCAGGAAGATCGCGCCCCACACCACCCCGAAGATCGGAATCAGGAACGTGACCGACGCCGCGTATTGCGCGCCCGCGTTGCGGATCAGCCCGAAATACAGCAGGTAGGCCACGGCCGTGCAGATCGCGCCGAGCAGCACCACCGCGATCCACGCGGACGTGTGAACCGGGCCGTGCGGCCACATCGGCAGCGCGAGCGGCACGAGTGCGACGGCCGCGAACAACTGGCTGCCGAACGCGGATACGAACGGCCGCACGTTCGCGAGCTTGCGCTTCGAGTAATGCGCGGCGAAACCGTACGACAGCGTCGCGAGCATCGCGGCGGCGATCGCGCGCGATGCACCGGGCGTGCCGGCGCCGACGGCCGAGCCGGCGAGCACGACGACACCGGCGAACCCGAGCGCGAGGCCGATCGCCTGCGGCTTCGTCAGCGGCGCGCGCAGCCATACGTACGCGACGATCGCGGTCCAGAGCGGCGTCGTTGCATTCAGGATCGAATCGGTGCCGGCCGTCACGAACAGCGCCGCGTAGGTGAACAGGCAGAACGGCAGCGCCGAGTTGGCGATGCCGACGACGAACAGCGGCACCACGTGCGAGCGGAATTCCCGTCGTGCATCGGCATGGCGCAATACCGGCGACAGCAGCACGGCCGCGATCGCGACGCGCAGCGCGATCAGCGGGACGACGCCGAATTCCGGCGCGCCCATGCGCATGAACAGGAAGGACGCGCCCCAGATGGCAGCGAGGGTCACGAGCTGCAGTGCATTCATCGACAGACTCCGTTCGGTGGATCGGGCGGCCGGCACGCGAGGTGCGCACCGGCGCAGGCGAATGACCCATTGAACGTCACGCGTCCGTCGCGACACAAACGAGGTTTTTTGAGGGGCGGTTTAGAAAAATGAATCGTCGGGCGCAGGCCCGGGCCACGCGGTCAGTGGCCGCGATAGAGCTTGGCGATTTCCGCATTGCTGGCGGCGGTGTAGCGCGCGTGGCGGGTATGCAGGCTCACGCGGCGAACCGTATGCGTGCGGTGCGTGGCATCGCGGCTGCCGTTCCAGTCGGCGACGCGAATCGCACCCGGGCGTGCCCGGTCAGGTGCGTGCATCGACGGCCTGGCTTGCGCAACCTGCATCCGGTTCACGGGTTCGCCCGCGTTCGGGCCTCCATATTGCGGATTGCCCGCCAGTGGCGTGCCGTCGGGCACATGAAACGGAAAGACGGGCGCCGGCAAGACCGGCGGCGTCGGCTCGTTCGCCGCAAGCACGCCGGTTTCGGTCGCGGCGGCCGTCGACGCGCCGGACTTGCGGCAGACGGGGTCGGCCTTGCACGTTCGGTCGACCGCCACGTAACCGCCGACGAGCAGGACGAGCGTCAGGAGGCTCAGGATCGGCGCGCTCGACGCGCTGGGCCGCCGGAATGCCGCGTTGCGCAGCGTACGCGCGATACGCGACGGCCACAAATGGAACGACTGCCGCGCCTGCGCGGGGCGTGCAGGGTCCGGCGTGTGGCGAACCGGATCGAACGGCCAGTCCCACTGGCCACAGGCGGAGCAACGCTCGAGTGCGCGGCCGGCCACGAAGCCGCATTCCCTGCAGCAGCAACGGACGGCGTGCCGCGATGCGGCGCGCACGTTCAGCACCGCGCGCCACGCATCGCGCGCGCGAACGTTCCGGTTGGACAGGACGCGCATCGTCAGGGGCGACCGGACGCCGTCGTCGGCGCCCGCGCCGGCCGTCGTCCGCATGCGGTGTTCATGTGATTCTCCATAACATCGGACGCGTGGAACCCGTTCGTCCGCGGCTGGCGTACCGCTTCATTCTTTGTCGCTTGCGAGCGAAACGCAAGACGCATGTCGATCGTCGCGATCCGCACGTCTCGTGCTACCGGTCGTGCCGCTGCCGGGCCGCGAGCGTGCCGAGCGTCTCCATCGCGCGCTCGACGGCCGGCGTCCACGGCCGCCCGTAGTTGAGGCGCAGATAGCGGCGGAACCCGCCGGTCGCGGAAAAGAGCGGTCCCGGCGCGATGCTGACACCACTTTCCATCGCGTCGTCGAACAAGTGCATCGCGTCCGCGTGCGGCGGCAGTTCGATCCACAGGAAGTACCCGCCGCGCGGGGCGAACACCGCGGTATCGGCCGGAAAATACGCCCGCACGGCCGCCAGCATCTGCGCCTGGTGCGCGGCGAGATTGCGTCGCAGCTTGCGCAGGAAACGGTCGTATGCGCCGTCGTGCAGGTAGCTCGCAAGCGCCAGCTGCGCAGGCACGTCGGCGGCCGGCGCGCTCGCGCCTTTCGCCTGGCGGATCTGCCGCACGAAACGTCCGGCCGCGACCCAGCCGATCCGGAATCCGGGCGCGAGACATTTCGAGAACGATCCGCAATGCAGGACGAGCCCGCTGCCGTCGTACAGTTTCGCGGGCCGTGTGGGCGCCGTGCCGAAATGCAGTTCGCCGTACACGTCGTCCTCGATCAGCGGCACGCCGCGCGACGCGAGCAGGTCGATCAGCGCGCGCTTGCGTTCGTCGGTCAGCGTGGCGCCGGTCGGGTTGTGGAACGATGTCATGAACCAGCACGCGCGTACCGGATGCGTGTCGAGCGCCTGCGCGAGCGCGTCGAGATCGAGGCCCGTGCGCGGGTCGACCGGAATCTCGACGGCCTTCAGGTGCAGGCGCTGCACGGCCTGCAGCACCGCATGGAACGCCGGTCGTTCGATCGCGACGATGTCGCCGGCGCGCGTCAGCGCCTGCAGGCTGAGCGTCAGTGCCTCGATCGCGCCGGTGGTGATGACGATTTCCTCCATCGGCAGCGACGCGCCCGCGTTCAGGTAGCGCAATGCGATCTGACGGCGCAGCGCATCGTGGCCGGGCGGCAATCCGGACAGCAGCTTCGTGCGATCCATGTTGCGGGCGGCCGACGCCACGTAGCGCCACAGGCTGCTCATCGGGAACAGCGAATAGCTGGCGAATGCCGAGCCGAGCGGAACGATGTCTTCGCATTTGAGGGAATCGAGCAACCGGAACAGCGCATCGTCGCCGCCGGTTTGCACGGTGCCCGGCCGGTGCGGCGGTTCGTGGCCGACCCGCACGTGCTTGTCTTCGAGGTTCGCAACGAAATAACCGGAGCGCGCCCGCGCGACGATCAGACCCTCGCTTTCGAGCGTGTAGTACGCGCGAAACACGGTGGACGGGCTCACGCGATAAGCGCGGCACGCGGCGCGCACGGTGGGAATCCGCGCGCCGGTGGCCAGGTCGCCGCGCCGGATCGCGTCGGCGATCGTCTGTGCCAGCGCCGCATATCGCTTCATGCCTGCCCCCCGGCCGCTCGAAGCCTCGCTGACAAAAGAGTAGTACGGCAGCCGTCACGTGCAAGCGCGCCCCAAATCGCTGATCCGCATGTTTTGAGCGCGCTCTGATCCTTGTCTTTCGTCTGACCAGCGGGCATGCTCTCGCAAGCCTTGTTCCCGATGTCCGACCAATACGGAATTCACGCTGCCCGACGGCGGATCCGTGACCCCCGCGCGTCCTGCGCGGCCCGTTGTCCGCGGCGTCCCTACCTTACCCGGAAGCATCCAGCGTGAAACTGAAGACCCTCGTCGCCGGCCTCGTGGCCGGGATTGCCCTCAATCTGTTCGGCGGCGTTGCAGCCGCAGCCTGCATCAACGATCCCGCGGCCCAGCCGAACGCGACGTTTCCCGCCGCGCTGACCGGCAAGCTCGTCTATCACAGCTACGTGAAGTACGGCGACGGCACGAGCCAGCTGTTCCTGTACGACTTCTCCGCTCATACGCTGACGCAACTGAGCAAGAGCACATGGGGCATCACCGATCCGATGAACGGCATGTTCAGTCCCGACGGCAAGTGGCTTGTGTTCATGGGCATCAGCAACGGTGCATGGAACGTGTTCATGCTGCAGCTCGGCGCCGGTACGCCGCCCGTGAACATGACGAACAGCACGGGCGCCACGCGCAACGAAGACCCGAAATTCAGCGCGGACGGCAAGACGCTCGTGTTCAAGCAGAACGGCGACGTCAAGCAGGCGACGCTGTCGTACACGAGAGCGGGCCCGGTGTTCACGTCGGTCGTGAGCCTGACGAACGCGCCGGCCGGCGCCGAATACTCGATGCCGTTCCTCGCGCCGGACGCGAGCGCCGTGTACTACGCGACCGGCACCGGCGCGAACATGGGGCTGATGAAGCGGACGATCGCGACCGGCGCGACCGCCGTGTTCGATCATCCGGCCGGACTGCAGACGTACTACCCGATCGTGCGCGCGGACGGCATGGTGTACTACGCGCGCTGGAAGGACAGCGGCGGGGCCGACCAGATCTATGCGAAGACGGCCGACCCGGCATCGACGCCGGGCGCGCTGGCGCTCAACGACTGCATGAGCAACAACTCCGATCCGGCGCCGGTAAGTGGTACGAACTACCTGTTCTTCTCGTCGACGACGGCGGGTGGCTATCAGCTCTACGTCGGCGACGTGACGACCGGCCAGCGCTGGAGCCTGTCGCAGTTCGGCGTGAACGTCGACACGACGAAGGCGAAGCTCGGGTCGAGCTACTACGGCGGCCCGGCCGTCGCGCAGCCGGCGCTGCTGTCGCAGGGGCGGCCGGCCGCGGCGTCGGCGAGCTACAACGCGTCGCTCACGCCGGACAAGGCATTCGACGGCAACACGACGAGCACGCGCTGGGATTCGCCGGAAGGCGCGGGTGTCGATCCGCAGTGGATCTCGGTGGATCTGGGCGCGACGAAGACCATCAGCAGCATCGACCTGTACTGGGATGCGGGCGCGCTCGCCTACCAGATCCAGACATCGAACGACAATGCGAACTGGACGACGATCTATTCGACGAACAACGGCGTGTCGTACGGGCACGTGACGCTGCCGAACCTGAACGGGCAGGGCCGCTATGTGCGGATGCTCGGTACGAAGCGCGCGACGCCCTGGGGATACTCGCTCGACGAGATGCAGGTGTGGGGATCCTGAGCGCAAAGAAAAAAGCGGCCTTCGAGGCCGCTTTTTTTTCAGGCGCCGCGCGTGTCACGCATGCAGCACATGAGCAGGAAACGCGGGACCGGCGGCGCTCGCCGCACCCTGCGCGAGCGGGGCGACCTGCTTGCGGCGTTCACGCGTCGGCGCGACGCCGAACGCATCGCGATAGCTCTTGCTGAAGTGGCACGCCGACTGGAAGCCGCATGCCATCGTGATGTGCATGATCGACATGTCGGTCTGCAGCAGCAGCTCGCGTGCACGGCGCAGCCGCAGCGTCAGGTAGTAATGCGTCGGCGTCATCCCGAGGTGCTCGCGGAACAGCCGTTGAAGTTGCCGCTGCGACATGTTCGCGAGCCGCGCGAGTTCCTCGCGCGACAGCGGCTCCTCGATGTTGTTCTCCATCAGCGAGATCACTTCGAACAGCGACTTGTTCGCGGAACCGAGACGCGCGACGAGCGGCATGCGTTGCTGTGCGCTCGTGTCGCGCACGTGTTCGACGATGAATTGCTCGGCGATCTGCGTGACGCGCGCGGTGCCCACGCGCGCGGCGATCAGGTTCAGCATCATGTCGAGCGGCGCGACGCCGCCCGTGCACGTGATGCGGTCGCGGTCGATCACGAACAGTTCTTTCAGGAAGCGCGTGTCCGGAAACTCTTCCTTCAGCGCCGACATGTTTTCCCAGTGGATCGCGCATGCGTAGCCCGCGAGCAACCCCGACTTCGCGAGTGCATAGGTGCCCGTGCACAGGCTGCCGAGCGGGATGCCCGAGCGCGCGAAGCGGCGCAGCGTCGACAGATGGGCCGGCGTGGTCGCGCGCTGCACGTCGACGCCGCCGCACACGAACACGATGTCGGGCTGCCCCGCGCATTCGGCCGGGCCCGTGTCGACCGTCAGGCCGTTGCTCGCCGTCACCGGGCCGCCGTCCGGGCTGATCACCGACCAGCGGTAGAGCGGCTGGCCGCTCAGGTAGTTTGCCATCCGAAGCACCTCGATCGCATTGGTGAACGCGATCATCGTGAAATTCGGTAACGGCATGAACGCGAAGTGGGACAGCGACGCTGTGCGGTCGGGCGACATGGGGAGCGTTCCTAGAATCTCTAATAGCTATACGCCCGGGAGGCACCGATCGGGCTGCGGTATTGTGTGAGCGAGCGCAACAAGCGTGCCATACGGCTAAACCCTAGCTCCATACGTTGTCTGGGTGTAAGGCCGATGTTGCACTGCACCGTATCCGGGAGATGCCGCACCTCGACCGGGCGGCAAACGCACTGCCGGTGTGCGTGTCCATAGGTGAACAGCCGACGCCGTTTTGGTTGGTGATCCGAAAAAGCACGACCGGTCACTTGTATAAAACGGACGTGCATGGCGGAAAAGGCAAAGAACGCGTCTAAATTCATCAATCCGCCGAAAATCCGAACGACAAGAATAGAGCCGTCGGCAACCTTGCACTGGCGCAGCGGGAAACCCAGGCAGGGCGGGCCTTGAGCTTTGGTTGCAGCCCTTTATTCTTCGTCACGGACGCACTATGTCGAACACCCAGCCTTTCTTCTCGCAGCCCCTTGCCGAGCGCGACGCGCCGGTGCGCAGCGCCATCCTGAAGGAGCTCGAGCGTCAGCAGTCGCAGGTCGAGCTGATCGCGTCGGAAAACATCGTGTCGCGCGCCGTGCTCGAGGCGCAGGGCTCGGTGCTGACGAACAAGTACGCGGAAGGCTATCCCGGCAAGCGCTACTACGGCGGCTGCGAGTTCGCCGATGAAGTCGAGGCGCTGGCCATCGAACGCGTGAAGCAGATCTTCAACGCCGGCTATGCGAACGTGCAGCCGCACTCGGGCGCGCAGGCGAACGGCTCGGTGATGCTCGCGCTGGCCAAGCCGGGCGACACGGTGCTCGGCATGTCGCTCGACGCGGGCGGCCACCTGACGCACGGCGCGAAGCCGGCACTGTCGGGCAAGTGGTTCAACGCGGTCCAGTACGGCGTGAACCGCGACACGATGCTGATCGACTACGACCAGGTCGAGGCGCTGGCACACGAACACAAGCCGAACCTGATCATCGCCGGCTTCTCGGCGTACCCGCGTGCGCTCGACTTCGCGCGCTTCCGCGCGATCGCCGACAGCGTCGGTGCGAAGCTGATGGTCGACATGGCGCACATCGCCGGCGTGATCGCCGCGGGCCGCCACGCGAACCCGGTCGAGCATGCGCACGTCGTCACGTCGACCACGCACAAGACGCTGCGCGGCCCGCGCGGCGGCTTCGTGCTGACCAACGACGAGGACATCGCGAAGAAGATCAACTCGGCGGTGTTCCCCGGCCTGCAGGGCGGCCCGCTGATGCACGTGATCGCCGGCAAGGCCGTCGCGTTCGGCGAAGTGCTGCATGCGGATTTCAAGACCTACATCGACAACGTGCTCGCGAACGCGCAGGCGCTCGGCGAAGTGCTGAAGGCCGGCGGCGTCGATCTCGTCACGGGCGGCACCGACAACCACCTGCTGCTGGTCGACCTGCGCCCGAAGGGCCTGAAGGGTGCGCCGGTCGAGCAGGCGCTGGAGCGCGCGGGCATCACCTGCAACAAGAACGGCATTCCGTTCGACACCGAGAAGCCGACCGTCACGTCGGGCATCCGTCTCGGCACGCCGGCCGGCACGACGCGCGGCTTCGGCGTCGCGGAATTCCGCGAAGTGGGCCGCCTGATCCTCGACGTGTTCGACGCGCTGCGTGCGAACCCGGAAGGCGACCACGCGACCGAACAGCGCGTGCGCCGCGAGATCTTCGCGCTGTGCGAACGCTTCCCGATCTACTGATCGACCCCACAAGAACAGACCCACGAGCGAGAGCAGATATGAGCACGCTGCATCAGGACAGCATCATCATCGACGGACTGAACATTTCGAAGTTCGAGAAGCCGGTGTTCGAGGACATGCGCAAGGGCGGCATCACCGCCGCGAACTGCACGGTGTCGGTGTGGGAGAACTTCGCCAAGACCGTCGACAACATCGGCGTGATGAAGAAGAAGATCCGCGACAACGGCGAGCTGCTGACGCTCGTGCGCACGACGGACGACATCTTCCGCGCGAAGAAGGAAGGCAAGACCGGGATCATCCTCGGCTTCCAGAACGCGCATGCGTTCGAGGACAACCTCGGCTACATCGAAGCGTTCGCCGACATGGGCGTGCGCGTCGTGCAGCTCTGCTACAACACGCAGAACCTGGTCGGCACCGGTTGCTACGAGCGCGACGGCGGCCTGTCGGATTTCGGCCGCGAAGTGATCACCGAGATGAACCGCGTCGGCATCATGGTCGACCTGTCGCATGTGGGCGGCAACACGTCGTCGGAAGCGATCGCGTTCTCGAAGAAGCCGGTGTGCTACTCGCACTGCCTGCCGTCGGGCCTGAAGGAACATCCGCGCAACAAGAGCGACGTGCAGCTGAAGGAGATCGCCGATGCGGGCGGCTTCGTCGGCGTGACGATGTTCGCGCCGTTCCTGAAGCGCGGGATCGAAGCGAATATCGACGACTACATCGAGGCGATCGACTACGTCGTGAACCTGATCGGCGAAGACGCGGTCGGCATCGGCACGGATTTCACGCAGGATTTCGCGAAGGAATTCTTCGACATGCTCACGCATGACAAGGGCCGCTATCGCCAGCTGACGAACTTCGGCAAGGTGATCAACCCGGACGGTATCCGCACGATCGGCGAATTCCCGAACCTGACCGCCGCGATGGAACGCCACGGCTGGAAGGAGTCGCGCATCCGCAAGATCATGGGCGAGAACTGGGTGCGCGTGTTCAAGGACGTGTGGGGCGCGTAAGCGCCGCATCGAGCCGAACCGCTACCCGCGATTCAACATTAGAAAAATCGGGACGTGCCCGCGCAAGCCGCGCGGGCGCGCGGACGATGTCGCGCCTGCGCACTGAGCCGCGCGGCCACTTTCCTCACGGAGTCACCACGATGCAACCGCAACTGCCGATCAACGTCGATCCCGATACCGGCGTCTGGACCACCGATGCACTGCCGATGCTGTACGTGCCGCGCCACTTCTTCACGAACAACCACGTCGCCGTCGAGGAAGCGCTCGGCGTCGAAGCGTATGCCGAGATCCTCTACAAGGCCGGCTACAAGTCCGCTTACCACTGGTGCGACAAGGAAGCGAAGCTGCACGGCCTGACCGGCATGGCGGTGTTCGAGCACTACCTGAAGCGCCTGTCGCAACGCGGCTGGGGCCTGTTCTCGATCATCGAGGCCGATCCGGCCAGCGCGCGCGCGAAGATCGAGCTGCGCCACTCGTCGTTCGTGCTCCAGCAGCCGGGCAAGGAAGGCAAGCTCTGCTACATGTTCGCGGGCTGGTTCGCCGGTGCGATGGACTGGGTCAACGACACGACGCCGGAAGGCAAGGGCGCACCGCGTGCGCAGTCGAAGGAAGTGCAGTGCGCGGCCGAGCATCACGACCACTGCGTCTTCGAAGTGTCGCCGATCGCGCACTGATGCACTGATTCACCGAAACAGAACAACACCCGCAACACGAGACATTCGAACGCCAGAGGTCGCCAGCGATGCGTTATCCCCACCTGTTCAAACCCATGCAGCTGAACCAGCTGACGCTGCGCAACCGGATCGTCAGTACCGCGCACGCGGAGGTGTATGCCGAGCCGGGCGGCCTGCCGGGCGACCGCTATATCCGCTACTACGAGGAAAAGGCGAAGGGTGGCGTGGGCCTCGCGATCTGCGGCGGGTCGAGCCCGGTGTCGATCGACAGTCCGCAAGGCTGGTGGAAATCGGTGAACCTGTCGACCGACAAGATCATCGATCCGCTCACGCGCCTGGCCGACACGATGCACAAGCACGGCGCGAAGATCATGATCCAGGCGACGCACATGGGCCGCCGCTCGTCGTTCCACGGCGAGCACTGGCCGCACCTGATGTCGCCGTCGGGCGTGCGCGAACCGGTGCACCGCGGCAACGCGAAGATCATCGAGATCGAGGAAATCCGCCGCATTATCGGCGATTTCGCGGCGGCCGCGAAGCGCGTGAAGGCAGCCGGCATGGACGGCATCGAGATCTCGGCCGCTCACCAGCACCTGATCGACCAGTTCTGGAGCAAGCGCTCGAACCACCGCACCGACGAATGGGGCGGCAGCCTCGAAAACCGCCTGCGCTTCGGCATCGAAGTGCTGACGGCGGTGCGCGAAGCGGTCGGCAAGGATTTCTGCGTCGGCCTGCGCATGTGCGGCGACGAATTCCACGAGGACGGCCTCGATCACGAAGCGCTGAAGGAAATCGCGCAGGCGATGTCGGAGACGGGGCTGATCGACTACCTGAGCGTGGTCGGCTCGGGCGGCGACACGCACAACACGATCGCGAACTGCATGCCGCCGATGGCATTGCCGCCGGAGCCGTTCGTGCACCTCGCGGCCGGCATCAAGTCGGTCGTGAAGATTCCGGTGATGCACGCGCAGAGCATCCGCGATGCGGGCCAGGCCGAGCGCCTGCTCGCGACCGGCATGATCGACCTGGTCGGCATGACGCGCGCGCAGATCGCCGATCCGCACATGGTGATCAAGATCCGCGACGGCCGCGAAGACGAAATCAAGCAGTGCGTCGGCGCGAACTACTGTATCGACCGTCAATACAACGGCCTCGACGTGCTGTGCATCCAGAACGCGGCGACGTCGCGCGAAGCGACGATGCCGCACGTCATCGAGAAGTCGCGCGGCCCGAAGCGCAAGGTCGTGGTGGTCGGCGCCGGCCCGGCGGGCCTCGAGGCGGCGCGCGTCGCGAAGCTGCGCGGCCACGACGTCGTGCTGTTCGAGAAGAACGCGGAAGTGGGCGGGCAGGTGATGATCGCCGCGAAGGCGCCGCAGCGCGAGCAGATGTCGGGGATCATCCGCTGGTTCGACATGGAGACGAAGCGCCTGGGCGTCGACCGCCGCCTCGGCGTGGCCGCCGACGAGAAGATGATCATGGCCGAGAAGCCGGACATCGTCGTGCTCGCGACGGGCGGGTCGAGCTTCACGTGGCAGGTGCCGGGCTGGGGCGTGGCCGAGGGGCTCGCCGTCAGCTCGTGGGACATCCTGACCGGCAAGGTCGAGCCGAAGCAGAACGTGCTGCTGTTCGACGGCGTGAGCACGCATGCGGGCGCCGGCGTGGCCGATTTCATGGCGAGCCGCGGCTCGAAGGTCGAGGTCGTCACGCCGGACGTGAAGGTCGCCGACGATTGCGGCGGCACGACGTTCCCGATCTTCTATCGCCGCCTGTACGCATTCGGCGTGATCCCGACGCCGAACACGATGCTCGATCGCGTCTACGAAGAGAACGGCAAGCTGATCGCCGTGCTGCGCAACGAGTACACGGAAGAGCTGGAAGAGCGCGCGGTCGACCAGGTGGTGATCGAGAACGGCTCGTCGCCGAACGACGAACTGTACTGGAAGCTCAAGCCGGAATCGGTGAACCGCGGCCAGATCGATCCGCACACGCTGTTCGCGGCCGAGCCGCAGCCGTGCCTGTCGGAAGAACTCGGCAACGGCCGTTTCCTGCTGTTCCGTGTCGGCGACTGCATCTCGATGCACAACGTCCACGGGGCGATCTACGACTCGCTGCGTCTCGTGAAGGATTTCTAAAAGATGAACCCGTCCTTCCTCATTACCGCCCTGTTGTGGCTGTCGGTGGCGGGGCTCGCGTTCGCGGTCGCGAAGCGCTCGTCCTACTGGCGTCTGGGCCGCGCCACGGCGCCCGGCTCGTTCGGCGTCGCGAACCTGTTCGCGATCCCGAAGCGCTATTTCGTCGACCTGCACCACGTGGTCGCCCGCGACCCGTACATCGCGAAGACGCACGTCGCCACCGCCGGCGGCGCAATCGGTGCGCTCGCGCTGGTGTTCATCAACTACGGCCTCGCGATCTACTCGCCGTGGCTCGACAAGCTGATCTTCCTCGCGGCGCTCGCGATGCTGGTCGGTGCGGTGTTCGTGTGGCGCCGGCGCGCGGCGAAGGACGTGCCGGCCCGGCTGTCGCGCGGCCCGTGGAATACGCTGCCCTGGCTGCTCGGCTCGTTCGCGCTCGGCCTCGTGCTGTTCATGCTGGTGCCGACCGGTGCGATGTCGGGCGCATTCGCGGTGATCTGCGCGCTGCTGATCGGCATCGGGGCATTCACGATGACGGTCGGTGCGGCCAAGGGCGGCCCGATGAAGCATGCGATCGCCGGCCTGCTGCACCTCGCGTTCCACCCGCGCCAGGAGCGTTTCGCCGCGACGCGCGAATCGTTCACGGGCAACGGCACGGCCACGCCGCCGACCGCGCTGAAGCTGCCGGATATCGAGCATCAGGAATACGGCGTCGCGAAGCCGGTCGAATTCCGCTGGAACCAGCTGCTGAGCTTCGACGCCTGCGTGCAGTGCGGCAAGTGCGAAGCCGCGTGCCCGGCGTTCGCGTCGGGCCAGCCGCTGAACCCGAAGAAGCTGATCCAGGATCTCGTCGTCGGGATGGCCGGCGGCACCGATGCGGCCTATGCGGGCAGCCCGTCGCCGGGCCTCGCGGTCGGCCAGCATCGCGGCGAGCCGAATGGTCCGATCGTGTCGGGCCTGATCGAGGAACAGACGCTGTGGTCGTGCACGACCTGCCGCGCGTGCGTGCAGGAATGCCCGATGCTGATCGAGCACGTCGATGCGATCGTCGACATGCGCCGCAACCGCACGCTCGTGCACGGTACGGTGCCGGGCAAGGGCCAGGAAGTGCTCGCGAACCTGCGCGAGACGGGCACGATGGGCGGCTTCGACACGGCCGCGCGCTACGACTGGTCGGTCGACCTGAGTGCGCCCGTCGCGCAGCCGGGCAAGCCGGTCGACGTGCTGTTCGTCGCGGGTGAGGGCGCGTTCGACATGCGCTACCAGCGCACGTTGCGCGCGTTCGTCAAGGTACTGAACAAGGCGGGCGTCGATTACGCGGTGCTCGGCTCGACCGAAACCGACACGGGCGACGTCGCGCGCCGGCTCGGCGACGAAGCGACGTTCCAGCAGATGGCGAAACGCCTGATCGGCACGCTCGGTACGTTGTCGTACAAGCAGATCGTGACGGCCGATCCGCACGTGATGCACAGCCTGCGCAACGAATACCGCGCGCTCGGGCTGCGCGTGACGGTCAAGCATCACACGACCTATCTCGCCGAACTGGCCGACAGCGGCAAGATCGTGCCGAAGGCCGTCGAGGCGCTGCAGGAAAAACGCACCACGTATCACGATCCGTGCTACCTCGGCCGCTACAACGGCGAGACGGACGCGCCGCGCAAGCTGCTGAAGACGATCGGCATCCAGGTCGTCGAGATGGAGCGCAACGGCATGCGCGGCCGCTGCTGCGGCGGTGGCGGCGGTGCGCCGCTGACCGACATCCCGGGCAAGCAGCGCATTCCCGACATCCGCATCGCCGACGCACGCACGATCGGCGCGGACGTGGTCGCGGTTGCGTGCCCGAACTGCACGGCCATGCTCGAAGGCGTCGTGGGCCCGCGCCCCGACGTGCTCGACGTCGCCGAACTCGTTGCCGCCTCGCTGGAGTGAATCGATGAACACGATCAAACGAATCGATCCGCGCCGGCCGTTCATCATCACGGCCGCCGGCCTGAAGCGCATCACGCTCGGCGAGGAAGGCAGCGCCGATGCGAACGCCGTGCACGGGGCCGCGCACGGCCATGGCGCCGCGGCCGCGAAGCCGCGCCGCGCGCTGCAGGATCCGAAGCACGTGATGCTGGTCGTCGCGCACAGCGAACGCGGCGCGCTCGATGATCATTCGCGGCAGGCGATCGCCGCCGCCGCCGTGCTCGCCGATGCGCAGACCGAAGTCGCGCTGCTCGCGTTCGGCGAGTTGAAGGACGACGTGGCCGAGCTGGGCGTCGACAAGCTGCTCGAGCTGACCGGGTTCGAGCGCCGCGCGTTCGATCCAGAAAGCGAACTGCAAGCGTTGCAGGCCTGCGTGGCCGCGCTGGCACCGAAACACGTGTTCGTGCCCGACAACGCGACGGGCGACGGCGATCTCGGCCGGCGCTATGCGGCGGCGGCGGGCGCGAGCGTCGCGACCCACGTCGTCGAAATCGACGCAAAGCATGTCGGCGTGTTTGCGCAGGCCGGACGCGCGTTTGCCACGCGTGCGCTGCCCGACGTGATCCTGCTCGCGCAGAACGCGGTCGATGCGAAGCTGCCGTTCGTCGGTGCGGGCGAACGCCTGGCCGCCGACTTCATCCGCCCCACGCTTGGTGCCGCGCAGCCGTACCGCGATCTCGGCCTCGACGAAATCGACGCGGCGCAGGTCGCGCTCGAGGAAGCCGATTTCATCGTGTCGGCCGGCAACGGCGTGTCCGACATCGGCGCGTTCGAGCAACTGGCCGGTGCATTCGGCGCAGCGATCGGCGCGAGCCGCGTCGCGGTCGACAACGGCCACTTCACGCGCGACAAGCAGGTCGGCGCCACCGGCAAGACGGTCGAGGCGAGCGTGTACATCGCGTTCGGCATCTCGGGCGCGGTGCAGCACTTGCAGGGGATCAAGGACTGCCGCCACGTGATCGCGGTGAACCTCGACGGCAGCGCGCCGATCGCGAAGCGCGCGAACCTGACGGTGGTCGGCGACGCGCAGGGGACGATCGCCGCGCTGATCGAGCAGGTGCAGGCCGCGCGTGCCGCGCGCGGCGAATCGCCGGCTGCGGTCGGCACCCGTGAACCCGAAGGAGTCGCCGCATGAACGCCCCCCGCACCTTGCAACGCATCGCGGTGCTCGTGTCCGTCGGCCGGCATCCGGTCAGCGGCGTCGCGCGCTACAGCCGCAACGACGCAGCCGCGCTCGAAACCGGCCGCCAGCTCGCCGAGCAGCATCGGGCGACGCTCGACGTGATTCACGCGGGCGACCCCGCGAACGGGGCGCTGGCCGAATATCTCGCGCTCGGCGCGCGGGAGGTCGAGGTGCTGGCCTGCCGCGACGACGACGATGGCGTGCACGCGCTCGCTGCGCGCGTCGAAGGCTACGACCTCGTGCTGACCGGCACGCGCGCCGAAGGCGCATACGACACCGGGATGCTGCCGTACCGCATCGCCGCGGCGCTCGGCTACCCGCTCGTCGGCTCGGCCGTCGACGTGAAGGTCGACGGCGGCCGCGCGGCGGTCCGGCAATTTTTGCCGAAAGGGCTGCGGCGGCGCGTCGACGCCGTGCTGCCGGCCGTCGTGGCCGTCCATCCGCTCGCCAACGCCGAGCCGCGCTACGCGTATGCGCGGCTGCGCGCCGGCGCGATCCGGCCGGCGCTCGCGGCGCCCGGCGCGGACGCCGACGCGGCCGCGTGGAAGGTCGGCCCGGTCGAGCGTAAACCCGTAAAACTGGTCGCCGCCGAGAAGCGCTCCGGGCATGCCCGGATGCTGTCCGCGACGACGACCGAAAGCCGTGGCGGCAACGTCGTAAATGAAGGGAGTTCGGTCGAAAAAGCACAAGTGATCCTCGCGTATTTGCGCGAGCATCAGCTCATCGACTACTGATTTTGATGCCTGTCGGCAAGAACCCAGGGATGCAAGGAATCCGGAGCAAACGATGAAAGTATCGGCAGACATTCGTGCATTGATCGAGCGGCGCAAGGAAGGGCACAGCCTCGACGCACCGTTCTACACGAGCGAGGACATCTTCGCGCTCGACATGGAGGCGATTTTCCGCCAGCACTGGATCCAGGTGGCGATCGAGCCGGACATTCCGGAGCCGGGCGACTACGTGACCGTGGAACTGGGGAGCGATTCGATCCTGATCGTGCGCGACGACGACATGGCGATCCGCGCGTTCCACAACGTGTGCCGCCATCGCGGCGCGCGCCTGTGCAACGAGGACAAAGGCTCGGTCGGCAACATCGTGTGCCCGTACCACAGCTGGACTTACAACCTGACCGGCCAGCTGATGTTCGCCGAGCACATGGGCGAGAAGTTCGACCGCTGCAAGCACAGCCTGAAGTCGGTGCACGTCGAGAATCTCGCCGGCCTGATCTTCGTCTGCCTCGCCGACGAGCCGCCGGTCGATTTCGCGCAGATGCGCGCCGAGATGGAGCCGTACCTGCTGCCGCACGACCTGCCGAGCACGAAGATCGCCGCGCAGATCGACATCATCGAGGAAGGCAACTGGAAGCTCACGATGGAGAACAACCGCGAGTGCTATCACTGCGTCGCGAACCATCCGGAGCTGACGATCTCGCTGTACGAATACGGCTTCGGCTACCAGCGTTCCGACGCGAACGCCGAAGGCATGGACGCATTCGCGGAGACGTGCGTGCGCCGCGGGAAGGAGTGGGCCGAGATGGGCCTGCCGTCGGAAGAGATCGAAAAGCTGCTCGACGTGACGGGTTTCCGCACGCAGCGCCTGCCGCTCGACCGCAGCGGCGAATCGCAGACGCTCGATGCGAAGGTCGCGTCGAAGAAGCTGCTCGGCGGCTTCGACAAGGCCGACCTCGGCGGTCTGTCGTTCTGGACCCAGCCGAACTCGTGGCACCACTTCATGAGCGATCACATCGTGACGTTCTCGGTGATCCCGCTGTCGGCCGGCAAGACGCTCGTGCGCACGAAGTGGCTCGTGCACAAGGACGCGAAGGAAGGCATCGACTACGACGTGAAGAACCTCACGGCCGTGTGGAACGCGACCAACGACCAGGATCGCGCGCTCGTCGAGTTCTCGCAGCGCGGCGCGAACAGCAGCGCGTACGAGCCGGGCCCGTATTCGCCGTTCACGGAAGGTCTCGTCGAAAAATTCTCGGCCTGGTACATCGGCCGGCTCGCCGAAAAAACCGGCGCGTAGTACTGAGCAGCGGACAAGCGGAGCAAGACATGATGCGAGATGCGGCCAATTTCGAGCCGACGGACAGCCGGGTCACGCGCCCGGCGTTCTGGAACGCCCTTCCCGAGCGCTGGACGAGCGACGTCGAGGAAACGCTGGTGTGCTGCCACGTGCGGCAGGAAACGCACGACGTGAAGAGCTTCTTCTTCCGTTCGCCGCAGGGCCGCTCGTTCTCGTTCGAGCCCGGGCAGTTCCTCACGCTCGAGCTCGACATCGACGGCGAGACGATCAACCGCTGCTACACGATTTCGTCGTCGCCGGCACGGCCGCACACGGTGTCGATCACGGTGAAGCGCGTGCCGGGCGGCAAGGTGTCGAACTGGCTGCACGACAACCTGCAGCCGGGCGCACCGGTGCGCGTGCTCGGCCCGGCCGGCGAATTCACGTGCGCACGGCATCCGGCGCGCAAGTACCTGTTCCTGTCGGCCGGCTCGGGCGTGACGCCGCTGATGTCGATGAGCCGCGCGCACCACGATCTCGCCGAGGATCGCGACATCCTGTTCGTGCACAGCGCCCGTACGCCGGACGACATCATTTTCGCGCGCGAGCTCGACCTGATCGCGTCGAATCACACGAACTTCCGTACGTCGTTCGTCGTCGAGCGCCTGGGCTCACGCACGAACTGGCCGGGCGTCACGGGCTTCCTGACGCTGCCGCTGCTGAAGCTGATCGCACCGGATTTCATGGAGCGCGAAATCTTCACGTGCGGCCCCGCTCCGTACATGAAGGCCGTGCGCGACCTGCTGGACGAAGGCGGCTTCGACCGCAAGCAGTATCACGAGGAGAGCTTCTCGTTCGAGACGCTCGCGCAGACCGCGAGCGACGAACTGCTCGCCGAGCTCGCGCCGCCGGTTGAAGGCGACGACGCGGACACGAAGCAGTACACGGTCAGCTTCGCGAAGAGCAATCGCGAGATTGCGTGCGGCTCGGCGCAGCACGTGCTCGACGCGGCGCGCCAGTCCGGCGTGCGGCTGCCGGCGTCGTGCACGCAGGGCATGTGCGGTACCTGCAAGGTGAAGCTCGTGTCGGGGCAGGTCGACATGAAGCACAACGGCGGCATCCGCCAGCGCGAGATCGACCAGGGGATGGTGCTGCTGTGCTGCAGCAAGCCGCTGTCGGATCTCGTGATCGACAAGTAGTCGAAACGCGCCATCGGCTGTCCGGGCGCGTCGCGTCCGGACAAGCATCTGTCGGAAAACGACGATACCGCGGATTTGTGGTTGAAGAACCTAGAGAGACAACGCGCGCGGTGCGCATATCAAGGAGATCGACCATGAAGCTGTTCGGAAAACTGTTGTGGACCGGCGCACTGTCGGCGATGGTGGCATTGAGCGCGTCGGCACTCGCCGACACGAAGCCGACGCTGAAGATCGGCTACGTCGAAGGCTGGGACGACAGCGTCGCGACGTCGAACGTCGCGGCCCGCGTGATCGAGAAGAAGCTCGGCTACCAGGTGCAGCTCGTGCCGGTCGCGGCCGGGATCATGTGGCAGGGCGTCGCGCGCGGCGATCTCGATGCGACGCTGTCCGCGTGGCTGCCGGTCACGCACGGCTCGTACTGGGACGAGTACAAGACCAAGGTCGTCGACCTTGGCGCGAATTTCCCCGATGCGAAGATCGGCCTGATTGTGCCCGCGTACGTGAAGGCGAAGAGCATCGACGACCTGAATGCGGAGAAGGCCAGCTTCGGCGGCCGGATCGTCGGCATCGATGCGGGCGCCGGCGTGATGCGCAAGACCGACGACGCGATCAAGAGCTACGGGCTGAACTACACGCTGATGCCGAGCTCGGGCGGGGCGATGACGGCGGAGCTGTCGCGCTCGGTGAATGCGAACAAGCCGGTCATCGTCACGGGCTGGGCGCCGCACTGGATGTTCGCGAAGTGGAAGCTGCGCTTCCTCGAGGATCCGAAGAAGGTGTTCGGCGGCGCCGAGCACGTCGACAGCGTCGTGAATCCGGGGCTCGAAACGAAGGCCAAGCCGGTCGTCGCGTTCCTGAAGAAATTCCAGTGGAAGCCGGGTGAAATCGACACGGTGATGCTCGCGATCCAGAACGGCGCGAAGCCGGAAGCGGCTGCCGACGCGTGGATTGCAGCGCATGCGGACCGTGTGAATGCGTGGACGGAAGGCGCGCAATAAGACGCGACGATTCGCCGCGATAAAAACATGAAGAGACGGTCCGGGATTGATTGCTAGGAATGCGAAATAAACGCACTGCGATGCGGTCATATCCCGGAATTATTTTTTTGATTCTGCAAAAAATCCCGTAAATTGTTACACTACGGCCCTTGTGCGGAGTCATCTGCTTTGCATCGGAACAGAGTAAGCGCTGAAGCGCTAACGCTGATCGAGAGGAGGAATTGGATGAGTCAGGCAGGACTGCGTGCGAATCGCACCAGTGATGTTGAGGCAACCATCTCACATGATTCGACGGGCCACACGCTGCATCGTGGCCTGACTTGGAAAGACGCTTTTTGGGTAACGAGCGGCGTGCCGGCAGGCGTGCTGTTCACGATCGGCGGCGTATGCGCGACGATCGGCCAGCCTGCGTGGGCGATCTGGATCGCCGCGATCACGATGGGGCTGATTCAAAGCGCGACTTATGCGGAAATATCGGGGCTATTTCCCCATAAATCGGGCGGCGCGTCCGTGTATGGCGCGATCGGCTGGGTCCGTTACAGCAAGCTGATTGCCCCGGTTTCCGTGTGGTGCAACTGGCTCGCGTGGTCGCCGATGCTTGCGCTCGGCTGCGGCCTCGCGGCGAGCTATGCGCTCACGAGTCTCTTTCCCGCCAACGCGGCGGTGCTGCACTGGCAGCTCAAGATTGCGGATCTCGGTTTCATCAAGCCGGGTCTGTCCCTGCGGATCAACGCGACGTTCATCATCGCGACGATCTTGCTTCTCATCACGTTCAAGCTTCAGCACAGCGGTGCGTCGAAGGCTGCGCGCACGCAGCGCATTCTCGGCATTGCATCGCTCACACCGCTGCTGATCGTCGGCATCGTGCCGTTCGTCACCGGCGACGTGCCGATGTCGAACCTGCTCCCGCTGCTACCGCTCGGTCACGACGCGCACGGCAACCTCACGGCCGCGATGTTCGGCACGTGGAACGGGCAGGGCGTCACGATGGCGCTCGGCGCGATGTTCATGGCCGGCTGGGCGTCGTACGGTTTCGAAACGGCCGTCTGCTATACGCGTGAATTCCGCGATCCGCGCCGCGATACCGCGAAGGCGATCTTCTGGTCGGGCGCACTGTGCCTCGTCGTGATGACGCTCGTGCCGCTGGCGTTCCAGGGCGCGCTCGGTACGCAGGCGATGCTCGATCCGTCGATCGGCGACGGCACCGGCGTCGCAGCCGCGATGGCGAAGATCGTCGGCGGCGGCGCGTGGGTCGCGAATGCGATCGTCGTGATGCTGATGCTGTCGATCCTGCTGATCGTGATGACGTCGATGATGGGCTCGTCGCGCACGCTGTACCAGGCATCGGTCGACGGCTGGCTGCCGAAGTACCTGTCGCACGTGAACGAGCACGGCTCGCCCACGCGCGCGATGTGGACCGACCTCGGCTTCAACCTCGTGTTGCTGATGATGTCGGACTACATGACGGTGCTGTCGATCTCGAACGTCTGCTACATGCTGTTCGTATTCCTGAATCTTCAGTCGGGCTGGATCCACCGGATGGATCGCGGCAACTGGGATCGTCCGTTCCGCTGCCCGACCTGGCTGCTGGTCGGAGGCGCGATCTGCGGTTATGCGAACCTCGTCTATGTCGGTGCGGGCGCGAACCTGCAGGGCGACGGCACGCTGCGCAACGGGCTGATCGCGATGCTGCTGATCGTGCCGGTGTTCCTGTTCCGCCACTACTGGCAGGATCGCGGCCGGTTCCCGGCGCAGATGCAGCGCGACATGGAGCTTGAAGTGCCGAAGCGCGCGATGTGGCTGAACCTGATGCCGTACGCCGCGCTGATCGGCGCAGGGCTGACGATCTGGCTGTCGTATTACTTCGCATGGGTGAAGTGACGCATCGGGCCGCGTAGCGGCATGCTCCGCCCGGAAACCGCACGCGGGCGTTGCGATCTATCTCCCGGCAACCAACGAAAGCCCGACCGGCTGCAACCGGTCGGGCTTTCGTCGTTCATGGCTGACAGCGGAGCCGGCCTGCACGGCGCGAGCACGCGATCGACGGCGCTTGATTTTGGGAATGATCAGTTCTAATATCCGCATTCATGAGCCCGATTTCTCCCGGCTCCCGCGACAGGGGGCGTCCACGCGAATTCGACACCGACGAGGTGATCGACGCGGCCGCACGCGTGTTCTGGGAGCAGGGGTATCACGCGACGTCGATCGACACGCTGTGCGAGGCGACTGGCGTCTTCCGCGGCAGCCTGTACCGGACGTTCGGCGACAAGCACGGATTGCTGGTCGCCGCGTTCGACCGTTACGCGGAAGGCGCGATCGCGCGGCTCAAGGAGCGTCTCGCGGCGAACCTGCCGCCGCGGCAGGCGCTCAGGGACGCACTGCTGTACTACACGGAAATCGGTGTGCGACTGACGGAGCGCCGCGGCTGCTTCATTACGAATTCGGCCGTCGAGCTGCTGCCCGGCGACGACGCGTTGCGGCCGTACATCGAATCGACGCTGCTGCGGATCGGTACGCAGTTCAGCCTTGCGGTGGCGCGCGGCCAGCAGTCGGGCGATTTCGACCGGAACCTCGATCCGGAAGAGGTCGGGCGGTTCCTGCTGTGCCTGATCCAGGGCATGCGGGTGCTGGGCAAGTCGAGTGCGTCGGAGGCGGAACTGGCGTCGATCGTCGAAATCGCGATGCGGGCGCTGACCTGATTTTTTTGATTATTTTGAGAATGATCGGTCTCGAATGGCGCGTACGCCACGTACGCCACGTACGGCTGTCGGGACCGTGAAGGGCAAGCAGATTCGGCAACGAAGTTGAAAGCACGCCGCCGCTGCGCACATCCGCATCGGCATCATGGTTCAATTAATTTGGGAACGATCGGTCATGAATGATTCGATTAACGGAATACCGGCCGCAAGCGTGTACGGGAAGGGCATCGCGGCATGTGTGAGCGCGACGATCCTGATGGGCGTGATGTTTCCGGTGATGACCGATGCGCTGCGATACATCGATCCCTTCACGTTCACGTCGCTGCGTTACCTGATCGCGGGTATCGCGTTCGTCGTGCTGTTGAGGATCGTCGAAGGGCCTGGTGCATTCCGCGCGGCCGGCGAATCGGTGCCGCTTGCATGGCTGCTCGGTTCGATCGGTTTTTGCGGGTTCGGATCGTTCGTGTTCCTGGGCCAGCAACTGGCCGGCGACCAGGGCGCGCTGACCGCATCGATCATGATGGCGACGCAGCCGATGATGGGGCTCCTGCTCAACGCGCTGGTGCGGCGTGTCGCGCCCGCGCCGGTGTCGGTGCTGTTCGTCGTGCTGTCCTTTACCGGCGTGGCGCTCGTGATCACGCGCGGCGACGTGATTGCCGCATTGCACGAACCGCAGCACTACGCGGCCAATGCACTGATCATCGTCGGCGCGTTGTGCTGGGTCGTCTATACGTTCGGGGCGGCGCGCTTCACCGGCTGGTCGGCGCTGAAGTACACGACCTTCACGACGTGGCTCGGCCTGACCACGATCGTCGCGGTCAACCTGGTGTTGATCGCGACGCACCGGATCGTGGCGCCGTCATGGGCCGCCGTGCATGCGGTGCTGCCGCATCTCGCGTACATGGGGCCGGTGGCCGGCTTCGGCGCGATCCTGTTGTGGATGACGGGCAACCGCAACCTGGGGCCGATGAACGGCGTGCTGTTCATGGACATCGTGCCGATCACCGCCTTCATCGTGTCCGCGCTCACGGGTGTGGTGCCCAACCGTGCGCAGGTCGCGGGCGCCGCGCTGACGGGCGTGGCGCTGATCCTCAACAACCTGTACCTGCGGCGCAGGGCGCGGCGAACCGGCACGGCGCCGGTGCGCGCGCCGGCGGCTTCCGCATGACGGACGGCGGTTGCCGGCCGCAGTGCCACCCGCTTACGGGAACACCACCGTGCGATCGCCGTTCAGGAACACGCGCCGCTCGATGAACGCCTTCACTGCGCGCGCGAGCGTGATGGATTCCACGTCGCGCCCGACCGCGAGCAGTTGCTCGGGCCGCAGCGCATGATCGACGCGCTCGACGACCTGCTCGATGATCGGGCCTTCGTCGAGATCGTCGGTGACGAAGTGCGCGGTCGCGCCGATCAGCTTCACGCCGCGCGCATGCGCCTGGTGATACGGCTTCGCGCCCTTGAAGCCGGGCAGGAACGAGTGATGGATGTTGATCGCGCGATGCGCGAGCTTCGCGCTCGTCTCCTGCGACAGCACCTGCATGTAGCGCGCGAGGATCACGAGCTCGGCGCCGCTCGATTCGAAGAAGTCGAGCCATTGCGCTTCCTGCTGCGCCTTGGTGTCGGCCGTGATCGGGAAGTGCCGGAACGGCAGCCCGTGCTGCACGGCGAGCGGCTCGAAATCGGGGTGGTTCGACACGATGCCGACGATGTCCATCTTCAGCTCGCCCATGCGCCAGCGGAACAGCAGGTCGGCGAGGCAGTGCTCGAGCTTCGACACCATGATCAGCACCTTCGGCCGCGCGTTCACGTCGTGGATCGCCCACTGCAGGTCGCCCTGTTCGCCGCCGAGGCCGGCCGCGATCGGCGCGAATTCCTGGCGCAGCGCGTCGATCTGCAGCGTTTCATCCGTCGGATGAAAGACGCAGCGCACGAAGAAGCGGTTGCTGAGATCGTCGTCGAACACGTTCAGCGCATCGACATAGCAGTGATGGCGATCGAGAAAGCCGACGACGGCGGCGACCTGGCCGGCCGCGCTCGCGCACGACAGCGTCAGGACGAATTGATCGGGGCGGTGCTCGGCGGTCATGAGATTCCTCGAATGGCAGGGGGGCGCACGGCCGTGCGGCGGCGCACGACGGCGCCGTACCGCGCGGGTAGCGGGAGCCTCAAGTAAATCAGGACGATTTCGGGGCGGATAGAACCAACGCGCCGTGTGGCTGGTATCGGCGCGTCAGCGGGCGGCGGCGGGTACGCCCGGTCAGGCCCCCGCGCACGCGTCGAGCAGCCAGCGCCGGAACACGTGCGTCGCGTCGGGCTCGGGCCGCTGCGGCGGCCGCACCAGGAAGTAGCCGCGCGACGTGACGACGGGGGCGTCGATCAGCTTCACCAACTGGCCGGACGCGACCAGCTCGTCGACGAGCGGCGACCAGCCGAGCGCGACGCCTTCGCCGAGCAGCGCCGCGTGGATCACGAGCGCGTAGCTGTTGAAGGTCACGCCGCGCGCGGCAGCCGGCGGTTCGAGGCCGTGTGCGTCGAACCAGCCCGTCCACGACAGCCAGCGCTCGGGGCGCGTCGGCTGTACGTGCAGCAGCGGCAGCGCGAGCAGGTGGTCCGCCCGCGCGACGTCGGGGTGCGCGTCGCGGAATGCGGGCGAGCACACGGGCGTGACGGATTCGGGGAAGAGCCGCGCGGCCGTGCACGACGGCCAGTGGCCGTCGCCGAACAGGATCGCGATGTCGCCGTGGTCGCGCTGCGCGTCGTAATCCTGTGACGTGACGACGCGCACGTCGACGTCCGGCATCACGCGCTTCAGCCCGGCCAGCCGCGGCATCAGCCAGTAGGTCGCGAAACCGAAGTCGGTGACGATCGTGAGCGCGCCGTGCTCGCGGCGCGCGCGCAGCGTCGCGGTCGCGCCGCGCAGCGTGTCGAGGCTCAGCCGCACCGCTTCGTACAGGCACTGGCCGTCGGCCGTCAGCGTGACGCCGCGCGGGCTGCGTTCGAACAGCGGCACGCCCAGTTCGGCTTCGAGCTGGTACACCTGCTGGCTCACGGCCGGCTGCGTCGAGCCGAGCTCGCGCGCGGCGGCCGTGAAGCTCGCGAGCCGGGCGGCCGACTCGAACGCACGCAGCGCCTGCATCGACGGTAACGCTTCGGGTTTCGACATAAGTCTCTCTAATGGCCCCATAAGGGCCGGACGCCTACCCGCGCGAATTCGGGCGGGCGATAGTGCACCGGACGGTACGGCACACGCGCTTCATGGCCGCCGGGCAACGCCTTCCGCGATTCTAGCCAGCGCGGGCCGCACGCGCGGCAGTTTCTGCGGGCCGTTTCCGTCATGCCGGACGTCTCGCCGCCCGAGCGGCGCGCCGTTCCATTCGAACACCGCTTTCCCCACGAACGCCGATGACGAACCCGACTCCCAACATCCTGATCCTGATGGCCGACCAGCTCACGCCGTTCGCGCTGCCGGCCTACGGCAACCGCGTCGCGCGCACGCCGACGCTCGACCGTCTCGCCGCCGAAGGCGTGGTGTTCGACGCCGCATACTGCGCGAGCCCGCTGTGCGCGCCGTCGCGTTTCTCGCTGCTGACGGGCAAATTGCCGTCGGGGATCGGCGCCTACGATAACGCCGCCGAATTGCCGGCGCAAACGCTGACGTTCGCGCACTACCTGCGCGCGGGCGGCTACCGGACGATGCTGTCCGGCAAGATGCACTTCTGCGGGCCCGACCAGCTGCACGGTTTCGAGGAGCGCCTCACGACCGACATCTATCCGGCCGATTTCGGCTGGGTGCCCGACTGGGACCACCCGACCGAGCGGCCGAGCTGGTATCACAACATGAGTTCGGTGCTCGACGCGGGCCCGTGCGTGCGCACGAACCAGCTCGATTTCGACGACGAGGTCACGTTCGCCGCGAAGCAGAAGCTCTATGACGTCGCGCGCGAGCGCGCGGCCGGGCACGATGCACGGCCGTTCTGCATGGTCGTGTCGCTGACCCATCCGCACGACCCGTATGCGATCACGCGCGACTACTGGGATCTCTACAGAGACGACGAGATCGACATGCCGGCCGTGCGGCTCGATGCGGCGGAAAGCGATCCGCATTCGCAGCGGCTGCGCTTCGTCTGCGAGACCGACCGCACGCCGCCGACCGACGCGCAGGTCCGCGCCGCACGCCATGCGTACTACGGCGCGACGTCCTACGTCGATACGCAGTTCGGCAGCGTGCTGGCCGCGCTCGAACAGTGCGGGTTCGCGGACGACACGATCGTGATCGTCACGTCCGACCACGGCGACATGCTCGGCGAGCGCGGGCTCTGGTACAAGATGACGTTCTTCGAAGGCGGCTGCCGCGTGCCGCTGATCGTCCATGCGCCGGGCCGCTTCGGCGCCGCGCGCGTGCGCGGGCCCGTGTCGCACGTCGACCTGCTGCCGACGCTCGTCGACCTGGCCGGCGCCGCGCCGGCCGGCGGCTGGCCCGACCCGGTCGACGGCGCGAGCCTCGTGCCGCACCTCCACGGCACGCCCGCGCACGACGTCGCGCTCGGCGAATACCTCGCGGAAGGCGCGGTCGCGCCGGTCGTGATGATCCGTCGCGGCGACTGGAAGTACGTGCATTGCCCGCTCGATCCCGACCAGCTCTACAACCTGTCGGACGATCCGCGCGAGCTGACCAATCTCGCGGGCCTGCCGGAAGCCGCCGACGTGCTTGCCGCGTTCCGCGCGGAAGCCGCGCGGCGCTGGGACCTGCCCGAACTCGACCGGCAGGTGCGCGCGAGCCAGCGGCGCCGGCGTTTCCATTACGCGGCGACGACGCAGGGCCGCATCCAGGCGTGGGACTGGCAGCCGTTCACCGACGCGAGCCAGCGTTACATGCGCAATCACATCGAACTCGACACGCTCGAGGCGATGGCGCGTTTTCCGCGGGTCGGGCGCTGAGCGTCCCGCCTCGCGAACCTTGAAGAACGACGGAGGAAGCGGACGATGAAACGGCAATGCAATGCAGCAATCCGGATCGGCGCGGCGCTCGCCGCGGCCGCGTGCCTGACGACGGCGCCGGCCGCGCGGGCGGCCGACCCGCAGACGTGCAGCGACGTGAAGATGGCGGCGCCCGGCTGGACCGACATCGACGCGACGAACGCGATGGCGGGCGTCGTGCTGAAGGCGCTCGGCTACCGGCAGGATGTGGCGAACCTGTCGGTGCCGATCACGTACCAGGGCCTGAAGAAAGGGCAGGTCGACGTGTTCCTCGGCAACTGGATGCCCGCGCAGGCGCCGCTCGTGAAGCCGTTCGTCGACGAGAAATCGATCGACGTGCTGCACGCGAACCTGAGCGGCGCGAAGTTCACGCTCGCGGTGCCCGATTACGTGGCGGCCGCCGGAGTGCATACGTTCGCCGATCTCGCACGCTATGCGGACCGCTTCGGCGGCAAGATCTACGGGATCGAGCCCGGTGCGCCCGCGAACCAGAACATCAAGCGGATGCTCACCGACCACGCGCTCGGCCCGGCGAACTGGTCGCTCGTCGAATCGAGCGAGACGGGCATGCTCACGCAGGTCGAGCGCGCGGTGCGCGACAAGCGCTGGATCGTGTTTCTCGCGTGGGAGCCGCACCTGATGAACACGAAGTTCCACCTGACCTACCTGTCGGGCGGCGATGCGTATTTCGGTCCGAACTACGGCGGTGCGACGGTCAACACGGTCACGCGTTCCGGGTTCGCGGGCCAGTGCGCGAACCTCGCGCGGCTGTTCCGGCAGATGACGTTCTCCGTCGACGCCGAGAACCGGATGATCGCCGACATGCTCGACAACAAGACGTCGCCCGCGCTCGCGGCGCAGCATGCGCTGAAGGCCGATCCGTCGCTGGTCGCCGGCTGGCTGGACGGCGTGACGACGGCCGCCGGCGCACCGGGCCTGCCGGCCGTGCGCGCGGCCCTCGACAGCCATTGATTCCCTCCCTCCGGGCGGCCGGTTCGACCGTGCCGCCTGTCTACGTGTTTTCCCGACCGGGTCGCATCGTGACCATTTAGTGTCGCCTTCAGACGGGTGATGCGAAATATGGGTTTGTATTTTTCGCCAATGGCTGCGTTATTGCGAAAAACGAAATGCCGAAGCCAGCGGGCGTATTGAATTCGAATCCACCGGCGTATCGCGGCACGCGCCGGGACGAGATTCTATCCATCGAACGGTTCAGGGAGGGTGGTCCACAATGAAGCATACGAAAGTTGCCGTAGCCGCCGCGCTTGCATGCGCGGCCTGCATTCCCGCCATCGGGCATGCACAAAGCAGCGTGACGCTGTACGGGATTCTCGACGCGGGCATCACGTACGTGAACAACACGGGCGGCTCGCACGTCGTCAAGTTCGACGATGGCGTCGCCTACGGGAACCGCTTCGGCCTCAAGGGCACCGAAGATCTCGGCGGCGGCCTGAAGGCCGTGTTCACCCTCGAGAGCGGTTTCCGCCTCGGCAACGGGCAACTCGGCTTCGGCGGCGCCGAATTCGGCCGGCAGGCGTATGTCGGCCTGCAGAACGACTGGGGCACGCTGTCGTTCGGCAACCAGCTCGACATCACGAACGAGCTCGTCTCGATCTACAACATCTCGGCGTGGGGCAGCGGCTATGCGATCCACCAGGGCGACTTCGACCGCTTCAACGGCGACCGCCTGCCGAATTCGGTGAAGTTCCTGTCGAACGACATGAGCGGCTTCAAGTTCGGCGCGATGTATTCGTTCGGCAACGTCGCGGGCGACTTCCACCGCAACAGCGCATGGAGCGCGGGCGCGAGCTACACGAAGGGCGACTTCTCGATCGGCGCCGCGTACACGCGCCTGAACAACCCGAGCGGCATCTACGCGTTCGACCCGTACGCGATGATCGGCACGCACACGTTCCTCGGCCAGCAGACCGTCACCGTCGATCCGGTGACCGGCGCGCGTACCGACCTGTATGCGAACACGTCGATGAACGTCGACAGCCAGGGCACGTTCGGAATCGGCACGAGCTACACGATCGGCAAGCTGACGCTCGACGGCAACTTCTCGTACACGACGATCAAGGGTTTCGGCCAGTCGTCGCACATGCAGGTGTATGAAGGCGGCGGCTCGTACCAGTTCACGCCGGCGCTGAGCTTCATCGCGGGCTACCAGCACACGCGCTTCGAAGGCCATCACTGGAACCAGGGCACGGCGGGCGTGCACTACCTGCTGTCGAAGCGCACCGACGTGTACATCTCGGGCGATTACCTGCGCGCGTCGCAGGGTGTCGATGCGGTGATCGGCTACAGCTTCACGCCGTCGACGACGCAGACCCAGGCCGACGTGCGGATCGGGATGCGGCATTCGTTTTGAGCGGGGCAGCATGGGGTAGCGACGTCTTCAGCGAGGTCTCTCTTTGGCGCGAACCGAGGTTCGCGCCTTTTTTTATTGACGGGCGCGCCGGGTCGCCGCCGGGAACGCCCGCTCGACGGTCTTGACCCGTGCCGCCTATAGGCGCTAGCATCGTCCGCATGCTGATTCGCGCCCATTTCCTCGCCTCGCTGCCCCGTGCATGTTGTCAGAACGTGCCAGGGGGAATTTGCGTCTAGCGAACTCGCTAAACATTCAAGCAATCGCCTTCCGGCCGCCTGTGATGCAAGAACAGGCGGCCTTTTTGCTTTTGGGCCGACCTCTTCGAAACGGAGAACCCCGATGCCGCTTGCGCTGTATGACACCTGGTCGCGCACCGTGCGCCCGTTCACCCCGATCCGTGCCGGGCAGGCGGGCATGTACTGCTGCGGCCCGACGGTCTACGACGATGCCCATATCGGCAACCTGAGAACCTACGTGTTCGAGGATCTCCTGCGCCGCGTCCTGATGCGAAACGGCTACGAGGTTCGGCACGTCGTCAATATCACCGATGTCGGCCACCTGACGTCCGATGCGGACGAGGGTGAGGACAAGATGGAAAAGGGGAGCCGCCGGACCGGCGAATCGGCGTGGGCCATCGCGCGGCGCTACACCGAGGCGTTCGTCAGGGACTGGCGCGCGCTCCACCTGCTCGAGCCGACGGTCTGGTGCCGCGCCACCGATCACATCGCCGAACAGATCGCGTTCATCGATACGCTCGACCGGGGCGGCTACGTCTATCGGACGGACGACGGCCTCTACTTCGACACCAGCCGGCAGGACGACTATGGGTATCTCGCGCGACTGGACCGCGCGGGGCTGCAGGCAGGCAAGCGGGTTGCGCTGGGCGAGAAGCGGACCATCACGGATTTTGCGCTGTGGAAGTTCAGCCCGGCCGGCGTCAAGCGGCAAATGGAATGGGACAGCCCGTGGGGGCGCGGCTTTCCGGGGTGGCATATCGAATGCTCGGCGATGTCGGCGAAGTATCTCGGGACGCTGTTCGATATCCATTGCGGCGGCGAGGATCATATCGCCGTGCATCACAGCAACGAGATCGCGCAGACCCGGGCGGCCCACGGCACGCACCTCGCGAATTACTGGATGCACGGGCACTTCCTGACGCTCGACGCCGATACGAAGATGTCGAAGTCGAGCGGCGATTTCGTTCGTCTGCAGACCCTGGAGCGCAGGAACGTCGATCCGCTCGCGTACCGTTACCTGTGCCTGACGGCCCATTACCGGAGCAAGCTGCATTTCACGTGGGCGTCTCTCGACGCGGCGCACACCGCGCTGAATCGACTTCGGCACCTCCATGCCGGCTGGCCGGACGGTGGGCGCGTCGATGCGGATTTCGCCGCGCGGTTCGACGCCGAGGTGAACGAGGACCTGAATCTGCCCCGGGCGCTCGCGGTGCTGTGGGATCTGGTCAGGAGCAACCTGGCGCCCGCGACCCTGAAAGCGACCGTGGACAGTTTCGACACCGTGCTGGGTCTCGGTTTGTGCGAATGGCGGCCGGTTGCGCCCGACCTTCCGGAACACGTCCGCGCGTTGCTCGGTGATCGCGAGCGCGCGCGGGCGGACAAGGACTGGGCGCAGGCCGACCGGATACGGGAAGCGTTGGGCGCCGAGGGCTGGCGAGTCGAGGACACCCCGGAAGGCCAGCGCCTGTTTGCCATCGCGACGGGCCCGACCGATGCGGGCGGCCGGCCGCAGTGACATGCGCGTGCCGTGTGCATCGGTCGAGCCGGTGCACGCGGCTCGACCCGGCGGCCGCGATCGACACGGCCGCCGGAATCGTCGGCGCCCGCGCTCGTACGATGCCGCCGGCCTCTCCCCGGCCCGTTTTCCGCGGTTGGCATATCATCGCGCTTTGGCTGCGCCCACACCGTTGTCGCGCGCACGCACCGGCGAGAGCGGGCGTTTCCCGAGCGGCGCCGGCGTGCAGCGCCGACCGCCGAGACCTCGATGACCGACTCCGTGCCCGACCCCAGTCCTTTATCCCCGTTACCCGCCAACCTGTTCCGCCACGCGCCGTTCCAGCGTTTCTGGGGCACGCGCGTGATGTCCTCCCTGGCTTTCCAGATCCTGTCGGTCGCAATCGGCTGGTATATCTACGCGCTTACGCACAGCGCATTCGCGCTCGGCCTCGTCGGCCTCGCGCAGTTCGTGCCGATGTTCGCGCTGACGCTCGTCGTCGGGCAGGTGGCCGACCGCTACGACCGCCGGCGCATCGCCACCCTCTGCCAGAGCGTCGAAGCGCTGGCCGCCGGCGTGTTCCTGCTCGGTGCGGTGCAGGGGTGGCTGGCCGCGCCGGCCGTGTATGCGCTCGCGGCGATCGTCGGCACCGCCCGCGCGTTCGAGTCGCCGTCGGTATCGTCGCTGCTGCCGGCCGTCGTGCCGCGCACCGATTTGCCGCGGGCGACCGCGTTGTCGACATCCGCGAACCAGGCCGCGCAGATCCTCGGCCCTGCGTTCGGCGGGTTGCTGTACGGCATCGGCGCGCCTTTCGCATTCGGCACGAGCGTCGTCGCATTCGCGATCGCGGCCGTGCTGAGCGGCACGATTCCGCTGCGCACCGCGCCGCCCGCCCGCGAGCCGGTCACGCTGCGCTCGGTGTTCTCCGGCATCGCGTTCATCCGGCGCGAGCCGGCGATCCTCGGCGCGCTGTCGCTCGACCTGTTCGCGGTGCTGTTCGGCGGCGCGACCGCGCTGCTGCCGATCTATGCGCGCGACATCCTGCAGGTCGGCCCGTGGGGGCTCGGCGCACTGCGCGCGGCGCCCGCGGTCGGGGCGCTCGCCGGCACGCTGTGGCTCACGCGCTTTCCGCTGAAGGGGCGGCCGGGCCGCGCGATGTTCGGCGGCGTGATCGCGTTCGGCATCGCGACGATCGTGTTCGGGCTGTCGCGGCACTTCGCGCTGTCGCTCGTCGCGCTGGCGGCGCTCGGCGCGTCGGACGTGATCAGCGTCGTCGTGCGCCTGTCGCTCGTGCAGTTGCGCACGCCCGACGACATGCTCGGGCGCGTGAGCGCGGTCAATGCGTTGTTCATCGGCACGTCGAATCAGCTCGGCGAATTCGAATCGGGCGTGACGGCGGCCTGGCTGGGTGCGCCGGCGGCGATCGTCGTCGGCGGCGCGGCAACGATCGCCGTCGCGCTCGCGTGGATGCGGCTCTTTCCGCAGCTCACGAACATGAAATCGCTCGAACGCGACGCGTGATGTAGTAACGCTTCACATGCGCGGCCGTGCCGAAGCGGATGATTCCGGCCATGTCCGCGCCGATCCGTCAGAAGAGCTGGTGCCCGAGCCACCACCCGCCGGCCGCGAACAGCGCGGCTGCCGGCAGCGTCAGCACCCACGCCCACACGATGTTGCCGGCCACGCCCCAGCGCACGGCCGACAGCTTCTGCGTTGCGCCGACACCGACGATCGCGCCGGTGACCGTATGCGTGGTCGACACCGGAATGCCGAGGAACGACGCGATGAACAGCGTGATCGCCCCGCCGCTTTCCGCGCAGAAACCGCCGACCGGCTTGAGCTTCGTGATCTTCTGGCCCATCGTGCGCACGATGCGCCAGCCGCCGAACAGCGTGCCGAGGCCCATCGACAGGTAGCACGCGCCGATCACCCACGCCGGCGGCGCAGCGGCGGTGGACGATGCGTAGCCGCTCGCGATCAGCAGCATCCAGATGATGCCGATCGTCTTCTGCGCGTCGTTACCGCCGTGGCCGAGGCTGTACAGGCCGGCCGACAGCAGCTGCAGCCGCCTGAAGCGCCGGTCGACCTTGCTGGGCGCGGTACGGAAGTACAGCCACGACACGCCGAGCATGAACAGCGAACCGAGGATGAAACCGAGCAGCGGCGAAATGAAGATGAACGCAACCGTCTTCAGCAGCCCGTCGATGTTCAGCGAGCTCCAGCCCGACTTCGCGAGCGCCGCGCCGACGAGGCCGCCGATCAGCGCGTGCGACGAGCTCGACGGAATCCCGTAGTACCAGGTGATCACGTTCCAGCCGATCGCACCGACCAGCGCGCCGAATATGACGTAGTGGTCGACGATCTCGGGATCGATCGTGCCTTTGCCGACGGTCTGCGCGACTTTCAGGTGGAAGATGAAATACGCGATCACGTTGAACGCGGCCGCGAACACGACGGCCTGCTGGGGCTTGAGCACCCCGGTCGACACGACGGTGGCGATCGAGTTCGCCGCGTCGTGAAAGCCGTTCATGAAATCGAATACGAGCGCGACGAGCACGAGCGTCGCGACCATCCACAGGGCAAGTTGGATCGAATGCATCTTCTTGTGTCACTCACGCGTTTTCCAGCACGATGCCTTCGACGATGTTCGCGACATCCTCGAATTTGTCGGTGATGCGTTCGAGCAGGTCGTACACGCCCTTCAGCTTGATGAGCGTCTTCACGTCGATGTCGTCGCGAAAGAGCTTCGATATCGCGGCGCGCAGCACACGGTCGGCACGGGTTTCGAGCGCATCGATCTCTTCGCATGCCTTGAGGATCTGCGCGGACTCCTTCAGGTCGGACAGGTGATTGATCGCCAGTTGCGCCTGCAGCGCCGACTGCACGACGATATCCGCGAGTTCGCTCGCCTCTTCGGTGACGGCCTTCAGGTCGTAGACCACGACGGTGGTCGCGACGTCCTCCATCAGGTCGAGGATGTCGTCCATCGTTGTGATCAGCTTGTGGATCTCGTCGCGATCGAGCGGCGTGATGAAGGTCTTGTGCAGCAGGTCGATCGCGTCGTGTGCGAGTTTGTCGCCGGTGCGTTCGGCGGTCTGCACGTTGGCCATGCCCGCCTCGGCGTCGTCGAGATCGTCGAGTAGCATCTGAAGTTCGCAGGCGGCCAGGACGATGTGCTGCGCATGCGTATCGAAGAGGTCGAAAAACCGGTTCTCGACCGGGAGGAAGCGTCCAAGCATGGATTCTCCGGGGGAAAGGTGGGCGGGACGAGTCGGGTCAGGCCGCGCACGGGCTGCACAGCGTGCTGTTGCCGAATGCGACGTGCCGGCGCTCGGCGAGGGCGCGCAGGTCGAGCGGCCGACGGTTGACGATCGTGCTCGCGTGGCCCGACGACAGGTCGGGATTGACGAAGTACATCAGCGACTGGCGCCGGGCGCGCGTGCGCGGGCGTTCGACCGCGTGCTGCATCGCCGGGACTTCGCCGTCGGTGAGCGCCTCGAGGAGCGAGCCGGCCAGCACGATCATTTCGTCCGGCCGCGGCAGCGCGGCAATCGGTGTCGAATCGGGCAGCAGCACCAGGCCGGGGGCGGTCGGCCGGATGAACGACAGCAGATGGCCATCCTCGTGCGGGTCCTGCAGGTACGCGCGATCCTGGCTGCAATGGTGCTGCTCGTACGCGCAGAACTGCAGGTAGGAGCTGTGCCGGACCGGCGGCTGCGCCGGGCCGCCGAGGTTGTCGCATATCGCGTCGAGCAGGTCCTGCGCGATCGCGTTGATGCAGGCTTCGTATGCGGCCATCTCGCGGTAGAACGCGGATTTGACCAGCGGAAAGCCGTGATGCGCATCGCGTCGCGCGACCCAGTAGCAGAACCGGTCGCACAGATCCGGCCGGTCGGGCGTCGTCGAGTATTCGAGCCCGAACGGCAGGAAACCGTCGGTCTGCTCAGGAAACGAGAACGCGTGCTTTTGCCTGCGGTCGAGCTGGTCGTAGGCTGCCGCGATCCGGTCGAAATGCAGGTGCAACGCGTACGGCATCTTGAAGTAGATGTAGCTGTCGCGGATCAGGCGGCTGGCATGGAGTTTCATACTGGTTTGCATGGTGTTCTCCCGGTACATCGGATATGGCGTGAGTCGTGCGGTCCGGCCGGCGGCGGTGCCGAACGGCGGGTGTCGCCGCATTGCCGGAGCGAGGAAAGGGGCGGCGCGTGCGAGCCGGGCCGCGTCATCGTGAAACGCGTGACGGCCTCGGGGCGGATCGCCCCGGAGGGCATGGCGGTGCGCGACGCGAGGAGGCGTCGTACCGGTGGTCGTGAACGAGCCGCTGTGGCGCGGCCGGACGGGCGAGAAAGGCGAGTCGTGTCATGCGTGCTCCTGGCGCCGGGTTGCATACGGCGGGAGCGTCATGACGTCAGCGACGGACGAGCGCTTCCCGCCGCGCCGCGTCGGGCGCGATCGGCTGATGAATGGCTGGGAGTCGGGTGCTCGCCGGCATGGCGTGCGAACGCGTGCCGGCGCATCTTAATCGGCTACTGTCGTCGTCCATTTCGAACTCCTGTCTATCGAGGCGCACACGCGTGCAACGACCGCGCATGCATGAGCATGCGATCGGAAACACGCGCGCGACGCGGGTCACGCACGGACGCCGCTCGAGCGTCGAGCGGCAACTGAATTGTCGAGTACGGGATTTTCGGATCGACGGTACGCCGATCCTGAAAGACACCGCATCCTGCTATCCCGGGATGCGGCAGAAGACAAGGCTCTGCGAAGCTTCCTCAGGCGGCAGTCAGGTTGGTCCAGGACCAACTACAACTCGCATCGGTAGGCACAGACGCCTCCATGAATTGAAACGAGTGCGATGGTAAGAGGGAACCGCGCGGCGCGTCAATCGAAAACTTCGCCCGCGTTTCGCGCGGTATCCGCAGCCCATGCGGGCTTCGGGCATCAGGCCGGTTCGACGATGACGGCCGTGCCGTAGCAGATCACTTCGGTCACGCCCGCACCGATCTCGGTCGAGTCGTAGCGCATCGCGACGATCGCATTCGCGCCGAGCTTGCGCGCATCGGCGAGCATCTTGTCGAAGGCCTGCTGGCGCGCCTTTTCGCACAGCGACGTATAGAGCGTGATGTTGCCGCCGAAGATCGTCTGCAGCGATGCACCGAACGAGCCGACGATCGAGCGGGAGCGCACGATGATGCCTTGTGCGACGCCGAGCGCGCGAACCGTCGTGTGGCCGGGCAGGTCGAATGCGGTCGTGACGCGGGCGGGCGACAGGTCGTCGTAGGAGCGGGTGGTTTCGGTCATGGCGGAAGTGTGTCGCGGAGTGGACGAATGACGATTCTAGCCGGACGCGCAGGCATGACCGGCAACCCGATCGGGAGGCGGACATTGTTTAACGAATGTAGCGATACCTTCTGGCGCTGGAAATTTTCGGGCCGAGCATCGCGGCCTGTCGCGGGAGGCTGGAACCGTCGTACCGCTGCCCGCTCGACAATCCGGCTTCCGCGGCGGTTGCGCTCGCGTCGGGCATGCAATGGTACGGGACGCTGGACGAGATCGTCCGGTCGAAGTCGTCCGGCCGGAAGCGTGGGCGAATCGCACGCGCACGCTTCCGTCACTCGCGGGCGTCAGCGCTTCACGGTCGTCCCGCTGTTGCCACCGAGATCGACCGCATAGGCGAGCGCCAGCTTGCCGAATTTCAGCGCGTGGTTCGCCTGTCGATCGGAGTTCTCCAGCGTGTCGTTCACCGTGTGGATGTACGGGCTGTCGTTCTGGTCGGCCTCGAACGGGAACGATGCCGGGTACCCCTGCGCATTCCACGACGCGTGATCGGAGCACGCGTACCCGCACTGCGACGTGCCGATCGCGAGCTCCGGCAGGTAGGTTTTCGCGAGATTCGTCAGGTAGGTGTTCTGCGCCGCGTTCGTGTAGTCGGTGATCAGGTAGATATCCTTCGGATCGCCCTTGTAGTTCGTCATGTCGAGCTGCAGCACGCCGACCACGTTCGCATTCTGCGTGCGGAACTGCTTCGCGATCGCCTTCGAGCCGAGCAGGCCGGCTTCCTCGGCCGCGTATCCGACGAACTTGATCGTCCGCTTCGGCCGGTAGTCGTTCGCGAGCAGCACGCGCAGCGCCTCGGTGAGGCTCGCGATGCCCGATGCGTCGTCGTCCGCGCCGGGCGAGCGCGAGTTCTCCGTCGTGCGGCCGACGGTCGAATCGAGGTGGCCGCCGAGCACCACGGTGCCCGCGGCCGGATCGCTGCCGCGGATCGTCAGGATCACGGATTTCTGCGGAAAGCCGGTATGCGCGAACTGTTCGACGATGATGTCGGCGCGTGCGCCGGCCAGCTGCTTCCACTGCAGCGCGAGCCAGTCCGATGCGGCAACGCCGTGCGACGTCGTGTAGTAGCGGTTCGTGAAGCCGGACAGCGACGTGATCGTGCCGACGATGTTGCTGGCCTGCAGCTGCTGGATCCAGGTGCCGATCTGTGGCGCGTTCGCTACCTTGTACACGGGCGCGGCGGCCAGCTTCGCGAGCGTGGCCGGCAACGGCTGAAGCGCCTGGCGTGCTTCGTCGAACGAATCGTGGAGCACGTAGCCCGGCCCGTGGCCGCGCGTGTGATGAACGGCATGGGCCAGCTCGCCCAGTTGCGAATCGTCGATCTCGACGACATGAACGGTTTCGCGGCGCGCGGCACCGTCGGCCGTCTTGCCGGCGTCGACGGTCGTGCTGTACTGCGCGGTGGCGCCGGCGTCGATGCGTTGAAGCTGGTGGAACGCGGTGTCGCCGAGCGTGATCCAGACGGGGGTCGCGTGCGCGGCGGCGGTCAGCAGCATGCCGCCCAGCGCGGCGCTCAGGCGGGTCGGTTTCAGAGTAGGCATGTTCGATCTCGTGAGGATGGCGATGTCGATGAAGGGAGCGCGCCGCAGGTCGTGCGATGCGCTCCCGCCTGCTGCGGGATTACGACTTCTGCGGGACGGTCACGGCGTACGTGCAGCTTTTGTTGTACGCGTTGCCGATCGCGGTGAGCTGCGCGTTGCTGTAGCCGAGTGCGGATGCGGCCGTCAGCACGGCCTGCGCGGCGGCCTTCTGGTTGGTCGAGCTGTTGGTCATCGACAGCCCCTTCAGGAACGCCTTGTCCATCGCCTGCGCACCGATCGCGTCGCGTGCGACGAGGTTGCACGACGCCCAGTACTGGCCGGCCGTGTGGATCTCCGCGCCGCGCGCCTGCGCATAGGTGCGTCCGACGTTCCAGTTGGTCACGCGGCCGCCCCAGAACTCGTTGTGGCCGTCCCAGTTGTAGACCCAGTTGTACTGGGCATCCGTCGGGCTCCACTGGTTGAAGTCGCGGCTGTACGCGGCGGCGAGATAGTCGCCGGTGCCTTCCGACAGGCCTTCCTGTTGCGACAGGCCGCCGTTCGTCACCCAGTCGTGGATGCCGTGGCCGAGCTCGTGGATCACGACGTCCGCATCTTCCGCGTCGTCGACGCCGCCCTGGCCGAAGGTCAGCCGGCCGCTGCTCGACGAGTACGACGAGTTGTCGTCGCCCGATTCGCCGTGCGGGTCGTACTGCACGCCGCCCGTGTATTGATAGGGCAGCGCCTTGATGCCGAGCGTCTGGTTCACGTAACGCAGGAACGTGTCGATGTGGTAGTACGCGTTCACGGCCTCGAAATACAGGTTGCCGCGCGTGAATTCGAACGCGGGCGTCGACTGCACGGGGCAGGCCTTGTCGAGCGGCGCGTCGAAATCGACGCACACCGCGTACGGGCCCGACAGCGAGTAGCGCGCGCCCGACTGCGCGAGATCCTTCAGCGTCACGCGCACGCGTGCCGCCGTGAGCTGCGTCGAATCGGCATCGTTGTTGTCCTTGTAGCCCGTGCTGCCGTAGTTGCTCTTCGTCGACGACAGCGGATCGGGGCGGAACACGAAGCCGGTGCCGTCGGTCGCGTAGAACGCCTTGTCCTCGGCGCGCAGCACTTCGCCGCTGCCCGCGTCGATCAGCAGTTCCCAGTCGCCCTTCGGGCCGTCCTGCGGGCGGCCGCGTACTTTCCACGCGGTGTGCGTGCCGGTCTTGTCGACGAACGCGACGAGCTGCGCGTCGAGATTCGTGAAGCCGCTCACGCCGAGATATGCGCGGGCGCGGTCGAGGGCCTGCTGCTGGTCGACGGCCTGCGACTTGCGCGTCGTCGCGACCACGCCGTTGATCGTGTTGCTCGCGACGTACAGGATGCGGCCGTCCTTCGCGACCGTCACCGCGATGTCGCTGCCGTACACGGGCAGCCCGGCGGCTTGCTGCTGCAGGCGCACGACCGTGAAGTCCGCATCGTTGCGTTCCGACGTGACGACGAGGCTCGCGAGCGCGGCCGCGTCGAGCCCGAGCTGCGCCGCCTGCGACGCGACGAAATCGCGTGCGGTGGCGGCGGGCGTCGTGGCGGCTTTCTTGACGCGATAGGCCGGGTTGTACAGCGTGACCGCGACGCCGTCCGTGCGGAATTGTCCGGCTGCCGTATCGGATTTGGCGGCCGGCGGTGCAACGCCGCGCGTCAGGCTCTCGCGCAGGCTGACTGCCTGCGGATTCGAGACTTTCGTATCGGCCAGGGTGCCGCCGACGATGCCGAAACCGAGCGCGAGACCCAGGGCGAGCGGCAATGCTTTGCGTGATGTCTGCATACGTGATCCTCATCTCAACGGTTGGACACGCCCGCACGCTCATGGCGAGCAGGCACGACACGGCCCTCGCGCCGGTTCGATGGAACCGGTGCGGCGAAGCGGTGTTGGGAGTGTCGACTGACTAAGGAGTTCTAAACGTCAGGTCGAAAAGAAACGGGCGGGCGAAGCGAAGAAGAAGCGAACGGCAGGCAGGTGCGGCGACAGCGAATCGAGCATCGTCATGTCATACCCCTCGGATCGATATTGATATCGGCGGCAGCCTGCGTGGCTCGACGTGCGTCGAGCTGGCGAATCGTCTCGTTAGGCTGCCTATCTAATTTCGACTTATGTTACAGAATATTTTCAACCACATTCCAAATTATTTTCGATGATCGCTTCGGTTGACCGATCAATCGCCGGCATTGTTCAGCGAACGGCGGGAAACGCTGCTGGAACACGCAATACCGCGCAGGATTGTGGTTAAAAGCCGCGACGATCAGCGCGTCGCGCGGCGGTCGCTGCGCGGGCTGACGCCGAAGCGTGCGCGATACGTACGCGAGAAATGCGACGGCGATTCGAACCCGCACGCGACGCACACCGAAGTGATGCTCATGTCGGTCTGCTGCAGCAGTTCACGCGCGCGATCGAGGCGCAGGTTCAGGTAGAAGTGCGTCGGCGTGTCGTTCAGCGTCGCACTGAACAGCCGTTCGAGCTGGCGCCGCGTGATCGACACGTCCTGCGCGAGCGCGTCGGAGCCGAGCGGATTCTCCATGTGCTGCTGCATCGTGCCGATCACCTGGATCAGCTTGCGGTTGTGCACGCCGTAGCGGGCGGCGATCTCGAGCCGCTGGCTGTCCGAGCGCTGCCGGATGCGGCTCACGACGAACTGCTCGGAGATCGTTGCCGCTAGATCGGCGCCATGCCGGCGGCCGATCAGGTCGAGCATCATGTCGATCGACGCGGTGCCGCCTGCACACGTGATGCGCCGGTCGTCGATCTCGAACAGTTCCTGCGTCGCGTTCAGGCCCGGATAGCGTTCGCGGAACGCGGCCAGCGCTTCCCAGTGCAGCGTGAGCGGCTGCGACGCGTCGAACAGCCCGGCTTCCGCGAGCACGAAGCTGCCCGTATCGATGCCGCCGAGCGTTGCACCATGCCGGTGCTGGCGGCGCAGCCAGTCGCCGAGCGTGCGCGTGTAACACACGAGCGGATCGAAGCCCGCGACGACGAAGACCGTATCGACCTGCGAGACGTTCGCGCACGCGGCTTCGGCGGCGACCGGAATGCCGTTGCTCGCGGCGACGGGTGCACCGTCCGCGCTGATCACGTGCCAGCGATAGAGCTCGGTGCGAAAGCGGTTCGCGACGCGCAGCGGTTCGACCGCCGACATGAAGCCGAGCGCGGAGAAACCGGGCAGCAACAGGAAGTGAAAATCCTCGGGCATCGGGGCAGGGGATCGAATCCGGTGGTCGTCACGCATCGCACGGGGCGGCGATCGGGCGGGCAGGTGCGGCGTCGGCTCGCGCACCGCACGGTTAGCGGGAGATTATCGCGGGTTTTGCGCGTGTCAGCGCGTTTTTACGGCGCGCACGGACCGGCGCGCAGTGATCGACGGCAGTTCGCCGAACTGCGCCTTGTACGCGTTCGCGAAATGGCCGAGATGGATGAACCCCCAGCGCGCGGCCGCATCGCTGATCGGCAAATCGGCTTGCCGCGTGTCGAGCAGCATCCGCCGCACCTGCGACAGGCGCAGCGAGCGCACGTAGTGCAGCGGGCTGGTCTGCACGACCGACTGGAAACTGTTCTGCATCGTGCGCCGGCTCACGCGCAGCTGCGCGCACAGGCTCAGCACGTCGACGGGCGCTTCGGGGTGCTCGATCACGTAGTCGTGCACGCGGCGAACGATGTCGGCGCGGCATGCGTGCGTGAGCCGGTTCGACGCTTCGGGTATCCGGTACGTCAGGAGATCGACGAGCACATTGCCGATTTCACCGCGCAGCTCGCGCTGCACGCGCGCGTCGCCGTACGTATCGGGTGAGGACAGCACGCGTTCGAGCTGCGTCGCGATCTGCACGCTCGCGCGCAGCAGCACGGCCGTCGGCATGTCGACGACGCCGCGCCGCAGCGTCGTTTCATCGACGCGCACGTCGGCCGCATCCTCGACCTGCTGCAGCAGCTCCGCATCGATGACGACGCCGATCAGCGACATGTCGTCGGGCGAATGCAGTTCGAACGGTGCGCCGCCGCGCGCCATCACCATCGTGCCGCGTTCGATGCGCGCGCCGCCGAACGCGAATGCGCCCGAGCCGGTGAGCGGCATGCCGAACACGGTATGGCCGGGCGGCAGCCGGCCGCGCTGGATGATGCGCACGTTCGCGGCTTCCTGGAACAGCTGCAGGCCGTCGAGCACCGCGTGCTTGACCGCGCTGCGATACGAGCCCGGACCGATCTGGTCGTAGCGCTGGTTCCAGCCGCGCAGCGCCTCGGCATGCCGGTCCGCGTCGTCGAACATCTCGTGAAACACGAACACTGCACCTCCGGGGGTGTCGAGCAGGATCGCGCAAGAGTAAACCGGCCGGGCGGTCGGCGCAATAAGGGGGCGCGCGATTCGGCGCGCATTCTTCAGAGGGTCGGATGAGCGCGTCGCCACGAGGCTTTCACGTGCATTTCCAATATCCCGAATCGGCACGCACGCGTTGCCGGTCCGGGTGCTGACCGGATTTATTGTCGAACTACAGTCGCCCCACATAACGTGAATCCCCAACTGGAGGCGACATGAGGACAAGGCGACGAACCGCGGCGCTCGCGGCGACGCTGGCGTTCGCGGCGGCGTGGGCCGGCAGCGCGAACGCGACGGAAAAGCCCGAGGAACTGGTCGTGCAGAAAATGCCGCCGTGGCATCCGCACGAGGTCTATATCGTCGACATCTCGATGCCTTCGATGACCGACGGGCGCATCTATGTGTACGACGCCGACGCGAAGAAGCTGCTCGGCCAGATCGACGGCGGCTTCGGCCCCGGCCTCGCGATCTCGCCGGACCACAAGACGAGCTTCGTCGCGACGACCTACTTCTCGCGCGGCTCGCACGGCACGCGCACCGACGTGGTCGAGATGACCGACAACACGACGCTCGATCATGCGGGCGAGATCGTGATTCCGGCGAAGCACGCGCAGCATGTGCCGTCGCCGTACAACACCGCGTTAAGCGCCGACGGCAAGCGGCTGTACGTCGCGAACATCACGCCGGCCGCATCGATGACTGTGATCGATGCCGTCACGAAGAAGGTGCTGTCGGAGATCGACACGGCCGCCTGCGTGCTCGCGTATCCGTCGGGCAACGACCGCTTCACCGCGCTGTGCGAAAGCGGCAAGGCGCTGACCGTCACCCTCGACGCGAACGGCAAGGAAGCGAAGCGCACGATGTCGGACGCGTTCATCGACGTCGACAAGGATCCGGCGTTCGTGAACGCGTCGCGGTACGACGGCGGCTACCTGTTCACGACTTACGGCGGCAACGTGCGCAGCGCCGATTTCAGCGGCGACAAGCCGGCGTTCGGCAAGCCTTGGTCACTGCTGACGGACGCCGAGCGCGCCGAGGGCTGGCGCCCGGGCGGCATGCAGCAGACGGCCGTGCAGGCGAAGCAGAACCGCTACTACGTGCTGATGCACAAGGGCGCCGACGGCTCGCACAAGGAGCCCGGCACGCAGGTGTGGGTGTACGACCTGAAGTCGAAGCAGCGCGTCGCGCGCTGGGATCTCGCGCAGCAGAAGGTCGATCCGCTCGTGTCGATCCAGGTCAGCCAGGACGACAAGCCGCTGTTCTACGGGCTGACGGCGACGTCCGACCTCGTCGTGATGGATGCGCGCACGGGCAAGCTGCAGAACGTCGAGAAGCAGATCGGCAATACGTCGACGCTGCTCGTCAACCCGTGAGGCCGCGATGACGCTCGATCCCGTACTCGCCACCAGCGCGCAGGCCGGCGCGGCCGTCGTCGTGCTGCTCGGCGCCTTCGCGAAGATGCGCCGGCCCGCTGCGTTCCGCCAGGCGCTGGCCGGCTACCGGCTGCTGCCCGACACGGTCACCGCCCCCGTCGCGTTCGCGATTCCGCTCGCGGAAGCGATCGGCGCCGCGGCGCTGCTGTTTCCCGATACGCGCACGGCCGGTGCGATCGGCCTGATTGCGCTGCTGCTGGCCTTCGCGGCCGGGCTCGCGATCAACCTGCTGCGCGGCCACACCGACATCGACTGCGGTTGCGCCGGCTTCACCGCTGCGCGCACCGACGCACCGCGCGGCATCGGCTGGCTGCACGTCGGCCGCGTGCTGCTGCTCGTTGCGCTGGCCGCCACCGCGTTCGTCGACCCGGGCACGCGTGCCGTCGTGTGGTTCGACTACCTGACGCTGTTCTTCTCCGTGCTGCTGATCGTCTGCGCGCTGCTCACCGTCGACGTGCTGCTCGCCAACGTACCGCGCCTGTCCCACCTGAGGAATTCATGATGCAAACCGCTCTCACCGTTTCCACCGCCCTGCTGTGGGTGGCCGTCCTCGCGCTCGGCGCGATCTGCCTCGCGCTGGTGCGCCAGATCGGCATCCTGTACGAACGCATCATGCCGGCCGGCGCGCTGATGATCGACAAGGGGCCGGCGGTCGGCGCGATCGCACCGACGTTCGAGCTGACCGACATTCGCGGCTCGCACGTGAAGGTCGGCGGCATCGACGCAGCGGGCAAGGCGACGCTGCTGTTCTTCCTGTCGCCGACGTGCCCGGTCTGCAAGAAGCTGCTGCCGCTGCTGCCGTCGCTGCAGGCAAGCGAATCGACGCCGGTCAACATCGTGCTCGCGAGCGACGGCGATTTCGACGAGCATGCGCGCTTCGCGCAGAAGCACGACCTCGGGCGCTTCCCGTACGTGCTGTCGCAGGAGCTGGGTCTTGCCTACCAGATCGGCAAGCTGCCGTATGCGGTGCTGCTCGACGAAACGGGCACGGTGCGCGCGAAGGGGCTCGTCAACACGCGCGAGCATCTCGAGAGCCTGTTCGAGGCGAAGGAGCGCGGCGTCGCGTCGCTGCAGCAGTTCGTGCACGGCGATCACAGCCACGACGCGCACGCGCAGCACGCGTGACCGGCCGACCCACTTACAACGTCATGGGAGAACAACGACATGGGCCTGTTTGATTCATGGTTCGAGCGGTCGGCGCGCGGCGTCGCGCAGCACAGTTCGCGGCGCAGCGCGATGGCGAAGCTCGGCAAGGTGCTGGTGGGATCGGCGATGCTGCCGCTGCTGCCCGTCGACCGCACCGCCTATGCGGCCGAGGCGGGCGCATCGGGGGCCTCGAGCGCCGCCGCATCGGGTGCGAGCGACGATCCGACGAGCTGCGACTACTGGAAGTATTGCGCGATCGACGGCTGGCTCTGCAGTTGCTGCGGCGGCACGTCGAGCAGTTGCCCGCCGGGCACGACACCGTCGCCGATCACGTGGATCGGCACCTGCCGCAATCCGCACGACGGTTCGGACTACATCGTGTCGTACAACGACTGCTGCGGCAAGACGTCGTGCGGCAAGTGCTTCTGCAACCGCAACGAGCGCGAGAAGCCGCTGTACAAGCTGTCGTTGAACAACGACATCAACTGGTGCATGGCGAACGGTAATTCGAATTACCACTGTTCGGTTTCGGTTCTGTTGGGAGCGGCAAAGCAATGAAAGTGAAGCAGACAGGAAAGAATGTCGTTGCGTGCATGACGGTTGTGGCAGCCTTCGCGTTGCCAGGCGCGGCCAGCGCACAGGAAACCGTGCATTACCCGGCCGGGAAAAGCCTGTTCGACGCGCAGTGCGCGGTGTGCCACCAGGCGGGCGGGAAAGGGCAGGACGGCCTGGCGCCGCCGCTGACCGAGTATCCGGGCAAGTATGCGGCGGCCGAGGCCGGGCGTGCGCAACTGGTCGCGACGCTGCTGCACGGGATGTTCGGCGAGATCAAGGTGCACGACAAGAACTACAACTTCAAGATGCCGTCGTTCGCGAGCGCGAGCGACGACGACATCGCGCACGTGCTCAACTACGTCGTGTTCGATCTCAACGCGCAGCACGGCGACGCGAAGCCGTTCACGGCGGCCGACATCCGTGCGGCACGGGCGAAGGAGATGGACGGCACGGCCGTGCATGCGCAGCGCGCGGTGGTGATCAAGGGGCTCGGTCTGTGAGCGGCGCCCGCGCGTCCCGTGCGGACGCATCCGCGCAGGGCACGCGGGGCACGTCGTCGTCGTGGCGCGGCCGCGTGTCGCGTCACCTGTCGTCGTGGCTGCTGCTGGCGGGTGCTGCCTTATGTGCAGTCGTCACGCCCGCGCATGCCGACGGCGCGGCCGACGCGACGCTCGCGCGGCAGCACTGGGTGCTCAACTGCATGGGCTGCCATACGGCGACGGGCGGCGGCATTCCCGGCAAGGTGCCGCCGCTTGCGAATTCGCTCGGCTATTTCACGCATCTGCCGGCCGGGCGCGAGTACGTGATGCGCGTGCCCGGCGCGTCGAATTCGGCGCTGTCGGACCAGGAGCTGGCCGACGTGCTCAACTGGGTGCTCACGACGATGAATCGCGACGCGCTGCCGCGTAACTTCAGGCCTTATACGGCCGCCGAAGTCGCCGCGCACCGCCGTCCCGCCTTTGCCGACGTCGCGACCGTGCGCGCCGGTCTGGTTCGTGCGTTGCAGGCACGCGGGATCGATGGCGTCACGGATCGCTACTGACCGATTCATTCAAGAGATTCAAGGAAACGAGAACCTGGAGACGAACGAAACCTTTCCGCTGCGCGACGCAACGCGCGTCACGCGCGGATCAGCACCACCCCGAGGATGAGGCACGCCGCACCGGCAATGCGGATCGGGCTGGCCGAATGCTGCTCGATGCCGAGCACACCGAAGTGGTCGAACACGAGTGCACCCGTCATCTGCCCGACGACGATCAGCGCGAGCGTCGTGGCCGCGCCCAGCCGCGGCACCATCAATATCGCGACGCCGACGAATATCGCGCCGAAGAGTCCGCCGGTCCAGCTGAACCACGATCCCGCACCGGAGAAGGTACCGCTCAAACGCGGATGCGGGGACAGCAGCGCGACCGCCAGCATCGCGGCCAGGCCGACGAGGTAGCTGACCGATCCGGCCCACCAGGGCGAGCCGATCTGCGCGCGGAGGTTCGCGTTGAGCACCTGTTGCAATGCGACGCTGATGCCGGCGGCGACGACCAGCAGATAGGACAGGAGGGTAGCCACGGGGATGAACGCTCCGAAAAGTCCGCCGGAACGGTGATGCCGGCGTGGAAGGCTTCCATTCTGCGGAGCGTGCCGGTATAACGCAAATATCGAATCCGGCGCTTATCCATCTCGTTTCGGCATGCCATCCCTCCGGCAAATCCAGTACTTCCTGACCGTGGCGGACCTCGGCGGCTTCACGCCGGCCGCGGGCGCGCTCCACGTTGCGCAGTCGGCGCTCAGCCGGCAGATCGGGCAGCTCGAGGACGAGCTGGGGTTCCGGCTGTTCGAGCGCGAGGCACGGGGCGTGCGCCTCACGCCGGCCGGCACGGTCTATCGCGATCGCGTGGCATCGGTGCCGGTCACGCTGGCCGCCGCGGCCGAGGAAGGCGAGCAGCTGTCGCGCGGCGAAGCGGGCGTGCTGCGGCTCCTGCATTCGAGCACGATTCCGGTCAACAGCCTGATGGCCGATCTCGACCGCTTCATGCGCGAATGTCCCAACGCGCGCGTCGATCTCGATCGCGCTTCGTCCGAGGAGCAGGTATCGGCCGTCGCGAACGGCCATGCCGATATCGGGATCGTCCGGTTGCCGGTGCTGCGCCGCGATGTGCGCGTGCGTTTCGTCGAGCTTGCGGCCGAGCGGCTGTGCGTAGCGCTGCCGAGCGATCATCCGCTCGCCGCGCGCAAGCGCACGACGCTGTCGCGGCTCAAGCGCGAGCCGTTCGTGTCGGCCGTGCATCGCCAGCAGGGCGGTCTTGCGCGGGTCGTGACCGATCTGTGCCTGAAGCACGGCTTCGTCCCGTCGGCCGCGCGAATCGTTTCGCCGAAGACGTCGATGCTGAATCTCGTCGCGGCCGGATGCGGCATCGCGATCGTGCCGGAGCGGATGGCCAGCCTGGGTGTGGACGGCGTCGCGTACGTGCCGCTCGCGGACGACGACGCGAAGTCGGTGTGCGCGCTGGTGCTGCCGGTCGAGCCGACCGTGCTCGCGCAGGCGTTCGCCCAGATCGTGGCGCGAAGCCGCGCACGTTGAACACGCGCATCGCCTGATGAAAAAAAACGCGCGGCCGCGAGGCACGCGCGCAAACTCGGAGCTTGATTACCGGTGGCGGTTCAGTTGCCGTTCGACGCGACGGTGTTGGCTGCGCCGGCGCAGTCCTTCTGGTATTTCGTCATCAGGCGCGCCTGCGCCGAATCGATATCGTCCGGATAGCTGCTCTCGTCGCCCGACGACGGGTTGTAGCCGACGGATTCCAGCTCGTTCAACTCGTTGATCAGTTGCCGATGCGAGACCGGGCCTTTCGTGTGCACGAACGGATAGTCGTTGCATTGCGCGGACGTGAGCTTCGGCGCGGCATGCGCGGAGACGCTCAGCACGAGCAGGGCGGCACAGGCGAGGTAGCGGGCGGGATGATTCATCTTCGACTCCAGGGAAGCGTTGGGAACAGGCCGTACGGTGGGATGCCAACGTCGACCGCACGACGAAGGTTAGGCACCGCGGACTATCGAAACGGCCGCGCGAAGATGAAACAAGTTTTATACGGATCGTCCCCGTGCACGGGGGTGCGTCGTCGTGCGCGGCAGACCTTAAAGAAACCTTCATGCGCATGCTGCCGAACGGTTAGAAGCGCGGGCGTATCGTCGAACGCATGATCAATCGACGCTGCGCCCGGCGCGGCCCGCATCGGGGTAATGCAATGAAGACAACCGTCAGGATGGCCGCGCTCGTCGCGCTGGTGTGCTCACCGGTGCTGGCGTTCGCGAAGGTGCAGGGAACGGGGCTCGCGATTGCGGACGCGACGCTCGCGCATACGAAGGTCGAGCGCATGCATCGCGCGGAGGATGCCGCGCATCGTGTCGCGTCGCATCGCGGCGACCGGCAGGACACGGCGCAGCAGCAGGGCTGACGCTCGATTCTTTACCGATGCCTTTCGGCGCGACCGCTACGGGCGTCGCTGCAATGGCTCGCACGCGATGGTCGTGCGCGGTGCGGCATCCTGTCGCAACGACGCCGGCCGGCAATGCCGGCCTGCGCTGCCGCCGTATATGAAACTTTCTTCATGAAGTCGACGCGCACGTTTTACGCGCGCGCGTGTAGTCTCCATCCGAACGCGATCGCCCGTCGGGTGTCGAAGCGCGTGCGTCCCTTCGCTGAAGACGAGAATCGTATATGGCATTATCAGTTTCCCCGGGTAACAAGCCGGCCCTGCCTGACAGGATGGCCGAGGACGGTGCGGCAGTGGCGCACGTACTGACGATCGAAGACGACGAAATCACCGCGAACGAAATAGTAAGAGAGCTGAAAGGGCGCGGCTTCACGGTCGAATGGGTGGCGAACGGACGCGACGGCATGGCCCGCGCGCTCGGCAACGAGTTCGACGTGATCACGCTCGACCGGATGCTGCCGGTCGTCGACGGCCTCACGATCCTGACCACGATGCGCAGCGTTGGCGTGCGCACACCCGTGCTGATGCTGAGCGCGCTCGGCGATGTCGACGAACGGGTGCGCGGCCTGCGCGCGGGCGGCGACGACTACCTGACCAAACCGTTCGATCCCGAGGAAATGGCCGCGCGCCTCGAAGTCCTGTTGCGCCGGAGCCAGACCGCGCCGGCGCCGTTCGCGACGACGCTGGCCGTCGGCCCCCTCAAGCTCGACCTGATCTCGCGCAAGGTGTTTCGCGACGGCGAGGAAATCGCGCTGCTGCCGACCGAGTACCGCGTGCTCGAATACATGATGCGCAATGCCGGGCAGACCATCACGCGCACGATGCTGTTCGAGGCCGTGTGGGGATATCACTTCGATCCCGGCACCAACCTGATCGAAGTGCACATGGGCCGGCTGCGCAAGAAGATCGATCCGCCCGATGCGACGCAGATGATCCAGACGGTACGCGGCGCCGGTTACATTCTTGGCTGAGATCGCTACCTTGACGTCTACCGTGAATCACGTCCAGCCGGCGCCGAAGCGCCGCTGGTACTCCAGTACGTTCCGGCTCGTGTCGGTCTATGCCGTGACGTTCTCCGTTTCGGTCATGTTGCTTCTCGGCTTGATCGCATCGGGCATCACGCACGACATGGAGCGTGAAACCGATGTGGTGATCGACTGGCAGATGATCTACTTCGATTCGATCGAAGATGCGCAACTGCCTGCCGCGATCCAGCACCGGATCGAGCACGAGCACATGCACACCAACTATTACGGGCTTTTCACCGGCGACGGCAGGCATATTGCCGGCGACGTGCTGGTGATGCCCGCCGGCCTCCGGCCGGACCGCAACGGCGTGACGCTCGATCACACGATGACGATCGCGGGCGACCAGGTGCCGCCCGTCGTCCGTGCGATGGCGGAGCGCCGCGCCAACGGCGACGTGCTGGTGCTCGGGCGCGACCTCACGCACATCCTGCGGATTCGCGCGGCGATCATCCAGGCGCTGGTCGCGGGCGGGCTGTTTTGCCTCGGCGCAGGTGTTGTGGGCGGCCTGATCCTCAGCGTGCGGCAGATGCGGCGTCTGAAGGAAGTCCGGCGCATCACGCAGCGGATCGCGCAGGGCGATCTCGGGCAGCGGCTGCCGATCGGCGGGCACGACGAGATCGACCTGTTGTCGCATCTCGTCAATCACATGCTCGAGGAAGTCGAACGCCTGATGAACGAGGTGAAGGGCGTCTGCGACGGCATCGCGCACGACCTGCGCACGCCGCTCGCACACGTGCATACGCTGCTCGCGCACGCGGCGGAGCGTGCGGACGGGCTCGACGATGCCGCGCTGGCGAGCCTCGTCGCGCGGGCGCGCAACGAAACCGACGTGCTGCTCAGCCGGTTCCGCGCGATGCTGCGCATTGCCGAGATCGGCTCGCTGCAGCGGCGCGGCGGGTTCGCCGAGCTGGCGCTGGAAGATCTCGTCACGGATGTCGGGCAGCTGTTCGAGCCGCTTGCGGACAGCCGCGAGATCCAGTTCGTGCTGCTCGTCGAACCCGTCGTGCCGATCCACGGCGATCGCGCATTGCTGTTCGAGGCGCTCAGCAACCTGCTCGACAATGCGCTCAAGTACACGACCGCCGGCGATACCGTGCGCCTGGAACTGCACGACACGCCGTCCGGCCCGCGCATCGACGTGGTCGACAACGGCCCCGGCATCGCGGCGAACGAACGCGAGGCCGTGCTGCAGCATCGCTACCGCAGCCGCCGCACCGGCCATCTCGCCGGGGCCGGGCTCGGCCTGAGCATCGTGTCGGCGGTCGTCAACGTGCACGACTTCACGCTGCGCATCGGCAATGCCGAGCCCGGCACGCGTGTGACGATCGAGTGCTGGCCGAGGTCGCTGGGATGACGGTCGTCCGCACGCGACTGCACGTGCAGGCGTTTTTCCGCCGCGGAGCCTGCTGACGATGCGCGTCCTGCTCGTGACTTCGCCGCACCCGGAAGCGTCGTGGCTGCACAAGGCGCTGCAGGAGAGCGGGCACAGCCTGCAGCGCGCCGACGACCTGCGCGACGGGCTGTTTCTCGCGTCGCAGGAGGCGTTCGACGCGATCGTCGCGACCGCCTTCGAGCCGGGCAGCGATGCCGCATTGATCGCGATGCTGCCGCGTTTCGTCGCCGACGGCGGCGGCGCCGCGCTGGTGGTGCTGATCGGCCAGGCGTCGGCGCGCGAGCGCATCCGTGTGCTGCGTGCGGGCGCCGATGCATGTTTCGGTGCACCGTATTCGTTCATCGAGCTGCACGAGCGCCTGCAGGCGCTGCAGCGGCTGGCCGGGCCGCGCGATGCGGACAGCCCGGTCACGGCGGCGTCCGCGCTCGAGACGCTGGCGCGCGAACTCAAGGACGGCAAATTGCGCCTCGCCGTGACGCGCCGCGAATGCCTGCTGCTCGAATGCCTGATGCGCCATCCGAACGCGCCGGTGCCGCGCGACCAGTTGATCCGGTACGTATGGCAGGACAAGGAGGATGTCGATCCGTCGAGCGTCAATCTCGTGGTGTCGCGGCTGCGCCGCAAGCTTGCGCGGCATCTGCCCGACGTCCGGATCGATACGGTGAGCCGCTACGGCTACCAGGTGACGCTGCCGGACGCATAAACGCGCGGCCCGGGTCGCACCACGAGCATGACGGGCGCGCTGCCGGTGGCAGTGCGCCCGTCATGCGTTTACGAGCCGAAGAACGGTACGCAGAAATCGGGCGGGCCGACACAGTCGCCGGGGCCGTCGGGCTGCGCGGCGGCACAGCCGGACAACACGAAACCGGCGGCGATCGCGACGAGCGCGAGACGGGCGGAACGAACGAGCAACGGACGAAGCTTCATGGATGGCGGGCGATTCGGTGGACGGGTGGCGTCGCCGCGGGCGGCGTGCGCCGGGCACCGCGCCCGGCCGCACGGCGGCGCGCATCAATGCGAGTAGAGCGTGGAGTTCAGGTACTTGAGCTGCCCGTCCTGTTCCGCGTGCACGAGATCGGCATAGACCTCGGCGCGCGTCTTCTCGTGGAGCGCCTGGCCGTACGGCGGCACCCACTGGCCGGCTGCCTGCGCGCCCGGCACGCCGTCCTTGGTGGCGGCCGGCGACATCTGCATCGCCTGGGTGCTGGTTTGCGCGAATGCGGGAACGGACAGCGCGGCGAATGCGGCGAGCAGGGCGGAAACGGCGATCTTGGCGGTTTTCATGTTCGGAGTCCTCATGATGATTGACTGGATTCATCCCCCGGCGCGGCGTGTCGATGTCGCGCATCGGGTTGAGGACAAGCATAGAGGAGCGGGGATGGCGGATCGGCATACGCAACGTGAAAAGAAATTCATGCACCGGCGCGCCGTTCGCGCAGACATGAAACAGGCGTGTCGCGAAGATGAAGCAGGTTTCATTTTTCGGGCCGTTTTGATAACGGCGCTGTCATGCCCGCTGCCTAAATTGTGCGCCATCGCATCGCGCACGAGCGGCCACGCCACACGGGCCGGCGATGCGAGCAGACCGATCCACTCTAGCGAAACCATCATGAAGAAATATCTGGCAATCCCGGCCGCGGTCGCGTGCATGCTTGCGAGCGCCGCGCACGCACAGAGCAGCGTCACGCTGTACGGCACGATCGACGCGGGCCTGGACTACATCAGCAACCAGAAATCGGCAGCCGGTGCGGGGCCCGTCTACGGCGTCCAGAGCGGCAACGTCAGCACGTCGCGCTGGGGGCTGCGCGGCAACGAGGATCTCGGCGGCGGGCTGGCGGCCGTGTTCACCCTCGAGAACGGCTTCAACGTCGCGAACGGCAAGTTCGGCAACGGCGGCGACGAGTTCGGCCGTCAGGCGTGGGTCGGTCTCGCGAGCCGCCAATGGGGCACGGTCACGCTCGGCCGCCAGTACGATTTCCTGGTCGACTTCGTCGCGCCGCTGTCGGCGACGGGCTCGGGATTCGGCGGCAACATCGCCGATCATCCGTACGACAACGACAACCTCGCCAACGACACGCGGATGAACAACGCGGTGAAGTTCCGTAGTGCCGACTACGGTGGCTTCACGTTCGGCGGTGCATATGGCTTCAGCAACCAGGGCGGCGGATTCAGCAACAACAGCGCGTACAGCGTCGGCGCGCAGTATGCGAACGGCCCGGTCGACCTGGCCGTCGCGTACCTGCAGTCGAACCAGCCGGGCGGCGTGAACGCGCCGCAGAACACCGGCGGGTCGCTGAGCAGTTCGGACGGCGATGCGATGCTCGTCGGCGGCCGCTGGCGCACGTTCGGCGCCGGCGCACACTATGCGTTCGACCATGCGGCGATCGGCTTCGTCTACACGAGAACGATCCTGAACGATCCGCGCGAACTGTCGCAAGGCGGCGCGTACGGCAGCGTGAACGGCCAGTTGCTGACCTTCAGCAACTACGAACTGAACGGGCGCTACTTCCTCACGCCGGCATTCTCGCTGGGCGGCTCGTACACGTTCACGCAGGGCCGCTTCGACGATGCGGGCCGCAGCATCGCACCGAAGTGGAACCAGTTCATGCTGCAGGCCGACTACGCGCTGTCGCGCCGCACCGACCTCTATCTCGAAGGCGTGTACCAGCGCGTGACGGGCGCGGACGGTGTCTCGGTGCTCGGCAACGCGGGGATCTTCAACCTCGCCGCGTCGAGCAACGATCATCAGGCCGTGGTCGCGGCCGGCATCCGTCACAAGTTCTGATCGACCGGGCAAAAAAAACGGCACCCGTCGCGATGACGGGTGCCTCGAAACGCGACACGCAACCCGCGTGTCGCAGGGGGCCTCAAGTCGTCGAGCGTGCCGTTGCGACGGCCGGCGTTTTCGCCACGGATGCCGCTTCACCGGTCGACCACCCGCCGCCCAGCGCCGCGATCAGCCCTACCGCCGCCAGTTGCCGGCGCGTATCGAGCTCCAGCATCGCGACCTTCGTATTGAGTTCGGTGGTCTGCGCGGTCACGACGTCGAGATAGCTGACGACACCGTCCCGGTAGCGCGACATCGACAACTGCAACGTGCGTTCCGCCGCATCGAGGGCTTCCTGTTCGCGATCGGCTTCGTCGCCCAGGTGGTGCGTGAGCGCGAGGTTGTCTTCGACCTGCTGGCACGCGCCGAGCACCACCGCACGATATTTCGCGCCGTTCTCGGCCAGCCGCGCATGGGCCTGATCCGTGAGCGCCTGGCGGCGGCCGCCGTCGAACAGCGTCAGCGCGAGGCTGGGCCCGATCGACCAGATCTCGTTCGGTGCGCTGAGCCAATGACCGAGCCCGGAACTCTGGTACCCGCCGATCAGACCGAGCGTGATGTCGGGGAAGAACGCCGCGCGCACCACGCCGATCTTCGCGTTGGCGGCGGCCATGCGGCGCTCCGCGGCCGCGACGTCGGGCCGTCGCTGCAGCAGCGTGGCGGGAAGGCCGGCCGGAATCGTCGGCAGGTAGGCGGCGGCCAGGTCCGGCGCGAGCGAGAACGACGAGGCCGGCACGCCCGTGAGCGTCGCGATCGCGTGCTCGTCGAGCGCGCGCCGCGCCCGCACGTCCTCGGCCGACGCGCGCGCCGAATCGAGCTGCGTCTGCGCGCGCGAGACGTCGAGATCGGACGCGATGCCGCCCGCATGCCGGCTCATCGTCAGCTGCAGTGCCCGCCGGTAGGTATCGATCGTGTCGGACAGCAGCTGTTGCTGCTGGTCGAGCCCGCGCAGGTTGAAGTATGCGTTCGCCAGGCTGGCCTGCAGGCTCAGCTGCACCGATGCGAGATCGTCGGCGCTGGCCTGCGCGTCGGCGCGCCCGGCCGCGACTTCGTTGCGGACCTTGCCCCACAGGTCGAGGTCGTAGTCGAAGCCGGCATCGAGCGTGTTGGAGCCATACACGTTCGGCTGGTTCGAGCCGCGCAGCGGCCGCGTGGCCGATTGCCGGTTGCTCGAGACCTGCGCACCGAGGCCGATGGTCGGGAACAGCCCCGAGCGCGCCTGATCGAACAGCGCGCCGGCTTCGTCGTGGCGGGCCACGGCCGCGGCCACGTCGGGGTTGGCTGCCGCCACCCGCACTTCGAGCCGGTCGAGCACGGGGTCGCGGAACGCCTTCCACCAGCCGTCGCGCGCGATGCGGTCGGCCGGCTTCGCGGCCTGCCAGCCGCCGGCTTCCTTGAAGCTGGCCGGCAACGCGGTCTGCGGCGCGTGATAGACGGGCGCGAACGAGCAGGCGGAGAGGAACGCGATGCTGGCCAGCATCGCGCAGAGCCGACGCGGGTTAGCCATTCGCATGCTCCGTGTCGCGCGCGGCCGAGGCGACGGCGCCGGCCGGCGCCGCGAGCCGCACCGGGTCGCCCGCGGACAGCGAATCGGGCGGGTTGTCGATCACGCGATCGTCGGGCGCGAGACCGGTCGCGATCTGCACGTGCGTGCCGAAGTCGGTTGCGATCGTGACGGGCTTGAATACCGCGCGGTTGTCCTTGCCGACCACGGCGACCTGCAGGCCGGCCTGGCGAAAGATCAGCGAGCTGGCCGGGATCGTCAGCGCGTGGCTTGCGTTCGCCGGTAGCGCGAAATGCACCTCGGTGTATTCGCCCGGAATCAGCTTGCCGTCGCGGTTGTCGACCATCAGCTGCACCAGCAGCGTGCCGGTCGAGTCGGCGATCGAGTCGTCGGTGTCGGCAAGCGTCGCGTGGAAAGTCTCGCCCGGATGCTCGGGCACGGTCAGCGTGGCGGTCATGCCGGGATGGATCGCGGCGGCCTCGTTCTGCGGCACGCTCACGTAGACGCGCATCTGGTGCACGTCGGACACGGCGAACAGTTCGGGGCCGGTGCCGCCGCCCGCCGAGATCAGCTGGCCGATATCGGTCTTGCGCGCGGTGACGACGCCGTCGAACGGCGCGACGATGCGCTTGAAGGCCTCCAGCGCGTCGAGGCGCCGCACGTTGGCCTCGTTGGCCGCGACGATCGCCTGCTTGGCGGCGAGGTCGCTGGTCTTCTCGTCGGTTTCCTGCTGCGATACCGAATCCTGCGCGAGCATCTTGGTCCAGCGGGCGGCGGTGGACGCAGCCAGTTTCTCGTTCGCGAGCGAGCTTTGCAGGTCGGCGCGCGCCTGCTGCAACTGCTGGTCGAGCTCGGGCGTGTCGATCAGGCCGAGCAGCTGGCCCGATTTCACATGCGCGCCGATGTCGGTGTACCACGCATGCAGGTAACCCGACACCTGCGCGTGGATCGGCGCGCTCTCGAACGCGGACAGGTGGCCGGGCAGCTCGAGCGTGGTGCCGTCGCCGCCGGTCGACGGCGTGTACGCGACGACGGTCGGCACCGCCTGTTCGGCGGACCAGGTCGTCATTTCCTGTTTCGCGTGTGCGCGGCCGACGATGCCGGACGTCACGATGCCGACCGCGATCAGCGCGGTGATCGTGGCGACGAGCTTGAGGTTGGGCAGCCGTTTCGGCGACTTGATTTCGATCTCAGTGGACATGGGAAGCTCCGGACGCGGAAGGGGTGGAAGCGCGGGGTGCGTCGTGCTTCAGCGCATCGCGCCGGTGCACGAGGCTGAACACGACGGGAACGAAGAACAGCGTCGCGAGCGTCGCGCAGGCGAGGCCGCCGATCACGGCGCGGCCGAGCGGCGCGTTCTGCTCGCCGCCGTCGCCGAGGCCGAGCGCCATCGGCGCCATGCCGATGATCATCGCGAGCGCGGTCATCAGCACCGGGCGGAAGCGCGTGAAGCCGGCCTCGAGCGCCGCGGCCAGTGCGTTGCCGGTTTCGGCGAGGCGCTCGCGTGCGAAGCTGACGACGAGGATCGAGTTCGCGGTGGCCACGCCCATGCACAGGATCGCGCCGGTCAGCGCCGGCACCGACAGCGGCGTGTGCGTGGTGAACAGCATCCAGACGATGCCGGCCAGCGCCGCCGGCAGCGCCGAGACGATCACGAACGCATCGGCCCACGAGTGGAAGTTCACGACGATCAGCAGGTAGATCAGTGCGATCGCGCCGACGAGGCCGAGCAGCAGGCCGGCAAACGCGCCGTTCATGGTCTGCACCTGGCCGCGCAGCGTGACCGTCGAGCCCTTGGGCAGATCCTTCGCGGTGGCCTTGACGATGCTGCCGATGTCGGCGGCGACCGCGCCGAGGTCGCGCCCCTGCGTGGTCGCGTAGATGTCGAACAGCGGCTCGATGTTGTAGTGCGACACCACCGCGCTGCCGACGCCGCGCGTGATCGTGGCGAGGCCGCCGAGCAGCTGCGACTGGCCGCTTGCGCCGGTGACCGGCAGGTTCTGCAGCGCCGACAGCGTGGTCATCCGGTACTGCGGTGTCTGCGCGACGATCGGATAGGACACGCCGTTGCGCGGGTTCAGCCAGTAGGTCGGGTCGACCTGGCTGGTGCCCGCCAGCGTCGCGACCACCGAATTCGTCACGTCCTGCTCGGTGATGCCGAGCTGGTCGGCGCGCGTCCGGTCGACCGCCACCGTGAACTGCGGGTAGGTCGTGGCCTGCTGGATGCGCGGGTCGGCCACGCCGGCGATCAGGCGCAGCTTGCGGTACAGCTCGTGCGCATACGCGAGGTTCGCCTGCTGGTTGGGCCCGGCCACCTGCAGGTCGACCGGCGCGGGCGCGCCGAAATTGAGGATCTGGCTGACGATGTCGGCCGGCAGGAACGAGAACGTCGTGCCCGGATACGCGCGCGGCAGCAGTTCGCGCAGCGTGCGCACGTAGCCGGCGGTCGGTGCGTGATCCTTCGACAGCGAGATCAGGATGTCGCCGTCCTGCGGCCCGAGCGTGCCGCTGTTGTTGTAGGTCAGGTTGATCCCGCTCTTCGGCAGGCCGATGTTGTCGATCACCTCGCGCAACTGCGCGGGCGGAATCACGCCGCGGATCGTGTTCTCGATGCGGTCGAACTCGGCGGCGGTTTCCTCGACGCGCGTGCCGACCGGTGCGCGCACGTGCAGCGAGATCTCGCCCGAATCGATCGCCGGGAAGAAATTGCGGCCGAGCCACGGCGCGAGCAGGAAGGACGCGGCCACCACGCACAGGAACGCGATGACGAACGGCTTGCGGCGCGTGAGCGCGAGGCCCAGCAGGATCCGGTACGACGCGCGCACGGCCTCGAAGCGGCGCTCGAACGCACGCTGGAAGCGCACCAGCGGATTGCGCGACGGCGGCACGTCGTGCGCGCCGGCATGGCCCGCGTGCGGATCCATGATCGCGGCCAGTTCGCCCGACGCGTGGCCGGCTGACGCGTGCGGCTTGAGCAGGTATTGCGCGAGCATCGGCACGAAGGTGCGCGACAGCACGAACGACGACACCATCGAGAAGATCACGGCCTTGGCCATCGGCACGAACAGGAAGCGCGAGATGCCGTCGAGCATCAGCATCGGCACGAACACGATGCAGATGCACATCAGCGAGACCAGCGCCGGCATCACGATCTGTTTCGCGCCGTCGACGATCGCGGTGCGCGTGTCCTTGCCCTGTTCGAGGTGCCAGTTCACGTTCTCGATCGTCACCGTCGCATCGTCGACCAGGATCCCGACCGCGAGCGCGAGGCCGCCGAGCGTCATCACGTTGAGCGTTTCGCCGGTGGCCGCGAGCAGCGCGATCGCCGAGAGCACGGCGAGCGGGATCGACGCGGCGATGATCAGCGTCGAGCGCCACGAGCCGAGGAACAGCAGGATCATCAGCGAGGTCAGCGCGGCGGCGATGATGCCTTCGCGCGCCACGCCGCTGACCGCGCCTTTCACGAAGGTCGACTGGTCGCCCATCGTGACGAGCTTCAGGCCCGGCGGCAGCGTCTGTTCGATCAGCGGCAGCTTGGCCTTCACGCCCGCGATGATGTCGAGCGTCGACGCCGAGCCGTTCTTCAGGATGCTCATCAGCACGGCGCGATGGCCGTCCACGCGCACGATGTTGCTCTGCGGCGGGAAGCCGTCGCGCACGTGCGCGACGTCGCGGATGGTGATGGTGGTGCCGTCGACCGACTTGATCGGCAGGTCGTTCAGCGCGTCGAGCGCGAGCGGGCTGTTGTTGAGCTTGATGTTGTATTCGAAGCGGCCGATCTTCTGCGTGCCGGCCGGGATGATCTGGTTCTGCTGCGCGAGCGCGTGCGCGACGTCCTGCGCCGACAGCCCCTTCGATTGCAGCGCCTGCGGGTCGAGGTCGATCTGCACTTCGCGCGCCTTGCCGCCGTACGGCGTCGGAATCGCGACGCCGGGCACCGACAGCAGCTGCGGGCGGATGAAGTTCTCGGCGTAGTCTTCCAGCTTCTGCTCGTCGAGCGTGTTGCTGCTCAGCGCGATCTGCAGCACCGGCACGGTCGACGCGTTGTAGTTGAGGATCTGCGGCGGCGTGGTGCCGGGCGGCATCTGCTTCAGCACGGTCTGCGAGATCGACGTGACCTGTGCGGTGGCCGTACGGATGTCGACGGTCGGCTGGAAGAAGATCTTCACGATGCCGAAACTGCGGAACGATTGCGATTCGATGTGCTGGATGTCGTTGACCGTCGTGCCGAGCGTGCGCTCGTAGTACGTGACGATCCGCCCGGACATGTCGTCCGGCTGCAGGCCGGAGTAGTTCCAGACGACGCTGATCACCGGAATGCGGATATCCGGGAAGATGTCGATGGGCGTGCGGAGTGCCGCGAGCGGGCCTGCGATCAGGATCAGCAGCGCCAGCACGACGAACGTATAGGGCCGGGTGAGCGCGAGCCGGACAATTTTCAGCATGGGGTGCTGCTCCGTTCAAAAGCGTCGTGAAGAAGAGCCGGCTGCGCGCGGTGTCGGGAAAACACCGATGTGCAGCCGATGACAGCATTCTGCGGAGCAGCCCCTAACAGCCGGTCGCTAAAAAGATGAAACAAGTTTTAGGTGGCGCGCGGATTCAGCCGAGCATGTAGCCCGAGCCGCGGATCGTGCGGATCAACTGCGCCGCGCCGGGCCGGTTCACCTTCTTGCGCAGGCGCCCGACGTGGACGTCGATCAGGTTCGTGCCCGGATCGAAGCGGCAGCCCCACACCGCCTCGAAGATCATCGTGCGCGTGAGCACGCGCCCGGCGTGGCGCATCATGAATTCGAGCACGCGGAATTCGGTCGGCAGCAGCGCGAGCTCGCGCGCGCCGAGCGTGACGCGGCGCCGCACCAGGTCGAGTTCGAGCTCGCCTGCGCGCAGCACCGTCTCGACCTGCGGGCCGCGCGGCCGGCGGCGGATCAGCACGTCGATGCGCGCGCACATCTCGTCGAGCGAGAACGGCTTGACGAGGTAGTCGTCGCCGCCCGCGCGCAACCCCTGGATGCGCTGGTCGACATCGGACATCGCGCTCATCACGAGCACCGGCGTGTCGAGGCCGACGCCGCGCATCGTCGCGAGGATCGTGAGCCCGTCGAGATCCGGCAGCATGCGGTCGAGCGTCACGACGTCGTAGTCGGCGCTCATCGCCTTGGCCATGCCGTCGCGGCCGGTGCGCGCGACGTCGACCTCGTGGCCGGCGGCGCGCAGCGTCTGCGTGATGTGATCCGCGATCAGCGGATCGTCTTCGATCGTCAGGATGTGTGTCATTGACGGAGCGGCCCGGATGGCGTCAGGCAGCGGCCAGCTGCGCGGTGGTGCGCTCCGGCGCGCGATAGTGCTCGACCACGTAGTCGATGAAGCTGCGAACCTTCGTCGACAGATAGTTGCGGCTGGGGTACAGCATCGAGACGCAGCGCGGGCCGCCGTTCACCTCGTAGTGTTCGAGCAGCGGCACCAGCGTGCCGCGCGCGAGATCGTCGGCGACGAGCGGATGCGGCAGTTGCGTGATGCCCATGTGATTGAGCGCCGCGATCCGCACCATCATGCTGCCGGACGACGCCAGTGCGTTGCCCGTATAGACGCGGTAGGAGCCGTCGACATCCGAGAATTCCCAGCTGCGGGCCGTGCCGTTCGACACGGTCAGGAGGTTGTGTTCGTTCAGCTCGACGGGGTCGTTCGGCGTGCCGTGAAGCGCGAGATACTGCGGCGACGCGACGACCACGTCGCGCACGTTCGTCAGCATCCGCGACACGAAAGTCGCGTTGATGAGGCGGCGATCGTCGCAGAAGCACACGTCGTAGCCGCCCTCGACCATGTCGACGTGCGTGTCGAAGGTCGTCACGTCGAACCGGACGCGCGGATGGCCGGCCCGATACGTCGACAGCAGCGCGCCGAGCCCGGCCGCGACGGAGGTGGCCGACGCGGCGATCCGCAGCGTGCCGCGCGGATCGCGGGTGGCCTGGACGAGGTTCGATTCGATCTCGTCGAGTTTCTCGATGATCGTGCGGCAGCCGTCGAGATACTCGCGGCCGGTTTCGGTGAGCGACAGGCTGCGCGTCGTCCGGTTCAGCAGGCGCATGTTCAGGTGCGCCTCGAGCATGCCGACGCTGCGCGTGACCGCGGCAGCCGACATCCCAAGCTGGCGCGCGGCGAGATTGAAGCTCGACAACTCGACTACGCGCGTGAAGACGCGCATCGCTTGCAGTTGGTTCATGGTCTGCGGAGGGAAGGGGTTGGCCCGCTGCACGCGCCGGCGACGATCCGCCGGTGCGCATGGCTACGCGTGGCCGACAACGTAGCGAGTGGATTATGGGATGCGGGCCTGCTTCAGACGCTTAAAAAACGACGCGGGATGGATGAAATTTCGTTTAAGGAAGCGGTGCGGTGCGACGCTTCGTGTACGGCGAAAGCGCGCGACGCGCGGCTGTGCGGCGTTGTCCGTTCTCTAAATAAAACTTCATGAAGCGACACCAAATCTTCAGGTGGGCGCGTGGCGCCGCTGCCGATAATAGCGCGACGTATGTAGCCACGAGGAACGCAGAAATGACGCAGCCGCTGAGTATCAAGATGATCCAGGAGGACGGCAAGCCGGTGGTGCTGGTGTCGATCGAACGGGGCGCCGCGGTGCTCGATCCGGAGGATGTCGACGCGGTGATCCAGTATCTGAGCCTGCTGCGTGCATCGATGCAGCCTGCCATACCCGAGGTGCCGCCGCGCGCGCAGCAGTTCGTGACGGAGATGGACCCGTGCTGGTATGCGGAGCGCCATCCGCTGTATGGCGGCGCGGTGCTGCTGTTGCGGCACACGGGCCTCGGCTGGGCGAGCTTCGCGCTGCCGCCGCAGAGCCTCGAGCGCCTGCACGGCTCGCTGACACAATTGCTCGAGGACGAACAGCAGGTGGTCAGCCTGCCGAACTGAATGTCACGTCTTGCTGTTGCCCGCTGCCGCGCGCGAACGCGGGCAACGCGACATCGCGCGACGGGGCAGCGGGCGGGCAGGCCGGATATCGGCCCGATCGTCGGCAGCGATGCCGGGGCGGCTTCCGCGAGGCACGGAAGCCGCCCCGGCGCGGGTTCGCCTAGAACGTGTGACGCAGCCCGATCCGGCCGACCGCCTGCCGGCCGCTCGACGACGGATCGAAGCCCGCGACCTGCGCGACGGCGCCGCCCGACGCCATCTGCAGCGCAGCGAGCGCGTAGATCGCCGTGCGTTTCGACAGTTCGTACTCGGCGCTGGCGTTCAGCTGACGGTATTTCGGCTCCTGGCCGGTCGCATGGTCGCGGCCGGTCGTGTAGGTGTAGCCGAGGCCGAAGTTGAGCTGGCTCGTGGCGGCGAGCGTGGCGGCGATCTCGTAGTTCTGGAACTTCACGTCCTGCCCGTCGTCGCCTTGCTGGAAATCGACGTCGCTGAAGTTGCCCATCAGCTTGACGTTGCTGATCTGGTACGACGCACCCGCCGCGAGGATGTTCTGGCTGCGCGCGTTCTCGAGGTAGCTGCCGTACACCGCGTTCGTGTAGCCGCTGCCGTTCTGGTAGCTCTGGACGGCCTGCTCCGGATCGTTGACGCGCAGATAGCCGACACCGGCCGAGAACGGCCCGTTCGTGTACGCGACGGCCGCGCTGTACGCGGCGTTGTCCGAGAAGCGGCCGGCCTGGCCGCCGAACGAGTAGAGCGCCTCGCCGGTGAAGCCGTCGATCGTCGGGCTCGTGTACTTCACGGCATTGCTGACCGCGAAGCCGTTGTCGAGGTTGTCCATGTCGTTCGGGTGCGAGAAGTACCAGCCGCCGTAATAGCTGTTCAGCGAATACGGCTCGATCAGGTCGACGACCGGATCCCACTGGCGGCCGAGCGTCAGCGTGCCGAGGCGCTGGCTCGACAGCCCGGCGTACGCGTTGCGCGAGAACGCGAGGCCGCTGCCGAGCCCGCCGTTCGTGGAATTGAAGCCGCTTTCGAGATCGAAGATCGCGGCGAGCCCGCCGCCGAGATCCTCCTTGCCGCGCAGCCCCCAGCGGCTGCCGGCACTGACGCCGCTTGCCATCTGCCACAGGTGCTGGCCGCCGACGTTCGACGCGAAGTCGATGCCGGTATCGATGATGCCGTACAGCGTGACGCTGCTTTGCGCATGGGCGGCGGAGAACAGGCCGCAGCAGGCAAGTGCGCACGTCATGCGCAGCAGCCGTGTCGTTTTATTCATGGATGGATGTCTCGAACGGGGTTGACGGATATTGTTCGCAGTCCTTTGTTATAGGGCTGGTCGTCGACAATATATCTGCGTCAAAAGCGTGCGAGCCGGCAATTCAGTCTTTCAGTTTTCGCGTTGGATTCGTGCACGCGGGGTGTCGACAACGGCGCGCGGCCGTTGCTGGAGCGGCGCTGTCGCCGCGGCGAGCGCGGCCACCCGGCCATCGACGTATTCGTCGACGGAATGGTCCGGACGACGGCGAGACGCGTCGGATAACCGATCGGCCGCCGAGGTCCGGACAGACGTCAATACTCAGACGTTGTATCCCACCTCGCGCATCAACCGGCGCGACACCTCGCCGCGCTCACCGTCCGCGTCGAACAGCGCGCGAAGTTTTGCATCCGCGGCGCGGGTGACGCCGCGATGCATGGCCACAACGATTGCGACAAGGGCGACGACAAAGAAAGTGGCAAGCATCATGTTGCTCCTGGCCGATCGGACCGGATGAGTACGTCGTGACGGCCGGTCGTTTCCGTCTGCATCGATTCCGATGACGCGCAATATCCACGCCCGGGGCGGCAACGACGACCGGCCGCCCGTGCGCGATGCGCGATGACCTATCCAGCATAGGTCCGGCCCGGCGCATCGGGGGGCCGTCGGAAATCTGTCAGCATCGCCGCGACGAAATCGAAAGATTCACGCCGCACCGGGGCAATCCCGTCGTCGCCCGGAAAAGCCCGAAACCCTTTCCAGTCAAGCCTCACACAAAATCTAGTGGTTTCCACTCATAGTCGCAAATAGTCAAGAACAGGTCGCCGGCGGTCTTCTCGCGGTGAATATGGCTCGTTACTTTTACTCCCACGATGCAGGCCGGCGCACACTCCGCGCACCGGCTGCCGCGAGACCAACCGGGAGGAACCGAACCATGAAGTCGACGAAGATCGCCGCGCTTGCCGCGGCCGTGCTGGCGACCGGCGCGTTCACGAACGCCGCACTGGCCGAGACGGATGCCGCGACCTGCCGGACCGTGCGTTTCGCGGATATCGGCTGGACCGACATCACGTCGACCACGGCGCTCGCGTCGACCGTGTTCGAGGCGCTCGGCTACAAGCCGACCACGACGATCGCGTCGGTGCCGATCTCGTTCGCCGGTCTCAAGAGCAAGCAGCTCGACGTGTCGCTCGGCTACTGGTGGCCCGTGCAGCAGAAGCAGCTCCAGCCGTTCCTCGACAGCAAGTCGATCAACGTCGTCGAGCCGCCGAACCTGTCCGGCGCGAAGGCGACGCTCGCGGTGCCGAGCTACGAATACCAGGCCGGCCTGAAGACTTTCGAGGACATCGCGAAACACCGCGCGGAGCTCGACGGCAAGATCTATGGGATCGAGCCGGGCAGCAGCGCGAACGCGACGATCCAGAAGATGATCGACACGAACCAGTACGGGCTCGGCGGCTTCAAGCTCGTCGAATCGAGCGAGGCCGGGATGCTGGTGACGGTCGAGCGCGCGATCCGCGAGAAGAAGTGGGTCGTGTTCCTCGGCTGGGAGCCGCATCCGATGAACATCCAGCTCGGCATGAACTACCTGTCCGGCGGCGACGCGTCGTTCGGGCCGAACTACGGCGAAGCGCGCGTGTACACGCTCACCGCGCCCGACTTCATCGCGCGCTGCCCGAACGCGGGCAAGCTCGTGACGAACCTGCGCTTCTCGACGCAGCTCGAGAACCAGCTGATGCAGTCGGTGATGAACAAGACGAAGCCGGCCGATGCCGCGAAGGCGTACCTGAAGAAGAACCCGCAGGTGCTCGATCCGTGGCTCGCGGGCGTCAAGACGTTCGACGGCAAGGACGGCCTGCCTGCCGTGAAGGCGCATCTCGGCCTGTGACGGCCCGCGCCATACCCGCAATGCGACACAACCCGATTCAAGCGAGGCACCCAGCATGAACCACGAAGTCATCATCACCTGCGCGGTCACCGGCGCGGGCGATACGGTCGGCAAGCATCCGGCGATTCCGGTCACGCCGAAGGAGATCGCGGCGGCCGCGATCGAAGCCGCGAAGGCCGGCGCGACGGTGGCGCACTGCCACGTGCGCGATCCGCAGACGGGCCGCGGCAGCCGCGACCCGAACCTGTACCGCGAAGTGGTCGACCGCATCCGCTCGGCCGACGTCGACGTGATCATCAACCTGACGGCCGGGATGGGCGGCGATCTCGAGATCGGCCCCGGCGAAGACCCGATGCGTTTCGGCAAGGGCACCGACCTGGTCGGCGGCCTTACGCGGCTTGCGCACGTCGAGGAGCTGCTGCCCGAGATCTGCACGCTCGATTGCGGCACGCTGAATTTCGGCGACGGCGACTACATCTACGTGTCGACGCCCGCGCAGTTGCGCGCCGGCGCGAAGCGCATCCAGGCGCTCGGCGTGAAGCCGGAGCTGGAAATCTTCGACACGGGCCATCTGTGGTTCGCGAAGCAGCTGCTGAAGGAAGGGCTGCTCGACGATCCGCCGCTGTTCCAGCTGTGCCTCGGCATTCCGTGGGGCGCGCCGGCCGATACGGGCACGATGAAGGCGATGGTCGACAACCTGCCGCCGGGCGCGCACTGGGCCGGCTTCGGGATCGGCCGCATGCAGATGCCGATGGTCGCGCAGGCGATGCTGCTTGGCGGCCACGTGCGGGTGGGCCTCGAAGACAACATCTGGCTCGACCGCGGCGTGCATGCGACCAACGGCACGCTCGTCGAACGCGCCCGCGAGATCGTCGAACGGCTCGGCGGCCGCGTGCTGACGCCGGCCGAAGGCCGCCGCAAGCTCGGCCTGCCGGCGCGCGGCGAGCGCCCGCTCGAGCGTCGCGCGATCGCCGAATTCGCGTGAGCTTTTTGCTGACTGACCTGACAGGGCGGCATGCGTTCACGTGCGGCCGCCCGCCGATTTCCCCTGATTTGAAGGATGCGTTGACATGGCTGTGAAGACCGACATCAAGACGTTCGCCGCCATCGGCACCGGCGTGATCGGCAGCGGGTGGATTTCCCGTGCGCTCGCGCACGGTCTCGACGTGGTCGTGTGGGATCCGGCGCCGGGCGCGGAAGCGCGGCTGCGCGCGAACGTCGCGAACGCGTGGCCCGCGCTCGAACGCGTCGGCCTCGCGCCGGGCGCCGATCCGGCGCGGCTGCGCTTCGTGCCGACGATCGACGCATGCGTGGCCGATGCCGATTTCATCCAGGAAAGCGCGCCCGAGCGCGAGGCGCTGAAGCTCGAACTGCACGAGCAGATCAGCCGCGCGGCGAAGCCCGACGCGATCATCGCGTCGTCGACGTCGGGGCTGCTGCCGACCGATTTCTACGCGCGGGCGACGCATCCGGAGCGCTGCGTGGTCGGCCATCCGTTCAATCCCGTCTATCTGCTGCCGCTCGTCGAAGTGCTCGGCGGCGCGCGCACGTCGCCGGAAGCGGTCGAAGGCGCGATGGAGGTCTATCGCAAGCTCGGCATGCGACCGCTGCACGTGCGCAAGGAAGTGCCGGGCTTCATCGCCGACCGCCTGCTCGAAGCGCTGTGGCGCGAGGCGCTGCACCTCGTCAACGAAGGCGTCGCGACGACCGGGGAGATCGACGATGCGATCCGCTTCGGTGCGGGTATCCGCTGGTCGTTCATGGGCACGTTCCTGACCTATACGCTGGCCGGCGGCGACGCGGGCATGCGACACTTCATGCAGCAGTTCGGCCCCGCGCTCGAACTGCCGTGGACGAAGCTGGTCGCGCCGACGCTGACCGACGCGCTGATCGACAGCGTCGTCGACGGCACGACCGAACAGCAGGGCACGCGCAGCATCAAGGAGCTCGAACGCTATCGCGACGAGTGCATCACCGAGGTGCTGAAGTCGATCGCCGCGGTGAAGGCGCGGCACGGGATGCGATTCGAGGACTAGACGATGACGGGCGATACCCCGCTGACGATTTACCGCGACGTGGTGCGGCCCGAATGGGTCGACTACAACGGCCACCTGCGCGATGCGTTCTACCTGCTGATCTTCAGCTTCGCGACCGATGCACTGCTCGATCGCATCGGGCTCGACGATGCCGCGCGTCGCGAGCGGGGGCGCTCGGTCTACACGCTCGAAGCGCACGTGAACTACCTGCACGAGATCAAGGAGGGCACGCAGGTGCGCGTCGACGCGCGCGTGCTCGCGCACGATGCGAAGCGGCTGCACCTGTATCTCGAGCTGTTCGCGCAAGGGCATGACGATGCGGTATCGGCGAGCGAGCAGATGCTGCTGCACGTCGATACGCGCGACGGCGCGAAGTCGGCGCCGTTCGACGACGACGTGGCCGTGCGCGTGGCCGAACTGCATGCATTGCAGCGCGATTGCGCGGCGCCTGCGTACGCGGGCCGCGTGATCGGTTTGCCGCCGCGCCGCTAGCGGCGATCTTGCACCGTCGAATGTCGACCTTCAACCGCGGAGCGCGCGCGATGCTCGAACCGGAAATCGCGGCGTTCGTCGCGGCCGTCGACGCGTGGTATCCGGCCGATGCGGCGGCGCGCTCGCCCGCCGAGCAGCGTCGCCTCTATGACCGTTTCGCGGCCGAATGGACGCCGGCTACGCTGCCGGCCGGCATCGTGCAGCAGGATGCCGTGTGGCACGCACCCGACGGTCGCGCGATCGCACTGCGGCGCTACACGGCCGCGCACGGCACATCGCGCGGCACGGTGCTGTTCTTTCATGGCGGCGGCTTCGTCGTCGGCTCGCTCGACAGTCATGCGCTGATCACCGCGCAGCTGGCGGCCGATACGGGGCTCGACGTGATCGCCGTCGACTACCGGCTGGCGCCGGAGCACCGCGCGCCGGCCGCGCTCGAAGACTGCCTTGACGTCACGCGCGCCGCGCGCGATGCACGCTGGCCGTTCGGGCCGTGCATGCCTCCGCTGACGCTCGCGGGCGACAGTGCGGGCGGGATGCTCGCGGCGGCCGTGGCCACCGCGCTGCGCGATGCGGGCGAACGCAATGTCGACGGCCTCGCACTTGTCTATCCGATGCTCGGCTTCGAACCGCAATCGCCCGCGCGCGAAACGGAAGCGCACGCGCCGATGCTGACGCTCGACGACGTGCGTCGCTATCGCGAACTGTACTGGGGCGGCGAGCTGGCCGACCTGATGCGCGACGGCAACCCGCTGCTGCGCGCCTCCGTGCCGCTCGACGCGGCGCGCTTCGACGGCCTGCCGCCCGTGCTTGCGATCGGCGCGGAACACGATCCGCTGCGCGACGACGCGCGCGTGTACGCCGAACGGATTCGCGCGGCCGGCGGGGTCGCGCATGACTGGATGGGAAAAGGGCTGGTGCACGGTTGCTGGCGCGCGCTCGGGACGAGCCCGCAGGCCGCACGCATGCACCGGATGGTCGGCGGGTTTCTGCTCGCACCACACGCGTAGCGGGCGTTTTCCGGGAGGCAACGATGCAGGCAGCAGCGCAACACCGTATCGAGGACTGGCGGACGTTTTCGGCTGACGCGGCCATCGCGGCGGCGACGATCGGCGATGGCGCAGTGGACGTCGAGTGGAGCGACACGCGACGATCGCCGTTTCATTTCGACTGGCTGCGCGACAACTGCGCGTGTTCAGCGTGCGTGCATGCGGTCACGCGCGAACAGGTGTTCGAGATCGCCGACGCGCGCGAGGACTTGTCCGCGCTCGCCGTGCATGTCGAAACCGACGGCGCGCTGCACGTCGAGTGGAACGACGGCCATCGCAGCGCGTGGTCGCCGGGCTGGCTGCGCGCGCATGCGTACGACGATGCGTCGCGCGCGGAGCGCCTGGCCGCGCACGGGCGGCACGTGTGGGCCGGCGACGATGCGACGGCGATCGGCGTGTTCGCATGGCGCGACGTGATGGAAGACGACGGGGCACTGCTTGCGTGGCTCGCCGCGCTGCAGCGCACCGGGCTGACGCTCGTCGAAGGCGTGCCGGCCGAGCGCGGCCGCGTCGACGAAATCGCGCGCCGTATCGGCCTGATCCGCGAAAGCAATTTCGGCGTGCTGTTCGACGTCGAATCGAAGCCGCGTCCGGACAGCAATGCGTATACGTCGCTGAATTTGCCGCCGCATACGGATTTACCGACGCGCGAGTTGCAGCCGGGCGTGCAGTTCCTGCATTGCCTGGCCAACGACGCGGCGGGCGGCGACAGCATCTTCCTCGACGGCTTCGCGCTGGCCGATGCGCTGCGACGCGAGCATCCGGCCGATTTTGGTCAACTTGCGTCGACGCCGTTCGAGTTCTGGAACAAGAGTGCGAACAGCGACTACCGCTGTTCGGCACCGGTGATCGGGCTGGATGCGCGCGGCAACGTCACGGAGGTGCGCGTCGCGAACTTCCTGCGCGGGCCGCTCGATGCGCCGGCCGAATCGGTCGCGGCGGTCTATCGTGCGTACCGGCGTTTCCTCGCGCTCGCGCGCGAGCCGCGTTTTCGTGTGCTGCGCCGGCTGCGGGCGGGTGACATGTGGGCGTTCGACAACCGGCGCGTACTGCATGCCCGCACGGAATTCGATCCGTCGACGGGGCGTCGGCATCTGCAGGGCTGCTACGTCGATCGCGACGAGCTGCTGTCGCGTTGGCGTGTGCTGTCGCGATCGGTGCCTGCCGGGACGCGTGAATGAAACCTCGGCACGCCATCGGTTGCGATCACGCAGGCGTGACCGAGGCGCGCCGAGCGAGCCGGCTTAGGGTTGGAGCAACGAGAAGACGACCCACTCGGGTTCCGTGCCGTCGGGCGACACGCGTGCGAATTCGTGTTTCCGTTCAAATATGGTCAGGACTTTGCCTTGGGGATACTTCTTGAAAACCGGGGCATTCTGATTTGGGGCGTGCCTCACGTCGCATATCGGAATGTTGACGCGCAATGAGTTCCCGACACCTTCGTTGACAGGATGACGAGTGGGATCTTCCAGCAAACTCAAGGCGATCTTTGAGTCCTCGCTGTAAGTGACTGTAGCGGTGGAGTCTGATAGTGAAAAATTGAACGCTTGCATGCGCCGGGAATTCTCAGTGCGACTTGCCTGCTCGCAAACTGCGCTTTGAATCGAATCAACCGCCGCTGCATCTAATTCATCATCTCCGCTCCGAGAAACGATTTCGATGTCGGAAATTTCATGGTTCGTCGTTACGGTGTAGGCAATGACTACTTTCCCTTGATGATTTCTGCGTCGTGCCAAAGATGGGTAGGTCGGAACCGGAATGCGGCAGACGTTGTCTGGTGTCGTCAAAAAGCGGGTACTTTTCATCGTTCGATTGCAGGCATATGACATCACGATATCGCCGCGGGCGCCCGGCTTGATTTCCGTGTAGGGCTCCGGATCATTGAGGGTGGTGCTGACTTGATCCGGTTGCGTACCATAGCTGGTGGACTTGCCAATTGTTCCCCGACGCGTCTCGCAATCGAATGACCATTGAGCAACTTGTGCAGTCACGAAGAACGGAACCCCTAGCCATGCATTCGGGACGTCGTAATCCAGTCTGACGCGAACAGTCGCGCTATTCCCGTTGCGTGCATACGAAGCAGGGTCGACGCTGACTGAAACACCACCGTTGCGAATCAAAAGTGTCCAGCTTGGCTCGTCCGCGAACGCGGGCGCCACGAAACAGCAAACGAGACTCACGATGGCAGTCGTCTTCATGAACGAGTTTTCTTATGGGCGTCTGCGTTGTAGTGACGGGAGTCTATATCATCAATGAGCTTGTTCCGCGCATGATTCATGGCCCGAGACGGCCGGTGCGGCGTATCCGACAGGAGATTTCGATGGTCCGGCGCAGGGGGGGCGTGCCGGTAACAGTGTTGTTCTGCGGGATGTTTGAAGGTGGCAATCCGGGCGAAATCAACGATGGCTTGCGCGAATCGTTTCTTGCAGGCATGGCCACGAAAAAGCGCCCGGGCACCAGGGGCGCCCGGGCGAAGCCACCCGCTGCCGGGCGGCGGAGGTATGCGTTTCATAAAAAAGACGAGCCCCGCAAGGGGGCTCGTCCGGACTGCTTTGCTTCATCGCGCGACGCGCGGCGCCCGCCGGGGGCGCATCGGCTTACTGGCCGAAGAAGATCGAGTCGCGAGCGTTCTTCGACGCTGCGACCGGGGCGCCCGAGTGGACGACCGGAGCCGGCTGTGCGCCGTAGCCGCTGGTGTCGGCACCATGAACACGCGCTTCGGCGCTCTGGATGTCGTTCGGGTAGTACGGGCTCGACAGGCCCGGCTTGTAGCCGGCTTGTTCGAGCTGGACCAGTTCGCCGCGCACTTGTGCGCGGGTCACGGTGCTTTGAGCGAATGCGCCGAACGAAGCGGACAGGGCGACAGCGGCAACGACTGCGGAAACGAGCGATTTCATGGTGACCTCCGGTGTTTTATTGAGTTCGCTCTCGACACCATGTCTTGAGCGATTGATTAAATGTTAGTCACCGGAGCGTTCAGGGTAAACGCTGATTTTGACGATAGATTGTTTCCTGAGCGGTAACAGTGGTGCGTCGGATCAGTCTTTCAAAGGGCTTTCTTTTCGATTGGTGTAATAAGTCTGAAGAATGATGCAGCCGGCGATACGTGGCTCAGCGTGCCTCGGCGGCCGCATCGAACTGCCGGCCCGGCGAGCGTCCGGCCGGGGCGCCCGAACTGAGGAAACGCACGCCCGTCGCGGCTTCCGACGCTTCCCACAGCAACGCGGCGGATGCCACGTTGCGCGCAGAGCGCGGCACGCTCGCAGGCGCCGGCAGCCCGCGCGATTCGAACCAGCCGGACGGGCCGATGTACGCGCCGCCCGCCAGATCGGGCGACGTGGCGGCATGAATCGCGGGCAGCGCCCCCTGGTCGGCCGGCTGCGCGAGATAACGGTTCGCCGCGCGCATCAGCGCGGCGCGGGCGGGCGAGCTGTCCATCGCGGGGCCGGCGAACTGCAGGTTGGTCGCCGCATAGCCGGGATGCGCGGCGACGCTGATCCCGGCGAGCGCCGCGCGCTCGAAACGGCGCTGCAATTCGAGCGCGAACACGAGGTTGGCGAGCTTGCTGTCGCAATAGGCGAGATAACGGTTGTAGCGGTGCGTGCCGTGCAGGTCGTCGACGCGAATCCGGCCGCCGCGGTTGAAGCCGCTCGACATCGTCACGACGCGTGCGCGCCGTGCGGCGCGCAACGCGGGCAGCAGATGGCCGGTCAGCGCGAAATGGCCGAGGTGGTTGGTGCCGAACTGCATCTCGAAGCCGTCGTGCGTGTGCCGCAGCGGCAGGAACATCACGCCGGCGTTGTTGCAGAGAATGTCGACGCGGCCATGGCGTTCGGAGATGTCGCCCGCGAAGCGGGCGATCGACGCGAGATCGGCCAGGTCGAGCGGATCGACTTCGACACGTGCATCGGGATGGAGCCGGCGGATCGCATCGGCCGCCTGGGCGGCGCGCGCGGCGTCGCGGCAACCCATCACGACCGTCGCGCCTTTCGCGGCCAGCGTTTCCGCGAGCTGCCAGCCGAGACCGCTGTTGGCGCCGGTCACGACCGCGACCTTGCCGCCTTGCGCCGGGACGTGGCGCGCGCTCCATGCATGCATGTCTGTCTCCATCGGCACGGCCGACCGGCCGCGACACGTAATCGTTACATTGCGCAGTGTAACGATAGTGCGGGCGGACCTGACAGACAAGCGAGGGAATTAGACCCGCGCTTCTAGGGAGGGCTCGCGGCGTGACGCAGCCAGCTCCGGCGCGCGGCCGGCAGGTTTTACCTGCTCCCGGCCAGCGCGAACACCTCGGCGGCGGAGATCATCGCGGCCGCGTTGGCGGGCGCCGGGCGCTCGGCCGGGCGGAATACTTCGTCGCCGCGATGGATGACCTGGCGCGACAGCGCGCAGGTGCCGGTGCGCTGCGCGAAGCGGCGGCGCCAGCGCTGTTCGCCGTAATGACAGCGGCCGGGTTCGACCCAGCGGACGACGAGCAGCGTATCGGAACGTTCGAGAATTTCGACGTGGACGTCGGCGGGATCGAGCGCAGGCAGGGATTTGGAGGCCTTCATTTTGCCGTTTCCTAAAGCTCGTGCGGTTTCGGCCTTGGCAGTGGATGTCACTACCCGATGGCGAATCCGTAGCGGTTTCCATGAGTGGTGCGCTAAATGTAAGCGTCTGTGACCGGAAAAAACATCCTGTCTGGCTCAAATTACCTTTTGCCGATTTAGAAACAATCCACGCTTATTTTCTTGGAAACCACGGACAAAAACGCCCCGGACGGGGACGTCCGGGGCGGAAAATCGGCCCGCGCACCGTGTCTGCTCGCCCAGTCACGGCGTCCATCGCCGGGGGACGGAGGTGCCCGCAGAGATCCAGCGCGGGCGGGGAGGCGATGGTGTGAAGAGCGCGGTCCGGCGACGCCATGATGGCGCGCACATCCCGTTGAGACCCTGACGCGAACATGACTTTTTTGTCAGTTTGCCGCGGCGGCCGCGCGCGGCGCCCCTGAAAAACTGCCCGAAAAGCCCGCCGGTATTGGGCTCGAGCGAAATTTCCAACGTACACCCCGGGCCGGCCCGCCCCCGGATTTTTATGCGCCCGACGGATTGCCGTGCACGGGTAAATACTGAATCGCGATTTCGTGACAACCGCGCCTTCCGTGCCTATTATTGGTTGGACCTTTAGTCCTTTGTGCCAATCGGCCGATCAGCGGCCGGTTTTTTCGGGAGAAGTGCTCATGAGATTGCAGGGTAAGCGCGCGCTGGTCACGGCGGCCGGGCAGGGTATCGGCCGCGCGACCGCGCTGCGGTTCGCGAGCGAGGGCGCCGACGTGCTGGCGACCGACATCAACGAAGCCGCACTCGTCCGGCTCGAAGCCGACGCCGAACGCGCGGGCGTCCACCTGGCCACGCGGCGGCTCGACGTCACCGACAAGAACGACGTCGCGGCGCTCGCCGCCGGCGAACCCGCGTTCGACGTGCTGTTCAACTGTGCGGGCTACGTGCACCACGGCTCGATCCTCGACTGCGACGAAGACGCGTGGGCGTTCTCGCTGAACCTGAACGTCACGTCGATGTACCGGCTGATCCGCGCGCTGCTGCCCGCGATGCGCGAAGCCGGCGGCGCGTCGATCATCAACATGGCATCGGCCGCGTCGAGCGTGAAAGGCGTGCCGAACCGCTTCGTGTACGGCACGACCAAGGCGGCCGTGATCGGGCTGACCAAGGCGGTGGCCGCCGATTTCGTCGAGCAGCGCATCCGCTGCAATGCGATCTGCCCGGGCACGATCGAGTCGCCGTCGCTGGAGCAGCGAATCGAGGAGCAGGCGCGCACGCGGCAGGTGTCGATCGACGAGGTGCGCCAGGCATTCGTCGCGCGCCAGCCGATGGGGCGCGTCGGCACCGCCGACGAAGTGGCCGCGCTCGCGCTGTACCTGGCGTCCGACGAAGCGTCATTCACGACCGGCGCGATTCATCTGATCGACGGCGGCTGGTCAAACTGACCGCGCCTTCCCATTCACTTTCCGTTTCCGTTCGGATGACGATATGAAATTGCTGAGATTTGGTGACAAACACGATGAAAAGCCGGGCCTGCTCGATGCGCAGGGCCACATCCGCGACCTGTCCGGCGTGATCGGCGACATCGCCGGCGACGTGCTGACGCCTGCGTCGCTCGCGCGGTTGCGCGACATTCCGCCGTCGTCGCTGCCGCTCGTCGAAGGCACGCCGCGGCTCGGTGCGTGCGTCGGCCGCGTCGGCAAGTTCATCTGCATCGGGCTCAATTATTCGGACCACGCGGCCGAATCGGGCATGGAGGTGCCGAAAGAGCCTGTCGTGTTCGGCAAGTGGACCAGCGCGATCTCGGGCCCGAACGACGACGTCGAGATCCCGCGCGGCTCGGAGAAGACCGACTGGGAAGTCGAGCTCGGCGTGGTGATCGGCCAGGGCGGCCGCTATATCGCGGAAGCCGACGCACTGTCGCACGTCGCGGGCTACTGCGTCGTCAACGACGTGTCGGAGCGCGAATACCAGCTCGAACGCGGCGGCACGTGGGACAAGGGCAAGGGCAACGATACGTTCGGGCCGCTCGGCCCGTGGCTCGTGACGGCCGACGAAGTGCCCGATCCGCACGCGCTGCGGCTGTGGCTCGACGTCGACGGCCACCGCTACCAGAACGGCACGACCGCGACGATGGTGTTCCGCGTGCCGCACCTGATCAGCTACCTGAGCCGCTTCATGAGCCTGCAGCCGGGCGACGTGATCTCGACCGGTACGCCGCCGGGCGTCGGCCTCGGGCAGAAGCCGCCGGTCTATCTGCGCGCCGGGCAGGTGATCACGCTCGGCATCGACGGGCTCGGCGAGCAACGCCAGCGCACCGTGCAGGCCTGATTCCCTTTAACGGACGGTTCGTCATGCCTATCATTCGATCGATGCGCGTCCTCGACGTGCGTTTTCCGACCTCGCGCCAGCTCGACGGCTCCGACGCGATGAATCCGGATCCCGACTATTCGGCCGCCTACGTCGTGCTCGAAACCGACGACGACGGGCTCGAAGGTCACGGGCTCACGTTCACCATCGGGCGCGGCAATGAAATCTGCTGTGCGGCGATCAACGCGATGCGTCACCTCGTCGTCGGCCTCGACCTCGACTGGATCCGCGAGGACATGGGCCGCTTCTGGCGGCACGTGACGTCGGACAGCCAGTTGCGCTGGATCGGCCCCGACAAGGGCGCGATCCACCTGGCGACCGGCGCCGTCGTCAATGCGGTATGGGACTTGTGGGCGAAGGCCGTCGGCAAGCCGCTGTGGCGGCTCGTCGCCGACATGAGCCCCGAAGAGCTGGTGCGCGCGATCGACTTCCGCTACCTGACCGACTGCCTGACGCACGACGAAGCGCTCGACCTGCTGCGCCGGCAGGCGCCCGGCAAGGCCGAGCGGATCGCGACGCTCGAGCGCGAAGGCTACCCGTGCTATACGACGTCGGCCGGCTGGCTCGGCTACAGCGACGACAAGCTGCGCCGGCTGTGCCGCGAGGCGGTGGACGCCGGGTTCGACTATGTGAAGCTGAAGGTCGGCGCGAACCTCGAGGACGACATTCGCCGCGTGACGATCGCGCGCGACGTGATCGGCCCCGATCGCAAGCTGATGATCGACGCGAACCAGGTGTGGGAAGTCGACGAGGCGATCGACTGGGTGCGCGAGCTCGCGTTCGCGCAGCCCTGGTTCATCGAGGAGCCGACCAGCCCCGACGACGTCGAAGGGCACCGCAAGATCCGCAAGGCGATCGGGCCGGTGCAGGTCGCGACCGGCGAGATGTGCCAGAACCGCGTGCTGTTCAAGCAGTTCATCGCGCGCGGTGCGATCGACGTCGTGCAGATCGACTCATGCCGGCTTGGCGGCGTGAACGAGATTCTCGCGGTGATGCTGATGGCCGCCAAGTACGGGCTGCCGGTATGTCCGCACGCGGGCGGCGTCGGGCTGTGCGAATACGTGCAGCACCTGTCGATGATCGACTACGTGTGCATTTCCGGTACGAAGGAGGGGCGCGTGATCGAATACGTGGATCATCTGCACGAGCATTTCGTCGAGCCGTGCGTGGTGCGCAATGCGGCATACATGCCGCCGACGGCACCCGGTTTCTCGATCGAGATGAAGCCCGAATCGCTGGAGCAATATCGATTCCGCGGTTGAAGCATGGCAACGCACGACGTGCCGGGCGCGTCGTGCGAGGCGACAACATGAACGACGGAGACGCGAAGTGGATTTGAATCTGCAAGACAAGGTCGTGATCGTGACCGGCGGCGCATCAGGCATCGGCGCCGCGATATCGATGCGGCTGGCCGGCGAAGGCGCGATACCGGTGGTGTTCGTGCGCCATGCGCCCAACGACGCGTTCTGGCATGAACTCACGCGGAAGCAGCCGCGCGCGACATGCGTGTCGGTCGAGCTGCAGGACGACGCGCAGTGCCGCGATGCGGTTGCCCAGACCCTGGCGCGCTTCGGTCGCATCGACGGCCTCGTCAACAACGCCGGCATCAACGACAGCATCGGGCTCGAGGCCGGCCGGGATGCATTCGTGTCATCGCTCGAGAAGAACCTGATCCACTACTACGTGATGGCGCACTACTGCGTGCCGCACCTGAAGGCCACGCGCGGCGCGATCGTCAACGTCTCGTCGAAGACGGCCGTGACCGGGCAGGGCAACACGAGCGGCTATTGCGCGTCGAAGGGCGCGCAGCTCGCGCTGACGCGCGAATGGGCCATCGCGCTGCGCGACGACGGCGTGCGCGTGAATGCGGTGATTCCGGCCGAGGTGATGACGCCGCTCTACCAGAACTGGCTCGCCGGGTTCGACGACCCCGATGCGAAGCTGGCCGGCATCGCAGGCAAGGTGCCGCTCGGCAAGCGTTTCACGACGGCCGACGAGATTGCCGATACGGCCGTGTTCCTGCTGTCGGAACGCGCATCGCACACGACGGGCCAGTGGCTGTTCGTCGATGGCGGCTATACGCATCTCGACCGTGCGATCAGCTGAGGGCCGCGATCCATGCAACCCGATCCGAACCTGAGCACCGCGCCGTCCCTGATCGCCCTGACCGGCATCGGCAAGCGCTTCCCGGGCGTGCAGGCGCTCGACGATTGCCGTTTCGACCTGCGCGCCGGCGAAGTGCATGCGCTGATGGGCGAGAACGGCGCCGGCAAGTCGACGCTGATGAAGATCCTTGCGGGCGTGTACCAGCGCGACGCCGGCGAGATCCGGATGGACGGCCGCCCGGTCGAGATCGCCGATCCGCGCACCGCGCAGGCGCTCGGGATCGGCATCATCCATCAGGAACTGAACCTGATGAACCACCTGAGCGTTGCGCAGAACATCTTCATCGGCCGCGAGCCGCGCGGCCGTCTCGGCATGTTCGTCGACGAAGACACGCTGAACCGCGACGCGGCCGCGATCTTCCAGCGGATGCGGCTCGACCTCGACCCGCGCACGCCGGTCGGCCGCCTGACGGTTGCGAAGCAGCAGATGGTCGAGATCGCGAAGGCGCTGTCGTTCGACTCGCGCGTGCTGATCATGGACGAGCCGACCGCCGCGCTGAACAACGCGGAGATCGCCGAGCTGTTCCGCATCATCCGCGACCTGCGTGCGAACGGTGTCGGCATCGTCTACATCTCGCACAAGATGGACGAGCTGCGCCAGATCGCCGATCGCGTGACCGTGATGCGCGACGGCAAGTACGTCGCGACGGTGCCGATGGCCGACACGTCGATGGACACCATCATCTCGATGATGGTCGGCCGTCAGCTCGATACGGAGGTGCGCACGCCGCCCGATACGTCATCGAACGACGTGGCGCTCGACGTGCGCGGGCTGTCGCGCGGCCGGACGATCCGCGATGTCGCCTTCACGCTGCGTCGCGGCGAAATCCTCGGCTTCGCGGGGCTGATGGGCGCCGGCCGCACCGAAGTGGCACGCGCGGTGTTCGGCGCGGATCCGGTCGACGCGGGCGAGATCCGCGTGCACGGCAAGACCGTGACGATCCGCACGCCGGCCGACGCGGTGAAGCACGGCATCGGCTACCTGTCCGAGGATCGCAAGCACTTCGGGCTCGCGGTCGGGATGGACGTGCAGAACAACATCGCGATGTCGAGCATGCACCGCTTCCTGCGCCGCGGCATGTTCCTCGATGCGCGCGAGATACGCGACACCGCGCAGTCGTACGTGCGTCAGCTCGCGATCCGTACGCCGTCGGTCGAGCAGCCTGCACGGCTGCTGTCGGGCGGCAACCAGCAGAAGATCGTGATCGCGAAATGGCTGCTGCGCGACTGCGACATCCTGTTCTTCGACGAGCCGACGCGCGGCATCGACATCGGCGCGAAAAGCGAGATCTACAAGCTGCTCGACGCGCTGGCCGCCGCCGGCAAGGCGATCGTGATGATCTCGTCGGAATTGCCCGAGGTGCTGCGCATGAGCCACCGGATTCTCGTGATGTGCGAAGGCCGCGTGACCGGCGAACTGCGCGCGGCCGACGCCACGCAGGAAAAGATCATGCAGCTCGCGACACAGCGCGAGTCGACCGTATTGTCCTGATTAAGACGAGCTTCCGACCATGTCCAACGATACGCAACCTGTCCCGCCCCTCGCTTCCGGCGACTCGCCGGCAGGCGCTACGGGATTCCGTGCCCGTTTCTTCAACCCGGCCGCGCGGCAGAAGCTGCTCGCGTTCGCGAGCCTCGTGCTGCTGATCGTGTTCTTCACCTTCGCGTCGCCGAACTTCCTCGAAGTCGACAACCTCGTGTCGATCCTGCAGGCCACCGCCGTGAACGGCGTGCTGGCCGTCGCGTGTACGTACGTGATCATCACGTCGGGCATCGACCTGTCGGTCGGCACGCTGATGACGTTCTGCGCGGTGATGGCCGGCGTCGTGCTGACGAACTGGGGCATGCCGCTGCCGCTCGGGATCCTGGCCGCGCTGTTCTTCGGCGCGCTGTCGGGCTGCGTATCGGGCTTCGTGATCGCGAAGATGAAGGTGCCGCCGTTCATCGCGACGCTCGGCATGATGATGTTGCTCAAGGGGCTGTCGCTCGTGATCTCGGGCACGCGGCCGATCTACTTCAACGACACGCCGGGCTTCACGTCGATCGCGCAGGATTCGCTGATCGGCAACCTGATTCCCGCGCTGCCGATTCCGAATGCGGTGCTGATCCTGTTCCTCGTCGCGATCGGTGCGTCGATCGTGCTGAACCGGACGATCTTCGGCCGCTACACGTTCGCGCTCGGCAGCAACGAGGAATCGCTGCGGCTGTCCGGCGTGAACGTCGATGCGTGGAAGATCGCGGTCTACACGTTCAGCGGCGCCGTGTGCGGGATTGCCGGCCTGCTGATCGCGTCACGGCTGAACTCCGCGCAGCCCGCGCTCGGGCAGGGCTACGAGCTCGATGCGATCGCGGCCGTCGTGATCGGCGGCACGTCGCTGTCGGGCGGCGCGGGCAGCATCGTCGGCACCATCATCGGCGCGTTCATCATGAGCGTGCTGACCAACGGCCTGCGCATCATGTCGGTCGCGCAGGAATGGCAGACGGTCGTGACGGGCGTGATCATCATCCTCGCCGTGTATGTCGACATCCTGCGCCGGCGCCGTCATTGACGCCGGTACGCATGGGCTTTACCGCCGGCCGGGCCGGCATTTGATTCGATACCAATCCAGGAGACGCGAAGTGATCAAGAGCAAGGTGTTGAACGCAATCGTCGGGCTGACGTTCGCCGTCGGCATGACGGCAGGCGCGCAGGCGCAGGAGGCTTATATTCCCCTGATCTCGAAAGGCTTCCAGCATCAGTTCTGGCAGGCCGTGAAAGCGGGGGCGATGCAGGCCGGGAAGGATTATCACGTGAAGGTGACGTTCGACGGACCCGAAACCGAGGCGATGGTCGACAAGCAGATCGACATGCTGTCGGCCGCGATCGCGAAGAAGCCGTCCGCACTCGGCTTCGCGGCGCTCGACAGCAAGGCCGCGCTGCCGCTGCTGAAGAAGGCGCAGGCCGAGAAGATCCCGGTGATCGCGTTCGACTCGGGCGTCGACAGCGACATCCCGGTGACGACGGCCGCGACCAACAACAAGGCTGCCGCCTCGCTCGCCGCGGACAAGCTCGCCGCGATGATCGGCGACGAAGGGGAGGTGGCCGTGGTCGCGCACGACCAGACGAGCCGCACCGGCATCGACCGCCGCGACGGCTTCGTCGAACGGATGAAGTCGGCGCACCCGAAGGTGCAGATCGTGACCGTGCAGTACGGCGACGGCGACCAGCTGAAGTCGACCGAAGTGACGAAGTCGATCCTGCAGGCGTATCCGAAGCTGAAGGGGGTGTTCGGCACCAACGAAGGCTCGGCGATCGGCGTGGTCAACGGCGTGCGCGAAATGAAGCGCAAGGTCGTGATCGTCGGGTTCGATTCGGGCAAGCAGCAGAAAGACGCGATCCGCAGCGGGCTGATGGCCGGCGCGATCACGCAGAACCCGGTCGGGATCGGCTACAAGACGGTCGAGGCGGCCGTGAAGGCGATCAAGGGCGAGAAGCTGCCGAAGATCATCGATACCGGCTTCTACTGGTACGACAAGACCAACATCGACGACCCGAAGATCGCGGCGGTGTTGTACGACTGAACGTAGCGTGGCGGGGGCGGCGCATGCCGCTCCGTTGGCGACTGGACACGAGGGCACCATGGGCGCAGTGCGTATCGATTCCCATCAGCACTTCTGGCGTTATCGCGCGGCCGATTACCCGTGGATCGGCCCCGGGATGGGAGTGCTCGCACGCGACTACCTGCCCGACGCGCTGTGGCCGCAGATGCGCGCGCAGGCGCTCGGTGCATCGATCGCGGTGCAGGCGCGCGCCGGGCGCGACGAGACGGCGTTCCTGCTCGATCTCGCGCGCGACGACGCGCGGATTGCAGCGGTGGTCGGCTGGGAGGATCTGGGTGCGCCGGCGCTCGCCGACCGTGTCGCCGAGTGGGGCAGCCCGAAGCTGCGCGGCTTTCGTCATCAGGTGCAGGACGAAGCCGACGTGGCTGCGTTCGTCGCGGACCCCGGGTTCAACCGGGGCATCGCGTGGCTGCAGGCGAACGGGTACGTGTACGACGTGCTCGTACTGGAACGGCAGTTACCGGACGTGCAGGCGTTCTGCGCGCGGCACGACGCGCACTGGCTCGTGCTCGATCACGTCGGCAAGCCGGCGCTCGCCGGGTTCGAGCGCGACGACACGGCGCTCGCACGCTGGCGCGCGTCGCTGCGCGAGCTGGGCGCGCTGCCGCATGTCGTGTGCAAGCTGTCGGGGCTCGTGACCGAGGCCGACTGGCAGCGCGGCCTGCGCGCGCCGGACATCCGCCATATCGAGCAGTGTCTCGATGCGGCGCTCGATGCGTTCGGGCCGCAGCGGCTGATGTTCGGGTCGGACTGGCCCGTGTGCCTGCTTGCGGCGTCGTATGACGAAGTCACGTCGCTGGTCGAACGCTGGGCCGAATCGCGGCTGTCGGCGGCCGAGCGCAGCGCGTTGTGGGGCGGTACGGCCGCGCGTTGCTACGCGATACCGGGCGAGGTGAAGCGCGGCATATAAAATAGGCGCGAACGGTCTGCCCGTATTCGTCAGACTGTCCGAAACGAAACCGATTACCAGCGTCAACGTATGTCTATCCAGCCGATTCAGAACCGCCGCCTCTACCAGCAGATCGCCGACAAGCTCAGTGCGATGATCGAGTCCGGCGATTTTCCGCCGGGCAGCTATCTGCCGCCCGAGCGCGAACTGGCCGAACAGTTCGGTGTGTCGCGCACGTCGGTGCGCGAAGCGCTGATCGCGCTTGAAGTGAGCGGGCTCGTCAGCGTGCGCGTCGGCGACGGCGTGAAGGTGCGCCATCCCGAAGCCGCTGCGGCGCCCGAGCCTGCGCCCGAACCCGATGCGAAGGTTGCGCCGTTCTCGATCGTCGAGATCGACCCCGAACTCGGCATCGCGCTCGATCTCGACACCGAAATCCCGCCGTTCGCGTTGCTGCAGGCGCGCCGGCTGATCGAGCCGGAAGCCGCGTCGCTGGCGGCGAAGCACGGCTCGGACGCGCAGATCGAGGGGATCCACGAGGCGTTCCTGCGCAACCAGGAAGACAACCGCAGCGGGTCGCTCACGCACCCGGGCGACCGGCTGTTCCATATCCGCATTGCCGAAGCGAGCGACAACGCCGCGTATGCGCTGATGATCAAGCAGCTGCTCGCGCACAAATACGACCTGATGTTCCAGCGGCTGCAGTCGCTGTACATGCCGAACGACATGCCGCACCGGTCGGAACTGGAGCACCGCGCGATCCTCGACGCGATCCGCGCGCGCGATCCCGAAGCCGCGCGCCGTGCGATGGCAGAGCATCTCGACGAAGTGATCCAGATTTTCGGCCGCGCGCTCGACTGAGTGCGAGTCGATTCTCCGCAGATCCGGAAGCGGTCGATGCGATGCGATGCGGACGGCGGTTCGGCTGCCGTGCCGGGCGAGGAGGTCGGCCATCGGGACAGAATGAACGTTGCGATGCGAGCGACGCGTGCCGGCTGACCGGCATGCCGCTCGCTTGCCGAATGGAGCATGACCCATGCGTGTGAAGGATTGCCACAATTTCCACGACTTCCGTGAGCTGGCCAGACGGCGGTTGCCGGGGCCGATCTTCAATTACATCGACGGCGCGGCCGACGACGAAGTCACGTATCGACGCAACACGAGCGCGTTCGAAAGCTGCGACCTGGTGCCGAACGTGCTGCGCGGCGTGCGCGACGTCGATCTGTCGGTGACGGTCATGGGGCAAAAGCTCGGCATGCCGGTTTACTGCTCGCCGACGGCGCTGCAACGCCTGTTTCACCATGACGGCGAGCGCGCCGTCGCGGCCGCGGCCGCAAAGTTCGACACGATGTTCGGCGTGTCGTCGCTCGGCACCGTGAGCCTCGAGGAAGCCCGCGCGATCAGCCAGGGCCCGCAGGTGTACCAGTTCTACTTTCACAAGGATCGCGGCCTCAACCGCGAGATGATGAACCGGTCGAGGCAGGCCGGCGTGAACGTGATGATGCTGACGGTGGACAGCATCACCGGCGGCAATCGCGAGCGGGACAAGCGAACCGGCTTCTCGATTCCGTTCAGGCTGAATCTCGCGGGGATGACCCAGTTCGCGCTGAAGCCGGCCTGGGCGCTCAACTATCTGACCCACGAGCGGTTCCGTTTGCCGCAACTCGACCAGCATGTCGACATGGGTGGCGGCACGATGTCGATCAGCCGCTACTTCACCGAAATGCTGGATCCGTCGATGACCTGGGACGACGTCGCCGCGATGGTGCGGGAATGGGACGGGCAGTTTTGCCTGAAAGGCGTCATTTCGGCCGAGGATGCGCGCAGGGCGGCGGACATCGGCTGTACCGGCATCGTGTTGTCGAACCACGGCGGCCGCCAGCTGGACGGCTCGCGTGCCGCGTTCGATCAGCTGGCCGAGGTGGTCGACGCGGTGGGCGACCGGATCGACGTGATGATGGATGGCGGCGTGCAGCGGGGTTCGCACGTGCTGAAGGCGTTGGCGCTGGGCGCGAAGGCGGTTGGGCTGGGGCGCTATTACCTGTTTCCGCTTGCGGCCGCCGGCCAGCCCGGCGTCGAGCGCGCGTTGCAACTGATGCGCGCGGAGATCGAGCGGGACATGCGGCTGATGGGGTGCTCGTCCGTTGCGCAACTGGGGCGGGACCAGCTTCGCTTTCGCTGATGGCGGGCCCGCCGCCGGTCGCGACTGCGGGCCGGCGGGTATCGCGCGTTCAGAAGCGGTCCGCGCGATACGGCGCCGGATCGGTGAACGGCGCTTCGCCGGTCATCATCTCGGCCAGCAGGCGGCCGGTGACGGGGCCGAGGGTCAGCCCGTGGTGGTTGTGCCCGAACGCGAACCACAGCCCGCGATGCGCGGGCGCGGGGCCGATCACCGGGCGCATGTCGGGCGTGCACGGCCGGAAGCCGAGCCACGGATGCGGGTCGAGCCGTTCGCCGAAACCGAATACCGGCCGCGCGACGCGTTCCGCGCGTTCGAGCTGCACGCCGGTCGGCGGCACGCGGCGCCGCGCGATCTCGACTCCCGTCGTGAGCCGCAGCCCGCGCCGCATCGGCGCGATCACGTAGCCGTATTCGCGATCGACGATCGGCGCCGACGGCACGCCGCGCCCGGACGGTGCGTAGTGCATGTGATAGCCGCGCTTCTCGCGCAGCGGGATCTTGTAGCCGAATTTGCCGAACACGGTGTCGGACCACGGGCCGAGCGCGACGACGACGGCCGGCGCGGCGGCCGGGCCGTCCTGCGTGTCGACCTGCCAGCCGGGCGACAGCGCGTCGAGGCTGGCCGCGTCGCCCGTCAGCAGCGTGCCGCCGCCCTGCACGAACAGTTGCGCATACGCTTTGACGAGTGCGGCCGGATCGACGACGCTTTTCGGATCGAGCCAGTGCAGCGCGCCGCAGAAGCCGGGCGCGAGGCTCGGTTCGTGCGCGAGCAGCGCGGCCGCGTCGAGCGGCGTGATGCCGAGCCCGTGGCGGCGCGCGGTGAGGCCGGCCTCGGCCACGCCGCGTTCGAATGCGGCGGGCGTGCGGAACGCTTCCAGCCAGCCGTTCGCGCGGACCAGTTCGCCGGCGCCGGCCCGTGCGATCAGCGCGTCGTGTTCGACGAGGCAGCGCTCGATCAGCGGCAGCATGTCGCGCGAGGCCGCCGCATGGCGCAGCGGCGCCGATTCCCACCAGAACCGTGCGAGCCACGGGGCGAACGCGGGCAGCGACGCACTGTGCCAGTAAAGATCGGTCGAGCGGTTCAGCGCATAGCGCATCAGCGTGAACGGGCTGCGCGGGAACGGGTACGGTTCGACCGACGAGCGCTCGATCAGCCCCGCGTTGCCGAAGCTGGTGCCTTCGCCGGGTGGGCCGCGATCGACGAGGGCGACCTTGCGCCCGCGATCCTGCAGGTGCAGTGCGGCCGAGACGCCGACGATGCCGGCGCCGAGAACGATGACGTCGAAATCCATCGATGGTGAATGACGGTTGGCGGGGCAACGGTGTCGCGTTCGCCGTGCCGCCGCGTGTTGGAGAGCGTTCGAAGCTCCAGCATACTCGCGGCGGCCGCAGCGCGCATCCTCGAATCGGATGCGTTTCCGATCAACGCATCCCGAACAGCTTCCCCCACCGCGTCAGCTCGCGCGTATCGACATCGGCCATCCTCAGCGCTTTCCATACCACCGTCGACACGGTGTCGTAGGCCGCGATCCCGGTCGCCTGCTCGAACGGCCCGGCCAGGTGCGCGGCATGCAGGTTCGTGCAGAACGTGACCACCGCATCCGGCCGCGCCTGCGCCGTCTTGCGCATCAGCGCCGCGAGCTGCGAATCGGGCACTTCCGCGAAGCTGGTGTTGTCGCGCAGCCCGAGATGCTGCTCGGCCACGCACTCGATGCCGAGCTGCGCGTACTGACGCACGATCCGCTGCTGCACGTCGTCGAGATAGGGCGTGACGAGGCCGAGCCGCCGCACGCCGGTGCGTTCGAGCAGTTCGTTCAACGCGAGCACCGATGTCGTCGCCGGGATCCCGGTCGCTTTCTCGATACTGCGGCACAGCGCGGCGTCCCGCTCGAAGCCGAGCCAGCCGGCGGACGTGCCGCTCCAGCCGATCACGTCGACACGCGCGTCGGCAAGCTGTCGCGCCGCGACGAGGATGCGCGCCGCGTCGAACTGGTCGAGTGCGGCCGCATCGAGTGCGATCTCGGTCACCGTGAAGCGCGCGAAATGCACGCTGACGTTCGGCAGGCCGGCGACGATCGCGGCCGTCAGCGGCTCGAGCGCGGTGTTCGACGACGGCGTCAGGATGCCGATGCGGATGCGGGGATTCATCGCATGACCTCCGTTCAGTCGAGCAACTGACGTACCGCATTGACAGCCGCGCGACGCAGCGCCGTCAGGTCGAGGCCCGGAATCTCGCCGTTGTCCACCACGACGCGGCCGTTCACGATGTTGTACTTCACCGGCGCCGGTTCGCCGGCCGCAACCGGCGCGATCGCATGGTCGTGGAAGCCGTTGAAGCGCGGCCCGCTCACGTCGTACAGCACGAGATCGGCGGCTTGCCCGACTGCGAGCGTGCCGACCGCGTCCAGCCCGAGCACGCGCGCGCCGCCTTGGGTACCCCAGTGCAGCACGTCCTCGACGGTGGTGGCCGACGCGCCGTGTGCGGCGCGATGCACGAGCCACGCGAAATTCGCTTCGTGCGTCATGCTGCCCGATTCGTTCGACGCGACGCCGTCGACGCCGAGCGACACCGGTACGCCGGCCGCCGCCATCCGAGGCGCGGGTGCGATGCCGCTGCCGAGCCGCGCGTTGCTGACGGGGCAGTGCGAGCAGCCGGTGCCCGTTTCCGCGAGCATCGCGATTTCGCTCGCTTCGAGATGGACCAGGTGTGCGAACCACACGTCGGGGCCGAGCCATTCGTGCTCAGCGACGAATTCGACGGGCAGTTTGCCGAAGCGCTCGCGGCAGAAATCGACGTAGCGCGTCGTTTCCGACAGATGCGAATGCAGCCGCAGGCCCATCCCGCGCGCCGCGCGCGCGACTTCCGGCAGCAGGTCGGGCGGCAGCGAGAAGGTCGGCGTCGTCGGCGCGACGACCACGCGGCGCATCGAGGCCGCGCCTGCATCGTGGTATCGGGCCTTCAGCCGTTCGATGTCCGCGAGCATCTGGTCGAGCGTTTCGGGCTGCAGCGCGGTGCCGGCGAAGCCCGGATGATCGCCGGCCGCCTGCAATGCGCCGCCACGGCACAGCACGAAGCGCATCCCGAACGCGGCCGCTTCGTCGAACAGCAGGTCGCCGGTCTCGGTCGTGCCGCCCGCGTGATACAGGTAGTGGTGATCGGCGCAGGTCGTCACGCCGGACAGCAGCAGTTCCGCGAAGCCGAGCCGCGCGGCGATGCGTGCGAGTTCCGGCGTGAAGCGCGCGACGCGCGGATACGGCACGGCCGCGAGCCATTCCTGCAGATCCGCGTTGATTCCGGCCGGCACGCCTTTCAGCAGGTTCTGGAACAGGTGGTGGTGCGTGTTGACCCAGCCCGGATAGACGACGCAATGGCTCGCGTCGATCACGCGTTCGCCGGGCAGCGGCGCGAGGCCGGGCGCGATCGTGTCGATCCGGCCGTCGCGGATGCGCAGGTCGGCCGGGCCGAGCCGTGCGTCATCGCCGGCGCGGCCGCTCATGACCGCGATCGGGTTGCGGATCAGCAGCGAAGAAGTAGGAACGCTCATGGTCGGGTCTCCTCGGATTCGGATGGTCGTGCCGTTGTTCGTCAGGCGCCGCGCGCAGCCACGATGCCGCGCGCGGCAGGAAGCCGGTCAGTCGCACTCGCGCGCCATCGGGCTGCGGTGCGCGGCGTCGGCATGGACGTGCGATTCGAGGGGTTCCGCCGCCGGCACGCCGTTGAGCAGCGCGTTGAGCAGTACCGACACGAGACACGCGAGCACGACGCCGCTGTGCAGGAACGGCTGCGTCCAGTCGGGCATGTGCGCGAACACCTTCGGCGCCATCACCGGAATCAGCGCGGTCGCGATCGTGAAACCGACGATCAGCACGTTGTAGCGGTTGTTCTCGAAATCGACTTTCGCGAGCGTCTGCACGCCGGCCGCGACGACCACGCCGAACATCGCGATGCCCGCGCCGCCGAGCGCGGCCGACGGCGTGGAGGCGACGATCGCGCCGATCTTCGGCACCAGCGCGACCACGCACATCAGCACGCCGCTGATCGCGACGATCCAGCGGCTGCGCACGCCCGTCAGGATCACGAGCCCGACGTTCTCCATGAACGCGATGAACGGGAACGCGGCGAACGTGCCGGCGATCGCGCTCGCCACGCCGTTCGCACGCAGCCCGCGCACGACGTCCTCCTCGCTCACCTGTTTCTCGACGATGTCGCCGATCGCGACGAACAGGCCCATCGATTCGACCATCTGCACGATCATCACGACGACCATCGTCAGTACCGGCACGATCGCGAACACTGGCGTGCCGAAGTGGAACGGGTAGGGCACGGTGAACCAGGGCGCGGCCGCCACGTTCGTGAAGTTGCCCATCCCGAGCGAGATCGCGAGCAGGCTGCCGGCGACGAGCCCGATCAGCACCGACAGGTTGCGCAGGAACGCGTTCGCGAAACGGTTGACCGCGAGGATCACGATCGCGACGACGAGCGCGACCGCGAGGAACGACAGCTCGCCGAACTGCAGCTTCGCCGCGTCGCCGCCGCCGGCCCATTGATACGCGACCGGAAACAGCTGCAGCCCGATCACGGTGACGATGCAGCCCGTCACGACCGGCGGGAACAGGCGGCGCAGCCGGCCGACCAGCGGCGCTGCGAAGGTCGTGATGATGCCCGCGCCGATCACCGCGCCGCACACGCCGGCGAACCCCACCCCCGGCGTCATGCCGATCGCGATCACGGGGCCGACGCTGCTGAACGCGACGCCCTGCAGGATCGGCAGCCGTACGCCGAGCTTCCAGACGCCGACCGTCTGCAGGATCGTCGAGATGCCGGAACAGAACAGCGCGGTGCTGATCAGCACGGTCGTGTCGGCGGGCGACATCTTTAGCGCCGACGCGACGATCAGCGGCACCGCGATCGCGCCGATATAGGCGACGAGCATGTGCTGCAGGCCGAGCGTCAGCATCTGGCGGCGCGGCAGGACCCGATCGACGGGATGTGAAGCAGAGTTCATGGGCGTGTCTCCTGAGGTTCGTTATCGGGCGGGCGCATGGCGCGCCCGCCTGGCGTGCCCGTCAGGCCGCGACCGGCGCGGCGAGACAGGCATGGAAACGGTCGGTCAGCGCGGCGCGATCGAGATCGCGGCCGATGAAAACGATGCGCGACGAGCGCGGCTCGCACCCCCACGCCTGCGCGGCGCGCAGTTCGATCACGCCGTGCACGCCCTGCAGCACGTAGCGCTGCGCACGGCCCTGCACGGCGAGGATGCCCTTCATCCGGAACAGGTTCGCGGTGTCGGCACGGCGCAACTCGCCGAGCCACGCTTCGAGCGCGTCGAGATCGATGTCCGAATCGACTTCGATGCCGACCGACGACACGCTTTCGTCATGCTCGTGATGGTCGTGGTCCTCGTCGTGTGCGTGTGCGGCGTGATCGTCGTGCGCAGGGTGGTCGTGTTCGTCGTGGCCATGCTCGTGCGCGTGCTCGTCCGCATGCGGCGCATCGGCGTGCAGCCCGTCGCTCTCGACGAGGATCTGCGCGAATTCGTTCGCGCCGATCCCGAGGATGCGGTCGAGATCGACCTGCGCGTAGCTCGACGTGACGATCTCGGCCGTCGTGTTCAGCCCGCGCAGCCGCGCGGTCAGCGCATCGACGTCCGGCGCGTCGACGAGATCGACCTTGTTGATCACGATCCGGTCCGCGCAGACGATCTGGTCGACGGCCTGGTTGTCGCGGCCGTCGAGCACGAGATCGTCGAGGTGCGCGCGGATGTGCTTTGCGTCGACCATCGTGACGACCGCGTCGAGTGCGACTTCCTTCGCGATCGGATCGTCGAGGAAGAAGGTTTGCGCGACCGGATACGGATCGGCGAGCCCGCTCGTCTCGACGATGATGTGATCGAGCCGGTCGGGCCGCGCGACGAGCATCCGCACGATCCGCACGAGATCCTCGCGCACCGCGCCGACGCAGCACACGCAGCCGTTCGTCATCTCGTAGATTTCCTCGGTCGATTCGAGCACGAGCCCGCCGTCGATGCCGATCTCGCCGAACTCGTTCTCGATCACCGCGATCTTGCGGCCGTGCTTCTCGCGCAGGATGTAGTTCAGCAGCGTGGTCTTGCCCGCGCCGAGAAAGCCCGTGAGCACGGTGACCGGAATTTTTTCGACGTCGCTGTGGGTGGTGTGGATGTGGGTCATGATGCGTCTCCGTTGAGTCGGTTGGGCTGCGGGTGGGGCCGGGATTCGCTTTCTTTCCAGCGATGGACGGTGCGGGAATCGAGGTCGAACAGGTCGAGCACGCGGCCGAGCGTGTGGTCGATCATCTGGTCGAGCGAAGCGGGGCGCGCGTAGAACGCCGGCACGGGCGGCGCGACGATCGCGCCCATCTCCGTGACGGCGGCCATGTTGCGCAGGTGCGTGAGCGTGTACGGCGTTTCGCGCGCGAGCAGCACGAGCCGGCGGCGCTCCTTCAGCACGACGTCGGCCGCGCGCGAGATCAGGCCGGATGACAGTCCGCTCGCGATCTCGGCGAGCGTCTTCATCGAGCACGGCGCGACGATCATCCCGAGCGTGCGGAACGAGCCGCTCGAAATCGGCGCGGCGATGTCGTCGCTGCGGTACAGCGCGCTCGCGAGCGCGGTGATGTCGGACAGCCTGAAATCGGTCTCGTGCGCCATCGTCAGCGCGGCGGCGCGCGAGACGACCACGTGCGTCTCGATGTCGAGCTCGCGCAGCAGCGCGAGCAGCCGCATCCCGTACACGAAGCCGGATGCGCCGCTGATGCCGACCACGAGCCGCCGCGTGCTCATCGCGAGGCTCCGCCGAGTTGCGCGATGACCTGTGCCGCGCGCTGCATCGCGTCGTCGCCGACACGTGCGCGTATGCCGTCGAAGCGCGAGCCGCGCGTCGCGTCGATGCCCATCCGCGACGTCGTGCCGTCGGCCGATGACGAAGGATCGAGCGGGCTGCCGGGCAGGCCGTCGACGACGAACAGGTCGCGATGCGGCTGGAAGTGCGTGGCGATCGCCCACAGCACCTGCGCGTCGTCGGTGATGTCGACGTCGCTGTCCACCGCGACGACGTTCTTCAGGTACGGATCCCAGCCGAGCAGCGCGAGCATGATCTGGCGCGCTTCGCCGTCGCGCGACTGCTTCAACGCGACGTAGCAGTGGAAGTGGGTGCCGGAATTCGGATAGTGGATCGCGGTGACGGCCGGAAAGCGGGCCTTCAGCTTCTCGCTCATCTCGGCTTCGCGCGGCAGCCGCGCGAGTGTCAGGTGTTCCGCATACGGGCCGCCGACCACGTCGACGAGCCACGCGTCGTTGCGCCGCATCATCGCGTCGATACGCAGCACGTTGTTGGTCGAGCGATCGGACGAATAGCCGGTGAATTCGCCGAACGGGCCTTCTTCGGCATGCGCATCGGGATCGATCGTGCCTTCGAGTACGAATTCGGCGGCGGCGGGCACGCCGATGCCGTGACGCGGCGTGCGCACGAGCTGCAGCGGTGCGCCGAACAGCCCGCCGGCGACGGCGCGCTCGTCGGCGCCGAACGGCAAACGGGCGGCGGCCGCGAGCATGAACAGCGGATGCGCGCCGATCACCATCGCGACCTTCAGCGTGTCACCGCGCGCCTTCGCGGTCTGCAGCATCCGCCACAGATGGCCGCGTGAATGCAGGCTCGTCGCCAGCGCATTGCGCGCATGCGGCATCGAGCGGTGGTAGCTGAGGTTCGCGACGCCCGTCACCGGATCTTCGGCGACGATCACCGCATTGGTCACATACGGCCCGCGATCGGTTTCGAAGTGGCGGATCATCGGCAGTTGCGCCAGATCGACGGCGTCGCCTTCGACGACATGATCGAGCACGGGGCCGTGCGGCACGACGACCGGTGCGACGGGCGCGTTCGCGCGCTGCTGCCACGCGTCGAACAGCCCGTTCGCATCGACGCCGAACAGCCGGCCGATACGCGTACGGGACGCAAATACGTTGGTGACGAGCGGGGCAGACAGCCCGTCGACGCGCTCGCAGACGAGCATTTCATGCCGGCCGCGCGCGGCGAGCGACGCGACGACGGCCGTGACGTCCTGGTCGGCGGACAGCGGCTGCGCGATCGTCAGCACATCGTCCGGAAAGCGTTCGCGATACGCGTTCGCGAATTGGTGGAAATCCTGCTGCTCGGCGAAAAGGCTGGACGCCATGATGCACTCCGTCGGATACGGAAGGGGAAAGGCCGGACCGCGCGCATGCCCGCGGCGGGACGCGATCCGGCTGCCGGCGCGTTACACGTAGGTCGCGGTCAGGCGCTTCTGCGCTTCGTCGAGATCCTTCGGCGGTCTGGTCGGCTCGATGCCGACGAGGCGGGCGATGTTGTTGCCCATGTAGTCCTCCAGGCCGTTCTCGTCGAGATCCATCCCCTGCGGCGCGGGCCCGCACAGCATCTCCAGCTCGCGCAGCCACATGCCGGGCTCGTTCGGCGGCGAATCGGTGCCGAACACGATCTTGTTGCGCGGCAGCTCGCGTGCGAATTCGACGATCCGCGCCTGGTAGCACCAGCCCGATTCGCAGTACACGTTCGGCGTGTCCATCGCCATCCAGAACGCCTCGAACGAGTAGTTGCCGCCCGTCTGGATGCCGAAGTGACCGATGATGAAGTTCACCATCGGAAACTCGCGGATGATCGGGTAGAACTGCGTCGGGATCGTGTACGGCCCGTCACCGGTGTGGATCAGCACGACGATGTTGTACTTCGCACAGACCTTCATCGCGGGGCGCAGCCAGTCGAGCGCGCGATCGGGCCGGTAGCCGTGCATGTTCGCGTGCAGCTTCACCATCTTGAAGCCGTACTCCTTGATGTGGAATTCGAGCTCCGCCGCGCCGTTTTCCGGGCCCCAGCGCGGGTTGTACGTGAAGTTGCCGATGAAGCGGTCCGGGTACTTCTGCGTGAGTTCGGCGATGTACGCCATGTAGTCGCGGATGCCCTCGCGGCCGCGGCGGTTGCCGTCGCGATAGCCGGTGTTGCCCGGCGGCGGCTGGATGAAACCCATGTCGATGCGGCGCGGCTTGCCGTTGATGATGTACGGGCCGTCCATCATCTTCAGCAGGCGTTCGCCGGTGAACGGTTCGCCGGTGTGGCGCCACGCCTCGTCGACGAGGTTGGTCGGGTGCAGGTGCGTATCGATGATCATGCAATGCTCCGGAATCGGGAGAGGGGGGCGCGCGTCACGCGGCGAGCAGCGCTTTCGCTTCGTCGACGGTGCGCGGCGCGGGCGTCGGTTCGAGGCCGATCATTCGCGCGGTGTTGTTGCCGAGGTAATCCTCGAGCGTGTCCTCGTCGAGATTCATCCCTTGCGGCGGGTCGAAGCAGAGCACTTCGAGCAGGCGCAGCCACATGCCCGGTTCGTTCGGCGGCGTGTCGGAGCCGAACAGGATCTTGTGCTTGGGCAGCACCTTCGCGAATTCGACGATGCGCGACTGCAGGCACCAGCCCGATTCGCAATACACGTTCGGCAGGTCCATCGCGAGCTGGAACGGCTCGAAGCAGTAGACACCGCCCGTCTGCACGCCGAAGTGCGCCATGATGAAGTTGACGGTCGGGAATTCCTTGATCATCGGCACCCACTCGGTCGGGATGCTGTACGGGCCGTCGCCGGTGTGCAGCTTCACGAGCACGCCGAGTTCCGCGCACTTCTTCAGCGCGGGGCGCAACCAGTCGAGCGCGCGGTCGGGGCGATACGCGTGCATGTTGGCCTGGAACTGCACCATCTTGAAGCCGAGCTTGCGCACGTAGTGATCGATCGCATTGACGCCGTTCTCCACGCCGCAGCGCGGGTTGTACACGAAGCAGCCGATGAAGCGGTCCGGGTGCTTGCGGACCATCTCGACCGTGTACGCCATGTACGCGTCGATCGATTCGGTGCCCGACTTTTCGCCGTCGGTATAGGTATAGATGGTGTTGCCTTGCGGCGGCTGGATGAACGCCTTGTCCACGCGGCGCGGCTTGCCGTTGATGAGGAACGGGCCGTTCATCGTCTCGATCAGGCGCTCGCCGGTGAACGGCGGGCCGTCGTGACGCCACGCGAGGTCGACGAGATTCGTCGGGTAACAGCTGGTGTCGATGATCATCTACTCGATCTCCTTGAGAGGAACCGGAAAAGCCGGTTGCCGGATCGCGGGCAGGCACGTCGATGAAGCGACCCTGTCGGTCGGATTCATGCGGCCCTTTGCAAGGCGCTTTTTTTTCGCGCCTTCCCCTCGCCGGCATCGAGTGACACACTGCGACGTGCACTGCTGCTTGGGACCGAGTGTCACAAGCGGTATGTGCTCTGTACAATATTTTTTACTGACGCTCTTGATACGTTTGCGATATGGACATGCGGGTGTTGCGTTACTTCGCGGTACTGGCCGACGAACTGCATTTCGGGCGCGCCGCCGCGCGGCTCCATATCTCGCAGCCGCCGCTGAGCCAGCAGATCCGGCTGCTCGAGGAGCAGCTCGGCACCGCGCTGTTCGTGCGCTCGCAGCATCGCGTCGAACTGACCGAGGCAGGGAAAACACTGAAGGAACAGGTGCCGCTGATCGTCGCGCAGTTCGATCGCGCGATCGATCTCACGCGTTGCGCGGGGCGCGGCGAAGTGGGGCGGCTCGCCGTCGGCATCATCAGTTCGGCGATGGTCGCGCCGATCCCGCACGCGTTGCGCGTGTTCGCCGAGCGCCATCCGCACGTGCACTGGTCGCTGCACGAGATGACGCCGGCCGCGCAGATCGACGCGCTGAAGGAGAAGCGGCTCGACGTGTGTTTCTTCCGGTTGTTCCAGGACGATCCGTCGATCCGCAGCGAGATCGTCGTGCGCGAAACGGCCGTGGCCGTGCTGCCGCCCGGCCATCCGCTGTCAGCGCGCGACGCGATCGCGCTTCGCGAGCTGGCCGGCGAGCAGTTCGTGTCGTTCGGCCTGCGGCACTCGCAGCTGGCGCGCTTCCTGCAGCAGAGCTGCGTCGATGCGCGCTTCACGCCGCAGATCGCGCACGAGGTCGTCGAGGTGCATACGCTGTTGTCGCTGGTGCGCGAAGGGCTGGGCGTCGCGCTGCTGCCGGCGTCGGCGCGGCAGATCTCGACGGGCGGCGTCACGTTCGTGCCGTTGTTGCCGCCGGAGCTGGAGGTGTCGCTGCAGGCGCGCTACCGCGCGGACGATACGTCGGCCGTGCTCGGCGCGTTTCTCGAGACCGTGCGCGAGGTCGCGGCGGAATTCAGCGCCTGAGGCGACGCGGGCGTCAGTGTGCGAGCGACGTCGCGACCAGCGCGCCGATCGCATCGATCAGCGGCTTCACGCGCGCATGCCGCTCGCGCGGCCAGATCGCATGGAGGTTGTAATGCGTCGGAATCGCGATCGTGCAGAGTTCGACGAGCCGGCCGTCGCGGCGCGCGTCGGCGGCGAGCAGGCCCCGTACCAGCCCTGCGCCGAGCCCTGACGCGAGCGTCGCGACGAGCCCTGCCGCATTGTCGAACACGGCGATCGTCTCCGGCTCGACCGGTTCGAGCCCGGCCGCTTCCAGCCACGGAATCCACGAGCGCTTCGTATAGCCGAGCAGCGGCAGCTCCAGCACCTGTTCGGGCGCGAGCGGCGCGGTGAGCCCGTAGCGTTCGAGCAGCGCCGGCGCGGCCATCGCGGTCAGCCGGTCCGGGCAGACCAGCGCGCTGTCCACGCCTTCCCATTCCCCGTAGCCATAGCGCAGCGCAACATCGACGCGATCGAATGCATCGCGGTCGTGGCGCGGCGCGGACAGCACCGTCAGCGTTGTGCCATCGAGCGTGCGCATCAGTTCCGGCAGCCGCGCGGGCAGCCAGCCCTGCATCAGTTCCGGATCGACGTCGAGCCGGAGCGATGGCCCGGCCGTGCGGCCCTTCACCGACGACAGCGCGCGATCGATCTGTTCGAGCCCGTCCGACAGCTGGTTCGCGAACAGCGTGCCGGCATCGGTCAGGATCACGCGGCCGCCGGCGCGGGCGAACAGCGGCTGGCCGAGGAATTCCTCGAGCGAGCGGATCTGCTGGCTGATCGCGCTGTGCGTGAGCGCCAGCTGGCGCGCCGCGCTGGAAAAACTGCCGACCCGCGCGGCCTGCAGAAACGCCTGCATCGACTGGATCGAAGGGTATCGCTTGAGCATCTGTTAGTCCGACTGACAGGGATTCGACGAAATGATCGCTGGCGCACCTGCGCGTCGCGTTTCGATAATGCTCCGAAACCGCGCAACGGACGCGGGCCGCCCCATGAATGCGAATCAGGAGACCGCACATGATCGACATCGTCGTGAACGATACACGCCATTCGCTCGAGAATGTACCGGAGGATATGCCGTTGCTGTGGGTGCTGCGCGACCGGCTCAAGCTCACCGGCACGAAGTTCGGTTGCGGCAAAGGTTTGTGCGGCGCATGCACCGTGCATCTCGAAGGGCAGGCCGTGCGGTCGTGCCTGATCCCGGCCGTCGCCGCGAACGGGCGGCACGTGACGACGATCGAAGGGCTGTCGCCGGACGGGCGCCATCCGCTGCAACTCGCGTGGGTGGCCGAGGACGTGCCGCAATGCGGCTATTGCCAGCCGGGGCAGCTGATGCAGGCCGCCGCACTGCTGAAGGGCGGGCAACCGGTGGACGACGAAGCAATCGTGTCGGCGATGTCGGGCAACATCTGCCGCTGCGGCACGTATGTGCGGATTCACCGTGCGATCAAGCGTGCGGCGTCCGGCGATCCCGCGTTGAAGGCTGCCGTCGAACCCGCGAAGGAGGCGTGACATGCGCGACGATCTCGCACAGGACGTACCGCGCACCGACGACACGCCGCGCCGGCGCTTTCTCAAACAGAGTTCCGCGTTGCTCGCCGCCGGTGTCGCGATCGGCTTCCGGATGCCCGACGCGAAGGCGGCCGGCAAGAACGTGAGTGGCGATCCGCATCCGTCCGCCGGAGAATTCGAACCGAACGCGTGGGTGCGCGTGCTGCCCGACGACACGATCAAGCTCGTTGTGCACAAGCACGATTCGGGTACCGGCACGCGCACGGCGCTCGCGGCGGTGGTGGCCGAGGAACTCGACGTCGATCCGTTCCGCGTCGACGTGATCACACCGGAAGATCCGTTCTTCGCCGACTATATTCACCCGCTGTGGAAAGTGTTCTCGACCGGCGGCAGCACGAGCGTCGCGATGGAGTACGACCGGCTGCGCCGGGCGGGTGCGACCGCGCGCGCGATGCTCGTCGAGGCGGCGGCACAGCAATGGAGCGTGCCCGTATCGGCGTGTACGACGGCGGACGGTGCCGTGCTGCATGCAGCGAGCGGGCGCCGCGCGACCTACGGTTCGCTCGCGCAGGCGGCGGCGCAGTTGCCTGCACCGAAGGAAGTCGCGTTGAAGGATCCCGCGCAGTTCCGCTACATCGGCAAGCTGCGCAAGAAGCGCGGCGCCGCGCAGAAGGCCGACGGATCGTTTCCGTACAGCATCGACGTGTCGCTGCCCGGGATGCTGGTGGCCGTCGTCACGCGCGCGCCGGTGATCGACGGGCGCGTGCGCAGCGTCGACACGAAAGCCGCGCTCGCGATTCCCGGCGTGCGCGAGGTGTTGCAGATTCCGCCGCGCCCCGACGTGCTCGGCGGCAACCAGGCCGGTGTTGCGGTACTCGCGGACGACTACTGGTCCGCGCATCGCGGACAGGCCGCGCTGACGATCGAATGGGAAGACAGCCTTTTCGAGACGTTCGACAGCAGCACGCTCGCCGCGCGTCAGGCCGCGTGGGTCGACGATCCGGCCGCGCGCGTCGTGCCGACCATTGCCGACGGCGATCCGGCGAAAGCGAAAGCCGCCGGCGCGCGCACGATTGAAGCGTCGTATTCGATGCCGCACAAGGCCGCGAATCCGCTGGAGCCGGTCAACATCACCGTGTGGGCGCGCAACGGCGGCATTGAATACTGGGGGGGATTGCAGGTGCCGTCGACCGCGATGGAAGCGGCCGACGTGATCGGCGGCATTCCCGCGCATCGCGTGACGCTGCACGAGCTCGTGTCGGGCGGCAGCTTCGGTGCGCGCGAATCGAAATACTGGCTGTTCGAGGCGACCTGGCTCGCGGTGAAGACAGGCAAGCCGGTGAAGCTGATGAACAGCCGCGAGGACGAGATGCGTGCGCTGTTCTATCACGCGGCGAGTTACCACCGCGCGCGCGCGGTGCTCGATGCGCAGGGCAACCTTGCGTCGCTGTGGCTGCGTGGCGTGATGCCCGCTTCGCCGCAGCAATGGGAGCCCGGCTACCTGGAGCGCACGGACCGGATGGATTTCAGCACGACCGAAGCGATCACCAAGTGGGAGTTCGCGTACTCGGCGCCGCATCGCGACATCGGCTGGATCCGGATGGAGACGGGCGTGCCGACCGGCTGGTTTCGCGCGGTGAGCTACATCCCGAACGTGTTCGCGGTTGAATCGGTGATGGACGAAGCCGCGCATGCGGCGAAGCGCGACCCGGTCGCGTTCCGGCTCGCACACATGCACGACCGGCCGCGTCATGCGGCCGTGCTGCGCGAAGCAGCGCAGCGCGCGGGATGGGGGCAGCCGCTGCCGGATGGCGTAGCGCTCGGCGTGGCGACGAACCAGGCGTACGACAGCTATGTGGCGGTGGTCGCGCGGGTCGTGCGCAAGGACGGTGCGGTGACGGTGGAGAAACTCACGTGCGTGGCCGATTGCGGGATCGCGGTGTCGCCGGCCGGCGTGGACGAGCAACTGTACGGCGGGCTGATGTGGGGGCTTGGTCACGCGACGTCCGATCGCATCGACTTCAGGCATGGCCGCGTGCAGCAGTCGAACTTCGATACGTATCGCGTGATGCGGATGAGCGACATGCCGGAGACCGACATTCATATCGTGCAGGGCGATCCGGCGAAGCCGGGTGGCGTCGGCGAGCTGTCGAGCCCGGTGGTGACACCCGCGATTGCGAATGCGGTGTTCAGGCTGACGGGGAAGCGGTTGCGGGAGACGCCGTTCGATTTGTCGGCGTTGGCGCAAGACGGATGAGCCAGTGCGACAACGGTGACCGGACGCGCCAGGACGCTTTCGCGTGATGGGCGTGCCGGCCGTGTACGGCAATGTCGGGTGTCAGAGTGTAATGCCGTGAGCAGCAACACGACTGCGCAATGTGTCTAACCGAGCGTGTGCGACAGCGGCCAGTCGGGACCGGATGGACGGCTCTGCAAGAATTTCCCGGTGACGAACCCCTGGCGATGTCCACATGGAGATTGGGTTCGCGAGCCATCGTTCGAGCGCACGGCACAGTTCGTCGGCGCGCTCGGCGCTCGGCTCATCCTGTGCGGCGATCAATGCGATGCAGACGAGGCTGTCCCATTGGTCTCTTGAACACACTGCCAGCGCAGCATGACGATCGCCGTACCGGTCGAGCATGGCCCGGATCTGTTCCAGTGTCACGAATGCGCCGAGTACGCACAACCGTACACCTGCCTTGCGCACTCGGCGAGCGGGATCGAGCAGCGCGCGTGCCGCAATGTTGTCCTTGTCGGTTGGCGATGTCCTGGCCAGCAATGCAAGCGCATGTGCACGGATGTGAGCGCGATCGTCGTTTGTGTAACCCGTGAGTACCGCTTTGGCTTCTGGCGCGCGGAGTTCCGCGAGCAGCGACAGGCCGGCACGAATTTGCAGGGCGGACAACGAACCGGATTCGAGCAGGGTGCGGCAGCGACTGGCGACCTCGCGGCCATGTTCGGCGAGAAGTCGGGCGGCGGCATACCGCAAGCTTCCCTGCGAGTCGAATATCGCCCGCCACAGGAATGGTTCGTTACCGGCATCGACATGGTTGCCGGCGACGCATGTGAATGCGGCATAGCGAACCGGCCCGAACGGCGAGCAAGCAGCGAGATCGATGCAGCTTTGGCGCTGGTCTGCCGGTATGCGATCGAGCAGTTCGACAGCCTGCCGGGCCAGCACGATGTCACCGGACGTCAGGCCGCGCCTGACCATATCGGCGACCGGCAGGAGGTCGTGATCGAACGCCACTTGGCAGGCGGTGCGCTTGAGCCGGAAGTCGCTGCCGTCCATGGCGTCGACGATCGCGGCGAGCCCGCCTGCCTGCACCAGCCGTTGCTCGAATTCGTGTAGCCACGGCTGGTGGTTTTCGCGCGTTGCGGAGACGAGTGCGCGAAGAACCGGAAGCACGGCAACGAAATGCGCTGCGGGTACGATTGGCAGCAGTGTGAGCAGCGCGCTTGTCGCGGCGCGCCGGACCTCGGGTACCCAGTCGTTGACGCGTGCGGCGAGCGGTTCAAGCAGCGCGCCGTCGCCGAGTTCGGCGGCACGTGCAATCGAGGCTTCCCGGACGTAGCCCGAGTAGTGCGAAATCCATTCGGCAATGAGTTTGACATCGACACATTCCGAAATCCTTCCGAGCGCCGTATGTAACGGGATGGCTTGAGCGTATTGCAGATACACCGTTTTTTTAGGTGCCGTCGAAGCCGGCCGTACTCCGAAGATCTTTGGAATGAGTGTCATTGGGTCATCGACTCGCGGTGGTGCGCGGTCCGCTGCCTGTGTGTTGGTCTGCGGTAATTTTACTTGAGTGATCTTGCTGGTGCGTTCGACAGCCTGGCGGAGAGGCGGTGGAGTGAAACGCCGTTCGATTTGTCAGCGTTGGCGTAGGTTGCGAGTACGTATGAAGTTTGCCGCGCACGGGTATCCAATCTGCTGATCAATTGGCCGACGTCGATATCGAACCGACGCCGGCCAGCGCGTTCGCCCGCATCGTCGTGCAGCAACACCGATTCCGCATACTTTCCGACATTTTCTCGGGTGTTTCCCACTGCTTGGTCATCCGAATTTTTACCTAAGATGAAGCAATCATGCGCGTAATTCGGTGCCTGCACGCGCATGGAGGGAGGCAGGAGGCAGCGCCGGAGCGACGCCAGCGGATGTTGCCATCATGGATGCGAAAGTGTGCGCGTCGACTGTCAGTCTCGCGACTGCAGCGACGCCAGCGGGCGCGGCGATCAACGCCGTGTGCAAGGTATGCGGCCGCCTTGGCCTGACCACGTCGCTGCGCCACGCATTTCTCGCAATCGTTTGCGCTCTGGGGGCGGCCCCCGCCGTGCCCGCCGGTGCGGCCGCCAATACGGACGATCCGGTCGACACCGTGCAGATTGCCGCCGCCGCAAGCCCCGCGAATCCTCCCGTTTCGTCACACGACACGACCGTGCGCCAGGTCGTGCTCGGCATCATCAGCTTCACGCGCTGGCCGTCCACGCCCGTTCGCCTGCATCTGTGCATCACGGGCCGGCCCGATTACGCACGCGACCTGGGCGACACGCTGGAAGCCGGTTCGACACTGGTCGATGTGCAGCGCGTGCGCCCCGATGATTCGGCGCTCGGCATCGCGTGCGACATCGTCTATTTCGGCGCGCTGAGCAACGATGAACGAACGCGGGTGAGAGCCGCGGTGGCCGGCCATCCGGTGCTGACGATTTCGGAACACGATCCGTCCTGCACCGCGGGCGGCATGTTCTGCCTGAACGTCGATGGCGATCGCGTGTCGTTCGACATCAATCTCGACGCCGTCGCACGCAGCGGCGTGCGCGTGCATCCGAACGTGCTCAACCTCGCACGGCGACCGGTGACGCCATGACACGGTCCGCGCTCCCCGTTCCCGCCTCGCGCATATCGCGCCCGACGCTGCAAAGCGTGTTGCGTCGCGCGCACCTGCGCCTGGCATTCGTCGCGGTGACGATGGCGGCCGTGTCGCTGATCGTCGTCGCCGTGATCGCGTTGCGAGCGTATGCGGGCAACAACCTGAACCTGCTGGCGCGCTCGCTCGGTTATACGGTCGAGGCGGCGCTCGTGTTCGGCGATCGTGTCGCGGCGAACGAGGCGATCGGGTTGATCGCCGGAGACGAGGACGTCGCGCAGGTGATCGTCACGGACAGCAAGGGGCAGCTGTTCGCGACGTGGCAGTTGCCGGCCGGGAACGGAATCGCGCGACTCGAACGCGCCGTTGCCGACGTTGCGCTGCCCGGGCCGGTGGCGGTGCCGGTGATGCACGACGGCATCGTTGTCGGGCACGTCGTCGTGCGAGGGCGCGGACATCAGTTCTTCGGCTTCCTGCTCGGCGGTGTCGGCGGCATTCTCGGCTGCCTGGCCGTCAGCGTGTTCGGCGCGTACGTCAGCTCGAAGCGTCTGCTGCGCAACATCGTTTCGCCGCTGCGTGCGCTGGCCGGCGTTGCACATGCGGTGCGCCGCGAGCGTGCGTTCGCGCGGCGGGTCGAGCCGGTGGCGATCGCCGAACTGAATCAGCTCGGCGACGACTTCAATGCACTGCTCGACGAATTCGAAGACTGGCAGAACACGCTGCGTGACGAGAACGCATCGCTCGAACACAAGGCGACGCACGATGCGCTGACCGGATTGCCGAACCGCATGCAGTTCGAGTCGCGCCTCTCGCTTGCGCTGTGCGACGCCACCGTGACGGGGCAGCGGGTCGCCATCCTGTATCTCGACTGCGACCGTTTCAAGGAGATCAACGATTGTCTCGGCCACGACGCCGGCGACGCGGTGCTGATCGGCATTGCGTCGCGGCTGCGCACGCAGGTGCGCGAGGCCGATCTCGTCGCACGCCTGGGCGGCGACGAATTCGCGGTGATGCTGGCGGCGGTGCCTGAAGCGGGCAGCGTGTGCCGGATCGCCGACGAGATCCTGTCCGGCATGGCGCCGTCGATCGAGCTGTCCGACGGCCGCGTGGTGGCAACCATGATGAGTGCCGGCGTTGCGCTGTATCCCGATCACGCATCGGACGCGAACGGCTTGTTGCGGGCGGCGGATGCCGCGATGTACCGCGCCAAGCGCGCGCGGCCGGGCTCCTGGCAACTGGCGGAGGGCGTGGTCGGATCGGCTTGAGGTTTAACGTTTCGCGCTGCGGGCGAGGCCGCGGCAGCGATTGACAAGAAGCGCGCCCAACGAGGGCGCATTCGAAGGGGATGCAAAATGAACCACTTGTTTCCTGTGAGCATGGAGCGGCTGTGCGTCGCGAGCGCGCTGCTGCTTTGCATGCTGCTGGGGGGCTGCAAGACGCCGCCGCCGCTTCATCGCGGGCTGACGCCGACGCAGGTCACGGCGTTGAAGACGGCCGGGTTCCAGGAGACTGGACAGGGGTTCGAGTTCGGGTCGACCGGGCCGATCCTGTTCGATTTTGACCGGTACAACCTGAAGCCGGATGTGCGGCGCATCGTTGAACGGATCGGGCGGACGTTGCGGTCGGCCGGGATCAACGGCGTGCGGGTCTATGGGTACTCGGATGACGACGGGACGGAGAAATACGATCTCGAGTTGTCGAGGCGGCGGGCGGAGGTCGTGGCGATCGAACTGGTGGACGTCGGGCTCGATGCGAAGCAGATCGCGATCGTCGGGGAAGGGAAGCTCGATCCGGTGGGGGACAACAAGACGCCGGGCGGGAGAGCGCAGAATCGACGGGCGGCGATCGTGGTTTCGCCGCGGTGAGGAGAAAGGCGCTCCGCCCGGGCGCGCTGGTTTGGCGAGCGGGCGTCTGCCGACCGGCAAGTTGCCGGGACTGCTCGTTCAAACCCTGACTCGGGGATATCTTGGCGCGGTCATTTTTAACTCTTTTCTACTATTTTCACGCGAACACGCGAGCATCCGTGGATCGTCGTGATGTCTCAGGTGCCCTCCTGCTGATCGAGATGGCCGATGGCTCTGCTTTCATCGCCCCTGCGGCGTGCGCAGCCGCGTCCCGGCGTCCAGCTTCCGACTGGTTTTTCGTTTATTAAGGGCCTGAATGACAACGTTTGCGGGTATCTTCTACGCATTCGGGTTTTGCCCTACATTATCGTGGCTTCGGACCGGCAAGCCGGCCCATGGAACCTGAGATCATAAGAAAGGAACAAGCATGAGTTTCGCTCCGAACGGGGGTATTCCCACTGGATTGGGCGGCAGTGCGCTCGGCTCGTTGAGCGCGCTCGGCGGCCTCGCCGGCCCGGTTGCATCGAGCGTGGCCGGCAGTCTCGGGCCGCTCGCAGGCCTGGCCGGGCACGTCGACACCGTCCAGCGGGCGATGCAGCTCGCGCAGACGGGTTTCTCGCTGATGGACAAGACGCCCGGTGCAATCGCCGAGGCGATCAACGGCGCCGCCAATCCCGCGCGTCTGACCCAGCTCAACCGCTACGTGACGCTCGACACGCCGCTCGGCCCGGATGTTCTCCTGGTCAGCGCGGCCGTCGTCGACGAGCACGTGAACCGCTTGCCGGAAATCCACCTCGATTTGCTGTCGCACCGCCACGACCTGCGGCCCGACGACCTGATCGGCCAGCAGGTCAAGATCCGCTTCGATCAGCAGGCGCGCCTGTCGACGCTCGAGCGCGTCGTGGCGTCGGGTGCCGTCGAGGGCGAACGGTACTTCGACGGCTACGTCGCGTCGTTCGACCGCGCCGGCAACCCCGGGAACGTCACGCAGTACCACCTGACGGCGGTGCCGTGGTTCTGGTTCCTGACGCGCTCGACCGACTGTCGGATCTTCCAGAACAAGACCGCGCAGGACATCCTCACCGAGATCTTCCAGGAACACGGGTTTTCCGATTTCGCATTCGACATCCGGACGAACCACAAGCCGCTCGAGTACGTCGTGATGTACCAGGAGAGCTACTACAACTTCTGCGCGCGATTGATGGAGCAGGAGGGGCTGGTCTGGACGCACCGGTACGAGAAGGACAAGCACATTCTCGTGATCGGCGACACGAACCTGCTGTTCCGTCCGATCGACGGGCTCGCAACCGTGCCGTTCGCCGCCACCGAGGCGAGTGAGGACAGCGGCATCGACCAGTTGCACGAAGGCCGGCGCTTCGGCGTCGGCAAGGTCACGTTCCGCGACTTCAATCACCAGAATCCGTCGTCGCCGCTGATGCTGGTGGAGGCCGGGCCGCAAAACCTCAAGCATGCGCGGCTCGACGCGACCGAGCGGTTCGAGCACCAGTCGCTGTACGACCATGGCGACGACGGCAACCGCTATGCCCGTTTCGCGATGGAGGCCGAGGAGGCGCAGGCCCATCGCTATACCGGCGGCGGCTACGCATGGCGGATGACGACGGCGGGCGCTGTCGCGGTGGCCAATCACCCGGTCCTCGACAACAACCAGGAATACGTGATCCTGCACGTGCGTCACGAGGCCGTGAACGATTACACGCAGCACGGCGCGAAGCTGCCGTATCGCAACAGCTTCTCGCTGCTGCCGAAGAAGATTCCGTATCGTGCGCCGCGCGGCACGCCGAAGCCGGTGATTCACGGCACGCAATCGGCATTCGTTGTCGGCCCGAAGGGCGAGGAAATCTACACCAACGGCAGCGCCGTGAAAGTGCATTTCCCCTGGGACCGGCGCGGCAAGAAGGACGGCTCCGATTCGATGTGGGTGCGCGTGTCGCAACCGTGGGCGGGCGACGGCTGGGGGGCGGCCGCGATTCCGCGGATCAAGCAGGAAGTGCTGGTGGCGTTCAACCAAGGCGATCCTGACAACCCCGTGATCGTCGGCCGCGTGTTCAACGGCGAGCAGGGCAACCCGTATCACGGCGCGGCCGGCCAGACGATGGGGATCAAGAGCCAGACGCACAAGGGGCAGGGGGCGAACGAAATCCGCATGACCGACACGAACGGCATGCAGGAATTCTTCATGCACGCCCAGAAGGACATGAACACCATCGTGGAGAACAGCGAGACGCACAAGGTGCTGGGGCCGATGCGTACCGTGCTGGTCGCGACGGGCAGTGAAGAGAAGCAGATTCCGCAGGGCAACCTGACCGAGACGATTGCCGAGAAGCGCAGTACGACCGCGACCACGGTGGAGGTGACGACGCCGGCCAAGGATGGTGGGGGCGGCACGCAGGTGCACATGGCCGAGCGCGGCATCCTGCTGAAGGTGCAGGACAGCTCGATTTCGCTTGCGCCGGAAGGCATTCGCCTCGAACACAAGGGCTCCGTGATCCTGATGACCGACGACGGTGTGATGGTCAACGGCACGCGCATCGATCTCAACAAATAACGCGAACAAAACCCGCCATGCACTACGCAATCCACGAAGGCACCTTCGAACTCCCGGACGCGGCGCTCGACCGCACCGTCAACATCCTGATGATGAACGCCGGCCCCGGCGGCCTCAATCTCGTGATCGCCCGCGGGCGTTTTCGCGACGGGGAGAATCTCGACGCGTTCGTTGCGCGCGAATGGGAAGTCGCGTCGCGCGATGCCCGAATGCTGACCGAGAAGGCGCGTCGGCCGGTGACGGTCGCCGGGTGTGCGGGTGTCCAGATCGATTCCACGCACGAGCGGGACGGCCGGTTCTGGCATCAGGTACAGACCCTATTTCCGTCGGACGACGCCGGCCGCGTGCTGGTGATGACGCTGACCAGCGCGGCGCCGCTGACCGACGAGCAGCAGGCGATCGGCGACCGGATGCTCGCCAGCTTCCAGCCGCGTGCCGCTCGGCCGACCCTGCTCGGGCCGGGTGACGCGTCGTGAGCGCGGAGAACTTCGCGGCCGCTCGCTTCGAAGATCCGATCCAGCACACGTCGCTCCTGGGTGAGCTGGTCGGCACGGTCGGGTCGGTGGTTGGCGGCGCCATCGTCGGCGCATTGGTGGCGGAGGCGATGGAAGGGCTGGTGTTCGCCGGCCTCGCTGCGCTCGAGATCGGCACGGCAGGGCTGGCGACGCCGCTCGTGATTGCGATCGGCGTGGGGGTGGCGGTCGGCTCGGGCGCGCTGATGGAAGCGAGCGGGATGAACGAGGCCATCGACGACGGCGCGAAGGCGATCGCCAATTCGATGGTGCCGCCCGTGATCAAAGGCGCGATCGCGAGCGGCTCGGGCAACGTCTACGTCAACAACAAGGCGGCGGCGCGGGCGGCGAAGCCGGGCGATCTCGATACCGTCGCGTGTACCGATCATCCTGGCCCGCAGATGATCGCCGACGGATCGGGGAGTGTTTATATCAACGATCAACCGGCTGCGCGCGTGGGCGACAAGACGACCTGTGACGGGACGATTGCCATGGGTTCCGACAACGTCTTCATCGGCGGCGGCACGCAGCGGGTGCGGGACGTGAAGTCGGCTACCCGGCTCGGGTGGTTGGGGGCAGCGCTCGGGATTGCGCTGGCGGTCTGCGGCCGCGGGAAGATGAGCTGGGGGCAGTTCCTGAAGAGCAAGGCGCCGTGTATCGCGATGAATTTTGCGGCGAGTGCCTTCGGGACGTGGCTGGGCAGTCTCGCGAGGCCGTCAGCGGGGCATCCGGTCAACGTCATCACCGGCGGCAAGATTCTCGATGGCACGGACGATACCGATTTCGCGTTGCCCGGGCCGCTGCCGATCGTGTGGCAGCGTTTCTACAGCAGCCACGACGATCGTGCGGACAGCCTGTTCGGAACTGGGTGGAGCGTGCCGATCAGCGTCGAGCTGCGGCTTGCGCGTGAGCATGGTGACGTGACGTCGATCACGTACTGGGACGAGCAGGGGCGCGACGTCGTGTTTCCGGCTGTGCCGCCGGGCGAGAGTCATTTCAGCGTGCCTGAAGGCATTTACCTGATCTGCACTGCCGGCGGCCACTATGTGGTCGAAACGGTCGACGGGTTGTATCGCGATTTCGGCCGTGCGCGGAGCGATGCGGATAGTGAGGCGCTCAAGCTGTGGCGTCTCGAGGATCGCAACGGCAACTGGATCGAGGTGGAGCAAGAGACGGCCGATGCAGTTGTGCGGCCGGCACGGCTGCATGACAGCGCCGGACGGCTGTTGACGCTGACCTACGACAGGTCGCACCTCCGACGCATCGCGACGATCGAGCTGACGCGTGGTGTGGACGGCGAGCGGCCCGACACGCTGGTGCGTTACGCGTACAACGGTGCCGGCGAACTGATCGCCGTGACCGATCGCAGCGGTCATACCGGGCGACGCTTCGCATACGCGCACGGGCTGATGGTTCAGCACACGCTGCGTGGTGGCCTGCAGTGCTTTTATGAGTGGCAAGGCGTTGGCCGCAACGCGCGTGTCGTGCGCCACTGGACCGACGACGGCGAAGCGTACACGTTCAACGCGGATCTCGCGCAGCGTTCGGTGACGATCACCGACCAGATCGGGCGCGTGACGCAGTGGACATGGAACGAGGATCAGCAGCCGACGAGCCATACGGATGCTGAAGGTCATGTCTGGCAACTGGAGTGGAACGCGAAGCGGCAGTTGGTCAGCACGACCGATCCCGCCGGGAATACGACGCGCTTCGAGTACGACGAGCGCGGGCGGCAGACGCAGCGTATCGATGCGCTTGGCCAGGTTGAGCGCACGGAGTGGAACGGGCACTACGATCTGCCCGTTGCTGAAACCGATCCGGCGAATGCGCGGTGGATCTACCGGTACGACGATCGCGGCAACCTGACGATGACGCGCGATCCGGCGGGATCTGCGACCGAGTATCACCGGGATGAGCGCGGGCTTGTACATACGATCCGCGACGCGCGCGGGGGCTACAAGTTTCTGGAGTGGAATGGCCGGGCACAGTTGACCGCGTACACGGATTGTTCAGGCAAGGTCACGCGGTTCGGGTATGACGCACGTGGTGCGCTTGCGCGTGTGACCGATGCGGCCGGGCAGTCGACCGTGTACGAAACGGACGCGATGGGGCGGGTCACGGGGATCGGGGCGGCCGATGGTGCGCGGCAGACGTTCCGTTACGACGCGGCCGGGCGTCTCGTTGAAGTGGTGGATGCGAATCAGCGCAGCACGCGCTATGAACTCGATCCGCGTGGGTTGTTGCTGTCGCGTACGGATGCGGCGGATCGTGTGGTGCGGTTCGGTTATGACGATGCGTTCAGGCTCGCGAGTTTGACCAATGAGAATCGCGAGACGTATCGCTTTCAGTATGACCGGCGCGATCTGGTTTCTGCGCAGATCGGCCTTGATGGCAACAAGCGTACATACGAATACGACGTGTGCGGGCAAGGCACGCTAGTACGAGAAGGGCAGACCGAGACTCGATACGAGCGCGATGCGATCGGGCGGTTGACGGCAAAGCAGGCCACGCACGAGCGTTGCGAGTATCTGTACGACAAGGCGAGCCGAATCGCATCCGCCGAGTTGTACACGCTGAGCGCTCGTGGTCCGGCGCTGAAGAATCGCGTCAGTCTGAAATACGACGCGCGCGGAGCGGTGCTCGAGGAATACACGCCGACCGGCTGGCTCGCGCATACGTACGACGAACTGGGCAATCGCGTCAGCACCACCATCTCCGGCGAGCGCACGATCGACTGGCTGCATTACGGCTCGGGACACGTGCACCAGATCCGCGTTGACGGTGCCGCGATTGCGGATATGGAGCGCGATGATCTGCATCGTGAGGTGTTACGAACACAAGGCAAGCTGACGAGTCATTTCGGATATGACGCGGTAGGCCGGCGCGCTCGACATGCCGCGCAGCGAGGACGGGCTGCAGACGATCTGCTGGCGAAGCAGTGGCAATACGATGCAGTGGGCGACGTGATCCAGAAGCGGGATCAGCGTTACGGTACGACGAGCTATCGGTATGACCCGACTGGTCGCATTGAACAGGCGGCGGGGCCCGGGTTGCCGTCGGAAGTGTTTCGCTGGGATGCGGCGGCCAATCTGGTGTCGAGCGATCACCCGGGCGGCTACGTCGAGCACAACCGGCTCAAGATGTTCGAGGACAAGCGCTTCGAGTATGACGCGTATGGACGTCTGATTCGCAAGGTTAGTGGTCATGGGCCGGCTAAAGAGCTGGCGCTTGAATACGACGATTGGAACCAGCTCAAGACCGTCGTGACGAAGGATCGTCTTGGGGTCGCGACAACGCATTTCGAGTACGACGCTTTTGGTCGGCGGATTCGGAAGCTCAATGGGGGTTACGCGAGTACCGATTTCCTGTGGGATGGGATGCGGCTCGTGCAGGAGACGTATCACGATCGTCAGGGTGAGGAAGCGCTGACGTATTTGTATGAGTCCAGCAGCTATGTGCCGTTGGCGCGGATCGATCAAGGCAAGCCGGCGGCGAATGATGCCGATGCAAGGGATGCGGTCTACTATTTCCACAACGATGTGTCGGGGTTGCCGGAGGAGTTGACTGATGCCGATGGCGAGTTGGTCTGGCAGGCTCGCTACAAAGTGTGGGGCAATGCGGTGCAGGAGGAGTGGATCGCACGGGTGCCGCAGCGGTCGATCGCTGCATGGGGCGAGGTGCAGGAAACTGCGCTGCCGTCAGTCCATATACCACGACCGCAGAACCTGCGTTTCCAAGGGCAGTATCTGGATCGTGAGACGGGGCTGCACTACAACACGTTCCGGTTCTACGATCCGGATATTGGTCGATTTATCAGCCCGGATCCGATCGGCCTGCTGGGAGGAACGAACCTTTATCGGTACGCACCCAGCCCAGCTAGCTGGATTGATCCGCTGGGGCTGACCGCGTTAGTAGCTGGAGCTCCATTACCCGACGGAACCCAAGTATTTCGAGTCAGTACAGATGGGCCTTACAGTTTTGATTTCAATTCCCGAGAGCTTGCAGCAATTGAGCAAGGAAAGCTGGATCCTGCTGGGGTCTCGTTGATTAGGGCAGCCGATGCTAACGAGGCTGCGCAGATCTGGAATAAGGCTTTCCCGAACCGACCGGCTACGAGTGTTGGTCAAATAAGCGCGGAAGATCTGAGGGGAACTGGGTTTGATGTTATTCATAATCCAACTAAAGGTGCGTTGGGTGAAAATCATGCGAGACTTATACATCCTGATGGTTTTGAGGGATTCAATGCCAACAAAGAAAAGTTGCCGAGTGCTTTTAAGGGTTGTGGGGCTGGATAATGATTGATTCTATTCAAGGAAGTGATGGCCGAGTATATGCAATAATTGATTATTATCCGGATGGTAATATCGATCATTATTTTAAAGGAAAGATAATCGAATATATTTTTACTGATGAGCTTGCGGCGCTCATTGAAGAGTATTCGAATCTGGTTGATGGTATGGTGCTTTCTTTACTGGATGATGTGGAGGAGAGGATATACGGATATGGGCTGAGATTAAAAAAAGGAGGGGTGAATATTTTCAATCTGGAGATCAAGAACAAGACGGATGTTGTATTTTTTGATAAATATCCGACTGGGAAAGGGTTCGCAGATAAATTTCGAGGCGGTGCGGATCCCAGTTGATGGCGTTGCTTATCCCTCTTTAGGGGTGGCCAGATTTTATTTGGATCTGTGGGGGGGCTGCGGGCTGATGGGCGCGCAGCAAGATCCGGTTGTATGAATTATCTCATAATTATCGCAGAAAGCTGAGATGTAAATTTCATTGGATACGTTTAGTCATGTCGCAGCGGAGCGATGTCTACTAGGCATCTGGCTGGAGGCGGGTGGTGTGGCGAAAAAATGATTAGATGTTTGGGGGATCTGAAAAGGCGAAAATCGGGATTTTATGTTTTTTTGGGGGGTAAATGTGAATTCTATGGAGAGAGATATTGAGGAGATACTTCGTCGTTATCGCGATCGAGAGATTGACTTGCGGCAACTGCGCGAGTGGTTAGACAACGAAGGCGCGCGCGTAGAGGTACAAATTCCACGAGGTCAATTGCTGAAGCTTAAACGAGGAGGCGAAGCGCAGTGCAATGAGGCGATTGCACAGTTGCTTCCGGCTTGCGAGTACTGTCGCGGCACAGGTTCGCCCAAACAGTTCGTATCCCGTCAGGAATATCAACAATATTCGCAACGTCGTGACGCCGCCGTTACCAGCGGAACACTAGCGGAAATTGCGCCACCTCATTTCGACTCCGATGCACCAGGATCGGCAGGTTCTGCAGTGTATTATCGCTGCACTCGGTGCTATTCGATTTGGGTATTCGTGGAGCCGGAGAGGGTGGAAAATGGATCGTGGAATAGAGTGATTTAAAATTTTGGGGTGAGTGATGGAGCTCGCATGCGATGGCTCGTTCCAGTGTGTGAAAGCACGCTACTGCGACCATGAATCTGCTGCTCATACTTGGAAAACTGTCGGGAAAAACTGCAAACACACTCGCTAATTGAAGCTGAACGAGACCGGGCGGCAATGATGCTGTTGTCGTATCGTCGGTGCGTAGTCAGGATGACGTCAATCTAATTTCCTTGGGAGGATTGTGACTTGATTCATCTCGAACAATACTACACTGGCGATGATGCCTGGGAAAATTTCTCCGATCTCTTCGCAAAATACAAGGACTTGCAGGAGGTTCAGGATCTTGCTAAGGCTCTCAATGAGCAACTCGATCTTGCTTATACGATCTATTGGGTTGCTGGCCTAAAATCTGCTCGAAAGTGGATAAATTAGAATGTTCCGGCACTCGACAATATTCGTCCCGTCGATTGTGTCGGCAATCCGGAGTTGATTAAGCGTCTGCGCGAATGTCTAATGCGCATGCCATCTTGACGATGATGGCAACCGCTACGCCCGTCTCGCGATGGAGGCCGGTGAGGCGCAGGTTCATCGCTATGCAGTCGGCGACCATGCGCGACACATGACCACCGTCAAACCGTTTCAAATCGTCACGTTCCGATCAATTGCGTTCCAAGGCAGATCCCGCTGGCGTCGAGCCGCTTGCCCTTGGCATCAACACGCGCAATGACCCTGGAACGGACCAAATCGCGTACCTATACCCAATGGCTAACATACAGCCAAATAAGCGTCGACGATGGTCTAATTACGCAAAGCCCAACTGATGATCGCGTGCCTGCAGTGCGCGCGAATGGACGTGCCACATGTGCTGATCTTCTATCGAAGCATCGCTTTCATCGATTCACCAACAAAGGAGGAATCCGAACAATAAAGCTGCAGCTGTAAACGAGCGCGGGCCGCAAGTGCTACCAACACTCACGACCCGCTAACCACAGCCAACTAAATAGGAGTTGTCCATGGCTAAGCCGAATCATAAAGCACGACCACCGAAGACGGAACGTTTCGTCACGATCCAGGAAATGTGGGGTACCCCGAAGACCACGGACCAGAGACCGGACAGGTTTTATCCGTACATGAAGATTGGTGGAATGTGGCTGATCAACGATGCGTGTTTTGTTCCGGGCCGCAAGGCGCGGATCGAGATTGAGCCGTGGAGGCTGATCATCACGCAGCTTTAAGCGCAATGCCGCGGGATGCGGCCGCGCTGCGCGACGTCGCGCAGCGCGCCGGGCAGCCGCAATAGCAGCCGCCCAACCCCACACATCACCACCCGATTTTGCAAGACGACCGCGACGTCCCCGCTCCGCCGGTAGCCGTGCACTTCGTCCCCGAGCCGTTGTCATAGAACGTCCGCGTCTCCGGCTGCGGCACCGAAGGATCGAACGGATTCGGCGCGCCATGCGGCCCACGCGGCGAATCGTACGGCCGTTGTGGCGCATACGACCCACCACTCCCGGCCGGCCGCGAACCATTGGCACGCAGGTATTCATTCCAGTTCTGCTCGCGCTGCTCATACCTGGGCACGGCGCGACCCAAACTATCTTTCCCGCCCGCACCGAGCGCGACGCGGTTCGGGGGCAATGCAAAATCGGGTTTGTGTTTAAAGGAAGGCGGCGATGCGACAAGCGCATCGCTTGTCGCACGCAGTGGCCGCCCATCCTGCGTATCGAACGGACTGCGCCCCGCAGGCGCAGCGTACTGCACGCGTCGGCGGCTCACACGCGCCGCATGCCCGTCATCGCGAGCGGCAGCACGCCGCTCCGAGCGAAATACGTTGGCACCGGCCGACCGATCGGTCAGCGTATCGCGTCCCGAAGCACTGGCAGTGGAAACAGAAAGCGCGCACGCGATCGCGGCGGCAGAAGAGAAGCGGACGGGGTGATTCATAGGCGATCCGAAGCAGGTGATGTGCATTGAACAAAACGGCAGATCACTGGCTGGCGGCTGGGCGACGGAGGGGCGTCGAAGCGGCCCTGAAGCGACTGCGAGGCGCGGCGGGCGCGACTTGCAGGGAGGCTGGCTGGATTGCAGAAGCGAATCCGTATTATTTCATGGAAATATCAACGAGCTTTCAAAATGTTTAGGCCTGTTGGTAAACAGAAGGATTTACCGCTTCGCCCGAACGCCCTGCATGGGTGCGCGGCCACTCAATCATCAGTCGATTGATTTTCAACGATCGGACCCTTGGCAGCCCGAAAGCGCGTCGCGAAAAGCCGCCAATCGCTGAACCTCAAGAACAGCAAGGCACCTCGCCCGATCACCCCGTCAAATAGCAACCGGATTGCACTCGAAGCAAACGTTCTCGACCTCCTGAGGTTGCTCCCTGGTCGCCACCCAGGCATCACATAAACCTACGTGTTTTCCCTCGGTCGACCGGCATTTTTGACAGACGATTTAAAAACGCTCATATAATTTCGACTGCCTTGCCAACGGCTGTCGGACCATCCCTCCGATCAAGCGGTTTGGCAAGCGGGGCAGGCGAAACGCTTGCGCAATGCAAGACGCATCACGATGTCTTTCCGAACCAGACGTCCCCTTCGGGGACTGCAAGAGCCGGGCCCCGCTACGCAACATTCCGCTGGAGTTCCGTCTTCTATGTGTCTCGGGCGTGTCCCATGTCCTCGCCCCGGGTGCTGTTCGATTGCGCAAGTCATGCCGCCTTTGCCCGTATGACTAAACAACATCGAGGAGCTCCCAGATGACGCTGTCCCGTCTTACGTCCATTTCCGTCGCCGCCGTGCTGTTCGCCGCCGCCGCCGCCGCCGCGCAAGCGGAAACCGTGAAGATCGCCATCGCTGGTCCGATGAGCGGTTCGGTCGCCCAGTATGGCGACATGGTGAAGGCCGGTGCGCTGACCGCGATCGAGCAGATCAACGCAGCCGGCGGTGCGGGCGGCAACAAGTTTGAAGTCGTGATGATGGACGACGCGTGCGAACCGAAGCAGGCCGTCGCCGTCGCCAACAAGATCGTCAGCCAGAAGATCAAGTACGTGATCGGTCACGTGTGCTCGGGTTCGACGATCCCGGCCTCGGATATCTACGAGAACGAAGGCATCGTGATGGTCACGCCGTCGGCCACCGCGCCGCAGCTGACCGAAGGCAAGAAGCGCCACTTCATCTTCCGCACGATCGGCCGTGACGACCAGCAAGGCCCGGCTGCTGCGCAGTACATCATCAACCACGTGAAGCCGAAGAAGGTCGCGGTCCTGCACGACAAGCAGTCGTACGGCCAGGGCATCGCGACGTCGGTGAAGAAGGACCTCGAAGCCGCGAAGATCCCGGTCGTCCTGTTCGAAGGCATCAACGCCGGCGATTCGGACTACTCGGCGATCATCACGAAGCTGAAGTCGCAAGGCGTCGATTTCGTCTACTTCGGCGGCTACCACCCGGAAATGGGCCTGCTGATGCGCCAGGCGCGCGAGCAGGGCGTGAAGGCAACGTTCATGGGGCCTGAAGGCGTGGGCAACAAGGACGTGACGGCCATCGCCGGCCCGGCTTCGGAAGGCATGCTCGTCACGCTGCCGGCCGACTTCTCGGCCGATCCGGCCAACGCGGCGCTCGTGAAGGCGTTCGCGGACAAGAAGCGCGACCCGAACGGCCCGTTCCAGATGCCGGCGTACGCAGCGGTGAAGATCATCGCCGACTCGATCGCAGGAGCGAAGTCGACCGACCCGACGAAGGTCGCCGCGTACATGCACAAGACGACGTTCGACACGCCGATCGGCAAGGTGTCGTATGACGCTCAGGGCGACCTGAAGGCGTTCAAGTTCGTTGTCTACACGTGGCACAAGGACGCGACGAAGACCGCCGCCAAGTAATACGGAGTACCCGCCCGCGCACCCGCCCTGTCCGAAACCCGGACGGGGCGGGTGCGTATTGGCCGCGCATCGGCCCAGTGCGCAGCCAAGGGGCGGCCCGAGACGACACCGTGCGTTGCGCGCGGCCGAACGCCGTGATCCGGCGACGGCATGCGACACAACGCCAACGGGAGCTTCCCGCACATGACTGACTTCTTTCCGCAATTCGCCCAGCAGCTGGTCAACGGCCTGACGCTGGGTGCGATCTATGCGTTGATCGCCATCGGCTATTCGATGGTCTACGGCATCATCGGCATGATCAACTTCGCCCACGGCGAGATCTACATGATCGGCGCCTACGTGGGCCTCGTGACCCTCACTGCAATCGGCATCTCCGCCGGCTATCCGCTGCCGCTCGTGCTCGGCGCCGCACTGATCGTGTCGGTGATCGTCACCGGCCTGTACGGCTTCGCGGTCGAGCGCGTTGCGTACCGTCCGCTGCGCGGCGGCCCGCGCCTCGTGCCGCTGATCTCCGCGATCGGCATGTCGATCTTCCTGCAGAACTACGTGCAGATCGGCCAGGGCGCACGCGACGTGTCCGTGCCCGTGCTGATCTCCGGCGCGTTCGACATCCATCTCGGTGGCGACTTCGACGTGACCATCCCGTATTCGCGCCTGATGATCGTCTGCGTGACGCTCGTGCTGATGATCGCGCTCACGCTGTTCATCTCGCATTCGCGGATGGGTCGTGCGTGTCGCGCGTGCGCCGAGGACATGAAGATGGCGAACCTGCTCGGCATCGACACGAACCGCGTGATCTCGTTCACGTTCGTGCTCGGCGCGATGCTGGCGGCCGTCGGCGGCGTGCTGATCGGGCTGACGATCGGCAAGCTGAATCCGTATATCGGCTTCGTCGCGGGCATCAAGGCGTTCACCGCCGCGGTGCTCGGCGGGATCGGCAGCATCCCGGGCGCGATGCTCGGCGGCGTGCTGCTCGGCCTCGCCGAAACCTTCGCCGCAGGCTACATGCCGGCCGAGTACAAGGACGTGGTCGCGTTCGGCCTGCTCGTGCTGATCCTGCTCTTCCGCCCGACCGGCCTGCTCGGCAAGTCGGACATCGAAAAGGTTTGAGGGAGACGCAGATGAGTCAAGTCATTTCCGTTCGCCGCCCGGCCGCCGACGCGTCGATCGGCCAGGCGCTGAAGAATGCCGTGGCCGCCGCGTTCCTGACGGCGATCCTCACGATTCCGGTGCTCGGCCTGCAACTGAGGCTCGACGGTTATCAGGTCGTGCTGACGCCGCACTGGCGCCCGGTGTGGATCGCGGTCGCGGCCGTGTTCCTGTTCCAGTTGTTCAAGCCGTGGCTCGTGCGCGCGAAGGCGGCGGTGAAGCTGCCGGCGGTGCCCGCGATGGGCGCGCAGCAGCAGCGCGTGATCATCTGGGTGATGCTCGCGATCGGGTTCGTGTGGCCGTTCTTCGGCTCGCGCGGTGCGGTGGACGTCGCGACGCTCGCGCTGATCTACGTGATCCTCGGCCTCGGGCTGAACATCGTGGTCGGCTTCGCGGGCCTGCTCGATCTCGGCTATGTCGGGTTCTACGCGGTCGGCGGCTATACGTACGCGATGCTCAACCAGTATTTCGGGCTGTCGTTCTGGGAGTGCCTGCCGCTCGCGGCGATCGCGGCGGCGACGTTCGGCTTCCTGCTGGGCTTCCCGGTGCTGCGCCTGCGCGGCGACTATCTCGCGATCGTCACGCTCGGCTTCGGCGAAATCATCCGCCTGCTCGCGAACAACCTGACCGACCTGACGGGTGGCCCGGACGGCATCTCGAGCATTCCGAAGCCGACGGTGTTCGGCTTCGAGATGGCGCGCACGGCGAGCGTCGAAGGCGCGAAGACCTTCCATGAACTGATCGGGCTGGAATACAGCGGCGAGCACATGGTGATCTTCCTGTACCTGATCGCGCTGGTGCTGGTCTGCTTCACGCTGTTCGTGACGAGCCGCCTGATCCGCATGCCGATGGGCCGCGCGTGGGAAGCACTGCGCGACGACGAAATCGCATGCCGTTCGCTCGGCCTGAACCCGACGCGCATCAAGCTGTCGGCGTTCACGCTCGGCGCGGCGTTCGCCGGTATCGGCGGCGCGTTCTTCGCGGCGCGTCAGGGCCTCGTGAATCCTGAATCGTTCACCTTCATCGAATCGGCGCTGATCCTCGCGATCGTCGTGCTCGGCGGGATGGGCTCGCAGCTCGGCGTGATTCTCGCGGCAATCCTGCTGACCGTGCTGCCGGAAGTCGCGCGCGGCTTCGCCGAGTACCGGATGCTGATCTTCGGTCTCGTGATGGTGTTGATGATGATGTGGCGTCCGCAGGGCCTGCTGCCCGCGAGCCGTCCCCACGTGGAGCTGCCGCAATGAGCGCGAATGCAGAACTGTTGAAGGTCGCCGGGCTGCAGATGCGCTTCGGCGGGTTGCTCGCGGTGGACGGCATCGATTTCGACGTGCGCCGCGACGAGGTGTTCGCGATCATCGGGCCGAACGGCGCGGGCAAGACCACGGTGTTCAACTGCGTCGGCGGCTTCTACAAGCCGACCGGCGGCGACGTCGTGCTCGACGGCCATGCGATCGCAGGGCTGCCGAGCCACAAGATCGCGTTGAAGGGGCTCGTGCGGACGTTCCAGAACATCCGCCTGTTCAAGTCGCTGACCGTCGTCGAGAACCTGCTCGTCGCGCAGCACCGCAAGGTGAAGGCGGGGCTGCTGCATGGCCTGTTCGCGACGCCCGCGTATCGTCACGCGGAGAAGGAAGCGCTCGAACGCGCGGCCGTGTGGCTCGACCGGATGGGGCTGACGGCGGTTGCCAACCGCCAGGCCGGCACGCTGTCGTACGGGCACCAGCGGCGTCTGGAGATCGCGCGCTGCATGATCACCGAGCCGCGCCTCCTGATGCTCGACGAGCCGGCGGCCGGCCTCAACCCGCAGGAAAAGATCGAGCTGCAGCACCTGATCGACAAGCTGCGCCGCGAATTCGGCGTATCGGTGCTGCTGATCGAACACGACATGAGCCTCGTGATGGGCGTGTCCGACCGCATCCTCGTGATGGAGCACGGCCGGCCGATCGTGATCGGCACGCCGGAAGCGGTCCGCAACGACCCGCGCGTGATCAAGGCGTATCTGGGGGAAGAGTGATGCTGAAGCTGGAACAGGTCCATACGCACTATGGCGCGGTCGAAGCGCTCGCGGGCGTGTCGATCGAGGTGAACAAGGGCGAGATCGTCACGCTGATCGGCAGCAACGGCGCCGGCAAGACGACGCTGATGATGACCGTGTGCGGCACGCCGCGCGCATCGTCGGGCCGCGTGCTGTTCGAGGGCAAGGACATCACCGGGATGTCGACGCACCAGATCATGCGGCAGGGGATGGCGATTTCGCCGGAAGGGCGGCGCGTGTTCCCGAGCCTGACGGTGCTCGAAAACCTGAAGATGGGCGGCTTCTTCGCGAGCCGCCACGAGATCGACGACGGCATCGAGCACGTGTTCAAGCTGTTTCCGCGCCTGAAGGAACGCGCGGCGCAGCGGGCCGGCACGATGTCGGGCGGCGAGCAGCAGATGCTGGCGATCGGCCGTGCGCTGATGAGCAAGCCGCGCCTGCTGCTGCTCGACGAACCGACGCTCGGCCTCGCGCCGCTCGTGATCGCGCAGATCTTCGACATCATCCGGGCGATTCGCGACGAAGGCGTCACGGTGTTCCTCGTCGAGCAGAACGCGAACAAGGCGCTCGGCGTGGCCGACCGCGGCTACGTGCTCGAAACGGGGCGCGTGGTGCTGGCGGACACGGGCGCGAACCTGCTCGCGAACGATCGCATCAAGCAGGCGTACCTCGGCGGTTGATGCCGAAAGCCGCCGGCCTGCAACGGGCCGGCGGCGTTTTGCTGGCTGGTCCGCTTTCTCGCACGAGGCCGTCTCCCGGCCTCGTCTTCCCTAGCCGATCCTGAACGTGCTTTTCAGAACGTCGCGCAGATGCAGCGCGGCGCGATTGCTGTCGTCCGTCAGGATCGTGATCAGGTGCGGCGGCAGGTCGGGCAGCACGATCCCGGCGACGTGGCTCGTCAGGTTGCCCGACACGCGATCGTGCTCGATCAGGCCGACCGCGAGGCCGTTCGCGATGCAGGCTTCGACCGCCGGCGAGCTGGCGCTTTCGAGCAGCATCCGGTGTGCGATCTTCGCCTTCTTCAGCGCGTTCAGCGCGGTGTCGCGGTACGGGCAGCCCTGCAGTTGCACCGCGATCGGCAGCGGCGCATCCGGGTTGAACTTGAACGTGCGCGCGGCGACCCACACCGGATGGGTCTTGCTGAGCAGTTCGGCGTGCGGCGGCGCTTTCGGCACGACGGCGATCGTGATGTCGAGCTGGCCGCGCGCGAACAGCAACTGCAGTTCCTCGCTGGAGCGCGCTTCGACGGTCAGTTCCAGCAGCGGCCGGTCGGCGGCGAAGCGCGGCAGGAATTCCGCCATGAAGTGCGCCGCGTAGGAATCGGGGATGCCGAGCCGCAGCTTGCCGGTCAGCATCTGCGGCGACAGCGATTCGACGAGCCGGTCGTGGCTCAGCAGGAACTCGGTGGTGTCGCTCAGCAGCTTGTGGCCGTACTGCGTGAGTTCGACGGCCTGGTTGTTTCGCGTGAACAGGCGCTGCGCGACCATCTCCTCCAGCTTCTGGATTTGAGCGGTGACCGACGATGGACTGCGGTTCACATGGGCAGCCGCATCCTTGAAGCGGCCGAGCTTCGCGACGGCGTGGAAGGTTCGCAGCAGGTCGACGTCCAGGGTGCGCGGCATGATTTTGTTTTTCCGAATCAGTAATTCAGGTAATGTCGATTGACGGAATTATTGAGCATCCCATATTCTCGGGTCAACAGGCAGACAACGGCAGGCAGCCGGTCGGGCGTAGCACGCATCCGGGGAACGATTCATGTCGATCAATGATTTTGTCGTAGATGCATTGGTGCGGGACAGGAAGCTGAAGGCGGAGTCGGTATGGACGGTCGAGAATCACGAGAAGTATTCGACGCTGAAGCGCACTGACGATGACGCGCGGCGGAGGGAAGCGGGGCGCGAGGTCTTTGCGCTGATGCGAAACCTGAACGAGCTGGGCGTACGAAGCCCGGCGCTGTGCGCGGATCGCGACGGCAACGGCTCGTTGCGCGAAGCGATCGGCGCGCTGAGCGAGCGGCTCGCGACGTTGTCGCGCGGCCGCGATGTCCACTACATCGAGCTCGGCCCCGAACCGGTGAAGACCACCGAGCTGATGAAGGCCGTCAGCGGCGGCGGGCCGGACCATCTGCGTTACACGGCCGTCGACATCAACGAGTCGTCGGAAGACGCGATGCGGCACGCGATCATGCCGTTCCTGAAAACGCCCGGCTGTTTCAACTACATCGCCGACGATTACCGGAACGTGCAGTGGAACCATATCGACCTGGGGCAGGACGTGACGTTCATCACGATGCTCGGGTTCCAGGAAGGCAACGAATTGCCGGTGACGATCGGCCGGCTCATCCGCAATCTCGGCGGGAAATCGACCTACGTGGTGTCGGAGATGCAGTTGCTCGTGGAGGGGCGCGAAGAGCCCATCTACAACTTCTACAAGAACGAGAACATGGTGCGGTTCTCCGAAATCGTCAGCCGGCAGCAGGGCTTCGAGCCGCTCGGCGAACATCATGTATCGATCGTCCGGCTCAATCTGCTCGGCGACCAGTTCCATGTGGCGGTCACGCTGCAACCGGTGTCGAAAGCGGGGGCCGACGGGCACCTGATCACCAACGTCTGCCTGAAATACACGCCGGAGCAATTCCGCCACGTCCGCCTGAGCCACGGCAATTGCCGCGTGATCGACGAGCTGCGCAGCGGGGATGGCAGCGTCGTGTACCAGATTGCGCAGTTCAAGGGTTGAATGCCGAAACGTCGACAGCGAGGCGCGCGATGAACAAGGGAAATGCATTGCCGGTGTTTGCGCGAGGGTTCGATCGGGTCAGGCTTGCGTTGCAGACGTCGCTGGCCGCCGGCGTGAATGTCGAAGGCGAGATGGAAGCGTCGAAGGAGCCGATGCGCTGGACGAGCGCGTGCCTGCGCGATGGCTACGAGGTGCGATATCGCCGCAATCTCGATGATCTCGGCTACCACGATGTCCCGATGCGCGGCACGCGCTCGAATTCGCTGAACGCGGTGTGCCATCTGCGCGGGTTGTTCACCGACGAAGCGGTCGGTGCGTTGCGCGAGATCGGCCGCGCGCTGGAGCGCAGCGCGTCGAGCAGCAACTGGATCATTTCGAAGCGCGTGCGCGCGGTGACGAACCGGTCGCGGTTCATCGACGACATGATGCACGACCGTGCCTTCCTGATGAGGGTGTCGCGTCTCGCCGGTGCGCCGCTGATCCCGTATCCGATGGTCAATGCGCGGTCGCAGTTCAACTACTACTATCCGACGGACCACGGCGACGACGGCAAGGAGCAGTTGGGCATGTGGCACACCGACGGCACCAGCTTCGTGCTGAACATCGTGCTGTCGGATCGTGCCGATTACGAGGGCGGCAACTTTCTGTTCTACGAATCGACCGCCGAGACGTTCGATCGCCATGATCGGGAACGCCGGCATGTGAAGTCGGCGGATCTGTCCCGCGCGGGCGACGCGCTGCTCATCTACGGCAGCAAGCTGTTTCATGGCGTCGAGCCGGTCGTGGCCGGGCGCCGCATGTCGCTGGTGCTGTCGTTTCATTGCCCGTACACGCGCGAGGACGACAACGGGTTCTGGCATCTCGCGTCGGACGACGGCATTCCGCGCACGATCGTCAACTGGCTGGCGCTGCAGCGCGCGCTGAGGGACGACGCCGAACTGCAGTACCACCGCCTGGGGCTCGAACCGATCCGGCCCGAGGATCTGGACGACCAGCGCCTGTCCCCGGCCACTTTCTGAGAGCCGTTGCCCCATGCAGCTATTCCTGCTTCAGCTCGTATTCGTGTTGTCGTGGAGTTCCGGTTTCATCGGCGCGAAGCTCGGCGCGGAGACTGCCGGCGCGTTCAACCTGCTGTTCTGGCGGTTCCTGCTCGTCACGCTGTGCCTCGCGATCGTCCTCAACCGGCAGCTCGGTCGCCTGACGCTCGAAAAAATCCGCTATCACGCGGTGATCGGCTTCCTGTCGCAGTTCCTCTATCTGACCTGCGTATACATCGCGATTCAGCACGGCCTGCCGCCGGGTATCGCCGCGATCGTGGCGGCATTGCAGCCGCTCATCACGGCCGCGATGACGTCGCTCGAAGGCAGCGAGCGCAGCGGGGCGCGGCAGTGGGCAGGGCTCGTCGTCGGCTTCGTGGGCGTGGGCATCGTGATCGGCGGGCAATATGCGCTGCCGGCAGGGTCGGTCGGGATCGTCATGTACCTGCTGCCGCTGGTGTCCGCGCTGGGGTTGTCGATCGCGACGATCTACCAGCGGCGGCGCGTGCTGACGGCCGCGCGCAGCAACGAGGACGGGCTGTTCCTGCCGCTGTTCGTGCAGGGATGCGTGAGCCTCGTGCTGTTTGCGATATGCGGGATCGCCACGGGCAACCTGCATGTGCCGACACAGCCGAACGTGTGGGTGTCCGTCGTATGGCTGACGGTGTTTTCCACCTTCATCGCGTACCTGTCGTTGTGGGCGCTGCTCAAGCGGATGCCTGCCACGCGCGCGGCGACCCTCGTTTATCTCGAACCGCCGGTGACGCTGATGTGGGCCGCGTGGATGTTCGGCGACCGGATCGAGGTGACAACCTACCTCGGCATCGTCGTCGTCGCGGTCGGCGTGTGGCTGGCCGGCAAGCACGTCGAGCGGCCCGCGCGGGCGCGGCGGGCGGAGATGGAGGCGGCCGGCCGCTGAGGTCTGGTTGCGCGGGCCATTCCGGTGTAGCTTCGCGGGACAACCCGACTCGCGAAGGAATCCGATGAAAGTCAAACGAATCGTCGCCAATATCGATACACGATCGGTCGACGACGCAAAGCGTTTTTACCAACAGATCTTCGGTCTCGACCTGCTGATGGATCACGGCTGGATCGCGACCTACGGCAACGCCGAGCAGATGGACGTGCAGATCAGCTTCGCATCGCAGGGCGGATCGGGTACGCCGACGCCCGATCTGTCGATCGAGGTCGACGATGTCGATGAAGCGCTCGAACGTGTCCGGGCGGCCGGCATTCCCGTCGAATACGGCCCGGCCGACGAGCCGTGGGGCGTGCGGCGCTTCTACGTGCGCGATCCGTTCGGCAAGCTCGTGAACGTGCTCGCGCATCGCTGATCTGACGCATCGAACCGGCTCCGGCGTTCAAGTGTGCAACGCCAGCCCCTTCACCGCCTTGTCCACGGCCTTCTTCGGCCCGTGCAACGCCAGGCCGACCAGATCGGGATTTTCCGCATCCTCCGCGCGAAACGCTTCGCGGTTGGCCGCATCGTGCCCGGTCGAGAACATCGCACGGACGTAGGGCACGATCGTCAGTTCGCGCGACAGCGCCTGCCGGTGCGCGGCCTGCAACCCGTTCAGGTCGGCCGCGAACACCATCATCGGCTGGCCGAGCATCCGGCCGTAGCGGCGGCCGGCCGCATCTTCATAAGGCTCGCCGAGCGCCTCGGGCGCACCGGCCGCGACGCCCGTCGCGAGAAACGCGACGACGTTGAGTTTTTGCCACGCGGCGAGATCGTCGCGCACGATCAGCGCTACTTTCGTATCGAACATGCTTGCTCCTGGTTGGAAGTCGCATGATCGGATGGCGTGCGCGATCAGTCTGGAACGTTTGTGCAGAGTTGCCGGTAGGCGGCCGGCGTGATCCGGTACGCGCGGCGGAACCAGCGGCCCAGGTGGCTCTGGTCGGCGAAACCGACGTCCGCGGCCGCCTGGGCGGGCGTACGGCCGGCCGCCAGCAGCCTGCGCGCGGCGCGCAGCCGCAAGTGCACCAGGTACGCATGCGGCGACGTGCCGAATGCGCGCTGGAACATCCGCGTCAGCCGGAACCGGTCGATGCCGGCTGCGCCGGCGAGTTCGTCGAGGCCGATGTTGCCGTCCATGTGTTCGTGCAGCAGGTCGCGCACGCGCACGATCGCGGGCGGCACGACGCCGCTCTCCAGCGCGAGCGGGCCGCGCAGTTCGCCGCCGAGCCGCGTCAGCAGGCGGTCGAGCGTCTGGTCGCGCGCGAGCCGGCCTTCGTTGTCGTGGATCGCGAAGAAGGCGTTCTGGATCGCCTCGACGAGGCCGCGGTCGTCGACGAGCGTATGGCCGAACGTGGCTTCGACGCTGCCGAGGCCCGGCAGGTCCAGCCGGCGCGCGGCGCGCTCCACCCACGCTTGCGGCAGGTACAGCATGCCGTAGGTGAAGCCGCCCGCTTCGGGCGCGTGGCCGTCGTGCATCGCACCCGGCTCGATCAGGATCGCGCGGCCCGGCACGCTCGTATGCAGCGAGCGGTGGCACTGGAAGCGCTGCACGCCCTGTTCGGTGAAGCCGACCAGCATGTCGTCGTGATCGTGTGCGTCGTACGCATGGCCGTTGAAATGCGCGTGCAGGCTTTCGATGCCGGTTTCCGCATCGCGCCGTGCGACGAGCCAGTGGTCGGTCGTGCCGATGTCCGGTGCGGTTGTCGTCATCAGGTGCCTCGCGCGTCGTCGTTGCGTGACAGGTAGTGTACGCAGGTCGCGGAATGAGGGCGGCGGGCGCGGCTCATGCTTCGTTCGTCGCGGCCTGCTCTTCACGCGCATATTGCGCGGGCGGCCGGCCGACGTGGCGGGTGAACGCGACGCTGAACGTGCTGGCCGAGCTGTAGCCGACACGCCCGGCGATCTCCGCGATGCGACCCTCGTTGCGGCGGAGCAGGTCCTTCGCGAGCGCCATGCGCCAGGTGAGCAGGTATTCCATCGGCGCGACACCGACCGCGCGGCTGAAGCGTTCGAAGAACGTCGAGCGCGACAGTGCGGCTTCCTTCGCCAGTTCGACGATCGTCCACGGATGCGCAGGGCGTTCGTGCATCCGGCGGATCGCGGCCGCGAGGCGGCTGTCGGCGAGCCCGCGCACGAGGCCGGGTGACGCATGCGTGCCGGGCGTGAAGCGCAGCGCCTCGATCAGCAGCACTTCCAGCAGGCGCGCCAGCACGATCTCGCGGGCGGGCCGCTGGGCACGCGATTCGTCGCGCACCAGTTGCACGAGCGTGGTCAGCCGCGGCTCGCCGCGCACGTGCACGAACTGCGGCAGCAGCGACACCAGCAGCGCTGCGTCCGGCGAACCGAAGCTGCAGTTGCCGGCCATCATCCGCGTGTCGACGGGGTTGGCCGGATCGCCGATCCGGTATTCGCCGTGGTCGAGCGCGACGGGCGGCGCGGTTTCGACGCCCGGCGCCGGCGGTTCGAGGCTGGACATCGCAACGCCGTAGGCGGCCGGAATCAGCATGAAATCGCCCGGCAGCAGCTCGATCGGCGCGTGCCCGTCGATCGCGATCCGGCACCCGCCGTCGAGGATCGCGCAGTAGAACGGCTCGCCGGCGACCGTGCGGTTGATTGCCCACGGGCTCGCGCCGCGCACGTACTTCGAGTACTGCGCGCCCGGTTGCAGCAGCGTCACGACTTCGGTCAGCGGGTCGATCATCGCCGGACTCTCGCAAAAGAAAAGCGGATTTTTGATTGTAGCGAATACGGGTCCCGCCATCTATCGTACGAACACATGCCCCACACACCACAGGAGTTCGCATGAAGACCGTACTGATCACCGGCTGTTCTTCCGGCTTCGGCCTCGAGATCGCGCGCCATTTCCTGGCCCGCGACTGGCGGGTCGTCGCGACGATGCGCACGCCGCGCGAGGACGTGCTGCCGCCGTCGGCGAACCTGCGCGTGCTGCCGCTCGACGTGACGAACGCGGACAGCATCCGCGCGGCGATCGACGCGGCCGGCCCGATCGACGTGCTCGTCAACAACGCAGGCTTCGGTGCGGGCGCGCCGGCCGAACTCACGCCGCTCGACACGGTGCGCGCGCTGTTCGAGACCAACACGATCGGCACGATCGCGCTCACGCAGGCCGTGTTGCCGCAGTTTCGCGCGCGCGGCGCCGGCGTGATCGTGAACGTCACGTCGAGCGTCACGCTGAAGGTGCTGCCGCTGGTCAGCGCGTACCGCGCGAGCAAGGCGGCCGTCAATGCGTTCACCGAATCGATGGCGGTCGAACTGGCACCGTTCGGCGTGCGCGCGCATCTCGTGCTGCCGGGCCGCGCGCCCGACACGCGTTTCGGCGACAACGCGCGCGCGAACATGCACGGCTTCGAGCATGAAGCGTATGCGGACTTCGTCGGGAAAGCGATTGCGCGGATGCTCGATGCGTCGGGGCCGATCACGCATGCGCAGGATGTCGCCGAAGCGGTGTGGCGCGCGGCGACCGATCCGTCGAGCCCGATGCGCATGCCGGCCGGTGCCGATGCGCTGGCGTGGGCGGCGGAAGCTGGCTGATCAACCGGAAATTCGTCGCGCCGGTTGGTTGAACCGGCGCGACGGATCGCGTGATGCGGAGCAGGGCGCTACAGCGCGCGCGTGATCGCCTGCTCCAGCAGCGACAGGCCGAGGTCGATCTCTTCGTCGCTGACGGTCAGCGGCGGCGCGATCCGGAACACGCCGCCCATGCCGGGCAGCTGCACGATGTTCATGCTGAGCCCGAGCTTCATGCACTCGCGCGTGATCTTCGCGCCGAGCCCGTCCGCCGGTTCCTTCGTCCGGCGATCCTTGACGATCTCGACGCCGAGCAGCAGCCCGCGCCCGCGCACGTCGCCGATGCAGTCGAAGCGCTCCATCAGGTCGAGCAGGCCGCGACGCAGCCGGTCGCCCATCACGTTGGCCCGCGCGACGAGCCCGTCGCGCTGCACCACGTCCAGCACACGCAGGCCGACCGCAGCCGGCAGCGGGTCGGACACGTGCGTCGTGTAGAACAGGTAACCGAGTTCGTGCGCGCGTTCCTCGATGGCCGCGGACGTGACGATGGCCGCGAGCGGCAACCCGGCGCCGAGCGTCTTCGACAGCGTCAGGATGTCGGGCGTCACGCCGTCGCGCTGGCACGCGAACATCGTGCCGGTGCGGCCGACGCCCGTCTGCGCTTCGTCGAGGATCAGCAGCATCCCGCGCTCTTCGCACTTGCGCTTGAGCGCCGCCATATAGCCTTCCGGCAGCTCGATGATCCCGCCCGAACTGAGGATCGGCTCCGCGATGAAGGCGGCGAGGTTGCCGCTCGACTGGCGATCGATCAGGTCGAACGCGTAGTCGAGTTCGGCGAGGGTGTCGTAGGCCCCGTTGCGCTCGAAGCGCGGCCGGTACGTGAACGGCGCCGGAATCGCGAACGAGCCGACGGATGCCGGGCCGACGCCCTTGCGCCCGGCGCTGTACGTGGCCGATGCGGCCGCGCCCGTCATCCCGTGCCACGACTGCGCAAAACCGACGATCTCGTACTTGCCGGTGACGAGCTTCGCCATCCGGATCGCCGCTTCGTTCGATTCCGCGCCGGTGCTGAGCAGCAGCGCGCGGTCGAGCCCGGGCGGCGTGACGTCGGCGAGGCGCGTCGCGAGATCGACGACCGGCCGCGACAGCATTCCGCTGAACAGGTGGTCGAGCTTGCCCGCGTATTCGCTGATCACGGAGACGATTTCCGGATGGCTGTGACCGAGCACCGCGCTCATCTGGCCCGACGTGAAATCGAGGATCGCGCGGCCGTCGGCGTCGTAGACGAAGCTGCCTTTCGCGCGCTCGATGATCATCGGCTCGAACGTGCCGCCGTAGCGGACCAGGTGCTGCCTGGCGTTGCGCCAGAAGGTTGCATCGTCGTTCAGGGACATCGGGCGTCTCCGGGCAAAAGGGCAGGGGGCGCTTGCAGTCTAGGCGCGCGTCTGGTTTGATGGAAACGAATAGTTCTTATGCAAGGTAGAAAGGGAGCTAATACCTTGGGACGCTCGCTCGAAATCGACCTGCTGCGCACGTTCGTCGTGATCGCCGAGGTGCGCGCGCTCAGCCGCGCGGCCGCGCGCGTCGGCCGCACGCAATCGGCGCTCAGCCAGCAGATGAAGCGGCTCGAGGAAGCGGTCGACCAGCCGCTGTTCCAGCGCACCGGCCGTGGCGTGGTGCTGACGCACCCGGGCGAGCGGCTGCTCGTGCATGCGCAGCGCATCCTGCGGCTGCATGACGAGGCGATGGCCGACCTGTGCGGTACGGGGCTGTCGGGCACGATCCGGTTCGGCTGCCCGGACGATTACGCGGAGGTCTGGCTGCCGTCGCTGCTGCGGCAGTTTTCGAGCCAGCATCCGCAGGCGATCGTCGAAGTCGTGTGCGGACCGACGCCGCGGCTGATCGAACAGCTGGAGAAACGGGCGGTCGATCTCGCGATGATTTCATTGCCGGACGATGGAGCGAGCGACGACATCATTCGCCGCGAGCAACTGGTCTGGATCGGCTATCCGGGGCTGGAACCCGCACATTTCGATCCGCTGCCGCTCGCGCTGTCCGATCGCGATACGCTCGATCACCTCGCGGCTTGCGACGCGCTGGATCGCGCCGGCCGCGACTACCGCGTCGCCTATGCGAGCAGCAGCCTCGCGGGGCTGATCGCGCTGGTGCGCTCGGGGCAGGCGTTCGCGGTGATGACGCAGACGGCCGTGCCGCCCGACCTCGCGATCGTCAACGGCGATCCGCGCTTGCCGCCGTTGCCGGCGGTGGGCATTACGCTGAAGTTCGACCGGAAGCGGCCATCGCATCTGACGGCGGCGTTCGCCGAACACATCCGGCATACATTGCCGTTGCTGTGATGGCACGGGGTTCGGCCGGCATCGCGTGAGATCGATCGCTTCGGAATCAAGTGCAAACGTTTGCGTGCGATGCCGTATGCGGCAGACGCCGTACCTATGCGATTTGCCGGATCACCAGATCGGAATCCTGTGCAGTTCACTCATCCCGCCTGGCGAGATTCCATCGCGCGTGTTTACATCGGCAGCGAAACGGAAAAATGAAGGTAGACGATTGTTAATCATTGTTAAAACCAAAAAAACAATAACAAATATTCGTAACTTCTGTGTATTAATTCCGGTGAATTCAAAGAGACTTTCGCCGTATTAAATACGGTGTACGAACTGATTCTAAAGAACCAGCTGGATAGCCGTGCGCGTCCGGAATTCGGCGACTTTCATCGGGGGTGTCGTAGTGAATCGCAGCTATCGAAGCATATGGAGCGAGGTGCTCGGCACGTGGGTCGCAGTTTCAGAGGTCGTCAAGTCTCGGGGAAAGAAATCGCGTGGTGGCGTATCCCGGTCAAGCGGAGACGCTGTCGAACCGGAGAAACTCCTTGAATTAAATGCGCGCGGAATAATTGGTTTATCCATTTTTGCGTCATCGTGCCTGGCTATCCCGGCTTATGCACAGCAATTCATCGTCAACGACAACGGCGATCCAGGGTGTTATCGCATTACCGACGGCGGGGTGGTCGGGCAGGCAGGTGGATTGTCTGCGTGCAACACCGCCAGCACAACCGCCGTGATGGTGAACAGCGGCAGCCTGATTGTCGGCGGCACGAACGGCACGGGTGTGATCGGCGGATTGCCGACGTCGACAGGCGGGACGACGACGGCCGGCGGATCGACCGCCAACGCGTATGGCTTCTACGTGCTGTCGAATGGCGCGTACATCAACGGCGGCACGAACGGCACCAACATCGTCGGAGCCCTCCAGGTATCGGGCCTGACGTCATTGAATGGCGGCGCCAGCCTCAACAACCAGAAAATTACCAATCTCGCTCCGGGAACGGTGTCGGCGACAAGCACCGACGCGGTGAACGGGAGCCAGCTCGCGAGCATGTCGACGTCGGTGTCGACGGGATTGTCGTCGGCGAATAGTTCGATCGGTTCGTTGTCGACTTCGACGTCGACGGGGCTGTCGTCAGCGACCAGCTCGATCGGTTCGCTGTCGACAGGGCTGAGTTCGACGAACAGTTCGGTGACGTCGCTGTCCAGCTCGACCTCGACAGGTCTGTCCTCGGCTACCAGTTCGATTGGTTCGTTGTCGACAGGGCTGAGTTCGACGAACAGCTCGGTGACGTCGCTTTCGACCTCAAGCTCGACCGGTCTGTCGTCTGCGAACAGCTCGATTACCTCACTGTCAACTTCGAGTTCGACGGGCCTGTCTTCGGCCAACAGTTCGATCACGTCATTGTCGACTTCGACCTCGACCGGCCTGTCTTCGGCCAACAGCTCGATTACGTCGTTGTCGACTTCGACGTCGACTGGCCTCTCATCAGCCAATAGCTCGATTACGTCGCTGTCCACGTCGACGTCGACTGGCTTGTCGTCAGCCACGAGCTCGATTGGTTCGCTGTCGACGGGGCTCAGCTCGACGAACAGTTCAGTTACTTCGTTGTCGACGTCTTCGTCGACCGGCTTGTCGTCGGCTAATAGCTCGATCACATCGCTTTCTACGTCGACCTCGACGGGCCTGTCGTCGGCGAACAGTTCGATCATGTCGCTGTCTACATCGGCGTCGACGGGCCTCTCATCAGCCACCAGTTCGATCACGTCGCTGTCGACGTCGACTTCGACGGGCTTGTCGTCAACCACCAGCTCGATTGGTTCGCTGTCGACGGGGCTCAGCTCGACGAATAGCTCGGTGACGTCTTTGTCGACGACTTCGTCGACCGGCTTGTCGTCGGCGAATAGCTCGATCACGTCGCTGTCGACGTCGACCTCGACGGGGCTGTCGTCAGCGAACAGCTCGATCACGTCGTTGTCGACTTCGACCTCGACTGGCCTCTCATCAGCCAACAGCTCGATCACGTCGCTGTCCACGTCGACGTCGACTGGCTTGTCGTCAGCCACGAGCTCGATTGGTTCGCTGTCGACGGGGCTCAGCTCGACGAATAGCTCGGTGACATCTTTGTCGACGTCTTCGTCGACCGGCTTGTCGTCGGCGAACAGTTCGATCACGTCGTTGTCGACGTCGACGTCGACCGGCCTGTCATCGGCCACCAGCTCGATCGGTTCGCTGTCGACGGGATTGAGCTCGACGAACAGCTCGGTGACGTCACTTTCGACATCGAGTTCGACCGGTTTGTCGTCGGCAAATAGTTCGATCACGTCGTTGTCGACTTCGACCTCGACCGGCCTCTCATCAGCCAATAGCTCGGTCACATCGCTGTCCACATCGACTTCGACCGGCCTCTCATCGGCCAATAGCTCGATCACATCGCTGTCCACGTCGACCTCGACGGGTCTGTCGTCAGCGAACAGTTCGATCACGTCGTTGTCGACTTCGACCTCGACCGGCCTCTCATCAGCCAACAGCTCGATTACGTCGCTGTCCACGTCGACATCGACTGGCCTGTCTTCGGCCAACAGTTCAATCACGTCATTGTCGACTTCGACATCGACGGGTCTGTCGTCAGCCACCAGCTCGATCGGTTCACTGTCGACGGGATTGAGCTCGACGAACAGCTCGGTGACGTCACTTTCGACATCGAGTTCAACCGGTTTGTCGTCGGCAAATAGTTCGATCACGTCGTTGTCGACGTCGACCTCGACCGGCCTCTCATCAGCCAATAGCTCGATCATATCGCTGTCCACGTCGACCTCGACTGGTCTGTCGTCGGCCACCAGCTCGATTGGATCACTGTCAACTTCGAGTTCGACGGGCCTGTCTTCTGCTAACAGTTCGATCACGTCATTGTCGACTTCGACCTCGACTGGTCTGTCGTCAGCCACCAGCTCGATTGGTTCGTTGTCGACGGGACTGAGTTCGACGAACAGTTCGGTAACGTCGCTTTCGACCTCAAGCTCGACCGGTCTGTCGTCGGCGAACAGCTCGATTACCTCGCTGTCAACTTCGAGTTCGACTGGCCTGTCTTCGGCCAACAGCTCGATCACGTCATTGTCGACTTCGACGTCGACGGGGCTGTCGTCAGCAAACAGTTCGATCACGTCATTGTCGACATCCACGTCAACAGGCTTGTCGTCGGCCAACAGCTCAATCACGTCGCTGTCCACGTCGACATCGACGGGCTTGTCGTCAGCGAATAGCTCGATCACGTCGTTGTCGACTTCGACCTCGACAGGTCTGTCATCGGCCACCAGCTCGATTGGTTCACTGTCCACTGGGCTGAGTTCGACGAACAGCTCGGTGACGTCGCTCTCCACGTCGAGTTCGACCGGCTTGTCGTCGGCTAACCGCTCGATCACGTCGCTGTCGACGTCGACCTCGACGGGCCTGTCGTCAGCGAACAGCTCGATCACGTCGTTGTCGACTTCGACCTCGACCGGCCTCTCATCGGCCAATAGCTCGATCACGTCGCTGTCGACGTCGACCTCGACTGGCTTATCGTCAGCGAATAGCTCGATTGGATCACTGTCAACTTCGAGTTCGACGGGCCTGTCTTCGGCCAACAGTTCGATTACGTCGCTTTCCACCTCGACCTCGACAGGCCTGTCGTCAGCGAGCAGCTCGATTACATCGCTGTCAACTTCGAGTTCGACCGGCCTCTCATCGGCGAATAGCTCGATCACCTCGCTCTCGACGTCGACGTCGACGAGCCTGTCGTCGGCCAACAGCTCGATCACGTCGCTGTCCACGTCGACATCGACTGGCTTGTCGTCAGCCACCAGCTCGATTGGTTCACTGTCGACGGGACTGAGTTCGACGAACAGCTCGGTTACTTCGTTGTCGACTTCTTCGTCGACCGGTTTGTCGTCAGCCAATAGTTCGATCACATCGCTGTCTACATCGACGTCGACGGGCCTGTCGTCAGCCACCAGTTCGATCACGTCGCTGTCGACTTCCACGTCGACGGGCTTGTCGTCAGCCAACAGCTCGATCACGTCGCTGTCCACGTCGACATCGACTGGCTTGTCGTCAGCCACCAGCTCGATTGGTTCGCTGTCGACGGGGCTCAGCTCGACGAATAGCTCGGTGGCGTCGCTTTCGACGTCAACATCGACTGGTCTGTCATCAGCGACCAGCTCGATTGGTTCACTGTCAACGGGGCTGAGTTCGACGAACAGCTCAGTGACGTCACTCTCGACGTCGAGTTCGACAGGCTTGTCTTCGGCCAACAGTTCGATCACGTCGCTTTCCACCTCGACCTCGACAGGCCTGTCGTCAGCGAGCAGCTCGATTACGTCGCTTTCGACGTCGAGTTCGACCGGCTTGTCGTCGGCGAACAGCTCGATCACGTCGCTGTCAACGTCGACGTCGACGGGCCTGTCGTCGGCCAACAGCTCGATCACGTCGTTGTCGACTTCGGCCTCGACGGGTCTGTCGTCAGCCACCAGCTCGATTGGTTCACTGTCGACGGGACTGAGTTCGACGAACAGCTCGGTTACTTCGTTGTCGACTTCTGCGTCGACCGGTTTGTCGTCAGCCAATAGTTCGATCACATCGCTGTCTACATCGACGTCGACGGGCCTGTCGTCGGCCACCAGTTCGATTGGTTCGTTGTCGACGGGGCTCAGTTCGACGAACAGCTCGGTTACTTCGTTGTCGACGTCTTCGTCGACCGGTTTGTCATCGGCTAATAGCTCGATCACGTCGCTGTCGACTTCCACGTCGACGGGCTTGTCGTCAGCCACCAGTTCGATTGGTTCGCTGTCGACGGGGCTCAGCTCGACGAATAGTTCGGTGACATCTTTGTCGACGTCTTCGTCAACCGGCTTGTCGTCAGCGAATAGCTCGATTACGTCGCTTTCGACTTCGACTTCGACGGGTCTTTCGTCAGCCACCAGTTCGATTGGTTCACTGTCGACAGGGTTGAGTTCGACGAATAGCTCGGTGACGTCGCTTTCGACGTCAACATCGACTGGTCTGTCATCCGCTACCAGTTCGATCGGTTCGTTGTCGACGGGGCTGAGTTCGACGAACAGCGCGGTGACGTCGCTCTCGACGTCGAGTTCAACTGGCTTGTCGTCGGCGAACAGCTCGATCACGTCGCTGTCAACGTCGACGTCGACTGGCCTGTCGTCAGCGAGCAGCTCAATTACGTCGCTGTCGACGTCGACATCGACCGGTCTATCGTCGGCCAACAGCTCGATTACATCGCTGTCAACTTCGAGTTCGACCGGCCTCTCATCAGCGAATAGCTCGATCACCTCGTTGTCGACTTCGACCTCGACGGGTCTGTCGTCCGCCACCAGTTCGATTGGTTCGCTGTCGACGGGGCTCAGCTCGACGAATAGCTCGGTGACATCTTTGTCGACGTCTTCGTCGACCGGCTTGTCGTCAGCGAATAGCTCGATTACGTCGCTCTCGACGTCGACTTCGACCGGCCTTTCGTCAGCCACCAGTTCGATTGGTTCACTGTCGACAGGGTTGAGTTCGACGAATAGCTCGGTGACGTCGCTTTCGACGTCAACATCGACTGGCCTGTCGTCAGCGAGCAGCTCGATTACGTCGCTGTCGACGTCGACATCGACCGGTCTATCGTCGGCCAGCAGCTCGATCACGTCGCTGTCCACGTCGACATCGACTGGCTTGTCGTCAGCGAATAGCTCGATCACGTCGTTGTCGACTTCGACCTCGACGGGTCTGTCGTCAGCCACCAGCTCGATTGGTTCACTGTCGACGGGACTGAGTTCGACGAACAGCTCGGTTACTTCGCTGTCGACTTCTTCGTCGACCGGTTTGTCGTCAGCCAATAGTTCGATCACATCGCTGTCTACATCGACGTCGACGGGCCTGTCGTCAGCCACCAGTTCGATCACGTCGCTGTCGACTTCCACGTCGACGGGCTTGTCGTCAGCCAACAGCTCGATCACGTCGCTGTCCACGTCGACATCGACTGGCTTGTCGTCAGCCACCAGCTCGATTGGTTCGCTGTCGACGGGGCTCAGCTCGACGAACAGCTCGGTGACGTCGCTTTCGACGTCGAGTTCGACCGGCTTGTCGTCGGCGAACAGCTCGATCACGTCGCTGTCCACTTCGACGTCGACGGGTCTGTCGTCAGCCACCAGCTCGATTGGTTCACTGTCGACGGGACTGAGTTCGACGAACAGCTCGGTTACTTCGTTGTCGACGTCTTCGTCGACCGGTTTGTCATCGGCTAATAGCTCGATTACATCGCTGTCTACATCGACGTCGACGGGTCTGTCGTCAGCCACCAGTTCGATCACGTCATTGTCGACTTCCACGTCGACGGGCTTGTCGTCGGCTAACAGCTCCATCACGTCGCTGTCGACTTCGACGTCGACAGGCCTTTCGTCAGCGACCAGCTCGATTGGCTCGCTGTCGACAGGGTTGAGTTCGACGAATAGTTCGGTGACGTCGCTGTCCACGTCTACGTCAACCGGTTTGTCGTCGGCCAACAGCTCGATCACCTCGCTGTCCACGTCGACGTCAACCGGCTTGTCATCCGCCACCAGTTCGATCGGCTCGTTGTCGACGGGTCTCAGCTCGACCAACAGCACGATCACTTCGTTGTCGACATCGGCATCAACCGGTATCAACTCGCTGTCGACAGGCTTGAGCACGACCAACAGCGCCGTGTCGTCGCTGTCGACCTCGACGTCGACCGGGCTTTCATCGGCAGCCAGCTCGATCACCTCGTTGTCGACGTCGACATCAACCGGTATCAACTCGCTGTCAACGGGCCTGAGTTCGACCAGCAGCACGATCCTGTCACTGTCGACCTCGACATCGACCGGCATCGGCTCGCTGTCCACCGGCCTGAGCACGACCAACAGCTCGGTGTCGTCGTTGTCAACGTCAACGTCGACTGCGATCAACGACGCCAAGACGCATTACTACAGCGTCAACGACAACGGCGTTCAGCAGGGTAACTACGACAACAAGGGCGCAACAGGTTCCAACGCGCTCGCGGCAGGTGTGAACGCGAGCGCGGCGGGCGCGAGCAGCGTCGCGGTCGGCGACGGCTCGAACGCGCAGACGGCAGGCGCGGTCGCAATCGGCCAGAACGCATCGGCAACGGGCGGCAAGGCCGTGTCGATCGGCTCCGGCAACACGGCGTCCGGTGACGGGGCAGTGGCAATCGGCGACCCGAGCATCGCGACGGGTACCGGCGCGGTGGCGATGGGTGCGAACGACACGGCTACCGGCAACGGTGCAGTGGCGCTCGGCAACGCGAACACGGCAAACGGCGCCAGCGCGCTCGCCCTCGGCAGCTCGAACCAGGCCACTGCGGACAACACGATCGCACTCGGCAACGGCTCGGTGGCCAGTGCGGCCAACGCACAGGCGTTCGGTGCGGGCGCAACGGCAAGCGGCGCAGGCGCACTGGCTTTCGGCTCCGGCGCAACGGCGAACGTCGTGAACTCCGTCGCAATCGGCATGAACTCGGTCACGGCTCCCGCCGTCGCCACGTCGAGCGCCACGATCGGCGGCTTCACGTACTTCTTTGCGGGCAGCTCGCCGATCGGCCCGTTAAGCGTCGGCGCACCGGGTCAGGAACGCCAGATCACGAACGTCGCCGCGGGCCAGATTTCGGCCACCAGCACGGACGCAATCAACGGCAGCCAGTTGAATGCGACGAACACCGCGATCAACACGCTGTCGACGTCCACCGCGTCGAACGTCGCGTCGCTGTCGACCGGCATCAACTCGTTGTCCACCGGCTTGAGTACGACGAACAGCAACGTCGCGTCGCTGTCCACGTCGACGTCGACCGCGATCAACTCATTGTCGACGGGCCTGAGCGCGACCAACAGCAACGTCAACTCGCTGTCGACGTCGACTTCGACCGGCATCGGTTCGCTGTCCACCGGCCTGAGCACGACGAACAGCAACGTGGCCTCGCTGTCGACCGGCGTGACGAACATCAACAACACGCTGAACTCGCTGTCGACGACGATCAACAACAACCAGACGCGCGCCGCGAACAGCAATGGCATTGCCGCCGACATGAACGGCAAGGGCACCGATCTGCCGACGGTCACTGCGGGTTCGAACTCGGTGGCGCTCGGTGCGAATTCGACCAACAGCAACCGTTCGAACGTCGTCTCGGTCGGCAACGACTCGCAGCAGCGCCAGATCATCAATGTCGCGCCAGGTACGCAAGGCACCGATGCGGTCAACCTGAACCAGTTGACGGCGGTGCAATCGACGATGTCGACGGCGCTGTCGGGCCAGCAGGCGCAGATCAACTCGTTGGGTTCGCAACTGCAGCAGACCGATCAGATGGCGCGGCAGGGGATCGCTGCGGCAACGGCACTCACGATGATGCCGCAGGTCGAGCCGGGCAAGACGATCAACGTCGCCGTTGGCGTGGCAAGGTTCGCCGGCGAGTCGGGCATGGCGTTCGGGGCGAGCGCGCATATCACGACCAATGGCATCCTGAAGCTGGGGATCGGTGTATCCGGCAACAACAAGACGTACGGCGCGGGCTACGGATACAGCTGGTGATCGATCCGCGCCATACGGCCTGACGTTGCAATGACGGGTGTGCGCGGCGATACGGCCGCGCACACGTCGCCGTCAGGCAGCGTCGATTCCGGCTCGTCGGCATGTTTGCGTGACGCACCGTCGCGCATGCGGATAGCCACCTGCATGCCGGACAAGTTCAATTCAGTTTCCTGATACGCGTTGACCGGCCAGGAATCGACGGCGATGCCGTAGCCGGCGAACAGCCGCCACCCGCGACTCGCACAGCGCGCAGCGCGACGAACCGACGAAGCACTCACTTTCGCCACGGCACGTGCGTACCGTTCGAACACATCGCGCTCAAGCACGGCCTTGCCGAATGCGCCGCCGTTACCTTCCTTTCACGCAGACACCGAATCGTCCGTCGCGGATCCGATGATGGGCCGCCGCGCCTGCATCAGGTGCCGGCCTGGCGAGTCGTACGCCGTCTCGGCCGTAGCCGTGATCCAGGCTCGGGACCTGTCCTACGACGGTCGCGGGGCTTATGTCGGATTTACGCGCGCCAACGGCGAAATAGACTTCCAATCGAGCGAGATGATCGTACAGGACGGAACACGAAGCCGGCCGCTCCACATCGCTCGTGCACGGGCTTCGACATGTCGCTCGACGGACGCACGCTGCCGGCGCCGTCGACGTCGACCGCTCTTGGGGGAGCGGCCCGCCTGCATCGGCAGACGAGCGGGCAATGGCCTGGCACGGACATTGTCCGACTTTTCCGAAAGCAATCGTTACGCCCTGATGTGCGACACGTATCGCGCCGGCTCGCCGGCCGACCGTCGACGCCGTGCGACCGGATGCCGTCGCATGGTGCGCTGCGTCGGGCGAATGCCTATCGAGGGGGTCATCATGACCAGGTCATTTCGTATCGTCGGCGCCGGGGTTGTCGCATGGGCGTGCGCCGTTGCCAGCTTCCCGATTCATGTTTGTGCAGCGACGCTCACGGAGTACACGGCACCGTGGCGTAGTGCGCGGGCGCGACCGGCGACACCTGCCGTACCGGCGGCCGTGACGATCAGGCCGGCAAGCGACGGCAGCGACCAGACCGATGCGTTGCAGGCCGCGCTCAACGCGTTGCAGGCCGGACAGACGCTGATACTCGCGCCGGGGCGCTACACGGTCAGCCACTCGCTGTCGGTGGCGACATCGGGTGCCGTGGTATCGGGCTACGGCGCCACGCTTGTCGCGACCAATCCATCCGACCAGACGATCGTGATGAGCGGCACCGGTTCGACGCTGGTGGGCGTGACGCTGGTCGGCACCGGCACGACGCGGCTCACGACGCCGGCCTCGACCAAGGTCGAGGTGACGGGCACGGGCGTCCAGGTGCTGGGCGTGACGATCCAGGGCGGCGCCAGCGCCGGCATCTTCGTGTTCGGCGGCAGCAACGTCGCAATCGTCGGCAATACGGTGAACGCCACGCTGGCCGATGGCATCCATACGACCGACGGGTCGACCAACGTGCTTGTGCAGGGCAATACGGTGACGGATACCGGCGACGACATGATCGCCGTCGTCAGCTATCTGGCGGACGGCCGCGTGAGCAGCAACGTGCTGATCGATCGCAACTCCGTGTCGGGGAATTACTGGGGGCGCGGCATTTCCGTCGTCGGGGGCCAGGCCGTGACGATCTCGAACAATACGGTCTCGGGCGTGCAGAAGGCGGCGGGCATCCTGGTGGCGCAGGAGGACAGCTGGAAGACGTATGGCGCGTCGAACGTCGTGGTCGACAGCAACGTGGTGACCAACATCCAGAACTCGACCGTGAACAACGGGCTGCAGCCGACGCAGCAGGCGGCGCTCGAACTGGACACGTGGTCGGGCACGGTGTCGTACGTGCAGGTCACGCGCAACCGCGTATCGGGATCGGGCTACTCGGGATTCCGGGCCTTGGGCAACGTCTGCGAATTCGAGGTCGAGGGCAACACGTTCGCATCGATTGCCGGGACGGCGGTGTCGTTGCTGTCGAGCGGCTGCACGGCCAGCCAGATCGTCGTCAACGGCAATACGCTGGACGGCGTCGCGCTGGTCCAGCCCGTTGGCGCATCGTCGTCGGGCACGATCGCGGTTACCGGCGCGGTGACGACGGCAATACCGCAGGTGCGCTCCGGCCTGATGCGGTCGTCGGGCGGCACGTCGACGACCGGCGCGGCACGATGACCTCGTGACGTCTGGAATGCGCCGCCGTCACCTGAGGGGAGCGGCGGCTGCGTCGAGCATCAATCGACCGTCGACGATAGGCGTTCGCGACCGTGCGCCGTCGCTGCATCGCGCACGCGGATCGCCGCCTGCATGCCGGACAGCTTCAGTTCGGTTTCCTGATACTCGTTGACCGGCTCGGAATCGGCGACGATGCCGCAGCCCGCGAACAGCCTGCACGCGCCACCCGCGACCAGGGCCGAGCGCAGCGCGACGATGAAGTCACCGTTGCCATGCGCGTCGATCCAGCCGATCGGTGCTGCATACCAGCCGCGGTCGAAGCCTTCATGCTCGCGGATGTGGTCGAGCGCGGGCGGGCGCGGGTGGCCGGCCACGGCGGGCGTCGGATGCAGTGCCGCGATGACCTGCAGCAGCGTTGCGTCCGCATTCAGCGTCGCGCGGATCGGCGTGCTCAGGTGCTGGAGCTTCGGCAGCCGGTGCAGCGACGGCTGATCGGGCACATCGAGCGCACGCGACAGCGGCGCCAGCGCGGCACGGATCGCGTCGACGACCAGTGCGTGCTCGGACCGTTCCTTCGCGGAATCCATCAGCGCCGCGCCGAGCGCGCGATCGTCGTCGGGCGTGGCGCCGCGCCGGATCGTTCCGGCGAGCGCATGCGTGCGCACATCGCCGGCCGCGACACGCGCGAGCCGTTCGGGCGTGGCACCGACGAAACACCCGCCTTCACGACGGACCGCGAACAGGTGCGCATGCGCGTCGCGCCGCCGGAGCCGGCGCAGCAGCGGCGCGATCGCGACGGGCCGTGCGTACTGTTCGAGCACGTCGCGCGCGAGCACGACCTTGCCGAATGCGCCGCCGTGGATCGTGTCCACCGCGCGCCGGACTTCATGCTGCCATTCGCTCGCCTGCAGCGCCTGCGTATGCAGCAGTTGCGGCGCATCGTCTTCCGCGGCCGGGGCCAGCGCACCGAGCGACTCGATGCGTGCGAGGCACGCATGCGCGAGCGCGGCCGGATCGTCGTGGGCGGCGACGACATGCTGGCACACGGCCCAGTGCGCTTCGCCTTCGCGCACGATCAGCAGCCGGGCCAGCGTCATGCTCGCATCGGGGAAGGGCACCCAGTGCGCGCTGCGCGGGCCATGCAAATCGAACCGGAAACCGCCAACCAGGCGCGGTGGCTGCGGGCCGGCCGTTACCGCATCGCGGACGAGCGTGCGCCAGCGCGCATCGATCTGCGCGAAGCGCGTGTCGCCCGTGGCGCGCAGTTCGAGCGCGCAGTCCCAGCCGAACAGCGTGACGGCCGCATCGCCAGCTTCGTGGAAAAACCACGGCGTGACGCCGTCGTCCCACGCGGCGATCAGGTCGAAGAAGTCGAGCGGCCGCAGCGGCACCGATACCGATGCGAGCGTCGGGGTACCGGTGGCGGCGGCGCGGCTGGCCGCGTGCGCGAACGTGTCGTGCAGCAGCGGAAGGCCGGCGTTCATGCGAGCCCCCGCTGCTGCCGCCAGTATTGCGTTTGCTGCGCGATGTACCACGCGATGAGCTGAGCGAACAGCGTTTCGACGTAGTTCGCGTCGAGGCCGGCCTGTTCGGCCCAGCGGCGCCGGTCGGGCAGCATCGCGGCCACGCGCTCCGGTGCGGCGATGCTCGCTTCGTCGGGCTTGAAGCGCGACGCGGCCTTCACGTACTGCATGCGCAGGCCGAGCGCGTCGATGATGTCGGCGTCCAGACGATCGATGGCTTCGCGAATGTCGGGAAGCCCCGTGCAGGCATCCGGTGTTTTCATGTGTACTCCTTTCCGTAACGAAGGGATTGGTCGATCCGTTCGACCAGATGTGCGATCACCGCCGGGTATTGGTGTCGCAGGTAGAAGTGGTCGCCGTTGAACGTCTCGATACGGATCGGGCGCGACGCGACGTCCTGCCACGCATGCGCTTCGTCGTCGTCGAGCTCGCTATCGGCGAGCGGCAGCATCACGCCGAGCGGCGCATCGATGCGGGGCGGCCGGTCGCGTCGATACGTCTCGATCGCGCGGTAGTCGTGGCGGATCATCGGCAGGTAGATCGCACGCATTTCCGGATCGGCGAGCAGCGCGGCATGTTCGCCCGACAGCCGGGCGACGTCGCCGACGAGTGCATCGTCGGATTGCAGGTGCAGGTCCGACAGGCGCTGGCGATGCGGCGGCGGCAGCGCGGAGACGGCCACGTAGATCGGCGCCGCGCCGCGCGCTTCGAGCCGCACCGCGACTTCGTAGGCGAGTGCCGCGCCGAGGCTGTGCCCGAACAGCACGAGCGGGGCGTGCGCATAGCGTTGCAGCGCGTCGGCGGCAGGGCCGGCGAGCGCTTCGATCGATGGCAGGCACGGCTCGCCGAAGCGCTCCTCGCGGCCCGGATACTGCAGCGCGAGCAGGTCGACGTCCCACGGCAGCGCGCGGCTCCAGGGACGGAAGAAGCTGGCCGTGCCGCCGGCATGCGGGAAGCAGACGAGCTGCGCCCGCGCACACGGCGACAGCCGCAACTCGCGGATCCAGTTCGAATCAGACGGGCGTGCGGTCATGCGGCCGCCGCCTGCAGCTGGCGGCGCAGCAGGTCGCGCAGCGATTTCTTGCTGGTCTTGCCGATGCCGGTTTCCGGAAAGCGCGGCATGAACTCGATGCGATCGGGGATCTTGAAGGCCGCCAGCCCGCAGTCGCGCAGGTAGCGTTTCAGCACCAGCCTGGACGGCGCCGGTGCGCGTGCGACGACGAATGCGCACGTGCGCTCGCCGAGCATCGCGTCTGGCATCGCAACGACCGCCGCGTCGTGCACCTGCGGGTGCGCGAGCAACAGGTTTTCCACTTCCTCGGCCGATACCTTTTCGCCGCCGCGGTTGATCTGGTCCTTGTCGCGGCCTTCGACGACGAGATCACCGTCCGCGGTGCGCCGTACGCGATCGCCGCTGCGGTAGAAGCCGTCGGCCGTGAACGCCGTTGCGTCGTGTTCCGCGAGTCGGTAGTAGCCGCGTATCGTGTACGGGCCGCGTACCTGCAGTTCGCCGATCTCGCCGGGCCCGACCGGTGCGCCGGCGTCGTCGACGATGCGTACTTCGTCGCCGTCCGATACGGGGCGACCCTGCGTGTGTGCAATGCGCCCGGGCGCATCGTCGAGCCGCGTGCAGCAGATGAGCCCTTCGGCCATCCCGAACACTTGCTGCAGCCGGCAGCCGAGCACGGGCGTCACGCGTTCCGCCGCGTGATCCATCAGCCGTGCGCCGCCGACCTGCAGCACGCGCAGGCTCGACAGGTCGGCCTGCCGCTGCGGCTGTTCGTCGAGCCACAGCAGCGCGAGCGGCGGCACGAGCGCGGTATGCGTGACGCGTTCCCGCGCGATCAGCGCGAAGCTCTGGTCGGGCTCCGGTCGCGTGGTCGCGACCACGCGGCCGCCTGCGAGCAGCGCGCCGATCGTGCCGGGGCAGCACAGCGTGAAGTTGTGCGCCATCGGCAGCGCGGCGAGATACACGGTATCGGCATCGAAGCCGCTCGCGACGCTGCACGCGCGCACGTTGTACAGGTATTCGCGATGACGACGCGGAATCAGCTTCGGCGTGCCGGTCGTGCCGCCCGACAGCTGGAAGCACGCGATGTCGTCGGCGTGTGCCGCGCATTCGAGCACGGGCGGCGCATCGTACAGCGCGTCGAACGACGTGAACGGATGATCGGCGCCGGCCATCACGATGTGCTCGAGCGTTGGGCAGTCGGCCTGCAATGCGGCGGCGAGCGGCCGGCAGTCGAAGTCGCCGAGTTGGGACGCGCACAGGTACGCACGGGCGCCGGCGAAGCGGCAGAACGCGCCGATCTCGTAATGGCGATGTGCGGGCAGCGCGAGCACCGGCCGCACGCCGAGCTGGAACAGCGCGAAGCACGTCTCGATGAAGCGTGCGCCATTGGGCAGGTGGACGACGACCGCGTCGCCGCGCACGAGGCCGAGGCGCGCGAGGCCGCCCGCGAGACGGCGAATGCGGTCCAGCAGCTCGCGATAGCCGAGCCGGCACGCGCCGTCGACGATGGCGAGCGCGTCCGGATGGCGCCGCGCACACGCGTCGAGCGCGTCGAAGAACGTCGTGTCCTGCCAGTAGCCGGCGTCGCGGTAGCGGCGCGCGAAGTCGTCGGGCCAGTCGGGCGCGTCGGCCGGCACGGCCGCCGCCAGGGAGGAAGGGGAGGATTGCATGCGCTGGCCTTGGGTTCCGGCAAGTTGTCAGAAAATGTAAATGAGATGTATTATCATTTGGAACGGATGCTGCGATAGCGCCGTTTCTTTCGATATCGCGGCAATTTCATTCGATCGGGCGCCCGTTGCGCGGCGCCTGCCCGGTCCGGCCAGACAATCGGCCGGTTGCCGCCGGCGCGCGCCGGTCCGCGCGTGCCGCCTAACCCACGGACCTCCGATGAGATCGACCACCTTCGCTTCGTCACGACGTCACCCGCCGGTGCTCGTGCCCGGCAACCATCCGGGCGTGGTGCACATCGACGCGGGCATGAAACTCATGAGCGGCACGCTGTGCTCGGACAGCCGCGACTGGTACGAGGAGCCGCTCGAAAAAGGGCTGAAGCTCGTCCTCGTGCAGAGCGGGCAGTTGCGCTGCCGCGTGCCCGGCCAGCCCGAGCAGTGCATCAAGGGGCCGGGCCTGTGCGTGATCGCCAACGACGGCGAATTCACGACGCACCAGATCTACGACCGCGACGTGCCGCTGCGCTACACGATCGTGCAGCTCGGCCTCGACGCGCTCGACCGCAACCTGAACCTGCTGCCGGAGAAGATGCTCGCGCCGACGGGCGGCGATCCGCGCATCGTCAGTTGCCCGGCGTCGAAGGCGTTGCAGGCGCTTGCCGTGCAGATCGCCACGTGCCCGTTCGAGGGCGCGGTGCGCGAGTACTACCTGAAGGCGAAGGCGTTCGAGCTGACCGCGCTGAGCGCACAGTTGCTGGCCACGCAGCGGCAATCCGCGCCGGCCGACGTGCGCGTCACGTCGTCGGACGTCGAGCGCGTGTACGCGGCGAGCGACATCCTGACGCGCGAGCTTCAGCAGCCGCCGACGCTCGATGCGCTCGCGGGCCGGGTCGGGATGAATTCACGCAAGCTGACGGCCGGGTTCCGCAAGGTGTTCGGCACGAGCGTGTATGCGTACCTGCAGGAATACCGGCTGCAGACCGCGCACGCGATGCTGTGCGCGGAGGACGCGAACGTGTCGACGGTCGCGTACCGCGTCGGCTACAGCCCCGCACATTTTTCGATCGCATTCCGCAAGCGCTACGGCATTTCGCCGAGCGATATCCGCGTATCGTCGAACGCGATCGACAGCGAGGAACTGGCAGGCGCGGCGATCTAAAACAACTGACCGGCAGCCTAAAGGAATCGACCGGGCTCATGGGTGTGAATGAGATAGATTCTCATTCACAGGCGGCCGCCGCTGAGCGGACCCGCCATCGAATGACCCATACAAGGCGTGCCCATGAGCCAGACCGCTGTCGATTCCCATATCGGCCATTCCGATCCTTCCTGTTGTTCTCCCACTGACCTTCGCTCGCAGCTCGTCGCGTTGATCGCCGGGTTGCTCGACGAATCCGTCGATGAAACCGCATCGCTCGACGATGACGAGGACCTGCTGAGCTGCGGCCTCGATTCGATCCGGCTGATGTACCTGCAGACGCGCGTGAGCCGGCTCGGCTACGCGCTGACGTTCGACGCGCTCGCGCGTACGCCGACGCTCGGCGCGTGGGTCGCATTGCTTGCGAACGCACCGCGCGTCGCACGCGCGGCACCCGATGTCACGGCCGACGATGTCGACGTGCACGCGCCGTTCGACCTGTCCGCGGTGCAGCAGGCGTACTGGCTCGGCCGCGGTGACGGCGAAGTGCTCGGCAACGTGAGCTGTCACGCGTTTCTCGAATTTCGCAGCCGTGCGATCGACCCGGTTCGTCTCGATGCGGCATGCCGGCGCGTGCGCGAGCGTCATCCGATGCTGCGCGCGCGTTTCGATGGCGGTCGCCAGCAGATCCTCGTCGAGCCGGATGCGCCGGTGTTCGCGCATGCGGACTGGCGGGGCAAGACGGCCGCCGACGCGGAAACCGAATGGGCAGCGTTGCGCGCGTTCCGGTCGCACGAATGTCTCGACGTCGAGCATGCGCAGGTGTTCATGACGGGGCTCGTACAGATGCCCGGCGGTGAGGATCGCGTGTGGTTGAGCGTGGACCTGCTCGCGGCCGACGTGGACAGCGTGCGGCTGCTGATGCAGGAGATCGGCGTCGCGTATGCCGAGCCGTCGGCGCTGCCCGATGCGCCGTCGACGTGGTTCCCGGTCTGGCTCGCGCGTCGCGCGGCCGATACGCGCGATGCGCGGGCCGCGGCGCGCGACGCGTGGCAGGCACGGCTCGCGACGCTGCCGGAAGGGCCGGCGCTGCCGCTCGCCCGTGCGCCGGAAACGATTCGCGCGCCGCGCTTCAGCCGCGTCACGCATACGCTGAGCACCGACGAGCTGGCGCGCCTGCACGCGCGGGCCGCGCAGCATGGCGTCACGCTGTCGTCGGTGTTCGGTGCCGCGTTCGCGGCGGTACTCGCTCGCTGGAGCGGCCGGCACGCATTCCTGCTCAACGTGCCGCTGTTCGACCGGCATGGTGACGCGCCCGATCTCGGCCGCGTGATCGCCGATTTCACGACGCTGCTGCTCGTCGAATGCGACGTGCGCGCCGATGCGAGCGCAGCCGACGCGGTGCGCGCGTTCCAGCAGCGCCTGCACGGTGCGATCGCGCATGCCGCATATCCGGCGCTCGACGTGCTGCGCGACGCGCGTCGGCAGGGCACGCCTCGCGCGGCGCCTGTCGTGTTCTCATGCAATCTCGGCGACGCGCCGTTCGTGCCCGACGCGTTCGCGCGGGTATTCGGCGACCTGCACGACATGATTTCGCAGACACCGCAGGTATGGCTCGATCATCAGCTCTATCGCGTGCCGGACGGCGCGCTGCTCGCGTGGGACAGCGTCGACGGCCTGTTTCCGGACGGGATGATCGATGCGATGTTCGGCGCGTATGTCGCGCTCGTGCAGGCGCTGTGCGATCGCGACTGGCGGTTGCCGATCGCGGTCGAGCTGCCGTCCGCGCAGCGCCGCGTGCGCGACACGCTCAACGCGTTGCCCGCGCCGGGCCGCGCGCGCACGCTGCATGGCGATTTCTTCGCGCTGGCCGCCCGCGAGCCGTCTGCCGTGGCATTGCGATGCGGCGAGCATGCGGTGACGCGCGGCGAACTGGCTGCGCAGGCGCTCGCGATCGCGGGCGGGCTGCGCGCGGCCGGGATCGGGCACGGCGATGCCGTCGAGATCAGCCTGCCGCGCGGGCCGGCACAGGTCGCTGCCGTGTTCGGCGTACTCGCTGCCGGCGCGTGCTATGTGCCGCTCGACATCGCGCAACCGGTCGCGCGCAAGGCGCTGATCGAGCGTGCGGCGGGCGTGAAGGCCGTGATCGGCGACGCGGCGCGCATGGATGCGCCGGTGCCGCACTTCGGCGTCGCCGCGCTGATGCGGCATGCGCCGCTGGCCGCGCCGCTTGCAGTCGCGCCGCAGGCCACGGCGTACGTGATCTACACGTCCGGTTCGACGGGCGTGCCGAAGGGCGTCGAGATGACGCATGCGGCGGCGGTCAACACGATCGATGCGATCGATGCGCTGCTCGGCGTGACGGCGGACGACCGGCTGCTCGCGGTGTCGGCGCTCGACTTCGACCTGTCGGTGTACGACCTGTTCGGCGCGCTGGGCGCAGGCGCCGAACTTGTGCTGCCGACGCAGGACGAAGCGCGCGACGCCGCGCGCTGGATCGATTTGATCGCGCAGCACCGCGTGACGCTGTGGAATTCGGCGCCCGCGCTGCTGGAGATGGCGCTGGCCGTGCCGGCTGCGGGCGATGCGTGCCGCAGCGTCCGTGCGGCGCTGCTGTCCGGCGACTGGATCGCGCTCGACCTGCCGGCGCGGCTGCGCGCCCGCTGCGGCGATGCGTGCGCGTTCCATGCGCTCGGCGGTGCGACGGAAGCCGGCATCTGGTCGAACGTGCAGACGGTGCACGACGTGCCGCCGCGCTGGCGTTCGATTCCGTACGGCCGGCCGTTGCCGGGGCAGGCGTATCGCGTCGTCGATGCCGATGGCCGCGATGTGCCCGATCATGTGCCGGGCGAGCTGCTGATCGGCGGCGACAGTCTCGCGCGCGGCTACCGGAACGATCCCGAACTGACCGCGCAGCGCTTCGTGCAGCACGCGTCGGGGCGCTGGTATCGCACCGGCGATCGCGGCCGCTACTGGCCGGACGGGACGCTCGAATTCCTGGGGCGCGAGGATCGGCAGGTGAAGGTGCGCGGACACCGGATCGAACTCGGCGAGATCGAGGCGGCGCTCGCCGCGCATCCGCAGGTCGACGGAGCGTGTGCGAGCGTAGTCAACGGCGAGGCTGCGCGCATCGTCGCGGCGTTCGTGCCGGCCGATTGCGCAACGGACACGGCGCCGTCGTCGCTCGCGGATGCCGGCGCGGCCGATACGGCGCAGGCGGAAGCGGCCGTTGCGCGCGCCGTTGCAGACCGCCTGCTCGACGGCGATGCCGGGTTGCCGCCCTCGCTGCGTGCACACCGGCACGCAAAGGACGACGTATCGATCGCCATCGACGGCGCGCTCGATCTGCTCGACTGGCATGCAACCGATCTCGACGACCTGACGGCATCGCTGCGCGCGCTCGCCGCCGATCAGGAGGCCGCCGCGCAGCGCGTGCCGCTGGACCCGTGCGTGGCACCGCTTGCGTTCGCGACGCGTTTGCCGGATGGCGCCCGTGCGCTGCGCGAATTTGCCGGCGCGCTCGACGAGCAGGCTGCCATGCACACGGGTGCGTTGCGGGTTGCGGTGCTCGACGCCCGCGCCGGGCAATGGCTCGAGGCGGGGCTCGGCGTGCTCGACGATCCGCGTTTCGACGTGACGCTGTTCGACGTGTCGCCGGGCCTGCTGCATACCGCGCAGGCACGCTTCACGCGAACGAGGCCCGCGCTTCAGGCGATGCAGGATGGCTTGCTGCCGGCGCGTCATCTCGGCGAATTCGATTGCGTGATCAGCTTTGCCGCCGCACACCTGCGCGACGATCCGCGCGACACGTTCAGGATCGCGGCCGCGCTGCTCGCGCAGGATGGCCGTTTGCTGCTTGCCGACGTGCTGCGCGATTCGCCGTTGCGCGAACTCGTCGCGAACGTGACGGGCGATGCGTCGCTGCCGCGGCCGTTCGCGAGCGACGCGATCGCGGCGGCGGCACACGCGTGCGGCTTTGCGCTCGCTTCGCGAAGCTGGCGCTCGGCCGCGTTCGCCTGCATCGATGCGCGTCGTACCGGCGAGCCGGCCGTACCGGCGGCGCTGGCCGACTGGCTGCGCGACCGGTTGCCCGACGCGATGCGCCCCGATGCGCTGTGGTGCGTGCCGCGCTGGCCGCTCAACGCGAACGGCAAGATCGATCGCCGTGCAGTCGGCGATGCGCTGGCGCGAGCGCTCGGCGACGCACCGGCCGCGCACGATGCGTTCGTCCCGGCCGACGAACGGCAGGCGACGCTGCTCGCGTGCTGGGAGCATGCGCTCGGTCGCCCGGCACATGCGCGCGACGCGACGTTCTTCGCACTCGGCGGCGACAGCCTGCTCGCGACGCGCCTGCTCGCGCAGCTGCGCGAGCGGCTCGGCGTAAGGGTCGGGATGGCCGCGTTCTACCGGCAGCCGACGCTCGCCGGTCTTGCCGCGCAGATTGACGACGTGACGCCGGTCACGCATGCCGGCGGCGATGCATCGGTCGCGACGATCGAGGAGGGCGTGCTGTGAGCTTCGACGACGTGCTCGATCTCTGTCGCGAACGGCAGATCGAACTGTGGTGCGACGACGGCGGCCAGTTGCGCTATCGCGCGCCGGCCGGTGCGCTCGATGCGGATCTCGCGGCGCGCATCAAGGCCGAACGCGATGCATTCGTCCGCTTCCTGCAGGAAGGTGCGTGGCGCAGCGATCCGGCGCACCAGCATGAACGGTTCGCACTGACGCCGGTACAGGCCGCCTATGTGCTCGGCCGGCACGAATCGTTCGAGTTCGGCGGCAGCGCCTGCCATCTGTACGTCGAATACGACGAGCGGAAGGAGCTCGACTGCGTGCGTTTCGAAGCCGCGTGGAATGCATGCGTGGCGCGCCATCCGATGCTGCGCGCGATCGTCGAGGACAACGCATGGCAACGCGTGCTGCCCGACGTGCCGTGGCAGCCGCTCAACGTGCACGACCTGCGCGAGGCCGATGCGCATGCATTCGATGCCCACGTGAGCCGCGTGCGCGAGCGCCTCGACCATGCGGTGCATGCGCTCGACCGCTGGCCGGTGCTGCAGCCGGAGGTGAGCCTCGGGCCGGATGGCGCGGTGCTGCACCTGTCCGTCGATTTCACGCTGATCGACTACGCGAGCCTGCAATTGCTGCTCGCCGAATGGCGGCGCCGCTACGACGATCCGCAATGGCGGCCGACGCCGCTCGACGCGACGTTTCGCGACTATGTCGCCCATGAAGCGCAGGCCGGCACACGCGCCGATCATGCGCGCGACAAGGCATGGTGGTTCGAACGCATCGACGATCTGCCCGCGCGCCCCGATCTGCCGGTGGTCCCCGCGATGCGTACCGACGCGCGGCCGCGCTTCACGCATCGGCATGCGCGGCTCGACCGTGCGCAATGGGCGGCACTGAGCGGTCATGCAAGCCGTTTCGGCCTGAGCGCGGCGAGCGTCGCGCTGGCCGCATTCGCCGAGGTCGTCGGCCGCTGGAGCCAGTCGCCGGCGTTCTGCCTGAACCTGACCGTGCTGAACCGTCCGCCCGTGCATCCGCGCATCGACGCGGTGCTCGGCGATTTCACCGCGCTGAGCCTGCTCGCCGTCGACGCGACGCACGGGCGCGATTTCGTCGAACGCGCCCGCACGATCGGTGCGCGGATGTTCGACGATCTCGACCATCGCGCGTTCACCGGCGTCGACGTGATGCGCGAGATCGCGCGGCGGCGCGGCAAGGATGCGGCGCTGATGCCGGTGGTGTTCACGAGCGGCATCGGCAGCGTCGGGCGGCTGCTCGGCGAGCACACGGCACGCGCTGAACCGCCGCGCTACATGATCAGCCAGACGCCGCAGGTGTGGCTCGATTGTCAGGTGACCGACCAGTTCGACGGGCTGGAAATCGGCTGGGACGTGCGCGACGACCTGTTTCCGGACGGCATGCCGTCCGCGATGTTCGACGCCTACGTCGCGCTGCTGGGCCGGCTCGCCGACGATGCCGGATGGTGGTCGCGCGCAGGCGATGTCGTGTTGCCGTCCGCCGCGCCGGTTGCCGACGTGCATCCGGACGCCGATACGCATATCGCGTCCGGCTTTGCCGCGCAGGCGCTGCGCACGCCCGATGCGCCGGTCGTGATCGACGCACGGGGCGCACGTACGTACCGCGATGTCGCGCAACACGCGGCTGCGCTGCGGACCGCGCTCGAACAGGCCGGCGTCGGCGTGGGCGATACGGTTGCGGTGCTGATGCCGAAGTGCGCACACCAGCTTGCGGCCGTGCTCGCGATCGTCCAGGCGGGCGCCGCATACGTGCCGGTCGACAGCCGCCAGCCGGCGCTGCGGCAGCAGGCGATCCTGCGCAATGCGCGGGTGCGTGCGGTCGTAAGCATGCAGGCGCTCGACTTCGAACACGAAGGGTGCGCACGCATCGATATCGATACGTTGCCGACCGATCCGCAATGGCCGCCGCGCGCCGCGCGCGACATCGACGGCGACGCGCTGGCTTACGTGATCTACACGTCGGGCTCCACCGGCGAACCGAAGGGCGTGATGCTGAGCCACGCGGCGGTGTGCAATACGCTCGCCGACATCAGCGCGCGTCATGCGGTCGGCGCGGGCGACGTGGTGCTGGGTCTCGCCGAACTGAGCTTCGACCTGTCCGTCTATGACTTCTTCGGCGCGACCGCGCGCGGTGCGTGCATCGTGTTGCCCGATCCGGCGCGCGGCAACGATCCGTCGCATTGGGCCGAGCTGATGGTGCGCCATGTCGTGACGCTGTGGAACTCGGTGCCCGCACAGGGGCAGATGCTGATCGATTACCTCGAAGGCGAACCGGCGCTCGACGTGCCGGCCCCGCGCCGCGTGCTGTGGTCGGGCGACTGGATTCCGGTGACGCTGCCGGCCCGCTGGTGGCGTCGCTGGCCCGACAGCGCGCTGTTCAGCCTCGGCGGCGCGACCGAAGCGTCGATCTGGTCGATCGAGCATCCGGTCCATGCGGACGACACGCAGCTCGCGAGCATTCCGTACGGCCGCGCGCTGACCGGCCAGACGATGGAAGTGCTCGACGCACTCGGCCGGCCGTGCCCGCCCGGCGTGCGCGGCGAGATTCATATCGGCGGCGTCGGGCTCGCGACGGGCTACGCGAACGATCCGGTGCGAACGGCCGAACGTTTCATTCGTCATGCCGACGGACGGCGGCTCTACCGTACTGGCGATCTTGGCCGCGTCCGTACCGACGGCTCGCTCGAGTTCCTCGGGCGGCAGGACGATCAGGTGAAGATCCGCGGCTACCGGATCGAGCTGGCCGAGATCGATGCGGCGCTGACCGCGCATCCGCTCGTCGGCGCGGCCGCGACGATCGTGCTCGGCGAAGGCGGGGAGCGCCGGCTCGCGAGCTTCGTGTCGCTGCAGGGCACGGAATCGGTGCCGTCGGCGCGCGACGACACACTGGACGAGATCGCGACGCGCGTGCGTACCGCGTTCGACGCCGCACGCTGGCCTGCACAGGCGGATGTGTCGCGTTCGGTCGCTCAGCTCGGGACGGCCTGCGCGGCATCGTTGGCCGCGTGGATCGTGCCGGCCGGCGGCCTGACGACCGACGGCGCGACCGGTTTCGCGACGCTGTGCGAGCGGCTGCGTGTGCCGCCTGCGCGACGACACCTGCTGCGCCACTGGCTCGCGATGCTCGACGCGCATGGCGTGCTGCATGCGGATGCCGAAGGCGGCTGGCGCATGCGGCCGGACGTCGGCTTCGTCGATGCGCCCGCATGCTGGGAGGCATTCGCGCAGCACGCGTCTCCCGATCTGTGGCCGGCCGTGCTCGTCGATTACTTCCGCGACAGCGCAGGATGCATCGACGCACAGGTGGACGGCAGCGTATCGCCGGCCGGCCTGATGTTCCCGGAAGGCGCATCGCATATCGCCGAGGCGATGTACAGCGACGGCGAACACGCCCGCGCGCTGCATCGCGGGATGGCGCAGGCCGTGCGCGCAATCGTCGCGCGCGAGCCGCAGCGCACGTGGCGCATCCTCGAGGTGGGCGCGGGAACGGCCGCCGCGACGCGCGCGATCATCGATGCGCTCGCGCCGCTGGTCGAGGCCGGTACGCGGATCGACTACCTGTTCAGCGACGTGTCGAGCTACTTCCTCGCGGCCGCACGGGAGCGTTTTGCCGCGTACCCGTGGATGCGGTTCGTGCGCTTCGACATGAACGCGCCGTTCGACGCGCAGGGCATTGCGCCGCATTCGGTCGACATGACGATCAGCTCCGGCGCACTGAACAATGCGCGCGATACGGTCGCGCTGATCGCCGGATTGCGCGCGCTGTCGGCGGCCGACGCGTGGTGGGTGATCCAGGAACTGACGGCCGAGCATCCGGAGATCAGCATCAGCCAGGGGCTGATGATGGAAACGCCGGACGACGCGCGGGCTGCGGCGGCGCATCTGTTCGTACCGCGCGCGCAGTGGCTCGAATGGCTGCAGGTGGAGACGGGCGATCGCGCGCTGGGTTGCGTTGCGCCCGACACGCCGCTCGCCGCGCTCGGCTACGACATCCTGCTCGCACACGTGAAGCGCGGCGCGGCACGTATTGCCCCCGACACGCTGCTGTCGTTCGTGGCCGAGCGCGTGCCGGGCTACATGGTGCCGTCGCAATTGCGCGTGCTCGAGCGCCTTCCCGTGACCGCGAACGGCAAGATCGACCGCCGTGCGCTGGCCGGCATCGCCGATATCCGCGAACCGGAGCCGGTCGTGGCCCGATCGGCGCCGATGCAGGCAGCCGATCCGCTGCTGGCACGCCTGATCGGTTTGTGGGAAACCGTGCTCGATACGCGCGACGTCACGCCGGATCAGGACTTCTTCGCCGCGGGCGGCGATTCGCTGCTGATCGCGCAGCTCGTGTCGCGGCTGCGCGGCGAGGAGCCGCTCGCGCACGCGCATCCGTTCGACCGGCTGCTGCGCTGGGTGCTCGCGCAGCCGACGCCGGCCGCGTTCGCACGATGCCTGCGCGAGGCGGGCGAGCAACCGGCGAGCGCGACGTCGGCGGCAGCGCCCGCCGCGCAGCGTGCGACACATGCATCGACGGTCGTCCACGCACCGGCGCCGCGCGTGCGCGCCGGCGTGCGGCCGATTCCGCTCGCGCCGGGCGACGGCGTGCCGCGCGTGATCGTGCACGAAGGGCTCGGCACCGTGCATGCGTACCGTCCGGTGATGCCCGCGCTTGCGCGGCTCGGCCCGGTGCTCGGCTTCGCGGTGCGCGACGCGCAGGACTATCTCGACCTGCCGGCGCGCCACCTGAACGCGACGCTGGGCCGGCGTTACGCGGATGCGCTATGGCGCAGCGGCGTGCGCGAGGTCGACGTGCTCGGCTACTGCTCGGGCGGGCTGGTCGCGCTGGAAATGGCGAAGTCGCTGGTGCAGCTCGGCGTCGCGGTGCGCTCGCTCGACATTGTGTCGAGCTACCGGATTCCGTATCTGATCGAGGATGAACGGCTCGTGCTGTTCAACTTCGCGGCGACGCTCGGGCTGCCGCTCGACGCGCTCGGTTTTCCGGAAACGTACGTGCTGGCCGACGCGCTCGCCGACGCGTTGAAGGCCGACCCGGCGCGGCTCGCGTCAGGCAGCCTGCAGGCGCAGCTCGAAATTTTTGGCGATCGCTGCGAGCCGCTCGACGTGCTGCGCGGCCGCGTGTTGCGCGCAGCGGCGGGCCTGTCGATGCAGGACGAGGTCGCGCATCCGCTGCTCGACGAGCGCGAACGGCTGTATCGGCTCTTCATGCATTCGGTGCAGGCCTGCCATTGGGCTGGCGATGCGCCGTATGCGGGCGCGCTGCGGCTGTTCGTGCCCGAACGCTGCAACCCGCTGATTCCGCAGCAGCGCGCGACGCTCACCGAATACTGGACGGCGCAGGCGCTCGGCGGCATTACGGCCGTCGATATCCCCGGCGGTCATTTCGACTGCCTGAACGCCGCGTTCGTCGATACCCGCCTGAAGGAGGCACGATGAAGGTCCATCCGCTGCCGGTCGTCGTGGCCGGCTCCCGTTTCGGTCAGTTCTATGCGGCGGGCCTCGCGGCGTCCGGTTCGTATCACGTCGCCGGCATCCTCGGCCAGGGGAGCGCGCGCACGGCCGCACTGGCCGCCCGCGTCGGCGCGCCGGTGTTCGATCGCGTCGAAGCGTTGCCGGACGAGGTGCGCGCGGCATGCGTCGCCGTCGGCGGTGCTGCGCGCGGGGCGGAAGGCGCCGCGCTTGCGTGCCGGCTGCTCGAACGCGGGATCGACGTCGTGATCGAGCATCCGCTGCTGCCCGACGAATGGGACACCGTCCTGCGCACCGCGTCGCGCCTCGGCCGCCGATGCCTGCTCAACAGTTTCTATCCGAACCTGCCGGTCGTCGCGCGCTTCATCGCGGTCGCGCGGCGGTTGAGCGAAACGAGTGCGCCCGTGCATGCGGACATCGTGTGCTCGGTGCAGGCGAGCTACGCGGCGCTCGACGTGCTGGCGGCCGCGTTGCAGGGCGTCGGCGCGTGGTCGGTCGAGCCGATCGGGCCGGCGCTGTCGTCGATGCGCGAATGCGCGATGGTGCTCGCCGACACGCCGGTATCGCTGCGCGTGCACAACGAGATGGCGGCGGCCGACGACGGCCGGATGAGCATGCTGTTCGGCATCACGCTGACGACGGACGCCGGCACGTGGACGCTCGCGTCGCCGCACGGCCCGCTGTGGTGGGCGCCCGCGCTGCGCGAGCCGGCGACGGACGAGGACGGGCTGTTCCCGATCTTCGGCGATCTGGCCGGCGACGCCATGCCGAGCCTCCAGATCTGTGACGACGCACAGGATACGTGGGGCGAGATTCATGCACGCTGCTGGCCGCAGGCGGCCGTGCGCGCGGTCGACCGGCTCGTGTCCGGCGACGGGCTGCAGGCGTGCAACCAGCGCAGCATCGATGTGACGCGCGTCTGGCAGCAGCTGACCGCGCAGCTGGGTTTTCCGGAGCAGCCGCCGGGCGATGCATGCGCCGCGACGCTCGGCATGCTGCTGGAGCGTGCCGCATGAAGGGGCCGTTGCTTTCGATGTTGCGGCCGTTCGCGGTGCCGCTCGCCATCGCGGTGGTGCTGCAGGCGCTGGCCGGCATCGCGTCGCTCGTGCCGTGGCTCGCGCTCGCGCATCTCGCCGACGCATGGCGCGTGACGGCGCAGCTCGACGCGGCGTCGCGCGGCTGGCTCGTCGCGGCCGTGACGGCGGGCGTGTGCTGGCTGGGTGGCCAGACGGTCGCGCTGCACCTGACGCATCGCGTCGACGCCGATCTCTGCGACCGCCTGCGCAAGCGCCTCGCCGATCATCTGCAGCGCTTGCCGCTCGGCTGGTTCACGCGTGCGGGCAGCGACCGTGTCGCCCGTCATGTCGACCAGGACGTGCGCGCACTGCACCAGCTCGTCGCGCATGCGCCGGCCGACATCACGCAGCTCGTCGTCGTGCCGTGCGCGGCACTCGCGTGCCTGCTTTACCTGAATCCCGCGCTGCTCGCGTTCGCACTCGTGCCGCTCGTCGCCGGCGCCGCGCTGTTCCGCTGGATGCGTTCGGCGCGGTTCGCGCCGGCCGTGGCGGCACGCAACGCGGCGCTCGAACAGTTGATGGGCGACTACGCGCAGCTCGCGCAGAACCCGGCGCTCGTGCGGCAGTATCCGGGCGCCGGCATCGAGGCGGCTGCACTGGAATCGACCGGGCGCTTCGAACAGGCGTTTTCGGCATGGGTCGGTCGCGTCGGCGGCCCCGGCGCATGCACGCAGGTGCTGCTCGGCACGCCGTTCCTGCTCGCGTGGGTCGTGTTCGGCGCGACGTGGCTCACGGCCGGGCGGTTGCCGGTCGGCGAGCTGTGCGCGTTCGCGCTGCTGATCTGGGCGGTCGCGGCGCCGGTGCGCGCGCTTGGCCACGGCGCCGATGCGCTGCGCGAGGCGCGTGCCGCTGCTGCGCGGCTCGATGCGTTGCTCGCGCAGCCGGGGCTGCCCGAGCCCGTCGATGGCGCGGTGCAGGTGCCGCGCGATGCGTCGGTCGAGCTGCGCGGCGTGAGCGTCGACATCGACGGCACGCCGATCCTGCACGACATCGACGCGACGATCGCGGCCGGCACGACCACCGCGATCGTCGGGCCGTCGGGCGCGGGCAAGAGCACGCTGCTGATGCTGCTCGCGCGCTTCATGGATCCGGACCGCGGCACGGTGCGGATCGGCGGCGCCGACCTGCGACTGCTCGCGTCGGAGACGCGGCGTGAACAGATTGCGATGGTGTTCCAGCAGGCCACCGCGCTCGACGTGTCGATCGCGGCGAACATCGCGCTTTACCGGCCCGATGCCGATCGCGATGCGATTCGCGCCGCCGCGCGCGCAGCCTGTCTCGACGAACGCATCGACGCGTTGCCGGGCGGCTACGACTGCCTGTGCGGGCGCGACGTGCGCTTGTCCGGCGGCGAACTGCAGCGGCTGTCGATCGCGCGTGCGTTGCTGTCGCCTGCGCCGTTGCTGCTGCTCGACGAACCGGCATCGGCGCTCGATCCGCAAACCGGGCGGGCGCTGCGCAACGCGTTGCGCAGCGACACGCGCACGCGCGTGATCGTCAGCCACGATCTCGACGCGATCCGGCATGCGGACCAGATTCTCGTAATGGAGCACGGCCGCATCGTCGAGCGCGGCACGCATGCGGCGCTGCTGGCCGCACGCGGGCTGTACGCGCGCCTATGGCGCGAGCGCGGTGCCGCAGGCGGGGAGGCCGCATGATGACGAAATTGCCCAAACGTTTGCAGTGCCTGCCGCGCGACACGCGCCGCGCACTGTGGCGCGGTGTCGGCTGGGCGGTGGCCGCCGCGTTGCTCGATGGTGCGTGCGGGCTGCTGCTCGTGCCGCTGATCCGCGCATGGTTCGCCGGCGCGCAGGCGGCCGCGCTGCACTGGACGGTCGCGCTCGGTGCGCTGACGCTGTGCCACGCACTCGTGCTGTACGTCGCGCAACGCGGCGGCTATCGCGCGGGCGGTGCGCTCGCGGCCGGTCTCGTCGATCGCCTCGTGCGTCACCTGCCGCGCATCGCGTCGTGGCAGACCGTGCGCGACAGTCATCCGGCCGGGCTGCTGCGCGGGCCGGTCATGCAGGCGATGGGGGTTCCCGCCCATCTGCTCGGGCCGCTGATCGGTGCGGTCGTGACGCCGCTCGCGGTCGTTGCCGGGCTCGCGTGGATCGACTGGCGCATCGCGCTGTGCCTCGCGGGCGCGGCCGTGCTGCTGTTCGCGCTGCTGGAGCGCGGCGGCGCGCGCACGCTCGCGTTCGAACAGGCGCGTGCGGCCGGCGATCGCGACATGGCCGTGCAGCTTCAGGCGTTCGCCGCGCATCAGGGGCTGCTGCGCTTCGCGGGCCGGGAAGGCGATGCGCGCGCAGCGCTGCAGCACGCGTTCGACGGGCAGCATCGCCGTACACGCGCACTGATGCGCCGCTCGCTGCCGATCGAGCTGGGTTTCGCGGGCGCGGTGCAAGGCGTGTTCGTCGCGATGCTGATCGGCGGCACGTGGGCGGTCGCGGCCGGCCGGCTCGATGCGGCGACGGCCGTTGCGGTGCTCGTGCTGCTCGTGCGTTTCATCGAGCCGCTCGCGCAACTCACCCAGCTCGACCAGGCGCTGCGAGGCGGCTGGCGCGCGCTCGACACGGTGCTCGAGGTGCTGCAAGCGCCGCGCTTCGACAGCCCCGACCGCGGCACGCCGGTACACGATGCGAGCGTCGACGCGGTGCGCGTCGGCTATCGGTCGGCCGGCGGCACGACGTTGCTCGACGGGATCGACCTGCATTGCCCGGCGGGCGGCTTCGTCGCGATCGTCGGCCCGACGGGCGCGGGCAAGAGCACGCTGCTCGGCCTGCTCGCGCGGCTTGACGATCCATGCACGGGGCGCGTGCTGCTCGGCCGCTCCGACGTGCGGCACCTGAGCGAAACGACGCTCGCCACGACGCGCAACCTGGTGTTCCAGGACAACGGGCTGTTTCGCGGCAGCCTGGCGTGGAACGTGCGGATGGGGCGGCCGGACGCGACCGATGCCGAGCTGCACGGAGCGCTGGACGCGGTCGGCCTGCTGCGCGACGCCGAGCGGCTGCCGGACGGCCTCGACACCGACGTGGGGCCGGGCGGCCAGCTGCTGTCGGGCGGGCAGCGCCAGCGGGCTTGCCTCGCGCGTGCGCTGCTGGCGCGGGCGCCGGTGCTGATGTTCGACGAGCCGACCGCAAGCCTCGACGAACTGAGCGCGCGGCGCGTGCGCGACAGTCTCGTCGCGCTGCGCGGGCAGCGCACGCGCATCGTCGTCACGCACCAGCCGTCGCTCGCCGCGGCGGCCGACACGATCGTCGTGTTCGACGCCGGCCGCGTGCGGGCGACCGGGACGCATGCGCAGCTCATGGAGGCCGATGCGTGGTACGCGACGTTCGCCCGTGCGGGGCGGCCCCATGACGGGGTGCCGCCCGCCGACGCGAGGGAGGAAACCCGCCCGGCCGACCGAGCATTGACGTGAACAATGCGGGCCGGTGTGCCCGGAATCGATAGGAAAAGCCGCTTGATCGAAAAATCGCCCGCCGGTTCTAATTGATAATGAGAATGATTATCAAATACGGGGGCGTGAATGCGGTACGAGGTGCGGGAACCTGGGAGATCGATGATGAAGGGCGCACGAGTCGCCCGTTTCGGGCGCTGGCGCCCGTCGCTGTATCTCGGCCTGCTGATCGCCGCGCATCCGGCGGCGGCGTTCGCCGATGCGGCGCCGGCAGCCGGTGCGGAGGTCAAGAAGGAAGCGGCCGGCGCACAGCCTGCGGCAGGCGAGCTGAAGGCGATTTCGGTGAACGCGGCGCGCGGCGTGGCCGACGATCCGTCGGTGGCGACGGTCGGCAAGATGCCGCTCGCGTTGCGGGAGATTCCGCAGTCGGTCAGCGTGACGACGCGCGAGCGGATCGACCAGCAGAACCTGTTTTCGCTCGACGAGGTGATGCAGCAGTCGGCCGGCGTGACCGTCCAGCCGTACGTGCTGCTCACCACCGCGTACTTCGTGCGCGGCTTCAAGGTCGATTCGTTCGAATTCGACGGCGTGCCGGTCGTGATCGGCGACATGGCGAGCGCGCCGCAGGACATCTCGGTGTACGAACGCGTGGAAATCCTGCGCGGCGCGAACGGGCTGCTGCACGGTTCGGGCAATCCGGCTGCCACCGTCAACCTGGTGCGCAAGCGCCCGCAGTACCAGTTCTCCGCGAACGCGAGCGTGAGCGTCGGCAGTTGGGACCGCTATCGCGCGGAAGCCGATATCGGCGGGCCGCTCAATGCGGCCGGCACCGTGCGCAGCCGGCTCGTCGCCGCGTATGAGGATCGCCACTTCTTCTACGATCACGCGAAGCAGGACACGCGTTCGATCTACGGCATCACGGAAGTCGACGTGACGCGCGACACGCTGCTCACGTTCGGCGCGCAGTACCAGACGACATCGTCGGTGCCCGACATGTCCGGCGTGCCGATGGCGCGCGACGGATCGAGCCTCGGCCTGTCGCGCTCGACGTTCCTCGATACCGCATGGGGCCGCTTCAACTGGGACACGACGCGCGCGTTCGCGTCGGTCGAGCAGAAGCTCGGCGCCGGCTGGAAGGCGAAGATCAGCGGCGAATACCAGAGCGTGCGCTCGGACCTGAAGTACGCGGGTTCGTTCGGCGCGATCGATCCGGCGACCGGCAACGGCGGCCGGCTGAACGGTGCGGCGTACCAGTTCAGCAGCTACAGTCGCAGCCTCGATGCGAACGTGCAGGGCCCCGTGCATGCGTTCGGGCTCACGCACGACCTGCTGTTCGGCGTCACCTACGCGAACAGCAGCAGCGGGCAGATGACGGCGCCGCTGCTCGGCGACGTGTCCGGCACGCCGGTGAACGTGTACCGCTGGAATCCGAGCAGCGTGCCCGAGCCGGGCATCGGGCCGTACCAGCAGTCGCAGCAGAACGACATTTCGCAGAAAGGCGTGTACGGGCTCGGCCGCATCAAGCTCGCGGAACCCGTCACGCTCGTGCTCGGCGGCCGGATGAGCTGGTGGAACCAGGACAGCCTCGGCGCGCACTACAACACCGGTCACCAGTTCACGCCGTATGGCGGGCTGATCTGGGATTTCGCGCGCGACTGGTCGTGGTATGCGAGCTATGCGGAGGTGTTCCAGCCGCAGACCAAGTCGATGTGGGGCGGCGGCATCCTGACGCCGGTGAAGGGGCGCACCTACGAGACGGGCGTGAAGGGCGAGCTGGCGGGCGGCAAGCTCAACGTGTCGCTCGCGGCGTTCCGCATCGATCTCGACAACAACCCGCAGGTCGACAACGCGCACCCGTGCGCGGGGCCGAGCTGCTACTACGTGAACGGCGGCAGCGTGCGCAGCCAGGGCTTCGAGTTCGAGGCGAACGGCCGCATCACGCCGTGGTGGAGCGTGTGGGCGAGCTATACGTACGACACGATGCGTTATGCGAACAATCTCGCGAACGCGGGCTCGTCGTTCTCGCCGCTGCTGAACCCGCGCCACCTGTTCCGGCTGTGGACCAACTACGACCTGCCGTGGCAGGAGCGGCGCTGGAGCATCGGCGGCGGCGTGCAGGTGCAGAGCAACTACTCGGCGCAGGCGAACGGCGTGACGATGACCCAGGGCGGCTACGCGCTCGCGAGCGTGCGGCTCGGCTACCGCTACGACAAGCACTGGAGCGCCGCGCTCAACGTCAACAACCTGTTCGACCGCAACTACTACCTGAGCCTGAGCCAGCCTGGCTGGAACAACCGTTACGGCGAACCGCGCAACGTGATGCTGACCATGCGCGGGCAATTCTGATGGCGTCCGGCTGGGGCACGCGGTCGGCGCTCGCGATCGGCGGCGTGCTGCCGGGTGCGGTCGCGCTCGCGGTCACGCTGGCCCGTCATTACCCGGCCGACGGCCTGAACCGGCTCTATGCGTCCGTGCTGCTGACGCTCGTCGCGAGCGTCGCCGCGCTGCTGTGGGTGCTCGTCGCCCCCGGATGGCGGCAGGCCGCCTGGCGCGCGGGTGCGTGGCTCGCGGTGCTCGTGGCGTGCGCGGCGGGCTGGGGAGGGCACTGACATGGATGCTTCGTCGCGTTCGCGCTGGCGCGCGCTGCATCGCGGCGCCGGCGCGCTGTTCGGCGTGGTGCTGTTCGTCGTGCTGTTCAGCGGCACCTGGAGTCTCGCGTTCGATTCGATGCAGGGCTGGTGGCGGCCGCCGCCGGTTGCGGTCGCGCGGCCGACGCTGCCGCTCGATGCGCTCGTCGCGCGTGCGGCGTCGCTCGGTGTCGCGCTGCGCGACGCGCGCATCGTGATGCCGCAGCCGGACGATCCGGCCATCCGTTTCTGCGACGCACGCCAGGCGTGCATGCTCGCGCTCGATCCGGCCACAGGTGAGCCGCTGCCCGATGCGGGCAGGGCGGCGTTGATCGTCACGCTGCACAAGACGCTGTTCGCCGGCTTCCCCGGTCGCATCTTCGTCAGTCTGTGGGGCATCGTGCTGCTCGTGCTCATCGTCGCGGGCGTGGTCGTGCATCGCCGGCAATGGCCCGACGCGGCGCGCATCCGGCGCGGTCACGGGCTGCGCGTCGCGCTGTTCGACCTGCACGCATGGATCGGCCTGTGGGGAACGCCGTGGCTCGTGCTGTTCGCGTTCACCGGCGCGTTGTCGGGGCTCGGTGCACTCGGCACGGTGTCGCTGGCGGGCGTCGCGTATCCGGGGCAGCCGCAGCGTGCATTCGCCGAACTGCTCGGCGGGCCGCCGCCCGTCGAGGCGGGCGGCCCGTGGCGCCGCGCACCCGATCTCGATGCGCTGCTGCGGCGCGATGCGACGCGCGTGCCCGGGTTCCGGCAGGAGGCCGTCGTGCTGCATCGCTGGGGCAAAACGAACGCGAGCGTCGAGATCGCCGGCACGACGGCGGGCCTGCCGAGCACGGCCGTGTTCGAGCGTCACCTGTATCGCGCGGCGGACGGGCAATGGCTCGCGGATGCCACATCGCGGGGCCGCGGCTTCTGGCTGCGCGCGTTTATCGCGGTGCAGCCGCTGCATTTCGCGCAATACGACTGGATCGGTGCGGCGGGCGGCGTGCTGCGCGCGCTGCATTTCCTGATGGGGCTCGCCGCATGCGCACTGTGTGCGACGGGGCTGCATCTGTGGATCGAGCGGCGGCGCGCGCAGCGCGACCGTTCGGCGGACGTGCTGGCCGCCGTCGCGGTCGGCGTGTGCGGCGGGCTCGTGCTCGCGGGCGGCGTGCTGATGTTCGCCGGGCGCGCATTGCCCGATGGCGTGCACGTCGACCATGCACTCGCGATGCTGTTCTGGGCGGTGTGGGCCGGCGCGATTGCGCTCGCGGCCTGCGTGGCCGATCGCGCGGCGTGGCTGCGCATCCTGATGCGTGCGGCCGGCGTGACGTACGGGCTGGCCGGCGCGACGCATTGCGCGATCGCGCTGCTGGGCGCCGGCCAACCCGTGTACTGGCCGATCGACGCGGCACTCGTCGCTTGCGGCGCATTGCTGCTGCGTTCGGCACGCCGTCCGCGTCGCGATGCGATGCAGGCCGCCCGTGTGCCGGCCGGCGCAGAACCTTTTTAACCTCATGCAACTGGAGACTTCGATGCGCGACCTGCTCGAACATCGCCGCCTGGTCATCACGATCACGCTGCTTTACCTGTCACAGGGAATCCCGATCGGCATTGCGATGGACGCGATGCCGACGCTGCTGCGCCACGACGGCGCGCCGCTTCATGCCCTCGCGTTCCTGCCGCTCGTCGGGCTGCCGTGGGTCGTGAAATTCCTGTGGGCGCCCGTCGTCGACAATCGCTGGTCGCCCCGGATCGGCCGGCGGCGCAGCTGGATGCTGCCGATGCAGGCCATCGTCGTGCTGTGTCTCGCCAGCTTGGCGCAGATCGGGATGACGGTCGCGACGGCCGGATGGGCGGTCGGCTTGCTGGCCGTCGCATCGCTCGCGAGCGCGACGCAGGACATCGCGAACGACGGGATGGCCGCCGAGCATTTCAGCGGCGACACGCTCGCGAAGATCAACGCGATCCAGATTGCCGGCGTGATGATCGGCTTCTTCGGCGGCGGCGCCGGCACGCTGACGCTGATCGGCCTGTTCGGCCAGCAAACCGCGTTTCTCGCGCTGATGGCCGTCCCGCTCGCGAGCCTGGTCTGCGTGCTGTGGGTATTGCCGCGCGACGCGGATCGCGCCCGCGCACGGTCCGAACACAATGCGAGCCTCGTGCGCTTCGCGAAGCGGCCGCGATCGTGGTCGCTGCTGTCGCTCGCGCTGCTGTCGGCGATGACGGCCGTATCGGGCTTCGGCCTGTCGAAGCTGTTCCTCAACGATGCGGGCTGGACGCTCGACGCGATCGGAAAACTCGGGATGGCCGGCGGCGTCGTGACGGTCGTGCTCGGTTGCGGCGGCGGCGCGTGGCTCGTGAGGGGGCTCGGCCTGTGGCGGGCGTTTACGGCCGGCGTGAGCTGCGCGGGTGCGGCGGCGTTGCTGTGGTTCGCGCAGGCGAGCGGGTGGCTGCCGGTGTCGTCGTCGTGGGCGTGGCTGTGCACGGTGCTCGGCTCGCTGGCGACGGGGATCACGTCCGTGTCGATCATGACGGCCGGCATGCGCTTCGCGGGCGGCAGCGACCAGGCCGGCACCGACGTGACGGCCGTGCAGAGCACGCGCGATCTCGGCGAGCTGATCGCGTCGTCGACGATCCTGTCGCTGACCGCGAAGGTCGGTTATACGGGCGGGTTCCTCACGGGCGCCGGGCTGGCGGTGCTGGCCGCATTGATCGCGATGAAGCTGCGGCGGCGGGAGGCGGCGTATGCGGTGAAAGCGGACGATGTGCTGGTGTCGTGACGGAAGCGGCGTAGCCGGTGCCGCGCAAGCTACGTGCGCACCGGCTTGCGCAGCATCCCGAGCACTTCGTCGACCATCGGATGATGGCGCTGCGTGTTCCAGACGGCTGCGGCCGTCACCACCATGATCTTTTCCTGCAGCGGGCGAACGACCACGTTCTCCGGTGCGAGCCTGCGTATCGAGGCCGGTACGAGCGCCACGCCCTGACCGCACCCGACGTACGCAACCTGCGACGTCACCGACCGTACTTCGTGAACGACGCGCGGCGTCAGGCCGTGCGTGCGGCAGACCGACGTCAGCATGTCGAAGTAGACCGGGCTGACCTGTCGCGACGACATGATCAATTGCTCGCCCATCAGAGACCGAAGCCGCACCCTCGGCATCGCGGCGAGCGGATGTTCCTTCGGTAGCGCCACGGCCAGCCGATCCTCGGCGAGCGGCAGCGTCGCGATGCCGTTCGCTACCTCGCCGTCGACGCGCGCAAACGCGAGATCGAGTTCGCCGGCCTCCAGCGCGGGAACGGCATCGACACTGTCGATCTCGTTGACGAACACGGTCAGGTCGGGATGCGCGCGCTTGAGGGCATCCAGCAACGGCGGCACCGTATCGAGCATCGCCGCCGTGATCGCGCCCACGTGCAGTACGCCCGACTGGCCGGCCGCAACTTCCCGGACCACGCGTTGCAGCCGCTCCGCCTGTCCGGCGAACTGCCTGACGGCCGGCAGGATCGCGGCGCCCGCCGCGCTGAGTAGCGTGCCTTGCCGCGAGCGATGGAACAGCTGTATCCCCAGCGATTGCTCCAGCACCTTGATCTGCTCGGTCAGCGGCGGCTGCGACATGTTCAGCCGTTTGGCCGCACGCCCGAAGTGCTGTTCCTCGGCGACGGCGAGAAACATCCATAGCTGCCGAATCAGCCGGTAGTCGATCGTGTTGCTCATGATGCGTGCGTCCACGGTGAAAGGATGCGGAGGCCGCTGCGGGAGCGGCGGCGGGGCCGTGCATTGTCGCCGCCGTCATCCGGCGACGACACAGTTCCGTGATTCGAAAATCGTATCACGCAGATACTGAATCGGAAATTTACATGTCGCGCTGCCGGCGCGACGATTGCCCCACTTGCCAACGGGGATCAGCGTGATGAACCAGCCTTCCTTTCTCGACCGCCTTGCCGCGCTCGACACGAACACCGTGTCGGATGCGCTCGACTTTCTCGGCATGCCTGGCGCGACCTGCGGCCTGCGCCCACTGTGGGCATGCCCGAAAGTCGCCGGGCGGGCCAGCACCATTCAACTCGGGCCGAAGACGGACGCCAGGCCGACCGTGCATCTTATTTCGCCGGTTGTCGACGCCATCACCGCGAACGACCGCGTGCTGGTGATCGCGGGCGGCACGGACGGCATTTCCTGCTGGGGCGACATCATGGCCAACGCGGCGACCGTCAAGGGGATTCGCGGCTCGGTGATCGACGGGGCGAGCCGCGACATCGAGGGCAGCGAATCGATCGGTTACCCGGTTTACGGGCGCGGCATCACGATGATCAGCGCACGCAACCGCGTGGTCCAGATCGACTCGGGCACGCCGGTGCAGATGGCCGGCGTGACCGTGTACGAGGACGATTACGTGCTTGCCGACCGTTGCGGCGTGGTCTTCGTGCCGGCGATGTGCATCGCGGACGTGCTCGATCTCGGCGAGCGGATCGCGAAGCGGCAGGACGGCATGGTCGCGGCCGTCCGCGCCGGTCGCCCGGTCGCCGAGGTGATGCACGATACCGAGTTCGAAGCCATTGCGGCGCGCTGAGCGCGTCCCTGTTTCGGAGTATTAAATATGACGAATTCCCGCAAGGCTGCGGAGGAAGACTGGGCGCTGGTCGCGCTGTTCGAGGGACTGGATACGCCCGGCGTGTCGGACGCGATGGACCGGCTCGGGCTTCACGGGCAGGCGCTCGGCATCATGCCGCTGGCCGACTACACGACGGTCGTCGTCGGCCCGGCATTCACGGTCAGGTACGTGCCGGCCAGCGTTCCGCCCGGCACCGTCGGCGATTTCATCGACGACGTCGCGTCAGGCGATGTGATCGTCATCGATAACGGCGGCAGGACCGACTGTACCGTGTGGGGCGACATCATGACCCAGTACGCGGGGCTGCGCGGCATCGCGGGCACCGTGATCGACGGCGTGTGCCGCGATGTGAACAAGGCACTCGGCGACAACTATCCGTTGTTCACGGCAGGGCGCTTCATGCGGACCGGCAAGGATCGCGTGCAGGTCGAAGCCGTGAACGCCACCGTCGGGATCGGCAGCGTGCGCGTGGCGGCACGCGACATCGTCGTCGCGGACGCCAACGGCGTCGTCATCGTGCCGCGCGACCGTGCACGCGACGTGGCCGAAGTCGCCCGGCAGATCGAAGCGACCGAATCGCGCATTCGCGAACACCTCGCGCTCGGCAAGACGCTCGGCGAGGCGCGCGCCGCGCTCGGCTATCACACGTTGCAAAGGAAAACCTGATGTCCACGATCAAGACCGACGGCGCGGATCTGTTCGACCGGGCGCGCAGGCTCGGAACATCGACGCTTTACGAAGCATCCGGCCTCGCCACCAGCTCGGTTGATCCCGCGATTCGCACGGTGTGGCCGGGTGCGTCGATCGCCGGGCCTGCGTATCCGCTCGAATGTTCGCCGGGCGACAACCTGTCGATTCACATCGCGATGGAGCAGGTGCCGCGCGGCAGCGTGCTCGTCGTATCGACCGGTGGCTTCGTGTCCGGTTACTGGGGGGAAGTGCTGACGGTGGCGGCCGAAGCGGCCGGCGTCGTGGGGCTCGTGATCGACGGCGGCGTGCGCGACATCGCGGCGCTGGTCGTGCGGCGCTTTCCGGTATTCACGCGCGGTGTGTCGATGCGCGGCACGGTCAAGGCGAGCGCGCCATCGATCGGGCGGCCGATCAGCTTGGCCGGTACGCCGGTCGCGGCTGGCGATCTGGTCGTCGCGGACGACGACGGCGTCCTCGTGATCCCGTCGGCGCAGGTCGGGCGGACGCTGGCGGACGGGCAGGCGCGCGCCGACAAGGAGGCGCAGATGATGGAATCGTTGCGTGCCGGGCGCAGCACGCTGGAACTGATGGGGCTGACTCGCTGGAGGGCCGCGCAATGAGTGTGCCGATTGTCACGCTGAACCGCTTTCTGGCCGCGGCCCGACCGTCGGCCACCTACGGGGTGATGGATCGCGTGGCCGCGCGGCGCGCGACCGGCGCAGCGGTGATTTCGCTGAGCGCCGGCGAGCCGGATTTCGACACGCCGGACCACGTGCGGGAAGCCGGCATCGCGGCAATCCGCGCGGGCCACACGCGTTATACGCAGGTGGCCGGCTTGCGTGCGTTGCGCGAAGCGATTGCCGCCAAGTTCCGGCGCGAGAACGGGCTCGACGTCGACTGGCGCGACACGCTCGTGTGCAGCGGTGGCAAGCAGGTGATCTTCAATGCACTGGCCGCGACCCTGAACGAAGGCGACGAAGTCGTCGTTCCCGCACCGTACTGGGTCAGCTATCCGGAGATCGTGCAGCTATGCGGCGGCCGGCCCGTTGCCGTCGCGTGCGGTGCCGAAAGCGGCTTCAAGCTCACGCCGGCCGCGCTGGAAGCGGCGATCACGCCGCGTACGCGATGGCTGATCCTGAACTCGCCGTCCAATCCGACCGGGGCGGTTTACAGCCGCGCGGAGCTGAAGGCGCTCGCCGAAGTGCTGCTTGTGCATTCACACGTGCTGGTGCTGTCCGACGACATCTACGAGCACCTGATTTTCGACGGCATCGAGTTCGTCACGATCGCACAGGTCGAGCCGCGGCTTCGGGCGCGCGTACTGACGATGAATGGCGTGTCGAAGGCGTATGCGATGACGGGCTGGCGTATCGGCTTCGGCACCGGTCCGCGCTGGCTGATCGATGCGATGGAGAAGTTGCAAGGGCAACAAACGTCCGGTGCTTCGACGATCTCGCAATACGCGGCGCTGGCCGCGTTGACGGGGCCGCAGGATTTCATCGCACATTCCCGTGCCGCATTCGAGCGTCGGCGCGATCTGGTCATCGGGCAACTCAATCAGGCGCCGGGCCTGCGTTGCGACGCCCCGCAAGGCGCGTTCTACGCGTTCGCGTCGTGCGACGCACTGATCGGCCGGACGACCCGCGCGGGTACGCGCCTCGACAGCGACGAGGACGTGGTGAACGCGTTGCTCGACGAAGCCGGCGTGGCGACCGTGCATGGCAGCGCTTTCGGGCTGGGCCCGTATATCCGGATTGCTTACGCGCTGGACGCCCCGTCGCTGCTGCGCGCGTGTGCGGCAGTCCAGGATTTCTGCCGGACGCTGGCGGGCTGAACGCCGCTGTCCCGTATTTGCGGTCGCGCCTCGGCTGCGCGTGTTGCGCCGAGGCGGGCATACGTCACCTTTACCCGGAATTCGATCGGATGAGCAATGAATTTTTCCAGTCGCGGTTCTCGTTCGCCATAGGCGACACCGCGCTGAACGTTTCGGCCATTTGTCGCGACGGCGACGGTGCGCCCATCGTGTTCCTTCACGGCTTCGGCTCGACGAAGGAAGATTACGCGGACATCGTGCGCCATCGCGCGTTCGACGGCCGGCCTTTCGTTGCATACGACGCGCCGGGCTGCGGCGATACGTGGTGCGCGGACCTGTCGCGGATCTCGATTCCGTTCCTGGTCGAAACGGCATTGAACGTGATCGACCGCACGGGGTTCGGGCGATTCCATCTCGTCGGACATTCGATGGGCGGGTTGACGGCGCTGATGTTCGCGCACCGGCATCCGGAGCGCGTGCTCAGCTTCGTCGACATCGAAGGGAACCTCGCGCCCGAGGACTGTTTCCTGAGCCGCCAGATCGTCGATCATCCGCACGACAGCGCCGAATGCTTCTTCGACGACTTCATCGAGCGCACTCGCCATGCGCCGGCGTATGCGAGTGCGCTGTACTCGGCCAGCCTGCGTCACAAGGTGCGTGCGGAAGCCGTCGGCGGCATCTTTCGCTCGATGGTGGAGCTATCCGACCACGGCGACCTGATGCACAAATTCCTCGCGCTGCCGTTTCCGCGGATGTTCATGTACGGCGAACAGAACGCGTCGCTCTCGTACCTGAAGGCGATCGGCGAACAGGGTGTCGCGCTGTCGGAAATTCCCGATTGCGGGCATTTTCCGATGTATTCGAACCCGGTGTCGATGTGGCAAGCCATCGCCGGCTTTCACGCAAGCGGCGAGTGAGCAGTCGATGCGCGCCGTCCCGCGCCACGTCACGCGCGGGTCAACCGCCGCGCAGCCAGCAGCGCGAGCGCGAGCAGTACCGCAACGTACCCGACGACGCCCACCCACGCGCCGTGTTGCCAGAATGTCCCGCCGACCGAGCCGAGCACGCTCGACCCGGCATAGTAGGCCAGCAGATACAGCGAAGCCGCGTGCCCCTTCGCCGATCCCGCGAAGTTGCCGACCCAGCCGCTCGCGACCGCGTGGGCGACGAAGAAGCCGATCGTGACGAGCACGATGCCGACAATGATCGCGACGAGCGAGTGCGATAGCGTCAGCGCGAGGCCCGCTGCGAAGACGACGATGCCGCTGACGAGGACCGGTGGCCGCCCGAGACGGTCGGCGAGTGCGCCGGCGCTCGATGACGACACCATCCCGAACAGGTAGGCGCCGAAGATCAGGCCGCACGCGGTCGGGCTCAGGTTGAACGGCGCGGCCATGAGCCGGAACCCGGCGTAGTTGTAGATCGTCACGAACGCGCCCATCACCAGGAAGCCGATCGAGAACACGAACGGCAGGCGCGCGTGACGCAGTTGCGCGTGCCACAGCCGCAGGTGATGCCGCAGCGTCAGGTCGGTGCGCTTCACGAAGCGGCGCGACGGCGGCAGCAGCATCACGAACGCGATCGCGGCCAGCAGGTCGACGATGCCGATCGTCAGCATCGCGGTGCGCCACGAGAAGTGCTCTTCGAGCGCGCTCATCCCGATCCGCCCGATCATGCCGCCGAACGCGGTCCCGCCGACGTAGAGCCCCATCGACAAGCCGAGCCCGTCGGCGGCGATTTCTTCCGCGAGATAAGCCATCGCAACCGCCGGCACGCCGCCCAGCGCGAAGCCTTCGAGCGCGCGCCATAGCAGCAGCAGGTTCCAGTTCGGCGACAGCGCGGCGAGCACGTTGAACAGCGCGGCCAGCGTCATCGACGCGAACATCAGCCCGCGTCGCCCGACGCGTTCGGACAGCGCGCCGGCGCACAGGATCGACACCGCGAGCATCCCGGTCGACAGCGACAGCGAGAGCGAACTCGATGCGGCGCCCAGGTTGAACTCGTGCGCGAACGCGGGAAGCAGCGGCTGCACGCAGTACAGCAGCGAGAAGGTGGAAAAGCCTGCGAGGAACAGCGCGAACGCGATGCGCTGGTAGGCGGCAGAGCGCGGGGACACGCCGGCAGGCAATGCATCGGGCGCGGCGCTCTGCATGGCTGGCATGGATCGGGAAATCGAAGGAGAGGACATGGATGCACTCGATGTGCGACGGAATACGCGAATTCTTGCGCACCGTCATGTATATGTCCAATATATGAAAGAAACCGAAGCGATATGTTTTAGCACTGGCTGAATGGCCAGCCGACTCACCGTGAGGTCAGGTCACGAATGGAACTCCGGCATCTCCGATATTTTCTGGCCGTCGCGGCCACGTCGAATTTCACGAAGGCCGCCGAAACGCTCGGCATCGGGCAGCCGCCGTTGAGCCAGCAGATCAAGGCGCTCGAGGGCGAGCTCGGCGTCGAACTGTTCAAGCGGACCGCACGCGGCGCCGAGCTGACGCTGGCCGGCGAGGTCTTCGCCGAAGAGGCGCGACGCGTGCTCGACGATGCCGAGCGCGCGGCACGTGCGGCAAGGCGCGCCGCGCGGGGGGAAACCGGCCATCTGCGGGTCGGTTTCACCGGGACGGCGGCGTTCAATCCGAAAGTGTCGGATCTGATCCGCCGCTTTCGGGAGGCGTTTCCGGATGCGGAGCTGACGTTGCAGGAAGCGACGTCGGGCGTCCTGCTCGAGGCGCTGGAGGCCGGACGCCTCGATATCGCGATCGTGCGGCCGGAGCGCCGCATCGCCGCGACGCTGCGTGTCATCGACTGGGACGAGGAGCCGATGTTCGTCGCGCTGCCCGTCGCGCATCGGCTGGCGCAGCGCCGGCGTATCGATCTGGCCGAACTGGCCGACGAGTCGTTCGTGCAGGTGCCGCGGGAGGCCGGCAGCGCGCTGTTCGACGATATCGTCGCCGCCTGCAAGGCGGCCGGATTCGAGCCGCGCATGGCGCAACCGGCGCCGCAGATCGCGTCTGCGGTGACGCTGGTGGCGGCCGAGCTCGGCGTGTCGGTCGTGCCGAAGGCGATTACGCAGGTGCAGGTTGCCGGGGTCGTCTACCGGCCGTTCGCGGGGAGCGGGCTTCGCGCCAGGCTGGCCATTGCGTCGCGATGCGACGAGCCGTCCGCGGTCGTGCGGAATTTCCTGTTGCTGGCGTAGCGGGGAGGGGGGCGGCCGGTCTCGCGCCGGAATGGATCGGCAGACCGCGGCGGGCATGGGTGTCGACTGCGCCGCGCCGAAAACAAAAAACCCGCGAAGCCATGTGCTTTTGCGGGTTTCTGAACATGCCTGGAATGCGTTGAAGCTGCATCTGGTGCCGACGGCGAGACTCGAACTCGCACAGCTTTCGCCACTACCCCCTCAAGATAGCGTGTCTACCAATTTCACCACGTCGGCACTGCAAGGGGCGCAATTCTAACGTCACATTGCGCATTTGTGAAGGGGGTGTGACAAGGTCGTGCAGGGACACGAACGCGATCCCGGTAGAATTCGTCCGATCGGTCCAACGATCATCGCAACCGCCACCCGTTTTCTCCCCGTGACCCACACCCTCGAACAACTGCAGGCCGGACAACTGTCGGGCGCACGGCAACTCAAGCTCGCATGCGGGTTGACCGAATTTCCGCGCGAGATCTTCGATCTTGCCGACACGCTCGAAGTGCTCGACCTGACCGGCAATGCGCTGTCAGCGCTGCCGGACGACCTGCCGCGGCTGCATCGCCTGCGCATCCTGTTCGCGTCGGGCAACCGCTTCACCGCGTTCCCCGACGTGCTCGGCGCGTGCGGGCACCTCGACATGATCGGCTTCAAGGCGAACCGGATCCGCACGGTGCCGCGCGGCGCGCTGCCGCACGCACTGCGCTGGCTGATCCTGACCGACAACGCAATCGGCGAACTGCCTGCCGACATCGGTGATTGTTCGCGATTGCAGAAGCTCATGCTCGCCGGCAACCGGCTGCGGGCGCTGCCGGCCGAAATGGCCGCCTGTCGCGCACTGGAACTGGTGCGGCTGTCCGCGAACCGGCTGGAGTCCTTGCCCGACTGGCTGCTGCGCCTGCCGCGTCTCGCGTGGCTTGCCGTTGCCGGCAACCCGCTCGGCGCGGCGGCGGAGGCCGCGGCGTCGGCCGGGCCGGACGTCGCGGAGATCGACTGGGCATCGCTTGCTTGCGAACAGAAGCTGGGCGAGGGCGCGTCGGGTGTCATCTACCGCGCGCAGTGGCGTGCGGACGGCCATCCGTCGCGGACGGTCGCGGTCAAGCTGTTCAAGGGGGCGGTGACGAGCGACGGCCTGCCCGATTGCGAAATGGCCGCGTGCCTGCATGCCGGCCGCCACCCGAACGTGATCCCGGTGATCGGCAAGGTGCGCGGGCATCCGGACGGCACGCACGGCCTCGTGATGGAGCTGGTCGATCCCGCGCTCACGAATCTCGCCGGGCCGCCGAGTTTCGCGTCCTGCACGCGCGACGTCTATGCCGCCGATGCGAAATTCGATCCGGCGGAAGCGATGCGGATCGCGCACGGCATCGCGTCGGTCGGCGGCCATCTGCATGCGCGCGGCATCATGCATGGCGACCTGTACGGGCATAACATCCTGCACGACGGCGAAGGTGGTGCATTGCTCGGCGATTTCGGCGCGGCGTCCCTTTACGACGTGAACGACCGCACACGCGGCGCCCGGTTCGAGCGGCTCGAGGTGCGGGCATTCGGCTATCTGCTCGGCGAATTGCACGAGCGATGCGAACCGCACGCCGGGGCGCTCGAGGCGCTGGCGGCCGCGTGCCTGAACGAGGACGTCGACGCGCGGCCGTCGTTCGATGCGATCACGGCCACGCTGGCCGCGCACATGCACTGATGACGGCGGCGCGCCGGCTTACGCCTGTCGCGCAGTCAGCAGCTTGATCCCGAGCCCGACGAACAGCAGCCCGCTGGCGCGCTTGAGCACGCGCACCGCGCGGCTCATCCCGAAGCCGCGATGGAAGTGGCGCACGCCGGCCGAATAGACGCTGTGAACGATCACGACCGTGCAGGCGATCGTCGCGTACATCACGACGAACTGCAGCGCGAGCGGCCGGTCATGCACGATGAACTGCGGCATGAACGCCGACAGGAAAATCATCGTCTTCGGATTGCTGCCCGACACGAACAGCGCTTCGCGGAACAGCTTCCGGCGGTCGGGTACGGCGATCTCCGCCGCGCTGCCCGACGTGGCGGCCTTGCGATCTCCGCGCAGTTGCCGGACGCCCAGGAACATCAGGTACGCGGCGCCGATCACCTTCATTGCGACGAACAGCGGCGGCATCGCGGCCAGCACCGCGCCGACGCCGAGCGCGACGAGCAGCACGACCACGCCCTGTGCGACGAGGTTGCCCGCGATCGTTGCCGCGGTGCCGCGCGTGCCGTAGCGCACCGTGTTGCGGATCACGAGCAGCACGTTGGGCCCCGGCGACAGCGTCGTGGCGAGATAGGCTGCGGCAAACAGCATCCAGGTCTGAAGGGCCATGCGTCGCTCCGAGAGGCGGTTCCGGTGGTCGGGATGAATCGATGATGCCACGCCAATAATGGCGCGGGCCGCCGCCGGAACCGTGCCGTCGCGGCGCGTCAGCGCGCGTCGCGCATGCAGTACGCGGGAATCGCCGGCGGCGTCTCGATGGCGGCAGGCCGCGTCATCCACGCGACCCATGCGGCCCACAACCCGCAGACGATCAGTACGGCGACATTCAGCGGCGTCCGGTAGCGGACGATCAGGTCGGCCAGCGGCAGGCGGTCTTTCATGTGCGTCTCCTTCGATCGAGGGCGGGCGGCGTTACTGGCCGGCGTAGGTCGGCGGTTTCGCGTCGCAGGTCACGGATACGGTGGAGCCGTCCGCGAAATGCAGCCGGAACGGCACCTTCGCACCGGGCGCGACGGTCTGGCGCGGCTCCTCCAGCATCACGTGATAGCTCTTCGGCTTGAACGTCACCGTGCCGTGCGCGGGGACGACGACCGAGTCGACGTGAACCATCTTCGCGGTGCTGCCGTTCGTCTGCGTTTCATGCACCATCGCCATCCCGTAGGCCGGGGTGTCGATGCCCGTCAGCGTCGCGGGCGCGTCGCCGTCGTTCTTCAGCGTGAAGTAGCCGGACGACGGCACCGTCGCCGGCATCGCGCGGATCCAGCATGCGTCGGCGTGGACGGCCGGCGCGGCGAACGTGGTGGAAGCGTGCAGCGCCAGCAGCGCGAAGAGCAGGCCGGTCGGAATCGAGCGTTTCATCGTTGGTTCTCCTTATCGGGTGGGTTCGTGGGCGTTGCGGCGTTACTTCAGCGTGAATGCGTAGTGGCCTTTCGTGCGATGGCCGTCGCTGGCTACCGCGATCCACGCGACCGTGTAGGTGCCGGCCGCGAGGCTGGCCAGTGCGACGTGCATCCGTTTCCGGTTGCCGGCGTCGACGGCCGATTTCCCATCGGTGACCGATTGCCCGTGGCTGTCGGTGACGGCGATCGAGCTGAACGCCGGCTCGAGCGCCTCGCTGAAATCGATCGTGACTGCTTGCGGTGCGGCGGAGAGCGTGGCGTCGGCGGCCGGGTTCTGTGTTTTCGGGAGGGCGTGTGCGTGAGCCGCCTGGATGGCGACGAAGCCGAGTGCGGCGAGCGCGCCGCGAACGAAAGTGACGGTTTTCATGGCTGGATGAGCGAGTGGCGAATCGGATGAGAAAGACGGATTCGACGGACGGATGCGCGAGCGGCATCGATGCCGGCGGCCGGCACGGACGTGCGCGACCGGGCATTCGCATGCGGGCGAATGCCGGCGTGGCAGTGCGAGCCGGAAGCGGCCAACCGCATGCCCGGCACGAGGCCGCGCGCAGCATGGTGAGACATGAGCGTCCTTCGAAACGTGACACGTCGCGCACGCAGGTGGCGTGCGCGGACTGCGCGATGCGCTACGGCATCACGCGCAATGACGACGGATCAGGATGCGAACGGCGGGGCGCGCGGTTGCGCGGAGGTGAGCGGCAGCGCGCGGCGCAAGCTTTCGAAGCGGGTTGCCGCGCGGTGCTGGATCACGTGCACGTTGGCCGCGAACGTCAGTTCGGGGGCGGGCAGTGCGGGCGTATGGGCAAGCAGGCTGCAGTAGCCGCATGCCTGGAGATGGGCCTGCAGGCTTTTCGTCGACGAATCGGCGGAGCGCTCGCCGGTGGCCGGTGCGGCCGAACAGTAGTCGGCCAGCAGCGCGTCGACGCGCCCTTGCGTGGTCAGCGCCTGCGAGATCGTCGGCGCGAGCGCCGTCATCAGGATGGCGAGCATCCCGATCAGACTGCCGATCTTCCGGAGACGACGACTCAGCATGCGATGCGCGGCGGCGGGTGGACGACGATGGAGCGGATTATGCCACGCACGTCGATTCGCAGGTCGGCAGCGGCGTGCGGCGTAGCGGCGCGCTACGCGTGCTTCGCCAGATACTTCGTGATCAGCATAGTCTGCGCGGTCCAGCCCTGATCGTTCATTTCGCGGGCCTTTGCGCGGCGCGCTTCGATCAGCTGGTCGAAACCTGTTTCGGTGATCGTCAGCAGCGTGCCGCCGGCTTGCGCCGCGAGCGCGAACGTGACGAGCGTCATCGGCTCGGACGTGTAGTCGACATTCGGATCGATCGCAAACGGGTGCCAGCGGAACGAGAACAGGTGCTGTGGCTCGATGCGATCGACGACGATTTCGAACACGGCGCCCGCATAGGGCTCCTGCGCCTTGGCGACGTCGTCGTCGACGCGGGTCGGCGTGATGCGGCCGAACAGCGGCTGGCCGGCCGCGAACGGCTCGTCGAACGTGACGCCGAACCAGTGGCCGAATTCGCCGGAATTGCTGACGGCTTCCCAGACGCGGTCGGGCGATGCCGTGAGCTGTGTCTGTTTTTCGATGCGATCGGTTGACTGGGTCATCACGTTCTCCATGCGGGATCGAGCATTGCAGGACGACGCGCGCGACCGCGCGCCGCGTCTAGTCGAGCATGACCGCGTCGGGCACGTCGAGCACGAGGTCCGACGTCGCGACGGCCACGCACGGCAGCGTGTAGCCGTCGGCCTTTTCCTCGCGGCTCAGCCCGGGCCATTCGATCGTGTAGCGTACGCTCCCGCTGACGATCCGGCAAAGGCAGCTTCGGCACGTGCCGTTGCGGCACGAGCGCGGCAGCGACACGCGTGCGAACGCGGCGGCTTCGAGCACCGTGAGCGAATCGGGGGCGTCGAAGCTCGCGCCGAGCGGCTCGATGCGCACGAGGGGCGGGTGATCGGGATCGGTCATGACTGAAGCGGGCGGAGGGTCGGCGGCAACGCGCCAAGCATACCCGAACCCGCCGGCGGCGGCCGGCTGCCGGCCGTCCGCGTCAGTGCCGCCGCAGGTATCGGTATACGGTGTTGCGCGCGAGGCCGAGCTCGCGCGCGGCGGCCGAGACGTTGCCGCCGTGCCGTGCGAGCACGGCGTCGATCACCGCGGCCTGATGGCTTTGCAGCGTCGTGGCTTCATGCGTGTCGGCCGGCGAGGGCGCCGTGGCGGCTGCCGGCGTGTCGTCGCAGTCGAGCCAGAAATCGTCGGGCAAATGCGCGAGCGTGATTTCGGTCTCGTCTTCGGCGAGCATGCCGGCCGTGCGCAGTACGTTGGTCATCTGCCTCAGGTTGCCGGGCCAGCGGTGGCGCGTGAATGCGTCGAGCACGTCGGCCGCGAGGCGGCGCGGCATCGGTTCGCTGTGCGCGAGCCGCGCGAGAATCCGGTCGACGAGCGCGGGCAGGTCGGTACGCACGGCGAGCGCCGGCAGCGTGACGGCGAGCCCGTTGATCCGGTAGAACAGGTCTTCGCGGAACGTGCCGTCCGCGATCATCGCGCGCAGGTCGCGGTGGGTCGCGCAGACCACGCGCACGTCGACCGGCACCGCGCGTGCGCCGCCGAGCGGCATCACCGCGCGCTCCTGCAGCACGCGCATCAACCGGACCTGCTGCGCGAGCGGCATGTCGCCGATCTCGTCGAGAAACAGCGTGCCGCCGTCGGCCTGCGCGATCTTGCCGGGACTGCCGCGCTTGCGCGCGCCGGTGAACGCGCCGTCTTCATAGCCGAACAGTTCGGCCTCGATCAGCGAATCGGGCAGCGCCGCGCAGTTGACCGCGACGAACGGGCCTTCCGCGCGCGGCGACGCCTGGTGCAGTGCGCGAGCGAGCCATTCCTTGCCGGTGCCGGTCTGGCCGAGGATCAGCAGCGGCAGGTCGCGGCCGCGGATCTTCGCGACGCGCTCCAGCACGGCGGCCATGCGCGCGTCGCCGGTGTCGAGCGTCGCCAACGTGATCGCGTCTGGGTCCGGTGCGCGGACGCGCACGGCCGGCGCGGGCGGCGTGACGGCAACGGTCGTTTTCTGCGCTTCCGGGAATTCGCAGCGGACGAGCACGCGTACGCCGTTCGACAACGTGAGCCGGAACGTGGCGCCCGGCGCGCGGGCGGCCTGCTGCGCGAGCTGGCCGAAGCGCATGCCGAACAACGCATCGCTGGCCTGATGCTGCAGTGCATCGAACGATGCGCCGAGCTGGAATTGTGCGCTGCGGTTCGCGGCGATCAGCCCGCCGTCGGCGCCAAATGCGACAAGCCCGGCGAACAGCGAATCGACGCAGTCCTCGTGCGCGTGAAAGCGCAGCCGCAGCGCTTCGCCGCACTGGTTCGCGAACAGTTGGTTCTCGATCAGCTGCGCGGACATTCGCACGAGCGCGAGCGTATGCGGGCCGGAGCCGCGCGGGTCGCCGCTGACGTCGAGCGTGCCGAGCGTGCGGCCGAACGGATCGACGATCGGTGCGCACGCGCACGTGAGGATGTGGTTGGCGCGCAGGAAATGTTCGGAACCGTGCACGACGACGGCCTGGCCCGATGCGAGCGCGGTGCCGATCGCATTGGTGCCGCGTGCGCCTTCGGCCCACGACACGCCGGTGCACAGCGCGACGCGGTTGGCTTTCTCGATGAAATCCGCGTCGCCGATGCTGTGCAGGATCACGCCGTCGGCGTCGGTCAGCAGTACGAGGCTTTGCGTATCGGCGATCTGCGCGTGGAGGTCCTCCATCACCGGGCGGGCATGCGAGAACAGCGCGTGGTTCGTGTCGAGCAGTTCACGCAACGCGAGGCGCGACAGCGGCGAGAAATCGGGGCGTTCGTGCGCGCGCAGGCCGACCGCGGTCGAGCGCGCATGCGCCTGCGCGAGCAGGTCGGTGCGACCCGCGGCGGCGGGCAGCACGAAGGGTTGCGGCATGACTTGTCTCCTGTCGGCCTGAGTTAGCGCTTTAGCGCTTACTCAGGCCCCATGCTTCGCGGTCGGCCCACGTCAGCGCTTTAGCGCTTACTCAGGCCCCATGCTTCGCGGTCGGCCCACGTCAGCGCTTTAGCGCTTACTCAGGCCCCATGCTTCGCGGTCAGCCCGGTCAGTGCTTCATCGCTCACTCGGGCCATGTTCGTCGATCGGCACAATCGTGTGCCCCGGTCCTGGCCGACATCCCATCGCCGAATTCCTCGGCAGATTCCGCTTTCCGCTTGCGGCGCACCATCGGTGTGCGCGAGCCGACCGTCCGGGTACGCATCATCATACAAGCGCCACGTGCGATGCGCGACCGCGAACAAAATCCCCTTGCTTTTAAGCGCCCGCCTGCAATGATGGAAATGGAGCACGCACGCGCCGTGTTCCGCACTGCAACATGCATGCGACGCGACATGCATCCGTTCGGGAGACGCATCATGGTTCGGACGGAACTGAGAGTCGTGCTGGCGGCGATCGCCACGTTCATCATGCTGGGCGGCATTGCCGTGGCGATCCACGGATTGCTGTTCGATCTGGCCGATGCGGTGAAATACGGGGCGGCCGCGATTGCGGTGGGCGTCACGACGGCCGCGATCTCCCTCAACATCTGGCCCACCGATCCTCACTGACGCCCGTTTCCGAAACGGTGTCGGATGCCGCGCAGATCAGACGAAATGCGCGTCGGAACGACGCACACCGGAAATTTTGTCTCCCGCGCGAAACCGTCTAAAGTGGAAATCAACCGGCATGCATTGACTGCGCAGAACCCCGCGGTCACGGCCTCCGCCGGCGAGCCCGCGTACATTTCGTCCGGCCGGTAGCGGACGACGAACGCGGTCATTCGTTTTCTACCGGTCGAGGCGGCTCCCATGCAGATCCATTTCACGAACGAAAAGCCCGAGTATTCGGGGCGTGACCTGATGCTTGCGTTCACGGCACTGGTCAATGGCGAGCGCGTCCAATGTCAGATCACCGCCGAGGCGCTGGAAGACCACTTCGGCGCGGCATCGCCGCGCTTCGAGGACATGGTCGGTGCATTCGACCAGCATCGCGACCGTATCGAGGCGGCTGCACGGCGTCTGCTGTCGGAGACGCGCGCGCAATGCGTGACGCTGCGCAGCGGTTACGTGCGCTTCTACGAGGCCAACTGGCGCTGACGACACGACGCTCGTCTTGCGGCGCGCGGGACTGAACGCGGCGCACGCGAAGACGTTGCCTTTCGCGCAATGCCGTTCGGCGGGCCGGACGGCATTTTCGTATGCGGGCCGCACCGCGATTGCATGGGCGTCGGCATGGTCGCGTGATGTCGATTCATCAGGATCGCAGAAGAGTCGTGCGGAAACGAAAACGCCACCCGAAGGTGGCGTTTTTCATTGCATCGTGCAGCGCTTCGCTTACTCGCTTACTCGCTTACTCGCTGCCGAGATAGAAGAAGCGGAACAGGAACACGGCCGCGATGATCCACACGATCGGCTTGACCGTGCGGGCCTGGCCCGTCAGCAGCTTCAGGCCGCCGTACGCGATGAAGCCGAACGCGACACCGTTCGCGATCGAGTACGTGAACGGCATCAGCAACGCGGTCAGTGCGGCCGGCACGGCTTCCGTCGCATCGTCCCACGGCACGTCGACCATCTCGCGCAGCATCAGGCACGACACGTACAGCAGTGCAGGCGCCGTTGCGTAGGCCGGCACGACGCCGGCGAGCGGCGCGATGAACAGGCACGCGAGGAACAGCACCGCGACGGTGAGGGCCGTCATGCCGGTACGACCGCCGGCCTGCACGCCCGATGCGCTTTCGATATATGCGGTGGTCGACGACGTGCCGAGCACCGAGCCCGCGACGATTGCCGTGCTGTCGGCGAGCAGCGCCTTGTTCAGGCGGTTCATCTTGCCTTCGACGAGCAGGCCCGCGCGGTTCGCGACGCCCATCAGCGTGCCTGTCGCGTCGAACAGCTCGACGAGGAAGAACACGAGGATCACGTTGATGATGCCGGTCGACAGCGCAGCGCGGATGTCGAGCTTGAACAGCGTCGCGTCGATCGACGGCGGCGCGGAGAACACGCCGTGGAACTGGTTGTCGCCGAAGAAGAACGACAGGATCGTGACGCCGATGATGCCGATCAGGATCGCGCCGCGCACGCGCAGGTGGTCGAGCGTGACGATCGTGAAGAAGCCGACGATCGCGAGGATTGTGTCGTGCTTGTGCAGGTCGCCGAGCGTGACGAGCGTGGCCGGGTTGCCGACGATCACGCCCGACGTCTTCAGCGAGATGATGCCGAGGAACAGGCCGATACCGGCGGTAATGGAAATCCGCAGCGATTTCGGAATGCCGTTGACGATCGCCTCGCGCACGCGGAACAGCGTGACGAGCAGGAACAGGCAGCCGGAGATGAACACCGCACCGAGCGCGGCCTGCCACGTGAAGCCCATCCCCTTGACGACCGTGTACGCGAAATACGCGTTCAGGCCCATGCCGGGCGCACAGGCGATCGGGTAGTTCGCGTACAGCCCCATGATGATCGACGCCAGCGCCGCGACGAGGCAGGTCGCGACGAACACGGATTCCTTCGGCATGCCGGCGTCGCCGAGGATCGCGGGGTTGACGAAGATGATGTAGGCCATCGTCAGGAACGTGGTGACGCCCGCGAGTATTTCGGTGCGGAAGTCGGTGCCGGCTTCAGCGAAGCCGAAATACCGCTTGATGGATTCCATGAAGGCGTTTCTCCGGTCGGGTTGTCGTGTTGATTGTTGTGCCGAATTGTTGTAAAGGCAGCGCGCGGCCGGCTAACTGTAACCAGCCACTATTGCCCGGCTATCGGCGGATTGTAATAGCGCGGATAGCTCGGACGATATAGTTGGAGGGCGCGATCGGTTGCCTGCGCGCGAACGGTCTGGCAGCCCGGCCGCGCGACGAAGGCGCGCATTTTACCGGTTCGTGCGGCACGGGCCGGCAGAATGGGTTGAAACGGCGGAAACAGGCGTGGGAGCGGGGCTGTCGGGTGAAGGCGGCCGATGCGTGCGCAACGGCACGCCGGGCGCGTCGCGCGTGGCGGGTGCGCCATGACATGCGACTGAAACGAGGGGCCCGCATGCTGCACGAACGCGGTGCAGGCGGCGCGTGCGCGCATACGCACGTGCACGGCCGGTGCGGATGCGCGGCAGCGGCATGCAGCGGCCATTCGTCAGTCCAGGCGGTGGCAGATATCGGGCTATCGTGCGCCGAAGCCGTCCCGTCCGCAACTGTCATTTCGCGATGCGGTGGCGACTGTGGTTTCTGTGTAAAAGATTGCAAGACCCCATCGCGTAAACCGGCAAGTCTTTCTAGGATAGATACACCGCACATGCACACGCCGGCCGGTAATTGCCGACGCGGGGGAGTCGCAGTCCGTGCAGGCCTGGCGGTGAATGGCGGTCAAGGTCGTTGCGCGTTCGGGCAGGCACGGCCGGTTGCGATTGCCCGATGCGGGTTCGTCCGTAATCACGGAGGTCAGCATGTTGAACTGGATCAGCCGTTGGGCGATGCGACACGCCCCCACGCCGGAAAAAACCGCCGCGTCGATGCTCGTGACGGCGCGCATGGAACTGTTCGCAGCCGAACAGCGCGTCATCGATGCGAAATTACAGGCGGATTACTGGCGCACACGAGTGTCATTTCTCGAAGAGGTGCAGAAGCAGGGCATCGATCCGTGGGTGACCTCGCAGGCCGCGCAACGTCCCGACCTCGAGTCCACTCCCCGGAGCACGGGCCCGCGTCTCGCCGCCAGCACCTGATGCACCTGTTGCATCCCGTCGCTGCGCACGGCGCGCGATCGCTCGCGGCACGCACCTGCGTGCCGCGTCATTCGATGCGCACCTGCGGCGCGTTGCGCCGCGGGTGCGTCCGTTTCCGGTCGCGGCCGTTCCGCGTCCCGCGTGCGTAACGGCACGTCGCTCATCCGCTCCTTCTCCCTACCCCGGCGAGCAAACGTTGCACTTGTGCGAGCGCGCGCCTGAAGCGCTCGCCGCGCCGCACGTACGCGGTCGTGAGTGTCGCTTCGGCCGACCGGTCGGCATCGGTGCCGAGCCAGATGCGCTCGCCGCGCGCAATGCGCAGCACGTCGCCGGGCCGCACCCAGTAATCGTCGACGCTCGGCGGCCGCGTGACCCACAGCGCCGCGCCATGCGTGCGCAGCTCCGCGTCCTGCGGCGCGCGCCAGGTCATCGTCGTGCGAGGCGCGACCGCGAAGCGGATCACGACTGTCGGTAACGCGATCGTGCCGGCGTGGCGCCGATCGGGACGGTCAAACAACTGGCTTGCCTGGTCCATCGTCTTCTCCATTCAGTGAGCCGGACGGATGACGCGCACCAGAACAAAAAGGCCTCATCCGTTTCCGGTGAGGCCTTGTGTGACATGCAGTACTGCTCGATTGCTAACGCACAAGCGCCTCCCGTGAACCATTCTTTCGAATGTTCATCGATCGATGAATCGCGACGGCGATAAGCTTGTACGTAGGCATGCGAACGATTCTGTTGTCGGGCTGCGGTGTTGTCAACGACTATTTTCGGGATATGCGCGGGCGATACGTTGCCGCGCGCGTGCGGCGGTTCATGACGTCGCTGCGCACCCGGATCGCGTGTGCGGCGACGCATTCGTCATGCGCGACTTCGACCTTGCCCGAGCAGCATCGCGCGTATCCGTGCGAACACACGCGGAAGCCGTGCATCGCGTTTCATCACGTACACGGTCGTGATCGAGGCTTTGGCAGGTGCGTCGTCGTCGGTGCTGATCCAGATGCGATCGCCGCGTTGTACGCGTAGTACGTCGCCGGTTCTCAGCCAGTAATCGTCGATGCTGCCCAGTCGCGTGACCCACAGCGTTGCATCGTGTACGCGGATCTCGGCGTCGTTCTGCGCGCGCCACGTCAGCGTCTTGCGCGGCGCGACCGTGAAATGCAGTTCGACTCTCGGTAATGCGATTGCGTCGGTGCGACACCGATCGCGACAAACAACCAGCCGGCTTGCTTGGTCCATCGTCATCTCCATCCGTTGAGCCGGGCGGGATGACGCGCACCAAAACAAAAAGGCCTCATCCGTTTCCGGCGAGGCCTTGTGACATGCATGACTGAATCTCGATGCTAACGCACAAGCGCCCCCGGTGATCGCCGCGTACCGGCGTTCACTCGTGTTTTATGCGCGATGGCGTTGGGCTTGAGCATAGGCATGCGAACGAGTGTGTCGTGGCAGCGCAGCAATGTCAACGGAAATTTCGAGATACGTGGCGGTCAAGCGTCGCGTTGCGCGAGCCCGTTCACGAGCAGCTCGGACAGCAGGCCCGTCATCCCTTCCGGGTGCGTGGCCGCACGCGCCTTCAGCTGTTCGACGAGTTCGGCGTTGAGCTTGCACGCGAACGGCACGAGTCCCTGTTCCTGGTCGAGCTTGCGCTGTGCGCGGCGGTCGAGCTTGACCGCTTCGTCGGCACCCTTGCCGAAACGCGCGGAGCCAGACTGCTTCATCGCTTGCGTCAGTTTGAGCGCCTTGTTCTTTTCGAGATCGGTTTTCTTCATGGCCATCGCGGCACCTCCGGGAAATTGAAGCCGCGATTGTACGCATTTCGGCGGGCGACGCCCGCCGAGTCGGCCGGAAACGCGATCAGGCGCCTTTGGCGGTGCCCCAGTTGCCGCCGTGCGCGGCCGCCTGCGCGGCCGGCGAACGGGCGAGGTAAGCGAGCGCCTGCTCGGTCGAACCTTCGTGGTGCGGCGTGTAGCTCGGCTTGAAATAGCGCAGCGCGGCGCCGATCACCTTCCAGAACGACGGCAGGTGCCCGCGCCGCGAACCCTGCCACCACGCGAGCGCGAAGCCTGGGTAGCGGCCGGCCGCCGGGTCGCGCTTGTACATGAACTTCGCGCCGGTCGTGATGTAGTAGAGCAGCAGCAGGATCACGAACGCCATGTGCACGCAGCGCTCCGGATAGGTGCCGCCCAGGTGCCGGTAGATGTCGAACGCGACGGTGCGGTGCTCGACTTCCTCGGCGCCGTGCCAGCGCAGCAGGTCGACCATCGTCGGGTCGGCACGGCCTTCGTCGAGCCCGTGCGCGTTGAGCACCCAGTTGCCGAGATAGCCGAAGAAATGCTCGAGCGATGCGATCACGGCCAGCTGCTGCCGCAGCCAGAAGCGCGTATGGCCGATCTTCAGCCCGAGCGGCTGTTCGCCGAGCACGCGCGTGAACAACCGGTTGAGCTTCTGCGTGAACGGCTTCGTGTCGATCCCGTGCCGGTCGTAGTAGTGCTTCAGCACGCCGCCGTGCGAGCGCGAGTGCACGGCTTCCTGGCGCAGGAAGCCTTCGGCCTCGTCGCGCAGGCGCGCATCGGTGATCAGCGGCAGCGCCTTGTTGTACACGCGGCAGAACCACAGCTCGCCTTCCGGGAACAGCAGATTGAGCGTGTTGATGATGTGCGTGCTGCCCGGATCGTTCGGCACCCACGTGATCGGCGTGTCGCTGAAGTCGAACTTCACGTGCCGGGCCTTGATCTTGTGATAGTCGGCGGTATCGGTCATGTTGTCTCCCTGTGCGGCGTCATGCGCCGTCAATGCGATGCCATGCTGACGCGGGCAATCATCCGGCCGAGCCACGGCATGAAGCGGCCGACGAAGCGCATCACGTGCGCCTCGCCGCCGACCGCGACGACCGGGCGGTTGCGCAGCACACCGTCGACCATCGCCTGCGCGACGGTTTCGGGTTTCAGGCCGCGCATCTGGTACAGCCTGGTCGCGCGCTTGCGCAGCCGTGCTTCGTCCTGTGCGTTGGCGCCCGCATATTGCGTCGACGCCATGATTCCGGTCTCCGCGAAACCCGGGCATACGGCCGTCACGCCGATGCCTTTCTCCGCGAGTTCCGCGCGCATGCATTCGCTGAGCATCAGCACGGCGGCCTTCGTCGTCGCGTAGGCGGGCAGGTCGCGCGACGGCCCGAACGCGGCGGCCGACGCGGTGTTGACGATGTGCCCGCCGGTGCCGCGCGCGGCCATCTGCTGCGCGAACAGCCGCGAGCCGTGGATCACGCCCCACAGGTTCACGTGCAGGATGCGCTCCCAGTGCCGCGTGCTCGTGTCGAGGATGCCGCCGGCCATGCCGATGCCCGCGTTGTTGATCACGACGTCCGCGCCGCCGAGCGCGCTGCCGACCCACGTCGCGAGCGCTTCCATCTCGTCGGCGGACCCGACGTCGACGCGTTTCGCATGCGCCTGCGCGCCGGTCAGCCCGAGCAGCAGGGCGGTGCGTTCGGCGCTCGCGAGATCGATGTCGCATGCCACGACCGTGGCGCCTTCGCGAGCGAACGCGATGGCCGCGCAACGGCCGATGCCGCTGCCCGCACCGGTGACGACCGCGACCTTGCCGCTGAAGCGGCCGCTCGTGGCGCGGCGGCGCGCGTTCGCGAGCGCGGGCGGTTCGTTGCCCGATTCGACCGCGTCGATCAGCTGCCCGGCAAGATCCGCGAAGCGTGCGGGATCGGCGAGCGGCAGCCAGTGGCCAGCCGCGACTTCGCGGCGGTAATACTGCGGCACCCAGCGCGACAGGTTCTCGGACAGCGCGGGGCTCACGTACTTGTCGCCGAGCGGCACGATCGTCTGCACCGGTGCGTGCGCATAGCGTTCGCGCGGCGCGAACAGGCAGCGGATGAAGTTCGCGCGATAGAGGCGCACGCCGCGCGCGCCGTCGTCGGCCTGGGTCGGGCGCGGTGCGGCGGGTGTCTTCTCGAGCCGGCGCAGCAGGCGCGGCCATGCGCGGCCGAGCCACAGCCGCCAGCCGAGCTCGGGAATGAACGGCAGATGGAACAGGTACACGTACCACGAACGCACGAGCTGGCCGCCGAGCTTGGCCAGCGATGCAGGCGTCGGGCGCAGCACGCGTTCGCGCAGCCAGAAGCCGACGTGGTCGAGGCACGGCCCCGAGCACGACGTGTACGACGCGATGCGGCCGGCCAGGCGTGGGTCGGTGACGAATTCCCAGCCCTGGATCGAGCCCCAGTCGTGCGCGATCAGGTGCACCGCGCGGCCGGGGCAGAGCGCGTCGATCACCGCGACGAAATCGTCGGTCAGCTTCGCGAGGTGGTAGTCGGCCGTGCGCTTCGGCACGCCGGACAGGCCCGCGCCGCGCACGTCGTATGCGATCACGTAGTGCTTGCGTGCCAGCAGCGGCGCGACGTGCTGCCAGACACTGCTGTCGTCCGGATAGCCGTGCACGAGCACGACCGGCGAGCGGGCCGGGTCGCCCCAGGTCCTGACCGCGAGCGTCAGGTCGCCGGAGGCGACCGCCGTCTCGCTGTGAACCGATTCGAACAGGGCCAGCGGCGCTTCGTCGGAAAGAGGCTGCATCGTGAGTCCGTCGTTCAGGGAGTCGGGAGGGAAGGCGCGGTGCGTCAGGCGGCGGCCGGCACGGTCGCGGCGGCCTGCTTGCGCTCGGCCTGGCGACGCTGCCAGCGGCGCACGTGCGGGAGGTCTTCGTCGAGCCAGTACGCGTCGTCGTCGGTGATCACGAGCAGCTCCTCGAATTTCGCGCCGACGCCGGCGAAGCCGAGATGCGGCTCGACGGCCCACAGGCCCGGCACGGGCGCATGCTCGGAGCGGCGGTCGATCGACCACAGCGGCGACCAGCCCTGCTGTTTCGCCGCGCGGCCCTGGTCGAGCAGCAGGTTGCGCGTCGCATTCAGCCCGAAGCGGGCGACGAAGCGCGGCTTCGACAACTTGTGGATCTTCGCGACGCGATGCGCGAGCACCTTGAACGGATACGCCTTGTGGCGCGGTTCGACGCCCTGGCGGCGGCACAGCGCGTCGACTTCCTGGGCGACCTCGGCCATCGACCGGCGCTCTTTCACGAGTCGCACGATCATGTCGCGATGGTCCATCAGGTCGTCCTGCAACTGTTCGAGGATCGGGTTGTGGCCGAGGCAGTGCGCGTAGCCGACGTCGGCCACGATGCCGTCGAGCACCGGCGCGACGTCGAGGATCACCGGCATGTCGGTTTCGAGCTGGCGGTTGCTCGGGAAGAACGCGAGATTGAAGCCGCCCATGTGCTTGAGCCCCGCGAAGCCTTCGAACGCGGTACGGTCGCCGAACCACGCGAACGGCTTGTGCAGCCAGTCGTACACGCCGTTGTCCTGCAGCCATTCGGTCAACAGGCGCGCGGCTTCCTTCTCGGTGATGCCGGGGTAGAGCATCGCGCCGACGGTTTCGACGCAGCGGTACGCGAGCTGCTGGACCGCGCGGAATTGCGGCAGCTCGTCGAGGTGGACTTCCGGCAGCGGGTGGTCGGCCATGATGCGTCTCCGTTAGGGGCGCTGATCCGGAACGCGCCCGCCGACGTCACCGTCACGGGTTATTCAGTCAGCATTTAATGTGTCATTGATCAATGTAATGATCATAGACGGTTCCGGGGCCCCGGAAGTGAGGATTTGTCCTAATGGAAGGGGGAAATGGAGGGGAGGCTCTAGAGGGCCACGACAGGTGCGTTGTCCGGAGAGCCGATGCGCTGCGATCCCGGCGTATCGGGCGGGGCGCGTTCCGCCTGCCGGTGCGCAAGATTTCCGAATCGACGATCCGGAAATCCCGACCGGTGCGCCGGTACCGCGGGGCAACCGGTGCCGTCACTGCCCGGTTTTTGACCCCAACCGATCCAGCAACGCCCCCAGCAGATCGACCGGCAGCGGAAACACGATCGTCGAATTCTTGTCCGCCGCGATCGTGGTCAGCGTCTGCAAATAGCGCAACTGCATTGCCTGCGGCTGCTGCGCGAGCCGCTGCGCGGCCTGCAGCAGCTTCTCGGACGCCTGCAGTTCGCCTTCCGCGTGAATCACCTTTGCGCGCCGCTCGCGTTCGGCCTCGGCCTGCCGTGCGATCGCGCGGATCATCGTCTCGTTCAGGTCGACGTGCTTGATCTCGACCGTCGACACCTTGATCCCCCACGCATCGGTCTGCGCGTCGAGCGTTTTCTGGATGTCCGCGTTCAGTTGCTCGCGTTCGGCCAGCAGCGCGTCGAGCTCGTGCTTGCCGAGCACCGCGCGCAGGGTCGTCTGCGCGAGCTGGCTCGTCGCCTCGACGTAGCGCGCGACCTGGATCACGGCCTTCTCCGGATCGACGACGCGGAAATACACGACCGCATTGACCTTCACCGACACGTTGTCGCGGGTGATCACGTCCTGCGACGGCACGTCGAACACGACGGTGCGCAGGTCGATCCGCACGACCTGCTGGACGATCGGGATGATCAGCACCAGCCCCGGCCCCTTCACTTTCCAGAACCGGCCGAGCATGAACACGACGCCGCGTTCGTACTCGCGGAAGATGCGGATCGACGACGCGACGAGCACCACGACGAAGACGATCAGGACGCTGCTGAAGCCGAACGTGTAACCGATCATGAAGGTTCTCCCTGGGTTTGTTTCGACGCCGGTGCGTCGTAGAGCGGCGCGACGGTTAGCGTCAGCCCGTGGCGGCCGGTGACGCGGATGCGGCAGCCGGCGGCCAGCGGCGCGCTGCTGGCCACGCGCCAGCGTTCGCCGTGCACGCGCGCCCAGCCGGCGGCCGACGGCGCCGCGCCGGCCGCGCCATGCGGCTGGTCCGGATGCAGGCCGTCGTCGAGCACTTCGCCGATGCTGCCGAGCATCGCCTCGGCGCCCGTCACGACCGGCCGGCGCCGCGCGCGCAGCGCGACGCTCGACACGCACGCGACGAGCAGCCCGCCGCCGAGCGCGAGGCTCGCGATCACGGGCCACGGAATCCCGTAGCCGGGCACGTCGGTGTCGATCAGCATCAGCGCGCCGATCGTGAACGACACGATCCCGCCGAAGCCGAGCACGCCGAAGGTCGGCAGGAACGCCTCGGCGACGAGGCAGCCGAGCCCGAGCAGCACGAGGCCGAGGCCCGCATAGCTGATCGGCAGCAACTGCATCGCGAACAGCCCGACCAGCAGGCAGATCGTGCCGACGACGCCCGGCAGCACGAAGCCGGGGTTCGCGAACTCGAAGAACAGGCCGTAGATGCCGATCGTCAGCAGGATCAGCGCGACGTTCGGATCGGCGATGATCGCGAGAAAGCGGCTGCGCCAGTCGGGTTCGACGACGACGAGCGGCGCATGCGCGGTCGCGAGCCGCACCGTGCCGGCCGTGGTCGTCGCGCTGTGGCCGTCGAGCTGGCGCGCGAGGTCGGCCGGATCCTGCGCGATCAGGTCGATGACGTGCTGCGCGCGCGCCTCGTTCGCCGACAGGCTCACGGCCTCGCGCACCGCGCGTTCGCCCCATTCGGCATTGCGCCCGCGCAATTGCGCTAGGCCGCGGATATAGGCGGACGCATCCTGCGTCGCCTTGCGGATTTCGGTCGATTGCGTATCGGTCGGCAACGCGGCTGCCGTGGCGGACGCGTCCGACGCGCCGGATGCACCCGATGCACCGGTCGGCCGTGGCGCGGCCGGATTCGCACCGGGCGGCGCGGCACCGCCGATGCCGAACTGCACGGGCGACGCCGCGCCGAGATTGGTGCCGGGCGCCATCGCCGCGAAGTGGCTCGCATAGACGATATAGGTGCCCGCGCTCGCGGCCCGTGCGCCGCCCGGCGCGACGAACGCGGCGACCGGCACCGGCGAGCCGAGGATCGCCTTGATGATCTGCCGCATCGACGTGTCGAGGCCGCCGGGCGTGTCGAGCTGCAGGATCGCGAGCGGCGCGTGCTCGTGGGCGGCGCGGTCGAGCGAACGCACGATGAAATCGGCGCTGGCCGGGCCGATTGCGCCGTTGACGGGGATCACGACGACCGGCCGCGCGGCCGGCGCTGCGGCGGGCGGCGGCGCGGCAACCGCGGCACATACGACGAGCAGCGCCGCGAACAGCGCGGCGCGCGCGACCCGCGCGGACAGCGGGTGACGGGGGCGGTCGTCAGGCGTGGCAGGCGTCGACGGCGGCCCGTGACGGTGAAAGCGCATCGGGACGTCCGGGCGGCGCGCGGCCGCGTGCCGTCCGGCTTGCGGAAAGGGCGTGGGCCCGATGCTTAAAGATTAGGCGGTTTCGGCGGAAAGCGCGAAGTCGCGGCCGAGCCGGCGGGGTTCAGGCCGCGCCGCCGCCGCGCGCGAGCACTTCGTCGCGATAGTCGGCCGGGCTGCGCCCGCTCCATTTGCGGAACGCGCGGTAGAACGCGCTCGGTTCCGCGAAGCCCGTCGCGGCGGCGACGTCGGCGATCGTGCGCGCGGGGTCGGCCAGCGCCTCGAACGCGAGATCGCGCCGCAGCGTGTCCTTGATCGACTGGTAGGCCTGGCCTTCCTGGTGCAGCTTGCGGCGCAGCGTGGCCTCGGCCACGTGCAGCCGCGCGGCCATCCCGCCCGCGCCCGGCCACGCGGCGGGCGGCATGCCGCGCAGCACCGCGCGCACGCGCTGCGCGAGCGCGTTCGGGTTGCGGTACTTGACGATGAAGCTCGCCGGCGCATTGCGCAGGAACGTCTTCAGCGTCTTCGCGTTCTGCACGACCGGCAGCGTCGCGAATTCGGGATCGAAATCGACGTACGAATCGGGTTCGTTGAACCGCATGTCGTCGCAGAACATCGACGGGTATTCGTGGTCGGCGGGCGGGGTATCGCAGCGGAAGCTCGCATGCAGCAGCGGAATGCGGCGCCCGATCAGCCAGCAGGTCAGCCCGTACACGATGATGAAATAGGTCGCATACGTGAACATCGCAGGCGTCGCGCCCGTGTTGCGGTGCACGAAACGCAGCCGCACGCGCTGCGGGTTCGCGTCGAGCTCCGCGTGCAGGTCGTCGAGCACGCAGTGCATGAAATTCACCGCGCGCGCCATCGCGTGCAGCCCGTCGCGCGCGGACAACGCCGCCTGGCTCATCGCGATGAAGCTGCCGCTGCGCATCGGGTGGCGATCCTGCCCGAAAAACTCGTCGTCGAGCGCGCGGGCGATCACGTTCCACAGCGCGCCGTACTGCTGCGCGGACACGCGTGCGCGCGGCTGCGCGAGCAGCGCGGGCGCGATCCCGGCCTGCGCGAGCAGCGGCTCGGCCGCGACGCCGCGCCGCGTGGCGAGCGCGACGCTGTAAGCGACGAGGCTGATCGCGACGGTTCCCTTGTCTTCCTGCTTCATCGGTGTCGCCGTTGTGGCAAAAACGCTCAGTGTAAATGAGCGACGCGAGCATCGAACAGTCGCGCGTGCTTGCCTACACTTGTTGCATCGAAACGCAAGGACGGTCGCGCCCGGCGGCCGCGGGAGACAGCAGCACCATGGACGAGCTCTACACCGAAGACCAGCGGATGATCCGCGATGCCGCACGCGCTTTTGCGACCGAGATGCTGGCGCCGAACGCGGCGCAGTGGGACCACGACGCGCACCTGCCCGACGCGATCGTCGCGCAGCTCGGCGAACTCGGCCTGCTCGGGATGATCGTGCCGCAGGAGCTGGGCGGCGCTTATACGGACTACGTGGCCTATGCGCTGGCGATGGAAGAAGTCGCCGCCGGCGACGCCGCGTGCGCGACGATGATGAGCGTGCACAACTCGGTCGGCTGCGGGCCGATCCTCGGCTTCGGCACGCCGGCGCAGAAGGATCGCTGGCTGGCCGACATGGCGGCGGGCCGCGTGATCGGCGCGTTCTGCCTGACCGAGCCGCACGCCGGTTCCGAGGCGAACAACCTGCGCACGCGTGCGGAGCTGCGCGACGGAAAATGGGTGCTGAACGGCGCGAAGCAGTTCGTGACCAACGGCCAGCGCGCCGGTGTGGCGATCGTTTTTGCCATGACCGACCCGGAAGCCGGCAAGCGCGGCATTTCCGCGTTCCTGGTGCCGACCGACACGCCGGGCTTCATCGTCGGCAAGCCCGAGAAGAAGATGGGCATCCGCGCATCGGATACGTGCCCGATCACGTTCGAAAATTGTGCGATTCCGGAAGAAAACCTGCTCGGCAATCGCGGCGAAGGGCTGAAGATCGCGTTGTCGAACCTCGAAGGCGGCCGCATCGGCATCGCCGCGCAGGCGCTCGGCATCGCGCGCGCCGCGTTCGACAAGGCCCGCCGCTATGCGGGCGAGCGCGTGCAGTTCGGCAAGCCGATCGCCGAGCATCAGGCGATCCAGCAGAAGCTCGCCGACATGGCCGTGCAGATCAACGCCGCGCGCCTGCTCGTGCATCACGCGGCGAAGCTGCGCACGGCCGGCCTGCCGTGTCTGTCGGAAGCGTCGCAGGCGAAGCTGTTCGCGTCCGAGATGGCCGAGCGCGTGTGTTCGGATGCGATCCAGATCCACGGCGGCTACGGCTACCTCGTCGATTACGAAGTCGAGCGTCACTATCGCGACGCGCGCATCACGCAGATTTACGAAGGCACCAGCGAAGTGCAGCGGATGGTGATCGCGCGGCAGCTTTGAGCCGCGACGGTCGCACCGGTCGAAACATCACGCAGGGCACGAGGGCAGCGCGGTGAACGCGGCACGCAACGACGTGACCGTGCGCCGCACAAGAGGCAGTCGGGCCTGTGCTGCAGCGCAGGCGCCGGTTGACCGCGAGACATGGAGACTGGAGAACACGATGACGGTACAGGCATTCCTGAACGCACGCGATTTTCTGCTGCGCCATCGCACCGACTACGACACCGCGTACCGCGATTTCGAGTGGCCGGTGCTCGATGCGTTCAACTGGGCGCTCGACTACTTCGACCCGATGGCGCACGGCAACGACCGGCCCGCGCTGTGGATCGTCGACGCGGCGACCGGTACCGGCGATCCGTATTCGTTCGCGCAGATGTCCGAGCGTTCGTCGCGGATCGCGAACTGGCTGCGCTCGATCGGCGTCGTGCGCGGCGACCGGATCCTGCTGATGCTGCCGAACCGCGTCGAGCTGTGGGACGCGATGCTCGCCGCGATGAAGCTCGGCGCGATCGTGCTGCCTGCCACCACCCAGCTGTCGCCCGACGACGTGCGCGACCGCGTGCAGATCGGCGGCGCCAAATACGCGATCGTCGACGAGAACGAAACCGCCAAATTCGAACAGGCCGACCTCGGCCTCGCGCAGAGGATCGTCGCCGGCGCGCCGCGCGCGGGCTGGCTCGCGATGAACGACGGCTACGCGGCGAGCGCCGAATTCGCGCCGGACGCCGTCACGCACGCGAACGATCCGATGCTGCTGTACTTCACGTCGGGCACGACGTCGAAGCCGAAGCTCGTCGAGCATACGCACCGCACCTATCCGGTCGGCCATCTGTCGACGATGTACTGGGTCGGCCTGCAGCCGGGCGACATCCACTGGAACATCAGCTCGCCGGGCTGGGCGAAGCATGCGTGGAGCTGCTTCTTCGCGCCGTGGAACGCGCAGGCCTGCGTGTTCGCCTTCAACTACGCGCGTTTCGAGCCGAAGGTCGTGCTCGACGCGCTCGTCAAATACCAGGTGACGACGCTGTGCGCGCCGCCGACCGTGTGGCGCATGCTCGTGCAGCAGCCGCTCGCGTCGTTCGACGTGAAGCTGCGCGAGATCGTCGGCGCGGGCGAGCCGCTGAACCCGGAGATCATCGAGCGCGTGAAGAAGGCATGGAACATCTCGATCCGAGACGGCTACGGCCAGACCGAGACGACCTGCCTGATCGGCAACTCGCCGGGCCAGCCGGTCGTCGCGGGCTCGATGGGCCGGCCGCTGCCCGGCTACCGGATCGCGCTGCTCGACCCGGACGGCGTGCCGGTGACCGAAGGCGAAGTCGCGTTGCCGATCGGCGCCGACGTGCCGCGCCCGGTCGGGCTGATGAAAGGCTATGCGAACAACCCGGACGCGACGGCCTATGCGATGCGCGACGGTCACTACCGCACGTCCGACATCGCGATGCGCGGCGACGACGGCTACTACGTGTACATCGGCCGCGCGGACGACGTGTTCAAGTCGTCCGACTACCGGCTGAGCCCGTTCGAACTCGAGAGCGTGCTGATCGAGCATCCGGCGATCGCGGAGGCGGCCGTCGTGCCGAGCCCCGACCCCGTGCGGCTGTCGGTGCCGAAGACCTTCATCACGCTGCGGCAGGGCTACGAGGAAAGCCCCGAACTCGCGCTGGAGATCTTCCGTTTCTCGCGCGAGAAGCTCGCGCCGTACAAGCGGATCCGCCGCCTGCAGTTCGCGGAGCTGCCGAAGACGATCTCGGGGAAGATCCGCCGCGTCGAGCTGCGCCGGCGCGAGATCGAGCGCGGCGACGACGCGAGCGCGCGCATGCCCGGTGAATACTGGGAAGAGGATTTTGCTGCTGAATTGAAATGACGTGACCGCGGGCCGCGCGCGCCGCATGTCGCGGCCGCCGCCCGCAGCCGAACCGAACCGGCCGCGCGGCGATATCGCGCTTCGCGGCCCTCTGCCAGGAGATAGCATCGATGAACGCGATTTCGAAAGACGTGCCGACGGTCAAGCTGCTGATCGACGGTGCCTTCGTCGAGTCCGCCACGAACGAGTGGCGCGACATCGTCAACCCGGCGACGCAGCAGGTGCTCGCGCGCGTGCCGTTCGCGACCGTCGCCGAAGTCGACGCGGCCGTGCAGGCCGCGCACACCGCGTACGCGACGTGGAAGAACACGCCGATCGCCGCGCGCATGCGCATCATGCTGAAGTTCCAGGATCTGGTGCGCGCGAACCAGCAGCGCATCGCGAAGACGCTGACGGCCGAGCAGGGCAAGACGATCCCCGACGCTGAAGGCGACATCTTCCGCGGCCTCGAAGTGGTCGAGCACGCATGCTCGATCGGCACGCTGCAGCTCGGCGAATTCGCGGAGAACGTCGCAGGCGGCGTCGACACCTATACGCTGCGCCAGCCGCTCGGCGTGTGCGCGGGCATCACGCCGTTCAACTTCCCCGCGATGATCCCGCTGTGGATGTTCCCGATGGCGATCGTGTGCGGCAACACGTTCGTGCTGAAGCCGTCGGAGCAGGATCCGATGTCGACGATGGAACTGGTCGAGCTCGCGGTCGAAGCGGGCGTACCGAAGGGCGTCCTGAACGTCGTGCACGGCGGCAAGGAAGTCGTCGACGCGATCTGCACCCATCCGCTCGTGAAGGCGATCTCGTTCGTCGGCTCGACGGCGGTCGGCACGCACGTGTACAACCTCGGCAGCGCGCACGGCAAGCGCGTGCAGTCGATGATGGGCGCGAAGAACCACGCGATCCTGCTGCCCGACGCGAACCGCGAGCAGGCGATCAACGCGCTCGTCGGCGCGGGGTTCGGCGCAGCCGGCCAGCGCTGCATGGCGACGTCGGTCGCGGTGCTCGTGGGCAAGGCACGCGACTGGCTGCCGGACATCGTCGCGAAGGCGAAGGCGCTGAAGGTCAATGCAGGCGCGGAAGGCGGCACGGACGTCGGGCCGGTCGTGTCGAAGACGGCGAAGGAACGCATCCTGTCGCTGGTCGAAGCGGGCGTGAAGGAAGGCGCGAAGCTCGAACTCGACGGCCGCGGCGTGAAGGTGGACGGCTACGAGCACGGCAACTTCATCGGCCCGACGATCTTCTCGGGCGTGACGACGGACATGTCGGTCTACACGCATGAAATCTTCGGCCCCGTGCTGGTCGTGATGGAAGTCGACACGCTCGACGAGGCGATCGCGCTCGTCAACGCGAACCCGTTCGGCAACGGCGTGGGCCTGTTCACGCAGAGCGGTGCGGCGGCGCGCAAGTTCCAGAGCGAGATCGACATCGGCCAGGTCGGCATCAACATTCCGATTCCGGTGCCGGTGCCGTTCTTCAGCTTCACCGGTTCGCGCGGCTCGAAGCTCGGCGATCTCGGCCCGTACGGCAAGCAGGTCGTGCAGTTCTACACGCAGACGAAGACGGTCACCGCGCGCTGGTTCGACGACGACACGACGGCCGGCCCCGTGAACACGACGATCCGGCTGCATTGAGCGGCGGAGGACTCCAAAATGAAAATCGGATTTATCGGCCTCGGCCACATGGGTGCGCCGATGGCGCTGAACCTGCTGAAAGCCGGCCATGAAGTGCATGCGTTCGACCTGAGCGCCGATGCATTGCGCGCACTGCAGGACGCCGGCGCGCAGGTGGCCGCGTCGCCGCGCGATGCGGCGGCTGGCGCGACGTTCGTGATCACGATGTTGCCGGCCGCACCGCACGTGCGGTCGGTGCTGTCCGGCGAGAACGGCGTGCTGGCGGGCCTCGGCGCGGGCGCGACCGTGATCGATTCGAGCACGATCGACCCGGCGAGCGCGCAGGCGTTCGGCGCGCTGGTGCGCGAGCACGGCGGCGCGTTCGTCGATGCGCCGGTGTCGGGCGGCACCGGCGGCGCGGCGGCCGGCACGCTGACCTTCATGGTCGGCGGCAGCGACGCGGATTTCGAGCGCGTGAAGCCGGTGCTCGCCGGCATGGGCAAGAACATCGTCCACTGCGGCGCGACGGGCATGGGGCAGGTCGCGAAGGTCTGCAACAACCTCGTGCTCGGCATCTCGATGGCGGCCGTGTCGGAGGCGATGTCGCTCGGCGTTGCACTCGGCATCGACCCGAAGGTGCTGGCCGGCATCGTCAACACGTCGACGGGCCGCTGCTGGAGCTCGGACACCTACAACCCGTATCCGGGCGTGATCGAGACCGCGCCGTCGTCGCGCGGCTACTCGGGCGGCTTCGGCACCGACCTGATGCTGAAGGATCTCGGCCTCGCGAACGACGCGGCGAAGCAGGCACGCCAGCCCGTCTATCTCGGCGCGCTCGCGCAGCAGCTGTACCAGACGATGAGCAGCCGCGGCGACGGCCAGCTCGATTTCTCGGCGGTGATCCGCCTGTACCAACCGGCAACGAAGAAGGACGCGTGATGATCGAACTCGACTTCGTCGACGATGGCGCAATCGCGTGCGCGACGCTCAAGCGTCCGCCCGCGAACGCCTTTACCGCCGACGGGCTGCAGCAGTTGCAGGAAACCGTCGCCGAACTGAATGCGAACCCGCGCGTGCGCGCGCTGGTGATCACCGGCGACGGCCCGAAGTTCTTCAGCGCGGGCGCCGACCTCAACACGTTCGCCGATGGCGACCGCGCGGTCGCGCGTACGATGGCGTCGCGCTTCGGCGCGGCGTTCGAGGCGCTGCACGACGCGCGCGTCGTGACGATCGCGGCGATCAACGGCTATGCGATGGGCGGCGGGCTCGAATGCGCGCTCGCATGCGACCTGCGGATCGCCGAGACGCATGCGCAGATGGCGCTGCCCGAGCCGTCGGTCGGCCTGCTGCCGTGCGGGCTCGGCACGCAGACGCTGCCCTGGCTCGTCGGCGAGGGCTGGGCGAAGAAGATCATCCTGACCGGCGCGCGCGTCGATGCGGCCACCGCGCTGCGGATCGGCCTCGTCGAGGACGTGGTGGAGAGCGGCGCCGCACGCGACGCGGCGCTGGCGCTGGCGCGCAACGTTGCGCGGCAAAGCCCGCACGCGGTCGCGTACAGCAAGGAACTGATCGGTCTCGCACGCCGCGGCGTGCCGCGCAGCGCGGCGCTCGCGGTCGAGCGCGAACGCTTCGTCGACCTGTTCGACACGGCCGACCCGCGCGAAGGCGTGGCCGCGTTCCTCGGCAAGCGCGCGCCCCAGTGGAATACCGATGGAGAGCCGCAACGATGAGCACGCCGGTGACGAATCACGACGCGTTCGCTGAGCACGCGCCCGAAGTGCTGTTCCGCGTGGTGAACCGCGTGGCGCTGATCACGCTGAACCGTCCGGCCGCGCTCAATGCGCTGTCGTACGCGATGATCGGCGAGCTGGCCGCACTGTTCGAGCGTTGCCGCACCGACGAGCAGATCGTCGCGGTCGTGCTGCGCGGCGCGGGCGAGAAGGGCTTCTGCGCGGGCGGCGACGTACGCGCGCTGTACCGGATGGTCGCGCAGCGCGAGACCTGGCTGCCGTTCTTCGTCGACGAATACCGGCTCGACTACGCGATCCACACGTTCCCGAAGCCGGTGGTCGCGCTGATGGACGGCGTGACGATGGGCGGCGGCATGGGGCTCGCGCAGGGCGCGGCGCTGCGCGTCGCGACCGAGCGCAGCAAGATCGCGATGCCGGAGACGCGCATCGGCCTCGTGCCCGACGTCGGCGCGACGCATTTCCTGTCGCGCATGCCGGTCGAACTCGAGCTGTACGCGGGGCTGACCGGCGCGATGCTGTCGGGTGCCGACGCGCTGACCGCGAAGCTGGCGGATCTGTGCGTGCCGTCCGCATGGCTCGACACGTTCGAGACGCGCATCGAAAGCGTCAGGTGGGAAGGCGATGCGCTGTCGCTGCTGCGCAAGGTGTTCGAGCCGCCGTGCAACGTGGTGCCGCATGCGGCGCTCGACGGCCAGATGCCGTGGATCGTCCGCCACTTCGACAAGCGCTCGACCGTCGAGCGGATCGTCGCGACGCTCACGCAGGATCTGGCGCGCGAGGAACTGTCGCGCGAGCACCGTCAGTGGCTGCAGGCGACGCTCGATGCACTCGCGAGCCATTCGCCGACGATGCTTTCCGTGACGCGCGAGGCGCTGTTGCGCGGCCGGCAGATGACGCTCGCCGAATCGTTCCGGATGGAGCTAGGCATCGTGGCGCGCGCGATCGAGGAAGGCGACTTCTGCGAAGGCGTGCGCGCGCATCTCGTCGACAAGGATCGCAAGCCGCGCTGGGCGCCCGCGTCGCTCGTCGAAGTGCGCGCCGAACGCGTGCGGCATTTCCTGACGTCGCCGTGGAAGCTGTTTGCGCATCCGCTCGCCGATCTCGGCGCGGCGTGACAACCCGGCGCGCCGCGCGGCGCGTCGGTTTCGATTCATCTCATCGCGTTTCGTCGGGGCGCTCGATCATCGGCGGCACCGCCTGGGCGAGCGCGTCGATCACGCAGCGCGTCTTGCGCGGCAGGTAGCGCGTCTTCGGCCAGATCGCATGGATATCGCCTTCGCACACGAAGCAGCGATCCAGCACGATCGCCATCTCGCCGCGCTTCACGTATTGGTCGAGCAGCCAGCTCGGCACCCAGGCGATCCCGAACCCCGACGCGCCGGCCGCCGCGATCGCCTGCACGTCGTCGAAACTCAGTTGATGCGGCATGTCGATGCGCACCGTCGAGCCGTCCGGCGCGCGCAAGTCCCATGGTTGAATCACGCCCGAGCGCGAGTACGCGATCGTCCGGTGGTGCTTCAGGTCGTCGAGCGTCTTCGGCATCCCGTAACGCGCGAGATACGACGGCGCCGCGCCGAGGCTGCCGTATTGCGTGCCGAGCCGCCGTACCGCGAGGCTCGTGCTGTCCGCGAGCGTGCCGATCCGCACCGCGAGGTCGATGCCTTCCTCGACGAGATCGACGAAACGGTCGGTGATCGAGACGTCGATCCGCAAGTGCGGGTAATTGCGTGCGAGATCGAGCACGATCGGCGTCACGCAGTGGTGCCCGAACGCGAGCGGCACGCTCAGCCGCAGCTTGCCGCGCGCCTCGTTGCGGCCGCAGTCGAGATCGGCTTCCGCCGCTTCCAGTTCCGCCAGCGCGCGCACGCAGCGGTCGTAGTACGCCTGGCCGTCGTCGGTCAGGCTCTGGCTGCGCGTCGTGCGCTGCAGCAGCCGCGCGCCGAGCCGCTTCTCGAGCCGGGCGATCGCCTTGCCGACCGCCGAGCGCGTCATGTCGAGCCGCTCCGCGGCGAGCGCGAAGCTGCCCGATTCCACCACCTGCACGAAAGTCGTCACGCCGTCGAGTCTGTCGGTCATCGCAAGTTGCCGTGATTGAGTCCTGAGATTCCCCAGTTCGTGGAAATTAGCGCGTCAATGGGGAGGAGAATTCTCACTATAGTACCGATTCCTGTCCAGCGTGCGTGGCCGGCCGCACGCGGCGAATCCCTTTCACCTGGAGGCGCGCGGCCCGTTGCCGGGCCGCCGCGTAATACGCATGACGCTATCCGACTCCCGCAGGAATGCGGTCGCACTCGCGGCCGTCTGTCTCACGTCGCTGATGTTCGGCCTCGAAATCTCGAGCGTGCCGGTCATCCTGCCGACGCTCGAACACGTGCTGCACGGCGATTTCAACGGCATGCAGTGGATCATGAACGCGTACACGATCGCGTGCACGACGGTGCTGATGGCGGCCGGCACGCTCGCTGACCGGTTCGGCCGCAAGCGCGTGTACGTGATCGGCACCGTGCTGTTCGGCGCGACGTCGCTGCTGTGCGGGCTCGCGCCGAACGTGCCGGTGCTCGTCGCGGGCCGGCTGCTGCAGGGCGCGAGCGGCGGTGCGATGCTGATCTGCCAGATCGCCGTGCTGTCGCACCAGTTCCGCGAGGGCCGCGAGCGCGGCCGTGCATTCGGGATCTGGGGAATCGTGTTCGGCATCGGGCTCGGGTTCGGTCCGATCGTCGGCGGTGCGATCGTCGCGCTGGCGAGCTGGCCGTGGGTGTTCCTGGTCCATGCGCCGCTCGCGGCCGTGTCGCTCGTGCTGATCGGCGGCGCGGTACAGGAGTCGCGCGATCCGCATGCGGGCTCGCTCGACGTCGCAGGCATCGTCACGCTGTCGCTCGCGGTGCTCGGGCTCGCGTTCTATATCACCCAAAGCGCCGAGCTCGGGCTGACGAGCGCGGCCGGCCTCGGCGTGCTCGGCGCGACCGTGCTCGCGGTGATCGGCTTCGTCATCGCGGAGCGCGCCAGCGCGCGGCCGATGTTCGATTTCTCGGTATTCCGGATCCGTGCGTTCACCGGCGCGATCTTCGGCTCGATGGGGATGAACTTCAGCTTCTGGCCGTTCATGATCTATCTGCCGATCTGGTTCCAGGTCGCGCTCGGCTACGACAGCGTGACGGCGGGCCTCGCGTTGCTTGCGTACACGCTGCCGACGCTGGTTGCGCCGCCGTTCGGCGAGCGGCTCGCGTTGCGCTACGGGCCGGGCGTCGTGATTCCGGGCGGCCTGTTCACGATCGCTGCCGGTTTCGCGCTGATGCGGCTCGGCAGTGCGGCCGAGCATGCGAGCTGGCTGACGATGCTGCCCGGCTGCGTGATCGCCGGCATCGGGCTCGGGTTGACCAACACGCCCGTCACCAACACGACGACGGGCGCGGTGCCGAGCTCGCGCGCCGGGATGGCGTCGGGCATCGACATGAGCGCGCGGATGATTTCGCTCGCGCTGAACATCGCGGCGATGGGTTTCGTGCTGGTCGCGGGGATCGTCGCGAGCCTGAAGGGCGGGGCGGCAGGCACGATCGGCGAGGCGGCGCTGCGCAGGCTCGCGCAGGAGATCGCGTCGGGCCGCACCGACGGGCTGCAGGCGATCGCGCCGGCGCTTGCACAGGCCGACCCGACCGGCGCGGCGCTGCATGCGGCGCTCGTGCACGGCTTCGGCTGGGTGATGGTGTACGGCGCGGCCGGCGTGGCCGTGCTCGCGACCGCGAGTGCGGTGGCGTTCGCGCCTGCGCGGCGCGGGGCGGCGGTCTGCGAATGACGCAGCCCGCCCGATGCACCGGCGCGCCGGTCAGGACGTGCCGCCGCCGAGCGCCCGGTACAGCTTCATCTGGTTGTTGAGCCGGTTCAGGCGCGTCAGCTCGTCGGCGCTTTGCGCGTTCCTCAGCACCTGCTGCTGGTCGAGCCACGGCTGTACGGCGGTGGCGCCGGCCGCGTAGCGTGCGGCGGCCAGCCGCTCGGCACGCTGCGCCTGGGCCAGCGACAGCGTGCGCTGTTCGGCCTCGCGTTCGAGCTGCACGCGCGCCGACAACGCATTCTCGACTTCCGCGAGCGCCGTGTAGAGCCGCTGGCGGAACCCGACGACCGCTTCCTCGTACTGCGACTTCGATACCTTGATCTGCAGCTGCATCGTGTTCCACTGGATGAACGGCAGCGCGAGGCCGAGCCCGAGCGAGCCGACCGGGTTCGTCAGCACGCGCTCGAGGCTCGTGCTCGTCGTGCCGGCGCTGCCGGTCAGCGTGAAGGTCGGGTAGAAGCTCGTGCGCGTCGCGTCGACCTGCGCGAGCGATTCGCGCAGCCGGAATTCCGCCGCACGCAGGTCGGGGCGCCGGCCGAGCAGGCTGGCCGGCAGGCCGGCCGCCACTTCCGGCGGGGCGGTGTCGGGCAGCGCCGGCGGTTCCGCCGCGCGCTGCTGCGGCGGCCGGTCGAACAGGATCGCGAGCGCGTGGCGGTTCTCGGTGCGCTGCTGGATCAGTTGCGTCTGCGTGGCGCGTTGCGCGGCGAGACTCTGTTCGGCCTGCGCGAGATCGAGCCCCGACACCGCGCCGGCCGCGTGACGGGACCGCACGACCGCGAGCGTGCGCACCGCATACGCGATGTTCGCGTCGCCGAGTGCAATCTGCCGGTTCAGGTAGCCGAGCTGCCAGTACAGCGACGCGGTCGTGCCGATCAGCGACAGCCGCGCGGCTTCGAGGTCGGCGGCCGTCGCGTCGGCTTCCCAGCGCGAGGAATCGCGCAGTGCGGCCAGCCGGCCCCACAGGTCGATTTCGTAGCTCAGCGAACCGTTGAGGCCGCTCGACCGGCTCATCTGGTGCGTATCGAGCGTGCGCGACACGGTGCCGTTCGCGCCGACCGTCACGGTGGGCGTCAGGTTCGTATCGGCGAGCCCGGCCTGCAACTGCGCGCGATACACGCGGATCGCCGCGATCGCGAGGTCGTTGTTGGCGCGCAGCGCGTCGTCGATCAGCGCGTCGAGTTGCGGATCGCCGAAGCTGCGCCACCAGTCGCGCGTGGTGGCCGGCGCGTCGGCCGCGACCGGTGCGGCCCAGTTCGCGGGCATCGCGACGGCCGGCAGCGGTTGGTGGCGCGCACCCGCGCAGCCGGCGAGCAGTGCGGCCGCGCATGCGAATGCGCCGAGACGGTGAAGCGAGGGGGAATGCGTCATGGCAGGTCTTGCGTCAGTCGCGCGCGAGCGCATCGATCGGATCGAGCCGCGACGCGTTGCGCGCGGGCATGAAGCCGAATATCACACCGGTGAGCGTCGAGCACACGAACGCCGTCACGATCGCGCCTGCGGAGAACACCATCTTCCACTGCGCGACGAACATCGAGAACAGCGCACCGAGCCCGAACGACAGCGCGATGCCGATCGTGCCGCCGAGCAGGCAGACGAGCACGGCCTCGACGAGGAACTGCTGCAGGATGTCGGACTGGCGCGCGCCGACCGCCATCCGGATGCCGATCTCGCGCGTACGCTCGGTGACCGACACCAGCATGATGTTCATCACGCCGATCCCGCCGACGACGAGCGAGATCACGGCGATCAGCGACAGCAGCAGCGTGAGCGACTGGCCGGTCTTCTCGACGGTCTTGACCACGCTGTCCATGTTGTACGTGAAGAAGTCCTTGCGGCCGTGGCGCTGGATCATCAGCTTCTCGAGGCTTTTTTCGGCGGCGGCGCTCGGCTGCCCGTCGCGCACGCGCACGGTGATGCTGTCGAGATAGCGCTGGCCGAACAGGTGCCCGCTCGCGGTCGTGTACGGCACCCACACGTTCAGGCTTTTCACGCTGCCGAACGCGCTCTTCTTGTCGGCCGTCACGCCGATCACGACGCACGGCACGTTGTCGACCAGGATCACGTCGCCGACCGGGTTGCGCGTCGCGCCGAACAGCTTGCGGCGCGTGTTCTGGTCGATCACGGCCACCTGCGCCTGGCGGCGCACCGCGTCCTCGTCGAACGCGGCGCCGAGCGCGAAGCGCATCCCGCGCGCCTGGAAATAGCTGTCGCCGACGCCGCTCACGAGCGCGTTGACGTCGACGTTGCGGTAGCGCAGCAGCAGCGTGCGCGACGTTTCGGGCGTCGCGCTGTCGACGTACGGCTGCTCGGCGAGCGCGGCGACGTCGGCCGGCACGAGCGTCTGGATCGTGTCCGCGCGGCTGTCGCCCCAGTCGGTGCCCGGATAGACGTTGATCGTGTTGGTGCCGATGCTGCCGATCTCGTCGAGCATGTAGCGCTTCGCGCCTTCGCCGACCGCGACGATCGACACGACCGACGTGATGCCGATGATGATGCCGAGCATCGTCAGCAGCGTGCGCAGCCGGTGCGACACCAGCGCGATCCATGCCATCCGGCAGGCTTCGGCGAAGCGGCCGGTGCCGGCCGCGAAGCGCCGTGCGCGCGGGGCGGCAGCGGCGTCGGCGGGCAGAGGGGCCGCGTGGCGATCGGCTGCCGGCGGCGTGCCCGCTGCCGTTTCCTGCACCGTGTCCGACGCCGGTCCGGATGCTTCTGTTGCGCCGATACCGGCTTCCGCGAGCGCTTCCGCATAGTGGCGGTTCGGCCGGTCGGCGACGATCTCGCCGTCGCTGATCTCGATGATGCGTCGCGCATGGCGCGCGACGGCCTTGTCGTGCGTGACGATCACAATCGTATGGCCGAGCGCGTTTAGCTCGTGCAGGATCCGGATCACGTCCTGGCCGCTTTTCGTGTCGAGCGCGCCGGTCGGTTCGTCGGCGAGGATCACCTGGCCGCCGTTCATCAGCGCACGCGCAATGCTCACGCGCTGCTGCTGGCCGCCGGAGAGCTGCCCGGGCCGGTGATGCGCACGATCCGCGAGCCCGAGGCGCGCGAGCAGTTCGCGCGCGCGCGCATGCCGCTCCGCCCGCGTGGTGCCCGCGTAGATCGCGGGCATTTCGAGGTTCGCGACCGCGTCGACGTGCGGCAGCAGGTGATAGCGCTGGAACACGAAGCCGAAGTGTTCGCGGCGCAACTGCGCAAGCTCGTCGCTGTCGAGCATGTGCGTGTCGCGTCCGCCGACCGTGTAGATGCCTTCGCTCGGATGGTCGAGGCAGCCGAGGATGTTCATCAGCGTCGACTTGCCGGACCCCGACGCACCGACGATCGCGACGATCTCGCCCGCGTCGATCGACAGGTTCACGTTGTTCAGGACGACGACATCCTTGTCGCCGGCCGGAAAGCGTCGCGTGACGGCGGCGAGTTTCAGCAGGGGCTGGCTCATCGTCACACCACGTCCGACAGCGGCGCGTGGTCGTCCGCCGACGCTTCGCCGATCACGACGCGCTCGCCGTCCTTCAGCCCGGCCAGCACTTCGACGCGCACGTTGTTGTTGATGCCGATGCGGATGTTGCGCGTTTCCGTGCTGCCGTCGGCGCGCAGCACGCGTACCACATAGGTGCCGTCCTTGCGTTTCTCGCCGAGCGCGGCGGCCGGAATGCTGAGCGCGTTGCGTGCGTTGCCGAGCACGATGCTGACCTGCGCGGTCATCGAGATGCGCAGCCGGTGCTCGGGATTCGGCACGTCGAACAATGCGTTGTAGAACACCGCGGCGTTTGGCTTCGCGCCGCCGCCCGCACCGCCGCCGAGCGTGCTTTGCGCGTCGGCGTAGTTCTGCGGCGCCGGCTCGATCGCGCGCAGCTTGCCGTAGTGGCGCGTGTCCGGCTCGCCGAGGATCGTGAAATACGCGGTCTGGCCGGAGCTCACGCGGATCACGTCGGCTTCCGACACCTGCGCCTTCACGGTCATCGTGTCGAGATTCGCGAGCTTCAGGATCACCGGCGCCTGTTGCTGCGCGATCACGGTCTGGCCTTCCTGCGTGACGATCGCGACGACTTCGCCGTCGATCGGCGCGACGATGCGCGTGTAGCCGAGGTTGGCCTGCGCGGTCTCGATCTGGATGCGGGCCGAGCGGATCTGCGCGGCGAGCGATTCGAGCGTCGCGCGCTGCACGTCGAGCGTCGCGCGCGCGGCCTCGAACGATTCGCGCGACGTCGCATCGTCGGGCAGCATCGCCTGCTGGCGCCGGAACGCGAGTTCGGCCTGTTTCAGTTGCGCGGCGGTCGATTGTTGCTGCGCACGCAGGCTTTCTTCGCTGGCGCGCGCCTGGCGCAGCGTGTTTTCGGAAATCACGGGGTCGATCTCGGCGAGCCACTGGCCCTTCGTGACCTTGTCGCCGAGCTTGACCTTCAGCGTCTTCAACTGCCCCGACACCTGCGCGCCGACGTCGACTTGCCGGAACGCCTGCAGCGCACCGGTCGCGAGCACCGCATTCTCGAGATCGCCGCGCGTGACCGGCGCGGACAGGTACTGCGGATGCTTGTCGGGCGCGCAGGCCTTCAGCGTGATGCCGGCGGCGATCGCGACGACGGCAAGGGTGGCCAGCACGATGCGCCGGCGGCGATGGGTCTTCTGGGTCATGAGAGTGCAGCGAGGATGAAGCGGGCGCCGGCGATGCGTGCGGCCGAGCAGGGCGATCCGGTTGGCGTCGCATGTCGGGCGTGTTGCCCGCGACGGGAGCCGCGTACGCATCGCGCGGGTGTGCCGAATCGAATCAGACGCTCATGGTAAGCGAGGAGTTCGCGACAAATCGTGTGGGAATTGTGCTGAATTGTGCGTGCGCCGTGCCGGCGGCCTGGCCGGATGGCGTGATTGTGTCGCTCCGTGAACGAGACGAGCCGTTACGCGTGCGGTGGCCCACGCTACCGCTGCGCGGTGACGATCGCCATCATCGGCCGGTCGCGTTCCTCGTCGAGTGCGGGCATCGCGTCGACCTGCTCGGGCGTCGGCCCCCATTCGTTCAGGTGCGTGAGCGTGAAGCCGCTGCCGATCAGCAGGTTCACGAGCGTGCCGAGCGTGCGGTGCTGCTTGACGACGCCCGGCGCGAGCCAGTCGGTCACGCGTTCGCCCTCGCGCTGGTAGCCGTCGAGCGGCCATGCGCGATTGCCCTGCGCATCGACGACGAAGCCGGGCCGGCGCGGCGCTGTATAGACCGGATGCTCGATCGAGAACACGAGCCGCCCGCCCGGCACGAGTGCGCGATGGATCGTGCGCAGCAACGTGTCGAGGTGCACGATGTAATGAAAGGCGAGCGAGCTGTAGGCGAGATCGAACGCGGCATCCGGCAGCGCGAGCGTTTCGAGGTCGGCGCGGCGGTAGGTGATCGCCGGGTGCGCGGCGCTCGATGCCGCGCGTTCGAGCATGCGCTCGGATACGTCGACCCCCAGCACGCTCGCCGCGCCCTGGTCGGCCGCCCAGCGGCTGAACCAGCCGTAGCCGCAGCCGAGGTCGAGCACATCGCGACCGCGCAGATCCGGCAGCAGCGCGCGCAGCGCGGGCCATTCGGGCGCGCCGTCGAGCCCGTGAACCGAGCGGCTCAGGCGGCTGTAGCCTTCGAAGAAGGCCGGGTCGTCGTAGATGTTCTGCGTCATGCATCGGGCCTCGTGCGGGTCGGGCGCGCGGTGCGGCGCGCCCGTTCCTGCGAGCTTACGCGTGCTGTCCGCCAGCGTCGATCCTGCGCTGCGTATCGGCATCGACGATGGCGCGGATCGCGCTGAACAGCGGTGCGGCGTCGGTATAGCGCCGGCCGTAGCCGAGATTGAACGCGTAGTCGAAATCGGGCGGGTTGCTGCCCTGGTTGTGCTGCAGGATCGTTTCGAGCTTGTCGAGTGCCTTCGCCGCGCGGGCTTCCGGCGACGCGGCTGCCTCGTATTCGTCCCACAGCGCGACGATCTCGTCGCGCAGCGTGCGATCGAGCGACGCGGTCAGCGTCAGCAGGTCGTTGCGTTCGTGCGCGCTCTTGTCGGGGTGCGCGGCCTGCTCGTTTGCGGGGATGTCGCCGTGCAGCGCCTCGCCGAGATCGTGGACGACGCACAGCTTCAGCAGCTTCAGCGGGTCGGCGCCGGGCAGCGCGTCGGCGAACACGAGCGCCATCAGGCACAGCCGCCAGCTGTGTTCGGCCGTGCTTTCCGCGCGGCCGCCGGACGTGTAGCCGCTGCGCAGCACGTCCTTCAGGCGTTCGGCTTCGCGCAGGAAATCGAGCCGTGCGCGGATCGTGTCGGGAATCATGTTCGGCATCCTTGCGATGAGCCGTCAAGCGTACGCCGGCCGCGCGCGGTTCGTCCACGCATGAAATATGCGCGGCGGATACGGGATCCGGCGTGGCGGACATGCTTCGCCGACGGATGCGCTCACATCAGCGAGAGTCCGGCCCAGAAGAACAGTGCGAAGAAGCCGGTCTGGACAAGAACGACGAAGCCGAATGCGTAGGGGTGGCTGCGGCGCGCCACGCGCCTGCCGCCGGCGTTGGCGACACCCGAGCGAAGCGCGCCCAGTACGGCGATGCCCGTATAGAGCATGAAGGCGACGATCACGAGCGCTCGTACGGCGAGCATCGACATGGGGCAATCCTCCGGGCCGTGTTGCAGTTCACGATGACTTCCTTCGCGCCGTGCGCGCCGTGCGTCGACGCACGGCGCGCGTGGCGATGCCGCGATCACGCGTCGTGCAGCGTTTCCACGAGCCGCGCGGCCGAGCCGTCCGACAGCGTCATGCGCGTCCACCGGCACAGGCTGCCGCGAATCGGCACGACGCGCGACGCATTCGTGCCGGTATCGAACTCGACGCTCGGCGGCCCCACGTGGTCATGCCAGCCGAGCGGGTCGAGCGCGGCTTCCATGCGGGCGATCTCCGGCGTCGCGTAGCGCCACAGCGACGTGCCGAGCAGCGTCGACAGCGGTTGCGAGAATTCGGCCGCCCGCGCCGGCGAGCTGGAGAGCAGGCGGTGCGTGAGGTCGCACACGAGATGCATGCGGCCCGCACTGCCCGCGACGAGCCGCGCGAGGGCGCGGTCGCCCGCGGAATCGAGCCGCGCGGCCAGCAGCCGTTCGGCCGTCGCGCGCTCGTCGGGCGACATCTGCTGCAGACCGGCTTCCCAGCGCGAGATCGTCGATTGTGCGACACCGAACAGTTCGGCCGCATGGTTTTGCTTGACGCGGTGCAGCGCGCGCCAGCGCTTGAGCTGCGGGCCGAGCGGCGGGGCGTGAAGCGGTGACGCGGTCATGGCGATGCTCCGTTCGGTGCTGCCGTCGCGCGGCATGCGGGTCGCGACGGCTACGGATGAAAGTGGAATCCGCCTTGCGCCTCGAGCACGACGAGCGCGACGGGAACCAGGACGACGCCGCCCAGCACGAGCACGCCGTCGGCGGCCACCGTGATCGGCGTGGCGAGAATCCGCAGGCCCATGCCGACGGCGGACGGCGATTCCTGGATGAATACCGAGTACGGCCGGTTGAACGGCTGCGCGACGCCGCTGCCTTGCGCGGCGAACCCTTCCGTCGAATAGCGCTTGCCGTCGATGTCGCCTTCGAACACGAGCCCGGCGGGGGCGGCCGTGAACCCGTCGGCCGCTGCTGCCTGCTGCGCATCGCCCGGCGCATCTTTGGGCAACACGATCCGGTAGTGGCCGGTGACGCTGCCGCCGCTCGCCTGGAAACCGGCAAACGTCGTGCGCAGCGATTTCCGGTAGCCGGACAGCAGTACCGGCCGCAACCGGGCCGGCAGATCGAAGATGTAATGGTAGCGCTTGCCGAGGACGACGAGCTTCTTGCCGTCTTCGGTAATCATGAATGCGGATACGTCTTCGCTGTAAGCGTTGTTCTCGTACAGCTTCGGCGTGAAGCAGCCCGACAGCGCGAGGCTGCTCGCGGCGACGCCGGCGGCCAGCAGGCGCCGGCGTGTGATCGATGTGCTCATTTCTTGTTGTCCCGTCTGTGCGGTTCGGTTCAGTTCGGTGGCTTTCGCCCTCGGAAGCCGGATTCTCGCGTATCCGTCGCAGGTTGTCGAACGGGAACGCTGCCGTGGCAGCGGATGGCCGGCCCGGGCCGCACGCCGGCGAAAACGTTTTCGCCGGACTTTCAACCGGCTCCGCCATATCTTATTATTCGGCCAGAGCGGCACGTGCCGGCCGCCATCGGTCATGTCGACGACATGACGGGCCGGCCACGATGACCGCCATCCGGCCGGTGCGGCCGACATGACAGGGAGCGCGAGGCCGCGCGTATCCCGGAAAAGGACACGAGGGCGCGATGGTACGACTGGTGTTGCTGCTGCTGGGCATCGAATATCTGCGAACCCGCTGGCGCGGGCTGACCGTGCTCGGCTGGCTGTGGGTGGCTGCGGGCGTCGGCATTTTCGTCGACGCGCTCGACGGCGCGCTGCATTTCCCGATCGAGCTGTTCGCGTGGCTGTTCCTGATCGAGGGGCTCGCGACGCTCGCGGTGGCCGGCAGCGGGGTTGGCGGGCAGCGGATCCTGCGCTACGTGAAGGGCATCGTCGTCGTGATCGCCGCAGGGCTCGTGTTCGCCGGCCATCATCACGGCCACTTCCTGCTGTCGATGATCTTCGGCACGCTGTTCCTGGTCGACGGGCTGCTGCAGTGCACATCCGCGTGGATGGTGCGCTACCGCCGCTGGAACGTCGCGTTCGCATGGGGCGTCGTCGAGATCCTGCTCGCGATCTTCTTCTTCCAGCCGTACCCGACGCATTACGCGGGCACCGTGCCGTACTGCCTCGGCCTGCTGCTGATGTTCGGCGGGATGCACATGCTGAGCCTCGCCGCGCGCGTGCGGCGGCTGACGCGCAATCCCGCGTTCGCGACCTCGCCCGCGCCGGCCCTCGTGCCCGACCTCGACGATGCGCGCGACCTGCCGCAGTTCACCCAGTCCGAATGGGACGGCCCGCCGGCCGACGGCGAGCATGCGCTCACCGTGCACGTCTGGACGCCGACCGGCACGTCGAAGGCCGAAGCGCAGCGCTATCCGGTGATCGACCGCTATATCGCGGCGGTGGACGTCAACGGCGTGATCTCGACCGGGCATGCGGCGCTGGAATCGCCGGAGGGCGTCTATATCAGCCTGTATCCGGGTGTCGAAATCGATCGTTCTCCGGACGAATTCACGCGGATCCTGCGTGCGACGCGTGAGAACGACGTACCGGGCCTGTTCCAGCCCGACTATGCGACCGAGTCGACAGCGTGGTGCCCGTCGACCGTGCGCGTGCGGATCCGCAACTACGATCCGGCCAAGCTCGATGCGTTCTGGGCGGCATATCGGCAGAACGTGACGTACAACCTCACGCACCGCAACTGCTCGAGCACCGTGTCGCAGGCGCTCGAAGCCGCGCTCGACGGCGCGGTGTGGCGGCTGCAGGGCGCGCGGGCCGGGTGGGGCGCGTTCGTGCGGCTGCTGTTCACCCCGGAGCTGTGGGTGGCCGCGCAGATCCGCAAACGCGCGGTGACGATGGCGTGGACGCCCGGGCTCACGCTCGACTATGCGCGCGCGCTCAGCATGCTCGCCGATCCGCGGCCGTTCGCATGGTGGAAGGTCGCGCGCTCGGCGGTGACGGCGATCATGGCGTCGCGCCGCGCGTGGCGCGAGCAGGACAGCGCGGCGTTGTCGCCGGGTGGATCGGAGGCTGCGTCGATGAAGTGATCGCGTGGTGCCGGACGAGGGCCCGGCGTCACAGGGGCGCATCGCGCGGCCCGGCGAGTTTGCCCGCCATAACAACCCACAGACGACAACAATGAACAAGACGAGCGCTTTCCGTTTCACGATAGCGGCCGCGCTGGCGCTGGCCAGTGCCGGTTTCGCGCAGGCAGGTACCGACGAAGTGCCGCGCATGAGCAACGACGTGTACCGGACCTCGGTATCGTTCTGCTCGAATGTCGTGGCCGCCGAGAAGGTCGAGTGCCAGGGCGACATGATCGCCGCGGGCAGCCGGATCGTCGCGGCGATCGGCGGCCTGCCGCCGGCCTCCGCCACGGCGATCGACGAAGGCGCGCGCAACAAGCTGCCGCCGGCGGAGCGCAAGGGGCTCGCGCCCGTCGAGCCGGGCGCGATCGACAAGGACGACGACCTGGCCGGCCTCGCCGGCATGGTGCGCCTCTGCGACGTGTACGAATCCGAGCCGGCGTCGCGCGCGCGGCATCACGCGGCGCTGCAGCAGAAGGCGCCCGATGCCGCACCGCGCGTCGAGGCGCTGCTGGCCGATGCGTCGACGGCGGCGCGCCAGCGCGTCAGCATCGGCGTGTGGCAGATTCTCGCGCTCGAAGGCCCCGAAGCATCGGCGCGCGCGTGCACGCAGCTCGGCAGCAGTTCTTGAGCGAGCGCGCGACGCAAGCGCATGCGGATCGACCGTCGGCACACCGGCAGCGCGACGCCCGCGACGATCGGGTCAGCCGTCGTGCCCGATCGTGGGCGGCCTGACCCGTACCGGCTTGCCCAGCGTGCGGGCGACCGGAGACGTTCGTACCGCGTCGCGCACGAGTGCCTGCTGCAGGTGCGACAGCGGCGCCGCGAAGCGCAGTGCGATGTCGAAACCGGTTTCGTGATCGAGGCGGTCGATGGTCACGTCCGCCGTACACGCGGGCAGCGTCATGCCCGCGCGTGCCGCGGCCAGATCGATCGACATGCAGATGCAGGCCGCGAGCGCGCACTCGAGCAGCTCGTGCGGCCGCATGCCCGCATCGCCGCCCTGGCCGTCCTTGTGCGTGTCCGAGCAGACGACGCTGCGCCCGTTCCCGATCTCGACGCAACAGGGCTTGCCCAGCCGTGCAGCCGTCACCATGGGAATGCTCCTTGGCAGGATGAAGATGACGACACGGTACGCCGGCGGCGCTTGCGGCGGAAGGCAACGGCTGGTACCGGTACCGCGTGTAACAGGGTCGACGGCACGCCGCGAATTCTTTCGTCCACCTTCACATTCGTGCCACGTTGCGACGGCAACAATCGCGGTCAGACATTCGACAACCTTGCGGCGCATCCCGCGACCGCAAGCCTTTTCCGAGGAAACACGCCATGCTCAAGACGCTCGCCCGCGCCGCTGCCGCACTCGCCGTCGCTTCCGTTTCACTGCACGCCGCCGCGCAGACCAGCTACGACTACCTGTTGCTCGCCGCCTCGTGGGAGCCCGGCTTCTGCGCGTCGCACGACACACCGGAATGCACGAACCTCGCCGGCTCGTATGCGGCGTCGAGCCTGTCGCTGCATGGCCTGTGGCCGAACAACTACGATGGCAACCAGCCGTTCTACTGCGGCGTGCCGCAGAACGACATCGACCTCGACAACGCGCACCAGTGGTGCAGCATGGACGCGTACCCGATCAGCAGCGCGACGCGCAACACGCTGTCGACGTACATGCCGGGCGTCGCGTCGTGCCTCGACAAGCACGAGTGGTTCAAGCACGGCACCTGCTCGAACTCGGCAACGCCCGATGCGTACTGGAACCAGGCGTCGGGCATGATCAGCCGGCTCGGCAACACGTCGTTCAATACGTTCCTGCAGGCGAACGCGGGCAAGACGGTCACGCGTAACCAGCTGCTGTCCGCATTCGAAGGCGCGTTCGGCAGCAACACGCGCAGTGCGGTGTCGCTGAAGTGCACGAAGACGAACGGCGTGAGCTACTTCACCGAAGCATGGATCGCGGTGAAGACGAATGCGGCTGCGCAGTTCCCGAGCGCGGCGTCGCTCGTGACGGACGGCAACACGCAGGGTACGTGCCCGACGTCGGGCGTGTATATCGCGAAGTAACGCGAGGTTCGCCGGCCGGCAAGTCGCGAAGGGCGACTGCCGGCCGGCGGTCGCAATGGTTCAGACGCGTTCGTCGAGGGTCTGGCGCGCGGCGTGCAACAGCTTGCCGCTGTCGATCCGGTCCGGGTGAAACCGCGGGGCGAACCAGAACAGCCATGCCGGCAGTATCCGCGTGAAGATGCCGGGATGCACGAACAGCCAGCATTGCAGGCGCATCCACTCGCGCAGGTTGCCGCGCTGCCGGTCGGCCGCCGCGAGGCGGTAGATGAAATACGTGAGATCGAGCACGAAATACACCGATACCGCGAGCATCGCGCCGCAGCGAATCAGGTAATTCCGCAACGGACGCGGTTCGATGGCAGCGAGCACGTCGAACGCGACCGCCTTGTGCTCGGTTTCCTCGATCGCATGCCATCGCCAGATGGCGGCCATCTGCGGGTCCGCGCCGTCGAGTATCTCCGGATGCCGCAGCAACTGGTCGGCCAGGATCGCCGTGTAGTGTTCGAGGCAGGCCGTCAGCGCGAGGCGCGTCGTGGTCGGCATGGCCGCGAGGCTGTTCTGCTGGCGCCGCCGGATCAGCGCCTCGAGCGCGTCGACCGGTGCGCCTTGCGCGGCGAGCCGGTGGTTATAGGCGCGGTGCTCGCGAATATGCGTCGCTTCCTGGTAGATGAAGCCGGCGACGTCCTCCGCGAGCGGCGTACCGGCGGGAATCCGGTCGCGGAAGTGGCTGACGCTGTCGATGAAGAACCGCTCGCCGAGCGGAAACATGATCGAGAAGGCGTCGAAGAAGCGCGTGACGTGGCACCAGCCGCGATACCAGTAACGCGGAATCGTGTCGTCGAGCGGGAACTGCAGGCTGCGCTGCGGGATCGGGGGCGACGGGCGATGGGCATCGCGCGTGCGCCGGAACGGGAGTTTCATGTCGACTCGGTGGCTGGAAGTGTCAGGCGCTTGCCCCATCGAATGCCGGGCAGTTCCAGGTAACGGTACGAGAGCGTGGCGAGCCATGCGATTGCGCCGAGCGAACCGATGGCGGCCGTGGCCGGCTGCCTCCATCCGGCGGCCGTGAACCCGCCCGTGCGCCACAGTATTTCGTGCGTGACGAGCAGCACGGGCAGGTGGCACAGATAGATCGAATACGCACGTTCGCCCACCCAGCCCAATGCGGCGCCCAACGGGCCGCGATGGCGGGCCGCGCCGTCGTGGCCGGCAGTCGCTTCCAGCCACACGAGGCCGGCGGCGGCCACGGCGAGGACGGCAAGCGGATCGCGGGGCGAGATCGACGGCGCGCAGACGAGCGCCGCCAGCAGCACGATCCTGGCCGGCGACACGAGGCGGCGGGCGGCGAGCTGCGCCGCCGCGCGGCGGGATGCATGCGTGTCGTGAAGCGCATACACGCCGGCGCCGAGCACCAGGGCATCGATACGCAGGAACCAGCGCAGGTCGAACGCGTGATAGGGCAGCATGTTGAGCAGCGCGACCCCGGCGAGCGCCAGCACCATCACCGTGCGCAGCCGCATCACGAGCAGCGCGGTGGCGAGCAGCAGATAGAACTGCTCTTCGAGCGACAGGCTCCAGTAGATCCCCGTCAACTGCGGCAGACCGCAGCGGGCGGCGGCGCCTGCCGCATGGCAGCCGGCCCAGAAGAGGTTCGCATAGCCGAACGCGCCGGCGGCCGCGCCGCGCAACTGCGCGGCGACGTCGAGGTGGCCAAAGGCCTGCAGCGCGAAGCCGAGCGCAGTGCCGATGGCGAGCCATACCCATGCGGCCGGCAGCAGCCGGCCCGCGCGCCGGATCCAGAACGCGCGCCACGTCGCGGCATCGATGCGATCGGTGGCGCGGCCGGCCAGCAGCGAACGGCTGATCACGAATCCCGAGATCGCGAAGAAGAGATCGACACCGCCCCACAGCGCGAGCTTGGCGGCGGCGGCGCCGGCATCCGGCATCGCGAGCAGATAGTGCTGCAGCGCGACGAGCAGGATCGCGACGCCGCGCAGCACCTGGATGCCCGGCAGTTTCGGCAACGCGGCCGGGTGGCGTCGTTCGGCCGTGCGCGGCATCGCATCCGGCGGGGGCGGCTGCGTCCGGGGTGCCGCCTGGCCGGCCATCGTGCGGCCGCGCCACAGCAGCGCGGCGAGATCGCGGGACGCCAGCCGGTGCTCGCCGTCACCCACCGTGTCCGGCAGCGCGTGCCACGGCACCGCCGGATTGCGGTGATGCTGCAGATGCAGGTTGATGTGATACGGCCACACGAACACGCGGCCGATCCAGCCGGTGCGCCACGAATACGTCCAGTCGGCCCAGCCGGGCGTCGCATGCGGGCTGCCGCTGTGCTCGGCCATGCTGCGGATCTTCTGCAGCAGCACCGACAGCGTGAGCAGCGGCACGAACCACAGCGCCGCGACCAGCACGAGCGTGCGCGCGGAGCAGGCCCACACGAGCAGCGCGACGATCGCGATCCAGACAGCCGCCGCCGCATGAAACGGCCGGCCGAGCCGCGTGTTCTGCCCGCCCGCGCGCCGGAACGCGGCCATGTTGCGCACCATGTTCAGCACGAACAGATCGCCGAAGAACTGTCGTGCGAGCGGCCACGCATCGAGCGGACGGAACCGCCACGGCTGGTCGTGATAGAGGAAGCGGCGCTCGGGATCCTGCGCGGTGCCGAGATGGCGGTGATGCGCGAGATGCAGCGGCCGGTAGAACTCGACGGGCACGAGCCCCGGCACGCCGATCGCCACGTTGATCAGGAAGTCGTTGAGGCCGCGCCGGCGCGTGACGTGATAGTGGGCCGCGTCGTGATACAGGATGAACAGCGCATGCTGCCGCGTCGCGACGACGAGCGCGGCGAGCGCATACAGGTACCACGCGCCGAGCGCGACGGCCACGCGGATCGCAACGATGATGCACGCCCATTCGAACAGGGCGGCCGCGATCGTGCGCAGGTCGACGCTTGCGCGCAGCAGCGCGAGCGTGACCGTGCCAGCGACGATGCCCACCACGCCGCCCCATGCGACATCCGCGACGTGATGCTGGCCGGTGGTCAGCACCGTCGCCGTCAGCAGCACGCTCCACGCGACGAACAGCACGGCCGGCCGTTGACGCAACGCCAGCAGCACGATCGCGATCGCGACCGGCAGCGCGACGTGCCCGCTCGGCGATGCGGCAAGCGGCAAGTCGATTTGCTGCAGCCAGGCGAGCCAGCCGCGCTCGGCAGGCGGCCACGCCACGGCAGTCGGATGCAGCAGGTGAGCGATCAGGCACAGGCCGGCCGCGAGCGCACCGGCGAAGAACACCGGCAGCAGCCATGCGCGGCCGCGCCCGAGCCAGACGAGCGCCGGCATCGCGAACACGTAGCTGAGGTAGAGCGGCACGGTGCCGGGCAGCACCGGAATCGCGCGATCGAGCGCGCTCGCCGGAATCATGGCGACGGGGCCGAGCGGCAGATGCGTGACGAAGAAGTAGAGCGCACCCGTGACGACGAGATACGCGACGAGCAGCAGCCATGGCCGGGCGATCGGCGTGTCGTTCGCATCCTGGCGGGAAAGGACCTGGGACATGGCTTGGGCGGGCGGGTAACGGGCTATCATAGCAAGCTGTTCAGTCTTGCAGGAGTAACCGATGGAGTTGCGCGCCACTGCCGTCGAACGTGCGGCCCTGGGCCCCGACGACATCGACCGGATGTTCTCGCTGTACGCGGCGTCGTATTGCGACACGGGCCGCGCGCAGTTCGACCGCGACCTCGGCGACAAGACGCACTGCATCGTGCTGCGCGACGGCGGCGGCGCGATCCAGGGCTTCTCGACGTTGAAGCAGTACGACGCGCACTGGCGCGACGCACCGATCCGCGTGATCTTTTCCGGCGATACGATCATCGATCCCGCGCACTGGGGCTCGCAGCATCTCGCGTTCGCATGGATCCGCCATGCGGGCGACGTATGGCGGCAGGCGCCGGCCGTGCCGCTGTACTGGTTCCTGATCTGCAAGGGGCATCGCACCTATCGCTACCTGCGGGCGTTCGCGCGCGACTACGCGCCGCGCGCCGACAACCTGACCGCACCGGCCACGCAGGACCTGATGGATCACCTTGCCGCGACCCGCTACGGGCACGCGTACGATCCGGCCACCGGCATCCTGTCGTTCGACACGCCGCAGGGCCGGCTCACGCCCACGCTTGCCGAGGTGCCGGTCGCGCACCGGCGGCTGGCCGACGTCGACTACTTCCTCGCACGCAATCCCGGCTATGCGCAGGGAGACGAGCTCGTGTGCCTGTGCGAGCTGTCGGCATCGAACCTGCGGCCGCTCGCGCGCAGGCTGTTCGACGGCGCGTGAGCCGCGTCCATGCGGATCCGTCTCGCGCAACCGGCCGACAACGCGCGCATCCTCGATTTCCAGGCCCGCCATGCGATGCAGGGCAGCCTGCCGCTGCGCTTCGACCGCACGCCCGACTACTTCGCCTTGCATCGCTGTCACGCGCCGCATCATGAGGTCTGGCTCGCGGAAGGCGAGCAGGCGGCGCTGAAGGGGCTCGCGAGCCTCGTCGTGCGCGACGGCTATCTCGACGAACGCGCGCAGCCGGTCGCCTATCTCGGCGACCTGCGTCTGATGCCCGACCGGCGGCTGTCGCGAGAATGGACCGATTCGGTGCGCGAACGTTTCGCGACGCTGCGCACCGATGCCGGCGTGCAGCACGCGTACTGCTGCATGATCCGCGACAACCGGCTCGCGGTGCAGTCGCTGGCGCGATCGCGGCGCGAGAACCGGCTGCGCTTCTCGCACTGGCATGGCTACGAGAACGTCTCGATCTATGCGCAGCGCGGGCTGTCGTCGGCGCCGCGCAGCGTGCCCGGCATCAGGATCGTCGACGCTCAGCCGCATCATGCGGATGCGCTGCGCGCGTTTCTCGACGCCGAATCGCGCCGCCAGCCGTTCGGCAGCGTGTTTTCCGAGCGCGAGTTCGCGCGCCGGCTCGATACATGGCCGGCGTTCGGTCTCGGCGCGTTCCTGCTGGCGCTCGACGCGCACGGCAGCCTGGTCGGCTGCGTCGCCCCGTGGGATGCCGGCGACATCAAGCGGATCGTGCTCGAACGTCTGCCGTTGCCGCTGCAGGCGATCCGCATCGCGTTCAACACCGTGGCGCCCGCGTTGCGCCGCCCGCGCATCGCGGCGCCCGGCGAACCGCTGCGCGACGTCTACCTGACGCACCTGCAGGTGCGCGGCCGCGATCCGGCCGTGTTCGCGGCATTGCTCGATGCCGCATGGCTGCGCGTACGCAGCCGCCATGCACTGATGCAGCTGTGCCTGTACGACGGCGATCCGCTCTGGCCGGCGCTCGCACGCTATTACGCGGCGCGTACGCCGATGGATCTCTATACGCTGTCGACCGGCGGGCCGGCGGAGCCGATCGACGGCCTGCTGGCCGGCCGCGTGCCGGGGTTCGAGATCTACCTGGTTTGAGCGCGCGTGACGTGCAGCAGGTCGGCGAGCGCGAGCCAGAAGCGGCCGGCGTCGAAGCCGAGCCCGCCGAGCACCGGCTGGCCGTGATCGAGCCGCGGCAGGCAGATTTGCGGGATGCCGGCCATCACCTGGTTCTCGAGATAGAACTGCCCGTCGTGCGCGCAGCCGGGGCGAAGGCCGTTCAGCCGCGCGTGATGAGAATCGAAGCGCGTGGACGCTTCGACGGACCAGCTCACGCCGTGCACGAGAGGCAGGTCGCGCGGCAGCGCCGCGAGCATCGCGCCGACACGCGGGTCGCGCCGGCTGCTGATGTCGCGCGTGCCGGCGTCTACCCAGCGCGTGCGCAGCATGCGGCGTGCGATGCGGTCGGGCCACGGCGCGGCCCTGTGCGGCGGGACGCCGTGACGGAGGATCGTATCGACGATCGCGGACGGCCCGACCGGCGGCTGCACGAGCGCGAGGCCCGTACAACGTGCCGACAGCGCCGGGTCGGCGACGAGCGCCGCGAGCATGTCGATGCCGCCCTTGCTGTGCGCGAGCACGACGAATTCTTCGCCGGCCGGTATGTGCGCACGCAGGTGTCGACCGATGTGCTCGCCCTGGTCGAACACGCCGCGTGAGGAACGCACGGGCACCGTCAGCACGCGATAGCCGGCCGCGCCGAGCGCCTGCCGCGCGCCGCGATTGCAGCCGGGCAGCCATTCGGAATAAAGCCCTGCGATGAGCACGACCGTCGTCGTCAGCGGCAGGCGGGCCGTGCGCCGCGTCCAGCCGTCGACGAACGCGTCGGTCCGGTCGAGGTTCGCCGCAGCCCGGGTGAACGGCGTCGCCGGATAGTGGCGGCGCCAGTCGTCGAACCCGTCGGGTGCCCACGGCGCGTGCGTCATGCGTGCGACTCCGGCTCGTGTTCGGCGGTGGCCAGGTACGGTTCGAGCGCGGTGCGCGCCGCCCGCAGCGCCGCGTCGCTGTCGAGGCGATCGGGATGGAACCGCGGCGAGAACCAGAACAGCCACATCGGCATCACGTGCGTGAAGATGCCGGGCGAGACGAACAGCCAGCGCAGCAGTTGCAGCCAGCCGCGCACATTCCGGGTCTGCCCGTCGACCGCGACGAGGCGGTGCACGAAATAGATCAGGTCGATCACGAAGTAGACGGAGATACCGAGCATCGCCGCGCAGCGCACGACATAGCGCCGCACCGCGCCGGGCATGGCGGCGGTGAACACGTCGAACGCGACGGTCTTGTGCTCGGTTTCCTCGATCGCGTGCCAGCGCCACACGGCCGCCATCGTCGGCTCGGCGCCGTCGAGGATCGTCGGGTCGCACAGCAGGTGGTGCGACAGGATCGTCGTGTAGTGTTCGAGGCACGCGGTTAGCGCGAGCCGCGTGACGGGCGACACCTGCCGTGCGGCGTTGCGCTGGCGTTTCTCGAGCAGCGCTTCGAGCGCGGCGACCGGCACATGCTGCGATGCGAGGCGTGCGTTGTAGAGCCGGTGCACGCGGATATGCGACGCTTCCTGCCGCACGAACGCATCGACATCGGTCGCGAGCGATGGGTCGCCGCCGACGCGGTCGCGAAACGGCCGCACGCTTTCGACGAAGAAGCGCTCACCGAGCGGGAACATGACAGAAAACGCGTCGAAGAAGCGCGTGACATGGCAGGCGCCGCGATACCAGAAGCGCGGAATGCGCGCGTCGATCGCGAAGCGCACGTCGCGCGGCGGCATGCGCGACGCGGTGCTGGCGGCGGGCGGGCGGCGAATCGGCCGCATGCTAGTTCGCCCCCGTCGCGGACGGCGCGCGGGCCGTTACCGGCAGTTGACGCATCTGTTGTATCCTCCCGTGCAAACAACCGCCATTCCGAGCCTTCCGAGCCATGAACCGACCGAGCGCGCAAGCCGCTGCGGCGCAAACCCGACGTTACGACCGCGCCAACCTGCTGGTGCTCGCGCTGCAGACCGGCGTATGGGCCGGCACGCTGACCTGGCTTTCACATACCGGCGCCGGCGCGATCAAGTGGCTCGTGCTCGTGCCGTTCTGCCTCGTGATGCAGGGCGTATTCTCGATGATGCACGAAACCTTCCACGGGTTCGCGCATCGCCGGCCGATCGCGAATTATATGATGATGTGGTGGGCGTCCACGATGTTCGGCGCGGCTGCGACGCTCATTCACGTCAACCATCTCGGCCATCACGTGCGCAACCGCACGCCGGCCGAGCGCGCGGATTTCGCGACCGCGAACGAATCGCTGCTGCGCAAGTGCATCGAGTACTACGCGGCGATCCTCGGCGGCATCTGGCTCGGCGGCCTCGTCGGCAGCTTCGTGCTCGCGCTGGTGCCCGGCCGCACGATGCAGCGGCTCGCCGCGCGCGGCGACGACAACACCTATGCGGCCGCTTTCAAGGAATTCTCGACGGCCGACTTCCGCCGCATCCGCTACGAAACGCTCGCCGCCGTCGGCGCGTGGCTGCTGGCCGGCTGGCTGCTCGACTGGTCGGTGTCGGCGGTACTGATCGCGTACGTCGCGTTCGCGTTCTCGTGGTCGTCGCTGCAATGGGTGTACCACATGCGCACGCCGCTCGACGTCGTCGAAGGCACCTACAACATGCGCGCGCCGACCCCGGTGCGCTGGCTGCTGCTGAACTTCAACTACAACCTGACGCATCATCGCCGCCCCGCGCTGCGCTGGCAGGACATGCATGCGGCGTCGGATCAGCGCGAGACGCGGCCGCTGTGGTACGGCTGGCTCACGATCTTCGTGCCGCCGCGCCGGCTGCCCGACGATCTCGCGCAGCTCGACAAGACCTATTTCTGATGGACGCTTCCGCCCGCAGCCCGGCCGACGCTTGGCGCGCGTTCGCGCGTGCCGCGCAGCCGGACGTCGAGCGCTGGCAGGCCGGCCTCGGCACGCCGGACGACGTGCAGGCGCAGCGGCTGATGGCGCTGCTCGCGGCGAACCGCGATACGGCGTTCGGCCGCCGGTTCGGCTTCGACCGGATCGGCAGCCCCGCGCAGTTCCGCGAGCGCGTGCCCGTGCAGGCGGCGGCCGATTTCCTGCCGTGGCTCGAACGCGCGTCGAATGAACCGGAGCCGGTGCTGACGGCCGAGCGCCCGGTGTTCCTCGAAAGGACGAGCGGTAGCACCGCGCGCCGGAAGCTGATTCCGTACACGCCGGCGTTCCTGCGCGAACTGCAGGCCGCGATGATCGTGTGGCTGGCCGACATGCATCGCGCGTGTCCGGCGCTCGGGGAAGGGCGCGCGTACTGGTCGATGTCGCCGCCGCTGCAGGCGCCCGGCGTGGCGCCGAACGGGATTCCGGTCGGCTCGGCGAGCGATCTCGATTACCTCGGCGACAGCAGCGCCGCCGCGCTCGTGTCGACGCTGCTCGTGCCGCCGCTGACCGGCGACGCGTCGACGTGGCGGCGCGAGACGCTACGCGCGCTCGTGGCCGACGCATCGCTCGCGTTCATCAGCGTGTGGAGCCCGACGTTCCTGACGAGCGTGCTGCGTCCGCTGTTCGACCCGGACGATGCCGACGGGGCGCGCGACCTCGCGTGGGTCGAAGCGTCGTTGCCGGCCGATCGACGCGCTGCGTTGCGTCGTGCGATTGCGAACGGCGACTGCCGGGCGCTGTGGCCGCGCCTGGCCGCCGTGAGCTGCTGGCTGGACGGCCCGAGCCGGCATTACGCCGACGCGTTGCGCGTGCGGTTTCCGAGCGTGCAATGGCTGCCGAAGGGGCTGTTCGCGACCGAAGGCGTCGCCAGCATTCCGTTCGGCGCGGGCGACGGTTGCCCGCTCGCGATCGGCAGCCATTACCTCGAATTCGTGCGCGACGACGGCAGCGTATGCGACGCCGAAGCGCTGCGGCCCGACGATGACGCACAGGTGCTGCTGACCACCGGCGGCGGGCTGTATCGCTACGCGCTCGGCGATCGCGTGCGCGTGGTCGGCATGACCGGACGCACGCCGCGCATTGCGTTCGTCGGCCGTGCGGCGGCGAGCGTCGATCTCGTCGGCGAGAAGCTCGACGAACGCATCGCGGCCGATGCGCTGAGCCATGCATACGGGCAACACACTGAAGTCAGTGCATGCATCGTGCCGTGCGCGGCGCGGGAAGGGTTGCCGCACTACGTGCTGTGCGTCGCTGGCGACCTTGGCGCCGACGCGGCCGATACGATGCGTGCAGCCGTCGAAGCCGAACTGGCGCAGGTGTTCCACTACGCGCATGCACGCCGCCTCGGCCAGCTCGGCCCGCTGCGCATGCGCTGGCTGGGCCGATCGCCCGCGCGGCTCGGCGACTTGCTGCAGCACGCGGCCGAACGGGCCGGCATGCGCGCGGGCGACGTGAAGCCGTGCGCGCTCGTGACACGGTTGCCGATGGCGGACGCGCTGCTCGCGATGACGGATGAATGACGCGATGAACGACATGATCGAACCACGCGGATGCGGGCGCGATTGCCCGGCGGGCGATGCGGCACAGGTGCACGAACCCGTGCCGCCGGCCGACGGCCTGCACGAGCAATGGTTCGTTGCGTGCACCGAACGCGAACTTCCGCGCGACAAGCCGCTCGGCGTCCGGATACTCGATACCGGCATCGTGCTGTTCCGCCAGCGCGACGGCCGGGTCGCCGCGCTGATCGACCAGTGCGTGCATCGCGGTACGCGCCTGTCGGCCGGTAAGGTCGACAGCGACACGCTCGTGTGCCCGTATCACGGCTGGCGTTACGACGGCGAAGGGCAGGTCGTGCAGGTGCCGAGCATCGACGGCACGCGACCGACGGGTACGCCCGGCCGCTATCCGTTCCGGCAGCGCACGTTGCCGGTGCAACTGCTCGACGGGCTCGTGTGGGTGTATCTCGGCACCGGCGATCCGTCCGCACGCACGATTTTCCGGATGCCGTTCCGCGACGTCGCTGCATGGCAGTCGTACTACATGGTCAACACGTTCGACGGCGACATCGCGATGCTCGCGCAGAACTTCATGGACGTGCCGCACACGGTGTTCGTCCACGACGGGATCTTCCGCAGCAGCCGTGGCCAGGCGATGGAAGCGACGGTTGCGGCGACGCCGGACAGCGTCGCCGTCACCTATCACGACGGCGACGACAAGATCGGCTTCTGCCTCGACTGGCTCACGAATCCCGATCACGTGCCGCTTGCGCACGTCGACCGTTTCATCGCGCCGAACGTGACGCGCTGCGACTACCTGTGGGGCGAACGATCCGGGTTCCTGATCGTCAGCCAGATCACGCCGGTCGATGCGCGTCGTTCGCGCGTCTACACGTACATCGCGTACCGGTTCCGCCTGCCGCGCTGGGTGCTGCGCGCGCTGCGGCCGCTGCTGAACCTGTACACGCACCTCGTGATCCAGCAGGACGTGCGGATCATGCGCGCGCATCGGCAGGGCCTCGACAATGCACCGGGCTTCCGGCCGCACAACGTGCGCGCCGACATCGTGCATGTCGCGATCGACCGGCTGCTCGACGCGGTGAAGCGCGGCGAGCCGCTCCCGGCCGAGCAGTGCAGCGAAAAGGTGATGCGGTTCGAGCTGTAGGTGCGGCGCGGGGCCGCGCGTTCAACGCGCGGGGCCGGTCCGGTCGGGCGCGAGCGCGACGCCTTCCGTCAGGTAGCGGTGCACGGCCGGCAGATGCTCGAGCGCGAGCGCCGGATACGCGTGATGCACCTGGTGATAGCCGATGTTGCGCGGATACAGCACGAGCTTGCCGATCCAGCCGAACGTCATTGTGCGCGTCATCCGCCAGATCGATTCCGGCGAGCGTTCGCCCATCTCCACATGGTCGTGTTCGAGCAGCACGCGGTTCGCGTTCATGATGCCGCCGACGATCCACGGCAGTCCGTAGTACGTGAAGAACGGCAGATCCCAGTGCACGACGGCTGCGATCGCGACCAGGTAGCCCGCGCAATGCGGCAGGTCGGCGCGTGCGCACGCGATGACTTCGGGATGGCGGCGCAGGTCCTGGCCCGAGCGGTCCTGCATGAAGCCGCGCGCGTACCACGGCCGGAACGCGGGCCATGCGAGCGCGAGCGGCGCCATCAGTGCGCGCAGCGGCCACCAGACCGGCAGCAGCGCGCCGCGCAGCATCATCGCGCGCCGCACCCAGCCGCCGCGCGCGGCGAGCCGGTGCAGGTACGGATCCTGGGCGGTGCCGACCGCGCGATGATGGCGCAGGTGGTGATAGCGCATCGCGGCGATCGACGAACCGATGGTCCAGCCGGCGAGCGCATCGACGAGCGCGAGCGGCAGCGTCATGCGCCGCACGGGAAAGTGGCAGGCGTCATGCAAGATCACGCCGAATGCCTGCAGCCGGCCTGCGATCAGCAGCACGGCCGCGACGTAGACGAACGGATTCGGTATGAAGCGGATCGCGGCCCAGCACAGCAGGATGCCGAGCCAGTCGACGCACGCATAGCGCACGAGCCGCCATGGCCGCGCGCCGGCTGCGAACGGCAGCGTGCGGTTCAGTTCGGCGGGTGTCGGCAGGGCGGATGGCGTGGGCATTCGGTGGTGTCGGGCGCGCCGTCGACGGCGCGTATGCAGGTTTGTTGCTCGGCAATATACACCGGTTCAGGCGACGAGCGGCTGCGGTCAATGCGCGGCGCAGGGCTCGCCGAACCATCGCGTTGCCGCGTGCGCCGCGGCGTCGACGTCCGCATCGTCGTCACAGGCCCATGCGACGAAACCGTCGGGGCGCACGAGCACGGCGCGCAATCCGAGTCGGTCTTTCGCATCGCTCGCGACATACGCGATCCGGTCGCGCCAGCGGCTGGCCAGCGCCTGAAGCGGCCGGCCGGCATCGAAGTCCAGTAGCACGCCCCGGCCACCCCTGAAGCGTTCGCCGAGCCGCGTTCCGTCGTCCAGTTCGAAGTCCGGAACGCTGCGGCCCGCAAGCGGGTGACTGCCGCCGAGATCGTACGCGACGGACACGCCCCACACGCGTTCGGCGAAATACGTCGCGCCGTCGCGCGTGTCGACGAGATCGCGAATGATCGCCTCGAGCGCACGCGAACTCGCGGACGGCCGCATCAGCGCGACCTGCGCACGTGACCAGTCGAGCACGCGCGCGCCGACCGGATGCCGTTCGTCCGTGTAACTGTCGAGCAGGCCGGCCGGTGCGTCGCCGCGGATCGTCGCGGCCAGCTTCCAGCCGAGATTCATCGCGTCGCCGAGCCCGAGATTGAGCCCCTGGCCGCCGAGCGGCGAATGGATGTGCGCGGCGTCGCCCGCGAGCAGTACGCGGCCGTTGCGGTAGGTCGCTGCCTGGTACGCGCGATCGGTCCACGTGGTGGCGAGCCGGAGCGCCGTCAGCGTGACGCCGGTGCCGGACACGCGGCGCAGGACGGCCTGCGCATGCTCGAGCGTGACCGGCCCGTTCCGATGGAACGCGCCGCCGTCGAATTCGACCAGCGCGACGGTCCCGGGCGGCGTGTACGTGTACATGCCGCCCGGCGTGTAGTGACGGCCCGGCAGCAGCGCGCCCGGATCGGCGAACTCGGCTTCGATCGAGTAGCCGGTGAATTCGGGATCGGTGCCGGCGAACGCGAAACCGCCTGCCTTGCGGACCGTGCTGCGGCCTCCATCGCAGCCGACGAGCCACCGTGCGCGGAACGTCTCGCCGCCCGCGTGCAGCGTGACTGCGTCGTCCGACTGGTCGAAGCCTTCGATGGCGAGGCCGCGCCGGATGTCGACGCCCGTTGCGTGCGCACGGGCGGCCAGTGCGGATTCGACGCGCGCCATGTCGGTCGCCATGTGCGTGCCGGCCGGGCCGGGCAGATGGTACGGCCACTGCGACGCATCGATGTTGTCGTGGAAGAACTGGATGCCGGCGAAGTGGCCGCCCGGGCGGCGCGGTTGCTGCATCCAGTGCGCGGTGTCGTTCGCGCGGGGCGGCAGCGCGATGCCGTCGAGCAGGCCGCGACGGTAGAACGCGTCGATGGTGGGCGCGGACAGGCCGCGCATGCCGAACGGAAGACGTTTCAGCGGGGAATCCGGATCGTCCGCCTGCTCGAGCACCTGCACGGACCGGCCGGCAACGCGTAACTCGCAGGCGAGAAACAGGCCGACAGGGCCGGCTCCGGCAATCACGACATCATGGGTCACGGGCAGATTCATCGGGTGGCTCGGTTTCGGGCCCGGGCGGGCCGTGGGCGGTCGATAGCGCAACGCCTGACCGGCATCGCGCCCCGTTTGATAAAGCGATGGAACGTTGTTCCAGTGGCGAGATATTGGAACGTTGTTCCAGATGTGTCAAGCTAGCGTGCATGAAAACCAGCAACCGGACCGAACGGCGCGCGGACGCGCTGTCGAAAGAGCGGATCGTCGGGGCCGCGATCGAGATACTCGACCAGGACGGCGAGGCGGCGCTGACGTTTCGTGCGCTCGCCGCGTACCTGGCGACGGGAAGCGGGGCGATTTACTGGCACGTCGCCGACAAGCACGACCTGCTTGCGGCAGCCGCGGATCAGGTGATCGCAGCCGCGATGACGGACGTGCCGACGGCGCGTGAAGGCGAGGCGGCCGAGGCGATCCGGCGCATCGCGTTGCGCCTGTTCGACGTGTTCAGCGCGCATCCGTGGGTCGGCGCGCAACTGTTCCGCGAGCCCTGGCAGCACGCGGTGCTGCGCATTCTGGAATGCATCGGCGGGCAGCTTCAGGCGCTGGGCGTGCCCGAACCGGCGCAATTCAACGCGGCGTCGGCGCTGATGCACTACATCTTCGGGCTGGCCGGCCAGTACGCGGCCGGCGCACGGCTTCATCCGCGCGAAGCGGAGCAGCCGGAGATCGTCGCGACCGTGGCCGCGCGGTGGGCGCAGCTCGAGCCGGCGCAGTATCCGTTCGTGCGCAAGGTGGCGGCGCAACTGGCCGCGCACGACGAGCGTGTGCAGTTTCTGGCCGGCATCGATCTTATCCTGGCGGGGATCGGAGCGGCCCGGTAGGCCGTCGTCGGGTGGCGGGGCGGCTTGTCCGTTACCCGAGCAGCCGCAACGCATCCGCAAGCGACAGCACCGTCGTGCGCGATTCGAATGCAGTGGCGAACAGATGCTCGTGAACCACCGGGTCCGGGTCGTAGCAGCAATCCTTGACCGTATAGAGGCGGAAATCCGCGTCGCTGGCATGGGCGATCGACGACAGCATCACGCCGGTCGACGCGATGCCGACCATGATCAGCGAATCGACGCCTTGCGCGACCAGCCGTGCCTGCAGGTCAGTGCCGAAAAACACGCTCGCGCGATGCGCGACGATCAGCGGCTCGTCGGCCTGCTTGCCCAGTTCCGGCGACGGGCCGTCGTTGATGAACAGGCCAAGCTGTTTGATGCCCTGGCCGTTCTTGTTGAGCGGGCTGACTTCCGGGTAGCCGGGGCTGAAGCGGAGATTCGCGAACCAGACGCCGACGCCGGCCGCGCGTGCCGCGTCGCACAGCCGGCGCGTATTGGCGAGCAGCTCGGGCGCGACCGACGGGAAAAGGCCGAGGATGTCGGTCTGGTAGTGCATGACGAGCAGCGCGGTTCTCGATGGCACGATGGCCGGAATGGGCGCGGAGGCACCGCTATCGGCGTTCGTTCGGGTTGTCGTCGTGACTTCTGGTGCGTTGTCCGGATGCATGCGTGATGTTCTCCAGTAACTGCTGCGGGTGTCAGAAAATCGATCGTTTCGTGTACGCCGTCAACCATGCTGCCTTCGACGAGCGGGGTTGCTCGACTTTGGACGAAGCCGACTCTCGGTTAATGCGCGAGATCGCAATGAATCTGCAGCCTTTCCGTGGCGTTGCGGTGAATCTGAAACCCTTGCCGTACCAGTGCGGACTGGATCTGCGCCAGGGCCGAATCGCATCGCCGCATGCGACGCCGCTGCCAGAACGGCGGCGTGAATACGCCCAGCGGCAGCAGCCGTATGCGGCGGCCCTTCAACCCGAACGAAACGTCGATGTGCGTTCCGTCGACGTCGTGTCCGTTGCTTCCGAAAATATCGGCAAGCTCGTTGCCTCTGGCAGGGTAGAGCAAGCGGAACAGGCCGATTCCCAGTGCACGAAACCCGCGACGCGCGAAACCCAGACCGGACGCTCGCGGCTCGTAGCCTCGCGTCAGGATCAGGTTGATCTCCGCGGGCAACCCGGCCTGGATCGCCTGCAGCTTCCCCAGCACGCGCTCTTCCACGCGGACGTATCGTGCGGGCCAGCGCGGCTGGATCTGTACACCCGCGTGAACACCACGAGTCAGGGTAAGCAAGTTCGAATGCATCGTGCGGATATCGGTGGCGCTGTATTTGACGATCGGATCCGGCCAGGAGAGGGTTCTCGACGCAGGTGACCGGTGGGTGGGACGGCAATCACGGCAAGCCATCGTGTCCACGCGAGCGCCAACCGGACGAGTGGAGCCACATCAGGCTCAGGAAGCGTAATTGGCGAACGCCTTTTGGACCAGACCATCGGGCCCAAAGAAAAAGACTTCCGCAGCGAGTCGTCCGTTGGCGCCTCGATAGTGAATGACGATGCTGCCTGCTCCAGCCAGCGTAGCTATGCTTTCAAAGCGAAGGTCGGGGACCATTTTCAGCGCCTTTTCCCAATAGGCTCGAACGCGATCCTTGCCCTGAAGCAGGCCACCGGGCTCACCCATGATCTGTGCAATCAGCGGAGACGACATCTCGAATCCGTCGGAGTAATGCGACAGAATGCGATCGAGGTCGTGCGAATTCCAAGCTTCGATCCATTCTTGACTAAACGCTTGTGCGAATTCCGGTGTGATGGCTGTCATGGTTGATTTGAAGGGCTCGGTAGAATTGAAGTGCGGCCGAACAGCTTGCCGCGATGTATCTTGCCGTCCATCAAGCATGGATTTCAATAGTTTTGTGCAGCTATGGTATCTGGAGCGGGAGCCGCAATGAAGGTAGAGGTACACATCGTGAATTCGCTGACGGATGGCGAAGTCGGGGGCAATCCGGCCGGCGTCGTGATTGATGCGGATGCGCTCGACACGGAGCAAAAGCTGGAGGTCGCGCGGAAGGTGGGTTTGTCGGAAACGGCGTTCGTGTCGAAATCCCGTGTCGCGACAATCAAGCTGGAATTTTTCACGCCAACTCGGCAGATAGCCCATTGCGGGCATGCGACGATTGCTGCCTTTTCACTTCTCAGGCAGCTCGGCCGGGTCAGCGACGGCAAGGTAACGAAGGAAACGATTGACGGATGCCGGACCATTCTGGTCGACGGAACATCGGTGCTGATGGAACAAGGCGCTCCCGCATATACGTCGATCGAAGCAAGGTCCGACCTGGCGCAAAAAATTGCGGAGTCGATAGGATTGAAGCAGGCCGATATCTATCGCATCGCAAGCCCGACCGTGGTCAACACGGGAAACAGCTTCCTGATGATCGCATTGCCCGATGGCCGTTCGGTTGCCGGGGTTCAGCCCGACCATCAGGCGATTGCATCGATCAGCGAGGAACTCGACCTGATCGGCTACTACCTGTTTTCTCCCGAGACCGTCGTCGCCGGCCGGCATGCCGGGACTCGCATGTTCGCACCACGATTCGGCATTCCGGAGGAATCCGCGACCGGGACGGCCGCCGGCCCGTTGGCCTGCTTCATTTATGAGCGCATGGGCGGCAGAGATCCCGACATGACGATCGAGCAGGGACGGATGATGCAACCGGCATCGCCGAGCATCATCAAGATCATGCTCGACATCGAGGACGGCAAGGTTGCGCGGTTGATGGCCGGCGGAAGCGCGACCGTCAAACGATCTGCCGTTGTGGAGATTCAGGCCGGGTGATCAACGGAGCCCGAGCGGGCGATCCGGATCGCTGTTTTTGATCGTCTGCTGGGGAGAAGGACGGGTGTCTTTTCAGGGGGGGCAAGCGGGTGACCGCTGTGCTGCCGTCGGCGATCGGATTTGGCCATGAACGGTCAATCGATAGAGGCGCCTGATTCGTTGACAACCACCGATGCAGACGAATAGCGGAAGGGGAGATCTGGTGCTTCGAGAGGGGTTACCGTCCGCAACGGGTCGATGTCTGCCGTCGGTGCGATGCCGAGCTGTAAAAATAGTGTGACGCGATAGCCGTTCGATAGCCGACGGCCATTGCCATTCCCACGCCCCGCGTTTCTCGGTGCGGGGGCAATTGCCGGACCCGCAGCATCGACCCGGGCGAACCAGGATTGTGGTTGTTGGACTTGGACCGGGTTCCGGGCGGCGCGTTGCTGGTCAGCAGGTCTGCCGAACGGGTTCCGCGATCGCGGCGGTCTTACTGCCATTCACCGGGATGACAGATCACCCAACCCGGATGGTAGCTATCCATGTCCGTGTGACCCCAGCACCAGCCGTGCTGCCGAATGGTCTTCATCAACTGTTCGCGTTGTGCGCAGGCGCTCCCCGGCGCATATTGTCCGTTCGGTAATAGCTTCGGTGCCGGGCCGTTCTTGCAAGTGTCATCGACCCCTTCTTCCTGATGCATCAGCGTCTGGACAGCGGGTGGAATGGTGCGGGCCAACGTGGCCTTGTATTCGACGCAGGCTGGCGCCTTGGGGTCGTTGGACTTGCCTGCACATCTGGACTGGAGCTTGTCGATGTTTCTCGATACGTCTGGCGGGTACGTCTCGGCGTGCGCCGTAGCAACACCTCCAGCCAGCAACAGGCAGGCGGTGGCAAGAGATCTGATCAAAATCATTTCGCGCAGGACACAATGCGTCCGGTAGCTCGGGAACGGGCGAATTATGGCATGCGCGTGTTTTCGACGTCCCGGTCGGCAATGGCGTCGAATGGAGCTTCGCACCATGTAAGCAGGGCTCGGCGCCGCAACAGGCTACCGCGCCGCTCGGCGTTTGACCACTTGGGAGCCGTTCGAAGGCCTGCCTCGAGGCGATTGTCGTCGAATGAGGAATTCTTTGGCGAGCGCGGGAAGACAAGGGTGCAAGCGAAGAATTGCTGAATAAAGCTATTTATTTGAAACCAATCCGGTGAGGTATTGATTCAAATCGCGAAAATCTTTAACCGTCCAGGGGAAGGGCGATAGTTTTACGCCATTTTCTCGCAAGGTTTTTGGAATCAGGTCTCCGTTTGGGCGAAGTATGACTGACGAGACAATAACGCCCGGGTATTCGCGGAGTCGTTTTTTGAAAGCGGGTGTCGTGAGATCGGGTGTGGGTGGGCTGCTCTTGTTGGCCAGTGGTCCTGTTCCTCTGGCGTCTGCTCCGTGGCACATGGCGCATCTCGCCAAAAATATCCTTTTCCCGTTATCACTGTCTGCAAAGGTTGGCGATGTTTGGGAAAACAATAAAATTCCTAGCGAAGCGGTGAGCAGTATTTTCATTTTTTGTTGATTGTTATGTATGAGTCTTCGGATATCTCTTTGAGGCCGATTGCTGCCGAGCCGGCACGGCCATGACGGGTGATACGCACCTGTATGGCAACGTCTCCGTCAGAAACGCAAATCCTATGGATGGAAGGTTTCGCCCCGGTTCAGCATGTCGATGAATTCCGCGATTTTACGCGCCCTGGTTTCCGGCTTTTTGGCATTCTGCACCCGAAACAGGATGGCATAGCGGTTACGGCTGTTCAGCGTCGAAAAAAACTTCCTGGCGCCCGGATTGGCGTCCAAAGCTGCCTGCAAATCGTCCGGCACGGTCGACTGACTGGCCGACGTATACGCAGCTTTCCAGCGGCCGTCTTTCCTGGCCTTCTCGATTTCGCCCATGCCGGGTGGGCGCATTCTGCCGGCGGCAATCAGCGCTTCAGCCCGTTCTGTGTTGAGTTTGGACCAGATGCTTTTTGCGGTGCGCGGGGTGAAGCGTTGTAACCAGTATTGCTCGCTCTCGGCCTGCTTTTGGCCATCGATCCAGCCATGGCAGAGGGCGCTTTCCAGTGCCTGTTCGTAGGTTACGGTTCGCTGCCCGGCGCCTTTTTTCGCCAGACGCAGCCATGCTCCGGTCGAAGTGCCGCCATTTTTCGTTAACCAGTTTTCCCATTCGGTCTGACTGGTAAACGTGAGGGCGCATTCGGTCATGTCACTATCCTGAATGGTTGAGTGCATGTGGCAGACAAGGCGCCCGCAGTGTAACAGTGTTGATACGGACATCAGCGTCCCGCGACCCGGGACCGGTCACTCGGTAGCCACTCGCTCGTCGGTGGGTTTGGAGCGACCGTCGCGGCCATTTGAGCTTGGTCGGTTACCCGCCGCGTCGGGCGTTCGACAGGCCGGCACGCGTCGTCCACAATTCAACGACACCAGCAAGCACACAGGAGGAAACCTTGGCGCTGCACGCGAATCGAATTCGTATCGAATCCGGTCGACTTTCGATCAAGCCATTCTGTGCTGATGACGCTGACGAGGCGTTTCCGTGCATCACGCCTTCACTGACTCGCCTGATGTCGTGGGAGCTGCCTCCTGACAGAGCGAGTTTTGATCTTGTCTGGCAGGCTTGGTTACCCGAGATGATCGAAGGAACGGACTTCGTATTTACTGCCCGTCAACGCGACAGTGGCGAATTCCTTGGATTGGCAGGGCTTCATCGCGTCAAATGCCCCGATGTGGAATTGGGCATCTGGATTCGGGAAGATCGCCATGGAGAAGGTATCGGCCGTGAAGCTGTCGGCCTCGTGGCAACGTGGGCAAGTCGCGAATTGGGCATCGATCGCTTCATCTATCCTGTCGCTGAAGAGAATTACGCCAGCCGGCGCATTGCCGAATCTCTTGGTGGTGTCGTGGCGGAGCGCCGTCAGACGCCGAAATACCAATCCGTCATTTATCAGATACCAAGGCAACCGGAATTCGGTGGCAGGGGAAAGCAATAGCATCGGTGCCATTCGCAGTCAGCCCGTGCCTGATCGAAACATCGCGACGACAGCTGGTGCGCACTCAGGCCACTGCCTGATGTGCGCTTTGCCGCTTCAAAAATCGACCGCCCCGTACAAGTCGTCAATCACGTCAGCGCGAGCGTGACGGCGCTCCGGCAATACAGACTGCCATGTGATCCCTCCTGCGCAGACCGCGCGGGCACGCGCCACGCGTCGTTCGACGACCGAGTTCGGCCATGAGCGATCGTTGGAGCAGCGCGCATAAATCGGCGACAATCGCACATGCCGGAAAGCTATTATTTCGACTGCGCGGATGTCCCTGTCCGCTGTGTGTTCAACGCGCAGCCGGATTCGCGCCGCACTTGCCCACGGTAGCTATCCCGTGCTCGCCGTTCCGTTCACCTGCTCGAGGTCACGGCGAGCGACTCGACCGCGCTGACGCGACAAAGCCTTCCAGACCTTCAAGAACGCAGGGCCCGAGACACATCGAACCCGTTCGCCACATCATGACCACAACAAGAAGCCTGGCGCTCATTCTGGCATGCGTGTTTGCCTTTTCGCGGCCCGGCCACGCGCAATGTGTCGACCTGGTCGCCAGTCTTGACGACGGTCAGTTGATGCAGTCACGGATTGCGCTGATCGACCGTGCCACGCCTGCCGAGCAGATCCGCATCCTCGCCTACATCTTCGAAATCGATCAGACCGGCGGCCTGCTGTTGCGCCATCTGGTTAGCGCCGCGCACCGAGGCGTGCCGGTCAAGCTGCTGATCGACGGCATCGGCCCCGAGCCGCACTTCCCGTTCGAGGACGAGCTCATCGTCGCCCTGCACGAGGTGGCTCCCGGCATCGAACTCCGAATCTTCCATCCGCGATCGGATCTCGTCGAGATTTCGCATCGCATGCACGACAAGCTGTTCCTGGTTGGCGACACGGCCGTGATCGGCAGTACCTCGATCTGGGATGCGAGCTTTCGCAACTGGCTCAGCGAGCGCGATCTGATGGTGTCGGGCGATGCCGGCCAGGATGCGTCCTCCCTGCACGCCATGTACCAGCATTTCGCGTTGTTCTGGAATAGCCCGGAAGTGGTTCGCCCCGAGCCGGAAAAATTCCTCGAAGTCGCAAGTCCTTATCGCGTCTCGCAGGGTTATGCGACGCTGGACCCGGCGCGCATTCAATATTGGCGTGAATGGCTGCTGGCTCCGCTCGACGCGGCAGCCCGGGCGACGGACCCGGCCGCTACCGATACACCAACGGCCTCCGATACGCCCCATGATCCCGCCGCGCCTCCGGCTCCCGGGGCGTCTTTTGATCCCGCCTGGATGCCGATCGCCTGCGATCGCCTGCGCTATGTCCATGACTGGCCCGACAAGCGCTCGCCAGGCACGTCGCAGGACATGCTGCAAGCGTTCGATACGGCGCAGCACGAGATCCTGATCATCAATCCCTACCTGCTCTTGGTGCCGGAATTGCGCGAGGCGCTTGAGCGCAAGCGGCGCGAAGGTGTCCGCGTGATCCTGGTGAGCGCCTCGCTGGCGAGCATCACGCAGGAATTCCCCGCAGTCGGGCGCGCCTATGCCGACGATCTGCCCGGCTTGGTGAATGCCGGGATCGAGGTGCGCGAATATGCTGACCGGGAGAACCGCATGATGCACGCCAAGCTGGTCCTCATCGACGGCCATCGATACTATCTCGGCAGTTTCAATTTCGATTCGCTGTCGACCCGCCTGAATACCGAAAACGGCCTGTGGATAGACAGCCCTGAGGACGGGCTCGATCCGTTGCAAGACAGCGTGGCGTACTTCCTGGGCCACTCGAGTTCGGTGAGCGACGCCAATGGCCGCCTTCTGGCGGATCCCGATGCGCGCTGCCGGGCTGCCGGCTGCGGTGGTGTCTGGCGGTGGGCGACGGTGCTGATCAGGAACTTCCTCTGAGCGCTGCGTGCCTTGTCGCGAGACTGCGTGACCAGTTCGGGCCACCGTCCGCACGGTGTCGCGCAGTAGTCGGCCAATCCAGGCCGACATGTCGCCCCGAGGTCGACCGCGCGGGCAAGCGCCGCGCGATCTTGGGCGACCGGTTGAATCCGCCGCCAGTACCGGCCATTCGACGACTTTGGACGAGTTGCTGTCGGATCGTCAGATCGCTAACCTTGCCTGATGTTCGGCGCGACTGTCATCAAAATGATCTCGATTCAACCGTTAACAACCCTTCCTCCGCAATTGCTCGATTTGGAGCGTGAGGCTGTCGGTCAAGGGTTCAGCCTGGTCGGCCGGTTGATTCGCGAGTGGCAAGACGGAAGCAACAGGTTCGACAAGCCGGGTGAATGCCTGCTCGCGGTTACTGACAACGGAACCCTTTTGGGCGTCGGCGGCTTGAACATCGACCCCTATGTTCCGGATGGTTCGACCGGGCGCTTGCGCCGGCTCTATGTCGCGAATGCCTTCCGCCGTCGCGGTATAGGCGAAGCCCTCGTTGCAGCGCTGTTGCAGAAAGCCGCGCAGCAATTCCAGCGAGTCCGGCTTTCGGCGGATACGGAATCCGCCGCTGCTTTCTACGCTCGACTGGGATTTAGTGCAGTGGAAGATGAAACGGCTACCCACGTGAAAATGCTGTGACGAGCAGCGGTGGCGGGGCGGTCGCGGCCAACGGGTGAACGACCCGCTCGGTGTGCGGGGCATGCCGAATCGACCTGCCGCCATTGCAGGGCATGAATTGCACGTTGATTCCGCCCCCTCAAAAAATCGACCTTCCCCAATAGGTCGTCAACCACTCCAAAGCCAGCGTGCTGGAACGCCTGCAATACAAGCCGGCTGTATTCCCCCGGTGTCGACCAAGCGGGGATCGTCGCGCTTCTTTCGACGACCGGGTTCGGCCATGAGCGGTCATTGAAACCTGCCGTGCGACCTCGGCAACCCGTCTGCGTCCCGGTCGGCCCTTCACACATCCGAGTCCTCTCCTCCAGGCGTTCGCGCTTGCGCGTGCGCTTCGTCGGCCAGTTCAGGCTCAGGTCGATTTGTTCCACGGGCTACCCGCCGATCCTCGACAAGCACATCGGAGGGCGAGTTCTGCAGAACATTCGAAGCGGAACAACCACGCCGCTCGTTCATTTGCGCGAGTTTTAACGGGGTCGAATTTATAGGATTTCTTGCGGGCAGACGTGCCGGACGCTCGTATGCGGCAGCATTAAAAGGGCCACTGTTACGGAAGAAATATCAGACAAGAATCGATCTCGTTAACACTGATTGTGTAAATAGATTTACACAATAAGATTGTAAGTAAATTAATTTACACATTCACGGTGAGCGTATGCCAACCGATGTGACGCCGGGTTCAATCGGTCCGGATGAGCCGCCTGGTGACGAGGCAATGGAGTCGCGCATTGCGCGCTTGATGCCGACGCTGACGCCGGCCCATCGGCGCGTGGCGGAATTCGTGCGAACGAATCTCGTCCGCGCGGCGACGATGCGAATCGACGAATTCGCTGCTGCGGTCGACGTGTCGGTCGCCACCGCAAACCGGTTCGCGCGTGCACTCGGCTTCGATGGTTATCCGCATTTTCGGGCGAGTCTGGTTCCTGACCTCGAGGCGATCTTTGCCCCGGTCGAGCGCTTGCGCAGCGCACTTGAATCAGAGGCGCCCGGGGCCCAGGCGCTGGGTACTGCGCTGGCGCGCGAGGCGGAAAACATTGAAGCGTGTTTCCGTGCACTGGATCCGCGTGCCTGCGAGCTGGCCGTGAAAGCCATCGTGGATGCCGACCGGGTTTTCATTCTCGGGTATGGCTCCAGCGGCTATCTCGCGAGCTTGATGGAACACGGGCTGAATCCCTATCGGAACAACGTGCGAGCGTTGTCGATGGGAGGCGGGCCGGAACATGCCGCACGCCTTCTTTTCGATGTCACGGCGCGTGACCTGGTCGTCGCGATCGCCTTCCCTCGTTATGTGCGCGACACGATCACACAGGCTGAACGTGCGCATAAGCAGGGCGCCCGGCTGCTTGCCCTGACTGATAGTCCGGCGTCGCCGCTGGCAGGCTTTGCAGAGGCTTCATTGTTCGTTAACGCAAAACGTCAGCTGACGGCGTGTTCCAACGCGACGATCCTCGCGCACATCGAGGCGCTGTGCGATGCCGTTGCGCGTTGCGTGCCGAAGTCCGCGGCTTCGTCGAAGAGGATGACCGAGTTTGCATTGCCCTGGATTTATCAATCCGGGCGCAAGTGAGGGCGGTGCCGATGCGGGGCGCCGGTAGGTGTTTCATCACGGTTGCGTGATCGTTGCTCTTCTGAGCGAAGGAGATGGATTCCGGGAAGCGAACTGGAAATTGTCAACATTACCGGTGCCAGGAACACATCGCTACTGCATTCCCGATGATCAGGACTGACGATATTGGGAGAAGTAGCCGCAAGCCGGCAGTTCACGCATGGTGCATGCAGGGCGGCGCGAAATCTGCCCGGGAAGAACTGTCGAGGCGGAGGCCGCCTGGGCTTCATGCCGCTCGTCGAGAGTGGCGGAAGATGGGCCAGTTGTGATCACGGCACACGTGCGTTCGAACAGGATAAGGCGGAAAGCCGTGCTGTCGGACGCGCTGTTTATCAATAGAGCAAAGCGTAGAGTGAATCGGTAGACGAATGGGACTGAACGTGTCGATGCGTGACCGTTGCCCGGATCTCCGAAAACCTGAAACGCAGGCACGAGACTGTGTGGTGACGTAATGGACATCTTGTTAGTGGAAGACGATCCTCTTCAGGCATCCGTTTTCGAAAAGGCATTACAAAATCTGGATCGGGAGATATGCAAGGTACGTGATGGCCAGCACGCCGTGCAGTTTCTCAGGAATCAGCGTGTGGAACTGGTGGTGCTTGACTGGCATTTGCCCAGCATGAGCGGTCTGGAGGTATTGCGCTGGATACGCGCGAATCTCGGCGACGAACCTACGGTGCTGTTTCTGACCGCCAGAGTGCTCGAGACTGATGTCGTTGCCGCGCTCGACGCGGGGGCCGACGAGTACATCGTGAAGCCGTTTCGGGAAATCGAACTTGCTGCGCGCGTCAAGGCGTTGCTGCGTCGATGCGCGCACGGAAGGAAGCAGGCCGAACTGACCCGGGTGGGTGCCTACGTACTGGACCCGGCGATGAAGAGCGTGTCGCTTCGTGACGAGACGGTCGATTTGACATCGAAGGAGTTCGCCTTGGCGAAATGCCTGTTCGACAACCTCGGAAGGGTCATTTCCCGAGATACGCTCGAGGCCCTCGCGTGGGGGAGGCCGCTCGACGGCTCGTCGAGGAGCCTCGATACTCACATGTATCGAATTCGGCAAAAATTGACGCTTCGCCCGGAAAACGGTTTTCGTTTGAGCGCTGTGTACACGCACGGCTATCGGCTCGACGAGGTCGACGGAGGGTCTCCGGCGGCCTCGAAGGAGAGCGGGCGGCGTGAAATGACGAAGGAAGCAGATTCGGTGGCGATGCCCGAGACGGTTCATGCAGCATGAACCGCTTTGGTGCCGGGACAGGGGGCTCCTGGACTGCGCGTCGAAGCGAAAACCGCACGACGATGAATTGACGGGAAGAGGCGATGTGGCGCTTTCCGCTCCCGGTTGAACCATCAAGCGCACCGGATCAGGTTTGTGTCGAGCCTCATTCGCTATCGCTTTTTCTCCCCATCGGCGGACGACCGCTCCGGGTCGATTGCCGCCGATGGCCGAATTCCCCATCGAGCGCGCCGTCGCGCCAGGCGAGGCGCGCTTGACTTCACCGCTTCAGAAAATCGACCTGCCCGTATAAGTCGTCAGCCACTCCAAAGCCAGCGTGCCCGCCAACGAGTTCCCGTTCGCATCGAGTCCCGGCGCCCACACGCACACGGCCATTTCCCCCGGCAGGACCGCGACGATCCCGCCGCCGACGCCGCTTTTCGCCGGCAATCCGACGCGATACACGAAATCGCCGGCCGCATCGTAGGTGCCGCAGGTCAGCATCAGCGCCGACAGCCGTTTCGCGGAACTCGAATCGACGATCCGCTCGCCGGTCGCCGGTGCAACACCGCCGTTCGCGAGGAACAGTGCGGCGGTGGCGAGCTCGACACAGTTCATCGTGATCGCGCACTGGCGGCAATACGCATCGATCACGGTATCGGGCGGCATCTGCATGTTGCCGAAGCTCGCCATGAAATGCGCCATCGCGCGGTTGCGCTCCGCATGCTGCAGCTCCGACAGCGCGACGCGCGAATCGTAGTCGATGTCGTTCGTGCCAATCATCCGCCGCACGAATTCGACCAGCGCCGTCTCGGCCTTCACGAAGCGGCGGCACAGCACGTCGGTGACGACCAGTGCGCCCGCGTTGATGAACGGATTGCGCGGCTTGCCGCGCTCGCTTTCGAGCTGGACCAGCGAGTTGAACGCGTTGCCGGACGGCTCGCGGCCGACCCGCTCCCACAGTTCGTCGCCGAGCAGCTGGAACGCGAGCGTGCACGCGAACAGTTTCGAGATGCTCTGGATCGAGAAGCGTTCGTGCGCATCGCCGACCGTATGAACGGTGCCGTCGAGCGTCACGACGGCCATCCCGAACTTGTCGGCGGGCACTTTTGCCAGCTCGGGGATGTAGTCGGCAACCCGTCCCTGGCCAATCCAGGGGGCGAGTTCGGTGTGGATGCGTTCGAGGATCGTCTGGTAATTCATCACGTCAGGCAGGGTAGGTGCACGGCACGGATTCCGGCGAGCCCGTATGGAACCGTCCCCGCGCCGATTCGTCAAGCGCGGCCGGTATCGCGCCCTTATTTTCAAGACCGTCAAACGGGCAAGCGGCGGGCGCAGTATCATGCGGTACGTTTCGGTCGATGGCCGGCGTCCGGCACCTGCCGGCGCCGCCGCGGCCTCCTCGATGATCCGACCGCTGCCCATGTCTTTTCGCATCCTGCTCGTCGAAGACGACACCCGCCTGTCCACGCTGATCGCCGGCTACCTGCGCAAGAACGACTATGAAGTCGATACTGTGCTGCATGGTGACGCCGCGGTGCCGGCGATCCTGTCCATTCGCCCCGATCTCGTCATTCTCGACGTGAACCTGCCGGGCAAGGATGGCTTCGAAATCTGCCGCGAGGCGCGCAAGCAGTACGACGGCGTGATCATCATGGTGACGGCGCGCGACGAGCCGTTCGACGAGCTGCTCGGCCTCGAATTCGGCGCGGACGACTACGTACACAAGCCGGTCGAGCCGCGCATCCTGCTCGCGCGGATCAAGGCGCAGCTGCGCCGTGCGCCCGCACGGGTGGTCGAGAGCACCGCGCCGCAGCCCGAGCGTTACGCGTTCGGCAAGTTCTCGATCGACCGCACCGACCGCACCGTCGTGCTGCCCGACGGCAGCACGCCCGACCTGACGTCGGCCGAATTCGACCTGCTGTGGGCGCTCGTGTGCCACGCGGGCGAAGTGGTCAGCCGCGACGACCTGATGCTGCAACTGCGCGGCGTCGAGTTCGACGGCCTCGACCGCACGATCGACGGGCGCATTTCGAAGTTGCGCCGCAAGCTGCGCGACGACGCAAGCAACCCGCAGCGGATCAAGACGATCCGCAGCAAGGGTTATCAGTTCAGCAAGCACGCGTGGGAATGACGCCGCCTTCGCGCGACGCCGTCACGTTCCGCGCGGGCATTCCACCCGCCGGCCGGGAGCCGCGATGATCCGACGAACCCGTTCGCACCCCGATGCACCGCCGCTGCCGACGCTGCGCTACGTCAGATGGCGCTGGCTGCATTTCCGCCGCGCGTGGACCGACACGCGCGCCGACCGCATTCCGAGCTGGTCGCGCCTGTACGTGCGCACCTACCTGCATCTGCTCGGCCTCGTGCTACTGACCGCGCTCGTGCCGGCGCTCGCACTGTGCGTCGAATTGTCGCCGCAGGTCGTGTGGCATGCATTCGACTCGCTGCCGGGCGACATCTGGATCGTGCTCGCGTTCGTGTTTGCCGCCCCCGCGCTTGCCGCGTACCGATGGATGCGGCCGGTCTGGTCGGATCTGGTGATGGTGCGCGAGCGTGCGATCGACTTCACCGGCGGGCGCTTCAACACCCGCGCCCGCGAATCGCACAGCGTGATCATCGGCCCGCTCGCGCGCACGCTGAACGCACTCGCGATGCGGATGGAGCGGCTGATCGCCGCGCAGCGCGATCTGACGAACGGCATTTCGCACGAACTGCGCACACCGCTTGCGCGCGTGCGCTTCGCGCTCGAAATGCTGCGCGAGCCGGGTTCCGCCGTCGAATACCAGGGCGCGCTCGAGAGCATCGCGCAGGACGTGACCGAGCTCGAAGAGCTGATCGACATGAGTCTCACGTATGCGCGGCTCGAGTACAGCTCGCTGCAGTCGAATCTCGAGATGACCGCGCCGGTCGCATGGTTCGAGCATCAGGTGAACGACGCACAGCTGCTGTATCCGGAGCGCGCGATCGACGCGCGCATCGCGATTGCATCGGATTTGCGCGTGAAGATGGACCGGCGTCTGATGTCGTATGCGATGCGCAACCTGCTGCGCAATGCGAGCAAGTACGCGAAATCGCGGATCGTCGTCGGGATCTCGCTCGTGCACGGCAACATCGGGATCTTCGTCGAGGACGACGGCCCCGGCGTGCCCGAGAGCGAGCGCGAACGGATCTTCGACGCGTTCGTGCGCCTCGACCGCCGCACCGGCGGCTACGGGCTCGGCCTGTCGATCACGCGACAGGTGCTTCACGCACACAACGGCCGGATCGCGGTCGTCGACCCGGTCGAGCTCGGCGGCGCGCGGTTCGAGATCAGCTGGCCGGTCTAGCGAGACGCCGCGCGAGGCATCACCCCTGCAGCCGTGTCAGCCGCGATGGCGACGCGCGCCGTGCGCGCGCGCGTTGCCGACATGCCCCGCCGTCGTTCCCCGTTGTCGATACCTTTCCCTGTCGGAATCGCATGCAGATTCGTTTGCGGTGCGCGCGCGCTTTGCGTTACGATTGCAATTGCAACTATATGGGCAGGCCGGCCATGCTCGCCGCCCTTCGTTCATGCATTCCTGTCCGGGTCACGCATCATGCGGCTACTGAATATCGTGTCATCTCCCCGTGGCGCCCGGTCGGCGTCGATCGCGGTTGCGAATGCGTTCGTCGATGCGTGCCGCCACGCGAATGCATCGATCGACGTCGATACGCTGAACGTCTGGGAAGAGGACTTGCCGGACTTCGATGGCGACGCGATCGGCGCAAAGTACAAAGGCGTTGCGAACGAACCGATGAACGCCGCCGAGCAGGCGGTCTGGCTGCGGATCCAGTCGCTCGTGAAGCGGTTTCAGCAGGCGGACCGGATCGTCGTCGGCGTGCCGATGTGGAATTTCGGGTATCCGTACAAACTCAAGCAGCTGATCGATCTGGTCAGCCAGCGGAACATGCTGTTCACGTTCGATGGCACGGCCTACGGCCCGCTGCTGACGATTCCGCGCGCGCTGGTCATCCATGTGCGCGGGCAGAGCGGGGAAACCGGTGCGGGTCGCATCGGCAATCCCGGGTTCGGGCATCAGGCCGATTACATCGAATTCTGGCTGAAGTTCATCGGCGTGACCGAGGTCAGTAGCCTGACCGTCGAACACACGTGGAATGCGAGGGCGCACGACAGCATTGAGCGGGCGCAGGTGCGGGCGGTCGCGATGGCCGCGGATTTCTGATCGGGGAATACGAAAGCGCGTCGGCAACCCGGATGCCGCCGAAGCGGCATCCGCGCAGGTTCAGTAGGTGCGGCCGAGCTGCAGGTAGAAGTTGCGGCGGCCGCCCGGGGCGAGCGCGACGCCGATATAGACCGGCCCGAACGCGGTCGACAGGCTCGTGAAGAACGTATAGCTCTGCTTGAGCGAGCCGCCACCGACCTGCTGGCCGCTCGACCAGACGTTGCCGACTTCCGCGCTGGCGCCCACCGACAGCGCCTTGACCGGCGATGCGTTGAACGTCATCAGCTGGTTCATGTAGGTCACCTGCGCGTACGCGAGTTCGTTGCCGTTCAGCTGGTCGGCCGCATACGCGGACAGGTGCTGGAAGCCGCCGAGCGTGAAGTTGAACGCGTTGATCAGGTTGGTGCCGCCGATGCTCTTGCCGCCTTCGATCGTCGCGCTGATGCTGTGGCGGCCGAACTGCTGCGCCACCATCGCCTTGCCGTAGATCTCGGTGTAAGGCGCGTTGTTGATCCCGTCGTCGAAATCCTGCGCCGAGCCGCCGTTGCGGGACACCAGCGAGCGTTCGACACGCAACTCGGTGAAATAGCCCTTGCGCGGGAACATCGGATCGTCGAGCTGGTCGATGACGAGCCGTGCGCGCGCGGTCAGCGCCTGGGACGTGAAGCTCGGCCACAGCAGCATCTGGCCAGTGCCGTCGTCGAGCGGCAGGTTGTAGGTCGGCGAGCCGTGGCCGGTCACGTAACCGATACCGATCCGGAAGTCGCCGAGCCGTGCGATCGGCAGGCCGAGGTCGACCCCGGCGCGCGCCGTCTGCATCAGATACTGCGTGATCTTCACGTTGCCGGTGTCGTCGTACAGGTTCGCGTAGCGGCGCTGGTATTCCGCGTACGGCGAAAGGTAGACGCCGTAGGCCATCGACAGCGGCTGGCGGAATTCGATGCGCGCCGACTGCAGGTCGCTGCCGATCGTCGTGTCCGCGCGGAATTCAAGCCCCGATTCCGTGAGCCACGGCCGCCGGTAGCCGACGTGCAGGCGGAAACCGCCCTCGTCGGTCGAACTGCTCGACATGCCGAGCCCGAACAGCAGGAAGTTGGGCCCCCAGTATTTTTCGCGCGCATTGATCTCGAGCACGTTGTCGTCGCCGTGGCTCACGATCTGCTGCGTGACGCTCTCGAAATTGCCGCCCGTCGTGAGCCCGAGCAGATCCTGGCTGACGGTCTGCGGATCGTAGGTGTCGCCGGGCTTCACGTGCAGCGCGTTGCTGACGACCCGCTTCGGCACGTCGCCGCTGGTCTTGATGTCGATGCGCGTGATCCGGATCGGCGGCGGCAGCGGCTGCGCATGCGCGGACTGGTAGGCCGCGTACTGTTCCGGCGTGAGCGCGAAACGCCGCAGCTTCGGCAGCGCGGCGGTCGCGGCGGCCGCGCCGGCGGCGATGGCCTGCTTCGCGTTCTGGAAATCGGTGAACGCGAGCGAGCCGAGATCCGGCGTGAGCAGCACGTCCTGCGCGTCGAGCTGCTTGCGCTGCGCGTTCACGTTCTGGCGGATCAGGATGCCGACCATCTGCTGCATCACGTCGGCCGGCGACGCGAGCGCATCGAGCGGGCGCAGTTGCGAGCCGATGTCGACGGCGATCACGACGTTCGCGCCCATCTGACGCACGGTGTCGACCGGCAGGTTGCTGACGAGCCCGCCGTCCACGAGCGCACGCCCGTTGATCTCGGCCGGCGCGAACAGGCCCGGCATCGCCATGCTCGCGCGGATCGCGAGCGGCAGCGAGCCATGGTCGAGCACGACCATCTGGCCGGTCTGCAGGTCGGTTGCGACCGCGCGATACGGGATCGGCAGGCGGTCGAACGGCTGGTTGGTCGGCACGGCGGCCGTCCAGTTCGCGAGCAGCGCCTGCAGCCGGTTGCCCTGCACGAGGCCGACCGGCGCCTTCACGCCTTTCTTGCCGAAGCCGAGTGTCAGCCCGTTGATGTACAGGCGTTCGTCTTCCCGGCTGGTCTGCGGCAGGTCGGCGCGGTCCGTCACGTCGAACGCGACGTCCGCGAGGTTGACCTCCGACAGCCGCTTCTGCATCTCGTCGGCCGCCATCCCGCTCGCGTACAGGCCGCCGACCACGGCGCCCATGCTGGTGCCCGCGATGCAGTCGATCGGGATCCGGTTCTCCTCCAGCACCTTCAGGACGCCGAGGTGCGCGTAGCCGCGCGCGCCGCCGCCGGACAGCACGAGGCCGACCGACGGGCGGCCGGCCGGGCCGCCGTCGGCCGCGCAGGTATGTGCGGCCGACGGCGTGGCAGCCGGCGTAGTGGCGGCTGCGACGGCAGCCGGGGCAGAGGCGGGTTCGGTGGCCGGCAGCGGTTGCGCGGCGACCGTGCAGCACCAGAAGGCGACGAGCGTCGTACAGAGCGGGCGCACCCGCGCCCAGCGGAAGGAAACGGTCGCTGTCATGGTGGAAATACCTGGCGTGATCGGGCGTCTGAGGCCTGCCGGGAGCAGGCAAGACCGAGAGATTACCGTGTTTTACAGGCGCAATGCGAGAGGCCGTTGCGTAGCCCGATGCACCCGAAACGGTATTTTCGACAATTTAGTCGCGAAAAAATCATCGGAATTGCCTAAAGTATCGGAACGATTTGCCGCTAAGCCCGTGATGGGGCGGGTTGGACGCGCCGCGCAAATCCGGCGCGGCCGTCCCGGTCCGTTCGTTCACAAAGGTTTGATATGGCGACACCGCTGTTCGGAAAGTTGTTTGCGCAACCCGTTGCGATCGACCCGGGAACGGCGAGTACGCGGATCTATACGCACGAACGCGGCGTGGTGCTGAACCAGCCGTCGGTCGTCTGCTTCCGCAAGGCCGGCGCGACCGACGCGCGGCCGACGCTCGAGGCCGTCGGCGAGCTCGCGAAGGCGCTGCTCGGCCGCGAACCGGGGCATCTCGAAGCCGTGCGGCCCATGCGGCACGGCGTGATCGCGGACGCGCACGCGGCCGAGCAGATGATCCGCAGCTTCATCGACATGTCGCGCACGCGCTCGCGCTTCGGCCGCCGCGTCGAGGTCACGCTGTGCGTGCCGTCCGATGCAACGGCGGTCGAGCGCCGCGCGATCCGCGAGGCCGCGTTCGCTGCCGGCGTGTCGGAGGTCGAACTGATCGAGGAATCGCTCGCGGCCGGGCTCGGCGCGGGTTTGCCGGTGACCGAGCCGGTCGGCTCGATGGTCATCGACATCGGCGGCGGGACGACCGAAGTCGCGGTCATCGCGCTCGGCGGCATCGTCTACCGCGAGGCGATCCGCGTCGGCGGTAGCCAGTTCGACGCGGCGATCGTCAACCATGTCCGCAACCTGTACGGCGTGCTGCTCGGCGAGCAGACGGCCGAGCACGTGAAGAAGACGATCGGTTCGGCCACCAGCGCGGTGCCGCGCACGTCGACCCGGGCCGTCGGCCGCAGTATCGGCGACGGACTGCCGCGCTCGGTCGAGCTGTCCAACCACGACGTCGCGGACGCGCTGGCCGCGCCGCTCAAGCAGGTGATCGGCGCGGTGAAGTCGGTGCTGGAAAACGCGCCGGCCGAACTCGTGACCGACATTGCCAATCGTGGCGTGGTGCTGACGGGCGGCGGCGCGCTGCTCGCCGATCTCGAGCGCCTGCTGTACGACGAGACCGGGCTGGTCGCGCGGATCGCCGACGAGCCGGCCACCTGCGCGGTGCGTGGCGCCGGCGAGGCGATGGGGCGGCTCGCGATGTGCCCGGCCGACTGAGCCGGACCGGCGCCGGCCGGGCGTCGCTGCCCGATACGGGCATTTACATTCTTTCGATCCTCCGGTTGCCGGCACGCGTCGCCGGTTCCCTTGCCGAAAGACGGCCGACCGTCCCGCATCGGTCCGCCACGTGGACACGCGCGAGCGCACCGTGCTAGCGTGACGCGCCCGTCCGGGGCGGGGTAGCCGATCCGCCCGACGACCTGAGAGACCGACAACCTTGAAATATCGAACCAAACGGGGCTTTGCGGCCCGAGCGGGCCGCCTGCTGGCCGTCGTTGCGTGCATCTGGGTCGCCGCGGCCGCCGCGATCGTCATCTGCGGGATGCGAATGCCGAGCGAACCGGCGGACGTCGCCGTGATCTTCGGCAACGCGCTCGACGCAACCGGCGCGCCGAAGCCGGTGCTCGCGGCGCGGCTGGATGTCGGCGTGCGCTGCTACCGCACGGGACAGTGCCCGGCGTTTCTGGTCAGCGGCGCGATCGACGGCCCCGGGCTGAACGAGGCGACGGCCATGCGCGACTATCTCGTGGCGCGCGGCGTGCCGGCCGGCCGGATCGCCGTCGACGACCAGGGCGACAACACGCTCGCGACCGCGCAGCACACGCTCGCCTATCTGCAGGCGCACGGCCTGTCGCGCGTGCTGATCGTCAGCCAGTATTACCACCTCGCCCGGGCGCGCCTCGCGTTCGAGCGCGTCGGCATCGCGCGGTCGAACATCTCCGTCGCGTATCCGCACCGTTTCCAGGTACGCGACGTCTATTCGAGCTGGCGCGAAGTGCCGGCCTACGCGGTGTATGCGGTGCGGCTGTGGATGAATCCCGATGCGCGGCCGGTGTCGTTCCGGCCGATGCTGTACCTGATGAGCCTGTTTTCGTAACGGGGCGGGGCGCCGGGCGAACGCCTCGGGGCCGCCCGATTTTCTTCTTCCTTCCGGTTTCCTGCCGTTTCCGCCCGGCTGTACGAATGGCCGCAATACCGGGCAAGCGACAACGATTCGCGTTGCAGGTTTGGTGCGAGGCAAAAATCAGGGCGATTTTCTGTCGACTGCCTGAAAGACTGGATTTGCCTGCTTGTTAAGCGAATGTTGATTATCGGTAATATTGATTCGGTCGGTGAAGATATTGCACTGCGGAATTCATATACGATGGATTGAATTCGTGTATCAGCATTTTCACTGATGCGGCAATTTCGGTATTTTTGCGAAAAATCAAATCGAATAGACGCGAAGCATGCGGGATGCCACCGTAAAACACCCTTCGCCGGGTAAAAAGTACATGCTGGTTCACCTTTGATTCGATAAGTAAATATCGACTGGAAAACGGGTGGAGTTTGATATAGCCTTGTCTGACAAAAGCAGGGTAGTAATCAAATAACCCAGAAAGTCGCTGCAAAAGAAACAGGGGCCGCCATCATGTCATTTGACTAGGTTTACGCCTGCAAACCCGATCCCGGGTTGATTCAACACTCATCGATGTATAAGCCGACGTCGCATCGCGACTGCCGGGGCGGATGCTTTTGTCCGTGATTTTCTGCTGCGTGCCGTGCGTGGCGGTCGCAATACCCATACCAAAGCCGAAACCAAAAAAACGAGGGAAAGCATGAATCTTGCGCGTTCGAAAAAAGCCGGTGAGCCGTTTCCGAGACTGCTGTTGCCCACGGGCGTTTTCCTGGCGCTGTCAGGCGCGGGTATCGTGCCTGCCTATGCGACCTGCAGCCAGGCGGGCACGACGGTGACCTGTTCCGGCGTTGCGAACCCGCTGGCACCGAGTTACTCGAGCAACCTCAACAACGTGAGCGCGACGGTCAATCCGGGTGCGAGCGTCGGCGTGCTGCTTGGCGTCGGCGGCACGGCGATGTCGCTGACCGGCAACAACGTCACGCTGACCAACAACGGCACGATCGATCCGTCCGCGCTCGGCACGGGGCTTGGCGTGCTGTCGAGCGGCACGGTGGTCGGCAATGCGGCGGCGAGCAACACCAACGTCACCAACAACGGCACGATGAACGGCTCGACCGGCGTGGCGATCAGCGGCGTAACGGGCATGGCGCTGTCGGTCCAGAACGGCACGGGCGGCACGACGCACATCACGAATACCGGCTCGATCGGTTCGAACGCGCTGATCGGCGCGACCCTCGTCGGCGCGGACGCGCCCGTGGTGGCCGCATACGGCGGCGGCGCGGTCAACATGTCGAACAGCGGGATGATCACCGGCCGCGTGTCGCTCGGTTCGAACAACACGCCCGGACAGGGCAATACGCTCACCAACTCCGGCGTGATCAACGGCAGCGTGTCGATGGGCGTGAACAGTACCAACACGTTCAATGCCGTGACGGGCTCGTCGGTCAATGCGGCGGGCGGCACCGGCGGCGCGTTCAACATCACGGTCGGCCCGGTCACGCTCAACATCGCGGCAACGGGCGTCGTCGACGGCGGCGCGGGCGGCAACAACACGCTCAACCTGCAGCAGGGCGCCGTCGCGAGCGGCACGATCGCGGCCAACAATTACATCAACTTCAATCACCTCGACGTCGGCAGCGGCAGCTGGACGATCAACGGCGCGTCCACTGCGCAGGACGCGACGCTGAACGGCGGGGTTGCCATCATCAACGACAACGCGTCGCTCGGCACGGGCACCATCACGGCCAACGGCGGCGCGCTGCAGGCGGGCACTGCAGGGCTCAACGTTGTCAACAACGTGACGCTCGGCGCGGGCGGGCTGACGGTGCAGGGCGCGACCGGGCTCGCGCTGTCGGGCACCGTGTCGGGTGGCGGCGCGCTGACGAAGAACGACGGCGGCACGCTGACGCTGACCGGCGCGAACAATTACACAGGCGGCACGAACCTGAACGCCGGCGGCCTGGTGGTCGGCAACAACGCGGCGCTCGGCACGGGGGCGCTGAACGTCAACGCGTCGGCATCGCTCGACACGAGCGCGAACGTGACGCTCAACAACACGGTCAACCTCGCCAATGGCTCGACGTTGACGATCGGCGGCAGCAACAACCTCGGGCTGGCCGGCACGATCGCCGGTGCGGGCGGTCTCGTGAAGAACGGCGCGGCGACCACGACGCTCACCGGCACGAACACGTACACGGGCGACACGACGATCAACTCAGGCACGCTCGCGCTGAGCGGTGCCGGCAGCCTGGCGTCGACCGGCACCGTCAACCTGACCGGTGCGGGCGCGACGTTCGACGTGAGCGCGGCCTCGGGCGCGCGGACGATCGGTTCGCTGGCGGGGGCGGCCGGTACGAGCGTGGACCTCGGCGCCAATTCGCTGACGCTCAACGGCAGCGGCAATGCGACCTATGCCGGCACGATCGGCGGCTCGGGCAGCGTGACGCTGTCGGGTACCGGCACGCAGGCGCTGACGGGCGCGAACACGTACACCGGCGGCACCAACCTGAACGGCGGCAACCTCGTCGTCGGCAGCAATACGGCGCTCGGCGTCGGCGCGGTGAACGTGAACGGCTCGTCGTCGCTCGATGCGACCACCAACGTGTCGCTCACGAACGGCGTCAACATCGCGACGGGCACCACGCTGACGCTCGGCGGCAGCACCGCGCTCGGGCTGAGCGGCCAGATTTCCGGCGGCGGCGGTCTCGTGAAGAACGGCGCAGCGACCACGACGCTGTCCGGCGCGAACAACTACACGGGCGGCACGACGCTGAACGCCGGCGGCCTGGTGCTCGGCAACGCATCGGCGCTCGGTACCGGCGCGCTGACCGTCGGCGGCGCGGCGTCGCTCGATACCAACGCGAACATGACGGTCGCCAACGCGATCAACCTCACGACGGGCACGGCGCTGACGCTCGGCGGCAGCAACGCGCTCGGGCTGAGCGGCGCGATTTCCGGCGCGGGCAGCCTCGTGAAGAACGGCGCGGCGACCACGACGCTGACGGGCGCGAACACGTACACGGGCGGTACGACGATCAACGCCGGCACGCTGGCGATCGGCGCGGGCGGCAGCCTGTCGTCCACGGGGACGGTGAACCTGGTCAATCCGGGCGCCACGCTCGACATCAGCGCCGGCGGTGCGCAGTCGATCGGTGCGCTGTCGGGCGCCGCCGGCACGAACGTGAGTCTCGGCGCCAGCGCGCTGACGCTGGGCGGGACCGCCAGCGGCTCGTTCAGCGGCACGATCGGTGGCACGGGCAGCCTGACGCTGTCGGGCACCGGCACGCAGACGCTGAACGGCGCAAACGTCTATACCGGCGGCACGAACCTGAACAGCGGCAGCCTCGTGCTCGGCAACAACGGGGCGCTCGGCACCGGCGCGCTGAACGTTGGCGGGGCGGCAACGCTCGATACGAATGCGAGCCTGACGGTGAGCAACGCGGTCAATCTCGGCACGGGCGCGGCGCTCACGCTGGGCGGCAGCAATGCACTCGACCTGAGCGGTGCGATTGCCGGTGCGGGCAGCCTCGTGAAGAACGGCGCGGCGACCACGACGCTGACGGGCGCGAACACGTACACGGGCGGCACGACGATCAACGCGGGCACGCTGGCGGTGGGCGCGGGCGGCAGCCTTGCATCGACCGGCGCGATGAATCTCGCGGGTGCCGGCGCGACGCTGGACCTGAGCGGTGCGACGGGCGGCCAAACGCTCGGCGCGTTGTCCGGTGTCACGGGAACGAACGTCAACCTCGGGAACAACGCACTGACGCTGGGCGGGACCGCCAGCGGCACGTTCAGCGGCGCGATCGGCGGTGCGGGCAGCCTGACGCTCGCGGGCAGCGGCACGCAGACGCTGAATGGTGCGAGCACGTACACCGGCGGCACGAACCTGAACAGCGGCGGGCTGGTGCTCGGCAACAACGGGGCGCTCGGCACCGGCGCGCTGAACGTTGGCGGGGCGGCAACGCTCGATACGAATGCGAGCCTGACGGTGAGCAACGCGGTCAATCTCGGCACGGGCGCGGCGCTCACGCTGGGCGGCAGCAATGCACTTGATCTGAGCGGTGCGATTGCCGGTGCGGGCAGCCTCGTGAAGAACGGAGCGGCGACCACGACGCTGACGGGCACGAACACGTACACGGGCGGCACGACGATCAATGCGGGCACGCTGGCGGTGGGCGCGGGCGGCAGCCTTGCATCGACCGGCGCGATGAATCTCGCGGGTGCCGGCGCGACGCTGGACCTGAGCGGTGCGACGGGCGGCCAAACGCTCGGCGCGTTGTCCGGTGTCACGGGAACGAACCTCAACCTGGGTGGCAACGCGCTGACGCTGGGCGGAACCGCCAGCGGCACGTTCAGCGGCGCCATTGGCGGCACGGGCAGCCTGACGCTGTCGGGCACCGGCACGCAGACGCTGTCCGGCGCGAACACCTATACGGGCGGCACGACGATCGACGGTGGCAGCACGCTGGCACTGGGCGCGGGCGGCAGCCTCGCGTCCACCGGCACGGTGAATCTGGCCGGGACGGGCGCGACGTTCAACCTGAGCGGCGCGACGGGCGCGCAGACGATCGGCGCGCTGACCGGCGCGGCGGGCACGAACGTGAACCTCGGCGGCAACGGGCTGACGCTGAGTGACGCGGGCAACCACACGTTCGGCGGCGCGATCGGCGGCACCGGCGGCCTGACGCTGGCCGGCGCGGGTACGCAAACGCTGACGGGCGCGAACACCTATACAGGCGGCACGACGATCGACGGCGGCAGCACGCTCGCGCTCGGCGCGGGCGGCAGCCTTGCGGCGACGGGTGCCGTGAACCTCGCGGGCGCAGGTGCGACGTTCAACCTGAGCGGGGCATCGGGCGCGCAGTCGATCGGCGGGCTGACGGGCGCGGCCGGCACGAACGTGACCCTCGGCGCGAACGCGCTGACGCTGAACGGCAGTGGCAACAACACGTTCGGCGGCGCGATTGGCGGCACCGGCGCGGTGACGTTCGCCGGCACGGGTACGCAGACGCTGACGGGCGCGAATACGTACACGGGCGGCACGACGATCGACGGCGGCAGCACGCTCGCACTGGGCGCGGGCGGCAGCCTCGCGTCCGGCAGCGCGGTGAATCTCGCGGGTGCGGGCGCAACGTTCAACCTGAGCGGCGCGACGGGCGCCCAGACGCTGGGTACGCTGACGGGCGCGGCCAACACCAGCGTGAACCTCGGCGCGAATGCGCTGACGCTGAACGGCAGCGGCAACGGTACGTTCGGCGGGGTGATCGGCGGCACGGGCGGTGTGACGCTCGCTGGCACGGGCACGCAAACGCTGACGGGTGCGAACACGTATACGGGCGGCACGACGATCAACGGGGGCAGCACGTTGGCGCTCGGCGCGGGCGGCAGCCTTGCATCGACGGGTTCGGTGAATCTGGCCGGGACGGGCGCGACGTTCAACCTGAGCGGCGCATCGGGCGCGCAGTCGATCGGCTCGCTGACGGGCGCAGCCGACACCAGCGTAACCCTCGGCGCGAACGCGCTGACGCTGAACGGCAGCGGCAACAACACGTTCGGCGGCGCGATTGGCGGCACCGGCGCGGTGACGTTCGCCGGCACGGGCACGCAGACGCTGACGGGCGCGAATACGTACACGGGCGGCACGACGATCGACGGCGGCAGCACGCTGGCACTGGGTGCGGGCGGCAGTCTCGCGTCCGGCAGCACGGTGAATCTCGCGGGTGCGGGCGCAACGTTCAACCTGAGCGGTGCGACGGGCGGCCAGACGCTGGGTACGCTGACGGGTGCGGCCAACACCAGCGTGAACCTTGGCGCCAATGCGCTGACGCTGAACGGCAGCGGCAACGGTACGTTCGGCGGGGTGATCGGTGGCACGGGTGGCCTGACGCTGGCCGGTACGGGCACGCAGACGCTGACGGGCGCGAATACGTACACGGGCGGCACGACGATCAACGGTGGCAGCACCCTTGCGCTCGGTGCGGGCGGTAGCCTCGCGGCGACGGGCGCGGTGAATCTTGCGGGCACGGGCGCGACGTTCAACCTGAGCGGTGCGACGGGCGCGCAGACGATCGGCTCGCTGGCCGGCGGGACCGGCACCAGCGTGAATCTCGGCGCGAATGCGCTGACGTTGAGCGGCAACGGCAGCAGCACGTTCGGTGGCGCGATCGGCGGGACGGGTGGCGTGACGCTCGCGGGCACCGGCACACAGACGCTGACGGGTGCGAACACGTACACGGGCGGCACGACGATCAACGGTGGCAGCACGCTGGCGCTCGGTGCGGGCGGCAGCCTTGCATCGACGGGTTCGGTGAACCTGGCCGGCACGGGTGCGACATTCAATCTGAGCGGCGCGACGGGTGCGCAGACGATCGGCTCGCTGACGGGTGCGGCCGACACCAACGTGACCCTCGGCACGAACGCGCTGACGCTGAACGGCAGCGGTGCGGGCACGTTCGGCGGGACCATCGGCGGTGCGGGCAGCGTGACGGTTGCGGGCACGGGCACGCAGACGTTGACCGGCGCGAATACGTACACGGGCGGCACGACGATCAACGGCGGCAGCACGCTTGCGCTGGGTGCGGGCGGCAGTCTCGCGTCGGGCAGCACGGTGAATCTCGCGGGCACGGGTGCGACGTTCAACCTGACTGGTGCGACGGGGGCACAGACGATCGGCACGTTGACGGGTGCGGCCGGCACGAACGTGAGCCTGGGTGGCAACGCACTGACGCTGAACGGCAGCGGTGCCGGCACGTTCGGTGGCGCGATCGGCGGGACCGGCAGTGTGACGCTCGCGGGTACGGGCACGCAGACGCTGACGGGCGCGAATACGTACTCGGGCGGCACGACGATCAACGGCGGTAGCACGCTCGCGCTCGGTGCGGGCGGCAGCCTCGCATCGACCGGTGCGGTGAACCTGGCAGGCACGGGTGCGACGTTCAACCTGAGCGGTGCGACGGGCGCGCAGACGATCGGCACGCTGACGGGCGCGGCCGGTAGCAGCGTGAACCTCGGCACGAATGCGCTGACGCTGAACGGCAGCACCACCGGCGCGTTTGGCGGGACCATCGGTGGATCGGGCGGCGTGACGGTCGCGGGTACGGGCACGCAGACGCTGACGGGCGCGAACACCTACACCGGCGGCACGACGATCAACGGCGGCAGCACGCTCGCACTTGGTGCCGGCGGCAGCCTCGCGGCGACGGGTGCGGTGAATCTCGCCGGTGCGGGCGCAACGTTCGACGCAAGCGGCGCGACGGGCGCGCAAACGGTCGGCGCACTGTCGGGCGCGGCCGGCACGAACGTGAACCTCGGCACGAACGCGCTGACGCTGAACGGCACCGGCAGCGGGACGTTCGGCGGCACGATCGGCGGGTCGGGCGGCGTGACGGTCGCGAGCGGCACGCAGGTGCTGACCGGCGGCAACACGTACACGGGCGGCACCACGATCGCGGCCGGCGGCACGCTGCAGCTCGGCAACGGCGGCACGTCGGGGAGCGTGGCCGGCAACGTCGTCGACAACGGCGCACTGGTCGTCAATCAATCCGGCAATGTGACGATCGCGAGCGTGCTGTCCGGCACCGGCTCGCTGACCCAGGCCGGCACCGGGCAACTGACGCTGACCGGCACGAACACGCTGAGCGGCCCGACCACGGTTGGCGCGGGCACGCTGGCCGTCAACGGTTCGCTCGGCCAGTCGACCGTTACCGTGCAGAGCGGCGGGACGCTGACCGGCACCGGCACGATCGGCGGTCTCGTGGTGCAGGGCGGTGCGACGGCTGCGGCCTCGCAGCCGGGCGCGGCGCTGAACGTGGGCGGCAACGTCACGTTCCAGCCGGGTTCGACGTTCCAGGTCGCCGCCACGCCGCAGCAGAGCGGCAGCCTCGCCGCGAGCGGCACGGCAACGTTGAACGGCGGCACCGTGCAGGTGCTCGCGAACCAGAGCAGCTACCAGCCGAGCACAACGTACACGATCCTCTCCGCGTCGTCGGGCGTGCAGGGCGCGTTCACCCAGGTGAACGCGAACTACGCGTTCCTGACGCCGACGCTCAGCTACGATCCGGATCACGTCTACCTGCGGCTCGTCGCGAACGGCACGTCGCTGCCCGACGTCGCGACGACGCCGAACCAGCGCTCCGTCGCGACCGCGCTCGGCGGGCTCGGTGCCGGCAATCCGCTGTACGACGCAGTGCTGACGACCGACGCACCCACCGCGCGCCGCGCGTATGGCCTGCTCGACGGCGAACTGCAGGCGAGCCTGAAGAGCATGCTGCTGCTCGACAGCCGCTACGTGCGCGATGCGGTGACCGATCGCGTCCGCCAGGGCCTCGCGCCCGGATCGGGCCCGCTCGCGGCACTGTCGTCGGGCGGCGCCGCACTGTGCGGCGACAACACGGCCGGCGCGGTCGATCCGACGCTGCCGCCGGAACGCCGGCTCGGTTCGCGCGAAGGGTGCTACGGCGGCACGCCGTATCAGCCGGTCGTCTGGGGTCAGGCGTTCGGCGGCCGCAGCCGGCTCGCCGGCGACGGCAACGCGTCGACGATCAACCGCAGCATGACGGGCTTCATCGCCGGCGCCGACATGGCGCTCAACGACAAGTGGCGTGCCGGTCTGGCCGCAGGCGTCACGCACAGCTCGCTCGACAACGACCAGAACTCGTCGGCGGCGGTGAACAGCTACTACCTGTCGCTGTACGGCGGCGCGCAGTACGGCGCGCTCGGCGTGCGCGGCGGCGCGTCGTACACGTGGTACCGGATCAACAGCGACCGGTCTCCGGGTTTCGCAGGCTTCTCCGATCATGACTCGGCCGGCTACGACGCGAATTCGGCGCAGGTGTTCGGTGAAGTCGGCTACGCGCTGCCGGTCGGGCCCGTCGCGCTCGAACCGTTCGTGGGCCTCGCGTATGTGAACCTGCATACCGACGGCTATACGGAAACCGGCGGCGCGGCGGCACTGCGCGCCGGTAGCGAGACGACCCACGTCGGCTTCTCGACGCTCGGCCTGCGCGCGGCGTCGCAGCTCGGCTCGATCGCAAGCGGCACGTTCACCGCGCGCGGCACGGTCGGCTGGCGCCATGCGTTCGGCAACGCGCAGCCGTCGTCGGCGTTCACGTTCGCAAACGGCGGCACGTCGTTCCAGGTGTCGGGCGTGCCGATTGCGCGCGACAGCGCGGTGCTCGAAGCCGGCATCGACGCGAACATTACGAAGCGCCTGACGCTCGGCCTCACGTACAGCGGCCAGTTCGGCAGCGGCGTGCGCGACAACGCGATCCTCGGCAACATCCTGTGGAAGTTCTGACCGGCGCGTAGCGCGCCCGCACCGGCGCGCACACGCCCGCCCACCGCGACGCCATGCGGCGACGGCAACGTCGCATGGCGTCGCGGCCGTTTCGTCGCTGCGCACGTACCCCGTTCTGGCCTATCCTGTGCGAAACACGCGACGCGCACCGCGCGTTGCGCCTCGACACAGGAGCATCGATGCCGAATCACGCCGAAGCCACCACGACGCAGGCGCCGCAAGCTGCGCCTGCCGCCCCGAACGCCGCGTCGGGTCCCGCCTTCATCGCGCCCGAAGCCGATCCGCAGGCCCTGGCGCGCAACAACCAGTACGTGCTGAAATCCGGCGACGCGTTCGTGGTCAGCGACGCGCTCGGCGATATCGGCGGTCATGACGACGGCCTGTTCGTCGACGACATGCGCGTGCTGTCGAAATGGCGCCTGACGTTCGGCGGCCGCGCGCCGTCGCTGCTGTCGGGCGCGACGAGCGCCGACAACGCGTCGTTCACCGCGCACCTGACGAACCGCCCGCTGCCGCCGCTCGGCGGCCACGAGACGCCCGAAGGCGTGATCCATATCGAGCGGATGCGCGTGCTCGCGGGCGACGTGCTGTACGAAGCGCTGACGCTGACGAACTACGGCGCGAGCGAAGCCGAGGTACCGTTGTCGCTGTCGTTCGCGGCCGATTTCAAGGACATGTTCGAAGTGCGCGGCACGCAGCGGCCGAAGCGCGGCACGGTCGTTGCTCCGCGCGTCGATGCGGGCGCGGTGCGGCTGCGCTACGACGGCCTCGACAGCGTCGAGCGCAACGTGACCGTGTATTTCTCGCCGGCGCCCGACGCGCTGTCGGTCGATCGCGCCGACTACACGCTGACGATTGCCGCGCAGGCGTGCGTGTCGATCTACCTGACCGTCGATGCGACGCTCGGCCCGGCGCATGGCGAAGGGCCCGGGCCCGGGTGCGGCCGCGTCGCGCTGCGCACCGCGCTCGTCGGCGTGCATCGCGAGATGCGTGCGCGGCGCGAATCGATGGCGCGCGTGAACACCGGCAATCCGCTGTTCGACGCATGGCTCGACCGTTCGCTCGCGGATCTCGGGCTGCTCACAACGCAGCTCGACACGGGGCCGTACCCGTATGCGGGCATTCCGTGGTTCTCGACGCCGTTCGGCCGCGACGCGGTGATCACGTCGCTGCAGATGCTGTGGCTGCAGCCGTCGCTTGCGCGCGGCGTGCTGCGTTTTCTCGCCGAGCATCAGGCGCGCGAGACCTCCGCGTTCCGCGACGCGGAGCCCGGCAAGATCATGCACGAGTTCCGCCGCAGCGAGATGGCCGCGACGGGCGAAGTGCCGTTCGCGCTGTACTACGGCGGCGTCGATACGACTCCGCTGTTCATCGTGCTTGCGGGCGCCTACGTCGAGCGTACCGGCGACGACGCGCTGATCGACGAGCTGTGGCCCGCGCTCGAGCGCGCCGCGCAATGGGTGATCGACAAGTGCGACCGCAATCCGTACGGGTTGCTCGATTACCAGCGCACGTCGGAGCGCGGCCTCGCGAACCAGGGCTGGAAGGACAGCCACGATTCGGTGTTCCATGCGGACGGCCGCTTCCCCGACGGGCCGATCGCGCTCGTCGAAGTGCAGGCGTATGCATGCGCGGCGCTCGATGCGATGTCGGCGTGCTCGCACCGGCGCGGCCACGCGGCCGACGCGACGCGCTACGCACTGCGCGCGAAGACGCTGCGCGACCAGGTCGAAGCGCTGTTCTGGATGCCGGAAGGCGATTTCTACGGGATTGCGCTCGACGGTCATGGTGACCTGTGCCGCGTGTTCGCGTCGAACGCAGGCCACCTGCTGGCATTCGGGCTGCCCGACGCCGAGCGTGGTGCGGCGGTTGCCGGCGTGCTCGGCTCGGCGCTGTTCCAGACGGGGTGGGGCATCCGCACGCTCGCGGCCGGCCAGCCGCGCTTCAACCCGATGGCCTATCACAACGGCTCGGTATGGCCGCACGACAATGCGCTCATCGCGCGCGGCCTGGCACGCTACGGCGACAAGACGGCCGCGGTGAACCTGCTGCGCGCGCTGTTCGAGGCGGCGGTGAGCTTCGAGATGCGCTTGCCGGAGCTGTTCTGCGGGTTCCCGCGCCGGCGCGGCGAACCGCCGACCGCATACCCGGTGGCCTGCCTGCCGCAGGCGTGGGCGGCCGGTGCGCCGTTCATGATGCTGCAGGCGTGCCTCGGCGTGAGCATCGACGCGTCGCGCCACGAGGTGCGCGTCGAGCGCCCGGCGCTGCCGGAAGGCGTCGACTGGCTGCGGATCGATGCGCTGCGCGTCGGTGACGAAACGGTGACGCTGACGTTCCGCCGCGTCGATGGCCAGGTCGTCGCGGCGGCCGAGCAGCCGGGCCGCGTGAAGGTGGTCGCGGTGCTGTAGCGCGATGCTGCGCGAACGTTGCGCGATGTCGCGCCACGTTCGCACGCAGCGGCATAGAATCGTGACATGACCCTTGAACGATGGCGGAGGTAGACGATGACGACCGACAACCGGCCCGACGACGGCGAGCAGAAGCTCGAGAATCTGGAAGCGGCGGTCGACCACCTGCACAAGTCGATCGAATCGCAGAGCATCGCGATCGGCGCGGCGAAGGGCATCCTGTTCAGCCTGATCGAAACGCTCGGCGCATTGATCGGCGATCCCGACCTGCCGGAGCATGCGCGCTCGGGTTACGAAGCGCTGCGGGACAAGGCGAGCGAATTGCGCGGTGGCCTCGACCGGCATTGATGCGCGGCCTGCACCGGCGCCGGCCGCGCGGGCCGCGCCGGTGCTGCCCGATTCTGCAGATGAAGCACAAAACCCCGTGCGCTCAATGAGTTAGGTGTCCGGTGCGCAGGATATCCACAAGCTTGCCAACACAATCTGTGGAGAACCGGCCGGCCTTCGGCATGGCGCGGGGTGCGTGCCCGGCGCTCACCCGGAGCGTCGTTCGAAAGCCCTCCCGGTGCCACACCATTGACCGGTCAAGGTCCGGATATTGAATCCCCTTGTGTATCAAGATGTTACGCGTCCGATCTGAAGGATATCCACAGGCTTGCCAACAAAATCTGTGGACAACTTGCAATCGATTGCGTCGCATTGGTTGAGGATCGAGCCTGAATGCGACCGGTGCGCGAGGCCCGTGCACAAAGGCTGCCCGATGTCTGCGTCGGCACGTTAATTCGTGCACGATCAAGGACTTGGATCCCGGGTACCCAGGATATCCACATCCTTGCCAACACTTTCTGTGGACAAGCGCGGCCGCGTCATTCGGCTGGCGCGGCGCCGGCCGCTTCGGCCACGATCCAGTCGCGAAAGAGCGTCATCGCGGGCGTCAGCGGTTTCGATTTCAGCGACGTGAGCCAGTAGCCGCCGGCGCGCACGTCGATGTCGAGCGGCCGCGCGAGCAGGCCGAGCTGCAATTCGCGCGCGAACATGCAGGCCGGCGCGAGCGCGACGCCCGCGCCCTGCATCGCGGCCTCGACCATCAGCCGGGACGAATCGAACACGGGCCCGTTGACCGCCCACGGTTCGAGCCGTGCGGCGTCGAACCAGCCATGCCATTCGTCGATGCGGTACGAGCGCAGCAGCGTTTCGTTCGCGAGATCGGTCGGTTGCGCCAGGCGCCGCGCGATCTCCGGTGCGCACAGCGCGGTGAGCGGCGCATCGAGCAGGCGTTCGTTGCGCGTGGCCGGCCAGTTGCCTTCGCCGAAGCGGATCGCGAAGTCGAGACCCTCGGCGGCGAGGTCGACGACGTTGTTGTTGGTTCGCAGCCGCAGCTCGACGAACGGGTGCGTGTCGCCGAACTGCTTCAGCCGCGGCATTAGCCAGCCTATGGCAAACGTGCCGACGACGCCGAGCGTCAGCACCTCGTGGAACCGCCCGCCGTCGAACTGCTTGAGCACCGTCTCGATGCGGCTGAACGCATCGCTCAACACCGGCAGCAGCGCGCGCCCCTCGTCGGTGAGCCCGAGACCGCGCGGCAGCCGTGTGAACAGCGTGCAGCCGAGCCGCTCCTCGAGCGAGCGCACCTGCTGGCTGACTGCGGCCTGGGTCACGCTGAGCTCGAGGCCGGCGCGTGTGAAGTTCAGGTGGCGCGCCGACGATTCGAACGCGCGCAGGGCATTGAGCGGAAGATGAGGGCGGAGCTTAGTCATAAGAATTTCTTTTGTCAGCGCTCAATTATCGTTGCTTGTCAGGCAACCGTAAAGTCACGATAGTCCTGTCTCGGCGGCCGGCCGTTTTCATCTTCGATTCGCCTCCATTCCACCACGAGACAACCGACATGACCTACTCATCGAAACGTCGAACCCTGTTGCTGGCCGCCGCGATGGCGCCGCTCGCTCTCACCGTTACCGCGTGCGCGTCGCAGCAGGCCGCTGCGCCTGACGCGGCCAGTCAGGCAGCGGCGGCTGCCGCGGACGCCGTGGCGCACGCCGCTGCAAGGACGGCGCTGGCCGACCTCGAGCGCGACGCAGGCGGCCGTCTCGGCGTGTGTGCGATCGACACGGCGAGCGGCCGGGTCATCGAGCATCGCGCGGGCGAGCGCTTCCCGTTCTGCAGCACGTTCAAGGCGATGCTGAGCGCGGCGGTGCTCGCGCAGAGCGTCGACCGGCCGGGCTTGCTGCAACAGCGCGTGACGTACACCAAGGCCGACCTCGTCAACTATTCGCCGGTGTCGGGGAAGCATGTCGATACGGGCATGACGGTCGCCGCGTTGTGCGAGGCTGCGATCCAGTACAGCGACAACTCGGCCGCGAACCTGCTGATGAAGCTGATCGGCGGCCCGTCGGCGGTGACCGCGTATGCGCGCTCGATCGGCGACGACACGTTCCGGCTCGATCGATGGGAGACCGAACTGAATACCGCGCTGCCGGGCGACCTGCGCGACACGACGACGCCTGCCGCGATGGCCGCGAGCCTGCGCGTGCTGATGCTCGGCGAGGCGCTGCCGGCCGCGCAGCGTGCGCAGCTCGTCGCGTGGATGCGCGGCAACAAGGTCGGCGACAAGCGGATTCGCGCGGGCGTGCCGGCCGGCTGGGCGGTCGCCGACAAGACGGGCACCGGCGACTACGGGACGACGAACGACGCAGGCGTCATGTGGCCGGCGTCGGGCGCGCCGATCGTGCTGGTCGTGTACTACACGCAGCAGCAGGCCGACGCGCGCGCGAAGGAGGATGTGATCGCGTCGGTTGCGCGCATCGTGGCGCAGACGTTCGGTTGAGCCGGGCGGCGCGGCGTGCATGGCGAACACCGCATGCATGTCGTGCCGCAGTCGTGACCCGCGCGATCAAACGGTGTGCGATCAACGACTTAGGTCACGCATGCTCAGGATATCCACATGCTTGCCAACAAAAATTGTGGACAAGCCCGCGAGTGGCCGCGTCCGGCGCGATGAGCGCCATCGTGCCGCGTTTGAGGCGGCACGGACAAAGTCTTTCGGATCAAGCGCTTGGCCGCGGTATGTGCAGGCTATCCACACGCTTGCCAACACAATCTGTGGATAAGCAGCCGGCCCGTCGCGGCCCGCAGCCCGTCACGCGCCGCGACGGTACGCAACCGGCGATCTGCCGGCCGCGTGCCGCATTCGAAGCGGTGCGGACAAAGTCTTTCGGATCAAGCGCTTGGCTGCGGTATGCGCAGGCTATCCACATGCTTGCCAACAAAATCTGTGGACAAGCCCGCGTGCTGCCGCGGCCGCAACGCTCAGGGCTGCCGATCGCCGACGGCGGGCCAGCGCGCGAACGCGAACACCCACAGCATGACGAAGTTCAGCACCGGGACGAACATCGTCAGGATCCACCAGCCGGAATGCCCGGTGCGCCGGACGATGCGGACGTACGGATAGATGACGATGGCGACGAGCACGAGCGAGATGAGCAACTGCCATGCGGTGAAGTGTTCCATGGCCTTCCTCGGAGAGAGGTGTCGTGACGGAGTGCCGGCGGTACGGCCGGCCCGTGGCGGCGCCGCGCGAAGCCGGCGATGCGCGGCCGCGTGCGGTTCGCACGATCTTGCGGTGTGACGGGCATGGGCGTCAAGGCGCGGGCAGCCGGTGCGGCGGCGCCGGATCGTCCGCGTTCGCGCAGGTTCGAGCGATGCGTTGCCGAAACGGTGGCGCGACGCACGAACCGTAGGCCGATCAACGGGTTAGCGCGTGCTTGCGCAGGATATCCACAGGCTTGCCAACAAAATCTGTGGGTAAGTCGCGCACGGCCTGACGGGCCCGTGTGTGGCGGTCGCGACGGGCATCGGGCTCGCCTCGTCGTGGCGTCCTGATGCGAACTGAGGCGAAGCGCCGCGCGTGATGGCCATGACTCGGGCCTTGTCTGCATCACGCGTGCCAAAGTCCATCGGATCAAGGGTTTAGCGCTGCGGTGCGCAGGATATCCACAAGCTTGCCAACATTTTCTGTGGAGAAGTCCGGGTTCGCGATCGGCCGGCGCGAACCCGGCCGATGCCACGCGTTGCCACGTTTCGGATGCGCATTCAGGCGGTGCAGATTCCGGCGACGCCGACTTTCTGGAACAGGTGCGGGCTGGCGACCGCGGACGACGGATACGCCGAGAGCTTGGCGACGAATTCCGGATGCGTGAAGGCCGCTCGGAACGCTTCCGTCGATTCCCAGATCGCGTAGTTCAGGTAGGTCGGGCTGTCGCCGAGCGCGCGATGAAGCTGCGTCGAGATGAATCCCGGCTGCCGTTTCATGAATTCGGCATCGTCTTTCCACACGGCGAGAAAGTCGGCTTCGTCGGCCGGAGCCAGCGTGAACACGTTGACGAGGACGACGGGCTCCGCGTCGATCGCAATCTGTTGCTGGATCGGAAAGGCCGGATCCATCGGCTTGAAATGAGGCATGGGCACTCCTGGTGGGGTAGAGGGCAGGCGGGTGGTTACGCGTGGCCGGCCTGGCCGTGCGCGCTGGACATCGCCGACAGCACGCGAATCGCCGCATCGAGGTCGGCCGAGCTGAAGTCGCCGGCGATGTCGCGGACATGCCGCTGCCACTGCTCGACCACGGCCTGATAGGCCGCTTCGCCGCGAGGCGTCAGCGCGTACAACGGAGAGCGCTTGTGCGCAGGGTTGGGCAACGACAGGACCAGCCCTTCATCGGTCAACACGTTGACCTGTTTCAGCACGGCCTGCCGCGTGATGCCCATCGCATCGGCGATCTGCGGGATGTTCGGGGCGTCCGGCGCCAACGAGATCGCCCCCAGCACCTGCCAGCGCGCGCTGGTCAGGCCGTGGGGCCCGGAAAAGGCGTTGCCCCATTCGATCAACAATCCGTTCAACCGGAATACCGACAATGCGACGGCGGTCAACTTCTCGGATTTCGTCATGTCCAGCTCGCGTCATGAATTGACAACTACTTTACGTAATGGACAACTGGTTGTCAAGTTGGCAGGTGAGCGTCGACGAGCGATGCCGGGTCGGTACACGTGGGTCGCGATCCGGAAAACGATTACGTGCTGAATTGAGTGGCGTGGCGCGCGCGGCTGGCCGGGTGCGGTGCGTCATGCCCCGGTTTGCAGCCGCCTGGCGCATTTGCCGCGCATGCCAGACAAACCCTTTCCGATCAATGGCTTGGTGTCGTTAATGGAAGGTTGTCCACAAGCTTGCCAACATAATCTGTGGAGAAGCCCGCCCGTCGCGCGCGTCAGGCCGGCAGCGGAAAGCGCACCGTGACGGTCAGCCCGCGCCCGCCGCGCGTGGTCCCGAGCGCGACGGTCGCGCGATGCTGTTCGGCGATCCGCTTGACGATCGACAACCCGAGCCCGCTGCCCGACGACGTGACGGCCTGCGCGCCCTCGCCGCGATAGAAGCGTTCCCACACGTCCGTCCGTTCGGCCTCCGGAATGCCGGGGCCGTCGTCGGCGACTTCGAGCACGGGCGTCGTGCCGTCGAGATGCGCGGACACGTCGATACGCGCGCCGTCGCCCGCATAGCGGATCGCGTTGTCGACGAGGTTGTTCAGCAGCACGCGCAGCGTATCGGCATTGCCGGCGGCCATCACGGGCGCCGCGACGATCGCGCCGAGATCGATCCGGTGCGCGTCGGCGACGCGCGTGCGGTCCGACACCACCGACCGGCACAGCGCCGCGAGATCGACGGGCGCCGACGCGGAGGCTGCGGCCTGCGCGTCGGGTTCGAGGCGCGCGAGCGTCAGCAGCTGTTCGGCGAGGTGGCCGAGGCGCGTCGTACCCGCATGGATCTGCGCGAGGATGTGCTCGCGTTCGTCGGCCGTCGTCGCGCGTCGCAGCAATTGCGACTGGATCGACAGCCCCATGATCGGCGTGCGCAGCTCGTGCGCGGCATCGGCGATGAAGTGCCGCTGCAGCGTGAACGAGCGGTCGAGGCGCGTGAGCAGGTCGTTGATCGCTTCGGCGAGCGGGCGAACCTCGTTCGGCATCGACGCGACGTCGACCGGTTCGAGATTGTTCGCATTCCTGCGTTTAAGGCCGGACGCGATCGTGCGCAGCGGCCGCAGACCCGCGCCGATGCCGAACCACAGGCCGATCGCGAGCAGCGGCAGCATCGAGAACACGGGCCACAGCAGGTGCACGGCGATGCCCGCGATCGCTTCCCATCGCGCATGCCGCGCCTGCGCGAGCCGGATCGTCGTGCCGCCGCGTTCGGTCACGTAGGTACGCCACGGCTGGCCGCCGACGTCGACGCTCGCGATGCCTTTCTGTTCGGGCGGCGGCAGCTTCGAATCGCGATCGGTCGAATACACCAGCGTGCCGTTGCGCCACACCTGCAGCAGCACGGCATCGGGGTCGCTCGCCTCGAAACCGTGCTTGCCGTTCGCGTGATTGCTGAACGACAGCTCGCCGTTCGGGCCGACGACGATCTGTCTCGACATGCTGCGCATCTGGTCGTCGAGCAGGTCGTCGAGTTCGCGCAGCGCACCCCAGTACGTACCCGCACTGGCGACCAGGCCGATCACGCATGCGGCCGGCAGCAGCCACATCAGCAGGCGCCGCCGCAGCGACGCGTTGCGCCAGCGCGCGACCGCGCGTTGCATGCGCGTCACGTGCCGTCACCGATCCGGTAGCCGACGCCGCGCACCGTGCGGATCATGTCGTGGCCGAGTTTCTTGCGCAGGTTGTGGATATGCACCTGCACCGCGTTGCTCTCGATTTCCTCGCCCCAGCTGTACAGCCGCTCCTCGAACTGCTCGCGTGAAATCACCGCGCCGGGGTCGCGCATCAATTCGTGCAGCAGCACGAATTCTTTCGGCGACAGCGGCACTTCGTCGTCGCCGAGCCAGACGAGGTGCTTGACGGGGTCGAGCCGCAGCGGGCCGATCGCGAGTGTCGTCTGCGCGCGGCCCGCGTGGCGGCGGTTGACCGCGCGGATGCGGGCGAGCAGTTCGTCGAGCTCGAACGGCTTGACGAGATAGTCGTCCGCGCCGCTGTCGAGGCCCGCGATGCGGTCGGGCACGCCGTCGCGCGCGGTGATGATGATCGCGGGCAGGTTTTCGTCGCGACGGCGCAGCGCGGCGAGCACCGACAGGCCGTCGCGGTTCGGCAGCCCGAGATCGAGCAACAGCAGCCCGTAGCCGGTCGCGCGCAGGGCGAGCGACGCGGCATCGCCGTCCTTCACCCAGTCGACCGCGAAGCCTTCCTGTTTGAGGCCCTGTTCGAGCCCGCTGCCGATCAGCGGATCGTCCTCGACGAGCAGTACGCGCATGAATTCGTGTCTCTTCAACAGGGCGCGGTGGCGCCCGGAGTGTCCATGATAAGCGCACGTGTCTTAGGCCCAGCTTAAATGCGCGCCGCGCGCGGCCGCCGTTCGTGCGGGTCCGATGCGGCAGCGTGTCGCTTCGGCGCATCCTTCAGGTTTGCTTAATCTTACGGTCCGTAATCTGATGCCGTCGCGTTCAACGGAGCGCGGCGCCACATCGAAGAAGAGGACCGAGATCATGAAACACCTGGCCAGAATCCTGGCGGTCGCGCTCGCCACGCTGCCTGCCGCCGTCTACGCGCAATACACGGGGCCGTCCGCGCTGACCACGACGACCGTGAAGGAGCTGCTCGCCAACGGCAAGGACGACCAGCACGTGCAGTTGCAGGGGCGCATCGTCAAGCACGTCGGCGGCGAGGATTACGAGTTCGCCGACGCGACCGGCACGATCCACGTCGAGATCGACCACAAGCTGTGGGCGGCCGGCCAGCCCGTCAGCGACAAGACCGAAGTGAAGGTGACCGGCGAATTCGAGCGCAAATGGTCGGGCCGCGTGAAGGTCGACGCCGATCACGTCGAAGTGCTGCGCTGACCGGTGTGTGCGGAGCCGGTGATACCATGATCGACCGGTTTCCGTTCCCACCAAGATGGCCGCCAATTTCGACGAACTCGCGTCCCGGATCCGGGCGCAATTTTCCGAGCTGAGCCCGCAATTCCAGGCGGGCGCCGCTTTCCTGCTCGATCATCCCGACGAAGTCGCCACGTCGTCGATGCGCAAGGTCGCGCAGCGCGCGCAGGTGCAGCCCGCGTCGCTCGTGCGGCTCGCGCAGCAATTCGGCTTCCCCGGCTGGAACGAGCTGCGCGATTTGTGCGTCGCACGCGTGCGCACGCGCCCCGAGCCGCTCACGCAGCGCGCCCGCTCGCTCGTGCGGCCCGATGCGAAGGCATCGCTCGCGCACGACCTGCTTGCCGCGCAGCAGCACAACCTGTCGGCGACCGCCGCGCAGAACGAGCACGCGCTCGCGGACGCAGCCAAGCTGATCCGCAAGGCGTCGCACGTGCACGTGGCGGGGTTTCGCTCGTGCTATCCGGTCGCGTTCGGTTTCGTATACGGCTATCGGCTGTTCCGTCCGACCGTGTCGCTGCTCAACGGCGTCGCCGGTTCGCTCGAGATGGAGCTGCGGACGATCGCGAAGCAGAGCGTGACCGTGGTCGTCAGCTTCGCGCCGTATTCGGCCGAAGCGACACGTGTCGCGCAGGCCGCGAAGGCGCAGGGCAGCCGGATCGTCGCGATCACCGACAGCGCGGTGTCGCCGATCGCGCTGCACGCGGACGCGCAACTGATCTTCACGCACGACAGCCCGTCGTTCTTTCCGTCGCTGGTGGCCGCGCATGCGATGGCCGAGGCGCTGGTCGCGCAGTTGCTGGCGCTCGAAGGCAGCGATGCGATCGCGGCGCTCGAGCGCACCGAAGCGGAGCTGCATGCAAAGGGCGCGTACGTCGTTTGACGTGCGGCACCTGCGGTTTCAGTTCATCCTCATTCACGACCTGACGCAATCCATGACGTTCACCTACGAAGTCACCGATGCAGGCGACGCGGACATCCGCAAGCAGATCGTCGCGCCGCTCGTCCGCTTCAACGAAAGCCAGGCCGGCCCGTCCGATTTCCGGCCGCTGGCCGTGGTCGTGACCGACGACGCCGGCTCGGTGGTCGGCGGCCTGTGGGGCGGCACGGGGTTCGGCTGGCTGCATGTCGACCTGCTCGTGGTGCCCGAGGCCGCGCGCGGCCAGGGCGCCGGCACGCGCATCATGGATCTGGCCGAAACGGAGGCCGTCGCGCGCGGCTGCCACAGCGCGTGGCTCGATACGTTCGATTTCCAGGCGCGGCCGTTCTACGAGAAACGCGGCTATGTCCGCTTCGGCGAGCTGCCGGATTATCCGGTCGGGCACACGCGCATCTTCCTGACGAAGAAACTCGCGGGCTGAGCGGCGATTCCGGCGGCACGGTTGACGATGTCGACGGACGTCGCCTACGATACCGGACAGCGATGCAGGTCGCTTCCGGGTCCGCGGAAAGGGTTGAACCCACCTGTCGCAGCAAATCCGGTTGTTCCCCGTCCTTTGTGCTGGCGGTATTGCGGACCTTCGGCCATCCACGCACGAGGATCCGCATGAAAAAGCTGCCTCCCAAGGCCCATTCCGATCATCTGAAAAAGCAGGCCAAGGAATTGTTGCGCCTGTACCGGCAGGGCGACGCCGGCGCCGTCGCGCGCTTCGTCCAGTCACTCCCCGCTGCCGCCAACCACACGTACGACGAAACGCTCGCGCTCGGGCTCCGCCTGCACGACGCGCAGTCCTGCATCGCGCGCGAATACGGCTTTGCTTCATGGGCCGATCTCGACGCGTTCGTCGACACGCAGGCGCTTGCGCGGCAACAGCGGCCGCTGCTGGTCCGGCGCTGGCTCGATCTTGCCTACGGTGCCGACGTGACGGGGGGCTTCGACGCGTCCCGGCCGCGCGTCGCCGCGCAATTGCTGCGCGATCATCCCGATCTCGTATCGGCCGACCCGACCATCGCCTGTGCGGCGGGCGATCTCGACGCGTTGAAGGCGGCGCTGGCCGCGGATCCCGGCTGGATCGCGCGCGCCGGCGGTGCGCTGAAGCTGCCGCCGCTCGTCGCGGTCACGCATTCGCGGCTCGGGCAGCTTCCCGAGTTCGCTGTCAGGCTGCGCGCCTGCGCGCGTCATCTGCTCGATGCAGGCGCAGATCCGAACCAGCGGATCGGCAATCGGTTCCCGCCTGCCTCGCTGGCCGAGCCCGACGAATCGGGCCCGCTGTCGGCGCTGTACGGCGCGGCCGGCGTCAATCGCGATCCGGTGCTCACCGTGATGCTGCTGGAAGCCGGCGCCGATCCGAACGACGGGGAATCGCTGTATCACTCGGTGGAGAATCCGGCGTGCACGCGCGTGCTGCTCGAGCACGGCGCGCGGGTGGGCGGCACGAACGCATTGCGTCGCGCATTCGACATGCGCGACGCGGACGCACTCGAATTGCTGCTCGCGCATGGCGGCGACCCGGAAGAGCCGGCCGGAGAAGGGCCGACGGAGATGTGGGGCGCACCGTTGTTGCGCGCGATCGGCGTGCGCTGCTCGGCGCGCCATGTCGCCGCACTGCTGGCGGCCGGCGCCGATCCCCGGGCGCATACGCCGGCGGGCGTCAGTGCGTACCGGCTTGCGATGCAGGCCGGGTTGTCGGAGGTCGCGGCGCTGTTGCGCGCGGCCGGCGCGGAAGAGGCGCTCGGTGCGGACGATGCGTTCGTGGCGGCCTGCGCGCGTGCCGATGCGGACGATGCGCGGCGCATCCAGGCGAAGCATCCCGAGCTGCCGGGGGCGCTGACGGAAGACCGGTTGCGCCAGCTGCCCGACGCCGCCGCGTGGGGCTCGCGCGACGCGGTGAAGGTCATGGTCGAGCTGGGCTGGCCGATCGCCACGCGCGGCGGCGACTGGGATGCGAGCGCGATGAATCACGCGGTGTTCCGCGGCGATGCGGAACTGCTGGCGTTCCTGCTCGCGCACGGCGCAAGCTGGCGCGAGCTGCACGGATTCGGCAGCGACGCGCTCGGCACGTTGTCCTGGGCGTCCGTCAACGAACCGGAGGGCGTCGGCGATCCCGACTGGGAAGCGTGTGCACGCGTGCTGATCGCGCACGGCGTGCCGCAAGCGGCGCGCGACCTGTCGAATCCGGAGGGGGTGCTGATCGACGGCCGCGCGATGCGGTTCTCTGAGGCCGTCACCGACGTGTTGCTCGGCATCGACGGCACGCAGCCCGCATCGAGCTGAAAGCTGGCGGGCGGGCATCGGGCGAGGCCGGGTGCCTGTCTGCCCGCCAATGGGGTTACCGGTTTTGCGTGTCGCGCGACGACATTTCGGCGGTCGCTGAAACGTCGCGCGCACGACCGGCGTAAGCTCACCCGTGAACCTCTTCCGGGAGTCCGCGATGACCCATACCGACCAGCAAGCCCGCCACGCCGAAGCTTTCCGAGCACTGCACACGCGCCCCGGCGCCTTCATCATCCCGAACCCGTGGGACGCCGGCACCGCGCGCCTGCTGGCGATGGCGGGCTTCGAGGCGCTCGCCACGACGAGTGCGGGCTATGCGTTTTCGAAAGGGCAGCCCGACAACGCGATCGATCGCGACGCGATGCTCGATCACATCGCCGATCTCGTCGCCGCGGGCGGCCTGCCGGTGAGCGCCGATCTCGAGAACGGCTTCGGCGACGCGCCCGACACGGTGGCCGAAACGATCCGGCTGGCGGCCGAGGCCGGCGCGGTCGGCGGCTCGATCGAGGATGCGACCGGCCGCGCCGATACGCCGATCTATGCACGCGACGTGTCGGTCGAGCGCATCGCGGCTGCCGTCGACGCGGCGCGCGCGCTGCCGTTTCCGTTCACGCTGACCGCACGCTGCGAAAACTACCTGCACGGCCGCCGCGACCTCGACGACACGATCGCACGGCTCGTCGCCTATCGCGACGCCGGCGCCGACGTGCTGTATGCACCGGGCATCACCGACGCCGGCGAGATCGCGGCGGTGACGCGGGCGGTCGGCGCACCCGTCAACGTCGTCATGGGTCTGCAAGGCGGGTTGCTGAGCCTCGACGAACTGGCCGCGCTCGGCGTGAAGCGCGTCAGCGTCGGCGGCGCGCTGGCGCGGGCCGCGCTCGGTGCGTTCCTGCGCGCCGCGACGGAGATGGTGCGCGACGGCACGTTTACGTTCACGCAGGCGGCCGTGCCGGGGCGCGATATCAACCGCTGGTTTGCCGCGCCGGATAATTCACCGGTTTTGTTCAATGAATGAGCCCCAATAAAGTCCGGAATCGTTTCCAGCTGGAACATTGATTGACAATAATCAACCGATTTCGCGTCCGAATTAATCGACGATGACGGCGCGAAAATCATCGTCTATTCTCCGCATTCCGCCCGTTTGACTGCCGTCGGCGTGCAACCCGCACCGGATCTGGCGGCCAGCGGGCCGCCAGGCGTACCGATGCTGCGTATTGTTTCCTGTTTTCATTCAAATCATTTTGTACGCGGGAGTTGCCGGCGGTTTTTTTGATTGATAATCTGCGGCACGTTCCAATGACCGGCCGATGCGCCGCCGGAAATATCGATATATAAAAAGCTGGGAGTGCGATGACGATCCGGGAAAATCAATGCATCGGGTTTCGCGTCGGCGATGTCGTGACGCTGAAAACGGGTGGGCCGCGCATGACCGTCACCTATGCCGGGCCGGTCGTGTTCGACGAAGGCGACTGGCTGATCTGCCAGTGGTTCGACGAAAGCGGCGAGTTCCGGCAGGAAATGTTTCATCACGGCACGGTGGTGCCCGAGCCGCGCGCGATTTCGGCCGGGCGCGTCCGGTTGCGCATGCAGTCGCATCGTTACCGGTCGGCTGCCTGACGCCGGCATCCCTGCGGCGCCGCTGCAGGCGGCGCCCGTGCGGCGACATTTCACGCAATCCCGAAACATGCGGCGGCGCACTGCGCCGATACTGGCCGCATGAACCCGACCGATCCCCTTGCCGCGGTTACGCACCGCGATCCCTATCCCTACTACGCGACGCTCGTCGACGGGCCGCCGCTTGCGTACGACGCCACGCTCGGCCTGTGGGTCGCGAGCCGCGCGGCGGCCGTGACGGCCGTGCTCGGCCATCCGGCCTGCCGCGTGCGCCCGCTGGACGCGCCGGTGCCGCCCGCGTTGCGTGGCACGACGGCCGGCGCGCTGTTCGGCGAACTGGTCCGCATGAACGACGGCGCGTCGCGGCACGACGTGCCGAAGCAGGCGTTGCGCGCGGCGTTTGCGCCGATCGACACGGATGCGCTGCGCGAGCGCGCCGGGCAACTGGCCGCACGGCGGCTGCCGTCACCGGGCGATGCCGACGCGCTGAACGCGTGGTGCATGACGGTGCCTGTGTGCGCGGTCGCCGATCTGCTCGGCTTCGACGAAACGCAGCTCGACGACATCGCGGCGCAGGTCGTCGATTTCGTCGCCGCGCTGTCGCCGTTGTCGGACGCGGCGGCGCTGGCCCGCGCGAGCGACGCTGCGCGGCAACTGCTCGACCGGATGACGGAGCGTGTCGCGCAGTCGCACGCGCATGACGGCACGCTGGTTGCTGCGGTGCAGCAGGCGGCGCGCGCGTCGGGCTGGCAGGCGAGCGGTGCACTGGTCGCGAATCTTGTCGGCTTGCTGTCGCAGACCTGCGAGGCGACGGCCGCGTGGCTCGGCAATACGCTGGTTGCATGGAATGCGGAAGCGGATGTCGCCCGCGCGGCGCCGGACGCCGCCGCGCTCGATGCGTTCGTTGCCGAAGTCGGGCGTTTCGATTCGCCGGTGCAGAACACGCGCCGCTTCGTCGCGGCTCGCACGACGATCGAAGGCGCGCATGTCGAAGCCGGCGACGCGATCCTCGTCGTGCTCGCCGCGGCGAATCGCGACCCGTCCGTGCATCGCGACCCGCACCGGCTGATGCCGGGCCGCGCGGCGGGGCCGAATTTCGGTTTCGGCTCGGGGCCGCACGGCTGCCCGGGTGAGCAGATCGCACGGGCGGTGACGACGGGGGCGTTTGCGGCGTGGTGGCGTGCGGGCGGCTCGCCGCCGCGCGAGGAACTGACGTGGAATTACCGTGCGTCGACCAACGTCAGGATGCCGAAGTTCGACGCGGCACGGTGAAGGGGAAAGAGGGACTTAACGGCAGCCTTGCTTTTCGGCCCATTGCTCCTGGGCGGCGACGCGACGTTGCACGCGTTCGACGAGGCCGGTCGAGAAGGTCCGCATGCTGATGCCGCGACGCTTCGTGAGGATGACTTGCGCGACATCGCTGCGCGGGTTCGGCTGGTACGCCCAGTAGAGCGTCATCAGCCAGCCGATGCCCGTCCACGCGAACAGCGCGTTGAACATCGCGATCGTCAGCTTGTCCCGCCGGCCGCGCCTGTCGGCAATGATCGCCGGCAGAAAATAGAGCGCGATCGCTGCAACCGAACCTGCCACTTGAATCAGGACTGCATCATGCATGGTGCTGCTCCGTCCGAACTGCAATGAGGCTGATTGTCGCGCTTTTTCCGTTTGTGTGCAGGCAATTGATTGTTGCGCTTTTAATGACGATCAGCCGGCTTCGACGTCCGCGGGCTGCACATCGTTGCTCAGCGCGAAACCTTCGTCGAGCCAGCCGGTCACGCCGCCGATCATCAGCTTGACCGGGCGGCCGAGGCGCGCGAGCCGGATCGCCGCTCGCGCGGCGCCGTTGCAGTGCGGGCCTGCGCAGTACACGACGAACAGCGTGCCGGCCGGGTAGCCGGCGAGCTTGCCCTCGATGATCTTGCGGTGCGGCAGGTTGCGCGCGCCCGGCACGTGGCCGGCGGCGAACAGGTCGGGGCCGCGCACGTCGAGCAGCACGAAATCGGGCGTGCCCGATGCGAGCGCGTCGTGCACGTCCCAGCAATCGGTCTCGAATCGCAACGACGCCTCGAAATGCACGAGGGCGGCGGGGCTGTCGGCGGCGGGCGCGTCGGTGACGTAGGACATGGGCAGGTTCTCCGGGTTGAACGGGCGCGGAACGCGCCGGAACGAAGGGCAGTATCGCGGTTCGGCCAGTTTCGCGGCAGTGGCGCGATCGACAAGTTCCGGTAACATCACGCCATGCACAATCACCTCGTCGTCGCGCTCGCCTACGATCGTCTCTGCACGTTCGAATTCGGCTGCGTGGTCGAACTGTTCGCGCTCGAGCGCCCCGAACTCGGCGTCGACTGGTATCGCTTCGCGGTATGCGCAAGCGAGCCGGGGCCCGTGCGCGCGGCGGGCGGCATCACCGTTGCCGCGCCATATCGGCTCGCGACGCTCGATCGCGCGGACACCATCGTGATTCCCGGCTGGCGCGATCCGGACGAACTTCCGCCCGAACCGTTGCTGAAGAAGTTGCGGGCCGCACATCGGCGCGGCGCGCGGCTCTGCTCGATCTGTTCGGGCGTGTTCGTGCTCGCGGCAGCCGGCGTGCTCGACGGGCTCACCGTGACGACCCACTGGCGTTATGCGGAACGCCTGCAGGCGCGTTATCCGGCGCTGCGCGTGAATCCCGATGCGCTGTACGTCGACGAAGGGCAGGTCGTCACGTCGGCCGGCTCGGCGGCGGGGCTCGACATGCTGCTGCATCTCGTGCGCCGCGATCACGGCGGCGCGATCGCGAACCGCGTCGCGCAGCGCCTCGTGCTGCCGCCGCATCGCGACGGCGGCCAGGCGCAGTTCGTGCCGCGTCCGGTCGCGCCGGGCGGCAGCGACCGGCTCGCGAAGCTGATCGACTGGATGCGCGTGCATGCCGCCGAGCCGCATACGCTGGCATCGCTCGCCGCGCAGGCCGCGATGAGCACGCGCACGCTGCAGCGCCAGTTCGCGGATGCGACGGGAATGTCGCCGCTCGCGTGGCTGATCCGCGAGCGCGTGAACGTCGCGAAGGACATGCTCGAAGCGCAGCCCGCGCTGCCGCTTGCGCAGGTCGCGGCGCGCGCGGGGTTCGGTTCGGAGGAATCGCTGCGCCGGCATTTCCGGCGCGTCGCGGCGACGAGCCCGGCCGCGTACCGGCGCGGGATGGACCGCGGCGGCACGTAGCGGGTGCCGAACGGGGCCGTTCGCGCGCGACGATGACAAGGACAACCCACGTGGCGATGGCCACTCATTCCCGAAAAGGATGCCGATGACGATGCCGCCTTCCCGTTTGCCGCTGATCCAGGCCCCGATGGTCGGGTCGCTGAGCCCGCTCGCGATTGCCGTGTGCGAAGCCGGCGGGCTCGGTTCGCTCGCATGCGCGGCGCTCGGCCCGCAGCAGTTGCGCGACGAGATCGCGGCGATCCGTGCGCGCACGTCCGCGCCGTTCAACGTGAACTTCTTCTGCCATGCGCCGCCCGCGCCCGATGCCGAGGTCGATGCGCGCTGGCGCGCGGCGCTCGCCGCCTACTACGCGGAAGCCGCGCTCGATCCGGCCGGCGTGAAGGGCGGCCCCGGTCGCGCGCCGTTCGACGATGCGATGTGCGCGGTCGTCGAGGCGTTGCGGCCGGCCGTCGTGAGCTTCCACTTCGGGCTGCCCGACGACACGCTGCTCGACCGTGTGCGCCGCACGGGCGCCTGCGTGGTGTCGTCCGCGACGACCGTCGAGGAAGCGCGCTGGCTCGATGCGCGCGGTGTCGACGCGATCGTCGCGCAGGGGGCGGAGGCCGGCGGCCATCGCGGGATGTTCCTGACCGACGACATCCATGCGCAGCCGGGCCTGTTCGCACTGCTGCCGCAGATCGTCGATGCGGTGCGAGTGCCCGTGATCGCGGCGGGTGCGATCGCCGACGGGCGCGGCATCGCGGCCGCGTTCGCGCTCGGCGCACGCGCGGTGCAGATCGGCACCGGCTACCTGCTGACGCCGCAGGCCGGCCGCTCGGCGCAGCATCGCGCGGCCGTGCGCGCCGCACGCGACGACGGCACGCGCATGACCAACCTGTACACGGGCCGCGCCGCGCGCGGGCTGCTGACGCGTTTCATGCGCGAGCAGGGGCCGATGAGCGCGCTCGCGCCCGCGTTTCCGCTTGCGACGGCCGCGGTCGATCCGCTGCGCGGCGCGTTCGAGCGGCAGGGGCGCGACGATTTCTCGCTGCTGTGGTCGGGCGAGGCCGCGGCGCTTGCGCGCGAGGAGGATGCCGGCGCACTGACGCGGCGCCTGTGGGACGATGCGCTCGCGTGCGCGGCCGGGCTGCGCGACACGTTTCCGAAGGTTGTCTGAACGGCCGGGAGGGGGCGCCGGCGGGGGAGCATCGGCGTATGATCTGGGTTTTCGTCAGCCCGATCCAGGCACCCCCACCATGACCTCCGTCGACACTACCCCCGTCCTCGACCATGACAAGCTCGTTACCTTCGTCGAGCGCAAGTGGAACGATGAAATCCTCCACGCACTGACCGACTACATCGCGATCCCCGCGAAGAGCCCCGCATTCGACCCCGACTGGGCGAAGCGCGGCTATCTCGAGCGCGTCGTCACCGATGCCGCGCAATGGGCCGAACGGCAGCCCGTGAAGGGCCTGAAGCTCGAGATCGTGCGTCTGCCGGGCCGCACGCCGGTGATCTTCTTCGAATCGCCGGCCACGCGTTCGGGCAGCACCGACACGATCCTGCTGTACGGCCACCTCGACAAGCAGCCCGAATTCGACGGCTGGCGCGCGGATCTCGGCCCGTGGACGCCGAAGTACGAGAACGGCAAGCTGTACGGCCGCGGCGGCGCGGACGACGGCTATGCGATCTACGCGAGCCTCGCGGCGCTCGGCGCGCTCGACGAGCAGGGCATCGAGCGGCCGCGCTGCGTCGGCCTGATCGAGACCTGCGAAGAGTCGGGCAGCTACGACCTGCTGCCGTACGTCGACGCGTTGCGCGAGCGGCTCGGCCAGGTGTCGCTCGTCGTGTGCCTCGATTCGGGCGCCGGCAACTACGACCAGATGTGGCTCACCACGTCGCTGCGCGGCCTCGTGTCCGGCGACCTGCAGGTCGAGGTGCTCGAAGAGGGCATCCATTCGGGCGTCTATGGCGGCATCGCGCCGTCGAGCTTCCGCGTGATGCGCCAGTTGTTCGAGCGTCTCGAGGACGCAAAGAACGGCAACCTGCTGCCGGGCGTGTTCCATTGCGAGATTCCGCAGAGCCGCGTGCGCGAAGCCGAAGCGGCCGCGTCGATCCTCGGCGACATGGTGTGGAAGGGGCTGCCGTGGGCGTGCGGCGCGGACGGCAAGCCCGTGCTACCGACCACGACCGATCCGCGCGAGGCGCTGCTGAATTCGACGTGGCGTCCGTCGCTGTCGGTAACGGGCGCGGCCGGCATGCCGGCGCTTGCCGATGCGGGCAACGTGCTGCGTCCGCGCACCGCATTCAAGCTGTCGCTGCGCCTGCCGCCGCTCGTCGATGCCGCGCAGGCGGTGCAGCAGTTGAAGGATCTGCTCGAACTCGATCCGCCGTACAACGCGAAGGTCACGTTCAAGCCGGACGCGGGCGCCGCGACGGGCTGGAGCGCACCGGATCTCGCCCCGTGGCTCGCGTCGTCGCTCGACGCCGCGTCGCGCCGCCACTTCGGCGCCGACTGTGCATACATGGGCCTTGGCGGCACGATTCCGCTGATGAACGTGCTGCAGGAGGGGTTCCCGTCCGCGCAGTTCATGGTGTGCGGCGTGCTCGGGCCGAAGTCGAATGCGCACGGCCCGAACGAGTTCCTGCACGTGCCGTACGCGAAGAAGCTCACCGCGGCCGTTGCCGACGTGATCGCGACCGCACGCTGATCGTCGCATCGTCCGACGTACCGATTGTCCGACCCGATCCGACCTGATGGAGTGTTGCCGATGACCGCACTGCCGACGCCCGATACCGAACCGCTGCGCATGCGCGCCGAACCGCTGCATGCATTCGTCGCGGCACTCTGGGAACGGGCCGGCAGCAGCGCGCGCGAGGCAACGCTCGTCGCCGATCACCTGGTCGGCGCGAATCTCGCGGGCCACGATTCGCACGGGATCGGGATGATCCCGAACTACGTCGCGTCGTGGCGGGAAGGGCAGTTGCAATTGAACGGGCACGCGTCGATCGCCCGCGACGGCGGCGCGGTGCTGACGATCGACGGCGGGCGCGGCTTCGGCCAGGTGATCGCGTTCGAGGCGATGGTCGAAGGGATCGAGCGCGCGCGGCGCATGGGCATCTGCGCGATCGGGCTGCGCGACGTTCACCACCTCGGCCGCATCGGGCACTGGGCCGAGCAGTGCGCGCGCTCGGGGCTCGTGTCGTTCCATTTCGTCAATGTGCCGGGCGACCTGCTGGTCGCGCCGCTGCACGGCACCGATCCGCGTTTCGGCACGAACCCGTTCTGCGCCGCGTATCCGCGGGCGGGCAAGGCGCCGCTGCTGCTCGATTTCGCGACGAGCGCGATCGCGTACGGCAAGACGCGTGTCGCGTACAACCAGGGCAAGCGCGTGCCGGCCGGGTCGCTGATCGACCACCGCGGCCAGCCGACCGACGATCCGGCCGTGATGCACGAGCAGCCGTTCGGCGCGCTGCTGCCGTTCGGGCTGCACAAGGGGTATGCGCTCGCGGCGATGTGCGAGATCTTCGGCGGCGCGCTCGTGGGCGGGCATACGACGTACGGCGATACGCTGCAGAAGACGAGCGCGATCGTCAACGGGATGCTGTCGGTGCTGATCGATCCGAAGGCGTTCGACGCGGCCGATGCCGAGCGCGAGGCCGACGCATTTGTGGCCTGGGCGAAAGCGTCGCCGCAGGCCGGCAACGAGCCGGTGCGGGTGCCTGGCGAGCCGGAGGAGGCAAGCCGCGCTGCGCGCGGTGCGGCCGGCATTCCGGTCGACCGCGCGACGTGGCGGCAGATTCGCGACAGCGCGGCCGCCGTCGGTTTCGACGCGGCCGAGCTCGATGCGTGGACGCAGCGCTGCGAGACAGCCGCATGAGCTGGCAGGCGGAGAAGGCGCACGGCGAGGAGATCGCGTATCAGCTTGCGCCGCTCGGAGCGGTCGTGGTCGCGCGGTTCTTCAGCGGAGTGGGGCTGCGGCTCGACGGCGTGATGTTCGGTTTCATGTCGCGCGGGTCGCTGTTCCTGCGCGTCGACGACGTGAACCGCCCGGCGTTCATCGCGGCGGGGATGGGGCCGTTCTCGTACACGAGGCCCACGCGCACGGTCTCGCTCGCGGGTTACTACGAAACGCCGGCCGACGTGCTCGAGGATGCGGGCGCGCTGTTCGACTGGTGCCGCAGCGCGTATCGTGCGGCGCTGCTGGCGGGGGCGCCGAAGCGCAAGGCGAGGGCCGCGCCGAAACCGGCGTCGAAGGCGGGTGCCGGGGCGACGCCGAAATCTGCACCGAAATCTTCGCCCAAACCTGCACCGAAGCCCGCGCCGAAACCGGTGTCGAAAGCGGGTGCCGGGACAACACCGAAACCCGCGTCGAAATCTTCACCCAAACCTGCACCGAAGGCCGCGCCGAAACCGGCGTCGAAGGCGGGTGCCGGGGCGACGCCGAAATCCGCATCGAAATCCGCGCCGAAGCCTGCGCCGAAACCCGAGCCGAAGACGGCATCCAGGGCGATGGAGAAATCCACGTCGAAACCGGCCTCCGTGCCGAAAGCGAAACCGGCATCGAAATCGTCGCCCGGGCCCGTATCGAGACCCGCTGCGAAGCGCAAACAGGCGTAATACCGGTCGCACGAAGCGACAGCCTTGAGATTTTCGCTTTCCTGCCTTTCAGGTACGCCCATCACCGGGCGAACGGTGCGCCGTATGGCCGCAGGCCCGCACGATCAGGCGTACGAACGCGTCAAGCATGACGCACCGCACATCCCGCATGCTTCACAACGGCGGCCCCGGCGTTTATGATCGCGCGGGTTGCGCCCGTGCCTGGCGCGACCCGCCGGCGTTGCCGCCGGCGCCGCGAACGGCGCATCGTACGCCGCGCGGGACGTTTCCCCACTCATCATTCCAGACGGAGACAGCCGATGCTCGTTCTGATTCTCGGTTTAGCGATCTTCCTCGGTGTGCACTCGATTCGGATCGTCGCCGATGGCTGGCGCTCCGCGATGATCGCGCGAATCGGCGAGAAAGGCTGGAAAGCCGGCTATGCGGTTGCGTCGATCGTCGGCTTCGTGCTGATCGTCGTCGGCTACGGGATCGCACGCCAGAACGTGACGCTGCTGTGGGTGTCGCCGATCGGCGTGCGTCACCTGACGGGCGTGCTGACCGCGGTCGCGTTCGTGCTGATCGCCGCGTCGTACGTGCCGCGCAACCGGATCAAGACGCTGGTCGGGCATCCGATGCTGGCCGGCGTGATGGTCTGGGCGGTGGCGCACCTGCTCGTGAACGGCACGCTGCATGCGGTCGTGCTGTTCGGTGCGTTCTTCGTGTGGGCGCTCGTCGATTTCGTCGTATCGCGCGCCCGCGATCGCCGCGACGGCGTGCGCTATCCGGCCGGCGGACTGACGGGCGACATCGTCGCCGTGCTGGGCGGACACGTTTTCTGGGCCGTGTTCGCGCTGTTCCTGCACGGGCCGCTGATCGGCGTGCGCCCGTTCGGCTGAGCGCACGCGCCGGTGGGCCGCCCGCCGGTCAACGCCCCTTCGCGCCGGACGCCGGTGCGAACGACGGCTGCCTGCGCCGCAGGAAGTACGCGGCGACGATCGCGAGCGCCGTCGACACCGTGAACCAGAACTGGAAGCGCGAATCCGGGTTGAACGCCTGCGATCCGAGCACGGCGACCAGCGCCAGCAGCGCGACCCAGTTCGACACCGGATAGAACCACGCGCGGAACGCCGTCGGGTCGCGTGGCTCGTGCTTCATCTGCCGGCGCATCGCGAAGTGCGCGACGATGATGAAGATCCACACGATCATCACGAACGCGCCGCTGCTCTTCGCGAGCATCAGGAACAGGTCGCCGCCGCTCACGAAGTGAATGCCGAGGATCGACACGCAGATCGCGAGGCACAGCACGAGCGCGTTCATCGGCACGCCTTTCGCGTTGGTGCGGCCGAACATCGCCGGCGCGTGGCCACGCTGGCTCAGCGAGAACAGCATGCGCGAGTTCGAGAACAGGAACGAGTTCATCACCGACATGAACGACACGAACAGCACGATCTTCATCGCGACGGCGGCGCTCGTGAAGCCCGCCAGGTTGAACAGCGACACGTACGGCGATTTCAGGTTGGCCTTGTCGGTCCACGGCATGCACAGGATCAGGATCGACACCGAGCCGACGTAGAACACCATCACGCGCACGATCACGCTCTTGATCGCGCGGATCACGTTTTTGCTCGGGTTCTCCGATTCGCCGGCCGCAACGGCCGCGATCTCGCTGCCGCCGAGCGAGAAGATCACGACCATCACGCCGGCGAGCACGGGCGAGATGCCGTTCGGCATGAAGCCGCCGTGATCCGTCAGGTTCACGAGCCCCGGTGCGGGAATGCGCGGCTGGAAGCCGAGCAGGATCGACGCGCCGAGCGCCATGAAAATGATGATCGTCGTGACTTTCGCGAACGACAGCCAGTATTCGGCCTCGCCGAACGAGCGCACCGAGTACGCGTTGCTCGCGATCAGCGTGACGAGCATGAACAGCGCGCCGCCCCAGATCGGCAGCCACGGCAGGAAATCGTGGAGGATCGCGCCGAGCAGGATCGCCTCGACGGTGATCGTCATCATCGACTTGAACCAGTACAGCCAGCCGACCGCGAAGCCGGCCCATTCGCCGAGATAGTTGCTCGCGTACGTGGAGAACGATCCGCTGTCGGGGTTGCGCGAGGCCATTTCGCCGAGCATGAACATGACCAGCGTGACGATCACGCCGCCGATCAGGTACGACAGGATCGCCGCGGGGCCGGCCGTTGCGATGATGGCGCCGGAGCCGACGAACAGGCCCGCGCCGATCAGGCCGCCAAGCGCGATCATCGTGATGTGCCGTTGCTTGAGGCTTTGCCTCAACGAGTTGTCCTGCATCTCCTACCTCTAGTTATTGTTGGCCGGGAACGCATCGGGCGGCGCGGCGGCAAGTGTTCTGCCGCCGCAGGGGCGCCGATGTCGGGGGAGCGTGTGTGACGCGATGTGCGGGGCCGCCGGCGGTGAATCGGAATGGCGGCCACGGTGTGCCGGTCGGTGCCCGCGAGAGGGCGATGACGACGGCCACCCCGGATTGTGGGCGGACACTGCCGCCACGGCAAACGAGATATGCGAAAGACGTCTTGCGGTTTGCTCATCAATTGCCGGTTCGCCCATGCCCGCGTCGACATGAACTACATGAAGGCGCGGCGATGGGAGCGGCGGTGGTCTCCCTATATCGTTGTTTCCACGCGGCGACGTCGGCAGGTTCGACGGTTGCCGCGTCGACGACAACGCTTCCATGGAGACACGAATGACGACGACCCAGGTCGTGCCGCTGATGCGGTCACGCGCGCCGGTTCCGCCCCGCCATTGCACGTTCGACGTGCGCGATTGGGAAATCCTGAGCCGCTACTGGCATCCGGTCGCGTTCGCGAGCGAGGTGACCGACCGTCCGCTCGCGGTGACGCTGCTCGACGAACGCGTCGTGCTGTTCCGCTCCGGCGGCACCATCGTCGCCGCGCGCGACGTGTGTCCGCATCGCGGCGCGCCGCTGAGCCGCGGCTGGGTGGTCGACGACAAGCTCGTGTGTCCGTATCACGGCCTCGAATACGCGGCGGACGGCAAGTGCGTGCGCATTCCGTCGCAGCCCGACGGCCCGATTCCGGAGCGCCTGTGCCTGACGACCTACGCGGCGCAGCAGGCATACGGGCTCGTGTGGGTGTCGCTGGGTGGCGGCGAGTTGCCGCTGCCGGATTTTCCCGCGTGGAACACGGAGGGCTTCCAGCAGATCCTGCCGCCGTCGATCGACATCCATGCGTCGGCCGGCCGGCAGACGGAAGGCTTCATCGACGTTGCGCACTTCGCCTGGATTCATCACGAGAGCTTCGCCGACCGCCGCAATCCGGTCGTGCCGCAGTACTCGGTCGAGCGGCGCGACAACGGCCTGCATGCGGAATACGTCAGCACGGTCAGCAACTTTCCGAAATCGATGCAGCACCGCGCGCCCGACGGCTTTCTGTGGCGGCGCGTGTTCGAAGTCGACGTGCCGTTTTTCGCGCGCCTCACCGTGCATTTTCCGGAGGGCGCCCGGCTTGCGATCCTGAACGCGGCGAGCCCCGTTTCCGCGCGCCTCACGCGCCTGTTCGTGCCGATCGCGCGCAACTTCGATCACGACCTGCCGCTCGACGACGTCTATGCGTTCAACCGCCAGGTCTTCGAGGAAGATCGCGAAATCGTCGAGCAGCAGTGCCCGGAAGATCTGCCGATCGACCGCGCACACGAAGCGCCGATTCTCGCCGATCGTTCGTCGGGTGCGTATCGGCGCGCGCTCGGCGAACTCGGGCTGGGCCAGGCTTATGCGCGCTGAGCCGCGCACGGGAGAAGCGATGAAGATCTGGGAATGCGTGATCTGCGGGTTTCGATACGACGAGGCCGAAGGCCTGCCGCAGCACGGGATCGCACCCGGCACGCGCTGGGAAGACGTGCCGGACGACTGGATGTGCCCGGACTGCGCGACCGGCAAGCACGATTTCGACATGCAGATGGTGCCGGCATGAACGCGAACGCAACGTCAGGAAACCAGGGCGATCCGGTCGTCATCATCGGCACGGGCCTCGCCGGCTATACGGTGGCGCGCGAGTGGCGCAAGCTCGACGGCGACACGCCGCTCGTGATGATCAGCCGCGACGACGGCAGCTTCTATTCGAAGCCGGCGCTGTCGAATGCGCTCGCGCAGCGCAAGACGCCCGAGCAGCTGGCGATGTCCGACGCATGGACGATGGCGGACCAGCTGCGCGCGACCATCCGGACGCACTGCGCCGTGCGGCGGATCGATCCGGCGAAGCACGAGATCGTGCTCGACGACGGGGGCGTGCAGCGCTATCGCGCACTTGTCCTGGCGACCGGTGCGGACGCGCGGCGGGTGCGCTGCGAAGGCGACGGCGCGGCCGATGTCCTGTCGATCAACGATCTCGCCGACTATGCGCGCTTTCGCGGCGGGCTGCGCGACTGCCGCTCGGTCGCGATGCTCGGCGCGGGGCTCATCGGTTGCGAGTTCGCGAACGATCTGATCGCGGCGGGGCTGACGGTCACCGTGGTCGACCCTGCCGATGCGCCGCTGTCTCGGCTGCTGCCGGCGGAGGCCGGACGCGTGTTCGGGCAGGCGCTGAGCGACGCGGGCGTGCAGTTGCGACTCGGCACGGGCGTGCAGTCGATTGCGCGTCTTGCGCGCGGATACCGGCTCGCGTTGACGGACGGTGGCCACGTCGAGGCCGACCTCGTGATCTCGGCGATCGGACTCGCGCCGAGAACGGGGCTGGCGCAGGATGCGGGGCTCGACGTCGCGGACGGGATCGTGACCGACGCGTGGTGCCGCACCAGCGCGCCGGACATATTCGCGCTCGGCGACTGTGCGGCGATCGACGGGCGTGTCCGGCCTTACGTACTGCCGATCATGCACGCGGCGCGCGCGCTCGCGCAGTGCCTGCACGGTATGCCGACACGCGTCGCATTTCCGGTGATGCCGATCGTCGTCAAGACGCCGGCGATTCCCGCGGTGGTCGTCGCGGCGGACGGTGGCGGCCACTGGATCACGGAGGTCGGGGTCGGCGATGCGCCGCGCGCGACGCGCGCGTTGTGCGCGGATCCCGATTCCGGGCGCCTCACGGGCTTTGTGCTGCTCGATGCGGCAACGGCGGAAAAAGCCGCGCTGCTGAAGACGATGGCCGGCGACGCGGCGAACTAGCCCGCGGGCCGCGCCAACCTGACAGGGCGCTTCTCCAGATGCGCCTTCGACAGGCAGCCTCTTCGCTGACCGACCCCTGTCGCGGACGCGACCCGCACGATGGTGCGCGGGTCCGTTCGTTTCTCGCCGCGAGCGTTTGCTCGCGGCTTTTTGTCTTTCAGTGAGGATGGCGCGCGGCTTCTGGCACCAGCTTTTTCGCGACGCCGGCCACGAGGCGCCGCAACCACACGGCGGCGGCGCTGCGATGCGTGCGGTCGTGCCAGAGCTGGTAGTACGTCAACGCCTGAGGCTCGCACGGAATCGGTTCGATGCGCAGCGGCAGCAGGCTGCAGAAGTGCATCGCGAGCGTGCGCGTCGTCGTGAACAGCAGGTTCGAGCGCATCAGTACGTAGGGCGCCATGCCGAAATAGGGCATCGTCGTCGTGACGTTTCTCGACAGGCCGCCGCGCGCGAGTTCGCGGTCGATGGTGCCGAGCCCGGTCGCGTGATGGGTGGTCACGCCGAGATGGTCGGCTTCGCGGTAGACGTCCGCGGTGAGCCGGTCGTGCGCGATCGGGTGATCGTCCCGTAACACGCACACGAGATCGTCGCGGCACAGCGGCTGCAGATGCAGTTGCTGCGGTGGCGTGCTCCAGTTGCCGACCGCCAGGTCGAGCGTGCCGCTTTCGAGCGCGTGCTCGTAGCCGCCGTCCACCGTCATCAGGTGCTGGAACTCGATGCGCGCACCCGGGGCCTCGTGCTTGAACGCATCGACGATCGCGGGCAGGAAGAACACGTCGAGGTAGTCGGGGGAGCCGATGCGGAACGTGCGGTGCGTCGTGGCAGGATCGAACGTGCTCGCGGGATTCAGCACGGCCGCGATGCCGGCGAGCGCCTGGTCGAGCGGCTCGACGAGCGTCAGTGCGTGACTGGTCGGCACCATCCGGCTGCCGCTGCGCACCAGCAGCGGATCGCCGGTGATCGCGCGCAGCCGCCGCAGGGCGACGCTGATGGTCGGCTGCGATTGCCCGAGCAGGACGGCGGTTCGCGAGACGCTCGATTCGGTGATGAGCGTATGAAGAATCTTCAGAAGATGTGCGTCGATGACGTATCGGGACATGCCTGTTGCCGTGGGGATATCGTTCACCGATGTATACGCAGCGATATTTCGGTCGTCAATCGAGCGAATCGCCGAGGCCCCCGGGGCGGCCCTTGCGCGGCGGACCTCATATCGGATCGGATATCGCGTCTATGTTCGCGGCGCCATGGCCGCGGAGCGGTGGCCGGCGCCTCGGGGCCGGGCCTTCCCGCGTCAGATCGGCTTGACGAACAGCCCGATGGTCAGCACGACGCCGATGCAGACGATCCCGATCCGCAGGATGCGTTCGTTCACGCGATGCAGCGCCCACGTGCCGAGCAGCCCGCCGACGATCGCGCCGCCGCCGAGCGCGAGCGCCGACTTCCAGTGCAGTTGGGGCGACGTCAGGAACAGTACGACGGCCGACGCGTTCATCACGCCGGCGAGCGCGTTCTTCGTCGACATCGCGTGACGCGGCGACAGGCCGGCCATTGTCAGCACGGCCATCATCAGGAAGCCGAGCCCGCCGCCGAAGTAGCCGCCGTAGATCGCGATCATGAACTGCGAGATCGCGGCGGGCACGGTGCCGAGGTGCGCCGCGCCTTCGCGCGGCTTGCGGAAGAAGCTGCCCCACGCGAACACGACCGTCGCGAACAGCACGAGCCACGGCACGAGGCGCGAGAAGATCGACGAAGGCGTCTTCAGCAGCAGCAGCCCGCCGAGCGCGCCGCCGATCACGCTGATGAAGAACATCGCGCGAAACGATAGCTTGCCGACGCCACGCACCATGTTGCGGCTCGCCCAGCCGGTCGTGACCTGCGCGGGAAACAGCGCGACCGTCGACGTGATGTTCGCCGCGAGCGGCGACATGCCCGACACGATCAGCGCGGGCAGCGTGACGAACGAGCCGCCGCCGGCGAGGGTGTTCTGCAGGCCGGCCCAGAGGCCGGCGAGGATGATGAGAGTGAGCATCGGTGCGCAACGGGAGAGGTGGCGGGGCCCGCTTGCCGGCGGCGGGCAGGCGCGGTGGACGACCGATGGTAATGCAGGATCGCGGCGGCCGGAAGCCGGGGCGGATGCGGAGGCGCGTGCGGCGTCACGCGTCGGGTCGAGACGCTTCGTCCGGTGCGGCGGCGTCGCCTTCGACGTCCGGATAGACGATCGTGCCGTCGGGCCGCACGACCGCGCCGGCCGTGAGGCGCGCGGGCTCCACGCGGTTGCGGCCCATGATGTGCAGCACCGTTTCGCCGCGCGCGATCAGGTAGTCGGACACGATGCGCCGGTGGCAGCGCCACCACACGGCTTCGGAGCACATGATCGCGCAGCGCTGCGCGTGCCCCTGTGCGATCAGCCGGTCGAGGCCTGCGTGGAATTCCGGCGACAGCGCGTAATCGGCGTAGCGGTGGAAGCTGCGGTTCGTCCAGAAGTCGTTGACGTCGTCGGGCACGCCGCGCGACTTGCCGCGCAGGCCGCCGAGTTCGGCGATGTGTTCGTACGCGATGTCGGCGGGGGCCAGCGCATCCGGCAGCGTCGCTTCGTTGAACTGCGGATTGGTGCGCGAGCGCGTCATCTTGCGGATATCCGCGAGCAGCGCGATCTCGACCGCGTCGAGCATGTCGACGAATTCGTCGAGCGTGCGGTTCGAATGGCCGATCGTGTAGAACGGGAGCGTCATGCGTCGTCCTTGCCGGCGATGCGTTCGAGCACGCGGCCGCGATGCGCGGCGATATGGTCGGTGCGGTCGCTCTTGATCTCGTACTGCGGATCGTCGGGCGATGCGTGATGGCGGTGGCCCTTGTAGTCGAAGTCGGCGGTGTGGATCGCGATGATCGTGCCGGTCACGTAGCCGGCTTCGGAATTCCAGCGAACGTGGTCGCCCAGCCTGAATGGGGTGGTCATGTCGCGGTGCCTCCTGGTTGCGATGCGCGGTTCGCGGGTGCGCGTTGCCTGGTCGAGAAGACGTGCCTGTCTGCCGCCATTATCGGTCGCGCCCGTGCCGGGGAACAGACACGGACGGCGGGTAGGGCGGTTCTGCCTGCATGATCGGCGTGCTGGCACGCGGCTAAGCTTTCATTCCAGGCCGACGAACTAAAGTGGCCCTTTTACCGCAAGAAGTTCGATAATTTTTTGCTTGTACGGCGGATAGGATGGCAAAGCAAGTGGTACCGAGAGCCGAGCATCGCGAACAAAGCCGGCAACCGCATTGTCTGATGATTTGACATATTGACCCGTTTAACGTGACGATAGGTGACTGAATAACGGGTAATTCGTCATGTGCGTCGACATGGTAGAGAATGTTGGCGCGCAGGTTCTGCCCGGCGAGTCGAGTTACCCGTGATATAGGCCAAGAGAGATGGCTGATCCGAATGCGCGGGTGGCGATCTTCTTGGTTGGTTTGGCCATTCCGTGGCTCCATGCGCTGTCCGGCTTCATCGATTCAGAAGTGATAGGGCATTTGCCCCATTTGTTGCATCTCGACATCGACATGAAAAAGATAAAACCGATCGTGATGACGCTTCCGGCTTGCGTGACGTCGACAGAGACGTCGTCAGTGGTGGCTGACGCCTCGCCATGCTCTTTTTTCGCGGCAGTTCGCGAGTCAGTTGATGCCGCCCACTGACTGTGCGTCGAGCGCCGTCTTTTGCCGACGCCTGATTGTCGCGGTTGTCGTGATTGTGGCGGGCTGCGACCCGAAAAAGCCTGCGTTGCCGGCGACGCCGCAGATTCCGATCGAAACCCTGTCCGGATTTCCCGACAACGCCGATTTCAACGACGGGCCTTTCACGCTGAAGACCCGGGAGCCAGCGGACCGGTCGGCGGCGCGGGAGATGCAGATGCTCTACCGTGGCTCGCCAATATTGCATCCGTCGCCGTCTGCGGCAGAGGCTCGCCCGGAACCGCTTCCGCTCACCTTCGCGCGTCGCGTACACAATGGTCCGGCGGCCTATGTGCTCTCCTACGACTGCAAGGCGATCGATCTCGTGACCGAGGCGGGGGAACACCCCACGGTGACGACATTGCAGGGTACGGTTGACGCGCCGCTCGATGCCGATTTGGGCGGGCAGAATTCCTGTGCGGGCGTGCGCCTGTCCATGAACGAACTGGCGTTCCCGGGCAACCGCACCCTCGACGAAATGCGCAACGGCACGATGTCTCATCGTACCGGGCACGAAGTCAGTGTGCTCGACACCGATACGCTCGACATTCGCACTTACCGGCGGCCCGATCACGATGTTCTGGCCTGCGTGGCGGGAAGTGTCCAGGAATGCGAAGCGACGAAGACGAAAGGCGTGGAGCGTTCCGCCAGCGACGCCGATGTGTCCGTGACGGTCGTCGTCAATGCGAGGGCGATCGATGCCTGGGATCGCTTGCTGTTGATCGGTCATTCCCCCGACGCCAGGTTTGCCGCCTGGATTACGCCGCCCGACGGCTTCGCGACCGACGACGCGCCTGCTCGCACCGTGATCGTGGCCGATGCGACGGGAGAGCATCCGCGCAAGATCGCGATTCCGGACAGCCTGCAAGCCAGGCTGACGACGGCGACCGAAAGAACGCAGGCGCAGTATCCGATGACGCCGGCCTGGCTGGCGACGGCATTCGACTGGCAGAAGGATCAGCGCGGCGAGTGGACGCTGGCGCCTCGCGGTGCCGGGCAAGCCGCCGCGCCGCAAGGACTTCAGGCCGTAGCCGACAAAGTGGAAGCCGTGCTCGTCGACCCGGCGTCGATCGACAGCCTGACGCTGGCCGGGCAGTTGCAGGATTCGATGGGCGGCCAGGATGCCGCGCGCGGTGCCGACGGGCAGACGATCGCGGCGAGGCCGTGGCCGCCGCAAGTCTTCGGCCTGACTTCGCCTGGCCTCGCACCCTTCGCGATTGCCCGAGACAAGACAGCCCGTCGCGACGGCGCGGACCGTCCCGATCCCCGATTCCTGATAGGTGTCAGCACGAGGGAAAACGGCGGCGAGCCGGGAGGAAGCCTGGTGCTGACCTTTGCCGGCGACACGCCCTCGCTGGACGACGAGGGCGGCATCGCGTCCCTGCGCGACCGGCTGGACACATGGTTGAAAGGCAGGCATGCGCGTTGTCTGTGGGCGAGGCCGTCCGAACTGAAGAAAAGCGCCGCGCTCGCTCAGCGCTTGCGCGATCAACTGGGCTGGCGCGAGCCGCAGATTGCCGACGTACTGGCCACGCTGCGCAGCGAACCGGTCGCTCGCTCGCTGGAGGAGAAGGGCTGGTTGGTCTTTACCGGGGCCGGCGCCTTTCTGCTGGACACGACCTCGGCCGGCATTCCGAATGCGGGACTGGCGTGGGATCTGTGGGCGGTCTACCGGTTGCCGGTACCGGCGCGGACGGCTTTCTCCGATCAGATCCGGAACGCGGTGCGGTTTCCTGCGTCCGGAGAATATCTGACGGCGTCGCTGCCGGCCTGGTTGCGGTCGGGGCAGCTTCTCGACGATACGGCGGACAAGGACCACCCGCCGGACGGGTATCTGCTGCGTCGCCCGGTCGACCTGTCAGGCATGTCCGTACTGTCCGTTCATCCCGACGGCGAGGGCTATGCGATGCGTGTCGGCGGCACGCCGCAAACGACGCTTGCGGCGCTCGAGGCGATGCTGCAGGTCGAGAAGACGCGCTACGTCGTGCTGCCGGCCGAAGAACGCGAGCCGAAGGAGGCGACGATCGCCCGTCTGCGCGAGCAACTGGGCTGGAGCCAGCGCAGGATCGAGGACTGGACGAACCAGCGGGCGGCCGGAACGGATCGCGATGCGGGTGCGCAATTGATCACGAATCACGGCGTGGTGACGGTGTCGTCGATACGGACTACCGATGACTTCGCGATTCCGGAAAGCCTGGTGACGACCTCGCGAGGAACCTATCCCGGCCATCCGGACTGACGAACCGCTCCGGTCGGTGCGCCGTGGCGGGCACGTCGTCGTGCGCCGGGATGGTGGAATGTGACGGGCGAGATGCGGTGCGGAGGAGAGGGTATGCGCTTGACGGAAGACGATGCGGAGAAGACGCTGGTCGATGCCGACGCAGTGCGCGTTCGCCTGTTGCAGGCCGCGCCGACGGTTGCGGTGGCGCCTGTCGAACTGCAGGAGCACCTCGCCACCGCATGGCTGCGCAAGATCGAGGCGCTGGGAGCGCTGGAGCGGAATGACGATGCGGTGGCGGAGGTCGACGCCTTCACGCGATATTTCGACCAGGGCGCCGATACGACGGAGGCCGCATGGCCCTGGCTGGTCGAGGCGGCCTGCCGCAAGGTCGTGGCGCTGGCGCGGCAAAGCGAGCTGCAACGCGCCCTGGAGATCGCCGAGTCGGTACAGGCACGCTTCGAGCACACGCAGGCGCTGGCGGTGCGCGAGTGGGTGGCGTACGCCGGGCTGGAGGAGATCAAGATCCGCACCGCGATGGACGAAACCTTCGCCCGCGTGGACATGGTGCGTCACGCGCAACGCCTGTCCGAGCGGTTCGGCGCAGACGCGTGGCCCGCGACGCGTGCGTTGGTTGGCCGCATCCGCTTGCGCCGGGCCCGCATGCTGAGCGAACTCGACTACGACGACGAGGCACTGCGTGAGCTGTCGGCCGTGCGGGCCGACTTCGCCGGACTGGCGGATCCGGGCGTGCAGGAGGTGGCAGCCGATGCATTGCACATGCGCTCGCGTTTGCTCAAGCAACTGCATCGCGATGACGAAGCCCGGTCCGAGCAACGGGCGCTGTTGGCCGAGTATGGACGCAGCACCGATCCGGAAATCCGGCAAACGTGTGTGCTGGCCCAGTTCGATGCGATCGCGTGGGCCGAAGAAGCGGCCGCGGCGACGGGCAACGACGCAGATCATCTCGAGGCGTGGATCGCCGCGTGCGACGCGCTGATTCTCGATCACGCCGACAACCATGATGCCTTCGTGGTACTGCGCGTCAATCAGGCGTTGCGTTACAAGGCGCGAGCGTTGCGCCGGTTGGACGATGCCGGGGGCGAGGACGATCAAGACGATCAGCATGACTATCTGGAACAGGCGGACAGGGTTGCCGACGAACAATGGATGCGTTATCGCGACCATCCTGATGCGGCGGTACAGGCCACATTGATCGATGCGATGCTGGAGCGGCTCGAGACCCGGGACCGTCCTGCGCAAGTACTGGATGGGGCCGAGCTGCTGTTGCGGCATCTGCAGCGCTCAGGGCCGATGGAGGCCGCCTCGCCGCAATTGATTCGCCTCCTGCTGCTCAAATCCCGGGCCTTGCGCGCGTTGGGGCGGCCCGGGCAGGCACTCGATGCGTTGAGCTTGCCGCTGGCCGATGCATCGACCGGAGAAAAGGATCCGATATCGCGCAAGCTGCGGGTCGACGTGCAGATCGAGCGCGGCCGTCTGCTGCGTCGAATGAAACGGCCGGACGACGCACTCGATGCGCTGGCGCTGGCGCCGGATTTTCCGGATGACGCGGTCGAATCGGGGAAAGCCGGGTTCGACCAACCCTTGCGCCGGGCCGTGGCGCGCGCGATGGATCTGCGGATCGACATCCTCGCCGAGGCCGCTCCGCCCAACGACGACGATACGCCGTTCGGCCAGTCGGTGCCGCTCGACCCGGCCGAGCAGGCGTATGCGCAGGCGGTGCACGCGCTGGACCGACGCTTTCATGCGGACGAGGATGCATCGATCCGGTCGATGGTGGCCGATGCGCTGTACAGTCTCGCGGTCCATCAGCGCGAGCGTGCTCATCCGCACGAGGCCATCGCGAGCTACGACCTGCTGCTGAGCCGCTTCGCGGACGATATGGAGCCGGCCATCGAGCCGCGCGTGGCCAGTGCGTATCTGAACAAGGCCTATCTGCTCCTGAACGGTCTGGATCGTCCCGGCGAAGCGCTGTCGGTGTACGACGCGCTGATGGCGCGCTTTGCGAACGCAACCGGCGACAAGCTGCGGGACAGCGTGGCCAAGGGCGCGGCCAGCCGGCTGACCTGCCTCAATCGGCTGCAGGACCGCGGCGTGGCCGTGAACTACGGCGACCAGTACGAAGACCTGACGCCCGAACAGCGCGGCGCGATCGTCGGCACGCTCGACCGTGCCGACACCCTGCGGGACGAAGACAGGCATCGCGACGCGATCGCACTGTACGACCAGATGCTGACGCAGCACGTCGAGTCGCTGCATCCGGAATTGCGCCGTCTGTGCCGGAAGGCCATGACGAACAAGGCGTTCTGCCTGGCAAGGCTGAATCAGCGCGAGGCGTCGCTGGCAGTCAACGACGAAGTGATTGCGCGCTACGGCATCGATCTGTCGACGACTGCCGAGAAAGACGTGGCCCTGGCCATGTCGAACAAGGCGGTCGACCTGAACAGGCTGGGCCGTCATGCCGAAGAGCTGAAGGTCTACGAGCAGATCATCGAGCGCTGGGGGCGTGCGGACGTGGCCTATCTACGCCTGCGCGTGGCGGCTGCGATGTTCAGCAGGGCACATACGCTGGCGGACCGCGACCCGGAATCCGCGCTGGCCGGCTATCGCCAGGTGCTCGACGGCTACCTGTCTGCCGGTGAGGCGAACCTGAGGTTGCAGGCCGCGAAGTCGGCGGTCAACCTCGGCATTCTGTTGCGCAAGCTGGGCCGTCATGCCGATGCGCTGCGTCCCTGCGAAAGGTTGCTTCAGGTGTGCAATGGGGAGACAGACGAGCAGATCAAGGCGCTGCTGATCCAGGCGCGCATCAGCCTGGCACGCACCTATGCGCCCGCAGGGGCACCGGAGAAGGCCGTGGCGATGTACCGGGAATTGTTGATCCTGCCGCCGCGGCAATTGAGCGACGCGCAACGCAAGGAACTGGACAAGGAGCTGCTTGCCCTGCCCGGCGGGCGGCTTGGGGTGGTCGGCCTGTTCAAGGCCGCGCGCGGCAAGCTGCTGGGGAAGTAGCCTGTCAACGCGCGTCGGCACACGTCATGCCCATTGATCGAAGCAACGAAATCCGGCGGTTTGCCGGGCAGAAAGGGCGAATCAGATGAAAGGCTATCTCGCCGCATTAGCGATCCTCTTCCTGACGGCATGTCAGGCCGGAGGGCAGGCCGCTGCACCGGCGAGCGTCGGGACATCTGCCGGACTGCAAACGAAAGACGAAGCGGTACGCGATAATCCGGTCCGCCCGCACGAAAAGGATGAAGCCGGCGTGCCGGCCAGCGATGTATCGTCATCCTCTACCTCTTCGGGGAAGTCGCTTGCGCAGCTCGTCGACGCGTGTCATGAGACCGATCCGGGAAGTTGCGAGAAGGCCGGTTTGGGCTATGCCGCGGCCTCGACCGAAAACCTCCTGCATGCAGCGGGCTTATACGCGGACGGCTGCGACAATTCGAATGCCGCAAGCTGCACTCAAATGGGGCTCATGCTCCAGAAAGGCGACGGTGTGCAACAGGACTGGTTCAATGCAGCGAAAAACTTCAGATCGGCCTGCGATCTCGACGACACGGAGTGTTCGAATCTCGGCCTGGCTTATGTCTTCGGCCAGGGTGTGGAACGGGACAGCAGGCGAGCCGTGCAACTATTCGACAAGGCGTGCCGGGCAGGCGGTATGACGGGGTGCGCGAATCTCGGGGCGGCCTATATGAAGGGGATCGGTGTGCATCGGGATCGCAAGCGCGCAATCGCGTTGTTCAGGGAGGCATGCAGCGACGGCGATTCGCTCGGTTGTTTCAACCTCGGGGTGATATACCACACGGGGCAAGGCGTCCGGCGTGATTTGAAACGGGCGGCGACCTACTACCAGACCGCATGTGACCACGACGAGGGCGAAGCGTGCAGCAATCTCGGGAAACTGCGACTCGGCTGGAAAATCGGCGCGCGTGATCCGAAAGCCGCGATACAACGGTTCTCTCGGGGCTGCATACTGAACGACGCCGAAAGCTGCCTGTATCTCGGTCTGGCCTATCAGTCGGGCGACGGCGTCAACGCGAATGCCTACGACACGCGGCGCTATTTGTGGCGCGCGGTTGCGCTCGATCCGAAGTCGCATGCCGCGCGACGTGCGCTTGCCCGTTTCGCCCGCGTTGGAGATGACCGTGCGGCGACGCCTGCAGGCAGGCAACCTTCCGGAGAATGAATGCATTCGATCAATACACTCGTTGCGAGGATGCAAAACTCGGGGATCACGCGAACCCTGAGTATGGGTCTCTCGTTCCTCGTGCCGTTCATCTGGATTCTGTCGACCGATCTGATATGGGCCGCTCTGAAGAACATCTCACGCAATACGAGCGATGCGTCCATCAATATCCCGACCGCGATGCCGTTGATTGCATCTGTGGCCGGTGCCTGGTTTGTTTGTGCATTCGCGCTCGGTCGTGTCGTCAAATCGACGCTGCGCGTGATACTGGTTTGCAATGTGGTCGCCGTGATCGTATTCGTCGTCGAATTCACGTTGACGTTCGGTACTTCAGACTGGGCGCTCGTTTCAGGCGGGCTGGTCAGTATTTATCCCGTCCGGTTCGGGCTGGCGATGTCGATCGCATTCATCGCGAGTATCTTGACGAGTCGCATCTTCAGGAAGGCGCGAGCCGGGTGACGTACTGGCATGTCCTTCCGGCGGGTAGCGCTGGTATGGCTGCGAGGAGCGGATCGTTGTCGGTCAACGGAATCTGCCGAGAGAACGCCTTGTCAGGGCTGCATATATGCCCCATTTGATCGCGAAGCGCCTGATTCTCGCGGCAGCGGCAATTGTTCTTGTCGCTCGTCATGCCGATCTGCCGGTAGTCGAACGACGACGGTTGCGCGCTTGCTGTTCAACCGCCTCCACCCGGTGGGCTCGCTGATGAACGACGCATTGATTGAAGCATGGCTGCGTGAACTGGCGACGCGTCTTCAGCAGATACCGCCGGGCGGAGGCCGTTACGCGAATGGCCGCCCTGCCTTCATCGCCGCGTTGACGCCGCAGGAGTGGCGGTTGCTGAACCTGCACGGCATGGCCGATCACTATGTGCCTGTCGTTGCCGAAGCGTGGGAGCAGGATCACGCACGGTTTCGCTCGTTGCTGGTCGCATGTGTGCGCATCTGGACCTTGACCGGGCTCGCGAATGCACCGTTCAGCGCGAGATGGTCCTTCACCGACCCGCTGATGGCGCTGGCCGCCGGCGATGAGGAAACCTACCGGATACAGGTACCGGCGGCAGATGGTTGGGGTGATCCCGAGCTGTCGTTTTCGGTGGACAAGATGGTGCTGCTGGTAACGCGGCTGATGGTGGCGATTGAGCACGATTTGTCCTGGCCGCCGGCGTGGGAGACGTTCGCCGGGAAGATGATCGCAGGGAGCGGCGCATTCGATCGCGCGCTGGCCGAGACGCTGCTCGCGCTCCGCACGGGCGACGGCGATCCGGTGACGCCGTTCGGCAAGGTCGTCGAGACGTTTCGCCGGCCGGGCTGGGCGCGCACACGCTATGGCGCGCTGGCCGGTCTGCCGCTGTTGCCCGTCGGCATCGTGGAGCTTGCTGGTCGCAAGCATCATGCGGCTGCCGGGGAACTCGCGGCAATGCTGCCGGCTACAGCCCTCGCATACAGGCGCACGCTGGGGATGGGCACGCCGGCGTGTCCGTTCCTGTTTCCCGCCGAACTGGGCTTCCTGAACGAGCTTCTCGCCAATCCAGCGAGCTGGGCCGCGTTGGCGGCCCAACTGGCGAGAAAGTGGAACGCCACCGCGTGATGGACGATCGTCATGCCGGCGTCGCGGCGGAGCCAGGTTGCCTGCGCCGTGGGTGCTGCCGTCCGCCGCGGGCATCGACGCCATCCAGGATCGGTTGGACATGCGTGACTTCGAATCGAGGCGCGCGCGGCAGGTCAGTCGTCGTCGATCGATTCATCCAGCCGGGCCAGCAAGGCAGCCAGATAGTGTTCGCCTTCGTCGATCGATGCAACGAGCGCGGCGCGCTCCACTTCGCCCCAGAATGGCAGGCGCCACTGCGGATCGGGGTAGGGGCGCAGCACGGCTACGCGAAACAGGCCGTCGTTTCGACGCGCGATATGTGCGACCAGATTCCGGCTCGCGAGATGACGCTCGACGACGGTGACCTCGCCCGGCGCCTGCGATATCCAGATCGCTCCGTACCGTTCTTCCCAACTCATGTTCGCACCTCGTATGCGTGCGTCGGTATCGACGGGCATGGGCATGCCGGCCGCGGAACCACACGATATCAGGCGCGTATGGCGAGTTGCACCGACTTGAATGGCGCATGCTGCGATGACAGCCGCGTCGTTCGCAAATCCCCTTGTCCGGAGCAACCGATATGAAGCGTCCGATATCCGGTCGGTTACGACGATTCGATTCGAGCTTCAACGGCGCACGGCCGGTCAGGCCGCGCTTCCTTGCGTGGTTCTTGATCGCCGCGATCCCCGTCCTTGCAGGCGGGTGTTCCGATCGCGACACGCGGGATGTCTGGCCGGACGGCCTGATCGGTCACACGTGCGGCTCCAATGATGCGCCCCTGCCGGTCATCACGTCCACCGCGAAGGACGGGCGGAGCGTGCGATTGACCGTGCCCGACGCGTCGGAAGCTAAAGTCGTCACTGCGTCGGATGCCGCTCGTGCCGATCGCGGGCAAGGCCGCGTCTATCTGTGCGACTCGAACGGATGCGAGCTCGGCGCCGAAGGTCGTTACGATGTCAGGGCTGCCGGCGATGGTGCATGGCAAGTCGATTTCAACGCGACCTTCATCCGGGCAGGCCGGCCGCAGGCCGTTCACGGATCCTTCCTTGCGTACAAGGCCGATGACGCCACCGCGATGCCATGCGGGTAGCCGGTGCCGGCGGGCTATCGTTCCGTTGGCCGGCGTTCGGCGAACGGCCGTGCCGACGCGGCGTGCCGTTTCGAGGATTCAGGGTGGAGGCGGCTTTCGATGAAGGTGGGCGGCAACGCGAGAACGCGACATGCATCCGTCCCGCGCCGATCGGGGATCGGGGCCGGAGCCGCGGCATGCATTACGAGGCAGGCGTCCTTTGACAGGGGAAGCGCATGAGCAGGAGCGGGGTGTCGTGGGGAACGACAGCGATCCTTTCGCTGGGTGCGGTCGTCTTTCTGTGCCTGATCTTCTCGCCGCGGCTTGTCCACCTGTTGCTGGTGCGCGGTCTTTCGTTCGATTCGTACGTCACGGAAAAGGCGGCGCCTCGCGACTGCATGCTCGTTCGCCGCGGCAATGTTCACGCTGACGCGGTGATCTGCACGCTCGACTACAACGGAGCCGGCAAGCCGATATCCGCCAGGGCGCTGGCATGGGAGTCCGACAGTGCATTCAACACGCTGGCGGTTCTGCACCGGCGGCTCGCCGCTTTCAGCGATGGCCGGTCGATCGACGTCGACCTCAACGTCAACAGGCTGCATGGCGTCAGCCGGCCACAGTACGTGCCGCAAGCGTGGTTTCAGGCGTCCGTCGGGGCGCTGGACATGCTGATCCTCGTCGGGCTGTTCGTTGCGGGCTTTATCGTGCCGGGCATGCTGACTGGCCGCCCCGGGCGCCGCGCGGACTACGAGTACGACGAGCAGGGGAATCTGGTTCTCAAGCGCGGCCGCACCTGGCGAAAATGGCCGCCGCGGCTTGCGATGTCGCTGTTGTGGTGCCTGTTGCTGTTCGCGATGCTCTATACGTTGACCAACCGGCCGGCGAACCATCGGCTGTTCGTCGGCCGCGAGCTGGTGGACGTACCAGGCATCCTGGTGGATTGCGCGTCGCGTTACACCGGCGGTCAGAAGGGGCACGACCAGATCGAGTGCGACGTCAGCTATGAATGGCAAGGCCGAAAACTACGCGGGCAGGCCGAGGCCGTGGATTTCCGCTGGCTTCCGACCGCCGGGCGGCTCGATCGCGCGGCGGATTCCGCCGAGGGGCGTCACGTCCCGGCCTATGTCGACCCGGCCCAGCCAGGCTATGCGATCGCGTTCGTCAACGACGACATGTTCGTGCCGTACAGTCTGGGCCTGTCGGAAATCGTGCTGGTTGCATGGTTCTTCGGGCTTACCCTTTACGTTGCGGCAGCCGGTTTCGCACGGGAGCGATAACGTGATTCAGCGACAAGCCGGACCGCAACGTGATGCGTTACATGGAGACCGCGATCGATCGGGGAGGCGTGTCGCATGGTGTTATTGATGATCCTGCCGCTGCTCGTGTCGGGCGTGCTGATTTTGGGTCTTGCGCTGTGGCGGGCGCGGCAATCGCATGTCGCCGGTGGCGGCCGCCCGCGTGCGTTCGCCGGCCGGTTGATGGCGCCGCTACTGCTGGCAGGTGTTTTACTGATTGTCGTCGCCTTCGTGCTTGTCGATGCGTCGGGGGAAGACGACTCGGCGGGCGGCGGCAAAACCCTGGCCGGTATCTACACGCTCCATCGGGGGCGCGTCTACATGAACATCGGCGGACAGGGCTACTATCTGGTGCCCGGCGCCGATGCCCGCAGCTTTGGCGCACTCGGCGGCCTGGATTCGGAGAATCTCGGCAAGGATCGCATCGCGGTGTATTGCGGTTCGCGCGTTGTTCCGCGGTTGCGTCCCGAACAGGTTCGCTTCGTCAGCAACGGCTACGTCAGCGATGGAAGACGCGCGTGGTACTGCACGCGGCAAAAGAAGAACGCGTCCTATCACTGGTGGCACGACTTCACGCACAGCCGGAGCGAGGATAACCCGGAGAAGCCGCGCCCCACGGACTACGTGCTGGTTCCGCTGGAATCGGCGAATGCCGCGAATCTGAAGATCGTTGTCGATGCGTACGCGCAGGACGGCGTGCACGCCTTCTACGAAGGCGGTGTGATCCCGGGCGCCGACGGCGCGTCGCTCCAGACGGTAACGCTCGGCCTGGGAGAGCTGGCCGGCCGGATAGACGATCGCTACGCGCGCGACAGCCGCCGCGTGTATTTTCAGGGCGAGGTGGTACCGGGCGCCGGGCCGGCTACATTTTTCGCGTTCCGGCCGGACAGCGACCCATCGGACAACGTCTACGGGCAGGATCGCGCGACCGGGCGATTCTACTTCGGCGCAACACCGTTTCCTCCCGAAGTCGACGGCGTGGACAGCCGTTCGCTGCACCTGTTGATCGCCGACCGCGACCGTGCCAATCACGAGCTTTTCTATAACGCGTCGGGAATCTGGTTCTGGGACTATCGGGGCGAAGGGCTCCAGCGCGGCTGCGCCAACCCGTTCGCCGGCACGCCGACGATGCGCTCGCACGGCGTATGGACCGACGATCGCAACGCCTTCGTGATACGTGCTGTGGACGAATGGGGAAACGGACGGAGCGATCGATCGTTGAAAGCCCGCAAGACGCAATTGTGGATGCTGCCGGGTCTGTCGGCGCCGAAGTGGACCAAGGTTGCCGATCTGGACGGCGGACAGGGCGAGTCACGCGGCACTCTGTGGCAAGGCGGCACCCAACTGTATTTCGCGCCAAACGCAGGGAAGAATGTCTTTCTGAACGACGCCTTGTATATCGTCAGCGATCTTGAGGGCCTCAAGCGCGACCTCAGGTCCGGGCAATACTATGTAAAAGTGCTTCAGTCCGGCGATATCCAGCGGCTGGATTCGTCGGACGGCACGATCGTCTGCCGGGCTGCCTCGCGTGATCCGTCGACGTGGGAATTCTGGAAGCAATGACCCCGTCGAAACGGGCGAGGTCGAATGCAGTCCGAAGTTTTCCCGCTCGATCGACTTCGCATTTTTATGGCCGATGCATTGCTTTCGGGAACGTATCTGGATCATGTCGCGACCGTCCATGCCGAGCTGGCTTTGCCCCCGAACCTGTCTGGACGAAGCACGATTGCGGCGCCTGCTGGCGGGAAAGACGATCCTGATCACCGGCGCGTCGTCCGGGATCGGCGCGGCTGCCGCACGCCTTCTCGCGCAGCCGGGCGTACGGCTGCTCCTGGTCGCGCGAAACGAAGCGCGACTGGCCGATGTGTGCAGACAGGCAACGGAGAAGGGAGCCAGCGCGCACTACTACTGCGTCGATTTCGCGGAGATGAGCCAGGTGCAGGCGCTGGGCAACCGGATCGAAGCCGAGTTTCCGGTGATCGACGTGATGATCAGCAATGCCGGGAAATCGATTCGCCGACGCCTGACCGACGGACCACAGCTGTTGCGCGATGCGTTGCGCTGCAACCAGATCAACCATGTCGCGCCGGTCGCGTTGCTGAGCCGGGTTCTTCCACGCATGGTGGCGCGCGGCGCGGGGCAGGTCGTCAACGTGTCCTCGGTGTCGGCCAGGCTCCCCGCGACGCCTTACTGGGCGGCCTACCAGAGCAGCAAGAGCGCGTTCGACATGTGGTTTCAGTCGGTGGCTGGCGAGCTGCGCACCAAAGGCATCGATCTCGGATCGGTCTATCTGCCGCTGGTCCATACGCCAATGAGCGCGCCCAGCGCCGTGTTCGAGCGCGTGCCCGGCATGTCCGCCGAGCAGGCGGCGGGCGTACTGGCCTACGCGCTGGTGTCGCGCCGGCGTCGCGTCGCGCCGTGGTGGCTCTGGCCATGCGAATGGATCGCGATTCTGTTTCGTCATCCTGTCGACTGGATGCTCTCGGCGCTGTATCGACGCGGCGCTTCGCAAGATGCGTCGGGGAAGCGCGATGCGTGACTGCCTGACGGCGATGCGATGGGTATGGCGAGCGCTGCGCATCAGCGGTCTGCCCGCGCCGGGCTCGCTGGGGTTGCGCCTGGTCCGGCTGGGCATCCGGCACGGATGGTCGATGTACGTGCTCGCGGCGCTCTGGAAAGACCTCGCGCCCGACGAGACCGCGCTGGCGGACGATCAGCGCCAATGGAGCTGGCGCGAGCTCGTTTGCGACGTCGACGCGCTTGCCTCCGCCCTCGACGGCATGGGGGGGCGCGGCCGTGACCGGGTCGGCTTGATGTGCCGGAACCACGGCAGGTTTGTCATCGCGATGCTGGCGTCGATGAGGCTCGGTGCCGACGTCGTTCTGCTGAGCACGCGATTCGACGGGCGTCAGCTGGCGGCGGCGCTCGACGCTCACGATGTGCGCACGCTTGTCGTCGATCCGGAATATGCAGCCCACGTGAAGGAGGCCGATTTTCGTGGTCGGGTGCTATGGAGCGAATCGTCGACGGACCGTGAAGCGGGCGGTGCCGGCCCGAATCTGCCGGGATTGATCGCATCGACGCCCCCCGCGCGGCGCGGCCGGCGCAGGCAGGGCGCGTTGATCGTGCTGACCTCCGGAACGACCGGCGCAGCGAAAGGCGTGCGTCGCGCGTTGTCCGTGACGCAGGTAGCCGGAATCATGTACAGCCTGGTGTCACGGCTGTCGTTGCGAACCGGGGCCCGCACGCTGATCGCGGTACCGCTGTTTCACGGATACGGAGTCGCGGCGCTGGCGTTGGGCCTGGCGCTTCGGTGTCCGGTGGCGCTCACGCGTCATACCGACGGCAGCCGGTTGTGGGCAATCGCCAAGCACACGCAGGCAAGGAACGTCGTCGTCGTGCCGACGCTGTTGCGCCGCATGCTGGACGCATCGCTGCACGATCCGCCTGCCGCGATCGAGTGCGTCGTTTCGGGATCGGCGCCGATGCCGGTGCGCTTGATCGAGGAAACGTTCGGCCGCTGGGGCGCGGTTCTCTACAACCTGTACGGGAGTACGGAAGCGGGCCTGATCACGATAGCGGACCCGCGGGACCTGCGCGAGGCGCCCGAAAGCGTCGGGTACCCGGTCCACGGGACGGAGATTGCCATTCGAGGGAGCGCGGGCGACACGTTGAGCCCGGGGAAGATCGGCGAAGTGATCGTAACGGGGCGGCTGGTCTTCGGCGGATACGATCATGCGCATGCGACGCCGGTATCCGTGCATCCCTTCGCAACAGGAGACAAAGGGTGGCGAGACGCCGCCGGGCGGCTCTATTTGCTGGGGAGGACGGACGACATGCTGATCGTCGGCGGCGAAAACATCTACCCGCAACAGGTCGAGGACCGGCTGATGACCCTGCCTCAAGTCGTCGATGTGGCGGTGGCCGGGTGTGCCGCCGATGACGGAGGGCAATGCATCGTGGCGTGGTTGGTGCTGCGGCCGGGCCACGATATCGGGGCGTCCGATTTCGCGAGCGTGCTGCCCGCCTATATGCGCCCGGCGCGTTGGACGGTGGTTGAAGCATTGCCGCGTAACGCAATCGGAAAGCTGGCGCGCAGGCAGCTCGTGTCGCGGAAGACCGACACCGGCTCCTGATCCGCCCTCGCTTTTACGTACGGCATCTCATGCAGCGACGCACGCGTTTTCTTGATGGATGGACGTTTCGTCGAGTACGGCGGGGCCGAACGCGTGGCTGGCAACGGACATTCGGTAGGGTTTTGATGTACTGCGTTGAACGATGTCTCTGCTTGAATGGACCGGCCAGCCTACCGTAGACATCTTCGAGCCATGATTTATGGCAACCGGGCAGGTCGAACCGGACCAGAGTGCCGAGGTTCTGCCGACGTCATTCGGCCCGGTGGATGTCATGCGTGACGAAACCCGCCTCGTTGTCAGGCAATGCGAGACCGCCCTCGACTGCCAGAGTCTTGCGGATATCCTCGAGGCCGGCAGCCCAGCGATCGCGCATCGTCGACAAGCCGAACTGCGCATCCTTGTACTGACTTCCCGACTGCTCTGGCTGGTAAATCAGTTGCTGGATATTGTAGCGCCGGCCGCACGAGACTTCCTCGGCCTGCTTGCACCACGGGTGTGTTTTGCGCACTGCCTCGGGCACCTGCTCAAGCACGCGATGCAGAAGGCGGCGATAGCGCTGCTCGCGCTGCAGCGTGTCGGTGACGAAGCGGGTCCGGCTTGAATACTGGATGTCCTTCGTGCGCTCTGCGACGTCGTCCAGTGACTCAGGCAGCGGACCTCGCGCACTCCACAGATCGACCTGGAACGCGAGTGTGTCGCGGCGCGGTGACGCATGGAGTATTTCCATCAGCGGAGTGTTCGACACAATGCCACCGTCCCAGTAATACTCGCCATCGATTTCGACAGGTGGAAAGCCGGGTGGGAGCGCGCCGGATGCCATGAAATGCTCGGGACGCATGGTTGTTTTCGTGTTATCGAAATACGCGAAATTGCCGGTGCTGACGTTGACAGCGCCGACCGAGACGCGTGTCTCGCCTGAGTTGATGCGGTCGAAATCGCAGAACTCCAGCAGCGTTGCACGTAGCGCCGACGTATCGTAGTAGCTCACCTTTCCCGGGTCTGTTCGCATACCCGGAAGCGGCGGCGGGAAGCGGGGTACGAAGAAACCGCGCTGACCCTGCGTGAACGTGCTGGCTGTCTGCATCGCGGTCAGCATCGAGCGGATTTGCTCGTGCGTGTTGAACAGCGCGAACTCGAACGCGGCCGGAATCGTGGGAAAGAACGCCGGCTGGCAAATCGTTTCCCAGAACTCGCGTAGCCGCCCGACGCGATGCTCGGGTGCATTGCCCGCGATCAGTGCGGTGTTCAGCGCGCCGATTGAGATGCCCGCGATCCAGTTAACCGGAATGCCGGCCTCGTGCAGTCCTTCGAACACGCCGGCCTGGTATGCACCGAGCGCGCCGCCGCCTTGCAGCACAAGCGCGATCGTCTCGTATGGCAGAGCGTGCGCGGCCGCGCCGGCTACGTGACGCAGGTCCGCTGCATCGACTGCCTGTTTTTCGGTGCGGGCTGGTGACTTCATTGAATGATCCGTCGGTGACTAACAATGAACGGCTGACCGATCCGCCTGGCGCTTGCCTTCGCGATATCCAGCACGATCGGTTTGCCGATACGGTTCGAGGCAGCCGTGACGACGATGGTTTTGCCATCCGGATTGCTCATGATCAATCTCTCGTGAAAAGAGGGGCGTCTGTCCGGCAATCGATGCGGGCCTCAGCAACCTGGGCTACGACTATTCACAGCTCGTCTGGAAAACCGGGTGCCGGAACCATCGACACGCTTGACCACCGTTCATTCAGTGTTCTGCGTAGTCGATACCGGTCAGCGGACCCAGATGGGCGATCGTGGTGAAGTGCGATTCGTGTTTCGTGTCGATATTGAGCACGCGAACATTACCGCCAAGATCCGTCACAAACGCACGCCGGCTTCGAGTGTCGAGCGACACGCCGATGCCTTCCTTCAGATCGCGGGCGAGTACTTCGCGTTCTGTTAGTCCGGTGGCGGTGATTTTTGCGCGATTCAGCGTGTTGCCGTCGTGAGTGTCGTCGCCACGGTCCGTCCAGTACAGCATGCCGTGGTCGTGGTCGAGGTCGAGATCGATCGGTTCCGGCAAGTTATGGAGGAGACATTCGACGTCAGGCCGCTGGTCGGGTTGCGCACCTGGCGGCAGTTCGATGCTGGCCCTGAATATGCGGCCTTGCCCTGCGTCTGGCGGCCCCTTCTGGGTCCAGTAGATATGGCCGTTTGCCTTGTCCAGCACGATGCCGACGCAATGGCGTGTCGCATCCGCAGTGTCATGGGGAAACTCGCCGGTACGCACCAGTTCGGTGACTTCCGAGCCGTCGAGGCGAGCACGCATGACCCGCATGCCTTCGCGGTCGCACCAATACAGGTGGCCCCCCTGCTTGTCGATCACCAGTTCTTTCGGTGTCCCCGCCTGACCACTCGGCACCAGTACGTGGTGTCCGCTTCCGTCGAGATTGGCGCATTCGATCGTGCCATCGTTTGGCGGGACCGATCGGCTGGCCGGATCAGTGTCGATTAGATGGATGCCGGTACCCATGTTGGTCCAGTACACGATGTTGCTTTCGGCGTCGACCTTGATACCGTCAGGTGTCCGAGTCAAATTCCCGAGCACGGTTTGATGGGCGCCATCCGGTGACAGTGCAATGATCGCGGGAGGTCGCGCTTGCAGGACATACAACGTACCGCCATTCTTTGTTGTCACAAGAAATCTCCGAGTAGTCACGAGAACTGCCGTCATTTCCCAAGACGGGCGAAATCCATTTCCACCGAACGGACACCGGTAGCCTACACACGTCAGATCTCCAAACAGTCGGTTTAAGTGTTAAGCATTGTGAAGCCGAGCTCGCTGGTTCTTCGGGTGAGGCTAGCGTCAATGCAGCATGGCCTTGTCCAGCGGCAGATCGGCCACGAGGCGCTTGAGCTTCGCGTTTTCTTCACGCTACTCCGACGATGCGGACACCGATCGCCACGCTTGCATGCGTGAAATTGTCGTGCTAATTTTTCATGAAATTTATCGACGTAAATTTCACGGAGTCCGCATGTTCGTGCAGTCCGACCGTCACGTCGCAAGCTACTACGCCGGCACCTACCCGGCGCCGATCCCGCATCGTCCGGCACTGGACGAACGTATCGACGCCGACGTGCTCGTCGTGGGCGCGGGCTTCAGCGGGCTGCATACGGCGCTGCGCCTGGCGCTGGCCGGCAAGCGCGTGGTCGTGCTCGAAGCGAGCCGCGTCGCGTGGGCGGCATCGGGCCGAAACGGCGGACAGGCGCTGCTCGGCTGGTCGTGCGACATGCAGCCGCTCGAGGATTCGCTGGGCCGCGACGGCGCGCGCCTGCTGTGGGACAGCATGCGCTGGGCGGCGGCCGAAGTGCGCGAACTGCCGGTGCGGCACGGCTTCGACATCGACTACCGGCCCGGCAGCTTGTGGGCCGCGGTGCGGCCGCGCCGCGTCGCGATGCTCGCGCAGGCGCGCGACGAGGCGGCCGAGCGCTGGGGCTACGACCGGCTGCGCGTGATCGGGCGCGACGAGATGCCCGAATGGATCGGCGGCACGCGCTATCTCGCGGCGCTCCATGATCCGGAGGCCGGCCACCTGAACCCGCTGAAGCTCGCGCTCGGCCTGGCGCAGACGATCGAGCGCGCGGGCGGCCGCATCTTCGAACAGAGCCGCGTGCTCGACTGTCGCGAGACGGGGAGCGGCCATATCGCCCGCACCGAGCGGGGGGAGGTACACGCGGACGTGCTTGTGCTCGCGTGCAACGCGTACGTCGACCGCCTCGATCGCGATCTCGCGCGCCGGCTGCTGCCGGTCGGCACCTACCAGGTCGCGACCGCGCCGCTCGCGCCCGACGTCGCACGCGCACTGCTGCCGCAGAACAGCTGCGTGATCGACAACCAGTTCGTGCCCGACTATTTCCGCCTGAGCCCCGACAACCGGTTGCTGTTCGGCGGCGGCTGCACGTATCTCGGCGGCATTCCGGCCGATATCGCGGCGGCGACGCGCCCGCACCTCGAGCGCGTGTTCCCGCAACTGGCCGGCGTGCCGCTCGACTACGCATGGGGCGGCCATATCGACATCAGCATGCGTCGTACGCCGGACATCGGCCGCCACGGGCAGCGCTTCTGGCTGCAGGGCTTCTCGGGGCACGGCGTGCTGCCGACGCTCGCCGGCGCGCGCGCGGTGGCCGACGCCGTGCTCGGCGACGACCGCCTGCTCGCGCAGTACCGGCGCATCCGCAACCCGCGTTTCCCCGGCGGCGACCGGCTCGCCGCGCCGCTGGAAGCGATCGGCAAGGCCTGGTACCGTCTGCGCGATACCGTCTGACCCACCGGAACCCGTCATGAACGAACAGGAAGAGATAGAAAGTCTGGCGATCCTGATCCGCGACCTGCGCAAGCACCGCAAGGTCACGCTGAACGATCTCGCCGAACGGATCGGCCGCTCGGTCGGCTTTCTGTCGCAGGTCGAGCGCGGGCTGTCGCGCCCGACGGTCGCGGATCTCACCGCGATCGGCGAGGCGCTCGGCGTGCCGACCACGTATTTCTACAGCCTGAGCAAGCCGCGCAGCGTGCCGTGGGTCACGCGGCCCGACGAGCGGCGCACCGTGTATTACGCGGCCGGCATTACCGACATCCTCGTGTCGCCGAACATGCGTTCGCGCTTCTCGATCCTCGAAAGCCATCTCGCGCCGGGCGCGAGCAGCGGCGAGCGGCCGGTCGACGACAGCGACGAGCAGGGCGGTTTCGTGCTCGAAGGAGAGCTGACGGTCTGGATCGACGGCGACGACACGCCCGTCACGCTCGGCCCGAACGATGCATTCCAGCTGCCCGCGCACAAGCGCTTCCGTTACGCCAACCTGACCGACGCGCCGACGCGCGTGATCTGGGTATTCACCTGAGTTGTCGGCGGGGTGCGCGGCGTTGCAGGCCGTCGCATCACGCAGCCTGTTTGCAGTACTGATTGAAATGCGGCGCTCGCAGTTTCGTATGCTGCATGAATCCGGTTCGCCGCACTGCGGCACCGTCATACAAGACATGGAAAGGATGAGACATGGCTGACGTCGTTCCCGCGCTGGTCAGTGAAGTCCGCGCATTCCGGCAGGCACACCCCGAGATCCGTTATGTCGACCTGATCTGCCTCGATCTGCCCGGGCATTTCTACGGCAAGCGCTATCCGATCGATGCGCTCGAGAAAGTCGCGGCGGGTTCGCTGTTGAAGTTGCCGCAAAACTGCATCCTGCTCGGCACGCAGGGCGGGCTCTACAAGATCGGCGACTACTGTTTCAACGACGGCGACCCGGACGCCGTGCGCCGGCTGATCCCCGGCACGCTGAAGCCGGTGACTTGGGAGAAGCAGCCGCTCGGCCAGATGCTGATCACGACCGACGGCACCGATTCGCCGGTCGAGTTCGAGCCGCGCGAGGTGCTCGCGCGCGTGCTGAAGCGGCTCGCGCGGCGCGGCATCCGGCCGGTCGTCGCGTTCGAGCTCGAGTTCTACCTGTTCGACGCACAGCTCGAGGAAGGGATGCCGAAGTATCCGCGCGACCGCCTGTCCGACGATCGCGACGATCAGCCGAACATGCATATCGAGCGGCTGTCGCGCTTCTCCGACGTGCTGCACGAGATGGTCGACGTCGCGTGCGGGCAGGGTATCGACGCGACCGTGATCACGGCCGAGCTCGGGCCCGGCCAGTTCGAGATCAACTTCGGCCATTGCGACGACGGCCTGCGCGCGGCCGACTGGTCGGCGATGTTCTGCCGTAGCACGCGCGGCGTCGCGCTGCAGCACGGCTATCGCGCGAGCTTCATGGGCAAGCCGTACCTGCATGCGCCGGGCAGCGGGATGCACGTGCACGTGAGCCTGTACGACGAAGCGGGGCGCAACCTGCTCGCGGCGGACGGCCAGCGGCCGCTGCGGCACGCGGTGGCCGGGTGTCTCGCGCTGCTGCCGCATTGCATGCCGGTGTTCGCGCCGAACCACAATGCGTTCCGGCGCTACGGATCGATGGTGAACGCGGCGAGCCGGGCGAGCTGGGGCTTCGAGGATCGCGATGCGTGCATCCGGATTCCGGAGTCGGACGCGCGCAACCTGCGGATCGAGCACCGGCTCGCGAGCGCCGATGCGAATCCGTATCTGGTGCTCGCGGCGATCCTGTCGGGGATGGAGCATGGGCTCGATACGAAGATCGAGCCGATCGCGCCGCTCAACGAGGATCGCGGCAGCGGCATCGATTTCCCGAAGGAGATGCTGTCGTCGGTTGTCGCGATGCAGGATCATCCTGCCGTGCGCGAAGGGCTCGGCAGCGAGTTCGTGATGGTGTATTGCGAGAACAAGCGGCAGGAGGAGCTGGATTTCCGCAACGAGATCGGGGCGCGGGAGTATCGGTGGTTTTTGTGACCGGCTGCTGCCGCCCGCACGTCCTATCGTCCGCGCATCTGTTCGATCGGCAGGTGCGCGCCCCACGCATGCGTCAGCGCTTCGATTTCGGCCACCGGATCGATCTGTTGTCGCGCGTTTTCGTTCACGTCGTCACCGAATAACAGGTGAGCGAATTCGCGCGCACGCTCCGTGATTGCCGCGGTTTTCCGGCTGCGCCGCGTCGTGAACGACGCGAGCGCTGTCTCGAGATCGCTGCCGTGGTCTGCCTCGTATTCGTCGAGACACCGAGCAAGATGCCAGGCATCCTCGAGCGCCTGGCATGCGCCTTGCCCGGAAGTCGGTAGCGGCGCGTGCGCGGCGTCGCCGATCAGCAGCACGTTGCCGCGGTGCCAGACGTCGACCGGATCGAGGTCGTGTACGCGGATCTTCGCGATCGTGTCCGGCGGCGTGGCACGTATCACATTCGCGATGGGCGCGGGCCACGCAGCGAACCGCCGTTCCAGCATCGCGCGCGGATCGCCTTCCGTCGCACCCTCCGGGCCGGCTTCGGGCCACGCCGCCGCCCAGTACAGGCGATGCCGGTCCACGGCGACGATGCCGAATCGCTCGCGCGTGCCCCAGTAATCGAAGATCGACACGTCGTCGACCAGCGGCGCATCGCTTTGCGCGATACCGATCCAGTTGACGAACCCCTGATAGACCGGAGTGTTGTCGCCGACCACATGACGTCGCGCGACGGAGTTCATGCGGCCGTCCGCGCCGATCACGAGATCGGGAGCGATCGTCGTTCCGTTGTCGAAGTGAACGACGGCGCGCCCGTCCGTCCCGGCATCGATCGACGTTGCACCATGGCCGAAGCGGACTTCGATGCCTTGCCTGGCGACATGCCGCGCCAGCACGGCCTGCAGGTCGCGCCGCAGGATCGAATAGGTCGGGAATCCCATGCGGTCGTCGAGTGCGCGGATACCGGTGGTCTTGAGCAGGTTGCCGTGCCGGTCGATGCGTTTCATCGCGTTCATGCGGCCGCCGGCTTCGACGATGTCCGGCAGCAGGCCGAGCTGCGTGAGGACGAAGCCGGCATTCGGCCACAGCACCACGCCTGCGCCCATCGTCGATTCCGACGGCCTGCGTTCGTACAGCCGGATCTCGTGACCGCGCTCGGCGAGCGCGAGTGCGGTGCTCATGCCGGCCACGCCGGCGCCCAGGATTGCAATGTTCATGACGCTCCTTCCTTGTGTCGTGCGAGTGCTCGCTTGAACGCGGGTTCGCGAGGCGGCGTCGCATTGACGGGATGAGCATCGTAAATTATGGTCACGGACGGGATAAGCCATGAAAATCGGCGAGCTTTAATACCTTAAATGGGCTAATGATGCGGAGCAAGCTGGATCTGAATGCGGTGCGCGTGTTCGTGTCGGTGGTCGACGAAGGCAGCTTTGCCGGCGCGGCATGCGTGCTTGCGATGCCGGGCTCCAACGTGAGCCGCCATGTCGCGCAACTGGAGTCGCGGCTCGGCGTGCGCCTGCTCGAACGCAGCACGCGGCACCTGCGCATGACCGAAGCCGGGCGTTTGCTGCACGAGCGAGCGCGACCGATGCTCGATGCGCTGACGCAGGCCGAATTCGAGCTGACCTCGCAGCAGACGGAGTTGCGCGGCGTCCTGAAGCTCTGCGTGCCGGGCGAAATCGGGCCACGCATGCTCGGGCCGATCGTCGCGGAATTCGCGAGCCGCCATCCGCGCGTCGAAATCGACTGCGACACCAGCCTCGCGGGCGTGTCGACGCTGCGCGACGATATCGACCTGTCGATCATCGTCAATCGCGGGAAACTGGACGACAGCGCGTTCGTCGTCAGGCCGCTCGCGAGTTTGCCGAGTGTCGTCGTGGCCGCGCCGTCGCTCGTCGCCCGAACCGGGTTGCCGACCCGGACGGAACAGCTCAGGCAACTGCCGTGCATCACGACGTTGAGCACGCTGAAAGGGCAGCCGTGGCAGTTCGCCGATCGCGACGGGCGGATTCACAAGATTCCGGTGGCGAGCCGGTATCGCGTCAACAGCGGCGAGATGGCAGGGCTGGCGGCAGTGAACGGGATCGGCTTCGCGATTCTCGTCGAGCGCGCGTGCGCGGCAGCACTGGCTGAAGGGCGGCTGGTGCGTGTGCCGCTGGAGATGACGCCTGCGCCGCTGGAGCTGCATGCCGCTTATGCGAGCCGGAATTCGGTCAATGCGAAGATCCGCGAGCTGTTGCAGATGATGCAGGAGCGGTTGGCGGCGGAGGAAGCGATGCCCTCGTCGTGCTCGCTACGGTAGTACGCGCCAGTAGCGCACCTCTTCGATCGGTACGCCATCGATTTCGAACGTCTTGATGTCGTCCTCGGAGACGAAGCCTTCGCGTTCATAGAACGCCCTTGCGCGACGGTTCTTGATCAGGACCCAGAGCGATACCCATGCATGACCCAGGTCGCGCAGCGATCGGCAGGCGTGATCGACCAGTGCCGCGCCGATGCCTTGCCCGCAATGCGACGGATGCAGGTAGATCGCTTCGATTTCCGCCCACCCGCGATCCTTGTCGGTGTCGCGTGTCGGACCATAGGCGATCCATCCGGCCGGCGCGTTGTTCGTGATCGCCAGCGCGACGCGCGGCCGTCCGGCATTGAGCGCACAGCGCCACGCGGCGGTGCGCTTTTCGACCGACAGGCCGGCAAGGAACGCGGCCGGCATGATGTTCGTGTAGGTCGCCTGCCATGACGCAACGTGGATGTCGGCGATGGCCGGTGCGTCGGCGGAGGTGGCGGCGCGGATGTCGATCGTCGTCGTGTTCGGTGCCATGCGTACCTCGCCTGATCGGTTGCCATGTGCCGCGTTGCCGCGTGCGGGTTTTATGCCACGGGATCCAGACTGCCGTCGATGGCGAAATGGTAGTTGATATCCGCTTGCGACGCGTCGCCGGGGGCGTCGGTTTTGCTCAGCACGAACTCGAACGCGGGTTCGTACCAGCCGTTGCGCGGGACTTCACCGCCGAGGACTTCGACGTCGTACCAGCCGTTGTCGATTTCAATGACGGGCCTGCCCGGTTCGCGATAGCGCGCGAGCAGCGCGTTCACCGTTTCGTCGGTGAACCGTTCGAGAATGCGCCACGTGTAAAGCATCACCGCACGATGCTCGACGCGCAGCACGTACCCGCCTCGCCGGTGCTGCAGCCGGCTGCCGGCCTTCAGCAATTCGGGGGTGTCGTCGTCCAGCGTGAAGATGACCGTGTACGGATGATTCTCGATGCCGGCCAGCGGGATGACGACGCCTTCGAGCACGGCGTGGTCGCCGCTGTCGCCGGTCGTGAATTCGGACGCGACGTTGTCCGACAGTCGATGTGTTTCCTTGTAGCGCTTCAGCAGCAGAAGATCGCCGACGAGGAAATAGTCGATCAGGTCGTTGAGGACTTCGGAGAATTCATGCCGCATCGTCGTTCCTTTCGAAGGTGCGGTGCCGCGAAGCGTGTCGCGGCACCGCACGCGCGACGATCTTACTCGCCGAGCTTCGACGCCACGCAGCCCGTGCTCGAGCATTCGCGCTCACGCTCGCGCAGGAACGACAGCCGCGACTGCGTCATGTCGTTCGCGCACTGGATATCCACGAGGTAGCTGTTGTTGCGCGTTTCGCTGCACTGCGCGTCGCGTTGCTTCAGCCACGCAAGCTGGCCGGCCTTCAGCGTGGCCTGCTGGTCGCCGCTCAGCTGCTTGCGCAGGCGGCCGTATTCGTCGTTGAGATCGCGGTCGGATTGCGAGAACTGCGTGCTGGTGCAGTACACCTGGTCGAACGCGCTGTGCGGCTTTCCGCAGCCGGCAGCCTGTGCGGCGAACGGAACGGCGAGCGCGAGCAGCGCGCAGGATGCGAACAGGTTCTTCTTTTTCATTGTGATGCTCCTGACTGGGTGAAAACCGTTGAGCCCGACGGGCGATGCCGTCATTTACTTCGGTGCCGTGCACGCGTCGATGCCGCCCGCGATCGCGGTGGCCAGGCGCTGGATCGTCTCGCGCCGCGCGAGCCGCGCTTCTTCGTCCGGATTGACGATCACGCCGGCCTCGACGAGCACGGCCGGGATCGGCGCGGTGCGCAGTACGACGAGATCGTCGAAGCGGTGGATGCCGAGTTGCGGGTCGATCAGCGGGCGGTTCTCGCCGCGGATCGGCTGTGCGTGATACAGCGACGGCCGCTCGCCGGCCGCGACCAGCCGCTCGGCGATCGCCTTCGCGCAACGCAGGCTTTCCGCATAGTGCGGATTGCGCTCCGACACGAACACCGAGAAGCCGCGGAATTCGCGCTGCCGGCCCGCGTCGATGAACTGCTGCTGCATCGAGTCGTGATGGATCGACACGAACAGGTTCGCGTCGGGCGCCTGCGTCGAGCGCTGGTCGAGCTTGATCTCGCGGCCGTCGGCCGACGTGCGCAGCACGCGGTCGCCGTGCGCGGCGAGCTTTTCGGCGACCGCGCCGGACAGATCGAGGTTGTACAGGTATTCGACACGCCCGCTCGCGCCGGTGGAGCCGGGGTGCGCCGGCGTATGGCCGGTGTCGACGACGATGTAGCGCCCGGAGGCGGGCTCGGTGCCGGAGGCGGCGGTGGCGGCCGTATCGGCCGCATGCAGTGCCGGCGGCGCGCCGAGCAGCGGCGCGCAGGCGAGCACGCGCGCGGCGGCACGCACGAGCGGGCGAAGGCGTCGGAGGGTTCGATTCGTCATTGTTGTTGTCGAGGAGGGCATACGGCGCGTCGAACGGCGCGGCACCGTCGGCCTGCTCAATGCAGTCGGAATGTCGCGCGATTATAGCGTTTGGCGGCGGCGCTGCAATGACGAAACGGCGGCCGGAGCAGCCGCCCTGCGGCCTGCGCTCAGGCCAGCACGCGCCGGGCCGCCAGCATGCCCCAGTACGACGCTTCCTCGAACAGCGACAGTCCGGACAGGTCGGCATGCGCGAACACGACGGGGCCGTCGGCGTCGCGCAGCGCGAGCAGGCCCGGGCGGCTCAGGAAGCCGACGTCGGGCGTTGCCATCGCGTGGCCGCGCACGGTGATCTCGAGCGCCGTCGCGTGTTTCCACAGCTCGCGCCCGTAGACGGCCTGCAGGTCGATCGCGGCCTGTTCGCGCAACGCGTCGGGCTTCGCCTGCGCAAGCCAGCGGCGCGTGTCGTCCGGCGTCTGCGTGTTCAACGCCTGGTACGCGGAGAACACCGAGCGTGTCGGCGGCGACATCCGGATCAACTGGTGGGTCGACACGACATAGCCGAGCGCCGCGCCGTCGTAGACGACGTTGTCCCACGCGAGCGGCACGCCGGCTTCTTCGGCCGGCATTCCGTCGAGCAGGAAGTTGGACACGAGCCACGGTGCGCGCGGCGGCAGGTCGCGCGCGGGTTCGAAGCCATACGCGGCAAGCTGCGGAAACACGTGCGCCGCGACGAACAGCGGCATCGCGCTCACGACGCGCCGTGCCTTCAGCGTGAACGTCGATGGCGTGCGGTCGTCGCCGATACGCGCGCACAGCACGTCGACGCCGCCCGCGCGTTCGGTCGCGCGCACCGCGAAGCCGTCCCGCGCCCACGCATTCGACCCGGTGCGTGCGGTGATCGAATCGCTCAGTTTCGTCACCATTGTGTGCAGCCCGTCGGGCCAGGTCAGCACCGCGCCGTCGCTCGCGTCGCCCGCATGGCCGCCGCGCGACGAGAAGTAGTGCAGGCCGGCCCAGGCCGACACATGCTCGTAGCCCGCGCCGTAGTCGTCGCGGCAGCAATAGTTCAGGTACCAGTGCAGCGCCTTCGCCGTGTAGCCTTCGTCGAGCAGCCACTGGCGGAACGAGCGCCGGTCGAGCGCGCGCCAGCGCGGGTCGCGCGACGATTCCGCGATCGGGATGCAGAACACCTTGCGGCCGTCGGCGCCGCGCGCGGTGCGCAGCCCGTCCGTGTATGCGAAGAAGCGCGCCTGCTGCGCGAGTTCGTCGGCGCCGAGGCCGGCGGTCGGCACGATGCCGTCCTGCCACTGGCCGCCGATGAAGAGCCGTTCGTCGGGGGCGTGGACGAGCACGCGCTCGTCGTACACGGGGCGCGCGGAGAACGGCGCGGATTCGATCACGCCGAGATCGGCGAGCATGTCGCGCAGATGCGCGGATTCGAGCGAAGGCAGCGGCAGGTAGTGCGCGCCTTTCGGATAGCCGAGATCGCCGAAGCGGCCGCCGGCCGCATTGCCGCCGAATTCGGGGCCTGCGAGCACCGTGAAGCGCTGGTGGCCGGCGCGCGCGAGCTGCCACGCGCACGACAAGCCGGCTGCGCCGGCGCCGAGGATCGCGATATCCGTCTCGATCGTGCCGGAAGGCAGCGGCAGCGTGGCATGGTCGCGCAGCGCATGGCCTTCGCGCATGCCGGGGTAGCCGATGCGCGGCGTCGTCTCGATCCAGCCGGTGCGGCCGCAGGCGGCGAGCGACGCGGCGGCCGACGCGACGAGGAACGTGCGGCGGTCCATCAGCGCAGCACGTGTTTCCAGTCGTCGTCGAAGCGGCGCACGAGCGGCTGGTCGTTGAGTTCGTTCGGCGACATCGGCAGCGCCGGCATGTCGGCCGGGAAGTGGAACATCTCGACGGCCGTCTGCGCATCGAGCCAGCGCGTCGGCACCGAGTAATGCGTCGGCACCGTGAAATCGCGGCGCTTGCCGGCGATCACGAAGCCCCAGTCGCCGAACGACGGCACGTAGCAGTGGTACGGCCACGTGTTGAGCCCGGCTTCGTGCAGCGTCGCGATGATGGTCCAGTACGCATGCGGCGCGAAATACGGCGACGTCGACTGGATCACCGCATAGCCGTTCTCCGACAGGTGGCGCGCCAGCAGCCGGAACACCGGCACCGAATACAGCCGGCCGAGCCCGAAGTTGGTCGGATCGGGGAAGTCGACGACGATCGCGTCGTACACGTCGGCATTCGATTCGAGCCAGCGCACGGCATCGTCGTTGATCACGTGTACGCGCGGATCCTTCAGCGACCCCTGGTTCAGCTTGACGAGCGGCGCGGACGTCGAGAACAGCTTCGTCATCGCGGGATCGAGATCGACGAGCGTGATCTGTTCGAGATTGCGGTGCTTGAGCAGTTCGCGCACGGCGAGCCCGTCGCCGCCGCCGAGCACGAGCACGCGCTTCGCCCACGGCAACGCCTCGATCGTCGGATGGATCAGCGCTTCGTGATAGCGGTGCTCGTCGCGCGACGAGAACTGCAGGTTGCCGTTCAGGTACAGCCGCATGTCGTCGTGCCACTGCGTGAGCACGATGCGCTGGTACGGCGTCGTTTCCGAATAGATCGTCTCGTCGCCGTACACGCCGTGCTCGGCCCAGTGCGTGATGCGGTCCGACAGCGCGAACCCGGCGACCAGCAGCCCGATCACGAGCGCCGCGCGCATCAGCTTGCCGCGCACGTTGCGGATCTCGTCGCGGAACAGGTGCGTCGTCCACAGCGCGACGAACGCGTTCAGGAGGCCGAACAGGAAGCTCGTGCGCAGCAGGCCGAGACGCGGCGCGAGCACGAGCGGGAAGATCAGCGATACGGCGAGCGAGCCGAGATAGTCGAAGGTCAGCACTTCGCTGACGGTATGGCGGAACGCCTGGCGCCGCTGCTGGAACGCGCGCATCACGAGCGGGATCTCCATCCCGATCAGCAGGCCGAGCGCGAGCACGAGCGCGTAGAGCGCCGCGCGGAACGGTGCGGCGAGCCACGCGAACACCGCGAACAGCAGCGCGGCCGACACGCCGCCGAGCAGGCCGACGAGCAGCTCGATGTCGACGAAGCGGTCGAGCACGTCGTCGTCCTCGACAAACTTCGCGAGCCACGAGCCGATCCCCATCGCGAACAGGTAGCAGCCGATCACCGACGAGAACTGCAGGATCGAATCGCCGAGCAGGTAGCTCGACAGCGCGCTGCTGATCAGTTCGTAACCGAGCCCGCACGACGCGAGCACGAGGATCGACAGGACGAGCGCACGCTTATGCAGCATGGGGCATCCGTTGTGCAGTGTTCGGCAATGTGGATATACTGGCGCGGATTTTCGTGGGGCGGCCATCTGTCGGCGGGCCCCGCAAAATCCGGCCGGCGGCGGGGCGGCGAACCGAGCACAAAATCCGAGGGAAAGAATGAATAGTGCCTATCTTTATGCGGTTCATTTACTGTCGGCGTTCGTGCTGCTTCTTGTGTTCGCGGCAGTGTACCTGAAGGTCACCCCGTTCGACGAACTGGCGCTGATCCGCGACGGCAATGCGGCCGCGACGCTGTCGTTCGGCGGCGCGCTGGTCGGTTTCTGCCTGACGCTCGCGTCCAGCATCGCGCACAATTCGACGCTCGGCGATGTCGTGCTCTGGGCGGTCGGCGCGATGATCGTCCAGCTGATCACCTATGCGGCGCTGACGCGCCTGATGCCCGGCATGAATCATGCGATCGAGGATCGCAACGTCGCGATGGGCGGCCTGATGGGCACCGCGTCGCTCGTCGTCGGCATCATCAATGCCGCCTGCCTGACCTGACGCACCACGCGTTTCGAGGAGACCGACATGAGTCTGGGTTCATTCATCCGCAAGCAGTTCATCGACGTCCTGCAATGGACGGAAGACACCGACGGCGTGCTGGCCTGGCGCTATCCGATGGAAGACCAGGAAATCCAGTACGGCGGCAAGCTGACCGTGCGTGAAACGCAGGTCGCGATCTTCGTCAACGAAGGCAAGGTCGCCGACGTGTTCCAGCCGGGGCTGTACACGCTGGAAACGCATACGCTCCCGGTGCTCACGTACCTGAAGAACTGGGACAAACTCTTTCAGTCGCCTTTCAAGTCGGACGTCTATTTCTTCAGCACGCGGCTGCAGCTCGGCCGGCGCTGGGGTACCGCGCAGCCGGTGACGATCCGCGACCGCGAGTTCGGCTTCGTGCAGGTGCGCGCGTTCGGCATCTACTCGTACCGGATCGTCGATGCGGCCGCGTTCCACCGCGAAGTCAGCGGCACGCGCGCGGCGTACACGGTCGACGATCTCGAACAGCAACTGCGCAACCTGGTCGTCACCGCGATGAGCACGACGTTCGGCTCGGCCGACGTGCCGTTCGTCGACATGGCGGCGAACCAGTCGCTGCTGTCGCAGCGTGTGGCCGACGCGCTGGCGCCGGTGTTCACGCGCTACGGGCTCGCGCTCGACGCGTTCGCGGTGGAAAGCGTGTCGCTGCCGGCCGAGCTGCAGAAGGCGCTCGACCTGCGGATCGGCGCGGGCATGGCCGGCGATCTCGCGCGCGCGACGCAATACCAGACCGCACAGGCGATTCCGCTCGCCGCGCAGAACCCGGGCGGCATCGCCGGGGTCGGCGCAGGGCTCGCCGCGGGCGCGGCGATCGGGCAGGCGATGGCCGGCCAGATCGCGGGCGCCGCGCAACCGGCGCCGGCCGCGCCGCCCGCGCCCGTCGCGGCGCCGGTGGCCGCCGCGCCGGCGGAGAGCACCGATTACGTGCAGCGGCTCGAGCAGCTGAAGGCGCTGTTCGACAAGGGCCTCGTGACCGAAGACGAATATTCGCGCGCGAAGGCCGAGATCCTCGCGAAGCTCACCCGGTAAGCGTCGCGCATGTTCAGTACTTCGTGCCCCCAGTGCGGCGCGCCGGTCGAGTTTCGCTCGGCGGCGGCGGTGATGGCCGTCTGCGCGTCCTGCCGCAGCACGCTGCTCAAGCGCGGCGCCGACGTCGAGCGGATCGGCGAACTCGCCACGGTGCTCGACGATGCGTCGCCGATCCAGATCGGCACGGCCGGCCGCTACGGCAAGCGCATGTTCACGGTGCTCGGCCGCATCCAGATGACCTACGACGCCGGCGCGTGGAGCGAGTGGTACGTCGTGTTCGACGACGGCACTTTCGGCTGGCTGTCGGATGCGTCGGGCCAGTACGCGATCACCGTGCGCGAGCCCGACGACGCGTCCGGCGGCGCGTGGCCTGCATTCGGCACGCTCGAGCCGGGCATGCGGATCGATCATGGCGGCCGCGCGTATCTGGTTTCCGACGTGCGCACCGCGCGTTGCACGGGCGGCGACGGCGAGCTGCCGTTCCGCGTCGACGCCGGCTGGGAGGCGCGCGTCGTCGACCTGCGCACGGGCAATGCATTCGCGACCTACGACTATTCCGACGCCGATTCGAACGGCGGGAGCCCGGCCGTCTATACGGGCGAGGCGCTGGAGTTCGACGCGCTCGCGTTCACCGGGCTGCGCGATACCGAGAACGACACACGCGAGAAGCGCGGCGCGGAAATGGTGCCGTTCGCCTGCCCGAGCTGCGGCGCACCGCTGTCGTATGCACCGAACGTGGCCGACTACGTCGTGTGCGGCAGCTGCCACGCAGGCGTGCAGTGCACGGCCGAGCAGCAGACCGTATTCGCGGCGCAGCGCAAGCTCGAATCCGTGAAGGGCGCGCTGGCGCTCGGCGCGATCGGTACGTTCGACGGCGTGAAGTACACGGTGATCGGCATGATGCGTTGCCGCGTGCCGGGCGACGACGAGACGTGGGACGAATACCTGCTGCTGAACCCCAAGCGCGGCTTCCTGTGGCTCGTGCAGAGCGAAGGGCGCTGGGAGCGCGTACAGGTGCTCGATCAGTGGCCGACGATCGGCAGCGAAGCCGACGTGACCGACGGCGGCAAGACCTACCGGCTGCGCGAGGAATACGATTCGGAGGTCGTCTACGTGGTCGGCGCGTTCAACTGGCGCGTGCAGGTGGGCGATCGCACATCGATCATCGACTACGGCTGGCAGAAGGACAAGCTGACGCGCGAGCGCAGCGATGCGGAAATCGTCTGGTCGCGTGCACGGCCGCTGTCGGGCAGCGCGCTCGCCGAACGGTTCGGTACGCCGGCGCTCGCGACGGCCGCGGCAGCCGCTACGGGCGCCGCATCGACGGGCCTGTTCGGCGGAAAGGGGCCGCACAGTTTCGCGCCGCTGCCGTGGGTGTTCAGCGCGTTGCTCGTGATCTTCAACATGGGGTCGCTGTTCTCGTTCAGCGGCCGCACCGTCTACGTGCTGGTCGGCCTGCTGGTGCTGTGGCTGCCGGAATGGCTGTGGAAGGGATTTGCATCGGACGGGGGCAAGTCGTGATCCGGTACATCCTCTACGGCATCTACGGCCTGATCGTCGTCACGCTGTTCAGCTGCGCCTCGATCGGCGGCAGCGGGTCGGGTGGCAGCGGCTGGGGCAGTTCGTCGGCCCGCAGCGGTTACTCGTCGTACGGGTCGCACAAATGACCGCACGCGACGGCATCGCGCCGCCACGCTCGGCGCTCGGCTCACACGTGCTGGCGGACCTGGCCGGCATCGATGCGGCGCTGCTGCGCGACGCCGCGCGGCTCGAGACGATCCTCACCGACGCCGCGCGGCAGGCCGGCGCACGCGTGATCGGCGCGCACTTCCATCACTTCGGCGGCGAGCATGGCGTGACGGGTGTCGTGCTGCTCGCCGAATCTCACATCACGATTCATACGTGGCCCGAGCATCGCTTCGCGGCCGTCGACGCGTTCATGTGCGGCGCGGCACGCGCGGCCGAAGCGATCGATGCGATCGCCGCGGCGCTCGGCACGCACGCGCAAGTCCGGCAACAGGTGGCACGCGGCGGTACGCCGGCCTGAAAGGGCGTCGCTCAATCGTTACCGACATGCGTAAAAGAGCCGGAATCGCCGCCTTGCTCGGCCTGGTCTGCTTCGCCGGCAACCTTGCCGCGGCGTCGGAGTCGCCTCCAAAGCCGCCCGGGCCGGCCGTGATGATCCATTTCGATTACGACGAGAAGGACAAGGCACGGCTTCATGCGCTGGAGCAGCGGCTGGATCGCGCCGTGCGTCAGGCAGGGGCGGGCGAGCTCGGCGAGACCGAACTGCATCGCGACGGCAACGACGGCTACCTGTATTTCTATGGCGCCAGCGCCGATCGGCTGTATGCGATTGCACGCCCGATCCTGAAATCGTCAGGATGGCTGACCGGTATGGAAGTGACGTTGCGTCGCGAGGCGGGGGCGGCAGCACCTTCGATGGATCGGCCCGCCAGGCCTTAGCGCGCCGGCGTCCAAATGCCGCAGATCGGGCCGGAAAGTGCGCTGCTACCATTCGGGCGCATTGTCGGGCAAGCCATTGCGCCTGCGTTCGCCATTGGCGACGGGCGCGTCGTCTGCGCCGACGAGATTGCGGTGAAGCCGCGTGCCGGCGCCAGGGAGCGTGACAATGATCGATCGAGAAGTGATTGTTCCGCCGACGATGCAGCGTGTCGTCGAGCGTGCGGGGTATGCGCCGGCCGTGCGGGTCGGTGCGACCGTTTACTGCGCCGGACAGGTCGGGCGCACGCCGGATCTCGACGTGATTGCCGATCCCGAGGCGCAGTTCCTCGCCTGCTGGGACAACCTGCGCACGGTGCTGGAGGCGGCCGGCTGCACGTTCGACGACGTGGTCGACATGACGACGTACCACGTCGGGTTGAGCCGGCACATGGCGACCTTCCGCGACGTGAAGAACCGGGTGTTTCCGCGCGGGACCTGCGCGTGGACCGCGATCGGCGTAGCCGAGCTTGCGCATCCCGGGCTACTCGTGGAAATCAAGTGCGTGGCGGTCAGGCGGGATCCTCCGGCGGCATGAGCGATCGCAGCCGCGTGCGCCGTTTCCGTCAGCGATCGAACCGGAACGTCGACACGCTGTGCAGCGTCGCGTCGTCGGTGTCGACGATGCCCTGCGTCCCCGCGACGGCCGAGCGCTTGCCGTTGCTCAGCACGGCCCAGTAGCATTCGCCCGCGGCGGCGTGAAAGCCGGTTTCCGGATCGCTGATGCCGCACGTGATCGTCGCGCGCATGCCGCGCCAGCCGGGGCCGGAGAAGCGCTCGACTTCCTGCGGGATGCCGGGGCCGTATGACGTGACCCACTTGCCGTCGTCCTGCCGCACGAATCCCGCTTCTTTCTCGGCGGCCTGCTCCAGCGCGCCGTCGACGATGTCGAACGAGATGAAGCTGCTGCTGTAGGTCATGTTGCGGCCGACGATCGCGACGCAATGGTCGCCGCCGCCTTCGGGGCAGGGCTTCTTCACCTGGCGGTTCGCGAGGTATTCGAACGAGATGCCGAGCGCCGGGTCGTGATAGGTTTTCCAGCCTGCGCGCTTCACCTGCTTCAGCGCCGCGGTGCGGTCGCGGTAGGCGGTGGCGATGCACGCAGCGTCGGTGCAGGCGTCGCGCTTCACGAGCCATGCACGTTGCGACCGGATCAGGCCCTGCTGGTCGGCGGCGATGCCGATCGTGTCGTAGTAGTCGTTCGACAGCGTGCTGTCGGCCGACACGAGCGCCTTGTCGCTGCAGATCAGGCGCTCGATGCGCGTCTTCGCGCGCGCGCAATCGATGCTGTCGGCGTGGGCCGGCAACGACAGGCAGATCGCGGCCAGCGTGAGGCCCAGTCGAATGCCGAACATGGACGTCTCCTCGTCGGGTTGGAGCGGACGGCTGTCACGCAGCCGTCATGTGACGCGGCGGCGCGCGGTTCGACGACCTTGTTCGAGCGCGCGCCGGGTATCGCAATGCGTTTCAGCGATTGATTTCGTCCGCCGAGATCAGTTCGGCCACCAGCACTTGCGCGGGCCCCTGCAGGTAATACTCGTGCTCGAGCGGTTCGCGCAGCTTCATGTACGTTTCCGCGCCGATCTGCATCGTTTCGCCCGCATGCATGCGCGCCCCGCTTTCCAGCAGGTAATGCATCACGTTGTTGAAGATGCCCGAATAGCGTTCGCCTTCGTGATGACCTGCGGCGAGCGCGGCAAAATCGGGCAGGCCGAACAGGTCGGCGCCATAGGTGCGCATCCACACGCCGTCCACGCCCTCGACTTCGTATTTCACGAAGCCGCAGAAGAACAGGTTCAGCGGGATATCGCGCAGCACCTCGAGGCTTTCCGCGCCCAGTTCCTTCGCATTGAATACGCCGGCCGGCAGCGACGTATGCGCGTGCTCGTTCAGCACCGCGAGGCCGTTCTGTTCGGCCAGCGCGCCGGCGACGGCTGCCAGCGCGACATACTGGTCGAGCGGATTCGCTTCGTACCCGGCGTAGTAGAGGATCACGTGGCTGCGGCTCGCGCGCACCTGCTGCTTCAGGTCCTGCCCGTAGTGGGCGGGCGCGACGCATGCTTCCAGCGCTTCCGACGGGAAAGGTGCATCGAAGCCGACCAGCTTGACGACGTGGTTGCCCCAGCCGGCGAGCCCGAATACCTGTTCCAGCGTCGGCTCGGTTTCGACGCGTGCCTGCTTCATGCTCGGGTGGTACGCGCGCAACGCGGCGGTCAGCGCGGCGATATCGACCTGCAGCGGGCCGTCGAACACGACCGTCACGCTCAGTGGATTGTCGACGTCGGGGGCTGCGACCAGCCCGACGGGGTTTTCGGGTTCTTCCTTGCGGCCGAAGAATCGTGATATGAGGCTCATCGGATTATCTTTGTGTCGATGCCGTTACAGGGAGGCGTGCCCCGTTCTCTCGGTCGGGGCGGGCCGTCGGGATGACGGTGGCCCGTAGTTTCCCCGGGTTCGGCGAATCTGGCAAATATCCGGTGGCGCGGCCGGCGGCGCGCGCCGGTCAGCGCGGCAGCGCTTCGGCTTCGGCCCAGCGCTTGAACGAATCGAGGCGCCGCCGCGTCTGCACGAGATAAAACGCACCGATCAGCGGTTCGAGCAGCCAGCGCAGCCAGGACGGCTGGACGCGGAAGTTGTACGTGAACTTCACCTCGGTCGACCCGGGCGTGTGCTCGGTGAAGTTCCAGCTGCCGCTGAAGCGTTCGAGCACCTTCGGCCCCTCGACCATCTCGACGGCGGCGACCTGCGGCGGACGGTACGAGATGTAGCGCGACACCATGGTCGCGCCCGACTGGCTGCGGCAGAACGCGTCGACGCCGACGTTGGCCGTCGTTCCGTCGAGCAGATAGGCGTCGGTGAGGAAGCTGTCCCACACGAGCCGCCGCGCGTAATCCTGCGACCACGTGAAGAGGCGTCTGCGATCGACGCCGACGGTACGGCTGACTGAGATCCTCATGATGGCGGGCGCCGGGGCGCGGATTGGGATGAAATCGAGTGTAACCCGCCAATAACACGTGTTTCGTCAGACTTCGTCAAGTCGAGCGTGCGCTCGAATGAGCCTGATTGACGCACCCCGGGATTTCCCCTAGGATTCATTCCAACCCTTCGGGACAGACCCGGAGCGTTTCAATCTCTTGAGGGAGCCTCATGAGTACGCAACAGAACCGGCGCTTCGACGCGCTCGTTTTCATTGGTCGTTTCCAGCCTCCGCATCGTGGTCACCTGAACGTGCTGAAGTCGGCACTGAGCCGGGCCGAGCGCGTGTGCGTGCTGATCGGGTCGACCGACAAACCCCGCACCATCAAGGATCCGTTCTCGTTCGACGAGCGCCGCCAGATGCTGGCTTCGCTGCTCGACGCGTCCGAGCGCGACCGCGTGACGATCGCGCCGCTGCAGGATTCGACCTACAACGACGGCGACTGGGTGCGCTGGGTGCAGGAGGTGGTCGCGTCCACGCTCGGCGATATCGCGCACCGCAAGGTCGGGCTGATCGGCCACGAGAAGGACGCCACGTCGTATTACCTGCGGATGTTCCCGCAATGGGAGCTCGTCGACGTCGATGCGACCGAAGACATTTCCGCTACCGAGATCCGCGACCAGTATTTCGCCGAACGCACCAACAGCTTCGTGCAGTGGGCCGTGCCGGAACCCGTGTTCGGCTGGCTCGAGCGTTTCCGCACGCAGCCGGAATTCGCGCAGCTGAAGTCGGAAGCCGAATTCATCGCCGGGTACCGCAAGGCCTGGGCGGCCGCGCCGTATCCCGTCACGTTCGTGACGGTCGACGCGGTGGTCGTGCACTCGGGCCATATCCTGCTCGTGCGCCGCCGCAGCGAGCCGGGCCGCGGCCTGTGGGCGCTGCCCGGCGGGTTCGTGAACCAGGACGAGCGGCTCGATGCGGCCTGCATCCGCGAGCTGCGCGAGGAAACCGGCCTCAAGCTGCCGGAGCCCGTGCTGCGCGGCTCGATCCGGGATCGCCAGGTGTTCGATCACCCGACGCGCTCGCTGCGCGGCCGCACGATCACGCACGCGTGCCTGTTCAACTTCCCGACCGGCGAGCTGCCGCGCGTGAAGGGCAGCGACGACGCCGACAAGGCGCGCTGGGTGCCGCTCAACGAATTCGCGCAGATGCGCAACGTGATGTTCGAGGATCACTTCGACATCGCGTATCACTTCCTGGGGAAGCTGTGATCCGCTGATTCCCCGCATTCCGTCCGCCGCGACAGACGCGGCGGCACTTCAACGGCCTAGAGGAGCTCTAGCCATGCAAAACGATCCCGGCGGCTTTGCCGCGGTTCTCGCCAATCCGATCCTCAATACGGATTCCTACAAGGCTTCGCACTTCCTGCAATATCCGCCCGACGCGTCGGCGATGTTCTCGTACGTCGAATCGCGCGGCGGCCGCTACGACCGCACGGTGTTCTTCGGCCTGCAGATGCTGCTGAAGGAATATCTGTGCAAGCCGGTCACGCAGGCGATGATCGACGAGGCGCGCGATTTCTTCACGGTACACGGCGAGCCGTTCAACGAAGCGGGGTGGCGCTACATTGTCGAACGCTACGACGGTTACCTGCCGGTGAAGATCCGCGCGGTGCCCGAGGGCTCGGTCGTGCCGGTGCACAACGTGCTGATGACTGTCGAATGCGATGATCCGGAGGTGTTCTGGCTCGCGTCGTACCTCGAGACGATGCTGTTGCGCGTGTGGTATCCGGTGACGGTTGCGACGCGCAGCTGGCACGTGCGGCAGACGATTCGCGGCTTCCTCGAAAAGACCGACGACGATCTCGCGCAACTGCCGTTCAAGCTGCACGACTTCGGCGCGCGCGGCGTATCGAGTGCGGAATCGGCCGCGATCGGCGGCGCCGCACATCTCGTGAACTTCATGGGCTCGGACACGGTGCTCGGCGTGCTGGCCGCGAACCGCTTCTATCGCGAGCCGATGGCCGCGTACTCGGTGCCGGCGGCCGAGCACAGCACGATCACGTCGTGGGGGCGCGAAGGCGAAGCCGACGCGTATCGCAACATGATTCGCCGCTTCGGCTTGCCGGGCGGGATCGTATCGGTCGTGTCGGACTCCTATGATCTGTTCGCCGCGCTCGATCTGTGGGGCGGCGAGCTGCGGCAGGCCGTGATCGATTCGGGGGCAACGCTCGTCGTGCGCCCCGATTCGGGCGATCCCGTGGCGATCGTGCTGCAGACCGTGCGCGCGCTCGACGCGTCGTTCGGTTCGACCGTGAACGGAAAAGGGCGGCGCGTGCTGAACCGCGTGCGCGTGATCCAGGGTGACGGTGTCGACGAACTGTCGATCGACGCGATTCTCGCCGCGCTCGACGACGCGGGCTATGCGGCCGGCAACCTCGTGTTCGGGATGGGTGGTGCACTGCTGCAGCAGGTGAACCGCGATACGCAGCGTTTCGCGATGAAGTGTTCGGCGATCCGGCGTAGCGGCGTGTGGCACGACGTCCGCAAGGATCCGGTGACCGACCAGGGCAAGCGTTCGAAGAAGGGGCGGCTCACGCTGCTGCGCAATCGCCGTACCGGTGAGTATCGAACGGTGACGCTGCCCGTTGCGTGGGACGACCGCACGCTGGAAGGCGAATGGGACGAGGCGCTCGACACGGTGTTCGATACCGGGCGCCTGCTCGTCGATACGTCGTTTGCCGAGGTGCGGGCGAGGGCGCACGCGGGCGAGGTGTGACGCAGGCGGCGGGGTGTCCCGCCGCCTCGCTCCCGCTCAGGTGGCCTGGGCGACGAGCGTGCGCAGCACGGTGTCCGCGTCGATTTCTCCCTTCAACACGTCCGCAGGCGCCGATGCGAAATCGATCCAGCCTTCGTTGAAGCCGTCGAGCATGCGCATTCGCGGTTCGGGGTGGCGCATCTGCTGCGTATCGAACAGGGCGGCCCACGTGTCGCGCGGCACGGCTTCGGCATGCACGGAGCGCCCGAGTACGCGGGCGAACGCGGCGGCCAGGTCGTTCGGGCTGACTCGCCGCGGCCCTTCGAGTTCGACGACACGTGTGCCGGTCCATTCGTCCTGCAGCAGGGCCGCGGCCGTGCGGCCGACGTCTTCGGTGGCGACCATCGGCACCGGCCTGTCGAGCGGCTGGAGAAAGCTGCGAATCACGCCGGCGTCGCGTGCTGTCGCGACGTCCCAGGCTGCATTTTCGAGGAACCACGCGGGGCGCAGGAACGCGACGGGCATCGGCAGGTCGCCGAACGCTTCCTCGATCATCGTCAATTGCGTCAGCAGGTTCACCTGCGTGGCCTGCGCACCGATCGTCGACAGGCAGACGATCTTGCGTGGCCGCGCGGTGCGCAACGCCGTGCCGACCGCGTCGATCACGGCGCGCGTTTCGGGGAATCCCGGAGACGGGTCGAAGCACGGCGGCAGCAGCACGAATGCACCGTCCGCGTTCGAGAAGGCCGCGGTCAGCGCGGCGGCGTCGGTCATGTCGGCGAGTGCGACGTCGCAGTTGCGGGCGGCCCAGGGCGCGGCGCGATGCACGTCGCGCGCGACGGCCCGCACGGGGCGGCCGGATGCGAGCAGCGTCCGGGCGAGCGCGCCGCCCACCTGGCCGGTGATGCCGGTAATGGCGTACATGATTCGAAATCCTCATCGAGAAACAGGGAGCGCGCATGCCGGGATGGCCGGGCGCCGGATCTGCGTGTCGCGTTCGGGCTTGCCGGTGCGATGCATCGGGTTGCATGATAGAGACCGGTGATTCCTGATGGAATCGAATCCATGTCATTTGATTGGTGATCTTTTGTCATGAGTGAAATCATGAGCATCGACGGGCGGATTCTGGCGAACGTCGGCGTACTGGCTGCGATCGTCGAGAGCGGGAGCTTTGCGCGCGCGGCGGACGCGCTCGGCCTGTCGCCGTCCGGCGTCAGCCGTGCCGTGGGCCGGCTCGAGGCGCGCGTCGGCGTGCGGCTGCTCGATCGCACGACGCGCTCGGTCACGCTGACGGACGAAGGGCGCCGCTTCTACGAAGACATCGGCCCGCTGCTCGCGGGCATTGGCGATGCGGTCACGCTGGCAGCCGGGTCGGCCGCGGCCGTGCGTGGCAGGTTGCGCGTGAATGTCGACGCGTATTTTTCGCGGCGCGTGCTGGCGCCGCATCTTCCCGCGTTCCTCGCCCGCCATCCCGATCTGTCGCTGGAACTGGCGGCACGCGAGCAGCTCGGCGATCTGGTCGCCGAAGGGTTCGACGTCGCGGTGCGGTTCGGCGAACCGCCGTCATCGTCGCTGGTGGCGCGCAAACTGCTGGAAACGCGTGCGGTGACGGTTGCCGCGCCCGCCTATGTAAAACGGTACGGGCGGCCCGAAGCGCCCGCCGATCTCGTCGGCCATGCGTGCATCCAGATGCGCAACACGCTGACGGGCCAGCCGCTCGAATGGGTCTATCAGCTTGGCCGCAAGCGCGTGCCGGTGAAGACGACGGGCAGGCTGCTCGTCAACGACGCCGGCACGATGCTCGGCGCCTGCCTGGCTGGCGCCGGCATTGCACGCTTCAAGGCGAGCGGGGTGGCGGGGCTGATCGAACAGGGGCGGCTCGTCGAGCTGCTTGCGGATTGGCGCGGCGAGGCGTTCCCGCTGTTTGCGTACTACCCGTCGCGTCATCTGCCGCCCGCGAAGGTGCGGGCGTTCGTCGATTTCGTCGCGGAGATCGTGTCGGCCGGCAGTTAGTACGTCGGCTCGTCGTCACGATTCGCGAGCGAGCACGTGCGCGGTCGTGTCGGCGGCGCGCGCCGCGTCCATCGCCCGCGCGAGCGCATCGAACACCACAGGCCCCTTGCAGCGCGACACGTTGAAACGCATGTACGACGTCGCGCCGTGCGACGGACTGAACACGTTGCCCGGGGCCAGCACGACGTCGTGGTCCAGCGCGTGGCGTGCCACGCGCGCAGCGTCGAGCCCGTCGGGCAATTCCGCCCACACGAACAGGCCGCCGCGCGGCTCGGTCCAGATCCCGAGCCCGGCCCGGGTGAGGCGCCGGATCGTTTCGCCCATCGCATCCGCAAGACGCGTGTGCAAGCTGTCGAGGTGGCGCCGATACGTGCCGTCGATCAGCAGTCGGTGCACGACGTTCGCACCGATCTGCGCATTGCCGAATGACGTCGCGAGCTTCAGGTCGACGAGCGCTTCGATCCATTCCGGGCGCGCGGCCACGTAGCCGCAGCGGATCGCGGCAGACAGCGTCTTCGAGAAGCTGCCGATCGACACGACGCGCGACAGCCCGTCGAAGGCCGCGAGGCGCGGCGCGGGCGTGCTCTCGAAATCCGCGAAGATGTCGTCCTCGACGATCAGCAGGCCGTGCTCGGCCGCGAGCGTCAGCAACCGGTGCGCGACGGGCGGCGCGAGCGTCGCGCCGGTCGGGTTGTGCAGCGCCGCGTTGGTGATGTACAGGCGTGGGCGGTGTTCGGCGAGCACCTGTTCGAAGCGCACGAGATCGGGGCCGGTCGGTGTGTACGGAACGCTGACGACCCGTGCGCGGTGTGCGCGCAGCAGCGCCTGGAAATTGAAGTAGCACGGATCGTCGAGCACGACCGTGTCGCCGGGCTCCAGCAGCAGGCGGCACACGAGATCGAGCGCATGCGTGCCGCCGTCGGTCAGCATGATCTGCGTGGGCTCGGCGTGGACGCCGTGCTGCGCGAGCCGCCAGGCGAGCTGTTGGCGCAGCGCGGGCAGGCCGAGCGGCGTCGCGTAGTCGGTCAGCACGTCGGCCTCGTCGCGCGACACGGCGCGCAGCGCGCGGCGCAGGCTCTCGTCCGGCAACCACGATGACGGCAGCCAGCCGCAGCCGGGCTTGACCGATGTCGGTGCCGCTTCGAGCGACTGGCGCGACAACCACAGCGGATCGAGCTCGCGGTCGAGGCGCGGGCCGAGCTCGGCGAGCGCAAGCGGCGGCGCGTGGCCCGACACGTAAAAGCCCGAGCCGCGCCGTGCGACCAGCACGCCTTCGCTCGCAAGCCGCTCGTAGGCATCGACGACCGTCGATTTCGACACACCGAGCGCGTCGGCCATCATCCGGATCGACGGCACGCGCGCACCGGGCATCAGCGCACGGCTCGCGATCCGCGCGCGCAGGGTGTCCATCACGGTTTCCACGCGCGTGCGCGACGCGGCGGGCGGAACGGGAGTCGGGGCGGAATGGCTCATTTCGAAGAATGAACTGTACGGCCAGTTGTCCAGTACAGTTTGTCCGAATTGTATTGGGCTGTAGCTTACGCGCTTTTCACGGGCGGCGGATCATCGGTCATCCACTTTCCCCGTTCAGGATTTCCCGTGCAAAAGACGACCGACGGATGGCTCAGCGGCTTGCTGGGCGTGATCATCTTCAGTGGCTCGCTGCCTGCGACGCGTGTCGCGGTGCAGGGCCTCGACCCGCTGTTCCTTACATTTGCACGCGCGACGATCGCCGGTGCGCTCGGCCTGTTGCTGCTCGTCGTGCTGAAGCAGCGGCGGCCGACGCGTGCCGAGGCCGTGTCGCTGGCCATCGTCGCGCTCGGCGTCGTGGTCGGCTTTCCGTTGCTGACGGCATTGGCGCTGAAGCACGTGACATCCGCACACGCGATCGTGTTCGTCGGGCTGCTGCCGCTGGCAACCGCGCTGTTCGGCGTATGGCGCGGCGGCGAGCGGCCGCGGCTGCCGTTCTGGATCTTCTCGATCGTCGGCAGTGGCGCGGTGGCTGCATTCGCGCTGCGCAACGGCGGGCGGACGTCGGTCGTCGGCGATGCGCTGATGCTGGCCGCGATCGTCGCGTGCGGGCTCGGCTATGCAGAGGGCGCGCGCCTGTCGCGCCAGCTTGGCGGCTGGCAGGTGATCTCGTGGGCGCTCGTGCTGTCGCTGCCGCTGATGGTGCCGCTCACATGGTTCACGTGGCCCGCGTCGTTTGCCGCCGTCGATGCCGCCGCGCTGTGGGGGCTCGCGTACGTGTCGCTGTTCAGCATGCTGATCGGCTTCGTGTTCTGGTATCGAGGGCTCGCGCTCGGCGGGATTGCCGGCGTCGGCCAGTTGCAGCTGCTGCAGCCGTTCTTCGGGTTCCTGCTGGCGGCCGGCCTGCTGCACGAGACGGTGCCGCCGTCGATGGTTGTCGTGACGGTCGTCGTGGTCGGCTGCGTGGCGGGCGCAAAGTACTTCTCGAAGATGGCGCCCGTGCAGCGCGCGGGGTGACGGGCGGGCCGGAATGAACGCGCGGGCGCGACCGGTCGTCGGCCCGCCCGCTTTCGGCTATTGGTCCGGCATGCACACGCGCAACCGATGGCCGTCCGGGTCGAGCGCGACGAACGTCAATCCGAACACGGCCTTCATCGGCGGCTGTTCGAACGGCACGCCGAGCGCCTGCCACGCGTCGAACAGGCGTTCGACTTCGTGTTCGTCGTCGACCATGAACGCCAGCTCCGAACGATGGCCGGTGCCGCCCGATACGAAATCGCGCGCGCCGGTCGACCACAGGCCCAGATGCAGCCCGTTGTCGAACGTGAAGGCTGCATACGTGGGAAACGCGGCAACGGGCGGGCATCCGAACAGGCGCTCGTAGAACTGCGCGCTGCGCGTCGGGTCCTCGACATACAGAAGCACGAGATTCGGGGAAGTCATGCGGGGCCGTCCTGGTATCGATTAAGATGCGTGCCATTCTATGGACGGATGCTGTCAGAAAATGGCAGCATTGAACGATGACGCGCGCCGAACGATTGCTCTCGCTACTGCAGATATTGCGACGCCACCGCCTTCCGGTGAGCGGCCGCGTGCTGGCCGAAGAACTCGGCATCAGCCTGCGCACGGTGTATCGCGACATCGCGTCGCTGCAGGCGCAGGGCGCGGACATCGACGGCGAGCCGGGTGTCGGCTACGTGCTGCGTGCCGGCTTCATGCTGCCGCCGCTGATGTTCTCGCAAGCGGAGCTGGAAGCGCTGATGCTCGGGTTTCGCTGGGTCGGCAAGTTCGCCGATGCACAGCTCACGACGGCCGCATCCGATGCGCTCGCGAAGATCTCCGCGGTGCTGCCGGCCGAGCTGCGCCGCGAGATGGAATGCACGACGCTGCTCGTCGGCCCGCGGACGGTCGAGGATCGGGAAACGATCGACATGGGTGTCGTGCGCACGGCGATCCGCACTGAAAGCAAGCTCAGGATTCGCTATGCGGGCGAGGGCCGGAAGGCTATCGACGAACGGATCGTATGGCCGTTCGCACTCGGCTATTTCAATGACATGCGGATTCTGGCCGCGTGGTGCGAAGAGCGGAACGATTTCCGGCATTTCCGCACCGATCGCATCGTCGAGCTGGAGCGGCTGGAGGGGCGCTATCCGCGGCGGCGCGGCGCGTTGTTGAAGGCGTGGCGCGCGGCAGGCGCCGATGTGCGCGTGGCGGTGAGGTAGCGCGCGAGCACAGGCGGGGCGCACAAGCCGCGCGCCCCGTTCGGCGAAGCAGGCGTTACTCGAACGTCTCGAGCGAGAGCAATTCCTCGATCGTCTGCCGGCGGCGGATCAGCCGCGGCGTGCCGCGATCGACGAGCACTTCCGGCGCGAGCGGCCGGCTGTTGTAGTTCGAGGACATCGATGCGCCGTACGCGCCCGCATCGTGCAGGAACAGCAGGTCGCCGATCTGCGGCTGCGGCAGCTTGCGGTGCGTGACCACGCCGCCCGCATCCTGCGTGAACACGTCGCCCGATTCGCACAGCGGCCCCGCGATCGCGAGATCGGCCAGCGGCCGGCCGGCGGGCAGCGCGCCGTCGTGCGCATGCACGGATACCGCGTGGTAGCTGCCGTACATCGACGGGCGCATCAGGTCGTTGAAGCCCGCGTCGATCAGCACGAAATCGTGCTTCGGCCGGCGGTTGACGGCCTGCACTTCGGTGACGAGCGTGCCGGCTTCGGCGACGAGGAAGCGGCCCGGTTCGATTTCGATGCGCACCGGGTGGCCGAGGTGCCGTTCGATCCGCTTGCGCGCGGCGTCCCACTGGCTGAAGTAGTGGCCGACGTCCACGCGCGGCTCGCCGTCGCGATACGGGATCGACAGGCCGCCGCCGGCCGAGATCGCGTCGATGTCGTGGCCGAGCGACGTGACGAGGTCGACCATCGCATCGCACACCTGCGACAGGTGGCCGTAGTCGACGCCCGAGCCGATGTGCATGTGGATGCCGACGAGCTTCAGCCCGTACTGGCGCACGATCTCGATCGCGCGCGGCACGTCGTCGATCCAGATGCCGTGCTTGCTCTGCGGGCCGCCGGTGTTGGTCTTGTTGCTGTGGCCGTGGCCGAAACCGGGGTTCACGCGCAGCCACACGCGGTGGCCCGGCGCGTGCTCGCCGATGCGCGCGAGCATGTCGAGCGAACCCGCGTTCACGGTCACGCCATGCTTCAGCACGGCCGCGAGCGTCGGGCGGTCGATCAGGTCGGCCGTGAACACGACGCCCTCCGGCTCGCCTGCCGGGCTGAAGCCGGCTGCGAGGCTGCGCTCGATTTCGCCGAGCGACACGGCGTCGACGCACGCGCCTTCGTCGCGCATCAGCTTCAGGATATGAACGTTCGAGTTCGCCTTCTGCGCATAGCGGATCACGTCGAACTGGCGCAGTTGGGCGATGCGGTCGCGGATGACGTCGGCGTCGTACACCCACAGCGGGGTGCCGTATTGCTGCGCGAGCGTCGCGAGCTGGCGGGAATCGAGGGACATGGCGAATGAATCGGGTCGAATGAACGGATAGCGTGGATGATGCACCTGAACGTATATACAGTAAAATGCCTGTTTATCGATACTCGATTCATTCCTGATATATACGATCATGCTTACGCACCGTCACATCGAGGTGTTTCGCGCGCTGATGGTCACCGGCAGCACGACACGCGCGGCCGAGATGCTGTACACGTCGCAGCCGACGATCAGCCGCGAGCTCGCGCGGATGGAGCAGGTCGTCGGCTTCGCGCTGTTCGAGCGCACGCATGGCCGGTTGCGGCCGACGATGGCCGCGCTCACGCTGTTCGACGACGTGCGGCTCGCGTATGTGGGGCTCGAGCGTGTCGCGGCGACGGCCGCGCGCCTGCGCGAGTTTCGCGACGGCCAGTTGTCGGTGATCGCGCTGCCGGCGTTTTCGCACGCGATCCTGCCCGGCGCGTGCCGGCGCTTTCACGATGCGCACGCGGGCGTCAGCGTGTCGGTCGCGACGCAGGAGTCGCCGGTGCTCGAAGAGTGGCTCACCGCGCAGCGTTACGATCTCGGGCTGACCGAGCATGACGTCGCGCCGGCCGGCACCGTGCTCACGCCGCTGCTCGAAGTGGATGAAGTGTGTGTGCTGCCCGATGGCCATCCATTGCTCGCACAGGACGCGATCGACCTGCTCGATCTCGCCGACCGTCCGTTCGTGAGCCTGTCGCTGAACGATCCGTACCGCATCCTGATCGACGAGGCGTTCGCGCAGCTCGGCGTCGCGCCGCGTTCGGTGGTCGACACGCCGTCGGCCGTGTCGGTGTGCGCATTCGTGCGGCAGGGGCTCGGCGCCGCGATCGTCAATCCGCTGACCGCACTCGATTTCGTCGGGCGCGACCTGCATGTGCGGCCGCTCACGCGGTCGTTTCCGTACCGGGTCAGCATGATCGTGCCGGAGCATCGACCGAAGAACCTGCTCGTCGATGCGTTCGCCGCTGCGCTGCGCGGCGAGGCGAAGGCGATCCGCCGCCGGCTGGCCGCACACCTCGGCTAGCGGCACCGTATGATGGGTGTTTCGCCGCCATCGTCGTCATTTTCCGGAACCTCGTCATGACCGCCGCATCGTCTTCCCTCGAACAACCGACCCTCACCGGCGAACGCGTCGTCCTGCGTCCGCTCGCCGCCGCCGACCGGCAGGCCTTGCTGGATGCCGCGGCCGACGGCGAGCTGTGGAATCTGAAGGTCACGGTCGTGCCGGGCGCGCAGACGGTCGACGCGTATATCGATACGGCATTGCAGGGGCGGGCGACGGGTACCGTGATGCCGTTCGTCATCGTCGATCGCGCGTCGGGCCGTGTAATCGGCAGTACGCGCTTCTGGAAGATCGACCGCAAGAATCGCAAGCTCGAGATCGGCCACACGTGGCTGAGCGAATCGGCGCAGCGCACGCGCGCGAATACCGAAGCGAAGTGGTTGCTGCTGGCCTATGCGTTCGGCACGCTGCAGTGCGTGCGCGTGCAGTTCACGACCGACGAGCTGAACGAGAAATCGCGCGCGGCGATTTTGCGGCTCGGGGCGAAGCAGGAGGGCATCGTGCGTCACGAACGGATCATGCCCGACGGCCGCAAGCGCAATTCGGTGCGCTTCAGCATCATCGACGACGAATGGCCGGAGGTGAGCGCGCGGCTGACGGCGAAGCTCGCGACGTAACGTGTGATGCGTGATGCGCGTCGCGCCGCCGGCAGGGAAGGCGGCAGCGCGACGACGGGGGGAACGGTACACCGCGCGCGAAGCGCGGCGCTGCATCGCGTTACTGCGCCGATGCGAGGTGGTGACGCTGCGCGAGCTTCTGCGCGTCCGCGTAGTGCGCCTGCAGGATCGGCAGCGACTGGCGTGCGACTTCCTTCAGCTTCGTGTCGCGGCCCGATGCGATTTCAGCCTGGAATGCCGAGATTGCCTTCTGCTGGCCGGCGAGCGCGACCTGCTCGATATACGCCTTGTCGAACTCGGCGCCGCGCAGGTTCTTGATGCTGCCCAGCACGGTGGTGTCCGGGTCGTTGGCCGGCACGTCGACACCGCGCGGGCTCGCCGCGCGCATCGCCTGGATGATCTTTTCATCGTCGGTGGACACGCGTTGCGCGAACGCCTTGACCTGGCTGTCCGACGTGCGCGAATCGGCGATGCGTGCGGCGTCGTGCTGCGTCGACACGGTCTTCGTGCCGTCCGTGATGAAGGCCTGGTCGGTTTCGTGGATGCGCGTCGCGGCCGCGGCCGGCGCGGCAGGTGCCGCGGGCGCCGGTTGCGCGGTTTGCGCGGTCGCCGTCACGGCGACGAGAAGCAGGCCAGCGGCAGACAAGGCAAGGCGCGAGATGTGGGGAAAGCGGTTCATGGGACCTCCTTTCGATCGGGGCTCTGGTTGAAAAACGGATCACGCGATCCGTTGCTGTGCGAGAGACCGGGCGCGCCCGGGCCGGATTCGACCGCCGCTCTGCCGCGGCGCCGGTCGAAGTGTTTCCCGGCCCGACTGATTCTAGGAGCGCGATCGGATGGCAGGTGCAACCGTGCTGTGGCTTGTGTAACGGTTGGTAAGACGAATCGATGGGCGCGTGTGCGGACAGGTATTGCGTACCTGATGCGCATGCAGCGGCGGCAATTTTTGCGTGCGCGCGGAGCATGCAATGCATGCAGGGCGCGTGTGCGTCACCTGCATTTCACCGGTGTATTGCTGTCGTTGTCGTGTCGTGTATGTCGAGCGACGTAACGCATGTGAGCCTGCGACGCGCGCGCAAGCGTCACACGCGATCGAGCAGCATATCGAGGCGCGCCAGCAGCGGCGTCGCGCAATGTGCCTGCAAGGCTTCGGGCGCCGTGTAGCCCCATGCGACGCCCTGGAAGGCGATGTGTGCGCGTCGCGCCGCTTCGGCATCGCGGATTTCGTCGCCGACGTACAGCACTTCGTCGGCATGCACGCCGGCCTCGCGAACGAGCGCGCGCAGGCGACGCGCCTTGCCGAACAGCGGAATGCCGCAGGCGAAATGGTCGACGCGGCGGCAGGCGTGCGGGCCGAGTCGGTCGCGCACGATGTCTTCTGTATTTGACGTGGCGATCGCGATGCGGATGCCGCGCGCGGCGAGTGCGTCGAACGTTTCGTCGACGCCGGGGAACAGCATCACTTGCGCGACGCGCGGCTGCATCAGGCGGCGCATGTCGATCGTCACGCGCGGCACTTTCCACATCGGCACGTCGAGCGCGCGGATGATGTCGCGCGCCGTCATCCCGCGCAGCGCGGGGCGCAGTTCGGGCGTGGCGTCGCGAAAGCCGTGCATGCGCGACGCCTCCGACAGCGCGGCGAGAAAACTGTCGAGCGAATCGGCGAGCGTGCCGTCGAAGTCGAATGCGATGAGGCGGTAGGGCATGAAGCGTTGGCGCGGATTTACTGGGCAGGCGACATTGTCACCGAATCGAGGCCTGTCGCCCGCACCGTTGCTTGCGCCTGCGGCGATGCGAGATAGTCGAGCAGCTTCTTCGCGTCCTCCGGGTGATCGGCGCCGACCGGAATGCCGCCCGCGAAGCGCGTGACCGACTGCACCGATTCGGGCACCTTGCCCGCATACGTGACGCCCGGCACCGGCAGCAGTTCGCTGACCTGCTGGAAGCCGATTTCGTAGTCGCCGTTCGCGACGACGGACGCAACCGGGATGCGCGGAATCATCTTCGCCTTGGGTTTCACCTGATCCTCGACGCCGAGCTTCCGGAACATTTCCTTTTCGACGTAGACGCCGCTCGCGCTGTCCGAATACGCGACCGATTTCGCGTGCAGCAGCACGTCCTTCAACCGGTCGACGGTGCCGATGTCGGGCTTCGGCGCGCCGGCGCGCACGACCATGCCGATCCGCGAATCGGCAAGCTCGACGCGCGATGCGGGAATCACCTTGCCTTCCTTGATCAGCTGGTCGAGTGCGTAGCCGACCATGATCAGCACGTCGGCCTTTTCGCCGTGCGCGAGGCGGTTCGGAATCGCTTCCTTCGACTGGCCCATCGACGGGCCGGAGATCGTGTCGAGCGTGTCGCCGGATGAAGCCGTGAAGCCGGGCCCCAGTTGCTTGTACGCGGCGGTGAAGCCGCCGGAGATCATCACGCGCAGTTCGGCCGCATCGGCCGGCAACGCAGCGTATGCGAACGCGGCGGCCGCGAGCCAGCGTGCGGCGCGGCGCGCGAGGGGATGGCGGGTGGCAGCGGTGGCGGGTACGGCCTGGGCGCGCATGGGCATGTCTCCTTCTTGTCCGTCGTTGTCGGCGTGCGCGGTCGCGGATGATCGGCACGGGCTCCATGATCCACCGAAATGCATGCACGTGTCGCGCGGCGCCTGCGCTTCCGTTGGGGGCGCGACGCGTGAAGGAAAGCCCGGTATGCTGTCCGGCGTCCGCGATGGCGGTTTACCGAGGTTTCCTTCCGGCTGGATCCGATCAAATGAAAATCGCTCGTGCCCGTTGTGCGATGTGGGTGCTCGGCGCAGCCTTCGCGTTGACCACCGCTACGGAAGTGGCCGCTGCTCCGGTAAAACGCTGCGGATGGCTCGAGAATCCGACACCGGCCAACTGGTGGCTGGACGACAAGGACGGCAGCTGGACGCTGTCGACCATGGGCAACGAGCCGGTGCCGGGCCTCGACGAGATGCCCGACATGTCGACCCGCGGTTGGGTCGTCACCAATGCCGGCGGGCACGGCTACGGCTGCGCGTGCCTCGATCTGGAGATCGATCCGCATACGCACGAGGTGACGCGGATCGTGGCGGCGAAGCCGCTGCCGCTGAAGCGCTGCAAGGCCGACAGGACGTTGCCGGCGCCGTGAGCCGGGGAGGCAGGCGCGGGGTGACGCTTCGTGCGAACTGTCCGTTGGCCGCACCTGCAGGTGTCCCTTGTCCCCCGCCGCACAGCGCGGTATCGTCGATGCTCCGCCTTCCGCCCCTTTGACCGGAGAACAGACGTGCCCGCAGCCACCCCCGCCACGCTGAGATTTTCCACCGACAAGCGCGAACTCGACATCGACGCGATCTTCGACTTCCTGCATCGCGACGCATACTGGTCGCAGGGCATTCCGCGCGACGTGGTCGAGAAGGCGATCGAAGGCTCACTGTGCTTCGGCGCGTATGTCGGCGACCGGCTCGTCGGGTTCGCGCGGCTTGTCACCGATCACGCGACGTTCGCGTACCTGTGCGACGTGTTCGTGTTGCCGGCCGAACGCGGCAACGGCTACGGCCGTGCGCTGATCGACCATGTGTTCGCACAGGACATGGTGCAGCGGCTGCGCCGCGTCATGCTCGTGACGACCGATGCGCACGAGCTGTACCGGCCGGTCGGCTTCGGGCCGTCCGCGAATCCCGAACGGCTGATGGAGATCCGCCGCCCGGACATCTACGCGAAGCGCTGACACGCGCGCAGCGCATACAATACGCGCTTTCCGTTTTTGCCGAAGAGAAGCACACCATGACCGAACAGGAAGCCGAACAGCTCGCGACGCACCGTCACTACAAGGGCGGGCTGTACCGCTACATCGGCGTTGCCCGCCATTCCGAAACCGAGGAATCGGTGGTCGTGTACGAGCATCTGTGGCCGCATGCGCGCGGGCTGTGGGTGCGGCCGGAAGCGATGTTCAACGGCAACCTCGAAGACGGCACGCCGCGCTTCCGCAAGCTGCGCGACTGACCTGATCCGCAGCCGGCTGCGTGAGCGCTGCCGAGCGGGCCGGCTGCGTGGACGTTGACCGTTACGCGCCGGCCAGCGCCTGCATCAATTCGGGTGGCGCATGCCTGACCGTCACCTCTGGCGTGCCGTGCCACGCCGCCAGTTTCTTCACGGCCTTCGCCACGTCGGCCGCGAGCCCCGTGCCGAAGCGCACGCCCGGCTCGACGTGTACGGCCTTCAGTTCGAACGTGCCGAGCGTGCGATGCGCTTTCGCATCGACGCGGCCGACCAGCCGGCCGCGATGCAGCACGGGCAGGCAGAAATACCCGTAGCGCCGCTTGTGTTCGGGCGTATAGCACTCGATCGTGTAGTCGAAGCCGAACAGCGTCGACGCGCGCCGCCGGTCCCAGACGACCGGATCGAACGGCGACAGCAGCGTCGTGACCGTCGAGCGCAGTGTGTCGGCCTCGGCGGCCGGCAGCCACGCGTCGAGCGAGCGATGCACGTAGGCCGGTTCCTTCCAGTCGTCGATCCGCACCGGAATCAGGTCGCCCGCTTCCGCGAGCCGCTCCAGCTCCGCGTGGTACGAACGGCGCGGCAGCCGGTAGTAGTCGGCCACCCAGTCCGCGCGCACGACGCCGAGCGCGCGGCACGTGTAGTCGAGCAGCGCCGGCAGCACGGTATCGCGCGGCGGCAGGTCGCGTGTGTCGTCCCAGCCGGGCAGCACGCGCTCGCGGACGTCGTACACGCGCTGGAAATTGCGGCGTTCCGACACCATCAGGTCGCCCGTCGTGAACAGTACCTCCAGGTGCTGTTTCTCCGGCTTGCGATCCCACCAGCCGTTGCCCTTCACGCCATCCTCGCGCGCGAAGTCGGCCGACCGAACCGGTCCTGCTTCGCGAATCCGCGCGAGCAGCCGCTCGATGTCGGGCCGGTTCTGCTCGTGCCATTCGGCCGCGTATTTCCAGCCCATCCCCGACGGATCGAGCATCTTGTAACGCATCAGCCCGAACTGCTCGACCGGCAGGAAACACGCTTCGTGCGACCAGTACTCGAACAGGCGCGCTTCGGCGAGATGTTCGTCGAGCCATTGCGGTGAGAAATCGCCGAGACGGCTGAACAGCACGAGATACGGGCTGCGCGCGACGACGTGGATGGTGTCGATCTGCAACTGCGCCATTCGGCGGATCGTGTCGAGCACGTCGGCCTTGGTTGCCTTGCGGCGGGGCGGCGTCAGCAGGCCTTGTGCGGCGAGATGCAGCGCGCGGGCGGCGGCGGGCGAGAGCGTGAGCATCGGAGGAGCGGTCGAGGGTGGCGATCGGGGACCACTTTAGCGCGAAAGCCGCGCGCGCGTACGACGTGCCGCTGCAACGCGTCTGACAATGGTTGACAGATGCGTTTCGCAAGTTTCCCTATAGTGCAGTTCATGGCGCGACGACAAGTGCGCGCAACGATTCCGCTTCCGACGCACATATGTCCATGGCACGCAGGAAGCGAATCCGGGATTCTCAACCCCCATCGGGAGACCCGGAGCCCTGAGCGGACATCCATGCGGCTGTGCACCGGCCCCGTGTGGATGTCCGCTGATTTTTTTGTTTTTCCGGTTTTTCTCCTCCATCGCGCGACCCGTCAGGCTGCGGGACTCGTTTCCCCGGGCTGCAGCGCGCGCGACAGGTCGTAGTGTCTTGCCGCACCGTAACGCGGCGACCCGAAGTGCCAGTCGTAGTTGCCGCGAATGTACGCACGGGCGTCGTCGAGCAGGCGCAGCGACGCACGGTCGTCGGTGCGCGCATGCACGCGTTTTTCCAGATCCAGATATTGCGCGAGATACCCGTTGTGGATCGCGGCCGCCGCATCGAGCGCGGCTTGCGGCGCGAGCTTGCGTTCGTGCATCAGGACGCAGACGAGATTGCTGCTCGATTCGCCGGCTTCCTTCGGATACGAAAAGATGTCGTTGCAGAGGCACAGGATCAGGCCGGACAGCTTGCGCAGGCGCTGCACGTCTTCATCGGCGTAGAACGCGGCAGGCGCTTCGTAGCCCGCGGCGATATCGATCAGCGCGAACGCGCCTTCGCCGCATCCGTTGTACGTGCGCCCGGAAATGTATTCCGCCTCGCCCGGCACGACATCGGTCGCGTATCGGCCGGCTTCCCATAGCGTCGAGAACAGGAACGTCATCATGCCTGCCGTCCAGCGTGCGTATTGCGCACGCGTGGACGCGGCCGCGATACGCACGCACACGTCCTGTGTCGCCCGTTGCAGCGCGGGCAGGAACGCGGCCATGTGCGGCAGGCGCGCGGCCAGCGCATCGCGCAGCGGCACCGGATCATGGCCGGTCGGATCGGCAATCATCTCGTACAGCCACAGGTACAGCGCGCCGAGGTCGCCGGGGGAGCGCGCGACGCCGTGCAGGCTGCACAGGCCGTCGTCGATCGCGAAGATCCAGCCGTATGCGCGGGTCGCCGAGCACAGGCCGTCGAAGGTCGAGTGTGCATAGACGCGTGCACAGTACTCGCCGACCTTGCCGTGGCGGATGCCGCTGGCCCAGCGCGGATCGTCGAGCAGTCCATGGCCGTTCATCCACGCCTGCAGGTCGGCTTCCGCGCGATCGGCATCGGGATGCATGGGCGTCTGGAACGGGTGGAACAGGTGCGGCAGCGTCAGTGCGGGCGCGGCGGCTTCGGCGGCGACGGTTTCGACGGTGGACATGGCGTACCTCGCGGATGGCGGGTGGCAACAGGTGTCGTGAAGGGCGGCCCGGCCTACTTGCCGAACCGGCGTGCGCGCTTGCCGTACGCGTCGATGGCCTGTTCGAAATCGTCGCGTCCGAAATCGGGCCAGCACGTCGGCGTGAAATAGAACTCCGAGAAGGCGGTCTGCCAGAGCATGAAATTCGACAAGCGCTGCTCGCCGGACGTGCGGATCACGAGATCCGGCTCCGGCTGGCCGGCCGTATAGAGCCGGCTCGCGATCAGTTCCGGGCTGAGCTGCGCGAGCAGCAGATCGACGGTGCCGGCCGCGACGTGCTCCTCGATCAGCGAGCGGATCGCGTGAAGCAGGTCGAGGCGGCCGCTGTACGCGATCGCGATGTTCACGTCGAGCCCGTGCGCGTGGGCCGTGCGTCGTTGTGCGGCGTCGATGCGTCCGGCGGTGGCGGGCGGCAGCTTCGTCAGGTCGCCGATCACGTGCAGGCGCCAGCGGCCGCTGGCGGCGAGTTCATCGAAGACGTCGCCGATCACCGCGAGCAGCCCGCGCAATTCGTCGGCGTCGCGGTTGAGGTTTTCGGTGGACAGCGGCCACAGCGTCACGAACGGGATGCCGGCTTCCTCGCACCACGACAGCAGCGCATGCACGTTGCGCCCGCCGGCACGGTAGCCGTCGGCGGCCGGCAGCCCGAGCCGGTCGGCCCAGCGCCGGTTGCCGTCGAGAATGACGGCGAGATGCGTAGGCAGCGGTTGCGGCACGACACCCGGCGCGGCAGGCGGATCGACGGCGAACGTATCCGGCGCGGGCAGAATCAGCTCTCGAGTCATGGCGACTCCTTCGAGGCGAGGAAGCGATCGAAACGTGAAACAGCGGATGGGATTGTTATGGAAACTGTCCGAATGCCGGCGTGGGGATCATGTTCGCACCGATGCGGCCGCTCATTATTGGCCGATATATTGCGGATTTTCAAGTAATCCGCGTGAATGAATCGCAGCGTCCCGGGCGCGAGGCCGGGCGGGCGTTGCGCCGGGCTTGTGGAGGGCGGGAATGACTCCGTGCCCGTGGCCTTTCAGCCCGATGTCGTTTTTCGATTGCGATTCCGGTCGACGCTTGCCGGCATTTCGTTTTATTGAATAAACCGGGAATCGGAAAATGAAAATCGGTGTAATTCGCCGGCGGCGCGATCGCGGCGGAAACGCTTTCGCCGCACCGGCGATTTATGCCCGCTTGCCGCGCGCGACTTCGTCGCCGGCGCCGGGTGGCAGCCGCCGCGTGATGGGAATCGACGCGAACGAGCACAGCCCGACGACGACGAACGCAGGCCAGAAATCCGACCACACCATCGCCTGGTGGCCCTGCAGCCAGTGCGACACGTGCAGCACGAGGCCGGCCACCGTCACGCCGAGGCCGAGCGACATCTGCTGCACGACGCTGCCGAGGCTCGTCGCGCGGCCCGCGTCGCGCGGCGAGATGTCCGCGTAGATCATCGAGTTCAGGCTCGTGAACTGCAGCGCGGGGAAAATGCCGCCGACGAGCACGATCAGCCAGATCGCCCAGGTCGACATGCCGGGGTGGAACACGCCGTACGCAGCGATCGCGAGCCCCGCGAATGCCGCGTTGTAGATCAGTACCGTGCGAAAGCCGAAGCGGCGCAGCGTGTGCGTGGCCGTCGAGCGGCTCACCGCGCCGCCGAGCGCGGACGCGCAGGTGATGAGCCCCGAATGGAACGCGCTCATGCCGAGCCCTTCCTGCAGCGCGAGCGGCAGCAGGAACGGCACCGCGCCGAGGCCGATGCGGAACAGCGACCCGCCGACGACGCTCGCGTGATACGTCGGGATCTTCAGGAAGCTGAGGTCGAGCACCGGGCGCTCCTTGCGGCGCGCGTACGGCACATAGAGCGCGAGCATCGCGGCGCCGGCCACGCACATGAGGATCGCATTCGAGCGCGACGTGAGCGAGCCGTCGATCAGCGTGAGGCCCATCAGCAGCAGCGCGGCGCCGCTGGCCGACAGCAGGAAGCCGAACCAGTCGAGCGGGCCCGGATGGGGCTCGTGCGTGTTCGCGATGTGCTTGCTCGCGAGATAGATCCCGTAGATGCCGATCGGCACGTTGATGAAGAAGATCATCCGCCAGTGCAGGTAGGTCGTGATGAAGCCGCCGACGAGCGGCCCGACCGTGGGCCCGAACAGCGCGGGAATCGCGAGGTAGTTCATCGCGCGCACGAGATCGGAGCGTGGCACCGCGCGGAAGATGATGATGCGGCCGACCGGCACCATCATCGCGCCGCCGACGCCCTGGATGAAGCGTGCGAACGTGAGTACGCCGAGGGAGTTGGACGCCGCGCACATCAGCGAGCCGACGACGAAGATGCCGATCGCGGTGCGGAAGACGGCGCGCGCGCTGAAGCGGTCGGCGAGCCATCCGCAGATCGGGATGAATACGCCGAGCCCGACCACGTAGGACGTGATCGCAATGTTCAGTGTGACGGGGTTCTGCCCGAAGTCCCTCGCCATCGCGGGCAGTGCGGTGACGATGATGTTCGCGTCGACGCTTTCCATGAACAACGCACAGGCAACGATGAGCGGTGCTAGAAAGACGGGCGACATGGGCTGGGCGCGCGGTAAAGACGCCATTATGCCCACAATGTGACCGCTGAGTCACGCGTGACAACAGTTGTTCCGCATGTTGCAACAGTCGTCTTTTCTTGCAGGCGGTGCAGAAGGAACGACTGCGCACACACAGCGCATGCACGTGGCCGGCGGACGGCGTGGCGTGTGCGCAGCCGGCTCACACGCGTTCCCGACACCCGGCGGGATCTCGACGCTGTCGATGCAGCGATTGCGGAAAGGGGCTCGCGCAGTGCCTCGGCCACGCGCTCGTATGCGTGACGATCCTGCGCGATTCCTTTTGACGAAGTGGGCATGCGTTTCTAGAATATGAGCGTTTGCTCATGTTCTAAGCTTGTATTCCCGCCATGTCCGAATCGTCTTCGCGCATTCCTCTGGCGCCCCGCAAGGCGCCGCGCCAGCGTCGCTCGGTCGCCACCGTCGATGCGATCGTCGAGGCCGCTGCCCGCATTCTGGAGCGCGACGGCTTCGACGGTTACACGACCAACGCGGTCGCGGCGCTGGCCGGCGTGAGCATCGGCTCGCTCTATCAATACTTCCCGAATCGCGATGCGCTGACGGCCGCGCTCGTCGAACGCGAGAGTGCGCATCTGCTCGACGACGTCGACCGGGCCGCTGCGCTGTCGTCCTGCGACGACGTGCTGCGCACGCTGGTGCGCGGGGCGGTTGCGCACCAGATGCGCCGGCCCGTGCTCGCGAGGCTGATCGATTTCGAGGAAGCGCGGCTGCCGCTCGGCGCGCGCACCGCACGCGTCGTGGATCATATCCACGCGACGCTGCTGCATGCGCTCGGGCAGCGCGATGCGCCGCGCGTTGCCGCGCCCGACGTCGTCGCGCACGATCTGCTCGCGATCGTGAAAGGGATCGTCGATGCGGCGGGGGCGCGCGGCGAGACCGATGCGGACGCGCTCGAAGCGCGTGCGTGGCGGGCCGTGCGCGGTTATCTGCGAGAATCGCGCGAATCGAAACTTGCTTGATGCGCACGTTTCGTGCGACAGTCGGACCCATCCGCACCACAACATGACGCGTATCGATCGAGGGCCATCGAGACGAACGCGCGCGCGAACGAGACCTCGTGCCGATCCACTCACCATCGAAAGGAGGGGACACGTCATGACGTCACGTCGTGCCGCACCGATTGCTTCTCGCTTCTCATCCCGTCTGTCACCGCATCTCGCACCGCCCGCATCGCGCCTTCGCTGGGCCGCCGCGCTGGCCGTCGCCTATCTCGCCGTCGCCGGCTGCGCCGCGCAGGCCGACAACGCGAACCAGGCCGCTGCGCAAGCGGCCGGCCAGTCCGCAGTCGCGGCCACTCCCGCGGCGGCGGTGCCCGCATCCGGCACGTTGTTGCCGCCGCCGAGCCAGCTCTACGGCGACCTGTTCGTCGCGGTGCAGACCGCGCAGATCTACCCCGACCAGAAGACCTTCGTCGACGCGACGCCCGATACCGACCCCGCGACGATCGTGCAGTTGTATCAGCAACAGAAATCGCAGCCGGGCTTCTCGCTGAAGACGTTCGTCGGCCAGCACTTCACACCGCCCCCGGAAGGCGGCGTGACGCCGCCGCCGAACCAGACGCTGCGCCAGCACATCGACTGGCTGTGGCCGCAGCTCACGCGCACGAGCACGACGGTGCCTCAATACGGTTCGCTGATTCCGATGCCGAAGCCTTACGTCGTGCCGGGCGGCCGCTTCCGCGAAGGCTACTACTGGGATACCTATTTCACGATGCTCGGGCTGCAGGTGTCGGGCCGCGAGGATCTCGTCGACGACATGCTCGACAACTTCGCACATCTGATCGATACGATCGGACACATCCCGAACGGCAATCGCACGTACTACGCGAGCCGCTCGCAGCCGCCGTTCTTCGCGTACATGGTCACGCTCGCCGCGCAGGCCGAGGGCGACAAGGTCTACCAGAAATACCTGCCGGAACTGCGCAAGGAACATGCGTACTGGATGCAGGGCGAAACCACGACGCCGCGCGGGCAGGCGGCGCGCCACGTGGTCGCGATGCCCGACGGCGCGGTGCTGAACCGTTACTGGGACGCGAGCGACACGCCGCGCGACGAGTCGTATCTCGAGGACGTGACGACCGCGAAATCGGTGCCGTCCCGTCCGGCGAACGAGGTGTACCGCGACCTGCGCGCGGGTGCCGAAAGCGGCTGGGACTACAGCTCGCGGTGGTTCGGCGACGGCAAGACGCTCGCGACGATCCGCACGACGTCGATCGTGCCGGTCGACCTGAACAGCCTGATGTTCCATCTCGAGACGACGATCGTGAAGGGCTGCACGGTGACGCGCGACGTTGCATGCGTGACCGATTTCTCCGGGCGCGCGGCGCGGCGCGCGGCCGCGATCAACCGTTATCTGTGGAATCGCCACGGCTATTACGGCGACTACGACTGGCAGTTGCGCAAGCCGCGCGACGGCGTGACGGCGGCGACGCTGTATCCGCTGTTCGCGGGCGTCGCATGGCCCGAGCGCGCGAAGGCGACCGCCCGCGAGGTGCGCAAGACGCTGCTGCAGCCGGGCGGGCTCGCGACGACGACCGAGAACACCGGCCAGCAGTGGGATGCGCCGAACGGCTGGGCACCGCTGCAGTGGATCGCGATCGACGGGCTGCGCCGCTACGGCGAGCCGGCGCTCGCGAAGGACATCGGCACGCGCTTCCTGTCGGACGTGAAGCATGTGTATGCGACCGAAGGCAAGCTCGTCGAGAAGTACGTGGTCGAAGGTGCCGGCACGGGCGGCGGCGGGGGCGGCGAATATCCGCTGCAGGACGGCTTCGGCTGGACCAACGGCGTCACGCTGAAACTGCTCGGGCTGTACGGCGAGTAATACGCGGCGCGCGCCACGCACCCGGCCGGTCAACAAGCATACGGGCCGGACTGTCGCGCAAGCGGCCGTCCGGCCCGTGTCTTCATGCGGCCTGGATCAGAACGTGATCGTCGTGCGGACGCCGACCACCGTTTCGTCGCCGATGCGCGCACCGGCCGCGTTCGGGTTCGGGATGCCGCCGCCCGGACGGAAGAAGTGCTGCAGGTCGGCCTGCAGCTGCCACCACGGCGTGACCTGGTACTGGTAGGTCGCTTCGACGACGGTTTCCGCACGGCGCACCGGATAGCCTGGGGTCGTGTACACGCCGGTGTCGCCGTCGAGGCCGCGCGCGTGCGAGCCGATCTTCGCGTAGCCGACCGCGATGCCGGCGACGTCGTTGTCGCGTCCGGCGAACGGCGCCTTCAGCGTCACGCCCGCATTGGCGGCGAAATCGACGATATTGCGATCGCCGGGCGCACCCATCACGCGCGCGAACACGCCGACCGAGCGCGGGCTGTCGGCCGACGGCCGCCACACCATCTGATCCGCGACCGCATAGAAACCGTAGTTGCCGCGATGCGTGGCGGGCGTGCCGTTGCTGGCCGGATCCGCGAGCGACAGGCCGTCGGTGCCGTAGCGCGGATCGTTCGTGTGCTGCGACTGATACCAGAAGCCGAGCTTGTACGTGCCGGGCAGGCCGGCCGGTTGCGGCGCCTTCGGATCGGCGGGCGGCGCGTTCAGCGCGTACTGCACTTCGCCGATCACGAATGCGCCGCTGCGCAGGTTGAAGTTGGTGCCATGCGCGTTCAGCACCTGCGCATCGCCGTCGGTGCGGCCGGCCGGGTTGCCGTCGAACACGCCGACCATCGCGGTCCACGCGTCGGCCGGTTTCACGCGCAGCCGCACGCCGAGCGACGACAGCGGATAAGCGGGGCCCCCTGCCGGCAGGTCGGTCGACGGCAGCACGGGCCAGCCGAACGTCGCGTTCATGAACGTCGCCGCGTTCTGGCTCACCATGAATTCCTGGTCGACGCTCTGCTGGCCGACCTTCACGTCGACCTTGCCGTCGAGCAACGACTGCTGGTACCAGAGTTCCCACAGGCGCGTGGTCGAATTCGCTTCGATGCCGGTCGCGGTCTGCAGCGTCTGCAGGTAGCGCTGCGTGAGGTTGGTGCCGTGGATCTGCAGCCCCGACACGTTGAAGGTGCCGCCCGGCAGGCCGATCGCCTTGCCGGTGTCGACGTTGAAACCGAACTGCGTGAGCCCCTGGTACGCGCCGCCGCGATTCGTACCGCCCGACGTGTTGTACAGGTACTCGCTGGTTTCCTGCAGGCTCAGCGTGACACCGTGGTCACCGAGCAGATCGCGCAGGCCGCCCATGTTGCCGAGCAGGTTCGAACGCTCCCAGAAGCCGGTGGGGGCGGGCGCGGCAGCATCGGCGGCCTGTTGTGCGGGCGCGGCGGCGTCGCTGGCGCCGGCCGCCGGTTCGGCCGCGGCCGGCGACGACGCTTGCGCGAACACGGGCGCGGCGGCGAGCGACAGCAGCAGCGTGGCGAGCGCATTGAGACGAAGCGTGCGCGGGACGGGTTCGAGATGATTCTTCATGTGGGTTCCGTTGACGGTTTGATTAGTTGATCTGAAGAAACGAGAACGTGATGCGGGAAACGCGGCGAGACGATCGCGCGGCGGCCCAGGCGAGTGGCGCCGCCGCGCGGCGGGGGGATTACGGCAGCCAGCCGCCGACGCGCCACACCTGGGCGAAGCCGAGGCGCGACGCAGCCGAGCACAGCAGCGCGGCGAGCGCGATGGCGGCCGCCATCGCGGCGACGAGCACGCAGTCGAGCGGGCGGGGCGCCGTCGGCACGTGGTCGAGCGCCGTGCCGCGCCAGTTGCTGAATGCGTGGGCGAGCGGCGAGAGGCCGGAAACGAACGAGCGGTCGCACGCGACGTGCACGATGCGCTTGAGTCTGACCGCGAACGATTGAAGAAACATGACGCTGCCTCCGTCCGGTCCGGCGCGGGCCGGACGACGTGTTCGAGCGCGGGCGCACGATGCGGCCTGCGATCGGAGGGTGGAACGTAATGGAGCGTGCGACTGACGAGGCGGCGAAGGCCGGCCTGGAAGGAAGCGCGCTAACCCGACGAATGCGAGCTAGCGGCGTAAGACATGCGTCTGGCTGCTATCTCGCGATGGCTTGGCCGGCCTGGACCGGCATCGAACTACAACTAGAGCATGTGTCCACGGAGGGACTCCCTTGATGAATTGCGGCGGATTGTAGTCGGGACTTTTGCTGCGGTGCAAGTAAAAAACGCATAAAAAACGATCTGTGTGGCGGGCGCGTCGAAACGGGCGGCTGCGGCGCAGCTGCGACACGGAATGAGGATGAAGGGCGGCCGACGGGGTGCCGCGTCGTTGCTCCGACACATCGGCGCGTGACTGCATCGTGACGCGCTGAAAGGTTCGCGCACGTCATTTCAAGGGCAAATCTTTCAATGGCGGAAGGCGGGAAATTTATTTCGAGAAACGTGGTTCGGAGGGGTTGACTTCACTTTCGGGCGGTCCATAGAATCCGCCATCTTCACTCTTGGGGCCGCCGCCTTGGACGCCTGCAGTAGTCGATCTTCGAACGAAATTTCCGCCTGAGCGACCAACGTCCGCGCCTCATCGAAGCCGCCGTTTGTCTCCCAGGCAAACGGTGCGCGCAGCAGTATTCCGCAGCAAATTCCTACGTGCACCCTGATTCGCGCCGGTTAGCGTGATGCGTTTTCGCATGCGTTGTCCGGTTTCACCGCCGCCTGGCTGGCGGCCGCGTTCGCGCACGCCTTTTTCACGGCTCGCGAGTGTCGGCCCCCGGGCCTGACGGCGGTCAACCGTGTTCTCCGGAACACCGCACAGGAGCCGCCATGAACGACAGTGACAGTTGTCCCTTATGCCCGTTGCACGCACCGACCCTTTTGAACCCGGGTCGCAGGGACAATCCGGCCGACTAGCCTGACACGTCGTTCAGGCCCCGGACTGGCCCCGCGCCCAACACGCGGCCGGCACGCCTGCCGTCGCCGCACGGAGCCAGACCATGAACTTCGGCCTTCTGCTGTCGAACCTTCCGCACGTCACGGAATCGCGTAACCACTACGACGCGATGCTGACGCTCGACGCCCGTCCGCGGGTGTTCTCCCGCCTGCTGAAGCAGCTGAAATCGTTGATCCACTGAAACGAAGCGCCGAGCGCGCCTCGGCATGCGCACGCGCGGCCGCCTTCGAGCGGCCGCCCCGCGCGCATTCCAAGGTCACACGCTCATCAGATAACCCTTAGCCGTACGGAACAAATCATGTCCACGCCATCCAACGTTTCTCCACCGATCGCCGTCGAACGCAGCGCCGTGCTCGACGAAGCCCACCTGGGCGACATCCGCGGTGCGCTCGGCACGATCGCACGTCACGACACCGGTGCACGCGGCACGTGGTGGGCGCGTCTGCGCACGCTGCTCGCGATCATCGGCCCCGGCCTCATCGTGATGGTCGGCGACAACGACGCCGGTGCATTCGGTACCTATACGCAAGCCGGCCAGAACTACGGCACGACGCTGCTGTGGACGCTGCTGCTGCTCGTGCCGGTGCTGTACGTGAACCAGGAAATGGTGCTGCGCCTCGGCGCGGTCACGGGTGTCGGCCACGCACGCCTGATCTTCGAACGCTTCGGCAAGTTCTGGGGCGCGTTCAGCGTGATCGACCTGTTCCTGCTCAATGCGCTGACCATCGTCACCGAGTTCATCGGCATCACGTTCGTGCTGGATTTCTTCGGGCTGCCGAAGGTGGCCGGAGTGTGCGTGGCTGCCGCGCTGACGATGGCCGCGGTGAGTACCGGCGATTTCAGGCGATTCGAGCGGTTCGCGATCGGGCTGTGCCTGCTGAGCCTGCTGCTCGTGCCGGTGCTCGTGTCGATCCACCCGCCCGTCGCACAGATGACGCGCGATTTCTTCGTGCCGAACTGGCCCGCGCACGCGAAGCTGTCCGACGTGATGCTGCTCGTGATCGGCATCGTCGGCACGACGGTGGCGCCCTGGCAGCTGTTCTTCCAGCAGAGCTACGTGATCGACAAGCGCATCACGCCGCGCTTCATGAAGTACGAGAAGGCCGACCTGTGGATCGGGATCGCCTTCGTGCTGGTCGGTGCGGTGGCGATGATCGCGTTCTCCGCCCAGTTGTTCGCGGGTCATCCGGAATTCGGCAACTTCACCGATGCAGGCGGCGTCATCGCCGGTCTGGAGAAGTATGCGGGCCGCACGAGCGCGACGCTGTTCGCGGTGGCGCTGCTCGACGCGTGCATCATCGGCGCGGCGGCCGTGTCGCTGTCGACCGCCTATGCGATCGGCGACGTGTTCAAGATCCGCCACTCGCTGCACCGTAACGTGTCCGACGCGAAGGGCTTCTATCTCGTCTACTTCGGCATCGTCGCGGCTGCTGCCGCGCTGGTGCTGATCCCGGGCAGCCCGCTGGGCCTGCTGACGGAAGCCGTGCAGACGCTCGCGGGCGTGCTGCTGCCGAGCGCGACCGTGTTCCTGCTGCTGCTCTGCAACGACAGGCAGGTGCTCGGCCCGTGGATCAACTCGACGAAGCTCAACATCTTTACGGGCGCGGTGATCTGGGTGCTCGTGATGCTGTCGATCATCCTGACCGCATCGGTGATGTATCCGGACATCAGCGGCGAAGCGATCGTCGACGTGCTGGTCGGCGGTAGCGTGTTCGCGATCGTCGGCTATCTCGCGACGGTGCTGATCCGCCGCAACAAGCGTGTCGTCGAGCCGGGTGTCGACCGTTCGAAGCGCGACACGTGGCGCATGCCGCCGCTCGACACGCTCGAGCCGCAGAAGATGACGCTGACGACGCGCGTGTGGATGACCGTGCTGCGCGGCTATCTCGTGATCGCGGTCGGTCTCGTGATCGTGAAGGTCGTCCAGATGACGCTGCTGAAGTAACGCAGGACGTCGTCTGACAGGAAGCGGCGCCGGACCCGGCACCGCGCCGCAACCCGCCCATGCCGGCCCGCGAGGCCGGCATGGGCGTTTACGCGTTTGACTTCATGAAGCGGCGCTGCGCGGCCGTCAGATCAGTTCGAGCTTCGACGTCATGTACGTGAGCTGGATCCGGTTCGCGACGCCGAAGCGCTTGCGCAGCTTGCGCAGGTGATAGTCGACGTTGTGCGCGCTGGTGTCGAGGCGCCGGCCGATCTCCTTGTCGGATGCGCCTTCGGCGATGCCGAGCAGCAGTTCCTGCTCGAACGGCGTGAGGCCGTTCACCGCGCGCTCGCGCGATGTCGAGATCAGTTGTGGCGACGCGAACTTGTGCACCGACAGCCCGATCGACAGCGCCTGCTCGATCGTCGCCGGCGTGATCCATTCGCGCGTGCGGCGCGGCGCGGTGAAGCTCATGAACGCGTGCAGCCGCGTGCCGGGCACGGCCATCGAATACATGATGCCGCTGCACATCCCATCGTCCTGCATCGTCTGCAGGAAGCCGTCGAGCGCGGCCGGGATCACGTTGGGGCGGTCGTCACGCTCGCGGTGATCGCGGCGCAACTGCTGCAGGTCCCACACGATCGGCATGTTGCACACGCGCGCGCCGAGCGTGCGCGGATCGACGTCATGATGGTTGTGCCGCACGTAGTCGCCGCGATAGGTGGCCGGCGTGAACGCCTCGTGCAGGTAGAGGCTCTCGACCCGCTCGCGCGCGAATTCGAGCGCGAAGTACGCGAACGTCGAGAAGCCCGTCAGATGCAGCAGGCTCGTCACGATCCGGTTGCGCTCGGCCGTGCTCTGCGCGTGCGCGAGCGTATCGGCGACGCCGAGCTTCGGCGCGTGCGGCTGCGCGACGTCGCCGCGCTTCACGTCGTCGCACCAGACGACCTGCACGGCGCGCTCGCGCAGCGCATCCGCGCATGTGCCCGACCCGCGGCGGGACAAGGTGGTTGGGGCGACCGCTTCTTCATGCAATGCAATATCGGACATGAGCCATCCCTCGGAATCGACGCGCATCGCCTGGCGGCGGCCGTATCGTGAACGGCATTCGCGGCGGTGCGATCGCGCATCGTTTTGATATGCGCCGATCGTCATCCCTGACGAAACGCGGGGGCATTGTACAAAAATGCCCGTGTCCGCGTAATATGCCGTAATACTAATTGCGGCGAAAGGCTCATATACGCACGCATATATCGACGACCAGAAAATCATAAAGAAAAGACCAAATCGTGACGGGGCGCAGTTTCACATATTGGGAAAGGGCGGGCTCCTCATGACATATGCTGACGGCGCACCACGCGTCGAGTGGTTCTCACAAGCCGATATAGCGGCCGCTGCCGCTTATTCGAACGAATATCAGGCAATCGAGCGCGACGTTTTTACCGGTATTCAAATCGGACCCGGTAAAACCGACCTTGCGCCGATCGATTTCGCGCAATGCCATGCGCGATTGCGTCAAATCGGATTCAGCACGCTCGGTTACGGCGCCTACGAAATGATCGGGCGGCGCATTCTGTGCGCGCATCTGCTGCGCGACCTCGCGCCGGCGACATTCATGCAGCCGTTCATCGAGGGGATGCTCTACGAGAGCGACCCGCGCTTCGCGCAGGTGCGGCAGAGCGGCTTTCCGGTCGCATGGCGGCTCGACGAGATCGAGGCGGCCGCGCAGGGCAGCGGCGACCGCAAGGTGCTGGCGCTCGCCGGCCATCTGCGCGCGCATGCGATGAACAGCGGCGTGATCTTCAGCCTGTCGGCGCCGCGTCTCGATCTGCGTGTCGCGGTGAACGTGACGTCGGAGACGCACGGCACCGAGTGGATCGACGATCGCGTGATCGGCGGTGCGCTGTCGGTCAGCCTCGCCGTGCATCGCGTTGCGCTGCCGTTCCTCGAGGCGCGCATCGCACGCATGCGCGGCTTCGCGCTCGGCGACGAGCAGCAGCAGGTGCTCGAGCGGCTCGTGCACGGGCTGTCGGACCAGGAGATCGCCAGCGCGCTGCGCACGTCGCTGCACAAGGTCGGCCACCACATCCGCTCGCTCGAAAAACTCTTCAACGTGCAGAACCGCGCGCAACTCGCCTATCTGGCCGCGCGGCGGTTGCCTTCCTGACGCGGTTCGCGCCCCCGATTTCACGATGCGCCCGATGACCGTCGTACCGGCCGGTTCATGGCCGGTGCGACGCGTCGTTGCGGCCGCGCGCCGCGATGCTTTACGCCGCTTTTTTGGAGCACTCGCGACATTCACCCATGAATTATTGCTGATTTATTTCTTCGTAAGATGGCTCGACCGTCACGCCGGACGGCGGGCCGCGAGGTTGCGCCCTGCGTGACGGACCAGGTCAAACAGGGGCGGACAAATCAAATGTGCGGAATCGACGGCTTCTTGAACAGTGTCGCTTTCGATGAGGAGACTGCGCGCGGCACGCTCGCGCGAATGACGACGAGCCTCGCGCATCGCGGGCCGGACGGGCAGGGGATCTGGGTCGACCCGGAAGCCGGCATCGCGCTCGGCCACCGGCGGCTGGCGATCGTCGACCTGTCGGTACACGGCCGACAGCCGATGGCATCCGCGTGCGGCCGCTACGTCATGGTCTTCAATGGCGAAATCTACAACCATCGCGAACTGCGCGCGGAGCTCGAGCGCGCGGGGCGTGCTCCGGCGTGGCGCGGCCACTCCGACAGCGAGGTGCTGATCGCGGCGATCGTCGCATGGGGTGTCGAGGCAACGTTGCGCCGCGCGACCGGCATGTTCTCGATCGCGCTGTGGAACCGTGCGTCGCGGGTGCTGACGCTCGCGCGCGACCGGATCGGCGAGAAGCCGCTCTACTACGGCAGGATCGGCGACGCGCTCGTGTTCGCGTCCGAGCTGAAGGCGCTGCGCGGTTATCCGGGCTTCGACGGTGCGATCGACCGCGACGCGCTGTGCCTGTACCTGCGCCAGTCGAGCGTGCCCGCGCCATACACGATCTATCGCGGCATTCACAAACTGCCGCCCGGCACGTACATCCAGTTCGAACATGCGCGCGACACGCCGCGCGTGCGGGCGTACTGGACGCTCGAACAGGCGATCGAGGAGGGCCGCGCGCAGCCGTTCGAGGGCAGCGCCGACGAGGCCGTCGGCCAGCTCGACGCCGTCCTGCGCGTGGCCGTCGCACGGCAGATGGAAGCCGACGTGCCGCTCGGCGCATTCCTGTCGGGCGGCGTCGATTCGTCGGCGATCGTCGCGCTGATGCAGGCGCAATCGTCGACGCCGGTCGACACGTTCACGATCGGCTTCCACGAAGCCGGCTACGACGAGGCCGGTTACGCGAAGGCCGTCGCGCGCCATCTCGGCACGCGCCATACCGAGCTCTACGTCACGGCCGACCATGCGCTCGGCGTCGTGCCGAAGCTGCCGTCGATCTACGACGAGCCGTTTTCCGATGCGTCGCAGATCCCGACCTTCCTCGTATCGGAGCTGACGCGCCGGCACGTGAAGGTGAGCCTGTCCGGCGACGGCGGCGACGAGCTGTTCGGCGGCTATACGCGCTACTTCCTGACGCCGCGCCTGTGGCGCAAGCTGCATCGCGTACCGGCCGCCGTGCGCGCACGAATTGCCGCCGCGCTGCATGCGTTGCGGCCCGATCACGCGGACCAGCTCGCGGCCGTCGCGCAGGGTGCGTGGGGCAGCGTGGAGGCGCGCGAATCGGCGACGCGCATCGGCGACCGGCTGCACAAGCTGGGCCACGTGATGACGGCCGAGAGCCGCATCGGGCTGTACCGGCTGCTGATGTCGTCGGTGCATCATCCGGAGCGCATCGCGCTGTCGGGGCAGGAGCCGCCGACGCCGCTCGACACGGTTGCCGCGTGGCCCGCGCACCTGAGCTTCGCCGAGCAGGCGATGGCGATCGACACGCTCACGTACCTGCCGACCGACATTCTCGCGAAGGTCGATCGCGCGGCGATGGCCGTGAGCCTCGAGACGCGCATGCCGTTCCTCGATCATCACGTCGTCGAATTCGCGTGGCGCGTGCCGGCGGCGCTGCGCTTGCCGGAAGGGCAGCCGAAGGCGCTGCTGCGCCGGCTGCTCGACCGGTACGTGCCGTCCGCGCTGATCGATCGGCCGAAGCAGGGCTTCTGCGCGCCGATCGACCACTGGCTGCGCGGCGCGCTGCGCGACTGGGCCGAGGCGCTGCTGCGGCCGTCGCGTTTGCGCGAGGAAGGCTTCTTCGATGCAACGGCGGTCGAGCGGCTGTGGCGGCAGCACCAGACGGGCCGGATGAACTGGCAGCACCAGCTGTGGACGGTGCTGATGTTCCAGGCGTGGCTGGAGGCGCAGCGCGCGGCGTGACGCCGCGCGTCGTTACTGATCCAGGCAGCGCATGCAATGCCGCTTCGCGTCGTTCGAGTGCAAGCCGCGGCACATCGTCGTCACGGCGCGCGCATGGCACGAAGGCCGATCGGCGGAGGTCACCGGTGCCGCGGTGCGGTGCGCGCGCTCGGGTGGCGTCGTTGCCACGGCGTCCATGCGTCGCTGACGCGCGGGCGGTGTTTCGGGCGTGGCATCTTCATTCGCATTGCCCGGCGCGACGGACGCGACGTGAAGCGCATGGTCGTCCGCCGCGTGCGCGACGCGCGGGGCAGCACCGGCAAGCGCGATGAGCGCGGCCACGCAGACGGCGACGGTTCGCGAACCTCGCATGCTCATGGTCATTCCGTTGGTGTCGAGCCGGTGGCGTCCGGCGGTTGCGTCGATTGTAGAGGCGGAGCGCACCGCACACTGCGGCGGAATGCGTGGTCGCGCATATTTTACGGCGGCGGCCTGGGGGGCGAGCTACGAAACGCGATTGCGGTGAATGGCTCGACGGCGGGTGCTCAAAAGCAACCGCCGCCCGGAGGCGGCGGTCGGGTCGCGACTGGCTGGCGGGCCGGGCGGCGTGCAGGCCGCGCCCGGGCGGCGGGCCGCGAGGCGCTGCGAATTCGTGCAGCGCGGTGGGGGGAGCGTTGCGGGCGCGCCGCGAACGGGTGGCGCGCGGGTGAAGCGTTACGCGTAGTCGGCGGCCATCGAGGGTTGCGGCGCCGCGCGCAGGACCGGCGCCGCATCGTGGCGCTCGACGTGCGTCATGGCCGCACCGAACAACACCAGGCGATAGCCGACCGCGTAGATCGGGATGATGCGGAGGTTCTTGTCGTGTTCGAGCTGCAGCTTCGAACGGATCCGCGAGATATGGGTGTCGAGCGTGCGCGACGACACGCCGAGCTCACGGCCCCACACCGCTTCCTGGATTGCGTGCCGCGGCACGATCTTGTTCATGTTGTCGAGCAGGAATTCGACGACGTCGAATTCGCGCGGCGTAACGTCAACGATCTTGTTATCGATTTCGATCGTGCGGCGCACGAAGTTGATTTTTATGTTGTCGATGTACAGGTATTTGCAATCCATGGTGGCCCTCGCATGTCCATAAAGGAGTGTTTGCGGGTCCTGTGTTGCAACTTCCGGGCCAGGGGGAGGGGTGCCAGGCGGCGATGGCCGCCGGAACCGGCCCGGACGGCGTTGCGGCCTTGAATTTAAAAGAATTTTTAACGAAGAGTGGGCGGAGGGCGTGAAGGGGTCGGAGCAATATTGAAGGATTGTTACGTAGCATCGCGGGACGACGTTACGGGCGTTACGTCTGACGTAACGTGCGGGGAGCGGCGGGTTTCGGGGCCGGTCGCGAGACGTTTTCATCCCGCGACCGGCGTTCCGGCCCGTCAAGCCTTCGCGCTATCCGCCGAATCGAACGGCAGCACGTAATGCCGCTTGCCCGTCGCCGCGAAGATCGCGTTCGCGACGGCCGGCCCGACCGGTGCGACGCCCGGTTCGCCGACGCCGGTCGGCGCTTCAGCCGACGGCACGATATGCACTTCGACCTTCGGCATCTCGGCCATCCGCAGCACGTGGTAGCCGTCGAAGTTGCGCTGCTCGACGTGTCCGTCCTTCAGCGTGATCGCGCTGTGCATCACCGCGCCGAGCCCGAAGCCGATGCCGCCCTCCATCTGCGCGGCGACGATGTCGGGATTGATCGCGATCCCGCAGTCGACCGCGCACACCACGCGCTCGACCTTCACCTTGCCGTCCGCGTCGACCGACACCTCGGCCACCTGCGCGACGTAGCTCTTGAACGCCTCGGCGACCGCGATCCCGCGCCCGCGGCCCTTCGGCAGCGGCTTGGCCGGATCCCAGCCGGCTTTCTGCGCGGCCAGCTCCAGCACCGCGCGCATGCGCGGCTCCTTCGCGAGCAGGTCGCGGCGGAACGCGTACGGATCCTTGCCGGCCGCGTGCGCGGCTTCGTCGATGAACGCCTCGACCGCGTAGGCGGTGTGCGAGCTGCCGACCACGCGCCACCACAGCACGGGCAGGCCGACCTTGGTGGTGGTGAGTTCGACCGACACGTTCGGCACCGCGTACGGCAGGTTCGCCGCGCCCTCGACCGACGTCGCGTCGACACCGTTCTTGACCATGAACGCCTCGAACGGCGTGCCGGCGAGGATCGACTGGCCGACGATCCGGTGGCGCCAGCCGACCAGCCGTCCGTCCGCGGTCAGCCCCGCGTCGAGCTTGTGGAAGTACATCGGCCGGTAGAAGCCGCCCTGAATGTCGTCCTCGCGCGTCCATTGCAGCTTGACGGGCTTGCCGTCCGCGCCGAGCGCCTTCGCGATCGACACGGCCTCGACCACGTAATCCGACCACGCGTTCGCGCGCCGGCCGAAGCTGCCGCCCGCGTACAGCGTGTGGATCTGCACCTGCTCGGGCTTCAGGCCTGCCGTCCTGGCCGCGTTGGCCTGGTCGACCGTCTGGAACTGGTCGCCGGCCCAGATCTCGCAGCTGTCCGCCGTCAGCTTGACGACCGCGTCCAGCGGCTCCATCGGCGCGTGCGCGAGATACGGGAATTCGTACGTCGCGCTGATCTTGCGCGTCGCGCCCGCGATCGCCGCATCGGCGTCGCCGTCCTTGCGCGCCGACGTGCCCGGCTTGTCGGCGAGCTGCCGGTATTCGCGCATGATCTCGTCCGAGCCGCGCTTTTCGGCGTCGGTTTCGTCCCATTCGACCTTCAGCGCGTCGCGGCCCTGCTTCGCGGCCCAGAAGCCGTTCGCGACGACTGCGACGCCGTGCGACACCTGCACGACCGACACGACGCCCGGCACGGCCTTCGCGGCCGTCGCATCGAACGACTTCACCGTCGCACCGAAGCGCGGCGGGCGCTGCAGCAGCGCGACGCGGATGCCGGGGAACGTGGTATCGAGCGTGAAGTGCGCGGTGCCGTTCGATTTTGCCGACGCGTCGACGCGCGGAATCCGGTGCCCGATCAGCCTGAAATCGGCCGGCTGCTTCAGCGTGACCTTGTCCGGCACGGGCAGCTTCGACGCATCGGCGACGAGCGTGCCGTACGCAGCCGTCTTGCCGCTCTTCGCGTGCGTGACGACGCCGTTGGCGGTCGTCAGCTCGCCGTCCGGCACCTTCCAGCGGGCCGCGGCGGCCGACACCAGCATCGCGCGCGCCTTGCCGCCCGCTTCGCGCAGCTGCTGCCATGAGTTCGCCATCGCCGAGCTGCCGCCCGTGCCCTGCATCGTGCCGAACGCGAGGTTCGCGTAGCGCTTCGCATCGGCCGGCGCGCTTTCGACGCGCACGTTCGACCAGTTCGCGTCGAGCTCCTCGGCGACGATCGTCGCGATGCCCGTATACGCGCCCTGGCCGAGTTCGACGTGCTTCGCGATGACCGTGACGGTGCCGTCGGGCGTGATGCGCAGGAACGCGTTCGGCGCGAAATCGCCGGCGGGCGCGGTCGCGGCGAGCGCGCGGCGGCCGAGGCCGGCCCATTCGAAGCCGATGGTCAGGCTGACGGCGGCAGCTGCCCCCGCGGCTTTCAGGAACGTGCGGCGCGAAGGACGCACCGAACCGGTGTTGTCGAGTTCGATCGTCATGGTCAGGCTCCCAGCGTCGTGGCCGCGTCGTGGATCGCGGCCCGGATGCGGGCGTAGGTCGCACAGCGGCACAGGTTGCCGTTCATCGCGGCGTCGATGTCAGCGTCGGTCGGCTTCGGGTTCTGTTCGAGCAGTGCGGTGGCCGACATGATCTGGCCGGACTGGCAATAGCCGCACTGCGGCACCTGCAGCTTGACCCACGCGGCCTGCACGGCCTGCGCGGGCTTGCTCTGCAGGCCTTCGATCGTCGTGATGTGCTTGCCCGCGATGCCGGCGAGCGGGAGCACGCACGAGCGGACGGCCTGGCCTTCGAGATGCACCGTGCACGCGCCGCACTGCGCCATGCCGCAGCCGAACTTCGTGCCGGTCAGTCCCGCGTGTTCGCGAATCGCCCAGAGGACGGGCATCGACGGATCGGCGTCGAGCGTGACGTTCTTGCCGTTCAGGACAAACGAGGTAGGCATTTTGATTGTCTCCGTGGGGAAAACCCGGCATGCGCCAGGTTAGCGGGCAGTGTGCGCGAGCCGTCCGAATTTGCGTCTACCCAATCCTGCAAATTTATTGAACAATCCTGCAAATCCCCGGCACGCGGCGGGCCGTTTCGCTATGCTCCCGCGACACGAGGAAATCAATCGAGGATGCGTCATGGACATGACCGATATCGTCGCGTCGCGCGAATCCGGGCGGCGCGAGCTGGCGTCGCTGATCGGCCGTTTCGCGCCCGCGGACGGCTCGCATTCGACGGCCGTGGCGGGCCTGATGCTGCATCGGCACACGCGCCCGGTCGATCTCGGCTGCGGTGTGTCGCGCGCCGCGCTCGTGATCGCCGCACAGGGTGCGAAGCGCGTGATCGTGGCCGGCCAGGCTTACGAATACGACACGCACAATTGCCTGATTACATCGATCGACTTGCCGATCCTGTCGCGCGTGACGCGCGCGTCGCCCGAGGCGCCTTACCTGTGCCTGTCGCTGACGCTCGATCCGCAGCGCATCGTCGAGCTGGCGGCCGAGATGCGGTTGCCCGAGCCTGAAGCGGGCCCGGAGGGCGAAGGGATCGCGCTTGCCGAGCTGACGCCGCCTCTGCTCGACGCCGCGCTGCGGTTGCTGCGGCTGCTCGATACGCCGGCCGACATTCCGGTCGTTGCGCCGCTGATCGAAAAGGAACTGCTGTACCGGCTGATGACGAGCGGGCAGGGCACGCGGCTGCGGCACATGGCGATCGCGGGCAGCCAGACGCACCGGATCGCGCGCGCGATCGAATGGATCCGCGATCACTTCGCGGAGCCGATGCGCGTCGAGTCGCTCGCGCAGGCGGTCAACATGAGCGTGTCGTCGCTGCACCATCATTTCAAGCACGTGACGACGCTGAGCCCGCTGCAGTACCAGAAGCAGCTGCGGCTGCACGAGGCGCGGCGGCTGTTGCTGCGGCAGGGCGGCGACGTCGGGTCGGTGGCGGCCGTCGTCGGCTACGAAAGCGCGTCGCAGTTCAGCCGCGAATACAGCCGGCTGTTCGGCGCGCCGCCGATGCGCGACGTCGTGCACCTGCGCAAGAAGGAACTGCTCGGCTGACGGGCGGCCGGGCGCGGCTCATTTCGCGACGACCGTCGTCTGCAGGAACGCCGGCGCGATCCGCCAGTCCGGCACATAGTGCGCGGGCCATGCGCCGGGCGTATCGACCGCGTTGAAATAGACCACGGCCTTCAGCAGCGGATAGCGCCACAGCGAGCGCTGGAATTCGTCGAGCTCCTCGCGCTTGCGCGAATTCGAGCCGTCGACGCCGAGCTCCGTGACCATCACCGGCAATCCATAGTCGGTCACGCGGTCATACTTGGTTCGCAGGATGCTCGCGGCCGAGAAGTGGCCGCCGGGCGGCCAGATCGCGCAGCGCGGGCAGTCGAATATCGACAGGCCGACGTCGTCCACATAGCCGCGGCCCGGAAAGTAGTCGTCGAGATTCCGGTTGCCGGCCGGCGACCACACGAAGCGGATCTGGTCGGTCATCGTGCGGCAGGTGGTCACGACGCGCCGGTACGCGTCGACATAGGCCGATGCGTCGCCGACGGCCCACGGATAGCGCCCGGTGTCCGCCTCCATCTCATGGCCCCACCGCACGAACACGGGCCCTTTCAATGCCGCGAGCGCCGAGCAGGTCGCGGCGATCCTCACGTCGTAGCGCCCGTGCGCGATATCCGCCAGCAGCGTGTCTTGCCGCGTGTCGCCGGCCGCCCACGGCTCGATGGTCAGCATCAGCGAACGGTTCCGGGTCAGCGCGGTCCGGTACGCATCGCTGATTTCCGCGCCGAGGTCGGGCGCGTTCCACGAGACGAACACATGATCGAAGGCGAGATCGGGATCGGCCGCGAGCGTCTTGTCGGGATCGTAGGCGCCGAGTTCGGGCTGCTTCACCGGTTCGCCCGGCACGGGGGCCGCCATCGCCACGGCCGGCAGGCCCGAGCGCCACATCATCGCCTGCCAGCCTTTCGGCGCGCGCAGCCCGATACCCGTCAGCAGCATCGCGAGCGCGAAGACGAACAGCGCGTTGCGCACGGGCAGGCGGCTGACGAACATCTGCCTGAACGTCGACGCGGCGAGCCCTTGCTCCCTGCCGTGATTCACCGCGACGACGGCCGCGATCACGAGATACAGGATGCTCGTCAGCGTCGAGAACAGATAGAAGCCGGCGGCGTTGCGCGGGTTTTCGACCGCGACGACCGGCAGGCTGCAGAACAGCGAGATCAGCAGGTAGGGCGCGACGACGCGCAGCGGCGCTTCCTGTTCGATCGTGCCGCTTTTCGGCGTGACCTTGAACGGAAATTCCTTGCCGCGGATGCAGTCCAGCAGCGCCGACAGGCAGCCGAGCACGACCCACGGCCAGCGCGCGAACACGAACGCGAGCCCTTCCCACGACAGCAGCTTCGTATTCAACGGCCGGCACGACTGCGTCGTATGCGTGGCCCACGTCACGACGCACAGGATCAGCACGGTGAGCGGCAGCGCGTAGGTGAGGTAGGTCAGGTAGTCGACGTGCGCCCATACGCGGCCGGTCAGCAACGCGACGACCGGAATCACGACGCTGCCGGCCATCGCGAGCGCACATAGCGGATACCACAGCTGGCAGAACAGGAACTGCGCCTTCAGCTTCAGCGGCAGGCCCATGAAATAGCGGCGCGTGTAGCGCAGCATGATGATCATCACGCTCTTCGACCACTGGAATTCCTGCGTGGCGAGATCGCCGAACGTGCGCGGCCCTTCGCCGTTCGCGATCGCGTTCAGCGCGTGCATGCCGCGCCAGCCTTTCGAGTTGAAGATCATCGTGGTCGAGTGATCCTCGGCGAGCTCGGGCCCGAGCCCGCCGATCTCGCGCAGCGCGCGGCAGCGCACCGCATAGTGCGAGCCGATGCACAGCGGCGCGAGGCCGCCCGCGTAACCGGCCTGCATCGTGCCGTGCAGCGGCCCTTCGACGTTCACGCGGCCGCGCGCGCTCCAGCTTGCGGCCGCGTTGCTGTCGCAAATGCTCGGCGCCGACACGTAGCCGACTTCCGGATCGACGAACGGCCGCAGCATCTCCTCGAGATAAGTGCGCGTCGGCACGTGGTCGGCGTCGAGCTGCGACACGAAATCGTAGTTGTCGTAGCCGTACATGTCGTAGAAGTACGCGAGGTTGCCTTCCTTGCACCTGGTCCGGCGCGGCCAGCTCGTACGGTGGTACGCGGCGATGCCGCGTCGCGTCGACACGAATACGCCGTGCTCGCGGCACCAGTCGAGCGTCTCGGGCGACGGATCCTCGTCGGCGAGCCATGTGTCGTGCGGGTAGGTCTGGTCGAGCATCGCGAGCAGCGTCGTGCGGACGATGTCGAACGGCTCGGACGGCGCCTTGGTGACGACCATCGCGACGCGCCAGTCGAGCGGTACGGGCAGCGCGGGGTTCGGCACGACCGCCGTGCGGATGATGAAGATGAAATAGCCGGGGATGAAGGTGGTCCAGAACAGCACGAAACAGTTGACGCCGAAACGGAATGCATCGACGTAGTGCTCGTCGCGCAGCCACCAGCGCCAGAAGATGCCCAGCGCGACGAACCAGCACAGCGCGAGGATCTGGAACACGATCCGGGTTTCGTTGTCCATCAGCGGGACGACGAGCGGGATGTCCGTCTGCTGCGAGTCGACGCGACCCGATTCGGCATCCGTCGTGTCGGTGGCGCCCGGCGCAGGGCCGCCGGCAAGCGACGCAACCAGCTTCTTCATGGTGTTCTCCCGTTACGGTCGGACCATCAGTGCTGAAGCAGGCTGCGATGCAGCCGGGTGTCCTCGCTGGCTTGCGGTTGCTCCGTTGCCGGGTCGGCCGGCGCGCGTTCGCCGCACGAGCGGCCCACGCGTTCGTAGCGGCGAAAACCGCTGTCGACGGCCAGCCGTTCGCTGTACAGGTTGCGCATGTCGAGCATCACGGGATCGGCCATGTGATCCGCGAGGTCGGCGAGATCGAGCGTCTCGAACGCTTTCCATTCGGTCATCACGACGACGGCGTCCGCGCTGCGCACCGCATCGACCGCGGAGCCCTCCATGAACACCTGCGGCAGCAGCCGCGACGCTTCGTTCGGGCGCGCCGGGTCGTATGCGCGGATATGCGCGCCCGCGCCGACGAGCAACTGGATCACGTCGATGCTCGGGCTCTCGCGCACGTCGTCCGTCTGGCCCTTGAACGTGAGGCCGAGCACCGCGATGCGCTTGCCCTTGATCGAGCCGCCGCACGCGTTCTCGATGCGGTGGAGGATCTGCTCCTTGCGCAGCGCGTTCGATTCGATCGCCGCGCTGACGATGCGCATCGGTACCGCATGCCTGGAGGCCGTCGCCTTCAGCGCGCGCGTGTCCTTCGGGAAGCACGAGCCGCCCCAGCCGGGGCCGGCCTTCAGGAACGACGCGCCGATGCGGCGGTCGAGGCCCATCCCGTTCGCGACCAGCTCGACATCGGCACCGACCGCTTCGCACAGGTCGGAGATTTCGTTGATGTAGCTGATCTTCACCGCGAGGAACGCATTCGCCGCGTATTTCACGAGCTCGGCCGTCTCGATCTCGGTCGCGAGCACGAGATGGCCGGCTGCTTCCAGCGGCGCATAGATCGCCTTCATGATCTCGATCGCGCGCGGATGCTCGGCGCCGAACACGACGCGATCCGGGTGCATGAAATCGTCGATCGCCGACCCTTCGCGCAGGAATTCGGGATTCGATGCGATCGCCGCGTCGACGCCGTCCGGCGCGCAGCACTCGACGATTCTCCCGACGACGCGGTTGGTGCCGACCGGCACCGTCGACTTGGTGACGACCACCGTGAAGCCGGTCAGGTTCGACGCGATTTCCCTGGCGGCCGCCTCGACGTACCGCAGGTCGGCGTGATCGGTGCCCGGCAGCGTCGGCGTGCCGACCGCGATGAACACCGCGTCGCGATCGCGCACGCTTGCCGCCAGGTCGCTGCTGAAGCGCAGCGTGCCGCGTTCGACGTTGCGTGCGACGACGGCGTCGAGGCCCGGTTCGTAGATCGGCATGCGGCCTTCGTTCAGCGCGTCGATCTTGCCGCGATTGTTGTCGATGCAGACGACGTCGTGCCCGAGATCCGCAAAGCACGCGCCGCTGACCAGTCCGACGTAGCCGGTGCCGACGATGGCGATCCGCACATTCATGGTGGTTCCCCTGGGTGGTTGTCGATGACGCTCGTGTCGTTACCTGCTGGGTTCGAGTTGCCGCTCTTTCCGGCACCACGCCGCGGCGTGTTCGACCATCGGCTCGATCGCGGTGAAACGCGGCCGCCAGCCGAGCACGTGCGCGGCCAGCGTTGCGTCGGCGTACAGTGCGGGCGGGTCGCCTGCACGGCGCGCGGCCATCACCGTCGGCACGCGGCGGCCCGTCACGGTTTCGACGGCGCGCAGGGCTTCGAGCACCGAAGTCCCTTTGCCCGTGCCGAGGTTCAGCGCGATGCTGCGGCCGTCGCCGCACAGATGGTCGGTTGCCTTCAGGTGCGCGTCGGCGAGGTCGCTCACGTGCACGTAGTCGCGAATCGCCGAGCCGTCGGGCGTCGGGTAGTCGGTACCCATGACCCGGAAGGGGGCGCCCGTGCCGAGCGCCGCGCGGATCGCGAGCGGAAGTGCGTGCGTTTCAGGCTCGTGGCATTCGCCGATCACGCCGTCGGGATCCGCGCCCGCCGCGTTGAAATAGCGCAGTGCGACCCATTTCAGCCCGTACGCGCGCTCGAAATCGGCGGCCATCCGCTCCATCGCGTATTTCGTGAAGCCATAGGGATTGATCGGCCGCTGCGGCGTGCGCTCCGAGATCGGCAACGCGTCGGGAATGCCGTACGTCGCGCACGACGACGACATCACGATCCTGCCGACGCCCGCCGCGTGCATCGCGCTCAGCAGCGTGCAAGTGCCCGTCACGTTGACCGTGTAGTAGCGGTCGGGCGCGAGCACCGATTCGCCGACATAGGCGAGCGCGGCGAAATGGATCACGACGTCGGGCCGATACACGGCGAGCGCCTTCGACAGCGCGTTGCGGTCGAGAATGTCGGCCGCGACGAGCGGTCCCCACCGGACTGCGTCGCGATGGCCGGTCGAGAGATTGTCGTAGGCGACCGGCTCATGTCCCGCTTCCGCGAGCGCCTTGCACGTATGGCTGCCGATGTAGCCCGCTCCACCTGTCACGAGCACTTTCATGCGACTGCTCCGGTCCTGCGCAGCACCGGTTCGAGCCACAGTTCGCGGATGAAATAGTCGACGGTCCGGCGCAGGCCTTCGTCGAGCGCGATGACCGGCCGCCAGTCGAGCTCGGTCGCGGCGACCGAGATGTCGGGCCTGCGCTGGTGCGGATCGTCGATCGGCAGCGGCCGGAACACGATCTCCGAGGTCGAGCCCGTCATCGCGAGCACGTGCTCCGCCAGCTCGATCATCGTGAATTCGCCGGGATTGCCGATGTTGACCGGCGTGCCGACGTTGCGCGCTGCGCCCATCAGGCTGAAGAAGCCGTCGATCAGGTCGCTGACGAAGCAGAACGAACGCGTTTGCCGACCGTCGCCGTAGATCTCGATCGCCGCGCCGTTGAGCGCGGCGACGATGAAGTTCGACACGACGCGGCCGTCGCGCGGTGACATGCGCGGCCCGTAGGTATTGAAGATGCGCGCGACGCGCACGTCGATGCCGTGCGTGCGGTAGTAGTCGTAGCACAGCGCCTCGGCGGCACGCTTGCCTTCGTCATAGCACGCGCGCGGGCCGATCGTGTTCACGTTGCCGCGATAGGTTTCCATCTGCGGATGCACGCCCGGGTCGCCGTAGATCTCGCTGGTCGATGCCTGGAACACGCGCGCACCGGTCTTGCGCGCCAGCGCGAGACAGTGGTTCATGCCGAGCACGTTCGTCATCATCGTGTGGACGGGATCGGTCTGGTAGGTGGGCGGCGAGGCCGCGCACGCGAGATTCCAGATTTCGTCCACCTGCAGCTGCGGCAGGCCGAGCGTCACGTCGCCCTTCACGAACTCGAACCGGCCGGACGTCTTCAGGTCGGCGATGTTGAGCTTGCGTCCCGTCAGCAGGCTGTCGACGCACGTGACGGATGCGCCTTCCATGACGAGGCGCTCGCACACGTAGCTGCCGAGAAAGCCGGCGCCGCCCGTCACCAGCACGCGCTGACCGGCGCGCGTTTCGATCGCGACCCGGTCATTCATGGCCGTCTCCTTCGTCGAGCGCATCGAGGAACCACACGTCCATCTGCTCGACGGCGGCGCGCACACGCTCCATCCCGTCGAACGGGCAGCGCTTGGGCAAGCGACGGTCTGCATGTGCTGAGGTCGACGAAGCGCCGCGACAGGCACTCCGGTTTCGCTGACTACCCCGTTGATGCTTGAACGACGCAAGCGCCGATCGATCGCTGGTGATCTTCATCGCCTTTCCCCGACACGCTGATTGACGAGCGGGCCGCCGCCCGTGTTCTGTATGCCGTGGCGTGCCGCTCGATTGGAGCCGGATATCAGGCAATCGGCATGCCATGGGCGACGCAGTCCCGCTGTGCGCGGGGGCGGACGTGCGACGGCCGTTCAACCGGCGCGCTTGTGTTTCACGCGTGTATCGTGGGGACAGGGAAATGGCCTGAACGGTGACGGGATCGATATGATTCGATACGACGAAACCCGTGATAAATCAGGCTTTTGCGAAATTGTTAACGAAAAATCGGGTGGCGACCTGCGTGTTTCAGCAATGAGAATCGAATGGGTGAGCGCTTGAAAACGTTGCGTCGACGTATCGCTGTCGGACGGAATCGGGGGTGAAAGGAAGGCTGGGTGAAAATGAAAATCGGGCGTAACGGATTTGGCCGGAATCGCCTGTTTTCATTTGTTTTAATTATTACGCCGGTAACGGCCGAAATGGCAACCTCGACGTCGCGTGATCGAGTCGGTATTTTCACGAATGAATCAAATTCGTTCAGTCGTTCGGGGCGAATGCGAGCCGCAGACACGTCGCAGGCCGCTGCGTCCGGCCAGGGAACAGGATGCGGCGTGAATCGATTCTCGTTCGCTTTCGTGCCGGAGGGAGGCCGCACGCGCCGCGATGCGCGGTTCGTACGCGGAAAGCGCGCTGGCGCCCGGCTTGGGCGGCGGTGCGTTTCTCAAGTTTGAAACACCCGTTCATCTGGCCATCCGGCAAGGGGCAGCGGGCCGGATTCGTCCGTCTAATCCCGGTATTGCTTCGCGGCGCTCAACGATTGCAGCGGGAGCCAAACCTTTGCCGCGATACATTCCTGAAACAAAAAATGTCGTTCCTTGCGATCCACGCAGGCGCGGCGGCCCTGTGTCGAGTGCAGCGGGCGGTGGAATAACGCATGGCACGCTGCTTGCGGTATTGAGCGCACCGGCGAGCGGTCGACACGGTGCAACAACGAAGTGGGGGCGACCAACTCGTCAATAAGCAGTCGGGGAAACGGCGATGAAGACCATGAGCAGTAGCTTGATCGGCGCGTACTTTACGCACCATTGGGGTAGTCGGAAAGACCGGGGTGTTGCTCGCGACGCAGTGCCAGCTTCGCGGGTTGCTCCGTGCCGGCTTCCCGGTCACGGCGTGTTGCACTGGCTCGAGCGGTTGTCGTCCTTCGCGGCAATCGGGCGACAGCGGCGCTCGCCTTCATTCAGTTCACCCGGATGGGTTGCGCTGTTCGTGCCGGACAGCGTGACGCCGATCCGTCTTCGACCCTGCAGGGCTGTTGCGATCGCGCCGGACCAGTGCCGGCGCCGGCCGGATTAGATCGAACGCCCGGGGGCCGGATTATCCGGAAACCCTTTCGTCGCCAGCTCAGGGAGAAGACGTGCCACCTGGCTGCAATGCAGGCCCGTTATTGCCCGGCCGCACGGGGCATTTCTGAACGGTGCCGCGTTTCGAGGTGGTAAATATATTCGCGCATTTTTTGATTGAGGTAACGGGTGCCGCGTGCCGGCATGCCGTCCGGCTGGATATCGAATGCCGCGCTCCGGAAAGATGTATTCATCGTTCCGGTTAATTAAGTCGAGGTGTTTTTTGGTGGACTTAATGTTCATAGAATTAATAGAAAACACCTACAAATAAATTTTGGACAACTTAAAAACATAAAACTAGAATTCGGCTGAACAAAATTACGAAATGAATTGCAGGGTTTCTGGATTCTTTTAATTAAATAGTGATCCTTAATTTTGAGGATTGCTCAAGGCAGGAAGATTGATGGCGTGCGATCTTCCTGACTCATTCCGTCCACGCCGTTATGGAGTCGACCATGAAGAAGCTTCTGATTGCAGCAGCAGTCCTGGCGGTTTCGGGTGCAGCGTTTGCTGGTAGCGGCACGGTGTCGAGCAGCAGCTCGTCGAGCGGTGGGCAAACGATGGCAGGCGTTGCCGGGTTTGGCCACTTCACCGCGACCGATTCCGGCTCGGCACTCGGCGCAGCCGGCGCAGTGGCCGGTGGCCCGGGCAGCGGTTCGATCTCGTACACGAACCACACCCAAACGTCGAGCGTCGGCGGCTTCGGCTTCGGCGGCTCGCAAGCTGGCGGCTCGAGCGGCGCGAACGCCGGCTCGATCGGCTGGACGACGCATCACTAAGTCACGGCGCGTAGCGTTCGTCATTGGCTGGCGGTACGGATGCTGGGTTTCGCCTCGCGAGGGCAGGCCCGGCTCCGCCACCGCCAAACTTTCTCACGGCAAGGAATTGCTATGAAAGCCAAAGTCATTTTAGCGACAGCGCTCACCGTCCTATCGTCGGCCGTATTGGCCGCCGGTTCGTCCACGACCAACCAGACGCAATCCGTCGCAGCGGGTGTTTCCGGTTCGGTGCTGGTCGGCTCCGGCAGCTATACCAGCAATTCGACTTCGACGGCGGGCGCGAGCGCAGGAAGTACCGTGACACCCGCTGGTTCCGCCGGCACGGCATCCGCCTTCCACAACTCGACTTCGACGGCCAGCGGTTCGGGCACGAACGGGGGCGCGTTCGCGGCAGGCGGCGGTATCGGTGCCGCAGGCTCGTACGGCGGAAACGGCAGCACGAACGAGAACGCAAACGCACTGTCGGGAGGGGTGACCGCCACGATCGTACTCGGCGCGAACCACTACACGGCCACGGGCGCGAACGACAACGGCATTGCCAACGCGGGTGCCGCTGGGCTGACGGGCAGTGGCGGATCGGGCGCGATCGCGGGTTCGAATCACTACAACTCGTCGACCGTGTGGAGTACCGGTTCGGCCGGCTCGCCGTCCGCATCGGGCGGAAGCCAGGCCAGTTCAAGTGCGACCGGGAGCAGTCATTAGTCAGGTGTGGGGGGACCAGTTTCCCAGCGACGCTGGTCTCTTTTCCCGCCTTGTTGTCACGTAAGGAGTTGGCATGAAGCAGAACCTGATTGCCGCCGCTCTGATGCTCGCGTCTCTGACGGCATATGGCGCTGACCGTGTTGCCGACGACGTGCAATCGAATATGCAGACGTCAAACGACCCTACCCAGACAACCAAACCGTCAGAACAACAAACGCTTTCGTCGGGCAGTGCCATCGGCGGACCGGACACCCAGCAGTGGCAGGGCATGTCGGCCGGCTCGTGGTCCCAGCTGGGTAGCGGCTGGAAGCAGTTCGGGGAAGCAGCAAAAACTGAAGTCATTCAGGGGAATTAGTACGGTTGCCTGGGTCGGAGGTTTAACCTCGTCCGGAGAGTGAAATGAACAGCAACAGGATCAAGGTGGCATGTGCGGCGATGTTCGCGATGGCCGCGATCGGTGCCCAGGCGCAGACCGCCGACTCGACTTCGAGTTCGCAGTCCTCGACGTCGTCGACGGCGACTAGCCAGGGCGGCGGATCGAGCATGAACACGAACACCACCGCCAGCGGCGTGCGCGGCAGCGGCAATTCGAACGTGAATGTCAACGTGACGATGCCGTCCAGCACGAGCGGCGGGTCGAACGTGACGCCGCAGAGCGTGAACTCGCTGGCGTCGTCCGGCGCGCCAGGCACCAACCCGTACAACACCCAGTCGGCGGAAAACGTCAACTACTCGGGTACGCAGACGATCAAGACGAACCCGGCGATCCAGGCGCCCGGCCTCACGACCACGCTGTCCGATACCTGCATGGGCTCGGTGAGCGTCGGCGTGTCGTTCCCGGGGTTCGGTGCGACGGGCGGCACGACGCTGGTCGACCAGGCCTGCGTACGGCGTCTCGACGCGCGTGAATTCCGTGCGATGGGGCTGACCGACGTGGCGCTCGCGCTGCTCTGCCAGAGCGATGCGAACCGGCGCGCGGTGGAAGCGACCGGGCATCTGTGCCCGGGCACGACCGCGCCGCTCGCGCGATCGAACGTGGCGCCGAGCGCCGAAGCGACCGTGGCCGACGACGTGAAATATCGCGATCCGATCGTGCGCGACCGGATGGGCCTGCCGCCGCTCGGCTCCGCCGCGCCGGCACCCGCGCAGGTGCGCCCGGTGGCGACGAGCTCGGTGCAGGCGGCCCCTGTTCCGGTGCCGGTCCCCGTGCCCGTGCCGGCAGTCGCGCCGGTTGCCGCTGCTCCTGCAGTTGCGGCGCCCGCCGTTGCCGCAGCAGCACCTGCGGTCGCACCGGCAGCAGCACCCGCCGTTGCTCCGGCCGTTGCCGCACCGGCTGTTGCGGCCGCGGCACCCGTTGCCGCGCCCGCAGTAGCGGCTGCCCCAGCGGTTGCAGCGGCACCCGCGGCTGCGATTGCGCCGGCGGCAGCGATGGCAGCCGTCCCGGCTGCGGCCGTCATCGCAGCACCGGCTGTTGCCGACAAGGCCCCCGAGCCCGCACCGGTGGTCGCGGACAAGGCGCCCGAACCCGTGCAGCCCGTCGCCGACAAGGCACCGGAGCCGATGCCGGCCGCGACCGACAACGCAGCGCAGGCTGCCGCGCCGGCTGTCGACACGAAGGCCCCGGAACCTGCACCGGCAGTCGCCGACCAGGCGCCGGAGCCCGCACCGACCGTTGCCGACAAGGCGCCGGAGCCGATGCCGGCCACGACCGACAACGCCGTGCAGGCCGCCGGCGAGCAGGTTGCCGAACCGATGCCGGCCGCTGCCGTCGTCGCGGCACCGGAAGCCGACGCGAAGGTGCCTGGCGCGGTCGAATCCGCGGCTGCGCCGGCGCCGTCCGCCGACATGCCGGCGTTGACCGATCCGGCGCAGGCATTGCCGCCGGCCACGGTCGACCAGCAGGCCGCACCGGCTGCGCCGATTGCGCCGGCACCGGCCGTCATCTCGACGAGCACGTCGTCGTAAGCACGCGGGTCTGTCTTCCGTGCGACCGGAACGCCGGTCGCACGGGAGCCGCTCGGCCCGCTGCACGACAGTTCTTTCCGGTTTGACGGGTGTTGGTCCCATCCCCGAGGTCAACACCCCTTTTTGCCTGACGAGGATGCAAGGAGGCCTCAATCATGAGGATCTTTTTGGTCGCTTTGCTGCTGGTCAGCGTGCAAGCCGCTGCGCAGTCGGTTTTCCAGAATCCCGCGGTCTTTGTCATTCTGAGCGAGCAGACCCTCGCGAACGCCGCGAGCGTCCAGCAGGCGTTGTCGACGCTTGGTCGTCCTGACAACACGGCATGCGCGCCGATGATGATGATCGGCGATCCGCAGATGATCTACATGATGCCGGAGGAAGGTCACGCGCCGTCGTGGCAATCGCCGGCATACGGCCGCGGCGCGCCGTTCGAAGCGCAGAACGGCCCGACGCCGACGGGCAAGACGATCGGCGCGATGCAGCACGCCGAGGACATGCAGTCCCAGCCATGGAGCGACGGCAGCGCGATCACGCAGAAGATCGCCGGCGAGTCGAGCGTGACGGCGGCGGACCGCGTGAGCGAGTGGCAGAGCAACGGGCTCGACAAGATCGAGACGGCGCGCGCGTCGGACGTGACGGTGAACGGCAAGACCTACCGCGCCTTTCGAAACGATCTCAACGGATTGGCGAAGCCGCCGGTCGTCGAGCCGGAGATCTACACGCAGCGTGTCGTGTTCTGCCGATAACGAAACATCGAATCGAGGACGGGGGCGGCGCCGCGCCGCGGGACCACGGGGCCCCGCCACGTGCGAACCGGCAACGGCCGCTCCGATACACAACCCTACGCGGCGAGGCCATCGTGAACTATTGCTGCCAGCTCAGCGTGTCAGGCCCGCAGGATGTCGAACGGGATGCCGGTACGCTGCCGTTCGTCGCCGTCCGGCGCAACTACGTCGCACCGTCGCGGCCGCTCGTCTACCTGTCGCAGCAACACGACGCCGCGCTCGTCGACTGTCTCGCGTTGCGCGGCTGGGACGTGTGGCGCGCGAAAACCGTTGCGGACGCACTGAATCTCGTGAAGGCGAACCGCCCGCATGCGGGCATCGTCGACTTCGGCAGTTTCGCGTCGCCTGACGTCGCGTCGTTCGAGGCGCTGCTGCGCGACTCGCGCGTCGGCTGGGTCGCGCTCGCCGACGGCGAGCGGCTGCGCGACCTCACGATCGCGCGCCTGATCCGTCATTGCTGTTTCGACTACGTGCGCAATGCAACGGCCTACACGACGATCGGCTATCTCGTCGGTCATGCATACGGGATGCTGAAGCTCGAGGGCGGCGACCCGGCCGCGGAGGCTGCGCCGCCCGGCAGTGCGATGATCGGGGCGTGCGACGCGATGCGCCGGCTGTTCGCGACGATCCGCAAGGTCGCGAGCACGGAGGCGACCGTATTCATCGCCGGCGAATCCGGCACCGGCAAGGAACTGACCGCGGCGGCGATCCACCGGCAGTCGTCGCGCGCGGACGCACCGTTCGTCGCGGTGAATTGCGCGGCGATCCCGTCGACCCTGCTGCAGGCCGAACTGTTCGGACACGAGCGCGGTGCGTTCACGGGCGCGCACCAGCGCAAGATCGGCCGCATCGAGGCTGCGCACGGCGGCACGCTGTTTCTCGACGAAATCGGCGACATGCCGTTCGAGAGCCAGGCGAGCCTGTTGCGGTTCCTGCAGGAAGGCAAGATCGAGCGGCTCGGCGGGCATGCGTCGATTCCGGTGGACGTGCGGATCGTGTCGGCGACCCATGTCGATCTCGAGGCTGCGATGCAGGCGGGACGGTTCCGCGCCGACCTGTACTACCGCCTGTGCGTGCTGCGCATCGACGAGCCGCCGCTGCGCATGCGCGGCCGCGACATCATGCTGCTCGCCGCCGACGTGCTGCGGCGCTATCACGGCGACGGCTCGTACCGGATTCGCGGTTTCACGCCGTGCGCGATCGAGGCGATCCACAGCTATCCGTGGCCCGGCAACGTGCGCGAGCTGATCAACCGGATCCGCTTCGCGGTCGTGATGACGAACGGGCCGTTGATCTCGGCCGCCGATCTCGAACTGCACGCGTACACGTCGCAGCATCCGCCGACGCTCGCGGAAGCGCGCCGGCAGGCCGAGCGGCACGCGATCGAGGAAACGCTGCTGCGCCACCGGCACCAGCATGCGGACGTTGCCGCGGAGCTGGGCATCTCGCGCGCGACGCTGTACCGGCTGATGACCGCGCACGGGCTGCACGGCTGATGCGCCGTGGCGCATGCGCTCAAGACCGTGCGCATGCGGCCGTTAAAACATGCAATGACCCGTCCGGACCGCGCCTTGATGCGTGCGCGGCCGGGACGCGGCGCATCACGCTTATCCGAGGGTTATCGTGGCAGAGTGCAGTCACTGCGGCAGGACGTTCCTGGTCGGCGGTCGGTCGATCGGCGGCCACCGCTATTGCGGCCCGGTGTGCGCGCAAGCGCATCCGGTCGTCGTCGAGGCCGGACGGGTGCCCGACGCGAAGGTCCGGGAGTACGTCGACGACTGTCGCTACGGGCCATGCCCGATATGCTTGCGCGAAGGGCGGCCGGTCGATGTCCACGCATCGCATCGCGTCGTGTCGCTGGTGTTCGTCACGCGCTGGGCCACGCGGCGCCACGTGTGCTGCCGCCGCTGCGGTCGCAGGAAGCAGGCGGTCGCGCTGCTCGCGTCGGCCGCGCTCGGCTGGTGGGGGCTGCCGTGGGGCATCGTGCTGACGCCGATCCAGCTCGTGCGCAACATGCTGGGCCTGGCCGCGCGCGATCCGGAGGTCGCGACGCGGCAATTCGAGGAGCTCGTGCGGCGCAAGCTGGCCGCACGCCGGCTCAGGCGCGCGGAGCGGGGCGCCGGCACCTGATCGCGCGCGGTGGCGCGCCGGGCGTAGTCACGCGGGCCGTTCGAAGCCCGATGCGACCCAGCGTTCGGCGCTGGCCTTGTTGAGCTTGAACCCGGCCGACACCTTCGCATCGGCCAGCAGGTCGCCATACGGGTCGAATGCCTTCAGTTGCGCATACGGCTCGAATTCGTCCGGCACGATGTCGAGCGTCACCGACACGTCCTGCCCGGCTTCGTCCTGGACCGTCACTTCCTTGTGCAGCATCGCGCGCCGCTGCTGTTCGTGCCGCATCAGCACTTCGGTCGCGGTCTTCACGAGCGTGCGGAACGCGTTCGCGTCCATCGGCTTCGGATTCTTCTTGTCGCGGCCCATGGTCCACGGCCCGACCAGCGCGGGCTCGGACTCGCCGTCCTTGATCATCTCGACGGCCCAGCCGTCGTCGTCTTCGTTCTTGATGATGCGGGCCGTCCAGCCGTTGTCGTGCCAGAGGCCGTCTTCGTGGATGGAGGTGTCGTCGGATTGCAGGTCGGAATCGGTCATGGGGAAAGCGGGGAGTACGGGCTGTCGGCGAAAGGGCGGTGGCGCGCGGCCGGCATCGGCGCGTCGCTCGCCGCCGGGGGCCGGGATGGCATGCAAAAGGGCAATTTTACCTGCTGGCCGGCCGAGCCGCGTGCAACACCGGCCGTCGGGCCGATGCTGCGGCGGTCGACCGTTGGCCGCGGGCCGCGGAACCCGCGCACATATCAAACTCGTATTACGTCCCCGACGGCCGATTCGTATGCCGTCCGATATCCCGCCCGTGCGCAGGTTCATAGAATCGATGTTCAGGCTAAAAGTAGCCCGAATGTCCTTTCAACGTCCAACCGGCCGCGCGCGCTCCGTGCCACGTGGCCGGTGAACCACCGGGAACTGCGCATGAGGAAATTCAATGTTCGCATCGTCTTCGCGTACGACTGGCCGCTGACGCTGGCCGGCATCGAGCAGATCGCAGGCAGCACCTGCGCGATCGAACTCGTCGCGGTCTATCGGAGCGCGGTCGAACTGGCCGCGTCGCTCGGCGGCGTCGAGTGCGACGTCGTGCTGGTCGACTATGCGATTCGCGGCGACGCGCAGATGGACGGCCTCGCGCTGTTCGACTGGCTGCGGCGCACGCGCCCGAACGCCGGGATCGTCGCGCTGGTCGCGAACGAGAATCCGCTGATCTTCCGGTCGATCCTCGCGACCGGCGGCGTGAGTGTCGTCAGCAAGTTCGACGAGGTCGGCCACATCGTCACGGCGATCCATTCGAGCTACAGCGGCGGGGCGTACCTGTCGCCGTCCGTCCGGCGCGCGGTCGACGCGCTCGGTGAGCGGGGCGAGGCGCCCGTGAAGCTGTCGGCGCGCGAGATCGAGGTGATTCGCCTGTATCTGTCGGGCGTGCCGATCAAGACGATCGCGCAGCGTCTGAGCAAGGGCAAGCAGACGGTCAGTGCGCAGAAGATCAGCGCGATGAAGAAGCTCGGCGCGAACAACGACGTCGAGCTGATCCAGCGGGCGGCGGGGTTGGGGCTCGGGCGCGGCGAGGCCGAACTGCAGGCCGGCGGCGCGGCGTGAGCGCGCGCGCCGGGCGGGGGCGTCAGGCCGGCAACGCGAACCGCGTGACGGCGTCGCGCAGCGCTTCGGCCTGATCGCGCAGCGAGTGCGCGGCCGCCGCAGCCTGTTCGACGAGCGCCGCATTCTGCTGCGTGACCTGGTCCATTTCGCCCACCGCGCGATTGACCTGCTCGATCCCGGCGCTCTGCTCGCGCGATGCGTGGCTGATTTCGTCGAGAATCTCGTTCACGCGCCGCACCGACTGCACGAGCTCGGCCATCGTCTCGCCTGCGTGCGTGACGAGCGTCGCGCCGTGTTCGACCGTCTCGTTCGACGATACGATCAGCGACTTGATCTCCTTCGCCGCCGTCGCCGAGCGTTGCGCGAGCGAGCGCACTTCGGCCGCGACCACCGCGAAGCCGCGGCCCTGTTCGCCTGCGCGTGCCGCTTCGACGGCCGCATTCAGCGCGAGGATGTTGGTCTGGAACGCGATCCCGTCGATCACGCCGATGATGTCGCCGATCTTGTGCGAACGGTCGGTGATTTCGTTCATCGTGCGCACGACGTCGTCGACCACCGCGCTGCCGCGGGTCGCGACCTGCGCGGCCTGGCCGGCGAGCGATGCGGCCTGCGCGGCGCTGTCCGCGTTCTGCTTCACGTTCGCGGTCATCTGGTCCATGCTCGACGCGGTCTGCACGAGCGCGGCCGCCTGTTCCTCGGTACGCTGCGACAGGTCCGTGTTGCCGGACGCGATCTCGCTCGCGCCGACGTTGATGTTCTCGGTGCCCATCCGAACGCGCGACACCATGTCGATCAGGCCGCCCTGCATCGTGTGCAGCGCATGCAGCAGGCTGCCGCGATCGTCCTGTTTCACGGTCACGCGCGCGGTCAGGTCGCCCTGCGCGATGCGCTGCGCGGCGTCGAGCGCCACTTCGAGCTCGCCGCCGAGGTTCGCGCGAACGCTCTTCAGCACCAGCACCATCACGGCGGTCGCGATCGCGCCGAGCACGGCCGTCATCGCGAGCCAGCGGCCAATGCTCGCGAGCACCGCCGAGCGCACGTCGTTCATGTACATGCCCGTCACCAGATACCAGTCCCACGGCGCGAAGCGCTGCACGGCGCTGGTCTTCTCCTGCGGCTTGTCCGCGCCCGGCTTCGGCCACAGATACTCGACGAAGCCCTTGCCGCCTTCCGCGTTGCCGGCTTTCACGATCTCGACGAACAGGTGCTTGCCGTTCGGGTCGGTGAAATTCGACACGTCCTTGCCGTTGAGGTCGGTCTTGATCGGGTGCATCACGATCACCGGCTTCGAATCGTTGACCGAGATATAGCCGTCGGTGCCGTAGCGCATCGCGGCGATCGCCTCGAGCGCCTTCTGCTTCGCATCGGTTTCCGGCATCGCGTTCTGCTGCGACAGCTTGTAGTAATGGTCGGCCACGCTCGTGGCCTGGGCGACCAGCGACGCGAGCTGGTCGCGGCGGTCCGCGATCATCGAGGCGCGCGTCTGCCATGCGCCGAGCCCGGCAATGACGAGCAGGCCGAGCCACAGGATGACGATCATCGAGGCGAGTTTCTGATTCAGGGAAAGGTTGCGCATGGTATGTGGTCGGTCAGTCGAGGATGCTCGCCAGGGACGGCGTGACGGGATAAGTGTCTTGACGGCGTGCAACGTGCGGCGCCGTAGACGGGAAATCCCTTAGAAAACGACGCAGCGGTCCATGCCCTCGACGTCGATGCGGGCATCTATGCATATGCATAACGGGCATCGCTATACTGTCGGGGCGATGGTGCGTGCGCACTGAACGAAACCGAAAGGAGGCAACGATGCGGATTCTGGTGGTAGGGGCCGGCGCGGTCGGCGGATACTTCGGCGGCCGGCTGGCAGCGGCCGGGCGTGACGTGACGTTCTTGGTACGCGATGGCCGCGCGGCAGCACTCGCGCGCGACGGGCTGCTGATCCGCAGCCCGCACGGCGACCTGACGCTCGCGAACGTGCAGACCGTGCGCGCGGGCGATGCCGGCGCCGGCGTCGCGCCGTTCGACCTCGTGCTGCTGAGCTGCAAGGCATACAGCCTCGACGATGCGGTTTCCTCGTTCGCGCCGTTCGTCGGCCCGCAGACGCTGATCCTGCCGATGCTCAACGGGATGCGCCACCTCGACGTGCTGCGCGACCGCTTCGACGCCGCACAGGTACTCGGCGGCCTCTGCGTGATCGCGGCGACGCTCGATCGCGAGCAGCGCATCGTGCACCTGAACGATACGCACGGCGTGTCGTTCGGCGAGCTCGCCGGCGGCGAATCGCCGCGCGTGCGCGCGGTGGCCGACGTGCTCGGCGGCGCGGGCTTCGACGCGACGCTCAGCGACAACATTGCCGCGCGGATGTGGGAAAAATGGGTGTTTCTCGCGACGCTCGCCGCGAGCACGTCGCTGTTCCGGGGCTCGGTCGGCGACATTCTTGCCGCACCGGATGGCCGCCGCCTGCTCGAGACGATGCTCGCCGAATGCAGCGCGATCGCCGAACACCACGGCCACCGGCCCGACCCGACGGCGATCGAGCGGATGCAGCGGATGGTGCTGACGCCGTCGCCGCTGACCGCGTCGATGCTGCGCGACGTCGAGAACCATGCGCGCGTCGAAGCCGATCACGTGATCGGCGACCTGCTCGCGCGGCGCGACCCGCAGGCGGCCGATGCGCTGTCGCTGCTGCGGATCGCGTACAACCACCTGAAGGCGTACGAGGTGCGCACGGCGCGCGAGCACGCGTCCGCGTAAAGCCGGCGCGGGCGGCCGTCCGCCGTTCCGCGCTGCACAAATTTGCCATCCGGCGCCGTTTCCGGCCGGATTGCGCAAAAAAGTATCGGAAATCAGGCGTAAAGTTGGTGGAGCCGCGCGCTCGATCGACCTACATTGCTTCCCATGCGACCGGTCGCCGTGCCGCACGAAACCCGCGGTGCACGTGCGAACAGCCGAACAGGCCGGCCAGCAGCGATACATGGGAATGGAGACGCCAACATGATGCACCCCGATCTCGAAGTGGTCGACGTGCGACGCGACGAGTCGTTCAAGGTCTGGTCGCACGGCTATCCGTACCGCACGATCCGCTGGCATTTCCATCCCGAATTCGAGCTGCACCTGATCGTCGCGACGCACGGCAAGTATTTCGTCGGCGATCACATCGGCTCGTTCGGCCCCGGCCATCTCGTGCTGCTCGGCCCGAACCTGCCGCACAACTGGGTCAGCGACATGGCCGAAGGCGAGACCGTCGAGCGCCGCAACCTCGTGATCCAGTTCGACCCGGCGTTCGTGCGCCGCTGCATGGACGCGTTCCCCGAATGCCGCGACGCGCAGGCGCTGCTCGACGAAGCGCGCCGGGGCGTCGGTTTCGACGCCGCCACGAGCGCCGCGATCGCGCCGCTGTTCGACGCGCTGCTGGCCGCGCGCGGGATGCGCCGCATCGCGCTGTTCATGACGATCCTCGAACGGCTTTGCGGCGCGGCGGAACGCACGCCGCTCGCGAGCCCCGCATACGACCAGGCCGACGTCACGCCCACACGCCTCAGCCACGCGTTGTCGTACATCGGCAAGAACCTCGCGTCCGAGCTGCGCGAATCCGATCTCGCGCAACTGACCGGGCAGAGCATCAGCGCGTTCTCGCGCGCATTCCATCGCCAGACGGGCATGCCGTTCGTCCAGTACGTGAATCGTCTGCGGATTGAATCCGCGTGCCAGATGCTGCTCGCCGACGACGCGAACATCACCGACATCTGCTTCCAGGCCGGCTTCAACAACGTGTCGAACTTCAACCGCCAGTTCCGCGCGGTGAAGGGGATGGCGCCGTCCGAATTCCGCGCGCTGCAACGCCTGAACGCGCGCAGCCGCGACCTGGCGCTGCATGCGGCGCCTACCGGCAACCCGCTGCCGCCGCGCGTGCTGACGCCCGGCGCACCCGAGCTCGCACCGCAGCCCGGATGATCGCCGGGCCCGCGCCCGCCTGAAGTTTCCCCGCCGTTTCACCCAGCCGATCGCGCCATTCATGTCGCGAGGGGCTCACTCACCCACGAAAAAGCTGCACACAATTTTGGAGACGCCGTCATGACGCACGCATCGCCCGCTTCATCCCCCCGTCGCGCCGCCCGCATGGCGGCCGTTGCCGCGCTCGCCGTCGCGGCCCTGTTGCCGGCTGCCGCCGCGCAGGCCGCGCCGTTGCGCATCGGCATGACGTTCCAGGAGCTGAACAACCCGTATTTCGTGACGATGCAGAAGGCGCTGAACGACGCGGCCGCATCGATCGGCGCGCAGGTCGTCGTGACCGACGCGCATCACGACGTCAGCAAGCAGGTGAGCGACGTCGAGGACATGCTGCAGAAGAAGATCGACATCCTGCTCGTGAACCCGACCGATTCGACCGGCATCCAGTCGGCGATCACGCAGGCGAAAAAGGCCGGCGTGGTGGTCGTCGCGGTCGATGCGAACGCGAACGGCCCGGTCGATTCGTTCGTCGGCTCGAAGAACTACGACGCGGGCGTGATGTCGTGCGAATACCTCGCGAAGGCGATCGGCGGCAGCGGCGAAGTCGCGATCCTCGACGGCATTCCGGTCGTGCCGATTCTCGAACGCGTGCGCGGCTGCAAGGCCGGGCTCGCGAAATTCCCGAACGTGAAGCTCGTCGACACGCAGAACGGCAAGCAGGAGCGCGCGACCGCGCTGTCGGTGACGGAAAACATGATCTCCGCGCATCCGAACCTGAAGGGCATCTTCAGCGTGAACGACGGCGGCTCGATGGGCGCGCTCGCCGCGATCGAGGGTTCCGGCAAGGACATCAAGCTGACGAGCGTCGACGGCGCACCCGAGGCGATCGCCGCGATCCAGAAGCCGAATTCGAAATTCATCGAGACGACCGCGCAATTCCCGGCCGACCAGGTGCGCATCGCGCTCGGCATCGCGATCGCACGCAAGTGGGGCGCGACGGTGCCGAAGGCGATCCCGGTCGACGTGAAGGTCGTCGATCGCGGCAACGCGAAGGGCTTCAGCTGGTGAGCGACGTGCGACGCAACGCGAAGGGTGGCGGCGCGGCCGGCGTCCTTCGCACGGAGAAGCCGATGGACACGATACTCAGGCTCAGCCATATCACGAAAAGCTTTCCGGGCGTGAAGGCGCTGTCCGACATTCACCTGGAGATTGGGCGCGGCGAGATCCACGCGCTGCTCGGCGAGAACGGTGCGGGCAAGTCGACGCTGATGAAGATCCTGTGCGGCATTCATCAGCCGGATGCCGGCACGATCGAGATCGACGGCGCCGCGCGCCATTTCGCGGACTATCACGACGCGGTTTCGGCGGGCGTCGGCATCGTGTTCCAGGAATTCAGCCTGATTCCGCACCTCGATGCCGTCGACAACCTGTTCCTCGGCCGCGAGCTGCGCAATCGCTGGGGGGCGCGCGACCGCAAGCGGATGCGCGATGCGGCGGCCGCGATCTTCGCGCGCCTCGGCGTGGCGATCGATCTCGATGCGCCGATTCGCGCGCTGTCGGTCGCGCAGCAGCAGTTCGTCGAGATCGGCAAGGCGCTGTCGCTCGACGCGCACATCCTGATCCTCGACGAGCCGACCGCCACCCTCACGCCGGCGGAAGCCGGGCACCTGTTCGCGATCATGCGCGAGCTGAAGCGGCAGGGCGTCGCGATGATCTTCATCTCGCATCACCTCGACGAGATCTTCGCGGTGTGCGATCGCATCACGGTGCTGCGCGACGGCCAATACGTCGCGACGACCGACGTGGCGCGCACCGACGTCGAGCAACTGGTGCGGATGATGGTCGGCCGCCGGATCGAGAGCAGCTTTCCGCCGAAGCCGGTACTGCCGCCCGACGCGCCGGCCGTGCTCGAAGTCGATGCGCTGCAGATCGAGCGCGACGGCCCGGTGAACCGCTTCACGCTGCGGGCGGGCGAGATCCTCGGCTTCGCCGGGCTCGTCGGCTCGGGCCGCACCGAAACCGCGCTGGCGGTGATCGGCGCGACGCGGGCGCACCGCAAGGACCTGCGCGTGCGCGGCGCGGCGGCGAAGCTTGCCGATCCGGCCGATGCGTTGCGCGCGGGCATCGGCATCCTGCCGGAAAGCCGCAAGACGGAAGGGCTCGTCACGTCGTTCTCGATCCGCGACAACATCTCGCTGAACAACCTCGGCAAGTACCGGTCGATGCGCTGGCTGATCGATCGCCGCGGCGAGGCGCGCACGACGCACGACGTGATGCGGCGCGTCGGCGTGAAGGCGCCGTCGATCCACACCGAGGTCGCGACGCTGTCCGGCGGCAACCAGCAGAAGGTCGTGATCGCGCGCTGGCTGAACCATCACACGTCGGTGCTGATCTTCGACGAGCCGACGCGCGGCATCGACGTCGGCGCGAAAGCCGAAATCTACGGGCTGATGCGCGAACTCACCGCGCGCGGCTACGCCATCATCATGATCTCGTCCGAGCTGCCGGAAATCGTCGGCATGTGCGATCGCGTCGCCGTGTTCCGGCAAGGACGCATCGAGGCGACGCTCGCCGGCGACGAGATCGATCCCGACACGGTCATGACCTATGCCACGGCCGGCACGCGAGGAGCGACCCATGAACCTGCCTGATTCTTCTTCCACACCTTCCACGACGCTCGCGGCCACTACCGGCGATGCACCGCCGCCGCGCGCGATGTGGGCGCAACTGCGGCGCTCGACGCTGTTCTATCCGCTCGTCGGCCTGATCGTCGTGTGCATCGCGATGATGATCGCGAGCCCGAGCTTCCTGTCTGCCGCGAACCTCGAGAACGTGCTGCGCCAGGTGTCGATCAACGCGATCATCGCGGTCGGCATGACCTGCGTGATCCTGACGGGCGGGATCGACCTGTCGGTCGGCTCGGTGATGGCGCTGTCGGGCACGCTTGCGGCCGGGCTGATGGTCGCGGGCGTCAACGCGGTCGCCGCGCTCGCGATCGGCATCGCGGTCGGCCTCGGCTTCGGCTTCCTGAACGGCGTGTTCGTCGCGTTCGCGGGGATGCCGCCGATCATCGTCACGCTCGCGACGATGGGCATCGCGCGCGGCCTCGCGCTGATCTACACGGGCGGCTATCCGATCGACGGGCTGCCCGACTGGGTCGCGTTCTTCGGCAGCGGCAAGGTGCTCGGCATCCAGGCGCCGGTGCTGATCATGCTGGTGGTCTATGCGATCGCGTGGCTGCTGCTCGACCGGATGCCGTTCGGCCGCTACGTGTATGCGATCGGCGGCAACGAACAGGCGACGCGGCTCACCGGCGTGCGCGTCGCGCGCGTGAAGCTGATCGTCTACACGCTGGCCGGCGTCACGTCGGCGCTCGCCGCGATCGTGCTGACGGGCCGGCTGATGAGCGGGCAGCCGAACGCGGGCGTGGGCTTCGAACTCGACGCGATCGCGGCCGTCGTGATGGGCGGCACGTCGATCTCCGGCGGGCGCGGCGCGATCCTCGGCACGCTGGTCGGTGCGCTGCTGCTCGGCGTGCTCAACAACGGGCTGAACATGATCGGCGTGAACCCGTATGTGCAGAACGTGATCAAGGGCGGAATCATCCTGCTCGCGATCTACATCAGCCGCGAGCGGTCGCGGTAACGATTCATTCGATCAGCCATCCCTATCATCAACGAAAGAGACAACTCATGACGACACCCGAAGCCCAGCCGCGGATGACCGCGGTCGTCTGCCACGGCCCCGAGGATTATCGCGTCGAGCAGGTGGCGAAGCCGCGCCCCGGCACGAACGAGCTCGTGATCCGCATTGCCGCATGCGGGATCTGCGCGAGCGACTGCAAGTGCTATACGGGCGCCAAGATGTTCTGGGGCGGACCGAGCCCGTGGGTGAAGGCGCCGGTGATTCCCGGCCACGAATTCTTCGGCTACGTCGAAGCGCTCGGCGAAGGCGCGGCGGAACATTTCGGCGTGGCCATGGGCGATCGCGTGATCGCCGAACAGATCGTGCCGTGCGGCAAGTGCCGCTATTGCAAGTCGGGCCAGTACTGGATGTGCGAAGTGCACAACATCTTCGGCTTCCAGCGCGAAGTCGCCGACGGCGGGATGGCCGAGTACATGCGCATTCCGCCAACGGCGATCGTCCACAAGATCCCGCTCGGCGTGTCGCTCGAAGATGCCGCGATCATCGAGCCGCTGTCATGCGCGATCCATACGGTGAACCGCGGCGACGTCCAGCTCGACGACGTCGTCGTGATCGCGGGCGCCGGCCCGCTCGGGCTGATGATGACGCAGGTCGCGCACCTGAAGACGCCGAAGAAGCTCGTCGTGATCGACCTCATCGACGAACGGCTCGAACTTGCGCGTCAGTACGGCGCCGACGTGACGATCAACCCGAAGCGCGACGATGCGCGCGAGATCGTCCGCGCGCTGACCGACGGCTACGGCTGCGACGTGTACATCGAGACGACGGGCGCGCCGGTCGGCGTGAGCCAGGGGCTCGACCTGATCCGCAAGCTCGGCCGCTTCGTCGAATTCAGCGTGTTCGGCGAGGATGCGACCGTCGACTGGTCGATCATCGGCGACCGCAAGGAGCTCGATGTACGCGGCGCGCACCTTGGGCCCTATTGCTATCCGGTCGCGATTGACCTGCTCGCGCGCGGGCTCGTCACGTCGAAAGGCATCGTCACGCACGGCTTCGCACTCGAGGACTGGGACGACGCGATCCGCGTCGCGAAATCGCCCGAATCGATCAAGGTGCTGCTGACGCCGGCCCGCTGATGCGGCAGGCATGCGCCTCACCGGAGACATCATGGAATACGTGATAGGCGTCGACATCGGCACGCAGAGCACCAAGGCGCTGCTGGTCGACCGGCACGGCACGATCGTCGCACGGCGGTCGGCTGGCTACCAGCCCGATACGCCGCGCCCGCTGTGGGCCGAGCAGTGGCCGCAGGTGTGGTTCGACGCGGTGCGCGAATGCATCGCGGGTTGCGTGAGCGACGCGCGCGCGCAGGGCGTGCCGGCCGATGCGATCCGCGCGGTGTGCGTGAGCAGCCTGTACGGCGGCTCGGGCATCCCGGTCGACATCGACATGCGGCCGCTGCATCCGTGCCTGATCTGGATGGACCGGCGCGCGACCGCGGAAGTCGACTGGGTCAACGAACACGTGAACGTCGAGCGGCTGCGCGTGATCACGGGCAACGGCGTCGACAGCTACTACGGTTTCACCAAGATGCTGTGGCTGCGCGAGCAGCGGCCGGACGTGTGGGCGAACGTGCGCTATTTCCTGCCGCCGAACGCGTACGTGATCTACCTGCTGACCGGCGAGGTCGCGGTCGATCACAGTTCGGCCGGCAACATCGGCGGCGTGTACGACGTCGCGCGTCGCGAGTGGTCCGACGACGCGCTCGACATGCTCGGCATTCCGGCGACGATGATGCCCGAGCTGCTCGTCGATTCGACGGAGATCGTCGGCGGCCTGCTGTCGCAATGGACGGAGCATCTCGGGCTGCCGGCCGGCACGCCCGTTGTCGCGGGCGGCGTCGATGCGGCCGTCGCGACTTTCGCGGCCGGCGCGACGCGCACCGGGCAGCATGTCGCGATGATCGGCACCAGCATGTGCTGGGGCTACGTGAACCGGCACGTCGATGCGCGGCACGGGCTCGTCAGCATGCCGCACGTGTTCAACGGGCAGCGCGACCTGTACGTGTTCGGCGGGGCGATCACGGCCGGCGCGTCGGTCGCGTGGTTTCGCGACCAGTTCTGTCATGCGGAAACCGATGCGGCACGCCTGTTGCCGCACGGCGATCCGCACGTGCTGCTCGAGGAAGCGGCCGAAAGCGTGCCGGCAGGCGCCGATGGCGTGCTGTTCCTGCCGTACCTGATGGGCGAGCGCAGCCCGGTGTGGGACGCGAAGGCGAGCGGGGCGTTCGTCGGGCTGAGTCTCGCGCATACGCGTGCACATCTTTATCGTGCGGTGCTCGAGGGCATCGCGTTCGCGCTGCGACACAACATCGAGGCCGGCCGCCGCGGCGCGGCGGCGCTCGACGACCGGTTGATCGTCGTCGGCGGCGCCGCCCATTCGGCGCTGTGGATGCAGATCATCGCGGACGTGACGGGTTTCCCGGTGTGGACGATCGAGCAGGACGTCGAAGCGGCGATGGGGGCAGCATTGCTCGCGGGCGTCGGAACCGGACTCGTGTCGGACGACGACGCGCAGGGCGGCTGGGTCACGCTCGTCGAGCGCGCGCGGCCCGACGCCGATCGCGCACAAGCGTACGACGCGCGTTTCGCTCTCTACACGGCGCTGTATCCGGCACTCAAGCCGATCATGCACAGGCTGGGCACGTCATCATGAACACACGATTCGATTTCAGCGGCACACGGGTGCTCGTCACGGGCGCATCGAGCGGGATCGGACGCGCGTGCGCGGTCGCACTCGCGCAGGCGGGGGCGCATGTCGTCGCGGCCGGGCGCGACATGGGCGCGCTCGACACGCTCGCCGGCGAGATTGCGTGCGATACGTTGCGCCTGGATGTCGGCGGTGACGAACACGCGATCGATGCCGCACTCGCCGCATACGACGCGTTCGACGGCCTCGTCAATTGCGCGGGCATTGCGTCGCTCGAACCGGCGCTCGATGTCGGCGCCGGACATTTCGATCGCGTGATGGCCGTCAATGCGCGCGGCGCGGCGCTCGTTGCGCGGGCCGTCGCGCGGAAGATGATCGAACGCGACGGGCGCGGCGCGGCGCGCGCACGCGGCAGCATCGTCAACGTATCGAGCCAGGCTGCGCTCGTCGGCCTGCCGGCGCATCTGAGCTATTGCGCGTCGAAGGCGGCGATGGACGCGATCACGCGCGTGCTGTGCATCGAACTCGGGCCGCACGGCATTCGTGTGAACAGCGTGAACCCCACCGTCACGCTCACGCCGATGGCGCAGTTCGCGTGGAGCGAACCGGAGAAGCGCGCGCCGATGCTGGCCGCGATTCCGCTCGGCCGGTTCGCGGAGCCGGACGAGGTCGTCGAGCCGATCCTGTTTTTGCTGAGCGATGCCGCGTCGATGATCAGCGGCGTATCGCTGCCGATCGACGGCGGGTATACGGCGCGTTAGACCGCGTCATGTGGCGGTCGCGCATCGCGGGAAACAGAGGTGCATGCGCGGCTAGATCGGATCCTTGCTCGGCGGTCCGTCGGGCTGCTGCGGGTTGTCGTGATGACCGGGCGGCGACGACATCGGGTCGTCTTCCGGATCGCGGTTCGGGTCGGCCGGTGGCTCGGGCGTCGGGGTTGTGTGGTCGCTCATGGAGAACTCGCGCAGTGCGTGACGGCGGTGGCGCGGCGGGTGCGCCTCGTCTCCGTTATAGGCAATCGGGCGCGCGTTTGCAGCGGGATTCTTGCGGGCGGGTGCCGATCGTCGGCGAAACTCGCCCATTGGCGGTTTTCGTGCGGGATCCCGCCGGCATGTGCGGTCGAATCAGCGCAAATCGGCCGGGGTATCGACGTCACGCAGGATGCCGGGATCGTCGACGTCGAGCAGTTTGACCGGCGCGCTGGCGAACAGCGCGCGGGCGCCGGTGTCGCCGTCGAGCGCGGCGAGCGCATCGAAGTGGTGCGCGGCGAAGCCGACCGGATGGCCGCGCACGCCGCGATGCGCGGGCGCGACGATCGACGCATCGTCGGTTTCGAGTGCGCGCGTGACGGCCTCGTAGGTGGAAGCCGCGATCCACGGCATGTCGCCGAGTGCGACGAGCCAGCCGTTCGAGTCGGGCGTTGCGCGCACGCCGGCGGCGAGGCTCGCGCCCATGCCGCGCAATGCGTCGGGTGCATACACGACCTGGCAGCCGGCTTCGTTCAGCAGAATCGCGAGTTTTTCGGCGCCGGGGCGGACGACGGCGATCACGTCGGCCGTGGCTGCCGCGAGATGGCGGGCGGCAGCGACCGCGACCGGCGTGCCGTCGGGAAGCAGCGCGAGCAGCTTGCTGTGCAGGCCGCTCGGGTCGAAGCGTTGACCAAGGCCGCCGGCGAGCAGGACGCCGGTGGCGAGTGACGCATAGGACATCGGCGCGGGGGGAGTGAGACAGGTGCAGCGATTGTGCGGGAGCACGGGGGGATCGGCAAGTGAGGATGTTACCGAGTTACGCCCGTCGAGCCGGAAAACCTGTCATCGCGATGTTGCGTCGAGCATGCTTTCCTCGACGGGACCGTAAATTGCGTGCGATTCGTTCCGGACGACGGCCCAATAGCGGTCGCCGAACGACCAGTGCCACCATTCGGACGGGTAATTCGTGAAACCGGCGCCGGTCAGTGCGTTGCTCAGTACCTGGCGGTTGCGTGCGGCGGCGCGGCTGATGAACGCGTTGTGCATGTAGCACGCGCCGGACGATTCCTGGTCGGTGGCGTCGAGCATGCACCCCATGGCGAGTTCGGTGCCGTCGGCGGCAATCAACGTCAGGTCGACAGCCGCGCCGGTCGGGTGGCCCGCGACTTCGGGCGGTGCGACATAGTGGCTCGCGAGTTCGTAAAGCGCATCGTCGGACGGCAGCGGATTCAGCGTTTCGCGTAATTGCGCCAGATGGCCGGTGAAGTAGGCGCGCTGGAGCGCGAGCGGGCGATAGCCTTCCTTGACGTACAGTCGCAGGCCGGCCGGGAGCGTGCGCGCGGCGGCAGCCAGCCGCTCGGCGACACCGCGGCGCACCTTCAGGAAATGCGGGCTCGTGTTTTCGACGACGTTGCGGGTGAGGTCGACGGCGATGCGTTCATCGCAGGTGGCGAGATCGACGAACCCTTCGTGCGACTCCATCAGGGCGATCGACCGGACTGCGGGATCGGAGAGCGGTATCACGGTAACGGGCAAGTGGCGCGACGAAGGTTGCGGGCCACGTGCCGATGCGGTGAGGCGGCCGTGGTCGTTTTTGTCAGATGAATCGCCAATATGCCAGAGTCGGGCGAAGGATGTGCGGCGGTTGGGCCCGTGTGCGGGCGGTGCTTACCAGAGGGTCTTCACGTGTGCGTACGCGCGGATTTTCTCGTCGCGGGTGACGAGCTGCGCTCCGAGCCGCCGCGCGGTCGCAACGATCATGCGGTCAGCCGGATCCTTGTGGAACGTGCCGGGCAGGTCGGCGGATTTCGCGGCGATGTCGGCATCGACGGCCACGAAGCGCATGCCGTCGATTTGCGCGACGGTGGCGAGCCATGCATCGACATCCATCGTCAGTGCGAGGCGGTCGTTGCGCACCAGCATCGCAATTTCCCATGCGGAGATTGCGGAGGCGGCGAGCACGCCTTCGCTCCGCGCGCGATCGATCGCGCTTCGCGCTTTCTTGCTGAGCAATGCGTCGCCCGCCACCCACCACACCAATGCATGCGTATCCAGCACGATCACCGCGACGCCTCCCATTCATCTTCCGCAATCGGATCGAGAGGATTGTCGTAGCGCATGACCGAGCCGCGCAATATGTCCAACGGCTGAGCTTCGCGTGCGTGATACGGCCGGATCTCGAGCGTCGGCTTGCCGTGATCGGTGACGATCAGGCTTTCGCCCGACGCCTCGACGAGCCGGAAGTATTCGAGCGCGCGAGCCTTGAATTCGGATTTCGAAACGGGAGCGTGCGGCATCATGATGTGAGCATGGTCATTTGACGATGGTCATTTTAGACCCGCATTTCGATGCGGCGCAAGCGCCGGGCGGCCCGGGCGGCCAACGCGTGCTGCCGGAAAGGTCGGCGTTACCGATTCACGCTACGCATCCGCCCACTTCCTCAGCAGGTTGTGATAAATCCCGGTCAGCGAAATGACCATCGGATCCTTCGCGCCTTTTTCCGCGGAAAGCGCCTGGATCTGCGTATCGAGCTGGAACAGCAGCGTGCGGTCGCCGTCGTCGCGCACCATGCTCTGGATCCAGAAGAACGACGCGACGCGCTCGCCGCGTGTGACCGGCGTTACGTGATGCAGGCTCGATGCCGGATACAGCACGAGATCGCCCGCCGGCAGCTTCGCGCGATGCACGCCATAGGTATCCTCGATACACAGCTCGCCGCCGTCGTACGCATCGGGTGCTTCGAGAAACAGCGTGGCGGACAGATCGCTGCGCACGCGGAAATCCGTGCCGCGCAGCAGCCGGATCGCGTTGTCGACGTGCGTGTCGAACGTCTCGCCGCCTGCATAGCGATTGAACAGCGGCGGAAACACCTTCAACGGCAGCGCAGCCGAGAAGAACAGCGGATTGCGTGCGAGCGCATCCTGGATCGCGTCGCCGACGGTACGCGCGACGGGCGAGCCTTCCGGCAATTGCCGGTTGCGTTTCGCGAGCGCCGACTGCGCGCCGGACGTCGCGTTGCCGTCGACCCATTCGGCGGCATCGAGCAGGTCGCGGCATTGCGCGACCTGCTCGTTGGTCAGTACACCGGGGATGTGAAGCATCATGATGCGGATTCCATTGCGTGCGGCGCCAGCTGCATGGCTGCCGCGCGAAACGCGTCGACCGGCGACGACACGAGATACGCGCGCATCTTCGCGACGAACGCGGGTGTCGCGGTGGCCGGCACCCGCGCGAGCCAGCCGAGCGCTTCGTCGATGCGCCCGCGCTCGGCGAGCAGCCGCGCATAGTTGAACTGGCCGCGGAAGTCGCCGGCAACGGCCGCACGGCGATAGTGGTCGAACGCGGCATCGACATCGACGGCGACGACCCAGCCATCCTCGTAGAAGCCGCCGATCAGGTTGATCGATTTCGCATGGCCGAGCGCGGCCGCGCGGCGAAACCAGTCGAGCGCGTCGGCGCGGTTCTCGTCGGCGCCGTTGCCGAGCGCGAGTGCCGTCGCGTAGTTGTACATGCCCCAGTCGAGCCCCGCCTGCGCGGCGAGCCGGTACCAGTAAACGGCGACCGGCGCGCAGGCGGCCGTGCCCCAGCCGAACTCGTAGCAGCGACCGAGCATGTTCATCGCCATCGGGTGGCCGGCTCGCGCCGCGTGGCGGAACCAGTTGAACGCGGCGGCCGGATCGCGCGCGACGCCATGCCCGTCGAGCAGGTATTGCCCGTAGACGGCCTGCGCGTCGACGATGCCGTTGTCGGCCGCCGCCGCGACCCACGCGGCGGCGCGCTCGGGCGGCCCGGCCAGGATGTCGGCGAACTCGCGCGGCGAAACCGACGCGAGCGCCTTCAGCGACACGGCCTCCATCGATCAGTAGCGCGCGTTCAGCGTCAGGAACGCCGAGCGGCCCGGCGCGATCGACGCATAGTGCGCCGGGTACGCCTGATCGAAGTACGTGCGGTTGAACAGGTTGTTCACGTTCAGCTGCAGGTCGAGCTTCTTGTTGATCCGGTACTGCGCCATCGCGTCGAAACGCCAGTACGACGGCACGGCGCGCAGGTTCGCGGGATCGCCGAAGACTTCCGACATGTAGAACGCGCCGCCGCCGACCGTGAATTTCGGCGTCACGTCGTAGTTCGACCACATCGTGAGGCTGTGCTTCGGCGTGTTCGGGAAGCGGTTGCCGTTGTTCGCGCTGTCCTTGCCGTTGTCGCGCAGCTGGCTCTTCATGTACGTGTAGCCGCCGAACACCTGCCACTGCTTCGTGATCTGGCCGGCAACGCCGAGCTCGAGACCCTGCACGCGCTTGTTGCCGACCATCGCGTACTGGTTGTTCGGCAGCGTGACGCGCGCGTTCGTCGTGTCGATCTGGAACAGCGCGGCCGTCAGCGACAGCTTGTCGTTCAGCACGTTCCACTTCGTGCCGAGTTCGATGGCGCGGTTCTTTTCCGGCGACAGCTGGTCGGCGTTCGAGCCGACGCCGCCGCGGCCCGGCGTGAGCGACTGCGTTTCGCTGCCTTCGCCGAGCATCATGCCGGCCGGCGTCGACGACGTCGCATACGATGCGTAGATGCTGCCGTTCTGCGCGGGCTTGAACACGAGGCCGGCCTGCCAGTTCACGAGCGTGTCGTCGCGCGTGGTGGTTTTGCCGCCGTTCGCCCGGGTGTCGGTGAAGCGGGTGGAGTAGTCGTCGACGCGCACGCCGGCGTTGACCTGCCAGCGCGGCGTGATCTCGATCGTGTCGAAGCCGTAGATCGATTTCGTCGTGGTGCGTGCATGCGCATAGTCGTTGTTGCGCGTGATCGAGCCGGCCCACGGATCGTTCGGGTTCGGCGACCAGAGGCTCGTGCAGTTGTAGCCCGACGCGGCGCCGATGCCTTTCTGGCAGATCTTGCCGGTGTCGGTCGCGACCGTGTACGAATCGCGCTTGCCCCATTCGCGCGACAGCTCGATGCCGGTCGTGAAGCTGTGCTTGAACGGGCCCGTGCGGAATTCGCCGAACAGCTCGGTCAGGTTCGCGAGGCTGTTGATCGAGCTGTTGCGGTTGTTGTTGCGGCGCCAGACCTTGCCGTTCACCACGTTGCCCTGGCTGTCGTCCGGCTGCGTCCAGATGTAGTCCTGCGTCGATTCCGTGTAGCGCGTGGTGTTGCGGATCGTCAGCGACGACGTGATGTCGTGTTCGATCTTGATCGTGCTGATGTCCGACGTGGTCTTGCGGAAATCGCGGTCGATCAGGCCGTAGAAGTTGTGGCGGTCGACGGGTGCCGGATAGATCGTGCCGACGTTCGCAGGCTTGTTCGACGTCGTGTAGAAGTACGGGATGCCGCCGTCGGGCATGTCGTCCGTCGACAGGTGGTAGTAGCTCGCGGTCACGCGCGTCGGCGTGCCGAGACCGAACGCGATCGACGGCGCGACGCCCCAGCGCTCGTTGTTGACGGCGTCGCGGCCGGCGACGTCGTTGTTGTGGCTCATCAGGTTCAGGCGGAACGCGGCGTGATCGGCGAACTGCCAGTTGCCGTCGGCCGTGAAGCGGCGATAGCGGTCGGTGCCGAGGCCCGCGCTGGCCGCCGCCGTCGTGCCGAGGTGCGGGGCCTTCGTGATCAGGTTGATGCTGCCGCCGGCGCCGCCGCGGCCGCCGTACGCGCCGTCGGAACCCTTGGTGATCTCGACGCGTTCGGTGTTGAAGATCTCGCGCGTGGTGGCGCCCGTGTCGCGCATGCCGTCGACGAACATGCTGCCCTGCGTGTCGTAGCCGCGGATGAACGGACGGTCGCCGAGCGGGTTGCCGCCTTCGCCGGCGCCGAACGTGATGCCGGGCACGGTGCGCAGCGCTTCGGTGAGCGTCGACGCGCCGCTGCTCTGGATCAGTTCCTGCGGGATCACGGTGACGGATTTCGGCGTGTCGACGAGCGGCGCGGTGAATTTCGCGGAAGCGGAAAAATCGGCCTTGTAGCTGTGCTCGGTCTTGCCCTGGATCTCGATTGGCGCGAGATGGCCTTCGGTGCTGGCGGGCGCTGCGGGAGGCGTACCGTCGGCGAACGCGGGGCTCGCGGCGAGCACGCTGCACAGGGTGGTGAATTTACCGAGCTTCAACTCGTCGGGACGGGATTTCATGGTGCGCTTCGACCTCGCGATGTGGCCCCGGAGGCGGTGTGCTACGGAAAGGTGCATGCCGCCGGGAATTATTACGATTTGTTTTCAGGCGGCATTCTATGTAATTTCATGTTAAATGAGAAGCGTTCTTGTTATCGTTTGTAAGCGAATTGTTGCCGAATGTGGCGAGGGGTTGCAGGGCAGGCGAGGAGAGGAGGAATGGCCGAATGGCCGAACGGCCAGGTGTGACGGGCTGGCCAGGCGGGCAGCTCAAGCTGGGAACGTCGCTGGCGGAAATCGGGCGGGAGGCGGGCGATTTCGATTTCGGCGTCCGGCGCGACAAGACGCCAATCGATTCGATGGGCTTCGAATGATCCTTGTTGACACGAACGTCATTTCCGAACCGCTGCGGCGCGAGCCGAGCGCGGCCGTGATCGAGTGGCTCGATGCACAGAACGTCGAGACGCCTTTTCTATCCGCGATCAGTCTCGCGGAATTGCGGTTCGGCGTGGCTGTATTGCCGGAAGGGCGCAGGCGAGACTGGCTGCATCAAAGCATCGAGCAGCGTGTTGTCCCGCTGTTTCGAGGTCGGATCCTGCCGTTCGACGACACGGCGAGCAAAGCGTACGCAAGCCTTTGCGCACGGGCGCGTGCAGCAGGCAACGCGATTGCGGTCGCCGATGGTCATAGCGCCGCGACGGCCGAGGCAAACGGCCTGATCGTGGCCACGCGCGATGTCGCTCCGTTCGAGGCGGCCGGGCTGCGCGTCATCGACCCTTGGCTGCGGTAGTTCGCGATTTTCAGCGATTTCTCCAAGCCGAAATTGAAAACGCGCCGTGCAAGACGGCGCGTTCTGCGTGAGGCAAACCCGCCCGCACAACGACGCGATGGCGGGCGCGAGACTTCCGGCGCGGTTCAATCCACCCCGTGAAACACCGCATCTTCCGGCCCGAGGTACGCCGGCGGGCGCCACGTCGCGTCGCGCATCGAGTGCTGGACGAGATTCTCGACGCCGAGCAGCACCGCGAAGATCGCCATCCGCACCGGAATGCCGTTGTCGGTCTGCCGGAAGATCGCGAGACGCGGGTCGCGGTTCAGGTCGACCGACAGGTCGTTCGCGCCGGGCCGGCTGTCGCGCGGCAGCGGGTGCATGATCAGCGTGTCGGGCTTGCACACCGAGTCGACGAGCGCCTGGTTGATCTGGAAATCCGGCGTGTAGCCTTCGAACGATTCGTCGGTGAAGCGCTCCTTCTGGATTCGCGTCGCGTAGACGACGTCGGCGCCGCGCAGCCCGGCTGCGAGGTCGGTCGTCTGCTCGACCACGTGGCCGTTCGTCGCGATCTGGTCGACGATGTACGCCGGCATCTCGAGCGTCGGCGGCGACACGAGCGTGAACTTCAGCCCGCGGTACAGCGCGAGCAGCTTGACGAGCGAGTGCACGGTGCGGCCGTACTTCAGGTCGCCGACCAGTGCGATGTGCGCACCGTCGACGATCTTGCCGAGCCGCGAGAATTCACGCTGGATCGTATAGAGATCGAGCAGCGCCTGGCTCGGGTGTTCGCCGGGGCCGTCGCCGCCGTTGATCACGGGCAGGTTGGTTGCGCGTGCGAACTCGGCCACCGAGCCTTTCTCGGGGTGGCGGATCACGAGTGCATCGACGTAGCCGGCCATCACGCGGCTCGTGTCGTAGATCGATTCGCCCTTGGCCATCGACGAGAACGTGAAGCCCGTCGTGTCGCACACCGAGCCGCCGAGCCGGCAGAAGGCCGCGCCGAACGACACGCGCGTTCGCGTGCTGGCCTCGAAGAACAGGTTGCCGAGCACCGCGCCTTCGAGCACGCGCGAAATCTTGTGGCGGCGCGCGATCGGCTGCATTACGTCGGCCACGCGGAACAGCGCCTCGACCGAATCCCGCGAGAACTGGTCGACCGAGATCAATTGCGGCTTGCCTTCGAACAGGAACTGCTTCGAAAGCCCCTGTTTATCTACGCTCTGCGTATAGTCCCCGCCATCCGGCATCGAGCGCTCGACGATTTCCGACACGAAGCGCTCGACGATCTCGGGCATGCCGCGCGATTCCTGCGAGTCGTCGGGCAACAGCCAGGTATCCAGTGCGCGCCGGCTGACGCCGATGCGATTGGCGAACGCTTCGCGGGTCATGTTGAGGCGGCGCATCGCGTCGCGGAGGAAGGCTTGCTGGGGAACGGTCATCGGCGGCTCCTGACGAAAAATATACGCGGTGCGTATATTAGTTCGTGGCGCAATGAAGTCAAGGAGAATTTGCGCGGGCGGGCTGTGTGGCGCGCATGACACCCGATGGGGTCGTGCTGGCGTGCGGCGTGCGTCTCCGTATAATCAGGTCAGGCCCCGTGCCCGGCTCCTTGCCGGGCGCCATGCCGCACACGATTCGCCCGATCGGGCTTGTTGATTCGAAGGAGAATGAGAATGACGCGTACGATTGCTGCAATGCTGCTCGTGGTGACCGCCGCTCTCGCCGGTTGCAACACGGTCGCAGGCATGGGTCAGGATATTTCGAAGGGCGGCCAGGCGATCAGCGATTCGGCTGAAAAGGCCAAGTAAAGCCGACCGGTTCCGGAAAGCAGAAGGCGCCGGGGCGTCCCGCGATTGCGGGGCGCCCCGGCGCCTTTTTTGTGGCCGTCCGGCGGGACCGGCGGCGTCAGGCCTGTTCGACGAACGCGTAGCGGCCTTCGACCTTGCGCGGCGTGAACCAGCCGTAGTCGGGGAACAAGCGGTTGCGGACGAACCACACGTAGCCCACCAGCACGATCGTGACCGCGAGGCTCGGCAGCGCGGTCGACGGATCGCGCCCGAGATCGGCGACGGTTTTCGGCATCTGCAGCAGCGACAGCAGGATGAACGCGTGATACGCGCCGACGCGATGGGTCGCGAAACCCCAGATGAACAGCAGCGACAGCGGCACGGTCAACCCGAGGAATACCGCGACGAGGATGTTGCTGGCGCCGGTGGCGAAGAAGTAATAGGCCAGCATCAGGCTGATCGCGAGCTGGACGATACCGAGCGCGACCAGGATCCGGGTGTGCACCTTGTTCTTGCGGCAGCGTTCGGGATCGGGGCGCGACGCGATCAGGTGCGCGAGCACGCGATCCTTGAGCCCCTGTCCGGACAGTTCGGCCAGTGCATCGGCCTTCCTCGTTCCCGCGGAGAGCAGCACCGCGATTCTTGTTTGGGCTTCCTTTTTGTTCATTGCGTGGCGGATTGTTGTTCGATGGTTGTCAAAGGTCCCGGCCACGCGAATATTGCATCTTGCGGGGTGGTGCGCAACGTTTTTGCGGTGAATGGACACATTCCTACAGTCGCAGGCTGCATGACGGGAAGGCGGGCATCGACAGGCCGTGCGGCGGGGTGGAGCCGCCGCGTTTCTGCAGCGACGCGACGAGCGCGAGTCAGTCGGCGGCTGTTTGCGCGGCGGGCGCGGGGTTGGCCGGCCGACCTGGATTCGCCGGATGCGTATCGTGGGCTTCGGCAGGCGGTTCGCGCCGCCGTGTCGCGCCGACGAGCATGCCGGCGACGACGAGCGCGATGCCCGCGACGCGCGTGCCGGTCAGCGTTTCGCCGAACAGCGCGACCGCGAACAGCACGGCCGAAACCGGTGCGACCGCCGTGAACAGCGCGGCTTCGGTGCCGCTCGTGCGTGCCGAACCCGCATACCAGCACAGGTAGCCCAGCACCGTCGGCACCAGTGCGTAGTAGGCGACCGCCGACACGGCCCCGAGGGTCCAGCCGCTCGCCGCCGCATGCCATTCGAACACGGCCGGCACGAGCGCGAGCGCGAAGCCGAGACCCGACATCGCGGTGGAAAGCGCAAGCGGCGGCAACGGCGCGACGAGCCGCCGGTTGAGCAGGATGAAGACGGCTTCGCACGCGACGGCCGCCAGTACCAGCGCATCGCCGGCGAGCGTCTGGAGCGACGGCATCGCGTGGCCGGGCGCGAACGTGACGAACAGCACGCCGGCCGTGGCGAGTGCGGCGGCCCCCCAGTCGCGCGGCGTCTGCCGCTCGCGCAGCACGACGGCCGCGATCAGCGTCGACATGGCCGGCAGCGTGCCCAGCATCACGCCGGCATCGAGCGGCGACGACAACTTCGTGCCGCTGATCAGCAGCACCGTATAACCGACTCCGCCCGCCGCGGCCTGGATGACGAGCAGCACGGCGTCGCGCGCGGAAATGCGTGGCCAGCGCATGCGTTGCGCGCGCATCAGTGCGAACAGCAGCGGGGTCGCGATCAGGAAGCGCAGCGCGGTGGCCGCGAACGGCGGCAGGCCGCCGGCCGCGAGACGGCTCGCGATGACGGTGCTGCCGACGCCGGCCATCGCGGCGGCAAGATAGAGATAGCCAATCAGTCGTGTCTTCATGCGCCGCATCGTCGCGCAGGGCGGCGGTGTGCGTCTTGAACGAAATTGCAGCGACCCGGGCGCGAGCGCGGGATGCGATGGGCCGCGGCTTTCACATGCGTCGGCGGGCGCCGCTGTCGTCGAAAGCAGCCTATGCAGTGGCCTTGCGTCGAGGTGACCGCAGCGTCAAACGGCCTGCGCGAATTGCCCCGGCGTGATCCCGAACTGGCGCGCGAACGCGCGCGTCAGGTGGCTCTGGTCGGCAAAACCGGCTTCGGCCGCGGCGTCCGCGATCGGCAGGCCGCCGGCCAGCAGCGCGCGCGCCAGCCGCGTGCGCGACTGGATCAGGTACGCGTGGGGCGTGATGCCGAGCTCGCGCGCAAAGCCGCGCAGCAGCTGGAAGCGGCTTACTCCGCTCAGGCCGGCCAGCTCGGCGAGTGAAACGGGGGCGGCCGGTGCCGCGTCGAGCCGCTCCCGGGCGACCTGAACCGCCGGTGCGGCACCGGCCGCCGGCAGCGTGCGGCTCGCATGCCGGGCGAGCAACCCGGCGACGAGCATCACGAGCGCTTCGTCGCGAGCGAGCGGCTGGCTTTCCCCGGCGACGATGCGCGCATGCAGCCGACCGACGGCGGCCGTGAGCCGTGCGTCGCGCACGGCAGGATGCGAGAGCTCGACGCCGCCGATGCCTTCTTCCGCCGCCACGCCCGCGACCAGCGCAGGCGCGAGATACAGCATCCGCCAGCACCGGCCCGTGCCGGCATCGATCGGCGAGCCGTCGTGCATCTCGCCCGGGTTGACCATGATCGCGTCGCCGGCCAGCGCGTCGACCTGCCCGCGGCCGCTCCACGACCGGTGCGCACCGCTGACGATCACGCCGACCCCGAATTCGTCGTGCGCGTGGCGCGGAAACGCGCGGTCGGACTCGAGGCTGATCGCCTCGATGCCTTCGCCGGTGCGTCGGTAGTGGGTGACACGGTGCATGCGTGCTCCTCGCGCCGGTTGCGGCGCGGATCACGTGCACTTTAGCGCGTTCCGGCGCCGCGCGCCCTTCATCCTTTTGGCGGATACCGCGCGGCGCGCGCAACCCGCACCATGTGTCCATGAGCAGCGTACACGGCCCGCCGGGCCTGAAGCTGCGCGGGAGACGGCAGGTGGAACGACAGGATCCGGTATTCATTCAGGTTGGCGCGCTCGCGGACGGCTTCGCGCCGGAAGCGAACATCCTCGCACCCGTCGACGCGCTCGCCGGGCGGACGCTGGCGCTCGGCGACGCATCGGGCGCGTGGCGCGTCTATACGTTCGAGCCGGGTGCGCTGCAATGGCGCGACGCGGCGACCGACACGGGCGGCCGCGCGCCGTGCCGCGTGACGCGGCTGCGCGACGGGCTGTACTTCGTCGACTACATCGATGCCACCGTTCGCGCGACGTCGGTCAGCCTAGTGGTCGATCTCGACAACGGCGTGTGGACGTCGGTTGTCGGCGTGCTGCCGACGGAAGCCGATACGCGCATCGATGCATTCACGCGCGTGGCGCGCGGGTTGCCGCTGACCGCCGTCGATGCGGCGTTCCGTCACGGCACGCTCGGCGGCCACGCGCAGCCGGGGCCGCTGCATGCGCCCACGCGCGAGCTGATCGGCAAGCGGACGATGTACCGCTACAGCCCGACCGAATGCTACGAGCACATCTACCTGAACGAGAATTTCTACGCGTGGCAGTGCCTGCAGGGCGTCGAAGGCGGGCTGGCCGATGTCGACCGCTGCCATTACTTCAGGATTGCAGACGAGCTGTATCTGTTCGTGTGGCGCGAAAAGGTCGTGCCGACGCTCGGCGTCGTGCTGATCGACCTCGCGCAGCGCAAGACCGACGGCAAGATCTTCGGCTACCAGGGCGGCGACTTCGGCACGTTGTCGAACTTCCAGGTCGGTGCTTACGCGCAGGTGCTGAACGAAACCGTGCATCCGCTCGGCGGCGAGGCGCAGCGATGAATGCGGTGCTGGGCAGCGGCCGCCTGCGTGCGGATTTCAGCGGGCGTGTCGTGCTCGTCACGGGCGCCGCCCAAGGGATCGGCGCGGCAATTGCGCGCCGCTTCGCGGAATCCGACGCGTTCGTCGCGGTCGCCGACCTGAACGGCGACGCGGCAGTCGCGCAGGCCGAGGTGCTGGCCGGCGCGGGAGGCAATGCGCGCGCGTATCGGGTCGACGCCGCCAGCCGCGACGAGCTGGGTGCGCTCGTCGCCGCAGTCGAGCGCGACGGCGGCCGGCTCGACGTCGTCGTCCACAATGCCGCGTATTTTCCGCTGATGCCGTTCGGGCAGATCGACGAGCCGACGCTCGACCGGACGCTGTCGGTCAACCTGTCGGCGCTGTTCTGGCTCGCACAGGCGGCGTTGCCGGCATTCGAGCGCGCGGGAGCCGGGCGGTTGCTCGTCACGTCGTCGGTGACGGGGCCGCGGGTCGTCTATCCGGGGCTCGCGCATTACGCGGCGTCGAAGGCGGGCGTGAACGGTTTCATTCGCGCGGCGGCGCTCGAGCTTGCGCGTCGCAACGTGACGGTCAACGGCGTCGAGCCGGGCATGATCCGCACGCCGGCGGCCGGCAATCTCGGCGACGCGTCGGTTGCGGCGCAGATCGCGCGCGACATTCCGCTCGCGCGGATGGGCGAGCCGGAGGACATCGCGAACGCGATGCTGTTCCTCGCGTCGGCGGATGCGGCGTACATCACCGGGCAGACGATCGTCGTCGATGGTGGTGCGACGTTGCCGGAGAGCGGAGCGGTGCTGGGCGGCGAGTGACGGTTGACCGGGTGGCGACCGGCGGAACGGGGCGGTTCCGCCGGCCCGCCGCGAGCTTGCGCAGCCGGCTCGGCGGGTTCCGGCGGGGGTATTGCGTGCGCTTCAGTCCGGCATCCCGTCATGGCCCCCGAGCGGCCTGGCGGGCCAGTCCACCCAGCGGTCCGCGCGGGTCAGCTCATACGCCTCGTTCATCGGGTAGCGGATGCGGTTGTCGTCGCGCGGGCGTTCACCGATCACCATCAGTCTGACTTCGTCCTTCGTGTTGTTGATGAAGGTGTGACAGATTCCGGTACCCGCCGGAAACGCGACGGAATCCCCTTCGACAACGGGGTAAAGGACGCCGTCGACCCACACATCGGGTTTGCCTTCGAGCACGTACACGAACTCCTGCTCGGTGCTTTCGGCATGCGGATAGGACGTCCGCCGACCCGGCAGAAGCCTCACGTGATGAATGCCGATACGCGTGATGCCGAGCTCGGCGGAAAGCGGTGCGTCCAGCGCCATCGGCTCGGTATCGCCGCGATAGCAATGCGCTTCCGGCTCTTCGAGTTCGGTCCAGTGCTTGATGAAGTCGGGGCGAGTCATCGGTTGCTCTCCTTTCGGGGGATATCGAGGGGGTAGTTCTGGCGCCGACGCCGGCCGTGATTCGCGCCCCGTCTCGGCGAACGGGCCTCGGCCGGCAAGCGGGTAACTTGCCGGCCAATACGACACGACGGTCGCTCGTTGCGGCTTTCGGGCGGCGGGAAGTGCGGCCCGGATGCCGCCGGCGAAGCGATCGATGGCATCCAAATCGACGACGAACCTGTTTGCACCGTGCACATGACGTACGCGATGCACGCATGCCGGTTGCCGCCTGTCGTGGCGAATCGCCGCGACTACAGCCAGCCGTTGCGGATGAATTCGACGATCGAATGGCGGCGGTGTTCGAGGTCGTGCTGCCGGACGGCGTCGACGATGCGCGATACCCCGTCCGCGTAAGGTGTCGCGCCCACCACGCGCGATTCGAACTGCAGGCTGCATGCACCGTCGTCGATGCGGATCCGGTGAATCGCGTGGCGGCCGAGCTGATCGTCGGCAACCGCGAATTCGCTGCGTTGCACGTCCGGGTCGCGCACGGAGCGAATAGCTTCCGGCCGCACGCCGAGCGACTGGCCGATCCCGACGGCCGTGCCCGGGACGGACGTCTTGCCGGCCTGGTGCGATTCCGTCAGGCTGATCCGGCAGTCGTGAAACAGGTGGCCGCTGGTTTCCAGCATGCTCATGAACTTGAGCATCAGGATGTTCGTGTTCGGACACAGTACGACCGGGAAAGCGTGCGAGCCGGCTTCGAGCTCGGAGCCGGTCGACAGCTCGACGAGCGGCGAAGCAGTGGCTGTGCAGAACGCGATCACGGCAGGGAGTTCGCGGCCGGAACCGGTATGCACGACGATCGAACGTGTGTCGGTTCGCGTGCCGTCCGACCACGACATCACGCGACAGGTGGCCGGGTCGAGCCGGTGCGCGTCGAGCAGTTCGTTGGCCAGCTTGCCGGTTCCTACGACGAGTACTTGCATGGAATTGACGGGTTGAGTTTCAGGATTCGGGGTGGCGCGGGCTGTCGGGTAGCCTGGCACGGCGGCTGCGGCATGCGCCGCGAAAACCGGCCTCGCGCATTATGCCCGGCCGCCAGCCTGCGCGTATGCCAGGCCGCGCAGGCGGCGATACGGTGCGTCAGCTCGCCGACACCGTCGGCAGCCACGCATTTGCTGCATTCTGCGCGGCGAGCTGCTTGGCGATCGAGCGCGCGAGGCGGTCCGTATCGGATGCCACCGTGTCGTGCTTCGTTTCCGACACGCCGTGCAGGCCGGCGCCGACCGCCGCCGACGTCGCGAGCCGGCCGGCCGCCGCGCCAACCCCGGCGGTTTCGACCATGCCGGGCATGTGGCCGCTATTGGCGCTGGCCGAGAACGTGCCGAGCGGCATCGGTGTGCCGGACGCCGCCCGGAACACCACGGTGACCGATGCACCCACTTCGCTCTTGCCGGCGCCGAGCCCGATCAGCGTGCGGCGGCGACGGTTGCCGGCGTCGATCGTCTCGAACCGCCCTTCGACCACCAGCGCGTCGCGGCCGTCGGGTACCGGGCCGCGCAGCGCGGGAATGCCTTGCGACCGGAGTTCGCGCACGAGCGCATCTGCGAGCTGATCGCGGGTCTTCAGCGCGCTCTGCTGGCGCTCCACGTCGGCGGACGATCCCTTCGCGAGGGTCGCGAGCTTGCTGATCATCCCGCCGTCGACCTTGACGTCGGTCGCGTCCACGTCGAACGGGGACACATAGACGACGTCCGCGTGAACCTGCGACTGCGTGCGGGCCGCCGGCGCGGCGGTCATGGCCGTGGTCGCCGTCGACGCGCAGCCGGTCATCGCGAGTGTGCCGGCGATCAGCGCGACACTGGTCAGACGTTTGGCGTGGGCGGCAAGTGCATGAAGGGAAGTGAACATGTGGATCTCCGTGGCCTGGATGAAGTTGCCGATACTGTCGCGGCATTCAGGAACGCGAACGATCGGAAGCGGGGCGTGATCGCTGGCGAGGGAGAGGTTTCATGCCGTTGCGCAACACGCAGGCGCAAGTATGCGGAGGTCGGGGGGGATGCGCCACGCAGGAATTATGTCGGCGCATGTCATGCGCACGGCGCACGCGGATGCACGGGGTCGTCAGCCGATCCGGCCGATCCAGCCGTTACGCCGATAGCGATGGCTTGCCCGTCGCGGACGAAACGAGCGGCAGCGCGACCACGGCCTCCAGGCCTCCGCCTTCGCGGTCGCGAAACGTCAGCGTTCCACCGTGCAGGCGGGCGATCCGCTCGACGATCGCGAGGCCGAGCCCCGTGCCGCCCGCATGGCTGCGCGCGTTCGCACCGCGGCTGAACGGCGCCTTGAGCCGTTCGAGTTCCGCCGCGCCGATGCCGTTGCCGCGATCGCTGACGACCGCATACGCGATGCCGTGTTCGGTCCAGGTCCGCACACCCAGGCCGGTACGACCATATACGATCGCGTTCTGCATCAGGTTCATCAGCAGCCGCATCAGGCTGATCGGACGGAACGCGAACGCAGGTACGTCGCCTTCGTCGAACTCGAATTCGTGACCGAGCCCGGCGAAATCCGCGACGAGCTGGCCGATCAGCGCATTCAGGTCGCCGGGCTGCGGCGTTTCGCGCTCGCCGCTGCCCGCGTAGTCCATGAATTGCTGGAGGATCGTATCGATCTGGTCGAGATAATGCTCGGCCGACGCGGTGAGTGCGTCGTGCGTGCCGCGCGGCAGCGCCATCGCGATCGCCAGGCGCAGCTTGGTCAGCGGCGTGCGGATGTCGTGCGATACGCCGGCCAGCATCAGCGAGCGGGTCGCTTCCGCCTGTTGCAGCGCGTCGGCCATCCGGTTGAATGCGCGGCTCACGTCGGCGATCTCGGTCGGGCCGTCGGTCGGCAGCGGCGGCGGGCGCTCGCCTGCGCTGACACGCTGCGCCGCCCGTGCCAGCGCGTCGAGCGGCCGGTTCAGGTGGAGCTGGATCAGGTAGCCGGTCAACGCCGCCAGCAGCGCCAGCCCGACTGACAGCACGAGGGCCGTCGTGATGCCGCTCGCCTGCGCGTCGGCAGCCATCGGCAGCGGCACCCAGACGGGCGAGCCGGCTGCGTGCAGCCGGATCCACAGGCGTTCGTCGTCACCCGATTGCCAGCGCGCCGGCAGGTCGGGCGGCAGGTGGCGTTCGAGCGCCTGCATGAACACGTCGCGCTGCCAGGTGCGGAAGAAGGCCGCCAGGTTCGGCGCATGCGGTGGCGTGGCGGGCGGCGGCGAGGTCTGGCCGCCGAGCTGCGCGGCCACCGTGCGGCCGGCGTCGGGCGGCATGCCGGCCAGCGTACGGTCGAGCAATTGCACGTAGTCGGAAAAGATGATCGATGCCCGCTCGATGCGCGGACGCTGCACGTAGTGCAGCAGCACGCCGAGCGAGCACGCGAGCGACAGCGCGACGAGCGCCACCAGCAGCGCGATGTTGCGTGCGAGCAGCGAGCGCGGCAGCGGGATGCGCATCACGATTCGATGCCGGCCACCAGCATGTAGCCGATGCCCCAGACCGTCTTGATGAAGCGCGGCTTGCCGGGGTCGTCCTCGACGATCTGGCGCAGCCTCAGGATCTGCACGTCGACGCTGCGATCGAGCGCGGCGTGGTCGCGGCCGCGTGCGCGGGCGAGCAGGTTTTCGCGGCTCACCGCGCGGTTCGGCGACGAGCCGAGCGCGTGCAACAGCAGCATCTGCGCCGAATGGAGTTCGACGGGCATGCCGTCGCGCATCAGCGTCTGCTGGCCGACGTCGAACGTGAAGGCGCCGAAGCGCAACCGCTGCGACGTGACCGTCGGTTCGCCGGCGGCCATCTTCTGCCGCCGCAGCAGCGCACGGATGCGGGCGACGAGCTCGTCGGGGAGGAACGGCTTCGCCAGGTAGTCGTCGGCGCCCGTCTCGAGGCCGACGACCTTGTCCGCCGCGTCGCCTTTCGCGGTGAGCATCAGGATCGGCAGCGTCTGGCCTTCTGCGCGCAGGCGCCGGCACACGCTCAGGCCGTCCTCGGGCTCCATCATCAGATCGAGCACCAGCAGGTCGTACGGTTCGCGCTGCAGCAGACGATCGAGCCGCTTGCCGTCGGCGACCGCGCGGACCTGGAAGCCGTGGCCGGTCAGGAAGCGCTGCAGCATGTTGCGCAACTCGGCTTCGTCGTCGAGCACGACGATCCTGCAGGACTGTTCCATCGACTGCCTCCCGGTGCGTGCGGTGCGGCGGGACTTGCGTGAACGATCAGCGGGCCGCCATGCGCTGGCGCATGAACCCGGCGAGCTGCGCGAGCGTGACGTAACCGTTGTGCTGCACGTCGATCTCGTCGAAATGCTGCGCCACCATCGGCATGCCCGCGGCGGCCTGCTCGCGGGTGAGCTTGCCGTCGTGCGTCGTGTTGGCGTTGGCGAAGCGGGTCTGCAACTGCATCAGCGCGTGCTCGGCGCGTGCGCCGCCGTTCGCCGCGCCCGGCGGCGTCTGCTGGGCCGAGGCTGCTGCTGAGACGATACACAAAACGACGGCGGCAATCATCTTCTGGATGGACTTCATGGGGTTTCTCCTTGCGTGGCCGACGGTTTGAGTCGGCCGGGTGGTTGATGAAACTGAAACGGGTGGAAAACGAAACGGATCGATGCAGCGATGCGGCGCGATGCCGGATTACGCCCAGTGCGCGGGCACCCAGATGCGGCCGGCCCAGTGGGCGGGCACCCATACGACGGCGCGCGGCGGGTGCGCGACATACACAGCGCGCGGGGCGACGTACACGGAGCGCGGCAGCGGCGGCGCGAGATACAGGACCTTCGGCGGCGGCGGGGCGACGTAGACGACGCGCGGCGCGGGAGCGACCACGATGGCTTTCGGCGGCGCAACACGCACGACCTTCGGCGGCGGAGGCGGCGCGACGATGACGGCAGCCGGCGCGGGTGGCGGTGCCGCGACCACGACAGCGGCCGGCGCAGGTGCCGGGGCGGCCACGGCGATCGTGGCGGCAGCCGGCGGAGCCGTCACGACCACGGCGGCCGGCGGGGGCGCCACGACCGGCACGGGTACGGGAACCGGCACGGTCCCGCCGGCCACGACCACCGCGCCGCCTGCCGCCGTGCTGCCGTGAATCACGGTCGTGCCGCCGGTCGAGACCGTGCCGCCGTGTACGACCGTCGAGCCGTCGGACGTCGTCACGACGCCCGGCGACACGCGCGTCGCGCTGCCGGCGTGCGTGACGCTGCCGCCGTCCGTGCCGGTCACGGTGCCCGAGCGCGAGCAGGTCGAGCCCGCGCAATTCGTCGACGCCGTGTGGCTGGCCGTGTTGCCGCCCGAGCCCGTGATCGTGCCGCTCGACGAATACTGGCCCGGGCCGTTGCGCGTCACGCTGCCCGACGTCGAGGCGCTGCGGCCGTCCGAGCCCGTCAGCGAACCGGTATGCGAACAGGTGCCGTTCGCGCAGCTCGTGTCGCCGCTGTGGTCGACCGAGCGCCCGTTCGGGCCGACGGCCGTGCCGCTGTTCGAGAACTGGCCCGGCGCGGTACGCGTGACGGTGCCGGTATTGGTCGCGAGGCCGCCGCCGGGGCCGATCACGCCGCCCGCATGCGAGCAGCTGCCGCCGCCGCACGAGCCGGCGTGTGCGCCGCTGTAGGTGCCGCGCGGCGTGTAGGCGGTGCCGTGGCCGGACCAGCCGGCGAAGGCCGGTGCGCTGGCGAGCGTGACGAGAGCGGTGGCGGTGACGAGGAAGCGGGTTTTCATCGGGTGTCCTTGCGGTTCGTTGCGGTGCACGCAGTGGCGTGGCGACGGGACGAACTTTAGGGCGACGATGCGTGTTCGTCGCGTGATGAAAGATGTCGCGGTGTTACACGTAACGGGCCGTTTTTCGGTACGACGAATGGATGTGCCGGCCGCGTCGATCGCGGGCAAGCCTTGCCGGGAAAGGCTGGGCGTGACGGGAGGGGCGTGTGAAGCGGGCCGGGTCTGCATATGTCGTGAGCGGCCCGAACGGGTGTCGCGGCGACACGCGGCGACATATTTGCCGACCGATTCGGGCATGCGCGGTGTCGAACCACCCGCATGGCCTGCGGGCAATACACGATGCGCGAAGGAGGGGCTCGCTGCGGCAGGGCCGTAGCTGTCGTCGCGTGCCGTCCGATGAAGGGCGAATGCACGGATGCCCGATCGGCAGCGGCAGTATCCATAGGGCGCGCGGTCGCGTCGCTCCGTCGATACCTGTGCGGCACGCCACCGGTCGGCTCCGTCACGACATACGGCGACACGATTCCCGCCTGACATGCACGCGCCGGGCAGCCTGCGGCCCGGTCTCCAGTCCCGCTGCCCCCGCGACCGCCGCTCATCGGCCGAACGCATGTCAGCGCGACATACGGCGACACATTTCCCGCGTGGTCTTCCGGCCGCACGCCGACTACAGTGCGTTCCATTCGACGCGACGGCAGCACGTGCCGCCCATGACGCGTCCGACTCAACCGAAGGAAAGACCCACCATGCTCACCGCCACCGGCAAGCTCGCGTACTTCGCCACACTCTTCATCGTTGCCGTCTCGCTCGTCGAGGCGGCCGTGCTCACCTGGCGCCGCAGCCGCCAGCCCGAACCGTTCGACTGGAACGAGGTCTGGCTGTCGCTGGCCGATCTCGCGGGCCGCAAGCTGCTCGCCCTGGTGCCGCTGTCGCTCGCGACGCCGCTGTTCGATTTCGCGTGGGCGCACCGGCTCTTCACGATCCCGGTCCACAGCGTCGCGCTCGGGCTGCTCGTGTTCGTCGGCCAGGAGTTCTGCTACTACTGGTATCACCGTGCATCGCATCGCGTCCGCTTCTTCTGGTCGACGCATGCGGTGCATCATTCGCCGAACCAGTTGACGCTGTCGTCCGCGTTCCGCCTCGGCTGGACCGGCAAGATCGTCGGCGCCGCGATGTTCTTCACGCCGCTCGTGTGGCTCGGCGTGCGGCCGGAAGCCGTGCTCGCGATCCTGTCGTTCAACCTGATGTACCTGTTCTGGCTGCACAACACGTGGATGCCGAAGCTCGGCTGGCTCGAATACGTGTTCAACACGCCGTCCGCGCATCGCGTGCATCATGCGTCGAACCTCGACTACCTCGATGCGAACTACGGCGGCGTGCTGGTCGTGTTCGACCGGCTGTTCGGCACCTACGTCGCCGAGCGTGCCGACGAGCCGTGCCGTTACGGCCTCGTCACGCCGACCCGCTCGCGCAATCCGTTCGTCGTCGAGCTCGAGCACTGGGCGAGCCTCGCCCGCGACGTCGCGACGGCCCGCGACGTGTGGACGGCGATCCGTTTCGTGATGCTGCCGCCGGGCTGGCGGCCGGGCAACCAGGGCGAAACGACGGAGGAATTGCGCCGCCGCAGCCTCGTCGCCGTGCGCACGGATGCGTGAACGGCGCTACGCTGTCGGCATTTCGTCCATTCACCCTCGATCAAGGAGCGCTCATTGATGGAACACGACCTGAAAGGCAAGGCAGTCGCGATCACCGGCGGATTCGGCCATCTGGGCGTCGCGACGGCCGCGTGGCTGGGCGAGCGCGGCGCACGCGTCGCACTGATCGGCCGCGGTGCGGCCCCCGATGCGCAGGCGCTGCCCGGCGTGCCGGCCGATGCATTGCGCATCGGCGGCATCGACCTCGTCGATCCGCAGGCGGCGGCGCGGGCGCTCGAAGCGGTCAACCGCGAATTCGGCCGGGTCGATGCGTTGCTGAACATCGCCGGCGCGTTCGTGTGGCAGACGATCGCCGACGGCGATGCCGCCACGTGGGACCGCATGTACGAGCTGAACGTGAAGACGGCGCTGAACGCATCGAAGGCCGCGCTGCCGTACCTGCTCGCGAGCCCGGCCGGCCGCGTCGTCAACATCGGCGCGGGCGCCGCGTTCAAGGCGGGCGCGGGCATGGGCGCCTATGCGGCCGCGAAGGCCGGCGTCGCGCGGCTCACCGAGGCGCTGGCAGCCGAACTGCTCGACCGCGGCGTGACCGTGAACGCGGTCCTGCCGAGCATCATCGATACGCCGCCGAACCGCGCGGACATGCCCGATGCGGATTTCACGCGCTGGGTGCGACCGGAGCAGATCGCGGCGACGATCGGATTCCTGCTGTCGGCCGACGCGCAGGCGATTACCGGCGCGTCGATTCCGGTGAGCGGCCGCGTGGCATAGCGCGGCGGGAAGGGGGCCGCGCGGCCGGCCGTGCGTACAATGTCGCACGCGGATTGCGCGACCCGAACCCGAGACCATGAATCAGCCCACTATCCTGATCGTCGAAGACGAACAGGCGATCGCGGACACGATCGTCTACGCCCTCGGCACCGACGGCATGCAGACCGTCCACTGCACGCTCGGGCAGGCGGCGCTCGACCGCCTGCGCGATACGCGCATCGATCTCGTGGTGCTCGACGTCGGCCTGCCGGACCTCGGCGGCTTCGAGGTGTGCCGGCGGCTGCGCACGTTTACCGATATTCCGGTGATCTTCCTGACCGCGCGACACGACGAAATCGACCGGATCGTCGGGCTCGAGATCGGCGCCGACGATTACGTGGCCAAGCCGTTTTCGCCGCGCGAGCTGGCGGCGCGGGTGCGCGTGATCCTGCGACGCTTCTACCGGGCGGCTGCGCCGGAACCGGCGCCCGCACCTGCATCCTCACCCGCAGCGGCGCCGGTCGCCGCGACGACCGCTCCGGGCTTCACGCTCGACACCGACGGCGCGCGCGTGTCGTGGCTCGGCCACGCGCTGGACCTCACGCGCTACGAATTCGGCCTGCTGGCGCTGCTGGTGCGCCATCCGGGGCGCATCTACTCGCGCGAGCAGCTGATGGACCTCGTGTGGCACGAGGCGCTCGATTCGGCCGACCGCACGGTCGACACGCACATCAAGACGCTGCGCGCCAAGCTGCGCGCGATCGATCCCGAGCGCGACCCGATCCGCACCCATCGCGGGATGGGTTATTCGCTGCAACCGTAACGACCGGCCCCGCCCATGCATATCGGCCTGCGCATCTTCTTCGGTTTTTTCCTGATCGTCGGTCTGGCCGCGCTGATCACGCTGCGCGTGTTCGTGCAGGAGGTGAAGCCCGGCGTGCGCGAAGCGATGGAGGACACGCTCGTCGACACCGCGCAGGTGCTGGCGGTGCTGGCCGCCGACGACATGGCGAACGGGCATATCGCCGACGGCACGTTCGCGCGGCAGCTCGGGCAGCTGCACGAGCGCCCGGTCAGCGCGAACGTGTGGGGCATCCAGAAGAACGCGATCGGCTACCGCCTCTACATCACCGACGCGCACGGCATCGTGCGCTACGACTCGTCCGGCCGTGCGGTCGGGCAGGACTACTCGCGCTGGAACGACGTGTACCGGACGCTGCGCGGCGAATACGGCGCGCGCAGCACGCGCAGCGATCCGAACGACGACAGCAGCACCGTGATGCACGTCGCGGCGCCGATCCGGCGCGGCAACGAGATCATCGGCGTGCTGACGATCGCGAAGCCGAACCAGACGGTCGCGCCGTTCATCGCGCGCAGCCAGCGCAAGATCATGCTGTACGGCGCGTTGCTGATGGGCGGCGCGATCCTGATCGGCGTGGCCTGCACGTGGTGGCTGGTGCTCGGGCTGCGGCGCCTGCAGCGCTATGCGCGCGCGATCGCGGCCGGCGAGCGCGCGACGATGCCGCTGCAGGGCGCGAACGAGCTGGCCGAGCTCGGGCGCGCGGTGGAAAGCATGCATCAGCGGCTGGAGGACCGGCAGTACGTTGAAACCTACATCCACACGCTCACGCACGAGATGAAGAGCCCGCTGGCCGCGATCAGCGGCGCGGCCGAACTGCTGCAGGAGGACATGCCGGTGTCGAACCGACGGCGCTTCACCGAGAACATCCGCCGCCAGGCCGGCCGTCTCGAACAGATGATCCGCAAGCTGCTCGCGCTGGCCGAAGTCGAGCAGAAGCAGCGCCTGTCGGTGCACGAACCGGTCGCGTTGCGGCCGGTGCTCGAACAGCTCGTCGACGATATCGAGCCGCGCGCGCGGCAGCGCGGCGTGAGCCTGCGGATCGACGCGAACGACGCAGCCGATCCGGCGGTCGTCGAAGGCGATCCGTTCCTGCTGCGCCAGGCGCTCGGCAACCTGCTCGACAACGCACTGGATTTCGCGCCGCAGGGCAGCACGATCCGGATCGCGCTCGAGCGGCAGCCGGCGGGCAGGGCGCACGTCGCGGTCGTGCGCGTCACCGACGACGGCCCGGGCGTGCCCGACTACGCGCTGACTCGCGTGTTCGAGCGGTTCTACTCGCTGCCGCGCCCCGACGGGCAGGATCGCAGCACGGGCCTCGGGCTGTGTTTCGTCCGCGAAGTCGCGATGCTGCACCGCGGCCAGATCGCGCTCGCGAACCGCGACGAAGGCGGCGCGTGCGCGACGCTCACGCTGCCGTCGGCCGGCTGAGCGCGCTTCACGCTCGCCACACATCCGCTTCACACCGGCTTCAATCGCCCTTCACCGGGCCCGCTCATGCTAACCGTACCTTCTACTTTGGTACGTGCCAGCAATGAATCGAGTCCTGTTGTTCAAGTCCGTGATTACCGCGTTTCTCGCGCTGGCGATCCTGATCCCGCTGCAGATGGTCCAGAGCATCGTGCGGGAACGCGCCGACTATCGGCAGAGCGCACTGCAAAGCATCTGGGCGAGCTACGCGGGGCCGCAGACCGTGACGGGGCCGGTGCTCGTCGTGCATTACACGGAAGTCACGCGGGTGCGCGACGACTCGCCGGCCGGCGGCAAGACGAAGACGAGCCTGAGAAGCGAGACAAAACGCATGCTCGTGTTTCCGAAGACGCTGAACGTCGACGGCACGCTCTCGGTCAGCGTGCGCTATCGCGGCATCCACAAGGCGCTGGTGTACGGGCTCGACAGCCGGATGACGGGCACGCTGCCGCTGCCGGACCTGAAGAAGCTGCCGCAGGCCGACGGCCACGTGAGCTTCAAGATCGACAGCGCGTATGTCACGCTCGGCATCGGCGACCTTCGCGGGCTGAAGGCGCAACCCGACCTGCGCATCGGCGGCAAGCAACTCGACGTGGAGCAGGGCACGCGGCTGGACAGCCTGCGCCAGGGCGTGCATGCGAATGTCGACCTCGATGAGCTGGCGGGCGCGAACGCCGGGGCGGCGGTCGTGCCGTTCAGCATCGGCCTGCCGCTGGCGGGCGCGGAATCGGTTGCGTTCGCGCCGGTGGGTGACCAGAACGATTTCTCGCTGAAATCGACGTGGCCGCACCCGAGCTTCGGCGGCGAGTTCCTGCCGGCCGAGCGCACGATCGATGCGCACGGTTTCACGAGCAACTGGCACGTGACGTCGTTCAACACGAAGGCGCGCGAGCAGGTTGCGTCCGGCAACGGCGAGGGGGCGATCGAGATGGCGTCGGTGTCGGTGATCGAACCAGTGAACGTCTATCTGCAGGCCGAACGCGCGACGAAGTACGGTGCGCTGTTCGTGATGCTCACGTTCGCGAGCTTCTTCATGTACGAGCTCGTGAAGCGGCTGCGCATCCACCCGATCCAGTACACGCTGGTGGGCCTGTCGCTCGCGCTGTTCTTCCTGCTGCTGCTGAGCCTGTCCGAGCACATCGCGTTCGGCTATGCGTATCTCGCGGCGAGCAGTGCATGCATCGGGCTGCTCGGTTTCTACCTGTCGTTCGTGCTGCACAGCGTGAAGCGCGGCGCGACGTTCACGGTGCTGCTTGCGATGCTGTACGCGGCGCTCTACGGGCTGCTGCTGTCGGAGGACAATGCGCTGATGCTCGGCTCGCTGCTGCTGTTCGCGATTCTCGCCGGCATCATGACGCTCACGCGCCGCGTCGACTGGTATTCGCTTGGCGCGGCCTGGCAGCCGCTGGCCGACAAGCCGGGGGCCGCGAAGCCGGGCGCGCCGGCGAAGTAAGCGGGCGGGTGGCAGGTTCGTGCGCCGGTCGGACATGCGCCGGCCGGCGCGCGATTTTGTGTGCGCTTTCGCGTTTTATGCGTGCGAGGCAGGCCGGTGAAACCGCGCCAGCGGAATTTCGGCGACGGCCGTGATCTCGATCAGCAGGCCGGGATGGTAGAGGCGTTCGACCTGAACGGTCGTCGTCACCGGATACGGCTCGGCGAAGTACGTCTTGCGGATGTCGCCGGCCTGCATGAACGCATCGATGTCGGTTGCGTAATGGACGAGCGAGATCACGTCGCGCATCTGCCCGCCCATCGCGGCCAGCACGTCGCGGATGTTGTCGAGCGTCTGGCGCACCTGGGTGCGCATGTCGCCGGCGCCAACCACTTGCCCGTCGCGGTCGAGCGCGACCTGTCCCTTCAGATGAACGATCCGTCCGTCGCCCTGGATCACGGCCATCGAGAACGCGCCGAACGGCGCCCAGATTTCCGGCGGATTCACGGCTTCGGCCATGGCGCAACTCCGGTGGGGAGGGAACGGGGCGGGCGCAACGGATCGCTGCGTTTGCCGTCGCGACATTATGAAGGGTTCATCGTCGGCCCGCCGGGCTTGCCGAAAGCGGCGGAGGCCCGGATCGCCCTATACTGACCGTTCCACCTCACCGGAACACGCCGTGCCGAACCCAGTTTCAGCGGATCCGTCCGTCGACGATCCCCGTCCGACCCCACCTGTACAACCCGAACTGGAAGACTGCTGCAACAGCGGCTGTTCCCCCTGCGTCTTCGACCTCTACGACGAAGCGCTCGCGCGCTATCGCATCGAGCTGGCCGAATGGGAGGCGCGGCAAGCGCAGCGCGAGCAGCACCATTGAACCGGGTGCCGGCGAACGCCCGCGCCATGGCCGGCTCGGCCGCCGCCGCTGCGATCCCAGTTCGACCTACGCGTCTGCATGCAGACGCCGGTGCAGCGGCCCGAGCGCCGTCGACAGTGCGATGCAGGCCAGCAGCACGACCGTCAGCGTGAACATCGAGGTCCGGAACCCCTGCACGTAGTCGAGCGCGGCCGGGTGCGCGCCGAGCCGCGCGAAGAACACGCCGCCGATCGTCGCGGCGCCGACGGCCGCACCGATCTGCAGCATCGCGCTGACCATCCCCGACGCGACGCCTGCGCGGGCCGCATCGACTTCCGCGAGCACGATCCGCACGACCGACGGCAGCACGAGCCCTTGCCCGATCCCGATCGCCGCGATACCCGCATAGAAGCCGGGCCCCGGCGCGCCTGCGCCGGCAAGCGCGGCGGCGGTCGTGACACCGGCCGCGAGCATCACGAAGCCGAGCGTGAGCACGCGATAGCCGCCGAACCGGGCCACGAGGCGCGGCATCAGCAGCGGGCTCGCGAGGAAGCCGATCCCGAGCGGCAGGATCGCGAACCCGGACGCGAGCGGCGACCAGTTCAGGCAGCCCTGCAGATAGATCCCGTAGCTCAGGAAGAACGCGCTCAGCATGTAGAACAGGAACGCGAGCAGGAGCCCGAGCGCGACGACCGGATTGCGGAACAGGCGTACGTCGAGCAGCGGGTCGTGGCCGCGGGCGAGCCGGCGCGATTCGACGGCCAGCAACGCGCCGAGCATCGGCAGCGTGCCGACGAGGCACGCGATCATCCACAGCGGCCAGCCGGCCTCGCGGCCGTGCGTGAGCGGATACACGAGCATCAGCAGGAACAGCGACATCAGCACCGTGCCCGGCACGTCGATGCGCTGGCCGCGCGGCGGCCGGTTCTCGGGGATGAAGCGCCAGCTGCCGATCAGCGCCAGGATGCCGATCGGCAGATTGACGAGGAAGATCGCGCGCCAGCCGAGCCCGAACGGATGCAGGCTGATCAGTGCGCCGCCGCCGAGCTGGCCGATCACTGCCGCGAGGCCGAACGCGAACCCGTAGAAGCCCATCACGCGCACCTGTTCCTGCGGGCTGAACACGCTGCGGATCGTCGCGAGTACCTGCGGTGCGAGGATCGCGGCGAACAGGCCCTGCAGCACCCGGCCGCCGACGAGCACCGTGCCGTTGCCGGCGAGCCCGCACAGTGTCGACGCGAGCACGAAGCCGGCCATGCCGAGCATGAACATGCGCTTGCGGCCGTACAGGTCGCCGAGGCGCCCGCCGGTGATCTGCACGACCGCGTTCGCGCACGCATAAGCCGACACGACGAGTTGCAACTCGGCCTGGCGCGCGCCGATGCCGTCGCGGATGGCCGGTAGCGCGAGATTCACGATGAAGTAGTCGAGCGGCGGCAGAATGGCGCCGACCAGCAGGACCACGAGCGCCCAGCCGTGGTGGCTGCGCGGTGTCGCCGCGGCGGCCGCGCCGGCCGGCGCGCAGGGGGCAAGGGTGGGGTTCGTCATGGAAGCGGGATCCGAAAAATGAGGGCCGTATGGGCAGGCGACGCGCGCAGGCCGTTGACCCCGTATTCTGCGCATCGTCCATGATTCGGAAAAGCGGGAAAGAGTGGTAGCATCCATCGGGTTAATCGATGAATGGAGGGCGGCGATGCGCGGTTTCGACCTGGACCAGTTGCGTACTTTCGCGGCAGTCGCGGATGCCGGCAGCCTGACGGCCGCCGCGCCGCTGCTGCACCTGTCGCAGTCGACGGTCAGCGAGCAGGTGCGCAAGCTCGAATCGCGCGCCGGCGTGCCGTTGTTCGTGCGCAGCAAGCGCGGCGTCGAGCCGACGCCGGCCGGCTCGCGGCTGCTGCAGCACGCGCGGCGCATCGTCGCGCTGAACGAGGCCGCATTCGACGAAGTGCGCGGGCAGGCGATCAAGGGCGAGCTGCGCGTCGCGATCACCGATTACTACCGCACGAATGAAGTGGCGGGCATGCTGGCGCGGCTGCGGGAGTGCTACCCGCAACTGAGCCTGCACGTGAGCGCGATGAAGAGCGTGGACATCGAGACGGCGCATGCGCGCGGGCAGATCGATCTCGGCGTCGTGATGAACATGTCGAGCGGGCCGTTCCGGCCGGTGTCGGGCGATACGCGCTGGGTGCTGCGGCGCGAGCCGCTGTCGTGGGTCGCGTCGCCGGCGCTCGCCGAGCAGTTGCCGGAGCCGCTGCCGCTCGTGCTGCTGCCGGACGACTGCATGATGCATCAGGTCGCCGTGCGCGCGCTCGACGAGCAGCACACGCCGTACGTGCTCGTGCACAGCGCGTCGGGCGTCGCGGGGTTGCAGTCGATGCTCGCGGCGGGGCTTGGGGTGGGCTGCCTGTGCGCGTCGGCGATCGGCGACGGCCTGATGCGGCTCGGCACGAAATTCCGGCTGCCGCCGCTGCCCGATGCGGTGTTTTCGCTGACGCCGCCGATGCCGGGCGAGCGCGAGACCGTCACCCAGGCGCGCGAGGTGCTGTCGCGTCAACTGCTGATGTGAAGAGGCTTGGTACGCCGGGGGCAAGGGAGCGTATTCAACGAAGACGACAATGAAAATATCGAGAGATTTCGGGATCGTGGTACGACGTGCGGCGTTGGCCGAGAAAGGTGTCGACCTGTCGACGATCATGCGCGAATTCAATTTCACCGGCTGTTTCGACGAATCGGATCGGTTGGTGTCGCTCGGCCCGTTCTTTGGCGGCGATGCCGGCGACGATTGCATGAGATCGCTTGAACGGCTCGGTCTGGTGTACTTCGATGATTTCTTCATCGTCGAGGAGCCGTATCCCGAATGGTGCGAGCTGGCGGCTTTCTGAACGGCGCGGACGGAGGAGGCAGGCATGAACGACGAACTGAAAAACCAGATGGCCGCGAAGCTGCAGGACGCGCTGGAGCGCGTGGTCGACGAGCGTTCGCTGATCCACTTCCTGCGCGTGCTCGGCCACGACTGGCACAAGGAGCGGCAGCTCGAAGCCGACGTGCCGCCGTCGCCGTATGCCCGCGCCGCCCTCGGCTGGGAAAACCGGTCGATCGGCGAATACCTGGAAGCGATGGTCGACTGGGCCGAGGCGTCGGAGGAGGGGCTGCGCTTCTACGACGTGCCCGACAATCCATGGCGGCGCATCGCCGACATCCTGTTCGCCGGAAAAAGCGACGAGTAGCGCGGCGCGCGCGATTCACGCACGCCGCCGGCTACTCGGCCGTTTCTCCTTCGGCATACGCACGCAACCCGTTGGCCAGCGCATCGAACACGGCCCGGCAGCGCGCGCTCGTGCGCAGATCCTCGTGCATCACGACCCAGGTTTCCAGCCGCATCGCCAGTTCGTCAGGCAGCACGCGCACGAGCCGCGCGTCGCGTTTCGCGAGCGCCGACTGGCAGAAGCCGATCCCGTAGCCTGCGCGGATCATCGCGAGCTGCGCGAGGTTGCTGTCGGTGCGCAGCGCAAACGCGTCGCGCTTCCAGAGCGGCATCCCGCGCCCCGCCGAGCGGATGAACGGCGTGACCGTGTCGAAGCCGATCAGCGCGTGATGCGCGAGCGCGTCGATCGTCGCGGGTGCGCCGTTGCGGGCCAGGTAATCGTCGCGCGCATACAGCCCGACATCGATCTCGCCGACGCGCCGCGCGACGAGTGCTTCCTGCGCGGGCGGCGCCATCCGGACCGCGATGTCGGCCTCGCGCTTCAGCACGTCCTGGATGCGGTCGGTCGGCACCAGTTCGATGACAAGCCCAGGATGGTCGCGCCGCAGTTGCGCGAGCATCGGCGGCAGCACCTCGACGGCAATGACGTCGCTGGCCGAGATCCGCACGATGCCGCGCACGCCCGCGCCGTGGCTGGCCGCCGCGCGCTCGAACGCGGCCGCCGCGCTGCGCAGCGCCTCCGCGTGGCCGCGCAGCGCGAGCGCGGCCTCGGTCGGCAGCAGGCCCGACGGCGAGCGCGTGAACAGCGTCTGCCCGAACGCGGCCTCGAGCGCCGCGACGTGGCGGCCGGCGGTCGGCTGCGTAATGCCGAGCGCGCGCGCCGCACCGGACAGCGAGCCTTCCGTCAGCACCGCGAGAAAGGTGCGATAACGTTCCCAGTTCAGATCGGTGGTCATGCATAAATGTATAGCTGATCTACTAGGTTAGGCAATTCCTTGTTAGCCGGCGACGCGCCAGAATGCGTGTCACGATGGTTCACTCAAGGAGAGCGGCAATGACGACGGACGCAGGCGGGACGCAACGGCAGGCACTCGTGCTCGGCGCGAGCGGCGGGATTGGCGGGGAAGTCGCACGGCAGTTGCGCGATGCGGGCTGGCAGGTGCTGGCGCTCAAGCGCGGGATCGACGCCGAGGTGGTGGAGCGCGACGGCATTGCGTGGATCCGCGGCGACGCACTGGATCGCGATGCGGTGGTCCGTGCCGCACGCGGCTGCAGCGTGATCGTGCATGCGGTGAACCCGCCCGGATACCGGAACTGGGCCGAGCAGGTGCTGCCGATGGTCGACAACTCGATCGCGGCGGCCCGGGCCGCGCAGGCGACCATTGTGTTGCCCGGCACGGTCTACAACTTCGGCGCCGATGCCTTTCCGGTGCTGCGGGAAGATGCGCCGCAGCATCCGTCGACCCGCAAGGGGGCGATCCGCGTCGAACTGGAGCGGCGGCTGCAGGACGCCAGCGAGCATGGCGTGCGTGCGATCGTCGTGCGCGCCGGCGATTTCTTCGGGCCGCACCTCGGCAACAGCTGGTTTTCGCAGGGGCTGATCAAGCCCGGGCGGCCCGTGGCGGCCATCAGCGTGCCGAGCCGCGGTGTCGGCCATCAATGGTCGTACGTGCCGGACGTGGCACGCACGATGCTCGAGCTGATCGAACGCCGCGAGACGCTGGAGCCGTTCGCGCGTTTTCATCTGGGCGGGCACTGGGACGCGGACGGCATGCAGATGGCGCTGGCCGTGCAACGGGTCGCACAGCGGCACGGGATGCGGCCGACGCTGCGCAACTTCCCGTGGTGGGTCGTCTGGGCGGCGGCGCCGTTCGTCACGACGCTGCGCGAACTGCTCGAGATGCGTTACCTGTGGCGCGAACCGATCCGGATGGACAACGCGCGCGTGACCGCGGTGCTCGGTCGCGAGCCGGTGACGCCGCTCGATACGGCGGTGGAGGCGACGCTGGCGGGACTCGGGTGCCTCAAGTGAGCCAGGGCCCGTGCCACGGCCATCCCCGGGCACGGGAAAGCGTCATCGTGCATGGAAGAACCCGCGGGACAACAATTCTCCACATACCCGGGCGCATCCGATGAGCATCATGTCGGTCGATACCGATAATGCGAAAGCGGGGGCGCGATGTTGTCTTTTGGATGGAAGGTGTGGGTTGCAGCGGCCATTGTTTCCACATTGAGCGGTTGTACCGACCTGGCCGGTGTGCTGTACTGCGAGAACTCGCAGTTCAACTTTCCGGACTACCACTGCTTTCAACCGTATCGGTAGGAACCGGCGCGGCAACTGAAACGCGCCGCGCTCGCGTCCCGCGCGGTTTCCCGCAGCCCGTTACGCCACGACCGGCAATACCTCGACCGCATAGCGGTGCCGAAGGCTGCGCCCGAGCACCGGGTCGTGCAGCTCCATCTCGAACGCATCGCCATCGCCCATCGCCGCGATCGCGCCATGCACGGCGACCGTGCCGCCATACATCGCGCAGCGCGCGGGCATCGTGCGGCGGTCGTCGAAACGCCGCCACAGCACGTCGGGCGCGAGCAGGCCGCTGACCGCGCCGTGCTGGTACGCGATCCGTTCGCCGTCGCGCGCGATCCACCACGAACGCATCTCGATCGTATCCCAGTGATCGGCGACGTCCGCATGACGCCACGCATCGCGGCCGAGCGGCTTCGCGCACACCTGTTTCGATACCGCGACGCCGTACGCCTCGACTTCGCGATCGGTATGGTCGGAGCCGACCGTGACCAGCGTGCCGGCGGGGCTGTCGACCAGCACGCATTCGATCTCGCCGCCCGAGCGCGCGCCGAGCACGCCGATCGACGGCGCCTGCGTGAGCAGTGCGGAAGACACGCGATAGAAGCACGGCGTGGTCGACGGCGGCGCGACGCCGAGCGCCGCGAGTTCGTCGATGTGCGCCTGGATCGCGGCCGGATCGCGGCCGGCCCAGCCGGCGATCACGACGCGTTCGATGTCGACGTCGACGGCGGCCGGTGCGCCTTGCAGGGAAATCACGTTGAACGACAGGGTTGGCATGCGGATATCCGTTTGAAATGCGAAGGAATGAATCGGCTGACGGCGACGCTCAGTCCTCGAGCGGCCGGTGCGCGGTCTCGCGCGCGGCGAGCAATGCGGCCGACGTGACGACGAGCGCGGCGGCGACGTACAGCGACACGGCCGTCGTCGTGCCCGTCTGCCGGAACAGCGCGGCGATCACGAGCGGTGCGAAGCCGCCGCCGACGATGCCGGCGAGCGTGTAGGCGAGCGACGAGCCCGCATAGCGCACACGCGTCGGGAACTGTTCGGTGACGAACGCGCCTTGCGGGCCATACATCACCGCATGAATCACGAGGCCGATCGCGACGGCCGCGACGATTGCGACGGGGCGCGCCGAATCGAGCATCACGAAGAACGCGAACGCCCACACGATGCCGGCGATTGCACCGGCGAGATATACGGGCCGGCGGCCGAAACGGTCCGACAGCGCGCCGAAGAACGGCACCGCGAGCGCATTGCAGGCCGTGCCGATCATCACGGCCGTCAGCGCGACGGGGCGCGACAGGTGCAGCACGGTCGTCACGTAGGTCAGCGTGAACACGACGATCAGCGCATACAGCACGTCCGAGCCGATCCGCGAGCCGCCCGCGATCAGCAGGCGCTTCCAGTGGTATTTCAGCACGTCGGCGACGGGCACCTCGGCGGTCGCGTGCGATTCGGCGAGCTGCTCGAACTGCGGCGTTTCGTCGACGCCGCGCCGCAGCCAGAAGCCGAATACGACGAGCAGCGCGCTGGCCGCGAACGGCACGCGCCAGCCCCACGACAGGAAGGTGTCGGACGTGGTCGACAGCGTCACGAGCGCGATGCAGCCGGTGCCGAGCAGCGTGCCGAACGACGGGCCGATCTGCGTCCACGACGCGGACAGCCCGCGCCGCTTCTGGTCGCCGTGTTCGACCGACAGCAGCACCGCGCCGGCCCATTCGCCGCCGAGCGCGACGCCCTGCACGAAGCGCAGCGCGACGAGCAGGATCGGGCTCAGGATGCCGGCCTGCGCATAGGTCGGCAGCGCACCCATCAGTGCGGTCGTCACGCCCATCAGCACGAGCGTGAGCATCAGCACCGCGCGGCGGCCGATGCGATCGCCGAGGTTGCCGAACACGAAGCCGCCGAGCGGGCGCGATACATAGCCGACCGCATAGGTCGAGAACGCGAGGATCGTGCCGGCCAGCGGATCGACCGACGGGAAGAACAGGTGGTTGAAGACGAGCGCGGCGAGCGTGTTGTAGATCGTGAAGTCGTACCACTCGAGCGACGTGCCGATCATGCTCGCGGTCGCGAGTCGGCTGGTGCGGACGCGGCGGGGCGCGTGGGCGGCGGGCTGGGCGAGAGTGCTCATGGTATCGGGCATGTCGTGACGGGTGACGGGGTGAAGCGCAGGGCCGGGGCGCCGGCCGCATCGTGACTGCGGCACGGCCGGCGTCGGGCGCTCAGGCAGGCAGGGCGGCGGCGGTGGCCGGTTCGGCGTCGCGATGCGCAACCGGCAGCGGCGCGGCAGCGCGCCACAGCAGGTCGAACGTGCGCACGTCGTCGTGTCCGGCGAGCGCGACGGCTACGCGGCGCGTGACCGCCGCGTCGCTGCCTTCGATCAGCACGAGCGCGTCGGCGGCCGGGCGGGCAGCCGCAGCGGCGCCGATCGGCGCGGACAGGTCGGGCGCGGTGCGGAAGAGCCGTGCGGCGTGGATGCCCGGCTCATTCAGTGCGTCGACGAAGCGCTCGCGCAGTTGCGGCACGTCGATGCGGTCCGGCGGCAGGACGAACAGCGCGAGATGCGCGCCTTCGCCATCGCCGGCTTCGATCGTCAGTTCACCGACGCGCCGCTGCGTGCCCGTCATGCGCTCGAAGTTCGCGAGCGACCAGGCGGTTTGCTGCGTGAACGCGCGCCGGTACGCATCGCCGCGGAACACGTCGAGCGCTTCCGTCACGTACAGCGCGAGGTACTTGCGCGGGCCGCCGTCGGTCGCGCGAAAGCGCCGGGCATGCGTGAAGCCGGGAATCGCGACACGTTCCTGCATGTGCTCGCGGTCGTACCACGCGTTGAAATCGGCTTCGTGCGCGGCGTCGATATCCGTCCAGACGCAAAGCTGGCCGTGCGGAAGGGAAAGGCGGGTCATCGCGGGGTTCCTCGTGACGGGGTGTGTCAGGAACCGCAGTGTCCCGAAGACAGGCCGCGCCCGTCCAACAAGAAAACAAATTCGCGGTGAACAGGTTTTCTTATGAGCGGTGCGGGCGGCGTTTCGCGGCAGGAGGGGCAGGCGGCGCGGCTTTCTTCGTGCATGTCGTTTTCGCCGGCGTACTCGTCTTCGTTCCGGTCGCCTTGCGGGCGGGCGGGGTGTCGGCGCGAGCGGGCGCGGCCGGTGCGGCCGGCTTCGCGATGCTCGCGGCGGCGGCCATCGCGCGTGCGACTTCGCTCGCGAGTTCCGCGATGCGTGCGGCTACCGGCAGCCCCTGGCTGCGATACGTCGCGACGAGCGGCAGCGCGGGGAATTCCGGGTCGACGTCGAGCAGTTCGAGCGTGCCTTCGTGCAGTTCGCGCCCGATGATCGCGGGCGGCAGCGCTGCCACGCCGAAGCCGTCGGCGACGAGGCGGATCATCGCGGCGACCGACGTGATGCAGTTGATGCTGGCCGGCCGCTCGACGGCCGCGAACAGCCGCTCGATCGTCGCGTGCGGCCCCGAGTGGCGCGAGAAGCTGATGATCGGAAACTCGGCCAGGCGCGCGACGTCGAGTGCCTGGCCGCCGAGCCCGAGGCGCGGGCTCGCGGCCCAGCGCACCGGGAATTCGCACAGCGGCAGGTTCGTGAAGTCGGGGCCCGGGACCGGATCGGTCTGCAGGATCAGGTCGACGCCGTCGGTGCTGAGCAGGCGGATCAGGTGCAGCGTCGTGTCGCTCGTGATCTCGACGTCGAGGCGCGGATAGCGCTCGCGCAGTTGCACCATCAGCGCCGGGAACCAGCTGTGCACGATCGATTCGATCACGCCGATCCGGATCAGGCCCGCGTCGCTCGCCGCATCGATGTCGCGCCGCATTTCGCCGTCGAGCCGCACGATGCGTTCCGCGTAGGCCAGCATGCGCCGGCCTGCGGGCGTGAGCGTGGCCGAGCGCGTGTTGCGGTCGAACAGGCGCACGTCGAACGCTTCCTCGAGCGATGCGATGCGGCTCGAGACGGCGGCCTGCGTCGTGTGCAGCTTTTCGGCCGTGAGCCGGAAGTTTTCCAGCTTTGCGAGCCAGACGAAGGTTTCAAGAAACCGGATGTTCATCGAGGTCCGAACGGTGAGGCGGTGCCGGGCGCGGCGGGATCGGACGATGGTAGCGGATTTTCGGGGCGGGACATGCGCGGGGCGCTGCGCGCGTGTCGCGACGGGCACGAGGGCGGACGACGAGGTAGCGGCACGCCGGCCGCCACCCCCGGGCTTGCGGGCGGTGCGCCCGCTTGCGTCAAAGCCGGTCGAACGCGAGCGTCGGCACGTCGACGACCATCGCACCGCCGTCCGCGACGAGCGTTGCGCCGGTGACGAACGACGCGTGCGGCGACGCGAGGAACGCGCAGACGGCCGCAATTTCGTCGGGATCGGCCGCGCGCCGCAGCGGTACGTCGGCGCTGACACGTGCGTACGCACCGTCGAGCGTGTCGCCGTGCGCGGCCATCAGCGGTTCCATTTCCGCGTCGGCCATCGGCGTGCGGACCCAGCCCGGGCATACGGCGTTCGCACGCACGCCGTGCGGGCCGTAGTCGCGGGCAAGCGACCGCGTGAGCCCGAGCAGCGCGTGCTTGCCGACCGTGTAGCCGCATACGCCGGGCCCGGCCGCGAGCGCCGCGATCGACGCGACCAGCACGATGCTGCCGCGCTGCGCGATCAGGTCGGGCAGGCACGCGCGTGCGCTGACGAACGCGGTGTCGAGGTTCGCGTGCATCGCGTCGTGCCACTGCGCGTCGTCGGTTTCGTCCGCGCGGCCGATGCCGTGACCGCCCGCACACGCAACGAGTGCGTCGACGCGGCCGAAGCGTTCGGCGATGCGCGGCAGGAACCCGGCCCAGTCGGTGGTGCGCGCGGCGTCGCCTGCGAGTGCGAGGCCGCCCGTTTCGGCGGCCAGCGCGTCGAGCGGCGCCTGACGGCGCCCGATCAGCACGACGCGGTCGCCGCGGCTGGCGAAGCGGCGCGCACATGCGGCGCCGATGCCGGTGCCTGCGCCGGTGATCGCGATCGTGCGGGGTGGCGGGTGCGTCATGTCGTTCTCCGGAAAGGTGTCGTTACCGGCCACTTTAGGCGGCGCCGGCACGCGGCGGTATCCGCCGAAAGGATGAACGACGGTCGTCCGGGCGGCCAGGGCGGCCGTGGCCCATTTTGCAAAGGCTGACGATGTGCGGTGCCGAATCGCTCTATCCTCCACATTTTTGCGATAAGCCACGAAAGCCCGGCAAAATAGCGCGGGCGGGCGCGCGCATCGACGCGCGGCGCGTCGGCCGGCCGATTCCGTCGTGCGAGCGGAGCGGCAGGCCGGCAGGATCGGCGCGAGCATGCGCCCGATGCGCAGACATCGCGTCTGCCGATGGATCGTGTCGTCACGGCGTATCGCCCGGTTGCGCGCTCGCGCGGCCGGACCATCGACAAGAACAGGGAGGGGCCGGCAATGAAGCTGGACGACGAAAGAGAAAGCATGAACGTCGAGGATCGCCGCGGCGCCGGCGGTTTCGGCGGCGGGCGCGGCGCGACGATCGGCATCGGCACGATCGTGGTCGCGCTGGCCGCGTCGTATTTTTTCGGGATCGACCCGCGCGTGGTGCTCGAAGGCGCGTCGGCGCTGCAGGGCCGCCAGCAGCAGGCGCAGCCTGCGCCCGCGCAGCGCCAGGGTGCACCGGCGAGCGATCCGGGCGCGGTGTTTACGCGCAAGGTGCTCGGCAATATCGAGCGTACGTGGACGGGCGTGTTCAACACGCAACTGCATGCGCAGTACGAACCGCCGAAGCTCGTGATGTTCACGAACTCGACGCCGACCGCGTGCGGCACCGGCCAGACGGCGATGGGGCCGTTCTACTGTCCGGCCGACCGCAAGGTGTACATCGATCTCGGCTTCTACGACGAGTTGCGCAAGCGTTTCGGCGCGGGCGGCGATTTCGCGCAGGCCTACGTGATCGCGCACGAAGTCGGTCATCACGTGCAGAACCTGCTCGGCATTTCCGACAAGGTCGACGCGGCGCGCCGGCGCTCGAGCCAGGCGCGCTCGAACGCGCTGTCGGTGCGGATGGAGCTGCAGGCCGACTGTTTCGCCGGCGTGTGGGCGAACAACGCGCAGCGCGCGAACCAGCGGCTGATGGAGCCGGGCGATTTCGAGCAGGGGCTGAAGGCGGCCGCCGCGATCGGCGACGACCGGCTGCAGCAGCAAGGGCAGGGCTATGTCGTGCCGGAGAGCTTCACGCACGGCACCAGCGAACAGCGCACGTACTGGCTGCGGCGCGGGATGGAGTCGGGCGAGGTGAGCGCCTGCGACACGTTCGCCGCGAACGCCCGCTGAAACGACGCGCGCGCACCGTCGCGCGTCCGTATCGTCCCGGCGAACCGGCGAACCGGCGAACCGGCGAACCGGCGAACCGGCGAACCGGCGACCGGCGACCGGCGACCGCAGCCGGACCGGGACGATTTGCCGATTTGTGCTCACCGGCGCTTTTCGGCGCCGGTAGGCTGGCCCGAACTTCGAGATTCGAACCGTTCGCCCGCCAGCCGATTCCATCATGCCGACCCCATCCGTTCCCGCCGACCAGGGCGCCGCCGACTGGCAGCGCGCGCTGCGCGCCTGCGTGGATGCGTTCGACGCATTCGCGAGCCCGTCCGCGATCGTGTTCTACCGGCTCGACCAGAGCGGCGAACCGGCCGATTTCGAGCTGTTCGGGATGCCGGAATCGATGCACCGCACCTATGTCGCGCGCTACCGGATTCTCGATCCGCTGCATCCGTCGCGCTGCGCGGCGGGCGAATGCGCGGTCGTCACGCTCGCGTCCCAATTGCCTGACGAAAGACGCGATGCGTCCGCGTACTGGACCCGTTTCCTGCGGCGGCACGACGTGGCCGATGTCGTCGAAATCTGGCTGCGCGACGCGGGGCGGACAGTCGGCGCGTTTTCGCTGCTGCGGTTCGGGGCGGGAGAGGCGAACGGCAACAGCACGTCGGGGCGGTTCGCGCCCGGCGAGATCGACGCGCTCGTGCGGCTTCAGCCGGTGGCCGAAGCCGCGCTGAGCCCGTTGTTGCGTGCGCGGCGCGGGATCCACAGGATCGGCTGCGAGGAACGGCTCACCTACCGCGAGGAGCAGATCGCGCGACTCGTGCGCGACGGTCGTTCGAACAAGGAGATCGCACGCGATCTCGCGCTCGGGCAACCGACGATCAAGACGCACCTGATGCGCATGTATCGCAAGCTCGGCGTGTCGAACCGCACCGAACTGGTCGGGGCGCTGTTCCTGTCATCCGGCGGATAATCGCGATCCGGACCCTTTCGCGATCGCGGATTCATGAAAAACAATGCGCTGCTGGCCGTGCTGTTCGTCTTGCTCGGTTTCTCCTCGTCGTCCTTTGCGCAGGCGGGCGACGCCGGTCCCTGCGTCGTCCTGCAGCCGACCCGCATCGCTCGGGACGACGCAGGCGCGGCGGGCGGCTTTCCCGGTGGCGGATGGCTCGGACTGGCGCCCAGCGGGAACCGCTGGATGCTGGCGCCGGCACGCGTCCGGTTCGAGCCGGTGCAGCCGAATGGCGACGTCGTCGACATCAAGTCCAGCCTGAAAAAAGCCGTTGCGCTGTTTCGTTGCAAGTCGCTCATGCAGGGCAAGGTCGACGCGGCAAATCTGGCGTTCCCGGCCGACGGAACGGTGGTCGATCCCGGCGTCGGCCCCCTGCGGTTCGGGTTTCACGGCCGCCAATACACGCTGCGCCAGACGGAATCCGGTTCGGTGATCGCCGAAGGCGACGGCAAGCGCTCGGTCCTGCATGACTTCGGCGGCAGCACGCCGCCGTTCCGGGCGACCCTGATCTGGGCGGGCGACCTCGATCGCGACGGCCGGCCGGATTTCCTGATGGAATTCGAAAGCGAGATCGGTGCGAACTTCTGCCTGTTCACATCGGGCCGTGCCAGCGGAAACGAACTGGTCGGGCCTGCGGGCTGCATGGACGTCAGCGGCTGACCACGCCGTTCCCGCCCCGGCGGTCCCGCGTCGCCCTGTCGGTCCCGCGGGGTTCGAACCCGCCACCGTCCCCCACGCGCTGCCAATTTGCGCTCACCGGGCGCGATCCCTCGTCGATACAGTGGTTCGACGCCCGCGTGCCTCACCCGCACGCGGTCCACAGCCACGACAATCCTCGAGACGCCCATGAGCAACACGAACTTCGTCGCCGTCAGCGACACGGTGCGCACCTTCGTTGCGCGCGATTTCGGCCTTTTCATCGACGGTGACATGCAGCCCGCGCATGCGGCTGCGCGGCTCGACGTGTACGACCCGGCCACGGGCGAGCGGCTGGCAACGGTCGCGGATGCCGACGCGCACGACGTCGACCGCGCGGTGGCCAGCGCGAAGCACGCGTTCGACACGCGCGTATGGAGCGGGCTGCGCCCGGCCGACCGCGAACGCATCCTGCTGAAACTCGCCGACCTGATCGAAGGCGACGCCGAAACGCTCGCGCAGCTCGAAACGCTGAACCAGGGCAAGTCGATCCACGTGTCGCGCGCGATCGAAGTCGGCGCGAGCGTCGAATACGTGCGCTACATGGCCGGCTGGGCAACCAAGATCACCGGCCAGACGCTCGACGTGTCGATCCCGTTCCCGCCCGGCGCGCGCTATACGGCCTACACGCGCAAGGAGCCCGTCGGCGTGGTCGCGGCGATCGTGCCATGGAATTTCCCGCTGATGATCGCGGTGTGGAAGCTGATTCCCGCGCTCGCGGCCGGCTGCACGATCGTGCTGAAGCCGTCGCCGGAAACGCCGCTCACCGCGCTGCGCCTCGCCGAACTGGCACGCGAAGCCGGCGTGCCGCCCGGCGTGTTCAACGTCGTCACCGGCGGCCGCGTCTGCGGCTCGGCGCTCGCGAGCCACCCGTCGATCGCGAAGATCTCGTTCACGGGCTCGACCGCGACCGGCAAGCTGGTCGGCGCGGCGGCCGTGCAGAACATGACGCGCTTCTCGCTCGAGCTCGGCGGCAAGAACCCGATCGTGATGCTCGACGACATCGACGTCGCGCAGGCGCTCGACGGCGTCGCCGCCGGTGCGTTCTTCAACCAGGGGCAGGTGTGCGCGGCCGCGTCGCGCATCTATGTGCACCGCAGCAAGTTCGCGCAGCTCGCCGACGGCCTCGCGGGCGTCGCGCAGTCGATGAAGCTCGGCGCGGGCCTCGACACGACCGCGCAGATCAACCCGCTCGTATCCGCCCACCATCGCGACAAGGTCGTCCAGCACATCGAAGGCGCGCGCCGCGCGGGCCTCACGTTCCTCGCGGGCGGCACGCCGGCCGACGACCTGCCCGGCTACTACGTGAAGCCGGCGGTGATCGCCGATCCGCATCCGGACAGCGCGATCGTGCGCGACGAGGTGTTCGGCCCGGTGATCGTCGTCGTGCCGTTCGACGATGCGGCCGATGCGGTGCGTCTCGCGAACGCATCGCCGTACGGTCTCGCCGCGAGCATCTGGAGCAACGACCTGAAGCGCGTGATGAACCTCGTGCCGCAGATCGAGGCCGGCACCGTATGGGTGAACTGCCATATCCCGCTCGATCCTTCGATGCCGTTCGGCGGCTACAAGCAGTCGGGCATCGGCCGCGAGTTCGGCCAGTACGCGATCGAAGGCTTCACCGAAACCAAATCCGTCTGCATCGCGCACTGACGCGCGGCGCGACCCCGAACCCGAACGACCCAGTTCAAACGATCCGACAGTGGAGACTGCAATGAGCTACAACGAAGCGAAATTCTGGCATCCGATGGTGCACCCGAACGAAATGAAGCAGCGCAAGCCGATCCGCATCGTGCGCGGCGACGGCTGCTACGTGTTCGATGAAGAGGGGCGCAAGCTCGTCGACGGCGTCGCGGGCCTGTGGAACGTGAACGTCGGGCACAACCGCCAGGAAGTGAAGGACGCGATCGTGCGCCAGCTCGACGAGCTCGAATACTTCCAGCTGTTCGACGGCATTTCGCATCCGCGGGCGGAAGAACTGTCGAAGAAGGTGATCGACATGCTCGAACCGGAAGGGATGCGCCGCGTGCTGTACAGCTCGGGCGGCTCCGATTCGATCGAGACCGCGCTGAAGATTGCGCGCCAGTACTGGAAGGTACGCGGCCAGGCCGACCGCACGAAGTTCATCTCGCTGAAGCAGGGCTATCACGGCACGCACTTCGGCGGCGCGTCGGTGAACGGCAACACGGTGTTCCGCCGCAACTACGAACCGAACCTGCCTGGCTGCTTCCACGTCGAGACGCCGTGGCTGTACCGCAACCCGTTCACGCAGGACCCTGAAGAACTCGGCCGCATCTGCGCCGAAATGCTCGAACGCGAGATCCAGTTCCAGAGCCCCGACACGGTCGCCGCGTTCATCGCGGAGCCGATCCAGGGCGCGGGTGGCGTGATCGTGCCGCCGGCCAACTACTGGCCGCTGGTGCGCGAGGTGTGCGATCGCTACGGCGTGCTGCTGATCGCCGACGAAGTCGTGACGGGCTTCGGCCGCAGCGGCAGCATGTTCGGCAGCCGCGGCTGGGGCGTGCGCCCGGACATCATGTGCCTCGCGAAGGGGATCTCGTCGGGCTACGTGCCGCTCGGCGCGACGGTCGTGAACGCGCGGATCGAGGACGCGTTCGCCGCGAATGCCGATTTCGGCGGGGCGATCATGCACGGCTACACGTACGCGGGCCATCCGGTCGCGTGCGCGGCCGCGATCGCGAGCCTCGACATCGTCGTGAAGGAAGACCTGCCGGCGAATGCGGCGAAGCAGGGCGCGTATCTGCTCGAGGCGCTGAAGCCGTTCGCGGAACGCTTCGCGTCGGTCGGTGAAGTGCGCGGCAAGGGGCTGATGCTCGCGCTCGACCTCGTGGCGAACAAGGACACGCGCGAGCCGATCGACCCGCTGTCGGGCTATGCGAACGCGGTCGCGGAAGTCGCGCGCGAGAACGGTGTACTGGTGCGCCCGGTCGGCACGAAGATCATCCTGTCGCCGCCGCTCGTGATCCAGCGCGAGCAGCTCGACCGGATCGTCGACGCACTCGCGGCCGGTTTCGAAGGCGTTCCGTTCGCATGACGGCTTGACCATGTAGCCGCATGACGGCAAACCGGCGGTGGAGGGCGTCAACGCCGCTGCGGGTTTGCCGATTTGCGCTATGACCGGATTATTTTGCCTGCGTATTTTTTCGACATCGGATCAAGGTGTGATCGACAGGGGCCCGGGAAACGAAGCGCTGAAGCGCCGCCCCGGGCTGACCGAAAGACATATGTGACCCCAGCCGCCGACGAAGCGCTGGTTCAGGTCACCAAAGGAAGGAGACAAAGATGTCGGGATGGTCAGGAGTGAGCGGCACCGCGGGCGACACGTCCACCGGCTCGCCGGGCGAAGCGGGCGGCGGCACCGCGCTGAAGGCGGGGGCGGTCGGCTTTCCGACCGCGCTGGCGAGCGCAGTCGGCCTCATCATGGCGAGCCCGGTGATCCTCACCGCGACGTCGGGCTTCGGGATGGGCGGCTGGGCGTTCGCGGTCGCGATGATCATCGCGTTCGTGATGATGCAGGCGCAGGCCACCACGTTCTCCGAAGCGGCCGCGATGCTGCCGACGGCCGGCTCGGTCTACGATTACCTGTCGTGCGGGCTGGGCCGCTTCTGGGCGATCACCGGCACGATTTCCGCGTATTTCCTCGTGCACGTGTTCGCCGGCACGGCCGAGACGATCCTGAGCGGCATCATGGCGCTCGTCAACTTCGAATCGCTGAACGCCGCGTTCGAGAAGCACAACAGCTCGTGGCTCGTCGGCGTCGGCCTCGTGATCACGTTCGCGATCACCAACATCATCGGCATCAAGGTGTTCAGCAAGCTTGAGATCGTGCTGACGGCCGGCATGTGGCTGTCGCTGATGATCTTCGGGATCCTCGGGCTCGCAGCCGCGCCGGCCGTGCATCTCGACGGCTGGTTCGGCGGCTCGGAAGTCGGTACGTCGGTGCCGGCCGTGCTGTCGCTCGTCGGGATGGCGATGTTCATGTTCGTCGGCTGCGAGTTCGTCACGCCGCTCGCGCCGGAAATGAAGGCGCCGGGCAAGACGATCCCGCGCGCGATGGCGCTCGGTCTCGTCGGTGTCGCGATCTGCATGTTCCTGTACGGCGCGGCGATCCGCCGCCAGGTCGCGAACGTGCCGGTGAGCCCCGACGGCCTCACGCACCTGCTCGACACGCCGGGCGCGATTCCCGCGTTCGCGCTGCAGGTGCTTGGGCCCTTCGGCCGCATATGGTTCGGCATCGCGTTCCTGTGCGCGGGCGCCGCGACGATCAACACGCTGATGGCCGGGCTGCCGCGCATCCTGTACGGGATGGCGATCGACGGCGCGCTGCCGCGCTGTTTCGGATACCTGCATCCGCGCTTCAAGACGCCGGTGGTCGGCATCGTGGCGGCGGCGATCGTGCCGATCTTCCACGCGTGGCTGATCAACGGCAATCTCGACAGCATCCTGCACCTCGTGCTCGCCGCGACCTGCGCATGGGGCACCGCGTATCTGCTCGTCACCGCGTCGGTCGTGATGCTGCGGATCCGCCGCCCGGACCTGCCGCGCCCGTACCGTTCGCCGCTGTTCCCGCTGCCGCAGATCGTGTCGAGCGTCGGGATCCTGCTTGCGATCTGGTACATCACGCCGCCGGGCATGAACCCGCGCGACATCTATGTGCCGTTCGGCGCGATGCTCGGGCTCACCGCGCTGTACGCGCTGTTCTGGACGCTCGTCGTGCAGCGCCGGCATCCGTTCAAGCCGGTGCCGGTCGAGGAAGTGCTGCGCAACGAGCACGTCGCGTCGTGAGGGCCGTGCTTGCCCGGTGGCGCGCGGCGCCCGACGCGCCGCCGCCCGGCCATCGGCCCGGCGCGATCGCCGCGCGCGTGCTGGCCGACCTGCAGGCCGCGCGCGATACCGACGAGGTCGGCAGTCAGGTGCTGCGGCTGCCGAACGGTGCCTGCGTGAGCGTCGAGGAGCGCGTCGAGCGCCAGTTCCTGATGCATACGGTCAGCGTGAAGGTGGCGGCGACCGCAAGCGGCCCCGCCGCGCTGGGCAGTGCCCGCGTGCGGCAGACCGGCTGGCTGCGCCGCACGGGCATCGATGCGGTGCGCTCCACGGGATGCGACCCCGTATTCGCCGATACGCTGACCGCGCTGATCGCCGAGCCCGCTCTGGCCGACGCGTTGCGCCCGTTGCACCTGACCGATTGCACGATCGACGCGCGCGACGGCCGCTGGACGCTCGCGATCGTGCCGTTCGGCGGCAGCGAGGTCGTGAACCGGATGCCGTCGTTTCGCCGCTACATCAGGCTGACCGGTGAGCAGGCTGCCGCGCTGTCGGCGGCCTGTCTTGCGTTCGAAACCGCACTACGCAGGATTTTGCGAGGGTAAGCTGTGGCGTTGCGTGCCGTGCGAACCCGGCGGCCGCATCCAGGACCCAAGGGTTTTACCGGAGATGCCGATGCTGTTCCAGTCACGCTCACACGAAGACGTGCACGATCACGGGCTCGCGATCGCGGGCTGGCATCAGGTTTATCGACAGATGACGCCGGGCCGCTTCAAGGGCACCGTCACGCAGGTGCTGTACGACGATTTCCACTTCTTCCGCGAAACGACCAACCGGCGCGTCGCACAAACCGGGCTCGCGCCGGCCGGGCGCACGTCGCTCGCGGTGCCGCTGTCCGTCCCGCTCGCGGGCACGTTCCAGGGCCAGCCGATCGACGGCTATGCGCTGCTCGCGCTGCGCGCCGGCGAGGATTTCGAATTCCACACGCCGGAAGGGATGGGGCTCGTCGGGATCAGCGCGGCGTCCGACATGGTCGACGAGCTGTGCGAAGCCGAATTCGGTGCGGCCGGCGCGCGCAAGCTGCGGCACGTGACGCGGCTGTCCGACGAACAGGGCGTCGCGCTTGGCGTGCGGCTGTCGGCGCTGATCGACGACGCGCAGCGCAACCCCGGTCACCTCGAATATGCGGCCACCCGCAAGATGTTCCGCGACGCGATGCTCGGCATGTTCCTCGACGCGCTCGAACAGGGCATCGGCGTCGAGCGCCGCGATATCACGCACGCCACCTACAGCGACATCGTGAGCCGTTGCGAGAAGCATCTGCGCGACCGGCCCGAAGAGCCCGTTACCGTGCTCGAACTGTGTCGTGCGCTGCGCTGCAGCCGCCGCACGCTGCAGACGAGTTTTCAACGCGTGGCCGACGTCACGCCGGTCGGCTACCTGCGCACGATCCGGCTGAATGCGGTGCGCCGCATGCTGCGTACCACGTCGGTGCAGCAGCTCGGCGTCGGCGAAGCCGCCGCGAGCTGGGGGTTCACGCATCTCGGCTATTTCGCACGCGAGTATCGCGACCTGTTCGGCGAGCTGCCCTCCCAGACGACGCGTCCCGAATGACGCACGCGCACCGCGACGTCGCCGTCCGGCATCGTCGCGGGCCACGCAGCCCACTGTTTGCCGATTTGCGATAGAGGTCCTGAATTTTCGCTGGATAGAGTCCTGTCACCCATATCGACAACACCATCGGTTTGCACTGCGAATCGATGACAACAGAGGGCGGGACATGAAGATCGGACGACGACTGGCCGCAGCCGCGGCTACGCTGGGTTGCATGCAGGCACACGCGCAGACCACGGGGAGCGTGACGCTGTACGGCACCGTGGATACCGGCATCATCTATTCGACGAACCAGCAGTTCACGCGCGCCGACGGCAGCACGGGCGGCGGCCATGCGTGGCAGATGGGCGGCGGCAACCTCGTGCCGTCGCGCTTCGGCTTCCAGGGCGCCGAGCCGCTCGGCGGCGGGCTCGACGCGGTGTTCACGCTCGAGCAGCAGTTCCTGTCCGCGAACGGGCAGGCGTTGCAGGGCGGCACCGCATTCAGCCGGCAGGCATGGGTCGGGCTGCGGAAGGACGGCATCGGGACGCTCGGCCTCGGCCGGCAGTACGACTCGTACACCGACATGCTCGGCGCGTACGTGTCGAGCAACAACTGGGCGACGCCGTACGGCTCGCATCTCGGCGACGTCGACAACCTGAACGCCGCGTTCAACTTCAACAACGCGGTGAAGTTCACCAGCGCGGATTTCAACGGGCTCACGGTCGGCGGCACGTTCAGCTTCGGCGGGCAGGCCGGCGACTTTTCCGCGAAGCGCGGCTATTCGGTGGCGGCGACGTACACGCGTGCGCCGGTGGCGTTCTCGGTCGGCTATCTCGACCTGCACCAGCCGCTCGACGCGGCGCTGGGCGGCGCGAGCGGCTACATCGGCGATTTCTCGTGCAGCAACCCGGGCGCGATGTACTGCCTGCTGCAGGATGCCGGCTCGATGCGCGCGTTCGGCGCGGGCGGCTCGGTCACGTTCGGCGCGGCGACGGTCGCGCTGACCTACACGCATACGCGCCTCGGCGACAGCCGCTATTTCTCGACCGCCGCGCAGCCGCGCACGCAGGCGTTCACGTTCGACATCGGCGAACTGAACGTCACGTACATGTTTACCCCGGCATTGCAGGGCGGTGTCGCGTACATCTTCAACGCCGCGCACACCGACGGGCGCGGCACCACGCGGTTCCACCAGGTGAACGTCGGCACGAACTACAGCCTGTCGAAGCGCACGGCGCTGTATGCGGTCGCGATCGGCCAGATCGCGAGCGGCGCCGGGCTCGGCACCGACGCGGACGGCAACGCGGTGAACTATGCGCAGATTCCGGTGCTCGCGAACAGCAACTCGAGCCGGCAACTGGCGGTGATGGCCGGGATCCGCGTGAACTTCTGATCCGGCCGGAAAGGTCGGCCGGGAAGGCCGGGCCGGGGGCAGGTGTGGCCAGGCGGGGTGGGGCAGCCGGGTGGTTCGGCTGTCTCTCCCGCCGTGTGCCATAAATTCTTAACGATCGGCGTGAACAATGGCGTACGCTTCAGGCAGCCGGCTGCATCATTTGTTTTGCACACGTGTGCAATGCCTGGCCGCTCCGCCACCACGCCGAACGAGAGAGACCACATGACCTTGCTGACCCGCCTGCGCGCGCTGTCCGCCGCCCTTGCGCTGTCCTTCGCCGCCACGCACGCCGTTGCCGCGGATCTCGTCATCGCAGGCCGCGACGACATCTACGGCAAGGGGCTGGCCGACGCTGTCGCCGGCTTCAACAAGCTGCACCCGGGCAGCGAGATCGAGCTGCTCAAGCTGCCGAACGCGAACCTGTACCAGAAGCTCAAGCTGTCGATGCGCGAAGGCACCGGTGCGTACGACCTCGTGATGATGGACGACACGTGGGCGCCCGAATTCATCGGCAACGGCTGGTTGAAGCCGCTGCCGGCGGCGCTCGCGGACGCCGATCTCGTGCCGTCCACCGTCGCGCTCGGCCGCAATGCGGCCGGGACGCTGTATGCGCTGCCGATCGTCGGCAACGTCGAGATGTTCGCGTACCGCAAGGACCTGCTCGCGAAGTACAAGCTGCAGCCGCCGCGCAACTGGGACGACGTGCTGAAGATCGCGCAGACTGTCGGCGGCGCGGACAAGAGCGTGTCGGGCGTCGTGTTTCGCGGCACGAAGGGCAACCCGGTCGTGACGGGCTTCCTGCCGATCCTGTGGGCGTACGGCGGCGACGTGTTCGACCATGCCGGCAACGTGACGATCGATTCGCGCGAAGCACAGGCCGCGCTGAAGACGTTCCTCGCGCTGAAGGCGTTCGCGCCGAAGGATGTCGACGTGTACGGCGCCGCCGAAGTGCGCGATGCGCTGCAGCGCGGCACGGCTGCGCAGTCGATCGAGGTGTGGCCGGCGTGGGTGCCGGCGCTCGACGATCCGAAGCAGTCGCGCGTGGTCGGTCAGATTGCGCTGCAACCGCCGCCCGGGCAGGTCGCGGGCCCGGCGCCGATGCTCGGCATCTGGCAGATGGGCATTCCGAAGGACGCGCCGCATGCGAAGCTCGCGCAGGATTTCCTCGCGTACCTGACCGCGCGCGATACGCAGACGCGCCTCGCCGGCATCGGTATTCCGCCGACCCGCCGCAGCGTGTTCAACGATCCGGCACTGGTGCGCCAGTACCGCTGGTATCCCGATCAGCTGAAGGCACTCGAAGCCGGCCGTGCACGACCGCGCGTGAAGGACTGGCAGCAGGTCGAGAGCATTCTCGGCGACCAGCTGCAACTCGCGCTGACGGGGCAGGCCGCTCCCGATGCCGCACTGCGCCAGGCGCAGCAGAAGATCGCGCAGGCGATGGCCGCGGCCGGCAAGTGACGGCCCGCTTCAACCGGTCGGCCGGAGGTCGCGCATGAAATCCTTCGGTCGCAGCCTGCCATTCGTCGCGCTGCTCGGGCCCGCGCTGCTGGTGCTCGTCGCGCTTGCGCTGTATCCGGTCGCGCAGGTGCTGATCGACTCGTTCTGCCAGGTCGATTACTCGGCCGGCCGGCGCGCGTTCGCGGGGCTCGCGAACTATCGCGCGGTGCTCGGCGACGATGCGTTTACGGCTGGCTTCGGCAACACGCTGCGCTTCACGATCGTCGCGTCGCTCGCCGAAGTCGCGCTGGGTTTCGGCCTCGCGCTGCTGTTCGTGCGTGCGTTTCCGGGGCGGCGCATCGCGCTGCCGCTCGCGATCCTGCCGATGATGCTGTCGACGCTCGTGTGTTCGGCGATCTGGCGCAACTGGCTGAACTTCGACGGGTTCCTGAACGCGCTGCTCGCGGCGTTCGGCATCGAAGGCGTACGCTGGCTGTCCGATCCGCATCTCGCGCTGTGGTCGCTCGCGCTCGTGGACGTCTGGCAGTGGACACCGATGGCGTTCCTGATCGTGCTGGCCGGTCTGCAATCGATCCCGCAGGAGCTGTACGAAGCCGCACGCACCGATGGCGCGAGCGAATGGCAGTGCGTGCGCGACATCACGCTGCCGCTCGCGGCGCCGCAGATCGGCCTCGCGCTGCTGCTGCGTTCGATCGACACGTTCAAGCTGTTCGACAAGGTCTACGCGTTGACGGGCGGTGGCCCGGGCAATGCGACGCAGACGCTGTCGACCTATATCTACGACACGGGCTTCCGCTTCTTCAACGTCGGGCCGGCGAGTGCCGCCTCGGTGCTGATGCTGGCGGCGTCCGCGCTGCTGGTTTCGGGGTACGTATGGCAGACGGTTCGCAAGCGGCGCGCGTGACGGCGCAATCCGCGGGCTTTTCCCGCGCGCGAACGGGCGCCGCATTCGGTCGGGCGATGCCGTGGGCGCTGCGCATCGTCGCGCTCGCGCTGTTGCTGCTGCCATGCCTGTGGATGGCCGGCGCGGCCTTCATGCCGACGCTCGAGCGCCTCGACCATCCGCTGCGGCTCTGGCCGGCCGCGCCGACCTTCGAGCATTTCGCATCGGTGTGGTCCAACGGCATCGGTGCACCGCTGTTCAATTCGCTGCTGGTCGGCTTCGGCACGACGCTGCTGGCGCTGGCGCTCGCGTTTCCGGCTGCCTATGCGCTGGTGCGGCTGCGGTTTCCGGCACGGCTCGACCTGCTGTTCCTCGTACTCGTGCTCGCGTTGAAGCTGATGCCGCCGATCACGATCGCGGTGCCGCTGTTCGCGCTTGCGAAGCGGCTGCACCTGCTCGACTCGACGCTCGGCCTGATGCTCGCGTACCAGATCTATGCGCTGCCGATGGCGATCTGGATGCTGCTCGCGTTCGTGCGCGACGTGCCGATCGAATACGAGGAAGCCGCGTGCATCGACGGCGCGGGGCTGGCGCGACGGCTCGTGCAGATCGTGCTGCCGCTGTGCGCGCCGGGGCTGATCGCGACCGCGATCTTCGTGTTCATCGCCGCATGGAACGAATTCCTGATCGCGCTGCTGTTCGTGTCGACGCCGAGCCGTTTCACGCTGCCGCTCGCGATTGCCGGCTACGTGACGGAGAACGGCATCGACTGGGGCGACCTGATGAGCGCGGGGCTGATGGCGTCGCTGCCCACGCTGGCCGTGGCCGGCTATGTGCAGCGCTACCTGTTGCGCGGGTTTGCGGGCGGGTTGAAGTGACGCGCGGCGTCGCCGCGCCCGCGCTCACGTCGTCACGCGCAGCTGTCCCGCACCACCTGCATGACCGGCACGACGCGTGTGCGCGACGGGCCGTCGAACGCCTGCATGCGGTCGGCGAGCAGGTCGATCGCCGCGTGCGCGAGGCCGCGCGTGTCCTGCCGCAGCGTCGTCAGGCGATACGCGTCGTATTCGGCGGCGGGGATGTCGTCGAAACCGATCACGCGCAGGTCGTCCGGTACCCGCAACCCGAATTCGCGGCGCGCGACATCGATCACGCCGAGTGCGAGCAGGTCGGACGAACAGAACACACCGTCGGGCCGCTCGCCCGTTGCAAACAGTTGCCGCGCGGCGTCGACTCCGCTTGCACGGGAGTCGGACGGCGTATCGAACACGTGCGCGAGCGTCGCATCGAACGCGTCACCTTGCCCGATCGCGTGCTCGAATGCCGCGGCGCGCGATCGCGCGCTGTAGCTCGTGTCACGCGGCCCGACGAACGCGAGCCGGCGCGCGCCGGCCCGCACCAGCCGCTGCGCGGCATGGACGGCGCCCGCCGCGTTGTCGCTGACGACGACGTCCGCACCCGGCAGGTTCGCCTCGCGGTTGATCATCACGACGGGAATCTGGTGTTCGAGGTACTGCTGCGCGACCGACAGCGGCGGCGAAGCGGACGTCATCACGAGGCCCGCGATCCGGTAGCTGAGCAACTGTTCGAGCGATTGCGTGACCTGGCGCGGATCTTCCGCATTGGTCACGAGCGGCGTGAGCGCACGCTGCCCGAGCGCGGCCATCAGGTCCGACAGGAGCCGCGCGCGGAACGGGTTCTCGAACCCGGCCGTCACGACGCCGATCATGCTGCTGCGCTGCGTGATCATGTCGCGCGCGATCAGGTTGACCTGGTAGCCGAGCGCCCGCGCGGCGACCATCACGCGTTCGCGTGTTTGCGGGGCGATGCTTGCCGTCGGCGAGAACGCACGCGACACTGCGGAGCGTGAGACGCCGGCACGCACGGCGACATCCGACGCCGTTACCCACGGCTTTCTATCCTTGTCATTCATCGATTCATGATCCCTTCGAGCCACGATACGCGCATGCCGCCCGCCGACTGGATGTCGGCGCTCGACGACGCGCGGTTGCTGCATACGCTGACCCTACCGGGCAGCCATGACACCTGTGCGTATACGGTCGACGATGTGCTCGTGCGCACGCAGCGTGCGCCGCTCGATGCGCAGCTCGAGCATGGCGTGCGGCTGCTCGACATCCGCTGCCGGCACGTGCGCGATGCGTTCGACATCCATCACGGCGGCATCGCGCTCGGCATGACGTTCGACGACGTGCTGGCCGCCTGTGCGCGCTTTCTCGATGCGCATCCGCGCGAATGCGTCGTGATGTCGGTGAAGGACGAATGGCCGGCGCATGCATGCACGCGCAGTTTCGATGCGACGTTCGATGCGCATCGCGCGCGCCATCCGCATCTGCGCTGGCATGCCGGCGGCACGCTGCCGGCGCTCGGCGGCGTGCGCGGCGCGATCGTGCTGCTGCGGCGCTTCCGCAGCAGTCGGCCGCTCGGCATCGACCTGACCGCATGGCCCGACAATACGACGTTTTCGATCGACCATCCGGACGGCGCGTTCGTGATCCAGGACGAATATCGCGTGCCCGTGGCCGCATCGATCGCGTGGAAGTGGCGCGCGATCGACGCGCTGCTGACGCACCTGCCGTTGCCGGACAGTGGTCGCTGGGCGATCAATTTCTGCAGCGGAACGGGGATGGGGGCGAATCCGTCGGTGGTCGCGCATGGCGACGGCAGGGTGCAGGGCATTCACGCGCGGTTGGCCGAACGATTGCGCGAGCAGCGCGGCCCGTACGGCGCGATGCTGCTCGATTTCTGCGACGACGACGACTGGGCGCTGGTGCGTGCGCTGATCGCATGCAACGACCATGCGCCGGAGCAGGGCGTCTGGCGCAAGGCATTTCGCTGCTAGTGCAGGTTGGCGTTGAAGAACGCGAGTGCTGTTGCGTCGAGTGTCTGGTGAAAGGCCGCGCGATCGAATCCGTTCGTATCGACGCAAACCCGTGGCGCCATGCGTGTCAATGCATCGGAACACGGCGCGAGAAACGCGAAATGCGCGCTGTTCGGGACGGTGTGGAATTCCGGCCGATGCGGCAGCAGGCCGGCCAGCGCGGGGACGGTGGCCGGCTCGACGCCGTCGCCCCCGAATTCGGAGGCCCAGAGCTGGATGGGCGCATGCACGTCCTTCAGCGTGGCGGCGGTCGGGAATTCGTCGAGCGGATCGGCCAGCACGTAGGCCTTGATGCGCGGGTCATGCGTGAGGGGCGCCGGCGGCAGGTCGTGGTCGCGAATCTGCCGGCAGATCAACCACGTCATGTCCGGGCACGCGACCGGCGCATTCAGGAAATCCGGATCGCCGCCAGCCAGCACGAGGCCCGTATAACCGCCCCGCGAAAAGCCGAAGAAGCCGATCCGCTGCGGGTCGATCCGTGCCGAATCGGGGGCGTTCTTCAGCATGTAGTCGACCAGGCGCTTGATGTCGACGGGGCGTTCGGCGAGTTCCCGCAGGTCGCCCGCGCGGCTCATGTCGAGGACCGTGTCGCCGGGATGGTTGATCGCCGCGACGACATAACCTGCGTCGGCGAGCGTTTCGGCGAGATCGTGATGGCCGAGGAGCGAGCCGCCATGACCGTGCGAAATTACGACGAGCGGCAGCTTGTCGCCGACGGTCGGGCAATCGCGCAGCCCTTGCAGCACGAACGGGCCGATCGTCAGCGGTTGCGCCGGCGCCGCGCAGGGCGTCCACACGGCTGCGCGCAACTCGGGGCCGGCCGCATCGGCCGGGAGGGTGACGAACTTGACGCCGGCCGCGTGCGCGACAGTGGCGGACAGGCAGAGCAGGACAGCCGACAGCCAGGTTTTCATGTGGATCCCCGGGTCAAGGGCGCGGCGGGTCGCCGTCGCGATTCGCCGTATCGTGACGAAAATCGGCGGCTGTGTACAGTGGCCGCCTGCGGCGAACCGATTGGTTCGCAACGCCGCGACAACGCATCAGCGCGTCGCGATCGCCACCGCGGCACCCGCCATCGCCGTTGCGCTCGTACGGTTCGCGATCCGTTTCGCGCGTGCCGACGTCAGGAACGCGCGCGCACGCGACGCGAGCAGCGACCAGAAGCAGTCGGCGAGGATCAGCACCGCGAGCATCGTACCGACCAGCTCGGCCCACGCAGCGACACCGACGTGTGTGAGGTCGACGATGGTCGGCAGCAGCGCGAGATAGAACACCATGATCTTCGGATTGCCGAGCGTGACCAGCATCCCCGCGACGAACATGCGCCACGGCGACTGGCCGCGCGGCAGGTCGTCCGCGCCCGTGTCGGTCGGCGCGATCCACATCTTCCACGCGAGGAACAGCAGGTATGCAACGCCCAGCAGCTTCAGCACGATCAGGCCCGTGGCGAACGTGCGTGCGAATGCCGACAGCCCCGCAACCGCGAGCGTGAGCCACAGCGCTTCGCCGAGCCACATCGCCGCGAGGAACGGCAGCACGTCGCGCACGCCGTTCGTCAGCACGCGCGCAACCAGCGCGGCGACGCTCGGGCCGGGCGTGCCGGCGGTGACGAGCAGGGCGAAGGCGAAGACGGCGAGTGCGGACAACGTCATGACGGACCTCGTGGGCAGGGCGTTCGAAACGTATGAAGTTTCGATTATAGTGACGGCCGTTCCAGACTGCCTGAATTGCCGTCATGACTGTATCGATCCTGATTCGTCCCGCCACGCGGGAAGACGCGGCTGCAATGGCCGCCGTGGAAGTCGCCGCCGCGCAGCGGTTTCGCGAAATCGGCATGACCGACATCGCCGATGCCCAGCCGACCGATGCGGCCGCCGTGCTGGTACGCATCGACGACGGTCGCGCGTATGTCGCGGTCGATCCGCAGGGCGCGTGCGTCGGGTTCGCGTTTTACCGGCTGCTCGATGCGCAGCGGCTTTATCTGGAAGAACTGGATGTCGCGCCGTCGCATGCCGGACAGCGGATCGGCGCGCGCCTGATCGAACAGGTGATGGCGCGCGCGGCGCAGGAACGCATTGCGCAGGTCGTGCTGTCGACGTTCCGCGATGCGCCGTGGAATGCGCCGTACTACGCGCGCCTCGGCTTCCGGATCGTCGACGATGCATCATTCGACGACACGCTGCACGCGATCCGCGCGCACCATGTCGCGCTCGGTCTCGACGAAACGCAGCGCGTGTTCATGCGCGCGGACGTGCGCGCCTGAACACGTGCTGCCCGGCCGTCAGGCCGCGTCGCTCAGCGCCGGGTAGTCGGTATAGCCCGTTTCGCCTTCCGCGTAGAACGTCTCCGGCACCGGCTTGTTGAGCGGTGCGCCGAGTTCGAGGCGGCGCGGCAGGTCCGGGTTCGCGATGAACAGCTTGCCCCATGCGATCGCATCGGCGCTGCCGTTCGCGAGCGTGGCCTGTGCGGTGTCGAGCGTGAACTGCTCGTTCGCGATCAGCGGGCCGCCGAACGCTTCCTTCAGGCGCGGGCTCAACTGGTCGCCCGAATACGACTCGCGCGTGAAGATGAACGCGATCTTGCGGCGGCCGAGTTCGCGCGCGACATAACCGAACGTCGCTGCCGGATCGGAATCGCCCATCGTGTGCGCATCGCCGCGCGGCGCGAGGTGGACGCCGACACGGCCGGCACCCCACACGCCGATCGCTGCGTCGACAACTTCGAGCAGCAGGCGTGCGCGATTCTCGATCGGGCCGCCGTACGCGTCGGTGCGGTGGTTGGTGCTGTCCTGCAGGAACTGGTCGAGCAGGTAGCCGTTCGCACCGTGGATTTCGACGCCGTCGAAACCTGCTGCCTTCGCGTTTTCCGCGCCCTTGCGGTAGGCGGCGACGATACCCGGAATTTCATCGAGTTCGAGTGCGCGCGGCGTCACGTACGGACGCTGCGGACGCACGAGGCTCACGTGGCCGCCCGCGGCAATCGCGCTCGGTGCGACCGGCAGGTCGCCGTCCAGGAAGACCGGATCGGAGACCCGGCCGACGTGCCAGAGTTGCAGCACGATGCGGCCGCCGGCTGCGTGTACGGCTTGCGTCACTTGCTTCCAGCCTGCGACCTGCTCGTCGGACCAGATGCCCGGCGTGTCGGCATAGCCGACGCCTTGCGGCGTGACCGACGTCGCTTCGGTAATGATCAGGCCGGCCGATGCGCGCTCGGCGTAGTAGCGCGCCATCAGCGCGTTCGGCACGCGCGCCGCGCCCGCACGGGAACGGGTGAGCGGCGCCATCACGATGCGGTTCGGCAGGGTCAGGTCGCCGAGGGTAACGGGATCGAACAGCGTGGGCATGGCAGATAACCTCTTCACGAAAGGCGGGGAAGCCGGCGCGTCATGTGCGACGGCGCCCCGCATGGCCGGTTCGGCCGTTGGCTAGAGTTCGCGGCGCAGGGCGTCGTGAAATGCGTCGATGACGGCCTCGTTGCGCCGGAAGAACGCCCACTGGCCGATCCGCGTCGACGTCACGAGCCCCGCGCGCTGCAGCGTGGCGAGGTGCGCGGAGACGGTCGATTGCGACAGCCCGCAGCGCGCGTCGATCTGGCCCGCACAGACACCGTGTTCGTACGGCAGCGTCTGTTGCGGGAAGTGCTCGCCGGGCGTTTTCAGCCAGACGAGGATTTCCCGGCGCACGGGGTTCGAGAGCGCTTTCAGGATTGCATCGATGTCGAGTTCGGTCGGCATGGAAGGGCGTGGTGTTTCGGTCGGGCAAACAGGTATCGTCGATGGGCGAATCTTATATCGTAATTTGACGATATTCACGAAGGCACTGTTGGCTATGGGGTTGATAGGTTGTCGATATGCATGACGGGGCGGGCTTTCCCCGCGTGACCGGGATGCGCTGCAGAACGCCCCGCACAGGGCCGGGATCGGGTACCGACCGGCGGCGGTTGTCTGCATTCCGGCTGCATTTCGGCTGCTGCGAGCGGCATGTGACGGCATGTGCCGACGGCCGCCAAGCCATGAGGGAAATTGATCGAATCAACCAAAAAACATCAATTTTCACCAGGAATTGTTCTACCCACAATGGCTCACTCGTCGGCAAGGCGAGTGCAGCGATACCCGCAGGCAACGGCTTTCGTTTCATGCCGTTGCCCTTCGTATCGTCCGATTATATCGGAGTAGTAAGCAAATTGTCATCGGCTTGCGATGCAGGAGAAAGCATCAGGGGAGCCCGTGTGCCGCTGCGCACTTCCAGCGTCGGCACGGATTCGCGACTGCACGAGCAGGGACGAATCGTACGGAGCGCACCGATCGCGGACCGGCTTCTTTCAATTTGCCGTCGACGTTCACGCTGATCCATCACCTTCAAGGAAAACAGCAATGCGCTTCTGTCATCTTCGCCCAACGGTCGCGGGCGTTGCTCTCGTTGCAATTGCGGGGCTTGTTCCGTGCTGCTCGCTGCCGGCGCTCGCGGCTGCGCCCGAACTCAACGTCTACAACTGGTCGGACTATATCGCCAGGGACACGATTCCGAACTTCGAAAAGGCGTCCGGCATTCATGTCCGGTACGACAACTACGATAGTGACGACACGCTTCAGGCCAAGCTCATGGCCGGGAGTTCGGGCTATGACATCGTGGTGCCGTCGTCGTTGTACATGGCGAGGCAGATTCAGGCCGGCATGCTGCTGAAGCTCGACAAGTCGAAAATTCCGAACCTCAGGAATCTCGACCCGGTCCTGATGAAAATGGTCGCGGATGTCGATCCGGGCGCGCAATACGGCGTGCCTTGGGCGTTCGGCACGGACGGGATCGGCTACAACGTCCAGGAAGTAAAGAAGGCGCTGGGAGACAGCGCGCCTGTCGACAGCTGGGCGCTGGTGTACGACGTGGAGAACGTGTCGAAGCTGAAGCATTGCGGCGTGTCGTTCCTGGATCAGGCCGCCGATGCGTTCGCGAGCGCGTTGCAGTACCTGCACAAGGATCCGAACAGTGCGAACCCCGCGGACTATCAGGCGGCCTTCGATTTGCTGAAGAAGGTGCGTCCGTACATCACCCAGTTCAACTCGTCGGGTTACATCAACGATCTCGCCAACAAGGATGTCTGCGTCGCGATCGGCTGGTCGGGCGACGTGGGCATTGCGCGGCGGCGCGCGGCGGACGCGAAGCGGTCCTACGAGATCCGCTTTTCGAACGTGAAGGAAGGCGGCCTGCTGTGGTTCGACATGATGGCGATTCCGAAGGATGCAGCGCATCCCGAAGCGGCCATGAAGTGGATCGACTACATCGAGGATCCGAAGGTCAATGCGGAGATCACCAACGAAGTGTTCTATCCGACCGCGAACCGTGCTGCCCGATCGCTCGTCAATCCCGTCGTCGCGCAGGATCCGAGCGTCTATCCCCCCGATGACGTGCTGCGGAAAATGACGCTGATGAAGCCGCTGCCCGTCGAGATCGTCCGCCTCGAGAACCGCCTCTGGGCGCAGCTGAAGGCAGGGCGCTGACGGCATCGGCCAGCGCAGTTCCGGCACGCGCCGTGCCGTGCTGACCGAAACCGCCGTCATGCCGCGTTGCCTGCACCGATAGCGGGCAGGCGCATTCCTCGAACGCTACACGACCTGTGAGCCGCCTCGCGCGCCTCGCACGGGGGCGTTCGTGCGTGCGCCTGCCGGACACGCGGCTTGCGACTGCCCGGCCGGAGCGGCATCGGCCGCATAAAACAACATGGAGACTTCGTATGAGAAAAAAACTGATTGGTTTGCTGGTGGCGGGCTGCCTGCCCGCAGTCGCAATGGCCGACACGATGGCTGACCGGATCCGGGTATTGCAGGCGCAGCTCGACGCGCTGAAGAAGGAGATGGCCGGCATGCAGGCGCGGCCGGTCGTCACCGCACCTGCACCCGCACCGGTCGATCCGTCGTCGCCGGCCTATGGCAAAGCGCAGGCGACGCTCAGCAACGACGACGTGACGGCCATGAAGCAGCAGCTTGCCGCTCAGCAGATGAAGGTGAATTCGCTCGAGGACGCAGCGAACACCGGCCCGATTGCCGGCCTGTCGGTCACGGGCTACATCGATCCGACCTATGTGTACAACCGCGCGCAGGGCAGTTCGTCGTTCCTGTTCGCGAATCACGAAAGTACCGGTGGCTACTTCAACAGCACGTTCGGCGATCTGTACCTGGACATCAAGAAGACCTTCGGGGTCGGGCCGATGGCGCCGTCTGCCGAAATCACGCTGATGCCCAATCGAGGCAACGGCATCACGCTGATGCAGAACGAGCATGGCCAGATCGGCAACAACATCCTGAATACGGCGGTCGTCAGCGTTCCGCTCACGGGTTCGACGACATTCGTTGCGGGCCTGATGTCCAGCTTCGGCGGCTACGAAGTGCAGCAGTCGAACCAGATGCTCACGCTGACCCACAACCTGCTGTATGACTTTTCCGATCCGGGCAGCTACATCGGCGTCGGGGCGAACTATACGAAGGGTAACTGGGCGTGGAAGTTCCTGCTCGGCAATGAACAGTACCGGACCAACGGCGCCATTACACAGACGGGAACCAACGCGCTGGGCGATCCGGTCACGACCAGCAACAAGGTGCCGACGTTCACGGCGCGCGCAGACTATACGTGGTCCAGTGCGCTGGATATCGGGGCGTCGTTCAACATCGGACGGCAGACGTTGCCGAGCGCAGTCAACCCGGCGACCGGTGCCGTGAGCTATGGCATCGGCGGTCAGGCACCCGGCGGCTTCGGCGCATTCTTCTTCTCGGAAGCCGATCTGACTTATCAGCTTGCTGACGTTCAGTACAACGCAGAAATCGACTACGGTCAGCAACAGAACGCGGCATTCAACGGCGGCCAGGCGCAATGGTATGGCATTTCGCTGCTCGCGCACCGGAAGTTCAGCCTGCCGGGCGTCGGCAGGATGGGCGCGACGCTGCGCTACGACTTCCTCTCCGACAGCAAGAACGGCGGCGGTGGCGGCGGTATCGCGCTGAACGGTCAGGGGCGCGACCCGTACAACGGCTTCGGTATCGGCGCGGACTGTTTCGCCAATTCACAGGCAAGCGGCGGAGCGGGCCTCCAGTGCAAGGGTTCGAACCATCAGGACGTCGCGCTCGACCTGCTGTTTTTCCCGACTGCCCAGATCACGGTGAAGGTCGAGTACCGCCACGACTGGGCCAACAACAAGGTGTTCCTGCGGAACGACGGCTCGTACAGCAAGAACAACGACCTGCTCGCGACGCAGTTCATCTACTCGTTCTAGCGCAGGACAGTGCGCTGCCGTGCCGGACGGCCGCGATGCGCTGTCGTCCGGATCAATCCAGCTGGTCATGGCTCATGGAGATGCAATGAAAGACACCATCACTACCCCGTCGGGTGATAAAGACGATCACGTGACGCTCACGCGTCGGGATTTCATCAGGGGCTCGGCGGCGCTGCTCGGCGCGTCCTGGGTGGGCGCGCTGGCAGGGTGCGGCGGCGAGGATTCGCCGGCGAATGCCGCGGCGGTTCGCTCGTCTGCCCGGCAGGCGGCAAACCTGGCGGCGTACCTGCAGCCGGGCGAGGATGCGTCGCACGCGGCGACGTACATGGCGTTTGCATCGGGTTCGGAAGGCATCTGGACGCCGCTGACCGCGCAGAGCACGGATGCCGGTATCGACCGGGTGCGTGCCGACCTGATGGACGTGGCGAAAGCGATCGGCACATACGAGCCGGTCAACATGCTTGTGTTGCCGGTCGACCTGAACGCCGCCCAGGCCTTGCTGGCGACGGCCAGCGGCGCGAATCCCGCCATCCATTCGAATTACCTGGCACGCGGAGCGGGCGTGGGCGGCGTCAACCTGATCGCACTGGCCAACGGCTTCGACGATCTGTGGACGCGCGACACCGGCTGTGTGTTCGTGAAGGATACGGCCAACGGCAATGCCCTGTGCGCGGTCAGCTTCAATTTCAACGGATGGGGCAATGCGAACACGGACGGCTTGAACCTCAATGCGGGCATGACGGTGCCGCCCGACGTTGCCGCGAGCAGCAACAAGTCCAAGGCGGGCAAATTCTTCCAGCCGTTCGCCAACGATCGCACGCTGGCGGGATGGATGGCACAGGCAAACAACGCCACGCTGATACAAAGTACGTTGACGCTGGAAGGCGGGGCGATCGAATTCGACGGCGAAGCGACGGCGATCCTGACGGAATCCGCGGTGTTGCACGTCAGCCGCAATCCGCAGCTGTTCAACATTCCCGACGGTGTGGTGGCCAACGCGACACTGTTGCCGACGGCGAAGGACACGGTGCTGGCCGAACTGCAGCGTACGCTCGGCGTACAGAAGATCCTCTGGATTCCGGGAACGGCGATTTATCCGCAAGGCTGCGGGGCCGGCGGGCAAGGCGGTGCCGCGACGCCGGCGAGCGAGACCGACATCACGAACGGGCACGTCGATTTCTACGCCAAGTTCCTGTCGCCCGGTGTGGTCGCGTATTGCTACGACGCGTCGGATTCGATGGGCGAGCGGGCGCTGACCGAGGCCAACTGGCAGAGCCTGAACAATCAAACGGACGCAAGCGGCAGGACGCTGCAATTGATCGAGCTGACGACGCCGGCCAACTATGGAACCTCGAATGGCGTGACGCTGAACACGAGCCAGCTCACGAACTTCGCAGCCGGCTACGTCAATTTCTACACATGCAACGGCGCGATCATCATGCCGAAATTCAACGACGCGTCGGCCGACTCCGCCGCGCTGACGGCGATCCAGCCGTATGCGGGGGCGCGGGACATCGTTCAGGTCGACATCCTGGGCATTGCGTCGGGCGGCGGCGGCGTGCATTGCGCGACGCGTGAGCTTCCTGCATAGGCCTGGCGTTTCGCGTCGATGCAAACCGCCCGTAACGGACCGTTCCGGGCGGCCGCACGTGTCAGGCAGGCAGCGCCTTCCCCACGATCTCGTACCGCCCCTGCGTCGCATCGACGTGCGCGAGCGTATCGAGCACGCGAATCACGGGCGGGTGGCCGTACACCCGCTCGACCATCGCCTTGTATTCGTCGCCGTGCCAGTGCGCCGCGGCTTCGCGCGTGCGCCACACGTACACGCCGCCACCTTCGTGTGTCGCCGGGTCGTGGAAGTACCACTTGTGCAGCAGGTCCGGGTTCTGCGCCCACTTCGCCGCGGTGCTTTCGTAACGCGCTTTCAGCGTGTCGACATCGACATTGGGTTGCAGCTTGAAGAAGACGATTTCGGTAATCACGGTAAAACCTCCGCAGGCAAATCGGGGAAATGAAGGGCTCATGCCGTCGCACGAGACGGAAACCGTGCCGCATGCTCTTCGAGCGGCAGGCGCAGTGCATTCGTGAGATAACTCACGGTCCGGTAGAAGCCCGCGAGCATCAGCAGCTCGAGCCGTGCCTCGTCGCTGAAATGCCGGCACAGTGCATCCCACAGATCGTCGTCGATATCGCAGTGCCGATGCAGTGCGTCGCACATCCGGATCAGCACCCGGTCTTCATCCTGCCAGCACGCATCGTCGGCCGAGCCGTGCGCCAGCGACCGGATCTGCTCGCCGGTCAGCGCCGCCGCCGCCGCGAACACGGCGACGTGCACGCCCCATTCGTATTCCGATCCGCCAAGGGCGGTGGTGCGGTCGATGACGATCTCGCGCTGCCGGATGTCGAGGTGGCCCTTGTCGAGCAGCCCGGCGGCAAAGAATTTCGTGAACAGGCGCGTATCGCGCGCGAGTGTGGTGAAGAGCTGCAACGGTGGACGGCCCCGCATGATCCGTTCGATCGACGCCGCAACGTCAGGTGCGAACGGCGGTGCTGCACAAGCAATACGCTGAGTCATGGGGGCTCCGTGCACGAGGCGATGCATGCGATGTAGCGTAGGCATCGTGCTTTAAAAAGTAAAGCAAAAAGAAGCATCGATCAGGGCATTGACTCGGCGTGTCGATTGCTTTAAAAAGTAAAGCATGACGACACCAAGAATCGGACAACGCGTTCGCGGATCGACGACAGGGCGGCCCATCATGGTCGTGCTGGATCTGCTCGGGCGCCGCACCGCGCTGCGCATCCTGTGGGAGCTGCGCGACTCGCCGCTCACGTTCCGCGCATTGCAGGAGGCCTGCGAAACGAACGCGCGCCTGCTCAATACGCGGCTGGCCGAACTCAAGGCGTCGGGCCTCGTCGAGCACGGGGAGGGCGGTTATTGCATGACCGCCGAAGGCCGGCGGCTCGAGGCGGCGCTGCAGCCGTTGCTGGGATGGGCAAGGCAGTGGGCGAAGCGCGACCCGGACGGGTTCGACGCGGCCGATCGCGAGCAATCCGGTCAAGCGCGCTGATCGGCCGGCGCACGGGGGCGCATCGCACGGTCGTTCCGGGTCATGCGTCGAGCATGATCCATTTTTCGTTTGCGGAGTCCTTTCATGTCTGTTCGGGCCGTCATCTTCGATTTCGATCTGACGCTGGCGGATTCTTCCGCCGCGATCGTCGAGTGCACGGCGTACGCATTGCACGAGCTTGGCGCCGCCGGTGCGACGCCCGCGCAAATCCGCGCCGTGATCGGGCTCCCGCTGCAGCAGATGTTCCGCTCGTTGACGGGCGAAACCGGGCCGGCGCGGGCCGACGCTTTCGCGCGGCACTTCGTTGTGCGCGCCGACGAGATCATGGTGGCCGGTACGCACATCTATCCCGAGGTGCCGCGGCTGCTCGCGCAGTTGCGCGAACAAGGGCTCGCGGTCGCGATCGTATCGTCGAAGTTTCGCTACCGGATCGACGCGATTCTCGAACGCGACGGCCTGCAGTCCCTGGTCGACGTGCTGATCGGCGGCGAAGACGTGCAGCGCCACAAGCCCGATCCCGAAGGGCTCGTGCAGGCACTCGCGCGGCTTGACCTGCCGGCCCGCGCGGCGATCTACGTCGGCGATCATGCGGTGGACGCGGAGGCGGCCGAGCGCGCCGGCGTGCGGTTCGTCGGCGCGGTGAGCGGCACGACGTCGTTCGACGGCTGGGCGCGCGCGGGCAAGCAGGCGGTGCCCGCGCATATCGGCGAACTGGCCGGGATCGTGCAGCGGATGCAGCGCGAGTCGGGCCAGTCGTCCGGCCCGCACGACGCCTGATACCGGATTCGCACGATGCCGCGCCACGTGAACCATCTCCGCTGGAAGATCGTCGCGTTCCTGGTCGCGCCGCTGACCTTCGTGATGACGCTCGATCGGGCGGCGATGGCCGTGGCCGCGCCGACGATCCAGGGCGAACTCGGCCTGTCGATCGTCGAGATGTCGATGATCCTGACGATCTATTTCTGGGCCTACGCGATCGGCCAGATTCCGGCCGGGCGTGCTGCCGAACGCTTCGGCTCGCGCAAGGTGCTGTTCGGCACGAGCACGCTGTGGTCGCTGATGATGATCGCCACGCCGTTCGGCAGCTCGTTCGCCTGGCTATTTGGCTGCCGGCTGGTGCTCGGCGGCGCGCAGTCGGCCGACTGGTCGAGCAGCGTCGTCGCGCTCAAGCGCTGGTTTCCGACCGGCGAGCGCGCGAAAGGCAACGCGGTGCTGCTCGCAGGGCTGTATCTGGGGCCGATCGTGTCGGCGCCGCTCACGGCGTGGACGATCGTCCATTTCGGCTGGCATGCCGTGTTCTACGGATTCGGTGCGCTCGGTCTTTTGCTGGGCGCGATCTGGTGGTTCGGCTACCGCGATGCGCCGGCGTCGCATCCGCTCATCTCGCAGGCCGAGGCCGACTACATCGCGGCCGGCCAGCCGTCCGGCCAGATGGTCATATCGGGTTCGCTCGTGCGCTGCCTGCGGTTGCCGCGCTTCTGGATCTTCGGTATCCAGTACTTCCTGCTCGTACTGATCCAGAGCTTCTACACCACGTGGCTGCCGACCTACCTGATGCGTGCACGCGGGTTGTCGCTGAAGGCAATGGGGCTGTACGCGTCGCTGCCGTGGGTCGCCGTATTCGCGGCGGTATTCGTCGCGGGCACCGTCAGCGACCGTCTGCTGAGGAAAACGGGCTCGATCTACTGGGCGCGCACGCCGGTCGCGATCGCGGGATTCGTCGTGAGCGCACTGGCGCTGATCGCCGCGTCGCGCGCGGAGGCGATGGCCGCGGTCATTGCGCTGCTGTGCCTGTCGTTCGCGGCGGTCGGGTTCGTGCAGGTCGTCGTGTGGTCGGCCGCGCAGGATCTCGGGCGGCCGTTCGCCGGCGTGATGTCGGGCTGGACCAACGTATGGGGTGCCCTGTCGAACGTCGCGGGCCCGATGGCGCTGGCGCTCGTCGTCAAGATCACCGGCAGCTGGGGCAGCGGGCTGTTCGTGATTGGCGCCGCGGCGGCGTGTGGCGCGGTGCTGTGGCTGTTCGTGCATCCCGAGCGCCCGCTGCTTGCCGTGGCGGCGGGCGGCTTGCCGCCGGCGGCAGGCGGCCGGAACGCCCCGCGCGGCGACGCGCGCGCAACCCGAGCCGACGCCGGACGGATTTCCGAGCCGGCCGACTGAATCGTATTGCGCAACGGGCCGGCAGCGCGCGACGGATTCTGCGACCATCGCCGTTGAAGTGATATCCCAACCCGATCCGCTGCCATGTCCCTTATTTTCGTCGCCTTTGCAAGCATCTGGCCCTCGCGCGTACGGCCGCCCGCCCGGACGCTGTCATTCGCCCTTCCGCTCGCGATAGCCTGTGTCGCCATCGGGATGGCGGGCAGTGCGCGCCCGGTCGAAGCCGCCACGCCCACGCAGCGCGAACGTCTCGAAGCGCCGGTCAAGGCCGTCGCCGACCAGCGCCTGGCCGTCGACACGCCGCAGGGCAGCGCGGTGCTGCCCGTCTATGCCGACCATCCGGTCGACCAGGCCGCGCCTGACGTCACGCGCGTGTTCATCGTGATTCACGGCACGCTCCGCAATGCCGACGCGTATTACGCGTCGGGGCGCCAGGTCGTCGAGAAAGCCGGCGCGGCCGGCAAGGGCACGATGGTCGTCGCACCGCAGTTTCTGACGCGCGCGGATACGCGTGCGTTCTCGTTGCCCGCATCGACGCTCGCGTGGACGCAGGAAGGCTGGAAGGGCGGCGAACCGGCGCGCCAGCCGGCCCCGATCAGCTCGTTCGCGGCGCTCGATGCGTTGCTCGCGCATTTCGCCGACCGCAGCCTGTATCCGGCACTGTCGACGGTCGTCGTGATCGGTCACTCTGCCGGCGCGCAGTTGCTGCAGCGTTACGCCGTGGCCGGGCGTGAAGGCGACGCACTGGCGCATGCCGGCATCGCCGTGCGCTACGTGGTCGCGAACCCGTCGAGCTACCTGTATTTCGACGACGAAAGGCCGAATGCCGACGCGCTTGCGGGCGACACCTGCCCCCGAGCGACACAATGGAAGTACGGGCTGAAGTCGGCGCCGCCCTATGTCGCGTCGCAGGACGTGCACGATCTCGAAACGCGCTACGTTGCGCGTCATGTCGTGTACCTGCTCGGGCAGGCCGATACGAACCCGTACACGCATTTCATCGACCGTTCGTGTGCGGCGATGGCGCAGGGCCCGTACCGGCTCGCACGCGGGCTCGCGTATTTCGACTACCTGAAGAAGCGCCACCCGGACGATCTCGCGCAGCAGGTCGTCGAAGTGCCCGGTGTCGGGCATGACGGCCTCGGCATGTTCACGTCCGCCTGCGGCCTGGCCGTGCTGTTCGGGCAGGCATTGCCGCAATCGTGTCCGGTTGTTGCCGGTACGGCGCCGGGCATGCGCGCGGCAGCACAGTGAGCCTGCGCGGGCGCTGCGTGCACGGCAAACATCGATCGATCAGAAAAATGCAGGAATCGGCAAGATAAATTCATTTCCCCAGGCGGCGTTCGCGGTTCAGGATGACGGCGTTCCCAGGAGCACCCCCATGAACATCACGATCCTCGACGATTATTTCGACACGCTGCGCACGCTGCCGAGCTTCGGCAAGCTGGACGGGCATGCGGTCACGATCTGGAACGACCACGTGCAGGACGTCGACGCGCTGGCCGAACGCTTGCGCGATACCGAGGTGCTGGTGCTGATCCGCGAGCGCACGCAGATCCGCGCGCCGCTCATCGCGCGGCTGCCGAAGCTGCGGCTGATCAGCCAGCGCAGCGTCTATCCGCATATCGACATCGATGCGTGCACCGCGCATGGCGTGATCGTGTCGTCGAACCAGCACGCGGGCACGCCGTCCTATGCGGCCGCCGAACTCACGTGGGGGCTCGTGCTGGCCGCGATGCGCCAGATTCCGCAGCAGATGCGCGCGCTGCGGGCCGGCAACTGGCAGATCGGCGTCGGCCGGACGCTGCGCGGGCACACACTCGGCATTTACGGCTATGGCCGGATCGGTGCGGAAGTTGCGCGATACGGCGCCGCGTTCGGGATGAACGTGCTGGTCTGGGCGCGCGAAGCGTCGCTGCAGCGCGCCCGCGACGACGGCTGGCACACGGCGCCCGACAAGCGCACGTTCTTCGAAACCTGCGACGTGCTTTCGCTGCACATGCGACTCGTGCCGGCCACACGGGGCATCGTGACGGCCGAGGAGCTGGCGCGGATGAAGCCCGGCGCGCTGCTGGTCAACACGAGCCGCGCGGGCCTCGTCGCACCGGGCGCGCTCGAAGCGGCGTTGCAGGCCGGCCGGCCCGGGATGGCGGCGGTAGACGTGTACGAGACGGAGCCGCTGCGCGACCCGCAGCATCCGCTGCTGCGCCTGCCCAATGTCGTGTGCACGCCGCATATCGGCTACGTGACCGAAGACGAATACGAAACGCAGTTCTCGGATGTGTTCGACCAGATCGTGTCCTATGCGGCCGGGCAGCCGATTCACGTGGTCAACCCGGACGTGCTCGCACGCGAAGCGGCATCGATCGAGCCGCTGATTCTCGACCTGCTCGAATGGATCGGCCCCGGCGCGCGGCCGTACGACGAGGTGATCGACGCATGGCGCACGTCGTGTCCGCGCCTGCCGGTGTGGGAAGAGGCCTGTGCGCGCGGCTATGTGGTCCGCCACCATGCGCCCGGCGGCGTGGCGGAAGTCGAGGTGAGCGAAGCCGGCCGCGCCCATTTCCGGGCCGCGCGCGCCTGATTGCGCCGGGCGACCGCGACCGGCACAGCATCCGGATCGGACATCGTCAAGCCGCGAGTCCTTCGCCGGGTTGTCGCCGGCGCGGGCGCATGAGGCGGTGGCCATGGCGGGCGGCCACCCGCCGTTCGTCCGCATGCGGCGTGGCGAGCCGCGTCATTCGACGGTGATCGTCTCCTTCATGTACGGATGAATCCCGCAGAACACCTTGTAGACGCCCGGCTTGTCGAAGCGGAACGAGTACGTCTCGTCCTGGTCGAGCGCCTTCGAATGGAAGATGCCGGCGTCGTTGACGACGGTGTGCGGCTCCGCGTCGAGGTTTTTCCACGTGATGGTCGTGCCGGCCTTGACCGTGGTCGACATCGGCGAAAACATGAAATTGCGGATCGTCACCTGCGGGCCGTCCGGGCCCTGCGCGAACGCGGCGAGCGGCGTGCCGGCGGCAGCCGCGCACAGGATCAGTGCCGCGACGATTCTGGTTTGCTTGAAGCGGATCATGTCGGTCTCCTCATTGTCATCAGGCGAGCGTCGCGTCGTGCAGCGCCGACGCAACCGGATGGCCGGCGAATTCGACGGTCGTCACGCCGAGCATCGCGGGCAGCCGGTCGCGCGGCACCGTGAGCGGCACGGGGCCCGGGCCGTTGCCGGCCGTCGGCTGCGGGAACGCGGTGGAGCGCGCGGTGTGGAACGTCACGTTGCCTTCGACCTTCGACACGATCTGGTGGATGTGCCCGTTCAGCACGGTGACCGACCCGAAGCGGCGCAGCAGCGCCATCGTCTGCGGCGCATCGCCGGTACCCCAGCCCCACGGTTCGTAGATGGTCCACATCGGCATGTGCGAGAACACGACGATCGGCGTGCTCGACGAGCGGCCCTTCAGATCCTGCGCGAGCCATGCGAGCTGGTCGTCGCCGAAGCTGCCGAGCCCGTTCTGCTTGAAATGCATCACGTTGACGAGGGCGACGAAGTGCACGCCCGCGTGATCGAAGCTGTAATACCCGCGGTTGTCCGACGCCTTGCCGAACCGACCGAAATATTCGGCGCCCGAACCGTCGGTGACGTCGTGCTCGCCGGGCACCGTGTGCAGTTCCGGCACGCGCAGCGCGGACAGCAGCTGCGACGCGTGGTCGAATTCCTCGGCCTTCGACAGGTGCGTGATGTCGCCGGTATGGATGGCCAGCGCGGGCAGCGCGGGCATCCCGTTGACGAGATCGATCGTCTGCTTCAGCGTGGCTGATACGTCGGGATTCGCGTCCTTGTTGAAGCCGATGTGGGTATCGCTGATCTGTACGAACAGCGGCCGGCCGGCGTCGGCCGGCCGCGCGTCGCCGGCCTGCGCGAGCGCGAGGTCGAACGGCGTGAGGATGCCGCCGGACAGCGTGAACAGCGTGCCGAGCCCGCCGAAGGCCATGCATTGCAGGGCCTTGCGACGCGACGGGCGGGTGGGGGTCGATGAAGACATGTGAGCCTCGCATTCGTGTGACGAAACCGGACGGCCGGATCGTCCTGGAATAAGCCGGCGCTTTCACATGCGATACCGGCGAAGCGGCGGATTTATTCCCGTGCGTTACGCGCTCGAACACCGGTGTTGGCGGCCGGCAGGGCGATGCGCGATGCGGCGCGGCTGATCTGTCAATGACTTGTAAGTGACACGTCACATTTGCGTCACGACCGCCGGATAGCCTGCCACTCCGAATCACCTATCCGGAGCCCCTTCATGCCGAATCTCGCGGCAACGGAAACCAGCGGTGCAGCCAGCCACCGCACGCGCAACATCAGCCTCGCGCTGTTTTTCCTGATCATTGCCTGCGGCATCGTCTACGTCGGTATCCATCTCAGCGACGACCTCAGTCCTGTCAAGGAAAGCTCGATCCTTCCGTTCATGATGCTGATCGTGGCGTTGCTGATCGCGCTCGGCTTCGAGTTCGTGAACGGCTTCCACGACACCGCGAACGCGGTCGCGACCGTCATCTACACGCATTCGCTCGACCCGCACCTCGCGGTCGTCTGGTCGGGCCTGTGGAACCTGTGCGGCGTGATGGTCTCGAGCGGCGCTGTCGCGTTCGGCATCCTGCAGCTGCTTCCGGTCGAGCTGATCCTGCAGGTGGGCAGCGGCTCGGGCTTCGCGATGGTGTTCTCGCTGCTGATCGCGGCCGTTACATGGAACCTCGCGACCTGGTATTTCGGACTCCCGTCGTCGAGTTCGCACACGCTGGTCGGCTCGATCATCGGTGTCGGCCTGATGAACCAGATCGTCAGCGGCCCGTCGGCTACGAGCGGCGTCGACTGGAACCAGGCGCTCGGCGTCGGCAAGGCGCTGCTGTTCTCGCCGCTGATCGGTTTCGTACTGTCCGCACTCGTGTTGCTGCTGCTGAAGGCGGTCGTGCGCGTGCCGGCGCTGTACCAGGAGCCGAAGGGCAACAAGCCGCCGCCGTTCTGGATCCGCCTGCTGCTGATCCTGACCTGCACCGGCGTGTCGTTCGCGCACGGTTCGAACGACGGGCAGAAGGGCATGGGCCTGATCATGCTGATCCTGATCGGCGTGATGCCGACCGCCTATGCGCTGAACAAGGCCGTGACGCCGGACCAGACCAGCACGTTCGTCGCGGTCGCGCGCCATGCGTCGGTGACGCTCGCCAGGTATGCGGACCCGGCCGCGCAGTCCACCGGCCCGCGCGCCGACGTCGAGGCGTACGTGCGCACGCACAAGCTGACGCCCGCGACGATTCCGGCGCTCGGCAAGCTCACCGACACGATCGCCGACCAGGTCGCACAGGCCGGCGGCATCTCGACGGTCCCGCAGAACCTCGTCGACAACGTGCGCAACAACATGTATGTCGCATCCGAAGCGATCCGCCTGATGGAGAAGGCGAAGGCGCCGGCGTTCTCGATCGAGGACGCGAGCGCGCTCGAAGCGTTCAAGCAGCAGATGGACCGTGCGACGAAATTCATCCCGACGTGGGTGAAGGTCGCGGTCGCGATTGCACTCGGCCTCGGCACGATGGTCGGCTGGAAGCGGATCGTCGTGACGGTCGGCGAGAAGATCGGCAAGTCGCATCTCACGTACGGGCAGGGCGCGTCGGCGGAAGCCGTCGCGATGCTGACGATCGGGATGGCCGACGCGTACGGGCTGCCGGTATCGACGACGCACGTGCTCGCGTCGGGCGTGGCCGGCACGATGACGGCGAGCGGCGCGGGCCTGCGCTGGGATACCGTGCGCAACCTCGTGCTCGCGTGGGTGCTCACGCTGCCCGCATCGATCGCGCTGTCGGCCGTCCTGTACTGGGCGCTGCACGGGCTGTTCTGACCCGCGCCGGGGGGCGCGACGTCCGGCCGCGCGGGTCGCGGCCGGTCCCATCGATTTTCAATTCAACACAAGACGCTACCGATGGATATCAGTTTCGATCCGAACCGCACCGCGAACGCCTCGGCGTGGCGCGTGCTGCCCAACCGCTGGGATGCCGTCGCGTTTCCGCTGATCATCTGCCTGCTCGCGATGGCGATCGTCGGTTTTCACCAGACGATGGCGCCGATCGGCGTGCTGCAGACGCAGAAGATCTCGCTCGATCCGTCGAACCTGCCCGAATACGCGCTGCGTACCACGCTGCGGATGCTCGCCGCGATGGTCGCGTCGCTCGTGTTCACGCTCGTCTACGGCACGCTCGCGGCCAAGAGCCGCCGCGCGGGCATGGTGCTGATCCCGATCCTCGACATCCTGCAGTCGGTGCCGGTGCTCGGCTACATCTCGTTCACCGTCACGTTCTTCATCGCGCTGTTCCCGGGCCGCGTGCTCGGCGCGGAGCTCGCGGCGATCTTCGCGATCTTCACGAGCCAGGCGTGGAACATGACGTTCAGCTTCTACCAGTCGCTGCGCACGGTGCCGCGCGACCTGCACGAAGTGTCGCGCGGCTTCCACCTGACGGCATGGCAGCGCTTCTGGAAGCTCGAGGTGCCGTTCTCGATGCCGGGCCTGATCTGGAACATGATGATGTCGATGTCGGGCGGCTGGTTCTTCGTCGTCGCGTCGGAAGCCATCACCGTCGGCAACCAGACGATCACGCTGCCGGGCATCGGTGCGTATCTCGCGCAGGCGATCTCCGACAAGAACCTCGGCGCGGTCGGCTGGGTGATCGTCGCGATGACGGTCGTGATCCTCGCGTATGACCAGCTGCTGTTCCGTCCGCTCGTCGCGTGGGCCGACAAGTTCCGGATGGAGAACACCGCGTCGGGCGATGCGCCGCAATCCTGGCTGCTCGACATGATGCGCCGCACGCACCTGATCCATCAGCTGCTCGTGCCGGCCGGCTGGCTGCTGTCGCAGGTCGCGCGGATTCCGCTGCGCGTGCCGTCGTTCAAGGGTGTCGGCTCGCGTGTCGCGCTGAGCCGCCGTTCGTCGCGGATCGGTGACTTCATCTGGGGCGTGCTGGTGATCCTGCTGACGGTGTACGTCGTGTGGCGCGTCGTCACCTTCGTGGCCACCGGCGTGACGATGCCGGAGGTCGGCCACGTGCTCGTGCTCGGGCTCATCACGCTGCTGCGCGTGATGCTGCTGATCGCGATCGCATCGGTGATCTGGGTGCCGCTCGGCGTGTGGATCGGGCTGCGTCCCGCGCTGGCCGAGAAGATCCAGCCGCTTGCGCAGTTCCTCGCCGCGTTCCCGGCCAACCTGCTGTTCCCGGTGTTCGTGATCGTGATCGTCCACTTCCACCTGAACGCGGACATCTGGCTGTCGCCGCTGATCGTGCTCGGCACGCAGTGGTACATCCTGTTCAACGTGATCGCGGGGGCGATGTCCTATCCGAACGATTACAAGGAAGTCACGAAGAATTTCCGGATTCGCGGCCGGCAGTGGTGGCGGCAGGCGATCCTGCCGGGCATCTTCCCGTATTACGTGACGGGCGCGATCACCGCATCGGGAGGCGCGTGGAACGCGAGCATCGTGTCCGAGTTCGTGCAGTGGGGCGATACCAAGGTCGTCGCGCACGGCCTCGGCGCCTACATCGCGCAGACGACCGCCGCCGGCGATTTCCCGAAGATCATCCTGGGCATCGCCGTGATGTCCCTGTTCGTCACCCTGTTCAACCGTCTGCTGTGGCGTCCGATGTACGCCTATGCGGAATCCCGGCTCCGTCTCGACTGAGAGTAAGCGCGATGCAAAATTCGACCGTAATCCACGCCCCCGTCCAGACGTCCCAGCCGCTGCAGCCGCCGCGCCTCGGCGACGAAATCCTGCGGGTCGACCACGTTTGCCGCGGCTTCAACAAGACGCAGGGCGAACTGCTCGTGCTCGACGACGCGAACCTGTCGCTGCGCGAAGGCGAGATCGTCGGGCTGCTCGGCCGTTCCGGCTCGGGCAAGTCGACGCTGCTGCGGATCATCGCCGGCCTGATCGAGCCGACCGGCGGCGAAGTCAGCTATCTCGGCAAGCCGCTGAGCGGCCCGGCCGAAGGCGTCGCGATGGTGTTCCAGACCTTCGCGCTGTTCCCGTGGCTCACGGTGCTGCAGAACGTGGAAGCCGGTCTCGAAGCGCTCGGCGTCGGTGCGCGCGAGCGGCGCGAGCGCGCGCTCGCCGCGATCGACCTGATCGGCCTCGACGGCTTCGAGAACGCGTACCCGCGCGAGCTGTCGGGCGGCATGCGCCAGCGCGTGGGCTTTGCGCGCGCGCTCGTCGTCGATCCGACGATCCTGCTGATGGACGAGCCGTTCTCGGCGCTCGACGTGCTGACGGCGGAAACGCTGCGTACCGACCTGCTCGATCTGTGGACGCAGGGCCGCATGCCGATCAAGTCGGTGCTGATCGTCACGCACAACATCGAGGAAGCCGTGTTCATGTGCGACCGGATCCTCGTGCTGTCGTCGAACCCGGGCCGCGTGATCGCCGAGATCAAGGTGCCGTTCAAGCATCCGCGCAATCGTCTCGACACCGATTTCCGCAAGCTCGTCGACGACATCTACGCGAAGATGACGGCGCGCCAGACCAACGAGGCGACGAAGAAGGGGCTCGAACTCGGCAGCTGGATGCCGCGCGTGTCGACCAACCTGATGGCGGGCCTGATCGAGACGCTAGCGATGGCGCCGTACCACGGCCGTGCCGACATGCCGGAAATCGCGCGGACGCTGCATCTGGAAGTGGACGAACTGTTCCCGATCGCCGAAGTGCTGCAATACCTCGGTTTCGCCGACGTGCGCGAAGGCGACGTGTACCTGACGCCGCCCGCACGCGTGTTCGCGGAATTCGGCACGCAGGAGCGCAAGCTGATGTTCGCCGATCACCTGCTGAAGCATGTGCCGCTCGCGGCGCGGATCCGGAAGGTGCTGAACGAGCGTCCGGGCCATCGTGCGCCGCGCGTGCGCTTCGAGCAGGAACTCGAGGATTTCCTGTCCGACGAGGCCGCCGAGGAAACGCTCGACGCGGTGATCGACTGGGGCCGCTACGGCGAGGTCTTCTCGTACAACGACAAGACGGAAGTGTTCAGCCTCGAGGATGTCGAGATCTGATGCCCGCGCCCGGATGGCGATCGATCGTCATTCGGGCAGATCCCGCTGATTCGTATCCAGCTCGATACCGCCCGTATTGAGCCGTTCGATCTTCTCCATCCGCTGCCGCGCCAGTTCCGGCAGCCGGTTCGTCACGCCGATCACCAGCGCCTCGGCGAGCGCCAGCGCCGGCACGTTGGTCTGCAGCATCGCGAACGGGCGACCCTGGATCCGCAGCACGATTTCCGCAAACTCGCCGATCGGCGATCGCCATTCGTCGGTGATCAGCAGGATGCGCGCGCCGAGCTGGTGTGCGGCCTGCGCGAAACGGATGCTGTCCTTCTGGTAGCGGCGAAAGTCGAAGATCACGAGCACGTCGCCGCGCCCCATGTCGGCCAGGGCGACCGACGCGAGATTCACGTTCGGCTCGACGTACTGCACATGCGGTCGCGCATAGGCCAGCGTGAACGAAAACAGCGATGCGAGCGGTGCGGTGTAGCGGCCGCCGCCGCAGAAGACGCGTACGTCCGGATCGGCCAGTACCGCCACGGCTGCGTCGAACGCGGCCGCGTCGAGTCCTTCGATCGTGGTCGCGAGCGCCCCGGACAGCCGCTGGAAGATCGCCGCATGGCTGTCGCGCATACCGGTTTCCGAGTGGAACGCATCCATCCGCGCGAGCGGCGAATTCATCGCGGTGTCGATTTCGTCATGCAGCGCCTGCTGGAACGACGAGTAATTCGTGAAGCCGATCCGGACGACGAAGCGGAACACGGTCGGGTCGCTGACTTCCGCCTGCTTCGCAAACTGCGCGATGGGCCCCAGCCCGAGACTGGGGTAGCGATCCAGCAACGCCTGCGCGACCTTCTGTTCCGACGGCGTGAAGCTATCCATCTGGGATAACAGCAACGCCCTGATGCTCGTCCCCATCGGGCACTCCAGCTCTCTATCTGAATGACAAACGGCAGACCTGGGTCTGCCGGCGATTCCACGCATGTTAGCCGATTGACGGGCGGCGGGCCGCGTACGTCCCGATATTAGAGGGACGCATCGCCAGGCCAGACGGCTCACTCATGAATGTAATGAAATAAACATTCTGGGGGAATCGCCTTTACCGTCATTCGTTTTATATTCAGTGATAACCCTAGGTATTGATGCAAAAAAGCGAGTGCTATGATCGCGGCCTTGCTGGAATGTATTGTTTATTACATGTCGGATGGGCAGCGTCGAGCCTCGGGTGCGCGGCGGCGCATTCCGGCACGGCCCGGTTTACTTGTCTGGAGGATTCCGTCATGAGGCGGCTCGTAGTACTCACCCTGGTGTCGGCGATGAGCGTGTGCGCGTTCGCCGCATCGGACCCGGCGGTCGAAGCGAAGAACGGCATGGTCGTGTCGTCGCAGCACTTCGCGTCGCAGATCGGCGTCGACATCCTGAAGGAAGGCGGCAATGCGGTGGACGCGGCGGTGGCGGTCGGCTATGCGCAGGCCGTGACCAATTCGTGCTGCGGCAATATCGGCGGCGGCGGTTTCATGACCATCCACCTGGCCGACGGCCAGGACCGCTTCATCAACTTCCGCGAGACCGCGCCGGCGGCGGCTTCCGCGAACATGTATCTCGATGCGGCAGGCAACGTCATTCCGGACCAGAGCCTGTACGGCTATCGCGCGGTCGGCGTGCCGGGCACGGTGGCCGGCCTCGATCTCGCGCAGCGCAAGTACGGGAAGCTGACGCGCAAGCAGGTGATGGAGCCGGCGATCCGGCTCGCGCGCGACGGTTTCGTGCTGACGCGCGGCGATACCGACATCCTCGACACCACGGTCGAGCGCTTCAGGAAGGATCCGGAAGCCGCGCGTATCTTCCTGCGCCCGGACGGCACGGCGCTGCAGCCGGGCGACCGCCTGGTGCAGAAGGACCTGGCGCGTACGCTCGAGCGGATCGCGGAGCAGGGGCCCGACGCGTTCTATCACGGCGAGATTCCGAAGATCGTCGAGGCGGCGGCCAAGCGCGGCGGCGGCGTGATCACCGCGGCCGATTTCGCGTCCTACCGTGCGCAGGACATGGCGCCGCTGACGTGCACGTATCGCGGCTACGAGTTCGTGTCGGCGCCGCCGCCGAGCTCGGGCGGCGTGACGATGTGCGAGACGCTGAACATCCTCGAAGGGTATGACCTGCGCAAGCTCGGCTACCACTCGGCCGCGGCGGTCCATTACATGACCGAAGCGATGCGTCACGCGTACGAAGACCGCAACACGCTGCTCGGCGATCCGAACTTCATCGACAACCCGATCGCGAAGCTGACGAGCAAGGAATACGCGGCGCAGATCCGCAAGAGCATCCATGCCGATACGGCGACGCCGTCGGTCGACGTGCAGCCCGGTGTCGGCGTGCACGAGAAACCGGAAACGACGCACTACTCGATCATCGACCACGACGGCAACGCGGTGTCGACGACCTATACGGTCAACGGCCGCTTCGGCGCCGTGGTCATCGCGCCGGGCACGGGCTTCTTCCTGAACGACGAGATGGACGACTTCACCGTGAAGGTCGGCGCGCAGAACATGTTCGGCCTCGTGCAGGGCACGCGCAATTCGATCGCGCCGGGCAAGCGTCCGCTGTCGTCGATGGCGCCGACCATCGTGAAGAAGGACGGCAAGGTGTTCATGGTGGTCGGTTCGCCGGGCGGGTCGCGCATCATCACGATCACGCTGCAGACCGTGCTGAACGTGATCGACTACGGGATGACGCCGCAGGACGCGGTCGCCGCGCCGCGCATCCACCACCAGTGGCTGCCGGACGAGGTGTACTACGAAACCTACGGCCTGTCGCCCGACACGCTCGCGATCCTGCGCAACATGGGCTACAAGATGGTCGAGCAGACGCCGTGGGGCGCCGCCGAGCTGATCATGGTCGGCCTGCCGGGCACCGAGGCGGCGAGCCGCCAGAGTTCCGGGAACGATTCGTCCGTATCCGGCAACGTGCGTGTCGGCTTCATCTACGGCTACAACGACCCGCGTCGTCCGGCCGGCTCGGCGATCGGCTACTGACCTGATCGCCCCGCGCTGAACCGCCGCCGGCATTCGCCTTTTCGCGAATGCCGGTGCGGCGGCAGCGCGTCCGTTCGCGGCATCGGCAAGCCTGACCGGCTCGCCACACGCGCCCTCCGTCACGGAGTGGGCGCTTTCCTTCCGTCAACTCCTTCGCCCTGCGGCGAATTCCGTCATGAACAAACGAATGTCCGCGGCAGGCTGGATCCTGCTCGCGATGGCCGCCGGCATCCTGATCGGCTACCTGATCTACACGCAGCTTCCGGACAAGCAGTCGGCCGCCGAAATCGCCGGCTACATCTCGCTCGTGTCCGACGTGTTCCTGCGGCTGATCAAGATGGTGATCGGCCCGCTGGTGTTCTCGACGCTCGTCGTCGGCATTGCGCACATGGGCGATGCGTCGTCGGTCGGGCGCGTGTTCGTGAAGGCGTTCGGCTGGTTCGTCACCGCGTCGCTGATCTCGCTGCTGCTCGGGCTGATGATGGCGAACCTGCTGCGACCGGGCGAGAACCTCGGCCTGCCGCTGCCGGACATCGGCGCGTCCGCGCATCTTGCGACGTCCAAGTTCACGCTGAAGGACTTCGTCGGCCACATGGTGCCGAAGTCGATCGCCGAGGCGATGGCGAACAACGAGATCCTGCAGATCGTCGTGTTCTCGATGTTCTTCGGCGTCGCGCTGTCGGCGCTCGGCGAGCGCGGCAAGATCCTCGTCGCCGCGATCGACCAGCTGGCACACGTGATGCTGAAGATCACCGGCTACGTGATGAAGCTCGCGCCGCTCGCGGTGATGGCTGCGATGGCGTCGACTGTCGCCGTCAACGGACTGTCGATCCTGCTGAAGTTCGCGGTGTTCATGGGCGACTTCTACGCGAGCCTCATGCTGCTGTGGGCGACGCTCGTCGCGGCCGGGCTGCTGTTCCTCGGCCGTCGCGTGTTCAAGCTGCTCGTGCTGATCAAGGAAGCGTTCATGCTGTCGTTCGCGACCGCGAGTTCGGAAGCCGCGTACCCGAAGATCCTCGACGCGCTCGACCGTTTCGGCGTGCGACGCAAGATCTCGAGCTTCGTGATGCCGATGGGCTATTCGTTCAACCTCGACGGCTCGATGATGTACTGCACGTTCGCGTCGCTGTTCATCGCGCAGGCCTACGACATCCACCTGTCGCTCGGCACGCAGGTCACGATGCTGCTGGTCCTGATGCTGACGTCGAAGGGGATGGCCGGCGTGCCGCGCGCGTCGCTGGTCGTGATCGCGGCGACGCTGCACCAGTTCAACATCCCGGAGGCCGGGCTGCTGCTGATCCTCGGTGTCGACACGTTCCTCGACATGGGCCGCTCGGCGACCAACGCGGTCGGCAATTCGATTGCCAGCGCGGTGGTTGCGAAGTGGGAGGGCGAACTGATGTCGGAAGCCGAAGCGCACGCACATGCCGCGCATCTCGATGCCGAACTCGAACGGCAGAGCCGCGATCCGGCCTATGGCGCCGGGCAGGCCACGCCGTCCTGACGTCAGGCCGCCAGGACTTCGTCGATGCACGCCGCGAGCACCATGGCGGCGGCGTTGCCCGGCGTCGAGCCGAGCAGTTGCGGTGCATAGACGCTGTCGCCGATCTCGATCGATCGACCCGACAGCGCGCACACGCCGCGCTTGCGCGTCGTGAACAACCGCCACTTCTGGTAGCCGTAGTGCCCGGTGCACGCATCGCGCCACGAAATCATCACGGTGTCGGCCGTGGGCCGCTCGAGCACGCTGATGGACGGCTTGCTCGATGCGTCCCACGACGGCAACCGGTCGCGCGTGACGGTGCGCCGCCGCGGGAGGCCCCACGAGACGGACGGCATGTCGAAGCTGCCGATCGCGGCAACGGTCATGAGCCAGGGCGCTGCTGGGTTGTTCATGTCTCTTTTCCTCGAAACGTTGCGCGGTGCCGCCACGCGCGGGATCACGACAGGCGGATGCGCGGCTGCACCCAGCCGTTGATTCGTTCGGCGATCCACAGCAGGGTCGCCTTGGAGAAACCGTGCAGCGCCTGCTGGTGCCGCCGGTAGAGCATCAGGTGGCTGAACTGCGCGAAACGCCCCTGGATGAAGCCGCCGCGGAAGAATCCGAACTGCCCGAGCGTGCCGAACGCGTCGTAATCGCTGATCGACACGAGCGCACCGAAGTCGTGGAATGCGAACGGTGGAATCGGCGTGCCGTCGAGCCATGCGGGCAGGTGCTTCGCGAGATGTTCGGCCTGCTGCGTCGCGACCTGCGCGGTCGGCGGCAACGGCCGTTCCTGGCCGTCGGGCTGCAGGGTCGCGCAATCGCCGATCGCGAACACGTGCTCGTCGCCCGTTGCCTGCAGCGTCGGCCCGACGACGACCTGGTTCGCGCGGTTCGTATCGAGCCCGCCGAGCGTCTGCATGAAATCGGGCGCCTTCACGCCGGCCGCCCAGACCATCAGGTCCGCTTCGGCGAACGAACCGTCGCCGTAGTGGAAACCGTTCGCGTCGGCCGACGTGACGCGCGTCGACGTCAGTACGTGAAAACCGATCTGCTCGAGCCGCCGCTGCGCGGACGCGGAAATCTTCGGCGGAAACGCATTGAGGATGCGCGGGCCGCTTTCGAGCAGCGTGAGCTGCAGCCGCTCGCGCACCGTTTCGTCGCCATAGGCCTGCGCGACTTCCAGCAGGCGGCTCAGCTCCGCCGCCAGCTCCACGCCCGTCGCGCCCGCGCCGACGATCGCCACACGAAACGGCTCGTCGCGCGCGATGCTGCGGAACACGCGCATCCGCAACGCTTCGTTGAACGTTTCCGCCTGCTGCTGGCTGTCGATGAAGTAGCAGTGCTCGCGCACGCCCGGCACGCCGAAATCGTTGGCCTGGCTGCCGAGCGCGAGGATCAGCACGTCGTATTCGAGTTCACGCGCTTCGATCACCACATCGCCGTCCTGCGAGCGGATCTCGCCGAGCTGCACGCGGCGGCGCACGCGATCGAGCCCCTTCAGTTCGCCGGGCTGGTACGTGTAGCCGTGGTCGCGCGCATGGGCGAGGAAGATCACCTGTTGCTGCTGGACGTCGCGCGTGCCGGCCGCGATCGTGTGCAGCATCGGCTTCCAGATGTGGGTGGGACTGCGATCGACGACGGTGACCTGCGCACGCCCGGACCGGCCGAGACGCTCGCCCAGACGGGTGGCGAGCTGCAGCCCGGCGATCCCGCCGCCGACGATGACGATGCGTGTAGGGGTTGTCATGGATAAATCATCACGTGATGAATAAGGTATGATCGTAGCGCTTCCCGGCTCCGCGTGTCAACGGAGCAGGGCAGGCAATTCAATTCCGGGGAAGTGGAACCGGGGCCCGAACACGGGCATTCGAACCATTCAAGGGGAGCAGGAAAACGTGGCTGAAGTCACTGAGCGCGTGCCGTCGAAGCGGCGTACGCGCGGGCGGCCGCTGGCGGAGGCGTCCGTCGGTCCGGACGTGATATTGCGGGCCGCGCGCCGCACCTTCGCGAAGCGTGGCTACGACGCAACGAGCGTGCGCGAAGTCGCACGCGAGCTGGGCATCGACGCGGCGTTGATCGCCCATCATTTCGGCACGAAGGAAACGTTGTGGCTGGCCGTCGTCGAGCAGATCGTCGATCTGGCCGAGCCGTTGTTCGACGCGCTGCGCGCGCTGCGCACGTCGTCGCTGCCGCATCGCGACCGCGTGCGGCGCGCGCTGGAGCTGTGCGTCGATCACGAGTTCGCGGAGCCGGACATCGGCATGTTCTTCTCGACCGCCGCGACCGAGGAGGGCGGGCGGCTCGACCGGCTGCAGGAGCGGATCGTGCGCCCGTATCACGATGCGATGTTTCCGCTGCTGGCGGAGGCGGTCGAGGCCGGCGAGATCCGCCCGGTCGATCCGAACGTGCTGTTCTTCATGATCGCGAGCGCGGTCGGCACGACGGTGTCGTACAGCCACATGATGCTGGAGTTCACGTCGCTGCCGACGCGGCCGGATGCGTTCCGGGAAGCCGTGCTCGCCGTCGCGTTCAACCTCCTCGGCGACTGAGCGCCGCGCGCGCGATGCGCGCGGTCACGTCGCCGCAACGAGCCCCAGTTCGCGCACCGCATTCCGCGCGGTCTCGCGCAGCGCATCAACGAGCGGCGACGGCGTGCGATACGCGATCGCCAGCTCGTACGCCAGCGGGCTGCCCGCATCCTTCAGTTCGCAGAACGTCATGCCTTGCGGCTGCATCGGCACGAACAGGCGCGGCATCAGCGCAACGCCGATGCCGCCCGCGACGAGCCCGGCCGTCGTCTGCATCTGGCGCGGCTGCTGCACCACGCGCGGCGCGAAACCGGCCTGCGCGCACGCCGTCACGATCAGCGCATGCATGCCGGGCCCGTGGTGCGCGGCAAACATGACCCACGGTTCGTCCGCCAGCTCGGCCAGCGCGATGCGCCGGCGGCGCGCGAGCCGGTGGCCGTCGGGTAGCGCGGCCACCATCCGGTCGCGCAGCAGCGGCTCGACGCGCACGTCGCCGGCATCGGCCACCGGCAGCACGACGAGGCCGACGTCCGTGCGGTCGTGACGCAGCGCGAGCACCTGCTCGGCGGTCGTGCCTTCCTCGAGCTGGAAATCGACGTCCGGATGGCGTTCCTGGAACGCGCGCAGGATCAGCGGCAGCAGCGCGTTCACCGTGCTGTCGACGAAGCGCAGCCGCAGCGTGCCACCGAGACCGGCGCCCGCGCGGCGGGCCGCGGCCACCGCGCGCTCGGCCTGTTCGAGCGCGCGCCGCGCTTCGAGCAGGAACGCTTCGCCGGCCGGCGTGAGCCGCGAGCCGCGGTTGTCGCGTTCGAGCAGGGCGACGCCCAGTTCGTCCTCGAGCTTGCGGATCGCCGCGCTGAGCGGCGGCTGCGCCATGTGCAGCCGCTCGGCCGCGCGCCGGAAGCTCAGCGTCTCGGCGACCGCGATGAATTGCCTGAACTGGCGCAGATCGATCATGCGATACCTTTCATGTATCAGTTGATCATCGAATTCGTATTTTACCTATCACGCTGGGCTGCCCAGAATGTCCTCGTCATCAACCGTCGATATTCAGGAGGGCAGGTCATGGCGGGCAACGAACAGCAGCGCACGGCAATCGTCACGGGCGGGTCGAGCGGGATCGGCTTCGCGATCGCGAGCCGGCTGGTGCAGGACGGGTATCGCGTCGCGATCGTCGGGCGTGACGTCGAGCGGCTGGACGCGGCCGTCGCGCGTCTCGGCGGCGCGGCGATCGGGCAGGCGGGCGATTTGAGCGTGCGGCGCGAGGCGGCAGCGGTGGTGGCCGCGATCGTCGCGCGGTGGCCGCGCATCGACGTGCTGGTCAACAACGCCGGGCTGACCGGCCGCGTCGGCGCGGATACGGAGGCGGGCGAAGCGGAGGCGGTGTGGGACACGGTGCTCGACGCGAACCTGAAAAGCCTGTTCCTGACGACGATGGCGGTATTGCCGCACCTCGCCGGCGACGCCGCGCGGATCGTCAACATCGGCTCGATCGCCGCGCGCGCCGGCAGCCTGCTGCCGGGCGGCCTCGCGTATGCGGCCGCGAAGGCCGGCGTCGAAGGGTTTACCGTCGCGCTGGCGCGCGAACTCGGGCCGCGCGGCGCGACGGTCAATACGGTCGCGCCGGGCTATATCGCCGCCACGCGCTTCTTCGGCGACGGTGGGGTGCCACCGGCCATCGCGGCGACGATTCGCGAGCAGACGCCGGCCGGCCGCGCCGGGCAGCCGGACGACATCGCCGACGCCGTCGCGTGGCTCGCGGGGCCGCGCGCGTCGTTCGTCACCGGCGCGACGATCGCGGTGAACGGCGGCTGGCGCGTCGGGTGACGCAATCGGCGCCGGCGGCGGGCGCAGGCGCACCCGTCATTCGGCATCCGTCGGCGGCTTGTCGCCGAGCCAGCGCCGCGCGCCGGGCCCGTTGCGGCCCGCGCGGTCTTCCGGGTTGGTCAGCTTGCAGCGTTTCAGCGACAGGCAGCCGCAGCCGATGCATTCGTCGAGGTTGATGTAGAGCCGCTGCAGCTCCTCGATCCGGCTCGCGACGCGCTGCTTCCAGCCGCGCGACAGCCGCTGCCAGTCCTTGTTGCTCGGTGCGGTGTCCTCGGGGAGGCTGACCAGCTGTTCGGCGATTTCGTCGAGCGAATAACCGATCTTCTGCGCGAACACGATGAATGCGATCAGCCGCAGCACCGCACGCGAATAGTGACGATGGCTCGAGCCGTTCCGGTGCGACTTGATCAGCCCGCGCGTCTCGTAGAACCGCAGCGTCGATGCCGGCACGCCGCCGCGGGCGGCCACTTCGCGGATCGACATCAGCGGCCATTTCGGGTCTTCCGGGGTACCCATGACGTTCTCCGGGGAAAGCTTGACTTGAAGTTAACTTCAACTTTTATGCTACGCGGCAGTTTAACCCGTCGCGAGGCATCATGCTCTCCTTTTCCCTACGCAGGACGTCGCCTCTGGGCGCAACCTGTGCATTGTTGCTGGCGTTGTCGGGCTGTCACGACGGCAAAGGCACGTCGTCGGCCCAACCCCTTCCCGAAGTCGGCGTCGCCACCGTCGCGCCGCGCACGATCCGCCTCGCGGACGAGTTCAACGGTCGCGTCGAAGCGGTCGACGCGGTCGAGCTGCGGCCGCGCGTGAGCGGCTACCTGCAGCGTGTCGCCTACAAGGAAGGCGACCTCGTCGCGCAGGGCACGCTGCTGTTCGAGATCGACCCGCGCCCGTACCGGATCGCGCTCGACCGCGCCAACGCACAGCAGCAGCGGGCCCGTGCGGCCGCGAGCCTCGCCCAGGTGCAGCTCAAGCGCGTGCAGACGCTGATCGATGCGCATGCGACGTCGCAGGAAGAACTCGACAACGCGCGCGCCACTGCCGAGCAGGCGCGTGCGGACCTGCAGGCGGCCGATGCGGCCGTCGCCGACGCGAAGCTCAATCTCGGCTTCACCGAAGTGCGCGCACCGATCGCGGGCCGCGTCGGCCGCGCGATCGCGACCGTCGGCAACCTCGCGCGTGCGGACGACACGCTGCTGACGACCGTCGTGTCGCAGGATCCGGTCTACGTGTATTTCGACTGTGACGAGCAGAGCTACCTGCGCTACAACGCGCGCCGTGCCGATCCGAAGCATCGCGCGATCGGCGCGGATCCGGTGCGCGTGGGCCTCGCGAACGAGGCGGGCTTCCCGCATGCGGGTACCGTCGATTTCCTCGACAACCGGCTCGACCCGCAAACCGGCACGATCCGAGCGCGGGTACGGCTGCCGAATGCCGACCATACGTTTACGCCGGGCCTGTATGCCCGTGTGCAACTCGTCAGCGGCCGTGACCAGGATGCACTGCTCGTCGACGACAAGGCCGTTCTGACCGACCAGGACCGCAAGTATGTCTATGTGATCGGCCCCGGCGACAAGGCGCTGCGCCGCGACGTGACGATCGGCCGCGAACTCGAAGGCGAGCGGATCGTCGAGAAAGGGCTGCAGGCTGGCGACCGCGTGGTGGTCGACGGCGTGCAGCGGATCTACTATCCGGGCGCACCGGTGAAGCCGAAGGCGCTGCCCGCCCGCGCCGACGCCGGCAGCGCCACGCAGGCCGTCGCCGATGCCGGCGCGCCTGCCGCGCAATGACGGGAGAAACACCATGGATTTCTCCCGATTCTTCATCGACCGGCCGATCTTCGCGGTCGTGCTGTCGATCGTCATCTTCGCGCTCGGCCTGATCTCGATTCCGATGCTGCCGGCCGGCGAATATCCGGAAGTCGTGCCGCCGAGCGTCGTCGTGCGTGCGACGTATCCGGGCGCGAACCCGAAGGAAATCGCCGAATCGGTCGCCGAACCGCTGGAAGAGGCGATCAACGGTGTCGAAGGCATCATGTACATGAAGTCGGTCGCCGGGTCGGACGGCAGCCTGCAGGTCGTCGTCACGTTCCTGCAGGGTGTCGATCCCGACACGGCCGCCGTGCGCGTGCAGAACCGCGTGAGCCAGGCGCTGTCGCGCCTGCCCGACGAGGTGCGCCAGTACGGCGTGACCACGCAGAAGCAGTCGCCGACGCCGCTGATGTACGTGAGCCTCTACTCGCCGGACAACAGCCGCGATTCGCTATACCTGCGCAACTACCTGACGCTGCACGTGAAGGACGAGCTGTCGCGGCTCACCGGCATCGGCGACGTCGGCGTGTACGGCTCCGGCGATTACGCGATGCGGCTGTGGCTCGACCCGAACCGGCTCGCGTCGCGCGGGCTGACCGCGAGCGACGTGATCGCGGCCGTGCGCGAGCAGAACGTGCAGGTGTCGGCCGGCCAGCTCGGTGCGGAACCGTCGCCGAAGAAAAACGACTTCCTCGTGTCGATCAACGTGCGCGGCCGCCTGCGCACCGTGCAGGAATTCAGCGACATCGTGCTGCGCAACGGCGACAACGGCCAGGTCGTGAAGCTGTCCGACGTCGCACGCATCGAGCTCGGCGCGGGCGACTACACGCTGCGCTCGTATTTCAACGACAAGCATTCGGCCGTGGTCGGCATCTTCCTGTCGCCGGGCGCGAACGCGCTCGATGTCGCGAAGGCCGTGTACGCGAAGCTCGACGAACTGTCGAAGCGCTTCCCGCCCGGCGTCGCGTACCGCCCCGTGTGGGATCCGACGGTGTTCGTGCGCGAGTCGATCCGCGCGGTGCAGCACACGCTGATCGAGGCAGTCGTGCTGGTCGTGCTCGTCGTGATCCTGTTCCTGCAGACGTGGCGCGCATCGATCATTCCGCTCGTCGCGGTGCCCGTGTCGGTGGTCGGCACGTTCGCGTGGCTCTACCTGCTCGGCTATTCGATCAATACGCTGACGCTGTTCGGGCTCGTGCTCGCGATCGGGATCGTCGTCGACGATGCGATCGTCGTCGTCGAGAACGTCGAGCGCAACATCGCGCAGGGCTTGAGCCCGCGCGACGCCGCGCACCAGGCGATGCGCGAGGTGTCGGGGCCGATCGTCGCGATCGCGCTCGTGCTGTGCGCGGTGTTCGTGCCGATGGCGTTCATGTCGGGCGTCACGGGCCAGTTCTACAAGCAGTTCGCGGTGACGATCGCGATCTCGACGGTGATCTCCGCGATCAACTCGCTGACGCTGTCGCCCGCGCTCGCCGCGAAGCTGCTGCGCCCGCACGACGCGCCGAAGGATGCGCTCACCCGCGGGCTCGACCGCGCATTCGGCTGGCTGTTCCGTCCGTTCAACCGCTTTTTCGAGCGCAGCTCCGACCGCTATCACGGCGTCGTCGGCCGCACGCTGAAGCGGCGCGGCGTGGTGTTCGCCGTCTACGCGGCGCTGCTCGCGGCAACCGCGCTGCTGTTCAACGCGGTGCCTGGCGGCTTCATCCCGGTGCAGGACAAGCTGTACCTGTTCGCGGGCGCGAAACTGCCGGAAGGCGCGTCGCTCGCGCGTACCAGCGCGGTAACCGAGCAGATGACGAAGATCGCGCTCGGCACCGACGGCGTCGAGATGGTGCCGGCGTTCGCGGGGCTGAATGCGCTGCAGGGCGTGAACACGCCGAACATCACGAACTCGTACGTGATCCTGAAGCCGTTCGACCAGCGTCACCGCAGCGCCGCGCAGATCAACGCGGATTTGAACACGCGCTTCGCGGCGATCGGCGGCGGCATTACCTATGCACTGATGCCGCCGCCGATCCAGGGCCTCGGCAACGGTTCGGGCTACTCGCTGTACCTGGAGGATCGCGGCGGGCTCGGCTACGGCGAATTGCAGAAGGCGCTCACGGCGTTCCAGGCGGCGGTCGCGAAGACGCCGGGGATGAGCTATCCCGTCAGCTCGTACCAGGCGAACATCCCGCAGCTCGAGGTGAAGGTCGACCGGCTGAAGGCGAAGGCGCAGGGCGTCGCGCTGACCGACCTGTTCAACACGATGCAGGTGTATCTCGGCTCGATGTACGTGAACGACTTCAACATCTTCGGCCGCGTGTATCGCGTGATGGCGCAGGCCGATGCCGGCCACCGGCAGACGGCCGCCGATATCGCGAACCTGCGCACGCGCAACGCGAAGGGCGAGATGGTGCCGATCGGCTCGATGGTCACGGTGGAGCCTGCGTACGGCCCCGACCCGGTCGTCCGCTACAACGGCTATCCGGCCGCCGACCTGATCGGCGATGCCGATCCGAAGCTGATGTCGTCGTCGCAGGCGATCGCGAAGCTGCAGCAGATCGCGAAGGACGTGCTGCCGCCGGGCATCACGCTCGAATGGACCGACCTCAGCTACCAGCAGGTCACGCAAAGCAACGCGGCGATCGTCGTGTTCCCGCTTGCCGTGATGCTCGTGTTCCTCGTGCTCGCATCGCTGTACGAGAGCTGGACGCTGCCGCTTGCGGTGATCCTGATCGTGCCCGTGTGCATGTGCGCGGCGTTGTTCGGCGTGTGGCTGTCCGGCGGCGACAACAACGTGTTCGTGCAGGTCGGGCTGGTCGTGCTGATGGGGCTCGCGTGCAAGAACGCGATCCTGATCGTCGAGTTCGCGCGCGAGCTCGAGATCCAGGGCAAGGGCGTGATCGAAGCGGCGCTCGAAGCATGCAAGCTGCGACTGCGCCCGATCGTGATGACGTCGGTCGCGTTCATCGCGGGCTCGGTGCCGCTCCTGATCGGCAGCGGCGCGGGCAGCGAAGTGCGTGCGGCCACCGGCATCACCGTGTTCGCGGGGATGCTGGGCGTCACGTTGTTCGGGCTGTTCCTGACGCCCGTGTTCTATGTGGCGATCCGCAAGCTCGCGGGCGGCACGCCGGCCGTCTGGGGCGAACAGCACGGCACCCTCGAAGGAGAAAACCGATGAGCGCCGCTTTCCGTCTTTCCGCGCTCGCGATGTCGGTGACGCTCGCCGCGTGCGCGGTCGGCCCCGATTTCAAGCGGCCCGATACGGCCACCGCCGCGCGGTTCGCGCGCGACGAGCATCCGGCGACGCAGCGCGACGCAGCGCCGGCCGATACGCCGCCCGACGCGTCGGCTGCTGCCGATGCCACGTTCTGGCGCGGCTTCGGCGATCCGGCGCTGACGCAGTTGATCGACGCGGCGCTCGCGGCCAACCAGGACCTGCAGGTCGCGGTGTCGCGCTACGACGCGTCGAACGCGTTGCTGTCGCAGGCCGCCTTCGACCGCTATCCGACGCTCACCGCGAGCGGCCAGATCGGCCATCAGCTGATGAGCAAGGACCAGGCGTTCGGCGCGCCGCGCAGCCAGCGCGATACGCCGACGTCGAACATCGGGATCAATGCAGCCTGGGAGCTCGACCTGTTCGGCCGCGTGCGGCGCTCGATCGAGTCGCAGCGTGCGGAAACGGCTGCGAGCGCGGCCGACGTGCGTGCGGTACGCGTCGCGATCGCGGGCGAAGTGGTGAGTACGTACGTCGATCTGCGCGGTTCGCAGGAACGGCTGCGGATCGCGCGCGAGAATGCCGACAACCAGAAGCAGACGCTTGCGCTGATCAATGCGCGCGTCGGTGCGGGAAGAGGCTCCGAACTCGATGCGGCGCGTGCGCGTGCGCAGTACGAATCGACGACGTCGCGGATCGCCGTGTACGAAGCCGCGATCGGCGTCGACGAGCACCGGCTCGCGGTGCTGACCGGGCAGACGCCCGATGCGCTGATCGGCCGGTTCGATCTGCCGAAAACAGGCGCGTCGCGCGGCACGCCGGTGCCGCTGCCGGCGCTTGCCGCCGACATCGATCCCGGCACGCCGGGCGACCTGCTGCGCCGGCGCCCCGATGTCGCGGCCGCCGAGGCCAGGCTGCATGCGGCGACCGCGCGGGTCGGCGTCGCGACGGCCGACCTGTTTCCGCGCTTCACGCTGTCGGGGTTGCTCGGCAGTGCGACCAGCAGCTACGGGTTCTTCCGCGCGGGCAGCGCCACGAACCTGATCGCACTCGGCGTCGACTGGTCGTTCCTCGACGTCGGCCGGGTGCGGGCACGGATCGCCGCGAGCGATGCGGAAGCGGCCGGCCAGCTCGCGCAGTACCGGCAGACCGTGCTCGGTGCGCTGGAGGAAACCGAGAACGCACTGCTGCATGTCGCGCGTACGCGTGACGAGACCGCACACCTCGTGCGCGCGGCGGACGACAGTGCGCGTGCGGCGCAGCTCGCGCAGACGCGCTTCTCGGCCGGCGCGATCGACTACTACGAAGTGCTCGACGCGCAACGGACGCTGCTGCAGGCGCAGGATGCGGCGGCCGACGCCCGGATGCGCAGCGCGGCGTCGACGGTCGCGCTGTACAAGGCGCTCGCGGGCGGCTGGCCGTCGGGCACCGGGCAGGGCGGCGCGCCGGGCCCGCTCGCGCAGTCGAAGCCGTAGCACGGGCGGGGCCGCGCGGCAGGCGGGGACGATCGTGCCTGTCGCGCGCCGCATGACTACACCGTGGCCGGATCGATCTTGTCGACGTCGATGCCGTAGCGCCGGATCGCTTCGCCGACACGCGTTCGCTCGATCGTGCCGTCGTCGGCGAGCGCCTTCAACGCGGCGATCACGATGAAGTGCCGGTCGACCTCGAAGAACGTGCGCAGCGCCTCGCGGGTATCCGAGCGGCCGAAGCCGTCGGTGCCGAGCGACACGAAGCGCCGGCCGTCGACGAACGCACGGATCTGGTCGCCGACGATCTTCATGTAGTCGGTCGCGACGACCACCGGCCCGGTGCGGCCGTCGAGGCATTGCTGCACATACGGCATACGCGGCGCCTGATCGGGATGCAGCAGGTTCCAGCGTTCCGCGGCAAGCCCGTCGCGGCGCAGCTCGGTCAGGCTCGTCGCGCTCCACACGTCGCTCGACACGCCGAAGTCCTGCGCGAGCAGGTCGCTGGCGGCGATTACTTCGCGCAGGATCGCGCCGCTGCCCATCAACTGCACGTGCGGCGCACCGGCCGTGCGCGGCGTGCCTTCGCGCAACGGGTAGAGACCCTTCAGGATGCCGGCTTCCGCGCCGTCGGGCAGCCCGGGGTGCGGGTAGTTCTCGTTGAGCACCGTGATGTAGTAATAGACGTCTTCCTGCTCCGCATACATCCGCCGCAGCCCGTCGCGCACGATCACCGCGAGTTCGTACGCATAGGTCGGATCGTACGACACGCAGTTCGGGATCACCGACGACAGCACCTGGCTGTGTCCGTCGTTGTGCTGTAGCCCTTCGCCCATCAGCGTCGTGCGGCCCGACGTCGCGCCGAGCAGGAAGCCGCGCGTGCGTGCGTCGCCGGCCGCCCAGGCGAGATCGCCGACGCGCTGCAGCCCGAACATCGAGTAGAAGATGTAGAACGGCACCGTTGGCAGCCCGTGGTTGCTGTACGCGGTGCCGGCCGCGATCCACGACGCGATCGCGCCCGATTCGTTGATCCCTTCCTGCAGGATCTGCCCGTCCTTCGCTTCCTTGTAGTAGCTGAGCTGGCCCGCATCCTGCGGCGTATAGAGCTGGCCGAGGTGCGAGTGGATGCCGATCTGGCGGAACAGGCCTTCCATCCCGAATGTGCGCGATTCGTCCGGCACGATCGGCACGACGAGCTTGCCGAGCCGGGGATCCTTCAGCAGCGTGCCGAGGATCCGCACGAACGCCATCGTCGTCGACAGCCCGCGCTCGCCGGTGTCCTTCAGCTGCGCGTCGAACGCGGCGAGCGGCGGCACCGGCAGCGGCGCGACGGCGCTGAAGCGCGCCGGCACGTGGCCGCCCAGCGCGGCGCGGCGTTCCGCGAAATAGCGCTCTTCGGCGCTGCCCGGCTCGGGCTTCAGATAGGGCAGGTCGTCGAGCTGCGCGTCGGTGACCGGCAGCGCGAAGCGGTCGCGGAACGCGCGCACGGCGTCCGCGCTCATCTTCTTCAACTGGTGGTTCACGTTCTGGCCTTCGCCGGCTTCGCCCATCCCGAAGCCCTTGACGGTTTTCGCGAGCACGACGGTCGGCCGTCCGTCCGCGTGCATCGCCTGCGCATAGGCTGCATGCACCTTCTCCGGATCGTGGCCGCCGCGCGCCAGTTTCCAGATGTCGTCGTCGGACAGGTCGGCGACGAGCTCGAGCAGTTCGGGGTATTTGCCGAAGAAATGCTCGCGCACGTATGCACCGCTTTGCGACTTGAAGGTCTGGTAGTCGCCGTCCACGCACTCCATCATGCGCTGGCGCAGCAGGCCGGTGGTGTCGCGTTCGAGCAGGCGATCCCAACCGGCGCCCCAGATCACCTTGACGACGTTCCAGCCGGCCGCGCGGAACGTGCCTTCGAGTTCCTGGATGACCTTGCCGTTGCCGCGCACGGGGCCGTCGAGGCGCTGCAGGTTGCAGTTGACGACGAAGATCAGGTTGTCGAGCCGTTCGCGCCCGGCGAGCGAGATCGCCGCGAGCGATTCGGGCTGGTCCATTTCGCCGTCGCCGAGAAATGCCCACACCTTGCGGCCCTGGTGCGTTTTCAGTCCGCGATATTCGAGGTAGCGCATGAAGCGCGCCTGATACGCGGCCGTGAGCGGCCCGAGCCCCATCGACACGGTGGGGAACTGCCAGAAATCCGGCATCAGCCGCGGATGCGGATACGACGACAACCCGTCGCGGCCCGCTTCGCGGCCGGTCTCGCGGCGGAAATTGTCGAGCTGCGCGTCCGTGATGCGGCCTTCCAGATACGCGCGGCCGTAGATGCCGGGGGCCGAATGGCCCTGGATGTAGACCATGTCGCCGTCGAACGTGTCGGTGCGGCCGCGGAAAAAGTGGTCGAAGCCGACGTCGTACAGCACCGCCGCCGACTGGTAGGTCGCGATATGGCCGCCGACGTTCGAATGCCGGCCGGCGCGCAGCACCATCACCATCGCGTTCCAGCGGATCATCGCGTTCAGGCGGCGTTCGAGCGCGAGATCGCCCGGGTACGCGGGCTGCCGCTCGCGCGGCACCGTGTTCACGTACGCGGTCGTCACGCGGCCGTGCAGGTCGCCGTGGCGGGCTGCGTCGAGATCGGCGAGCTGGTCGAGCAGGTAGTGTGCGCGCGGGCGTCCTTCGAGCGCGATCACGGATTCGAGCGCATCGAGCCATTCGCGGGTTTCCTGCGGATCGATGTCGGGTAACGCGAGAGGTGCGGTCATGCAGTGTCTCCAGAAGCATCAGGCTGCGCGGGGCGACGGTCGTGGCGCCGCGTCGCGCGACGGAACGCCCGCCGATCGGCGGGCGATATGATTGCAATTGCAATCATATCGAAGGGCATTGTTATCGAGGTAGAATTTAATTGCAACTGCAATTCAACGAAAGGAACGACCTGACATGACCGCAACCGAACCCGATCTGTGGTTCTCGTTCGTCCGCGCGCACCGGACGATGATTCGCGAGGTCGAGCGGCGCCTCGCGGCTGCCGACCTGCCCGCGTATGCGTGGTACGACGCGCTGTGGGGGCTCGAAAGCGGGCCCGACGGCACGCGCCGCATGCACGAACTGGCCGACGTGCTCGCGATCGAGCGCTACAACCTGACGCGGCTCGTCGACCGGCTCGAGCAGGAAGGGCTCGTCACGCGCGCGCGTTCGGCCGACGACGGCCGTGCCGCGTTCGCGAGCATCACCGACAAGGGGCGGGCGCTGCGCAAGAAAATGTGGAAGGTGTACCAGTCGACGGTCGCGGAGCTGTTTCTCGACCAGTTCACCGGCAAGGAACAGGCGGCGATGGCCGTTGCGCTCGATCGCGCGACCGCCGCGGCGCGCGACGCGGCCGCCGACGCGAAGTAACGGTATCCGGCGCGGCACGCGCGTCAGCCGCGCGCATACCGGCGCATCGCCTGCGCGGCCCAGTCGGCCGGTACGCGGCCGTCATCGGCCAGCAGGCGCAGCGCGACTGCGGCGATCCACCGTGCATTCGGCACGCGTGCGCCCGGGCCGGCCGAATCCGCGCCGAGCGCCATGAAGCGGGCCGGGACGAACGCGCCGATCTGCGCGGCGACGTGCCGCGCGTAGCCGGTCACCGCGAGCACCGGCGTGCCGCTTTCGCCGAGGCTTGCCCGCACGTGCGCGATGTGCGCTTCGTCATCCGGATGCAGCAGGTTCCAGCGGTCGGTGGCGCGGCCGTCCCGCGCGAGCTGCGTATAGCTCGGGCAGCTCCAGATCGTCGAATCGACGCGCCATTCGTCGTGCAGCAGATCGGCCGCCTCCAGCACGTGCGCGAGCGTGCTGCCCGCACCGCACAGCCGGATGTGCGCGGCCGCCCCGGCCGCTGCGCGCCGGCCGGCCCGCCGCATGCCGCTGAACGCATCGCGGGCCGCCGTGGCCGACAGCGGCTTCGCATCGGGCGTGCAGTCGTCGTGACTCGCGAGATAGAAGAAGCCCGGCTGGCCGGCGACATAGAGCGTGCGCAGCGCGTGGCGCAGGATCGCGATCGCTTCGTGCCCCGACGCGGGATCGTACGGCGTGCATGCGGGGTTCGCGGCCAGCCAGTGCGGGATGTCGGGCGTCACGCCCTTGGGCCAGGACGACGCGGCCGTTTCGGCATCGTTCACGAAGATTCCGCGATCGACGGTCTCGATCGATGCCAGCCTCAGCCGGTCGATCGCGCGCGCATGCAGCAGGTACAGCAGCGGCCGCTCGAAACGCTTGCCCGGGTCGAGAAACCGCAACGGCCACGCGCTGATGTGGCGATGCGCATGCGGGTCCGGAAACGGCGCGTGCGCATCGGCGCGGACGACCCATGCGTGCTGCGATGTCGCCGCATCGTGTTCCAGGCAATCGGCGGCCGCGCGCATCGCGCCGAGCGGCGATACCGCGCAGCCCGGCGGCGCGAGCCGTCGTGTCGTCAGCCGTTCGAGGCAGGCCGCCGCGGCGCGGCGGGTGTCGGGTGTCCGCACGGGCGGACCGGATCGCGCAGTCTGCATGTCCCTCCTTCGAGTACTGGCATGTCGCCGGCGTCATTGGTTCCGGCATAGGATTGCAATTGCAACGATTGTAGTTGCAACAACAACCCGATGACAAGGACCGACATGACCTCGAATCACTCCCTCACGTTCTATACGGCCGACACGCCGAACGGGCACAAGATCGCGATCTACCTGGAAGAGGCCGGGCTCCCGCACGACCGCGTGCACGTGAACCTGTCCGCCGGCGAGCAGCGCAGCCCGGCGTATCTCGCGATCAATCCGAACGGCAAGATCCCGGCCATCGTCGACCACGATACCGGGCTCGCCGTGTTCGAATCCGGCGCGATCCTTGGCTATCTCGCCGCGAAGACGGGCTGCCTGCAGCCGGAAACGCTGGCCGAGCACACGGCGGTCCAGCAATGGCTGCATTTCCAGATCGGCGGGATCGGGCCGATGCTCGGCCAGCTCTGGTGGTTCCTGCATGCATCGAAGACGGTCAATGCGGAAGCGATCGACCGCTACCGGAAGGAAGTCACACGGCTCTATGGGGTCGTGAACGGCCGCTTGTCGGAATCGGCGTATCTCGCATCGTCGCGGTATTCGATCGCCGACGTCGCCGCGTTTCCGTGGCTGCGCTCGGCGGCCGAGCTCGATCTCGACGTGTCCGGTTTCCCGCACGTCGAGCGCTGGCTTGCCGACATCGGCGCACGGCCGGCCGTTCAGCGGGGCCTGATCGCATGCCGCGCGCCGGCGGCCGAAGCGGCGCACTGACATCGCATCGCCCGCGCCGCATGGACGGCGCGGGAACCGGTCGCCTGCCTGCCGGGAAACATCGTTCCCCGTCGTCGTAAACGTCTCGAATGCGTGATATTTGCGCCGCCCGATCCGGTTTAGAGTGGCCGCGAATCGATGACGATGTGTCGCATGGCCGCAGCCTCGGGCCATACAGACGCACCAGAGGAGCTGGAGACAAATGGGTGAAGGCAGGATTACGCAGGTCGAGTCGTTCGGTTTCGAGCGCATTCCCGATGCATCGCGCTATGCGCGGCCGATCGATCTGTTCCGGTTGCTGTTCGGCGGCTGCAATACGTTTTCCACATCGGTGCTCGGCAGCTTTCCCGTGCTGGTCGGGCTGTCGTTCAAGGCGGGCGTCTGCGCGATCGTGCTCGGCGTGCTCGCCGGCACCTGCATCCTCGCGCCGATGAGCCTGTTCGGCCCGCGCAACGGCACGAGCGACCCCGTGTCGTCCGGCGCGCATTTCGGCATCCACGGCCGGATCGTCGGCTCGTTCCTCGCGCTGCTCACGTCGATCGCGTTCTTCTCGCTCGCGGTGTGGAGCTCCGGCGACGCGCTCGTCGGCGGCGCGCACAACATGGTCGGCGTGCCCGTCAACGGTCTCACGCTCGGCGCCGCATACATGGTGTTCGCGGTGCTCGTGCTGATCGTCTGCATCTACGGCTTTCGCTTCATGCTGTGGGTCAACAAGATCGCCGTATGGGCCGCGAGCGTGCTGTTCGTCGCGGGCCTGTTCGCGTTCGCCGGCCTGTTCGACATGAATTACGCGGGCACGCTGCAGCTCGGCAGCGCGGGCTTCTGGGCCGCGTTCGTCGGTGCGGTGCTGGTCGCGCTGAGCAACCCCGTGTCGTTCGCGTCGACCCTCGGCGACTGGGCCCGCTACATTCCGCAGCACACGCGGAAGCATCGCGTGATGGGCGCCGTGTTCGCCGCGCAGGTCGCGACCTTCGTGCCGTTCTTCTTCGGCCTCGCGACCGCGACGATCATCGCGTCGAAGGCGCCGGCGTTCATCGCGTCGAACGACTACGTCGGCGGGCTGCTCGCGATCTCGCCGCGCTGGTTCCTGCTGCCGATGTGCCTGATCGCGATCATCGGCGGGATGTCGACGGGCACGACCGCGCTGTACGGCACCGGCCTCGACGTATCGAGCATGTTCCCGCGTGTCCTGAACCGCGTGCGGGCGACACTGCTGATCGGCACGATCGCGATTGCGTTCATCTTCGTCGGACGCTTCTGGTTCAACCTCGTCGAAAGCGTCGCGACGTTCTCGACGCTGATCGATACGTTCAGCTGCCCGTGGATGGCGATCATGGTGATCGGCTACGTGACGCGCCGCGGCTACTATCTCGCCGACGATCTGCAGGTGTTCAACCGCGGGCTGCACGGCGGCCACTACTGGTTCACGCACGGCTGGAACGTGCGCGCGATGGGCGCGTGGCTGCCGGCCGCGTTCACCGGGCTCGCGTTCGTGAACCTGCCGGGCCAGTTCGTCGGGCCGCTCGGCAACCTCGCGGGCGGGCTCGACCTGAGCGTGCCGGTGTCGCTGGCAATGGGCGGGATCCTGTACTTCGTATTGCTGACGCTGTATCCGGAGCCGGATGGCGTGTACGGCCCGCACGGGCGCCGCTTCGTGCGCGGCGGCAAGCAGGGCGCGCGTGGCGTCGGTGCGCCGGCGATTCAGCCGAAAGGGTATTGAGCGCGGCGGAGCGCCCGGACGTTCCCAGCAACGACAACGCCGCCGCGCGGGTGCATCCGCCGGCGGCGTTGTCGTTTCCGATTCGGGTTCTGGTGGCGGCAGCGCGGCGGATCAGTGGAACGTGCTGCCCGCGAGCATCCCGCCGTCGACGATGAATTCCGACCCCGTGCAATACGCGGATTCGTCGGACGCGAGGAACAGCACGAGGCTGGCCACTTCGTCGGGTTTGCCGATGCGCGCGATCGGCAGGCCGCTGTAAATCGACGCCGGATCGAAATCCGCAAATTCCGGCGGGCGTGCCATCACCGTATCGATGCCGCCCGGATGCACCGAGTTCACGCGAATGCCGTAGCGGCCGAATTCGAGTGCGGCGGCTTTCGTCATCCCGCGCACCGCGAACTTGCTCGATACGTACGCGCTGCCGCCCGCGACACCTTCCATCCCCGCCGTCGACGACACGTTGACGATCGAGCCGCCGCCGGCTTCCTTCAGCGCGGCCACCGCCGACTTCATGCCGAGCCAGCAGCCGACCTGGTTCACGTCGATCACCTTGCGGTAGTCGTCGAGCGAGCACGATTCGATCGGCACGAGCTTCAGGATCGCCGCGTTGTTCACGAGGATGTCGAGCCGGCCGAACTGCGCGAGCGTGGCCTGAACGGCTGCGTGCCAGTCGGCTTCGCGGGTGACGTCGAGATGCTGGAATCGCGCGGCGTCGCCGAGTTCGGCCGCGACGCGCCGGCCGGCATCGTCCAGCACGTCGGCGATCATCACGCGTGCGCCTTCGGCGACGAATCGGCGCGCTTCCGCTTCGCCCTGGCCGCGGGCGCCGCCCGTGATCAGCGCCACCTTGCCTTCGAGTCGTTTCATCCTGCTTGCTCCTGTGAGTGAGAGGGGGCGCGTGCCCGCCTACGCGGATGCGGCCGCCGCGTCGATGATGCGAACCGGATCGGTGCCGTCCCAGGTGCGGGCTTCGGCGATGCCGTGCGCGATCATGTCGCGCATGCCGGCGCCTTCGATCACTTCGATGCGTGTGCCGGGATCGTCGGCGTCATCGAGATACGCGACGCGCGTGGCCGGGTTGCATGCTTCGAACACGACGCGCATGCCGCGTGCGGTCAGTTGCGCCACCGCTGCATCGAGATCGTCGACGACCCACGCAACATGATGCTGGCCGACGAGCGGCTGTCCGTGCGCATCGCGGTACGGCGACGGCGTGTCGCTCGTCACGTGGATCAGTTCGATCTGCAGATCGCCGCGATACGCGAGGCCGACGTCCATCGTGACCGTCACCGGTTCGCCGAGATACCGGCCGTCGAGGCGCACGTTGCGGAATACCGTCCACGGGCCGGCATCGTGGCGGGTGCGCCAGCGCGCGATGCTGCGCTCGAGGTCGGCGACCACGTAGCCGATCTGGTCGATGGGGCCGGGGAGTGGATCGTTCATGTCGTCTCCGTGGCGGACGCACGTGTGCGTGCCGCGCGATGAATGACGGCCATGATCGCAACAAAGCGCGCGCTTCGTGCCATCCAAACGGACTAGCCGTTCGGAATCGTTGCCGGGTGGTGCGGGTGGGGTGCCCGGCGCCGGGGCGACGCCGGTTTGCGCACCGGCAGGAGCGGGGCGTGCGTCAGCACGCCGCGAGCACGTCGCGCACGCATTCGACGAATTGCGCGGCCGCGGGTGTCAGCGCACTGCCGCGGCGCTGAATGACACACATCTGCAGTTCGGGCATCGGGTCGTCGAGTGCCACGCGCCGGATGCCCATCCGCTGGAACACTTCGTTCGCGAGCGGTTCGACGAAGAAGCCGACGTGGTCCGTCTGCGCGACGAGCGCGAGTGCGGTCGAAATCGAATCGCCGTGCAGGACATGTGAGGGCACCGGCAGCCCGAACGAGCCGAACAGCCACTGGGTCGCCGACATCGGATCGTTGCCGTCGCCGGGCAGTACCCATTCGGAATCGAGAAAGTCGCGCACGTTGCGCCGGTTGCGCAGCGGGTGCTTGTTCCGCACGCCGAGCACGAGTTGCACGGGCGCGAGCGGTTCGCTGACGAACTCGTCGGCGAGCGACTGCGGGGCGACATGCATGATCGCGAAGTCGGTCTGCGCGTCGCGCAGCCGCGCGAGCGTGCCGGGGAGGCCCGATTCGGTCACGTGCACCGTCACGCCGGGGCGCCGCTCGCGCAGCAGACTGTAGGCCGGCACGAACACCGTCTGCGCGAACGACGTGCTGACTGCGACGCGAATGTGGCCGAGATTGCCGTCTCGCAACTGCACGATCTCGTCGCGGGCGCGCTGCATGTCGTCGAGCAGCAGGCGCGCACGTGGCAGCAGTGCGGTGCCGTACTCGGTGAGCACGATGCCCTTGACGCTGCGCTCGACGAGCGGCGCGCCGATCTCGCGCTCCAGCTCGCGGATGATCTTCGTGATGGCCGGCGCGGACACGCCGAGCTGGCGCGCGGCGCCGCGGATGCTCATCTGCGCGGCGACGGCCACGAACGCATGCAGCTGGTTCGGTTTCACGGCGGGCTCCAGGGGGTGTAAACCAAATGGCAACGAGTTTAATGGATTGTTGTCTTTTCGGGTAACACGGGGCCGCCTAGAATGCGTCGCATATAACCGGTGCGGCATCGCACCCCGAAGGAGACACCCGTGATGGCACCCCAACCGCAGTCCGGCGCCGACGTGCGTCGGACGATCCTCGCGACGACCGTCGGCAACGCGCTCGAATACTTCGATTTCACCGTCTACGGCTTTCTCGCGTTCATCATCGGCAAGCTGTTCTTCCCGTCGTTCGACGCGGGCGGGCAACTGCTGCTGGCGGTCGGCACGTTCGGGGCCGGATTCGTGATGCGGCCGCTCGGCGGAGTCGTGATCGGCGCGTACGCCGATCGGGCAGGGCGCAAGCCGGCGATGGTGCTGACCATTTTCCTGATGGCGCTCGGCTGCGGGATGATCGCCGTGATGCCGACCTATGCGGAGATCGGCGTGGCCGCGCCGATCCTGATCGTCGTCGCGCGGTCGATCCAGGGCTTCTCGGCCGGCGGCGAATTCGGCGCGTCGACGACGCTGCTCGTCGAGCATGCGCGACCGCGCACGCGCGGCTACATGGCGAGCTGGCAGTTCGCGAGCCAGGGGCTCGGCGTGTTGACGGCCGCGCTGACGGTCGCGATCCTGTCGTTTGTACTGACGCCCGACGCGCTCGAACGCTGGGGCTGGCGCGTACCGTTCGCGCTCGGCATGCTGATCGCGCCTGTCGGCGCCTACATTCGCCGCCGGCTCGAGGAAACGCACACGGGCGACACTACGCGGCCCGCACCGGGCGGCGCGCGACGTAGCGGCCGCGTCGCGACGCTCTGTCGCGAGCACGGGCGGGCGGTCCTCGTCGCGATCATGATCACGATGGGCGGCACGGGTGCATCGTACGTCGTCAGCTTCTACATGCCGACCTTTGCGATCCGCGAACTCGGGATGAGTCCGGCCGTCGCGCTGTCGGCCGCCGCGCTGACGGGGGCACTCGCGTTCGGATGCGCACCGCTCGTCGGCCGCTGGTCGGACCGCATCGGCCGCAAGCCGCTGATCGTCGCGGGCCGGATCGCGCTCGTGCTGCTGATCTACCCGGCGTTCGCGTGGCTGAAGGCGTCGCCGACGCCCGCCGTGCTGTTCACGGTGGTCGGCCTGCTGACCGTCGTGCTTGCGATCCAGGCCGTGCCGAGCATCACGATCCTGCCGGAGATGTTTCCCGAATCGGTGCGTGCCACGGGCATGTCGCTCGTGTACAGCGTCGGCGTCGCGATCTTCGGCGGCTTCGCGCCGTTCATCAGCACGTGGCTCGTCAACGCGAGCGGCAACAAGGTGGCGCCGGCCTGGTACCTGATCGTGGTCGCGCTCGTGTCGATGGCCGGCCTGCCGTACCTGCGCGACCGCACCGGTGAAACGATCGACGCTCCCGCCGTTTCCGGCATTTCCTCCTACTCGAAAGTCTGACCGCACCATGGAACCTATCGCCGTTACCCGACATTTTTCCGGCACCTATGCCGAAGCCCGCCAGAAGTTTCTCGACGCCGCAGCACACCGGTGCGCCACGCTGGAGTCGTTCGTGCTGCCCGGCCTGTACGGCGCGCTCGGCGAAACACTGGCGATCGACGTGGCCGGCCTCGGTGTCGCCGATGCCGAGCGGATGCTGATCGTCAGTTCCGGCACGCACGGCCCCGAAGGCTTCTGCGGATCGGGCTGCCAGGTCGCGACGCTGTTCGACGACGACCTGATCGCGCGGCTGGCCCGCGCCGGTATCGGGCTGCTGCTGATCCATGCGGTCAATCCATATGGTTTCTCGTACCTGCAGCGCACCAACCAGGACAACGTCGACCTGAACCGCAATCACATCGATTTCGGCGCGGCGCTGCCGGCGAACGACGCGTATCCGGAGATCGACAGCCTCGTGCTCACGGACACCTGGCCGCCGTCGCCCGACGACGAACGGGCGCTGGCCGAGTACATCGCGCGACACGGCAAGCTCGCGTATCACGGCGCGCTGAGCGGCGGCCAGTACACGACACCCGACGGGATGTTCTTCGGCGGGCGCGAGCCGACCTGGAACAACCGCACGATGCGTACGATCCTGCGCGAGCGCGCGGCGCACGCGAGAACGATCGCATGGATCGACGTCCATACGGGCCTCGGGCCGCGCGGCCACGGCGAAAAGATCTACGCGGGCCGCAACGTCTCTGCCGAACTCGCGCGGGCACGCGCTTGGTGGGGCGCCGACGTCGTTGCACCGTTCGACGGCGAATCCGAATCGCCGGGTGTGTCGGGGCCTGTCGCGTCGATCGCGCACGACGAGTGCTCGCGCGCGAATGCCGCGCTGATGGCACTCGAATTCGGCACGCTGCCGTTCGACGACGTGATCAACCGGCTGCGTGCGTCGCACTGGCTGATCCGGCATCCCGATGCGCCGGCCGAATTGCGCCGCGACATTCTCGGGCGAATCCGCGACGCGTTCTACGGTGACGACGACGTCTGGAAGGGCGCGATCTGGGGGCAGGCGCGGGCGGCGATGCTGCAGGCGCTGATGGGTCTGTCCGCCGCGTAAGGGCAGGGAGGCAGGCGGTATGCGCCTGCCTGTTCAAACATAAGAATATTATTAAGGAGATCTGATGAAAATCAACGGCATCGTCGCGACGGCCGCGGCAGCATCCTTCACCGTCGCCGCGCACGCGCAGAATTCGGTCACGCTGTACGGAACCATCGACAACGGCGTGAACTACGTCAGCAACATGGGGGGCGGCAAGGCGATCCAGGCCGTATCGGGCACGCTGTACGGGAACCGCATCGGTTTCAAGGGCAGCGAGGATCTCGGCGGCGGGCTCAAGGCGATCTTCACGCTGGAGAACGGCTACGACGCGAATACGGGGCGGCTCGGGCAGGGCGGCCTGATGTTCGGCCGCCAGGCGTTCGTCGGCCTGACCGGCGCGTTCGGCACCGTCACGCTTGGCCGCCAATACGACGAGCTGAGTGGCGAATATCTCGGCCTGCTGGCGGCCGGCTGCAACTTCACCGGCTATCTCGGTGCGCACGCGGCCGACGTCGACAACCTGAACGATACCGCGCGCATCAACAACGCGATCAAGTACAAGACGCCGGATTTCAACGGCTTCTCGATGGCGGCGCTGTACGGTTTCGGCGGCGTGCCGGGGAGTTTTTCCGCCAACCGCGCGATCAGCGTCGGCGCACGCTACGAGCGCGGCCCGCTGACGCTCGACGCCGCGTACGAGACGGTCAACAACCCGGCTGTGACGCTATGGGGTGCGAGTGCAAGCGCGGCGCCGAACGCGGCGTTCTCGACCGCGCTGCCCACGCCGATCTGGGGCGGCTACCAGTCGGCATCGACGCTGCAGATCTACGGGGCCGGCGGCAGTTATGCGCTCGGCAATGCGACGTTCCGCTTCGTGTACACCAACACGCGATTCCAGAGCATCGTGCCGACGCTGAATACGCCGTACCGCGGCCGCGCGTCGTTCGACAACTACGAGGCCAACGTCACGTACCTCGTCACGCCGGCCGTGTCGCTCGGCGCGGCGTATACGTACACGGCAGCGCCCGATGCGAAGTATCAGCAGTTCAATGCCGGTGCGCAGTATTTCCTGTCGAAGCGTACGACGCTCTATATGGTCGGCATCTACCAGCATGCGTCCGGGCTCGACTCGTACGGCCGGCAGGCCGTCGCGCAGATCAACCAGACGACACCGTCGTCGACCGCCAGTCAGTTGCTGGTGCGCCTTGGCCTGCTCGTGAAGTTCTGACGCCGGGTGTCGCGCCGCGTTACCGCGCGTGCGGCCCCTTGACCGTCAGCCGGCACACGGTCGCGAGTGCGAGCAGATTCGGGTCGCGCTCGCGGCGATGCAGGAAGCTCAGGCCGATCGTCTGGCGAATCGTGGGCCCGGCGAGCGGCACGAGTGCGATCTTGTGCGCGAACAGGTCGCGTACGCGGCCGGGCAGCAGCGAGCAGCCGACGCCGCCCGACACGAGGTTGATCAGCGAGAAAATGTCGCCCACCCGCATCACGACGTTCGGCGTGACGCCGGCCGCGCGGAACGCTTCCGTGAAGCCGTGATGCGTCGCGAAACCTTCGCCAAGCGACACGAACGGCTCATCGCCGCACGCGTGAAGATCGATCGCGTCGCGTTGCGCATACGGCGAATCGATCGGTACGGCAAAGAACATTTCGTCCTCGAACAGCGCGATCGACTCGATCTCGGCGTCCGGTTCGGGCAGTGCCATCAGCGTCGCGTCGATCGCGCCCTGCCTGAGCTTGTCGAGCAGGTCGGCGTTCGAGCCGAGCACGAGCTCGGCCTGCAGCTCGGGGCGGCGCTCCTTCAATGCGATCACGACTTCGGGCACGGTGCGGATCGTCAGCGAATACAGCGAGCCTATCTTCAACTGGCCCGCGCCGTAGCCGGCCGCCTCGCGCGTCGAACGGATCCCGTCCGCCATCGTCTTGAGCACTTCGCCAGCGACTTCGGCGAGCACCTGCGCGGCATCGGTCGGCATCAGGTTCCGCCCCTCGTGGCGGAACAGCGCGCAGTGCATCCCTTCCTCGAGCGTATGGAGTGCGCGGTGCACGCTGACGGTGCTGATGCCCAGTGCCTCGGCCGCCTTCGCGAGGCTGCCGGCTTCCATGAAGGCGAGCAGCACCTCGAGCTTGCGGAACGTGATCTCTTCGTTGATGCGGTTGCGCATGATGCGGGCGACAGGAAGGGCGGCCGACGATTCTGCCGCAGATCCGGGGCCGCAACAATGCGCGAAATACCGGGGTTTTCGCGTGGCGGAGTCCTCGGGGGAAACATTTAATCTCCGGCTAATCATCCGCCGCGGGCATTAATTGATACGGGTTTTCGGCGTCCCTATGATCGGTTCACGCCGGTCAGGTGTGCGGGCCGAGAGGTGCGTCGTACGCATCGGCCGGCGATGCGAGCAGCCGATTTGCCGATTGCGCGCCACGAAAGGCGGCGCGCATGCGGCGCGGCACCATGAGACTGCAGGAGACAAGCATGCACGACTCACGTCGGAATTCGCGGCAGCGGCAGGTGATCGCCGCGGTCGTCGGCAACACCCTCGAGTGGTACGACTTCATCGTTTACGGGTTCTTTTCCGGCATCATCGCGCGGCTGTTCTTTCCTGCGGAGAGCCAGTACGCGTCGCTGCTGATGTCGCTCGCGACGTTCGGCGTCGGCTTCTTCATGCGCCCGGTGGGCGGCATCGTGCTCGGGCTCTATTCGGATCGCAAGGGCCGCAAGGCCGCGATGCAGCTCATCATCTTCCTGATGACGCTGTCGATCGCGCTGATCACGTTCGCGCCGTCATACGCGGCGATCGGCCCGGCGGCGCCGATCCTGATCGTCGTCGCGCGGCTGCTGCAGGGTTTCGCCACCGGCGGCGAATATGCGAGCGCCACCGCGTTCCTCGTCGAAAGCGCGCCGGCGAACCGGCGCGGGTTGTACGGATCGTGGCAACTGATCGGCCAGTGTCTCGCGGTGTTCTCGGGCGCGGCGATGGGCGCGTGGGCCACGCAATCGCTGTCGGATGCCGCGCTGCACAGCTGGGGCTGGCGCGTGCCATTCGCGCTCGGGCTGCTGATCGGGCCGGTCGGCCTGTGGATCCGCCGGCACATGGAGGAGACCGAGGCGTTCCTCGACGCGAGCAAGTCGGCGGCCGAGCCGCCGGCGAGCGTATCGCGCGTGCTGCGCGAGAACCTGCGCGGCGTGCTGGTGTCGATGGGGCAGACGATCACCGGCACGGCCGTGTTCTACGTGATGCTCGTGAACATGCCGACGTTCGTGCACAAGACCTTCGGGCTGCCGCTCGACCAGGTGTTCAAGGTGCAGATGGTGGCCGTTGCGCTGTTGACGGTGACGATTCCGGTTGCCGCGATCGTGTCCGACCTCATCGGCCGGCGCCCCGTTCTGATCGCCGGCACGCTGGCGATGCTGACGGTCACCTATCCGCTGTTTTCATGGCTGGCCGCCGCGCCGAGCGTCGTGCGCCTGCTCGTGATGCAGCTCGTGATCTGCACGATCATCGGCATCTGCTACGGCCCCGCGCCGACCACGCTCGCCGAGCAGTTCGCGACGCGCTCCCGCTCGACCGGCGTCGCGCTCGCCTACAACGTCGCGGTGATGGTGTTCGGCGGCTTCGCGCCGTTCATCGTCACGTGGCTGACGCGTGCGAGCGGGTCGCCCGTCGCGCCCGCATGGTACGTGCTGTTCGCGGCGTCGTTCGGGCTGCTCGCGAGCGTGTTCATGCATGACGGCGCGCCGTGCGTGGTCGCGCGCCGGCAGTTTCAGGCCGAGCCGCTGAGCGCCAAGTAGCAGCGGGGCGAGCGGAGCGGCGACCCATCGGCACGGGCGGCATCACGGGTACCGGGCGAGCCGATGATTAGCATCGCGGGCGGCGGCCTACCGCAGCCGCCGTCCGATCATTACGCTTGGGCGATCATCCACTCCATCCGGAAGGTCGCCATGTCCCGGCTCGACTACACGCTGCTCGGCCCCTGCCTGCTCGCCATCGCGCTCGACGCGATGGGGTTCGGGCTCGTCTATCCGATGATGTCCGCGATCTTCAGCGATCCGCATGCGGGCATCCTGCCGGCCGACGCCGGCGCGCACGCGCGCAATTTCTACCTTGGTCTCGGTTACGGAATCTACCCGCTGTGCATGTTCTTCGGCTCGTCGCTGATGGGCGAGCTGTCCGATCGGCATGGCCGCCGCCGGATCCTGCTGCTGTGCGTGCTCGGCCTCGCCGCCGGCTACGCGATGATGGCGGCCGGCGCGTGGCACGCGAGCATCGCGCTGCTGCTGGCCGGCCGCGGGCTCACCGGCCTGATGGCCGGCTGTCAGGGCATCGCCCAGGCGGCGATCACGGATATCAGCACGCCCGGGAACAAGGCGTACAACATGAGCATCATGTCGCTCGCGTTCAGCGCGGGCGTGATCGTCGGGCCGGTGCTCGGCGGCGTCACGTCCGACCGCACGGTCTCGCCGCTGTTCGATTACGGCACGCCGTTCGTGCTGGTCGCCGGGCTGTCGCTGATCTGTGCGTTCTGGACCTGGGCGTCGTATCGCGATTCGGCCGCGCCGCGCGGCGACACGCGCATCGATCCGCTGCTGCCGCTGCGGATCATCCGGGAGGCCGTACGCCAGCGCAACGTCGCGTTCCTGTCGGTGGTGTTCTTCCTGATGCAGGTTGGCTACGGGCTCTACCTGCAGACCATCATGCTGCTGCTCCAGGCGAAATTCGGCTACACGAGCGCACGGCTCGGGCTGTTCAGCGGCGTGATCGGCATCTGTTTCGCGTTCGGCCTGCTGTGCGTCGTGCGGCTGATGTTGCGCGTGTGGCGCGTGATCGACATCGCGAAGACGGGCCTGCTCGTCGCCGGGCTGGGCCAGGTCCTGTCCGCACTGTTTCCGCACGAGCCGGTGCTGTGGGGGCTCGCGATGGTCGTCGGCTGCTTCGACATGGTCGCGTACACGACCATGTATACGGCGTTCTCCGATGCCGTCAGCGAGGATCGGCAGGGCTGGGCGCTCGGTGTCGCGGGCTCGGTGATGGCCGTCGCGTGGGTCGTGACGGGCGCGCTGACGAACCTGCTGCCCGTGTTCGGCGAGACCGGCCTGCTGCTGATCGGCGGCGCGGGCTTCCTGCTCAGCTTCGTGATGATGGTTGCGTATGGCCGTACGCGGCCGGGTGCCTGCAAGGCCGCGCTGTCGTAGGCGGGGCGCGCGCACGTTGGCCCGATCCTGTCGGACGTTGTCCCGTGCGCCGCTGTCGCGCAACGCCGCGCGGCCCGACACTGGCGCCTCGCGGCCGGGGAGGTTCAGGGCCGCGTCCGGCGCCGCCGGCAGGCCCGGCGCGCCGTTCCGTTCAATGTGCCAACCGAAAGAGAGCGACCCATGCAACATCCGACCATCCGTACCCTGGCCGGCGCGACCGCGCCGACGTCGATCGCCGCCGCCCGCACCGCGCTGCTGGTGATCGATTTCCAGAACGAATACTTCAGCGGCCGGCTGCCGATTCCGGAAGGGCCGCGCGCGCTGGGCAATGCGCAGCGCGTGATCGCGTTCGCCGACCGCGCGGGCATTCCGGTGTTCCACGTCCAGCACGTCGATACGGCCGACAGCCCGATCTTCGCCGACGGCAGCGACGGCTTCCGCTTCCACGCGGACCTGCAGCCGGCGCCGCATCACGCGGTCGTGAAGAAGACGTCGGTGAGCGTGTTCCCGACGACGGACCTCGATGCGCGGCTGAAGGCGGCCGGCATCGACACGCTGATCGTCACGGGCCTGATGACGCATGCGTGCGTGGCCGGCGCGGCGCGCGATGCGGTGCCGCTCGGCTACGGGGTGATCGTCGTCGACGATGCCTGTGCGACGCGCGACCTCGACGTCGCGGACGGCGGCACGGTGCCGCACCGCGACCTCCATCGCGCGACGCTGGCCGCGCTGTCGGATACGTTCGGCGACGTGCTGACGACCGAGCAGGTGCTGGCGCTCGGCGTCGCCTGACGACGGCCCGGGTCGACGCTCAGTCGGCCCAGCCCGGCGCGGCGTAGACGACTTCGCCGCGAAAGCGCGTCTCGATCACGCGGGTTTGCGCGAACGTTTCGACCGGGTGCGCGAACGGGTTGCGGTCGAGGATCGCGAAGCTCGCGTCCTTGCCCGCTTCGAGCGAACCCGTGCAGTCGTCGAAGCGCAGTGCATACGCGGTGTTCACCGTATAGGCTTCGAGCATCGTGAGCAGGTCGAGCCGCTCGTGCGGATTCCACGGCGGGCTGTCGGGCTGGTCGATCAGCAGGTGCGTGACGCCCGTCTGGATGATCTGCATCGGGTCCATCGTGCTGACCGACCAGTCGGAGCCGGCCGCGAGCATCGCACCCGCGTTGCGCAGGCTGCGGAACGGATAGTTGCGCGAGGTGCGCTCGGCGCCGAGCAGGTCGCGGTAGAGCTGTTGCTGTTCCTCGCGGGCGGCCGTCCACAGCGTCTGCACGCTGGCGATCGCATCGAGCCGGTTGAAGCGGCTCATGTCGGCCGGATCGACGAGTTGCAGGTGCGCGAGCTGCGCGCGCCGGTCGCGCATTCCGTTGCGGCGCTGCACGTATTCGAGCGCGTCGAGCGTCATGCGCACCGCGCGGTCGGCCAGCGTGTGGAAGTGCAGGTCGAAGCCGGCCGTATCGGCGAGCAGGCAGATTTCGTTCAGCGCGTCCTGGCTCCACAGCGCGAGGCCGCAGTCGTCGGTGCCCGCGTACGGCTCGAGCAGCGCGGCGGTTTTCGATTCGGGCACGCCGTCGACGAAGATCTTCACGGTATGCAGGCGCAGGTTGTCGCACGCGTATTCGCGGCGCCATCCGGCGAAGCGTTCGACCTGTTCGCGCGGGTCCCGACGCGGGTTCGCATAGAGGCCCGCGCTCATGTAGACCTTCAGCGTGCCGGCGCGCTGCGCGGCGGCATAGGCCTTGAGTTCGGCCTCCTCGACGCGTGCGTCGAACCAGCCCGTGATGCCGTAGCCGTGCGCCATCGCGTGTGCTTTCGCGAGCGACTTCGGGTAGCCGGCCGGGCTCAGTTGCGGAATGATCGGGCACACGCGGTAGAACGCGGCTTCGTGCACGACACCGGTCGGCGCGCCGGACGCATCGCGCTCGATCACGCCGCCGGACGGATCGGGCGTGTCGGCACGGATGCCGGCCGCTTCGAGCCCCTTCGTGTTGAGGCAGCCGCTGTGCACGTCGAAGCCGACCACCAGCAGCGGCCGGTCGGGCACGATCCGGTCGAGCAGCTCGCGGGTCGGGTACGCGCCGAACGCCGCGAGGTTCGCACCGCCGAGATAGACCCACGGCTCGTTCGGCGTCGCATCGGCGCACGCGCGGATGCGCTGCAGGATCGCGTCGGGATCGTTGATGCCGGACAGGTCGAAATCGCCGAGGATCTGATGGCCTTCGAGCGGATGGACGTGACCGTCGATGAGGCCCGGCAGCATCAGCCGTCCGGCCAGGTCGACCACTCGCGTGGCGGGGCCGGCCAGCGGGCGGATGTCGTCGTCGCGGCCGACCGCGACGATCTTGCCGTCCTTCGTGGCGAGCGCCTGTGCGAAGCGGCGCTGCGCGTCGCCCGTGTAAAGCAGGCCGTTCAGATAGACGGTATCGGCGTGTTGCATGTGTCTCCTCCGGATTGAGGGTGTCGACGGGCGCACGTGTCCGGCGGGCGGGCCGTGCGGCTCGTCCGGTCGGGTGAACCCGGTCGGGTTGGAATGGGGTGAGGGGCGTTATGTGCCGGCGTTGCGCGGCGACGGCGGCGATGTGCCGTGGCGAAGACCGGCGATGGCTGCCGGAGCGTCATGCCGGTTTCGCCGACCCGTCCGCATCGGCGTGACGATGGGCGACGCGCTCGCGGCCGTGCGGGCCGGCGTCCATCCGGTATTCGGCATTCCGTGTCTCCGTGGCATCCGACGCGTTCCTGTCGTCGGTTGAGTCAGATACTAGGAGCGGGAGAGCCGGCTGTCTGTCATTGTTTTGAGGACAACGCGCGACAAAGGCGGCGGTGGCGGCAGTAACGACGCGGCAGCGCCGCCTAGTGACCGCGGTCTTCCGGTGCGGCTTCTTCCGTCACGCACCATGCAAAGAGCCCGGCCCGGTTCGCGACGCCGAGCTTCGCGAGCGCCCGCCCGAGGTAGGTGCGCACGCTGCTCGGCTTGAGCGCGAGCGTGTCGGCGATTTGCGGGACCGGCTGGCCCTGCAGCACCGCGCGGCAGACAAGCCGCTCGCGCTGCGACAGCGCCGCGCCGCTGGCCGACAGCCGGTGTTCGAAGCGCTGCAGCAGCGCGCCGTCGTCCGAACGCGGCGTCAGGCGGGCGAGCCGCGCGTGCTGGATCAGCAGCGGCAGCACGAAATCGCCGAGCTGGCGCACCAGCGTCAGTTCGGCCAGCGTATAGGACGGCTGGCCGCGCCGGCGGAACAGCGAGAAGGCATAGACGTAATCGCGCTCGCTGCCGAGCAGCGTGCAGTCTTCGCCGAGCTCGCCGAGCGCGAACTGGCGGCCGTACTCGGTTGCCGTATCGATTTCCTCGTTGCACGAGAACACGAGCTGCGAATCGGTGACGCGTTCGATATGCGGAAGCAGGGCATCGGAGCGCCAGTCGCCCTGTGTATATAGATCGAGTGCGTGGCGCGTGCCGTCGGGATCGTCGCCGCCGGCGAAGAACAGCACGTCGACGCTGTCGACCGATTGCGACGGCGCGTCGCGACGGTAACGCGTCGCGACGCTGTAATGGGACTGCGGATCGACGGTTTCGCGCAGCCACGCCCAAAGCCGGGCGGGAAACTGCGGACTGCCGAGGCTGGCGACCAGGTCGCCGGCGTTACTCAGGGAAATATGGGCGGGGCTCATCGTGGACACCGTCTTCGCGAACGGCCGCCCGCGCGGGCCGCGCTTCGCGTGCGGCGGCACGGCGGCCGGCGGTGCGGTCAAGCGAGACGGAGGCCGGCGCGGCGGCGAAGCACGATTGTAGGGGACTTCGCCGTCGCCGGGCATCCGCGCTTGCCCGGCCGGCGGCCGATACGCGATCGGCGCCCGGCGCGTGCCGGCCCCGCGCGTCAGAACATCGTGTTCCGGTTCGCGGAAGTTTCGGGTACAGGCTGGATCACGTCCCAGTGCTCGACGATCTTGCCGTCCTTCACGCGGAAGATGTCGACCACCGCTTCGCCGCGATCGCCCGGACGCTCGGTCGCATGCACGTGCAGGTAGACGAGATCGCCGTCGGTCGCGCTGCGGACGATGCGTGCGCGCGACGCCGGATTCTTCTGGAACGCGCCGACGAAGTACGACACGAACGGCTTCTTGCCGTCCGGCACGTGCGGGTTGTGCTGTTTATAGTCGTCCGCGACGACGGCCGCGGCCTCGACCGCTTCGTGCTTGTTGAAGAAGCGGTCGTAGAACGTCAGCACGAGCTGGCGGTTGGCTTCCTCGGCAGCCAGGTCGCGCGGGGCCGGGCCGGCGGCCAGCGCGGCCGTCGATGCGGCCAGCAGGACGACTGCGGCAATGGCGCGAACGGGGGAGCGGAACGATGACATGTAGCGTTTTCCTTGTCTGACGGTGCGTGGATGGGCGCGCGATGCGCGACTGCGGTTTGCGCTGCTCGCGACGACCGGCGGGCGATGGCGGCGTAGCTGCGACACATGCCGTATCGGCCGAAGGATTCGCAGCGAAGTCCATGACGTTGCCGCTGCCGATACTGCCGGGCAACGCGGCGTCGACATGCTTCGTTGAACTGGCGAATCCGGGCGGGTGTCGGGCCGATCGAATGGTACAGTTGCCGCGAACCCGTCACAAGAAGTCACCGCGGTGTGAACAGGTCACACCGCGGTGACCGTGCGCCGCCAGAGAAAGAGAATTCCGTCATGCCGCTTCCGTCCGCCGACGTATCCGTCGAACTCGATCAGCCGTGCCCGATCCGCGATGTGCTCGACCGCATCGGTGACCAGTGGAGCCTGCTCGTGCTCGAAGCGCTGGCGGGCGGAACGATGCGCTTCAACGAACTCGGCCGCGCGATCGGCGACGTGTCGAACCAGATGCTGTCGCGCACGCTGAAGCGGCTGGAGCAGGACGGTTTCGTCAGTCGTGCGCTGTTCGCCGAAGTGCCGCCGCGCGTCGAATATGCGTTGACCGACCTCGGGCGTTCGTTCCTGACGCCGATGCAGGCGATGATCCAGTGGGCCGACGAGCATCATCGCGCGATCTGCGCGGCGCGCCGTCGTGCACGCGAACTGGAGGGGGCGGGCGCTGAATAGGGTGCGCACGCCGTGTTCGGCCGTTGAAGGTGTGCTGGCGTCGAGTGCGATGGCGTGACGCATGGCCGGATGCATTCGCATCGCCATGCGTGATTTCGTTATCCGAAGGGTATCGGCAGGATGAACGGTGCGGGCGACGTGTTGACCGGCCCCGCCGGCCACGTGTCGTGATGCCGTCGTGCGTATGGCGCCGGCTCGAGCACGTTGCCCGGCTCCGGATCTTCACCGGCCGGAGCCGGGCCGCCGCTTACCGCCACGAACCGTCGACATAGACCCAGACGGGCCCCTGGCGGCGCCAGTAGCCGGGCACCCAGCGGCGCCCGGGGCGCCGTGCGACCCAGCGACCGGACACCCATATATAGCGGCCGCGCTGCCAGCGCCAGTAGCCGTCCGTCCATATATAGCCGTGCTGCCGGGGAGGCGGCGGGCGGCGGTCGTGCCGTGCCGCCGGCGGCGCGAAGCCCGGGCGAGCGTCGTAGGGCGGGCCGCCGGGCACGCGGTTCGGGCCGGACGGCCGGTACACGGGCGGTGCGGGCTGGGCCGAGGCGGCACGCAGCCAGCCGGTGCCGACGAAGGCGGCGGTCAATCCGATGGCGCGCAGCAACGAGCGTCGATTCATGGCGTGTCCTGTTGAGGTGTCGAGGCTGCCTTACATTAGCCTGCCGGTCTGCTTGCCGGGTTACGCGGGCCGTTAAGGCTGTTACCGCGTGTCACGGCGGGCGCAAGCCACCTTTCCCTTGCCGTCGGCTGACAGGGATCGCGCACGGGGCGTCCTCCGGATCCTGTTTTCTGGCCGGCGAGGACGTTTTAGGCGCGAGGCGCCTAATATTTGAGATCAAATCGGGTAAAAATTGCCGATTTGAGGTGCTGAACCCGATCCGCTTGTTGTTTCTATGCAACCGTCAAGACGATGACATGAAAGAATGGTGCGATGGAGACCTCCAAAAAGCCCTCGTCAAGAAGTCAAAAACAATCGTTAAAACAAATACTTATGACGCGGCCCCACTTTCATTATTTCTAGTTCTGGAAAAGCTTATTTCTTTATTTGCGGATCGCTCCCCTAGGGTACACCCCTAAACTCACGGTTCCCAAACGGGCAACTATCCGGGCGTGGCCAGCAGGACCGATGGCACTCCCGGGCGGTTGAAGACCGTTTATGAACAAGGTCGCGAGACCTGCCTCTTTTTATAGAAGGGAGCTCCACGAATGAACAAGACTCTGATCGTTGCAGCCGCTGCAGCATCGTTCGCAACCGTCGCTCACGCGCAAAGCAGCGTCACGCTGTACGGCGTGCTGGACGCAGGCATCACCTACCAAAGCAACGTCGGCGGCAAGTCGCTGTGGTCGATGGGCTCGGGTATCGACCAAAGCCGTTTCGGTCTGCGTGGTTCGGAAGACCTCGGTGGCGGCCTGAAGGCAATCTTCACGTTGGAAAGCGGCTTCGGTATCGGTAACGGCAAGCTGGGCAACAACGGCGGCATGTTCAACCGCCAGGCTTTCGTTGGCCTGTCGAGCCAGTACGGCACGGTTACGCTGGGTAAGCAGTACGACGCAACGCAAGACTACCTCGCGCCGCTGACGGCAACGGGCTCGTGGGGCGGCACGTACTTCGCGCACCCGCTCAACAACGACCGTCTGAGCACGAACGGCGACGTCGCACTGAACAACTCGATCAAGTACACGAGCGCTAACTACGCTGGCCTGCAATTCGGCGGTACGTACTCGTTCTCGAACAACCAGAACTTCGGCAACAACCGTGCATACAGCGCGGGTGCGTCGTACCAGTTCCAAGGCCTGAAGCTGGGTGCAGCTTACTCGCAAGCGAACCTGGGTGACGGTACCAACGCAAGCGGCGCGTCGTCGATCGCTGGCCAAGGCCGCGTCCGTACGTACGGTGCTGCTGCTGGTTACGCATTCGGCCCGGCACAAGTCGGCGCTGCATGGACGCAATCGCGTATCGACAACCAGGCTAACGGTGTTGGCACGCTGCGCGCTGACAACTACGAAGTCAACGCAAAGTACAACCTGACGCCGGCTCTCGGCCTGGGTGCTGCTTACACGTACACGAACGCGAAGGTCAACAACGGCAGCTCGCACTGGAACCAGTTCGGCGTGCAAGCTGACTACGCTCTGTCGAAGCGCACCGACGTCTACGCACAAGCTGTGTACCAGCGTGGCGCGAAGGGCAACAACCTCGTCGGCACGGGCATCTACAACGGCGACAACACGACGGCATCGAGCACGTCGATCAACCAAACCGCAGCAACGGTTGGTCTGCGTCACCGCTTCTAAGCGTGACGGGCGGGGTAACCCGCTTCGCAGTATCGAAAAGGCGCCTTCGGGCGCCTTTTTTTCGTCCGTGGAATGCGATGCCGATGAGCCGGATCGTCCGGACGCAAAAAAGCGAGGCGCAAGCCTCGCTTTTTTCGCTTCTGCGCCCGTCTCGGCGCGGAGTCTTGCGGCCGATACGCTCAGCGCGTGTATTCGCCGTTGGCTTCCGGCTGGAACACGATCGCAGCGACCTTCATCAGCTTTTCGGCGCCGCTCGGCTGCGTCACCTTGACCAGCTGGCCGCGTTGCGTGCCCAGCAGCGCCATGCCGACGGGCGAGAACACGTTCAGGCGACCGAGTTCGAGATTGGCGGCATCCGGATAAACAATCGTCCAGGTGGCTTGTTCCTGGGTGGCTTCGTCGAGCAGCGTGATCTGCGAGTTCATCGTGACGACGTTCGCCTTGATGGCGTCGGGCTGGACGATATCGGCGCGTTCGAGCAGCGTATCCAGCATCGTCTGGAAGCGCGGGTTGTGTTCGGCGTGCTTTTCGAGGCGAGCGACGTCGAGTTCGGTCAGCTGGTAAAGGCGTTGTTTCATGGCAGTTCTCCAAATGATCGGCAGGGGCAGGCGTGGCGTGCCTATGAGGATCGCCCGGAGCCTGTCTGACTGGCTCCGGGTGGAGACCGAGCGGTCAGATCAGGCGCCGGGCAGGGGCGAGCGGCGCCTGGGCCGTGCGTCGAGCGAGGGGGTGCGCCGGATGGCCGGCGTGCGCGCGCACGCCGGCCGGGCCGGACGGCGAAACCGAAAGGGGCGTGAGCGCGTGCATGGTGGATGGAATATCGGCTGGCGAATAAAACCTTACGATTCTACAACACAACCTTCGGAATATGTGATCCGGCTGTTGGCGTTTCGTCAGCGATTGTTGTGCGGATGAAGTAAGTGACAGCGACCCTGTCCGGAAACAGTGGGCGATATTTGCCAAAATTGCAACGCTGTATGTTCAAACTAAGGGTTTCCCCTTGGAGTGACGCGAACTACACTGGACTCAATCGCTTCAGACAGTCCTGCCGAGGCGACGTCAAAAGAGAACATATTCCGGAGGTAAATCATGAAGTCGATCATCTACGCAGCCATCGCCGCATCCGTCCTTGCCGCTCCGATCGCGTCGTTCGCACAGTCCGAACAGGGGCTGACCCGCGACCAGGTCAAGGCTGAGCTCGTGCAGCTCGAACAGAACGGCTACAAGCCGCTGGCAAGCGATTCGCAGTACCCGAACAACATCCAGGCTGCGGAGCAGCGGATCCAGCCGAACCAGCCGATGCTCGCGCAGGCCGATACGAGCGGCTACGGTGCCGTGGCGACGGGCGCCGCACAAGCGGGCCGCCGCATGACGCGGGAAGCACCGAATCCCGTGAACTCGGTCTACTTCGGTAACTGATCGAACGTCCCGGGTCTGCCCGAGCGCACCGCTGAATCGACGAGACGCGCGCCATTCGCGCGCGTCGTTCGCCCGCAGGAGCAGAACCTCCGTCGCCGCATGCCGGCGGCTTTCCGCCCAGACGCTGATGCGTTTGGGCCTTTTTTGCTGGGGCGAATCAGGCGGACGTGACCGGCGTGCCGTGGATATAGTGTTCGAGCTGGCTGATCGTGAACTGCTGATCGGCAATCACGCTCTTCACGAGGTCGCCGATCGAGATGAGGCCGACCAGCTTGCCGTCGTCGAGGACGGGCAGGTGGCGCATCCGGTGCTCGGTCATCAGGGCCATGCACTCGTCGGTCGATTGCGACGGTTCGACGTAGCGCACTTTCGACGTCATGATGTCCTCGACGCGCGTGGCTTTCGACGAGCGGTCCAGCAGAACGACCTTGCGCGCGTAGTCGCGCTCGGTGACGATGCCCGCGATGTCGTCGCCGTCGACGACCAGCAGTGCGCCGATCCCCTTTTCCGCCATCAGCTTGATGGCGTCGTAGACGAGATCGGCTTTCGTGACGGTGTAGATGGTGCGGCCCGAATCCGGCTTGGCCTTGAGAATCTGCGCGACAGTCGTGCTCATTCGCTTTCTCCGTGTGCAGGTCGATGCAGGGAAGGCAGGCGTGATGCGCGTCACCCGTGAGCCCAGTATAGCCGGGCGGGCGGCGGCAGTCGCGTGACGTTTCCAGATTAGCGGTAAACTCCCGTCACGCACCATCCACACAACTCCTACATTCCTGAACGTTTCGATTGAATTCATGATGTCTTCGCGTCCCCAATCGCCCACGCCGGGCAATGGCCAGGCCGACGAGTGCGTGACGCTCGTTGCCACCGCGTCACTGCCTACGCGCTACGGTACGTTCACGTCATACGCGTTCCGCGTATCGGGCAGCGATGCCGAACATCTCGCGCTCGTCATGGGCGACGTGACCGGCGAGCAGTCCGTGCTGACGCGGCTGCATTCCGAATGCCTGACCGGCGACGTGTTCGGCTCGTATCGCTGCGATTGCGGCGAGCAGCTCGATCTCGCATTGCGCTACATCGCGGCCGAAGATCGCGGCGTGCTGCTGTATCTGCGCGGCCATGAAGGCCGCGGGATCGGCCTGAGCAACAAGATCCGCGCCTATGCGCTGCAGGAGCAGGGGCGCGACACCGTCGAAGCGAACCTCGATCTCGGCCTGCCCGACGACGCCCGCGAATACGACTCGGCCGCTGCGATTCTTCGCATCCTCGGCGTGACGTCGGTGCGGCTGATGAGCAACAACCCGAAGAAGTTCGACACGCTCGTGAAGCACGGCATTCCCGTCTGCGAGCGCGTGGCGCTTGCGGTGCCGGTGCGTGAGGAAAACGAGCGTTATATCCGCACGAAGCAGACGAAGTTCGGGCATTACTTCGAGGAAAACGAGTAACGGAAACAAGGGGCTCTGCGGAGCCCCTTGTTGCATCCGGGTCATGTGCGTCGAAGCTTTCGCCGGTAGTAAGGAAGTGTAAGATATCGGGGCGTCTGAGAGGCCGCATCAGAACAAACCGAACCGGAGAACAGAATAATGACGAGGGCCCTGGCTGTGGCCATTCTGGCTTTTGCTGGACTGGCGGCGTGTGGTGGCGATGGTGACGGCGGTGGAGGCAGTAGCAGCAGTGGCGGCAGTGGCGGCACCAAGCCGATCACAAAGACGATGACGATCTCGATTTACGGCCCGCCAATCGTATCGAGTTCAGCGAGCACTGCCGCACCGGGTGTGGCAGCGGATACGCAGGCAACGGTCCAGGCGCTGCAAGCTGCGTTGGCAGCCCAGGGCGTGGCGGCGACGGTGACTCCGCAGGTAATGACCGGAACGTCTTTACACACGCTTGTCACGGTCGGGAGCAACGGCCAGCCGCCGACGGCGGATCAATTCAAGACAGACCCGAGCAGCTATGTCCTCGCTAATTTTCAACTCGACGACATGGTGACGCCATGGATGGATCTTGCGCAGAAGGCGGCCGCCGAGCAGTTCAAGCAGGATCTGGAGGTGTTCATTCAGCGAATGCAGGCGGCCGGCAAGCAAGTTGGGATAGTGACGCCGATCGCGACTTGCGACTATCCCCGTGGATCGAGCAGCTACTCGGTAAGGAACAGAAATTACACGGCCGTGGATGCGCTCACGTCGATGAACGCCCAGGCAGTCGACGAGAAAGGGGGGAAAGTCGTTGGCGCACTCTCGTATCAAATTGTTTGGGTGCAGGATCCAGCTGCGGATTTTTATGAGTTTGTGAACACGTCGACACAGGGTCACATGGGGGCGGACTGCAGAACGCCCGATGCCTATCTGCGCAATCTGCAGATCCAGTCGATCGCGCAAACTGTCGCAACGTTCTAGAAAGATGCAGGCACTGCCCATTCGGCCGGCAATATGTCGCCAACCTCGGCGACGATCGCGATTTCCCGTTGATCCGTTGCACCTTCGGGGGCGTTATGTCATCGCTGCTGGGTCGTTACTCACGCGATTTGCTTACCCGTGACCACGCCGTCGAAGATCGAAACCGAACGTCTTACGCTGCGTCGCTGGCAGCTGGCGGACGCGGCAGCGCTGTCGGAAATGCATGCGGATCCGGACGTGACCGCGTGGCTTGCGCGCGGCCCGATGCCGGTCGACGAGGCGAGCGGGGTGCTCACGCGCTTCGACGCTCACTTCGATGCCCACGGTTTCGGTGTCTGGGCGGTCGAGCGCCGCGCCGACGCGACGCTGATCGGCCTGTGTGGCCTGTCACGCGAAGCACGCGCAACGCATCCGATGGCACCGTGCGTCGAGATCATGTGGCGGCAGGCGCGCCACGCGTGGGGGCAAGGCTACGTTGCCGAAGCGGCCGCCGCCGCATTGGCCGACGGGTTCGGCCGGATCGGGCTCGACGCGATCCATGGGTGGACGGCTGACACCAACCTGCGATCGCAACGGGTGATGCAGCGGCTCGGCATGCTGCGCCAGCCCGGACGCGATTTCGATCATCCTGCGTTGCCTGAAGGGCACGCGCTGCGACGGCACGTCGTCTATGTCGCCCGCGCCGGAGGCAACCTCGGCGCCTGACGGCTCACGCGGATCCGCCCGTCAACGCCACGTGCCGTTCTGCAGCACGACCCGGTAGCCGTCGGCATCCTCGAAGGTCTGGCCGGATATCTCCCAAAACGGATTGAACGACGTCACGGGCATGAAGCCGTGTGCGGTCGCGCGCTCGCATGCGGCTTCCCATTCCGGGCGATCCGGCAGGTAGAAGACGATCAGGTCCTCGGGCGTCGGCGACGGCGCAATCGGATGGTCGGGGCAGTGCGTGAACTCGAAGTGATAGTCGAGACCTTCGCGTCCGAGCATCACGCCGGAAAAGCCGTCGTGATCTTCGAAGCGCGCGAGGACCGACAGGTCGAGTGCGTCGCGATACATGCGTTCGGTGCGGGCAAGGTTGCTGACCGGGCGGGCAATGCGCAGATGGGCGTGCAAGGTGGCCTCGAGGGAGCGTGGCAGACCCGCCGATGATATCCGGTCGATCCGGACGGTGGTGTGTCGGAATGCTTGCGCACCGGGTGGCGAAGGCGCGAAAGGGTGCGGCCCCGCAATCCGCGCAGGCAAGAAAAAGCCCGCTGCTTGAGCGGGCTGAATCCATGTTTGGAGACATGGAGGAGACAGGCATAAATTTAAGGGAAAACCCGGACGTTTGCAAGCCCTCGTTGTATCCATGCAACTCAAGGCCGTGCCAACTGCCCCGCGCCGACGCGGGACATTGCCCGATTCACATGCCGCCGGCCCGTGCGTGCGCGGCAAACGCGCCGAACCGCTCCTGCGCCACCGGCAGCGCGTACTTGCTGCGCATCTCCGTCTCGATCCAGGCACAGGCTTCGCGCGCGCAGTCGGTCAGCGCGTGGCGCGTCGCATGCCCGTCGGTGTCGTACACGAAGCGCACACCGACCTCGTCGTCGTCAACCTGTCGTTCGAGCTGATTGAGTTGCAGTTGCGGCCCGTGCTGTTGCGACAGCGCGCGCAGTTCGTCGAAGTGATATTCGAGCCAGTCCGCGAAGAAGAGTGCGTCGCTGTGGCACGGGAGACGGAAAGCCGCGCTGCGCGACGGGCGCAATCCGGTGTCGCCGGCCGCCGCATGCGGTTCGCCGTCGGCGGCGGCGGGCAAGTCGACCGGGGCGAGCGGATGCCGAATGTGCCGGTACGGCTCGCGATCGCGCAGCGCATGCCACAGCAATTCGTCGCCGGCTGCGCCGGACGGCTGCATCGTCAGGTCGTGCCGACCGTGGTCGGCCGGGGCGATGTCGCGAATCACGAGGCGCAACGAGCAGAGCGGCTCGTCCGCGACCAGCAGCGTTGCCGGGCGCGGCAGCCCGCAGACGAGCGGCGCGGCACCGGCGGCACGAAACACCAGCCCGCGGCGGTCGAGCCGCACGAGCGGCAGCGGCCTGGGAAACGACGGATAGGCGACCGCGATGCGGGCGCCGCCGGCGCTCGTCAACCCGGGCATCATCGCGCGAAAGACCTGAGACTGGTCCACGTTGGTTCTCCTTCGTTACGATGCCGCCCGGATGGAACGTGCGTCCCGGCTCAGGCGGCGATAGCTTGCCGGGCGACCTGCCCCGGCTCGATTCCTAGTGCAGCAAACGTTTGCGGATCGAGGTCGATCCAGCACGCGACCACCAGACGACCGTCCACCTGCTTCGGCGGGCCCGCACGGTGCGCGTGAATGCCGATCCGGCGGAACAGCCGCTCCATGCTCGCGAACGTCACGCCGATCAACTGCCGTGCGCCGAGCTGCGCCGCGCATTCGACGACGGCCGCGAGCATCGGGCGCACGGCCCACTCGGCATTGCCCGGCCCGCCGTCGTCGTCGGTCGCCGCGAACCTGGACAGCTCCCAGACGGCGGCCGACTGCGGCAGCGGCATGTCTTTGGCGATCAGGTCGGCAAACAGCGAATTCAGCAGGTACGGGCGCGTCGTGGGCAGCAGGCGCGCACATCCGCACATGTCGCCTTCGGCATTTCGCGCGAACACGTAGACGGTATCGTCGCGATCGAACTGGTCGCGCTCGAAACGCTCGTTCGCCGACGGGAGCGCCCAACCGAGCTGTTCGACGAACACACGGCGCCGATAGCGCCCGAGATCCGCTGCAAGTTCGTGTGGCAACCGTCCTTCATCGTGAACGAAGGTCCGCATGGTGTCCTCGGATCTGTGCTTATGTATGCGTGCATTACATCGCGCAGGACGAGGGGGGTGTAACTAGTAACTCTTACAGGTTGGCGGCGCAGCGGCGCCATTTGCGGGGTGGTAACGGTTTCTTGATCGGCGGGATTGAAAACCGGGCCGCTTTTGCTTATAAAGGGCGCCAGTCTTGCAAGATTGTCAGAGGAATGCGCGGCCGGTTGTCACTGGAGCGTCGGACCGGCATGATAGGCGTCGTTGTGACCGAGCAGGGCCGATGCGACCGCGGCGGGCCAGTCGATGCCGGCGAGCCGCGCGGCGAGCGCGGCAGCCGTCCGGAACATGCCGATGTCGGCACCCTTGGCGTCGACGGCCATCACGTTGCTGCGGACGTCGCCGCCCGCGATCACGAACATGCCCGTCGCGCGTTCGAGGTACCAGTCCCAGCCGACCGTCACGTAAGGGGCGCCGGCACGGGCCGCACGGTGCCACTCGGTATAACCGGCGAGGCGTGCGTCGATCGCGTTGTCGCGCAGTTCGGCAAGCAGCGATGCATCGAGGCCGCTTGCGACATGGTCGAGCACAAGCACGGCCAGTGCGCCTTCTGACAGGCGCACGTAGCCGTCCGGGGACGGGCCGGGGACAGGGTGCAGCAAGGGTGAAGTCATGCGCGGAATGTATCAGCCTCGAATGGGTGCTGGCACCTGACAAGTATGACAGCATGACGTTGTCGGAGAAAGAATGGAACTGCGCTGGCAGGATGCCTATCAACAATTCAGCGCCGCGGAAGACGAGCAGCAACTCTTCCAGCGGATCGCCGCCTATTCCAAGCGGCTGGGATTCGAATACTGCTGTTACGGCGTTCGCGTACCGCTGCCTGTTTCGAAGCCGGCGGTCGCCATCTTCAACACCTATCCGGACGGCTGGATGGCGCACTACCAGGCGCAGAACTATATCGAGATCGATTCGACGGTTCGCGACGGCGCGCTCAGCACCAACATGATCGTCTGGCCCGACGTCGACCGGATCGACTCGTGCCCGCTGTGGCAGGATGCGCGCGATTTCGGGTTGTCGGTAGGGGTTGCCCAGTCGAGCTGGGCGGCGCGCGGTGCGTTCGGCCTGCTGAGCATCGCACGTCATGCCGACCGGCTGACGCCGGCCGAGATCAACATGCTGACGCTGCAGACGAACTGGCTCGCGAACCTGTCGCATTCGCTGATGAGCAGCTTCATGGTGCCGAAGCTGTCGCCCGCGGCGGGCGTCACGCTGACCGCGCGCGAGCGCGAGGTGCTGTGCTGGACGGCCGAGGGCAAGACCGCATGTGAAATCGGCCAGATCCTCAGCATCTCGGAGCGGACGGTCAACTTCCACGTGAACAACATCCTCGAGAAGCTCGGCGCGACCAACAAGGTCCAGGCGGTCGTCAAGGCGATCTCGGCGGGGCTCATCGAAACGCCCTGACGACGCCACGCGACGTGGCGGCGCCGGAGGCGACGGCCGCCACGCCGTTCATTCCATCATCGGTTCCGCTTCCTTCGCGGTCCAGCTCACGCTGGAAATGCTTTTCTCCATGCTCATCCGGCTCGCGATCTGCTCGAGTTTCTGCTGATCCTTCGGATGCAGCTTCAGCGTCGCGGTCACCTTCAGCCGGTCCGGCTGGTCGGGCACGTCCTCGCTCGTGAGGCTCTGGAACGACAGCGGCTTCGCATACATCGAGTTCGACAGCAGCGTGCGGATATGCACTTCGTCGGAGGCGAGGCAGATCACGGTGATCTGGTACTCGCGCACGAGATCGGCGTTCGATACGGGCGTCGCGTTGATCGCCTGGCTGACGCTGCGCAGCACGGTATTGGTGAGCAGGACGACGCCCGTGCCGGCGAGCGCAGGCACGTAGTGGCCTGAGCCGGACAGCACGCCGACGGCGGCGGAACACCACAGCGTCGCGGCCGTGTTGATGCCCTGGATCGAGCCCTTGTCGCGCATGATCACGCCGCCGCCGAGAAAGCCGACGCCCGACACGACGTACGCGGCGATCTGCGTGACGCCTGCGACGCCGTTGCCGGTCAGCACGCCGAGCGTGACGAACAGGCACGCGCCGCTTGCCACGAGCGTGATGGTGCGCAGGCCGGCCGTGCGCTGGCGCATCTGCCGCTCGACGCCGATGGCGACGCCGCAGGCGAACGCGGTGAAAAGACGGAGTGCGAAATCGAAAGTCATGGTTGTCCTGCCGTGCAAGAAGCGCATGCCGGCCTGCGTCGCCGCGGCGCAAGGCCGAAGGCGACGCGGCAATAGCCGTCATCGCGCGGTACTTTACCGCGCGAATGCGTCATTCAGTGTGAAACGGGTAGGCGTGCGGCTCGCGGAACGCAAGCCGGGGCAGGAAAACTGCGTCGGACAGGCGTTCAGGCGGCAAGCGGCGCACGCAACGGAGTGCTGCAACTGTCCACGATGGTTCCTGAAGGAAGAATGGGCGGCATTCTAGTGGGCGGCGCGCGCCTGCGTCAACCGCCTTGCGGCGGCTGCGCTATTGCGCCGAGCCGATCGTCCCCGTCGCGAGTGCAAGCGCGGCGGCGGCCGACAGCGCGCCGGCGTAGCTGTCGACCTCCGCGTTCCGGGCGGCAAGCAGCTGGCTCTGCGCGATCGTCGCATCGGTGACCGAACCGACACCGTTGCGGTAGGCGGTGAGCGCAGCGTCGTAGCTCGTCTGCGCGGCATCGACGAGCGCCTTCGCGGCGTCGTGCGACGCAAGGCTCGTCTGCACCGCGTTCTGCGCGGCGACGACCTGGCGCACGGCTTCCTCCTTGGTCCGCGTGAGGCGCGCGGACGCGCTTTCCGCATCGTTGCGCGCCTGCATCAGCACGGCCGAGCGCAATCCGCCGTCGTACAGCGGGATCGTCACGCCGAGGAACACGCCGCCGCCGTAGCGGCTGCCGTTCAGGTTGACGGTCGGCGCCTGGTCGCCGATCGCGGGCAGCGCGGAGATGGCCGTGCCGCCGCTTGCGTACGACGTCGACGCGGACAGGAAGATCTTCGGCATGAACGCGGCTTCCGCCGCCTTGATCTTCGCGCGATTGGCCTTTTCGACCGCGAACGCGCCCTGCAGGTCGGGGCGGCGCGCGATCGCGTCCGACACGATTGCATCGACCGATGAACCGAGCGCGGGCGGCAGCGGCCGTTTCGGCAGCGCGGCGATCGTCGGCTTCGACAGCGGCGAGATGCCGAGCGCGGAGACGAGGGCGAGGTAGCTGTCGCTTTCCGCGCCGTTTGCCTGGACGAGCGCGAGGTTCGCCTGCGCGCGGTTCTGCGTGGCCTGCGCGAGCTCGACGACCGTGCCGACGCCGTGCTTGAGCCGCGCGCGCGATGCCGCGAGGATCGCCTCCGCGTTCGCGAGGCCCTGCTGCGCGCTGACGGCGCGCGAGCGCGCGGCTTCGTAGCGGTAGTACGAGACCGTCACGTCGTGGATCACCTGCTGGTGCACGGCCGTGAATGCGACGTTCGATGCGATCGATGCCTGTTCGGCTGCTTCGACGCGTGCCGCGCGGCCGCCGAAATCGAACAGCAGCCACTGCAGCGACAGTGCCGAGATCGTGCCGTGCACGGTGGTGTTGCTCGACGCATCGCCGAGGATCGTCGACGTCGAACCGTGGCTCGTCTGGTACGCACCCATCGCCGTGGCCGACAGGCGCGGCAGGTAGGCGGACTTGGCGAGACCGACCGCGAGCGCGGCATTGCGTGCGTCGTTCCAGGCGATGCGGGTGAGCGGGTTCGCCGATTCGGCGAGATCGATCAGCTCGGGCAGCGTGTACGGATGCGCGGCATCGAGCGTGGCCGGCGGCGAGACCGACGCGAGCGCCGGCGACGCGGGCAGCGTGTAGTCATGGGCGCCTTGCGCGGACGCACGCGGCGGGCCCGGCACGATGTCGCCCGCGGCCGACGTTTGCGGCTGCCACGGGCGGTCGGACGCCTCCGGCGCCAGATCGATCGACGACGTCGCGCAGCCGGCCAGCGCGACGGCGGTCGCGAGCGCGGCGGCGGCGATCGAGACGGCCGGTGGTTCAGGTACGCGCATGGGGGACAGGCTCCTTCGGTGTGGCTTGACCGGCGGCGTCGGCGATGTGCGCGAGCCGCGTGTCGATCAGGTTCAGCAGCGCGTCGCGCGCGGGGTCGGTGGGCGCGGCGCCCGGCGGCGGGGCCGGTGGCGCGGCGGCGTCCGTGCGGGGCGCGGCTTCGTCGTCGCGCGGTGCGCTCACGCGTGAGAGTTGCGTGCCGATCGCCGCGTCGCCGGGTTTGCGTTCGGCGAGCAGGAACAGCGGACCTTCGATCGCGCCGAGTTCGGCGAGCGCGCGCCGTCGGGTCGCGAGCCACGTCGCGGCCGGTCGCACCCACGACGGTTCGTAATGGACCAGGCCGAGCTCCTGCGCGATCGCGCCGTGGCGCGCGAACGCTTCGGCCGCGAGCGTGCGGCGCTCGGCTGGCTGCGCGATTTGCGCGATGCGTCGCCACTGGTCGAGCAGCGCGGCGAACGCGACGTCGATCTGCTTGCCGATGCTGACGGGCCAGATGCGCGTGAACACGAGATACACGACGACGTTGCCGAGCAGGATGCCGATCGTGCGGTCGCGCGCGATCGTCAGGTCGAAGCCGGGGCCGGCACCCTGGATCACGCACAGGAAAAACGCGAACGCGATCTGGAAGCCTGCATACGCGATGCGCGGCGAGCCGAACGCGATCCACGCGGACAGCCACGCACCGACGAACACCAGCGCCATCAGGTGGCCGACCGACGACAGCGCCGGCACGACGAACACGAGCGCGGCGGTACCGAGCAGCGCGCCGACCAGGCAGCCGAAGATCCGCAGCGTGAGCTTCTCGACCGTCTCGGCCGTCGAGCCGAGCGACACGATGTAGCAGGTGACGACGCAGGTATGAATGCCCGACCAGTCGAGCTGCGAGTACAGCAGGTAGCAGAAGATCGCCGCGGCGGTCGTCTTCAGCGCGTAGCGGATATGGTCGGGATTGGTGCGCGCGTCCGGCAGGAAGAATCCGCCTTTCGGTGCCGGTGCCGGCGGCGCGGCAGGTGCTTCGGGTGCTTCGGGCGTGGCCGCCGGGGCGACAGGCGCCGCGTCGGCCGTCACGCCCGGCTCCGCGAAATGCGTGATCGCGGCCTGGAGATCGGTTGCGGCGACGCGCGCGAGCGGCGGCAATGCGTCGGCGGGCGGCAGTGCGAGCGTCACGTCGACCGGGTAGCCGCCGCGCTCGAGAATGGCGGCCATGTCGTCGAGCGTCGCGGCGATCGGCGTGGAGAACGCGTCGGGCAGCCGCGCGTCCGGTTCGCGATCGGCCAGCGCGACGCCGACCATCAGCGTGGTGCTCGATGCGATGGCCTGCCGCAGCGCCGCGACATCGGCGGCGGTCGACGAGCCTTCGAGCTTCGACAGCTTGAGCCACGTGAGCAACTGCTTGTCGCCTTCGCGCAGGCTCGCGTCGAACGCGGCGTGCGCATCGTCGTCACCGCGCAGTCGTCGCGCGGCGAGCCGCAGCCGTTTCGCGAGTTGCGCGTGCACGAGCTTGCGCGGCGACGGCGCGATCAGCAGGTTGACGACGATCGCCACGCCGACGGGGATCGCGATCGTCAGCCAGATATAGAGCAGCGCGCGGGTGGCGGCTTCGCCGAACGGGGCGAGGCCGAGCTGGTCGAGCCCGAAGCCGACGATCATCGCGAGGATCGCGCCCACGGGGCGCAGCTTGCTGGCGGACGTCAGGTACAGGAGCGCGACCGACAGCACGGCCATGCACGCCACCCGCAGGATCGAATAGTCGATGCTGAAGATCGCGATGCCGAGCACGAGCCCGATCACGATCGTGACGATCAGCAGCAGCGCGGCCGCGAGCACGACGCTCGTCACGCGGTCGGCGCGGATCATGAAGAACACGACGTAGGCGGACAGCGCGGCTTCGGGCGTGCCGTACGCGGCCGCCACGAGCGCGGTCAGCGCGCAGATCAGCGCGACGCGCACGGCGATGGCCATGCGCCCCGGAAACGGCACGAGCAGCCGCAGGACTTCGCGCGGGCCCGGCGCGCGAACGTCAGCGGCAGGCAGTGCCATGCCGGACCTCGACGATCGCGCTGGCGCCGACGCGCACGAGCTTGCCGTCGGGTTCGTCGAGCTTCACGCGCACCGGGAAGCGTTGCGCGACGTGCACCCAGTTCACCGAGTTCTGCACGATCGGGAGCGTGCGCGGCAGGTTGATGCGCGCGCTGTCCGCGATACCGGCGCCGATGCCGACGACCTTGCCCGTCAGCGGGCGGCTGCGATCGATCATCGAATAGACGGTCGCGCAGTCGCCGACTTCGATGCGGCTCAGCGACGTCTCGCGGAAATTGCCGACGGCGAACCATTCGCTCGCGTCGATCAGCGTGAAGATCGACTGGTTCGGCGCGAGGGTTTCGCCGGGGAGCACGCTCAGGCCCGTCACGAGCCCGTTGTGCGGCGCGCGCACGACCGTATCGTCGAGCGCGTGCTGTGCACGGGCGAGTGCGGCTTCGCGTGCATGCAGCGTCGCGATCGCGTCGGCGTCGTCGCCGATCGTCTGCGCTGACGCGCGCTGCTGCTCCTGCGCCTGTGCGAGCGAGACGGACGCATCGCGCTGGCGCACCTTCGCCTGGTCGAACTGCTGCGCGCTGACGTAGCCCTGCGCGGCCAGCGGTGCGAGCCGGTTCACGTCGCGCGTCGCGAGATCGTAGTTCTGCGTCGCGCGCTTGACCTGTTCGGCGGCGACGGCCGCGTTCGAGCGCTCGCCGATCAGCGAACGGTGGCGCGTGTCGAGCGACGCACGCGCGAGTTCGAGATCGGCCTGCGCCTGCGCAACCGTCAACCGGTACGGCACGGGATCGATCACGTACAGCAGGTCGCCCTTCGCGACGCGCTGGTTTTCATGCACCGCGAGCTGCACGATGCGGCCGCCGACCGGCGACGCGACGTGCACGACGTCCGCGTCGATCGATGCGTCGTCGGTGGACGGGTAGGCCGTCGTGCGGTAGTACGCATAGACGAGCGCGGCGATGCCGAGCGCGACGATCGCGAGCGCGATCACGCGGCCTTTCACGGAGGGGCGGGGGAGTCCGGCGGCCTTCATGCGAACGGCCCCGTGCCGGTGAGCCAGACGATCACGGCGACCACGAGCCCGATCGCGGTGCACACGGCGAGCTGGTAGGGCACGGTGGCGGCCCAGCCGGTCGCGACGAATACGCGGTGCGCGACGATCGCGCCGATGACGCCGACGATCGCGCTGACGAGCCAGAGCGGGAAATACGCGCCGAACAGCACGTACGACGGTGCGCCGCGCGATGCGCAGCCTGCGAGCGGCAGGACGGGCACGAGGACGGCGGCGACGCGCAGGGGCGCGCGCGGCGTTGTTTTTCTCATGGTGTGACGAGCTCGACGTTGGGGGTGGAAGCCGGGCGCGGCGCAATGCGGATCGTCGCCGCGACGACGATTCCGGGATACGGAGCCGATAATAAATCAGCGCGATGCGGATCGCCAGCGATCCGGCGCGCGTGCGCGGCACGAGCCGTCGCTCGCCGTGGCGGAGCCGCCGGTCATGCCGGTCGGTCCGGCAATGCGCTTCGGCTGCGACGGCCGGACCGTCGCGATTCTGCCAGCACCCGCTCGCGTAGGGTTGCTAACGGACTGTAAAGGATCGTCAGACGAACGAAGGGTGGCGGGCTTTGCCATGTCGACGCAGTGCAATGGCAGCCTGGGCGGCCGATTGCCGCTCGAATCGACCTGAATCCGGTCAGCCGGGCTGGCCCAGCGCGTCCGCGACGAGCAGGTCGACGAGATCGCGCGCGAAGCGCGGCAGCGCATCGAGATCGGCGACGCAGATCTGCAGCTGACGTTCGGCCCAGTCGTCCTCGAGCGCGACGAGGCGCAGCGCCATCGTCTTCGCGTGACGGCGCGCGGTGCCCTCGGGCAGCACGCCGACGCCGACGTTCGCCTCGATCATCCGGCAGGCCGTCTCGAAGTTGCTGACCTGGATGCGCCAGCGCAGCGTGCGCTGCACGTCGGCGGCCGCGCGCTTCAGGAAATTGTGGATCGCGCTCGCTTCGGCGAGGCCGATGAAGTCGTGGTCGAGCGTCGCGACGAACGGCGTCGAGGCCTGTTCGGCGAGCGGGTGCCCGAGCGCGGTGGCGAGCACGAGGCGGTCGCGCCGGTACGGCATCGCCTGCAGCCCGTCGGTGCGCACGTCTCCGGCGACGATGCCGATGTCGACCACGCCTTCCTGCACCGCGCGCACGATGTCGGGGCTCAGCCGTTCCTGCATGTCGATCGTCACGTCGGGATGCTTGACGAGATAGTGGCGCAGCACGCCCGGCAGGAACTCGCTCATCGCCGTGGTGTTCGCGAACACGCGCACGTGGCCTTTCACGCCCGACGCATATTCCTGCAGGTCGCCGGTCAACTGTTCGAGCTGGCGCAGCACGCGGCGCGCATGCGCGAGCAGCGTCTCGCCCGGCGCGGTCAGCGTGACGCCCTGGCTCGTGCGGCTCAGCAGTTTCACGCCGACCTGCTCCTCGAGGTGCTTGATGCGCGTGCTGGCGGCCGGCACCGACAGGTGCGCGCGTTCGGCGCCGCGCGTCAGGCTGTTCGCCTCCGCGATGTGCGTGAAGAGTTTGAGGTCGACGAGATCGAAGCGCATGGGCGTGGCGGCGGGAGGATGGCCGATTATCGCGCGAAGCCGCACGCCGCTCCAGCTGTGGGCGCGACCGGTCGTCGCGGCCGGGATCTGTGTACCATCGTGTGTAGGGCGCGCCGCGCGGCCCGGGCATCACGGCCCGGTGCGATGCGCGGCGCGGAAGCGGTATCGCAACGAAGGTGAACGTTTCATGCGAAGTTTCTTTGTCCGGTTCATTGCAATCGGCACGCTGTTCCATCTGTACGTCGGGATGCGGATCATTCCCGACGCGTTCGTGTCGCCGGTCGCGCGCACGATCGCGGCGCTCGTGCTGGCGAGTTTCGTCGTGCTGATCCCGGTCGGCATGTTCTCGCGCCGCTTCGACGAAGGCTGGGCCGCGACGCTGGTCGGCTGGGTTGGCGCGCTCGTGATGGGTTTCTTCTCGTCGCTGCTGGTGCTGACGCTCCTGCGCGAATTCGTGCTGCTCGGCGTATTCGCGTGGCGCCTTCTCGGGCACGACGGCGCATGGCGCGGCGCGGCGCCCGATACGGCGCTCGGCGTGCTGGCGGCCGCGGTGCTCGTCACCGCGATCGGGTTCGTCGGCGCGCGGCGCACGGCGGCGGTCAAGCGCGTGTCGATTCCCGTTGCGGGGCTGCCTGCCGCGCTCGACGGGCTGACGATCGTGCAACTGTCCGACATCCATGTCGGGCCGACGATCAAGCGGCCGTACATCGAACGGATCGTGCGCGCGGTCAATGCGCTCGAAGCCGACCTGGTGGTGGTGACGGGCGATGTGGTGGACGGTTCGGTCAAGCGGTTGCGCGACCATACGGCGCCGCTCGGCCGGATGCGGTCGCGGCACGGCAGCTTCCTCGTGACGGGCAACCACGAGTACTACGCGGGCGCTCATGCATGGATCGACGAATTCCGCCGCATCGGGCTGACGGTGCTGCTGAACGAACACGTGCTGATCGAGCACGACGGCGCACGCGCGGTGCTCGCGGGCGTGACCGATTTCACGGCGGGCGGGTTCGATCCCGCGCATCGCAGCGACCCCGCGCAGGCGCTGGCGGGTGCGCCGCGCGACGTCGGCACGAAGATCCTGCTCGCGCACCAGCCGCGCAGCGCGGAAGCGGCGAACCGCGCGGGCTTCACCGTGCAGCTGTCGGGCCATACGCACGGCGGCCAGTTCCTGCCGTGGCCACCGCTCGTGCGGCTGCAGCAGCCGGTGATCGGCGGGCTGAACCGGTTCGGCGACATGTGGCTCTATACGAGCCGCGGCACCGGATACTGGGGGCCGCCGAACCGCTTCGGCGTGCCGTCCGAAATCACGCTGATCCGGTTGACGCGCGGCTAGCCCGCGGCCACGCGGCCGTCGTTACTCGATGCGCGCGATATCGTCGAAATCGAAGCGCGGGCTGCGCGGGAACAGGCCGGCCGGATCGCCGTAGCCGAGATTCACGAGGAAGTTGCTCTTGATCGCGGTGCCCGCGAAGAATTCGGCATCGACCTTCGCGCCGTCGAAGCCCGACATCGGGCCCGCATCGAGGCCGAGCGCACGCGCGGCCAGGATCAGGTACGCGCCTTGCAACGACGCGTTGCGGAAGGTCGTGGCGTCGATCAGCGCATTGTTGCCGGCGAACCAGCTGCGTGCGTCGGCGTGCGGGAACAGGCGCGGCAGGTGCTCGTAGAACGCGTAATCCATCCCGACGATCACGGTGACGGGTGCGGCCATCGTCTTTGCGAGGTTGCCCTCGGACAGCGCGGGCTTCAGGCGCGCCTTCGCTTCGGGCGACTTGACGAACACGAAGCGCGCGGGGCTCGAGTTTGCCGACGTCGGGCCGAATTTCGTCAGGTCGATCAGGCGGTGCAGCAGCGCGTCGTCGACGGGTTTGTCCTGCCACGCGTTGTGCGTGCGAGCGGACAGGAACAGCTGGTCGAGGGCGGAATCGGAGAGCGTCGTCATGATGGGATCCGGGAAGAAAGCGGCCGGGTCGCGCCGGCCGGCATGGCGGGAGAAAGCGACACCCCTCGGCGGGGCGTGTCGCGACACGCCGCGATGATAGCGTGATGTGCCAACGAGCAGCGCGGCGCGGTGCGCGGCGGTTTCCTTTCACCGGTGAATGACAGCGCATGGCGGTGCGCGGCGCCGTTGGCTAGTATGCAGACATGCATCGTTCGCTCCCTTCCTCGCCCGTTCCTTCCGACATGTCGACGCCCGATCTCTTCGCCGATACCCCCGCGCCCGATGTGGACTGGCACCCGGACTGGCTTGCGCTACCCGACGCCGATCGTGCGCTTGCCGCGCTGATCGACGAGGTCGCGTGGCGGCAGGACACGATCCGCACGCCGCGCGGGCGCATTCCGCTGCCGAGGCTCACCGCATGGCAGGGCGAGCCGGATGCCGTGTACGTGTACTCGGGGATCCGCAATGTACCGGCGCCCTGGACGCCGGCCGTGCTCGGCCTGAAGCAGGCGGTCGAGGCGACGTGCGGCGCGCGTTTCAACAGCGTGCTGCTCAATCGCTACCGCAACGGGCTGGACAGCCTGGGCTGGCACGCGGACAACGAGCCGGAACTCGGTGTGGAGCCGGTGATCGCGTCGGTGAGCCTCGGCGCGATGCGCGTGTTCGACCTGCGCCATCGCACGACCGGCGTCACGCACGCGTACCGCCTCGTGCACGGCAGTCTGCTCGTGATGCGCGGGCGCACGCAGGCGGAATGGCAGCACCGCGTGCCGAAGGCGCCGGGCGTGCAGGGCGAGCGGGTCAACCTGACCTTCCGGCGCGTGATGGCGGTGCCCGGATAGATCGCTCCCCGTTTTTGCGATCCACGAAAGGCGGATGCAAGCAATCGGCCGCGTGTGCGGCACGTTGCCGCATGAATGCGATTCCGTGCCGCCCGGGATCGCCCGGAGGCCCGTCCCGTATGGGTTTCAGGTAAATTTCATCGACCGCCCGGTTCCGATAGATGAGTGAAACCTCTGATGGTGCGTCGCAACAATAATTGACTAGACTGTCGAATGGCAGAAGCGCGTCGGCACACCGGCGCGATCCTTTCGACATGCCCTGAGCGTTGCCGATGCGGCACGCAAGGGGGCAGGAGCAAAACGCGTGACCGTACTCGACCCTTCCTTCGAACCCTCGCTGCACGTCTTCGAGCAAGACGGCGGATGGCAATGGGCGCTGACGGTGAAGCGGGCGACCGGCGTCGGCGTGAAAGTCGTGGCGTTCAGCCGGGACGGCTTTCGCGGCGAAGCCGAGGCATACGCCGCCGGGCAGCTTGCCCGCGCCGACTATGACGCCGCCGTGATGGCCTGACGCCGTCGCGGCGATCCCGCCCGAGGATCGTCTTTCCCTCAGCCGTCCGTTGCCGGACGGTGCTTTCCCGATCGTTTGCCGTTTTCGTTGTTCCGCCCGCCGCGACGCGCGCCCTGCGCGACGCCTCGGCGGTGCGCCGGCACGCCCGTCCACCGGCGCGTGCCGCGCCAAATGGTCCGTACCATTCGACACGTGCGTGCCATACGTCGCGCTTAACGTCCTCGCACGGCGTCCGTCGCGCCGGCGCCGCGGCCTGCGCCGCGGTTCGAACGCCGGACGCCGACCCATCGACAAGAATGATGCAGGTCATGTGCGACGACAGAACCGACTACTACCGCCATGCGCGCGGCGGATCGCGCACGGCGCGGGCGCCGGAACGGGGATTCACGCTGATCGAGGTGCTGATCGCGCTGGCGATCGTGGCCGTGGCGCTGGGTGCCGTGATGCGCGCGATCGGCGCGCTCGCATCGGACACCGACATGGCGCGCATGCGCCTGCTCGCCTTATGGAGCGCCGACAACACGCTCGGCGAGATCCGCATCGCGTCGACCTGGCCGTCCGTCGGCACGAACACGTTTGCGTGCCCGCAGGGCCGCTACCGCTTCGTGTGCCGCCAGTCGGTGGCCGCGCTGCCGAGCCCGCTCGTGCGGCGCGTGACGGTGAGCGTCTATCCGTCCGCGTCGAGCCGCAACGTGCTCGCCGAAGTCGTCACGGTGATCCAGAATGAAGCGCGCCGCTGAACCGCGCGCGGCGGCGCGCGAGCGCGGCTTCACGCTGATCGAGATGCTGGTCGCGATCGCGCTGCTCGCGGTGATCGCGCTGCTGTCGTGGCGCGGCCTCGACGCGACGATCCGCGGTCGCGACGATATCGCGTCGAATCTGGCGCAAACGCGGCTGCTCGGCCGCTACTTCTCCCAGTTGCAGTTCGACCTGACGAACCTCGTCACGCCCGACGAAGTGTTCGGGCCGCCGCTGCGCATCCGGCCGAACGAACTCGTGATGGTGCGCCATCTCGGGGTGGGCGGCGGACCGACGCAGATGCAGGTCGTGCGCTACCAGTTGAAGGGGCGCGAGCTCGTGCGCAGCGCGTCGCAGCCGCTCGCGTCGCTGGCCGACGTGGAGGGCGCGCTGCAACACATGGATGCGTTCGCGCGCGTGGTGGTCAGCAATGATGCGCGGACGATGCGGCTTTCCGTGTGGATTCCGCCGGACGGATGGACGACGAGCCAGACCGTCGTCGAACAGGCCTATGCGCAGTTTCTCGCGCAGCACGGCATCAGCAACTCTACGTCGATCGGGGTACCGGTGCCGCGCGGTGTCCGCTTCGCGGTCACGATGGGGGCGCCGGCGGTCGAGTACGTGCGGACGATCCCGATCGGACAGTGAGCGCACGATGCCGTCCGGCCCACGCGGCCACGCGGGGGAAAGCCGTTCCGTCCCCCGGGCAAAATGGTCCGTAACTTTCGTCATACGTCTGTTATTGGCCGTCCGTTAGTCTCGTCACGAGCATGACCGCCGCGACCGGTTCCATCGACCGGGTCAGCGGCGGCATCGGCAAACGGGAAGGGGGCGAACGTGACGGTCGAGCACCGGCATGATGCACACGCGGGCGCGTCGGGACACGACGCGCCCGGACAATGGCAATCGGCGGCGATCCTGAGCCGCGCACAGAACCGGCACAGCGCCGGACAGTTCGACGACGCGGCACGTGACTATCTCGCGGTGCTCGCGAAGGCGCCCGATCATCCGCAGGCGCTGCATCTGTACGGCGTGCTGCGATTCCAGTGCGGCGCGGCCGATCATGCCGAAGCGCTGCTGCGCCAGTCGATCGCGATCGCGCCGGACGTGCGTGCGCTGTCGGATCTCGGGGCGATCGTCGGCGAGCGCGGCCGTGGCGACGAGGCGCTCGGCCATTTCGCGACCGCGCTGCAAACGGCGCCCGACGACGTGCAGACGCTCGTGCGCCGCGGCAATACGCTGATCGGCCTGCGCCGCTACGACGATGCGCTCGCGTCGTTCGACCGCGCGCTGGCGGTGTCGCCGCTCGTGCTCGACGCGTGGTGCAACCGCGGCGGGGCGCTGCGCGCGCTCGGCCGTCTCGACGACGCGCTCGACACCTACGACCGTGCGCTGATGGTCGATCCGCACTCGTTCGAATCGTGGTTCAACCGCGGCCTCGTGCTGCGCGCGATGCGGCGTGCGGCCGATGCGCTGCACTGTTTCGATCGTGCGCATGCGATCCGGCCGGGCGTCGCCGCGCTCATGGCCGAGCGCGGCCGCACGCTCGCCGAACTCGACCGCCTCAACGAAGCGCTTGCCGCGTTCAACGAGGCGATTGCAGCCGACCCCGCGCGACTCGACGCGCTTTGCGACAGTGCGGCCGTGCTGGAGCGGCTCGACCGCGCGGACGAGGCGCTTGCGCGTTGCGAACGCGTGCTGGCGCGCGATCCGGATCACGTCCGTGCACTGGCGGGCCGCGGCAACGCGTTGCGGCAGCTTGGCCATTACGACGACGCGCTCGACAGCTACGAGCGGGCGCTGGCGCGCGATCCGCATTCGGCCGACACGCTGTGCAATCGCGGCACGGTGCTGCGCGACCTGCAGCGCTTCGATGCGGCGCTCGCCAGCTACGATGCCGCGCTCGCGCTCGACGCGGATTTCGCCGACGCGTGGACGAACCGCGGCAACGTACTGCACGACCTGCACCGCCATGACGACGCGCTCGCGTCGCTCGATCGCGCGCTGGCGCTGCGCGCCGACGTGGCGACGCACTGGCTGGCGCGCGGCAACCTGCTGGCCGACCTGGGGCAGGTTGCTGACGCGCTCGCGGCGTATGACCGGGCGATCGCGCTGCAACCCGATTTCGCCGGTGCGCATTGCGCGCGCGCATCGCTGCTGCTGATGGAAGGCGACTTCGCGCGCGGCTGGACCGAGTACGAATGGCGGTTGCGCGATCCGCAGGTCGCACGGCAGGCGCGGGCGTTCGCCCAACCTGTGTGGCGCGGCGATGAACCGCTCGACGGCAAGACGATCCTGATTCATGCGGAACCGGGTGTCAACGACACGCTGCAGTTCTGCCGCTACGTGCCGCTCGTCGCGGCACGCGGCGCACGCGTGGTGCTCGAAGTGCCGGCGTCGCTGCGCACGCTGATGGCGTCGCTCGGCGGTGCGCCCCGCGTGATCGCGCGCGGCGAGCCGCTGCCCGCATTCGATTGCCACGTGCCGCTGCCGAGCCTGCCGCATGCGTTTCGTATCGGCGAAGACACCATTCCGACCGCTGCGTACCTCCATGCAGACCCGCAGCGCGCACGCCAGTGGGACACGCTGCTCGGCGCACGGCGCAGGCTGCGTGTCGGGCTCGCGTGGGCGGGCGAGTCGGCACGCCGGCACGACACCGGCCGGTCGATCGATTTCGCGCGGCTCGCGCCGCTGTTCGATCTCGACGTCGACTGGATCAGCCTGCAGACATCCATGAACGAACGCGACGCAGCGCTGCTGGCCGACGCGCCGGTATGCCGCGTCGACGACGAACTCGGCGACTTCGCGGATCTGGCCGCGCTGATCGGCGGGCTGGATCTCGTGATCACGGCCGATTCCGCGGTCGCGCATCTGGCCGGTGCGCTGGGCGCGCGCGTCTGGGTGCTGCTGCCCGACCCGCCGGCCTGGCGCTGGATGCGGGCACGCGGCGACAGCCCGTGGTATCCGTCCGCGCGGCTGTTTCGCCAGTCCGCGCCAGGCAACTGGACGGATGCGATCGACGCGGTGCGTGCCGCGCTCGAATCGATGACACGTTAGACACGACACGCAATACGAACAGCGATCAGTGGGGGCCACACGATGACACCGAACGGGGAAGGGACGACCTTGGCGAGCGCGCCGGTCGCGCCGGAGCGCCGTCTACCCGATACCGCGCAGCTCGACCGGCTGCTCGTGCGTGCGCGCAAGGCGCATCACGAGGGCGCGCTGCAGCATGCGGAGAATGCCTACGCCGAACTGCTGGCGCTCGATCCCGAGCATCCGGAGGCGCTGCACCTGCTCGGCGCGGTGCGCTTCCAGCAGGGCCGGCTCGACGATGCGGAGCCGCTGATGCGGCGCTCGGTGGAGCGCCAGCCGGTGCCGCTGGCGCTCGCGAACTACTCGGCGGTGCTGGCCGGGCTCGGGCGCGAGCACGATGCGCTCGCGCGGCTCGACGAGGCGCTCGCGATCAATCCCGTGCATCAGCGCGTGCTGTTCCAGCGGGCCGGGCTGCTCGCGCAGCTCGCGCGCTACGACGAGGCGCGCGCGGTCTACGATCGGCTGCTCGAACTGACGCCCGGTTTCGCCGACGGCCATGTGAAGCGCAGCGACATGCTGCGCGCGCTCGGCCGCTTCGACGATGCGCTTGCCGACTGCGACCGCGCGATCGCGCTCGCGGGCCGCACGTTCGACGCGATGCGCGGGCGCGGGCTCGCGCTGCGCGAACTCGGGCGCTTTCGCGACGCGGCGGACAGCTACGGTCACGCGCTCGCGCTGCGGCCGGGCAGTGCCGAAGCGCTGTTCCTGCGTGGCGTCGCGTATCTCGATCTGCACGACCCCGACCACGCGCTGGCCGATTTCAACGCGGCGATCGCGGCGAGCCCCACGTTCGTCGACGCGATCTTCAACAGCTCGATCGCGCTCGAGCAGCTCGGCCGGCACGACGAGGCGCTGGTGCGCTGCGACCGTGCGATCGCGATCGATCCGCGCCATGCGCGCGCACTTGCCAATCGCGGCAATGCGGCGAGCTACCTCGGCCGTTATGCGGACGCGGTCGACAGCTATGCACGCGCGCTCGACGTGGAGCCGCGCAGCACGGGCGTGCTGTGCAACTACGCGAGCGCGCTGATGCGGGTTGACCGTCACGACGATGCACACGACGTGTGCGATCGCGCGCTGGCGATCGATCCGCACTATGCGCCCGCGTCGTTCACACGGGCACGCGTCCGGCTCGAAACGCATCGCTACGGCGACGCGCTCGACGATTTCACGCGCGTGATCAACGCGACGCCCGGCGACAAGCTCGCGCACTTCCATCGCGGCAACGCGTTGCGCGCATTGCGGCGGCATGAGGACGCGCTGCGCGCGTACGCGGACGCGATCGACATCGATCCCGACTTTGCGCACGCGCACTGCATGCGTTCGTTCCTGTGCCTGTCGACCGGCGATTTCGAGGCCGGCTGGGCCGAGTACGAATGGCGCTGGCGCGACAGCCAGCTCGACGGCAGCCGGCGCGACTTCGCGCAGCCGCGCTGGACGCACGGAATGCCGCTCGACGGGCAGACGATCCTGCTGTATCCGGAGCAGGGGCTCGGCGACACGCTGCAGTTCTGCCGCTACGTGCCGCTCGTGAAGGCGCTCGGCGCACGCGTCGTGGTCGAGGCGCCGGTCGAGCTGAAGGCGCTGTTCGCGACGCTTGACGGCGTCGACGTGCTCGTCGCGCGCGGCGATCCGCTGCCGCCGTTCGACCTGCACTGCCCGCTGCTGAGCCTGCCGCTCGAATTCCGCACCGGTCTGGCGTCGATTCCTGCGGATACGCCGTACCTGCGGGCCGATGCTGAGCGCGTCGCACATTGGCGCGCGCGTCTGGGGGCGACCGACCGGCCGCGCATCGGCCTCGTGTGGGCCGGCAACCCGCTGCACCTGAACGACCGCAATCGATCGGTCACGCTCGCCGACCTGGCGCCGCTGCTCGATGACCGCTACGAATGGATCAGCCTGCAGAAGGTGATCCGCGACGAGGATCGGGCGGCGCTCGACGCGAGCGCGATCCGCTTCGTCGGCGACGAGCTGACGGACTTCGCGGAAACGGCCGCGCTGGTCGATGCGGTGGATGTGGTGATCAGCGTCGATACGTCGGTCGCGCACCTCGCCGGCGCGCTCGGCCGGCCGCTCGCGGTGATGCTGCCGCATACGCCGGATTTCCGCTGGCTGCTCGATCGCGACGACAGCCCGTGGTATCCGGGCGCGCGACTGTTCCGCCAGCCGGAGGGTGGCCAGTGGGCGCCGGTCGTCGAGCGGATTCGCGACGCGCTGCCGACGCTGGTGGCGGGAGCGACGCGATGAGCACGGCGCGGGCACCGGCGTTCGGCGCGGGTGCCGCGCCGCTGCGGGCCGCCATCGACGATGCGCTGCGCCATGCGCGCGCGCGGCTCGAACAGCGCGATTTCGCCGGAGCGGGAAAGCTCTACGACGGTGTGCTGGCGATGATGCCGGACCACGTCGAGGCGCTGCACCTGCTCGGGTTCGTGCATCTTCAGCTCGGGGAACCCGCGCGCGCGGAGCCGCTGATCGCGCGATCGATGCAATTCGGGCTGAATCAGCCGTGGAATTTCGTGAATCATGCTGCGGCGCTGACCGGTGCGGGTCGACATCGCGAGGCGCTCAACGCCGCTGCGCAGGCACTCGCGCGCGATCCCGGCCATGCGCCGGCGCACACGGCGCGCGGCGACGCCCTGCATGCGCTCGGCCGGCACGGCGAAGCCGTGGGCGCGTACGATCTTGCGCTGACGCGTGAGCCGGGGCGCGCGATGTCGTGGGTGCGGCGAGGGGAGGCATTGCGCGCGCTTGGCCGGCCTGCCGACGCGCTGATCAGTATCGAGCGCGCATTGCGGATCGATCCGGACGATCCGGCGGCGCTCGCCGAACGCGGCCATGCGCTGCGCGCGCTCGGTCGAGGCGACGAGGCGCTGCATTGCTTTCAGCTCGCGATGGTGGTGCGCGGCAAGGCCCCCGATCTCGTCTACGCATGCGGTTACACGCTGATCGAACTGGGACGGCCGGCCGAAGCGCTCGCGTGTCTCGACGAAGCGCTGGCGCGGTTGCCGGACGACAGGCAGTTGCTGTTCGTCAGTTGCGTCGCGCTCGACCTGCTGCATTTGCACGACGAGTTGCTCAAGCGTAGCGATCGACTGCTGGCACGCGACCGCGACAACGTCGGCGCGTGGATCGGCCGCGGCAATGCATTGCTCGGGCTGCGACGGCACGAGGAAGCCGCGTATGCATACGGCGAAGCCCTTTCGCGCGTGCCGGCGGATTTCGACGCGCTGCGCAATCGGGCGGGCGCGTTGCGTGCACTGGGCGCGTGCGACGAAGCGCTCGCGCATTACGACCGTGCGCTCGACGCACGCGGCCCGCATGCGGAAGTGCTGTGCAATCGCGCAATCGCGCTGCAACTGCTCGGCCGCTACGACGATGCGCTGGCGAGCTATGCCGCCGCGGCCGGCACGCCGGGACGGACCGCGCAGGAGATCTACACGCGCGCGGTCGCACGCCAGCAGATCGGCGACTACGACGCTGCGCTCGCCGATTTCGCGCTGGCCACGGTGCGCGATCCGAATCACGGCATCGCACGCCGGTCCGAAGCATTCTGCCGCCTGGTGATGGGCGACTTCGACGCCGGCTGGCGGCAGCACGAGGCGCGCTGGGAGGCCGCCGACGTGATGCTGCACCGGCGCCATGCCGATCGCCCGCAATGGACCGGCGACGAACCGCTCGCGGGCCGCACGCTGCTGCTGCACGCGGAGCAGGGCTTCGGCGACACGCTGCAGTTCTGCCGCTATGCGAGCCTGGCGCACGATCGCGGTGCGACCGTGCTGCTCGACGCGCCGGCCGCGCTGGCCGGCCTGCTTGGCACCTTGCGCGGCGTGAGCGGTGTCGTCGCCGACGGCCAGCCGGCGCCGGCGTTCGATCTTCATTGCCCGATGATGAGCCTGCCGTTCGCGTTCCGGACGACGCTCGATACGGTGCCGGCCGACATGCCGTACCTGCATGCCGATCCGCTGCGGCGTGCCGCGTGGGCCGGCCGGCTCGATGCGGCTGCGCCGTCCCGACGGCTACGGGTAGGGCTGGCCTGGTCGGGCAACCCGAATCATGCCAACGATGAAAACCGCTCGATGGCGTTCGCCGCGCTCGCGCCGCTCGTCGCGCTCGACGCGACGTTCGTGAGCCTGCAGGTGGGCGTACGAGCACGCGATGCCGACGCAGTCGCGGCGAGCGGCGTGCTGTCGTTCGAGGCGGCGCTGACGGATTTCGCGGAAACGGCTGCGCTCGTCGACGCGCTGGACCTCGTGATCGCCGTCGATACGTCGGTCGTGCATCTGGCCGGCGCGCTCGGGCGCCCGGTGTGGGTGCTGCTGCCGCGCGTGCCGGACTGGCGCTGGTTGCTCGAGCGCGACGACAGCCCGTGGTATCCGGCCGCGACGTTGTTCCGGCAGGGGCGGCCCGGCGACTGGCCGGCGCTGGTCGAGCGCGTGGCGGACGCACTCGCGGCCCGTATCCGCGCGCATGGCGACACCGCGTGACCGGCCGACTGTGACAAAAGCTACGGACCTTTCATGTGCGGCCGGAATGGTCCGTAGCACCCGCCACGCCGCTGCCATCGCGGCTTCGTATGTTCTTGTGATTCAGCGCCCGGGTTCGGTCCCGGGCGCAACGACCAGACGTGGCAACGGATCGACGCCGCTTTCGGCGCGATCGTCGTCCAGCGCAATTTCATAGGATTCGGGGTGAAGAATGGCAGCACGCGCACGCACGGCACGACAACCTGACGCGACGGGTTCGCGCTCGATCCTGAAATCGGAACTGCGGCCGCTGGTGCAGGCCGTGGCGCTGATGCTGCTGGCGGGAGCGTCCGCGCACGTGCAGGCGGCGGGGATCATGAACCTCGGCGCGGCGACGCCGCGCGCATCGGGCGGCGGGGCAGGCGGCGCCGGCGCGCCGGACATGCCGAATCTCGGCGTGTCGCCGCAGCAGGCGCTGCAGGCGAGCCAGCCGTCGATCCGCAACCTCGGCTACGCCGCGCATGCGATTGCCGCACAGATCGCCGCGCAGCAGAGCGCGGCGGCGGCGGCGGCGAAGCTGCCGTCGACCGTGCCGAACGGGCTCGCGCCGGGCGGGCTGCAGGTGGCGGCCGGCGCGACGGCCGATACGAACAATCCCGTGCTGTGGTTCAACGCGAACGCGCCGACGCAGAACGTCGACGCGAACGGGCACGTGAACGTCGACGTCAAGCAGACCGGGCAGAACGCGGTGCTGACGTGGGAGACGATGAACGTCGGCCGGCAGACGACGCTGAATTTCGATCAGTCGGGCGGCACGCAGACCAACGGCGCGAACAACTGGGCCGTGCTGAACCGGATCAACGACCCGAGCGGGCGGCCGAGCCAGATTCTCGGCAACATCACCGCCCAGGGCGCCGTGTATGTGATCAACCGGAACGGGGTGCTGTTCGGTGCGGGGTCGCAGGTCAACGTGCATTCGCTCGTCGCGTCGTCGCTGAACCTGCTCGACATGAAGAACCAGCTGGTGCCGACGCCCGCGGGCATCGTCGCGAGCAACCAGCAGTTCCTGAGCCTGCCGGCGGGGACGACGGGCGGGCTGGCTTATCCGCAGTCGGGGAGTTCGAGCGGGGTGGCGGGGGCGGGGGGTACGCCGAACGAGGTACTGGGGCTGGGGAATCAGGTGCTGCAGACTGGCGCGTACCAGCCGCCGGGCGATGTGACCATCGAGCAAGGGGCGTCGATCACGACGCACACCAACGGCACGGCGAGCGACGGCGGCTTCGTGCTGGTCGCCGCACCGAATGTGACGAATGCGGGCAGTATCTCGGCGACGTCGGGGCAGGTCGTGCTCGCGGCGGGCGTGGGGGTGAGCCTGCGGCCGAACGCAGGTAATCCGCAAGTCCTGCTGCCGGAGTTGAGCGGGCAGATCGTGACGACGGACCTGCAAACCGGGGCCACGATCGACGCGACGCCGGCCGGCACGCTGACGAATACGGGCATCGTGCAAGCGGCGCGCGGCAACGTGAACCTGCTCGGCAGCCGGGTCGCGCAGAACGGTGTGGTCGGCGTGACGACGAGCGTGAACACGCCGGGCACGATCACGATCTCGACCGCGGACGAGTATGCGTCGAACAACCCGCTGGGCAATCCCTATACCGGTTCGACGCCGGTCACGGGCGGCGCCGGCGGGGCCGACACCGTCAATCGTGCCGGGTTACTGAGCTTCGGGCCGGGATCGGTGACGACCGTGCTGCCCGACAACAATGGCCAGACTGCGACGTCGACGCCGGGCACGACGTTTACGCCGGGCGGCATCGCGATGACGGCCGGCTCCGTGTGGTTCCAGGGCGGCTCGCTGATCGAGGCGCCGGGCTCGAACGTGTCGGTGACGGCCTATGCGCCGTCGGTCGTGACGAACAAGGTGCCGGGCCAGACGGCGGTGCCGGGTCGGATCTACGTGGACGACGGCGCGACGATCGACGTGTCGGGGCTGGCGAACGTGCAGGCGCCGATCTCGCAGACGCTTTTGACGATCGACCGGATCGGCCAGAACGAACTGGCCGATTCGCCGCTGCTGCGCAACAGCTTCCTGTTCGGGCTGAAGGGTATCGTCGTCGACAGCACGCTGTCGGGCACGCGCAGCGACGGCGTGCAGTGGGTCGGCAGCCCGATCCTGAACCTGTCGGGCTACGTGAACCTGATTCCGCGTACGGTCGATCAGCTGCTGACCAACGGCGGCACGATCACGCTGTCCGGCAACGAGGTGATGAGCGCGACCGGTTCGTCGATGAACCTGAACGGCGGGTACGTGCATTACAACGGCGGGATGGTCAACACGACGCGGCTCGTCGACGCCAACGGTGCGATCGTGCCGATCGGGCAGGCGAGCCCGTACGACCGCTATGTCGGCATCGCCGGGCAGTTCGTCGAGAGCCATCCGCGCTGGGGCGTGACGAAGTCCTGGTTCAACCCGCTGCAGACGGGCGGTACCTACCAGTCCGACTATATCGTCGGCGGCAACGCCGGCACGCTTGACCTGTTCGCATCGCAGGCGCTGGTGCTCGACGGCGACATCAGCGCGCAGGCATTCGGCGGCGCGAAGCAGATGCAGGGCAACAGCCTGCCGTCCGGCGGCACGTTCAACCTGGGGGCCGATCCGAAACTGGCCGGCAATGCGCTGGCGGGGATGACGTGGAACATTGTCGCCAATCCGACAGTCACGATCAACGGCACTTCCGGCGTTGTGATCCTGCAGGACAAGGCGCCGCCGCTCGGCGCGCTGATGCCGGGTTTCTCGATCGACACGCCGATCGGCAAGACCGCATCCCAGTCGCTGGCGGCCAACGATCCGAACAACCTGCTTGCGACGCAGGTCGTGCCCGTGGCGACGCTGAACAACGGCGGCTTCGCAAACCTGAACGTGACCGAGGACAAGGACGCAGGCAAGGGCATCATGGTTGCGCTGGGCACGCAACTGAACCTGCAGCCGGGCGGATCGATCTCGCTCAGCAGCACGGCGCTCGGTGCAGGCGTGAATGTCGCGGGGCGGCTGTCCGCACCGTCCGGATCGATCTCGGTCAAGAGCGGCGGCAATGTCGTCGTCGGGCCGCAGGGCGTGATCAGTGCGGCCGGCCAGTGGGTGAACAACGACGTACAGGTCGCGTCTGGCACGACACCCGGCAACAGCCAGTTCATCAACGGCGGGAGCATTTCGCTGTCGGCGACGCAGCAGGGGGCGCTCGTCGTCAACGGCAGCAACGTGGACACGACGGGTTCGATTCTGTTGCAACCGGGAAGTGTGCTAGACGTTTCGAGCGGCGGCGAAATGCTTGCGAACGGCCAGTTGCTGATGCAGAACGGTGTGCCGGCCGGGCGCGGAGGCAACGTCACGTTGCAGACATACGCGGCCTCGCTGGCGACACAGCAGTTCGGGCATACGCGTGACAGCGGTTCGCCTCTGCCCGCGACACAACCGACGGCGGGCACGATCGCGATGGGCGGCACGATCCTGAGCGAAGGTTTCTCGGGGGGCGGCACGATGACGCTCGGGGCGCTCGGCTTCCGGATCGGTGGCGACCGGGCGGCGTCATCGCCATGGGACGTGTATCTGCCAGAAAACTTCTTCTCGCAACAAGGATTCGGCAAGTACGTGCTGAACGCGTACTACGATGCGACCGTCGCACCCGGCGCGACGGTCGCGCTGACGCAATTGAACCGCATTCCGGACGCGCTGGCGCTCCAGCAGACGAGCTCGGGCGCGAATCTGTCGGCTGGCGGCTTGACGACGACCGGTCAACTCGACACGTATCACCGGCAACCGACGAATCTCGTATTGACGGGTGGCAACTACGTGGTGTGGCAGAGCACGCCGGACAGCCCGCCGCCGTCGTATCCAGGCGTGACCGGTGCGGTCACGTTGTCGTCTGGTGCATCGATCAACGCGGATGCCGGAGCGAACGTCGTTCTTGCATCGCCCAAGCAAGTCACGGTGCTGGGTTCGGTCGTCGCGCCGGGTGGGGCGATCATGCTGAGTGCCGATACGGGAACCGCGAACGTCCAGCCAGGGCAATTCAACGTATTCACGCCGAGCAACAGCCGTTCGGTCTGGCTCGGTTCCGGTGCGACGCTCGACGTATCGGGCATCGCGCTTGCCAATCCGCTTGCGGCGCCTGTCAAGATCGGTGGAACGACCGTCGTGCCGAACACCGGCAAGGTTCTGCCGGGCGGGGCGGTGACGCTGTCGAGCGATGCAGGCTATGTGGTGACGCAAGCCGGATCGAAGATCGACGTGTCGGGCACGTCGGCGAACTTCGATCGCTTGCAGGCGAACGGTACCTATGCGTCGCAGCCCGTGTGGAGCGATGCCGGGTCGATCACGCTGGCGCCCGGGTACGGCCTGTTCGCGGACGGGACGTTGTCGGGCCATGGCGGCGCGTCGCAGGCCCGTGGCGGCACGCTGACGATCCTGCCGCGCGCAAACAACAGCGCACCCGGCGCGACGGCGCTCGTCGTGCAGCAGAGCGGGATGCTCTTGCCCGCGGGGCTTGCCCCGGGCAAGGATTTTTCGCCGCCGGTCGACCCGGCCACCGGGTTGCCGACCGGGCAGCCGACCGGCGTGATCCAGTTTGCCGTTGACCGTCTGAACGATTCGGGGATCGCGAATCTCGTGTTGGGCGATGGCACACCATCCCCGTTCACGGTGCCGCCGATCGCGTTTGCCGGCAACGTGAACCTGACGCTGCCCGAATCCGTGACACTGAATACCGGCCGGATCGCGGCGATCGGGATGGACCAGTTGTCGACGCTGTTGTCGACACCTGCGAAGCCGGTGGGCGGCAGTTCGGCGCTCGCAGACCTGCTCGCGCAGCCGCCGGCCCTTTCGTTGGGTACGACGGTGACGATCGGCGCCCCCTATGTCGCACTGGTCGGCCCGATGGCGCCCTCGGCCACACCCGCCTTCACGCCGGTCGCCACGCGTTCCGATGCGACGCTGAGCGTGAATGCGTCGTTCGTCGACTTGCGCAACCAGTTCCAGCTCAACAACTTCGGTCAGGCGAATTTCACCAGCAGCGGCGATATTCGTCTGAGCTCTTCGAATCCGTCGGGCACTGTGCTGTCGCCGGGCATGCTGTACACGCCCGGCAACGTGACGTTCAACGCGGCGAGCGTGTACCCGGCCACCGGCAGCACGTTTGTCGTCGATGCGGTGGGACCCGTCGATCCGGTGACGGGCAAGCGCATGCCGACCACCGTCACGTTCGGCACGACCGGTGCGTCCGGCACGCCATTGTCGGCGGGCGGCACGCTGCTCGTCGATGCAACGAACATCGTGCAGGGCGGCACCGTGCGCGCACCGTCGGGCACGCTCGTGTTCGGCGTCGGCGATCCGACGAACAGCGCGACGCAGAAACAATTCGGCAACCTCCCGCTCGTCGCAACCGATTCGGTGACGTTCGCGAACGGCAGCGTGACGTCGGTTTCGAACGGCGGGGCGATCATTCCCTACGGCGCGACGATCGACGGCGTCGAATGGCAGTTCAATCCGCTTGCCGGCACGACGACAATCGACCTGAATGCGCCACCCGCGAAGTACATCGGCGTGAACGGCACCAGCGTCGCGCTCAACAAGGGCGCGACGATCGACCTGTCCGGCGGCGGCGACCTGCAGGCGGCCGAATGGGTGCCGGGCACGGGCGGTACCCGTGACGTGCTGTCGCAATACAACGTGAGCTACGCGAGCGGCAAGGGCGCGACCGCGGTGCCCGTCAATGCGGGCGCGGGGAACGTCTATGCAATCGTGCCGGGCAAACAATCGCCGATTGCCGCATACGATCCGCTGTTCGCGCAGACCCTGCAGCCGGACGTCGCGAGCAACGGGACGCCGACGACCAGGACCGCGACGCTCGGCGTCGGCCAGGCCGGGTTGAACGACGCGATCGGCAAGGCCGTGTATCTGTCCGGCGTGCCGGGCCTCGCGCCCGGTTACTACACGCTGCTGCCGGGCAAGTACGCGACGCTGCCGGGTGCGTACCGCGTGACCGTATCGGCGACGAGCGGCAACGTCGTGCCGGGTGCATCGCAGGTGCTGCCGGACGGCACCGTCATGACGGCCGGCTACTTTGCGGATGCGGTGACGGGCGGCCGCAGCGCGACGCCGACGCTCTTCAACGTACAGTCGGGCGCGACGTGGCAGCAATACTCGCAGTACACCCTGAAGGGGGCGAATGCCTTCTTTACCGCACAGGCCGCGAAGCAGGGCAATGTCACGCCGCCGCTGCCGGTGGACGGCGGCCAGCTCGTGCTGGCCGCGACGAAGGCGCTGGCGCTCGGCGCGACGCTGAACGCGGCGGCGGGGGTGGGCGGTGCGCCGGCCGAGGTCGACGTCGCGTCGCGGGACATCCAGATCACCGGCAACGGCAGCGCGGCGTTGCCCGGCTATCTGCAGATCGGTGGCGATGCGCTCGATTCGCTGAACGCCGGCAGCCTGCTGATCGGCGGCACGCGCGCGGCGACCACGAAGGGCGTGACGATCACGCCGATCGCGAACAGCATCGTGGTGTCGAACGACGGGAATTCGTCACTGAAGGGCCCTGAAATCCTGCTCGTGACGAAGACCGACGCGAGCGGCACGGATCCGAACGCGGCGAACGGCTTGCGTGTCGATGCGGGTGCGTCGATCGCGGCGGCGGGCGACTACCCGGCGGCGAAGGACCAGCCGATCACGATCGCCGGCGACGGCGCGCTGCTGCGCGTATCGAACGGCGCGATGGCGCCGCTCACGCGCACGGGCGGCACCGGCAAGGGGCTGCTGACGGTCGGTGCCGGCGGGACGCTGTCGGGCGGCCAGGCGCTGATGCTCGATTCGTCGGGCAACCTGAAGGTCGACCCGAGCGCGGTGCTGTCGGCAAAAGCGATCACGGTGGACGGTTCGGCGATCACGTTCACGAATGCGAGCGGCGCAGCCGCGGCGAACCTGCCGGGCTTCGTGATCGACCAGGCCGGCCTGGTGCAGCTCGCCAACGCGGATCTCGTGTCGCTGCGCAGCTATGGCGCGATGGGCTTCGTCGGCGACGTGAATGCGACGTTCGGCAAGAGCGTCGACCTGAGCGCGGGCACGTTCACGAGCGACGGCGGCCGTGTGACGCTGAACGGGCAGCAGATCGCGTTCACGAACGAGACGGGCGCACCGAACGGCGCGGTCGCGCCGGGCAGCGGCACGCTGACGGTCAACGCGAAGGAGATCGACTTCGGGACGGGCGCCAAGACGCTCGGCGGGTTCTCATCGGTGAACATGACGGCGAGCGGCGGCATCGTCGGGCAAGGCACGGGAACGTTCGATTTCGGTGCGTTGCCGGTGACGCTCAACGCGCCCGTGTATCTGGCCGATACGAGCTCCGCGTCGACCGTGAAGACGACCGGCGCGCTGACGCTGAATGGCGCAGCGGGCACCGCGTTGTCGAAGACGCCGGTTGGCGGCGCATGGCATTTCATCGGTGCCACGCTCGCCGACAACGGTGCGACGATCGCCGCGCCGGCCGGCAACGTGAGTCTCGAGGCGACGACCGGCAACCTGACGATCGGTAGCGGGTCGACGGTCAGTTCGGCCGGTGTGTCGAAGCAGTTCTTCGACGTGACGCAGTACGCGCCGGCCGGTTCGATCATCCTGACCGCCGATGCGGGGATCGTCGACGTGCAGCCGGGTGCGACGCTCGATTTCTCCGGCGCGAAAGGTGGCGGCGCGGCGGGCAGCCTGACGCTGTCGGCGCCGAAGCAGGTCGCGAACCTGAACGGCACGATCAAGGGTGGGGCGACGAACGGCTATGCGGGCGGCTCGCTGTCGCTCGACACGGCCGGCGCGGCCGATCTCGATGCGCTGGCGAAGACACTCGCATCGAGCGGCGTGAACCAGTCGATCGCCGTTCATACCAAGTCGGGCAACCTGACGCTGTCGGCCGGCAACGCGCTGACCGCGCGCTCGGTATCGCTGACGGCCGATGGCGGCATGGGCAATGCACTGGATACGGCAAACGGCAACGTGAACGTGCTGGGGACGATCGACGCATCGGGCAAGGCGGGCGGGCAGATCAGCCTGTACGGGCGCAGCGGCGTCGATGTCGAGGGCACGCTGCTCGCGCGCGGCTCCGATCCGACACAGCGCGGCGGCAAGGTGAACATCGGCACGAGCGCGGTGTTCGATCCGACCGTCGCGAATCCGTACAACGCGACTTACGGCTACGAAAACATCGACCCGTCGCGTTCGGGGCTGATCCGTGTCGGCGCGAACGCGCTGATCGACGTCTCGGGCGGGGCGGCCGGCGGGCTGTCGGGCGGCACCGTGAATTTCCGCGCGCCGTTGCTCGTGGACGGCAGCGTCGACGTCCAGTTGCCGAACGCGTTCAACAGCGGCAAGGGCATCGTCGGGTCGCGCGCGACGACGCTGGAAGCGTATGCGACGTGGAACACGACCGACGCGACGTCGGGCGCGCAGCACTTCGACGGCATCGTCGATCCGGCCGGCTGGTACGACAGCAAAGGGCATTTGCTGGGCGGTACGTTCACCGCGCCAGGCACCAATCCGCCGACCTTCACGTTCGCGCCGAACGCGAACGGCGACGGCGGCGGCACGCTGACGAACAATGCGACCGGCGCACAGGCGACGCTGACCGGCAGCGACGCGGATATCGCGTCGCTGTATAACGGCGTGTCGTCGATCGGCTTCCCCGGAGCGAGCGGCACGTACTTCGTCCCGACGACCGCGAACGCCGACCACCAGAATTTCTACGGCGGACAGATCGTCAAGGCGAGCGACGGCACGCTGTCGATGACGCCCGGCACGCTGATGGGATTCGTTCAGAGCGGGCTCGGCGCCAATGGGCCGACGCTGCAGGGGTCAACCGCGGGCATCGCGAATTTCCGCGTGGCGCCGGGGATCGAGTTCGACAATCCGAGCACGGCGATCAACGGCGGCAATATCTCAATCCTGTCGAACTGGAATCTCGGCGCGGGGCTGCCGAACAACAGCGGGACGATCGATCCTTCGTATCGCTATAACAAGACGATCGCGCCGATGCTGACGTTCCGGGCAACGAACGATTTCGATGCGAAAGCGAGTATCAGCGATGGCTTTTTCCAGAACCAGGTCGCGACGATTCTGGGAGCGGCGGGGAGCGGTTCCGCAACGGGAACGTATGCGGCGGCCCTGACGTTGTACAAGAGCCTCGTGTCGCTCGACGATCCGGCGTCGATCACGGTGCAGTACACCGACGGGACAAGCCAGTCGCTGACTTCTATCGGAACCGATTCGACGAACCCGCTGTACGATCCGAATTACGCGTTGACCGCGCCGCTTCAGAAGCAGGCGGCTCAGTACTATTCGGACTATCTGCAGTACGGCAGTTCTTGGGGCACGTACTACGGATACTGGGCAAGCGGGAATTATGCATTCCACATCCTGCCTTATGCTCCGTTGCACGCACCCGCTCCCGTTGTTTCGGACTATTCATCCTTTGCGGACTATGCCGCCGCATACGATTACTGGTTGAACAGCGGATATAGCACTGGGTCGGTAACGGGGGTCGTCAAGAAAGGCAAGCTGATCATTCCGAAATTCGGAACACCCCCTGCGCCGATCTTTTCGTCCAACCCGGCGGACTACGAGCGATACGTGTCGAGCTACAACAATTACCTGGGCAATCTGGCCACAACGGCTTCGCAGAATACGCCATTGCAACTCCCGCCGATCGGCGCGTACAACTTCTTTTATGCGCCAACGGCGCCGCTGTCGATTCCGGTGGCAGGCATCAATATCGGCGCATTGCCCGGCAATACGCCGGCGAACGTTGCGATGGCCGACAACCCGTTGCCGGTCAGTTTTGCCGCGCTGCTGGGCGGACAAAGTTCGTCGTATCGCATCGTCGGCGGCGCCGACCTCGCCAGCGCCAATCCGCTCGCCGTGCAGCCTGTTACGGCATTCAGTGCCGGCAGTGCATCCACCGGCAACGTGACGTTGAACCAGCACACCGCTTACGTCGATTCGAACGGGTTGACGTTGCTGCAGCCGACCACGATCCGCACCGGTACGGGATCGATCGACCTGGCGGCAGGCCATGATTTCACGCTGGCGGATACGACCGCACCGGGCGTGGTGTATACGGCGGGGGCCCCGGCGCAGGGTTCGCCGGCGCTGGGGCTCGCTTCGGCAGTGATGAACGGTGGGTCGGGGCTGCAGGACATCCTGGTCACGCCGACCGTGAATCCGGATTCGGCCGGCGATATTTCGATTCGCGTGCAGGGTGATATCAACGGCGTCCAGAATGTAACCGACACGACGGGTGCGGTGACGGGCGGGGCAGGTAACAACATCAGCCAGTACTGGTGGCAGTGGATGCAGATCAAGCCGGGGAAGACCTTCGTCAACAGTAGCGTCATCGCGCCGCTGACCCGGTCGTCGATCGATTTCGGCGCCTTCGGCCAAGGCGTGATGAGCGTCGGCGGCAACGTGTCGATCAGTGCCGGCGGCAATATCTCTGATTTGGCCGTATCGCTGCCGACTACGTGGTATCTGGACGGGAACAACAAACCTGTCACCGTCGGTGGCGGAAATCTGACGGTGCGGGCCGGTGGCGATATTCTGAGCGGCGACTACTTCGTCGCAAAGGGAGTGGGGACGATATCGGCTGGTGGAAGCATCGGGTCGGATATCGCCGTGGTATCTCCTCGGATTAGCGTGATAGCGCCGATCGCCGTATCGACGGTGCTGGCGACGCAGGATGGCGTGTTCGATGTCACGGCGCGTCAAGGTGCTGACATCGGCGCAGTGCTGAATCCGTCCTATGCGAGCGAGTTCTCGCCACCAGGCGGACAATCCACACACTCGGTCAGACTGTCCAACTATTCGCAGTATGCTGACAGCCAGGGTTATTCGCCGACCTCTGCGGTGAATGTGCTGTCCACGACCGGAGATGTCGGGTTCGGTGCGCTTGGCGGCTTGTTGACAGGGGCAAACGGCGTACTGCCAGCGAGTGTCAATCTGACGGCATTTGACGGCGGGATCAATGTCCAATCCGGCGGTGTGCTTTATCCGTCGGCCGTCGGTCAGTTGAATCTGGTCGCGGATCGATCGGTGAATCTCTCCAGCATCTCGTCGTTACTGATAGGCACTAAATTGCCCAATACGTTCGGTATGTCCGATGCCGACCCTTCGCAGATGCCTTCGTCAACGAATCCGCTTGCCGTCATCCCGGCGTTGACGGATTCGACGCTTGCCGGACATGCGCTGAATGCACTTCATGGCGGCGATATGCAGCCCGCGCGTATTTACAGCCTGAATGGCAGCATCGTCAACGGTACGGTGGAAAATCCCAATCTCAGTGACGGCTTCTATCGGAGCCTCGTCACGCTATCGATCGACAAACCGGCGCTTTTGCAGGCCGGACAGGACATCGTCAACCTCGCGTTCTGGGGGCAAAACCTCCGCAGTTCCGACGTGACGCGAGTCGTGGCCGGCAGAGATATCTACGACACGCCGATTCCCCAAAACGGGGGGGGCGCGATTCCGGTGTTGGCGATCGGCGGGCCGGGTTGGTTCGATGTGCAGGCGGGACGCAACATCGGCCCGCTGACAAGTCAGGCCGAGTTGTATAACCAGAAAGCCGATACAGGCGGAATCGCCCATGTTTTCACCGGCATCGATGCGGTAGGTAACGCGAACAATCCGAACCTGCCACACGAGAGCGCGAACGTCAACGTGTTGTTCGGCGTGGGCCCCGGCGTTGATTTGCCGGGGTTTGTCTCGACCTATATCGCGCCGGGTAGTTCGGTTGCCGGCGTACCGAGCGCGACACCTGCGTTGATTGCGTTCATGGAGGAGTACGACGCGGGACTTGGCGTCGATACGGGATTGCAGGTGGACAAGGACAAGGCATTGGCCAAGGTCGGCCAGTTGACCGCTGACGAAGCGTGGAAGCAATTCCAGGCGTTACCTTCATATGTGCAGCAACTTTTCGCCGAGAAGGTGTTGTTCAGCGTGCTCGCACAAGTGGGTGCGGACTACAACGATGCGTCGAGCCCATATCACGGGCAGTACGCGAGAGGCTATCAGGCGATCAACACGCTGTTCCCGGCTTCGTACGGCTATACGGCGAACAATCTCGGTGGTGGATCGAACGGGGCGAACAAGGCCGCCAGCACGGGCGACCTCGACATCCGCAGTACGACGATCCAGACGCAGCAGGGCGGCGGCGTGACGATCCTCGGGCCGGGCGGGCAGGCGCTCGTGGGCAGCACGACGGCGCCGCCGCAGATCGTCGACGGCAGCGGGAAGGTGGTCGCAGGCCCGGGTACGATGGGGATCCTGACGCTCGAGAAAGGCAATGTCGACATCTTCACTGACCAGAGCGTACTGCTCGCACAGAGCCGGATCTTTACCGAGCAGGGCGGCGACATGACGATCTGGAGCTCGAACGGCGACATCAACGCGGGCAAGGGCGCGAAGACGTCGGCCGACACGCCGGCGCCGCAATATGTTTGCGATGCGAACCATTACTGTACGGTCGATGCGCGCGGGCAGGTGACGGGTGCAGGGATCGCGACGCTGCAAAGCATCCCGGGCGGGCCGAAGGGAACGGTCAACCTGATCGCTCCGCGCGGTACCGTCGATGCCGGTGATGCGGGGATTCGCGCGGGTAACCTGAACGTTGCTGCCTTGCGCGTCGTGAACGCCGACAACATCCAGGTAACGGGCAAGGCGACTGGCATTCCGCTCGTGCAAGCGGTAAACACGGGCGCGCTGACGGCCGCGAGTTCGGCGGCGTCGGCGGCCAGCCAGGTCGCGCAGGATATTGCGAAGAACAATGCATCGGGTGCCGCGCCGCGCCGCTGGACGATCAGCGTGCAGGTCGAGGGCTTCGGCGACAACGGCCCCGATGGTGGATCGAAGCGGCGGAGGTCCGAGCAGGTCGGCTACGATTCGTCGAATTCGGTTTCGCTGCTGGGATTCGGTGCGGCGGGGCCTACTCAGCGGACGTTGCTCAGCAAGGACGAACTCGGGAAGCTGAACAGGTTCTGAGGATTATCGACTCGATAGTGCCGCATGGAAGTCCCCCGCTTCGTGTGTCGGAAGCGGGGGATTTTTGCTTTTGGTGTGTCGATTGGATGAGGCCCAGTACATCTTCGAGCGTTGCCTTTGATTGTCATATGGCCAGCGAGATCGAGGCCGGGAAAATCGGATTTCGAGTGCAGTTGTGATGCGAGGCAACGGTCGACGTGGGGAAGAAGGCTTCGTCTCGGGCACGTGAACTCGAACATGTTGTACACGGTTCGCAGTCACAGGGCAGGAGGCTATGGAGGTGACCCATGAAAAAGTCCGCCTCGAATGATCAAGGCGGGCTAAAAAAAGACGTATCGAATTGGTCAGAGTCCGAACTAACGACCCACCCATAGGATGCAGCTATTCACGTTGTTGATATCGAGACTGTACCCGCTGGTGTTGCTCACGAAGTCGGCCAGAATTGCATTTATGAAGCTCGATGGTACGGTGTCGAATCCATTGCCGCGTATGACCGATACGTAGCTGGCGTTCGTATAGTGGTTGTTCAGGAATTTCTGAACATTCGATGCAACCGTGTCGTCTGCGTAGCACTGGCTCAGAATGATCTGGCTCGTGCCCGATACCGGATAGCCGGACGACGGGTTGGCCAGAGCGACGTAGGGGGAACCGGAGACCGGTGCCCACTGCGTCGGATCAGCAGCGGTAGCCTTGGACGACGGCGCCGAGATCGTGCTGATTACCGTTTTCGCATTCGCGTACGTCGGCGCGTAGTACCTTGCGTCCCTCGAGTTGTACAGGCTGGCGATCGGGAGTTGCAGCGCGCCGGACGACGCCACGACCGTGCTTTGCGATGCGAGGAACGTGTTCGTATAGGCCGGGCTCAGGTACGCGACCGCGGCTGTACCCGCCGCCGACAGCGAGGTCAACGAAGCACGGACGCCGCCGTCGCCCGAAGCCGAGACAAAGTTTGACGGCACGCCGGACGGGAACGCCGTCGTGTTCGCGAATGTCAGCGAATCGACGAAACTGACACCACTTTTCGTGTTGGCGGTTGTGCAGACTGCCTGCAGGTGGCGGGTCAGGAGTTCCGTCGTGCCACTGCCGTCAGCGCGATAGACGACCGTGATCGGATTGTTCGGCGAGTACAGGCCGCCCTCCGGGTTAGCGACCTGGTTCCAGTTCGTCAGCTTGCCCGAGAAGATGCCGCACAGGTCGTTGTCGTTCAGCGCGATGCTGTGCACTTGACCAGGCGTCGTTTGCGGTGTGATCAAGCTCGTCACGGCCGGGCCGTTGACGACCGGCACCGTGATGGCTGTCACGATGAACGGGATCTGGATCAGCGGGCCGCTGTTCACGCCGACCGAACTGGTCGTGTACGCGGTGATCTGAGCAGTCTTCAGCGCGGCATCGCTGTTTGCGAAGTCAACCGTGCCCGTGACACCCGCGCCGAGGAACGTCGGCTGGTTGTTCAGGAACGCGTTCTGACCGGCGCCCGAGCCGACCGAGTAGTACGTGAATGTGGCGTTCGACGTGCCGAACAGGCCGATTTCACCCGAAGCCGGCGAATTGGCGCCCATCATCGGTGCGACGAGGGACGATCCTCCACCCTGGACGATGGGGCCGGCTGCGAAGGCAAGTGACGCACTTGTGCACGGAACGACAAGTGCCAAGATATGGCCGAGCTTGTTTTTTCTGAAATTCATGGGAAATCCTTGGAGATGCAACTGAAGGCCGCACGCAGGTAGCAACGCGATCCGATGCGCGATGGACCTATTGACGCATCGCTACGGTAGCGTCTGAATTGAAAAACCCGCCTCGAATGCTCGAGGCGGGTTCAACAGGACGTGTCGAATCAGCAGCGATCCGAATTAACGGCCCACGTACAGGGCGCAGCTGTTCACGTTGTTGATGTCGAGACCGTACCCGCTGGTGTTGCTCAGGAAGTCGGCCGAAATCGCGGTCTTGAAGCCCGTCGGCACGGTGTCGAAGCCGTTGCCGTTCACCACCGACGCGTAGCTGGCGTTCGTGTAGTGGTTGTTCAGGAAGCTCTGAACATTCGATGCGGTTGCGTCATCCGCATAGCACTGGCTCAGGATGATCTGGCTCGTGCCCGACACCGGATAGCCGGACGACGGGTTGGCCAGAGTGGTGTATGCCGCGCCCGAGACCGGCACCCATTGCGTCGGATCCGAAGCGGTGGCCTTGGACGACGGTGCGGATGCGGTGTTGACTGCCGTCGTCGCGTTCGAATACGTCGGTGCGTAATATGCCTTGGCCGTCGTGTTGTAAAGGCTGGCGAGCGGGAGCTGCAGCGCGCCCGACGGCGTCACGACCGTGCTTTGCGATGCGATGTACGTGTTCGTGTAGTCCGGGCTCAGATACGCGATCGCAGCCGTGCCGGCCGTCGACAGCGAAGCGACCGAACCGCGAACGCCGCCGCTACCCGACGCGGGAACGAAGTTCGACGGCACGTTGGACGGGAATGCCGTCGTGGGGAATGCGGTCGCGTTCGCGAACGTCAGCGAATCGACGAACGTAACGTTCGCTGCCGTATTCGGGTTGTTCTTGCAGACGGCAGCGAGATGGCGGGTCAGCAGTTCAGTCGTGCCGCTGCTATCCGAGCGATAGACGACCTTGATCGGCTTGCTGGTCGACGTGTAGACCGAACCCGTTTCCGGGTTGATCACCTGGTTCCAGTCCGTGAACTTGCCCGAGAAGATGCCGCACAGGTCGTCGTCGTTCAGCGCGATGCTGTGCGCCTGCCCCGGCGTCGTTTGCGGCGTGATGTTGCTCGTCACCGCAGGGGCGTTGACGACCGGCACCGTGATCGCCGTCACGATGTACGGGATCTGGATCAGCGGGCCGCTGTTCGCACCGACCGAGCCGGCCTTGTACGCGGTGACCTGGGCGGTCGTCAGCGCGGCATCGCTGTTCGCGAAGTCGACGGTACCCGTGACGCCTGCGCCGAGGAACGTCGGCTGGTTGTTCAGGAACGCGTTCTGGCCGGCGCCCGAGCCGACCGAGTAGTACGTGAACGTGGCGTTCGACGTGCCGAACAGGCCGATTTCACCCGAAGCCGGCGAGTTGGCGCCGATCGTCGGAGCGACGAGCGACGAACCGCCACCTTGAATCAGCGGGCCGGCGGCCATCGCGAGGGATGCGCCCATGCCCGAAACGACGAGAGCGAGGACTTGACAGATCTTGCGCTTGCTGGATTTCATGAGAAATTTCCTTGGACGAAGATAAACGGGAAGCCTGCTGCTGCGGTTTGAATACCGTGTTGACCGCCGGGTAAATGTAGGGGGAAATCCGTATGACGCGTGTGAATTTTTAATAACGAAAGGTACGGAACATTTTTGGCGATATTGCCGGTGCGTTATCAGGATTGGCGGAGCAACGATTCGGCGTCGATTGGCGTGATGGAGGGTTCCCAGATGTTGGGAAGACAATGGTGTGCCTCGGCAGGGCCTTGCTTTACGGGCCCGAAGTTGTGCGGGCTGGCGTTATCGCAACTCCAAGTCAGTTTCGTGGCGAATGCTACGGAACATTTCCTCCACCCGTGAATGAGGTATCCGGTCGGGATGTTTATGAAATTGATCGCGTAGAGTAATTAAATGCAATTCAATTCGTGGCGGCTGAATGGATGGTATTTAATCGATATGCGTCACCGATAAAAATGAAATCGTTTTTCCCATATAAGAAAAACAACCAAAGGTAATAAGGCCCGCCAACACCCCAAAAGGTAGCCCAACATCCGTCACAAATTTGCGCCGGTTCGCTCCGTAGTCTTCCCCGGCGACTCCGTCCGCCACATTGCACGACGTCGCCGAAAAAACGCGCACGCGTGACACGAGGGCACAGACATGTCGGCATTCCGCTACGAAGCGATCGATCCCACCGGCCGCACGCTGAAAGGCGTGCTCGAAGCCGACAGCGCGCGCGCAGGCCGCAGCCATCTGCGCACGCAGGGGCTCACGCCGCTCGTCGTCGAACTGGCCGCACAGCGCCTGCACGGCCAGCGTCATCAGCGACTGTCGCTCGGCCGCAAGCTGTCGCAGCGCGAGCAGGCGATCATCACGCGCCAGCTCGCGAGCCTGCTGGTCGCGGGGCTGCCGCTCGACGAATCGCTGTCGGTGCTGAGCGAGCAGGGCGAGCGCGAATACGTGCGCGAGCTGATGGCGTCGATCCGCGCGGAAGTCGTCGGCGGGCATTCGTTCGCGAATGCGCTCGGCCAGCATCCCCGCGATTTTCCGGAGATCTACCGCGCGCTCGTCGCTGCCGGCGAGCACACGGGCAAGCTCGGCATCGTGCTGTCGCGTCTCGCGGACTACATCGAGCAGAGCAACGCGCTGAAGCAGAAGATCCTGCTCGCGTTCACCTATCCGGGCATCGTCACGCTGATCGCGTTCGGCATCGTCACGTTCCTGTTGAGCTACGTGGTGCCGCAGGTCGCGAACGTGTTCACCAGCACGAAGCAGCAGTTGCCGACGCTGACGGTCGTGATGATGGCGTTGTCCGATTTCGTGCGGCACTGGTGGTGGGCGTCGCTGCTCGCGACGATCGCGATCGTCTTCGCGATCCGCAAGGTGCTGGCGCAGGACGGGCCGCGGATGAAGTTCGACCATTGGCTGCTGAGCGCACCGCTCGCCGGCAAGCTCGTACGCGGCTACAACACGGTGCGTTTTGCAAGCACGCTCGGCATCTTGACCGCGGCCGGCGTGCCGATCCTGCGTGCATTGCAGGCGGCCGGCGAAACGCTGTCGAACCGCGCGATGAGCGCGAACGTCGACGATGCGATCGTGCGCGTGCGCGAAGGTTCGGCGCTGTCGCGTGCGCTGGCCCATACGAAGACGTTCCCGCCGGTGCTCGTGCACCTGATCCGCTCGGGCGAGGCGACGGGGGACGTGACGACGATGCTCGACCGCGCGTCCGAAGGCGAATCGCGCGAGCTGGAGCGTCGCACGATGTTCATGACGAGCCTGCTCGAACCGCTGCTGATCCTCGCGATGGGCGGCGTGGTGCTCGTGATCGTGCTCGCGGTGATGATGCCGATCATCGAGCTGAACAACATGGTGCAGTGATGCGCGTTTCAGCGCACGAACGCGTTCGCCTTCTGCACGGCGGGCAGCGCGATCTCGCGTTGCAGGCCATTGTGGTCGACGACGATCGAGCGCGCGCGGACTTCCGCAAGCTTCGCGGCTTCGCCGATCGCCGAGCCGATCCGCACGACGCGTGCCGCTTCGCCGCCAATGCTGACGATCGCGGCCGCACGGCGCGCATCGAACGCGAGCACACCGAGCAGCTGGATCGTGTTGCGGCCGTCGTCGGGTTTGGCGCCGAACAGCTGCGCGCCGGCCGTCACGTCGAACGGTGCGGGCGGCGCGGTGCGTGCGGGCGCTGGTGCATCGGGTGCGTTCAGCACGCGCGCGGCCCACATCGAGACGGCGACGAGCGCCGCGGCGGCGGCGACGGTCGCGACGAGCGGCAGCGGATCGACGCGGGGCGGAACGGTGCGGAGCAGGGCGAGCGGTTTCATGGCGACGGATCGGTTCAATGAACAGGGAACGGTTTCCATTCTTTGACGCAAGGGTGAATGCATGATGACGCACCACGAAGAAGTCCGAATGCTGCATGCGCGCCGTCGCAGGCAACGCGGCTTCACGCTGATCGAGATCATGGTGGTCGTCGCGATCCTCGGGATTCTGGCGGCGCTGATCGTGCCGAAGATCATGAGCCGTCCCGACGAGGCGCGCCGCATTGCCGCGAAGCAGGACATCGGCACGATGATGCAGTCACTGAACCTGTACCGCCTCGACAACGGCCGCTATCCGTCGCAGGAGCAGGGACTTGCTGCGCTGATCCAGAAGCCGACCACCGATCCGGTGCCGAACAACTGGAAGGATGGCGGTTACCTGGAGCGGTTGCCGAAGGATCCATGGGGCAACGCGTATCAATACCTGAACCCAGGCGCGCACGGTGCGATCGACGTGTTCAGCTACGGTGCTGACGGCAAGCCGGGCGGCGAGGGGAACGATGCGGACATCGGTTCGTGGCAGTAACGGCATGACGATCGCGCGCGTCATGAAACGGCGCCCGTCCACGCGTCGCCGTGCAGCCGGTTTCACGCTGCTGGAGATGCTCGTCGTGCTGTTGATCGTCGGGCTGCTGGTCGCGGTCGTCACGCTCGCGCCGTCGCGCAACCGCCGCACCGATCTGGCCGAGGAAGCGCAGCGGCTCGCGAACCTGCTCGAATCTGCCGGCGACGAAGCGCAGGTGCGCTCGATGCCGATCGCGTGGCAGCCGGTGGGCGGCGGCTACCGCTTCGTGCAGCGTACGGAAAGCGGCGCGTGGGCGCCGATGACGGACGACCTGTATCGCTCGCGCCGCTGGGGCACCGAGGTGACGGGCGTGTCGGTGCGTTATACGGGCGGCGGCGAAACGCCGTCGAGGATCGTGCTCGGCAGCGAAAGCATCGACGTGCCGGTGACGATCACGCTGTGGTCCGGCGACGTGCGGATGGCCGTCGTCGGCACCGGCATCGGCAACTTCGTCGTGAGGCGGCCATGAGCGGTGTGCGAAGCGCCCGGGAGGCATGATGACAAGCCTGGTCGTGCTGTTGCCGTCGATCGGCACGTTCGACGCGGCGCGGTGGAAAGTCACCGAGATGCCGTACGCGCTGTTCGACCGGCGTGGGCAACGCGTGCGCGCAGGGCGAGCAAAGCGCGATGCGTGGCCGAAGGCCGCGTCGATTGTGCTCGTGCTCGCCGCGCGCGATACGTTGCTCGTCGACGTGAACCTGCCGCCCGTGACGGGCACGAAGCTGCGGCGCGTGCTGCCGCATGCGGTCGAGGAATACCTGATCGGCGATGCGCAGCAGAGTCACGTTGCCGTCGGCCCGGCGGCAAGCGGCGACGCCGTGCGGCCCGTTGCGGTGGTCGATCGCGCCCGGTTCGGCGAAGTGATCGGCTGGTTCAACGAAGCCAGCTATCGGCGCGTGCATGCGGTGCCGTTGATCCACTGCCTGATGATGGCGGACCGTGAGCAGGCAGATGGCGGCGAGCAGGGCGATGTGCTGCCCGGGTCCGCAACGTTGCCCCCGTCGCGAACACTTCCATTACCGAGCGGTGACGGTGACGGCGAAGCAACGGTGCTCATCCGCAGTGAAGCCGACGCGCTGATCGTCAGTCCTCCTGCTTCGAGCGAAGTGGATACTGGTCGCAGTGAAGCGGACGTACTGATCATCTGTCCGCCCGCGTCGAGCGAAGCCGATACCGATGCGGCCGGCCACCCGCTCCGGCTCGAACTGGCCGTCATGCGCGGATCGTCGGGGTTCGGCCTTGAAACGCATGCGTCCGCACTGGATGCGACGATTGCCGAGTTGTCGAAACACGATTCCGTGCGGGTGCACGCGCTGGTTGTCGACGTTCACGACGATGTCGAAGGCGCTTCCGCAGCCGCATCGGACCTTCGTGCGCGCATGTCCGGACATTCCGCATTTCCGCTGGCCGCACGCACGCTGCGGTGGGACACACTCGCACGAGGCGCGCTCGACTGCCGGTTCGACCTTTGCCAGTTCGAATTCGCCCGCACCTCACGCGCCGACACGGGCGGATGGCGCCGCTGGCGCGTGCCTGCCGTCCTGGCGATCGCATCGGCCGTCGTCGCGATCGCGACGATCAACGTGCAGTGGTTCCAGTTGCGCCACCGTCAGGATGCGTTGAATGCGGAACTGACGGCCCGCGTGAAAGCCGCCTTTCCGGAAACGACCATAATGCTCGATCCGCCGATGCAGATGCGGACCGGACTCGAACGCCTGCGTGCGGCGGCAGGCGAACTGCGCGCAAACGATTACCTGGTGCTGTCGGCGTCGCTGTCGCGCGCGCTCGGTCCGATTCCGTCGGACGCGATCGCGACGCTCGATTATCGGGACGGCACGCTGGCGGTCGCTTTCCGTCCCGGTACCGCCGTCGACGGTGACGGATTCCGCCAGCGCCTGCAGGCCCAGGGCGTGACGGTCAACGAGGAGGAGGCGAAGTGGATGCTCGGTTCCACGCGGCCCGCGCCGCGCTGACGCAGTGGCTCGACGGCCGTTCGCCGCGCGAGCGGGCGCTGCTGGCGTCGGGCGGTACCGTGTTGCTCGCGGCACTCGTCTACAACGTGATGTGGGAGCCCGCGTACACGGGCCGCGCGCGCATTGCGGCAAATCTGCCCGCGTTGCAGAGCCAAGTTGCGGAAGCCGGCAGGCAACTCGCGGAGGCACGACGGCTGCGTGCGGCTGCTGCGATCCGGCCGCCTGCCGGTGCTGCACTGCGGGACGCACTTGCGGCGTCGCTTGCGCAGGCCGGCATCGCGAAGGCGCAGGTGGCGGTGCTCGGCGAAGGCATCCAGGTGGACGCGAAGGGCATCTCGTTCGCCGCATGGATGGACTGGCTCGACCGCATGCGCCACACGCATCACGTGCGCGTCGTGAGCGCGCACGCAAGTGCGGACGGCAAGCCCGGCGTGACGTCCGTTTCGGCGCTGCTGCAGCCGCAAACGGTGCGTTGAATGCGTACCGCACGACACCCGGGAAAGTATTGAATCGCTTCGCGGCACGGTTCACTGGACTGTCATAGTGCCCGCTCACAATCTGACGTTCGTTTGCCGCGGAACCGCTCACGGGGGTGCGCGTTCCGCAGGCAACGTGCAACTCCACTTCCGTCCAGGCATTCATGACTCGTTCACGGGCGCCGACCGGTGTCCTGGCGCTCGTCGCGTGGCTCGCGTTCGTCGTGCTGTGCATGCGCGGCGTGCACGCGCAGGAGACCGGTTCCATCGGCCGTCAGCCGGGTAGCGCGGTGCATTTCGATCTGCCCGCGCAGCCGCTCGCGAAGACCTTGCAGGACTTCGCGCGGCTCACCGAGCTGATCGTGCTGGCGCCGGCGCCGCTGCTCGACGGGCGCACGAGTGCGCCGGTCCAGGGTGAATTCGCGCCGCGCGACGCGCTCGAGCGGATGCTGGCCGGAACGGGGTTGCGTGCGGAATTCTCGCGGCCGGACGAAGCGATCATCGTCGCGCAGCCGGCCGCCGAGATGGCGCCCGCGACGGCCGACACGCCGGCGGATGCGGCCTTGCCGATCGACGGGATCGGCGATTCCGGCGATCGGCGCGCGTTTGCGGGCCTGCTGCAGGCGCATCTGATCGATGCGCTCTGCGCGCAGCCAGCGGCCGTGCCGGGCAGCTATCGACTCGTCGCGCAGGTGCGCATCGACAACAGGGGGGCGGTGGTGGCGGTCAACATGGTGGCATCGAGCGGTTCGGCCGCCCGCGACGCGGCGGTGATGCGCGCGCTGCGTGCATTGAAGCTGGACGACGCGCCGCCTGCGGACCTGCCGCAGCCGGTCACGATCCTGTTGCGGCCTGCCGGCAACGGTGTGCATGTCCGCTGTCCGGCGCCGCAGCCGGCCGTTCGGGGCTAGGCCGCCATGTCCGACAGCAACCGCAGCGGGCTCCGGAATCTGCTGGCGACGCGCTACGCGTATCTCGTCAGGCGCCTCGAACGCGTGACGGGGTCGAAGGACGGCGCCGCCGACGCGCTGCACGAAACCTGGCTGCGTCTCGAGAACGCGAACGTCTCCACGCAGGTGACGAACGCGGACGCCTATATACTCGGGATGGCGAACAATGTCGCGATCGACCAGCATCGCCGCGAACGGCGCCACCTGCACGACGACGATGTCGAGACGCTGCTGGAAATGCCCGACGAGCTGGCCGACCCCGAGCGCATCGTCGCGGCGCGCCGCAAGGTCGAGACGCTGAAGGACGTGCTGCGCGGCCTGCCGCCGCGGCGCCGCGCGATCCTGCTGGCCGCCCGCGTGGACGGCCTGCTGAACCGCGAGATCGCCGAGCATTTCGGCATTTCGCTGCGGCTCGTGGAAAGCGAGCTGAGCGCGGCGATGAAGTACTGCCTGCAGCGCATGCAGGAAGACGGTGATCCGTACTCGGGCACGCGAGGCGGCCCGCGTAAATTTTGAGCATCCGGACGATGACGAAAGCCCAGGCCGAACCTGCCCACGACGAACTCGACGAAGCGAGTGCGTGGCTGCTGCGTCTGCGCTCGGGGGACGCGAGCCAGGCCGAAGCCGACGCGTTCGAGCGCTGGTGCGCCGATCGTCCGCAAGCCGCCGATCTGCTGCGCGACACCTGGAGCTCGCTGCGCACGGCCGCGACCGAACTCGCGCACGAGGAACGCACTGCCGCTGCCTGGGCAAACGTTGCAAAGCGCGAGCGCACGATGCGGACCGGGCGGCGCGCGTTCATCGGCTTCGCGGTCGCGGCCGGCGCGTCGTGGCTCGCGCTGCGTCCGCCGATGCAGTTGTGGCCGTCGCTGGGCGACCTCGCGGCCGATTACCACACGGGGACCGGCGAGCAGCGCAGCGTCGCGCTTTCGTCGCGCGTGACGGTCGAACTGAATACGCAGACGCGTCTCGACGTGTTGCCGGCGAGCGATGCCCCGCACGGCGTCGAAGTCGTCGCGGGTGAGGCGGAGATCGACGCGGTCGCGCCGCCGGCCGGCCGCGCGACGCCGATCCAGCCCGTCACGGTGGTCGCGGGCGGCGGCCGCATGCAGGCGACGGTCGCGCGTTTCAACGTGCGGCGCACGGGCACGCAGGTCTGCGTGACCTGCCTGTCCGGCACGGTCGCGCTCGAGCATCCGCGCGGTGCGCGCACGCTGAACGCCGACGATCAGGTGGTCTACGACGATCGCGGCGTGCACCCCGTGTCGCGCATCGATCCCGGCGCGGTCAGCGCGTGGCGGCGCGGCATGCTGGTGTTCAACGGCGTGCCGCTGTCGGACGTCGTCGACGAAATCAACCGCTACCGGCGCGGCAAGGTCATCCTGCGCAACGCGTCGCTCGGCACGAACCGGATGCAGGCGCAGTTCCCGATCACGCGGCTCGACGATGTGATCGACATGGTCGGCCGCCTGTACGGCGCGCACATCACGCGCCTGCCCGGCAACATCGTGCTGCTGAGCTGACGCGGCTTCCCGCGTTTTCCTCCTTTCTTCCTTTCGCGCTTTCTCCGCCAGGCGATCGCTCCGCCTGCGTCGGGGCCGTTTGCGCTGCGGGTTACGGCCCTTCGATACGACTTTATCCATGAGGGCCGGCAAACGCCGGGCCGTCTTTCGTGACGGCCCGGCGGGGCGTCGTCGGATCCGAGGCGTGGGTGGCAAGCGCCCCGGCCGCGCAGCGATGCGCGGCACGGGGAAGGTGTGTCGAATGAGCTTCGGGCGGTGGCGTGATCATGAACGATTCGCAACGGGAGTCGGATTCCGGCGACGCGAACACGCGCGCCGACGAGATCCGCGAGGGCGCGGTGCGCTGGCTGCTGTGGTTGCGCGCCGGCGACACGACGGAACAGGAGCGCGATGCCTTCGGGCGCTGGCGCGCGCAGAGCGACGAGCATGCGCGCACGGTCCGCGAGCTGATCTGGATGTGGGCCGTGCTGGAACTGGTCGGCCGCCAGGAACCTGGCGAGCCAGGCGGGTCGACGCGCACGCATTGACTCATTGACGCGATGCGCGGGCGCTGCAAGAAACTCTGCGGGTTACGCGCACCCGCTTCGACCTTGTATATGAGAGAGCGAGGGGGCCGTGTAGAGGGGCCGTGGCGTGGAGACCGGGGAACGGGGGCCTGAACGGGCTCCCGGATCGCCGTCGCGCACGGTGCCCGGCGAGCGGTGCGATCGTGCCGGCCGGGCCACGGAAGCCCGGCTGCACGATTCAGGATGGCGACCCGTGCTGCAGGCCGGCGCGTGCGCCGCTCCATGCGGCGTCGAGCGGATCGCCGGCATCGCGCAGCGGCTCGCGCAAAAAGGGAAAGCGTTCGACGAACGGTGCGGATTCTTGCAGGGCCACGATATGGTTGACCATCCATTGCAGCAGTTCGCCGCCGTGCCGGACCTGTTCCGGCCGCCAGTCCGGCATCGTCGAGAAGAGCGCGGAGAAGCCGCTCCAGCGCGACGGACGGTCGTTGTCGCCGGGGCGGAAATAGGTATTCATCGCGACGTCGTGGGCATCGGTCAGCGTGCCGACGAACAGCCCGTGCGGCGTCGGCACGCCGATCTGCTGCCAGCCTTCCGCGAGGGCAAGCGAACGCATCACGCGCGCCGCGACGAACGCGATGCGCGTCTCGTGCTCGATTTCCGCGAGCGACATCACGCCGTTGCGTTGCATGCAGCGCGCGACCGCGTGCGGCCGGATCGCATTCGACGCGAAGCTGCGCAGCACGAGATCGGGCACCGTCAACTGAAGCTGGAATTCGCGCAGGCCGTGCTCGGCGCTCATCGTCGAGAAATTGACGAACAGCCCTTCGGCGTGACCGAGTGCGCCGACGTACGGCTCGAGCCCGAGGCGCGCGAGCTTCGGCGCGATCTGGCGCTCGAGCAGCCGCAGCAGGTTGCGGCGGTTGCGCGCGCCCGTGAAATCGTCGATGCCGCGCGTGACGATGTCGCTGATTTCCCAGCGGCGCTCGTCGGCGACGAGCCGCGGCGAGCCGCTCAGGTCGAACCGGGCGCGGCCGTGCGCCACGCGTGGATCTACGTACATGCCGGTGCCTCGTGCATCGATTGCGGGCGGACTGCCGCGACGGCGCGTCGTCGCGCGGATCGGGTCGCCCACGATGCTGCGGTGTTGCGGGCGGCCCGTCAAGTGCGATTGCGCCGCGTCGCAGGCTGGCCGGCGGGCCCGGACGAACAGTGGGGAGTGACCGCATGATGCGCACGATCGTGGAACGCTTCGTCGAACAGAGCCCGATGACGATCATGACGCGGCTCGTGCTGCAGTGCGCGCTGCATGACGACTGGATCGATGCAGGGGCCGACGCGGACGAGGCGCCCGACGACGAGTCGATTCGCGAGACGCTGTTCGCGCTGGCGGTCGACGCGATCGCGGCGCTTGCCGCGCAGGCGCAGATGCCGTCGATGCTGCAGCCGGCGGCCGGACACGGATCGTTCGCCTCCGGCGCCGCCGTGGCCGCGCTTCACGACGGCATGAGCCGGTGGCGGGCCGGCTGGGGGCGTGCGCTCGTCCGGGACAGCGCCGATCTGCTGCTGCCCGTCGCGGCGGCGCGGGCCGACGAACGGGTCGGTGTATCCGGCGGCATGCGGCTGCGCGTGCTGGACGGCGCCGGCTGCGGGCCCGACACGGCTGGTTGCGGCTGCGGCCGTGCGTGCGACGACCCGGCGCGCGACGCGGCGATCGGCATGACGGGTGCGCGCGTGCTGCCGGTCTACGATCCGGATCTCGCGATGATCGTCGACCTGCTGCCGGTCGAGCGCGGGCGTGCGCACGAACGCGCGTTCGTCGGCGCACTGCTGGAAGCGGTGCGACCCGGCGAGCTGTGGATCGTCGACGGGCGTTTCGATACCGATGCGATCGTAGCGGGCTGGCCGCGCCGCGGCGGCGCGTTCGTGCTGCGCGACGACGGCAGCGCGGCTGCGTGCCGGCCGCTCGGCGGCTGGCGCGATGCCGGTCCGCTGGAAGGCGGCGAAGTTCGCGAGCAGACGGTCGGCACGGCGGGCAACGGCGACGCAGCCGGCGTACTCAGGCGGATCGAATGGCGGGGGCGCGCAGCCGGTGTCGACGCGGCTGCGACGGTCGCGGTGCTGACGAACCTGCCGGCCGAACAGTTCGACGCGTGCCAGGTGATGCACCTGTCGCGCCGTCGCTGGCGCGATGCGTTGCCGTTGCCGCTCGATCTCGTGCTCGACGGCACGCCGTTCGGCGGCGTGCCCGCGCGTGCGTCGTTGCTGGCGAGCGGGATCGCGGCACTCGCGTACAACGCGTTCAGCGTGATGACGCGCGTCGTCGCCGGTGCGCTCGGCCTCGACGAGCGCGATGCGGAGCGCGTGCCGGCGCATATCGCCGACGGCGTCGCGGCCACCTATGCGGGGATGATGATCGCGCTGCCGCCCGACTGGTGGCGGCGCTACGACCAGCTGCCCGCGGCGACGCTCGGCCAGATCGTGCGGATGCTGGCCGTACACGTCGATCCGCGCAGCGAGCGGCGCCGGCGTCGCGACAACCGGCTGTCGGCGAAATCGCAGGCGCTGCTGCGCGCGGCGACGCTCGACAGCCTGCTGCACGACGATGGCGGCGATCCGGCCGCGAACGTGTTCAGCCTGCGCACGATCGCGATGGCGACGCGCGACTTCAGCAGCAATCCGTCGAAGGCGCTGCGTCACGCGGGCGAAGCACTCGTGATGGTGACCAAGTACAACCGGCCGATCGCGCTGCTCGTGTCGATCGACGACTGGAACCGGCTGCTCGGCGAAGTGCGCGAGACGAGCCTCACGCGGCTGTCGTTCGACTGCGCGGCGGCGCAGGGCATGCGGGCCGTTGCATTGAGCGAATCGTCGCTGAACTAGCCGGCGGCGCGGCGCGCAGGCGTCGCGCTCAGCTCGTCAGGCGGTGAACCCAGATCACCGATGTCCACGTGAAGTTGCCGCTGCCGTAGCGCGCGATCAGCGTGTCGACGCGCGCATTGATGCGCGGTGAGTGCACGCGGCAATGCACGATGAAGTAGGTGCTGTTGACGCCGACGGTCGAGCCGTCCGGCAGCGTCGGGTTGCCGCCGCGCGCCGGCAGCAGGTATTCGGCGACGTCGCCGGTACTGACGAAATACGCGGTGCCGCGCCGGTCGACGAGCCGCTTGGCCTGGGTGGGCGACAGCGTCGGGATCGCGGCGACGAGCACGGGCTCGGCCGCGGTATTGGCGTTGACGGTGGTGAGGTCCGGCAGGATTGTCGCGAACGGCGCCAGCGTTTCGACCGCATGTGCATCGTAGCCGGGCACGCGCGCGAGATCGTCGATGGCCACGAGCTGCAGCGGCCAGCCGTCGGGGCCGTTCGTGTTGCGCAGCGAGCGCAGCATGTAGTCGGCCGTCTGTTGCGCGAGCGCGGGATCGAGCGACAGCTGGCCGAGCAGCCGCCGATAGGCAAGCACGCCTTCGCCGTTGGCCTGCCATGGTTTGCCGGGCGCCACGCGCATCACGAGGTTCGTCAGGTTGAAGCGCGCCTGCGCATCCTCGACATGGCCGGAGATCCACGCGCGCGACAGCTCCGCGTTGACCGCCGCGGCATCGGGCGGCAGCAGGTCGGCGAGCTGTACGTCGGCGGCCGGCGACGACCACGGCTGGCCGACGAACGTGACGTTCGATGTCGCGCTCTGTGCGCGCAGTGTCGCCCGTGCCCATTCGACCGCCGCGCGTTCGACCCACATCGTCTGTGTCGCGAGCCGCTGGTTCTCGACGTCGCGCGTCGCGACCTGCTGGCGCCACAGCACGCTGGCCGCGAGCGTTGCCGCCAGCGCGACGACGAGCAGCACCGTCACGATCGCGATGCCGCGTTCGCGCGGCGGCCGCGCCTTCCCGGATCTTCCATGTCGATGCATGCGCATGCTCCTGCTGTCGCGGCGCGATGGCGTTCAGGGCTCGAACGCCAGCCACGCGTGTGCGATGCTCGCATGCGCAGATGACGTGACGCCGAACATCGCGGTGAGCCCGGTCACCCAGAACGCGAGCGTCGCCGGATGCGGCCCGTCGGTGGTCAAGGCCAGCGGGCCGACCAGCGACGCGATCGCATGCGAGCGCCACAGCAGCAGCGCGAACAGCGCACAGCCGAGCGCCATCGCGACGAAGAACAGGTACAGCGCGACCGTCGTGCGCCGCGTGAACGGGATGCGGTGATGCCGCTGGTTCGTCGCGACGATCGCCGCGCCGTTGGCGACCGGCACGATCGCCATCGCGAGCATCCAGAACAGCGGCTGGTCGCTCGACGCGTTGATCAGCAGCAGCGTGCCGATCGTCCAGATCGGCGGCGCGAGCACCGTGAGCACGATCCACGACGCGAGCTGCCAGGCCAGCCACGGCGCGCGCCAGCGCAACGGGCGCCGCGCCGCGGCGAACGCGGCGTGCGGCCGGCCGGCGGTCGCGGCATGGCCGGACAGGCGCCCGGCGAGCCACCGTACGAACATCGTGGCGAATGACATCGATTCATCCCGTCGTTGATGTTTTACCCAATAGCTAGGACGAAGCGGGCCGCCGCAAACCGCAGGATTTCGTACGACAGGGGGGGCTTTGCGCAGCGCCGCATCGCGAACCTGGCGAACGAAGACGGTCCCGCGTGCGAATCGTGCATATCTTCAGTGGAATGTCACAAAAACTTCCCGGTTGAAACCCGAGGATTGTCGTGCCGTCCGCAGGGGCACCACGCATGGCGTGATGCTTTCGGGGCGGCAACACGTTTGCCGGCGACCGCACCTGCGCCCGGTGCCAGGGCGCCCGGACGGTTACGGCAAACGATACGCACACGAAACGGGGGCCACGCACATTCCTTCGCAACGTTCCGCGCGATTCGCGCGGGCCTTCGTTGCGCGCGTATTGCAGGTCGCACGCCGGCGGGCGTCTCCTGCTTCCGGCGCCGAGCCGGACAGCCCGCGAAAAAAAGTTTGCGGCAATGCGCGCCCGGTTCCGTCTAGGTAGGTGAGAGCGGCGACTCGTGCGCCGTGCACGAGGGTCGTTGCCGACCGGCGCAGCCGTGTCGATGCGTCGTCGGGCCGCCGGTCGTGACGCTGCGCTCCGGATGTTGCGGGTTGTCCGGATTCGCTTCGTCCTTTCCGGTAGATGCGGGCGAACACACCGGATGCGGGAATCACGGAAAGCATCGCGAAGATCATGATAAGGATGACGAACAAATAGTCATCAAAGTGAAACAGGCAACTGATAGCGGAGCGAACGGCTGGCGCGGTGCGCAACGCTTCGATCCGGAACAACAAAGGGGAATGGCGCATGCCGCCGAGAGTAGACCGCAAGTCACGCGAACGATGGCGACTCGATGGCCGATGCCTGGCCGGCGCCGTGCTGGCCGGAGGGTTGAGCATCGCGCCGGGCATTCATGCGCAGGAAGCCGCGCCGGCGGCGAAGGCGGCACCGGCCGCGCCGCAGTCGTTCGACGTGAATGCCTTCGTGGTGCGCGGCAACACGACGTTGCCGGCGCTCGAGATCGAGAAGGCCGTGTATCCGTTCGAGGGGCCGGGTCGCACGCTCGCCGACGTGAACGCGGCGCGTGACGCATTGCAGAAGGCGTACCAGGACCGCGGCTACCAGTCGGTCGTCGTCGAGCTGCCGCAGCAGCAGGTGAAGAACGGCGTGATCCTGCTGAAGGTGACCGAGGCGAAAGTCGGACGCCTGCGCGTGGACGGCGCGAAATACAACTCGCCGCAGAACATCCGCGATGCGGTGCCCGCGCTCGCGGAAGGCCAGGTACCCGATTTCAACCAGGCGCAGCAGCAGCTGACCGACCTGAACCGGTCGGCGGACCGCCAGGTGATTCCGGTGCTGAAACCGGGTGCGCTGCCGCAAACGGTCGACGTCGACCTGAAGGTCGACGATCACAGCCCGCTGCACGGCTCGCTCGAACTGAACAACGACAACAGCCCCGGCACGTCGACGTTGCGCACGACCGCGAGCCTCAGCTATTCGAATCTCTGGCAGCTTGGCCACGTGATTTCCGGCACCTACGTGATCGCGCCGCAGCATCCGAACGATGCGCGCGTCTACGCATTCTCGTATCTCGCGCCGATCAAGGATTCGCGCTGGAGCTTCCTCGCGACGGTCGTGCATTCGGACAGCAACGTCGCGTCGGTCGGCAACACCAACGTGCTCGGCAAGGGCACCACGTACGGTTTCACCGCGATCTATTCGCTGCCGGCGTCGGAGACCTACGCGCACTCGGTCAGCATCGAGATCGACCGCAAGCATTACGACGAAGACGTGTCGCTGCCGGGCCAGGGCGGCTCGACGGCGCCGCTCACATACGTGCCGGTCACGCTGTCGTACAACGGCCAGCTGAGCCTGAAGAACTCGCAGACGTCGTTCTCCGCTTCGTTGACGACCAACATCCGCGGCCTCGGCAGCGACTGGGGCGCGTGGGACAACAAGCGCTACAACGCGACGCCCGATTTCGTGTACGGCAAGTTCGACGTCAACCACACGCAGCGCTTCGCGAACGACATGCAGGCCAATGCGCACGTGAACGCACAGATCTCGAACTCGCCGCTCGTGTCGAGCGAGCAGTTCGCCGCGGGCGGGATGAACAGCGTGCGCGGCTACATGCAGGCCGAGAACACGGCCGACAGCGGCGTGATCGCGTCGGTCGAACTGCGCAGCCCGTCGGTCGCGAAGTGGCTCGGCGGCGCGGTCGGCAGCCGCCTGAACGAATGGCGCTTCCACGCGTTCTTCGACGCCGCGCACCTGTGGCTGCTGAGCCCGCTGCCGGAGCAGACGGCGCGCTTCAACCTGATGAGCGTCGGCGTCGGCACGCGGCTGCAGCTGATGAAGTACGCGAGCGCGGATTTCGAGGCCGGCTGGCCGTTGAAGGCGGGCGTCTACACGCGGCAGTACAGCCCGCGGTTCGATTTCTACGTAAGGCTGGGGTTCTGACGGATTTTTTTTGATCGTGGCGGGGCGATGCGACGAACGCGGCGCCCGCCCATTCGGGGAGTGGATCGTGAAGCGAGTCTTGTTTTTCCTGTTGGCGGTGATGCTCGGCGTGCTGCCCGGCATCGCGAACGCATGGTGGCAGAACGACTGGTCGTACCGGAAGGCGATCACGATCGACGCGAGCCCGAAAGGCGCGAACCTGGCGGAGTCGGCCGGCCGCGTGCCGCTGCTGATCCGCCTGCATTCGGGCAATTTCCAGTTCGACGGGCTGGCCGACAACGGCGCGGACATCCGCTTCGTCGCAGCCGACGACAAGACGCCGCTGAACTTCCATGTCGAGCAATACGATCCGGTGCTCGGCGTCGCGCTGATCTGGGTTGACATCCCGAAAATGCCGGCCGGCGCCGCGGAGTCGATCTGGATGTACTACGGCAACAAGAAGGCGCCGGACGGCGGCAAGCCGGCCGAGACCTTCGATGCGGACTACACGCTCGTCTACCACTTCAACGGCGCGGCCGGCGCCCCGCCGAAGGACGCGACCGCATACGGCAACAACGCGCAGAACGCGTCGTTCCGCACGGTCGAGGACGGCATCGTCGGCAAGGGGGCGCGGTTCGACGGCACGGGGTCGCTGACGTTGCCGGCGAGCGCGTCGCTGAACCTGGCCGCAGGCGGCAGCTTCACGTTCAGCGCATGGGTGAAGCCGTCGGCGCTGGCGCCGAACACGCTGCTGTACAGCCGCCGCGACGGCGCGAACGCCTTGCTGATCGGCCTCGACAACGGCGTGCCGTTCGCGGAAGCCGACGGTGCGGCCAGCAATCCGGCGCCGGTGCGCACGCCGGCCGTCCCGCCGGTCGCGGCGAACCAGTGGACCCATCTCGCCGTCACGGCCGACGGCAAGAACCTGACCGTCTACGTGAACGGCAAGCAGGCCGCGCAGGTCGCGGCGACGCTGCCCGCGCTGAACGCGGCGGCGACGGTCGGTGCGGACGTCGCCGGCGCACCGGCCGGGTTTGCCGCGTATGCGGGTGCGCTCGACGAACTGCGTCTGTCCAGGATCGCGCGCTCGCCGGCCGCGCTCGCCGTCGACGCGCTCGCGCAGGGCTCGGAATCGAAGCTCGTCGCGTACGGCGCCGATGAAAAGCAGTCGGGCTTCGGCTTCGGCTACTTCGGCGTGATCGTGCAGTCGGTGACCGTCGACGCATGGGTCGTGATCGCGATCCTGCTCGGCATGGCGCTCGTGTCGTGGGTCGTGATGTGGACGAAGGCGCGCTACGTCGGCACGGTCGACAAGGCGAACCTGTATTTCGTGCAGCGTTTTCGCGAAGTGGCCGGGCGTCATCTGGTCGGCCTCGCGCATGTCGACGAAGCGAGCGACGACGGCCGCCGGCTGTACCAGTCGTCGCTGTACCGGCTGTACAAGGCTGGCGTGCATGAAATCCACAGCCGCGTGGACGGCAATGGCCGCACGGTGATCACGTCCGAATCGATCGAGGCGATCCGCGCGTCGATGGACGCGACGCTCGTGCGCGAGAACCAGAAGCTGTCGAAATCGATGGTGCTGCTGACGATCGCGATCTCGGGCGGCCCGTTCCTCGGCCTGCTCGGCACGGTGGTCGGCGTGATGATCACGTTCGCGGCGATCGCGGCGGCCGGCGACGTGAACGTGAACGCGATCGCACCGGGTATCGCAGCCGCGCTGCTCGCGACGGTGACGGGCCTGTTCGTCGCGATTCCGGCGCTGTTCGGCTACAACTACCTGCTGATCCGCAACAAGAACGTGACCGCGAACATGCAGGTGTTCGTCGACGAATTCGTCACGCGCCTCGCCGAAGCCCACCGCGCGCCCGATCACGCGGTGCTGGCCGACTGACCGCACGCAGGAGACCACCATGCAGGTTCAGGACGACGACAAGCCGTACGACGACATCAACATCACGCCGATGCTCGACCTCGCGTACGTGCTGCTGATCATCTTCATCATCATGACGACCGCGTCGGTGCAGGGCATCAAGGTCGACCTGCCGAAGGCGAGCTCGTCGGCGAGCCTCGCGAAACCGAAGACGAAGGCGATCACGGTCGCCGATTCGGGGCAGGTGTTCCTCGACGCGTACCCGGTGACGATGGACGAGCTCGAAAGCCGGCTGCGCACCGAGAAGGCGACCAATCCGGAATTCCCGATCGTGCTGAAGGGCGACGCAGGCGTGCAGTACCAGAAGGTCATGGATGTGCTGGACCTGTTGCGCCGGCTCGACCTGTCGCAGGTCGGGCTCGTGACCGGCAAGGCGAAGCAGGGCGGCTGACGCGATGGAAATGACCTACAACGGCGGCCCGCCGCAGAAAGGCCCCGGCCGCTTCGTGAAGCCGGTTGCGATCGCGCTCGTGCTCGCCGGGCTGGCCGCGCTGATCTGGCGTTTCGCGGGCGACACCGCGGGCGTGAAGCGCGTGAGCGCGCCGCAGGTGACGACGGTGATCCCGTTGCCGCCGCCCCCGCCGCCGCCGAAGCAGAAGCCGCCGCCCGAGAAGGTGAAGGAAGAGGTCAAGACGCCGGTCGACCGGCCGACGATCGCGCCGAAGCCGTCCGAGGCGCCGAAGCCGTCGGACAACCAGCCGAAGCAGATGACGATGAATGCGGATGCGCAGGCCGGCACCGACAACTTCGGCATCGGCGCGGGCGACGGCTCGGGCCTGCTCGGCAGCGGCGGGGGCGGCAAGTTCGGCAATGCGAGCTACGCGCAATACATGGTGTACGTGCTGCAGCGTGCGATCGAGCAGGACAAGGGCGTGCAGGAGGCCGGCGGCGCGCGTTTCGCGGGCAGCCTGAACCTGTGGATGGACGCGGCCGGGCGGATCACGAAGGTGACGATCGCGCAGTCGACCGGCGACGCGAAGATCGACACGGCCGTCGTCGCGGCGGTCGAGGCGCTCGGCAAGGTGGACGAAGTGCCGCCGCCGGCGACGTCGTATCCGGTGCTCGTCAGGCTCCAGGGCCGCAAGCCGGCATGACGATGCACACGAGAAACCACGAAAGAATCATGGGGCAGCGCCGTCGCACGGATGCTGCCGGAAAAGAAACGAAAATTGTTCGGAGTGCTTCGATGATTCGGAAGATGAACGGACGGGGTGGGGTGCCCCGCAACGGCGCGCCGCCCGCGCGCCTGTCGCGCGTCGGCGCGGCGGTGCTGACGCTCGGGCTGACGTGCGCGTCCGTCGCGCACGGGCAGTCGCTCGAGACGCAGGCGGCATCGGGGAAGGCCGCGCCGACCGAAAGCGTGGTGATCAACCTGATCAACCTGCTGGTCAAGCGCGGCGTGCTCACGCAGCAGAATGCGAACCAGCTGATCAGCGAGGCGCGTACCGAAGCCACGCAGGCCAGGGCGGCCCGCGCGTCGGGCGCACCGGTCGTGGCGGGCGGCGTGGTCAACCCGCCGACGCAGCCGGGCGATGTGGCGGTGCCGTACGTGCCGCAGCTCGTGCGCGACCAGATCCGCGACCAGGTGAAGCAGGAAGTGATCGCGCAGGCGAAGTCCGAGAACTGGGCGCAGCCGAACACGTTTCCCGACTGGGTGTCGCGCATCAAGCTCGACGGCGACCTGCGCGTGCGCGACGAGTATCACTTCTACGGCAGCCGCAACGCGAACAACGTCACGAACTTCGCGGCGATCAACCAGGGCGGCGGGTTCGACATCAACCCGAACACCAACACGACGCAGCTGCCGACGCAAAACACCACGCAGAACCGCAACAACTTGCTGCGCTACCGTGCGCGGCTCGGCGTGACGGCGACGCTGTCCGACGAAATGACGGCCGGCCTCCAGCTCGCGAGCGGCAACGACAACGGGCCCGTGTCGACGACGTCGACCGCCGGCGGCGGCTGGGGGAAGAAGAACATCTGGCTGAACAAGGCGTTCTTCGCGTACAAGCCGACCCCGTGGCTGAACGTGACGGCCGGCCGTTTCGACAATCCGTTCTTCAAGTCGGATCTGGTGTTCTCCGACGACCTGATGATGGACGGGCTGGCCGCGAACCTGCGCCATGCGCTGCCGTGGAATCCGGACGTCACGCTGTTCGGCACGCTCGGCGTGTTCCCGATCCAGTACACGAGTGAGAACTTCCCGTCGAACAGCACCGACAAGGCCGGCAGCGACACCAAGTGGATGTTCGGCGCGCAGTTCGGCGCGGACTGGAAGATCGACGCGAAGAACCGGCTGCGCGGCGCGGTCGCGTACTACGACTTCCAGAACATGCGCGGCACGCTGTCGTCGCCGTGCGCGCTGTATCTCGGCGCGACGAACTGCAGTACCGACAACCAGGCTCCCGCGTTCATGCAGGGCGGCAATACGCTGATCGCACTGCGCAACATCGTGCAGAACCCGAACCTCGCGCCGGGGATGACGCCGCAGCCGCAGCTGTTCGGGCTCGCGTACAACTACCGGCTGCTCGACCTGAAGGCGCAGTGGGACACGGTGGTGGCCGACCGCTTCAAGCTGCGCCTGGACGGCGAATACGTGCGCAACCTCGCGTACAACGACAACAAGGCGTTCGCGGCGGCGTCGCTGCCGGTCAACAACTACGAATCGACGTCGGTGAACGCGACGCGCGCCGACTACCGCAGTGGCCCGAACGGCTTCCTCGCGAAGGCGACGGTCGGCGAGCCGGAGCCGCGCGAGAAGGGCCAGTGGAATTTCTCGATCGCATACAAGTACCTGCAGCCGGACGCCGTGCTCGACGCGTTCAACGATCCCGACTTCCATCTCGGCGGCACCAACGCGCGCGGCTACGTGATCGGCGCCGCGTATGCGGTTGCGCGCGACACGTGGGTGTCGGCCCGCTACCTGAGCTCGAAGGAGGTGTACGGGCCGCCGGTATCGATCGACGTGCTGCAGATCGAGCTCAATGCTCGCTTCTGACCGGAGCCGCGAATGAACACGACCAATCGCACGATGCTGGTGGCCGGCATGACCGGCGCGCTGCTGCTCGCGGCCGGCGGCGCGCATGCGCAGAGCATCGAGGACAAGCTGCGCAGCCAGTTGCGCTCGACCGTGCAGGAGCTGCGCCAGCTGCAGGACAGCCAGGCGCAGTTGCAGAGCGACAAGGCGGCGGCCGAGAAGCAGCGCGACGACGCGCTCGCGCAACTGAAGGCGATGCAGGGGCAACTGGCGGCGGCGCACGGCGATTCGGGCGCGGAGGCGGCTGCGAAGCGTGCGCTCGCGCAGGAGCGGGCCGGCCGCGAGCAGGACGCGAAGTCGCTCGCGAAGTACAAGTCGTCCTATGAGGACCTGCTCGCCGTGTCGCGTGCCCGCGATGCGCAGCACACGCAGCTGCAGAAGGACGTCGCCGCGCGCGACACGCAACTGAAGACCTGCCAGGCACACAACGCGGAGCTGTATCGCGTGGGACACGAGATTATCGACGCGTACGAGCATGCCGGGATCGGTACGTTCTTCTCGTCGCGGCAGCCGTTCGCGCAGTCGGCGCGCGTGAAGTACGACGATCTCGCGCAACGCTACGGCGATGCGCTGTATGCGGGCAAGTACGACCCGGCCGCGCGTCCGGCCGCGGCTGCCGCGGCGCCGGCATCGGCGGCCAGCGCACCGTGAGCGTGCGACTCGAACCCTTACCTGAAACCATCGATTCGTCGAATACGGGAAAGACAGACATGCAAGACACACAACCGAACGCCGGCGACGAACGCACGGCACACGATGCGCCGATCGAAGCGATCAGCGCCGACCGTCTGGCCGACGTGCTGCGCCGCGCGGGCTACCGCGTGACCGCAGCCGAGCAGAACGGCGCGGTGCAGCTGATGAGCGCGAGCCAGGGCATCGGCTTCGCGGTGCGCTTCGGCAATCCGGCCACGGCGCTCGCGCCGCAGGGTGTTGATGCGCCCCCCGCCGCGCTGCCGTACATCGACTACACACTGTCGTGCGTGCTGCAGGTGCAGGGCGATTTGCCGGTCGAACTCGTCGCGGACTGGAACCGCACCAAGCGCTTCGCGCGTCTCGCGAGCCACGGGCCGTTTCTCGCGCTGGAGATGGACGTGGTCGTCGCGGGCGGCGTGTCCGAGCGCTACCTGCGTTCGACGATCGAGCTGTGGGACCGGCTGATCCAGGAATTCCTGCTGCACCTGCGCAACCGTCCCGCAATGGCCGAGCAGGAAGCGGCCGCGCGTACGGCGGCGGGCAATCCGGATCGCGAAGCGAAGGCTGCCGCCGCGGTGGAAGGGCTCGAGGCCGCCGCGCAGTCATGATCGGCGGCCGGATCGGCGCCGCGTTGCGCGCGTGGCTGCCGGGCCGTACGCGGCCCGGGGCGACAACCGCCGCCGATGCGCCTGCCGCATGGGGCGCCTATGCGCAGCGCGTTGCGCAATGGCTGCAGACGGCGCTCGACGGCGACGATGCGGCCGCGAGCCGTTTGCGCGCCAGCGTCGAGTGTTGGGCCGACGAATTGGCCGGCACCGATGACGACGCGCCCGTGCTGCCGGTGCGCACGTGGCTCGACCGGCACGGGCGCGTGACGCGCGTCGACAGCGGGGCGGCCGCACAACCGGCGCTAGACGCCGCGCTGCACGCCGCACTCGTCGGCCGGTCGGTCGGCATTGCGCCGCCGCGCGGGATGGCGCAGCCGCTCGTGCTGCGCATGGCGCTGACGGGCACGCGTTGATGCTGTATCCGCGTTTCAAGAACAATCCAGAGGGCAGTCGAACGATGATGACGAAGATGAAGATGCGGGCGTGGGTGGCAGGCACCCTCGTGCTGGGTGCGCCACTCGTTGCGTACGCACAGGACGACGTGATCGCGAATGCCGCACAGGCATCGGTGACGCAGGCCGACATCGCGGGGCTGTTGAAGGCGGTGAGCCCCGAAGGGCGCGAGCGCCTCGCGGCCGATCCCGCGGCGCTGGACCAGGTCGTGCGTTCGACGCTCGCGCAGAAGGCCGTGCTGGCCGAGGCGAAATCGAAGGGCTGGGACAAGCAGGCGCAGGTGCAGGCGGCCGTCGAACAGGCGCAGCGCGACATCGTCGTGCGCAGCTACCTGGCGTCGGTGAATGCGCCGCCGGCCGATTACCCGTCGGACGCGGAACTCCAGTCCGCCTACGACACGAACCGCGCCGCGTTTACCGCGCCGCGCGCGCTGCACGTCGCGCAGATCTACATCGCGGTGCCGCCGAACGCGGATGGCGCGACGCTCGACAAGGCGCGCAAGCAGGCGGCCGATCTCGCAAACCGCGCGCGCGGCGGCGATTTCGCGGCGCTGGCGAAGGCGAATTCGCAGGACAAGGCGAGCGCCGCGAACGGCGGCGATCTCGGTTTCGTGCCCGACCAGTTGATGGTGCCGGCGGTCCGGCAGGCGGCCGATGCGCTGAAGCCGGGCCAGGTCTCCGCGCCGATCCGGACGCCGGCCGGCTTTCACGTCGTGAAGCTGATCGACGTGCGAGCGGCCGCACCGCGCCCGCTGGCCGACGTGAAGGAGCAACTGCGGGCGATGCTGCGTGCGCAGCGCACGCAGCAGAATGCGCAAACCTATCTCGCGAAGCTCGCCGCGAACGCGCCCATCAACGAAGACGCGCTGAAGAAAGCGCTCGCGTCGGCCCGGTAGGCACGCTCATGGCAACTGTCCGTTCGACGCCGCGTGTCGAGGCGCCCGATGCGCGTACACCGGGGCGGCGGCGCCCGGCCGCGGCCGCCGATCGTCCGCGCATGCCGAAGGCGAACCCGTGGCCGGGCCGGCCCGGCGAGTGGCCGACGCATTGTCCACTGTGCTTCGGCGCGCTGGAGCCGCTGCCCGGTGCGGGCGGCTATGCACGCCACCGGAGCACGCGATGTTCCGCGCAGTGCGTGCTCACGACGCGCCAGTATCAACCGGAGGAACTGACGATTCGCGGCTCGCGCGACGTGCAGGTCGCCGCCCGTCATCGCGAGCGTTTCATCGCGCAGTGGTCGCGCCATTACACGCTGATGCGGCGCGTGTGGCCCGCGCTGACGATCGGGCGTTTCGTCGCGGTGATCTCGTGCGCGGATGTGGCGGATCTCTGGTCGTACCGGATGTTGCGCGACGACGATCTCGCGGCCTTGCTGCTCGTGCTGGCCGGTTTCCTGCGCGTGCCGGATGCGTCGGGAGCCGCTGCGCCCGGTGCCGGTACGCCCGATGCCGGCATGCCGGTTGACGAGGCGCGCGCGCCCGCGGTGCGCTGGGTGCGTTTCTGGTTCGATGCCAGCGTACGCGACGCCGGCGATCTGTGGACGGCCGGCAACGACGCGCCGCCGCTGTTTCGCGTCGATTACCGGGAACCGCTCGTCACGCCGTATCCGACCGGCGCGCAGGTGCACGCGTGGCAGCCCGTCGACGGCATGCGCGATGCATGGGCGCGGCACGCCGATGCAGACGAGCCGGCCGTCCTCTCGGCCGATCGCGCGGCGTTCGCGCGCTTCCTGGCGCGTACGCCGGCGTCGGGCGCGGGAGCATGACCGCATGCACGCGATGGAGTCGTCACTGACGGAGGCGCGGATGAAGATGCAACGGAACGGAATCGCGGCCATCGCCTGCCTGTTGCTGGCGGCCGGTGCGCATGCGCAGGGCAGCCGGGCGACCGCGGGTGGGCCGGCCGCCGCGCCGGCCAGCCCGGGTTCGGCGGCGAAGCCGGTGTGCGTCGATGCCGAAGTCGACGGCAAGCGCGCGCTGTCGTACGACTGCCTGAGCGAGCAACTGAAACCGAAGGCCGAGCCGCAGGCGGGTGCATCGCAAACGGATTCGGAGCGGCTGTCGAAGCAGCCGTCGAATCGCCTCGGCACGTTCAACCTGTCGACCGAGCAGAACCGCTTCGGCTCGAACTGGGGCCGGTCGATCACGCCGCAACGGCCCGATGCGCCGGTTGCGGTGCCGCCGAAGTAAGCGATGCGGCCGGCAAGGGCGGCACGGGCATCGATCAGCCGGCGGCGTGCCGGCGCGAACCGACGAGGAGCAGCACCATGAAAGCGGGCAGGCACACGGGCCGGGAGGCGGTGCGGCGGGTGATTGCGGGAGCGCTCGCGTTCGCCTGCGTTTGCACGGCCGTACAGTCCGCCGAGCGGCCCGCGCAGGCGATGGCCGCACCGCCGACCGTCGCGCTGCCGAATTTCGCCGCGCTGGTCCGGCGCGTCGGGCCGGCCGTCGTCAACATCAGCGTCACGCGTGAAGTCACGCAGATGGGCATCCAGTTGCCGCCCGGCATCGCGCCCGATCATCCGCTCGCGCCGTTTCTCGCGCGGCGCGTGATCGGCAACCGCGAGGAAGTGAGTCTCGGCTCGGGGTTCATCGTCAGTGCGGACGGCGTGATCCTGACCAACCGCCACGTGGTCGGCGACGCGGTCGCGATCGACGTGAAGCTGACCGACAAGCGCCAGTTCAAGGGGCGCGTGATCGGCAGCGACCCGGTGTCCGACGTCGCGGTGATCCGCATCGACGCGCACGATCTGCCGGTCGTCGCGACCGGCGATCCGGCGCGCACCGAAGTCGGCGACTGGGTGATGGCGATCGGGTCGCCGTACGGGTTCGCGAACACCGTCACGCAGGGCATCGTCAGCGCGAAGTCGCGTTCGTTGCCCGGCGAACAGGCGATTCCGTTCATCCAGACCGACGTGCCGATCAATCCCGGCAATTCAGGCGGCCCGCTGTTCGATCTCGGCGGCCGCGTGATTGCGATCAACTCGATGATCTTCTCGAAGACGGGCGGTTACCAGGGGCTCGCGTTCGCGATCCCGATCGATCTCGCGCTCGACGTGAAGGACCAGTTGCTGCGCACCGGCAAGGTCACGCGCGGCCGACTCGGCGTGGCCGTGCAGGAAGTGAGCCAGGCGCTCGCGCGTTCGTTCGGCCTCGCGAGCCCGGATGGCGCGCTGATCACGATGGTCGAGCCGGACGGCCCGGCCGCGCACGCGGGCCTGCAGGCGGGCGACGTCGTGCTCGCGGTCGACGGCCGGCCGGTCGCCGAATCGGCGGACCTGCTCGGCACCGTTGCGGGGATGCGGGGCGGTCGGCAGACCGACCTGCTCGTGTGGCGCGCGGGCCGGGCGACGCACGTGATCGCAACGGTTGCCGCGTTCGACAGCGGCACGGCGTCGGCCGGCGCCGGGCAGGGGCCCGCGCGGTTCGGGCTCGCACTGCGCGTGGCGACGGAACAGGAGCGCCTGCGGCTCGGCGTCGGTCAGGCGCTCGTCGTCGAGCAGGCGAGCGGGCAGGCGGCGCGTGCCGGTTTGCAGCCCGGCGATATCGTGCTGTCGGTCAACGGCACGCCGGTCGCGAGCATCGGCGCGCTGATGGCCGAGATCGACGCCGCACACGGTAACGTCGCGCTGCTGGTGCAGCGTGGGGGCACCCGGCTGTACGTGCCGATCGAGATCGGCCGGGCGGACCCCACGTCGAAACGGGAGGCAGGATGAAGCGAATGCAGAAGCGGGGTACATGCGGATGGTTGAGCGCGATCGTCGCGGCATGCGTGCTGGCTGTCGGCGCTGCACCGGCTGTCGCGCAGACGGCCGACGTGCCGCAAACGTGGATCCGCTACGGTCAGCTCGCCGGGCAGCAGTTCCAGACCTGGCTCGAAGCGGATGGCGATGCGGCCGACCGGCTTCACCGATATCTGGAGGCGCGCGTGCTGAACGCACGGGCCGATGCGCCGCCGCCCGCGATCGTCGTGCGTGCGTGGATCGGTGCGAACGGTGTCGTTACGCGCGTCGAGTTCGTATCGCTCGGCGATCCCGACGCGGACGCGACACTGCGGCAACTCCTGACGGCGGGCCCGCTGGCCGAGCCGCCGCCGTCCGACATGCTGCAGCCGCTGCGCGTGCGCCTGCGGCTCGCACCGAATCCCGATGCGCCGGCGGCTGCGCCGGTGCCAGCGTCGGCGGCGCGCACGCCATGACATCCGGAGCGCGGTCGACGCGGGTGGATATCGTAATAAGATATGAGGTTATTGCATCGACGGGACGATGATGTCCCGCTTCCCTGAAAGGAGCTACCCATGCAACTGACCCAGTTAGGCGGGCATGTCGCCCAATCCGGTGTCGCCGAAAGGCAAAAACACGCGCAGGCGCTGATGTTCGGGATGGCGAACATCGACGAATACATGTCCGGCGGCGTCTGCTACGACGCCGCGGCCTATGTCCGGTATCTGCTGCGCGCCGATGCGATGATTACGCCCGGCGCGCTGCTCGACACGATCGGCCAGCTGTGGAGGGCGCGGTTCAACTTCGAGACCGGCGACCAGTGGGACGGGCGCGCGAGCATTCCGGCGGGCACCGCGGTCGGCTTCGCACGCGGCACGAATGTCTTTCATGCCGCGATCGCCGTCGGCGGCACCCGGATCCGCGGGATCAACGGCGGCCTGCTGGGCGCCGGATGGCTGCGTCCGGTCGATCTTGCGCGGGTGCTGCAGCCGGATCCGGCCGGCGGCTTTACGTACGACCGCACGAATATTCGCGTCTATCTGTCGCGCCTGTAGCCGGTCCGGCGTCACATTTCACGCCGGGCGTCGTGCCCGGCCGTGCGCCGCGCGCAAGAGCCGCGCGGCCGCCTGCCTGCCGTTCGGCGATTTCCGCATGGCGTCGCGCTGTCCAACGCTGCTATCCTCTCGACCTTGAATGACCCCCGTACGGCGGGGCGGATGCGCATGCTGCATTGCGGCGATGCATGCCGGTGCGAACCGGCGCGCGCGCTGAGGTAGCATGACTGAATATCCACGATGATCCATGACCAGTTTCGTGACTGATTTCCTTTCGTCCATGTCCACATGGTCAAGACAACGATGAGCGGCGCACCCGATCCAGCGGCGTCCGGCGACGACGAGTCGTCCGGCGGCGCGTCGTCCTATCTGGTGCCGGGGCTCGAACGCGGGCTGCGCATCCTCGCCGAATTCTCCGCGCGCGAGCCCGTGCTCGGCGCGCCCGAGCTGTCGAAGCGCATCGGCATTCCGCGCACGACCACGTTCCGCCTGCTGCAGACGCTCGAGGCGCTCGGTTTCCTCGAGCGCGTGAACGGCGACCGCCATTTCCGGCTCGGCGTCGGCGTGCTGCGGCTCGGCTTCGAATACCTGAATTCGCTCGAACTGACCGATCTCGGCACACCCGTGCTCGAACGGCTGCGCGATTCGACCGGCCTGTCGGCACACCTGCTGATCCGTGACCAGCGCGATGTCGTGTTCGTCGCGAAGGCACAGAGCAACGCGTCGATGTTCGGTTCGGTGAAGGTGCACGTCGGCACGCGCCTGCCCGCGCATGCAACCGTGCATGGCCACGTGCTGATGGGCGACCTCACGCGCGACGCGCTGCGGCAGCTCTATCCGGAGAAAAAGCTCGAACAGTTCACCGAGCGCACGCCAGGCACAGTCGACGAGCTGTACGAACGCGTGCGCCATTACGCGCGGCTCGGCTACGCGGTCAGCGAGGCCGCATTCGAGAGCGGCATTTCGGCCGTGACCGCGCCCGTGCGCGATCATTCGGGCTCGATCGTCGCGGCGATCACCGCGACGGTGCCGCGCTCGGAGATCGGCGAGGCCGGCGAGAAGGAACGGCTCGTCGAAGCCGTGTGTGGCGCGGCGGTCGACCTGTCGCAACGGCTGAACTATCGCCCGCTCGAAAGCGACCCGACGTTCGCGCATGCGCGCCACAAGGTCGCGATGTTCTGACGACGCATCGAACCGGCCGCGGCGCGCGGCATCGCAAACGAAAAAGAGCGGCCCGCGGGCCGCTCTTTTCATTTCGGGCGCCGAAGGCCCGATGCCCGAACCCGCTCAGAACGAGTGGTGGATCCCGGTCAGCACGATCACCTGGTTCGCGGTGCTCGACACGCCGGCCGTGAAGAACGCGGCCTGTGCGCCGCCCGAGCCGTGTTCATAAAGCACGTTCGCATACAGCTGCGTGCGCTTCGACAACGCGTAGATGTCGCCCAGCTCGACCTGCGACCAGCGGCGGCCGGCCAGCGTCGTGGTGGCCGCGCCGCCCGCGATCGTGTTGAACGTGCTGCTGCGGTAGTTCACACCCGCGTCGTAGCTCTGGAACGTATCCGAATAGCCGTTCGACTGCATCTTCGTGCGCGTGTACAGGCCGTGCACGAGGAAGTCGCCGAACTGGTAGGACGCGCCCGCGCCGATGTTCTCGACCTTGTTCGCGATATAGCCGTTCGCGGTGTTCTGCCCCTGGAACGACGTGATGCCGGTCGTGCTGATCAGGATCGAGCGGTCGTGCTCGTTCGAGTACACGGCCGACGCCTTGAACGGCCCGTTTGCATAGTTCAGCGCGACGCCGACCGATTTGCCGGTCGAGAAGTTCGTCGTGTTGCCGAATGCCAGCGTCGCCGCGGCCGAGAAGCCCGCGAAGGTCGGCGAACGGTATTTGACCGCGTTGTTGTACGGCACGTTGCCGGTGGCGGCGAGCCCGTCGATGTTGCCGGGGTGGAACGCGTACCAGCTCATCGCGAGATAGGCCGTGCTGAGCGGATCGAGATAGTCGAACGACAGCGGTGTCTGGCGGCCGAGCGTCACCGTGCCGTAGTGCTCCGAGCTGAGGCCGACGAACGCCGCACGGTTCCAGAGCGTGTTCGCGGTCGCGAGCTGGCCGTTGTTCGTATAGAAGCCGTTTTCGAGCTGGAAGATCGCCGACAGGCCGCCGCCGAGATCTTCCTTGCCCTTCAGGCCCCATCGATCGGGCTGCGTGTTGCCCTGGATCATCGACCACTTCGCCTGACCGCCGACGTTGTTCACGTACGCAATACCCGCGTCGAGGCTGCCGTATAGCGTGACGCTGCTCTGCGCCCATGCGCCCGACGCGACGCTCATCCCGATGACTGCTGCTGCTACCGCATGCTTGACCATTTTGTCTCCTGACTCTCCAACCTGATGAAAACGTGCTGTGGCGGCATGCGCAGGGACGGCCGGCCGTCGCGCAGGGTGTTCACCGCCGAATGGGCATTTGTATGTTCCATATAAGGAACAGCGTGCCTCTGGTGGAATGAAGTATAGAGGTGTCGGACACCGGATCAAAAATAAATTTTTCGGGACGGATGGGTTTCGGCCCGGCGCGCGACACCGGGGTGCGAAACCCGTAAAAAGACGATAAATCCCCGTCACACAACAAAAAATTACATTTGATAAGGCAGGCGAAAGCGTATGCCGACCCGTTGGTCGGTGTTTTCCCTAGGACACGCAGCTTTTTGTTTTACTCGTGGAAAGTCGCTCCTATAATCACCATCCATAAACTACTGTTCCTGATATGGAACAAATCGGAACAAACCGAGAGTCGATCAGAAGGAAGGGTGTGAGATGTCTGAACAATGGATTTGCGCCGGTCACGCCGGCGCGCTGTCGGAAGACACGCCGATCGAGTTCAAGCGGACCGACGGCGTGGAAATCGGGATCTACCGCGTCGGCGACGACGTGTATGCGCTCGAGAACGTGTGCCCGCATGCGTACGCGCTGCTGACGCAGGGGTTCGTCGACGAAGGCACCGTCGAATGCCCGCTGCACGAGGCCGTGTTCGACATCAAGACGGGCGAATGCCTGAAGGGTCCGGGCGGACGCGCGCTGAAGCAGTACGCGGTGCGTCTCGCCGGCGAGGAAATCCAGATCAAGGTGGAATGACATGAAAGAAGCGACCGTCAACTTCAATCCCTTCCTGAAGCCGTGGGTGGCGCCGCAGCCGAACAACGTCGCCGGCAAGGGGCAGATCGAGATCCCCGGCCAGGTCGGGAACCAGGTCTGGCAGAACCGCAAGGCCGCGCCGACCCAATACGAGAACGACCTCGGCGATGCGCTCGAACGCGTGTTCGAAGCCGGTGCGACCGAGCTGGACGATGTCGTCGCGGGCCTGAACCGCATCGGCTTCCGCGCGCCGGACGGTACCGCGTGGACCGCCGAGCGCTTCCGCGCCGAAATGGCCTCGCTGGCGGAATGAACGCGCGCGCCGCGTGACCGCCGACCCGACGACAACCGCATCCGGAGCACACTGATGACGTCCCCCGCACAACACGAAGCCCAACACGACCCGGTCCGCGCCTACCTCGACCGCGGCATCAAGAACTACTGGTATCCCGTCGCGCCGAGCTGGCAGGTGTCGAACGCGCCCGTCGGCCTCACGCGCCTGTCCGAGCAGATCGTGCTGTGGCGCGATCACGAAGGCAAAGTCCATGCGCTGGAAGATCGCTGCCCGCACCGCGGCGCGCGCCTGTCGCTCGGCTGGAACCTCGGCGGCAACATCGCGTGCTGGTATCACGGCATCGAGGTCGACGGCGGCGGCACGGTCAACCGCGTGCCGGCCGTATCGAACTGTCCGCTCGAAGGCACCAAGTGCGTGAAGTCGTATCCGGTCGAAGAGAAGGCCGGCGCGATCTTCCTGTGGTTCGGCGACGAAGCGCACGGCGAGCCGGCGCCGCTGAACCTGCCCGAGGAACTGGTCGCCGACGAGTACGGCCACTTCCTGTGCGTGTCGAACTGGAAGTGCAATTACCAGTACGCGATCGACAACGTGATGGACCCGATGCACGGCGCGTACCTGCATGCGACGTCGCACTCGATGGCCGAAGGCGACAAGCAGGCCGACATGCGCGTGCGCAAGACGGAAACGGGCTTGATGTTCGAGAAGATCGGCCAGCGCGACGTGAACTTCGACTGGGTCGAGCTCGGCGAAACGGGCTGCCTGTGGATGCGCCTCGCGATTCCGTACAAGCAGAAGTTCGGCCCGGGCGGCAACTTCGGGATCATCGGTTTCGCGACGCCGGTCGACGGCGACAACTGTCAGGTCTACTTCTGGCGTACCCGCAAGGTCAGCGGCTGGCAGCGCGACGTGTGGCGCTTCATGTACCGCAACCGCCTCGAGGGCCTGCACTGGGACGTGCTCGAGCAGGACCGCTACGTCCTCGAAAGCCTCGCGCCGCATGCGCGCGATCACGAATACCTGTACCAGCACGACGTCGGCGTCACGCGCGTGCGCCGGATGCTGCGCCAGCGTGCGCAGGAACACCTGTCCGCGCTCGACGCGCACCGCGCGGCCCAAGCCGCTTCGGAGCCCGCGAATGGCTGAGTCCGCTCCGGTCGTGTCGCTGCCGGGTCGCCGCGTGCTCGTCACCGGCGGCGCGCGCGGTCTCGGCGCGGCGTTCGTGAAGGCGCTCGTCGCAGCCGGCGCGCAGGTCGCGTTCGGCGACGTGCTGGCCGACGAAGGCCGTGCGCTTGCCGCGCAGCTCACGCAAGCCGGCCACACCGCGCATTTCTTCCCGCTCGACCTGGCCGATCCGGCCAGCATCGACGCCTTCGTCGCGCAGGGCGCGGCGGCGCTCGGCGGCATCGACGCGCTGATCAACAACGCGGCGATCACGAACTCGGGCGGCAAGCTGTCGACGGAGCTCGACGTGTCGACGTGGGACGCCGTGATGAACGTGAACGTGCGCGGCGTGTGGCTCGTCAGCAATGCGGCGCTGCCGCACCTTGCGCAGTCGGGCCGCGGCGCGATCGTGAACCTCGCATCGGACACCGCGCTGTGGGGTGCGCCGAAGCTGCTCGCGTACGTCGCGAGCAAGGGGGCGGTGATCGCGATGACGCATACGCAGGCCCGCGAGTTCGGCGCGCACGGCGTGACGGTCAACGCGATCGCGCCGGGGCTCACCGAAGTCGAGGCGACCGCCTACGTGCCGGCCGAGCGTCATGCGTTCTACCTGCAGGGCCGCGCGCTGACGCGTGCTCAGGTGCCCGACGACGTGACGGGCCCCGTGCTGTTCCTGCTGTCGGACGGTGCGCGCTTCGTGACGGGCCAACTGCTGCCGGTGAACGGCGGCTTCGTAATGAATTGATGTTTTCACACTGAATCAAGGAGAGGACGATGGCGGACGCCGATCTCGAACGCAAGTCGTGGGACCAGCCGGAAGGCGCAAGCTTCAACGACTGGATGGAAGGGCGCGTGGCGCGCTATGCGACCCGTCGCTACGACTGGGACGCACTGAAGTTCCAGGCCGACTACGACCCGAAGTACCGCCGTGCGCAGATGCGCTATGTCGGCACGGGCGGCACGGGCGTCGCGAAGGACGTCAACACGGTGCCGGCCGGCGGCTTCACGTTCTCGACGATGGTCATCCCGGCCGGCAACATCGGCCCGAGCCACATCCACATGGACGTCGAGGAAATCTTCTTCGTGCTGCGCGGCAAGATGAAGGTGATCTGCGAGCGCGACGGCGAGACGTGGGAAGCGATCCTCGGCGAGCGCGACCTGATCTCGGTGCCGCCCGGCGTGTATCGCACGGAAATCAACATCGGCGAGGAAGATGCGCTGATGTGCGTGATGCTCGGTTCGCCGAAGCCCGTCACGCCGACGTATCCGCCCGATTCGCCGCTCGCGAAGATCAAGCGTTGAGACGGGGCGGGTGAAGCAATGAGTGTCATCGACAAACGTGAACGCGACCGCACCGCGGCATTCGCAACGCTGCTCGGGCAGTTTCCCGAGCAGCGTTGCGCGGCCGGCGCGGCGGGCACGATCGGTTATCGCGAGGCCGGCGCACAGCATGCGGGCCGCGCGCTGCCCGTCGTGCTGCTGCACGGGATCGGCTCGGGCGCCGCATCGTGGGTCCGCCAGCTCGACGCGCTCGGCGCATCGCGGCGCGTGCTCGCGTGGGATGCACCCGGTTACGGCGTGTCGACGCCCGTGCATGGCGCGTCGCCGGCTGCCGCCGACTACGCGGCATCGCTGAACGCGTGGCTCGAGGCACTCGGCATCGAACGCTGCGTGCTGGTCGGTCATTCGCTCGGCGCGATCATCGCGGGCGGTCTTGCCCGCGTGATGCCCGCGCGGATCGCCGGCCTGCTGCTGGTGTCGCCCGCGGGCGGCTACGGCAGCGCCCCGGCCGACACCCGCGAATCGCGTCGCGACGCGCGGCTCGCGATGCTCGCGGAACTCGGCCCGGCCGGGCTCGCCGAGCAGCGCAGCGGCAACATGCTGTCCGGTTTCGCGAACGAGGAGGCGAAGGCGTGGGTGCGCTGGAACATGGCGCGCATCGTGCCGGCCGGCTACGCGCAGGCCACGCATCTGCTCGCGAATGCAGACCTCGCGACCGATCTCGCCAGCTTCCGCGGCCGCACGGCCGTGGCCGTCGGCGCGAACGACGCGATCACGCCGCCCGCCGCGTGCGAGCGGATTGCCGCGGCCGCGCACGTCGGGCTGCAGGTGATTCCGCAAGCAGGGCATGCCGGCTATGTGGAAGCACCGTCCGTTTATTTCGCACTGATCGACGGCTTCTGCCGCCAGTGCGACCAACAGCGGGGGCTGGGATGAAAAACCCCCACGCTCACATTCGTTCGCTTGGGGGCGCGCAGCCCCCTCATACCCAGAACACGGATGCCTCCCTTGGGGCGGCCCGGCGGGAGGCATCATGACCGAACCGCTGCAACAAAACGAATCCGAAAACGCGAAGGCCGATGCCAACTACGTGGTGCCGGGCCTCGAACGCGGGCTGCGGATTCTCGCCGAATTCTCGCCGCGCGAGCCCGTGCTCGGTGCGCCCGAACTGTCGAAACGGCTTGGCATTCCGCGCACGACGGTGTTCCGTCTGCTGCAGACGCTCGAGTCGCTCGGCTTCCTCGAGCGTGCGGACAAGGATCGCAACTACAAGCTCGGCATCGCCGTGCTGCGGCTCGGCTTCGAATACCTGAGCTCGCTGGAGCTGACCGATCTCGGCTTGCCGGTGATCGAAAGCCTGCGCGATGCGACCGGCTTTACGACGCACATCGTGATCCGCGACGGCCGCGACGTGGTGTTTGTCGCGAAGGCGCAGAGCCAGTCGCCGGTGTTCAGCTCGATTCGCGTGAACGTCGGCACGCGCCTGCCCGCGCATGCAACGACCCACGGCCACGTGCTGATGGGTGACCTGTCGCTGAAGGAACTGCACGCGCTGTATCCGGAAGGCGCGCTGAACCGGATGACGAGCGCGACGCCGGAAACGGTCGATGCGTTGTACGACATGATCCGCGAGGATGCGCTGCGCGGCTACGGCGTCAGCAATTCGTCGTTCGAGCGCGGGATCTCGGTGGTCACGGCGCCGGTGCGCAACGAGACGCAGAGAATTGTCGCGTGCATTACGGTGACGGTGCCGCGTCCGGAGATCGACGCGGCGCTGATCGCGGACGGGCTGATCGACAAGGTGCAGCGCGCGGCGGCGGAACTGTCGCGGCGGCTCAATTACCGCTCGGATGACGAGCACACGTTTCTGAAGGCTTTAGGACTCCGATGATTCAGATCGATCTGACCGGGCAGGTTGCGGTGGTGACGGGCGGTTCGTCCGGCATCGGCCTCGCGACGGCCGAACGGTTCCTGCAGGCGGGTGCGTCGGTCGCGATTTGCGGCCGCGACGGCGACCGCCTCGCACGTGCCGAAACGATGCTTCGCGACAAATACGCGGGTGCACAGCTGCTGGCCGCACGCTGCAACGTGCTCGACGAAGCCGATGTCGACGCGTTCGCGCAAGCGGTGTCCACGCGCTTCGGCCGTGCCGACATGCTGGTCAACAACGCCGGCCAGGGCCGCGTGTCGACCTTCGCCGACACGACCGACGACGCGTGGCGCGAAGAACTCGAACTGAAGTACTTCAGCATCATCCGCCCGACGCGCGCGTTCCTGCCGCTGCTGCGTGACGCGCAGGCGCCGACGATCACCTGCGTGAACTCGTTGCTTGCGCTGCAGCCCGAGCCGCACATGGTCGCGACGTCGTCGGCGCGCGCGGGCGTGCTGAGCCTCGTGAAGTCGCTCGCGACCGAGCTGGCGCCGCAGCGCATCCGCGTGAACTCGATCCTGATCGGCATCGTCGAGTCGGGCCAGTGGCGCCGCCGCTACGACACGCAGGCGCAGCCCGGCGAAAGCTGGGAAGACTGGACGGGCGCGCTCGCCCGCAAGAAGAACATTCCGCTGAACCGCTTCGGCAAGCCTGACGAGGCCGCCTGGGCACTCTTTTATCTCGCAACGCATCTGTCGTCGTACACGACGGGCAGCCATATCGACGTTTCTGGAGGCTTTGCACGCCATGTCTAACAAAACCACGGTTGGCGAGCTGATTGCCACCTTCCTCGAGCAGTGCGGCGTGAAGACCGCATTCGGTGTCATCTCGATCCACAACATGCCGATTCTCGACGCGATCAACACGCGCGGCAATATCCGGTATGTCGGCGCGCGCGGCGAAGCGGGCGCATTGAACATGGCCGACGGCCTGGCCCGCGTGTCGGGCGGCCTCGGCGTCGCGTTCACGAGCACGGGCACGGCGGCGGGCAACGCGGCCGGCGCGATGGTCGAGGCGCTGACGGCCGGCACCGCGCTGCTGCACATCACCGGGCAGATCGAGACGCCCTACCTCGACCAGGATCTCGCGTACATCCACGAAGCGCCCGACCAGCTGTCGATGCTGCACGCGATCTCGAAGGCCGCGTTCCGCGTGCGTACGGTCGAAACCGTGCTGCCGACGATCCGGGAAGCCGTGCGCATCGCGCAGACCGCGCCGACGGGCCCCGTGTCGGTCGAGATTCCGATCGACATCCAGGCGGCCGAAATCGAATGGCCGGAGGACCTGGAGCCCGCACACGTCGCGGTGCGCGAGCATGACGCCGCCCGTGTCGCGAAGCTCGCCGACGCGCTGGCGGGCAAGCGCCGCCCGCTGCTGTGGCTCGGCGGCGGCGCGCGCCACGCCCGCGAGGAAGTCGAACGCCTCGTGAAGCTCGGCTTCGGCGTCGTGACGAGCGTGCAGGGCCGCGGCGTGCTGCCCGAGGATCATCCGGCGACGCTCGGCGCATTTAACGTGCATGCGTCCGTCGAAGCGTTCTACAAGACCTGCGATGCGCTCGTCGTGGTCGGCTCGCGCCTGCGCGGCAACGAGACGCTGAAGTACAAGCTCGCGCTGCCGCAGCCGCTGTTCCGCGTCGATGCCGAGGCACTTGCCGACAACCGCGGCTATCGCAACGAACTGTTCGTGCACGGCGATTCGAAGCGCGTGCTGGCCGAGCTGGCCGATCGCCTCGAAGGCCGCCTGAGTGTCGATCCGCAATTCGCGGCCGATCTCGCGGCGGCGCGCGAGCAGGCCGTCGCCAGCGTGGCGGAAGGCCTCGGGCCCTACAAGAAGCTGGTCGATACGCTACAGGGCGCGATCGGCCGCGACTACAACTGGGTGCGCGACGTGACGATCTCGAACAGCACGTGGGGTAACCGCCTGCTGAAGATCTTCGAGCCGCGCTCCGGCGTGCATGCGCTCGGCGGCGGCATCGGCCAGGGCATCCAGATGGGCATCGGCGCGGCGCTGGCGGGTGCGGCGGCGAAGACGGTCTGCCTGGTCGGCGACGGCGGCCTGATGGTCAACGTCGGCGAACTCGTCACGGCCGTGCAGGAAAACGCGAACGTGATGATCGTGCTGATGAACGACCAGTGCTACGGCGTGATCCGCAACATCCAGGACGCGCATTACGAAGGCCGCCGCTGCTTCGTGCAGCTGCACCAGCCCGATTTCGCGCAGTTCTGCGCGAGCTTCGGCCTCACGCATTACCGGATCACGTCGCTCGACCAGGCCGAAGCGATCGTGCGCGAAGGGATGGCGAAGGAAGGCCCGGTGATGGTCGAGGTCGACATGCTGTCGGTCGGCTCGTTCGCGTCGAACTTCGCGGGCCCGCCGGTGAAGAAGGAAGCGCCGACGGAGCGCCAGTATGCGTAACGCGCACGCACCCGTCGACGTCGCGATGATCGGCTTCGGTGCGATCGGCGCGGCCGTGTACCACGCGGTCGAGCACGATGCGTCGCTGCGGGTCGCGCACGTGATCGTGCCGGAACACCAGCGCGCGGCGGTGCAGGGCGTGCTCGGCAGTGCGGTGGAGGTCGTGTCGTCGGTCGACGCACTGGCCCGCCGCCCCGAGTTTGCGCTCGAATGCGCGGGCCACAGTGCGCTCGTCGATCACGTGGTGCCGCTGCTGAAGGCCGGCACCGACTGTGCGGTCGCGTCGATCGGTGCGCTGTCCGACCTCGCGCTGCTCGACGTGCTGTCGCAGGCGGCCGACGAAGGCGGCGCGACGGTCACGTTGCTGTCCGGCGCGATCGGCGGCATCGACGCGCTGGCGTCCGCGAAGCAGGGCGGCCTCGACGAAGTGCTGTACGTCGGCCGCAAGCCGCCGCTCGGCTGGCTCGGTACGCCGGCCGAGGCGCTGTGCGACCTGCGCGCGATGACCGAGGAAAAGGTGATCTTCGAAGGCACCGCGCGTGACGCCGCGCGGCTGTATCCGAAGAACGCGAACGTTGCGGCCACCGTGGCGCTCGCGGGCCTCGGCCTCGACGCGACGCGCGTGCGCCTGATCGCCGATCCGGCGGTCGAGCGCAACGTGCACCGCATCACCGCACGCGGCGCATTCGGCGAGATGTCGCTGGAAATGAGCGGCAAGCCGTTGCCCGACAACCCGAAAACGTCCGCGCTGACGGCGTACAGCGCGATCCGCGCGCTGCGCAACCGCACGGCCTGCTGCGTGATCTGAGCGCGCCATCGAGCGTCCGCCGCGCCACGGCGAGGGCGGACGCACAGAGACAGATTTGTGGGACTTGTGACATGACTCCTTTCGATACGAGCCTCGTACCCGACGGCAACATCCTGATCGGCGGCGAATGGCGGCGCGGCCGTGGCGCGCCTTACGCGAGCATCTATCCGGCCGACCAGTCGCTGAACATGGAAGTGTCGACGGCGAACGCTGAAGATGCGGCCGAAGCCGTCGTGGCGGCCGACGCGGCATGGCGCCGCGCCGACTGGGCCGGGCTGAAGCCGCACCAGCGTGCGCTGGTGCTGTACCGCATCGCCGACCTGATCATGCAGCGCCACGAAGCGCTTGCGAACCTGCAGCGCCGCGACAACGGCAAGCCGATCGCCGAGACGCGCGTGCTGGTCGCGAGCGCCGCGAACACGTTCCGTTATTTCGCGGCCTGCCTCGAAACGCTCGACGAGGAGCTGACGCCGTCGCGCGGCGATTACCTGACGATGAGCGTGTACGAACCGATCGGCGTGATCGCGGCGATCACGCCGTGGAATTCGCCGATCGCGTCCGATGCGCAGAAGCTCGCGCCGGCGCTCGCCGGCGGCAATGCGGTCGTGCTCAAGCCGGCCGAAGTCACGCCGCTCGTGTCGCTCGCGCTGGCACGCATCTGCGAGGAAGCCGGCGTGCCGAAGGGCGTGCTGAGCGTGCTGCCGGGCAAGGGCTCGGTGATCGGCGACGTGCTCGTCCGTCATCCGCTGGTGAAGAAGGTGTCGTTCACCGGCGGCACCGAAGTGGGCCGTGGCATCGCCCGCATCGCGGCCGAGAAGCTGATGCCCGTGTCGCTCGAACTCGGCGGCAAGTCGCCCACGATCGTCTGCGACGACGCCGATCTCGATCACGCGGTCAACGGCGTGCTGTACGGCATCTTCAGCTCGTCGGGCGAAGCGTGCATCGCGGGCTCGCGGCTGTTCGTGCAGCGCGCGGTGTACGACGAATTCATGAAGCGGCTGGTGGCCGGCGCACGCAAGCTGCGCGTGGGTGACCCGACGCGGCCCGACACGCAGATGGGGCCGCTGATCACCGCGAAGCATCGCGAATCGGTCGAGCGCTACGTGGCGCTCGGCCTCGAGGAAGGCGGCCGCCTGCTGTGCGGCGGCGAGCGACCGTCGGGCGACGGGCGCGAGAACGGCTTCTTCTATCAGCCGACGATCCTCGAAGGCTTGCCGAACAGCGCACGGATCTGCCAGGAAGAGATTTTCGGGCCGGTGCTCGTCGCGATGCCGTTCGACGACGAAGCGTCGCTGATCGCGCAGGCGAACGACAGCGTGTTCGGCCTGGCCGCCGGCATCTGGACGCGCGACTACAAGCGCGCATGGCGCATCGCGCGTGCGCTCGAGACGGGCACCGTCTGGATCAACACGTACAAGCTGTTCTCGATCTCCACGCCGTTCTCGGGCTGGAAGGAGAGCGGGATGGGGCGCGAGAAGGGGCGTCTCGGCATTCGCGAGTACATGCAGCAGAAGAGCCTCTACTGGGGTTTGAACGACGCACCGCTGCCGTGGGCGAACTGAGCGAAGGGGAATGACGCAATGAGCATTTTGGGAATCGAACAGATCACGTACGGTGTCGACGATCTCGCAACCTGCCGGCGCTTTTTCGCCGACTGGGGGCTGAAGGAAGTCGCGCACGACGATACGCGCGCACGTTTCGAAACGATGAACGGCTGCACCGTGATGGTCGTCAAGGCCGACGATCCTTCGCTGCCGCCGGCGTTCGAAGCAGGCCCGACGCTGCGTGAAGTCACGTGGGGCGTCGCGACGCAGCAGGAAGTCGATGCGCTGCGCACGAAGCTCGCCGGCCAGCCCGGCTATTACGCACAGGACGATGCGGTCGGCTGCATCGACCCGAACGGGATGGCGATCCGGATCGAAGTCACGCGCAAGCGCGAACTCGACATCACCGGTTCGCCGTCGAACGTGTGGGGCCAGACGGTGCGCGTCGACCAGCCGAGCCCGATCTATCCGCGTGCGGAGCCGGTCGAGGTCGGGCATGTCGTGTTCTTCACGAACTGCCTCGACGCGCAGGAAAAGTTCTATCACGAGTTGCTCGGCTTCGAGACGTCGGACCGCTACCCGGGCCGCGGCGCGTTCATGCGCTGCGCGCCGCACGGCGGCCACCACGACCTGTTCCTGCTCGCGCTGCCGAATGGCAAGCGCGGCCTGAACCACGTCGCGTTCACCGTGCGCGACATCCACGAGGTGTTCGGCGGCGGCATGCACATCGACCGCTGCGGCTGGGAGACGCAACTCGGCCCGGGCCGTCACCCGGTGTCGTCCGCGTACTTCTGGTACTTCCAGAATCCGGCCGGCGCGCTGATCGAGTACTACGCCGATGAAGACGTGCTGACGCCCGACTGGCAGCCGCGCGAATTCGAGCCGGGCCCGACCGTGTTCGCCGAGTGGGCGGTCGACGGCGGCCTCGACGGCAACACGCGCCGGCAGAAGAACGCGAAGGCGCCGGAAGGCAAGTTCATGACGGAGCGCAAATCATGAGCGAAGGGAACACGCAAGAGCAGCCCGCGCCGGGCACGGTCGTCGTGATCGGCGGCGGCCAGGCCGCCGGCTGGGTGCTGAAGACGCTGCGCGCGGAAGGCTTCACGGGCCGTCTCGTGATGATCGCCGACGAGCCGCACCTGCCGTACGAACGCCCGCCGTTGTCGAAGGCCGTACTGGCCGGCGACGCCGACATCGAAACCGTGCGCGTCGTGCGGCCCGACGAATTCGACGCGCTGAACGTCGAAGCGTGGCAGCCGGAACGCGCGGCCACGATCGACCGCGCGCGCCGCGTGGTGACGACCGCGAGCGGACGCGAGATCGAATACGACCGGCTCGTGATCGCGACCGGCGGTACGTCGCGCCGCCTGCCCGATGCGCTCGTCAAGACGCCGAACCTGCATTACCTGCGCACGCTCGACGAAGCGGCCGCGCTCGGCGAGAAGTTGCGTGCGAGCCGGCGCGTACTCGTGATCGGCGGCGGCTGGATCGGCCTCGAAGTCGCGGCGACCGCGCGCAAGCTCGGCGTCGACGCAGTCGTGGTCGAAGGTGCGCCGCGCCTGTGCGGCCGCTCGGTGCCGCAGATCGTGTCGGATTTCCTGCTCGACCTGCATCGTTCGAACGGTGTCGACGTGCGGATCGGCGCGGCGCTCGCGTCGCTCGATGCGCAGCCGGACGACGCATCGAAGGTGCGGGCCACGCTGGCCGACGGCACCACGATCGACGCCGATTTCGCGGTGGCCGGCATCGGCCTCGCGCTGAACGCGTCGCTCGCAAGCGACGCGGGGCTGGCGGTCGACGACGGCATCGTTGTCGACGAATACGGCGCGACGAGCGATCCGGCGATCTTCGCGTGCGGCGACGTCGCGAACCATCACAACGGCTGGCTGAAGCGGCGCGTGCGGCTCGAATCGTGGGCCAACGCGCAGAACCAGGCGATCGCGGCCGCGAAAGCCGTGCTCGGCGTGCGCGCCCCGTACGCGGAGATTCCGTGGTTCTGGTCCGATCAGTACGACGTGAACCTGCAGATCCTCGGCGATCTGCCGGCCGATGCGCAGCTCGTCGTGCGCGGCGATCTCGCCGCGCGCCGCGCGACGCTGTTTTTTGTGGGCGACGGGCATGTGAGAGGTGTCATCGCCGTGAACAACGCACGCGAGCTGAAGCTCGCGCGCAAGTGGATGAACCAGGGCCGGGCAGTGGATACGGAAGCCCTGGCAGACACGACCAAAGCGCTTGCCTGACAGCCAATACGGCAAAAAGATCCAGGAGACACCCCGCATGAGCACTTTCGACAACGTCGTGGCCGGTCGCGCCACGATGGAAGCTGCCGCCTCCACGCCCGGCGCGATCATCGCGCGGCTCGAGCGGCTTCCGGCCAACTCGATGCAGATCCGCGCGCGTGTGCTGATCGGCACCGCGACGTTCTTCGACGGCTTCGACGTGATCACGATCGCGGCGACGCTGCCGTTGCTGATCCACAAATGGGGGCTGTCGCCGACGCAGATCGGCATGCTGATCGCGTCCGGCGCGATCGGCCAGCTGATCGGCGCATTCCTGTTTCCCGCGCTGGCGGAAAAGCACGGCCGCGTGAAGGCGATCGCGTGGAGCTCGGCCGTGATCGGCATCACGAGCATCGCGTGCGGCTTCGCGCCGACCTTCGAGATCTTCGTGCTGCTGCGGATCCTGCAGGGGCTGGGGCTCGGCGGCGAGCTGCCGGTTGCCGCGACGTACATCAACGAGATCACGCGCGCGCATGGCCGCGGCCGGTTCGTGCTGCTGTACGAGATCGTGTTCCCGATCGGCCTGCTCGTGTCGATGGCGCTCGGCGCGTGGCTCGTGCCGCGGTTCGGCTGGGAGATCATGTACTTCGTCGGCGGGCTGCCGCTGATCCTTTCGCTCGTGCTCACGCATCTCGTGCCGGAATCGCCGCGCTGGCTCGCGTCGCGCGGGCGGCTCCCGGAAGCCGGGCGCGCGGTCGGCGTGTTCGAAGCGTCGGTGCGCGGCGAACTGCCGCCCGTCACGCAGGTGGCTGCGTTCGACGAGATGGTGCGCCAGCATCCGAAGCGCAGGATGAGCGACCTGTTCAGCGCCGCGTATCGCAAGCGCACGCTCGCGGTGGCGACGTTGTGGGCGACCTGCGGGTTCATCCAGTACGGGTTGTCGACGTGGCTGCCGACGATCTACAAGAACTTCTATCACGCGCCGCTGCAGCTCGCGCTGAACCTCGCGGTGATCGGCTCGGTGATGGGCGTGTTCGGGTCGCTGGCGTCCGCGCTGCTCGTCGACAAGCTCGGCCGCAAGCCGGTGATCGTGTGGTCGTTCGTGCTGTGCGCGCTGTCGCTGGCGTTCGCGGGTGTCTATCACGCGTCGTCGGTGTACGTCGTCGCGCTCTTCTGCTCGCTGTCGCTCGGGTTGATGGCGTCGGGGTTCATCACCGCGTACGTCTATACGCCGGAGCAGTATCCGACGAGCATCCGCGCGTCGGGCTGCGGGCTCGGCAGCGCGTGGCTGAAGATCGCGTCGTTCGTCGCGCCGATGGTGGTGCCGCACGCGATCATCGGCGGGAACCTCGCACCAGCGTTCTACCTGATCGGCATCGTGCCGCTGATCGCGGCGGTGACCGTGCACTTCGTCGGGATCGAGACGAAGGGGAAGGTGCTGGAGGCGCTGGAGGCGTAAGCGCATGCCGCAGCGGCGGATGAAGTGAACGGAGAGGCCCGGGTGAGGTTCCCGGGCCTTTTTGTTTTGGGCGATCCGGTCGTTTCGTGCGGCCGCAGCGAACGTTCGCAATTGTTGACGTCCGGCTTGCGTGTTCTAATTCACGGTCCCGATTTTCGTCAGACCATTGCCATGCCCCTGTTCGAACCCGTCACGCTGCATACGCCTCGTCTCGTCCTGCGGCCGCTTCGCGAAGCCGATGCGCAGGCTTTCTTCGAAATCTGGTCGGATGAGGAAGCGATGCGCTACTTCTCGTTCTCGCCGATGACGCAGATCGAACAGGCCGTGGAGCGCGTCGCGCGCAACCTGACGACGTCGGCGAGCGGGCAGGATCTGATCTGCGTGCTCGAACTGCGGGAAACCGGCGAAGCGCTCGGCGAATGCGTGCTGTTTCACGCGAACGAGCAATGCCGGCGCGCGGAGATCGGCTTCAGCTTGCGGCGCCAGTTCTGGCGCGGCGGATACATGCGCGAAGCGGCGGCGGCCGTGATCGATCATGCGTTCGGCCCGTTGCGGCTGAACCGGCTCGAAGCCGACATCGATCCGCGCAACGTCGCGTCGGCAGGGCTGCTCGAGCGGCTGGGCTTCGCCAGGGAAGGGCTGCTGCGCGAACGCTGGATCGTCGGCGACGAAGTGTCGGACAGCGCGCTGTACGGGCTGCTGGCAAGCGATCGCCGCTGACGCTGCGCCGAAGCCCGATTACTTCGCGGCGGGAACGATCGCGAATGCGTCCACTTCAACCAGCACATCCGTGCGGAACAACGAAGCCCCGCCCACGAGCGCGCTCGCGGGCGGGCACGCGGTATTGACCCAGCGGTCGCGTACCTCGCGAATCTGCGGCAACAGGCTCGAATCGAAATCGCGGACGTAGATCGTCAACCGCGCGACGGACTCGAAGCCGACGCCCGCAGCCTGAAGCGTATCGGCGATGTTCCTGAACACCTGATCGAACTGCGTCGCATGATCGGCGCCGACGACGGCGCCTTCGGCATCGAACGGGACATGCCCGGACAGATACAGCGGCTGACCGCCTTCGACAAGTATCGCCTGCGAAATGCCGGGAATCGTGGGGCCGGCGGAATACAGGCGGGCGGATCGGCTGGCGTGACGTTGCGGTTGCGGCTTCGTGACGGGCAACCGAAGGTCATTGTCGGTCGCACATTGCGCCACTGCTCGCTTGTCGTGGATTGTTGTAGTCTGGGCAAATCGATAGTGTGGCGCGCAAGCCTGCCGCCGAGCTGACAATGAACCTACGATGTGTCGCGTAGGCAATCGGTGAACTCGAACGGTTGGCACGTAGCCGATCATTGGATCCTGCCGATTTCATCGGTCGACCGATCCGCCAGAAAATCAGGAGTTTGTCGTGTTTCACCGGAAATCCAAGTTGGGCCGTTCGAATTTCGCGTGCGTCGTTGCCCTGACGATGATGCTGGCACCCGTCGCGGCGCTTGCAGCGGCGGACGCTATCGACGGCACGACGCCCGTCGCGTCCGCTGTCGATCAGGACGCTTCGCCCGCCCGACCGATTGTCGGCGACGACCCGGTTGCCATTCGGGATGCGCTGACGAAGCTGCACGTCGGCACCCTCCCGCCTGCGTCCCTGAGCGACCGGGTTCGCGGCCTGGTCTCCGACGCGACTGACCGTCATGGCCCGAATCCCGACCTGGCGGCCGTCGGTCTGGATCGTGACGTCACGTTCGTGGTGCCGGTGCGGTACGGGCTGAGGTATCAATCGAAGCGGCGGCTGTTGACGCTGGACGTCGACCTGTTCGACGCAACGCGCGACGACCGGACGAGCATCCTGCTCAGAAAGGTCACGACGGGGCCGCGAGGGCGAGGGCTCGTGATTGCGCCCGAAGCGAAGGCGAAAGGGTACATCCAGCACATCGACATCATCGAACTCGAGTCGGGTAAAGGCAAAAAGACCACGGTGCGGAGCAGCATGCGGATTTCGCACGCCGTGTATGCGCAAGCGAATGGCGACTTCGCACTCGTTTTTTCGGGGCGGCTGGTTCGGCCTTACCTGACCGAACAAACCGAGCATGTCGAGCCGAGCATCGACGAGCCGACGGACATGACGACCAAGGTCTCTACGTTGCACATGGATCTGGATAACATCGCGCTGGTGAGTCCGTCGAGCGGGGTCGTATTGTCGAAGAAGCTGCGGTTGTCGAAGTAGGGGTTTCGGGGCAAGGCGATGATTTTGGCCAGCTTCCGGCGGGCATGCATGTTCAGTGCTTCGACGCAGATTCTCTGCACGATTGCGTGCTGCCGACAGGCTCGCCGGCCGCGAGCCGATCGGTCTCGTGGAATTGGTCAACGAAACAGATCGAACATTGTCTGCCGCGACAACGGGGCAATGTGAGCCTGTCGAACCTGCAAGTGCTCAACGCGATCCTCCATGTTGCCGAGCACGGATGTAAATGGCGCGGCCTGTCGCCACGTTTCGGTCGCTGGCACACGATCTACACGCGCATGAACCGTTGGTCTCGCAACGGCGTACTGGACCGAGTGTTCACGGAGTTGCAGCGCGTGCAGATTGTTCGCGTCCGGATTGAAGCGGTATCGCTGGACAGCTCGATCTCGGTTTCATCCCGGTCGTTCCTCCGTTGAGTATGCGCGTCGAGCCTTGAGAGTACGACCGGGAAATGTACAAGCGTTGCAACAAAGTTGAGCGACTGTTCCGCCGATTGAAGGGCTTCCGCCGCATCTTCTCGCGCTTCGACAAACTCGATTTGATGTTCATTGCCTTTATCAACTTTGCCCTGATTGTCGACGCCCTTCGCTAGTGTGAACACGCCCTGGACCAATCGCCTGCGCATGCCTGGCCGATACGCCGCGCCCGGTGCGAAAGAATGCCGCACGGCCGGGAGGTGCCGGTGAACTAGAGTCGAACGGTAGCGGATGAAACGACACCGGGAAGACGACACATCATGGCCAAGAAATTTCCGCTGCATCCCGTGCATCCGGAGCGGATCTGCTGGGGATGCGACAACTACTGCCCGACGCACGCGATGCGGTGCGGAAACGGCTCCAGCCGAACGCAGCACCCGGGCGAACTGCTCGGCGACGACTGGTACCGCTACGGCGACTGGGGCATCGAATGCGCGGATGCCGACAACGACAGCAAGCACGGACACCCGACCGAAGCCGGCGGGCAGTCGTAGCGACAAGTTGCCTCACCCTCGTGCGGCCCGTTTCTTGATCTGCATCACGGTCACGAAAAGCGCGCCGAAACATCATGAAAAAGATGCATGAAATACGCATCTTGAAGCGGGCGAGACGCCCGGCGGCCAGGAGCCTGCGTTCCGCCGCCGTCGCGCCGACCCGCGCCCCCATGATCGAGAAAGGAGAGCACCGTGTTTTGCTATCAATGCGAACAGACCGACCGGACCGGCGCGCGGCCCGGCTGCGCATCGGCGAAAGGCAACTGCGGCAAGGATGCAACGACGGCGGACCTGCAGGACCTGCTGGTCCATGCGGTGAAGGGCATCGCGCAATACGGCGCGGTCGCGCGCAGGGCGGGCCAGCCCGACCGCGACGCGGACCGGTTCGTGCTGTACGCGATGTTCACGACGCTGACCAACGTGAATTTCCACGCGGCGCGCTTCGTCTCGCTGCTGCGCGAAGCGGCGCAGACGCGCGATCGCGTGAAGGCCGCATGCGAGGCGCACGCGCGAGCGGCGGGAGCGATCGTGCCTGCGCCGCAGGGGCCTGCGACGTGGCAGCCGGCGGCCGACCTGACCGGCCTGCTGGAACAGGCAGCCGCCGTCGGCGTGGACAAGGGGCTCGACAACGTCGGCGCGGACATCGTCGGGCTGCGCGCGCTGGTGCTGTACGGGTTGAAGGGTGTGTGCGCGTATGCACATCACGCACGGGTGCTCGGCTACGAGCGCGACGACATCTACGAAGGTGTCGAAGCGGCGCTCGCGTTCCTTGCCGGCGAACCTGACGACGTGAACGCGCTGCTCGCGCAGGCGCTCGAACTCGGCCGGCTGAACCTGACGGTGATGGAACTGCTCGACGGCGCGAACACCGGCCGCTTCGGCGCGCAGCAACCGACGGCCGTGCGGGTGTCGCCGGTCGCGGGCAAGGCGATCCTCGTATCGGGCCACGATCTCGGCGATCTGCATGCGCTGCTCGAACAGACGGCCGGCACGGGCATCCACGTGTACACGCACGGCGAAATGCTGCCGGCCCACGCTTATCCGGCGCTGAAGGCCTTTCCGCATCTCGTCGGCAACTACGGCGGCGCGTGGCAGGACCAGCAGAGCGACTTCGCGCATTTCCCCGGCCCGATCCTGATGACGTCCAACTGCATCATCGAGCCGATGCCGCAATACCGGCAGCGGATCTTCACGACGGGGCCGGTCGGCTGGCCGGGCGTGCGTCATCTCGAGCATCACGATTTCTCGACGCTGATCCGTGCTGCGCAGGCGCTGCCCGGTTTCCCGGCCACGGCGCCGGAGGAGACGATCACGGTCGGGTTCGGCCGGCATGCGGTGCTCGGCGTTGCCGACCAGGTCATCGACGCGGTCAAGGCCGGGCAGATCCGTCATTTCTTCCTGATCGGCGGCTGCGACGGCGCGGCGCCGGGCCGCAACTACTACACCGAGTTCGCGGAGCAGGCGCCCGACGATACGGTCGTGATGACGCTCGGCTGCAACAAGTACCGGTTCAACCGGCATGCGTTCGGCGAGATCGGCGGCATTCCGCGCCTGCTCGACGTCGGGCAGTGCAACGACAGCTATTCGGCGATCCGGATCGCCACGGCGCTCGCCGACGCGTTCGAGTGCGGCGTGAACGACCTGCCGCTGTCGCTCGTGATCTCGTGGTTCGAGCAGAAGGCTGCGGCCGTGCTGCTGACGCTGCTGGCACTCGGCCTGCGCAACATCCGTCTCGGGCCGACGCTGCCTGCGTTCGTCACGCCGGGCGTGCTCGCGGTGCTGGTCGAACAGTTCGGCATCCAGCCGATCGGCGACGCCGGGGCCGACCTGGCCGCGGCGCTGGCGCGCCACGCTGCGTGAGCGGGATCGGTCGATGACTTACCGGATCGAGATCACGACACGCGACGGCGAGCGGTTCGGCTTCGGGTGCGACGCCGGACAGGATCTGCTGTCGGCGGCGTCCGAGGCCGACATCACGTTGCCGTCGCAATGCCGGCGCGGCAGTTGCGGCGCCTGTCAGGCGACCGTCGTCGACGGCGCGTACGAGATGCCGCCCGACAGCACCGGCGTGCTGCCGGCCGGGCAGCGTGGCTCGGTGCTGCTGTGCCGGACCACGCCGCGCGGCGATCTGCGTATTGCCGCGCCGTACGACCGGGCCAAGGTGCTGCTGCACCCGGTGCCCGTGCGTACCGCGCGGATTGCGGCGCTCGAGACGATCGCGGCCGACACGATGCGCGTCGAGTTGCAGGTCGAGCCCGACGATGCCTCGGGATCGGCCGTGGAGTTCGAGCCCGGCCAGTTCGCGGAGCTGGAGGTGCCGGGCAGCGGCTTGCGCCGCCCGTATTCGCTCGCGAACACGAGCAACTGGGACGGCCGCGTCGAATTCCTGATCCGGCTGCGGCCGGACGGCTGGTTTTCGACCTACCTGCGCGAGCGCGCACGGCTGGGCGATCCACTGACCGTGCGCGTGCCGATGGGTGGCTTTGGGCTGTTCGCGGACAGCCTGCGGCCACGCTGGTTCGTCGCGGGCGGCACGGGGCTTGCACCGATCCTGTCGATGCTGCGCCGCATGGCCGAGTATCAGGAGAGGGTCGACGCCCGGTTGTTCTTTGGCGTCAATCAGGAAAACGAACTGTTCATGCTCGACGAGCTCGCACGGTTGCAGTCCGAGCTGCCGCAATTGTGCGTCGATCTGTGCGTATGGCGGCCGGATGCGGAATGGGCCGGGTATCGCGGTACGCCGGTCGACGCGCTGCGCACGGCGCTCGCGCAGGCCGGGGCGCCGCCGGATATTTACGTGTGCGGGCCGCCGCCGCTCGTGCAGGGTGTGCGGGAAGTGGCCGTGGCGGCCGGTGTGCCGGATGCGCAGTTCGCGAGCGAGCGGTTTGCCGTGTGAAGTGGGCGTACGGCTTTCCGGAGGAGGGGTGACTTGCCGGATTCACGGGTAGAACGTACGCTTTGTCGACACCACGTTCACCAGCGGGTTCTCGATCATGCAAGCTCATCCCCTGCGTCTTTCCCCCGGCGACGATCTGCGCGGCGCCATCGAGGCGGCCGTGCGTCAGCATGATGCGCACGCGGCCTTCGTGATCCAGGGCATCGGCAGCCTGAGCGTCGCGCAGTTGCGCTTCGCCGGCGTCGACCAGCCGACCGGGCTGCGCGGCGACCTCGAAATCCTGACGCTGGCCGGCTCGGTGTCGCCGGACGGCGCGCACCTGCACATGTCCGTCTCGGACGCGGACGGCCGCGTCACGGGCGGCCACGTGGCGAGCGGCTGCGTGGTGCGTACGACCGCCGAGATCCTGCTCGCGCTGCTGCCCGCGCATCGTTTCTCGCGCGAACCCGACGCCGGCACCGGCTTCAACGAGCTGGTGATCCGGCGCGAGCCGGGCGGCGATGCCGCGTGAGTGTCGCGAAGCGGCGATAGAATCGCCGGTCGTCGAAGATCTTCCCGTCAACTCTCATTCCGCAAGGACGTCGTCCATGGATGAATCCGAAATCGAACAGAAAGTGTGGGACATCGTCCGGGCCTGGCTCGAGGGCGCAACGCCCGGGCAGTGGCACCGGTTCGCCGCGCGCTCCAATTACGACGGCAACGGGCGCGCGTTGCGCTGGCTGGTCGACAACCGCGGCATCGATCGCGCGACCGCGTTGCTGATCTACTGGAATCTCGGCGCCGCGTGGTTCGTGCAGTATGCGAACGAGAGCGATCTGGGCGACGCGTCGTATCAACTGGATACGTTCCGGTTGCTGCGCGAAGTCGAGCAACGTTACGCGGACAGCTATTACACCGGTCACGGGATCTGGTTCGATCCGCATGACTTCGACGGCGCGGGCCCGAACGATTATCCGGACGTGCCGGTCGCGCGGCCGGTGCCGGCGCTGATGCTGCAGCCGACCGACGGCCGCGACTATGTCGATCTCGACGAGGAAGGGTACGACGAGGGCTTGCCTTTCGACGTGGCCGAGCAGATCTTCGCGCTGTACGACTGAGCACGGCGCAAGATAAAAAAATGGCGCCGCGGCCATTCGGCCTGCGGCGCCATTGCGCGGTGCTGCGACGTCGACCACCCGCCGCAGTCCGACTGCGTGCTTACATCTGCACGGTGTCGGCCACTTCCTTGAAGTCTTCGATCTGGTCGAAGTTCATGTACTTGTAGATCTGGTCGCCGTTCGCGCTGAGCACGCCCATGTCGGCCATGTACTCTTCCTTGGTCGGGATCTTGCCCAGACGCGAGCAGATGGCCGCCAGTTCCGCCGAGCCGAGATACACGTTCGTGTTCTTGCCGAGACGGTTCGGGAAGTTGCGGGTCGACGTCGACATGACCGTCGCGCCTTCGCGCACCTGAGCCTGGTTACCCATGCACAGCGAGCAGCCCGGCATTTCGGTACGCGCACCGGCCGTGCCGAACACGCCGTAGTGGCCTTCTTCCGTCAGCTGCTTCTGGTCCATCTTGGTCGGCGGCGCGACCCACAGCTTGACCGGGATGTCGCGCTTGCCTTCCAGCAGCTTCGACGCGGCACGGAAGTGACCGATGTTGGTCATGCACGAACCGATGAACACTTCGTCGATCTTGGCGCCGGCCACGTCGGACAGCGTCTTCACGTCGTCCGGGTCGTTCGGGCAGGCGACGATCGGCTCGTGGATGTCGGCGAGGTCGATCTCGATGACGGCCGCGTAGTCGGCGTCGGCATCCGGCGACAGCAGTTGCGGGTCGGCCAGCCACTGTTCCATCGCCGCGATACGGCGCTGCAGGCTGCGCGGATCCTGGTAGCCCTGCGCGATCATCCACTTGAGCAGCGTGATGTTGCTGTTCAGGTATTCGATGATCGGTTCCTTGTTCAGGTGCACCGAGCAACCGGCGGCCGAACGCTCGGCGGACGCATCCGACAGCTCGAACGCTTGCTCGACCTTCAGGTCGGGCAGGCCTTCGATTTCGAGAATGCGGCCCGAGAAGATGTTCTTCTTGCCCTGCTTGGCAACCGTCAGCATGCCTTGCTTGATCGCGTACAGCGGAATCGCGTTGACGAGGTCACGCAGCGTGACGCCCGGCTGCATCTTGCCCTTGAAGCGGACCAGCACCGATTCCGGCATGTCCAGCGGCATCGTGCCGGTGGCGGCCGCGAACGCGACCAGGCCCGAACCTGCCGGGAAGCTGATGCCGATCGGGAAGCGCGTGTGCGAATCGCCGCCGGTGCCGACGGTGTCGGGCAGCAGCATGCGGTTCAGCCACGAGTGGATCACGCCGTCGCCCGGGCGCAGCGCGATGCCGCCGCGCGTGCTGATGAAGTTCGGCAGCGTCTGGTGCGTCTTCACGTCGACCGGCTTCGGATACGCGGCGGTGTGGCAGAACGACTGCATCACGAGGTCGGCCGAAAAGCCGAGGCATGCGAGATCCTTCAGTTCGTCGCGGGTCATCGGGCCCGTGGTGTCCTGCGAGCCGACCGAGGTCATCTTCGGTTCGCAGTACGTGCCCGGGCGCACGCCCTGGCCTTCCGGCAGACCGCACGCGCGGCCGACCATCTTCTGCGCGAGCGAGAAACCCTTGCCGCTGTCGGCCGGCTGATGCGGCAGGCGGAACAGCGTCGACGGCGCGAGGCCGAGCGCTTCACGCGCCTTCGCGGTCAGGCCGCGGCCGATGATCAGCGGAATGCGGCCGCCGGCGCGCACTTCGTCGAACAGCACGTCGGACTTGACCTGGAATTCGGCGATCACGTTGCCGTCCTTCAGCGCCTTGCCTTCGTACGGGCGCAGTTCGACCACGTCGCCCATTTCCATCTGCGACACGTCGAGTTCGATCGGCAGTGCGCCGGCATCTTCCATCGTGTTGTAGAAGATCGGGGCGATCTTGCTGCCGAGGCACACGCCGCCGAAACGCTTGTTCGGGACGAACGGGATGTCTTCGCCGGTGAACCACAGCACCGAGTTGGTGGCCGACTTGCGCGAGGAGCCGGTGCCGACCACGTCGCCCACGTAGGCGACCAGGTGACCCTTTTCCTTCAGCGATTCGATGAACTTGACCGGGCCGCGCTTGCCGTCTTCTTCCGGCGTGATGCCCGGGCGTGCGTTCTTCAGCATCGCGAGCGCGTGCATCGGGATGTCCGGGCGGGTGGTGGCGTCCGGCGCCGGCGACAGGTCGTCGGTGTTGGTTTCGCCTGTCACCTTGAACACGGTGATGGTCAGGCTTTGCGGCACTTCCGGACGGCTCGTGAACCATTCGGCATCGGCCCAGCTCTGCAGCACCGCCTTCGCGTGCGCGTTGCCCTTGTCGGCGAGTTCCTTCACGTCATGGAACTGGTCGAACATCAGCAGGGTTTTCTTCAGTGCGTCGGCCGCGACGGCCGCGACCGCGTCGTCGGACAGCAGCTCGATCAGCGGCTGGATGTTGTAGCCGCCCAGCATCGTGCCGAGCAGTTCGGTGGCGCGTGCGCGCGAGATCAGCGAGCAGGCGGTCTCACCCTTGGCCACGGCGGCCAGGAAGCCGGCCTTCACGCGGGCGGCTTCGTCGACGCCGGCAGGCACGCGGTGGGTAATCAGGTCGACGAGCGTCTGCTCTTCGCCGGCCGGCGGGTTCGTCAGCAATTCGACCAGTTCGGCGGTCTGCTGAGCCGTCAGCGGCAGGGGAGGAATACCGAGCGCGGCGCGGGCGGCCACGTGAGCACGAAAGTTTTCAAGCATGGGGAGACCTGCTGATATTGCGTTTGAGGGGAAGGCCTTGCCGGCACTCCGGGGCTATTCCAGGCACTGCTTTGAGCGGGATTCTAATCTCAATGGTGTGGAACGTCAAATGTCTTATGTCTTATATAAGAGTTGATGCACGAGAGACCGGGAATCGTGGCGGCGGCGCGGAGCCGGCCTTGTCCGGCGTGGCCCGTGGGGCGTCTGGCGGGGGCCGGATCCGTTTGCGGGTGCCGCACATATCTGCACAAGCACGCAGGAAACGGTACACACGCGGCGCACTCGCACGTCTACGCTTCCTGTCGTATGGCTTTCCGCCAGATTTCAAAAGCGCGGAGCGAAAACGGGTGCGTGCCCGTCGATGCGTCCCGGGCGGTAGCGATTCCTCTTACTCCGGCGATCAGGAACATGCGATCCAGAGATTCGATTGTGCTGATGATGGCGCTCGCCGCGTCGTCGCTCGTTCATGCGGCGACGACCGGCGATGACGCGCGTGGCGCGGCCAGCCGACCCGTTGCGCTGGTCTATCGCGGCCCTGCGGCGTGCGACGGTTGCCCCGAGACCATCGCCAGGCGCCTGCAGGAGTCGGACTACCGGTTCCGGGTGATCTACGTCGGGCCGGCGGAACGGCTCAAGATCACGCCCGCGGCGCTGGCCGGCGCCGCGTTGTACGTGCAGCCCGGCGGCGGGCAGGACGTCCCCGGCGCGGCCGCCAGCATCGGGCGACGGTCGATCGCCGCCGTGCGGCAGTACGTGGCGAACGGCGGGCGCTACCTCGGGCTCTGCATGGGCGCCTACCTGGCGGGCGAGCAGGGCTTCCGGCTGGTCGACGGCGACATCGACTCCGAGGTCGATCGGCCGGGCTCGACGCTTCACGGCATCGCCGACACGGTGACGCCGGTCGTATGGCGCGGGAAAAAGCGCTGGATCTACTATCAGGACGGCGCGGTGCTCCCGGCCGTGCGGGCCGGCTCCGGCGGCGTCGTGCTGGCGACCTATCCGAACCGCGACATCGCGGCCGCGACGTATCGCTACGGCAAAGGGCGCGTCGGGCTCGCCGGCCCGCATCCCGAAGCCGACGAAAGCTGGTATCGCGAGAACCGCCTCAAGAATCCGGACGGTGTTCTGCCGGACATGGCCTACGACCTGATCGACGCGACGATGAAGCCATAGCGGCGCGGCCGCGGCTTATTTCCGTTTGGCCCGGTACGCGTCGAGATTTTTCCGGGCCTGCGCACGGATCGCGCGCTGCATGAGCGGCGTCCAGCCGAGCAGCAGGCCTTTCAGCCCGAGCGCCTGGCGCGCCCAGCGCCACAGGTCGAAACTGTCGCGATGCTCGACGATGCGCCCGTCGCGAAACCGGAACCGTGCGTCGATCCGGTTCACCACCATGTGGCCCGTTGCGGTGAACCGGTAGTGCGCGATCCACTCCGCGCGTCCTGCCTGTTCGTCCGCGGCGACTTCGCCGAACGTCAGTGAAAATTCCTGCGCCCGCGCGACCAGCATCCGCCACATGTCGCCCGCTTGCTCGCCGCGCAGTTCGCCGAACGCGGGATCGCTGAAGACGATGTCGTCGGCATAGCACGCGAGCATCGCGTCGATGTCGCGCTGCTGGAAGGCCGTGTAAAAACGCTGGATCAGCTCGGTGTTCGGATGACTCATCTTTTGATTGGATGTCGTTGTCGATGAAGCGGAGTCGCGACGCGGCGGCCGGGCGCCGGGCAAGCCACTGTAGCGGAAATCGCCTGCGCCGTGTCGCCGGCCGGCGCGGTTGCGTGCACGGGTTGCTTCCGGCTGTTCCGCCCGCCGGGCAATTGATGGACAATCCCGCGCTGGAGGCCGGCAGGGCCTCGATCCGCGAGCGCGCCATGACCGTCGAGACCCCTTTCATGAAATTCCGCGTTGAAGCCCCGTTGCGACGCACGTTGCTGCTCGTGCTGCTTGCTCATGCATTCCCGGGTTTCGCGGCCGGGCTCGACTGTGCGCAGGCAGGCAGCCCGACGGAAAAGGCCGTCTGCGCGTCGAACGACCTGCATCTGGACGACGGCAGGCTGTCGGCGTTCTACCGGAAACTGACGGACGCGCTGCCGCAGGATCAACGCGCTGCGCTGCGTACCGCCCAGCTCGGCTGGCTGAAAACGCGCGATCAATGCGGGGCCGATCCTGGCTGCATCGAAGCGCGCTATCTGTCGCGGATCGGCGACCTGCAATCGCAACTGGCCAAGGTGCTTGCCTATCGGCCCGACGCCGAAGACCGCGCGGCGCTCGCCGACCTGCGTACGCTCGTCGATCAGGCGCGCCAAACGGATGCAGGCTCGCCGGTCGAGCGGGTGATCGAGCGGCTGCGCATCCGGAAAGCGGTCACGCATTTCTCGAGCGAATCCGGCGACGGGCAGGGGCCGGTGTTCCCGACGGCGCGCCCCGACGGCGTGACGGCCGACGAGTGGAAAGCGTTGCAGGCGTCGCATATCGAGACCGACGACACCGCGATGAGCGTGTCGTACACGCTCATCGACCTCGACGGCGACGGGCAGCGCGATCTCGCCATCCGCACGTCGCAGAACGGAACCGGCTTGTGGTCGTCGGTCGACGTCTGGCGCCGCAAGGGCGGGCGGTTCGAGATTCCCGACGGCTCGAACGAGGCGATCGACCGCGCTCTGTACACGATGAACGGCCGCGGCGCGAACCAGGCCGCCGAGTGGATCCGGTTGCGCGGGCGCGTCTACGCGCTGTATCGCGACAGCCGCTATGGAGAAGACACGTTTTACCTGCTGCGCCCGTTTACGGTCGTGGGCGACGTGCCGATCCTGACGGTGCACTATCGTTACCGGCTGTCGGTGCCGATCGAGCAGCCCGACGACCGCAAGGGCGGTGCGGCCGTGCTCGACGGCCCGTTGCATGCGGCGCTGGAACGGGCGCTTCACGACGTGAGCGACACGAGCGCGCGCGAGGCGGGCGCCGACCGGCCGCTGTGCCCGATTCCGCCTTCGGTGCAGGGCGATGCCCGCGACGCGTATTCGAATTACGGCCCCGGCCACTATTCGTACGAGATTGTCGGTGACATGCCGGTGCAGGTCGGCGGCACGTGCTACATCGGCCGCCTGATCGACTGGTTCGGCCAGTACGGCAAGGACGGGCTGATGGCGCAACTGTCGATGCGGCAGCCCGGCGCACTCACGGATCGCGAACAGACGTTCAGCGTCACCGGCGTCCGGACCGTGACGTCCGTCGGAACGTCGATCGGGAAAGTGACCGCGAACAGCGCGGACTGACGCGTACGCCGGTGATCCCGGCGCCGTCGGCGTACCGCCGGACGGGCGTCAGCGGGCGGCCATCGCGACGTCCTGGCTGCTGCGTCCCGTGACCAGGCAACCCGACATGAAGGCCTCGCTCTGGCTGCCGGCGGCGGCTTCGCCGAAGCCTCGGCCGAGCGCATCGGCCTTGACCTGCGCGGCGCCTTGCTCGCACGCGAGCGGGCTGGCATCGCGGCCCTGCGCATGCAGGATCGCGCGATCGCCGATGAGATAGGCCAGCAGCGCAAAAACAGCGATATGTACGGCTCGTCTCATGGTTCGTCTCCTCGTGATCCAAGCGTAACGCGGACACGATTGACGAAGCACTTGGGGCTTCCCCCGGTAAACGTCTGTTGAAAACGGTGAACGGGCGGGGTAATCCGGTCCTGTTTTCCGGGATTTTGCGTGAAAACGGACGGTGACGGATCCCGTCCGGCGCGCGATTCGCGCGAGTTTGACGAATGTCAGGGTCCGGTCTGGCGGCGACGGTTGCGCGCCCGTTCAAAGCGATAGCATGAATGCATGATTTGACGGAGCGCGATGGCGGATGAATGCATCGGTTCCGGCAAGCAGGCACGTGTCGAATATCGCTGTCGAAATAGTGAGGAATCCAAATGTTGAACGTCTCTTCCGTCCTGATCAGTCTCGCCCCGATGTGGGCCATCCTGCTGGTGGCGTCGTCGGCTGCCGCCTATTTCGTGTTCTGGCGCAAGGTCATCGACTGAGCGCCGCATGACGGCGGGTGCGCGCACGATACCCGACGCGCGCCCGTACGTCGTCGCGCGTTCGCCGGCCGCCGGCGCCAGCCTGCGGGCCCGTCGCGCGGCCGACTTCGGTTACACTGCCGTGCCGGGTGTCCGTCATTGCACGGCCGTCACCGGCACATTCGAGATCCGCACCAGCCGGCCCATCACGCTGCGGCGAAATACCGACATCAGCGCATGCAGCGGATCGTGCCGCGGCGCGACCACCACGATCTCGTCGCATCCGGTCTCGGCTGCCGCAGCCGCGATCGTGTCGGCCACCGGGCCGACCTTCATCACGACCGTGTATTTGACGCCGGCCTCCTGCAGGATCCGCTGCGCCACGGCCAGATCGTCGGACGCGAACTTCTCCTCGATCGAGCGCAGCCGCGACAGCGGGTAATAGGCCTCCAGCCGCGTCGATTCGAGCGGTGCCTGCACGTTGATCAGCACGATCTCCGATGCGCAACGCTCGCGATACAGGAACGTCGCGTGGCGGACCGCCTGAAGCGAGCGGGGCGAGTGGCCGACCGGAACCAGCAGCTTGAGCATGAACGATGTCCAGGGAACGAGATGCTTGCAGCGTAGCGTGCGGCCGGATCGGGCCATCTAAAGAGATCGGGCGACCGCATAAAAATGTCGTTAACGGGCGCCGCTGCGTGACGCGCCTATTAGAAATATAAGAAATTTAAGTTTATGCGCATAAACGATTTCATCGACCGGGGCAGCGGGGGGCGGCCCGGCACGCGTCGCGCCGATTCAGTCGGTTCCGCAATGAATCGCACCGGAAAATATCGGAGGTCGCCGATCCGGCGTCGCGTAGAGTAGAGCATCGGCTGCGGCGCGGCCCTCCTGGCTGGCCGGGAGCGGCCGCCACCACCACGCGGCCCGCCATTCCATTCCGATAGGAGACCCCGCATGCCGCACGGCGCCCCGCAGCTTCTCGCTCCCGCTTCCATTTCCGTCGATCCGATCGTGCGCCTGTCGGCCGGCGAGCTTGCCACGGCGATCCGCAGCAAGGCGGTGTCGTGCGTCGAGACGATGCGCGCGTATCTCGACCATGTCGAGCGCGTGAACGGCGCGGTCAACGCGATCGTCTCGCTGCGCGACCGCGATGCGCTGCTCGCCGAGGCTGCGGAAAAGGATGCCGAGCTGGCGCGCGGCGAGTACCGCGGCTGGATGCACGGGATGCCGCAGGCGCCGAAGGACCTGGCGATGACGAAGGGGTTGCGCACGACCTACGGTTCGCCGATCTTCCGCGAAAACGTGCCGCAGGCCGATTCCGTCGGCGTCTCGCGGATGCGCGCGGCCGGCGCGATCTTCATCGGCAAGACCAATACGCCCGAGTTCGGGCTCGGTTCGCACACGTTCAACGAAGTCTACGGCGCGACGCGCAACCCGTACGACCTGACGAAGAGCGCGGGCGGCAGCAGCGGCGGCACGGCGGCGGCGCTTGCGTCGCGGATGCTGCCGGTGGCGGACGGCAGCGATTTCGGCGGTTCGCTGCGCAATCCGGCCGCGTTCTGCAACATCTACGGCTTCCGCCCGTCGCAGGGCCGCGTGCCGCGCTGGCCGGGCGTCGACGTGTTCATGCAGCAGCTCGGCATCGAAGGGCCGATGGGCCGTACCGTCGGCGACGTCGCGCAATTGCTCTCGATCCAGGCCGGCTACGACGCGAACGATCCGCTGTCGCTCGCGGAAGATCCGGCCGTGTTCGCGCAGCCGCTCGACGCGAACCTGCGCGGCAAGCGCATCGCGTGGGTCGGCGACTGGAACGGCTATCTCGCGACCGAGGCCGGCGTGCTCGCACAGTGCGAGGCGGGGCTGGCGACGCTGCGCGAGATCGGCTGCGACGTCGATGCCACGCTGCCGGCGTTCGCCCCCGACCGGATCTGGCGCCTGTGGCTCGCGCACCGGCACCTGCTGTCGGGCGGCGGGCTGCTCGCGCACTATCGCGACCCGGCGCGCCGCGCGCTGCTGAAGCCCGAGGCGATCTACGAGGTCGAAGGGCTGCTCGCGATGCAGGGCGCGGCCGTGTTCGACGCGAGCGTCGAGCGCACCGCGTGGCATCAGGCCGTGCTGCGCTTCTTTGACCGCTATGACTTCATCGCGGCGCCGACCGCGCAGGTGTTTCCGTTCGATGTCGACCAGCGCTGGCCGAAGGAGATCGCGGGCCGCCCGATGGACACCTATCACCGCTGGATGGAAACGGTCGTGCCGTGGACGCTGGCCGGCTGCCCGGTGATCAACGTGCCGGTCGGCTTCAACGAGGCAGGGCTGCCGATGGGGATGCAGCTGATCGGGCGCCCGCGCGCCGATCTCGCCGTGCTGCAGCTCGCGCACGGCTACGAGCAGGCGGCCGACTGGGTCAACCAGCGACTGCCGGCGTGGATGGCAGCGTAATGTCGCGATCGGTCGACAGGCCGGTAGCAGGGTGATGAAACGGGCGGCGGCGAGCCGCCCGTTTCGTTTTGAAGCGATGTGTTTCGCTGCATCGCGGGCGCTTGCCGGAACCGGTCTTCATTCCCGCAACCGGAGAACGAATCGCACGGCCTGCGCGACATCGCGCAGCGAACGTGCGCGAATCCGTGCGACGGTGTCCTCCGGTCGCGGAATTGCAAGCGGCCGTGCGGCCTGATTTCGTTTCGATGTGTTTCAGTCGTTGCGGCGGCGCGCGACGCGCTTCGACAATATCGGCCTAATCATTCCGGCACGAGGGATACACAACATGAAGCACATTCGCGCGACGGGCCGCCACCTGGCCTCGGCAGGCATCGCGTTCGGCATCCTGATCAGCAGCGCCGCACACGCGCAGCTCGACCTGCAGTCGATCGGCGCATCGCTGCTCGGCGGCGGCGGGCAGCAGCAGGCCGCACCCGCGCAGGGCGGGGTCACGCAGTTGCTGCAGGCTTATGTCGGCGCAAACCAGCAGGTGCTGTCCGGCCAGTCGTCGCTCGCATCGGCGATGGGGCTGACGGGGGCGGCCGGGCAGGCGCAGCAGGCCGCGAGCCAGCTGTCCGGCGGCGATGCGCTGACGCCGGCCGCGCTGTCGCAGATGGGCGGCGCGCAGCAGTCGGTGTCGCAGGCGCTCGGCCAGGCGTTCGCGAGCGGTGGCGCAACGCACGGCCCGATCGACAAGCAGGCGTTCAGTAGCGGCCTGACGTCGCTCGGGCAGGGGCTCACGCAGTATGCGCAGCTGCAGTCGGGGCTCGGCAATCTCGGTTCGACGAGCGCGGCGTCGCTGCTGCAGTCGGGCCTGAATCCGCAGAACATGCAGGCCGCGTCGTATATCGCGCAAAGCGCGCCGGGCCAGTTGCAGTCGCTTGCCGCGACGCTGAGCCAGGCCGTGCAGTTCGCGACGAGCCAGGGCATTTCGGTGCCGTCGGTCGCATCGTCCGCGCTGAAGCTGCTGCCGTAACGTCGTGCGGGGGCGCGCGCGATGCGGTGCCGGCATCGCGCGCGGCAACGAACGATCGTCCTGCACAACATGGGGATTTCGCGCGATGCTATCGTGGCGTGTCCCTTTTATCGGTGCCGGTTCATGACTGACTCGTTCGACCTCTCGCGCTATTTCTCCCGCATCGGCTACGACGGCCCGGCCGAGCCGACGCTCGACGTGCTGCGCCGACTGCATCTGCTGCATCCGCAGGCGATCCCGTTCGAAAACCTCAATCCGTTGACCGGCGCGCCTGTCGCGCTCGACCTGCCCGCGATCGTCGACAAGGTGATCGAGCGCCGCCGCGGCGGCTACTGCTTCGAACTCAACAAGCTGTTCTATACCGCACTCACGACGATCGGCTTTCGCGTGACGCCGATGATCGCGCGCGTGCGCTGGTTGCGGCCGCCGGAAGTGCCCGCCGCGCATACGCACATGCTGCTGCGTATCGATCTCGACGGCGAAGCGTGGCTCGCGGACATCGGTTTCGGCAGTGCGACGCTGACGGCGCCGCTGCGTTTCGTGCCGGACGAGCGGCAACTGACGCCGCACGGCGCGTTCCGCGTCGTCGCCGCGCCGGTCGACGGCGAGTTCGACATGCAGTTCGAGACGCCGGACGGCTGGCAGACCACCTATCGCTTCCAGCCGAAGCAGGTCGAGTGGATCGATTACGACGCCGCGAACTGGTTCACGTCGACTTATCCCGACTCGATCTTCCTGCATGACCTGATCGCTTGCCGCGTGCTGCCGGACGGCCGCGCCGCGCTGCGCAACACCATGCTGACGCTGCGCGACGCGGCGGGCGCGGGGCGCTCCGTCACGTTCGACAACGCGGCCGAGTGGGGCGCGTGCCTGCGCGACACGATCGGCATCAATACGGACGGATTCGATCTCGACGCGCTGTTTGCGCGGCTCGTGGCGCGCAGCGCGCAATAGCGCGAACGTGGCTGCGCGCAGCTGCTGCGTCGGACGTACGTGGCCCGGTGACGCGCGGGCAGGCTGCCGCGCACGACCGCGGCCGGCTGCCCCGTGTCGCGCGACTAGCGCTTCGCGTACTCAGGTTCGACCGACGTGATATGCGGATCAAACGATACCGGCACACCGCCTATCGACAGGTTGACCGAGTATTGAACGCTGGTTCCGGTGCCATGAACGACGGCAGACCACCATTGGCCGTCATGCCCGAATATTGCTTGGGGCTTGAATTCATTGAACTTGGAATCCACGTCGCCGGTAATCCCTGTAATGGCGATGCTTGGCTGTTGATTGATTGAATAAACGCGCCAAATGAGGGTGTCCCCGTCCTGGCAGTACGTGAGCAGTTCGTCGGTGCCCTCGGTCTTGTAATTTTGGGCTGCCGGGTATGTGGTGTCGGAGTCGTCCGCCATATATACGAAGTCGCCGACGCCTTTGCCTGGGATCTCGCCGTTGCTTGCGCCGAGTGCGCCGGTCGTGTTTACCGCAACAAGGATGTTGATGGTGTTCGACATGATGGTCTCGTTAATCAATGGTTAAATTACCTATCGGATGCCTCGCAAGACAGGGTTCGATATTGTTTGAAAAACCCTCCCGATGCCTGATTGAAATATAAGGGCTGTTATGGACGAGCCAGGTAATTCATGAATCGGCGAAATTTACTGTCGTTCAGGGATTTGGTGTCCCACTCCGGGGCGGTCACGGGTGAATCAAGAAAGATAAAGCTGAAACCGGAGCCGGCAGCCTGGGCATTGCCATGACAACCCATGCAACCACCCATGTTGAGGCTGTTCCCGCCGTGTGAAACGTTGGTCAGATTGTTTCCGCTTTTGGTGAAGTCGGTAATGGTGAATTTTTTATTCCGGAAGTCATTAAATTCCCCACTGAACCGCTGAAGATTGTAGTCGGTTTCGATGACGCTATTGGCTTGATAGTAGGTCGAGCGTGGAAATCGGTCGATTCCGGAAATCTTTTCCCCGAGCGGTGTGTTTTGAACATTGATGAGCTTGTAGTACAGCCAAACCGGCGGAGATTTGAAATTCCTGGAGGCCGCATATGATCGAATCTTGTCGTGGGCCTGCTTGTTAGCATTTATTATTTCGTCTGGTATGTCATTGATTCTTTTGTTGACGAGAATTATCCCGTCATTGAGCAGGCCGGAACTGTGATCTTTGGTGTCTTTGATGTTCTGATAGTAAAGCTGTTTGTTGGGTTGCAGAGGGTAATTTCCCTGATGCTCGAATGTTTGAGGTGCGTTCGGGGTGGCGTTGCTGGAGATTACGTTTGGCGTCATCGGCGTTACGTTCTTCAGTGCGCTCTTGTAATTTCCATCTTCATCTTCGATCGCATTCCCGTCGGCGTCCGTTATATTGTCGGCCTGCTCGAATGTCGTATAAATAAAATAGGGGGCAGATTTGGTTTTTCTGATGATGTGCAATCCGACAAGCCCCATGACTTCGTCGGTGGCCTTGATGTTTTTCCCGTCGTCTGCACTTTCGTAGTGACGGGTCAGCGTTGTATAGAATCGCCCGGATTTTATTTCGTCAGGAGTCAACCTTCTCCATGCCGCCTTGATTTCAATGGAGTCCAGGGGGAGGCTGACGCACCTGGCTTTGGACGGGTTGCCATCGCAATTGGTAGAGCCGGCTACCGGGTCACGTTTGTATGCTTTGACGAAATCGGCGGTCGCCTGGAATATGGTCGGGACGGAGTCTTGCGGATTCGACCGTTTGGGGTCGGGGGCTACCGGATTCCACCATTTGTTTGCGGTAATGTACCTGTATTCATTTCTATTGGCCTTTGCCATGAAGAGAATTTGTGCATTTTTATCCAGCTGCGTGCTCGACACGACGCCGGCATAAATTTTATTCAGGCCGATCTGGCTGTTCTCGTCGAGATTGATCCAGGGCGCCGGACCGGAAACGGGGGCGACATTTCCTTGGCCATAGCTGTAATTCGGCCTGTCGTCGTAGCCGTAATCGCTGGCCGCTCCTTTCGCAAAGGCCTTGGAATTGTCGGTCGGGAATATCTCAACTTTTCCGCGAAAGGTATGCCAGACGAGAGGGTCTTTGTACTGGGGGTCGCCAAACGGCAAGCTCGTGTCCGGATAATCGCGCTTTTGATTGTTGGTGTCCTTGGCAAGTGCGGGCCAGTTCAGCGCAATGAACTGATTCCAGGCAAAGGTGGCGGCCTGTTGCAATGTCGCATGCGGCGCGTCGGAATTATTGAGATCCTTGGGGAGCGAGGAGCTGATCTCGATCGGATCGTTCGCGTTACCACCAGCGGTGCTGCTCATCCCGGCGACAGGGTAGATCGTGAGCGACACGGCCGCCGCAATCAGCATCGCGACGCGTAGTAAGTCGACGTGGCATTTTCCCGGTTGCATCATATTGTGTTCTCCTAAGCGGAGACTCCTGGTTCTGACGATGGTTGCGCCGAGGGCCGCAAGTCAATTCTCCATGGCGTGCGGACGCTGCAACGGCTCGCACGGGACAGTCCCGAGCCCTCGCTTCATTCCTGATGATCCCGAGTCACGCGAAATCTCTACGCGTGCCCGTCCTCGAGACTATTCGTCGCCGGACCGGGAGACCGGATTGCCAAGGTATGCCTTGACATCGGCTGCGGATGACTCTGGAAACATTTTCTGGATGAGCTTCGGATTGGCTTCAAAGAAGTTTCTGATGCCGCCGGCGAGCTGCAGCGAATAATCGAGCGATACCCGGTGCACATTGTCGCTCGCGGGTTGTGTGCCCGGCGGTGGCGGTTCCGGTGGCATCCCCGGTCCGAATGGCGTCCCCGAAGGGATGTTGCGGAACCACCATGCGGTGACATATTGGGATGCCCCCTTGGGCGGGACCAGGCTTGCACTTAGCGGCCACTGGGAGGTCGAGTGACACGACATGCAAGCCGATCTCGGGTTGTCGACCGGACCGTTCAGGCGGTTCTGATAGCCGTAATGGGGCAGCACGACATCCGGATTGAGCCATGTCTGCTTCAGCTTGCCGGACCCCGTGAACCCGGGATCATTGCCCCACATGACACCGACGGGATAAACCTGTTCCCAATTCCTGAGCGGTTTCACTTTCGGCCGCCCGTCGCCGACGGCGAGTTCCGAGTGCTTTGACAAACTTGTTTTCGGCGGCTTGCCGCCTCCGTAGACGAAGGTACCGAATACCCAACCGGTGTCCTTCGAGCGGTTGTCCTTCACCGCAATGTCGATCTGCAGCAAGCGAACCGTCGTGACACAGCGCTTGCTGTCCTGCGTCGGGTTCTGGTCGTGCACATCGCAATAAACATAGGCCTTCCATTCGGGCGCGCCGGCGAGATAGGGAACCTCGTTAGGGGTGGCCGTCGTGAAAAGCAGCTTCCCCGAAACGGTTCCTTCGGGAAAGAGTCCTGCAGTCGTATCGGGATTCCCGTGATTCATCCAGACCTTCCCGAACGTGACGCCGCCCGGTGCGTTGTAGAAGCCGACCGCGTAGTTATTCCAGTATGACTTCTGTGTTTTGGCGAGTTCGAGCGGTGCCGATACACGTTCCCGCGTCAATCCATGGATGAACTCGCGCCCTTCCTTGCCGTAATCCTGCCAGGGGGCGTGATACCAGGTGCGCCTCGAATTGAGTGCTGGATCGAAATTGGATTCGCTTTCGGCCGGGTTCCCTCGAATATTTCCTTCATAGAAATACGTGAGAGCCGAAAGGATATAGCGTTTGGTATCGGTTATCGGGTCGTATTTACGCCACGGCTCGTAATCTTTTGGCGGCGTATCGGGATAATTCTGCGACAGCTTGAAAACGTGGCCGGGCCATCCTGGCAACGGGTTCATCAATGCATCGCAGAATGGTGTTGTCGGCGTGTCGCATTCGCCGCTGTCGGCGCCCATGGCGTGCGCTGGCAGAGCGGCCCCGGTCGCCGATATAAAAGCGCCCGCATAAATCGCTGCCGCCCACCGGGAGATACGTCGACCCGAACTCGAGACATTGCTGACATTCATGGTAACTCCGGGGCGGTATTGTTTAATTTTTTAACGGCGAGCGAAATTGATCGACGGAAATCGAGACATTGCACGCGATCATGTCAACGAATGCCGGGATAGTTTTAAAAAGCGCGAGATTCGATTTTAATTTAACTCGACTGCAGCCCATTCAGATTAGTTCGCGTACGAGCGCTTTACAACTGTCATTTTTGGTAGAAGTGGAGTCGATTATTGAGCATGATGAGACGGAGTCCATATAGCGGGTTGTGGCGATATAAATGGGGTGCTTGTTGTCGCGATCGCATTGGTCAGACCCGGCGGCGCGTGCCTCCATCTTCTGCATGACCACGATTGACTTTTGCTAGATTGCTAGCATACTAGCTTCCATGACCGACGAAGAAGTGAAGCAATTCAACGTGTACCTGCCGCTCGGCCTGATCCGGCAGGTCAAGTATCGCGCCATCGAAACGGAGCAATCGCTGTCCGCGCTGGTGGCCGATGCGTTGCGCGCGTACCTGGCCGTGCCGCCGGGTGCGGAACCGTCCAACAAGGAGGAGTGACATGTCATCCGAGCGAATCGAAGCCGTGTACCTGACGACGCACAACTGGGGCAAGTCGGCGAAGTTCTTCCAGGCGCTGGGCTTCAGGCTGGAGTTCGAAACCGATCACCAGTCGGGCCAGTTGCGCAGCGGCGACGGTCCGTTCCTGTTCATCGCCGAAGTGCCGCCGAGCGAGACGCCGGACATGCAGGTCGTGCTCAAGGTGTCCGACGAGCAGGCGGTGCAGCCGCAGCCGATCGTCGATGTCGTCACGCCGTTCGAGGATACGCACTGGGGCACGCGCGACATGACCGTACGCGACCCGGACGGCCGCGTGTGGCGCCTGCAGGCGCCGGGCAAGCAGGGCGAGTGAGGCCGGCATGACCGACATCCGCGAAGACGCCCCCGACAGCACGGCCGCCCGCGTCGCGCTGTGGCGCGCGCTGCACGTCGAGCTCGACGCGCCGCCGCATGTGCTGTCCGACGAAGTGGGGCTGCAGTTGCTCGCGCCGGAGCCGGGCTGGCAGCAGCGCGGCGACATGGATCCGCAGTTCACGCGGCCGTTTCGCGCGTCGATCGTCGCGCGGGCGCGCTTCATCGAGGATCTCGTGGCCGAACAGGCCGCGCACGGCGTGAGCCAGTACGTGATCCTCGGCGCGGGGCTCGACAGCTTCGTGCAGCGCCGGCCGGACATGGCGTCGCGCGTGACCGTGTTCGAAGTCGACCCGCCGGCGCCGCAGCGATGGAAACAGCGTCGCCTGGTCGAGCTTGGTTTCGGCGTGCCCGACTGGCTGCGTTTCGTGCCGGTCGATTTCGAGGCGAAGGCGTCGTGGCGCGACGCGCTCGTCGGCGCGGGTTTCGATGCCGGCAAACCGGCGGTCGTCGTGTCCACCGGCGTCAGCATGTACCTGACGCGCGAAGCGAACGCGGCGGCGCTGCGCGAAGTCGCGTCGCTCGCGCCGGGCTCGACGCTCGCGATGACGTTCCTGCTGCCGCTGGAAAACGCGGATCCGGACGTGCGTCCGGGGCTCGAAATGGCGGCGAAGGGTGCACGCGCGAGCGGCACGCCGTTCATCAGCTTCTTCATGCCGGCGCAGATCCAGGCGCTCGCACTGGAGGCCGGCTTCGCGCAGGCCGAGCACGTATCGGCTGGCGACCTGACGCGCCGCTATTTCGCCGATCGCACGGACGGCCTGCGGCCGCCGAACAACGCGGAAGAGCTGCTGGTCGCGACGGTCTGAACCGGCGCGCGCGTGACACCGGTCACGCGCGTTCGAGCACGGCCATTTCGCGCACGACCACGAGCAGCACCGCAAGGCTCGCACCGCCCGATGCGCGCAGGTCCGTGAGCAGGTGCTCGTAGCGGGCGAGGGCGGCCTCGCGGCGTTCGCGCCACGCGCCGACGATCGTCTCCGGCGTCGTCGAATCCGGCGATTCCGCGAGCGCGCTCGTCGTCAGCGTGCGCTTCAGCCGTGCGACTTCCGCGAGTGCGGCCGCGCGCGCGAGCATGTCCCAGTGCGTCGGCGTCGGCAGGTTCGCCGCGCGCTCGCTGATCCACCCGTAATTGAGCAGCGTGCCGAGCGAGAAATAGACGCCCGCGACGAGTTCGAGGCTGCGGTTGCAGGTTGCGGCCACTTCGGCGATGTCGAGCAGCGCGGCTGAAATGTCGCCGCTCGCGACGCGCACCGCGAGAGCGCTGTCGACCCCGGCGTCGACCAGCACGCGCTGCCGCTCGGACAGCGCTTCGAGATCGTCGGCCGGCAGCAACGACGGCAGTTGCGGCGCGAGCCGCTCTGCCGCATCGCGGCAACGGGCGATCAGCTCGGCGACCCCGCCGTCGGCCACCGCGCCGGACTGCAGGTGCCGCAGGAACCACAGCGCCGCGCGCTCCAGCAACCGCGCCACGTCGACGAACATGCGTGCCTGCACGTCGTCGGCCACACGATTGTCGAGCGCGTCGATGTCGCGCCACACCGCATCGAGATCGAACACGTCTCGCGCCATGATGCACGCGCGCACGATGTCGCCCGGCTTCGCGTCGGTCTCCTCCATCAGCCGGTGCACGAACGCGCAGCCGACGCGGTTCACGAGCGCGTTGGTCAGGTGCGTCGCGAGGATCTCGCGGCGAAGCGGATGGCGGCGCATCGGCTCGCTGAAACGCTGCTGCAGCGGTTTCGGGAAGTAGTCGACGAGCATCGCGGCAACCAGCGGATCCTCGGGCACATCGGATTCGAGCAGCGCGTCGTAGAGCCACATCTTGCTGTACGCGAGCAGCACCGCGCGCTCCGGCGACGTGAGGCCGAGCTTCGCGGCCTGTCGCTCGGCGACTTCGTCGTCGGTCGGCAGGAATTCGATCACGCGGTTCAGCCGGCCCGCGCGTTCGAGCCAGCGCATCAGGCGCGCCTCGGCGTCGAGCAATTCGACCGCATAGCGGCCCGCGATCGACAGCGCCTGCGTCTGGTAGTAGTTGTCGCGCAGCACGAGCAGCCCGACTTCGTCGGTCATCTCCGCGAGCAGGGCGTTGCGCTGCTTCTCGGTCATTTCGCCGTCCGACACGACGAGCCCGAGCAGGATCTTGATGTTGACTTCGTGATCCGAACAATCGACGCCGGCCGAGTTGTCGATCGCGTCGGTGTTGATGCGCCCGCCGCGCTGCGCGAACTCGATGCGGCCGAACTGCGTGCAGCCGAGGTTGCCGCCTTCGCCGACGACCTTGCAGCGCAGGTCCGCGCCGTTCACGCGCACCGCGTCGCTCGCGCGGTCGCCGACCTGCAGGTGGGTTTCGCGCGCGGCCTTCACGTAGGTACCGATGCCGCCGTTGTACAACAGGTCGACCGGCGCCTGCAGGATCGCGCGGATCAGCTCGGTCGGCGGCAGCGCGTGCGCGTCGATGCCGAGCGCGGCTTGTACGGCCGGCGACAGCGGAATCGTCTTCGCGGTGCGCGGATACACGCCGCCGCCCGCGGAGATCGCAGCCGAATCGTAGTCGGCCCAGCTCGAGCGTTCGAGCGCGAACATCCGCTCGCGCTCCGCGAAGCTCGTCGCGGGATCGGGGTTCGGGTCGAGGAACACGTGCCGGTGATCGAACGCGGCGACGAGCCGGATATGCGGCGACAGCAGCATCCCGTTGCCGAACACGTCGCCCGACATGTCGCCGACGCCGACCACGGTGAAGTCGGTCGTCTGCGTATCGATGCCCATCTCGCGGAAGTGCCGCTTCACCGATTCCCACGCACCGCGCGCGGTGATCGCCATCTTCTTGTGGTCGTAGCCGACCGAGCCGCCGGACGCGAACGCGTCGTCGAGCCAGAAGCCGTATTCGTGCGAGATCGCGTTCGCGTAGTCGGAGAAGGTGGCCGTGCCCTTGTCGGCGGCGACGACCAGGTACGGATCGTCGGGGTCGTGGCGCACCACGTCGGGCGGCGGCACGATCGCGTTGCTCACCAGGTTGTCGGTCAGGTCGAGCAGCCCGCGCAGGAAGGTCTGGTAGCACGCGATGCCTTCGCGCATCCATGCTTCGCGATCGCTCGGCGACGGCGGGTTCTTCACGACGAAGCCGCCTTTCGAGCCGACCGGCACGATCACGACGTTCTTCACCATCTGGGCCTTCATCAGCCCGAGCACTTCGGTGCGGAAATCCTCGCGACGATCCGACCAGCGCAGGCCGCCGCGCGCGACGCGTCCGCCGCGCAGGTGTACGCCCTCGACACGCGGCGAGTACACCCAGATCTCGAACATCGGTTTCGGCTCGGGCAGGCCCGGCACTTTCGCCGGATTGAACTTGAACGACAGGTACGGCTTTGATTCGCCGTTTGCGTCGGCGAGGAAGTAGTTCGTGCGCTCGGTCGCGTTGATCACGCCGAGGAACTGGCGCAGGATGCGGTCCTCGTCGAGGTTCGGCACCTGATCGAGCGCGCCTTCGATCGCCTTCAGCAGCCGTTCGGCCTGCACGTCGCGCGTGTCGCCCGTGGCCGGATCGAAGCGCAGCAGGAACAGTTCGACGAGTTGCCGCGCGATCGCCGGATTGCCGGTCAGCGCACGTTCGATATACGCATCGCTGAACGTCGAGCCGACCTGCCGCAGGTATTTCGCATACGCGCGCAGGATCGTCACTTCGCGTGCGCTCAAATGAGCGCGCAGCACGAGGCGGTTGAAATCGTCGTTCTCGATCCGGCCGCTCCAGATCCGGTCGAACGCATCCTCGAACAGGCCTTTCACGCGCTCGATGTCGAACTCGGTATCGTCGGCGAGCTCGAGGCCGAAGTCGTGCACCCACGCGTGCGCGGCGTCCTGCGTCTGGATCCGGTACGGCCGCTCTTCGTCGACGCGCACGCCGAGATGTTCGAGCATCGGCAGGCTGCGCGACAGCGCGATCGGGTCGCCCGCGCGATAGACCTTGAAGCGGAACGCGCGCGGCTCGGCCTCGATCGGCCGGTACAGGTTCATCGCGAGCTGGCCCGTGTCCTTCACGCGCTCGATCAGCTCGATGTCGCGCACCGCCGTGCGCGCCGGATAGTCGTCGCGATAGCCGGCCGGGAACGAATCGGCATAGCGCTGCAGCAGGCGGTTGCCTTGCTCTTCGCCGAACGCGTCGAGCAGCGCGTCGGCGAGATCGTCCTGCCAGCGGCGCGTGACCTGCACGAGCCGCGTTTCGAGCTCGCGCGTGTCGACGTCGGGCATCGTGCCCGGTTCCGCATGCACGACGAAATGAATGCGTGCGATCGCCGACTCCGACAGCAGCGGCGTGAATTCGACGTTCACGCCGTTATACGCGTCGACCAGCAGCTTCGCGATGCGGCGGCGCAGGTCGGTGTTGTACTTGTCGCGCGGCACGAACGCGAGGCACGACACGAAGCGGTCGAACCGGTCGCGCCGCACGAACAGCCGCGTGCGCTGGTGTTCCTGCAGGCGCAGGATGCCGAGCGCGATGTCGTAGAGCTGGTCTTCGTCGGCCTGGAACAGTTCGTCGCGCGGATAGGTTTCGAGCACCGTCACGAGCGACTTGCCGAGATGCCCCTTGGGCAGGAAGCCCGCGCGTCGCACGATGTTCGCGCACTTGCGCCGCACGATCGGGATCTCGGCGCTCGACACCATGTACGCGGTCGACGTGTAGAGCCCGATGAAGCGGCGCTCGCCGGTGACCTTGCCGTCGGCGCCGACGAGTTTCACGCCCACGTAGTCGAGGTAGCCGGGGCGGTGCACGGTCGCGCGTGAATTCGCCTTGGTCAGGAAGATCGGCCACGCACCGGTGATGATGTCGGCGGCGGCCTGCGGCAGCGGCGTCACGTCGGGCGCACCGGACGTGCGCAGCGATTCGCGCAGGATGCCGTAGCCCGAGCCCTCGATGCCGCGCAGGCCGAAGCCCGCACCGTCCGAGACCAGTGCGTAGTCGCGCTGGCCGAGGAACGTGAAGTGATCGGCGGACATCCATTCGAGGAACGCACGCGCCTCGATGTCTTCCGCGGTCGATTCGCGCGCCTTCATTTCCTTGATCGTCGCGCGTGCGATGTCGACGATCTTCGGCCAGTCTTCAACCGATGCGCGCACGTCGCCGAGCACGCGCGCGATGTCTTCGCGCAGCGTGTCGAGCAACGCGGCGTCGCCGCAGCGGTCGACTTCGAAATGGATGAACGACGCGAGCTGCGACTGGCCGTCGCCGGGCGTCGCGCCGCCTGCGTCGACGCGCTCGATGCCGCCGCCCGCGCCGCGCCAGATGCGGAACACCGGGTGCAACGCCGAATGCAGCGCGAGCCCGAGGCGGTTGACGGCCATCGTCACCGAATCGACGAGGAACGGCATGTCGTCGTTGACGATCTCGATCACAGTGTGATCGGAATGCCAGCCGTGCTGTTCGAGGATCGGGTTGTACACGCGCAGCCGTTCGCTGCCGGGTACGTATTTCTGGGCGGTCTGCCAGTGCGCCATCGCGGCGCCGTACAGATCGGCGATGCTGCGGTTCTGCAGATCGTCGGCATCGACGAAATCGTAGTAATGACGCAGGAAGGGTTCGACGATCCGGAACGTGGCTTCGGGCAGGCGCCCGCGCGCGAATTCGACGACATCGGAGAGCAGGTGTGCGACGACTTCCTCGTTCTTCGCTTCCATGGCGGTCTCCTCGTCGGGTGGCCATTGGCTGCTGCGTCTGTCCGGCATTATGCGCCGATTGCGTGACAAAGCGATGTGCGGGCGCACAACGCAAGCGGCCCGGGGTGGCCGCTTGCAGCGCCCGTTGCAGGCGCCGCAGCGTGTGAATCAGGGGGCGCGGGCGGTGTCGAAACGACGCCGCCCTCGATGCTCAGCGCTCGTCGCTCCACAGCTTGCCGGCCGTCGCCCAGTTCTCCTTCTTCACGTCGGTCAGGATGATGTCGACCGAGCCCGGCGCGCAGCCGAGCGTTTCGCACGTGACGCGCGTGATGGCTTCGACGAATTCGCGCTTCTGGTCGACGGTGCGGCCTTCGAACAGCTGGATATTGAAAGTCGGCATGACAAATGCTCCGGTTGGGACTGAACGATTCGGTTGAATGCGGGTACGGTGTCAGTCGCGATACGACGGATCGATCCGGTCGAGGCGGCGCAGCAGCGCCGGCCATTCGAGTTCGCCTTCGATCGCGCCGCCGTCGCGCAGCTGTTCGGCAGTGCGGTCCGCGATCGCCGGGTCGGGCAGCACGAGCGGCCCGCCGCCTGCTTGCGCGCGCACCTGGATGTCGCACGCCTTGATCAGCGTATCCATCAGTACATAGGCTTCGGCCACGGTGCGGCCGACCGTCAGCGTGCCGTGATTGCGCAACAGCATCGCGGATTTCGCGCCGAGGCTCGCGGTCAGCCGCGCGCCCTCGGCCGGCGAGAACGCGAGCGCTTCGTAGTCGTGGTATGCGAGGTCGCCGTGAAAGCGCAGCGCGTGCTGCGATGCGGGCAGCAGCCCGTCGCGCTGGATCGACACCGCGATGCCGGGCGTATTGTGCAGATGCATCACGCAGACGGCATCGGCGCGCGCGGCGTGCACGGCCGCGTGCAGCGCGAAACCCGTCACGTTGACCGCATGCTCGCTGTCGCCGATCCGGTTGCCGGCCAGGTCGATCTTCACGAGGTTCGATGCGCGCACCTCGTCGAACGTGAGGCCGAACGGGTTGATCAGGAAGTGGCCGGGCTCGCCGGGCACGGTGGCGGACAGGTGCGTGTAGATCAGGTCGTCCCAGCCGTTCAGCGCGACGAGCCGGTAGGCGGCGGCGAGATCGACGCGCAGCGTGCGTTCGGCGTCCGAGATCGGGCCGCCGGGCTTTACGGCATCAGGACGGTGTGCGAATGACGACATCGGGTTCTCCGAGGGTGAAGCGGCGCGCGATGATGACGGTCACCCATGACGCGAGCGCGAACGGGGCCGTGAACACGGGAATGCCCGCGCGCATCGCGAGCCACTGGATCAGCGCGGCGAGCGCGGCGGCGGCAAGTGCCGCGCGCGGGCCGCGCGGCATCAGCGCCAGTGCGGCGAGCGCGCCGTTGAAGCCGAGCAGGCCGTCGGCGAACAGCGTGCCGTTCGCGCCGAGCGCAACCAGCAGCACGGTCGACACGATCGCGCCGCCGAGTGCGAACGCGGCCGCACGGCGCGACGCGAAGGCGAGGCCCGCGACGATCAGCGCGCCGGCCCACGTGCCCTGCGCGAAGGTGGTCTGGGCAAGACCCGAAAGAAGCGCATTGGCTGCGGAAACAAGCGTCAGCACCGGGCCGGCCGCTTCGCCGCTCGCATGTTGCAGCGCGACAAACGGCAGCCACAGCGCGGTGACGGCGAGACACGGGCTCGAGTACGGGCACTGGCGCCAGCGGGCGAGCAGCCCGCGCATCGCGCGCTGCACGAGCGCCGCGCCGATCGCAACCAGCGGCACCAGCGCGACGGCGGCGAGGGGGCGGGGCGCGGACAGCACGACGATCAGCGCGGCGAGCGCGCCGTTGAAGCCGTGCAGCCCCTGTTCGACGTCGCGCCGCTCGGCGCCTACCAGCACGGCGGTCAGGGTGGCGGCGGCCGAGCCGACCAGTGCCGCGCACGCGAGCCGCAGGTCGGTCAGCGCGAGCGCGGCGAGCAGCAGCGCACCGGTGAGCGCGTTCGCCTGCAGCACGATCTGCCCGATCCCGCGCAGCAGGATGCGCAGGTCGATCGACGGCGAGGCGGGGCGGGCGGTAGGCATGTTGGCGGCGGAACAGGACGAGCCGCGAGCATAGGACACAAATCCATGCACCGGAATAGGGAATTCTGGATAGTCAGGATTTGTGCGACGATGCCCCGTATTGGGGAAACCGGGAGACGGAAGGATGCGCGAAGTGCGTTGGGCGTCGCTCGAAGGCGACGGGGTCGAACATCTGACGTTCGACCGGGGCAGCGGTGCGATCGTCGTCGAAAGCGCGGTGGTCGGCCAGCGGTACGGCCGCGCGTACGGGCTCGCGTACCGCGTCGAGTGCGATGCGCAGTGGCGCGTGACCTATGCGGTGCTCAAGGTGATGGGCGGCGGCACGCTCGAGTTGCACAGCGACGGCGCCGGCCACTGGCGCGACGGTTCAGGCCGTGCGCTGCCCGAACTCGACGGCTGCATCGACATCGACATCGCGGCGACGCCGTTCACGAATTCGCTGCCGATCGGCCGCCTGGGGCTCGCCCGCGGCGAGCGGCAGCCGATCGACGTCGCGTACATCTCGACGCCGGACCTGACGGTCACGCCGGTCAAGCAGGCCTACGCGTGCATCGAGCCGGGCCGGCGCTACCGCTACGAAGGGATCTTCCGGCATTTCACGGCCGAGATGGACGTCGACGACGACGGGCTCGTCGTCGACTACGAGACGCTGTTCAGACGCCTGCCGGCGCCGACGGGGCGCTGAACCGCGGTTGTCACCGCCGGCCGCTCCTGCGCGGACGCGAAGCGGTCGATCCGCTGCGCGATCATGTCGGGGTGGCGCAGCACGATCCAGTGGCTGCCGTCGATTTCCTCCCGCACGTGGTCGCCGAGCCAGCGGTCGAGGCCGACCGACATCTCCGGCGTCACGTAGCGGTCGCGCACCGGCACCAGGATCTGCACCGGCGCCTGTGCGTACCGTTCGCGCGGCTTGCGGGCCCGCGCGAGGAAGTTCGCCCGATACATCTGCATTCCGTTCAGCGCGTTCTTCAACTGTACGGGATCGCGCTCGGCGCGCACGCGTTCGGTGAGCCGCAGCCACTGCGGCCACAGCGCCGCGCCGCCGAGCCGCCATATCAGGGACGGCACGACCGGCAGGTGGAAGAACGCGATGTACCACGACTTCAGGCTCTGCCTGAGCCGCATCTTCGCGCGGAACACGTGATCGAGGCACGGGCCCGAGATCGACGTGTACGACGCGATCCGGCCGCGGAACGCGGGGTCGGTCACGGCCTCCCAGCACTGGATCGACCCCCAGTCGTGGCCGACGAGATGGAACGGCCGGCCGCCGCAGGTCGCATCGGCCACCGCCTTCAGGTCGCCGGCGAGCCGCTCGAGCGTGTAGTCGGCGCGGCGGCGCGGCGCATCGGACGCACCGGCGCCGCGCACGTCGTACGCGATCACGCGGTAGCGCTTCGCGAGCCGCGCGCGGATCGGCGCCCACACGGCCGCCGAATCGGGGTAGCCGTGCACGAGGATCAGCGGCGGTGCGCGCCGCGACCCGCTCACGTAGACGGCGAGCTTCACGTCGCCGGACTGGACGGTCAGCATCTCGTGGGCGCGCGCCATGGCGTCATGCCTGCGGGACCGGGTGCAGCGGCACGCGGCGCGGGGCCGCTTGCGCCGCGTAGCGCGCGTTGGTCGCGTCGATGTTCTCGAGCAGCGTGTCGAGCCCCTGCAGGTACTGGTGGTTGTCGTGATCCCACGGATGGAAGCCCGGGCGGAAATAGTCGAGCCATTCGCGCGCGATGCTCGGGAACACGCCGTGCTTCGGGCCGTACAGGTACTTCACGAGGCGCCACATGCCGCCGAACTTGCCGTGTTCGCGACGGTGCGCGAGCATCAGGCGCACGTGGAAGTCGAACACGATGGCCCAGAAGAACACGGTCGTCGTCAGCATCGTGCCCGTGCGCAGCAGGTAGCTGCCGAGGCCCGGCTTCATCACCGTGGCCCATACGTCGTAGGACACCGCCTTGTGCTCGGTTTCCTCCATCGCATGCCACATCCACATCTGCTGGTAGCCTTCGACCGAACCGTCGATCCGGTGCTCGTGGCCCGACAGCAACTGGTTCGCGAGGATCGCCGTGTAGTGTTCGAGCGCGATCGTGATCGCGAGCTGCATCGAATGCGGCAGCGCCTTCTTGAACCAGCCGAGGATCGTCCACAGGCGCTTGTCGAGCTTGTGCGCGGGCAGGCCCGACGATTGCAGCAGGTCGTTGTATTCGATGTGCTCGCGCGTGTGCATCGCTTCCTGGCCGATGAAGCCGATCACCTGCTTCTTCAGTTCGGGATCCTCGATCCGGTCGCGGTAGTTGCGCACCGAATCCATGAAGAAGCGTTCGCCGGCCGGGAACAGCAGCGACAGCGCATTCATGAAGTGCGTGACCGGCACGCCCTGCACGTGCCAGTCGCGTGCGCGTTCGGGCGGCAGCGCGAAACGGATGTCGCGCCGCACGGGCATCATGTTCGGGGTCGTCATGATTGTTCTCCTCCCTGATTGCCTGCATTGTTGTAGGTGGCGTGCAGCGGTGCGGGCGCCGGCGTGCCGCGTGCGGCATGGCGGCGGGCCTTCGCGGCTTCGCGGCGCGTCGCGAGCACGACGAGCGCCTGGTATGCGGCCGGCAGGATGCGCGCCATCCAGTCCGCCCCCTTCGCGTCGCGGCCGATCAGCACGCGGCGCTTGTTCCTGCGCACGCCGGCGAGGATCGTGCGCGCGGCGTCATCGGCGGTCGTGATGAAGAACTTCTCGAAGCTGTCCTTGCCTTGCTGTTCGCTCTCGACGATGAAGCCGACCATGTTCTTCGCGACGCGGCTCGACTGCGCGATGTTCGTGCGGATGCCGCCCGGATGCACGCAGGTGGCCGATACGCCGCACTTCATCATGTCGAGTTCCTGGCGCAGCGATTCGGTGAAGCCGCGCACCGCGAACTTCGTCGCGTTGTAGCCGCTCATGCCCGGCTGCGCGAAGATCCCGAAGATGCTCGACGTGTTGATCACGTGGCCGTCGCCCGATGCCTTCAGGTGCGGCAGGAACGCCTTCGTGCCGTGCACGACGCCCCAGAAGTTGATGTTCACGATCCATTCGAGATCGCTGTATTCCATCCCTTCGATCGTGCTCGACAGCGCGACGCCCGCGTTGTTGAAGATCAGGTTGACCTTGCCGTGTTCCTTCGCGGTGTCGTCGGCCCACGCGAACATCGCGTCGCGGTCGCCGACGTCGAGCACGCGTGTCGATACGCGCACGTTCGGCGCGATCGCGCGGACGATCCGTTCGGTTTCGGCGAGGCCGACGCCGTTCTTGTCGGCGAGCGATACGTGGCAGCCGGCCTGTGCGAGCTGGATCGCGAGCGAGCGGCCCATGCCCGAGCCGGCACCCGTGATCGCGGCGACCTTGTTGGCGAAATCTCTCATGTCGGTGGCTCCTTGTCTGGCTCAGGCCGCTTCGGCGGACGTGGATGCGGAAGCGGCGGGCGCGGCGACGGGCCGCGCGGCGGTGTCGTGCTGCGGCGCGCGATACGCGTGGTAATCGGCGATCGAGAAGCGCGCGGTCGCCTGGCGGAAGCGCCACGTGAAGCCCGGCCACAGCGTCGTGTTCTTGCCGGTGCGCGGGTCGAGGTACCAGCTCTTGCAGCCGCCCGTCGACCAGATCGCCTTTTTCAGCTTGCCCTGCAGGTCGCTGTTGAATTGCGCCTCGACGAGCGGGCGTACCTCGATCGCATCCGCGCGCTCGCGGTGCATCGCCTGCAGCGCGCCGAGGATGTATTCGATCTGCGACTCGATCATGAACACCATCGAGTTGTGGCCGAGGCCGGTGTTCGGGCCGACGATCATGAAGAAGTTCGGGTAGCCGGGCAGCGTCGAGCCGAGGTATGCGTGCGCGCCGTCGCGCCACGCGTCGACGATGTCGAGGCCGCCGCGGCCGATGATCGCGCCGCGCGGATACGGGTCGGCCACCTGGAAGCCGGTGCCGTAGATCAGGCAGTCGACTTCATGGCGCTTGCCGTCGGTCGTCACGACCGCGTCGGCTTCGATATGGTCGATGCCGGTCGTGATCACGTCGACGTTCTTGCGCGACAGCGCCGGGTAGTAGTCGTTCGAGATCAGCACGCGCTTGCAGCCGAGCGTGTAGTTCGGCGTGACGGTCTGGCGCAGCTCCGGATCGGGAATCTGCTTGCGGATGTGGCGTAGCGCGAGCTTCTGCACGTTCTTCATCAGCGACGGATGGATCGCGAAGCCGAGCACGCGCGATTCGAGCATCCAGTAGATGCCGCTGCGCACGGCCTTCTGCGTGAACGGCAGCGTACGGAACAGCCACTTCTCGAGCCCGGTCAGGTTGCGGTCGGGCTTCGGCATGATCCACGGCGGCGTGCGCTGGAACAGCGCGAGCTCCTTCACGCGCGGTGCGATCTGCGGGACGAACTGGATCGCGCTCGCGCCGGTGCCGATCACCGCGACGCGCTTGCCTTCGAGCGCGTAGTCGTGATCCCACTGCTGCGAATGGAATGCGCGGCCCTGGAAATTCTCGACGCCGGGAATCGACGGCAGCGCGGCGCGCGACAGGCCGCCCATCCCCGACACCAGCACGCGCGCGGACAGCCGCTTGCCGTTCGCGAACGTCAGGCGCCAGCGCTGCGCGGCTTCGTCGTACTCGGCGCGCTGCAGCTCGTGGTTCAGGCGCAGGTGCGGGCCGACGCCGAAGCGCTGCACGCAGTCTTCCAGATACGCGCGGATCTCCGGTTGCGGCGCGAACATGCGCGTCCAGCGCGGGTTCGGCGCGAACGAGAACGAATAGACGTGCGATTGCACGTCGCATGCACACCCGGGGTAATGATTGTCGCGCCACGTGCCGCCGACCGACGCGGCCTTCTCGAGGACGACGAAGTCGGTCACGCCTGTTTGCCGCAGGCGGATCGCCATTCCGAGACCGGCGAAGCCGGTGCCGATGATGGCGATGTCGATGGTTTCGTCCAGACCGTCGTGGCCGGGCGGACCGAAAGGCAATGTGCGAGCATTCATCCGGGTGTCTCCGATTTGGCTCATTTTTGAATGTTACATTGGTTGATGTAACGATAGTGGGTGAACCCGGAAACCGCAAGAGGCTAGAAGCGGCGCTCTAAGGGCCGGAAGCCAGACGGGAAAAGGCTGAGCGGGGTTTGGAACGGTTTGCTTTCCGCGATGCGGGATGCGCGGAAAGGGCCGTCGGCAGGACGAGACAGGCGGGAGGCGAGGCCGCCGGCGTGCGGCGGCCTGTTTGAAACAGTATCAGGGACGGATCGATCGGGCGGCCGTCTCATGGAAAACCCCGGCCACGATCGTGACCTGCGCGAGCGCGTAGAGGCCCCAGATCAGGAAATCGATGCCCGGAAAACCGCCGAGGAACCGGCCGACGCCGATCAGCGTGTCGGAGCCGACGAAGATCAGGCTGCCGATCGCGACCAGCGGGCCGCGCGTGCGGGCGGCGAGCGCGAAGCTGGCCATCACGCACAGCACGAGCATGTAGACGGCGACCGGCGCCAGCAGCTCGCCGAGATGCGGGAAGAACGCCGCGTAGAACGCCGGTGCGGCGATCCACAACCCGATCAACGCGACGATGCGCCAGCCGTGCGGCCGCGCGCGCCAGCGCATGAAGATCGCGCAATAACACACGTGCGTGAGCAGGAACGCGCCGAGGCCGAGGACGAACGACAGCGGCCAGTCGGGCAGCGCGAGCAGCACGTCGCCGAGCACCGCGGTGGCGAGCGCCGCGCACAGCCACGCACGTTCGCGCGCCGCGCCGCAGGTGCTGCCCGCCGCGAGCAGCAGGATGCCCATCGCGGCTTTCGCGGCGGCCTGGCCCGGATAGGGCGCGGCGGCGAGCGACAGCCCGTACAGCAGTGCGGCGGCGATGGCGAGCGGCCAGAGCCGGCGGTAGGTGGCGGGAAGCGTGGCGATCAAGGCGGGTGTCTCCGGTTTGTTGTTGTCTGCGGTGGACGGCGCGCCGTCGAGGGCGCGGCTGCCGGCCATTATCCGGAAGAACGGGCAAGCAAAAACCGGCGAATCCTTCTAGTCATCGATGCCGACGGATGACGATGCCGCTGTCGGATTTCTCCGCGCGTTGCCCCGGCTGAACCGGGGCAACGACTTCAATTCGGCTTGCTATGATCGCCGCGGTATTGCCGTTGTCGATGTTCCGCCCGGCCGTGCGACTGGATGCGCAAGCCGGTGCGTGTCCCGATGAATCCATGCCGTGCCCGGCCCGCGCGCGAATGCGAAGCGGGGCGGCGCCGGCTCCCCACGAAAACAGGTCCGACCCATGACCGAACTCTTCCACGGCGACGGCGCGATCCGTCGCACGACGCCGTACGGCTCGTCGATCGAAAACACCTATGCGGGCGTGCTGTCGTTCATGCGCCGCAACTATTCGCGTGCGCTCGACGGCGTCGACGTCGCGATTTCCGGCGTACCGCTCGACCTTGCGACGACCTATCGTTCCGGCGCGCGGCTCGGGCCGGCCGCGATCCGCGCGGCGAGCGTGCAGCTCGCCGAGCTCAATCCGTATCCGTGGGGCTTCAATCCGTTCGACGATCTCGCGGCCGTCGACTATGGCGACTGCTGGTTCGACGCGCACAACCCGCTGTCGATCAAGCCCGCGATCATCGAGCATGCACGTACGATCCTCCGTTCGGGCGCGAAGATGCTGACGTTCGGCGGTGATCACTACATCACGTATCCGCTGCTGGTTGCGCATGCGGAGCGCTACGGCAAGCCGCTGTCGCTGATCCATTTCGACGCGCACTGCGATACATGGGCCGACGACGAGCCGGACAGCCTCAATCACGGCACGATGTTCTACAAGGCCGTGAAGGACGGATTGATCGATCCCGCAACGTCGGTGCAGATCGGGATCCGCACGTGGAACGACGATTTTCTCGGGATCGAGCGGCTCGATGCCGCGTGGGTGCACGACCACGGTTCGCGTGCGGCGGTCGAGCGGATCGTCGACATCGTCGGCGCGCGGCCTGCGTACCTGACGTTCGATATCGACTGTCTCGATCCGGCGTTCGCGCCAGGAACGGGGACGCCGGTGGCGGGCGGGTTGTCGTCCGCGCAGGCGCTGGCGATCGTGCGGGGGCTCGGGGCGGTGAATCTGGTCGGCGCGGATGTGGTCGAGGTCGCACCGGCCTACGATCACGCGGACATTACCGCGATCGCGGCCGCGCATGTCGCGTGCGATCTGCTGTGCCTGTGGCGGCAGAAGAAGGTGGCGGGCGCGTTGAAGTAAGCGGTCGTACGATGCGAAAAAGCCGGCGGGCAAGTTGGCCGCCGGCTTTTCATGTTGGTCTGCGCCGATATCGCGCGTACGTCGTCAATTTCCACGGAGAGGGTGCAGCTTGACGACGACGTCGAAGGGGCAATCGGGAAGTTCGAACCGGGCGCGCCGATCAAGCCGGCAGGTCGGAATCGATTGCACGCGATGTCGGGACACGCTTTGTCGCGCGCGCCCCGATGACGCGCATGCGGCAGGTGCCCGTACCGGGGCGCGGCTTTTAACCGCGCGTATCGATCCAGTCGTGTGCCCAGCGTGACGAATGCTCCAGCGCCTGTACTTCGTTCGCGAAGTAATCGAGCGAATAGAACTGGTAGCGGCCTTCGTCGCGCGTGCTGTTGGTGCGTTCGAGCAGCAGGTTGGATGAAAAACTACCGTCGGGCAAACGATGCGCCGAGGGTTGGACGGCATAGCCGTTGTACTGTTGAATGTGTTTGTTGTGCATTTTAATTTTAATGATGTTCGAGTGCGCGCGTGCCGTGCGAAATGCGCACGGGCAGGCCGATTCAAAGCCATTGCGGACTGAATCTGACGCAGTCGGAAAGCGAAAATGAGGCGTTGCGGCCGGAGGGGGGATGAAGTGCAACGAGGCGTGTGGCGCTTGGCAAGCTGCTGAATGAACCGATGCAGCTAAGGGCGATCGCGCCAACTTTAGGAGGCGAGGCTCCGTGGGGGTGTCGCTGCGACCCGGCGTCCGTCTCGGGAGGCCGGGTCCTTCAAACTTTACAGCGGCTTGATGTTGGCCGCTTGCAGACCCTTCGGGCCCTGCTTCGTTTCGAAGCTCACTTTCTGATTTTCAGCCAGCGTCTTGAAGCCGTCGGCACGGATTTCGGAGAAATGAGCGAACAGGTCGTCGCCGCCGTTGTCCGGGGTGATGAAGCCAAAGCCTTTGCTGTCGTTGAACCACTTGACGATACCGGTATCCATGAAGATTCCTTGAGAAAAAATATAAAGAGATTTGCCCTGTTGAAGAGCCTGTGAAGCGTCAAGGAGGGAGAGGACAACGAATACCGCTTGGAAGGAGCAGCAATTGATGAACAGCAATCGGACTTCTTGGACTTCGACCTAGACACTAACCGACATGCGGCGCTCGCGTCAATCGTTATCTTGTAACTATTTTGCGGCGCGGCCCGTTGTTGCGGATGGAGCGATGCGGCCCTGTCTGGCTGGAAGGCGGGATGAACGGCGCTTCCGGCCGTGCGCCGACCCGTGCCGACGACGGTTGTCGCCTGCAACGGTCGTTGGTTTTTCCGCACGCCGGGCACTCGCGCGTTGCAGCGAAAGGTCGACACATGCGTGACGGCAGCGGTGCGGGTGGTTCAGCGCGTGAAACGAATCGTCGGACGAACTTCATGCGAGACATTTTCGGGCGCGACCGGTGCCGCTCGGTTCGAAGAAGGATCGCATGGACGATCGCGTGCCGACGCGCACAAGACGGCGGCGCGCCTACGCGTTGTCGCCGCCGCCTTGCGTATCCGATGCATCCGCCGCGCCGGACTGCCGCGCCGCTTCATCGCTGAGCTTCTTGTCGAGGATCGTTGCAACACGGCCGCCGAGATACGCACTCGCCGCGGTTTCGAGCGCGCGATTCGTCTCGCCCTCGACGAACACGGCTGCGAGCGGGCGCAGGCGCCAGATCGCGTCGACCAGTTCGGGCACGTCGGTGGCCGGCGGCAGCGTGTCGGCGTCGTAGCGGTCGAGCCGTTTCACGACGAGATCGACGAGCAGTCGTGCGATCGCGTCGAAGTGCGGGCGGGCAAGGCTGATCACGTCGAGCAACTCGCGCGGCGGAATGCCTTCCTTCGTCATCGCGGCCGCTGCCTCGAGCAGCGCGGGGCTCTTCGCGACGAACGACAGGCCGCGCCGTTCGAGCAGACCGAGCTCGGTCACGCGGGACAACTGCGTGGTCGCCTGCGGGCCGAACATCTGCGCGAGCGCGGCGAGCGAATAGGTTTTCGGCAGCTCGTGCGACCAGCGGCCGCCGATCGCGTTTTCGAGGCCGAGGATCGAACGCAGGTCGTGGCCTTCGTCGATCGCCTTGATCAGATCCTGGATGTTCGACAGCGTGTAGCCGCGCGCGAGCAGATGGTTGATCAGCCTCAGGCGTGCGACGTGCGTGTCGTCGTAGATGCCGACGCGCCCGCGTTTCTCCGGCGGCGCGAGCAACCCGCGATCCTGGTACGCGCGGACGTTGCGCACGGTGGTATCGGACACGCGTGCGAGTTCGTCGACCGTGTACTCGTTGCGGGAATCCGGTGCGGCCTCGTCGGGCGTGGAATGAGTCTGTTTTGACATGCGGCCATTCTAGCGCGACGCGGCGGGCTCGGGCGAGGCGGGGCCCGCGTTCGCGCCGACGCCGAGCGGGCGCTGCAGCAGCGCCGTGTCGATCCAGCGGCCATGCTTGAAGCCGACCGCTTTCAGCATGCCGGCCGGCTCGAAGCCGAACGCGCGATGCAGCGACGTCGAGCCGCCGGTGCCGCCGTCGGCGATCACCGCGATCATCTGCCGCCACGGGCCCGCTTCGCAGCGCGCGATCAGCGCCGCGAGCAGCGCGCGGCCGATCCCGCGCCCGCGATGCGCATCGTCGATGTAGATCGAATCCTCGATCGTGAAGCGGTACGCACTGCGCGTGCGATATGGCGTCGCATACGCATAGCCGGCCACGCGGCCGTCGCATTCGGCGACGAGATACGGCAGCCCGTGACGCAGCACCGCGTCGCGGCGCGCGCGCAGTTCGGCGACGTCGGGCGCTGTTTCCTCGAACGACGCGACGCTGTGGTGAACGTGGTGCGCGTAGATCGCGTGGATGGCATCGAGGTCGGTGTCGATCGCGTCGCGAACGACGCAGGCAGGGGCAGTGGGCATGGCGGCCGGACAGGTGAAATCAAATCGCTACTATGCCGGCCGCCGGCGCATGTGGCAAAGACGATTGACGGGTGGCGGCGCAGGTTCCCTACAGCCGTCCGTCCGCTGCATGAACCGCGTCGGCGATCGCCTCGGCGACGCGCTGTACGCGCGGCGACCGGCGCACGTCCGGGTGCACGACGAGCCAGATCTCGCGCTCGATGTCGCAGCGCGGCGCGTCGGTCAGCTCGACGAGCGGCGCGCCGGCGTGCGCGGCCGGATCGTCGACGAGAAATCGCGGCAGCAGAGCGACGCCGGCGCCGGCAGCGCACGCGCGATGCTGCGCGGCGAGGTCGTTGGCGATGAACGCGAAACGGCGTCCGGCCGCGAAGCGTTCGAGCCATTGCTGCTGCGGTGTTTGCGCGAGCGCGTCGTCGTAGCCGATGAACGCCAGGCTGTCGGGCGGCACGTCTACCCATTCCGGCGCCGCGCACAGCACGAAGCGCATCGTGCCGAGCCGGCGCGCGGCGAGCCCGGGCTCGCTCGGCCGCGACAGGCGCACCGCGAGATCGGCTTCGCGCGCATACAGGTTCGCTGCATGCATCTCGCCCATCAGGTCGATCCGCAGCGACGGCCACGCGCGCTGCGCGCGGGCCAGGCGTGGCGCGAGGAAATGGCTGGCGAACACCGGCGACGCCGACACGCGCACGACGCCATCGAGCGCCGCCGCCCCCTGCGCGGCACGCGCGAACGCATGCGCGTCGGCTTCGAGGCGAGCGGCGTGATCGGCGAGGTGCAGCCCTTCGTCGGTCGGCGGCCAGCCGCGTGGCAGCCGGTCGAACAGCCGGATCCCGAGTGCGGATTCCAGCGCGTCGATGCGCCGCGCGACCGTCGAATGCTGAACCTGCAGCGCACGCGCGGCGGCCGACAGGCTGCCGCCGCGCATCACCGCCAGAAAGTAGCGGATGTCGTCCCAGCTCATCGGTAGTACGGAGGCGGGAGTGGGAGCCAGATCGGTCGAATTTTGCACAGTAGATGGGCGATCAACGTGAATTCCGTTCGATTATGCACGATGGGATGATCGTGTCACTTCATTCGATAACGAGGAACGCCATGACCCAGAATGCCAACGCCATCCGGATCGGGATCGACCGTTACGGCGACGCCGGCGTGCTGCGCCGCGTCGATGCGCCGGTCGCGCCGCCCGGTGCCGGCGAAGTGCGGATTCGTCAGACCGCCGTCGGCGTGAATTTCGTCGACATCTATTTCAGGACGGGGGCGCACGCGTTGCCCGCGCTGCCGGATGCGCTCGGCGTCGAGGCGGCCGGCGTGATCGACGCGGTCGGGCCGGGCGTGACGGATCTCGTTCCTGGTCAGCGCGTGGCGTATGCGGGCATGCCGACCGGCAGCTATGCGAGCCTGCGCACGATGCCGGCCGAACGCGTGCTGCCGATTCCGGACGGCCTGAGCGACGAAGCCGCCGCGGCCGGGCTGCTCAAGGGGATCACCGTGTACATGCTGCTGCATCGCGTCCGGCAGGTCGGCGCCGGCGACACGGTGCTCGTGCATGCGGCGGCCGGCGGCGTCGGGCTGCTGGCGACGCAGTGGGCGCGCGCGCTCGGCGCGCGGGTGATCGGTACGGTCGGATCGGCCGCGAAAGCCGCGCTCGTGCGCACGCACGGCGCAGACGCGGTGGTCGATTATCGCGAAGCGGATTTCGTTGCAGCCGCGCGCGCGTTCGGCGGCGGTGCGGGCGTCGATTACGCGATCGACGGAATCGGCGGCGACGTGCTGACGCGCACGCTCGGTGCAATCCGTCCGTTCGGGATGGTCGCGAGCATCGGGCAGGTGGCCGCGATCGGCGCGCGCCAGACGTTCGATCTCGACGAATTGGGCCCGGCCCGTTCGATCGCGCTTGCGCGGCCGAGCGTGCTCGGTTTCATCGCGCGCGACGTTGGCGGATACCGGGACGCCGCGCGTGCGACGCTCGACCGGCTGGCGGGCGGGATGCACGTGGAGATCGGCGCGCGGCTGCCGCTCGAGCAGGCGGCCGATGCGCACCGGTTGCTGGAGTCGCGCGCGACGACAGGGGGCGTCGTGCTGCTGCCTTGACGGCGGATGCGTGCGGATCGCGAGACGGCCGGACGGCCGCGTTGCGATCCGCCGGGCACTCAGTTGTGCTTGCGCAGCGGCGCATCCTCGACGAACCACGCGAGCACGAACGCGATCGCGATCACCGTCGCAGCGGCGAGATACACGACATGCAGCGAGCCGGCGAACGCGTGCAGGTACGCATCGCGCACGGCATCCGGCAACTGGTGCACGGCGGCCGGGCCGAGCGCGGGCGGCAGCTCGGTACCGGCCGGCAGCGCGTGCATGATCCGCGACTGCAACCCGTGCGAGAACAGCGCACCGAATGCGGCGACGCCGAGCGAGCCGCCGATCGAGCGGAACAGCGTCGCGCCCGACGTGGCCACCCCCATGTGCCGGAATTCGACCGTGTTCTGCACGGCAAGCGTGAGCACCGGCATCACCATGCCGAGCCCGATTCCGAGCAGCGCCATGTATGCGTACATCGTGTGCAGCGGCGTATCGAGCGTCAGCGTCGACAGCAGCGCCATCGCGATGCCGCCGGTCAGCGTCCCGGCGATCGGGAACATCCGGTACGAACCGAGCCGCGAGATCAGCCGGCCGCTGACGATCGACGTCACGAGCATCCCGCCCATCATCGGCAGCAGCTGCATGCCGGCCTGCGACGGCGTCGAGCCCTTCACGACCTGCAGGTACAGCGGGATGAACGTGACCGAGCCGAACAGCGCGATGCCGACGACGAAGCCGATCAGGCTCATCAGCACGAAGGTGCGATGACGGAACAGTTCGAGCGGCATGATCGGCTCGGCCGCGAGGCGCTCTTCATAAATGAAGCCGCCGATCGCGACGAGCCCGAGCACGAGCGTCATCCACAGTTGCGGCGATGTCCACGGCAGCAGCGAGCCGCCTTCGCTCGTGAACAGGATCACGCAGGTGAGGGCGGTCGCGAGGAAGGCTGCGCCCATGTAGTCGATCCGGTGCTTCACCTGCGCGGTGTGCGGCCGGAACGCCATGCCGATCACCGCGAGCGCGAGAAAGCCGAGCGGCAGGTTGATCGTGAAGATCCAGCGCCACGACAGGTGCTCGACCAGGAAGCCGCCGAGCAGCGGGCCGATGATCGTCGCGAGGCCGTAGACGCCGCCGAACATCCCCTGGTAGCGCGCCCGGCGAGCGGGCGGGACCAGATCGCCGATCGCGGCCATCGTAACGACCATCAGGCCGCCGCCGCCGAGCCCCTGCAGCGCGCGCAGCACGATCAGCTGCGTCATGTCCTGCGCGACGCCGCACAGCGCGGAGCCGGCGAGGAACAGCACGATCGCGGCCTGCAGCACGATCTTGCGGCCGTACAGGTCGCCGAGCTTGCCGTACAGCGGCAGCACGACGGTGGACGACAGCAGGTACGCGGTCACGACCCACGACAACTGGTCGAGCCCGCCGAGCTCGCCGACGATCGTCGGCAGCGCGGTCGACACGATCGTCTGGTCGAGCGCGGACAACAGCATGACGAGCAGCAGCGCGCCGATGACCAGCCCGGTCGGCGCGTCGCGGCGGGCCGTTTCGGCGGCTGGCGGAGTGAGGAGGGTGTCGGTTGTCATCGATATATCTGCCATGGCAGGGAACTGAGGCGAAATATAGCCGCAGATAGTTGACTAGTCAATTTCTGCCTTGCCTCGATATGTTGCAGGCGTAACAGGAGATTGCCGGCACGAAAAATTGACCGTGATCAGACGAAAAGCGGGGACGGACTCAAGTTTTTTGCAGGCAAACCGTAATCCAGAGTGCTGCGGACCGATTGCCGCGGCATTTTTTATCGCTCACGTGCCGTCATGAACCTGAACGCCCTGTTTTCCCGTTTCTCGATCCGTACGCGGATCTTCTCCACGCTCGGTCTCGTTGCCGTGCTGCTCGTCGTGTCGGGGCTGATCGGCCTCGCCGGCATGCAGAGCTCGAACCGCGCACTCGACGAGGCTTATACGCAGCAACTGGCTGCGAAGACCGCGCTGTCCGCGGCGAGCCTGAACCTGACGATCGTGCGCACGACGCTCGATCGTGCGCTGCTGCATCCGGAAGCGCCGGAAGTCCCGGATCTCGTGAAGAAGGCCGAAGGCTATCTCGCGAAGGCCGACAACGCGTGGCGCAACTACGCGGCGATGCCGCACGACGGTGACGAGGGCCCGCTCGCGAGCCGCCTCGACGCCGCGCGCCAGGCGCTGATCGGGCAGGCGCTGAAGCCGATGATCGATGCAATCCGCGAAGGCCGGCGCGACGAGGCCGACCGGCTGCTGATGACGGTGGCGCCGCCGCTGTCGGTCGCGCTCACGCAGGCGACCGATGCGCTCGATGCGTACCAGGTCGCGCGCGGCAAGGATGTCTACGACACCGCGCAGACTTACTACGGCTGGATGCGCATGGGCGCGATCGCGGGCATCGCATTCGGCCTGGCCGCGTGCCTCGGCTGCGCGGTCGGCCTGCATTTCGCGATCACGCAACCGGTGAACCGCTTGCTGTCGCATTTCCGCCGCCTGTCGGACGGCGACCTGACGTCGGAAGTGCGCTGGTCGTCGCGTGACGAAATGGCAGAACTGGTGAAGGGCGTGACGGGCATGCAGCGCAGCCTCGCGGACACGGTGCGCCAGGTCAGCCAGGGTTCCGAAGCGATCTCGACGGCGACGCACCAGATCGCGGCCGGCAACACCGACCTGTCGCAGCGCACCGAGGAGCAGGCGTCGGCGCTGCAGGAGACGGCCGCGAGCATGGAGCAACTGACCGCGACCGTGAAGCAGAACGCCGACAACGCGCTCGAGGCGCAGGCCTGCGCGGACAGCGCGAGCGAAATCGCGACGCGCGGCGCGACGGTGGTGGGCGAGGTGATCGGCACGATGAACGAGATCGACCGGAGCTCGCAGAAGGTCGCCGACATCATCGGCACGATCGAGGGCATCGCGTTCCAGACCAACATCCTTGCGCTGAATGCGGCGGTCGAAGCCGCGCGCGCAGGCGAGCAGGGGCGCGGTTTCGCGGTGGTCGCAGGCGAGGTGCGCACGCTTGCGCAACGCTCGGCGTCCGCGGCGAAGGAAATCCGCACGCTGATCGGCGAATCGGTCGAACGTGTTGCGATCGGCTCGCGGCTCGTCGGCACGGCCGGTACGACGATGCAGGATATCCAGCAGGCGATCGGGCGCGTGACGGGCATCATGACCGAGATCGCGGCCGCATCGAGCGAGCAGCGCGACGGGATCGAGCAGGTGAACCGCGCGGTGTCGCAGATGGACCAGGTGTCGCAGCAGAACGCGGCGCTGGTCGAGCAGGCTGCGGCGGCTGCCGCGTCGCTCGAGGAACAGGCCGACGGGTTGCGCCGTGCGGTGGGGGCGTTCCGGGTGGCGTGATCGAAAACGGGCGGTGACGGCGCAGGCGCCCGCTTGCCTGCCGTCCGCCTGCCCGCCGCGTCAGACGGCCGCGAGTTGCGCGGCCGCGCGCGACGACGCGACGATCAGCAGCTTCATCGTCGCGCGCGTTGCACCGACGAACAGCTTGCGCGCGGCACGCGCGTCGAGCGTATCGAAGTCGACTTCGGTGAGGATCACGCACGGCGCCGACTGGCCCTTGAAGCGGTAGATCGAATCGAGCAGCACGTCGCCTTCGCGATATTCAGGGTTGCCGAACAGGTCGTACTTGCCGGTGAAGCGCTTGATCCGGTGCGGGCCGAGCTGGTCGAGCGGCGCGAGCACCGAGCTTTCGCGGCCGCGGTACGACAGCACCGCGATGTCCTGCTTGCGGAAGCCCAGCGACAGCGCATGCGTGATCGCGCGCTTGGTCGCGTCGATGCAGGCGTCCGTCAAGGCGTTCGCCGACATGCCGTCTTCCCCGTAGGCCGACACCGACGGCTCTGAACCATCGAACGGGCTGCCCGAGCGCAGCTCGGCCGCGAGCGGCTCGACGCGGCCGACGACGTCACGCACGAATTCGAGCAGATCGCGCGGGCTGCGGTAGTTCGTCAGTGCCTTCAACGTGACCCAGCCGGACAGCGCGACGGGTTCGCGCATGTACAGGTTCTGCAGCGGATCTTCCAGCCACCACCATGCGCCATCCGGTGCGAGCAACCGCTCCAGCGCGGCCGCCCACGGTGCGTGGAAATCCTGTCCTTCGTCGACGACCAGCACGTCGAAGCGCCAGCGCTCGGGGATCGGCGTTTCGGCGAAACGCGCTTCGAGCCGCTCGAATTCGCCGGGCACCTGGAAGTCGGGCGTATAGCCGCCGTCGCGCGCGACCCAGTCGCACAGCTGGTGGTAGTTCGCGATCTTCGCGCCGGGCGGCGCGATGCGCGCGATGTAATCGGCGAGCGGCCGGTTGAAGCACACGTAGAGCACGCGCTTGCCGGCGGCGACGGCGTCGCGCATCGTCTGCACCGCGAGCTGCGTCTTGCCCGAGCCGGCGGTGCCGGTGACGCGCAGCCGGAACGGCGCGAATTCGAGCTGGCGCGCCCATTCGGCGAGCCCGCCGGACAACCGCGTGACGAGCGTGCCGGCCTGGCCGACGAGCGCGCTCGTGTCGGGTGTGAGCGCGAGCTCGTCCGCGAGGAAATGGTGGAGCTTCGGCGCGTTCGGGAAGGGTTCGTCGCCCTCGGGCAGGATCTGCAGGATCACTTGCCCGAGCTGCGCCTTGCGCGACGCGTCGACGATGCGATCGGCCGCGACGCCCGCGATCGACGCGTCGCGGATCGAGTAGTCTGGGCAGTACAGCAGCGCCTCGACGCCGTAGACGCCCGCGCCGAGTGCGGCCGTCAGGCGCCGGTGCAGCGTTTCCTGCGTGCGCGCGAGCTGGATCGGGACATTGCGTTCCTTCTGCAAATAGACCTTCACGAGCCCCTTCGGCGTCTCGCGCAGGAAGCCGGCCTTCTGCTCGATCAGCAGCACGCGGCCGGCCGGGCTCACGACGACGAACGCCGCTTCGCCGAACACCGAGAACGCCTGGTCGGCGCGCGTCCAGTGGACGCCGTGATAGACGGTGTAGCTGTCGGGCAGTGCGTGTTCGAGCGCGGCGAGCGTTTCGCGCTCGCGTTCGGCCGCGCCGGTGGCGGCGAGGCTTTTCCAGTCGTCGGGGATGAGGCGGGCCATGGCGTCGGGCGGCGGATGCCGGTGCGGGCGTGAACAGGTGCGGCTATTGTACTGAGGAACCTGTCCATGCCCGCGGCATTGCGCGCCCGCGTGCCTTCCGGAGGCGCGGCGGGCCGGCGGGGATTACCCGCGTGCGAGCCGTTTCGCGAGGTCGGCGCTGAGGATCGCCATGCGCGCGGGCTTTTCGTAGCAGACCACGTCGAACGCGCGGATCACTTCGCTGATGTCGGCCTCGCTCGCGCGACCGGTGAGCAGGTCGCCCGTCAGGACGAAAATCGGCGCGCCCGGGTTGTCGGACGTGCGCACGGCCTTGATCGCGGTGGCGGCCGTGCTGTCGTCGAACAGCCATTCGGTCAGCACGGCATCGAACGCCTGGCCCTGCAGCGCGTCGACGAACGGTGCGAGACCGTCGAACGCGGCTGTCGCGAAACCCTGCCGTTCGAGATAGCGGCACAGCTCGGTTGCGCTGACGCGATCGGGGTCGATCACCGCGACGACGAGCTTGTCGCTCTCCGCGCGGCGCGGATAGATCTCGATCTTGTGCACGTCGTACGCGTTCTGGTACAGCACGCCGGTATGGCGCAGCACGCGCCAGCGGCCGTTCTGTTCGTACGCGACGAACTCGGGGCGTGCGCCGGCTTCGAGCGGCGCGCCGATCCATGCGGTGCACGGAATTTCGGCGACGCCCGCGTAAAGGACGGCTTCCTGCGAATACGCGCCGACCATGCCGGGGTCGAGCGTTTGCGCGCCGAACAGCTGGGCGGCGGGTTCGCCGTACGCTTCGGCGACTTTCTTGATCTGCGCGAGCGTCCAGGGACTGCTGCCGCGCAGTTTGCGGTGGCCTTGCGAGAAACTCAGGTCGAGGATGCGGCACAGCTCGGTGGTCTGCTGGCGCTTGCCGATGCCGTTGCGGGTCATCAGCTCGCGCACGCGCTCGGCAACCGCGAGGGAATCCGTGGTGATTGCTTCAATGGTCATGCTACGGGAACGGATCGTGACGTTCAGAACGACGCCTTGCGGCAGTCTCGGCGGACAGTCTTCATGACGTCCAATGGCGAGCCGACCGGCCACGCGCGGAAAAGATAACTTTACCGCAAAATGGTCGTCATTCAGTGTCGTGAAAGGTGCGTTTCTGTGAAAGGTGTGTCACGAAGTTACCGCAAGCGTCCCAATCCCGAACGAATTAACGACTGAAAGGAAACAATGACGACAACCTACCCGCTGCACGATGCCCTGACGTGCGCCGAAATGGCGTTCCCGGCCGAGGCCGATGTCGTGATCGCCGGTGCCGGCATCATGGGCTGCGCAGCCGCGTACTACCTAGGCCTGCGCGGCCTGAAGGCCGTCGTGCTCGACAAGTCGCGCATCGCCGGGCAGCAGTCGACGCGCGCCTGGGGCTTCGTCCGGCAGCAGGGGCGCGAGGCCGCCGAGGTGCCGCTGATGATGGCGGGCATGCGGATCTGGGAAGGGTTAGAGGAAACCCTCGGTTTCGATCTCGAATGGCGGCAGGGCGGCTGTCTCTATATTGCGGACAACGAAGCGGACTGGTCGTCGTTCAACGCGTGGCTCGCCGTCGCGCGCGAGCACGGGCTCGACACGCGCACGCTGACGCGTGCGCAGATCGACGAGCGGGTGCGAGGCCTTTCGCCGCAGGCGCGCACGCTCGGCGGGCTGTATACCGCGACGGACGGGCAGGCCGAGCCGCGTCGCGTGGCCGCCGCGTTCGCCGCGCGCGCCGCCGAGGCCGGCGCGCGCTTCTTCGAAGGCTGTGGCGTGACGGCGATCGAGACGGCCGGTGGCGCGGTGGCCGGCGTCGTGACCGAGCGTGGCACGATCCGGACGCGGCGCGTGATCTGCGCGGCCGGCGCGACCAGTTTCCGGCTGCTCGACGGCGTCGGCATCCGGCTGCCGCAGCAGGCCGTGCGCGGCACCTGCATGCGCACCAACGTGGTGCCGCCGGTGTCGGCGTCGACGGTCTGGGGGCATGGTCTCGGCATCCGGCAGCGCAAGAACGGCGCGATCAATCTTGCCGACGACATGCAGGTCGACGTCGATCTGACGCTCGGCCACCTGCGCGGGTTGAGTCTCTTCTGGCCGGAGTTCTGGTCGCAGCGCGACAAATTCCGGCTGCACCTGAATGCATCTGCCTGGCGCGACGTGCTGGCGCGCATCAATGGCGCGCGCGGGCCGATCGAGCCGCGCGATCCGCAGCCGCAGCCGAATCGAGCGCATGCGCCGCGCGCACTGGCGAAGCTCAAGACGATCTTCCCCGCGCTGAAGGATGCGCAGATCGTCGAGGCGTGGGCCGGCCTGATCGACGTGCTGCCCGACGGCATTCCGGTGATCGATGCGCCGGGCACGCCGTCGGGGCTCACGATCGCGACGGGCTTTTGCGGACACGGGTTCGCGATGGGGCCGATCGTCGGCCGGCTGCTCGCCGAATGGATCGACACGGGGGCGCCGTCGCTCGACCTGTCCGCGTTTCGCGCACAGCGTTTCGTCGACGGGACGATGGTGCGGCCGCGCAGCATGCTGTGACGGCCGGGGCCGTGTGTTCCCGTCGTAGAATCGAGCCCGCATCCTTCAGGAGATTCCCCGTTGGCAACGCCATCCGACCAGCGCCGCTCGTTGCGCATGCGCCTGCGTCGCGCCCGCAATCCGTGGCAGGCGCCGCGTGCGCGCACGTTGTTCACGCGTCCCGCGACGTCGCCGCTGCGCACGCTGCTGTTCCGTCTCGGCGCGGTCGTGCTGCTGTGCACGCTTGCGTTCCTCGTGCTGTACCTCGATCGCGACGGCCTGCGCGATTCGACCAAGAGCACGCCGATGACCGTCGCCGATCTCGTGTACTTCACGATGGTCACCGTCGCGACGGTCGGCTACGGCGACATCGTGCCCGTCACCGCGCGGGCGCGCCTGCTCGATGCGTTCTTCATCGTGCCGATCCGCATCGGCATCTGGTTCATTTTCCTGGGCACGGCGTATCAGTTCGTGATCCAGCGCGTCATCGAGGAATTCCGCATGAAACGCCTGCAGAAGCAGTTGTCCGATCACATCGTCGTGTGCGGTTACGGCCTGTCGGGGTCGATCGCCGTGCGCGAGTTGCTGGAAAGCGGCGTCGATCCCGCGACGATCATCGTGATCGATTCGCAGCAGCAGGCGCTGGAGGCCGCGACGTCGCTCGGCGTGACGGGATTGCTTGGCGATCCTGCGCATGAGGATCTGCTGCAGCAGGCGCAGGTGCGCGCGGCGAAGGCCGTGATCATTTCGGTCACCGACGATCCGACCGCGATCCTGCTGACGCTGTCGGTGCGCAGCATCGCGCCCGAGACGAAGATCGTCGTGCGGATCCAGGAGAACCTGTACCAGCGGCAACTGCGGCAGGCCGGCGCGGACGTGATCGTGTCGTCGACGAAGATCGGCGCGCTGCTGCTCGCGGACGCGGTGCACAGCCGCTACATCGTGCCGTTCGTGAACGACATGCTGTCGACGCGCGGGCGTGCGACGCTGCTGGAGCGTGAGGCGTTGCCGCAGGAGATCGGCTGCCTGACGAACGTCGTGCCCGGTGCGATCGTGGTCGGGCTCGATCGCTGCGGGAAGATCTATTCGTTCTACGAGGATCCGCCGTGCCGGATCGAGGCAGGGGATACGCTGGTGGTGATTCAGTCGGCGCGGATTCCGGATCCGGATGTTTGAGGCTCGCGTGTTGCCCTGCGGCGGGCGTGACTCGTCGGTGCGAGCCCCGGATTTCAATGCGCGGCAGCCGTTGCGTTGGGCAGATAGGTCACGTTGGCGGACAAGTAACTCGCGCAATTGGCCTGCGGGCCGTTGACGTTGGAGCTTCCCGAGAGGGTGGAATGTCCCATTCCGTCGCTGACGATCTTCATGTCGCTGAAGGTAATGGTCAGGCCGGGTGCAGCGGAACAGTCGAAAATGGTCTGGCCCAGAAAGCTTAATTTCGAGTTGTTGTAAAACGAGCCGCTTGCGTTTGCGTAATACCCGAAGGCAACGTAAGGGATCTGTTGCCCGTATGCGGCACAGGAATTGCTGAATGACGCATTCGCAGCGGAAACACACGCAACGGAACCGGGTGCAACGGGGGATTGCCCGGGCGTTTCCGAGCTGTACGCGAGATGATTCACCGTGCTTCCCGTCGAGAACAACATGGCCGTACACGCGCTTTGCGTTTTCTGGCTCCATCCGACGGTCCCGGCTTGAAAGGTGATCGTGCTGCCGTATTCAGAAAAGTTGACGGACGATCCGTTCGACAGATTGTCGTAGTAGCAATTTCCCGAGATGGGGGCAACAGCAGGTGTTCCATAGGCCTGCGAAACATCGACTTCGGCCGCGAGGATCCCGTCGCTTCCAATCTGCAGCCCAAGCAGCTTGAGCAGATCCGCAAGGCTCGTCACGATACCGACCAGCCCTTGCTTCATGACTGGATTATTTCCATCCGTGTACTGGATGTTGTACGAAGGCGTATAGGTTGTGCCGCCCGTATTGAATATTCCGCCGCTGTCGGCCGTGCTTGCTGAGGCAGTGCTCGTGCCGGTCGAGCCGGAAGTGACGGACGGGGTGTTCTGGTTGATCAGCATCTGGCTACCCGATGTGGAGTTCCGCTGAATCGTAATTTTCCTGCCGGTATTCGGGCCGGTTATTTCCTGTTGTTTCGCGCCCTTGTGTATGACTTGCTGAATCTGCTTCCATTGATTCAGGGTGGCGTCGTCGGGGACGCCTTCCAGCATGAGTGATCGGCATCCGGCTCGATCGACGGCGATTTCTTTCTGTATGAAGGGCTGATCCGACGGAACGGTGGATTCGTAATGGTATTGACACGAACCGTCCGGCATTCTGGTTCCGATCTGGATGTATTTTCTGTAGCTTTTCCAGTGCTGGGGATCCGGGTAATTGAAATTCTGGACGCCGGGGCTGCTCAGGAACGACTGGATCTGAGCGGGGTTGTCAATTTCCGAATCTTTCTCCGCCCAGGCGTTCAAGGAAAGAATGGATGCCAGTATAAGGACGAGATACTTCATGCTCCGGACCCCCGATATTGTTCATGATTCTTTGGATTGGTTCGAGAATGCATCAAGTCAGGCTGAATCAGTTTCAGGCATGCCTCGTTTATGAGGCGCTCCCATCCTAAGCCGAAGTCGAAGATTGCGCTTGAATACCGAAGGGGCGTTTTTGGGTGCCGAATGATGGATGTCGGTCCTTTCGCGCGACGCTGAAGAGCGCGGCGGCACTGATGGACCGCAACGGCATGCCGCTTTGGACGGGCGCGGCCAACGCCAGTCATATGGACATGCAGTGGGGCAAGATGTCGACGCGGAAGGGCAGCATGCGGCCGTCGAGAGGCTGTTGCACAAGATCGTCGTCGATCCATGTAGCCGGCGATCATCGGCAGACCGCGCGGCCTTGTCCGTGCGTTGACGCGACCGACCGGTTCGAGCGGACGCCAACGCTCGTGGCATGCCGAGATACGCCCGGCACGATTCAGTCGGCGCGGATTCAGGATCCGGAGGTTTGACGGCGAAGCGGATCGTGCCGCGGGCGATGCGTCTCATGTGACTGCAGGCCATGCCTAGGATCCCTTTTCCCACGCAACCTCCGCAATCTGCTGCCGCAGCCACCCATGCGCGGGATCGTCGTGCGTGCGCTCATGCCAGATCATCGACAGCGCGAAAGACGGCACCTCGACCGGCAGCTTCACGAGCGTGAGCGGCATCGACGCCGCGACATGCCGCGCGAGCCGCTGCGGCAGCACCAGCATCATGTCGCTCTTCGCGACCACCATCGGCGCGACCAGGAAGTGCGGCAGCCGCATCGCAATCCGCCGGTGCAGCCCTTGCCGCGCGAGCGCCGCGTCGACGAGCTCTCCACCCCGGCCACCGATCGTCACCAGCACGTGCGACAGCGCGGCGAAACGCTTCGGTGTCAGTCGTGCCGACAGCGCCGGATGCCCGTCCCGCACAATGCAGACGAGATTGTCGTCGTAGAGCTTTCTACGATAGATGCCGGCGGGCAACGTATCGTCGTCGAATACGCCGAGCGCAACGCCTGCGGTGCCGTCCGTCACGAGCTCGACGTTGTTGCCGCGTGACGGCGGAACTTCGAGATCCAGTCCCGGCGCGCTTCGTTCCAGCCGCGCATTCACGTCCGGAATCAGCGTCAACGCCATGTGATCGAGGCTCGCGATCGAGAACTGCCCGTGCGCCGTCGCCGGATCGAACACGGCAGGCGCGATGATGCTGGCCGCTTCCGCCAGCACACGCGATACGCGCAGCGCGAGCGATGCCGCGCGCGGGGTGAATTCCAGCCCCTTCGGCGTGCGCACGACCACACGATCGTCAAGCAGCGTGCGCAGCCGGCCGAGCGCGCGACTCGCGGCGGGCTGGGTCAGGCCGAGCCGGATGCCGGCGCGCGTGACGCTGCGCTCCTTGAGCAAGGCATCGAGCAGCTTGAGCAGGTTCAGGTCGGCGGAATGCAAATCCACTTGGTGCATGCTGGACATGATCGGTATGCATTTGAGTTATGTCCGGCCAGCGTACATCATCGAAACCATTGCTCCAACATGTGGAGCGGCAGTCGGGAGAGCATATGTACGTTGTCACGGGTGTTACCGGGCGCACGGGCGCCGTTGCGGCCCAGGCGCTGATCGATGCAGGGGTTCCGGTTCGCGTGGTCGTGCGCGATCGTGCGAAGGCGGCGAGCTGGGCGGAGCAGGGCGCGGAGGTGGCGGTTGCGGACCTGGCCGATTCCGCCGCGTTGACGCAGGCGTTCGCCGGCGCGCGCGGTGCGTATCTGGTCAAGCCGCCCAACTATGCGCTGGAGAATCTGTTCGAACACGCGGACGTGACGGCGCGCGCCGTCGCCGCAGCGGTCCGTGCGGCGGGCTTGCCCAAACTCGTGCTGCTGTCGTCGGTCGGTGCGGATCAGCCGCAGGGCACCGGCGTGATTGCGACCAACCGGGCGGCCGAGCGACAACTGGCCGAACTGGGGATGCCGGTTGCGTTCCTGCGCGCCGCCTATTTCATGGAGAACTGGGCGCGCGTCGTCGATCCGGTCCGCATGCAGGGCATCCTGCCGAGCCTGCTCGGGCCTGTCGAGCGCGCGATCCCGATGGTCGCGACCGAAGACATCGGCCGCGTCGCGGCGGAGATGCTGCAGGAAGACTGGGCCGGTATCCGGAAGGTCGGGCTGGAGGGGCCGCGCGCGTATTCACCGGCCGACATCGCGGATGCCTTTGCGCGTGTGCTGAGCCGGCCGGTTCGACCGGTGGCGCTCGAGCCGTCCGCATGGGCCGGGGTGCTCGCGATGAACCCGTTCTCGACTGCGGCGATCGATGGATTCATCGAACTGAATCGCGGGCTGAACAGCGGCCATATCGGCTTCGAAAGCGACGAAACGGTAGAGCTTCGGAAAGGGCGCGTGCCGTTCGAGCGCGTTGCCGAAGCTATCGTGCGGGCGTGACGTCGCACGTTCGCATGCGGCGCGTCGCCGCTGCGTCACGCGTGATCCGGCTCCGTCGTGGAGCCGGTTATCCCACCAGCGCCGACGCCGGCACGCCGCGCACGAACGCGATGACCCTGTACCCGATCGGCTGAAATGTCTTGCGCCGGGCAGTCGAGTCCATGGTGCCGAACCGGGGAAAGCGGGCAGCGTGCGGAATCAGAAGCCCCCGCCGATGCCACCGGGCCCCACGGTGAGATTGCCGATGTTCGCCCCGATGCCCCCGGGACCGACGGAGTAGTGAACGGTGTCTCCTTGCCTGGATGGGGAAGAAGACGTACACGTGTTCCTGCCCATCGGCGACAGGCAGGGATTCGGCTTCCCGTTCCCGAACGCATTCGCGACCGCGTTGTTTCTGGCGATTTCCTTCGCCGAGAATCGTTCTATGGCCTTGCTTCTTGCGTCCATGAGGGCGTGCGCCTTGTTCGACCAGACGCGTGCCCTCGCCTTGTCTTGAGAGGCCAGAATGTCCTGGGCTTCCGGAATCATCTTTCCAATCTGCAGGTCGTACTGGATAACTTCTTTCGGCAACTGGTTCGCACGGACCGATGCCCGGTCGGTTTCAATGACCTTGTCCCAATCGGCGCTGGTGAGTGGAGCATTCGCTCCCGCATTGCTCGCGGTTCGATTCTGCACAGGCGCCATGCATCCTGCGAAGCAGGTTGTCATGAGAAGCGCGGAGAGGTATTTGCTGGCTGTTTGTCTCATTGTTATTCCCAAAAAATCAAAGCGTGCATACCGATGATCCGTACCGCTTTGGAGAAGCGGCGATTGCATTCGAAGTGCCCCCGTTCGCTCGCAACCTGTTCGCTACAACCCCAATCCCGATCCCGGAATGAATCCGGCAGTACTGAAAGTGTCCGGGAACACCACCGTTTCAACGTCAGCGCCCATGCTGCGCCCGGTCGAATGCCTCGCTGGGCGCATGGCCGTATCGTGCCCGGAAGGCACGGCTGAAGTACTTCTCGTCGGTGAAGCCATACCGTAACGCGATGGTGCGGATTTTCTCGCCACGCCCCTGTCCGCTGGACAGCACCTGATGCGCCAGATGGAGCCGGCGCTGTCGGATTTCACGCATGACGCCTCCGGTATCGGCGAACAGCTGATACAGCTTCGTCCGCGAGATGCCTGCTTCCCGGCAAATGCGATCGGGTGTCAGGTCCGGCTCGAGCAAATGCATGTCCAGGTAGTGAAGTACGCGTCGGCCGAGCAGTGCATCGACGACCTTGTTCGATTCCGGAGGCACGTCGGACATACCCTGTACGCAGGCGAGCAGCATCTGGGTCGTCGCGTCGGCGATGTAGGGAAGCTCGGACGCACTCAGTCGCGGCAGGTTCTCGCGGAGAGAAAGGAGATGATCCCGTAGCAATGCGACGGAGCCTTGCAACAGCGAGAATCCGTGCAGGCGCTCCACCTTGGGCGGGAGCAGTGCACGGGGCGCTGCAAGGGAAATCTCGTGGCTGCTCGTGGTGGTGTATTTGAAAGGCCGCCCGTAGTCGAGCATGTAGAGGTCGCCGGCCTGCTTGGTTTGGGAAGCCGACCGGGTGCGGAGGCTCAACGTGCCGCTGATCCGCAGATTGAAGCAAAAGTAATCGTGTTGATCCGCGCTCGCGTGTCGGGCGGTTCGCTCGGCGCCAAAGCCGGCAGTGAACGTTCCGTCTTTCCATACGCGATTCTCGAGCACGAATGGTCCGAACGACACATGCTGGCAGTGCATGTCGAACGCGCTGCGTGCGGCTTGACCGGGGGCGAAATCGACGAGCGGCACTTCCATCGCCCATGCGTCGAACTGCTCGTCGGGCGGCGCATGGGCCGTGGTAAAGCGCTCGATATGCGGATGCAACGGTTCGCTGGCCATGGCGCTGGGGCGTTCGCGGGCAAACGGCGGCGATCGCACGACGTGATCGCGGGCAGTCGGCTCGCCTGCGGTATCAAGGCGGTTGAGGGCCGCGGGTCGACACTCGCTGAATGAGGTACCCGCGGAGAATCTGCAAGAGAACTTGCGTGGCCAGGAAGGTGGAATTTCATCGTGGCCAGCCGGCAGTATGTAGCCGCGCTTTGCCCTTTTGCAAATGAATTTACCGGGCGACGATTGATTTTTTCGTTAGCCAAAACGCTCGTCTACCTAGTATGGACGCCATGCTACCTCGGTTGTGGACGGAACGCCCTAAAATGCGCTCGACGCGGCGAGTACGCGTGCTTTGAAACGGGCGCCGCGCATGCTGCAGCGAGAGACCCATCGTGACTCGGGATTCAGGAAATTACCGACATTGCTTCGCATTTGAAATGGAATAGCGTTGCCGGTCCGGTTTTCGTTGAATATCGGGATTCAGTCTGTCTTTGTCGCCTGAATATGCATGGCGATATCTCGTGAACAGCATAGGCATGCTGACGATTGGTTACGGAAAGTGTGTAATTAAATTGTATGGAATGGTTGACGTTGGAGAGGTTGGGCGGCGGGCCGATCCCGCGGCTCGTTGCACCTCCGATGCGGCCGAATGCAGAACAGTGGACCGGGGAAACAGGTATGACCTTCCTTGATCATGGTCTCTCCAGCTTGGTCGGCGAGCTATACGACGCCTCCGTCGACAGCGCGCGGTGGGTGGGGATGGCGCCGAAGATCGCCGCGGCTTTCGAAGCCGACAGTGCCGTGCTGAAGCTCCATCGCGGCGCGAACGTTCAGTTGCTTGAATGTACCGACAACCTGCTGGTGTCGCAGGCGCGCCAGGACTGGGCGAGCTACTGGCATCAGAACGACCTGTGGGTCGATCGTGCCGTGGCGCGAAGTGTCGAGACGATCTTTACGGATCGCGATCTGGTGACGCGGCAGGAGCAGCGCGAAAGCGGCTTCTACCAGGAGTGGCTGCGCGAGCTCAACATTTTTCACGTCGTCGGCACGCTGTTTCCGGTCGGCGACGGCACGCTTGGTGTGCTCGGCATTCATCGGCCGAGGGCGGCACGTCATTTCAGTGCCGGCGATCGCCGGAAGGCGGCGTTTCTCCTGCCGCATCTACAACGCGCTTTCCAGTTGAGCCAGCGCCTGTTCTCGATCCGGAACGAGGCCGCCCTGGAGGCGTTGAACTACATCGACACCGGAGTGGTGGTCGTGAATCAGTCGTGCCACGTGCTGTATGCCAATGCGTTGGCGGAGCAACTGCTGCGACCCGGTCACGGGATCGGCGCACCAGGCGGGCGGGTACGTGTCGTCGACAGCGGGTTGCACGAGCGCTTTTTGCGGTTGATCCAGTCCTGTGTGGCGACGGCATCCGGCCGGCCGAGGCCGCTCGGAACCCTGTTGAAGATTCCGCGCGCGAATCGCCTGCCGTTGACGCTGACCGTCAGCCCGCTCCGACCGGGCAGTCTCGTCCAGACCGTCACGCCGCTCGCACTCGTCATGCTGCGCGATCCGGAATACCCCACCGCCAATGCCCGGCATCTGCAAGAACTGTTCGGTTTTACGCCGACCGAGTCGATCGTGGCAGCCGATCTCGGAGCCGGCCTGTCGGTGGAGGAGATCGCACGGCGGCGTGGTGTCGGCATCGGTACGGTGCGATCTCACCTGAAGCGAATTCTGCACAAGACGGGCACGAACCGGCAGGCCGAGGTCGCCGTACTCGTGGCCCGAAGCGTGGCATCGCTGCAGGCAGTGGAAGCAGGGATCTCTCCCAAATGAGAGGCGACAGGCGTCATGGCGCCCGGTAATCTCGCGGCATCGTGAAGCGTGAGGCGCCTGCATCGTGAGGCCCGCCCGCGGGAGGTCGTGAGGGACGGGTGAGTGTCGATGGAGCCTTGGAGCCGGTGGCGCCAGCACCTCTATTCAAATAGGACTGCGTATCGTTTTGTTATCGGGGAACGATGCGGCGTGATGTGAGGCGAGTGCCCTGGCGGGCCGTGAACGGCGTATTCGGAGGGAGGGAGCGGGGCACGGAGGGTCCCGGCGCTCGATGGAGCGTGAGTGTGTCTGACGAGTGGCAAGGAAGCGCCGGTTGGCGATCGAACAAAAAAAGGAACGGTATGAAGCCGATTGCATGGATGGTAATGGCTGCCTGTCTCGCGCTCACGGCGTGTGGCGGCGATGGTGTCTCGACGGGGAGCGGTTCGGCATCGTCTTCTTCCGGAACGTCGCCTCCTGGCGGCGGCGCAGCGGGCGGCACCACAGGTACGCCCACGGGCGGCCCGACGCAGATGCAGGCGAGCTGGTCGGCGGTCGCGGCGCTCGATGGTCAGCCCGGCGAAGGTGAGCCGGCGGTGACCGTCGACGCGAAGGGCGACGCGCTGGCCACGTGGCTGACCACCGGCAACAGCGTTGTCGATACCAATGAAATCTGGGGCAATCGCTATGTGCCCGGTCAGGGATGGGGCGCGCCCGTGCGGCTCGACACGACGGATGGTTCGGTCAATATGACGGGCCCGAGCGTGAGCCCGCCGCGGGTGGTCGGCAATGCGAACGGTCAGGCGCTCGCGCTGTGGGTGCAATGGACGCCCGGTCCGAACGTCTATGCGCTGTGGGCGCGACCGTTCGATCCGTCGTCGGGATGGGGGACGCCGGTTCAGGTTGCCCTGAATGTCTCCAGCTCGACGTCGAATGACACGAGCGCCTCTTATGACGCGGGTATCGACGGAAGCGGCAATGCGCTCGTGGTGTGGACGGAGCAGATCCCGCCCGGTTCGTCGTCGATCGCGTGGCGGCGCTATGCGGCGAACGGTCAATGGTCCACCGCCGCGCTCATTCCCGAGCCCGCCCAGAGCGGCCCCGGCGCGATCACCGGTCCGGTCATCCAGAACATCTCGCCGAATCTCTCCGTGACGTCCGGCGGCAAGGCGGTCGTCGCCTGGCAGCAAACGGACAACATCCAGTCGGCGTTGTGGGTCGCGAACTACGATCCGGCCGGCGGCTGGACCGGTTCGAACCCGGAGGTCACCGTGGCGGACCGGACCTCCGGCGCCGTGTTTTCACCGGTCGTCGGGATGGATGCCGGCGGGAACGTCACGCTCGTATGGGGTGAAACCGACATCGTTTCGGGCGGCATCCACACCACGACGATGTCGCAGCGCTATGCCGCCGCAGCGGGATGGCAAGGCAAGCAACCCGTCGCACCGGCCATCGCGCTCGCGGACGGCGGCTACTTCCCGGTGCTGAGCGTCAACGCGCAGGGGAACGCATTGGTGGCGTGGTATGGCCCGGACGGCGCGCTGTACGCGAACGTGTCCGACACGAAGGGTGCCTGGGGGACGGCGCAACAACTGTCGACGAAGCCCAATCTGGGCGAAAACCATCCGCCGCAGCTGGCCCTCGACGATGCGGGCAATGCCACGGTGGCGTGGAGCGACATGGGAACGCCGGGTTCGATGCACGTCCTTGCGAGCCGCTACGCCAATAACGCATGGAGTGCGGCGACGCTGTTCGGGAAAGATCCGCAAGGCGCTTTCGGTGCGGCGATGGCCGGGAACGCGGCCGGCAACCTCGCGCTGCTGTATGTGCTCGACGTGACGGTGCAGGGATCGATGGTCAGCGAGGTACAGACGAGCTTCTTTACCCCCGGATCGTGAGGCCGCCGTCGCACGCGCGAGGCTGGCCGCCGCACCGGTCGGTGGCGGTGGCCGGCCTGCGCGGTTCGATGTCCCGCTCGATTCGCGTGACGCAACAATCATTCAATCAGGAATTCAGCATGTTTCGGAAAATCGTGTGTATCGGCCTGTGTGCCGGAATGGCTGCGTGCGCCGGCATCGGGGGCGATGATGCCAGTCGTCCTTCACCGTTCGACAGCGCCTATCTCAAGGCGCATGTCGTTCCCGGCAAGACCACCGAAAGCGACATCGCACAGATGTTCGGTGATCCGTTCCAGAAGAAGAGTTTCCCCCAGCTGAGCAAGGATATCTGGGTGTACTCCAACATCCATGCGCCCGGCCAGGGGAACCGGCTGCTGTCGATGGCCGGCATGGCCGCCGGCTTCATTCCCGGAGCTGGACTCCTCGCGCAGGCGACCAACGCCGGACAGATGGTGAGTGCGCAGTCGGCACCGACCAAGGCCAGGACCATGCAGTTCGAATTCAATAGCGGCAACGGAACGGTCAAGGACTGGTTCGGCGACGTTCAATAACGCTCGCGCGTGCGACGAGCGGGCGAAGGCCGATACTGCTTCCCGGTGATTGGCGATGTTCCGCCATCGTATTCCCGTCACTTGCCTGCTCTCGACGCCCGGCTGACCGGGAAGCGAACGCTTCGACGCATGGGCGGTGAAGAGATCAATGCGCGAATTCGAATCGCCGGCCGACACCGGCGCAGGCAGGCGCGTCGATGGCCGCAATGGACCGGCGCGCCGACGATGGCCGGAAGTCGATTGCGAAAAACCGGATTCCCGAGGAAGATCTTCTGCCACGGTCAGGCTCGCGCGGTGGCCGTCGGCTTCCGGCGACGCCCGCCGGACACGGTGCTCGACTGACGGGTGATTTCTTCGGGGCGCGTACGAAAGATACGGCGCCGGCCATGAATGGATACCGTTCCTGTTTTCAAGTCGTCAACGCTTGATCTGCCCGAACCCGATCGATTTCATCTCTGGATGGAGGGAAGTCATTGCGACTGTCGATTGCGGAACGACAATTCCGCATCGTTTGCCATGGATTCGTCCGCGGCAACGCTCGGCCCGTTGATTCTGTCGGGGCGACGCTGGCTGAACCAGGAAGACTCGGTGGTCTACGAGATGCGTCGCACCGAACGACGAATTCGGACAGACGGGCAGGACTTCTTCTACCTCATGCTGCTTTTCGGCGGCAGGAACCTGTTTCGTTCGAAGGGCGTTCAAGCGACGCGGGGCGCTGGCGACCTGTGCGTCTCGGATGCCGCCCAGCCCCACGAGTACGAGATCGAGCCCGGCGGCGGGGTTTCGTTGGTCGTGCCCCGGGATTTCCTGCCCGGCGGAGCCGAGAATCTGCACGGCCATACGCTGTCCACCGGCATCGGTCGTCTCCTGGGCGATCATCTGCTGTCGTTGTTCCGGAATCTTCCGGATTTGACGGAGCAGGACGTACCGCATGTCGTTCAATCAACGCTGCAACTGGTGACTGCCGCGGTGTCCCCCACGGCGGACACCGTGCGCGAGGCGGACAGCCCCATTCGCAATGCGCTATGGGGTAGCGTCCGTCGTTACATCGACGACCACCTGCTGGATCCGGAGCTCACGCCCGACCGGATCTGCCGGGACATCGGCATCTCGCGCGCAAAGCTGTATCAATTGTTCGAAGGGAGCGGCGGCGTCGTGCGGCAGATACAGCAAAGGCGATTGCGGCGCATCTATCACGTGCTCGCCGATCCCGGTCGGGCCCGGATGCGCATGGCCGAGATTGCATGGAGCCACGGCTTTCCCGACGAAAAGCACTTTTACCGGCTGTTCAAAAAGGCGTTCGGCCACACCCCGAGCGAAACGCTGGAGCGTGTCCGCAGTGCATCGGCTCATCTCCCGGAGGACCGATTGAGGCAGGGCGATCGCCCGGCCGGATGGAACGTGTCCTGGGGCGTACCTGCTTGACGAGCCGGAACGTCAGGCGTTCCGCCAGCGCGCCCGTTCCGTCTTTCACAGGTCAACGCGCCGGTGCCGCCGACGCCAGCAGGCTGCGCAGGAACACCATGATCATGTGCCCGATCGGCACATCGGACAGGATCGACTCCTGCAGCGACAGCCCTTGCGAGAGCCCCATGAACGATACGGCCAGCACGGTCGGCGGTTCGGGCGGCACTTTCCCGAATCGGGCGAAAATCTGCTCGATGCAATAGGCGAGACCGTCGCGGTGGGTGTCCAGCAACGCCTGCGCCGTCTTGGCAAAAGCGGGATTGCGACGCCCCTGGAGCTTGAACTCGACGCCCAGCACCGACCACTCGGGCTCGGCATCGACCGTCCGCGACCACAGTTCCAGCGCATTCAGTATGTCGTCGCCGGACGCAGCCGGGTTGCTCAGCGCCCGCGCGATATCGGCCACTTGCGTCTTCGAGCGCTCCAGCATCAGCTCGACGAACAAGTCTTCCTTGCTCGCGAAATTCGAATAGAACGCCCCCTGCGTGTAGCCGGCCTCGGCCGCGATGTCCCTGAGCGACGTGGCGCCGAAGCCGCGCGCGACGAACAGCCGCTTCGCCGCGGCCAACAAATGCGTGCGGGTCTGCTGTCGACTTTCTTCGCGGGTCAGCCGCGGGGGAAGGGGCGCCGTGTTCATGGGCGGAAGGATATCAGTTGATATTTGAGATAGATACCATTACGATCGCATTTCAAATATCACTTGATATGTGAAACGAAGCGCAGGATTGTGCGCCTGGATGTCCGCAATGGGCGACGCCCGCCGCTACGCTCCGGCAAGCCAATACGCGCCGGTCAGCCGCGCGGGAAAGGGGCGCCGTGGTCACGGCAGCAAGGATATCAGTTGATATTTGAGATGGATGACATTACGATTGCATTTGCAACTATAGTCTGATCAATGAAACGGGCCGCGTGATCGTGCTGCCCGGATGTCCGCACTGGACGGGGACCAGGCGGACGGATCGTTCCGGTGTCGGGCCGCCGGTGCGCCAGGGATCGTCGCGTGTGCCGCGTCGCGTCGCCGGCTCGCAGGGCGTATCGACTGCCGATCAAGTGAGTGCTGCCCTGCGGGGCGCGATGAATCAATCTGTTAGTCATGCGAATTATATAGATTCGCATGCGGATGCATGGCGGGAAGCAGAAGATGAGCGTGAGCAAGACCTATGCGCAGCTCGTTGCGGAGCTGGCCGAACTGGACGAGGAAATCGAGCGTGCCCGCGCCCGCGAACGCATCGATGCAATCGAGGAGGTGCACTCGCTGATGGACACCTATGCGATCAAGCATCGCGACCTGGTCGGCCGCAACGGCAGCCGGGGCTCGTACATCGTGAAAGTCCTGCCGGCGCGCTATCGCGATCCGGCGAGCGGCAAGGAGTGGAGCGGGCGCGGTAACGCGCCGCTCTGGATCCGGGGCAAGGACCGTCGTCAGTTCGTCATATGCAAGCCACCGCCCGCCGGAAAGAAGTCCAGAAGGGGATGACGGAGTGTGGCGCGCGGCATTGCCGGGCCGAACTACGGCGATATGGGTTTCGGCTGAGTGTGGCCCGGCGGCATCAGCACGACGAGCAGCGTCGCGCCTTCCGGCGACGGCGCCACATAGGCGTGCGGCCGGTGCGACGAGAACAACGCGCTTTCTCCGGCACGCAACCGGGTCGGCTCGCCGTGTTCGAAGTGCAGCTCCAGTTCGCCCGACAGCACGTAGCAGAACTCGTCGCCCTCATGACCGGCAAGCCCGCCGGCTTCGTCCACGGTGCGCGCGTCGACCTGCATGCGCAGCGTGATCATCCCGGCCGAGCTGTCGCGATGCAGCAGCGCGTACTCGTACGGGATATTGGCGATACGCGTCGTGACGATGTCTTCCGTGTGGCACACGCTGAGCGAGGCGCGATGGCGCGGCTGGTTGGTCAGCACGTCGCGCCAGTCGAAGCCCATCCCTTCGATGATCCGGTGCAGCACGCCGAAGGTCGGCGACATCTTGTTCGTCTCGATGCGCGAAAACGTCGCCGCGGGCACGCCGGTCAGCCGGCTCGCCTCGTTCAGCGTGAGGTCGCGCGACTGGCGCAGCGCGCGCAGCCGCTGCCCGATCTGGTCGGCCGGCACCTGCAGGTGCTCGCGGCGCCGCGGCTTGAGCGGCAGTGCCGACAGGAGCGACGTGACGCGGGATTTCTTGCTCATGGACGTTCACCGGGGAGAATGTTTTTACGGATACGTAACAAAAATATACCGCATCGGCACGAAACCGCGCGATAAAATGTGAAGGGCTTGTTGCTGGCCGATATCGAGGCGTACACTTTCGCCGTGTTGACGTGACGAAAGCGGGGCATTTCTGATGTCTCGTTTTTTTGGCCCTTGTATTTACGTATATGTAAATTTAAGGACCGTGCGCAACGCATCTCGTCCCGGTTTTCAGTGCGCGATGCTGCATTCCTGGTCGATGGAGGTAAAGGTGGTTACGCATTTGCACGGCCATAAATTTACGTATCGGTAATTTTCGAGAGGGTGACATGAGTCTGCAAGACAACAACATGAATGGCGCGTATCGCGCGGAAGGCTGGGTGCAATGGCCCGGCGAGCCGGAGTTGAGTTTCCAGTTCGCGCGCACGCTCGGCGGTGCGCAGGAGGGCGCGAGCCTGATCAGCGAATGCTTTCGGGCGGCGTCGCGGATGACGCCAGGCGACACGGAGAGCTGGTATCGCGAATGGCAGGTGCTCGCGAAGGCCAGCGAGCAGCGCGCGCTCGACGCGTCGGCGCGCGGCTTCCTGCGCACCGCGAGCAGCAACTGGCTGCGCGCGGCCAACTACTACCGGTCGTCGGAGTTTTACCTCGCACATGACGACGCGCGGCGGCGCGATACCTTCGACAGCGTCGAACGTTGTTCGCATCGCTATCTCGAAGGGCTGACGCCGGCCGGCGAGGTCGTGCGGATCCCGTACGAGGGCGGCGCGCATCTCGACGCGTATTTCATCCCGTGTGCAGGCGACGGCGTGCGTTTGCCGACCGTGATCGCCTTCGGCGGCCTCGACGAGTACAAGGACGAACTGCTTCACGAGATGCCGAAGCACGTGCTCACGCGCGGTATGTCGCTGCTGCTGGTCGATCTGCCCGGGCAGGGCGGCACGCTGCGCCGGCAGGGCATCGTCAACCGTCCCGATACCGAAGTGCCGGTCGGCGCGTGCGTCGACTACCTGCTGACGCGTCGCGACGTCGATGCCGGGCGGATCGCGTTGTATGGCGCAAGCGTCGGCGGCGTCTATGCGGCGCGCGCCGCGTCGTTCGAGAAGCGCATCGTCGCGGCGGTGTCGGATTCGGTGATGTTCGACATGGCGTCGCTGTTCGCGACCTGGCTCGATACGCCGGAGCGGCTCATCTGGCGCCACCTGAAATGGGTGTTCGGCTGCGCGACGCCGCAGGGTGTGGTCGACAAGGCGCGGGACTTCCGTCTCGCCGGCGTGATCGATCGCATCGCGGTGCCGTACCTGGTGCTGCAGGGCACCGAGGACTGGCTCGGCCTGAAGACGGCGACCGATACCTACGACTACGCGAAGGCGCACGGTGTCGACGCGACGCTCCGGCTGTTCGATCCGGACGAAACGGGCGCCGCGCACTGTCAGGTCGACAATCCGACACTCGGGCAGGAGTTCATCTGCGACTGGCTCGCGGCGCGCCTCGGCATCGATCAGCGCGAAGTCCGGCAGCGTACGCAGGCACTGGCCTGAACGACGGGGCGCGTCGACCGCCGGGAGGCATCGCGCCAGGTTGCTGGCGACACCTTCCGGCGTGGGCCGCGGCGCGAGGTCGCGGGATTACCCGCGACCGACGAACGGCATGGCGGTCGCCATGATCGTCATGTTCAGGATGTTCGTGTCGAGCGGCAGATTCGCCATCTGGACGATCGCGTTCGCGACATGCGCGACGTCCATGCGTGCCTCGGGTGCGAGACTGCCGTCCGCTTGAGGGACGCCTTGCGTCATCCGGTCGGTGAGCGAGGTTGCCGCGTTGCCGATGTCGATCTGGCCGCACGCGATGTTGTACCGGCGGCCGTCGAGCGCCAGCGACTTGGTGATCCCGGTCACCGCGTGCTTGGTGGCCGTGTACGCGATCGTATCGGGGCGCGGCGCATGCGCCGAGATCGAGCCGTTGTTGATGATGCGGCCGCCCTGCGGCGTTTGCGCCTTCATCAGGCGCCACGCGGCGCGCGCGCACAGAAAGACGCCGGTCAGGTTCGTCGCGACGACGCTGTTCCACACGTCGAAGTCGTATTCGTCGAGCGACACGGCGGGGGCGTTGCGCCCGGCATTGTTGAACAGCACGTCGAGCCGGCCGAACTGCTGCGCGATCTGCGCGAACGCGTGGTCGACCGATTGCTCGTCGGTGACGTCGGCGGGAAACACCTGCGCGTCGCCGCCGGCGGCGCGGATCGCATCCTGCGTTTCGCGCAGCGAGGCTTCGTTGCGTCCGAGCAGCGCGACGGTGAAGCCCGCGCCGGCGAGCGCGATGGCCGCTGCACGACCGATGCCGGAGCCGGCGCCCGTGACGGCTGCGAATTTCTTCGAGACAGACATGGCTTGATTTCCTGCTGGTTGGATGACGGAGGGCACGGACGATGAACGACGTCATCGCCACTTCGGCAATGTAGACGAAATACGCGGCGCGCGGATTCGAGCGATATCGCAAAGCGCGCTCGGCGCGACCGTGACGGCGGCTATTTCTTCCGGCCAGGCGTGGCCTTCCTGGCCCGTGCTCCGTTTTCCGCGAACAACTCGACCACCACGTCGCGCAGCCAGCGGTTCCCTTCGTCCTGATTGACCCGCGTGTGCCACAGCATATGGATCGGCGCACCGGGCAGCGTGACGGGCAACGCGCGCCAGCCGAGCGAGAACGGCGCGGCGAGCTGCAGCGCGAGATGCTCGGGTACGGTGGCGATCAGGTCGGTGCGTTGCAGGATGTAGCCCACGCTCATGAAGTGCGGCACCGTCAGCCGCACCTGGCGCTTCACGCGGCGCCGCTTCAGCCATTCGTCCACCTGCCCGTGTCCGGTGCCGGCCGACACCACGACCAGATGCTCGGCGTCGCGCCACGCGTCGACCGTCAGCGGCGCGTCCTCGAGCGGATGCCCGCGCCGGAACAGGCACACATAGCGCTGATCGAACAGCCGGCGCTGATAGAACCCGCCCTTGAGTTGCGGCAGCAGGCCGATCGCGAGATCGACGCGGCCATCGGCCATTTCGTCGCCGAGGTTGATGCTCGTGTTGCGCACGGTATTGAGCGCGATGCCCGGCGCCGCGTGCGACAGGTGCTCGAGCAGCGCGGGCAGGAACACCACTTCGCCGATGTCGGTCATGCCGATGGTCAGCGTGCGCGTGGCGCGCAGCGGATCGAAACCGGTCTCGGGGTTCAGCGCGGCGTGCAGCGTCGCGAGCGCGTGCGACACGGGTTCCGCGAGACGCAGTGCGAACGGCGTCGGCACCACGCCGCCGGGCCCGCGCACGAACAGCGGATCGCCGAGCCGGCGGCGCAGCTTCGCCAGCGCGTTGCTGACGCCCGGCTGGCTCATGTTCATCTGTTCGGCGACGCTCGACACGCGCCGCTCCTGCATCAGCCGCTGGAAAAGCAGCAGCAGGTTGAGGTCGATCTCGCTCAGGTCCATGGGTTTCGCGGAGTCCGGTTCATTGCATTCAGTGATGAAGCAGATTCATTTCATTTTATTGCTGGATGAAAGTCCACTCCTGAAAATACCGATACGGCCCATGCATGCGACATGACCGCTGCGCAGCCCGCAGATCCCCCATACGAATATCGGAGACAGCTTCATCATGCAGACGAACCTGAAGATTGCGATCGTCGGCGCCGGCATCGGCGGCCTGACGCTTGCGCTCGCGTTGCGCGAGCACGGCATCGACGCACAGCTCTACGAGCAGACCCACGAATTGCGCGAAGTCGGCGCGGCAGTCGCGCTGTCGGCCAACGCGACGCGCCTCTACGAACGCATGGGCCTGCGCGCGGCCTTCGATGCGGTGTGCGCGGACATCCCGGGCCTTGTTTATCGCGACGGGCGCAGCGGCGCGGTGATCGGCCATCATCGCGGCGACCCCGATTACCGCCGGCAATTCGGCGGCGCGTACTGGGGCGTGCATCGCGCGGACCTGCAGGCCGTGCTGTCGAAGGCGGTCGGCCTCGACTGCATCCATCTCGGCCATCGGCTCGTCGATCTTGCGCAGCATCCCGATCGCGTCGTGCTGTCGTTCGACAACGGCGCGCGCGTCGAGGCCGATCTCGTGATCGGTGCGGACGGCGCGCGTTCGATCACGCGGCGCTGGATGCTCGGCTACGACGATGCGCTGTATTCGGGCTGTTCGGGTTTTCGCGGCGTGGTGCCGGCCGCGCGCATGGACCTGCTGCCCGACCCCGACACGATCCAGTTCTGGGTCGGGCCGCACGGGCACCTGCTGCACTATCCGATCGGCGACAACGGCGACCAGAACTTCCTGCTGGTCGAGCGGCATCCGTCACCGTGGCCGTCGCGCGACTGGGTGATGCCGGCCGAGGAGGGCGAGCAACTGCGCGTGTTCAAGGACTGGCATCCGGCCGTGGTGCAGATGATCACCGCGGTGCCGGTCAGCCAGCGCTGGGGGCTGTTCCACCGTCCGCCGCTCGGGCGCTGGAGCCGCGGGCGCGTGACGCTGATCGGCGATGCCGCGCATGCGCTGGTGCCGCACCACGGACAGGGCGCGAACCAGTCGATCGAGGATGCGGTGGTATTGGCGGCGCAGCTGGCGAAGGCCGGGCCGGGCAACTGGCGCGAAGCGCAGGAAGCGTACGAGCGGCTGCGTCGCGGCCGGACGCGCAAGGTGCAGTACGCGTCGATTTCCGCGGCCGACGTGCTGCATCTGCCGGACGGCCCGGCCGCGCAGGCGCGCAACGCGCGTCTGGGCGAACGCGACAGCGTGCTGCATCACCTCGACTGGATTCACGACTTCGACGCGCTCAACGACGAGCCGAGCGAACGGCAGGGCGGCACGTGGCTGTGAGCGCGGCACGCGTGCCGGCGTGACGCAGGCAGGGCATCGGCGCCACCAACGTCAACACCGGGCGACGGTCGCCGGCCGGTTACCGGCCTGTCACGCGAAAACGGGCGGGGCAGCGCCCGCCCGCAATCATTTCACGCACTCGAGCGCGTACTTCAACCCTTGCCCGAGCAACCCGCGCCACACGTCCCACGTATGCCCGCCGTCGACGATGCGCAGCTCCGCCGGGTTCTGCGCGCGGCGCAGGTGCGTGTACAGCACGCTCGATTCCGCCTGGATCGTCAGGTCGTCGTCACCGGCCGCGATGAACATCGGCACGCGCCAGCTGCGCGCGAAATAGCCGCGCATCAGCGCCGGGTAGTTGAGCTCGTGCCATACGCGCGAGTCGAACTGCCGGTCGCCGAACACGCCGACGTAGCGCGCGGCGGAATTGAGCGGCGGCTCGTTCGCGTAGATCGCGGGGCTCAGCAGCATCGCGCCGCAGAACAGCCCCGGCTCGAGCAGCGAGAAGCGCAGCGCGCCGAAACCGCCCATCGACACGCCGCCGATCGCGCGGCCCGCGCGCTGGTTCGACACCGCGAAGTGCGCTTCGACCTCGGGCAGCAGGTCGTTGAGGAACGCGCTCTGCATCTTCTCCTTGCGGTCGACGTACCAGTCGGTGCCGCCCTGCGGCATCACGATCACGACGGGCGGAATCTCGCGACGCTCGATCAGCGTGTCGGCGGTGGCCTGCAGCCGGCCCTGCGTGACCCAGTCGTTCGCATTGCCGGCATTGCCGTGCAGCAGGTACATCACAGGGTAGCGTGCGCCTTCCGGGTTGTAGCCGGGCGGCAGGTAGACCGTGTACGACCAGTCGCGCTTCAGCGATGGCGACCGGAACGTGCGCAGCACGACGCTGCTGCCCGGATTGACCGGCGGCTCCTGCGCGACCGACGGGGTCGTCGCGGTCTGGACGGCCGGTGCCGGCACGGGCGAGATCGACGGCGCCGACGGCGTGGCGCGGGCGGTGGCGATGGAGCCGGCGATCAGGGCGACGGCGAACGGAAGGGCGAGTCGGCGCATGGCGAGTCGATTCAGGAGAGGCGCCGGCTATCGTAGCAGCGGCGCATGACGGCGCGGCGCGTCATCGCCGCGAACGGAACGGCAGCCGCGCGACGAGCGGCCCGTAAAGTTTGGCCACGAGATACAGCAGGCCCATCGCGACGGCGTCGGCGGTCAGGCCGAGCGGCACGTTGAGATAGCCTTCGGTCGCCTGATAGAGCAGCGAATCGACCGCGAGCGAGATGCCGGTGCCCGCGACGAAGCACAGCAGCCCCTGCCGGCCGATCGTGCCGATCCACGGCATCGCGTGCGCGACCTTCTTCATCCAGCCGAGGTGCACGAGCTTGGCGGCGAGCCACGCAATCGCGAGGAAGTTCGCGAGCCGCAGCGCACCGAGGTTCTGCTTGATCGACGGATCGGTCGGGAACGGCTCGATGCGCAGCCGGTAGTACGCGCCGGCCGCGACGATCGCGAGCGACACGGCCGTCAGCAGCCAGCCCTGCGGCTTGGGCGCGAGCGTCTGGTAGACGGGCTGGCAGCGCGCGATCACGCCGAGCACGAACAGGAATTGCCACGCGAACGGATTGAAATCCCACGGCGCGCCTTCGACGGTCGGCAAGAAGCGCGCGACATGCGGCGCCGCGTACCAGAGCGAGCCGCTGAATGCGAACAGCAGCCACGGCTGCGTGCGGGCGAGCGGCAGCGTGAGCGGCACGAGCAGTGCGAAGAACGCGTACATCGGCAGCACCGACGCGAGGTACGGCTGGCGGCGGAACAGCAGGATGTCGCGCAGTGCGGCGAGCGGCTTGTGCAGCAGGCCGTCGAGATCGTTGGTCGGCATGTTCGGGCCGTCGATCGCGAACGCATTGAGCGCGGCCGTGATCAGCAGCATCAGGCCGGCCGTCACGAGGAATGCACGGTAGATCTCGAACGCGCGCCGGATGAAGCGCTGGCGCGCGGCGGCCTCGTCGTGCCGCTCGGCGAGCGAGTTGTACGCGATCGCGGTCGCGAAGCCGCCGAGGAACACGAACACCTCGGCCGCGTCGCACAGCGCATACGCGTGCAGCGTCACGCGCGACAGGATGCTGCCGCCGATGTGGTCGACGACGATGACGAGCAGCACGAGGCCGCGAAAGAAATCGAGCTCGGCGTAGCGGCCGGCCCGGGCAGGCGCGGTCATCGGACCGCCTCCCGGCGCGGGCCGCGTGCGCGGCCGGCACATGCCGCGCATGAATCGGGGTGAAGCATGACTTCGTGAAGAAATGGCGAACGGATGCGCATTGTGCCACCGATGCGACGCCGGCCGGGTTTACGCGGATGGCGGGCCGGCCCGCCGCTGCCGATAAGCCCGGTCAGGCGCTCCGTGCAACGGGGCAGTTGGGCGAGCGCAACGCTTTGCGCGCGGTGATCAACCCCCGATGGACGGACGGTTTCCGACGTGACACCATTTTGTCCTCACGCGGCCGCACACCGCGTCGTCCGCCCTGCGGGCCACACATACAACAGACCAAACATTCGCCGGGCGCTCGGCCTGCCCGGCCCTCGGCTCCGGAGATCCGTCATGAAGAAGCACGTCATTTTTGCCGCCGCGCTCGCCGCTTTCGCCGCGCCGGTCTTCGCGCAAAACAGCGTGACGCTGTACGGCCTGATCGACGAAGGCTTCAACTACACGAACAACGTCAACGTCAATGGGGTCGGAAAAACCAATTACCAGCTCGCGAGCGGCTATGCGCAGGGCAGCCGCTGGGGCCTGAAGGGCAGCGAGGATCTCGGCGGCGGCCTGAAGGCGATCTTCACGCTGGAAAACGGTTTTGACGTGAACAGCGGCCGGCTCGGCCAGGGCGGCCGCATGTTCGGCCGCCAGGCGTTCGTCGGGCTGAGCGAGTCGCGGTTCGGCACGCTGACGTTCGGCCGCCAGTACGATTCCGTCGTCGACTATCTCGCGCCGCTGACCGCGAACGGCAACTGGGGCGGCACGCTGTTCTCGCACCCGTTCGACAACGACAACACGGACAACTCGTTCCGCGTCAACAACACGGTCAAGTACGCGAGCGCCGACTGGAACGGCCTGACGTTCGGCGGCACGTACAGCTTCAGCAACAGCACGGGCTTTGCGAACAACCGCCAGTACAGCATCGGCGCGCAGTATTCGCTGGCCGGGCTGCAGGTCGCGGCTGCATACCTGCAGGCGAACAACCCGGGCGCGGGCAGCGCCGGTGCGATCGCGGCGGACGATGCGAACTTCGTCGCCGACCGCCTGCGCATCTTCGGCGGCGGCGTCAACTATACGTTCGGCCCGGCCACCGTCGGCTTCGTCTATACGAAGGCGGACATGAAGAACCCGGTGTCGACCGTCTACCTGCCGGCGGCGACGTTCGCCGGCCTCGGGCTGACCGCGATGAAGTTCCAGAACTTCGAAATCAACGGCAAGTACCAGCTCACGCCCGATTTCTATCTCGGCGCGCAGTACGTGTACACGGACGGCAAGTTCGATGCCGCGGCCGGCTCGTTCAAGCCGAAGTACCACACGGTCGGCTTGATGGCCGACTACAGCCTGTCGAAGCGCACCGACGTGTACCTGCAGGGCGCGTGGCAGAAGGTGGCCGGCGACAAGACGGGCACGGCGGCCGACGGCGGCTACGTCGTCGGGACGGACGGCCCGTCGGCGTCGTCGAACCAGTTCGCGGTGCGCGCCGCGATCCGCCACAAGTTCTGACCGTTTCGACCGGGCGATGACCGGGGCCGGGCGCCCCGGTCCCGGCCGTCGTCAGCCTGCCCGGTGCGTGCCGCCGAGCGTTTCCGCGAGCCAGTCCACGAAGATTCGCACGCGCGGCGCCAGGTGCCGGCCGGTCGGGAACACCACCGACACGGGGAGCGGCCCCGCCTTCCATTCCGGCAGCACCTCGACCAGCGACCCGTCGGCGAGCAGCGGTGCAAGCCCGTCGCGCGGCGCCTGGATCAGCCCGAGCCCCGCCAGGCAACACGCGAGATACGCCTGCGAGCTGTTGACCGACACGGTGCTGTGCATCTTCACCGTGTGCATCTCGCCGGAATCCATGTCCGCATATTCCCAGTCCAGCTCGCGGCCCGTGCGGCTCGAGAAATAGCCGACCGCGACGTGGTCCGGCAGGTCGTCCGGCGAGCGCGGCGTGCCGTGGCGTGCCAGATACGCGGGCGACGCGCAGTTGATCTGCGCCATCTCGCCGACGCGCCGCGCGACGAGCGACGTGTCGGACAGCGCGCCGACCCGCACCGCGCAGTCGATGCCGTCGGCGACGAGATCGACGAAGCGGTCGGTCGTGCTGATCGCGACGCGCAGGTCGGGGTAGCGCGCGTGGAAATCCGGCAGCGCCGGGATCACCTGGTTCAGCGCGAAACGTTCGGGAAGGTCGACGCGGATCACGCCGCGCGGTGACGCGCCGGCGTCCTCGAACAGCGTTTCCACATCGTCGAGATCGGCGAGCAGCTGTACGCAGCGCTCGTAGTAGGTCGCCCCCTCGGCGGTCAGCGCGACGCGCCGTGTCGTGCGTTGCAGCAGGCGGATCTTCAGGTGCTTTTCCAGATACTGGACGGCGTTGCTGACCGTCGGGCGCGGCAGTTGCAGTTGCTCGGCCGCTTTCGTGAAGCTGCCGAGATGGGCGACGCGCGCGAAGATGCGCATTGCTTGCAGATGGTCCATGCGGGCGGAAGCCTTGGCGGGGTGGGAACAGGCTCCATTGTTAATCAGCGTCGAATGGTTTGGTGGAGCGTTTCGCGTTTATCGCGCGGCGCCATGCGTCCAGAATCCGTTCCATCCACTCACCACTTGAAGGAAACGGACATGGACACGCGTCAACTGGGCCGCACGGGCCCGCAGGTATCGGCGATCGCACTCGGCTGCATGGGGATGTCGGATTTCTACGGCCCGGCCGACCGCGACGAAAGCATCGCCACGCTGCACGCGGCGCTCGACAACGGCATCACGATGCTCGACACCGGCGATTTCTACGGGATGGGCGACAACGAGATGCTGATCCGCGACGCACTGCGCGGCCGCACGCGCGACCAGGTGCTGATCAGCGTGAAATTCGGCGCGCTGCGCGATCCGGCCGGCGGATTTGCCGGCTATGACGCCCGGCCCGACGCGATCCGGAACTTCATCGCGTATTCGCTGAAGCGGCTCGGCACCGACTACATCGACATCTACCGGCCGTCGCGCGTCGATCCGGCGGTGCCGATCGAGGAGACGGTCGGCGCGATCGCCGATCTCGTGAAGGCCGGGTACGTGCGCCATATCGGGTTGTCCGAAGCCAGCGCCGACACGATCCGGCGCGCGGCGGCCGTCGCGCCGATCTCCGACCTGCAGATCGAGTATTCGCTGCTGTCGCGCGGGATCGAAGCCGACATCCTGCCGACCTGCCGCGAACTCGGGATCGGCATCACGGCCTACGGCGTGCTGTCGCGCGGGCTGCTCGGCGGACGCTGGAATGCGGCGCGGCAGGGCGAGCGCGATTTCCGCGCGGCGAGCCCGCGCTTCCAGGGCGAGAACCTGGAGCACAACCTTGCGCTCGTCGATGCGCTGCGCGCGATCGCCGACGAGAAGGGCAGCAATCCGGCCCAGGTCGCGATCGCCTGGGCGCTGTCGCGCGGCGCCGATATCGTGCCGCTGGTCGGCGCGCGCAAGCGCACGCAATTGCAGGATGGCTTGATGGCGACTGAATTGCAACTAACGGTCAATGATCTCGCACGCATCGAAGCGGCGGTTCCCGCCGGGGCGGCTGCCGGCGAGCGCTATCCGGCCGCGCAGATGGCGCACCTCGACAGCGAGCAGGGGCGGGGGTGATTCACGGGGCCGGATCGACGGCCCCGACAGGCCCGCCCGGCGGGCCCTAGCCAGCCTCAGGCAAAACCAGATGGCGGCCAGCATGGCGGAGAGGCACCATCGGCGCCGTATTCAACCGGACGGAACGCCTCCCATGCAAATTCATACGCTGACGATCATCGTGCTGGTTTTCCTGCTGGCCGGCGCGGTCAAGGGAATGATCGGGCTCGGGCTGCCGACGATCGCGATGGGACTGCTGACGCTCGCGATGCCGCCGTCGGCCGCGGCCAGCCTGCTGCTCGTGCCGTCGTTCATCACCAACGTGTGGCAGTTGTGGCTCGGCCCGTCGTTCGGGGCGCTGCTGCGCCGGCTGTGGCCGCTGCTCGTCGGCCTGACGATCGGCACGCTGACGGGCGGGTTGCCGGGCCTCGCGGCCGGCAGTACCTGGACGCACGCGGCGCTCGGCGTCGTGCTGATCCTGTACGGGCTGTGGGGGCTGGCCGCCGCGCGGCTGCCCGCGCCGGGGCGCCACGAGAAATGGCTGTCGGCGGTGGTCGGCTACCTGACGGGGGTCGTGACGGCCGCGACCGGCGTGTTCGTCGTGCCGGCCGTGCCGTACCTGCAGGCGTTGCGGCTGTCGAAGGACGACCTGATCCAGGCGCTCGGGCTGTCGTTTACCGCGTCGACGATCGTGCTCGGCTTGCAGTTGCGCGTGACGGGCGCGCTGCAGACGGTCGATCTCGGCGTGTCGGCGCTCGCACTCGTGCCGGCACTGGCGGGGATGGCCGGCGGGCAGTATGCGCGGCGCGTGATGAGCGAAAAGGCGTTCAAGCGTTGCTTCTTCGTCGGGCTGATTGCGCTCGGCGCGTATATGGCGGTGTCGGGGTGGCTTTGAGCAGGTATCGCCGGCGAGAGCGATACCTGCTGTTCCTGACGCGCCCGAGGCCGGTTTCGACGACCGGCTTCGGACGCATTCACCGAGCCTGGATCACACCGCTCAAGCCGGATCGGCGTACTTCAGCGTCCACCCGAACGTGCGGGTCGCACCCGTGCCGAGCGCAAACGGCTTCGTCGTGCACGCGAAGTTCGAATGCAACTGGCCGATCGGCGTCGTCGACAGCGGATTCGTCGTGCCGTTCGCGGTGTCGAAGGCGGACAGTGCGCAGGTGTCGAACCCGGATGCCCCATAGCCGGTCGCGGGGCTGTTCGCATACGTGACCGACACGCCGTCGCCGTTGGCCTGCGTCGACGCGAAATCCGCGAACGACGTGAAGTCCGTCTCGACCGCGAGGTTGCCCGTGAGCGTGCCCGAACTCAGCGTATCGCTGCGCGAGACCGTGCCGTGCGCGAACGTCAGCACCGTGTGCACCTGCAGGTCGAGATCCGTCGTGTACGCGGCGTTCTTCGACGCAAGACGGAACTTCGTCGTATAGAACGACACGACCACTTGCCCGTTGCTTTGCTGCACGTTCAGGTTCTTGTAGTACGTGACCGGGATGTAGGTCTTCGCGTTGTACGTGACCTGCGGCACCAGCAGCGCATAGCCGAGATCGGTCGTGCCGTAGATCAGCTTGTCCGAGAACGGCACCGGGTAGTACGGCGTGAACGAGTTGTAGTCGGGCGCCTGGCTGAGGTTCAGGTTGATCACGCGCCGGCCGTCGCGCACGGTGAGCAGCGCCGCGCTGTACGGATGCGCGGTGTCGGTCGGCTGGTTGTACCAGGTGAGCGTGTAGTGCGGCAGCGCGTCGAGCCATGCGCCGTAGTCCGAATCGGCCATCGGCGCCTTGCCGCCGAAACCGAGCTTGTTCCACCACGCGTTCACGTACAGGTACTGGTGCAGCAGGCTGAAATTTTCGCCCATCACGCGCGGCTTGCCGCGATACGCGTCCGTGCCGCGGCCCTTGACCCACATGTTCACCGACGGCGTCGGCAGCGACGGGTCGTACCAGTACGTATCGAAACGATGTGCGGCCTGGTAGATGAACGCATACGCGACCTGCTTCTCCTGGTCGGTCAGCACGCCGGCGTTGGCCGCGGCCGTCAGCACTTCCATGAACGCCGAATCGCCGTACGGGCCGATCGAGCGGCCGTAGTTGAAGCCCTGGCCGTCGGCGTTCAGCTGCGGCAGGATCAGGTCGACCGACTTGCGCAGATAGCCCTTCAGCTCGGGCGTGAGGTTCGCCACGTTGTCCATCTCGAACGTGCGCTCGACCACTTCGCCGATCAGGAGCGTGCTGTAGCGGTCGAAGCGCGCCTGGTCGTAGTAGGTCGTGTGCGTGTTCGACGCTTCGTCGGAGAAGCCGCCGGAAGAATCGTTGCGGATGTGGTTCGTCAGCGTGTACAGCAGCGCGTCGCGCGCGCCCATCGTCGCGACGGACGGATCGGTCTTCGATGCGAACGACGGGCTGCTCCAGCCGAGCTTCTGGCGCAGTCCGGCAATTCCGTAGGACACCGCATAGTAGTTCTGCGCGGTGTTGAGCGACGCGATGTCGATCGGCGTGCCGGCGGCCGGGCACGTATTGGTCTTGCCGCTCGCATCGGGGCCGAACATGTCGCAGAAGGTGAGCCGCTGCTGCAGCGTCGCGAGCATCGCATCGCTGAAGACTTCGTTGAGCATCCCGTGTGCCTTCAGGTTGTTCAGCGCGACGAGGTAGTAGTACTCGCCCCACGACGTGTTCGCATACGTGTAGTTGCTGCCCGACTGCGCCATCATCGCGGTCGTGATCGTCTGGTACGTCGCGAGATAGCTCGCGTACTGCGGATCGTTCTTCGACTTCATGTCGATCAGGATGTACGACAGGCCGAGCGCGAGCTTGCCGGGCAGGAATTTGTCGCCGGTGTTCGTGTCGAGCACGTGGACGGGCGTGCCGTCGCCGAGATCCATCACGACCTGCGTGAAGTCGGGCGATTTCCGGATCAGGTCGAACAGCGCGCGCATCTGGCCCATCATCGTGACCGGAATGTTGGTGCCGGCCGGTACGCTGGTGTCGGGCGCGCCGTAGACGAGCGCCTGCAGCGAGTTCGACGCGAGCGCGGGCGTCGACGGGGTGGACGACGAAGGCGACGACGGCGGCGTGTCGGTCACGTCGTTGCCGCCGCATGCGCTGACGAACAGGACGGAAAGGGCGCTGAGCGCGGCGCCGAGCGCGAATCTGCTGCGCGGATGCATTGTGTCTCCAGTTTTGAATAGTGATGAAGGACGGGCGGGTGTGGCCGATGCCGCGCTCGATGCCCGTACCCGGCCGCTGCCTTGAACCCTGATCCCTGAAGGCGGACGGCCTGAATCACAACTCGAGCGGGCAAGCGTTCTCCCTGCGCGGGCCATGGCCGGCGTCGCGCTGAAGCAATGGAAAACGTTTTCCAAATTTAGGCATCGATCGGCGCGATGTCAATGAACTTTCACGCCGGATGCGCCGGTGAAAACCCGGATGGTGGGAATGGAGGGAGGGCAGTGCGACTCAGGATTGCGCAGGAATTACCGGGGATTTTGTTTGATATCGACCGGGTGTAGCGTGATGTACCGAAGGCGCGACAGCAGGAACGAATGTCCTCCCGTGATGGATTTCCGGTCTAATTTGAGAGAAAACGTTATCCATAAGGATCGAAATGAATCAAGGCCGGTGTCGAAGGTACTGGCCGTGGTCGGCGGCCCGCTGCTTCGGTGACGCTAAAGCTGCTTCTCGATCGCCGCCTTGTCGATCACCGACCACACCTGGCGGATCTTGCCGTCATGAAACTCGTAGAACACGTTCTCGGCGAACGTGACCTTCCGGCCGTCGACGGCGAGCCCCATGAACGTCCCCTTCGGCGAACAGGTGAAGCGCAGCCGGCACGCGACGCGCGGCGGTTCGCACGCAAGCAGGCGGATGTCGAAGCGGAGATCGGGAATGTCGCGGTAGTCCTGTTCCAGTATCGCGCGATAACCGGCGAGGCCGAGCGGGCGGTCGTTGTGGATCACGTCGTCGGCGACATAGTCGCCGAGCGCCGCCCAATCCTGCCGGTTCAGGCAGTCGATGTACGCGCGGTAGCGCGTTGCAAGATCGGTGTCGGTCATGATCATGCCTTTCGTGTGTCGACGGGATGAGTCGAATGCGACGCGCGTCACTGCGATGGCGCTTCGCCGGACAGGAACGCGACGAATTCCCGCGTGTACTTCGGCAGCGCGTCGAACGACCGCGCGCAGAGCGTCAGCTTCCGGTGGCTCCACGAATCGGACAGCTCGACGAGCCGCACGTCCATCGTCTGCGTCGCGCGCTCGGCCGCGTGCCGCGACACGATGCCGATACCCACGCCGCTCGCGATCACGCGGCAGATCGCATCGAAGCTCTTCAACTGCACGCGATAGCGGATCCGCTTGCCGAGCGTGCGCGCCTGGTCGGCGAGATGCACCTGCAGCGCGCTGCCGTCGGTGAGACCGATGAAGTCTTCGCCGGTGATGTCGTCGAACGCGACCTTGTCGCGCGACGCGAGCGGATGCGCGGCCGGCACGACGACGATCAGCCAGTCCTCGCGGAACGGCTTCTGTTCGAGCCCGCCGAGCCCGACCGAATCGGCGACGATGCCGACCTCGGCCGTCTTGTTGCGGATCGCATGCACGATCTCCTGGCTCGACCGTTCCTCGACGCTGATCGACAGCTTCGGATGGTGCGGCAGGTAATCGGCCAGTGCATCGGGCAGGTATTCGCTCAGCGACGCCGTGTTGCACAGCAGCCGGATATGGCCGCGCAGCCCCTGGCCGTATTGCTGCAGTTCGCCGCGCATGTGGTCGATCTGCTGCAGCACGGTGCGCGCGTGATGTTCGAGGGCCCGGCCCGCGTCGGTCGCCTGTGCGCCCGACTTGGTCCGGTGCAGCAGCGGCACGCCGAGTTCGTCCTCCATGCCGCGAATGCGCTCGCTCGCGGCCTGCAGCGTGATGTGCGTGCGCTCGGCGCCGCTCGTGATCGTGCCGGCTTCGCAGATGTTGAGGAAAAGCCGCAGGTCGGTGAGATCGAAGCGCATGGCGGGAGGGGAACGATGGCGTGGGATGGCCGATAAGTTAGCAGGAACCGCCGCCCCGGTCTCAGGCACAGCCTGAGACCCGATTCGCCGGTTCCGCATTTTCGGGGTGCGATCGATGGCCGATGATGGACGCACATCAACCGGGGAGCCTGTCATGCAGATCGATTCGTCATGGGGCGTGTCGTTCAAGATCGCGCTGCATTTGCTGTTCCTGTGCATCGGCGTCGCGTGGGCCGGCGCCGAACTCGTCGCATGGTTGCGCTGATTGCCGCCGCTTCACGGCTATTGAAACAAATCTGTCATAGTTTTAGGGAACGAAAAATATTCCGCCTTCCTGTAAAAAGACCATCAAGTTTTTCTGAATCGGACCGTATTACCGGTAGCGAATGCCGGCCGGCATCCGGTCCGTGATCGTTTGTCATCATTGTTTGCATCCGGTTACACGTCGGCCGATCCGTTTTTGAGATGCTTGAAAGATTGTCAAACCGGAGTCGGATCGTCCATGAAAACGCGCGAGATTCACCGCAACGCGGCGTGGCTGTCGGGCCTGGCCGCGGTGCTCGTCATGGCCGGTTGTGCAAGCACGCAGTCCGTTCCGCCGAGCGATACGCTGGCGGGACAGCCTTCTGATTCGAGCCAGCCTGTCGTACCGCCGGCAACCACTTTGCCGCCCGCGCCGATCCTCGTCGCGCAGAAGTACGTCGTGAAGCGCGGCGATACGCTGACGGGCATCGCATCCGCGAACGATTGCAGCGTGGCCGACCTGCGCACCTGGAACAAGCTGGACGCAAACGGCAGGCTGCGCATGGGTCAGGTGCTGCGCATCGTCAAGCAGCAGCCGTTGCCGCCGGCCGGCGCGGCCGCCACCCAAACCGTCGCCGGCAATGGTGCGGCGGGTAGTGCGGCATCGGTGCAGGCCACCGCATCGACCGCGAACGACCGTCAGGTCGTCAAGGAAACGAAGCGTCATGCGGGCGGCGTCGCGCTCAAGTGGCCGGCAAGCGGCAAGATCGTCGACGGATTCCGGCCAGGGCAGAACCGCGGCATCCAGATCGCCGGCCGGCCGGGCGACCCGGTCCGCGCCGCGGCCGACGGCCGTGTGATGTACGCGGGCACGGGCCTGAACGACTACGGCAGCCTGATCATCGTCCAGCACAACGCGGATTTCCTCACCGCCTATGCGCACAACCGCAAGCTGCTCGTGAAGACGGGCGACATCGTGCGCCAGGGCGACGAGATCGCCGAGATGGGCGACCTCGACAACTCGCGTGTCGCGCTGCTGTTCGAGGTGCGGCGCGACGGCAAGCCGGTGAACCCGATGCCGTACCTGCCTTCATCGCAAGGGTGAAACCGGGCCGTTTCGCTGGAACACGGGCGCGGTCGCTGCTACGCTAGGGTCTGTTCATGCGCGTCCCGCGCTTCATGCGGGGCCGACGGGCGTCTTTCGGGGATGCGCGGCGAATGCCGTCGCGGGCCGGCCGTCGGCGTGAACGGGTGCGCGTCGTCGATGCGCACCCGCGTTGCTTCGTGCCACCGTTTCCGACAGAACACATCTTATCCATGGAACACTCTCCGACACGCCGCTCGCTGTTGCTCGCCGCCGTTGCCGCGCCGTTCGTTGCCGCGTGCACGTCCGCGCCGGTCGCCGACCAGGGGCGCGCCCATACCGCACAAGCCGAACTCGCCGCGCTCGAAAAGGCATCGAACGGCCGGCTCGGCGTCGCCGCGCTCGATACGTCGAACGGCGTGCGCATCGCTCATCACGCGCGCGAGCGCTTCCCGCTGTGCGGCACGTATGCGGTCGTCGCGGCCGCCGCGATGCTCGCGCGCGGTTCGCTCGACGCGTCGCTGCTGCCGCGCCGCATCCTGTATCGCCGCTATGACATCGTGTCGGGCTCGCCGGTCACGGAAAGCCACGTCGACACGGGCATGACGATCGCGCAACTGTGCGCGGCGATGCTGCAGTCGGGCGACAAGGGCGCGGGCAACCTGCTGATGGGCGTGCTCGGCGGCCCGCAGGCCGTCACGTCGTTCGCGCGCGAGAGCGGCGACACGACGTTCCGCCTCGATCACTGGGAACCCGAGCTGAACAAGGCCGCGCCCGGCGACGAACGCGATACGTCGACACCGGTCGCGATGGTCGACACGCTGCAGCGGCTGCTGCTCGGCAATACGCTGCAAGCGCCGCAGCGCACGCAGCTGACGGAATGGATGGTCGGCGGCGCGCGCGGCGCGACCGGCATCGCGGCGGGCGTGCCGCCCGGCTGGCGCGTCGCGGACAAGGCAGGCACCGGCGGTTACGGCACGACGACCGACATCGCGGTGCTGTGGCCGCCGTCGCGCGCGCCGATCGTGATGGCCGTGTCGTTCACGCAGCCGCAGGCCGACGCCGCGGCCCGCGCGGACGTCGTCGCATCGGCGGCGCGCATCGCGGCGGGCGCGCTCACCGCGACGGCCTGAGCGCCCGGCGTCTCGCACAAAGCGGGCGTTTGGCTTATCGTGTCGGTCTGCGCGCGCCGGCGTCGGCGCGCGATCCTTTCGCGCCGTTTTCCGTTGCCCGTTCGTCATGCGCCGACTTCCGCCCCTGCATGCGCTGCAGATCTTCTCGACGGTGGCCCGCCACCGCAGCTTCACGCGTGCGGCCGAGCAGCTGTGCATCACGCAGGGGGCGGTGAGCCGGCAGATCCAGACGCTCGAGGCGCATTACGGCTTTCCGCTGTTCAAGCGGCATGCGAAGGGGCTCACGCTGACGGCGGAGGGCGAGCAACTGTTGCCGGTCGTCAACGAGAGCTTCGCGCGGATCGAGGACATCTCGATGAAGCTCACGCGGCAGCGCACCGATCTCGCGTTGAAGGTGCCGACCTGCGTGATGCGCTGGATGCTGCCGCGCATCATGCGCTTCCAGGGCGAGCATCCCGATCTCCATGTGCAGATCACGACCGTGTGGCAGCACGTCGTCGATTTCTCGACCGAGCCGTTCGATGCGGCGATCGTCTACGGCACGTCGCCGGGCCCCGGCGTGTTCGCACTGCCGCTGTTCGACGAACGGCTGACGCCCGTCTGCGCACCCGAGTTGCGCCAGGCGGCGCCGCTCGACGTGCTCGGCGATCTCGCGCGGCATACGCTGCTGCATCCGACGCGCGACCATCGCGACTGGCGCGCGTGGCTCGATCATGCGGGCGAGCGCAGCGTCGATCCCGCACGCGGGCCGACGTTCGACACGCTCGATCTCGCGACGAATGCGGCGATGCAGGGCTTCGGCATTGCGATCGGCGACGTGACGCTCGTCGACGACGACGTCAGCGCGCGCCGGCTCGAACGGCCGTTCGACATCGTGCTCGAGACGGGCGCCCGCTATTTCTTCGTCTACCCCGAAAACCTCGGCAGCCAGTTGAAGATCCGCGCGTTCAGCGACTGGATCGCGCGCCATCGCGACTGACGCGCGCCCCTGCAACGGACGTTACTGGTAGGTCACGACGGCGATCATCGGTGCATGATCGCTGCCCGGACGGTCAGGTAAAACGATTGCGCGCGAGGCCTGAGTAAAGGTCGTGGTCTTCAGCGAGCGCAGCGTCGCCGCGTCGACGAACGCGATCTGGCCGGTTGCCGGGCGCGGACAGTCGGGGCGCACGTGCGCATGGGCGATATCGGCCGTGTCGAGCGCGAACGAGCAGGGCGGCTCGACGATCATGCCGGAGAAGTGAATGATGCCGGACGAGCCGCCGGCGAAGGACGAGGACGACGCCAGAAGCGAGGCAGCCAGGGCGAGCGAGGCGGCGAACAGGCGATGCTTCATGACAGGCTCCAGAGAGGAAGCGCGTCGCAGCGGGGCCGCTCGGGTGGCAGTCCGTCAACGCTGCGATGCTGTATGCGTAAACGGCAAAACCATCGGATCTCTTGAATGAAAAAACGGAAATAAAGGTAATAAGCAAATGACCGCGTATTGCTTCAATCAATGTAGGTCGAATCTGCGCAACCGCAAGTCGGGGAAATGCCGGGTGGCATAGGATCGCAGGACGAACGGTCGCCGCGACCGTTGCGCAGGCAACGGCCTGGTGCTCGCCGGAAAGAAAAACGGCCGCTCGTGACGAGCGGCCGTTTTGCATTGGAGCGCTGTGTGCGGCGTTCAGCCCGCGCGCTTGCGGATCGCGCCGACGATCACGAGCAGCACGATCGCGCCGATGATCGATGCGATCCAGCCGGCGCCCTGACCAGGCGCATACCAGCCGGCGGCGCGGCCGACGTAGCCGGCGACCAGCGAGCCGACGATGCCGAGCACGGTGGTCATGACGATGCCCATCTTGTCGTCGCCGGGCTTGAGTGCGCGGGCGAGGAGGCCGACGATGAGCCCGACGACCAGGGTTTCGATGAATTGCAGCATGAACGCCTCCCTATTGCGATTGCTGTTGACGAAAGGAAGTGGACCCGTGCGGCGCGCAAGGGTTCCATGCAACGGCCAGCCGGCGCGTGGCGTGCCGAGTATCGCACGCCGGCGCGTCGCGCAGATGTCAGGCAGCCGGTGCGCCCGCCACCGGGTCGAGACGGCGGTAGCCCTCGGTCGCATTCAGCAGCGTGCGCGTGTAGTCGCGTGCGACCTGCCCGGCGCGCACGTCCTCGATCCGCAACTGCTCGACGATCTCGCCGTGCTGCATCACCGCGACGCGCTGGCACAGGAAGCCGATCACCGCGAGGTTGTGGCTGACGAGGATCATCGTCAGGTTGCGCTCGCGATGCAGGCGGCGCAGCAGGTTCAGGATCTCGGCCTGCACCGATACGTCGAGCGCGGAAGTCGGCTCGTCGAGCAGCAGCACGCGCGGCTCGACGATCAGCGCCCTCGCGATCGCGACGCGCTGCCGCTGGCCGCCGGACAACTGGTGCGGATAGCGGAAGCGGAACGCGGGACCGAGGCCGACCTCGGCCAGCGCGCGGGCGATTCGCGCATCGGCGTCGCCGAACGCATGGATCGACAGCGGCTCGCGCAGCGTCTGGTCGACCGTGAAACGCGGATGCAGCGACGCGTACGGATCCTGGAACACCATCTGCACCTGGCGGCGGAACGCACGATCGGGCGTGCCGCCGACCGGCCGTCCGTCGATCGACAGGCTGCCGGCCGCGAGCGGCACGAGGCCCGTGAGCGCGCGCAGCAGTGTCGACTTGCCGGAACCCGATTCGCCGACGAGCCCGAACACTTCGCCGTTGCGTACCGCGAAGCTCGCATCGCGTACGGCGTCGACGTGGCCCGTGCGGGTCGGGAAACGGATCGATGCGTGATCGACGTCGATCATCGTGCGGCCTCCTGTCGATCGGTGTGAGCGGCGGCATGCGGCGCGGCGTCGAGCCACGCCGGATCGCGCCGCAGCACCGGCAGTTCGTCCGGCGGGTTCGCGAGCGGCGGGTTCGCGGCGAGCAGCCCGCGCGTATAGGGATGCGACGCGTCGCGCAGGTCGCGCGCCGCACAGGTTTCGACCACGCGGCCCGCATACATCACCGCCACGCGATCGCAGAACGACATCACGAGCGGCAGGTCGTGGCTGATGAACATCAGGCCCGTGCCGTGCCGCGCGATCATCGTGTCGAGCACGGCAAGTACCTGCATCGACACCGCGACGTCGAGCGCGGACGTCGGTTCGTCGGCGATCAGCAGGCGCGGGCCGGTCGACACCATCATCGCGATCATCACGCGCTGGCCCATGCCGCCCGACAGCTCGTGCGGGTACGCATCGGCGACGCGCGCCGGATCGCGGATCTGCACGGCCGACAGCGCGTCGACGATCCGTTCGCGCAGCGCGCGGCCGCGCAGCCCCGGCTCGTGCAGCCGGAACGCTTCGCCCATCTGCTTCGCGACCGTCATCACCGGGTTCAGCGAATACTTCGGGTCCTGCAGGATCATGCCCATCTGGCTGCCGCACAGCCGCCGGCGTTCGCGCGGCGACATCGCGAGCAGGTCGTGGCCCGCGAAGCGCATCGTACGCGCCGACCAGCGCGCGGCGTCGGGCAGCAGGCCGAGCAATGCACGGCCCGTCAGCGATTTGCCGGAGCCCGATTCGCCGACGATGCCGAGCCGTTCGCCGGGGGCGAGCGTCAGCGACAGGTCGCGCACGGCGTCGGTGACGACGCCGTCGTGGCCGCGAAAGCCGATCTTCAGCCCGTCGATCTCGCAGAGCGGCGCGGGCGCGACGGAGGTATTCGTCGACATGTCATGCTCCATGGCGGGGATCGAAGACGTCGCGCAGCCCGTCGCCGAGCAGGTTGAACGCGAGGCTCACGAGCAGGATCGCGATGCCCGGCAGCGTCGCGACCCACCACGCGTCGAGCAGCACGTTGCGGCCCGATGCGACCATGAAACCCCACTCGGGGCTCGGTGGCTGCGCGCCGAGGCCGAGAAAACCGAGTCCCGCGACGGTCAGGATGATGCCGGCCATGTCGAGTGTCGCGCGCACGATCACCGACGACATGCACATCGGCATGATGTAGCGCAGCAGGATGCGCGGGCCCGACGCGCCTTGCAGCCGCGCGGCATGGATGTAGTCGGCCTGCGCGATGCGGATCGTCTCCGCGCGCGCGAGCCGCGCATATGCGGGCCACGCGGTGATCGAGATCGCGACGACCGCGTTGATCACGCCCGGCCCGAGCGCGGCCGCGAACGCGAGCGCGAGCACGATCTTCGGGAACGCGAGCGCGATGTCGGTGATGCGCATCAGCACGCTGTCGACGAAGCCGCCGCAATAGCCGGCCGTGGTGCCGATCAGGAGGCCGATCGGCACCACGATCACGACGACGAGCAGCGCGATGCCGAGTGTCAGGCGCGAACCGGCGATCAGCCGAGAGAGGATGTCGCGGCCGAGCTGGTCGGTGCCGAGCCAGTGCGACGGCGAGCCCGGCGGCAGCAGGCGATCGGGCAGCACCTGGTGCAGCGGATCGTGCGGCATGATCAGCGGGCCGACGATCGCGACGACGATCAGTGCGACGAGGATCGCGAGCCCGAACAGGTTGAGCGGATTCGTGGCGAACCGGCGCCAGCGCCGGTAGGCGAGGCCGAATGCGGCCTGCGAGCGCGACGCGGGCGCATCGGACAGCAGCCACGCGCGCAGGGTGAGGCGCTCGGCGTTCATGATTGGACGGCCTTCGGCATGGGCGATGAAAGAAGCAGGGTGGTTGCGGTCATGTCGGGGCAGCCTTCAGCGCGCGCGCGGATCGAACACGCGGTACAGCGCGTCGGTCAGCAGGTTGACGGTGATGAACATCGCGCCGATCACGAGCGTCGCGCCGAGCACCGCGTTCATGTCGGCATTCAGCAGCGCGCCCGTGAGGTACGAGCCGAGCCCCGGCCATGCGAACACGATCTCGGTCAGCACGGAGCCTTCGAGCAGGTTGCTGTACGTGAGCGCGATCACGGTCAGCAGTGGCACCGCGATGTTGCCGAACGCATGCCGCCAGATCACGCGCCGCTCGGACAGGCCCTTCGCGCGCGCGGTGACGATGTATTCCTGGCTCAGCTGGTCGAGCATGAACGAACGCGTCATGCGGCTGAGATACGCGACCGAGTAGTAGCCGAGGATCGCGGCCGGCAGCGCGATGTGCGATACCGCGTTGCGGAACACGTCCCACTCGCCCGCGAGCGCCGCGTCGATCAGCAGGCTGCCCGTGCGCGGGTCGACCATCCCGTCATACACGGGATCGAGCCGGCCGGGCCCGCCGACCCAGTGCAGCCGCGCATAGAACAGCAGCAGCCCCATCAGCCCGAGCCAGAACACGGGCACCGAATTGCCGATCAGTCCGACGAAGCGCGCGATGTGATCGATCGGCCGGTTGTGCTTCACGGCAGCCACGACGCCGAGCGGCACGCCGATCGCGATGCCGATCAGCGTCGCGATCGTCGCCAGTTCGAGCGTGGCCGGGAATACGCGCCTGATGTCGTCGAGCACGGGGTTCGCGGTCAGCAGCGATACGCCGAGATTGCCGTGCAGCACGTCGCGCACGTAGATCAGGAATTGCGTGACGAGCGGCTTGTCGAGCCCGAGCGCGATGCGTTCGGCCGCGTATGCTTCGGCCGATGCGCGATCGCCGAGGATCGCGAGCACGGGATCGATCGGCACCTTGCGGCCGATCACGAACGTCAGCGCGAGCAGCCCCGCGAACGTGACGGCCAGCGTGAGCACCCAGCGCAGCACGCGCAGGGCCCAGCGCACGGCCGGGCGCCGCGCGGGCAGCGTGCGCAGGGCTTCGAGGGAGGAGGCGGGAGTCGACATGCGGCGAATCTTATTGCTTCTTCAGGTTACGGTACGACACGAGATCGTTGATCGGCCCGACGTCGAGCCCGCTCACGCCGGGCCGCGTCGCGACCTGCGCGACTTTCTCGAACATGATCACGAACGGCGAGCGCGCGAGCATTTCCTTCTGCATCGTCTGGTACAGCTGCGCGCGCTTCGCGGCAGTCGGCTCGGCGAGCGCGGTGTCGGTTTCCTTCGTCAGTTGCGGGATGTCCCAGCTGTTGCGCCAGGCCAGCATTTTATAGCTCGACTTGTCGGAGTTGTCCGGATTCCATGCGAAACCCTGCGCGTTGCTGTGCGGATCGATGTAGTCGGCCGACCATTCGCCGATGTAGATGTCGTGCTGGCGTGCGCGGTACTTCGCGAGCGTCTGCTTGTTGTCGCCGGGAATCAGCTGCACCTTGATGCCCGCCTGCGCGAAGTTCGCCTGCACGGCCTGTGCGATTTCCGTGTACGGATAGTCGTTGCGCACGTCCATCGTCACCGAAAAACCGCCGGGTACGCCGGCTTTCGCGAGCAACGCCTTCGCCTTCGCGACGTCGAGCTTGTACGGGTTCGCGTTCAGCGTGCCGAGGAAGCCTTCGGGCAGGAAGGTCTGGTGCACCTTGTAGGTCGTCTTCACGACGTTGCCCTGGATGCCCGCATAGTCGACGAGCCACTTCAGCGCTTCCTGCACGTCGGGTTTCGCGAGCGTCGGGTTCTTCGTGTTCAGGCCGAGATACAGCAGCGTCGCCTGCGGCGAGGCCGACACCTTCGCCTTGCCGGATTTCACGACTGCCGCCAGATCGTCCGGGCTCAGGTCGCGCGCCGCGTCGACGTCGCCGCTTTCCAGCAGCAGGCGCTGGCTCGCGGCTTCGGGCACGTGGCGCAGCACGATGCGCTTCATCGCGAGCGGCAGCCGGTAGCCGTCGAAGCGTTGCAGCACGATGCTGTCGCCGGCCGTCCACTTGACCAGCTTGTACCCGCCGGAGCCGGCCTCGTTGGTCTTCAGCCACGCGTTGCCGAAGTCGTTGCCCTGCTGGTGCGACAGCAGCAGCTTCCGGTCCAGCACCGACGCGGGCCACGAGCCGAGCACGTTCAGCACGAAGGTCGGCGCGTACTTGTGGTCGGTCGTGACGGACACCGTCAGGTCGTCGAGTTTCTTCACGCTCGCGACGACGTTCGCCTTCGTGAGGCCGATGCCGGTCAGCACGGCGGCCGGCCCCTTGTCGAGCAGCACCGCGCGCTGGATCGACCAGGCGACGTCGTCGGCCGTCAGCGGGTTGCCCGAGTGGAACTTGAGGCCGGGGCGCAGCTTGAACGTATAGGTCAGGCCGTCGGGGCTCACCGTCCACGACTGCGCGACGTCGCCGTTGAATTTCGACGGATCGCGCAGGTCGACGCGCACGAGCCGGTCATAGGTGTTCGCGACGTATTCCTCCGGCACCAGCTCGTAGATCTCGCCCGGATCGAGCGTCGTGAATTCGTCGAGCAGCGTGGCCATCACGAACATGTCCTTCGGCGTTTCCGCGTGCGCGGCGGAAAGCGGAACGGCGGCGAGAACGGACGCGGCGGCCAGCGCCGCGACGAGCCGGGATGTCGGGAATTTCATGTGCGCTCCATCTGTCGTTGAAGTCGTTGAACGTGAACGGTGAAGGGGACGTGCATCGTCGTCACATCAGGTGCCACGGGCCGCTCGCCGCGTTGTCGATCTGCGGCAGCGCCTGCGAGCCGGGCAGTTCGTAGTGCCACCATTCGCTGTCGATGTGCGCGAAGCCGGCCGCCTGCATCACACCGAGCAGCAGCAGGCGGTTGCGTTGCACGGCTTCGGGCAGCCCCGCGTGGAAGTGGCCCGACGCGGCGACCATCTCGTCGAAGCCCGTGCCCATGTCGAGCGGTTCGCCGTCCGCGCCGACGAGCGTCAGGTCGAGCGCGGTGCCGCGGCTGTGATTCGAGCCGCGGCCGAGATCGGCGATGAAGTTCGGGTCGGGCAGGAAATCCCACAGCACTTGTTGCGCCTGCGGCGGCCGGTATGCGTCGTAGATGCGCAGCGTGAAACCGGCTTGCGCCGCGATGTCCACGGCGCGGCGCAATGCGGCTTCGGCCGGCGTCAGCAGCAGGCAGTGCGCGTGGCGGTAGATCGGCTTGCCGGTCAGGTTGCGGTCGGTCGCGTAGACGAGGTCGATGTCGACACCGTGCGTGGCGGGCGTGATTTCGACGAGGCGGTGATCGTTCATCGGCAGGGCGGGCTCGCTCAGGATTCGAATTGGTCGAACGTATGCTGCAGTTCGCGGTTGCGCGCGACACGCCGGTCGATCGCCGGGCCGAGGCGGTCGACCACGGCCGTGATCAGCAGGTTGAACAGGCAGGTGAGCGGCGCGAGCGAATCCCAGAACTGGCCGACGTCGGTCTTCACCTGCAGCAGGTCGGCCGGCCATTCGCGCGCCCACGGGCACGACAGGTCGGTGACCAGCGCGAACGGCTGCCCGCGCTCGGCGGCCGCCTGGCAATAGCGGCGCGCGCTGCGCGAATACGCGCGCGTATCGGTGACGATGCAGTAGGGCCGCTCGAATTCGGAGTTCAGCGAGTCGACGTACGAACCCGACTGGCCGTCGGAATAGAACACGCGCGGGCGCAGGTATTCGAGGTAGCTGCTGAACGCGTTGCTGATGCCGCGCGTCGACTGGATGCCGAGGATGAACACGGCGTCGGCGTGCGCGATCCGGTCGGCAACCTGCGCGAACACCGGGCCTTCGGCGAGCCGGTACACGTGGCGGATCGCATCGAGCTCACGGTCGAGCGACGACGCGAGCGTGCCGTCGCTGCTATGGCCATCGCCGTTGCCGTTGCGTTCGGCCGGCGGCGTGCCGGCGACGCGGCGGTATTCGTCGAGCCGGTCGGTGATCATCCACGGACGGTCGCCGCCGCCGCGCAGTTCGCGTTTCAGGTCGTCGAGATTGCGGTAGCCGACGCTGCGCAGGAAGCGCCCGACCGAGATGCCGCTGGTGCCGGCCTGCTGCGCGATCTGGTCGGCCGTCTCGAGCCCGAGCCGGTCGAGGTTCGCGAGCATGTAGCTCGCGATGCGCTTGGCAGTCGGCGTCAGCTCGGCATAGCGGGATTCGACGGTATGGGCGAACGCGCAGGTCATCGGCTGTTAGATCGTTGTCGTCGGATGAGCGAATGTCATCCATCTAACAAAGCCAAAATCATTCACGCCAGCGGATAAAAACTATGGTGTGAGGATAGGTGATAGGGTCGGGTGCCCAGCGGGCCGGCGGCGGACTGCAATTTTTGTGTTTCCGCGAGTATGGCGCACCGATTTGATCAGTCATGCGAATCAATGACGTTGGGTCGGTGCGCGTGTTTCGATCTTCTGTCGTTACCTCTCATCCTCCCGCTGCACCGCAATAATTACAAAATTAAAGTAGATCAGATTAAATCATTAATTCAGGTTAATAATTCATTTAATTTTTGTGACGATTTGGATTTAACTTGAGTCGCTGGATCTTTGATTTTAGATAATCGAAAAAACGGCAGGTATTCCGTAATGGAAGTGTTCAGGATTGCAGGAATGAAGAGGAAACCATGACGAATCTTTCTCGACGCAAAATGCTGGCGGGTACGGCCGGCGCCATTGCTGCCGCCGGTATCGCGGTATCGGCCAAGGCGGCCTCGTTCGGTAATCCGGACAGCCCGCCGGAAGGCGCGGTGAATGCGCTCAATCGCCAGAGCCTGACCGATCCGGGGCCTAAAAATCCGGCGATCGCCAATCAATTTCCATCTTTTCAGGATCCGCCGGCCACCGATATCAACGGGATGCCGTTATTCTGGGCGTCGTTCAATAATGCCCATAAACGCATTCAAAACGGTGGATGGGCGCGCGAAGTCACGCAGGACGATTTTGCGATTTCCGAAACCATTTCCGGTGTCAACATGCGCCTGACGCGCGGCGGCATTCGCGAGATGCACTGGCACCAGCAGGCCGAGTGGGCCATCATGCTCGACGGCCGCTGCCGGATCACGGTGCTCGACGAGCTGGGGCGGCCGTCGGTGCAGGACGTCAAGACCGGCGATCTCTGGTATTTCCCGCCCGGCCTGCCGCATTCGCTGCAGGGCCTCGGCACCGACGGCGCCGAATTCCTGCTCGCGTTCGATAACGGGCGCGCATCGGAATTCAACACGCTGCTGCTGACCGACTGGGTCGCGCACACGCCACCCGACGTGCTCGCACTGAACTTCGGCGTGCCGGCCGATGCGTTCAGGAACGTTCCGCTCGACAACCTGTGGATCTTCCAGGGCGACGAACCGGGCCCGCTCGCGGAAGCGCAGCGCGCGTCGGCTTCGTCGGCCGGGGCGCCACCGCACCCGTTCATCTTCTCGCTCGGCGACATGAAGCCCGTGCGGAAGACGCGCGGTGGCGAAGTGCGGATCGCGGACAGCACCAACTTCAACGTGTCGACCACCGTCGCGGCGGCGCTCGTCACCGTGCACCCGGGCGGCATGCGCGAACTGCACTGGCACCCGAATGCGGACGAATGGCAGTACTACCTGCAGGGCGAGGCGCGGATGACCGTGTTCGACACGGGGCCGAAGGCGCAGACGGCCGACTTCCGCGCGGGCGACGTCGGCTACGTGAAGAAGAGTCTCGGGCACTACGTGCAGAACACCGGCCAGACCGACCTCGTGTTCCTCGAGATCTTCAAGACCGACCGCTATGCGGAGGTGTCGCTGTCCGACTGGCTCGCGCACACGCCGCCGAAGCTCGTCGAAGCGCACCTGAACGTGGCGCCCGACGTGATCGCGCAGTTTCCGCGCAATCGTCCCGACGTCGTGCCGCTGTAACGCGGCCTTCAATACGGCGTCGCGGCCGGCAGGCGGCATGCCGGCCATGGCGCCCGCTCCCGAACCGGTCTTCCTCATTCGAACGGACACTCCACCATGCTTCCCGTCCCGAGCAAACCTGTCGGCGGCCTTGCGCTGCCGGGTCTCTCCCCCGAGCGTATCGACGGCGCCGCGCGTGCCGCGCTGGAAGGGCGCCGCACCGGCGTCGCCGCGCTGCTGCCGTTCGTCGGCCCGGCCGTGATCGCGTCGATCGGCTATATGGATCCCGGCAACTTCGCGACCAACATCCAGGCCGGTGCCGCGTACGGCTACCGGCTGCTGTGGGTCGTGCTGGCCGCGAACGCGATCGCGATGCTGTTCCAGGCGATGTCCGCGAAGCTCGGCATCGTGACCGGCCGCAATCTTGCCGAGCTGTGCCGCGACCGCTTCCCCGTGCCGGTCGTGTGGGGCATGTGGATCGCGTCCGAGATCGCGGCGATGGCGACCGATCTCGCCGAATTCCTCGGCGGCGCGCTCGCGTTCGGGCTGTTGTGCCACCTGTCGCTGTTCGCGGGAATGATCGCGACGGCGCTGGCAACCTGCGCGATCCTGGCGCTTGAAAAGCGCGGCTTCAGGCCGCTGGAGGCCGCGATCGCGGCGCTGGTCGGCGTGATCGGCGCGTGCTATCTCGGCGAGCTGTTGATCGCGCCGCAGGACTGGCACGCGGCCGCGTTCCATCTGGTCGTCCCGCAGATTCCGGATCACGCGGCGCTCACGATCGCGGTCGGGATCATCGGCGCGACGATCATGCCGCACACGCTGTATCTGCATTCGGGCCTCACGCAGGATCGCACCGCGCCGCGCGACGAAGCGGAGCGGCGGCGGCTCGTGCGGTTCTCCAACCGCGAGGTCGTCGTCGCGCTGGGGCTGGCCGGGTTCGTGAATCTCGCGATGGTGATGATGGCGTCGTCGGCGTTCCACCTGAGTGCGCCGGGCATGACCGATATCGGCGACGCGTATCACACGCTGATCCCGGTGCTCGGGCCGGCGGCCGGCGCGCTGTTTCTCGTCGCGCTGCTGACGTCGGGCATATCGAGTTCGGTGGTCGGCACGATGGCCGGGCAGGTCGTGATGCAGGGCTTCATCCACCGCCGCATGTCGGTCTGGGTGCGGCGCGCGGTGACGATCGCGCCCGCGTTCGCGGTGGTCGCACTCGGCTGCGACGTCACGCGCGCGATGGTCGCGAGCCAGGTCGTGCTGAGTTTCGTGCTGCCGCTGCCGATGATCGCACTGCTGATGCTGTCGGCGCGCGCCGACGTGATGGGCGCCTACGCGATGCGGATGCCGCTGCGGATCGTCGCCGGCGCGGCGACGGTCGTGATCGTAGGGTTGAATGCGTACCTGGTGTGGGCGGCATTCGGTTGACCGGTAGCGGCCGGGTGCTTATTGCTGCATGTCCGGCGCTTCGCGCAACCGCCAGATCGCATTGCACTGCTGGCCGCCGAGGCTCGTCGAGCGCAGCGTGATGACGCAGCCGGCCGCGACCTGATACGAGAAATGCGCCATCAGCTCGGTGCCTTTGCGTTGCGCGTGTCCGTCGACCAGCGCTTCGCACAGCAGCGGCGACGGCGAGCCGGACGGATGCGTGACGTAGACGTTCAGCCGCGCGATGTCGCGGGTCGCGGTGAACACCACTTCGTGGTTTCCGCTGCCGACGAGCATCGTGCCGCCCGGTTCGTCGATCGCCTGCAGGTACGCGCCCGCACTCGTCTCGATCGCCGCGGACGCGACGGCCAGCCCGGCCGATTGCACGTAGTCGGCCGCCGCGATGCGCGCGGCGATCGCGTCGGCCGGTGCGGGCGTACCGTCGGACAGCGCGAACGGCATGCCGTCGCGCAGCGCGGCGTCGGTGTGGTTCGCGTAGTAGCGCCACCGGTCGAGGAAGCGGATGTCGCCGGTCATGTGCAGCGCGCGGATCGGCTCGCCGTGATACCGGAGCGTCGTCCTGCCGTTGCCCGCATCGAACGACTCGTGAATGCCGTACTTGCTGACGAAGTTCTGGACCGGGTCGAGCAGGGCCGTTTGGCCTTGCGCACTCCACAGGTGCAGGAACGTCGTATCGATGCCGAAGCATTCCTGGAAATCGGTGCCGATGCGGGCCATGCAGTCGCGCAGATGATCGGCATAGCGCGCCCATGCGTCGGCCGTTCCGGCCACGAGCCCGGCTTGCAGCGCACCGCCGTGGCGTGCGTTGACTTCATCGACGACGAGGCGCCAGTGGTGGTCGCGCCGTTCGCCGATCAGCGGCGTGACGACGAACGTGCAGAACAGCGGGTCGGGGCACACGTGGATCCGGTCGTCGGCGATCTGCGAGAACAGGTCGAACTGCGGCGCGCAGAACCAGATGTCGGCGTCGTACAGCGCGAGCTTGCGGATCTGCGGATTACGCGCGCAATACTCGGCGGCCTCGATGAAGCGGCCGACCGGCAGCGCATACGCGCCCGACGCGTCGATCACGTCGACCGACTGGCTCGCGAGGATCTGCCGCTTGCGTTCGGACAGCCCGTAGCCGATCACCGCGATCCGCCCGTCGTAACCGGCGTGCCGCAGCGACAGCAGGAACGGCACAAGCATTTCGTACCACGCGCGGTTGTTGTCGTTGATTGCCACGCAGACCGCGTGCTCGCTCGAATGCATGTTCTTTCCCCGTTACGTGTGCCCGGCGCGGTATCCGCGCGGCGCCGGCCATTGTAGATCGCGGCCGCCGCCCGGCACGGCGCCGGCACGGCGTCCCGCGACGGCCCGCGCACCGGCAGGGCCGGGCGCGCGGGCTGCCGCGATTACTTCGCGAGCGTCCGGTACGACACGAGGTCGTTGATCGGCCCGATTTCCGGCCCGGTCACGCCGGGGCGCGTGGCAACCTGCACGACCTTCTCGAACATGATGATGAACGGCGAGTTCGCGAGCACGGCCTTCTGCAGTGCCTCGTAACGCTGCGCGCGCTTCGCGGGCGACGGCTCGATGAGCGCGGCCTCGGTGTCCTTCGTCAGTTGCGGGATGTCCCAGCTGTTGCGCCACGCGAGCATCTTGGTCGGCGACTGGTCCGAGTTGTCCGGATTCCATGCGAAGCCGCGCGCGTTGCTGTTCGGGTCCATGTAGTCGGGCGACCATTCGCCGATGAAGATGTCGTGCTGGCGCGCGCGGTACTTGCCGATCGCCTGCTTCGCATCGCCGGGGATCAGCTTCACGCGGATGCCGCCCTGCGCGAAGTTCGCCTGCAGCGCCTGCGCGATCTCGAGGTACGGATAGTCGTTCGGCATGTCCATCGTCACGTCGAAGCCGTTCGGCAAGCCGGCCTTCGCGAGCAGCGCCTTGGCCTTCGCGACGTCCTGCTTGTACGGGTTCGTGTTCAGCGTGCCGAGGAAGCCTTCGGGCAGGAAGGTCTGGTGCACCTTGTAGGTCGTGCTGACGATGTTGCGCTGGATGCCGTTGTAATCGACGAGCCATTTCATCGCCTGCTGCACCTCGGGTTTCGCGAGGTTCGGATTCTTCGTGTTCAGGCTCAGGTACAGCAGCGCGGATACCGGCCACGATGCGATCTTGATCTTGCCGGCCTTCGACAGCGCGGCGAGGCTGTCGGGGCTCAGGTTGCGCGCGGCATCGGCGTCGCCGTTCTCCAGCAGCAGGCGCTGCGCGGACGCTTCGGGCACGTGGCGCAGCACGACGCGCTTCATCGGGTACGGCGTGCGGTATTTTTCGAAGCGCTGCAGCACGATGGTCTCGTTCGGCGTCCACTTGACGAGCTGGTACGGGCCCGAGCCCGCGTCGTTGGTCCGCAGCCAGCCGCTGCCGAAATCGTTGCCCTGCTGGTGCGACAGCAGCAGCTTCTTGTCGAACACCGATGCCGGGCACGCGCTGAGCACGTTGAGCACGAAGCTCGGGGCGTACTTGCGGTCGGTTTCGAGCACGACGGTTTGCGGATCGACCACGCGCACCTTCTGCATCACGTTCGCCTTCGTGAGGCCGAGATCGGCGAGCACGCCGGCCGGCCCCTTGTCGAGCAGGATGGTGCGCTGCAACGACCACGCGACGTCGTCGGCGGTGACCGGGTTGCCGGAGTGGAACGTGAGGCCGGGGCGGAGCTTGAACGTGTAGGTCGTGCCGTCGGCGCCGACGGTCCACGATTGCGCGATCTGTCCGTCGAAGCGTGTCGGATCCTTCAGGTCGACGCGTACGAGCCGTTCGTAGGTGTTCGCGACGTATTCGGATGGCACCAGCTCGTAGATCCCGCTCGGGTCGAGGGTCGTGAATTCGCCGAGCTGCGTGGCGACGACGAAGATGCCGGGCGGCGTGGCAGCCTGCGCCGGCAGCGCCGGAACAAGCGCGACGAGCGCGGCGCTGACGAACAACCGGGACAGCAGGTGCTTCATGCGGGCTCCATCGAAAAGGAATCGTGGTGCGATTCTCTCATCGACGGGCATCCGGATGAAAATATTCGGCGTGCGCGCCGGCCGGCGCGCAGCGGGGGCCGGGCGGGCGCCCGGCGCCGGCGGGCGTCAGATCGCGCAGCGCGCGACCGCGAAGCGCATCGCTTCTTCGGCGGGCTCGCTGCCCGAGCCGCGCACGACCTTGATGACGGAGCCGTTGCCCGACGGCGTCAGCGTGACGAAGTACGAATTCGAGCCGACGGCGATGTCGGTCACGCCGTTGTGCTGCGATTGCTCGGTACCCGACAGGCGGCTGTCGAGGCAATCGGCGATCGCGTAGGCCGGACGTTGCGACGACACGTAGATCATCGGTGCGGCACCCGAGGAGGAGGCCGAATCGGACGAGGGCGCGGAGCCGCAGGCGGCGAGCAGGGCGGCGGGAAGGAGCAGCAGGAATCGTTTCATGGTCGGTCGTCGGGTGTCTCGTATCGAGGCTGGGGCGCGGGGTAGGCGAAACGCGAAGCTTCGCGACGAAACCGCCCGGAATCGGGCCGTTTTTTGACGGACGACGATGCGACAGGCGGCTGACGACGGAGTATACCCGCAGCATTTGAAGCCGTTGGCGCGTTGAAACGATTCGATACAACAAGCACCCGCTGCCGCGTCGCGGCAGCGGGCGTTTCAGGTGATGGCGATTGGGCGCTTGCCGGTGTTGTCGGTGTTATTGGCCGATCTTGTTGCTGACCGCATTTTCCTGCTGGTTCAGCACGTGCTGTTCGCTCTTCGTGATGTGGCTGCGATCCTGCCCGGCCATGTCCCGCTCTTCCTGGCGGATCTTGTGGTCGTCACGGTGCAGGCGCGCGGCCTGCGCGTGCGACATCTGGCCGTCCGCCACGTCGTGATGGATGCGGCGATTCTGGTTCGCGAGGCGCTGGTTGACCTCTTCGCGGCGCGGATGCGCCTGCTGCCACGGCGTGTCGGCGAACGCGGTGCCGGTCAGCACCGACATCAGGGTGGCGGCAATCGCGATTTGGCGGGTAAGGGCTCGCATGGTGTTTTCTCCTGTCGTTGCGCGTCCGGATCGTGGGCGCTTGACCAAAAAACGCGGCGAGGACACCGTCTGTTGACGTTTCGGCCTGTATCGATTGCAAGTCTTTATTACGTCTGCAGGTTGCGGCGCGGGCCCCGCCACGCGTGGCGCGGGGCCGGTCGAAACAGGTGGGGATCAGTGCGCGCCGGCCGCCGCCGCATCGGCATCGCCGCCGCCCGAGCGCGACGGTTTCGTGATCCAGATGAGCGGGATGATCGCGATGAAGATGATCGCCGACACGTAGAAGATGTCGTTCAGCCCCATCACGGCCGCCTGCGAATCGACCGAGGCGTTGAAGAACGCGAGTGCGGAATCGGGGCTCAGGTGCAGCAGCGAACGCGTCGTGTCGACCTGCTGCGCGAAGACCGGATTGGTGACGCTCGCCTGTTCGGTGAGCCGCACGTGATGCAGGATCGTGCGGTCGTTCCACGCGTTGCTGATCAGCGACGTGCCCACCGCGCCGCAGAACGTGCGGCCGAAATTCGACAGGCCGGCCGCGGCCGGGATCTTGTCCGGCGGCAGCCCGGACAGGATGATCGACGTCAGCGGCACGAAGAACATCGCCATCGGAATGCCCTGCAGCAGCGTCGGCAGCACGAGATCCCAGCGCGACACGTCGGTGTAGAACGTCGTGCGCATCATGAACACGACCGCGAAGCCGACGAACGCGAGCGTCGCGATGTAGCGCGGATCGGTACGCGACAGCAGGCGGCCCATGACCGGCGTGAGCAGGACCGCGAACAGCCCGAGCGGCGCGGTCGCGAGCCCCGAATCGACCGCGCGGTAGCCGAGGTAGCCCTGCATCCATTGCGGCAGGAGCACGAGCGTGCCGAAGAACATCCCGTACGCGACCGAGATCGCGATCGTGCCGCCCGCGAAATTGCGCTGCGTGAAGAGCCGCAGGTCGACGATCGGGTTGGCTTCGTGCAGCTCCCACACGAGGAAGAACGCGAAACCGATCAGCGCGACGATGCCGAGCGCGACGACGACGGGCGAGTTGAACCAGTCGAGATCCTTGCCCTTGTCGAGCATGATCTGCAGCGACGCGACCCACAGGACGAGCAGCAGCAGGCCGACGGTGTCGATCGGCAGGCGGCGCGTGGCCGATTCGCGGTCGCGGAACACGATCCACGTGACGGCCGCCGCGAAGAAGCCGACCGGGATGTTGATGTAGAAGATCCACGACCAGTTGTAGTCGTAGGTGATCCAGCCGCCGAGCGACGGCCCCGCGATCGGGCCGACGAGCGCCGTCATCGACCACAGCGCGAGCGCACTCGCCGATTTCTGCCGCGGCCACGCGCCGAGCAGCAGCGCCTGCGACAGCGGCGCCAGCGGCCCCGCGACCGCGCCCTGCAGGATCCGCGCGGCGAGCAGCGTCGGCAGGTTCGGCGCGATCCCGCACAGCCACGACGCGAACACGAACAGCAGGATCGACGTGACGAACAGGCGGACCTGGCCGAAGCGCTGCGTGAGCCAGCCCGTCAGCGGAATCGACACCGCGTTCGCGGCCGCGAAGATCGTGATCACCCACGTGCCCTCGTCGACCGATACGCCGAGGTCGCCCGAGATCGTCGGGATGGCGACGTTCGCGATCGACGAGTCGAGCACGTTCATGAACATGGCGAGCGATACCGCGATCGTGCCGATCGCGAGCTTGCCGCCCGACAGCGGGGCCTGGGGTGATGGAGATGGCATGGTGTTCCTGCGTGATGAAAGGTGGCCGGCTGCGCGCCGGCAGCCGCGCACGCGCGTGCGACGCCTGCGCGGGCGGGCCGCGAAGCGGACGGACACGCACCGCGCGCGGGCGGCCCGGCAAACGGGGGCCGTCCGCGCGCGAGGTGCGGTTCAATCGTTCAATCGGATCGGCGAAGCCGTGACGGGCTTCGTGGCGTGGGCAGGCCGGTCAAGAAGGCGCGACGCGCGTGACGCGTCGGCGGGCAGCGGGCACGTGGCTGCCGTAGCGTGTGTGGTGGTTTTTCATGGGCACAGGCTAACGATGCGGCGAACGGCGATCAACGCTCGCGCGGTCATTAATTCCTTTCGTGCGCCGCAATAATGCGGCCGATGGGCATCGATTGCCGGTCGTGCGACGGTGGTGACGGCTAAGGCGCAGTCCGCCACGCAGTGAAGACTTCCGTCAGGAATTCGACGAATGCGCGCACCTTGCTGTCGAGCGTCGCGCGCTTCGGGTAGAGCGCGTGCAGCTCGACGTCGTCGCTGCGATGCCAGTCGGGCAGCACGATTTCGAGTTCGTTGTTCTCGAGCCGCCGCGTGGTGAAGTGCGTGGAGATCAGCGCGATGCCGCCGCCGCTCGCGGCCTGGCGCAGCACCGTGACCGATTCGTTCGAGATCAGCACGGGCCGCACCGGGACTTCGGCCACGTCGCCGGCCGCGTTGGTGAGCCGCAGCGTCAGGCCGGGTGCGTCGCGGCCGACGAACAGGATGTCGTGATCGGCGAGATCCTGCGGCGTGTGCGGCCGGCCGGCGCGGTCGAGATAGCGCGGGCTGGCCGCCAGCTTCGCGTGCGACCAGCCGAGCGAGCGCGCGACATAGCCGGAATCGGTCAGCACGCCCGTGCGCAGCGCGACGTCGAAGCCGTGTTCGACGAGGTCGAGCGCGCTGTTGTCGTAGATCAGCACGAGCTGGACCAGCGGGTAGCGCCGGCGGAACTCGGCGAGTGCCGGCTCCAGTTCGAGCAGGCCGATCGCGTAGGGCACCAGCACGCGCAGCATGCCTTCGGGCTCGGTGCGCAGTGCGCGCGCCTGGCGGTCCGCGTCGAGCAGGATCTCCTCGGCGCGCAGGCAGCGTTCGTAATAGTCGCGCCCGGCTTCGGTGACGGACACGCGGCGCGTCGTGCGGTAGAGCAGTTGCACGCCGAGGTCGTCCTCGAGCTGCCTGACCTTGCGGCTCACGCGGCTGAGCGGCATGTCGAGTTGCGTGGCGGCGGCGGTGAAGCTGCCGCGTTCCACCACGCGCAAGAATATCCGGATGCTTTCGAGGTCCATACGGGGCGTTTCAGGGTTCGGCTTCCGCGCATCTTACCGTCGCGCGCCGAATGGCCGCGGGTCGCGCCGATTATCCTGCGCGGTGCAATAACGCATCCTGCCGCCGCCCCGTAGTGGCGGACGGCGCGCGACCGTATGCTCGCCGGATGAAATTCGCTTTCCCCAGCATGCCGCCGCTCGCGGCCGTCCGGGCCGCGCTGCGCGACGCGCGGCCGGCGTTGCCGCCCGGTGCGCTTGCATTTGCCTTGCGCAATACGGCCGCGTCGCTGCTCGCGCTCTATATCGCGTTCCGGATGAATCTCGACGATCCGAAATGGGCCGCGTCGACCGTGTGGATCGTCGCGCAGGGCAGCCGCGGGATGGGGCTGTCGAAGAGCCAGTACCGGATTCTCGGCACCGCGATCGGCGCGGCCGTCGCGCTCGTGCTGACCGGCGCGTTCGCGCAGACGCCCGAGCTGTTCCTGCCGGCGCTCGCCGCGTGGATCGGCCTCTGTGCGGGCGTCGCGACGTTCCAGCGGAATTTCCGCGCGTATGCGGCGGTGCTGGCCGGGTATACGGCCGCGATCATCGCGATGGATGCGGTGTCCGCGCCGCTGCACGCGTTCGACATCGCGGTTGCGCGGTTCCTGTACGTGGTGGTCGGCATCCTGTGCGGCGCGCTGTTCGAAACGGTGTTTGCGCCGGGCGCGCCGCTGAACGACGTCCGCACGCGGCTCGCGCGCTATCTCGACCGCGCGGTGGCGGTCGGCGCGGGGGCGCTGCGCCGCGAGCCGAACGGGGCGGCCGTGCACCGGCTGTTCGCGGACGCGCTCGAACTCGATACGGCGGCCGAATATGCGGCCGCCGGCGCCCCGCCGGTGCGCAACGCGATCGGCCATCTGCGCGCGGCGGCGCTGGGTGTGCTCACCGCGCAGGCCGCCGGGCAGGCGATCCGCGAACACGCGGCGCGCGCCGGCGATGCGCCGGATCCGCTGGTCGACGAGGTGGCGCGCGTGCTCGACGGCGTTGCCGCGTCGGGCGACGCGGGGCACGAGATGACGGCACTGCGTGCGCGAGTGGACGACGCACTGCGCACCGAGGCTGCCGCGCCGACCGGCCCGGATACGTCGCGCCTGCTGACGCTCGACCGGCTGGCGGCGCTGCTCGCCGGGTTCGACCGCGCGTTCGCGAGCCAGGCGCTGCTCGACCGTCCCGAGCCGCCGCCTTCGCGTGTGCGCTACGCGTTCCACCGCGATCCGGTGCTCGCGTGGCACAACGGCATCCGCGCGTTCATCGCGGTGCTGGCCGCGTCGGCGATCTGGATCGTCACCGCGTGGCCGTCCGGCGCCGGCTTCGTCGCGATCACGGCCGTGGTCGGCGCGCTGTTCTCGACGCGGCCGAATTCGGTGCGCGCGGCCGTCGGCTTCCTGAAAGGCACGGCATGCGCGGCGGTCGCAGGCGTCGTCTGCAACTTCATCCTGCTGCCCGCGGTGTCGGGCTTCGAGATGCTGGCCTACATCCTCGGCGTGTTCCTGATCGGCACCGGCATCGCGATGCGCCATCCGCGCACGGCCGCGATGGGCAGCGCATTCGCGATCTTCTTCTGGAATTTCACGTCGCCGGACAATACGGCGCGCATCGGCGATGCCGCGTTCCTGAACAGCGCGCTCGCGACGCTGCTTGGTATTGCGTTCGGGGCGCTGATCTTCGCGCTGGTGTTTCCCGGCGATCCCGCCACCAGCCGGCAGCGCCTGCATCGCGCGGTGCGCCGCGATCTGGCCGGCATCGCGCGCGACCCGCGGGCGTGGCCCGCGAGCGCGTGGCTGAGCCGCACGGCCGACCGTCTCGCGCGCGAGCTCGGCTTCGCGGGCAGCCTGCCGCAGGCCGAGATCGAACGCGACATGCGCGGCCTGCTCGCGATCTGGGGAATCGGCGACAGCCTGCTGTCGCTCGCCGAACTGGCCACGCGCGAACCGGCCGCGCGGCGCGCGGTGACGGTGGTGCGCCGGCGTGTGGCGCTGGCGGATTTCGTACGGCTTGAACAGACCTGCGACGCAGCGGCCCGCCTGTTGCGGCGTCGCGCGGCCGGGCGCGACGGCGAGGGGGCGCACGCGTTGCTGAGCGGCGTCGTGCTGCTGCGACGGATCGCGGACGCCGCCGCCGCGCACGGCGACTTCCTGCGCGATCGCCGCGATTGAGCGGAGCGGCCGCTCAGGTGAGGCGGTACGCGCGGCCGGGCGTTACTTCGGCGGGCAGCGGCTCGCGGTTCAGTTCGAGCAGCGTGCGCTCGATCTGGCGGGTCATCGCATCGAGTGCGAGATGGTTCGGCCCGTCGCCGAACGGCTCGGCGATTGCATGCGCGATCGCATCGAGCGCGATCAGCGTATAGGCGACGAACACGGTGACGAACGGCGTCGCCGCACCGATCGAGTCGACGAGGCCGAACGGCAGCAGCACGCAGTACGCATAGATGGTCCGGTGCAGCAGCACGTCGTATGAAAACGGGATCGGCGTGGACGCGATCCGTTCGCAGCCGCTCACCATCGAGACGAGATCCTCGAGGCGCGCGTCGAGCATCCACAGGCGCGTATCGGCGAGGCGGCCGGCGTCGGCGCGTGCGGCGAACGCTTCGCGCAGTTCGTGCACGATGACGACCGGGCGGAACTGCGACGCGGCGACGCGCGCGTAGGCGTCGCCGTCGAGCAGCCCGCGCAGGTCGGCGGCCGGATCGGTGCCGCGCAGTTGATGCTTGAGCGCATAGACGAACGCGACGACCTTCCGCACGAACGCACGCCGCGATGCGTCGTCGCGGTCGATCGCGCCGTAGCAGAGCGCCTGCGACACCAGCGTGCGCGTGGCGGTCAGTACGCCGCCCCACAGCTGCCGGCCCTCGCGGTAGCGTTCGTAGCTCGCGTTGTTGCGGAACCCCGCGAAGATCGCGAGCGTGAGCCCGATCAGCGTGAACGGCGTCGGGTTCAGCGGCACCTTCTCGCCGAGCACGCGGCCGCCACCCCACACGGCGACGAGGCTGATCGCGAGCGTCAGCACGAGCTGCGGCAGGATGGTCGGCAGCACCGAGCCGTTCCAGACGAGCAGCATCCGCAGCCAGTGCTCGCGCGGCCGAACGATCATCGTCGTGCTCCGTCAGGCGGCGATCGAGGCCGGCGCGGCCGCGCGATGCAGCAGCACCGGCACCGACTTCGACGTCGGCGTGTTGCACACGTCGCCGACGCTGTCGAGCGGCACGAGCGGGTTGGTTTCCGGGTAGTACGCGCCGATGCAGCCGCGCGGGATGTCGTACTCGACGAGCAGGAAGCCGTCCGCGCGCCGCTCGATGCCGTCGTGCCACACGGTTTCCATGTCGACCCATTCGCCGGCCTTCAGGCCGAGCATCGCGAGATCGTCGCGGTTGGCGAACACCACGCGGCGCTGGCCGAACACGCCGCGATAGCGGTCGTCGAGGCCGTACACGGTCGTGTTGTACTGGTCGTGCGAGCGCGTCGTCATCAGCGTCATCAGCCGCTCGCGGTGCAGCGCGCGGGCGCGCTGGATCGGCGTGTCGGTCGGCAGCGCATGCGCGATGAAGTTCGCCTTGCCCGTCGGCGTGAGCCATTCGCGGTCGCGCGACGCGACGCGCAGGTGGAAGCCACCCGGCCGTGCGATGCGCGTGTTGTAGTCGTAGAAGCCGTCGAGGGTCGCCTCGATCGCGTCGCGGATCTTCGCGTAATCGTCCTTGTACGCGAGCCAGTCGATCTTGCCGCTGCCGAACAGCGCATGGGCCATGTGCGCGACGATCGCGGGCTCCGACATCAGGTTCGGCGACGCCGGCTTGTTCATCCCGTACGACACGTGGACCATGCTCATCGAATCCTCGACCGTCACGCCTTGCGCGACGTTGTCCTGCAGGTCGATCTCGGTACGGCCGAGCGTCGGCAGGATCAGCGCGTCGTGGCCGTGGATCAGGTGGCTGCGGTTCAGCTTCGTCGTGATGTGCACGGAAAGGTCGCAGCGGCGCATGCCTTCCCACGTGCGCGGCGTGTCGGGCGTGGCCATCGCGAAGTTGCCGCCGAGGCCGATCAGCACCTTCACGTGGCCTTCGAGCATCCCTTCGATCGTCTCGACGACGTCGTAGCCGTGATGGCGCGGCGGTTCGAAATCGAACACGTGGCCGAGCCGGTCGAGGAACGCCTGCGACGGCTTTTCCTCGATGCCGACCGTGCGGTTGCCCTGCACGTTCGAGTGACCGCGCACCGGGCACAGGCCGGCGCCGGGGCGGCCGATATTGCCGCGCATCAGCATCAGGTTGGTCAGCATCTGCACGGTCGCGACCGAATGCTTGTGCTGCGTGATGCCCATGCCCCACGTCGCGATCACGCGCTCGCTGCGCGCATAGAGCTGCGCGAGGCTGTCGATCTGCTCGTATGGCACGCCGCTTTCGGCCGTCAGCGCGGACCAGCTTTCGGCGCGCAGGTCGTCGGCAAAGGCGTCGAAACCGGCCGTGTGCTCGCTGATGAACGCGGTGTCGAGCACGCGCGGCGCACCGGCGGCGCGCGCGGCGTCGTCGAGTTCGAGCACGCGCTTCGCCATTCCCTTGATCAGCGCGAAATCGCCGCCGATCGTCGGCTGGATGAACGTCGATGCGATCTTCGTGCCCGACATCGTCAGCATCTCGATCGGGCTTTGCGGATCGGCGAAGCGTTCGAGGCCGCGTTCCTTCAGCGGGTTGATCGACACGATCGTCGCGCCGCGCTTCGCGCATTCGCGCAGCTCGCCCATCATCCGCGGGTGGTTGGTCGCGGGGTTCTGGCCGAAGATCAGCAGCGTGTCCGCATGCTCGAAATCGTCGAGCGTGACGGTGCCCTTGCCGACGCCGACCGACGCCGGCAGCCCGCGGCTCGTCGCCTCGTGGCACATGTTCGAGCAGTCGGGGAAGTTGTTCGTGCCGTACAGCCGCACGAGCAGCTGGTACAGGAACGCCGCTTCGTTGCTCGCGCGGCCGGACGTGTAGAACGCGGCCTGGTTCGGGTCGGGCAGGGCGCGCAGGTGGCGCGCGATCAGCTCGAACGCGTCGTCCCATGCGATCGGCACGTAGCGGTCGGTCTGCGCGTCGTACACCATCGGGTCGGTGAGCCGGCCGTGCTGTTCGAGTTCGAAGTCGGTCTGTTCGAGCAGCTCGGTGACGGTGTGCGCGGCGAAGAAGTCGGGTGTCACGCGCTTGCTCGTCGCTTCGGCGGCCACGGCCTTCACGCCGTTCTCGCAGAATTCGAACGTCGACGCGTGCTGGCGGTCGGGCCACGCGCAGCCCGGGCAGTCGAAGCCGTCCGGCTGGTTCTGGCGCAGCAGCGTGCGGTAGTTGCCGCCGGCGACCTTTTCCTTGATCAGGTTGATCGTGACGGCTTTCAGCGCGCCCCAGCCGGCGGCCGGGTGGGTGTACGGTTCGATGCGCGCGGTGGCGGATTTCTTTTTCATGATGCAGCGGGTGTCGGGGTCGATGGCTGCAGAGTACGCGTGGCTCCCGTCCGGCTGTGTGTACACCTGTTCACTTCAAAAAAGAGTACAGTTGCGGCGATTCATGCAGTGTGGATCGCAACTGTGTTGTTGAAGGGAAGTTGAAAGGGAGGCGCGTGAAGCGTTACGAACAACTGGCGGACGATCTCCAGGCGCAGATCGAGCGCGGCGTGTACCGGCCCGGCGAGCGGATTCCGTCGGTGCGGCAGGCGAGCCGGCAGCAACAGCTCAGCGTGACGACCGTGCTGCGCGCATATCTCGTGCTGGAAAGCCGCGGGCTGATCGAGAGCCGGCCGCAGTCGGGCTATTTCGTGCGGGCGCGCGCATCGGCGCCGGCCGAGGCCGAGCTGCACATGTCGGCGCCGGCGGCCGAGCCGTCGGCGGTGGACGTGAGCCGGCTGGTGCTGTCGACGCTGCGCTCGATCGCGCGCGACGACGCGGTGCCGCTCGGCTCGCCGTATCCGGATGCATCGCAGTTCCCGGTGCAGCGCCTCGCGCGCTATGCGCAGGCGATCGGCCGCCGCCGCACGCGCTGGGGCGTGATCGACGACCTGCCGCCCGGCAACCAGGAACTGATCCGTCAGATCGCGCGGCGCTACGCCGAGCGCGGGATCGCGGTCGAGCCGGGCGAGATCGTGATGACGATCGGCGCGACCGAGGCGATCAACCTGTGCCTGCAGGCCGTCGCGAAGCCGGGCGACACGATCGCGGTCGAGTCGCCGACGTTCTACGCAATGCTGCACGCGATCGAACGGATGGGCATGCGCGCGCTGGAAGTCGCGACGCACCCGGGCGACGGCATCGACCTCGATGCGCTCGAACGCGTCCTTGCGCGCGAGCGCATCGCCGCGTGCATGGTGATGCCGAATTTCCAGAATCCGCTCGGCTTCCAGATGCCCGATGCGCGCAAGCGCGCGCTCGTCGAGCTGCTCGCGAAGCACGGCGTGCCGGCGATCGAGAGCGACGTCTACCACGAGCTGCACTTCGGCGACACGACACCGAGCGCGCTGAAATCGTACGACCGCGACGGGCTCGTGCTGCATTGCGCGTCGTTCACGAAGAGCCTGTCGCCGCGCTACCGGATCGGCTGGGCGATGCCCGGCCGCTACCGCGACCAGGTCGAGAAACTGAAATTCCTGAACACGCTCGCGACGCCCGCGATCGAGCAGCTCGCGATCGCCGAGTACCTGAAATACGACGGCTACGATTTCCACCTGAGGCGCATGCGCAAGCAGTACGCGCAGCAGGCGAGCCTGATGAGCGCGATGGTGCGGCGTTTCTTCCCGGAAGGCACGCGGCTGTCGCAGCCGCAGGGCGGGTACGTGCTGTGGGTCGAGCTGCCGCCGCAGGTCGATGCGATGAAGCTGTACACGCTCGCGCTCGCGCAGCGGATCACGGTCGGGCCGGGCCACATGTTCTCCGCCGGCACCGATTACCGGCATTTCATCCGGCTCAACTACAGCTATCCGTGGTCGCGGCAGATCGAGGAAGCATTGAAGGTGCTCGGGCGGCTCGCGTCGGAGTGCGCGGCGCGGTGAGCGTTGCCGCGCAGGAAAGGGGCGGCGGCCGGTAACCGGCCGCCGTGACGTGCGTCAGCCCGCGTGCGGCGCCTGCCGCCCGGCCTGCGCGGCGACGGCCATCTGCCGCATGTCGAAGCCCGACGGGTGCTGGTACACGCGCAGCCCGAATTCAGGCAGCACCGCGATCAGGTGGTCGAACAGGTCGGCCTGGATGGTCTCGTAGTCGACCCACGTCGTCGTGTCGGTGAAGCAGTACAGTTCGAGCGGAATGCCCTCGGCGGTGAGCGGCAGCTGCCGCGCCATGCAGGTCATGTCGCGGCGGATGCGCGGATGGCCCTTCAGGTAGTTCGCGACATACGCGCGGAACGTGCCGAGGTTGGTCAGCTGGCGGCGGTTCGCCGGGCAGTCGCCGGCCGCGCCGAGCGTGCCGTTCCATTGCTCGATCGCGTCGACCTTGTCCTCGAGATAGTCCTTCAGCAGCGTCAGGCGCTCGAGCCGTTCGATCTCGTCATTCGACAGAAAGCGCACGCTCGTCGCGTCGACGAACAGCGCGCGCTTGATGCGGCGGCCGCCGGCTTCGGTCATCCCGCGCCAGTTCTGGTAGCTCTCGGTGATCAGTTTCCACGTGGGCACCGTGATGATCGTGTGATCGAAGTTCGCGACCTTGACGGTGTTCAGCGTGATGTCGATGACGGTGCCGTCCGCACCGGCCGACGGCATCGTGATCCAGTCGCCGATCCGCAGCATGTCGTTCGACGACAGCTGCACGCCAGCGACGAGGCCGAGCAGCGTGTCCTTGAAGATCAGCATCAGCACCGCGGACATCGCGCCGATGCCGGACAGCAGCAGGCCGATCTGCTTGCCGGTCGCATCGCCGATCACGACCAGCGCGGCCGTGATGAACATCACGAGCTTGACGAGCTGCATCGCGCCTTTCAGCGACAGGCGCGGCTGGTCGCTCTGATGGGTGCGGTGCGCGTGTTCGAGGGCGGACAGCGTCGCGCTGATGGTCATCGTGACGAGGAACACGATCAGCGCGAACAGCACCTTGTCGGCCGCCTGCGCGGCCGTATCGGGGATGCCGGGCACCGCGCCGAGCCCGAGCTTGATCACGACGAACGGGACGATGCGGTTCAGCCATTTGAATGCGCCGAATTCGAACAGCGCGTCGTCGACGCGCGTGGCGGACAGCCGCGCGAGCCGCGCGACCACGCGGAACAGCAGGAAATGGACGACGGCGGTGATCGCGCCGGCGGCGGCGAGCAGGACGAGGATGCCGACGAGCGGCGTCAACCAGGATTCGTTCAGGGTCATAGGGGCAGACAGGGGCCTTCTTGTGCGTTGAATCGGCGCCGCGACGCGGCGCGCGCCCGGTGAAGGGCACATGAAAGGGACCGTGATTGTGCCATCGGGTTCCTGGGGCATGCCGAGAATCCGGCATCGATCGGCTCCCGAACAAGCTCACCATTGCGCAGGTGTCCTCTGCATTGAAGTGAAGCCGGGCGGTGAATTCGCCTCACCGCAGGCCGGTGTGCAAGGCCGTTTCCGGAGGCTTCGCACGCGCGCCTGCGATTCGCCCGAAGCCGTTGCGGCGGGCCTTCGCGCTTCGATGCGCCCGATCGGCGATCCGTGCAATCATGCGGGCGTCGCATGCATTGCCGGTACGTCGCTCGCGCTGGCGCGCGGCCTGTCCGGCAACGGTGAGCGACACGCGACGCATTCGCGCACTTGCCATGCGAGGCCCGCCCGGGGCACGATGCGCGAACGGCTTCGCGATCCTCGTCACTTCGACCTCACGCATTTCACGCATGCAAGATTCCAACGAAAGCCGCTCGTCAGGCGTGCGGCTGCTGAAAGGCATCCTCCCGATCCGCCGCGCGGGCGCCATCCGCGATGTCTTCGCGGGCATTTCGCTCGCATCGATGGACATCCCGCAGGTGCTCGGCTACGCGCGCATCGCCGGGATGCCGGCCGTCACGGGCCTGTACACGGTGTTCCTGCCGCTCATTGCGTTCGCGTGCTTCGGCGCGTCGCGCCATCTCGTCGTGGCCGCCGATTCCGCGACCGCGACGATCTTCGCGAGCCGGCTGTCGTCGATGGCGCCGGCCGGCAGCGCGGAGTATGCGGCGCTGGCCGGCATGGTCGCGCTGCTGACCGCCGCGATGCTGCTGCTCGCGCGCATCTTCAAGCTCGGCTTTCTCGCCGATTTCCTGTCGCGCACGGTGCTGGTCGGTTTCCTCGCCGGCGTCGGCGTGCAGGTGTCGATCGCGATGCTCGGCGACATGCTCGGCCTGTCGGTGCCGTACCCGGCGTCGCGCAGCCTCGCGCAACTCGACTACGTCGTCACGCATCTCGTCCACATGAACCGGCCGACGCTCGCGCTCGCGGCGCTCGTCGTCGTCGCGATCCTCGCGTGCAAGCGGTTCGCGCCGCGCGTGCCGATGCCGATGATCGCGGTCGCGGGCAGCATCGCCGCAAGCTATGCGTGGGGTTTTGCCGCGCACGGCATCGCGGTGCTCGGGCCGGTCGCGGGCGGGCTGCCGCCGCTGCGCTGGCCGTCCGTCACGTGGCAGCAGTTCCTCGATCTCGTGCCGGTCGCCGCATCGTGCTTCGTGATGATCATCGCGCAGAGCGCGGCCGCCGCGCGCGTGTTCGCGCAGCAGTACGACGAGGATGTCGACACCAATGCCGACATTCTCGGTCTCGCGGCCGCAAACGCCGCGGCAGCGGTCGGCGGCGCGTTCGTCGTGAACGGCAGCCCGACGCAGACGGCGATGGCCGACGGCGCGGGCGTGCGCAGCCAGATCGGGCATCTCGCGTTTGCCGCCGTCGTGGCCGTCGTGCTGCTGTTCTTCAGCACGTACCTGCAGTATCTGCCGCACGCGGTGCTGGCCGGCATCGTGTTCACGATCGCGCTCGGGCTGATCAACGTGCGCAGCCTTGCGGCGATCCGCAAGGAAAGCCCGGGCGAATTCACGCTGGCGTTGATCACGGCCGCGGCCGTCGTGACGGTCGGTGTCGAGCAGGGCATCCTGCTGGCCGTCGCGCTGTCGCTGATGCGGCACGTGCGCCACAGCTACCAGCCGCATACGATGGTGCTCGAGCCCGTCGCCGGCAACGGGCGCTGGCAGCCGGTGCCCGCGCGACGCGGCGCGATGACGGCGCCGGGGCTGATCGTCTACCGGTTCGGCTCCGACCTGTTCTTCGCGAACGATCACCTGTTTGCGGCGGAAGTGACCGAGCTGGTCGAGGCGGCGCCCGTGCCGCCGCGCTGGTTCGTCGTCGACGCGGGGGCGATCACCGATGTCGATTATTCGGCCGCACGGACGCTGACCGATCTCGTCAGGACGCTGCACGCGCGCGGGATCGGCGTGCTGTTCGGGCGCGTGAACCGCTACCTGCGCGCGGACATGGATCGCCACGGGATCACCGAGGTGGTCGGCGCGTCATGCATCTTCGCGACGCTGCATCAGGCGCTGGAAGCGGCAGGCACCACGCCTGCGCCGCAGGAGCCGGGCACGGTGTAGCGGGCGAGTGCCGGCAACGGCCTCTGCGTCAGTGCGATCCCGTGCGCGCAACGCCGGCCGGACGTCCGCCGGCGCCGGTCGACCACAACGGCAGCCGCAGCGTCGTCACGAAGCTCGCCGCATGCAGTGCGCACAGCAGGCCGAACGCCCACGCATACGCGGCGGCCTGCGTGCCGCCGGGCGCGACCGATTCGGCCTGCAGCCGCCACGCGAGGAACAGCGTGCACATCGTCGTGAACGTGGGGCCGCCGAGGCGCTGCACGATATTGAGCGACGTGGTCGCCATCGGCAGGTTGCGCCGCTCGACCGACGCATACGCGGCGGCGATCGACGGGGCGCCGATCGCGCTCTGGCCCATGCCGCGCAAAAACAATGCCGGCACGAGCACAACCGGGTCGTAGCCGGTTAGCGCGAGGAACACGAACGGCAGCGTCGCGAACAGCGCGAGCAACGCGCCGGCAGCGGCCAGCCGGCGCACGCCGAAGCGGCTCGTCAGCGCGCCCATCGACGGATAGGTGACGAGCATGCCGAGCCCGAGCGGCGCGAGCAGCCAGCCCATCTCGCCGGGCGAACGCCCGCAGGCCTGGATCAGGAACACGGGGATCAGCATCTGGCCCGCGTACATCGCGCCGTTCGACAGAAACTGCGTGCCGGCCGCCGCACCGAACACGCGCGAGCGGAACAGCGCGAGATCGATCAACGCATGCTCGCCACGGCGCCGCTCGAAGCGCAGGAATGCGACGAACAGCAGCGCCGAACAGGCGACCGCGGCGATGCCGAACGCCGAGCCGATCCGCTCGGCGCCGGACAGGAACAGCACGAGGCCGGGCGACAGCAACGCGAGGCCGATCCAGTCGAGTTCGCGCCGCTGCGCGTCGTCGCGGTCGCCGGGCAGGAAGCGCGCGGCCAGCGCGAGCGCGAGCACGCCGACGGGCAGGTTCACGAGAAACAACCAGCGCCACGACGCGTGCTGCAGGATCGCGCCGGCCACGACCGGGCCGAGGATCGGCGCGAGCAGCACGGGCACCGCCGCGTAGCCGATCACGCGCGCCATCTGCTGGCCGGCGACGCGCGCGATCATCATCTGCGCCATCGGTGCGAGGAGCCCGCCGCTGACGCCTTGCAGCACGCGGAACGCGATCAGCGACGGCGCGGACCACGCGAGCCCGCACAGCGCCGACGTGAGCGTGAACGCCGAGAAACACCACAGGTACAGCGCCTTCGCGCCGATGCGGTCGACGAGCCAGCCGCTCAGCGGCAGCACCAGTGTCAGCGCGAGCAGGTAGCCGCTCGTCACCCACTGGATCGTCGACAGGCCGGCATGCAGGTCGGTTGCGAGGCTCGACAGCGACACGTTGACGATCGTCGCGTCGAGCTGCGATAGCAGCGAGCCGAGTGTCGCGACCGTGCTGACCTTCCAGATCGACGGATCGAGCCTGCCGGCCGTCAGGCCCGGCACCGACTGCGGACGCTTGTCGCTCACGCGCCGCGCTGGTCGAGCAACGCGACGATGTCCTGCGTCGTGCCCGTCTCGCCGAGGCGCGGGAACAGGCGCTCGATGCTGTTCACGTGTGCGTCGGCGTTGAGATCGGTCATCGCGTCGACGGCGAGCGTCACGTTGTAGCCGAGTTCGTGCGCCTGCCGCGCGGTCGATTCGACGCCGATGCTCGTCGCGATGCCGGTCAGCACGATCTGCGTGACGCCGGCCGCCTTCAGGTGCGCGTCGAGGTCGGTGCCGGTGAACGCGCCCCAGGTCTTCTTCGTCACGACGTGGTCGCTCGGCTGGCGGCCCAGTTCGGACACGAGTTCGGCCCAGTCGGCCGGGAGTTGCGCCGTGCGCGGCGGTTGTTCGGTGCGGCCCGGTGCCCCGCCAGCGACGTTGACCAGCACGACCGGCAGCCCGCGGCTGCGGAATGCGTCGAGCAGCGTGCGGGTGTGTGCGATCACCGGTGCGACCGGGTGGGAGGTGGGCAGGGCGACGATGCCTTTCTGCAGGTCGATGACGACGAGTGCCGTGTTCGTGTCGAGACGGGTTGCGCTCATGATGGGACTCCGTGGAAAAGGGCGGGGAAAGCCGGGCGCGCGGATGCCGCGTGGCGCGCCGGCGGGATTCATTGGTCGCCGATGCGGCGGATCAGCGGGATCGCGGCGGCAAGCGTGTCGATGTCTTCCGGATCGAGCTTCTCGATCGCCGCGCCGAGCCACTTGTGTTTCGCGGCATTGCGCTTGCGGCGTGCGTCGAGGCCGGCCGCGGTCAGCTTGAACAGGATCTGGCGGCCGTCGGTCGGATGCGGCTCGCGCTCGACGAGCGCGTCTTCCTCGAGGCTCGCGAGAATCGTCTTCATCGACTGCGGTTTCATGGCTTCGGCGCGCGCGAGATCGGCGGTCGTCATCGGCCCGTGCCGTTCGAGCCGCGCGAGCGCGCTGGTCTGGGACATGCCGAGCCCCTCGGTTTCGATCTCGGAGCGCAGCCGCCGGATGAGCTGGCCGACGGCGAGGGTCAGGTCGGCGGCGATGATGTCGGTGGAGACACCGGGTTTGCGTGGCGGGTTCATGCGGCGAATCTTAGAACACGACAGTCAAACTTGCAAGTTTGACTGTCTAATGTTCGCCGGTTGGCAGGGCGGCCCGGTGCGCGATTACGTGGAGCGGGGCGGAGGCGCGACCGGGACGACTTCGCTGTATCTCGGCGTCGCGCTCTCGTGCAGCAGGTCGCCGAGGTATTGCGCGAGTTCGGCCGCGTCGAGCGTGGACGGGATCTGCAGGTTGGCCGGGCGCCGCTTGCCTTCGACGCCGAGATCGAACACGGCCCAGCGGTTGTTCGTGCGCACGACGGCGAGCAGCCGTCCGAATGCGTTGAACCGGTATTCGTCCTGCATGGCATCGCTCCCGTCGGGTGAACGCGCCGGCCGCCCGTGTGCGCCTACTGGATCGAGCAGGACAGCCAGCGATGAATCTTGAGTGCGTCGCTCGACACGCCCGCCCGCGTCGGCGCGCCGAGCAGCACGACCGTTTCGCGGCGGCCCTTCACGCGCATCCGCATCACGACACCGTGCCCGGATTCGTTGATGAAGCCGGTTTTCTGCAGCCGGATTGGCAGGCGGCGATAGCGGACGAGCGGGTCGGAATTCACATAGACGAGCTCGCCGTCGCCGGGGCGCACGGTGGTCGACGTGTCAGTGGAGAAATAACGGATCAGCGGATCCTGCGCGGCCGCGCCGACGAGCCGCGCGAGATCTTCCGCCGTCGACACGTTGTGCGGCGACAGGCCGGTCGGTTCGCGGAAGTGCGTATGGCGCATGCCGAGCCGGCGCGCTTCGCGGTTCATCGCGTTGACGAACGCGGCGCGTCCGCCCGGATAGTCGCGGCTCAGTGCAGCCGCCGCGCGGTTCTCGGACGACATCAGCGCGATATGGAACATGTCGCGGCGCGACAGCTCCGAGCCGACCTGCAAGCGCGACCCGGTGAACTTGATCGTGTCGCGATCGTGCGCGGTGACGCGCAGCACGCCGTTCAGCGGGCGATCGGCGTCGCGTGCGACGACGGCCGTCATCAGTTTCGAGATCGATGCGATCGGCCGCACGGTGCGCGCATTGCGGGCCAGCAGCGGTGTGCCGGAATCGACGTCGAGCACGTAGGCCGCGCGCGAGTGCAGCGAACCGACCGCGCGCGGCGTGTAGCCGCAACTGGCGAGCAGCTTCGGTTTCGCGGGCGGGCGCGGCCGCACGGCGGTCGTGCGCTTCGCGCGCCGCTGCTGCGGCGCGGGCGCCGCGTGACGCTTGGCGGCCTGATGCGTCACGCGCGGGCGGCGATGCTTGACGGCTTTTTTCTTGCGGTGGGGTTTCTTCTTGACGGCCTTCGTGTGCGCATGCGCTTGCGCATGGGCGGTGCGATGCGGCTGCACGCGTTGCGCGGACGCGTTCGCGGCGAACGCGAACAGCAGGAACGAGAGGGCGAGGATCAGGGTGGTCCGGGCGCGAGGCACGCGCGCGATGAGGCCGGTCAAGCGAAAGTCTCCTTTTCACGCGCGATGTGGCTGCGCGGAATGCATGGGCGGTCAGCGGGTGCGGGAAATTATACGGTCGATCGCGTGGCGATGACGATGGGATGACGCGCAATGACGCGTGATTCGGGTGGATTTCGGTCGTTTTGGTCGCCGTCGTCAGCGATATGCGTGAGGTGACAGCCGGGCAGGCATGCCGTTCAGCGCGGCCAGTTCCGCCGCGACACGACCGCAAAGCTGATCGCGATCGAACCCGTCACCACGCGTGGCGGCGCGTCTTCCAGCGCATCGCCGAAGCGAAAGCGGCGGCTGCGTCCGTCCGCGCGTTCGGCACGGCGTTTCGGTGCGCGCGTATCGGCCGTGGCGGCGCGCGCGTCGGTATTCGCGCCATCGCATGATGGCTCGGCCACACAATCGGCCGCTTGATCGAGAGACATGACGGTGAATTCCGGGAAGGGCATGTCCGTATTGAACGGTATTGCATTCGATCAGTAAAATGAATATTTCAATCGATACAATTCCTTTAAAGAATGGAACTCAAGCTGCTGCGCACATTCCTGACGGTCACCGAGCTGTGCCATTTCAGCCGCGCGGCCGATGCACTGCACATGAGCCAGCCGGCATTGAGCAAGCAGATCGGCGCGCTCGAGGCGAGCCTCGGCGGCAAGCTGTTCGAGCGCGGCCGGCACGGCGCGGAGCTGACGCCGTTCGGCGAACGCTTCCTGCCCGACGCGCAGACGCTCGTGCGCGATGCCGACGAGATGCTTGCACGTGCGCGGGAGGCGACCAGCGGGCAGCGCGGCCATTTGCGGCTCGGCATCTGCCTGTCCGTGCTGACGCTGGTGCCGAAGCTCATCGCCGAGTTTCGGCGCCGCAATCCGGGCATCGCGGTCACGCTGAGCGACCTGTCGTCGTCCGAGCAGACGCGCCGGCTGCGCGCGGGCAAGCTCGACGCGGGCTTCCTGCGCCTGCCTTCCGACGAAGGATTGTCGTCGTTCAAGGTGACCGACGAAGCGCTCGCGCTCGCGGTGCCGCCGCATCTCGACTTCAAGCGCGTGCCGGCCGACCTCGACGTGCTCAACGAGATCGGCTTCATCGCGCTACAGCGGGCGCGCGGCCCGGGGCTCGCCGCACAGATCGACCGGTGGTGCGTCGAGCGCCGTTTCGTGCCGCACGTGATGCAGCAGGCGGAGGACGTGCAGTCGGTGTTGACGTCGGTCGCGGCCGGCGTCGGCGTCGCGTTCATTCCGTCGAGCGCGCGGTATCTGCTGCGCGATGCGACGGTGATACCGCTCGACGGCCGGGACGCGAAGTGGCGTGTGGGGCTCGCATGGCTGTCGGATCGCGACGATCCCGTCACCACGCGTTTCGTGTCGTTCATGCGCACCGCGCTCAAGGGTGCGTGACGCGGCGTATAGTGTTTGCGATTCCCTTCCCCGAATGAGGGCTGGCCCGGCGCCGGCCGACGAACCCGAACCGATGACTTCCGAATCCGACGATTCCCCGCTCGACCCCGCACTCGTTGCGACGCTCGCGACGCTGAACGAGGCCGCGAACGATCCGGCCGGCAAGACGTGGTCGCTGCCGAAGATCGCGAAGCGCACGCAACTGCCGATGAGCACGCTGCGCCGCGTGCTGACGCAGCTCGACGCGGCAGGGCTGAGTGCAACGACGCTGAATGAAGACGGCACCGGCAGTGCCGCGTTGACCGATGAAGGGCGTGCGGTGTGCGCGCAACTGTTCGGTGCGAACGACGCGCGATGAATGAAAAACGGGCCGCGGATGCGGCCCGTCGATTACCAGCGAGCGGTCACGCCACCCATCACCGAGTGACGGTAGGTCTGGTCGTTCAGCCCGCGGCGGTAGCCGACGTCGAGATCGAGCCAGCGTGTCGGCGAATAGATCGCGCCCGCGAGCACGAACGCCGGATTGGCGCCTGCGGTGCTTTCCGGGTTGCGCGACGTCCCGACGTCGACCACGAGCTGCAGCCGGTCGGTCGCCTTGTAGATCACCGCACCCGATATGGCCCAGATCGACGTCAGGTCGTCCTGGCGATTCGGCTGGTAGGTGAAGCCCGCGTTGGCGAGCAGCGAGAAGCGCGCGACGTCGGCCTGCGCGAGCAGCGTCGCGCCGGTGCCGACGCGGCCCGTGCCGAGCCCGCGGCCGCCGTTGCCGGTCGGCATCGTCACTTTCGGTTTCAGCGCGAGCGACAGCGGCCCGCGTTCGACGAACCGCCATTTCATGCCGATCTCGACGTCGCCGATGCCGGCGCCGTTCTCGTCGGTCCGCGTCTGCAGATGCGTGTACGGCGCGTTTACGTACAGGTCGACGTGTTCGCCGAACCCGCGCGTGAGCGTCGCATTCCACAACTGGTGGCGGCCGCTGTCTTCCTGTTTCGCGGTTTCCTCGCCGTTGAACTCGACCTGCCAGTTCGCGTTGCCCTGCGTGCCCGTGTCGTCGCTGACGAGCGGATGGGCGGCGTACGCGTCGAACGGCGCGAAGAGTGCGCTCGCGGCGGCGAGCGGAAGGATTCTTTTCATCGGATTTCCCGTGGAGCGTCGTGAGCGTACCGGCCCGCACGCGTGATGCGGGCCGGTACGTCGTGATCCGGACGAAGTCGGAACGGAATCAGTACGGAATCAGAACCACTGCTTGTAGCGGCGCACGTAGATCGTCTTGACGATCTGTGCGAGCAGGATGTAGCCGACCATCGTCGCGGCGAGCCAAAGCCAGTAGGTGCCCGGCAGGTGCATGAAGCCGATTGCGTCCGCGAACGGCGAGAACGGCAGCCAGCAGCCGATCGCGATCGCGGTGAAGGTCGACAGCAACACCGGCAGCGATGCCGTGCTCTGCAGGAACGGGATCTTCTGCGTGCGCAGCAGGTGCACGACGAGCGTCTGCGATACAAGGCTCTCGATGAACCAGCCCGAGTTCATCACGATCTGGCCGCCGGTGCCGCCGTTCAGGTGAAACAGCGCGCCTGCGCCGAACACGGTCCACATCAGGATGTACGTCGTGATGTCGAACACCGACGACGTGGGCCCGACCCACAGCATGAAGCGGCTGATGTTGCCGGCTTCCCACTTGCGCGGCTTCTTCAGGAACTCGGGATCCATCTTGTCCCACGGCAGCAGCATCTGCGACGTGTCGTAGATCAGGTTCAGCACGAGCAGCTGGGTCGCGAGCATCGGCTCCCACGGCAGGAACGCGCTGGCGACGAGCACCGAGAACACGTTGCCGAAGTTGGAGCTGGCGGTCATGTTCAGGTACTTCAGGATGTTGCCGAACGTCTCGCGGCCCTTGATCACGCCTTCCTCGAGCACCATCAGGCTCTTTTCGAGCAGGATGATGTCCGCGGTTTCCTTCGCGATGTCGGCGCCGCTGTCGACCGAGATGCCGACGTCGGCGTCGCGCAGCGCAGGGGCATCGTTGATGCCGTCGCCGAGGAAGCCGACCGTGTGGCCGTTTGCCTGCAGCGCCTTGACGATGCGCGCCTTCTGCAGCGGCGTGAGCTTGGCGAACACGGTCGTGCGTTCGACGACCTTGGCGAGCGTTTCGTCGTCGAGCGCTTCGATTTCCGTGCCGAGCATCGGCTTGCCGGGTTCGAGGCCGACCTGGCGGCACACCTTCATCGTGACGGTCGGGTTGTCGCCCGTCAGCACCTTCACCGCGACGCCGTTCTCGCGCAGCGCGGCGAGTGCCGGCGCAGCCGATTCCTTCGGCGGATCGAGGAAGGTCAGGAAGCCGCGCACGACGAGGTCGTGTTCGTCGGCGGTGCGGTACTGCGCACGTTCGTCGCCGCGCGCAATCGTGCGTGTCGCGACCACGAGCACGCGGAAGCCGTCCTCGTTGTACGCGGTCGCCTGTTCGAGCAGCCGCTTGCGCGCGACGAAGTCGAGCGGGCGCACGCCGTCTTCATCCTGCACGTGCGTGGAGACGGCCAGCATCTCCTCGACCGCACCCTTGCAGATCAGCAGGTGCGTGCCGTGCTTGTCCTCGACGACGACCGACAGGCGGCGTCGCACGAAATCGAACGGCAGTTCGTCGATTTTCTTGTAGCCGTGCGGCTTCACGCGTTCGCCGATTTCGTCGGCGCGCGCGACGACCGCGATGTCGATCAGGTTCTTCTGGCCGCTTTGATGGAAGCTGTTCAGCCAGCCGAGCCGCAGGATTTCCTCGTTCTTGTGACCGGACAGGTCGAGGTGGTGTTCGAGGATGATCTTGTCCTGCGTGAGCGTGCCGGTCTTGTCGGTACACAGCACGTCCATCGCGCCGAAGTTCTGCACCGAGTTCAGCCGCTTGACGACCACCTTGCGACGCGCCATCGCGACCGCGCCGCGTGCGAGGTTCGCGCTGACGATCATCGGCAGCATCTCGGGCGTCAGGCCGACGGCCACCGCGAGGGCGAACGTGAGCGCGCTCAGCCAGTCGCCCTTGGTCAGCCCGTTGATCATGAACACGATCGGCACCATCACGAACATGAACTTGATCAGCAGCCAGCTCACGCTCGCGACGCCGCGGTCGAAGCTCGTCTCGATGCGCTTGTGGCTCACGACGTTGCGCGCGAGCGACCCGAAGTACGTGTCCTCGCCGGTCGCGACGACGACGGCCGTCGCGGTGCCGCTGACGACGTTGGTGCCCATGAAGCACACGTTCTCGAGATCGAGCAGCGACGTCGACGCGTCGTTCGCCGCGCCGGCCGCGCGCGTGTTCGCGGATTTGCCGGCCACCGCGCCGAGCGTGTCGTACTTCTCGACGGGCAGCGCCTCGCCGGTCAGCACGGCCTGGCTGATGAACAGGTCGCGCGATGCGAGCAGGCGCACGTCGGCGGGGATCATGTCGCCGGCCGCCAGGTGCACGATGTCGCCGGTCACGACTTCGCGCATCGGCACTTCGCGGCGCGTCGGCTCGGACGTGTCGGTCACCGAACGCTGCACGGTGGCCGTCGTGCGGACCATCGCCTTGAGCTTCTCGGCGGCGCGCAGCGAGCGGAACTCCTGCACGAAGCGCAGCAGCGCGCTGATCGTGACCATGGTCAGCAGGATCGTCATGCCGACGTAGTCGCGATCGTCGGGCGCCGCGAAGTAGACGTCGGTGAAGAAGCTGATGGCGGCCAGCACCAGCAGAACGTAGACGAAGGGATTGTGGAACGAGAGCAGCAGCTGGCGGGTCCAGTGCGGCGGCTTGTCGTGCGCGATTTCGTTCGGGCCGTAGTGCTGCAGGCGGTCGGCGGCCTGGTCGTAGGTGAGGCCGCGGGTGCTGGTGTGCAGCGACTTCAGCGTGTCCTCGAGCGGGCGGGCCGCTTCCTGCGCGGCGCGCATGATGCGCGGTGCGTTCTGCTGGCCGGCGCCGGCCTTGATGAAGCCGCGCTGTTTCTTCTGCGATGTGTTGTGTCGTGTTGTCATGAGTCGCTCCTTGCGCACGAGGCGGCGGGCGGGGAGCGACCGTGACGTTATCGACGCACGAGCGCTCCCCGCCGCGTCGCGTCAGGCGCGATCGGCTGTGGATCGGGAAAGGCGGGAACGCTCGCCGGCGCGCATGATGCGGTCGGCGTGTCGATGCGCAGCGTCGCACCGGCGAGCGGTAATCGACTACTGTCGTCTGAGTTCATTAGCACTCCTTTCGGTTGCGGATAGTCGGCACGGGCGATCGGCAGCGACGCGCGCAGCATGGCGCGCGGCCGGACGGCACGCGAACGGAGGGCGCACGCGGCTGGCGCCGCGCGCAACACGAACGCACACGCGCGACGGCGCGTCGCGTGCATTCGACAACATCGAAAATTCGGCGGGAGATCTGGCCCGTGATCAGGCCGGAAAGACGCCGCATCCTGCTTCCCGGGATGCGGCAGAAGACGAGGCTCTGCGCGTTTTCCTCAGGCAGCAGTCAAGTTGGTCAAGCACCAACTACAACTCGCATCGGTGTTCACAGAACACTCCATGTAATTAGACGGGAGGGATGGTAATGGCTCGCTGTGCGAAGCGTCAACCCTTTTGTCAGGCGTTATTTCGAGAAACGTAATCGGGTCGGCGAGCGCGCGCCGAAGCGCCGCAGCGCAAACGCAGAAACGGCCGCGCGCATGCCATGTCGGCATGCGCGCGGCCGTGTCGACGCAGCGTACCGTCGACTCAGTTGGCCGATGCCACCGCGGCACCCGCGTCGAGGATGCCCGAGCCTGCCGGCATCGCGGTGCACGACGTCCCGGCCGCGAACTTCGCGGTACGTGTGCCGCCTTGCAGCTTCTGCTGGATCTGCGCGGGCGTGAGGTTGCCGTTCACCGACAGCATCAGCGCGGCGACACCCGTCACTTGCGGCGTCGCGAGGCTGGTGCCGTTCGCGAGGCCGTAGGTGTCCGAGCCCGGCGTCGTCGTGCCGGTGTTCGACGTCGACAGGATGTTGACGCCCGGCGCGCTCAGCGCGACATCGGCGCCGAAGTTGCTGAACGATGCGCGGCGGCCCGTCGCGTCGGTTGCGCCGACGCTGATCACGCCGCGGCAGTTCGCGGGCTGGTCGAGCCCGGTCGACAGGCCGTCGTTGCCGGCCGCGACGACCACGGTCACGCCCTTCGCGGTCACGTCGTCGATCGCCTGCTGGAACGTCGTGCTGCATGCGCCGACGCCACCTAGGCTCAGGTTGATGACCTTCGCCGGCGTCGGGTTCGTCGGTACGCCGTTCACGGGGATGCCGGCTGCCCAGCGCATCCCGTCGGCGATGTCGCTCGTCACGCCGCCGCACTTGCCGAGCACGCGCACCGGCAGGATTCGGCCGAGCCACGACACGCCGGCGATGCCGGTGCCGTTGTTGGCGGTCGCGCCGATCACGCCCATCACGCGCGTGCCGTGCCAGCTGCTGTCGCTCGGCTGGCTCTCGCATTGATAGTACGGGCCGCTGGCGTTGCTCAGTTCCTGCTGCGTGACCCAGTCGCCCGGATCGGTCGCGTCAGGGCCGCGCGTCAGGCCGTTGTTGCTGGTGTTGACGTTGCTGATGAAGCTGTAGCCGGGCAGCAGGTTGCCGACGAGGTCGGCGTGCGGCCGGTAGCCGGTGTCGAGCACGGCCGTGACGACGGTCGGCGAACCCTTGGTCACGTTCCACGCGGGCGGCATGTCGATGCCGGCGGTCGGGTCGGACAGGTACCACTGCTGGCTGTAGAGCGGGTCGCTCGGCGTGTCGCGGATCTGCATCGGGTGATCCGGTTCCGCGTAATCGACGTCGCTGTCGGCCGCGAAGGCCTGCGCGAGTGCGGCGGCGTCGGTGGCGGCCATGCGCTGGCCGAGCGACAGCACGGCCGCGCCGGTCGAGATCGTCCGTTCGACCTGCACGTTCACCGGCGCTTGCGCCACCGTGCTTGCATAGGCTCGCGCACTGCCGGCGACCGGTGCCGTCCAGCGCGTCATCGAGCGCTGGATCACCGCGTCGAGGCGCGTACCGTTGTCGATCGCGGCCATCGCACGCGTGGCCGTCAGCGTTTTCAGCTTGACGATGATGTGATCGACCGGCGGCTCGACCGGCGCGGCCTGTGCAGCCATCTGCACGGCGGCCTGCTGCGTCGCGCACGCATTGCTGTTGGTCGAGGCGGGCGGAGTCGTCGGAGTGGGCGCGGGCGCCGGGGCGGGGGCCGCGTTGGAGGAGGACGGGTTGCTGCCGTCGCCGCCACCGCCTCCGCCGCAGCCGGCGAGGGGCAGGAGGGCGGCGGCGGACAGCATGCCGGCGAGCATGCGCGCATGTGCGGAGCGCGCCAGCGCGAAATTGAAACGTTTGGTTCTCATGTTGAAACTGATCCTCGTAGATAACCGTCGTGCCGGCGGTGGCGCTGGTCCGGCTGACCCGGACCTTGTCGTTTTTGTCTGACGGTTGCAGCAGGTTGCTGCGACGCGCCATGCTCTGGGTAACGGCGCGCACGGCGGCTTCTTGAGCCGGTTTCGCGAGAAAAACAGGGGGGCGCGCAAACGATTACGTTGATGCGTCGCAACATGAACGCGTGTTTGGAACGACCGGCACAGGAGGTGGGGTCGAGTCCGTGCGCGGCCCGGTCGGGAGAAAGCTGGCGCGGGGGCCGGTTTGCGCGGCACGGAAAACATCTTTCAGGCGCCGGTCGCGCTGGAAGGTTGTTTACGCTTCCCCTGATGTGACGCGAATATTGTCGGGCGTACGATCGCGGTTCGATCAACCTTTCGTCAGGAGAAAAGCATGGATCGCCGCTACCGTTGGCTGGCCGTCGCGCTGTCCTGCGCGCTGGCGGGCGCCGCGCATGCGCAGGCTCTCACCGGCACGCTGAAGAAGATCAAGGACACGGGCGTTGTGTCGCTGGGCATTCGCGAGTCGTCGGTGCCGTTCTCGTATTCGGACAACCAGCAGAAGAACATCGGCTACTCGCGGGACATCGCGTCGCGCATCATCGACCAGCTGAAGACGGATCTGAGCCTGCCGAGCCTCGCGGTGAAGGAAATTCCGATCACGTCGCAGAACCGGATTCCGCTGCTGCAGAACGGGACGATCGATTTCGAATGCGGATCGACGACGAACACGCTCGAACGGCAGAAGCAGGCCGCGTTCTCGAACAGCATCTTTCTCTATGGCATCCGTTTCAGCACGCGCAAGGATTCGGGCGTGAAGGACTTCGCGGACCTGGCCGGCAAGACGGTCGCGACGACGGCCGGCACGTCGGACGAGCGGCTGCTGCGCAAGCTCAACGAGGAGAAAGGGATGAACATGACGATCATCAGCGCGAAGGATCACGCCGAAGCGTTCATGAACGTCACGACAGGGCGCGCGGTGGCGTTCGTGATGGACGAGCCGCTGCTGTACGGCGAGATCGCGAAGGACCGCAACCCGGGCGCGTACACGGTGACGGGCACGCCGCTCGTCCATGAAAACTACGCGTGCATGATGCGCAGGGACGATCCGGCGTTCAAGCATGTCGTCGACGGCGTGATCGCGAAGATGCAGACATCGGGCGCGGCCGAGAAGCTCTACAACCAGTGGTTCACGCAGCCGATTCCGCCGAAGGGCGTGAGCCTCGACTATCCGTTGTCGGCGGAGATGAAGCAGCTGTTCAGGAATCCGACGGACCAGGCGCAGTATTGATCCGGCCGTCGCAATGAAGCACCGCCGGCGCGTGCCGGCGGTTCGGGCGGAAAAGGTGTGAAGGGCGGGAAGGGCGAATGACGCGCAACGCGTCAGGCATCGATGTCCGGCTCGCGTGGAGCCGGGCCGCCGCGACGACGGATACGCCCCGGCCAGCGCCTTTCAGGGTGTGCCGCAATCGGCATTCAACCTCGCCTGCGCCAGGGGAATCCTGTGGCCCGATGCAACAACAGGCACAATACGGGATTCGCCACGACCGCCCGCATGTTCGTCAATCGAACATTGACGGCGCGGCACTGCTGCCCGAGAGCCTTCCCAGTCGTCATGAACGCCACGCCCACTCCCGCACGCGAGTCGAACTCGCCGCGCTTCCTGCTGTTCCTGATCTGCCTGTTTTCGTCCGCCGGCCAGCTCGCGATCGACATCTACGTACCTGCGCTGCCCGATATGGCACGGTCGTTCGCGACCACGCCGCAGGCGATCCAGTCGAGCGTGTCCGGCTACATGGCGGCCTACGCGCTCGGCCAGCTGATCTTCGGGCCGATCGCCGATGCATACGGTCGCAAGCGCGTGCTCGCGTTCGGGCTCGTGATCTACACGATCGGCTGCCTGCTGTCGCTCAGTGCGCCGAACCTGGAGACGTTCGTGCTGGCGCGCTGCCTGCAGGGCTTCGGGATCGCGACCACCAACCTGCTCGCGAAGGCGATCATCACCGATTCGTTCTCGGGGCAGGCGCTGATGCACGCGTTCACGTACATGTCGATCGCGTGGGGGCTGGCGCCGATCATCGCGCCGGTGATCGGCGCGCACCTGCAGGAATGGTTCGGCTGGCGCGCGTGCCTCGTGTTCCTGCTCGTCTACTCGCTGGTGATGTGGGCGCTGCTGTGGCACTACCGCGAAACCTTGCCGAAACCCGTGCATCTCGAGCCGCGCACGCTGATGACGAACGCGGGCAAGGTGCTCGCGAGCCCGGTATTCCAGAGCTGTTTCCTCGCACAGGGCCTGTGCTACAGCATCCTGCTGGTGTTCAACATCGTCGGGCCGTTCATGGTGCAGACCACGCTGCACAAGCCGCCGACCTTCTTCGGCTATCTCGCGCTCGGGATCGGCCTCATGTATTTCCTCGGCGGGCTGTCGAACCGGATTCACGGCCGCGGGCTGCCGAGCGCCGAGCAGCGGCTGCGCATCGGCGCACGCGTGATGGCCGGCGCATCGGTCGCGATGCTGGTGCTGGCGCTGACCGTCGGCTTGCGCGTGTGGACGCTCGCCACGCCGGTGCTCGTGATGGGTTTCTGCGCGGGCGCGATGTATCCGACGCTGATGGCCAAGGGCAATTCGCTGTTTCCGCATATCGCCGGCCTGACGAGCGCGATCCTCGGCTGCGCGCTGCTGCTCGTGTCGTCCGCGATGATGGGGCTGGCCGGCTTTGTGTCGATTCACGTGCTGACGCCGCTCGCGATGTTCTTCGTCGCGCTGTCGTTCATCGTCGTGTGGATGGTGACGAAGCTGTTGCGGTACCTGTCGCAGCAGCAGGCCGCGCCCGTCGTGTGCGGGAGCGGGGAGGCCGCGTAAGCGGCGCCTGTCGATCGCCTCATGAGCCGGATCCTGCTGAACCGCGTCGTCCGATCCGATGCCGCCGACCTGATCGCCGCCAATCGCGCGAGCCGGAGCCACCATCTGCCGTGGGTCGATTCGTTCGTCGACCAGGCGGGATTCGATCAATGGTTCAATCGCTGCCTGACGGGGCCGGGCGTCGGTCTCGTCGCGCGCGAACGGGCGTCCGGGGCGGTGGTCGGTGTCGTGAATCTCAACGAGATCGTCGGCGGCATGTTTCAGAGCGCCTATCTCGGGTACTACGGGATGGCGGATTTCAGCCGCAAGGGGTTGATGACGGATGCGCTGCGCGCGGCAATCGACGTCGCGTTCGGCGAACTCGGGCTGCACCGGCTCGAGGCGAACATCCAGCCCGCGAACCACGCGTCGATCGCGCTGGTTCGACGGCTCGGTTTCACGAAAGAAGGATTCTCGCCGCGTTATCTGCGTATCGGCGGCGAATGGCGCGACCACGAACGGTGGGCGCTGCTGGCTGACGACGCGCGCGAAGCGGGCGCCTGACGGCCGATTCCTTTCCCGCCCGGGGAGGCTTACAGCGGATGCGCGGCGCCGGCCTGCGCCAACAGCGAAACGGCAGCCGGATCCGGCATTCCATTCGAGTCGATCGCGCCTGCCTTGGCCAGCGCGACGAGATCGCTGTCGACACCCGGTTGCCCGACCACGAACGATGTGGTCAGGAATGCCGGCGTCGCGAGCGTGACCGCGTAGCGCTGCTGCAGGTTCGTCACCACGGCCGATTGCGCGGCCTGCACGGTGTTCGGGCTGTTCATCGCCTGCTGGTAGCGCAGGCTGCCCTGGAAATTGCCGATCAATCCGGCCGTGTTCGTGCCGAGCTGCGCCGCGAGATAGACCAGCATCAACTCGGTCTCGGGCGTCGTATTGAAGGTGCCGCCCGCGTAGGCGAGCGAATGCAGGCTCGTGCCGCCCGACGTCACGGTGATGGCGCAAGGCAGCGTGGCATTGAGCGTCACACCGTAGTTGCCGCCGCCGTCCGTCAGCGTCGTGGCCGAGCCTGCCGCACAGTTGACCGTCACCTGCGCACTGGCGAGCGCGTCGCCTGTCGCGGCCGTGCCCGACAGCGCGACGGTTTGCGTGTTGTTGTTGAAGCAGACATCGACGCCGAAGCAGGCATCGCCGTTGCACGCCTGGAGGGCGCCGAGCGTTGCAACGCATAAGACGCCCAGCGCGGGGCGGGTGAAGCGCATCGGGCGGATGTTCATGGTCGCTGGTCTCCGGGAGAGGGAAGCAGCTGATAGGCGCCCGGGGACGCGGCGCTGTTCACATTCTAGATTCCGGATCTGCGGGCTGCATGCCCGTTTGCCGGCTCAACCGGAAACGTTCAGTCCCCTTCGCAATGGGGGGCTGCGGGACGATTGAAACGTCAAGAGAACGCGCCGCCCACGAGCGCGCTGGCGCGGCGTTGCCGACATGAACTTCAAACGACGGACGGGCCGGCCAGTCGGGCCGGCTTACCCGCTCAGGGCTTGCGCGCGGCCGTTTTCGCGAACGCGCCGCGTACCTCGAAGCTGATCGTATCGGCGACGTTGCCGCGCGCATCGACGAGTTCGAGCCGGTGCCGGCCCGGCCACGGCAGCCACGCGATACGGTCGGCATGCCCGATCACCTTGTCGTCGAGCCGCCACGCGAATTTCGTCGCGCGCCCGGCAGAACGCTCGAACCAGATCCGCTGGTTCTTCGGCGGAATGTCCGGATCGATCGCGAAGATCGTGCCGTCGGTCGGCGCGCCGATCGTCAGCGGCGCACGCGCACCGTTCTTGTCCGGCGTGACGGGCGCGGCGAGCCGGATTGCGTCGACCGCCGTCCCGGCGAGGAACCACTCGTTGCGTGACGGCTCGATGTCGCGTTCGAACGTAATGCGGCGCGTCTCGACGCCGGCCGGTGCGCGCGGCGCACGGCTCGGCAGGTCGCGGTGCAGGTAGCCGACGACGGCCGACCACACGGGCGACGCGCCCGTGACGCCCGACACGTCCCACATCGGCGAACCGTCGGCATTGCCGACCCACACGCCGACCGTATAGCGCGACGTGAAGCCGACGGTCCAGTTGTCGCGCATGTCCTTGCTCGTGCCGGTCTTGACGGCCGAGAAGAAGCGGGTCGCGAGCGGGTTGTCGAAGCCGAACGTGCGTACGCGCGCGTTGTTGTCGGACAGGATGTCGGTGACGACGAAGGTGGCCGCCTCGCTGAACACGCGCGTGCCGGCGTCCGCCCGTACGGGCGCCGACGCGCCGGATGACGGCGCCGGTGCAGCGGCCGGCAGGTCGACGACCTTGCGTGCGACGCCGCCGTTCGCGAGTGCGCGATACGCGTTGGTCAGCGACAGCAGCGTGACGTCCGCGCTGCCGAGCGCGAGGCTGAAGCCGTAGTAGTCGCCTTCCTGCGTGAGCGGCAGGCCGAGCGCGGTCAGCGTGCGCGCGAAGCGGTGCGGCGTGACGAGCACGAGGGTGCGCACGGCCGGCACGTTCAGCGAGCCGCCGAGCGCGCTGCGCACGCTCACCCAGCCCTTGAAATCCTTGTCGTAGTTCTGCGGAATGTACAGGCCGCCGCCGGCGGCGAGGTTGATCGGCGCGTCGTCGAGCAATGACGCGGCCGTCAGCCGCCTTTCGTCGAGCGCCTGCGCGTAGAGGAACGGCTTGAGCGTCGAGCCGGCCTGGCGCGGCGCGAGCACGGCATCGACGTCGCGCGCGCTCGACAACGCGCCCGACGATCCGACCCACGCGCGAATCTCGCCGGTCGCGTTGTCGATCACGACGACCGCGCCGTCCTGCACGTTGCGCCGGTGCGCGGGGGCGTTGAGTTCGGTCAGCGCGCGCATCAGCGTGTCGCGCGCGAAGCGCTGCAGCGGTGCATCGAGCGTCGTGCGGACCTGCGCGCCGGCCGCCGGCCTGACCTCGGCCGCGATGCGTCGCGCGAAGTGCGGGGCGAGGGCGGCGCCGTCGTCGCGCACCGCACTGGCCGGGCGCGCGAGGACGAGCTGTACGTAGCCGTCGAGCGATGCGCACGCCGGCTCGGCATGCATGTCGCGCAGGATCCGGCACGCGCGTTCGGCGATCTTCGCGGGCGCCGCGTTGGGCGCACGCACGAGCGCGGCCGCGATCGCGGCTTCGCGTGCATCGAGGCCCGACGGCGCCTTGCCGAACAGCACCTGCGACAACGCGCCGAGCCCGACCGTTTCGCCACGGAACGGCACGAGGTTCAGGTACGCCTCGAGGATCTGGTCCTTGCGCCAGCCGCGTTCGAGCAGCAGTGCGTTCACCGCCTGCGAGGCCTTCTGCGGCAGCGAGCGCTGGCCGGAGCGGCGCGGCGAATCGCTGAGCAGCCCGGCGAGCTGCATCGTGACGGTCGATGCGCCGCGCGTGCGCTCGTTCCACAGGTTGCCCCACGCCGCCCCTGCAATCCCGCGCCAGTCGACGCCGCTGTGTTCGTAGAAGCGCTTGTCCTCGGATACGACGATCGCCTCGCGGAACGCGGGCGACACGTCCGCGAGCGACACCCAGTCGCCGCGCCGTTCGGTGAGGTCGACGCGCGTGCGCTGCAGCGGCGTGCCGTCGCGCGCGAGCAGCACCCAGTCGGAACTGCGCCAGTTGCGGCGCACGTCGTCGTAGCCGGGCAGCGCATGTGCGATGAGCGGCACGGCCAGCACGACGGCGACGAATACGCGGCCGGCGAAACGCGCCGGCCGCGGCAAGGCCAGATCGATCATCAAGGTCTCGTTACTTGCCCGCGTCGGCCGGTTTCACGGTCATCGGCGGGTTCGGCCACAGGCCGTACACGGAGGGTGCATACAGCGCTTCGACACGCGTCGGCGGCAGCCCGAACGTGCCGACGTTGTTCAGCCGCACCGTGTACTCGACCGAGAATTTGCCCTTCGGCAGATAGTCGTAGTACGCGCGGTAGCCGTCGAAGTCGCGTTCGATGAACGCCGGCCATGCGCCGTCCGGCGTCTTCTCGCCCTGCGTCGCCGCTTCGGAATCGCGGCCGAGGCCCGAGCCGAGGATCGTCGCGCCGGCCGGGATCGGATCGTTGACGGCGACCCACGTCATGTCGCTTTGCGCGTCGATGTCGAGATGCACGCGCACGACGTCGCCGCGCGTCAGCACGCCCTTGACGGCCGGCGACACGGGCGTGACGGTCTTCGTGATCCGGTAGCCGGCCGCGAACGGCGAACGCAGCGGCACCGCCGCGAGGCTCTCGACCGTCGCCCATGGGCGGCCCGTGCCGTCCTGCGTGACGGACAGCGTGGCCGGCCCCTGCGACGCACGCGGCCACGGCAGCAGCACGCTGCGCGCCGCGGCGGCGCGGGTGGCGGGCGTGGCGGACGCCGGCGTATCGGCAGGGGCCGGCGCCGGTGCTTGCGACCACGAGATCGAACGTTCGTCGCCGCCGAGTGCGACCTTCGTCGCGCCGGCGACCGGCGTGCTCTCGTAGGTACGCGAGAAGCGTTCGACCGCCAGCAGGCCGAGCGCATTCGACGTCGTCGTCTGCCACGCGCCCTGGCGTTGCAGCGCGAGCAGGCCGGCCGTCACGCGCGGCATCTCGTCCTTCCATGCCGGGTCGCCCGCGAATTCCAGCGCGAGACGGGCAGCGTTGGTCTCGTTGCTGGTCATCAGCCACCACAGATCGTCGTCGCGCGCGGTCGAGAACACGAGCTGCGTGCCCTGGTACGTGAGGCGCGCGCGCAGGATCTGTTCGACCTGTGCGCGTTTCTCGTCGCGCTGCGGGATGTCCTTCACGCGCGTCAGGATCGCGTGATAGTCGATCACCGCCGACGTCGGCCACTGGTTCGGCGCGATCTCGATCGAGCCGAGCATGCGGCCCTGCGCGGCGCCGAAGCGCGACAGCGCCTCGATCGCGGCGAGCTTGCGCAGGTCGCGGTCCTGGCGCGGCGCCCAGGCGTTGCGCTCGAGGCGGCCGTCGACGAAGCGCGCGAGCCCGGCTTCGAGCTGCGTGCGCAGGTCTTCCGGCAGCGCGAAGCGCGGGTCGAGACGGCTGGCTTCGTCGGATACCACGAGCAGGTACGACGACAGCGTCGGGCTGCCCTGGTGCGAATCGTCGGACGACGGCGGGAAGTAGCTCGCGAGCCCGTCGCTGTCGAGGTAGACGGGCATGCGGGCGATCAGCGCCTGCCATTGCGCGGGATCGTGCAGCCCGATCGCGCGCGACGTCTGCTGTTCGAGGCAACGGTACGGATAGCGTTCGAACCAGCGCCGCACGCCGGGCAGGCCGTCGGCGAGCTTCGACTGCAGCGATACCGCGATGCCGCCGCGCGGCGAACCCTGCGCGTTGTTCACGGCGCCGGCCGGCGCCGACACGGGCACCGTCAGCGTGCCGTCGACCTGCGCGAGGGTCGCCTGCTGCACCGTGACCGGCAGCGCAGGCACGACCTTCTGCGCGACCGCCAGTGCGTCGGACGCACGTTTGCCGCCTTGTTCGGCCGCTTCGATGCGCCAGTTCAGCGCGCCGGCCGCGTCGAGCGCCTGCTCGGGCACGGTGATCGTCCACGCGACCTCGGTCGCCGCATTGGCGGCCAGCGACACGGTTTGCGGCGCGACGTCGAGGCCCGTCACGCGCGGCGTCACGACGACTTGCATCGCGCGGTCGGTCGTGTTGCGCAGCGTGACCTGCGCGCGGAACGCATCGCCTTCGCGCACGAGCGGCGGCAGGCCGGAGATCAGCTGCAGATCCTGCGTGCTGCGGATCGACGTGCTGCCGGTGCCGAAACGGTCGGGGCCGACCGCCGCAATTGCGACGATCCGGAAGCGCGTGAGCGCATCGTTCAGCGGGACTTCGACGGTCGCACTGCCGTTCGCGTCTAGCGTCACGCGCGGATTCCACAGCAGCAGCGTGTCGAACAGCTCGCGCGTCGGCGCGCTGCCGCCCCCGCCGCCGGCGGGCACGGCCTTGCGGCCGAAGTGGCGGCGGCCGACGATTTCCATCTGCGCGGTGGCCGTTTCGACGCCGTACGCGCGCCGGCGCAGCATCGCGTCGAGCAGGTCCCAGCTGTTGTTCGGCATCAGTTCGAGCAGCGCCTCGTCGACGGCCGCGACCGCGATCTGCGTGCCGGCCGGTGCGGGCTGGCCGTTCGGCAGCGTGACCTTCACATGGGCCTGCGCCTTGCTGCGCACCGTGTAGCGGGTCGCGTCGGTCGTCACGGTCACGCCGAGACGGTGGACGCCCGTGCCGACCTTGATTTCGCCGAGGCCATAGCGGAACGCGGGTTTCGACAGGTCGACGAATGCGGTCGGCGCCTCATAGTGGCGGCCTTCGCGCCAGAACGCGCGCGCCCATTCGACCGGCGCCTTCCAGCCCCACGTGAAGAACGAGTACCACGGCACCTCGCGAATCCGGCCGCGCAGCGCGAGCACCGACACGTAGACGTTCGGCCCCCACGATTCGCCGACCTTCAGGTCGACGGTCGGGTTCTTGCCGTTCAGCTCGACGATGTGCGTTTCCATCACGCCGCCGCGCTCGACCGCGACGAGCGCGGTCGCGTAGCGGAACGGCATCCGAACCTGGAAGCGGGCCGTTTCGCCCGGCTCGTACGACGTCTTCTCCGGAATCACGTCGATCCGGTCGGTGTTGTCGCCGCCGAACCAGAGTTCGTCTTCACGCGTGACCCACACCGACGTCGACGCATTCGACGTGCGGCCGTCGCCGTCCTTCGCGACCGCGATCAGCTGCACGTTGCCGGCCTGTTCGAGCGTCGCGTCGCAGGCCATGCGGCCCTTGTCGTCGGTCTTGCCCGAGCACAGCACGCCGAGGTCGCGCGTGTCGCTCTTGTTGTCGTATGCATAGAAGCCGCCGACCATCCGCTTGCGCGACGACGTCGTGATGTGCGCGACACCCTTGATCTCGATCGACACGGAAGCACGCGGCTTGCCCTGCAGGTCGACCGCGAGCGCCTGCACCGGCACGCGCTGGCCGACCGACACCCAGCGGCCGGCCTTGATGCCGGCCACCACCGCGGCCGGCCACAGGATCGTGTCGCCGCGGATCGTCTGCACTTCACCGTTCGGGTCCGCGAACGTCGCTTCGAGCGCGATGCGCTTCGGCGCGTCGACGTCGGGCAGGCCCTTGAGCGTGACCGAGCCCGCGCCGTTGCGGTCGAGCGTCAGCGGCAGCTTGTCGGCGATCAGCTTGGTCGCGTCGGGGTCGTTGTTCGACGACGACGTGTTGTCGCCGTCCTGCGAGTCGTCGTCGGCATTGCCGTCGCTCGTATCGGGGCGATACGGCGTGAAGCTGAAGTCCTCGAAGCGATCCGCGAACGGCGGCGATGCCCACTTCATCAGCGCCGACACCTGCACCGGCAGGTTCGATGCGCCGCCGCCCGACACGTAGTCGATCTGCACGGCAAGCGGCGCTTCCTTCACGGCGACGAGCGGGCTCTTCTGCGCGTCGCGCGCGCCGATCGAGCCTTTCAGCACCGGCAGGCGGAACGCCTCGACGCGGAAGCTGCCGCTGTAGTAGGTGGCGGTCGGCGCGTCTTCGGGGCCGCCTTCGAGCTCGACGCTGTATTCGCCGAGCTTCGCGGCGGCCGGCAGCGTGAACTGCGTGTCCGCACTGTGGTCGGCCGCCCACGTGAGCGGCAGCTTGTACGTCTGGCCCGTGCCGAGATGGCGGATCGTCACGCGCGTCGGGTATTGCGACGGGAACGCGAGGCTCTGCAGCGTTTCGGTGCGGATGAAATGCTTCATTGACACAGTTTCGCCGGCGCGCAGCAGCGTGCGGTCGAACACCGTGTGGGCGCGCACGGTCGGCGCGCTGTCGGTATCGGTCGGCACGTTGAAGCGCCACGATTCGATCCCGCGGTTCCAGCCCGAGCTGACGAACGCCATGTCGGGGCCCGTCTTCGGATCGTCGACGCGGGCCGACACGAAGTAGTCGTCGAAGCGCTGCTCCGACGAACTGCATTCGCGCTTCGGCTCGAACGGCCCGTCGATCTTCAGCAGGCCCTGCGCATCGGTCTTGCCGGACGCGATTTCATCGCCGTTGCAGTCCGACACGCGGATCTGCGCGTTCGGCACCGGCTTGCCCTTGTCGAGCGTCGTGACCCATACGAGGTTGTTCTCGCGGCCCTGTTTCAGGTGCACGCCGAGGTTCGTGACGAGCACGGTGGTGCGCACGTACATGCTCGACGGCTTCGCGAGCAGCGAGCGGCCGAGCGCGGGCGACGCGAGTTCGAGCACGTAGAAACCGGGCTTGTCGATCGGCACGCCGACCACCTCGAACGGGCGCAGCGTCTTCGGGTCGGCCTTCGGCAGCGTCAGCGTCTGCGCGCCGGGCTCGCCCTTGAGCAGCGACAGCGAGCGCACGTCGATGCGGCGGTCCTTCGCGGCCGGCTGCTTTTCGCCGGCTTCGAGCGGCACGTAGACCGGGTGCTGCCCCTTGCGGTCGAGCAGGCCGGGAATCTGGCTGTCGATCGAGCCGGCCGTCATCGACCAGTTGTCGAAGCGGTCGACGGTGCGCATCCACTGGCGGATCGCCGTGTCGTTCTCGACCTTCAGGTTCGCGAATTGCGCACCGCCCGCGTTGAGGCCCGCGATATGCAGGTCGGCTTCGACGTTGCGCAGCGTGACGGGCACGAGTGCGGGCGTATCGGGTTCGGCAAAGCGCTCGACGATCCCGAACGTGCCCGACGAGAATTTCGCGAGCGGCGGCATCGGCGCGGTGCGCGTGGCCAGCGGGAACAGGTCGGCATTGGACAGCGAGCGGTCGGTCACGTCGCGCAGGCCCGACGGCAGCTCGATCGTCAGGCCGGCCTGCGCGGGCAGCGGCGGGTTGAACGTGACGGTCGTCACTTCCTCGCTGTGGTCGTCGGCCGCGAAGGTCGGGTTCAACGTGCCGTCGGGGCCGCGCAGCTTGATCGCTTCGGCGTTCTTGCGCGAGATCGGCGCGTTGAACGACAGCGTGAGCGGGCGCAGCGGCGTGCAGGGCGCCTTCGCGTTCTCGCGTTCGCACGAGAAGCTCGCGGCGAACGGCGCCCGCACGGTGAAGTCGAAGCGGCGTTCGGTTTCGTTCGCGATGCCGCTCGGGCTCGCGACGCCCTTGCCGTACACGAGCTGCATCTTCGCGCTGGCCGGCAGCGCCTGCGAGCACGACAGCGTCAGCACGCGCGCGGCTTCCTTCTTCAGCCCGAAATGATCGAGCAGGGCGTTGCGCGTATCGTCGTCGGCCGCCGTGACGGGAATGCGGTTGCCGATGCCGGCCGCTTCGCACCAGATGTTCGCGAGCGCCGAGCGCGGCTCGGCCGGGCCGTTCAGCTTCATCACGAAAACCTGCCGTTCCTCGATCTCGCGCGAGCCGGGGCGCACCGATACCGGGAACGGGCCGCCCGTCTGGAACGTGAAGCGGCGCGGGCCGCTGGCCGCATTGCCGGCGACCGAGCGCAGCGTGTCGTTGAGCGCGACCGAGCAGCGCACGCCGGGCGGCAGGTCGTTTTCGAAATCGTAAACCCAGGTCTTGTCGTCGAGCCAGTGGCCCTGGCCGCGCGCGGCCGTCGAGTCGTTACAGGTCACGCGTGCCGGATTCGGTGCGGAGGCCGAGCCGAACGCGACCATCGGTTCGTCGAACTTGACGACGCTCTGCCGGACTTCGGTGACGGTGCCTTGCGGCGACACGCTCACCGTGCGCGCCGCACCCGCATGCAGCGACAGCGCCGCGGCGCCGCCGAGCACCGCGACGGCGCCGATGCGCCAGAGCAGCCGGGTGGCATGGCCGGGTCGATTCGGTTGTTTGTTGTGTTTGTCGTGCTGCTTCATCGCTCGATTGCCCTCGGAGGGAAGCTTTCTGTTTGGTTGCACGCGATTCTAACCGACCGTCATGCACGCGCATCGCGGTGCGCAGTGTGTCGTCGGCATGCGACACGGGTATGCATGCCGCAGATTTGTCGCGTCGACGACACAAAAATGCGACGAAAAATCGATTGTCTCGGATTGCGGAACATTTAATGGACTATAAAAAGATTGTTCGATCCGATTTGTGCGCGTACATTTCAGGTCCGCGCCAATGTTTGAGAAATATCAAGCGTGGTTTTCCCGAATCCGGTGTTCGAGAGAAGGAAACATGCACAACGACAACACTCCCCACTCGCGTCGTGAAAGCGACGCAGCCGCAAGCGGCATCACGCGGCGTCAATGGTTGCAGGGCGCACTGGCGCTGACGGCGGCAGGCCTCACGGGCTCGCTGGCGTTGCGGGCCCTGGCAGACGATCCCGGCACTGCGCCGCTCGATACGTTCATGACGCTCTCCGAAGCATTGACCGGCAAGAAGGGGCTGAGCCGCGTGCTCGGCGAACGCTTCCTGCAGGCATTGCAGAAAGGCTCGTTCAAGACGGCCGACAGCCTGCCGCAACTCGCCGGCGCACTCGCGTCCGGTTCGCTGAATCCCGATCAGGAAGCGCTCGCGCTGAAGATTCTCGAAGCGTGGTATCTCGGCATCGTCGACAACGTCGTGATTACCTACGAAGAAGCATTAATGTTCAGTGTCGTATCCGATACGCTCGTGATTCCTTCGTATTGCCCCAACAAACCCGGCTTCTGGGCCGAAAAACCGATCGAGAGGCAAGCCTGATGGCCGATACCGATACGCAAAAGGCCGACGTCGTCGTCGTCGGATCGGGTGTCGCAGGCGCGATCGTTGCCCACCAGCTCGCGATGGCGGGCAAGTCGGTGATCCTGCTGGAAGCCGGCCCGCGCATGCCGCGCTGGGAAATCGTCGAGCGCTTTCGCAACCAGGTCGACAAGACCGATTTCATGGCGCCGTATCCGTCGAGCGCCTGGGCACCGCATCCGGAATACGGCCCGCCGAACGATTACCTGATCCTGAAGGGCGAGCACAAGTTCAACTCGCAGTACATCCGCGCGGTGGGCGGCACGACGTGGCACTGGGCCGCGTCGGCGTGGCGTTTCATCCCGCACGACTTCAAGATGAAGACGGTGTACGGCGTCGGCCGCGACTGGCCGATCCAGTACGACGACATCGAGCATTACTACCAGCGTGCCGAGGAAGAGCTCGGCGTGTGGGGCCCGGGCCCCGAGGAAGACCTGTACTCGCCGCGCAAGGAGCCGTACCCGATGCCGCCGCTGCCGTTGTCGTTCAACGAGCAGACGATCAAGAGCGCGCTCAACGGCTATGACCCGAAGTTCCACGTGGTGACCGAGCCTGTCGCGCGCAACAGCCGCCCGTACGATGGCCGGCCGACCTGTTGCGGGAACAACAATTGCATGCCGATCTGCCCGATCGGCGCGATGTACAACGGCATCGTGCACGTCGAGAAGGCCGAGCAGGCCGGCGCGAAGCTGATCGACAGCGCTGTGGTCTACAAGCTCGAGACCGGGCCGGACAAGCGCATCGTCGCCGCGATCTACAAGGACAAGACGGGCGCCGACCATCGGGTCGAGGGCAAGTACTTCGTGCTCGCCGCGAACGGCATCGAGACGCCGAAGATCCTGCTGATGTCCGCGAACCGCGATTTCCCGAACGGCGTCGCGAACAGCTCCGACATGGTCGGCCGCAACCTGATGGACCACCCTGGCACCGGCGTGTCGTTCTACGCGAACGACAAGCTGTGGCCGGGCCGCGGCCCGCAGGAGATGACGTCGCTGATCGGTTTCCGCGACGGCCCGTTCCGCGCGACCGAAGCCGCGAAGAAGATCCACCTGTCGAACATGTCGTGCATCAACCAGGAAACGCAGAAGATCTTCAAGGGCGGCAAGCTGATGAAGCCCGAGGAGCTCGACGCGCAGATCCGCGACCGTTCCGCGCGCTACGTGCAGTTCGACTGCTTCCACGAAATCCTGCCGCAGCCCGAGAACCGCATCGTGCCGAGCAAGACGGCCACCGACGCGATCGGCATCCCGCGCCCCGAGATCACGTATGCGATCGACGATTACGTGAAGCGCGGCGCCGTGCACACGCGCGAGGTCTACGCGACGGCCGCGAAGGTGCTGGGCGGCACCGAAGTCGTCTTCAACGACGAGTTTGCGCCGAACAACCACATCACGGGCGCGACGATCATGGGCGCGGATGCACGCGACTCGGTCGTCGACAAGGACTGCCGCACGTTCGACCATCCGAACCTGTTCATTTCGAGCAGCTCGACGATGCCGACCGTCGGTACGGTGAACGTGACGCTGACGATCGCGGCGCTCGCGCTGCGGATGTCGGACACGCTGAAGAAGGAAGTCTGACCGTGCGGAAATCTACTCTCACCTTCCTCCTCGCCGGCTGCCTCGCGCTGCCGGGTCTCGTGCGCGCGGCCGATTCGGCCGATCCGGCGCAGGTCAAGCGCGGCGAATACCTCGCGATCGCGGGCGACTGCATGGCATGCCACACCGCGAAGGGCGGCAAGCCGTTCGCGGGCGGTCTCGGCATGCCGGTGCCGATGCTCGGCAAGATCTATTCGAGCAACATCACGCCCGATCCGGACACCGGCATCGGCAACTGGACGTTCGACGACTTCGAGCGGGCGGTGCGCCACGGCGTCGCGAAGAACGGCGACAACCTGTATCCGGCGATGCCGTACGTGTCGTACGCGAAGATCAACGACGACGACGTGCAGGCGCTGTACGCGTACTTCATGCACGGTGTCGAACCGGTCAAGCAGGCGCCGCCGAAGAACGAGATCCCCGCGCTGCTGAGCATGCGCTGGCCGTTGAAGATCTGGAACTGGCTGTTCCTGAAGGACGGCGTGTACCAGCCGAAGCCGGAGCAGAGCGCCGAGTGGAACCGCGGCGCGTATCTGGTGCAGGGCCTCGCGCACTGCAGCACTTGCCACACGCCGCGCGGCGTCGCGATGCAGGAGAAGTCGCTCGATGAAACGGGCGGCAGCTTCCTGTCGGGCTCGGTGCTCGCGGGCTGGGACGGCTACAACATCACGTCCGACCCGAACGCGGGGATCGGCGGCTGGACGCAGCAGCAACTCGTCCAGTACCTGCGTACCGGCAGCGTGCCGGGTCTCGCGCAGGCGGCCGGCCCGATGGCCGAGGCGATCGAGCACAGCTTCTCGAAGATGACCGAGGCCGACATCGGCGCGATCTCGACGTACATCCATACGGTGCCGGCCGTCGCCGGCGGCGACGCGAAGCAGTCGCGCTCGTCGTGGGGCAAGCCGGCCGAGGATGGGCTGAAGCTGCGCGGCGTCACGCTCGCGTCGTCGGGCATCGATCCGGCACGGCTGTATCTCGGCAACTGCGCGACCTGCCACCAGATGCAGGGCAAGGGCACGCCGGACGGCTATTACCCGCCGCTGTTCCACAATTCGACGGTCGGCGCATCGAATCCGACCAACCTCGTGCAGGTGATCCTGAACGGCGTGCAGCGCAAGGCCGGCAGCGAGGACGTCGGGATGCCGGCGTTCCGTCACGAGCTGTCGAATGCGCAGATCGCCGCGCTGACCAACTACCTGACCGGGCAGTTCGGCAACCCGGCCGCGAAGGTGACCGAGCAGGACGTCGCGAAGCTGCGCTGACGCGCGCGCGACGAAGCAGGGCGACAACGGACAAGAGGAGGAGCACAGCACATCGGGCGGGCCCCGATGCCGGTTGTTGCAGAGCGGGGCGGGCGGCGCAGTCGGCCGCCCGTCCTGGTTCACAGGCAATCCGGTGCGCGCCGGTCGCGCATCGTTTTCGTTGATCGAGACCATGACACCGAATCAACCGTTTCTCGCGTCCCAGCGCGATGTGCTGCTGCTGCTTGCCCGAATCCTGATCGTGATCCTGTTCGTGATGTTCGGCTGGAAGAAGATCGTCGACTTCCCCGGTACGATCGCGTTCATGGGCTCGGAAGGTGCGCCTGCACCGATTGTGTCCGCGGCGATCGCCGTCGTGATGGAGCTGTTCGTCGGGATTGCGATCCTCGTCGGTTTCCAGACGCGGCCGCTTGCCCTGTTGCTTGCGCTGTATACGATCGGCACCGCCATCATCGGCCACCACTACTGGACGATGACGGGCGGCGAGCAGATCAACAACATGATTCATTTCTACAAGAACATCGCGATCTCGGGCGGTCTGCTCGCGCTCTGCGCGGCCGGCCCCGGGCGTTTTTCGATCGATCGCGGATAAGCAGGCCCGAGGCGCGCGCATGGGGCGCGCGTCGGACGGCCGAGACTCCGAGGGGGCATCATTTTGCGACTTAAACACTTCGCATGGCTGATTGCGGCCGCTGCACCGGCGGCTGCCTTTGCACAGACGAGCGTCACGCTGTACGGCCGGATCGACGGCGGCATCGAATACCTGAACCACATCGCCCAGCCGAACGGCGGCAGCAAGTCGCGCTGGAGCGCCGAAAGCGGCGACTGGGGCACCAGCATGTTCGGCCTGAAGGGCTTCGAGGATCTCGGCGGCGGGCTGTCGACGGTCTTCGACCTGGAAACCGCGTTCCAGGTGATGAACGGCCAGACGGGCGGCGGCCGCATGTGGTCGCGGCGCGCATACGTCGGGCTGAAGAGCGACACGTGGGGCCAGCTGCAGGCCGGCCGCAACCTGTTCATCGACAGCGACGGCGTGTGGGAATTCGATCCGTTCGTCCAGCAGGCATTTTCGTCCGCATCGCTCGTACGCGGCCGCAACTGGCAGCAGACCAGCAACAACATCGAATATCACAGCCCGGTGATCGGCGGCTTCGACGTGCAGGCGCAGTATGCGTTCGGCAACCAGTCGCGCGGCTTCAATTACGGCGCGGCCGACGATTTCGGCCGCTCGGACGGGATCATGATCTCGTACCATTCGGCGGTATTCGACATGCGCGGCATCTACGACGAGCTGCGCGACAACAACGGCAAGTTCAGCAACATCTTCACGGCGTCGCGCGAATACTTCGTCGGCGCGAACGTGAAGGTGTCGAAGTTCAAGATCCAGGGCGCGTATACGCACTACCAGGCGCCGGACAGCCCGGCCGGCGTCGCCGATCGCGCCGATCACTACTGGCTCGGCGCGACCTACGCGGCCACGCCGCAGTGGGCGGTGACGGGCGGCGGGTACTACGTGAAGGTGGGCGACGGCGGCGGCGATGCGTCGCACGATCCGTCGGGCCACGCGATGATGTACGTGCTCGGCACCACGTACAACCTGTCGAAGCGCACGTTCCTGTACGGCACGGTCGCGTACGTGCGCAACGGCGGCAACTCCAACTTCTCGCTGCTCGCGACGCCGCGCGACGCGACGTCGGGCACGAGCCCGATGACGGGCGAGTCGCAGACGGGCGCGTATGTGGGGATGATGCATACGTTCTGAGCGGGGTAGCGCCAGAGACGCAAAAAGGCACGGGTGGTTGCACCCGTGCCTTTTTTCGTTTGCGGCATGCGGCAACGTCGGCCGCATCGGCCGCCGGTCAGTCGAGCGCCTTCCCGGCCTTTTCATCCATGCAGCGAATCGCGAGCAGCGTCATCACGCCGCAACCGATCGCATACCAAGCAGGCGCGTTCGCATTGCCGGTCGCCGCGATCAGCCAGGTCACGAAGAACTGCGCGAACCCGCCGAAGATCGCGACGCCGACGCTGTACACGAGTGCGCCGCCGGTCGCGCGCACCGCACGCGGGAACAGCTCGCCGAGCATCGCGCCGGTCGCGCCGATGTTGATCGCGTGCACGATCGACAGCGCGGCGATGATCGACAGCAGCGACACGGCGCCCGGCCAGCGGTTCAGCGCGACGAACGCGGGATAGATCGCGACCATCAGCACGATGCGTGTCCACCAGACGATCCGGTTGCGGCCGTACACGTCGGACAGGTGGCCGCCGATCGGCGTCACGAGCATCAGGATCGCACCGGCGACGCAGCCGGCCGTCATCGACAGCCAGGTCGGCAGGTGCAGCACCTGCACGCCGTAGATCGCCATGTAGAACACGATGATGTAGTGGATCGACGTGCCGCCGATCGTCACGCCGAGCCCCGCGAACACGGCCTTGCCGTGATGGCGCAGCACGTCGGCGAGCGGCAGCGATGCGACCGGCTCGTCGTGCGCGGCGGCAGGTGCGGCAGCCGGCACTTCCTCGACGGTGCGGCGCAGCCAGTAGCCGATCGGCACGAACAGCGTGCCGATCACGAACGGCACGCGCCAGCCCCAGCTTTCGAGTTGCGCGGCATTCAGCGTCGACGTCAGCGCCACGCCGGTGAGCGCACCCGCGAGCGCGGCGAGCCCCTGGCTCGAGAACTGGAACGACGCGTAGAAGCCGCGCCGATGCTGCGGCGCCTGTTCGAGCAGCAGCGTCGTCGATGCACCGACTTCGCCGCCCGACGCGAACCCTTGCAGCAGGCGCGCGAGCACGAGCAGCAAGGGCGCTGCGATACCGATCTGCGCGAAGGTCGGTGCGACCGCGATCGTCGCGGTGCCGAGCGCCATCAGCAGCAGCGTGAGGATCATCGCCTTCTTGCGGCCCGCACGATCGGCATACATGCCGATCACGAGCCCGCCGAGCGGACGCGTGACGAAGCCGACACCGAAGCTCGCGACCGCGAGCATCAACTGCCCGAACGGCGAATGCACCGGAAAGAACAGCTTGCCGATCAGGATCGCGAAGAAGCTGTAGACCGTGAAGTCGTAGAACTCCAGCGCGTTGCCGACGGCGGCGGCCGCGATCAGCCGGCGTTTCTTCGCGGCGGCGCGGGCATCGACCGGCGAGCCGGCGAACGGAAGGGCGGACGTATCCATGGGGTTCCCCCGATAAGCGCGAAACTGTGTGGTGAAGGGCCGTCAGGCCGCGAGCCAGGCTTCGGCGACGCGAACCCAGTAGCTCGCGCCGATCGCGAGGATGTCGTCGTTGAAGTCGTAGCCGGGGTTGTGCACCATGCAGCCGCCCTTGCTGCCGATCCCGTTGCCGATGAACGCGTAGCAGCCGGGGCGCGCCTCGAGCATGAACGCGAAATCCTCGCTGCCCATCAGCGGCGCGGCTTCGGTTTCGACGCGCTCGGCGCCGAGCATCCGGCTTGCGATGCCGGCCGCGAACGCGGTCGGTTCCGCGTGATTGACGAGCACCGGGTAGCCGTAGTCGTAGTCGACTTCAGCGGTGACGCCGAAGCTTTCGGCCTGGCCTTTCGCAAGCGCTTCGATGCGGCGCGCGAGCAGCGCGCGCACGTCGGCATTCAGCGCGCGCACCGACAGCTTCATCACGACGGTTTCGGGAATGATGTTGAACGTCTCGCCGGCCTGCACGCTGCCGACCGTGATCACGGCCGCATGCTGCGCGTCGACCTCGCGCGCGACGATCGTCTGCAGCGCGACCATGAGGCTGCCCGCGGCCGACATCGGATCGCGCGCGAAATGCGGCATCGCACCGTGGCCGCCGACGCCGCGCAGCGTGATCGTCACGCGGTCGGCCGATGCCATTGCCGCGCCGGTGCGGAACGCCATGTCGCCGGCCGCACGGCCCGGCATGTTGTGGATCGCGAAGATCGCGTCGCACGGGAAACGGTCGAACAGGCCGTCGTCCATCATCGCCTTCGCGCCGCCGAAGTTTTCCTCGGCCGGCTGGAAGATCAGGTTCAGCGTGCCGGAGAACTGGCGCGTCGCCGCGAGGTGGCGCGCCGCGCACAACAGCATCGCGGTGTGGCCGTCGTGACCGCATGCATGCATCTTGTTCGCGTGGCGGCTCGCGTACGGCAGGCCGGTGGCTTCCGCGAGCGGCAGCGCGTCCATGTCGGCGCGCAGCCCGACCGTGCGCGTGCCTTGCCCTTCGCGCAGCACGCCGACCACGCCCGTCTTGCCGATGCCGCGATGCACTTCGTAGCCCCAGCCGGTGAGCAGCTCGGCGACGAGATCGCTCGTGAGCGTCTCTTCGAACGCGAGTTCCGGGTGAGCGTGGATGCGGCGGCGCACCTCGACCAGCTCTGGGGCGATCGCGGCGATGCCGGGGATGACGGGGTTCACGGCTTGCGACATGGTGTCTCCTGTGGGGCCGAAAGGGCGTTTGACGCGCATATGACGAGCAAGCATATAAATTTCTTTTGCGTACCAGAAGCTGATAAATTGCTTTGGTGCACACCACAGGTTGCCGCTCGGGAATACCCTGAGCCGGCGCGCGCCGTGACGCACAGGGTTTCCACGGATCACGCGTTGCCGCCATGAAATATCATCAGCTGAAAGCGTTCGTCACCGTTGCGGAAGAAGGGAGCATCCGTGCGGCCGCGCGGCGCCTGAACGTGTCGCCGGCGGCGTTGACGAAGGCGGTCAAGGAGCTGGAGATCGCGCTTGGCGTCTCGCTCGTCGTGCGCACTGCGCGCGGCGTGCAGCTCACCGCGTTCGGCCAGCAACTGCAGGTGCGCGCGCGGCTGATCGTCGCCGAAATGCAGCGCGCCCGCGACGACATCGAGCAGGCGCAGGGCGCGATGACGGGCTCCGTCGCGGCGGCGATCACGCCGGCGGCGGCAGTGACGATCCTGCCCGATGCGTTTCGCGCGTTCCGGCGTCGCTTTCCGGTCGCGCGCGTCAACCTGATCGAAGGGTTTCCGGGCGTCGCGCTGCCGCGCCTGCACGACGGGTCGCTCGATTTCGCGGTGGCCGTCGTCGTGCCCGAGCTGCTGGCGGCCGAGTTCGATCATGCGGAGCTTTATGCGAGCCGTTCGCTGATCGTCGCGCGCAAGGGGCATCCGCTCGCGTCGGCCACGTCGCTCGCCGATCTCGTCGATGCCGACTGGCTGATGAATCCGTCTCCGGAAAGCTCCACGCAGGTGCTGTTCAATTCGTTCGTCGCGTACGGGCTGCCGGTGCCGGCGCGCGTCGTCGAATGCCCGAGCTTCGGGCTCGCGCGCAACCTGATGATCGGCTGCGACCTGATCGCATCGATGCCCGAGCAACTGCTGCAGGACGAATGGGCGCGCGACCAGTTTGCGATACTCCCGATCCGTGAGCGCCTGCCGGGCGTCTCGGTGCAAGTCATCACGCGCCGCGACAGCCCGCTGACGCCGGCCGCGGCAATGCTGCTCGACTGCCTGCGCGATTCCGCGCGACGCAAGGGGCTGCGGTGAGTCGATCCTGTCCGGGAATTGTATCGTTATCCTGAGGATTTTGAGTCCGGCGCACCGCAAGTGAGAGGCCATTCCGGCGCACGTCGCACGAGCCGGTATCATAGCGGCCGGCCCGCCGTTCCGGCTGGCCGCCGCCAACCACTATCGCCATCCGGCATCCAGCAATCAGAGGCATCACATGACCAGTGCAACCCAATTCGACAACGTATCGGTCGTCAAGCGCGCGAACGTCTATTTCGACGGCAAGTGCGTGTCGCATACCGTGCTCTTCCCGGACGGCACGCGCAAGACGCTCGGCGTGATCCTGCCGTGCGCGCTCAACTTCGGCACGGATGCTCCCGAATTGATGGAAGTGCAGGCGGGCAAGTGTCGCGTGAAGCTCGACGGCAGCAGCGAATGGCAGACCTACGGCGCCGGCGAGTCGTTCTCGGTGCCGGGCAAGAGCCGCTTCGACATCGAAGTGCTCGAGACGCTCGACTACGTCTGCAGCTACCTGTAAGCGCAGGCGTCAGCAAAAGAAAAGCCCCGCCGAAGCGGGGCTTGTCACAAGCGGATGGCGCAAGGCCATCCGGAGCGCCTGTTCTCGTTACAGGCAGGCGTTGATGTCGCCGGCCGACGATGCATCGCCGCCGCGGAAACCGACCCAGGTCTTCGCGTTGGCGGCGTTGGCCGGGCGCACCACGGCGGCAGCGCCGTTCGGCGGCTGCTGGCCCGGCGCGTAGACGGCCATCGCGAGGCCGTTCGCCAGTTCGTACTGCGACGTCACCTGTTGTTGCGACTTGTCGGCCCACGTCTTGGCGATGCACTGCGCGACCTGGTCGGCGGGCTTCTGGCTTTGTCCCACGTTCTGCAGGGCAGAATCGGCTGCATGAGCAGAAAATGCCACGGTCAATGCGATGAGCGGTAAGTATTTCGCGTTCACGTTATCTCCCTCGAGTCGTGATTGATTGAGTGGGATGCGCAGCAGTACTGCGTGCTAGTGAGATCGCATCGGGCGAGCACGGTTCCGGCTATTCCGAAACAAGTTGTTAACGCACTTGCCAAATGGCGACTCGGATGCTGTGCGCTTTGTTGCGGCGCGGCATGCGTCGGATGCGGCGCGACGTCATGCGGTGCGCGATCCGCGCGCTGACTGGTCGTGTGGTGAGGTGTCGGCCGTGGCGAACGGCATGTGTGTCCATGCCGTGCCGCGACTCTTTATCGGATGGCGAAGTGGAATGGCTGATTGATGGCCCCGTCGCATGAGCACCATGATGACAAACTTTCGCCTGTCGAATTGTTAACCAACTTCAAACGGGAAAAGCGGCGGAAAGCGATGCGGCGCGCGCGAGGCGAGCCGCATCGTGTAGCGGAGCGGGAAGGAAGCGGTGCGCGGCCGGGGCGCCGCGCACGCTGAAGGCGTCAGCCGGCCTTGCGGGTGCCGGCGTCGCGCAAGTTGGCCGGGACGATCGGACGGAAGCGTTCGCGCTTCTGTTCGTCGTCGAAGTGCTGGAGCGCGGGCTTGATCAGGTCGCTGCGCGACACGATGCCCGTGATGCGCAGCGATTGTTCGTCGTCGACGACCGGCAGGCGTTCGAGGCCGAGCATCGCGAGTCGCGATGCGACGACGCGGCACGTTTCGTGCGCGAGCGCGACGGCTGGCGTACGCTCGGCGAACGCACCGGAGATCGGCGTGTCGGCGCCGGCCTGCGCGCGCTGCGCATCGAGCGTCGCGCGATCGACGAGACCGAGCAGGCGGCCGTTCTGCACGACCGGGTACGCGCGGTGGGTCTGCTTCGTGCCGAAGTATTGCGTCTCGACGGTGTCGAGCGTCGCCGCGCCGTCGATCGCGACGAGCAGGTCGACGGACGTCATCACTTCGCCGATGTCGTGGCGTTCCAGCGGATCGACGCCGTATTCGCGATAGATGTGATAACCGCGGCGGGCGATCTTTTCGGTCATGATCGAGCGCTTCATCACGATGGTCGCGAAGCCGTGCGCGACGAGGGTCGCCGCGAGCAGCGGCAGCATCGCGTTGGCGTCGTGCGTGAGACCGAATGCGAACACGATCGCGGTGAGCGGGGCGCCGAGCGTCGCGCCGAGCGTCGCGGCCATGCACACGAGCGGCCACAGCGCCGGATCGCCGCCGGGCAGCATCGGCGACAGCACGGTGCCGAGGCCGGCGCCGAGCATCAGCAGCGGGGCGAGCACACCGCCCGACGTGCCCGAACCGAGCGCGATCACCCACATCACGGCCTTCACGATCAGCAGCGCGAGCGCGATCTTCAGCGCGATGTGCTGGTGTAGCAGGTCGCCGATCACGTCGTAGCCGACGCCGAGCGCGCGCGGCTCGAGCCAGCCGCCGATGCCGATCACGATCGCGCCGAGCGCCGGCCACCACATCCAGTGCACGGGCAGCTTCGCGAACGCGTCTTCGACGCGGTAGAGCGCCGCCGACAACCCGCACGCGAGCATGCCCGACAGCAGGCCCGCGACGATGCACGACAGCAGCGCGACGGGCGTCGGTGCGGCCGTCGTCAGCGGGAACAGCGGGTCGACGCCGAAGAACACCGCGCGGGCAAAACCGGCCACCGCGCAGGACAGCGCGACCGGCAGGAAACTGCGCGGACGCCATTCGAACAGCAGCAGTTCGACCGCGAGCAGCACGGCGGCGACCGGCGTGCCGAACACGGCCGTCATCCCGGCGGCCGCACCGGCGACGAGCAGCGTCTTGCGCTCGGCGGCGGTCACGTGCACGCATTGCGCGATCAGCGAGCCGAGTGCGCCGCCCGTCATGATGATCGGGCCTTCGGCACCGAACGGGCCGCCGCTGCCGATCACGACGCCGGACGACAGCGGCTTGAGGATCGCGACTTTCGGCGACATGCGGCTCTTGCCGAACAGGATCGCCTCGATCGCTTCGGGAATGCCGTGGCCGCGGATCTTTTCCGAACCGAAGCGTGCCATCAACCCGACAATCAGGCCGCCGATCACCGGCACGGCGATCACCCACGCACCGAGCGTGTTGTTCGCGGGGGAGTGATCGGCGAACGAGAACTGCTGGAAGAAGAACAGGTTCGTGAACAGGTGGATCAGGCTCAACAGCACGAACGCGGCGAGCGTGCTGAGCAGGCCGATCCCGGCGGCAAGCAACGCGATCCTGGGCAGGCGTTCGTTGGTCGAGAAATCGCGTTTGTGTGGTGCGTTCATCGGAGTGGAAAGAGCAAGGGTCAGTAATCGATCTGGGGAACCTGGAACGCGTCCTTGAGCGACTTCAGCTCGGCGCGATGCATGGCCGCGAGACGGGCGAGCAGCGTTTCGCCGGCCTGCTCGAGGTGAACTTCGACCTGGCGGCGATCGGCTTCGCTCGGCTTGCGCCTCACGAGCCCGAGCGCTTCGCAGCGCGTCACCAGCGCAACGACGCCGTGGTGCTGCGCCTGCAGGCGTTCCGCGATTTCGCCGATGGTTGCCCATTCGCGATGCGGATAGCCCTTGATGTGCAGCAGCAGCAGGTATTGCAGCGGCGTCACGCCTTCGCTTTGCGCGGCGCGTTCGGAGAAGCGCTCGAAGCAGCGCATCTGGTAGCGGAACTCGGACAGTTGCTGGAAATCGCTTTTCGCCAGCGCGCGTCGGGTATCGTTCATCGGGGGCGGTCGGTCAGTCGGTTTCGGTAGCGTGGAATATATCACAACATGATATAAATGGCCGAGCGTGCGCGGAATGGATGCATTTCGCGTATCGGAGGCCGTTACGTCGTGTTAGGCGGCCTCGAGCATTTGGGTCTGCCGATAAAGGCCCGTGACGAGATCCGTCTGCGTAATGATCCCGACGAGCCGGCGCGATGCATCGACGACCGGAATATGGTGGTGGCCCGAATGCGTGAACAGCGGCACGAGCGCCGTGATCGGCAGCGTTTCCGGCACCGAGGCGACGTCGCGCGTCATCACGGTGGCGACGCTCGCGGGCTGGCCGCCGAGCGATTGCGGCAGCCGCGCGGACAGGCGCTGCCACAGCGGGGTCGGGCGGCGCAACTGGCGCGTGAGGTCGGCGCGCGTGACGATGCCGGTCAGGCGGCCTTCGCCGTCGACGACCGGCAGCGCCTTCACGCGGTGGCGATCGAGTAGCGTGAGCGCGGCCGTGACCGATGTCGACGGCGCGACTTCGATCGCATTCTTCGTCATCAGGTCGGCACACGTGAGCTGGCCGAACGTCCGCGTATAGGCCTGCATTTCGGTTTCGCGCAGCAGCGTTTCGAGATCGTCCGGATCGACGTCGAGCCATTCGCTGCGCCGCTTCAGCACGGCGTCGAGGTCGGCGCGCGTGAAGCCGCCGCGCGCCGGTGCGGCGCCGCCCGCCTGCGGTTTCGCTTCGGGACGCACGCCGCCGTGCGGATAGCGGTGCCCGGTCAGCGCGTGATAGGCGAGCGCGGCCGACAACAGGATCGCCGATTGCAGCGCGATCGGCTCCAGCACGAAACTGAAACCGAGCGCGTGGATCGCCGGGCCGCCGACCACGGCCGTGAGCGCGACGGCGCCCGACGGCGGGTGCACGCAGCGCAGCGCGAACATGCCGCCGATCGCACAGGCGATCGCGACCGCGGCGGCCGTGATCGGATCGGCGATCCATTGCGCGCATGCGACCCCGACGGTCGCCGCGACGAGATTGCCGCCGATGATCGACCACGGCTGCGCGAGCGGGCTCGCCGGCACCGCGAACAGCAGCACGGCCGATGCCCCCATCGGCGCGACCAGCAGCGGCACGAGGCCCGGCACGCCGGGCAGCAGCCGCATCGTGACGCCGACCGTCGCGATCCCGACGAGCGCGCCCGTGCATGAGCGCAGACGTTCGCGCCAGCCAAGCGACATCGGGTGGGGAAGGAAGCTGTGCAGCCATTGCTGCAACGTGCGGCGCGACGAAGAGGAGCCTGACGACATGGACGGGTGAGCGGTAAAAATGACTGCGCGGATGCGTGCGGCGACAAAAACGGAATTATATCGTGTTGTGATACAAATTGCCGCATCGCATCAAGACGTTGCAGGCACGCGACGGCAAGTCTTGCGAAAACCTTTCATCGGATGGGAGGCTGGTGGCCGGGCAATCGCGCAAATTTGTCTGCAGCGGCGTACAATTCGGGCCACTGAATCCCCCCGTCATGCCAGAACCACGTACGCGATGTCCGCTCTCCCGCCTTGTCCCCGGCACGGTGATCGATTCGACGTGGTTCGCGGCTGCGTTCCGTTCCCCACCTGACGCGAGCGCCGCCGACGCCTCCCCACCGACTCTCCCCAAGCCAATCCAATGGACATGCTCGAAAACATGCGCCTGTTCGTGCGCGTTGTCGAAGCCGGCAGTTTTACTGCGGTCGCGAAGGAAATCGACGCGACCACCGCGCAGGTGTCGCGCGCGGTATCGAACCTCGAAGCGCACGTACAGACGCGCCTGCTGCATCGCACGACGCGTCACCTCGGCCTGACCGAAAGCGGCGAGCGCTATTTCGAGCGCGCGAAATCGATCCTCGCGGAAATCGACTACGCGAACGCGGAGGCGCGCAATGCACTGCTGCGGCCGAGCGGCAAGATGCGCATCCATGCGATGACGGGGCTCGGGCAGAGCCATGTCGTGTCGTCGATCGTCCGCTACCAGGAAGACAACCCCGACGTGTCGGTCGAGCTGACGCTTGCGCAGCGGATGCCGAATCTCGTCGAGGAGGGCTACGACGTGTCGATCGTGACGGCGTCGCAACTGCCCGATTCGGGTTATGTCGCGCAGACCTGCGGCACGAGTTGCAGCGTGCTCGTCGCGTCGCGCGAATACCTGGCGCGGCACGGTACGCCGCAGACGCCCGGCGAATTGCCGAACCACGTTTGCCTGCGCCTCGACACGCCCGCCTCGCCGGCCAGCGAATGGCGGCTTGAGCGCAGCGACGGCGAAGAGGCGATCTACGAGCTGCAGCCGGCGCCGTTCCAGGTCAACGTGCCGGACGCGCTGTGCGTCGCGGTGCGCGCCGGGCGCGGGATCGCATGCGTCGCGCTGTACACGGTGCTCGACGACATCCGCGAAGGGCGGCTGATCCGCGTGCTGCCCGACTACCGGCTGCAGACGGTGAGCGTGTATGCCGTCTACGCGACGCGACGCTATCTCGACGCGAAGATCCGCACGTTCCTCGACCACCTGCGCACGACGCTCACGCCGGCGCTGGAGAACGACCTGCGCGAACTCGACCGCCTGACGACCGAGCAGACGCCGGGCGGCCGCAAACGCGCGTGACGGCACGCCGCGGCGATGTTCAGGCGGCCGGCGTGACCCGGATCCGCTCGAAGCGGCCCGCGAGCCATCCATACGCGGCGATGCCGATCAGCCCGTGTGCGGCGACGAACCACAACGCGCCGGCGAACGAGCCCGTGCTGGCGACGAAGTAGCCGATCACGAGCGGCGTGACGATCCCGGCGATGTTGCCGAGGCCGTTGAACACGCCGCCGCTCAGTCCGACCATCCCTTCCGGCGCCGTGTCGGCGAGCACGGCCCAGCCGACTGCCGCGAGCCCCTTGCCGAAGAACGCGATCGTCATCAGCGCGATCACGACCGCGTTCGACGACGCGCCGTTCGCGAGCACGAGCAGCGTCGCCATCGCCATCCCCGCGACGAACGGCGTCTTGCGCGCCCTGGACGGATGCATGCCGCGCCGGATCAGCCAGTCCGACAGCACGCCGCCGAGCACGCCGCCCGTGAACCCGCAGATCGCCGGCAGCGCGGCGACCCAGCCGGCTTCCATGATCGTCATCCCGCGCCCCTTGATCAGGTAGATCGGGAACCACGTGATGAAGAAGTAGGTGAGCGCCGTGATGCAGTACTGGCCGATATAGATCGCCCACAGGTTCCGGTGGCGGAACAGTTGCGACACGTCGTGCCACGATACGCGCGGCCGATGGCGCACACGGTTCGCCTCGAGGTCGACGAGCGCGCCGTGTGCGCGCAGGTAGTCGCGCTCGGCATCGGTCACGCGCGGATGGCCGTGCGGCTCGCGATACCACGCGAACCACAGTGCGGCGAGCGCGATGCCGAGCAGCCCCATCCACAGGAACACGTGTTCCCAGCCGAGCGCATGCGTGAGCCAGGCCATCGCGGGCGTGAAGAGCACGACGGCCATGTATTGCGCGGAATTGAACAGCGCCGACGCGGTGCCGCGCTCGGCGGTCGGAAACCAGCACGCGACGATCCGCGAATTGGCCGGGAAGGCCGGCGATTCGACGAGGCCGAGCATGAAGCGCATGACGAACAGCGCGAGCGTCGCGGCTGCACCCTGCACGGCGAACCCGCCGACCGTGCCCTGCAGCATCGTGAAGACCGACCACAGCAGCAGGCTCAGGCCGTACACGCGCCGTGCGCCGAAACGGTCGAGCAGCCAGCCGCCCGGGATCTGGCCGATCGCATAGGCCCACGCGAACGCGGAGAAGACGACGCCGAGCTGCACGGGTGTCAGCCCGAGATCGTGGGCGACGCCGGTGCCGGCGATCGACATCGTCGCGCGGTCCGCATAGTTGATGACGGTGACCGCGAAAATCAGCGCGAGGACCGCATAGCGGACGCGGCCGATCGTGCGCGAGGCGGCGGGCGACGCGGCGACGGCCGCGCCGCTGGATCGATTGGACATGCGTGTCTCCTGGCCTCCGTCGTGCGGAGGCATCGGTTGTCGTAACGAGGATGTCGGCCGTGAGGCCGCGCGGCGGTCAGCCCGTGACGCTGGTCGGCGGGCGCTGGCCCGCGAAGCACGCGGCGAGGTTGGCGAGCACGATCCGGCCCATCTCTTCGCGCGTTTCGTGCGTGGCGCTCGCGCGGTGCGGCTGTACGACGACGCGGTCGAGCTCGAGCAGCGCGGCCGGCACGCGCGGTTCGTTCGCGAACACGTCGAGGCCGGCACCGGCGATCGTGCCGTCGGCCAGCGCGCGGACGAGCGCGGCTTCGTCGACCAGCTTGCCGCGGGCGACATTGATCAGGAATCCTTTTTTGCCGAGCGCGGCGAGCACGTCGGCCGTCACGAGCACGTTGCCGTGATCGGCCGAGGCCGCGATCACGAGCACGTCGCTGTCGCGCGCGAGTGCGACGAGGTCGGGCACGAAGCGGTAGCCGCTGTCGCGATGCTCGCGCGGGCCGAAGTAGCTGACGGGCATCCGGAATGCCTGCGCACGCTGCGCGATCGCGCGTCCGACCCGGCCGAGCCCGACGATGCCGAGCCGTTTGCCGGTGACCTGCGTCGCCAGCGGCTGGGCCACCTTGCCCCAGCGGCCGGCGCGCACGATCCGCTCGCCGGCGCCGAGGTCGCGCAGCGTCATCAGGATCAGCCCCATCGCCATGTCGGCGACATCGTCGGTCAGTACGTCGGGTGTCGTCGTCACGTGGATGCCGCGTGCCCGTGCGCGGTCGAGATCGACCGCGTCGGTGCCGATGCCGCTGACCGCGACGATTTCGAGCGCGCTCAGCCGATCCATCAGCGCGGCGGACAGGCCGTTCGCACCGCCGGTCACGACGCCGCGAATGCGCGCGGCCACGCGATCGAGCAGCGCGTCCGGTTGCGCGGCCTCATACAGACGGTGCACCGCGTAACGGGCGGACAGTTCGGCGTCGATGGTGTCGGGGAGCGGCTGGGTGAGCAGGATGTCGATGGTCATGAAGGTCTCGGTCGTCGTGCGCGACGCGGGCCGCGCATCAGGTGGAACCGAGTATAGAAATCGCATCGATATGCGTCTAACATCAAAAGACTATCGATTGATTCAAGAATTGGATGATTGAACTGCACCAGCTTCGCTGCTTCGTCGCGGTGGCCGAGGAACTGCATTTCGGCCGCGCGGCCAAACGGCTCTTCATGACCCAGCCGCCGCTCAGCCGGCAGATCCAGCTGCTCGAACACGCGCTCGGCATTGCGCTGCTCGAGCGCAGCAGCCGGCAGGTCAGCCTGACCGCGGCCGGCGAGCGCTTCCTGCGCGACGCGCGGCATATCCTCGAATTCTCCGCGCGGGCCGAGCAGGCCGCGCAGCGCGTCGCGCACGGCGGGGCGGGCCGCATCACGCTCGGTTTCACGGCCGTTAGTGCGTACCGGATGATTCCGGTGCTGCTCGCGCACGCGGCGCATGCGCTGCCGGACGTCGACGTCGAATTGCGCGAGATGGTGTCGACCGTGCAGATCGACGCACTCGCGTCGCGGATGCTCGACGCGGGTTTCGTGCGCCAGCGCGCCGCGCGCCAGCCGCTCGAATACCGGCTCGTGCAGCGTGAACCGATGCTCGTCGCGGTGGCGCAAGGCGCGCCGCTCGCCGCCTACGAGCAGATCGGCCCCGACGAGCTCGACCGCCAACCGTTCATCGCGTATTCGCCGAACGAGGGCAAGTATTTCCACGACATGATCTCGGGGATGTTCGCGGGCGCCGGGCGGCTGCCGAACTACCTGCACTACGTCGGGCAGACGCATACGATCCTCGGCCTCGTGCGCGCGGGGCTCGGCGCGGCGCTCGTGCCCGCGTCGGCGCGCGAGCTTCACGTGGACGGGGTGGTGTTCCGGCCGCTGGCGGGCGTGAACGTCGCAGCCGAGCTGTATCTCGCGTGGCGAGCGGACAACGACAACCCCGCGCTGCCGGTGTTCAACGCGATGGTCGAGCGGTTTCTCGCGCGGGAGCAGGGCGGCGCGATGGCGTAACGGTGTCGTGCGTTCGCGTCGTGTCACAAGCTTTCAATCCGGAAGCTTGTACTGCACGACGGCAAGCAATCCTGAGCGAGTGACCCGGGCACCGATTGCAGGAATCCTTTCAATTTTGAAAGCATGCCGTCGCACGCGTGTTTCGTCGCGCGAACGATACGGATGGCAACGGGCGGCCGGTCCGACGAAGGGTTCCATGCCGACCGCTTGACGCTGCATGCGGGTCGGAGCAGGATACGTCCGTGCATTTGGAGCGGGACGCGCCGGCCGCGCGGTTCCTGCACCCGCGACACGCAAAAAAACAACGATGAGCCTTTACGCCCTCGTACCGGAATACCGGCCCCGACACCGTCGGCCCGCCGCAGCAACGATTCTCCCGACGCCCGTCGCGTCACGTATCCGTCATCCCGTTTCGACCCGCGCGTCGGTACACTTTCCCGTCCGTGCGATGGCCGCGACGATGCGCGGCGCCGGTCCGGCCTGCCGCATCGCACCGCTATCTGCAACCCGAGATCACCGCATCCTGAACGGCGCCTACACCGGCGTCTCCTGACGCCCGTTCGCGCCCGCCCTGGCATTTCGCCGCCGGCTTTCCTGAATGCCCGGCGGCACCGGAGTCCGAAGCATTTCGATTGCGCTTGAAAAAGCAAACGTACGCAGTTCGGTTCGAGGTTCAAGGAGAAAAACTCATGTCGCAGGTTTCCGACGAAGCAAACGGCAGTTCGGGGAGTGGCAAGGTCAAGCTGATCAAGTGGGCGATCATCATCGCCGGCGTCGCGATCGCGGCACCGGCCGCGCTGTTCATCCTGAAGGGGGTGATCGCGCTGGTCGCGGCGGGCGTGATCGGTCTCGGCGCGATCTATTTCGCGCCGGTCGTCGCGATGAAATTCGCGAACCAGAAGGTCAGGATGATCGTCGAGGAGGCGCAGTCGAATCCGATCGAGACGCTGATCAACCAGCTCGCGGAAAAGCGCCAGGACGCACAGAAGTTCGCGGACAGCATCACCGCTTTCCGTACCGAGGTGAAGAATTTCGAGAGCAAGACCGAACTGTTCGAGAAGCAGTACCCGGACGATGCGCCGCGCTTCCGGTCGCAGCTCGACACGATGAAGCAGCTGCTCGCATTTCGCGAAGGCCGCTACAAGCAGGTGCAGGTCGAGCTGAAGAATTTCGCGTCGGCGATCGACCGCGCGAAAGCGATGTGGGACATGTCGCAGGCCGCACAGCAGATGAACAAGCTCGCGGGCCGGCAGGCGTCCGACACGTTCGAACAGATCAAGACCGACGTGGCCGTCGATTCGGTGATGCGTTCGGTCAACAAGGCGTTCTCCGAGATGGAGACGTCGCTGATGGATAACCCCGAGGTCAAGCAGGCGCAGCAGCAGGCGGTGATGAACGGCGGCCGTGCCCCCGGCCTCGATGCCGCGAACCCCGCACAGTTGCCGTCGAAACAACAATAACTTCCTGCAGGTCCTCAACCATGAAAAAACTTCTTGGCGCAATCGCGTTTCTGGTCGTGCTCGTCGGCGTATGGGTCGTGCATCAGGGCGGCCTGTCGACGCTGATGCCCGCGCATGATGCGGGCTCGTCCACGACGTCCGCGCAAAGCGGCGACACCGGTCAGTCCGCGCAGACGCCGCCGTCGGGCAACGTGCTGCCGGCCGGCTTCACGCCGCAGGCCAGCGCGCTGAAATCGATTGCCGAAAACGGCATCGTGCGGATCTCGGTGCAGAACCCGAGCGAGCCGTTCTTCGGCGAGGACAAGGGCGCACCGCACGGTTTCAATGTCGAATTCGCGCGGCTGCTGTTCGCGGATCCGTCGTTCTCGCATGGCGGCAAGCCGGTCGTCGTCGATACGCGTCACGAGGTCGACACGTACCCGGGCGTGCCGAAGCAGCTGCTCGATACGGACGCGAAGGGGAACCACGTGGTCGATGTCGCGATGGACGGGCTGACGTTCCCGGACAACACGCCGGCCGGCGTCGTCTACTCGGTGCCGTACGTCGACGATTTCGGCTATTCGCTGATCGTGCGGCAAGGCTCGGCGATCCGCTCGACCGACGATCTCGCGGGCAAGACGGTCGGCATCCTGAAGGGCGACCCGGACGTGCGCGCGTTCGTCACGCGCCAGTATCCGAACGTGCAATTCGTCGAGGTCGACGATTCCGATCCGGCGTTCATCGCGAAGAGCATCGACGGGCATACGGTCGACGCGTTCATCTACGACTATCCGTTCGCGGTCAGCTCGATCAAGGGCACCGACCTGAAGTTCGCGGTGACCAAGCTCGACGGCTCGAACATCGCGTACAAGATCGGCGTGCGCGCGGACGACCAGGATCTGCTGATCTACCTGAACGCCGCGATCGCGAAGCTCAAGCAGTCGCCGCAGTACCTCGAGCTGCTGCGCAAGTACTTCGTCAGCGACCAGGCGGTGACGACCGCGGCCGCGTCGGGCGAACTCGTGTACGTGGTGAAGGCGGGCGACACGCTGAACATGATCGCCGCGAGCAAGCTCGGCAGCGGCCAGCGTTTTCGCGAGATCCAGCGCCGCAACAACCTCGCGAACCCGAACCTGATCCTGGCAGGCCAGCATCTCGTAATTCCGGTCCAGTAACGGCGGCGTGGGTGAATGACGGCAGGTGAAGGGACGTGAAAGACGGCGCGCGGCCCGGCGGAGTGGATCCGCCGGGCCGCGCGCATTGGGACGTCAGTGGGTGATGGACAGGAACAGATACGCGGCGAACAGCGCGAGGTGAACGACGCCGTGCAGCACGGTCGTGCGCCCCTGGCTGAGGGTGAGCGTACTGACCAGCAGCGTGAGCGCGAGCAGGACCGTTTCCATCGCGCCGATGCCGAGCGTGAGCGGCTGGCCGATCCAGATGAACACGGCCGCGACGGTCGGGATCGTGAGCCCGATGCTCGCGAGCGCCGAACCGAGCGCGAGGTTCATGCTGGTCTGCAGGCGGTTCGCGCGTGCGGCGGTGACGGCAGCGAGCGCTTCCGGCAACAGCACGAGCGCGGCGATCACGATACCGACCGCGGCTTCGGGCGCACCGAGCTTCATCACCGCATGCTCGACGGCCGGCGACAGCAGCTTCGCGAGCAGCACGACCGCGATGAGGCTCACGAACAGCAGCACCATGCTGATGATGGCGGTGCGGTTGCTCGGGGCGGCCGCGTGCACCGCCTCGTTCGCGCTGTCGTGCGCGGCGAGGAAGTAGTCGCGGTGGCGCACGGTCTGCACGAACACGAACGCGCCGTACAGCACGAGCGACGCGACGCCGGCGAACGCGAGCTGCGATTTCGAGAAAAACGGGCCCGGCGCGGCGCTCAGGTAGTTCGGCATCACGAGCGACAGCACCGACAGCGACGCGAGTACCGCGAGCGCCTTGCTCGCGCCGCGCCCCTGGAAGTCCTGTTCGCCGTGCTTCCACGCGCCGACCAGCAGGCAGATGCCGACGATGCCGTTGCAGATGATCATCACGGCGGCGAACACGGTGTCGCGCGCGAGGCCCGATTTCTCGGGGCCCGCGCCGAGCATCACCGACACGATCAGCGCGACCTCGATGACGGTCACGGCGACCGCGAGCACGAGCGTGCCGAACGGTTCGCCGACGCGGTGCGCGACGACTTCCGCATGGTGGACGGCGGCGAACACGGCGCCGGCGAGCGCGGCAGCGAACACCGCGATGACGAGACCTTCGGCCGGCACGACGCGCGACAGCGCGAGTACCAGCCAGGCGGCAAGCGGGGCCCAGAGGGTCCAGCGCGGGAGCTGGTTGGACGAGAGCGGCATGGAGGGTTTCCTTATGCGAGTGGCGGCGCGCGACGCGCTGTCACGGGTGGACGAAGCCCGGCCGTACTATCCGCCGAACGAGGACGATGAAACCGAAGGGTGGCAGCACGCAACGGCGCTGCCCTGGGTTCGCTGCCGTGAGGCGGCGAGGGGCGCGGGCGGGCCGAGGCCCGTCGCTGGATGAAACGGTTCGATGCGGCTGCCCGCAGACGGCGGGGCAAGCACGTGCGACGAAGCGCGGGCCGGAGGCTCGGCTCCGACCCCGAAAGGGCGGATGGCGATGGACGGCGGTGGCGGCGCGGCACGCGGTTTCCCCCTGAAATCCGTCAGTTTGTCGAATTTTATCAGGCGTTCGGGGGGTACTATCTCATATTCGAACGCTTACGTTGACCTTTCGGTTTACAAAAAGTGCCCCGATCTTTCAATATTTTTACCTTTGCGGTACCCGTAACGGTCTCTTGCACGAAAAATTCGGGCTCACCCTGACATAAATCTACCGACCGGTCGGTTTATAATTGCTCGCACTTCCACTTCATGACGGATCGCAAGCGATGGGTGTTTCCTCTGCACATTCGGTGAATTCGGGCGCGCTGGCGCCGTCGGCCGTCGTCGGCGTGATCGGCGCCGGCGCGATGGGCGCGGGTATTGCGCAGGTCGCGGCCGCCGCCGGCCACACGGTGCTGCTGTACGACCTGAACGAAGCGGCGTGCGACAAGGCGCTGGCCGGGATCCGTGCGCAGTTCGCACGGCTTGCGGAGAAAGGCCGGCTCGAACCGGCGCAGGCCGACGCGGCCGGCAACCGGATCCGCGCGGTGCGCGCGCTGGCCGATTTTGCGGGGGCTGCGCTGATCGTCGAGGCGGCGGCGGAGCGGCTCGACGTGAAGCGCGAGATCTTCGCGACGCTCGAACGTCATGTCGACGACGCGTGCCTGCTCACGACCAACACGTCGTCGATCTCGATCACGTCGATCGCCGCCGGGCTGCGCGTGCCGCAGCGCGTCGCCGGCCTGCATTTCTTCAACCCGGCGCCGCTGATGGCGCTCGTCGAAGTGGTCAGCGGGCTTGCGACCGGGCCCGATGTCGCGCAGGTGCTTTATGCGACCGCCGCCGCGTGGGGCAAGAAACCCGTGATGGCGAAATCGACGCCCGGCTTCATCGTGAACCGCGTCGCGCGGCCGTATTACGCGGAGGCGCTGCGCGTGCTGAACGAACAGGGCGGCGCACCGGCGTCGATCGACGCGGTGATGCGTGAAGCGGGCGGCTTCCGGATGGGGCCGTTCGAGCTGATGGACCTGATCGGCCACGACGTGAACTTCGCGGTGACCGAGTCGGTGTTCCGCGCGTACTTCAACGATCCGCGCTACACGCCGTCGCTGATCCAGCAGGAACTGGTGAACGCGGGCTTTCTCGGTCGCAAGACGGGGCGTGGTTTCTATTCGTATGCGGACGGCGCGACGCTGCCCGAACCCGATCTCGAACCGTCGTGCGATGCGCCGGCCGACGTCGTGCTGTTTGCGCAGGACGGCCCGGCCGCCGCGCTCCAGGCACGCTTCGCCGAACGTATCGAAGGCGCGCGGCAGGCCGGCGCACGGCCGGACGACCTGCTCGCGACGGCCGGTCGCGCATCGATCGCGCTGACCGACGGCCGGACGGCGACCGCCCGCGCCGCGCGAACGGGCGTGGCGGATCTCGTGCTCGTCGATCTCGCCCGCGATTACGCACAGGCGGGGCTCGTCGCGCTGACGCGCGCGCTCCAGTGCAGCGACGCCGCGTATGCGGACGCGGTCGGCCTGTTCCAGCAGGCGGGCTTTCGCGTCGTGGGCGTCGCGGACGTGCCGGGGATGGTCGCGATGCGTACCGTCGCGATGCTCGCGAACGAGGCGGCCGACACGGTGAACCAGGGCGTGTGCTCGCCCGTCGATCTCGATCTCGCGATGGAGAAGGGCGTGAACTACCCGTGCGGCCCGCTCGCGTGGGCCGATGCGATCGGCATCGGCCGCGTGCATCGCGTGCTGTCGAACCTGGCGGCGAGCTATGGCGAGGACCGCTATCGCGTGTCGCCGCGCATCGCCGCACTGCACGAGGCAGGCCGCACGTTCCGGTCTTAGCCGCCTAGTCACACCGAACACGAAAACGACATCACTCCATTGGAGGAGCACCCCGATGACTCACCCGACGCATCCCGCCGCCGCCCTCGAGCCGATCGAGACCGCCAGCCGCGACGAACTGCAGGCGCTGCAGCTCGAACGCCTCAAGTGGTCGCTGCGCCACGCATACGACAACGTTCCGCACTATCGGCGCACGTTCGATGCGGCGGGCGTGCATCCGGACGACCTGAAGTCGCTCGCCGATCTCGCGAAATTCCCGTTCTCGACGAAGGGCGACCTGCGCGACAACTATCCGTTCGGCCTCTTTGCGGTGCCGCGCGAGCAGGTCGTGCGCGTGCACGCGTCGAGCGGCACGACCGGCAAGCCGACCGTGGTCGGCTACACCGCGCGCGACATCGATACGTGGGCGAACGTGACCGCGCGCTCGATCCGCGCGGCCGGCGGCCGCCCGGGCGACACGCTGCACAACGCGTTCGGCTATGGCCTGTTCACGGGCGGTCTCGGGATTCATTACGGCGCGGAGCGGCTCGGCTGCATGGTCGTGCCGATGTCGGGCGGGCAGACCGAGAAGCAGGTGCAGCTGATCCGCGATTTCGAACCGAAGATCATCCTCGTCACGCCGTCGTACATGCTGAACCTGATCGACGAGATGGTGCGGCAGGGGATGGATCCCGCCGAATCGTCGCTGAAGATCGGCATCTTCGGCGCCGAGCCGTGGACGCAGGCGCTGCGCGAGGAAGTGGAGACGCGCGTCGGCATCGACGCGCTCGACATCTACGGGCTGTCGGAGGTAATGGGCCCGGGCGTCGCGTGCGAATGCGTCGAGACGAAGGACGGCCCGGTGATCTGGGAAGACCATTTCTACCCGGAGATCATCGATCCCGTCACGGGCGAAGTGCTGCCCGACGGCAGCCAGGGCGAGCTCGTGTTCACGTCGCTGACGAAGGAAGCGATGCCGGTGATCCGTTACCGCACGCGCGACCTCACCGCGCTGCTGCCGCCGACCGCACGCGCGATGCGCCGCCTCGCGAAGATCACGGGCCGCTCCGACGACATGCTGATCGTGCGCGGCGTGAACGTGTTCCCGAGCCAGATCGAGGAGATCGTCGTCGCGCTGCCGCAGCTGTCGGGCCAGTTCCAGATCACGCTGTCGCGCGACGGTCACATGGACCGGCTCGACCTCGTGGTCGAGCTCCGTTCCGAGGTGGCGGCATCCGTCACCGACGGCGATCGTGCGGCGCTTGCGCGGGAGCTGCAGCACCGGATCAAGACGATGGTCGGCGTGTCGTCCGGCGTGACGGTGCTGGCGGCAGGCGGCATCCCCGCGACCGCGACCGGCAAGGCGCGGCGCGTGATCGACCGCCGCCAGGCCGCCTGATTTCGATGTTTACCGTTCAACCCGAGGAAACCTGTTCGATGGATGGATTGAAGACCCTGGCCGTCACGGTCGACGCACGCGGCATCGCGACCGTCGCGCTGCAGCGCGGCGACGTGCTGAACGCGTTCGACGAGACGATGATCGCCGAGCTGACCGACGCATTCACGGCGCTCGGCCGGCGCGACGACGTGCGCGCGATCGTGCTGCGTTCGGACGGCCGTGCATTTTGCGCGGGTGCCGACCTGCAGTGGATGCAGCGTGCGAGCGCGAACGACGCGGCCGCGAACCTGCGCGACGCCGAGCGCTTCGCCGCGATGATGCGTGCGATCCGCCAGTGCCCGAAACCGACGGTCGCCCGCGTGCAGGGCCACGCGTTCGGCGGCGGCGTCGGCCTGTGCGCAGCCTGCGACATCGTGATTGCAAGCGACCACGCGCGCTTTTCGGTCAGCGAGGCGCGCTTCGGGATCCTGCCGGCCGTGATCGGCCCGTATCTGGTCGAGGCGGTCGGCCAGCGCCAGGCGCGCCGGCTTGCGCTGACCGCGACGCAGCTCGCGGCCGCCGAAGCCGTCGCGATCGGCCTGATCCACCAGGCCGTGCCGCTCGATGCGCTCGACGCAACGCTCGACCGCACGCTCGCCGAGCTGGGCCGCAACGGCCCGAACGCGCTGACGGAAATCAAGCGCTTCTTCGATGCGATCGGCGAGTATCCGCCGTCTGACGAACGTGCGGCATTCACCGCGCAGACGATCTCCCGCGTGCGGGCGACGCCGGAAGCGAAGGAGGGTTTCGCGGCCTTCTTCGCGAAGCGGCCGCCGGCCTGGGAAGCGGGCGCCGAGTAACGCGCAACGACGACGATCGACGGCGAAACGGGCCCGGCCGCATTTTGCATCTCGGGCCCGGACGCTTGCTCTACAATGCGTGACCTCCGGCGCGCTGCCGGCCCAGCCCCGACCGATGCTTCGCACGATGATCGTCAACCGCCTTATCTCCGAGATCCTGTTCGGCTTCACCGGCCTGATCGGCATCATCAATCCGATCGGCATCGCGTTCCTGTTTCTCGAACGGACCGAGGCGCTGACCGAGCACGAACGCGACCTGCTCGCGAGGAAGGTCGCATTCAACTCGTTCGTCGTGCTGCTGGTGGCGTTCTTCGCCGGCACGCCCGTGCTGCATTTCTTCGGGATCTCGATGGAAGCGCTGCGGATCGGCGGCGGTTTCGCGGTTGCCGTGGCCGGCTGGCAGATGCTGAACGAACCCGACGGGCCGGGCGGCGGCGACACGCCGGTCAAGCCGATCGATGCGAACGCGATCATGACGCGCGCCTTCTTCCCGCTGACCGTGCCGCTGACGGTTGGCCCCGGCTCGATCGCGACCGCGATCGCGCTGAACGCGAACCGCACGCACAAGCTGTCGGAATTCATGCTGTCGAGCATCGTGTCGATCGCCGTCTCCGTGCTCGTCGCGGTCGTGATCTGGCAGGTCTACAGCCGCTCCGCGCTGCTCGCGCGCTACCTCGGCAGCGAAGGGACCAAGGTCGCGAAGCGCGTGTCGGCGTTCCTGCTGCTGTGCATCGGCGTGCAGATCATGCTGACCGGCTTCTCCGCGTTCCTGCAGCCGATCGCCGACCAGGTCAAATAGCCGGGGCGCCTCGGTTCCTTCTTTCACGCAGCCTGCACGCGTGCGCGTGCCGTACGCGTTCTCGCCGTGCGGGATACCATGCGACGTCCGGCGGATGCGCGACGCGCATTCGCCGCAAACCCAACTTGAGTGGCGAGGCGTGCAATGGAATACGTGAAATTCGGGTCGACCGGGCTGGACGTGTCGAAGCTGGTGCTGGGTTGCATGACGTTCGGCGAGCCGTCGCGCGGCACGCACCCGTGGACGCTGCCGGAAGCGGAAAGCCGCCCGATCATCCAGCGGGCGGTCGAGGCCGGCATCAACTTCTTCGACACCGCGAACATGTACTCCGACGGCACGTCGGAGGAGATCGTCGGCCGCGCGCTGCGCGATTTCACGAAACGCGACGACGTCGTGATCGCGACCAAGGTGTTCTACCGGATGCGGCCGGGCCCGAACGGCGCCGGCCTGTCGCGCAAGGCGATCATGACCGACATCGACCAGAGCCTGAAGCGGCTCGGCACCGACTACGTCGACCTTTACCAGATTCACCGCTGGGACTACGGCACGCCGATCGAGGAAACGCTCGAGGCGCTGCACGACGTCGTGAAGGCCGGCAAGGCGCGCTATATCGGCGCATCGTCGATGTTCGCGTGGCAATTCGCGAAGGCGCTGCACACGTCGAAGCAGCACGGCTGGACCCGCTTCGTCAGCATGCAGAACCACCTGAACCTGCTGTATCGGGAAGAAGAGCGCGAGATGCTGCCGCTGTGCGCAGACGAAGGTATCGCGGTGATTCCGTGGAGCCCGCTCGCGCGCGGACGCCTGACGCGCAACTGGGACGAATCGTCGGAGCGGCAGCAGAAGGACGACGTCGGCCAGCGGCTGTACGACGCGACCGCGGCGGCCGACAAGGCGGTCGTCGAGGCCGTCGCGGCGATCGCCGCCGCACGCAACGTGCCGAAGGCGCAGGTGGCGCTGGCGTGGGTCGCGCAGAAGCACGGCGTGACCGCGCCGATCGTCGGCATTTCGAAACCGCGGCAGCTGGACGATGCGCTCGGCGCGCTCGAGCTGAAGCTGACCGACGACGAAATCGCCACGCTCGAACGCCCGTACGTGCCGCACGCGGTCGCAGGGTTCAACTGAGCGGCAGCGCGGGCGAGGCTCGCGCCGCGTTCAGCGCGCGGCCGCGAGCATCGGGTAGGTGAACAGCCCGAAGTGGACGACGTTCAGCCCGGCGTGCGCGATGGCGGCGGCGAGCAGGCCGCCGCGCCGCCATGCGAGGCCGTAGCCGATGCCGGCCACCGTGCCGAGCACGATCCATTGCCAGCCGCCGGCCGCGTGCGCGGCGCCGAACAGCAGCGCGCCGGTCGCGAGCGCGGCCCACGGGCCCCACGCGTAGGCGCGGAGCGCGCGTGTCAGCCCGCCTTGCACGTAGCCGCGGAACAGCGCTTCCTCGGCGAGCGTGACCAGCAGCAGGTTGTTGACGAGCCACAGCCAGCCCGACGGCGGCCATTTGGGCGCCCAGCCGACCATCCCGATCGCGAGTGCGCCGGCCAGGCACGCGGCGGCCGTGGCGACGGCCGCCGCCACGCCGGTGCGCAGCGCGCGCGACAGCGCGACGTCGGGGGCGACCCACGGCAGCGCCCACAACAGCCACAGGCCGATGAGCGGCTTGTCGAAATTCAGGTACATCGTGAACGGCGCGGCGTCCGGCGTGAAGCGCGTCGGCGCGATCACGCGCGGATTGTGGAAGCCGGGAAGCAGGTGCAGGCTCAGCGCGATCGCCAGCGCGGCAAAGACGACGTGCGCGGCGATGCGCACCGCGAGCGGGCGTTCGGGCAAGACGCCCCAGGCCGCGGCAACCAGCAGTGCGAGCGGCGCCAGCGTGACCGGCGCGAGCTGGCCGAACGCCAGCGCGCCCGCATAGCCGAGCGCGGCGAGGCCGATGCTGAGGCCATGCAGCGGGCGATGCCATGCGAATGCGGCGGCCGCGAACAGGGCGATCCAGATCGTGGCGCACGGAAGGAGCGAAAGGGACATGACAGAAGCGGTATTCGTCGGACGAGACGCCGCGCATCATACAGCAGCGGCCGTGACACGCCGTCGGGCGGGCGATGGCCGGGCAGCCGGCCAGCCGGGTGTCAGCGGCCGGCGGTCTCGGTGACGCCGTTGCGGCCCGGGATGTCGACGCTGTTGCGCACGCGCATCCGCCGCCGGTACCAGAACGTCCACGCCAGCAGGCAGCCGAACACCGTGTAGCCGATGACCGGTGACACGACCAGCACGCGCTCGACCGGCCAGGTGATGACCATCCAGCAGCGCAGCAGCATCTCGAGCGTCATGAAGGCGCCCCAGACGAGCGTCATCAGTCGCAGCATCTGCCGCAACCGCGGCTGCGCGTCCCAGACCGCTTCGAAATGGGCGGCGCCGCCGTCCATCTCGCGGGCCACGGTGGCGCGGGCGAGGTAGAAGATCAGCGGGCGTTCGCGGAACATCGACAGCAGGAACACGACGCCGATCGAGCCCGATGCGAGCGATTCGCGCATCAGCAACGTGCGCGGGCTGCCGCCGAGCGCCATCCCGATGATCGACAGCGCGATGCCGAGCAGCACGATGGCCGCCACCGCGTCGACGCGGCGCGAGCGGATGAATTCGACGATCGACCAGATGATCGGCGGAATCGCCGATGCGTACAGCGCGCCGGTTTCGCCGAAATGCGGATGCGCGACCCGATAGGCCACCCACGGCAGCACGAGGTTGACGAAGAGTTCGAGAATCAGTCCGGCTCGCGGTTTCACAGTGCGCAATTCCACGCAGGCCGGGGCGAACGCGAGCAGGGCATGGTTGCCCCCGGTTGCCCCGAAAAGGGTTCGGTCCAGTATATCGAAGAATCGTGCGACGCCGCTGCCCCGTCATGCGCTGCTCGCAGCCGGCAGCGTGATCGTGATCGTGGTGCCCTGCAGCACGGCGCTCTGCACATGGATCTCGCCCGCGTGCCGTTCGACGACTGCCTTGACGAACGCCATGCCGAGACCCACACCGCTGGTTTCCGGTTGCCCGGCGGTGCGAAAGCGCCGGTAGCGTTCGAACAGCCGCGTCTGGTCCGCGCTGCTGATCCCGCATCCGCTGTCGCGGATCGTGCAGCGCACGGTCCTGCCGTCGGCGTCCGGCTCGACCCGGCATTCGATGCGGGTGTGCGACCCGCTGTACTTGATCGCATTGTCCAGCAGGTTGATCAGCGCGCGCGACAGCAGGGCCGGGTCGCCCGGCACGATCGCGTCGTCGCGCCGCGGCACGTCGTCGATCGAGATATGTTTGCGGTGCGCGAGCGGCCATACGGCGTCGCGCGCCTCGTTCATCAGGTCGGCGAGGTTGACCGGCACGCGCTCGTATTCGCTGGCCTCCGCGCGCGACAGCTGCGCGAAACCGTCGGCCATCGCCAGCGTGTGCCGCGCGAGCTTGCCGATTCTCGCGCACTGCCGCTTCGCCTGCGCATCGGCCGCGCGGTGTTCCTGCCCGTCGATCAGGATGATGAGCGACGTCAGCGGCGCGCGCATGTCGTGCGAGAACAGCGTCAGCATGTCGTTGCGCTGGCGCTCGAGCATGTCGCGACGGACATGCGCATGGCGCAATATCTCCAGCGCGTCGTGGATGCGGGCGATCTCGGGCCCGACGCCGCGCGGCATCGCGACGTGCGCCGTGTCGCCGTCGCTGAGCGCGACGATCCGGCGGCCGAGCACGTCGAGCGGCCTGGACAGCAGCCGCTGCGTGCCGCGCGCAAGCGACAGCAGGATCGCGACGCTGAGCACGGTCGCGATTGCCGACATCGCGACCTTGATCCGGGCCGTGTTCCGGTCCGAGACGGCGCGGTGACGCGCGCCGTCGATCACGCGGTCGCGCAGCACTTCGCACGGCCGGAAATACGGGACGATCGTTCGGGAGAAGGCGACCGCGCTCATCGGATAGGCGCCGGTCCGGCCGTTTGCGACAACCGTGTCGACGAGCGGGAGCAGATGGTTGTCGAACGCGGCGTTGAGTTGCGCGTACTCGCGGGCCACGTCGGCGTCGTCGAGTTGCGCACCGATCGCACCGTCGATCAGCGCGCGCAATTGCTCGATGCGTCCGCGCATCAGCATGATGTCCGCGAACTGCGCGCGGTCGAGCGGCTGCCGCCTGTACATCGGCGCAATGAGCAGCGAGCCCGTGCGTCCCGCGTATTCCCTGAGATCGCTCAGTAGCCTGGCGAGCAGGATCGCACCCGACGTGCGCGGGTCGCGCATCGCCGTATCGGTCATCGCGCCGTCGATCAGCAGCGACACGGTGTCGGCGACGCGGAACAGGCGCGCCTGCGCATGCTGGATATCGTGGACGGTGCGTGACGCGGGCGGCCGGGCGTCGAGCGCGTCGACTTCCGCGCGCGCATCGGCGAGCGTGATCCGGATCGCGTCGAGCCCGTGCAGCAGGTTGCCGCGCTCGCGATCGTCGAGCGCGGCGGCCTGTCCGATACCGGCGCGAAAGCGCGCAAGTGCCTGATCGGAGCGGTCACGTGCGGCGAGCAGGTTGCGCACGTCGGCTGCGTCGTGGCTTTGCAGGCGGACCAGCAGGTCGTTCGTCGGGCCGCGCTCGGCCGAGATCATGTTGGCGGCGACCATCGCGCCGTGGATGAATTCGAAGCTTTGCAGGTCGGCATTTTCCTGCCGGTATTGCCGGAAACTTCCCCAGATGATCGTGCCGCACAGCAAGGCCAGCAGCGTGGTGACGAGGGTGAAGCCGATATGCGTCTTCTGCTGGATCGTCAGCGATCGAACGTTGTTTGCGCGTTCCCGATTGAACGAGAGATTCATGACACACCCTGTTTGCAAGCTATCCCGGGAGGCCCGTATTCTCGGCCTGTCGGCGCCATTGCGTGCGAGGTTCAACCGGTGTTCCGCCGTCGCGGGGCGGCAACGATCGCGGCCGGGAAGCCGGATCGCGCGTTGCACAGGATCGCCTTGCGTCATCGTCCTGTCGACTCCGGAAGAATCGCGCTCGATCGGGAGAAACCCTGATCGAGCGTCAGGCGGCCGGTGCGTTGTGGCGAATGGTTTGGATTGCGAATGTTTTGGCGCGCCGTATCCGGATGGAAACCGGTATGGCGGGCGCTTCGGATGACGGGGGGCGGGCGGAAGGGAGGTGGACGGGAAGCGCCGGCCGGCCTGCGCGTCGCCCGTGCCAGGGCGACGCTCAATGATGGGCCGGCAGCGTGCGCGGCGCGAGTCGATGCCGCGTCGCGCGTGCGGTCAGGAGACGGCCGGCTGGACGATGATCTTCACGTTGCGGTCCTTGTGGTTGACCAGCTCCTCGAAGCCGTGCGCGACGATGTCGCCGAGCGCGATGCGCCCGGTGATGAGCGGCTGCACGTCGATGCGGCCGTCCGCGATGAAGCGGATCACGTCCGCGAATTCGCCGTTGTACGCGAGCGAGCCGATCACTTCCTTCTCGGTCGACACGATGTCGAAGAAGTTGAACGGTGTCGGTTCCTCGAAGATGCCGACCATCACCGACTTGCCGGCCTTGCGGATCACGTCGATCGCGAGCTTCGCGGTGGCCGTGTGCCCGATGCATTCGAACGATACGTCGGCGCCGTAACCGCCCGTCAGCGCCTTGACTTCCGCGATCGCGTCGGACGTCTTCGGATCGATGACGACGCTCGCGCCGACCTCCAGCGCCTTCTGCTTGCGCGCGGCCGACATCTCCAGCGCGATCACGCGCCCGGCGCCCGCGGCCTTCGCGCACATGATCGTGCACAGGCCGATCGTGCCCGCGCCGACCACGACGACGGTCTGCCCGACGATGTTGCCGGCCTTCTTCACCGCATGCAGCCCGACCGCGAGCGGCTCGATCAGCGCACCGGCTTCGGTCGGGAAATGGTCGGGCAGCTTGTACAGCAGTTCGGCCGGCACGTTCACGTATTCGGCGAATGCGCCGTTGTTCATCAGCCCGGTGAACGCGAGGTTCTCGCAGATGTTGTACAGCCCGTGCCGGCAATACCAGCAGGTGCCGCAATGCTGGCAGGCGTCGGCCGTCACGCGGTCGCCGACCGCGAAGCCCGAGACGCCCGCGCCGAGCTCGGCGATCTCGCCGCTGAACTCGTGACCGAGGATGCACTGGCCCTTCAGGCCCGTCAGCGGATGCGGCGCGTCGACCGGGATGAACACGGGCCCGGCGACGTATTCGTGCAGGTCGGAGCCGCAGATGCCGCACCAGTGCACGCGAATCGTGACCCAGCCTGCGGGCGGGCGCGCCGGAACGGGCACTTCTTCGACGCGGATGTCATGGCGGCCATGCCAGACGGCGGCCTTCATGCTGGGGGCGGTGTTCGGTGCCGATGTACTCACGTTGCTGTCTCCGTCAGGTTGTCGTCGGGCGCGAGGCAGGACTGCCGGTGCGCCCGTCGCGCGATTGCGCGATCGACCGGTATGCAGGAACGGGGCCAGCGTGAATCGGTGCGGCGGGAAGGGGGCGGAAGGCGTGAGCCGGGTGCGGCGCACCATGCCGCTTTCGATCGACGGTAAGGATTCAAGCGGAAAGCGATGTTGAATTTGCTGCGACTGCGCGATGGCGCATCGAGTGAGACGCTGGGACGTTCGTCTCAGCGCAATGAGACGAATCGCGAGACGCTGATGAGCGGTCGCCCGGTTCGGTCGCGTTCAGGCGAGCACTTCGTCCACGGCGACCGGGGCGAGCGGCGTGAACCCGGCGGCGCGGTACAGCGGCTGGCCGGCTTCGGTCGACATGAGCCACACGCGCTGCGCACCCCGTTGCCGCGCGTGCGCGACGATCGCGGCGAGCAATTGGGTTGCAAGGCCGCGGCGGCGGTATGCGTCCGCCGTCCCGACCCGGTCGACGACGATATCGCGCGGCGACGCGAAGCCGTAGCGCGCGGTGGCCGCGATCTGCCCGTCGAGCCGGTGCGCGAACAGGAACGCGGCCGGATTCGGCCGGAACGGCGGGAATGCATCGCTGGCGTTGAATGCGTCGACGGCGTTCGGCGTGTCGCAGGCGAGCGCTCGTGCGAGCGCGTCGTCGCCGGACAGCACGCCGATATCGGCGGCCATGAAATGCTCGTCCGACAGCCGGCGTGTCCTGCCGTGCAGCGCGGGCGGCAGCGGCACGGCGCCGTAGCGCGTGATCCACGCGCCGACGGCAAACGGGCCCGCGCCGGACGCGGGCGCCCCCTCGATCACGAAATGTTCGACAGGCCGGCCCATGCCGCCATCGAACTGCACGACGTGGCCGTCCAGGCTGTCGTACAGCGGCGCCTCGCGCCGGTCGCGCGCCGCGCAGTACCCGGCGATGAAGGTGCGCACGGCCGCCTTGCGGTGGGGGAAGGCCGACCAGGCTTCGTCGAGCGGGAACGGTGTGGCTGGTGCGGGAGAGGCGGTCGGCATGGCTGCGCGGCGTTGTCGGGACAAGGCCGATAGCTTAGATCAGGATGCCGTCGCGTGTCGCGGCGGCCATTGCAGCGATTGCCGGAACGGATCGTTGCGCACGTTACCCCTTTACTTGAAGTTAACTTCAATTTGTATCATGTGCGCCAGTCCGATTGCGGCCGCGCGAGACATCCCGTTGCACGCGGCCGCTTCAGCGGAGGTGAAAATGACCGAATCGCCTGTCGCGGCCGATGCCGCCACGCTGCCGTCGCGCAGCTACCGGGCCGCCGTCGCGAACGTCGTGCTGGCCAGCATCGTGTCGGCGTTGCACGTCGGCAAGGCGACGATCGCGTTGCCGTCGCTCCAGCACGAGTTCGGCGGCTCGCTCGCATCGCTGAGCGGGATCATGTCGGTGTTTCCGTTTGTCGGCGTGTTCGGCGGGATCGCTGCCGGCCTGCTGGTGCGGCGCTGGGGCGACCGGCTGCTGCTGATGACGGGCCTCGTCATCCTCGGCCTGTCGAGCGTCGCCGGCGCATGGGCCGGCAGTTTCGCGCTGCTGCTGGCCACGCGCTTCGCGGAAGGGCTCGGCTTCGTGATCGTGGTCGTCGCCGCGCCGGCCGTGCTCAATCGCGTGACGCCGCCCGAACGGCGCAATCTCGCGTTCGGCCTGTGGAGCACGTTCATGCCGGCCGGCATGGCGCTGTCGATGCTGGTCGGGCCGCTGCTCGGCGGCTGGCGCAACGGCTGGCTCGCGGCCGCGGCGCTGACGCTCGTCGCGGCGGCCGCGGTGCCGGTCACGACGTCCGCGGGCACGCCGTCGCGGCAGGCTGCTGCGACGCGTATCGGGCCGGCACTGCGCGACGTGCTCGCGTCGCGCTCGACCACGCTTCTCGCGCTGGGCTTCGCGACCTACAACGTGCAGTTCTTCGCGGTGATGACGTTCCTGCCGGTGTTCCTGATGCAGCGCCTCGGTGTCGCGGTGGGCGCGGCAGGGCTGATCAGCGCGGCGATCGTCGCCGCGTGCGTGATCGGCAACCTGACGGCCGGCTGGCTGCTGTCGCGCGGTGCGCGACCGGGGATCGTGATGGCCGCGACGTCGGTCGCGATCGGCGCGGCCGGGGCAGGACTCTTCAGCGCGGCGACGCCCGCGCCGCTCGCGGTTGCGCTGGGGTTCGCATTCTCGGCCATGGCCGGGATGCTGCCCGCGACGATCCTGGCCTGCGCGCCGGGTTCCGCGCCGTCGCCGTCGCTGGCGCCGCTCAGCATCGGCTGGGTGGTGCAAGGCAACTACCTCGGCCAGGTGGTCGGGCCGCTGACGATCGGCGCGATCGTCGGTGCGTTCGGCTGGCCGGGCGGCATCGGGCTGATGCTCGGCGCCGCCGTCGTTGGCGCGGCGATCGGCCTGTCTTTGCTGCGCGAACCGCTGGGCCGGCGCTGAGTACAGCGCCGGCGCCGTTCAACCTGCACGGAAACCCGTCAAGCATGCTCAACACCATGGAAAGCCTGATCTGCGAAGAAGACCTGACGTGCGATGCGTTGGCGTTCGACGAATGCGATGCGATGCCGTCGCGCGGTGGCGTGGTCGCGCATCCGCTCGTGACGATCGGCCGTGCGCCGATTCCGGAACACGCCGCGGCCGGGGTCTCGCCGTTGCGCCCGCAACTGTTCGTCACGGTGCTGGAGGCCGGTGACGACGGGTTGCTGATTCGATGGGTCGAGAGCGGCCGTTGCCATTACGGCGAGCAGCGCTGGCGCTTGCGCGTCGCGTTGCAGCCCGGCCGCTGCGCGATCTCGGGACAGCCGATCGAGGCGGGCGAGCCGGTGTTCCGGCCGGTGCGCCGGCCCGTGCCGGCCAATGGCGACGAGATGATCTGCCCGGCCTCGGTGCCGGGCGTGGCCGCCGCGTTGCGTGACGGTGCGCCGGAGGACGGCGACGCATGCGATCCGGCCGATGTCCAGGGCTGAACACCGGCCGGTAGCGGGGCGACGTTACTTTTTCAGATCGTGCCGGTACTGGATGAAGCCGCCGTTGTTCGCGAGCTTGTCGTACAGCGCGCGTGCGGTCGTGTTGGTCTCGTGCGTGAGCCAGTACACGCGGCTCGCGCCGGCTTCGCGCGCCCGTTCGTACACGGCCTCGATCAGCGCGCCGCCCGCGCCTTGCCCGCGTGCGTCGGGGGCCGTGTACAGATCCTGCAGATAGCAGTACGGCCCTTCGGTCCAGCACGAGCGGTGATAGATCGAATGCACGATCCCGACCAGTGCGCCCGACGCGTCGAATGCGCCGAGCACGAACATCGGTTCGGCCGGATCCATCAGGCGCGCCCAGGTGGTGGCGAACACCGCGTCGCTCAGCGCCGTATCGTAGAACTTCTGATAACCCTGCCACAGCGGGCGCCATGCGGCTTCATCGGCCGCAACGAGCGGGCGCACCGTGACGCGCGTCGCGTCGTTCGCACGGCTGACCGCGTCGCGCGCGCCGGCCTGCGCGTGGCGGATCGCGGTGAGCGGCTGGCGCTGGTTGCCTTCGGCGTCGAAGTTTTCCGGCGCGAGCCACGCTTCGAATGCGGCGCGGACGTCCGGCCATTCGCCGTCGATGATCGAAAACCACGCGGTGTCGCGATTCCGGCCGCGATAGATGATCGCCTGCCGGAACGTGCCTTCGTAGCGGAAGCCGAGCCGGGCGGCCGCCTTGCGCGACGGGAGGTTCAGGTCGTCGCACTTCCATTCGTAGCGCCGGTAGCCGAGTGTGTCGAACGCGTACTTCATCAGCAGGAACTGCGCTTCGGTCGAGATCGGCGTGCGCTTGAGCAGCGGCGAGAACGTGACGGAGCCGACCTCGATCACGCCGTTGGCCGGATCGATGCGCATCAGCGCGAGCGTGCCGACCGCGCGGCCGGTGGCGCGATCGATCACCGTGTAGTGCAGCGGATCAGGGCTTGCCTGCGCGCCGCGCGCGTAGTCGCGGTAGCTGGACTCGTCGGCGTACGGACCATGCGCGAGATAGGTCCAGTCGCTGCCGTCGGGCGCCTGCGCGTAGGCGGCGTACAGGTCGGCCGCGTGGCGCTCGGCGTCGAGCGGTTCGAGCCGGCAGTAGCGGCCTTCGAGCGCGATGCGCTCCGGGCGCGGACGCGCGGACCAGTCGGGAACGGGGTGGCCAATGGGCTGCTGGAAAGCGTTGGTGAGCGTGGACAAGGTCGATCTCGCTTCGGTTGGCGGCCGGCGACATGCCGGCATGCAGACGATCCTAGTCCCGGTGAGGTACCATGAGAAGCGCCAGAGAGCTGGAAATTTATGGTGCCACGCTCCAGGCCACCGACCTTGCGTCACGTTCCGACACTTTTACGCTGCGATGTTCCGATGACGACCGCCTTTCCTGCCGGCGACGCGCCGTTGCTGCCGCTCGATGCGCCGCTGGCGCGTGCGCCCGGCGCTCCCTCGCTGCAGCGCCAGTTGCTGCGCCGCGTGCGCGACGCGATTCTCGGCGGCGCGATGCCGGCCGGCACGCGGCTGCCCGGCACGCGCGCGCTGGCCGAGACGCTCGGCGTGTCGCGCAACACGACGGCCGCCGTCTACGAGCAACTCGTCGCGGAGGGCTTCCTGCAGTCGGACCGCCGCGGCACGCGCGTGGTCGGGCTGTCGCGGCCGGCGCCGCCGCGACGGCCCGCCGCGCCGCCGGCCGTCGCGCAACGGCTCGCACGGATTCGTCCGAGCCTCGTCGGTACCGGCGAATCGGAGGGCTTCCGGCCGGGCGTGCCCGCGCTGTCGCATTTCCCGGTGGATGCGTGGCGCCACGCGATCGACCGCGCACTGCGCCGCGCCGGCCGCGACCTGCTGGCGTACGGCGATCCGCTCGGCGAACCCGCGCTGCGCGAGTCGATCGCACGCCACCTGGCCGTGACGCGCGGCGTGCGCTGCGATCCCGAGCAGATCGTGATCACGGAGGGCGCGCAGGGGGCGATTTCACTGTGCGCGCAACTGCTGACCAATCCGGGCGATACGGTGTGGGTCGAGGAGCCCGGTTATCGCGGCGCGCGTACCGCGATGCAGGCGGCCGACCTCGACGTCGTGCCGATGCCGGTCGACGCGGAAGGCTTGCGCGCGGAAGAGGGCGACTGGCGAGAACGCACGCCGCGCCTCGTGTACACGACGCCGTCGAACCAGTTTCCGACCGGCGCGGTGCTGTCGATTTCGCGCCGGCTCGCGCTGATCGACGCGGCACGCCGCCATCGCGCGTGGATCATCGAGGACGACTACGACAGCGAATTCCGTCACACCGGCGAGCCGATCGGCGCGATGCACGGGCTCGCGCCCGATTCGCCGGTCGTCTATCTCGGCTCGTTCAGCAAGACGATGTTTCCGGCGCTGCGGATCGGCTTTCTCGTGCTGCCCGAGGCGTTGCTGGCCGCCGTGCGGCCGGCGCTGCCGGAGATGCTGCGCGGCGGGACGCGTCACGTGCAGCTCGCGCTGGCCGATTTCATCGAAACCGGCGAGTACGGCCGGCATCTCGGGCGGATGCGCCGGCTGTACCGCGACCGGCGGCGCTTGCTGCTCGCGGCGCTCGACGGCAACCTGAGCGTGCCGCACCAGGTCGAGGGCGGCCCGTGCGGGCTGCATCTCGCGCTGCGGCTGCCGGCACGTTATCGCGACCGCGCGATCGTCGACGCGGCGCGCGCGCACGGCATCGGGCCGTTTCCGCTGTCGGGCTTTGCGATCGACGCGGGGCGGGCCGGCAACGGGCTCGTGCTCGGCTTCGGCAATACGTCGGCCGATACATTCGAGCCGATGTTGCGGATGTTGTCGGCGATTGCGGAGCGGGTGGGCGGGGGGAGGCGTGACGGTATAGTTTCGCCATTCGAACTTCCCGCTGCCTGATCGTGATCCTGCTCCGCCAATCCTTCCTGTTCGTTGCCGTTGCGTGCACGTCGCTCATGGCGACCGTCGCTCACGCGCAACCCACGAGCGACGGCTTCATCTGCGATACCGACAAGCATCACGTCGTGATCGACCACGTTGCGGATGGCGCATTACGCTACCGCGCATGGAACAAGCCGCGTTCGGTCGACCAGAAGCCGGACGTCGAAGTGCGCGGCGGCATGGAGGCAACGGGCGGAACGGATCCGTGCGTGAGTACCGACTGGTCGTTCAAGCGCGGCAATATCGTGTACTGGGTGTCGGACAGCGCGGCTTGCACGGATGGCAAGCCGCCGCGCGGCGCTTACGGGATGGTCTCGGTGACGATCAACAAGGAGTTTGCGGCGCGTTACTGGTGCGTCAAGTAGTCGGTGCTTCAAAGGCGGTGAATCGCTGTACCAACCTCATGCATTAAATATTTTAAAAGACAGGTTGATATCGCTAAATCGGCGATTCGGAACTCGCTGCCTGAATCTGAATCGCTGTCCTTTCGATCGTCAAGAATGGTCAATGGCGCTTGTCATGATGAGTGCGATGAGCGACGATCAATAACGGTAACAAACGGTTACTTTTCGCCACTGATGGGTATCGGAGGACGATGACCGGATAAGCCGAGATGAGTCACGTTGGCAGTGTGCTGGAAGAAATATAAATGCCGATCGAGACGAGATCGGCCGCAGGCAACCGAGAGCGCGATCGTCGCGTATGCCGTCTGCGAAACCGTATTGAGCCCGATGAAACCCGATTCAAGCCGCTATTGCTTCCCGAATCTGCTGGAAGCGTTTTTTATCGTCGTCGTGCTGAACATGGTCGAGTACCTGATGAATTCGATCATCTGGTCGATCGGACGAAGCGCGGGGCTTCAAACGATGGCAATTGCCAGCATCGGGCGCGTGCTCGCGAACGGGCTCGTATTCACCGTGCTGCTTTACCACAGCAAATTGACCTACCGCAGTCTGCTGCACGACAGTGCCGAATCCTGGCAATCGACGATTGGCCGGTTTTTCATCCCGATCCTGCTGATGACACCGGGATTGCTGGTGTCGATGAGTGTGATTGAAGTCGGCGTCGGGCAGTTTTTCCCGTGGAGCGGGAGCCGAATTGAAGCCCGCGAGATCTACGTGAATGGCGGGCTCGGCCTGATCGTATTGACCTGCATGATTGCGCCGCTCCTCGAAGAGATGCTGTTCCGCGGGGTGATGCTTCGCAGCTTCCTGCGACAGTACCCGGAGGGGACGGCTATTGCCCATTCGGCCGCCGTGTTCGGTCTTGCGCATCTGAACGTATATCAGTTCGTGCTCGCATTCGGGCTCGGGCTGTTGATCGGGAAACTGTATGCCGCTACACGATCGCTGCTGCCGGGCATTTTGATTCATGCCTGCTACAACACGGCGGTAGTGATCGTCGCACTGAAATCGCCGTTCGTCTTTTCCCGGGAAAGCCTTCTCGAGATCTGGCCCGCGTCGTGGTGGTTCGGCGCGCTTGCGCTGGGCGGAGTGGGTGCGTGGTTGCTGGTCAAGACCGTCGACGCGCTGCGCATGGCGCAGGCGGATGGCCCGGGCAGCGACAGCTTGCGTCGAGGACGTTGAATCGGCACGCGGTCCGTCGAATCGACGGCGTGCGGCGGGCCATCGAGTTTCAGCCGGCGATCGGGCTCGGTCGCGTCCGGCGTTTCAACGAAACCGCACATCGTGTGCGGTGTTGTCTACAACGAGAAAACGGAGTGAAGCATGCGGGGCAAGCAAGTCTGTCTGGTGGGCCTGACGAGCACGGTGTTGATGTTGACGGCATGCGGCGGTGGCGATGATGGCGGCGCCGCCAACACGGGAAGCAATGCGGCGAACAGCAATACGGCGGGGACGCCGACCGCCACGTCGCCCGCTGCGCCGGCGCCGGGGGCGTCTCCCCAGCCTTCCGTACAAGCCGCATGCCGGCCGAACGGCAGCTTCAGCTACTCGGGTTCCGCGTCGCCGGTCGCGGCGAACAATGGCCAGCTGGCGGTGCTCGTGGTGCCGAATCTGCCGAGCGAATACGCGAAGAACCGCAACATGACGGCAGCCAGTGTGCCGGCGACGAGCCTGGTTCAGCAAGGCAGCGGTGCGTATACGACGCTTGCGTCGTCCGCTGCGGCGACCGATTGCCTCGGGCTCGACCATGGGGCCGTCACCGATATCCAGGGTGTCGGCACCGATGTCGCGATCGGCCGGTGGAATCGCGCGATGGATACCGACGGCAATACCTATACCGATACGCAAGGGGTCCACTACGCGGTCGGCACGCCACTGACGCTGCCCGCAACGGGTGGTTCGATGTCGTGCACCCAGGTGATTGCCGACACGGTGGCGAGCAACGACGGCAGTACGGACGGTGCGCTCGTGTCGAGTTCGGCCACGCTGGATCCGGGTACGCGCGTGCTCACCTCGCTGAACCTGTCGATCAAGCTGACGAGTGCACAGTACGGGCTGACGTACACGCAGGTGCCGCTGAACGGCGTGTTGAAGACCACCGGCCCCGCGACGATTCAGTCCATCGTTGTCGGCCACGACGCGACCCAGCCGCTGGTGGCCGTCGGTTATTCGGCCGCATTGCCGAACACGCAAGGGGTGGGTGGGGTGGTGGTGCTGTCGTGCCATTGATCGGCACCGACGCGGGCGTACCGGCGCGGGCGTACCGGCGCGGGCCTACCGGCGGGCGGAGGCCAATGACGGGCGGGCTGCGGCTTGCGTACGACCCGTCAGCGAAGTGCGACTGGCGCATGGTCGGCAGCAGGCCGCAACGATGACGTTCATGACGGCCGGCCGCGCTGCGCCGCTCGCGTTCGTGTCGACGCGTGGTGGATGTGCGGATTGACGAACCGCACGCTTTGTTCGAAACGCCCCCCGTCGCGGCTCCGCCGTCGCCGCACCCCCCGGTATACGGGTTTCGATTCGTATGTTCCAACCGGCGCGTGGGCTATAAATGGATGCGTGTACCGGTGCTTGTCGGGCGCCTGCGCGTCTCGCGCAGGTCGGCGCCGCGACCGCCGGGGGAGGTGCACCGTGGTTTGCCAGACGCTTGCTCGCGCCGTGCTTCGCACTGCGTTGATCGGGGGCGTGTTTGCCGGATTTCTGCCGCTGCCCGCCGCCATTGCCGCGACCCTCGCGCCGCCCGCTGCTCCCGCAGCGCCCCCCGCGATGAAGGCGCGGCCGCCTGCCGCGCCTTATACGATGCCGGTCGATTTTCCGGCGATCGTCGAGCGCTACGGCCCGGCGGTCGTGACCATCATCGCCGCCACGCCCGACCCGCAAACCGGCGGCCCGTCCTTTGCCATCCTCGATCCCGACGATCCGCTCGCCGCGTTTTTCCGGCACGGCGCACCGCCGCCCGCACAGGGGCCGCAGGCGCCGGCGCCCGATACCTCGCCGCGCGCGGTATCGGGCAGCGGCTCGGGCTTCATCGTCAGCGCCGACGGCCTGATCCTCACGTCGGCCCATGTGGTCGACGAAGCATCCGACGTGACGGTGCGGCTCACCGACCGTCGCGAATTCAAGGCGACGGTGCTGACGGTCGATCCGCAAAGCGATGTCGCCGTGCTGCGGGTCAACGCGACGAAGCTGCCGTTCGTACGCATCGGCGATTCGTCGAAAGTCCGCGCGGGCGAACCGGTGATGACGATCGGCGCGCCGGACGGTTCGGGCAACACGGTCACGGCAGGCATCGTCAGCGCGACGTCGCACCGGCTGGCGGACGGCAGCACGTTTCCGTTCTTCGAGACCGACATCGCGCCGAACCCGGACAACTCTGGCGGCCCGGTGTTCAATCGCGCGGGCGACGTGATCGGCATCGCGGTGCAGGTCTATACGGGCGCCGACCGCTACGCGAGCATGACGTTCGCGATACCGATTGAATTCGCGGCGAAGGTGCGCGCGCAGTTGCAGGCGCAACAGCAGGCACAGATGCAGGCGCAGCAGGCCCAGGCCCCTGCGCCGGGCGCATCGCCCGGGAATGCGTTCGGCGTCGACGTGCAGGACGTCGGCGTCGGGCTGGCCGCCGCGTTCGGGCTGCCGCGTCCGGCCGGTGCGCTCGTCAACGGTGTCGCGCCCGGCTCGCCGGCCGCGGCCGCCGGCCTGAAGCCCGGCGACGTGATCGTGCAACTGGGCGACAAGCCGATCGGCCGATCGGCCGAACTGAACGACCTGGCCGCCGCGCTGCCGCCCGGCGAGAAGGCGCCGCTGCGCGTGATCCGCAACCGCGCGCCGTTGATGCTGACGGTCACGGGCGCCGACGAGGCGGCCGGCACCGCAGGTGCGGCCGCACCGGCGCTTGCCGCACGGCCGGGCCCGGGGGCGGGCGACCGCGGCGACCGCCTCGGGCTGACGATGCACGCGCTGAGCGACGACGAGCGTCGTTCGACGGGGCTCGCGGTCGGGATGATGGTCGACGCGGTGCACGGCCCGGCGGCGAACGCGGGTATCCAGCCGGGCGACGTCGTGCTCGAGCTCAACGACACGCTGCTCGAGACGCCGGACGACGTGCAGTCGCTCGAAGCTAGCGGCGGCAGCGTGATCGCCGTGCTGATCCAGCGCAACAACGCGCGAAAGTTCGTGTCGGTGCGCGTGTCAGGGCGTTGACGCGGCCGGCGTCCACCGCCTAACATCGCCCGGTATCGTTGGCAGTCAGTCACGCATTCAGGAGCCATTCGGCATGAACACCGCTTGTTTCATCGTCGTAGTCCACAGGCGCAGGGTCCGGTAGCGACACCGCGCCGGCACCCATGCGCCCCCGACTCGTTCGGGGGCTTTTTTTTGCGTTGCGCGCGGCCGTGCGGCACGTGCGCGGAGGGCAATCCGCTTGGAACCGAACCTGTCGACCGCTTCCGAACCGGCGTCGCCGCGACACGCGACGCTGATCCTGCTCTGCGCGCTCTCGGTACTGCCGCTGAGCCTGTTCCTGCCGTCGCTGCCGGCGATCGCGCGCGACCTGCACGCGGACTATGCGCTCGTCGCCCTGTCGCTCGGCGGTTATGCCGCGGTGGCCGCGTCGCTGGAGTGCGTGACGGGGCCGCTGTCGGACCGGTTCGGGCGGCGGCCGATCGTGCTGACGAGCGTCGGCATGTTCACGCTCGGTTCGCTCGGTTGCGCGATGGCGACCGATATCCGCGTGTTTCTCGCGTGCCGGCTGATGCAGGCTGCTGTCACGTCGGTCTATCCCGTGTCGATGGCGACGATCCGCGATACCGACGGCGGGGCGCGCGCAGCGAGCCGGATCGGCTATGCGGCGATGGCTGCCGCGTTTGCGCCGATGCTCGGCCCGACGCTCGGCGGCGCGCTCGACCAGATGGCCGGATGGCGCGCGAGCTTCTGGTTGCTGGGCGCAGTCGGCCTCGCGCTGTTCGGCTGGTGTGTGCTCGATCTCGTCGAAACCCACGCGAACCGGTCGTCGAGCCTCCGGCAGCAGCTGCGCGCGTATCCGGCGCTGCTCCGTGCGCGCCGTTTCTGGGCCTACGCGCTCTGCATGGCGTTTTCGACGGGCTCGTTCTATGCGTTCCTGGCCGGTGCGCCGCTCGCCGCGAAAGCGGTGTTCGGGATCGCGCCGGCGGAGATCGGCTTCTACATGGGGACGATCACGGCCGGCTTCGTCTGCGGCAGCTTTCTGGCTGCACGGGTCGCACGTCGCTACGCGCTGGCCACGACGATCCTGGGCGGGCGGCTCGTCGCGTGTACGGGGCCGCTGGTCGGCCTTGCACTGATGGCCGGCGGTGCGACGCATGCGTTCGCGTGGTTCGGGCCGTGCGTGCTGGTCGGCATCGGCAATGGGCTGACCAATCCGGGTGCCCATGCAGGCGCGGTGTCGGTGCGCCCGGAACTGGCGGGCAGCGCATCCGGGCTGGCCGGCGCGATGACGATCGGCGGCGGGGCTGCGATGGCGTCGTTGACGGGCGCGGTGCTGACCGCCGGCAACGCCGGCTACGTGCCGCTCGCGATGATGCTGCTGTCGGCGGCGATCGCGCTGGCGGCCGCCGTGTGCGTGCGGGTGTTCGACGCACGGGACGCCGCCCAATGACCGCGGGTGCGACCCGGTACCGTGGTGGGGCCGAATGACGGACAATCCGTCGAATACCGGGAGACGACGCACCATCTGCGAGCCATGTTCCCCGACGCGCAGGAAGGGTGACTGGGCGAGGATGCGATGAGCGACTTTTCAGATTTCCAGCGGGACATTGCCGATGCCGCGAGGGCGACCTTCAAGGCACTGCGGGCGTTGCACCCGGACGAGCATTTCTACGCGTTCGCGCTGTACACCGACAGCGGCGCCATGACGGTGGTGCCGGCGGCCAATTCGGTCGAAGGGCTGCGCCGGATGCGCACGCAAGGGGCGGTCGCGGACGACGATCCGGATCCCTGGTACACGTGGGGTTCCGCCGAATGGGCCTACGAGGCGGCGGAGGCTACGCCGTTCAATGCGATCTGCGGCCGGCTGGCCGACGAAGTGCTGAGCCCGCAGTTCGTCCGGTCGCGGTTTGCGGAATTTTCCCGGCAACTGCACGCCGACATGATCGAGGCACTGCGTCTGCTCGATCGCGAGGGCCTGTTCGGTACGGGCGACGAACGGGCAGCCATCACACTGTTCGTGACGATCAGTGACGACGACACAGCCGAGGCGCTCGAAAACGCATCGGCGAAAGCGCTGAATCCGCCGGCCGTCGCCGACGCATTCCTGCGCCGCTACGACTGACCGGCATCGGGGTACGCAGGGCGGCCCAGGGCGGCCGCCTGCATGACGCGTTGCGTTACGGCTTCGCGCCCACCACGAATTCGAACGTCGCGACGCCGTCGACACCGCCCGTCACGCGATCGCCCGGCTGCAGCGCACCGACGCCGGCCGGCGTGCCGGTGAAGATCAGGTCGCCGGCCTTCAGCTCGACCGAGCGCGACACGTACGCGATGACGTCGGGCACCGCCCAGATCATGTCGGCCAGGTCGCCTTGCTGGCGCGTGTCGCCGTTGACCGCGAGCCAGATGCGGCCCGTTGCCGGGTGGCCGGTGGCCGTCGCCGCGCGCAGCGCGGTCACGGGGCCCGATGCGTCGAAACCCTTCGCCCAGTCCCACGGACGGCTCAGCTTCTTCGCTTCGGCCTGCAGGTCGCGGCGCGTGAGGTCGACGCCGACGCCGTAGCCCCACACGTGCGACAGCGCGTCGGCCGGGTCGATCGACCGGCCGTCCTTGCCGATCGCGACGACCAGCTCGATTTCATGATGGAGGTCGTTCGTCAGCGGCGGATAGGCGACGGTGCCGTTGGCCGGGACGATCGCATCGGCCGGCTTCGTGAAGAAGAACGGCGGTTCGCGATCGGGATCGGCGCCCATTTCGCGGGCGTGGTCGGCGTAGTTGCGGCCGACGCAGAAGACGCGGCGCACCGGAAAGCGCGCGGACGACTGTTCGACTTCGACGGAAGGACGCTCGGCGGCGTCGATGACATAGGCGGACATCGGATGGCCTCGTTCGGTAGGAAGACGGACGCCGGCACACGGGCCGGCATGCATGCAACGATACCCGACGGGCGTGCCCCCGGATGCGACGCAACTGCGTTTTACCGGGACAAATCTACGCGTCGGCGGCCGGCTGCGTGTCGTCGCCGGCCGGCAGGGCGGCGTTCGCGTCGCGGTACGCCTTCGGCGAAACGCCGACCCGCGCACGGAAGCGCCGCGCGAAATACCCTTCGTCGCGGAAGCCGACCGAGCGCGCGATGTCCGCGATGCGCCGGCTCGTATGGGCCAGCAGCGATTGCGCGAGCGCGATGCGGCGCTCGGTCACGAGATCGGTGAACGTGCTGCCGGTTTCCTTGCGGACCAGGTGCGCGAGATAGTTCGGGGACAGGAATGCCGCCTCGGCGGTCGCGGCGAGCGTCAGGTCCTCGCGGGTCAGGTTCGCCCGCACGTGGCGCAGCACGCGCGCCAGGGCGTCACGCCGGCCCGCCCGCTGGGCGCCGCGCTGCGCGAGCTTGTCGAGCGCGCCCGCGTACTGCGTGCAGACGAGCCCGATCAGCTGCAGCAGGTAGCCGCGCAGCAACGTGGTCGAGCCGAACGTACGTGCGCGATCGGTGTCGAGCATGCACAGCGCGAGGCGGCGCGCTTCGTCGTAAGCGTCGCCGGTCAGGATGAAATCGAGATGCTCCTGGAAGCGGAACGGCGTCAGCTCGGGGAAGCGGTGCGCGGGTACGTCCTCGAGGTCGAGCGGATCGACGTCGAGATCGGCGCGCAGGAACGCCTGGCTGAAGTTGATCACGATGAAGTGCGCGCCTTCCGGATGCGGAATCAGGTGTTCGCGGTGCGGCAGCACGAACGCGAGCGCGCCGCGCGGAAACGGCCGCGTGACGCCGCCGATCCGCTGCTCGGTGTCGCCGCCGAGGTTGAACTGGATCTGGAAATACGCGTGCCGGTGCGGCTCGGTGATCGCCTGGCGCGACGCCTGGTCGCGGATGTAGAAGTCGAGCCGGTCGCTGCGTTCGGGCATCCCGTACAGGCGCGGCGGGGCGGTGGAGGGCATGAGGATTCTGCTGTTCGTGACGCGGTTGAGCCGCGATGGTACAGCGAACCGGGCGCCGCCGGAACGTGCGGGTGCGCCGCGGCGCGGCAATCAGGCGTCCGGATGGAAGCCGAGATAGGCTGAGTGCGGGCCCGTGCCGTCGCCGGCACGCAGGCCCGATGCGCCGACCGATGCAAGCGCGTCCACCGTGGACACACGATTCGATACCAGCTTCCATTCGGTCGTGTCGTCGGCGGCAGCCGTCGACGCGACGCGCAGGCCCGTCAGCGCCGCGAGCAAGGTGGCGGCGGGCGGCGCATGAACGACGTATCCCTCATTGGCGACGGCCGCCGTGTCGATGCCCAGAGTCGCGCACAGCCGGGCGCGCAACGGCGTCTCGGCTTCGCTCGCCGCGCGCGAGCGCGCGATGTTTTCGTGGGTCTCCGAGTCGACCAGCGTGCCGCCGCGGATGAGCGGCGCGTGCTGCCACGCATCGGTCGGGCATCCCTTGTTGCCGGGCGTCAGCGGCACGAACGGATTGACTTCGGCCGGATAGATCCGGCATACGAGCGGGCGCTCGTCGTAGATCGCGCAGCGCAGGTCGTCGAGCAGGTTCGGGCACGGCCCGGCATGAGATGCGGTGAGCATGACCGTGACGCGGATCGGCAGCGAGCCGCTGAGCGCGGCGGTCGAGCGTGCGCGCTTGTAAGCGGCGAAGCCGTTGTCGGGCTCCGGCTCGACCAGCCACGGCATCGCATCGCAGAGCAGCTCGACGTGGCCGCCACGCTGCAGCCAGGCGATCGCTTCGTCGAGCGTCAGCGGGATGCGCAGGTCGCGGCAGCATGCGCCGCATCCGGTGCAGGCAAAGTCGATATCGAGGTCGGTCGAGGTGGTATTCATCAGCAGGTTGCGGGGACATTGGGCGGGACGCGAAGCATGGCGATGCCGCCGGTGATTGGGTTCATCGATCGAGCAGCGGCGCCACCCGGCGGCGCAGCTCGGGCACGACCTCGGCGTCGAACCACGGATGGTGCTTGAACCACGCCTGGTTGCGCGGCGACGGATGCGGCAGCGGCAGCACGTCGGGGCCGTAGTCGCGCCATGCCTGCACGGTGTCGGTCAGCGTCGCCTTGCGCGTGCCGCGCAGGAAATGCCGCTGCGCGTACTGGCCGATCAGCACCGTCAGCCGGATCGACGGCAGTTCGGCCACCAGCCGGTCGATCCACAGTTGCGCGCATTCGGGGCGCGGCGGGTTGTCGCCGCTCGCGCCGCGGCCCGGATAGCAGAAACCCATCGGCACGATCGCGAAGCGGGTTTCGTCGTAGAAGGTGTCGGCGTCGACGTCGAGCCAGCCGCGCAGCCGCTTGCCGCTCGCGTCGTCCCACGGGATGCCGCTTGCATGCACGCGCGCGCCCGGCGCCTGCCCGACGATCAGGATGCGTGCGTCGCGATGGGCGCGCACGACGGGGCGCGGGCCGAGCGGCAGGTCGGCTTCGCAGGCACGGCACGCGCGGATTTCGGTGAGCAGCACGTCGAGCGGCGTGCGCGTTCGTTTCGGCATCGATTCTGATCGGGGACGGAGTGGCAACGCGGTGTCGGCCGGGCCATGCAGGCGGGCAGCGGCCGGGCGGCCCGGATCGACGTGGCGCGATCCGGGCGGGCGCGCCGGCTGCATCGCGCGGCGCGCATCAGGCTTGCGACGGCCCGGCTGCACCGCCTTCGGCGACCGCAGCATCATACAACGCGGTCTGCGCGATCGCTGCGGCGATCGCCGCATCGTCGTGCGAACCGTCGAGCATGCCCCAGCGCCGATATTGCGACAGGAACCACCGGCCTTCGCGCGGATCGGGCCGGTTCACGGTGCCGCCGTCGTGGAAGCGGATCGGCAGCGGCGGCGCGGCGAACGGCCCGGCGCCGTAGTCGCCGAGCAGGCGCGGTGCGATCAGCCGGGCCGGCACGCCGAGCGCATCGGGCGAGGCAAGCCAGTCGGCCGCCTCGCGCCGGTGCGCGGCGCTGTCGAGCCATGCGCACGCATCGACGAGCGTGCGGACCAGCGCGCGTGCGGTGGCCGGATACAGCGCGACGAAGTCGCGTCGGGTCGCGAGCACTTTCTCCGGGTGATCGGGCCAGATCTCGCTCGTGACCGCGACAGTCCGGCCCGCGCCGCATGCGTCGGCCACCGCGTGCCACGGCTCGCCCGAACAGAAGCCGTCGAGCTCGCCGCTGGCCAGCGCGGCGACCATCTCGGGCGGCGGGATCACGACGCTGCGCACGTCGCGCAACGGATCGACGTCGTGCGACGCGAGCCAGTGGTTCAGCCACATCGCATGCGTGCCGGTCGGGAACGTCTGTGCGAGCAGGGGTTTGCGGCCGAGCGTCGCGAAGGCGGCGTGCACGCTGGCGGTTTCGCGGTACGCGTCGGCGAGACCGCGCGACAACGTGATCGCCTGGCCGTTGCGGTTCAGCACCATCAGCGCGGCCATGTCGGCCTGCGGGCCGCCGATGCCGAGTTGCAGCCCGCAGACGAGCCCGTACAGCGCATGCGCGGCGTCGAGCTCGCCGCTCAACAGCTTGTCGCGCACGGCAGCCCAGGACGGCTGGCGGCTCGGTTCGAGCGTGAGGCCGTGACGCGCACCGAGGTTCAGGCGTTGCGCGACGATCAGCGGGGCCGCGTCGCTCAGCGCGACGAACCCGAGGCGAAGATGCGCGCGTTCCGGCGCGGCGGGAGTTGAGGTATCCATGGCAGTCATCACTGGGGTGACGCGTCGAGCAGTTGCCGCGCGACGTCGACGATGCGCAGGCCCTGATCCATCGCACGCTTGCGCAGCGTCGCATATGCGTCGTGTTCGGACAGCTTGCGCTGGTCCATCAGCACGCGTTTCGCGCGGTCGATCAGCTTGCGTTCGGCGAGCTCGCGCTCGACGTCGGCCAGCCGGCGGCGCAGCGCATCGTCGTGCGAGAAGCGCGCGAGCGCGACTTCGAGAATCGGTGCGAGACGCTCGGCCGACAAGCCTTCGACGAGATACGCGCTGACGCCCGCGCCGACCGCCGCGCGGATCAGTGCCTGGTCGGCGTCGTGGCTGAACATCAGCACGGGGCGCGGTGCGGTCGCGTGCATGACTGCGAGCTGCTCGAGCGTGTCGCGTGAAGGCGAATCGGTATCGATGATCACGACGTCCGGGCGTTGCTCCTCGACGGCTGCCGGCAGGCGCGCGGGTGTCGCGACGTCGTTCAGCATCTCGTAGCCGAGGCGCGCGAGCGCGTCGCCGAGCTCGCCGATCGGCTTGTCGGTGTCGGTGACGAGCAGCACGCGCAGGCGGGCGGACAGGACAGGCGAACTCATGAGGCGGGCAACGGGGGCGGTGGTGCTTCGGTACACGGTGCCGACGACGAATGCGGGCCGCATGCGCGGCCGGTGGTGACGGGAAGGGGGCGCGGCCGAAGCCGCGTGACGCCGTGCATGTCAGGCGGCCCGTGACAGCGCGGTTTCGGCTGAAGCGTCCGCGCCCTGCGCGGCGGCTTCGCCGATCGCCCCGCCGACGAGGATCACGGCCGGGCTGCCGAGCCGTGCGGCTTCGATGCCGCGCGCGAGCGTGCCGAGCGTGCCGGTCCAGCGCCGTTCGTCGGGCGTGCCGGCCCATTGCACGGCCGCCGCAGGCGTCGAGGCCGGCAGCGCGGCGAGCAGGCCCGCCGCAATGCTGTCGACCCGACTCATCCCCATGTAGATCGCGAGCGTGGTGCCGCTGGCCGCGAGCCGTGCCCAGTCGGGTTCGCCGTGATCCTGGCGGTGCGCGGTGACGAACGTGACGCCCTGGCAGTGCTCGCGGTGCGTGAGCGAGATGCCGAGGCTCGCGGCAGCGGCGAATCCCGACGAGATGCCGTTGACGATCTCGACCGGAATCGCGGCCGCGCGCAGCGTCGCGAGTTCCTCGCCGGCACGCCCGAACAGCAGCGCGTCGCCGCCTTTCACGCGGACCACGTGCGCGCCGCGCAGCGCATGGCGGCGCATCAGTTTCTCGATGAATGCCTGCGGCGTGGAGCGGCAGCCGCCGCGCTTGCCGACGCGGATCACGCGCGCCTGCGGTGCGAGTTCGACGATACCGGGCGCGACCAGATCGTCGAGCAGCAGCACGTCGGCGGCGGCCAGCGCCTTCACGGCCTTCAGCGTGAGGAGATCGGGATCGCCGGGGCCGGCGCCCAGCAGCGTGACTTTGCCAGTCGTCATGTCGTGTTCCTGTGCCGCATCGCAAGCGTGCGGCGGTCTGTTACCGCGTGGTCTGCGCGGCGGCGGCGGGCGGTCGACATGCACCGGCATCCGGCCGTGCCGCGCACGGAGGGACACCGTTGTCCTGACGGGGCCGCCGTGAAGGGCGGGCCGGGTTTGCGGGGACTGCCCACCGGCGCCGTTGCCGGTGTGATGGATGAGGTTCAGCAATATCCGGGCCAACCGGCGCAACGCGCGGCCATCGCATTGCGCGCCGCCCCGCGCGACGGCCATGCGTAGGGAGGCGGCCGCGGTACGCGGACAGCCGCAATGCCGCATCGGTGTGCATCGTGCCCCGTCCGCGCGCACCGCGATGTCGCACGGCGACAGTGCTGCAGCGCACCACATCTGTGCCTCGCTGCATCACGGCGCATCGCGCGCGATGCACCGGAGCGCGCCGCGCGTCGCCCGGCGAGCCTTGCCCGGCGCGGCTTCCGGCCCGGTTCGGGGAGACATGGCACGGCGTTTGCGTAAGGTGGTCCGGGCGGATCAACGGCGATTCGCCCGCAATACCGATTACTGACGCGCCCGGCAACGGGCTTCATGGGCAACGGCGTCCTACGCATCGGGTCTCGACGAGACCGGGTGCGCAGGACGCCGTTTTTCGTTTGGCGGATGACATGACCGACAAAGCTACCCGTATCGATCTCTTCAGCTTCCGCACCGCGCCGATGCGCGCGTTCCACATGACGTGGATGGCGTTCTTCGTGTGCTTCTTCGCCTGGTTCGCATGCGCGCCGCTGATGCCGCTCATCGCGCGCGAATTCCACCTGACCGCGGCTCAGGTCGCGAACATCAACATCGCCGCGGTGGCCGCGACGATCGCCGTGCGGCTGCTGGTCGGCCCGCTGTGCGACCGCTTCGGCCCGCGCCGCGTGTATGTCGGCCTGCTGCTGCTCGGCGCGATCCCCGTGTTCGCCGTGTCGTTCACGCACGACTACCTGTCGTTCCTGATCTGCCGGCTCGGCATCGGTGCGATCGGCGCGGGCTTCGTGATCACGCAGTACCACACGTCGGTGATGTTCGCGCCGAACGTGGTCGGCACCGCGAACGCGACGACGGCCGGCTGGGGCAACGCAGGGGCGGGCGCGACGCAGGCGCTGATGCCGCTGCTCGTCGCCGCGGGCCTGATGCTCGGCTTCGGCGAGGATTCGTCGTGGCGCGTCGCGCTGTTCGTGCCGGGCGTCGCGATGCTCGTGATGGCCTGGGCGTACTGGCGCTTCACGCAGGACTGCCCGCAAGGCGACATCATCGCGCTGCGCAAGGAAGGCGTGACGGTCGACAGCGGCAAGAAGGGCGGCTGGGCGAGCTTCTTCGCCGCATGCGGCAACTATCGCGTGTGGATGCTGTTCGTCACGTACGGCGCGTGCTTCGGCGTCGAAGTGTTCATCCACAACATCGCCGCGCTGTACTACGTCGATCACTTCAGCCTGTCGCTGAAGGACGCCGGTTTCGCGGTCGGCCTGTTCGGGCTGCTCGCGCTGTTCGCCCGCGCGCTCGGCGGCTGGCTGTCCGACAAGATCGCCGCGCGCCGCAGCCTCGACGTGCGTGCGACGCTGCTGTGCGCACTGATCATCGGCGAAGGGCTCGGGCTGATCTGGTTCTCGCATGCGCAGAGCGTCGGCATCGCGCTCGTCGCGATGGTGACCTTCGGCCTCTTCACGCACATGGCGTGCGGCGCGACCTACGCGCTGGTGCCGTTCATCGACCGCAAGGCGCTCGGCGGCGTCGCCGGGATCGTCGGCGCGGGCGGCAACGTCGGCGCGGTCGCCGCGGCGTTCCTGCTGAAAGGCGTCGGCGACGTCCAGCAGACGCTGAGCATGCTCGGCCTCGCCGTCACGGCCACCGCGCTGTGCGCGATGGCCGTGCGCTTCAGCGAAGAACACAAGGCACGCGAAGCCGAGCTGCGCGACCGCGCGCTGGCCGCCGCCAACGCAGCAAACTGATCGACCGAAGGAACCGCCATCATGAAACTCATCGTCATCGGCCACGGCATGGTCGGCCACAAGCTCCTCGAATGCGTCGCGGCGGAAGCCGGCACGGCGGGCGCGCTGCAGGTCACCGTGCTCGGCGAGGAGCCGCGCCCGGCCTACGACCGCGTGCACCTGTCCGAATTCTTCGCGGGCAAGTCGGCCGACGACCTGTCGCTCGTCGAACCGGGCTTCTTCGAACGTCACCCGCAGTTCGACCTGCGCCTGAACGCACAGGTCGCGTCGATCGACCGCGCCGCGCATACGGTCACGCTCGTGTCGGGCGAAACGCTCGCGTACGACAAGCTGGTGCTGGCCACGGGCTCGCGCCCGTTCGTGCCGCCGATGCCGGGGCACGACCGCGCAGGCTGCTTCGTGTACCGGACGATCGAGGATCTCGAAGCGATGCAGGCGTGCGGCACGCATGCGAAGCGCGGCGTCGTGATCGGCGGCGGGCTGCTCGGCCTCGAATGCGCGAAGGCGCTGCGCGACATGGGGCTCGAGACGCACGTCGTCGAATTCGCGCCGCGGCTGATGGCCGTGCAGGTCGACGACGGCGGCGGCCGGATGCTGCGCGCGAAGATCGAGGCGCTCGGCGTGACCGTCCATACGGGCAAGAACACGCTCGAGATCGTCGACGGCGAAGCGGGCACGCACCGGATGGCATTTGCCGACGGCACGCATCTCGACGCCGACATGATCGTGTTCTCCGCCGGCATCCGTGCCCGCGACGAACTGGCCCGCGCGTGCGGGCTCGACATCGGCCCGCGCGGCGGCGTCGCGATCGACGACGCATGCCGTACGAGCGATGCCGACATCTACGCGATCGGCGAATGCGCGGCCTGGAACGGCATGGTGTACGGCCTCGTCGCGCCGGGCTACGACATGGCGCGCGTCGTCGCGAAGCAGCTTGGCGGGGAGGCAGGCGACGCAGCCGCGTTCGCGGGCGCCGACATGAGCACGAAGCTGAAGCTGATGGGCGTCGACGTCGCGAGCATCGGCGACGCGCACGGCACGACGGCCGGCAGCCGCACCTACCAGTACGCGGACGAGCGCCGCCAGGTCTACAAGAAGCTCGTGGTGTCCGATTGCGGCAAGTTCCTGCACGGCGCGGTGATGGTCGGCGATGCAGCGGAATACGGCACGCTGCTGCAGATGATGCTGAACCGCATCGAGCTGCCCGAGTCGCCGGAATTCCTGATCCTGCCGTCGTCGGACGGCGTCGCGAAGCCGGCGATCGGCGTCGACGCGCTGCCGGACGGCGCACAGATCTGCTCGTGCAACAACGTGTCGAAATCGCAGATCTGCACGGCCGTCGCCGACGGCGCGACGAGCCTCGGCGCACTGAAGACGTGCACGGGCGCCGGCACGTCGTGCGGCGGCTGCGTGCCGCTCGTCACGCAGATCATGAAGGCCGAGATGAAGAAGCAGGGCCTCGCGGTCAACAACCATCTGTGCGAACACTTCCCGCATTCGCGACAGGAGCTGTTCCACCTGATTCGCGTCGAGCGCATCACGACCTTCGACGAACTGCTCGCGAAGCACGGCCACGGGCTCGGCTGCGACGTGTGCAAGCCGGCCGTCGCGGGCATCCTCGCGTCGTGCTTCAACGAGTTCGTGCTGAAGAAGGAACATGCGAGCCTGCAGGATTCGAACGACTACTACCTCGCGAACATCCAGCGCGACGGCACGTACTCGGTCGTGCCGCGCATGCCGGGCGGCGAAGTCACGCCTGAAGGGCTGATCGCCGTCGGCCAGGTCGCGAAGAAATACGGCCTGTACACGAAGATCACGGGCGGCCAGCGCGTCGACCTGTTCGGTGCGCGCGTCGAGCAACTGCCGTTGATCTGGGAAGAACTGATCGCGGCCGGCTTCGAATCGGGGCATGCCTACGGCAAGTCGCTGCGCACCGTGAAGTCGTGCGTCGGGTCGACGTGGTGCCGCTACGGCGTCGACGATTCGGTCGGCCTCGCGATCGACCTGGAGAATCGCTACAAGGGGCTGCGCGCGCCGCACAAGATCAAGTTCGGCGTATCGGGCTGCACACGCGAGTGCGCGGAAGCGCAGGGCAAGGACGTCGGCATCATCGCGACCGAAAAGGGCTGGAACCTGTACGTGTGCGGCAACGGCGGGATGAAGCCGCGCCACGCCGAGCTGCTCGCGTCCGATCTCGACCGCGCGACGCTGCTCCGCTACATCGACCGCTTCCTGATGTTCTACGTGCGCACGGCCGACCGGCTGCAGCGCACCAGCGTATGGCGCGACAACCTCGAAGGCGGCCTCGACTACCTGACCGACGTCGTCGTGCACGACCGCCTCGGGATCGGCGCCGAGCTGGAAGCCGACATGCAGCACGTGGTCGACACCTACGAGTGCGAATGGAAGAAGGCCGTGACCGATCCCGACACGCGCAAGCGCTTCCGCCACTTCGTGAACAGCGACGCGCCGGACACGAACATCGAATTCGTCGAGACGCGCGGCCAGATCCGGCCCGCGACGCCCGGCGAGCGCGCGGGCGGCAAGCCCGTGCCGATCCCCGTCGTCGCCGAAAGCGCGGCGCACGCCGCCACCGAAACCGCCACCGCCTGACCGATACCCGCATCACTTCAAGGAGCCCATCATGAACGATCGTCTTCCGCTGTCCTGGACCCGTGTGTGCCCGCTCGACGACATCGTGCCGAACACCGGCGTGTGTGCGCTCGTCAACGGCGAGCAGGTCGCGGTGTTTCACGTCGCGCATGCCGACGGCGGCGTGTTCGCGATCGACAACGTCGATCCGGTATCGCAGGCGGCCGTGATGTCGCGCGGGCTGATCGGCAGCCTCGGCGAGCGCGTCGTGGTTGCATCGCCGCTGTACAAGCAGCACTTCGACCTGCGCACCGGCGAATGCCTGGAAGCGCCCGACCAGTCGGTGAGCGCGTATCCGTCGCGGGTCGAGGACGGCTTCGTGTGGATCGCGGCCTGACCGTCCCGGAGCGCGCATGACCGCCACCCCCGTCAAGAGCGTGTGCCCGTACTGCGGCGTCGGCTGCGGAATGGTGCTGCACGTCGAGGATGGCGAAGTCGTCAAGGTGTCCGGCGACTCGGACCATCCGACCAACTTCGGGCGGCTGTGCACGAAGGGTTCGTCGGCGCACGTCGCGCTGCGCCGCTCCGGGCGGCTCGACCGCGCGTTCGTGCGGCGTGCGCGCGAGGACGACCTCGTGCCGCTGCCCGCGCGCGACGCGATCGCCGAAACCGCGCGCCGCCTGCGCGCGGTGCTCGATGCGCACGGCCCCGACGCGCTGTCGTTCTACGTGTCGGGACAGATGTCGATCGAGGCGCAATACCTCGTCAACAAGCTCGCGAAGGGTTTCGTCGGCACCAACAACATCGAGTCGAATTCGCGCCTGTGCATGGCGAGCGCGAGCACCGGCTACAAGCAGTCGCTCGGCGCGGACGGCCCGCCCGGGTCTTACCAGGACTTCGATCGCGCGAACCTGTTCTTCGTGATCGGCGCGAACATGGCCGACTGCCATCCGATCCTGTTCCTGCGGATGATGGATCGCGTGAAGGCCGGCGCGAAGCTGATCGTCGTCGATCCGCGCCGCACCGGCACGGCCGACAAGGCCGACCTGTTCCTGCAGATCCGGCCGGGCACCGATCTCGCGCTGACCAACGGGCTGCTGCACCTGCTGCATGCGAACGGCCGCACCGATGCCGCGTTCATCGATGCATACACCGAAGGTTGGGACGCGATGCCCGCGTTCCTCGCCGACTACACGCCCGAGCGTGTCGCGGCGATCACGGGGCTCGCGGAAGCCGACCTCCGCACGGCCGCGCAATGGATCGGCGACGCGCAGGACTGGATGAGCTGCTGGACGATGGGGCTCAACCAGAGCACGCACGGCGTGTGGAACACCAACGCGATCTGCAACCTGCATCTCGCGACGGGCACGATCTGCCGCGTCGGCAGCGGGCCGTTCTCGCTGACCGGCCAGCCGAACGCGATGGGCGGGCGCGAGATGGGCTACATGGGTCCGGGCTTGCCGGGCCAGCGCTCGGTGCTGTCGGACGACGACCGCCGTTTCGTCGAGAACCTGTGGCGGGTGCCGGCCGGCACACTGCGCAAGGACACCGGCAAGGGCACGGTCGACCTGTTCGAACGCATGGCGGCCGGCGACATCAAGGCATGCTGGATCGTCTGCACGAACCCGGTCGCGACCGTGCCGAACCGGCAGAACGTGATCGCCGGGCTGCAGGCCGCGGAACTCGTGATCGCGCAGGATGCGTTCCTCGATACCGAGACCAACCGCTATGCGGACATCCTGTTGCCGGGCGCGCTGTGGGCCGAAGGCGACGGCGTGATGATCAACTCCGAGCGCAACATGACGCTGATGCGCGCGGCGGTCGCACCGCCCGGCGACGCGCTGCCCGACTGGCGCATCGTCGCGGAAGTCGCACGCGCGATGGGCTTCGGCGATGCGTTCGACTATGCGTCGGCGGCCGACGTGTTCGACGAGATCGTCCGTTTCTCGAATCCGGCGACCGGCTACGACCTGCGCGGCGCGAGTCACGCGGCGCTGCGCGACGGTCCGGTGCAGTGGCCGGTCGCGCCGGGCACCGCGCGCGAGCGGCATCCGATCCGCTACCTGAACGACGGCGTGAGCCAGACGCCGCGCCCGGCGGCCGACGGCAACGATGCGCCGCGCATCGCGTTCCCGACGGCGTCGGGCAAGGCTCGCTTCTTCGCACGGCCGCACGTCGATCCGGCCGAGCTGCCCGACGACACGTTCCCGATCGTGCTGAACACCGGGCGGCTGCAGCATCAGTGGCACACGATGACGAAGACCGGCAAGGTCGCGATGCTGAACAAGCTCAACCCGCGCCCGTTCGTCGAGCTGCATCCGGACGATGCGAGCGCGCTCGGCATCGCCGCGAAGGACAGCGTCGAGATTCGCTCGGCACGCGGCCGCGCGGTGCTGCCGGCCGTCGTGACCGAGCGCGTGCAGCGCGGCAACTGCTTCGCGCCGATGCACTGGAACGACGTGTACGGCGACGACCTGTGCATCAACGCGGTGACGAACGACGCGATCGACCCGGAATCGCAGCAACCCGAACTGAAATACTGCGCGGTCGCGCTGCGGCGCGTCGACACGGATGCGTTCGCGTCCGCCGACGACGAAACGGCGCAACCCGATGCACGCACCGCCGACACGCGGCCCGTGCCGGCGATGGTGCAGGCCACTGCTTCACAGGAATCCGACATGGCAGACATCGACACTTTCGCGGCCGCGCTCGGCGTTGCCGATCTCGCGCCGCCGCCGTTGACCGACACCGAACGGCTGTATGTGGCGGGCCTCGTCAGCGGGCTGAAGGCGAGCGCCGGCCGGCGCGAAGGCAGCGTGCCCGTGCTGCCGGCCGCCGCCCCGCTGACGCCGCCGGTGCGGTTCTGGCTCGACGGGATGCTCGCGGGCCTGTTCAGCCGCTCGTTGCCCGCGGGGGTGCCGCTTGCCGCGGCGCCCGCGCTGCCGGCCGATGCTGCCGCGCCCGGCGGCGTGCGGATCGTGCGTACGCGCCCGAAGGTCGTGCTGCTGTGGGCGTCGCAGACCGGCAACATCGAATCGCTGACCGAGGATTACGCGACGAAGCTGATGAACGCGGGTTTCGAGATCCGCACCGCGTGCATGTCCGACTATCCGGTCGCTTCACTCGCCGCCGCGCAATACGTGCTGCTGATGACGAGCACGTTCGGCGACGGCGATGCGCCCGACAACGGCAGCGAATTCTGGGATGCATTGCAGGCCGGCAGCGCCGCGCGCCTCGACGGCGTGCATGTCGCGGTGCTCGCGTTCGGCGACCGCAACTACGACCAGTTCTGCGGCCATGGCCGCCGCCTCGACGCGCGGCTCGCCGAACTCGGTGCGACGCGCCTGTGCACCCGAGTCGATTGCGACGTCGAATTCCAGCACGATGCCGACCAGTGGCTCGAACGCGTCGTCGCGCGGATCAAGGAGGCCGATGCCGCGCTGCACGCGGTGCCGGCCGGCGGGATGAGCCCGTCGGGGCTGCTGCCGACGAAGGCCCATCCGGCGCCGTCGAAGCTCGTCGCGAACCTGCGGCTGAACCGTCCGGGTGCGGCGAAGGATACGCGCTACGTGTCGCTGTCGACCGAAGGCGCGAACCTCGAATACGAAACCGGCGATGCGCTCGGCGTGTGGCCGACCAACTGCCCGGAGCTGGTCGACGAACTGCTGTCCGTCACAGCGCTGAAGGCCGATGCGCCGGTGTCGGTGGCGGGCGTCGGCGATATCCGGCTCGGCGATGCGCTCGCGCGCCACTTCGACATCACGCGCCCGCATCCGGACACGCTGGCCCTCATCGCGTCGCGCAGCGCGAACGGCGCGCTGAAGTCGCTGCTCGGCGACGATCGCAAGGGCGACCTGAAGCAATGGCTGTGGGGGCAGCAGCTGGCGGACGTGCTGCACGAATTCCCGGTCGAGCTGTCGGGCACGGAACTGGTCGGCATGCTGAAGCGCATGCAGCCGCGCCTTTATTCGATCGCGTCGAGCCCGAGCGCGCATCAGGGCGAGATTCACCTGACCGTGTCGGCCGTGCGCTATCACAACGGCCGGCGCTCACGTAAAGGCGTCGCGTCGACGTTCCTCGCCGATCGCGCGGACGACGGCCGCGTGCCGGTGTTCGTGCAGAAATCCGCGCATTTCCGGCCGCCGGTGAACGGCGACGTGCCGATCGTGATGATCGGCCCCGGCACCGGCGTCGCACCGTTCCGCGGCTTCCTGCACGAGCGGCAGGCGCGCGGCGCGCGCGGGCGCAACTGGCTGTTCTTCGGCGAGCAGCACGCGCAGACCGATTTCTACTACGGCGACGAACTGGGCGCGATGCACGACAGCGGCTTCCTGACGCGGCTCGATCTCGCGTTCTCGCGCGACCAGGCCGACAAGATCTACGTGCAGGACCGGATGCGCGAGCAGGGAGCCGAGCTGTACGCGTGGCTGGAGGAAGGCGCGCACTTCTACGTGTGCGGCGACGCCGCACGGATGGCCAAGGACGTCGATACGGCGCTGAAGGCCGTCGTCGCCGAGCATGGCGGCATGTCGGACGAAGCCGCGAACGACTACGTCGCGCGGCTTTCGAAGGCACGGCGCTACATGCGCGACGTGTACTGATCACGCGAGCGGTGGGTCGCCGTCCGGCGTCCGCCGCCCGGCCGGCGGGGCGTTACTGCTGCCGCTCCCATGCGCGTGCCTGTTCGGCGCGCACGAATGCTTCCGACGATGCCGGCAGCAGGTTGCGAAATGCGCCGCCGTCGCTGTCGATCACGTCGACCATCTTTGCGATCATTTCCTCCGGATCGTGCTGCTCGAGCGGGAACGTCAGCCGCTCGGGCGTCACGGTGTGCACGGCCGGATCGCGCCAGCGCCGCGTCGTTTCCATCATCCGGTCGTTGAAGCCCGTGCTGTACGGGCCGGGGTTCACGACCGCGACACGGATCCCGTGCGGCGCCAGTTCCGCCTGCATCGCCTCGGCCACCGATTCGACCGCGTGCTTCGACGCGCAATAGGCGCCCGTGAACGGCCCCGTGATCAGGCCCGCGATCGACGACACGAACACGATCTTGCCGTGCTTGCGTGCGAGCATGCCGCGCGCGATCTGCTGCGTGAGTTCGAGCGGCCCGAACACGTTGACGTCGAACAGCTCGCGGACGATCTCGACCGGCAGGTCCACCAGCGCGCCGGCTTCGCCGACCCCCGCGTTGTTCACGAGCACGTCGATGTCGAGTTCGGCCGCGCGGGCGCGATCGTGCGCCGACGTGACGTCGAGCTTGACCGCGTGCAATCGGGTGCCGCGTTGCGCGGCAGCGGCGGTCAGTGCGTCGATTTCGGCGGTAGCGCGTACGCCGGCCGTCACGTCGTGACCGCGTTCGGCGAGCCGCAGCGCGACTTCGCGGCCGAAGCCGGTACCTGCGCCGGTGATGAGGATGCGTTTCTGTGCCATGTGCTTACCTGGTGGAGTGGAACGTTGCCGGAAAGCGGTCGCGGCCCTGTCGCGCGATCGCGGTGTCTTCGTCGACGCTGCCGCCCGACACGCCGATCGCGCCGACGCAGCGCCCGTCGGCATCGACGAGCGGTTCGCCGCCGCCGAACGTGACGAGCCCGCCGTGACTGTGCTCGATGCCGCGCAGCGGACCATCGCCCGACATCGCGCCGAGTGCGCCGCTTGAAGCGCGGAAGCGGACCGCCGTAAGCGCCTTGCGCTGCGCGAGATCGATCGCGCCGAGGAAGCAGTCGTCGGTGCGGACGAACGCGAGCAGGTTCGCGCCGGCATCGACGATCGCGATGGCGATGCCGGCGACCTGCAGCGATGCGGCATGCGCGAGTGCCGCGTCGATCGTGCGGCGGGCGGCTGCGAGCGGCAGCGCGGTGGTGGGCGGGTTCATGCAGGGCTCCGGTGGGACGACAACGCCAGTGTAGGCAGCTGCGGTATATGGGAGAATCCGTATTCCGCTCGAAGGAGTTTCAAGTTTTTTTAATGATGGGCAGACGCGATCCGATGGCCGGGCTGCACGTGTTCATGACCGTCGCGACGGCCGGCAACTTCACGCGGGCCGCCGCCGTGCTCGGCCTGACGCCGGCTGCCGTCAGCCTCGCGATCGGGCAGCTCGAGGGCGAGCTGAACGTGAAGCTGTTCAACCGCAGCACGCGCGGCGCGAGCCTGACGGAAGCAGGCCAGCGCTACTGGCGGCAGACGGAACCGGCCTACCGGCAGGTCACGCAGGCGCGCGACGAGCTGAAGGATGCGCGCAGCGAGCCGAGCGGGCTGTTGCGCGTGACCGCGCTGCCGCTGGCGCGCACGCTCGTGATTGCGCCGGTGCTCGCCGCGTTCCGCGAGCGCTACCCGAAAGTCAGGCTCGAGATCCGCTACGAGAACGAACTGGTCGATATCGCGAAGGACGGGTTCGATGCGGGAATCCGGCTCGCCGACCGCCTGCAGCCGGGCATGATCGGCGTGCGGATCGCACCGGCGCTGACGTGTGCGCTGGTCGCGTCGCCCGGTTATCTGGCGCGGTATGGCGCGCCGGCGTCGATGGCGGAGCTCGAGCGTCACGCGTGCATCCGATTCCGCTTCACGGGAAGCGGGCGGCTGCACAAGTGGTTGTTGCACGACGGGCGGCGCGACGTCGATCTCGATCCGGACGGCGTGTTCGTGACGAACGATGCGGATGCGGTGATCGATGCGGCGCGTGAGGGTGTCGGTATCGCGTTCGCCTTCATGCGTGAGCGGATCGAACAGGATCTGCGCGACGGTTCGCTCGTCGAGGTGCTGCCGGGCGTGTGCCGGACGCTGCCGCCGATGTGGCTGTACTACGTGAACCGCAAGCATGTGCCGGCCAAGCTGCGCGCGTTCATCGACGTGCTGCGCGGGCGAGAAGGCGCGGACGCGGCGTAACCGCTTCGGCCGGCCGACTGCAGCGATTTATCCGGCGGCGCATGATGGCGGCTCCAGCCACGTATCCATGGAGTCGCGTCATGACGGCATTCCCGCATTTCCCGATTCGAACCCTGGCGATCGCCGCGATGCTGGCCGCTGCGGCGACCTGCGGCGCGCCGGCCATCGGCCAGACCCAGAACCAGACGTCGACCGTGCCGGCCGGCTCGGCCGCCGCGACGCCGGACAACGCGGTACTGCTGACCGTTTTCCTGAAACACGACCAGTCCCGCCCGCTTGCCGAGTTGAATGCGCAGCTTGCGAAGCAGGGGTTCTACAAGGCGTTTCCGCCGCCGGGCGTCGAAGTGGTGAGCTGGACCGTGACGATGGGGATCGGGCAGATCGTCGTGCTGCGATTACCTGCGTCGCGGCTGCGCGAGGTCAATCGCGTGCTCGAGGATACGGCGTGGGGCGCGTACCGGACGGAGTTCTATCCGACTTACGACTACAAGGCGATCGGGTTGGGGGAGCATGAGCGGGCGAAGTAATGGGGCACTGTGCATTTTCGTGTCGTCGTAAAGCGGTGGCGCGTGCCCCGGATCGACCCGTCCCCATCCCCGAAAAGCCCCGCCGCATCACGTTTTCGTCCTCGCTCGCCGCGCCTCGTCCGGCAGATTTCTCCCAAATGCATCACAAGTCATTCCTCCGATGAAAAAACCGCTCCGGTTCCCGGTATGATGCGCACCTTGCGTTTTTCGGCTGCGCGATTTTTATGCGTTGTTGACACGCCCGGCGAGCCACAAAACCGCACAATGTGAACCTGAAAGATTCTGTAATATAAATTCCGTATACTCGTAAGTTCTGATCCAGGCGCCGCCTGCCCCCGTCTCAGGCCGACCGCCCACGCAGAACAACCAGATTCGTCGCCGCCTGGCCCTCTTGCGCCGCGACACGCTATGCACCACCACTGAACAACTTATGTCTTCCCGCCACTCAGGTTCGCCCGGCCGCGCCGCGGCGGTGATCGCCCGTGCCCGGGCGTTGATCCGCAACGAGCGCGTGCTGTCGCCGCTGCTCGCGCTCGGCATCGGCCTGCTGCTGATCGTGGTTTTCCAGCACCTGTCGGAATCCGTCGACTACCGGTCGGTGATCCGCCAGCTGCGTCACATGTCCGTCGGCGAGTGGGGTGCGTCGCTGGCCGCGACGGCCCTCAGCTATCTCGCGCTCGTCGCCCGTGACGCGGTCGGCCTGCGCTATGTCGCCGCGAAGGTGCCGCGCGTCGCGCTGTGGATCGGCGCGATTGCCGGATCGGCGCTCGGCAACGCAACCGGCTTCGGTGCGCTGACGGGCGGTGCGGTTCGCGCACGCGTGTACGGCGTGTCGGGCGTCACGCCCGCCCAGATCGGCCGGATGACGGTATTCACGAGCGGCACGCTGGCGCTCGCGATGGTGCTGATGACGGCGGTCGGCATGGTCTGCGTGCCGGAGGCGCTCGCCGCGATGCTGCACGTCGCGCCCGGCGTGCTCACGTGGACGGGCGCCGCGCTGCTCGTGGTGCTGGCCGCGATGGTCGTGATGTGCGGAAACGCCGCGCGCCCGGTCGTCACGCGCTTCAAGTGGCTGTCGTTCGATGTGCCGGCGCGGCGCGACCTCGTCGCGCAGGTCGTCTACGCGGTGCTCGACGTCGTTGCCGCGGGCCTGACGCTGTGGGTGCTGCTGCCGGCCGCGCCGGTCGGCTTCTCGACCTTCATTACCGTCTACGCGGCCGCGTTGCTGCTCGGGATGATCGGCCATACGCCGGGCGGGATCGGCGTGTTCGAGGCCGCGATGGTCTTCACGCTCGGCCGCGAAGTGCCCGCGCACGAGATGGTCGCCGCGCTGATTGCCTATCGCGCGATCTACTTCGGCGTGCCGCTCGTGCTGTCGGCCGGCCTGCTGGCCGGCTTCGAGGGCCGCGCGCTGCGCCGCCGGCTCGTGACGCGGCAGGCCGTGCGCGTGTCGCAGCTCGCCCCGGTGTTCCTGAGCCTCGTGACGTTCGCGGTCGGCGGGATGCTGGTGATCTCGAGCGCGACGCCCGCGTTCTGGCACCGGATCGCCATCCTGCGCCACCTCGTGCCGTTGTGGGTGCTCGAAGGCTCGCAGGTGATCTGCAGCGTGCTCGGCGTCGCGCTGCTGTTCGTCGCGCGCGGGCTGCTGCGCCGGCTCGACGGCGCGTGGTGGATGACCTTCGCGCTGACGCTCGCGAGCCTTGCGCTCTCGCTCGCGAAGGGCCTCGCGTTCGTCGAGGCCGGTGTGCTCGGTACGCTGCTCGTGCTGCTGCTCGTCAGCCGCCGCCGTTTCAACCGTCATTCGTCGCTGCTCGCCGAACGCTTCACCATGAGCTGGTTCGTGTCGGTGGCGATGGTGCTGATGCTGGCCGTGTGGGTGCTGTTCTTCGCGTTCCGCGACGTGCCGTACACGCGCGAGCTGTGGTCGCATTTCTCGTTCGATGCGCGCGCGCCGCGTGCGCTGCGCGCGACGCTCGCGTCCGGCGTGTTCGTCGCGCTGTTCGCACTGTGGCAATTGCTGCGCCCGGCGCCCGGCCGTTTCGTGAGGCCGGTGCAGCAGGACCTGTTCGACGCCGAACGGATCATCCGTGCGCAGGAGTGCAGCGATGCGGGCCTTGCGCTGATGGGCGACAAGTCGTTCCTGTTCTCGGAATCGCGGCAGGCGTTCCTGATGTACGCGAAGAACGGCCGCACGTGGGCGGCGCTGCACGACCCGGTCGGGCCGCGCGAGGAATGGCCGGCGCTGATCAGCAAGTTCATCGCGCTCGCACACGCGCACAGCGGCCGGGCGGCGTTCTACCAGGTGCGTGCGAACGCGCTGCCGCTGTATCTCGACGCAGGGCTCACGCTGATGAAGCTTGGCGAGGAAGCGCATATCGCGCTCGGCCAGTTCGACCTGAAGGGTTCGAACCGCTCGCACCTGCGCTACGCGCTGCGCCGCGGCGAGAAGGACGCGCTGACGGTCGAGGTGATCGCGCCGTGCGACGTGCCGGCCGCGCTGCCGGCATTGCGCGGCATTTCCGACGGCTGGCTCGACAGCCGCGATGCACGCGAGAAGAGCTTCTCGGTGGCCGCGTTCCACGACGGCTATCTCGCGACGCAGTCGGTGATGCTCGTGCGGCAGGCCGACAAGCCGATCGCGTTCGTCACGTTCATGACGACCGACCTCAACACCGAGGCGACGGTCGGCGTGATGCGCCATCTGCCGGACGCGTCGCCGTACGCGATGGAGTATCTGTTCACGCAGCTCGCGCTGCATCTGAAGGAAGCGGGTTTCCGCAAGCTGAGCCTGGGCATCGCGCCGTTCTCGGGGATGGGGGCGGCGAAGATGCCGTCGCCGTGGCACCGGCTCGGCCTGATGGTCTGGCGCTTCGGCGGCCGCTTCTACAACTTCCGCGGCTTGCGCGCTTTCAAGAGCAAGTTCGAACCGCACTGGGAGCCGCGTTATCTCGCGGCCTCGGGCTCGGTCGGCGTGTTCGTCACGCTTGCGGATCTGTCATTGCTGGCTGGAGGTCGGCGTTCATGATGTTGAAGAAGGTATGTGCGCGGGCGGCAGCCGCCTGCGCGGGAATGATGCTGGCCGGCGCCGCGTGCGCCACGCAGCCGGCCGCTATAAAGGCCGAAACCGTGTCGGGCGGCCGCTATGGGCCCGTCACCGTCACCAGGCCGAGCGGGCCGCTACGCGGTTTCGTCGTGCTGTTCTCGCGTGAGGCCGGCTGGAATGCCGCCGATCAGCAGGCGGCCGACGCGCTCGCGAAGGCCGGTGCAATGACGGTCGGCGTCGATTCCGAGCGTTACGCGGCGAATCTCTCCGCGAAGCAGGAGACCTGCCACCACCTCGACGGCGACGCCGAGGCGGTCAGCCACCAGCTCGAGCGTCTCGCGCAATCGTCGCGGTATTTCACGCCGATCGTCGCGGGCGTGGGCCAGGGCGGTGCGATCGCGAAGCAGATCCTGTCGATGGCGCCGGAGAATACGATCGCCGGCGTTGTAGCGGTCGGCCCCGTGAAGCTCGATCCGCGCTTCAAGCCGTGCCCGCCCGATGCGACGATCGTGCGCCGCGCGATGCCGGGCTTCGTCGAAACGGCCGCCGACGGCGACACCGCGAAGCTCGTGTCGCTCGTCACGTCGCACCTGCGCGACAACAACAGCAGCGACGAGCTCGACGTGTCGGACCTGCCGCTCGTCGAGCTGCCGGCCAAGGGCGGCAGCGACCGGCTCGCGATCGTGATCTCGGGCGACGGCGGCTGGCGCGACCTCGACAAGACGATCGCCGAGGCGCTGCAGCGCGACGGCGTGTCGGTGGTCGGCATCGACAGCCTGCGCTACTTCTGGAGCGAGAAGCCGCCTGCACAGGTGAGCCGCGATCTCGCGCGTGTGATGCGTACCTACATGGCGCGCTGGCATGCGAACCGCGTGGCGCTGGTCGGCTACTCGTTCGGTGCCGACGTGATGCCGTTCGCGTACAACCGGCTGCCGGCCGACCTGCGCGACAAGGTCGTCGTGATGTCGCTGCTCGGTTTCGCGCCGGCGGCCGATTTCCAGATCCGCGTGACGGGCTGGCTCGGCATGCCCGCGAGCGACAAGGCGCTGAAGGTCGCGCCGGAAATGGCGAAAGTGCCGCCGCAGCTCGTGCAGTGCTTCTACGGAGCCGAAGAGAAGGACACGATGTGTCCGGCGCTCGTGAACACGGGCGCGGACGTGATCAAGACGCAGGGCGATCACCACTTCGGCCGCGACTACATCGCGCTCGAGAAGAAGATTCTCGGCGCGTTCGGCAAGCCGGCGGCGGCGCGCTGAACGATGCCCGCTTCACCGCGGGCATCGGCCGGTTTGCTGGCGGATCATCGAACGGGCGGCCTGTGTGCCGCCCGTTTTGTGTTTACGCCGTTGCGTCGACGACGAGCGCGGGATCGAGTGCGCGGATGCGCTGGTCGATGAAGTAGCCGCCGCCTTCCTGGTAGCGCAGGAACAAACGGCTGCACGAGCGGCAGCGGCTGACGGTGCAGCGGTTGTACGGGAAATGGCGCAGGGCGATCGGTGCGTCGTCCGACGCGTAGCGCGTGCCGGCCGGATGATATTCCGCATAGGTCGGCTCGGCGTCGCCGGGCGGCGCGAGCGTGGCGACTTCGGTCAGTTGCGCATCCTGCAGCGACAGCGGCAGGGTCGTCCAGCCGGCGAGCGAAGTCTTCGTGCACGTGCACGACTGCGTGACGTGTGCCGCTTCGGCCGTCAGTGTCAACAGGGCGTCGTGATCGAGGTAAGGCAGTTGGCTCATGGACAATCGTGAAGGGGCGGCAAGACCAGCAATGTAACCCGCGTACGGATTGCCTGCATGACCGTGGCGCCGGCGGTGCGCCCGGGGCTTGCCGTATGCGATCAGCCGGCCTTGCGGACCGGCGGCTGCGCGACCAGTTCGCCGAGCACGCGGATCGCGCGCTCGATGTCGCTGCTCCACGGATGGCCGAAGTTCACGCGAACGCAGCGCTCGAAGCCATGCGCGGCCGAAAACAGCGGCCCCGGTGCAAAGCTGATGCCGCGCGCGATCGCCTGGCGATGCAGTTCCATCGCGTCGATCGCATCGGGAAACGCGAGCCACAGGAAATACCCGCCGTCGGGCCGCACCCATTCGACGCCGGGCGGCAGCCAGCGCCGTAGCGCGTCGTCCATCCTGTCGAGCTGCGCATGCAGCGCGCCGCGCAGCTTGCGCAAGTGCCGGTCGTAGCCGCCATGCTCCAGATAGTTCGCGATGCCGGCTTGCACGGGAATGCTGGCCGACAGCGTCGTCATCAGCTTGAGCCGCTGCACCTTCTCCGCGAAACGGCCGGCAGCGGCCCAGCCGATCCGGTATCCGGGTGCGAGGGTCTTCGAGAACGAACTGCAGTGCATCACGAGGCCGTGCCGATCGAACGCGCGTGCGGGCAACGGATAGTCGGGGCCGAAATGCAGCTCGCCGTACACGTCGTCCTCGATCAGCGGCACTTCACGCGCGGCGAGCATGTCGACGAGCGCGCGCTTCTTTTCCGCGGCGAGCGTGACGCCGGTCGGATTCTGGAAATTGGTCATGAACCAGCACGCGCGGATGTCGTGCCGGTCGAGCGCGTGCGCGAGCGCATCGAGATCGAGGCCCGTGCGCGGATCGACCGGAATCTCGACCGCGCGCAGGTCGAGCCGCTCGATCGCCTGCAGCGCCGCATAGAAGCCGGGCGCTTCGACCGCGACGACGTCGCCGGGCCGCGTGACGGCCATCAGGCACAGGTTCAGCGCTTCGAGCGCGCCGTTCGTGACGACGATCTCGTCGATCGGCTGCGAGATGCCGGTGGCGAGATAGCGCCGCGCGATCTGCTGGCGCAGCGCCTCGTTGCCGGGCGGCAGGTCGACGACCGTGCTCCACGGGCTCACGAGCCGCGCGGCCTGCGCGAGCGATTTCGCGAGGCGCGGCAGCGGAAACAGCTGCGGCGCGGGGAAGGCGGAGCCCAGTGGCACGATGCCGGGCTGCGTGGCCGCATCGAGGACGGAGAACACGAGGCTGCTGATGTCGACCTTGCGCGTGGCGCCGGCGCGGCTCGAACGACGCTTCGCGGCCGGGCCCGGCTCGGGGCTGGCGCCCGGGGCGACGTAGTAGCCCGAGCGTTCGCGCGCGCGGATCAGCCCCCACTGTTCGAGCAGGTAATACGCGCGAAACACCGTCGACTGGCTCACGCCGTGCTGCGCGATGATCTGCCGCAGCGAAGGCAGGCGCGTGCCGACGGCAAGGTTGCCGTTGCGGATGTCGTCGGCGATCGTGTGGGCGAGGGTTTCGTAGCGTTTCATCGGCTGGGCGGAGCACGTCGTGCGGGCGGATCATTGTCCGATGGACATCGCGAAAAGGGAAGCGAGCGCCCGGTGCCGACGGTTCGCGCGAGCGAGGCGGCCCCGGCGCGTTTTCGACCGCGCGACAAGCGACTCTGCCGGCGTTGCGTTGACGGCTGCCAGCCTTTAGTCTGACGGCATCCTGCGACCGGACAGTCCGTTCTCCGCTCAATGGAAATGCGTGCGACACGGTATGCCTGCCCGTCGTTCTCCCGATCCGTTTCTATTGCAGCACCCTACGTTCATGCCGTTACTGAAACCCAACTGGCGATATGCGTGTTTCCCGATGCTGGTGCTTTGGGCAACATGGCCTGTCGAGGCTATTGCACTGACGGAGCAGGCGGCCGTTGCGATCGCAGAACCGGGTAAGCCGACGGACGATACGGCTTACGCGACAACCCTCGGCACGCTCATTCGATCCAACCTGGTTTTCACCAGTCCGGCCAGCCTGTCCGACACGGTCGAGGCCAGGATTGCATTGCGGGTCGACGGCTATGGAAAGGTCATCGATGTGCGCGTGGGGCAATCGAGCGGCTCGTCGAACTTCGATGCCGCCATGCTGGCGGCCGTGCGAAAAAGTTTGCCGTTTCCGCCGCCGCCCGAGCACCGCGTGCGCTGGGTCAACCTGACGTTTCGCCCCGGCGGCGCGTCCGCTTCTGCCGTAGCGAGCGCTTCACCGACACCGCCGGAAATCACCATCGCACCGCCGGCGCCGCCGATACGCGCCGACGTCAGCCGCGCTATCTTCCGCCAAAAGGACGTTGCCCACCCGGATGCCGATGGATGGACCACGGCACGATCGGCCGATGGCCGCTTTTCGCTCAGCGTGCCAGGCCGGTTCAGCGACAAGACCGTCTGGTTTGCGCATCCCGGGGCACAGGCGGCGAAATCGGCAGAGACGGTGTTGGCACACGGTGAGGGCGGCACGTCGCTGTTCGCCACTCGATTGCAATTTGACGGAAGGGAGGTTGCCACGCGTCAATTCGAGGCGCTGGAGGAGACTTATCGTGCGCGCGATGCGCATCTGGAACGCGCGCCGCTTCTCGGCCATCCGTCCCTTGGCAGCCGCATCCAGGACATGCAGAAATCCGAACTCGTGGTCGAGCGTTTCGTTCTGGTGGGCGCCGATATCCTGTGGGTGCACATCGCCGGCCCGATGGCGCTCGCGGATGCCGTCGAGCGCGATGCATCCCGAATCGTTGGATCGCTGCGCATCGATGCAGCGCCAACGAATCTGGGCAGTCCGCCCGAGGAGGCTTTCGATTTGCCGGACTAGGCTGGAATCGAGGCGTCGACATGCGATGGCGGCACCTCGCGATCCTGATCCGCATCATGCCGCGTTCGGCTCCGCATTCCGCCCGCTCGCGCCGCCCCGCAGCGGCGGCAGCGGCTCGACCTTGCCGACGATGAACAGGTACGACAGCGCGCCGACCACGCACAGCACGCCGGCTACCGCGAGCGGCACGACGAACGAACCCTTCGTGATCGACAGCATCACGCCGGTGAACGTGGTGATGAAGATCCCCGCGAGATTGCCCGCGAAGTTCTGGATGCCGCCGATCGATGCGACGTGCGCGGGCGTCGGCGCGATTTCGCCGACGAGCGTCCACACGTTGGCGCCGGCGAACGACAGGCTGGCATACGCGAGCGCGAACAGACCGAGGCACGCCCACACGTTTTCGACGAACGCGGACAGCGCGATCGACGACGACAGCAGCATCCCGAGCACGAGGCAGGTCTTGCGCGCGGCAGTGGCACTCCAGCCGCGCCGGAACAGGCTGTCCGACACGTAGCCGCCGAGCCAGCCGCCGGGGATCGCGAGCAGAGCGGGCAGCATGCCCCACGTGCCGAGCGACGCGAGCGAGAAGCCGCGCGACTGCAGCAGGTAGCTCGGGAACCACGTGATGAAGAAGTAGATCGCAAAATTCAGGCAGAACAGGCCGATCATCATGCCCCACACGGTGCGGTAGCGGAACAGGTCGAGCCACGACACCTTCGGGCCGTCGGTTGCGGCCGCAACCGACGGTGCGCCGCGTTGTGCGAGCAGCGCATCGACGGCGTCCGGGGCGATCGCGCGATGGCGTTCCGGTTCGCGATAGATGAACCACCATGCGAGCGCCCACACGATGCCGATACCGCCCGTGATCGCGAACGACCCGCGCCAGCCGACGATCGAGATCAACCACGCGACGAGCGGCAGCGACAGTGCGGAGCCGACGCGCGAGCCGCTGTCGAAGATGCTGCTGGCCAGGCCGCGCTCGCTGCGCGGAAACCAGTTGAACGCGACCTTCGCGAACGACGGGATCGCGGCCGCTTCGCCGACACCGAGCATCAGCCGCACGCCGACGAGTTGTGCGAGCCCGCGCGCGGCGCCCGTCGCGACGGTGAACACCGACCACCAGCCGACGGCCAGCGCGAGGCTCACGCGCACGCCGACCTTGTCGATGAACCAGCCGGCCGGCAATTGCAGGAACGCGTAGGTCCAGAAGAACGCGCTCAGCACGAGCCCCATGCCGACCGCGTCGAGGCCGAGGTCGGCGCGAATGCTCGGCGCCGCGATCGCGAGGTTCGCGCGGTCGATGAAGTTGATGACGTTGGCCAGGAAGCACATCAGGATCATGGCCCATCGGATGCGTGGCATGCGGTGTCTCCGCGCGGAATGTCGTGACGGGCGACCGGCGTTCCGCTGCGCCGGCTGCCTCGATGGACGGGTTATTGCGACGCTTGCGGCGTACGGTCGAATTTCGCCAGCGCTTCCCACAGACCGTTCAGGTAGACCGCGCCGAGCGCGCGGTCGTAGAGGCCGTAGCCGGGCTTGCCGGTCTCGCCCCAGATCATGCGGCCGTGGTCGGGGCGCACGTAGCCGGTGAAGCCGGTGTCGTGGTAAGCCTTCACGATCGCGGCAATGTCGAGCGAACCGCAGCTCGACAGGTGCGCGGTTTCCTCGAAATTGCCGTTCGTGTCGACCTTCACGTTGCGGATGTGCGCGAAGTGGATGCGGCCCATCGCGCCGAATTCGCGCACGAGCGCTTCGACGTCGTTCTGCGGACCCGCGCCGAGCGAGCCCGAGCACAGCGTCAACCCGTTCGCGGGCGTATCGACGATGCGCAGGATCCGTGCGAGATCGTCGCGGTTCTTCACGATGCGCGGCAACCCGAAGATCGGACGCGGCGGATCGTCGGGGTGGATCGCCATCTTCACGCCGGCTTCCTCGGCGACGGGGATGATCGCCTTCAGGAAGTAGTCGAGGTTGGCCCACAGCGCGTTCTCGTCGACGTCGCGGTAGTCGGCGAGCAGCGCCTGCAGTTGCTCGGGCCGGTAGCTCGAATCCCAGCCGGGCAGCGCGATGCCGTCGACCGGATCGATCCGGTCGACCGCGTCGGTGCTGAACGCGAGGCAGGTCGATCCGTCGTCGAGCGTCTTCGACAGCTCGGTGCGCGTCCAGTCGAACACGGGCATGAAGTTGTAGCAGATGACGCGGATGCCGGCCGCGCCGAGGTGGCGGATCGTCTGCCGGTAGTGGTCGATCAGGCGGTCGCGGCCGGGCTTGCCGAGCTTGATGTCCTCGTGCACGGGCACCGATTCGACGACTTCGAACTGCAGGCCGGCGCGTTCGATCGTCGCTTTCAGCGCATCGATCTTGTGTACGGGCCAGACTTCGCCCACGGGTTCGTCGTAGATCGCGGACACGATATGCGTGACGCCCGGGATCTGGCGGATGTATTGCAGCGAGACCGGATCGGACTCGCCGTACCAACGGAAAGACATCTTCACTGGAGCGGCTCCTGGCTGGCGGTTCATGCATCGGACGACCGGGCGGCAGCGTGCCGGCCCGTCGTCGGTGTGTGGATTATGATTGGCATACCAGTTTGGTGGCATAGTGGTTTACCAGTTGTTCGCCGTCGATGGTGTTCGATGCGGCTGATCCGGACACGGCCAGCAACGCTGGTCGGCGTGTCAAACCGGAGGCAGGCCGGAATTGGTGTACCATTTTGACGATCAGGCGCCGCGACGGCGCCCGCCAGCCCGTTGCGAGCCTTTCGATGACTGATCTTTCCAGCCTGCCAGCCAACCGCGATACCGATGCCGCGGACCGCTCCTATATCGGCCTTGCACGACAGATTCACGCGATGGTGGCCGCCGGTGCGTTCGAGGCCGGCGCGCGGCTGCCGTCGGAGCGCAGCCTGGCCGACCAGTTCGGCGTGAGTCGCACGCAGGTGCGCGAGGCAATCATCGCGCTCGAGGTGCAGGGCATCGTCGAGGTGCGGATCGGCTCGGGCATCTATGTGTCGGCGGCCGATGCCGCGCGGCCGGTCACGTTCGAGGTGCCGCGCGGCCCCGGGCCGATCGAGACGCTGCGCGCACGCGGGCTGATCGAGGCGGAAGTCGCGGCGCTTGCGGCGACCGAGCGCAAGGACGCCGATCTCGACCGCCTGTTTTTCTCGCTGACGACGATGCGCGAGCAGATGGACGACAAGGCCGCGTACGACGCGGCCGATCGCCAGTTTCACCTGCGGATCGCGGAATCGACCGGTAACACCGTGCTGCTGCACATGGTCACGGCGATGTGGGACTGTGCGCGCAGCGATCCGCTGTGGGACAAGATCGAGGAACACTTTCACTCGACCGCGCTGCGCGAGGCTTCGCAGGAGGATCACCAGCGGATCTTCGCGGCGATCATGGCGCGCGACGCAGGCGGTGCGCGCGACGCGATGCGTGCGCACCTGTCGCGCGTGATCGCGGAATTCACGCAGGCGTGGCGCTGACGTTCATTTCCGTGACCAGACGCGGGCCCATCTAATCGCGTCGCATTCAGCCGCCGGTGCCGGCGGACGGATGCGCTGCGTACGGCTTCTTCCGATTGCGCGACCGACCAATTTATGGTCTCGTTGCGGGATATCGCATCGACTCGAAAAAGGACAGTCGAATGCAGCCGGGCGATTCAGGCGGGGTCCGATTGATCAGGGGAATCGGCGCACGCAAGCGCGCCCGCGGCGCCGTGTTCAGGCTGCTCATCATATTGACACTCGGCTTACTGATTCCCGGTCTGCCCGTCTTCGCCGCTTCTCCCGAAACCGTCAACGACAACGTGCTGCGCGTGCTGGCATGGCCAGGCTATGCGGACAGCGATGTGGTCAGCGCATTCGAGGCGCAGTTTCATGTGCGCGTCGAAGTCACGTTCGTCGATTCCGACGAAGCGCTGTGGACACGGATGCACAGCGCCACGCCGCCGCCGTACGACGTGCTGGCCGCCAACACGGCGGAAATTCAGCGCTATGCGCACGAGCACCTGCTCGCGCCGATCGACCTGTTGCGGATCCCGAACCGCCGTCGGCAGTTGCCGAATTTTCAGCAACTCGCGACGATCGGTGGGCTCGTGCAGGACGGCGCGACCTACGCGATCCCGTTCACATATTCGTCGATGGGGCTGATCTACGACCGCAAGCAGGTGCCGGCCGCGCCGCACTCGATGCGCGAGCTGTGGAATCCGCGCTATCGCGGCAAGGTGCTCGACTTCAACAGCGCGCAGCACAATTTCTCGTTCACGGCGCTGGCGCTCGGCTATCCCGATCCGTTTCGCCTGTCGCCCGCGCAGACGCTCACCGTCGCGCGCAAGTTGATCGATCTGCGCCGCAACCTGCTGACGTACTACACGCTTCCTGAAGAGGCGACCGCGCTGTTCGTCCAGCATCGTGCGGCGCTGATGTTCGGCAACTACGGCACGCAGCAGGTCGAGCTGCTGCGTCGCGCGGGCGCGGACGTCGGCTACGTGATCCCGGACGAAGGTGCGCTCGCATGGCTCGATTGCTGGGCCGTCACGCGCGGTGCGCAACGACCGGCGCTCGCGTTCGCGTGGATCAACTACATGCTCGAACCGGCGATCGGTGCGTTGCTCACCGAGCGCCAGGGGCTCGCGAACACGCTCGAACCGCCACCGGGTCTCGACGCCGGGCACCAGCATCTCGTGTGGCTCCAGCCCGTCGAGAGCATCGCGCGCCGCGAATCGCTGTGGAGCCGCATCGTGTCGGGCGACCGGCCGGAGCGGTTCGGAAAATGATCCGGCTCGGGCTCACGTCGAAGCTGTCGGTACTGTTCGCGTGCATCGGCGTGATCGCGTCCGGCACGACCGGCTACTACGCGTATCGCGCGAACCGCGCGATGCTCGTACAGGAAGCGCAGCACAGCCTGCTGATGTCGACACAGCTGCTGGGGCAGCGCTTCACGACTGCGCTGTCCGACGTCGCCGACGATGCGCTCGTGCTCGCGCAATTGCCGTCGTCCGCGCTCGTCGCGAGCAGCGACGACGCGGACCACGCGCCCCGCACGCGGCTCGAGCAGGTGTATTACAGCTTCATGAGAAATCACCCGGAATACCTGCAGATCCGCCTGATCGCGAGCGGACATTTCGGGCTCGAGCGCATTCGCGTCGATCGCGATGCACGCGGCATCGTCGTGCTGCCCGACAGTGCGTTCCAGGAGAAAGGGCAGTTCTCCTACGTATTCGACACGCTCGCGACGGCGCCCGGCCATATCTACCTGTCGCCGATCGTGATCAACCACGAGACGGGCTCGCACGCGGCGGAAGGGTTGCCGATCCTGCGCGTGGGCACGCCGGTGGTCGACACGTCGGGCCAGACGGTCGGCGCGCTCGTCGTCGATGTCGAGCTGTCGCGCGTGTTCGACCGGCTCGAGCGCGACCTGCCGGAAGACTATGCGGTGTATCTCGCGAACGAGTGGGGCGATTTCCTCGTGCATCCCGATCCGGCGCAGACGTTCGGCTTCGATCGCGGCCGGCGGGTGCTGATGCAGGACAGCTTTGCCGCCACGCACGTGTTGTTCGACAGCGCACGCGCGAACGTGACGTTCAACGGCCTGGGGCAGCCCGACGAAGCGCCCGGGCAGATGTTCGCGTTCGTGCGCACGCCGTTCGGCCATGATGAAGGCAGCCGCTTCGTCGTGCTCGGGATGGGGCGCCCGCTGGCGGACGTGCTGGCGCCGGCCGGCATGCTGGGCGAACGGATCGTCAGGATGGTGCTCGTGTCGAGTGTGCTGGCGGTGATTCTCGCGATCCTGTTCGCGCGGGCGATCACGCGGCCGCTGCAGACCCTCGCACGCGCGGCGACGCACGTGTTCGACGATCCGGCCGCCGAACGGCTGCCGGTCGGCCGGGCCGACGAGATCGGCGTGCTCGCGCGCTGTTTCGACAGCATGCGCGTCGAGATCCGCACGCAGGTCGCGATGCTGCGCGCGAAGCAGCAGGAACTCACGCACCTCGCCGGTCACGATCCGCTGACCGCGCTGCCGAACCGCCTGCTGTTCATGGAGCGCCTCGACGCGGCGATCCAGCATGCGGCCGCGGTGCGCGAGGGGCTGGCCGTGATGTTCGTCGATCTCGACGGCTTCAAGCAGATCAACGACCAGCACGGGCACTCGGCCGGCGACCGCACGCTCGTCGCGGTCGCGAAGCGGCTGAGCCTCGTGCTGCGCAGCGGCGACATGGTCGCGCGGCTCGGTGGCGACGAATTCGTCGTGCTGATTGCGGACGTGCGTTCGCCGGCGGTGATCGGCGATGTCGCATCGCGCATCCAGATCGTGATGGCCGAGGAGCTGGAGTTCGGCGAACGGCGCGTGGCCGTCGGCGCGAGCATCGGCGTCAGCGAATTCCCGGCCGACGGCGCGTCGGCCGAGGAGTTGCTCGTCAAGGCCGACGCGGCGATGTATGCGGCGAAGGCGTCCGCGCAGTGCGCGTGCGTGCGCTATCAGGATCTGGTCCGTGGTGGCGGCGCGATGGACGAACCCGGTCGGGTCGCCTCGGGCGGCAGCCGGTGACGGCGGCCCGGCGTGCGCTGCAAACGCAACGAGCCCGTCGCGGGACGGGCTCGTTGCTGGTGCGGGCTGCGCGAGCGGCGCGCAGCGGCAGGCTTAGTGGCCGAAGTAGACCGAGTCGTGCGCGCTTTGCGGCTTGACGACCGGTGCGCCACCCTGGACGGTTGCGGCCGGTTGCGCACCGTAGCCGGTGGAGTCGGCGCCGTGCACGCGGGCTTGGGCGGCCTGGATGTCGGCCGGGTAGTACGGGCTCGACTGGCTCGGCTTGTAGCCGGCTTGTTCGAGCTGGACCAGTTCGTTGCGCACCTGGGCGCGGGTCACGGTGCTTTGTGCGAATGCGCCGAACGAGACGGACAGGGCGGCTGCGGCAACGACTGCGGAAACGAGCGATTTCATGATGACCTCCGATGTTTGTTGGCTTTCCGCGTTCGACACCATGTCGTAAGCGGTTGATTACATCGTAGGCGTCGGTCGACCTAGGGTAAACGTGAGTTTTGGCGAAAGATCGTTGCACTCGAGGTAATAATTTCGAGATAAACGTCTTCTGTCCCCACTCCAGGTTGCGGGGATTGCAATGGAGGGCATGGAGGGTGACGCAGGTGTCGCGCACGGGCGAGCGGCCCGGCGGCAAGGGGCCGGCGAGGAGGGCGCGGCGGGTGGCGGGGCGGCCGGATCAGACCCCGTCGTCGTCGATTTCCTTGCGCTCCCGGCGCTCCTCGTTGCCGCGGCGCGCACGCAGGCGCTGGCGCGACAGGACGGCGATCACCTGCTGGGTCGGGGCGCCGGTCGGCAGCTCGTTGCGGATGCGATCGGGCACCATCGGCAGGCCCGCGCGCTGCCGGCGCAGTGCCTTGGCGATCGCCCGGCGGCATTCATCCCCGTGGCAATCCCATTCATCGCGGATTCTCTGGCAATAACGGCATTGTTCCATCGGGACAGTCTAACCGGTCTTCGGGAACGGGGCAGAGCGCCGGGCGGAACCGCGTCACGCGCCGGGCCCGGCGAGCGCCTGTGCATGGGACTGGAAGCGGCGGTGTTCTTCCGGCGGAACGAGCGAGCCGCCGGTTGCCCAGATGACGTGCGTCGACGCGTGCAGGTCGATCGCGTGGCGGCGCAGGTAGTCGTTGCCGGCCGGTGACCGTGCAAGCCAGCCCGGCCCGCCGACGGCGGCTGCGGCCGACGGTTCCAGTTCGACGCCCGTGGCGTGTCGAACCGCGAGCAACTGCGCGTAGAGCTGCGCGTCGCTGACCGTGAAGACCCCCGACAACTGCGACGCCATCAGCGGGCTGACCAGATGCGACGCTTGCGCGACCGCGAGGCCGTCGGCCTCGGTCCGGTTGTCGAGGCCGACGTCGTAGACGGACACCGGCCGGCCCGGGCCGGCGGCCAGCTGGACGAGCATGCATGGCGCCGCGACCGGCTCGGCGAAAAAGCAATGCACGTGCTGGCCGAACAGCGCCTTGAGCCCATACGTGATGCCGCCCGGCGCGCCGCCGACCCCGCACGGCAGATGGACGAAAAGCGGGTGTGCGGCGTCCACGCGCCGGCCCGATCCGGCGAGCTGTGCCGCGAGATGCCGGGCGCTCGCGGCGTAGCCGAGGAACAGCATCAGCGAGCCTTCGTCGTCGACGAAATGGCAGCGCGGTCGATGGCGCGCCTGCGATCGGCCGGCGGCGACGGCCTGCGCGTAATCGCCTTCGTGCTCGACCACGCGGACACCGCGTTGTCGCAGGCGTGCCTTTTTCCACGGCTTCGCGTCGGTCGACATGTGGACGATCGACTCGAAGCCCAGCGCGGCGGCCATCACGCCGATGCTCAGGCCGAGATTGCCGGTGCTGCCCACGATCACGGTATGCGTGGCGAACAACGCGCGCGCGGCGGCCGATGCGAGGATCCGCCGGTCGCCCGCGGGGGCGAGCAGCCCGTGCTCGATCGCGATCGACTCCGCGAGCGCGAGCACTTCGTGAAAGCCGCCGCGCGCCTTGATCGAGCCTGCGACCGGCAATGCGTCGTCACGCTTGATGAACCACGCGCCGTGCGCGTCGGCCGCGGGCGACAACGCGCGCGGCAGGTCGTCCGCCGGCATCAGCGGCGATTCGATTTTTCCCGCGGTTGCTGCAAGTTCCGGAAACAGCTCGGCCATCAGCGGCTCGCAGCGCGCCAGCCTCGCTTCGGCCGCCGCGATCGCGTCGAGCGACGGAGCGTCCTGCGGCAACGGGCGGCCGGCATCGGGATTCAGCCATAGCAGCGGATGGCGGGATTGAAGTCTGTCTAATAGATCGGCAGGGTGAAGTGTAGCGGTCACGGAACGGCCTCGTGTTCGTTGAATGGAATACAGGCCTGAAATGCTACGATTCATGACGACGGCGCAAAAGCGCCGATTTCTAATCGATGCATTAGTGTGGCTTATCTATGCGACTGGACGGTTCGATCCTCGGTGCGCTGCTCTGCTTTGAAACGGCCGGCCGGCTGTTGAGCTTCACGAAGACGGCGCAGGCGTTCAACCTGACGCAGAGCGCCGTGAGCCAGCAGATCCGGAATCTGGAGGACCGGCTGGGCTATCCGCTGTTCGTGAGACAGGCGCGCGGGTTGAGGCTGACGGAGAAGGGCACGGCCTTGCTCGCGACGATGTCGGGCGCGTTCGGCGACATCCAGCGCACGCTTCGGTCGCTCGGCATGTCGGATGCGCCGCTGCAGGTCAGTTGCCTGCCGTCGCTTGCGCTGCAATGGCTGATGCCGCGCCTGACCGGATTTCACCGGGCGCAGCCGGACGTGTCGGTGCGCGTACAGGCCGAATTCCAGGTGCTGGACCGCCAGGCGATGGAGACCGGCGACATCGATGTCGCCGTGCGCTACGACCCGGTGCAATACGGGCGGCTGCATGCCGAAGTCGTGCTCGACGAAATCCTGTTTCCGGTCGCCACGCCTGCGTATCTGGCGCAGCATCCGGCATTCGCCAGCGGGGAATCGCTGGACGGTGTCGTGCTGCTGCACGATGCCGCTCCGTGGGGCGGTGCGCCCGAGTACGTCGAGTGGCGTACGTGGCTCGAGGCCGTTCGTCCGGCGTGGATCGCGGATCTGGATGGGCCGCAATTCAATTTTTCCAGCCTGGCGATCGCGGCCGCGTTGAACCATCAGGGTGTCGCGATGGGGCGCGCGGCACTCGTGCACGACGAGATTGCGAGTGGACGGCTGGTCGATGTGTTCGGCGCGCATGTGCGTGCGCCGGCACGCTACATGCTGCTGTCACGCAACCCGGACGATCCGCGTACGGTTGCCTTTTCGGACTGGCTCAAGGCCGAATGCGCGCGCTTCGCCGAGGCCAGGTCGCGCGGGCTGTCAGAGGCGCGGTGGCCTGCGTAACCGATGCTGCCCGATAGGTCGGTCGGAGTGCGAATCAAATGGATCGAGGGAATCGGCGCCAACTACAGTTTCCCATCCTTCTCCCTACGGATTCCTTGCGTGCGGACGGCCCTCGCGCGTTATCGGAGCGACCAGATTCCCCAGATCGCGATCAACAGGCCAAGGCCGTATCCGCAGCCCAGCAACACATAAGTTTCCATCTCGTGCCTCTGAAAACGTGGCAACGCCGATGTCGGCATCAGCGTACGCGTAGCAAAGCCGGTCACGTATCGTCCAGGCCGGTTGGACCGGGTGATACGCCGGGTTCGCGCATACTACGCTTCGCAGCTTTCAGAACGCATGCGCGCTCGACGGCAGCCGTTACGGCTTGATCGCGTGTGCGCTGCCCGCCTGGGCGGCGGGCGATCCACCGTGCCGGAATACGCCCGATTTCCAGATCATCTGCGACGCGGCGGCGAGCACGAACAGCAGCACGACCATCCGGAAGATCTTCGGCGACATCTTGTCCCGCAGCGGGCGAACGAGCCACATGCCGGCAATTGCCGGCAGGCTGGCGGCCGCCGAGATCGCCAGGTCGGCGCCGCTCGCGTGCGCGGCGCCGCTGAAGGTCGTGATCAGCGTGACGATCGACACCACGAGGATGATCGCAATCTGCTTCGTGAACACGCGCCCGGTCGCGCCCGATGAAATCAGGTAGGTGGCGAGCAGCGGGCCGGGAACCGATGCGATGCTTTCCATCAGCGCCGCACCGAAGCCGAGCGCGAAACCGACGGGCTTCTGCCATGGTTCCGGCAGGTTGAGTTTCGGCGCGGCGAGCATCAGCGTCGCGGCCACGATCAGCAGCGCGCCGGATGCCGCCTGCGCGTGACCGGGGTTGAGGGACAGCAGGATCGCCACCCCGACGACATTGCCGATCACGGTGCCGACGATCGGCGCGGCGATCTTCCTGGCCGTGGCGAGCACCTGACCGCCCTCCAGCGCCTGCGGGATGTTGCCGAGGATGATCGGCATCGACAGCAGCAGCACCGCGTGCCGGATCGGCAGGAACTGGCTGAGGATCGGCATCGCGATCAGCGGCACGCCGATCCCCGTGATGCCCTTGGCCATCCCGCCCAGCAGCAGCGCGACGGCGATGCCACCCAGCTCGAACGCGGTGAGCCCCTGCAGGCTGGAGACCAGCACCCCTTCAGTCAGATTGAAATGCATCATGGAATGGCATGTCGCGGCATATCCGGCAGCGAGCGCGGTCGACGGAGCCCGTTGCGGTCGCGTGCATCCTGCACGCAGGTTGTTCTGGATCGGCGTGATCCGGTCCTTCGACTGCATCGCGCGGCACGGTCGTGCAGCCGGGCGCGCAGGCAATCGAAGCGGCGGATCGAGGACGCATCTTACCTGAGCGTCGCGCCGGACATGGGTCACGCACGTTGCGCGGCATGCATGCCGTCTGCGCGCCCCAGTCAGCGGTTCAATATAATTCAAGTCGATCGGTTGCTTCATGCACGACGTACATACCCCGAAACGAGGAAACCCGATGACGCTTGCCCAGTTGCAGGCCCTGGCGGCCGTAGTCGAACTCGGTTCGCTCACGGCCGCGGCAGACCGGCTCAGCCGCAGTCAGTCCGCGATCAGTCATGCGCTGACCGAGCTGGAGGATCTCACGCAGGTCAAGCTGCTGTGGCGCGACCGGCAGCCGGTCGTCCTGACGGCGGCGGGCGAACGTCTGTGGCCGTATGTCCAGAGCGTGGTGCGGGAAGCCCGGATGCTGCGCCAGCAGTTCAGCCTGTCGCGCGGCAAGCTCGAAGGGCGGCTGGTGGTCGCGTCGCTGCCGAGCGTGTCGCTGGCCTTCGTCGTGCCCGCGCTCGAGGCGTTGAAGGACATGCACCCGGACGTATCGGCGGTGCTGCTCGAAGGCACGGACAGCGAAGTCGAGGGGTGGCTCGACGACGGGACGGCCGACGTCGGGGTGGTGGCCGGCACGAAGACGTTCACACACAACCTGCCGCTGCTCGACGAGGATTTCGTCGCGGTGGCGGCGGACGGCATGTTCGCCGGCCGCACGCGCGTGTCGGCCAGGCAGCTGGCCACGGCGCCGTTCATTTTCTCGAAGGCAGGGTGCGGGCCGGTGATCGCGGATTACTTCGAACGCGGCGGCGCGCCGCTTCACGCCGCCTTCAACGTGGTCGAGATGCGCACGATCCTGTCGATGGCGGAGGGCGGGATGGGCGTGTCGATCGTGCCGCGCATCACGCTCACGTACACGCCGTTCGGCGGCCGCGTGCTGGCGCTGTCGCCGAGGTTGCATCGCTCCGTGCGGTTGGCGTGGAACACCGCGGGCAATGCGGTCGCCGACGAGTTCGTGCGGCTCGTCGACGCACAGCGTGCGAACGCAGGCAAGGCGGTCCGGACACGCGCGAAAAAGGGCAGGTAGCGGCCGGCCGGCGCGATGAGCGGCGCTCATGAGGGGCTTGCAGTTTATTCATGCCGACAGCGATCGAGATGCAATACATTGTTCAGGCCTCGCTCACCGTATGCCGAAGGAGAATGCCGTGCCGGCCTTGCCTACCCTGTTTGCGTTCGGACTCGTGTCGCTTGGCATGGTGCTGACGCCGGGACCGAACATGATCTACCTGGTTTCGCGCTCGATCTGCCAGGGCCGCCGTGCCGGGCTGGTGTCGCTCGGCGGTGTCGCGCTGGGGTTCGTGTTCTACATGGTGTGCGCGGCGCTGGGCATCACCGCGCTGGTGATGACCGTGCCGTATGCGTACGATGCGCTGCGCTTTGCGGGCGCGCTGTATCTGGCGTACCTCGCGTGGCAGGCGCTGAAACCGGGCGGGCGCTCGGCGTTCCAGGTCCGGCAGTTGCCGCCCGACAGCCGCACGAAGCTGTTCACGATGGGCTTCGTCACGAACCTCGCGAACCCGAAGATCGCGGTGATGTACCTGTCGCTGCTGCCGCAGTTCATTTCGCCGGGGCACGGCAGCATGCTCGCGCAATCGCTGACGCTCGGCTGCGTGCAGATCGCGGTGAGCGTCAGTGTGAATGCGCTGATCGCCTGCGCCGCGGGTTCCATCGCGGGCTTTCTCGCCGGGCGGCCGCTCTGGGCGTCGGCCCAGCGCTGGTTGATGGGTACGGTGCTGGCCGGACTGGCCATGCGGATTGCGCTGGAGTCGCGTAGCTAGAGCGGGGCGGCGGACAGCCGGCAATCATCCGGCGCGTTTGATGAAAGCCGCGGGCATCGTTACCCGTGACAGTTGCCCTCGGCCTCTTTGCCGACCCGAACGGGTTCGGCCGGTTCACGTTGCCGGCCGCGCGTGGCGAGCCAGCACAGGATCGACCCGCCGCACACCATCAATGCGCCTTGCCAGAATTCCGCCGACAGCGGCGCATGCAGCAGCACGGCGGCGACCGCGGCGGCGAGCACCGGCGTGAAGTACGACGCGCCGACGATGACCGTCACGTTGCCGTGCATGATGCCGGTGTTCCAGGCCGCATAGCCGAACCCCAGCGCCGATGCCGCCAGCACGAGACAGACGACCGCATGCAGGCTGAACGTCATGCCGCCGCCGCCTTCGATCGCGAACTTGATCCAGAGCACCGCGGCGACCAGCATGAAGAAGGGCGTGACGCCGTTCTTGCCGTTGGCGATGCGCGCGGTCACCGTGCAATAGCCGGCCCAGATCAGCGCGCCGACGAACGCGAGGCCGTAGCTCAGCGGATTGTCCGCGACGTTGCGCAGCATGCCGGCCGGGTCGAGGCCCTGGTCGCCGCCGAGCACCCAGCAGATGCCGAGCATCGACAGCAGGACGCCGGGCACCACCAGCAGGTTCGCGCGCTGCTTGTTGAACACGATGGCAGCGACGAGCGTGAGGCTCGGCCACAGATAGTTGACCATCGCGACCTCGATCGCCTGCTGGCCGTTGCTCGCATAGCCGATCGACAGCGACAGGCACAGCTCGTACGAAACGAACAGCAGCCCGCCCCAGAGCAGATAGCGCTTCGGGAACTTGCTCAGGTCGGGGAAGCCGATCGAGAACAGCAGAAGCACGGATGCCACCGTATAGATCATCGCGGCGCCACCGGTCGCGCCGAGACTTTCGCTGACCCCGCGAACGAGCGCGACCACCGAGGCCCATAACAGCACCGCGCCGAGCCCGACGAGCGTTGCCTTGTTCTTGCGTTTCATGCTTCCTGCCTGTTTCAACATGCCAATTCGATTTCAGGTGATACGGGTCCGCCCGCGCGCGCTGCCGCCGCAAGCGAAAACATCCGGTTGCGGCCGTCGCGCGAGGCGGCGGCTGCAACCGGTCATGCAGCGCGGCGCGCTTACGCGGGATCCGCGGGGACGTCGATCCAGATGGTCTTGATCTCGGTGTACTGGTCGTGCGCCCAGACCGACTTGTCGCGGCCGCCGAACCCGGATTCCTTGTAGCCGCCGAACGGTGTCGTCACGTCGCCTTCGCCGAAGCAGTTGACGGTCACGACGCCCGCGCGGATGTCCCGCGACAGCCGGATCGCGTGGTTCAGGTTGCCGGTGTAGACCGACGCGGCGAGCCCGTAGACCGAGTCGTTCGCGAGTCGGACGGCCTCGCCGATGTCGGTGAACGTCGTCACCGACAGCACCGGGCCGAAGATTTCCTCGCGGAACAGCCGGCTGTCCGGGCTCACGCCGTCCACCACCGTCGGCTCGACGAAAATGCCGTCGCCGGTCCGGCCGCCGAACGCGACGCGCAGGCGCTCCGCTTCGGCCTGGTCGAGATACGAACGCACTTTCTCGAAGTGGGCCTTGCTGACCATCGCGCCGATGCGGTGCTCGGGGTCGAGCGGGTTGCCCATCTTCCATTCGCGCATGTGCACGCCGATCCGCTGCAGCAGGTCGTCCCTGATGTCGGCATGGACGATCAGCCGCGACGACGCCGAGCAGTTCTCGCCCATGTTCCAGAACGCACCGTTGACGATGTGCTGCGCGACCGCGTCGAGATCGGGCGCATCGGGCAGCACGACCGCCGGATTCTTGCCGCCGCACTCTAGCACGATGCGCTTCAGGTTGGATTCGGCAGAATACTTGAGGAACTTCCGCCCGGTGTCGGTCGAGCCGGTGAAGCTCACCATGTCGACGTCCGCGTGCCGGCCCAGCGGTTCGCCGACTTCCCTGCCGCCGCCCGGCAGTACGTTGAAGACGCCGGCCGGCACGCCGGCTTCGTGCGCGAGTTCCGCGACGCGCAGCGCGGTGAGCGTGGTTTCCTTCGCCGGCTTCACGACGACGGAGCAGCCGGCCGCGAGCGACGGGCCGATCTTCCACGCGAGCATCAGCAGCGGGAAGTTCCACGGCAGCACCAGCCCGACGACGCCGATCGGTTCGCGCACGACCAGCGCCAGCGCATGGCTGCCGACGGGGGCCGTGTGGTCGTAGATCTTGTCGATCAGCTCGGCGTGCCAGCGGATCGTATGGATCGTCTCCGGCACATCGGTATTCTGGCACTCGCGGATCGGCTTGCCGCTGTCGAGGCTTTCCATCGTCGCGAGTTCGTGCGCGTGCTGCTCGAGCAGATCGGCGAACTTCAGCAGGACGGCCTTGCGGCGCGACGGCGCGAGCTTGCGCCAGCGGCCGTCGTCGAACGCCTGCTTCGCATTGGCGACCGCGATGTCGACGTCGGCGGCATTGCATGCGCCAATGTGCGCGAGGACGGCGTCGGTGGCCGGATTGACGGTCGCGAACGTGTCGCCGGAGCGGGCCGCGCGGAATGCGCCGTCGATGAACGGGCCGGTCGGGAACCGAAGGTCCGCGGCCAGCGCCGCGTAGCCGGACGCGCTGAGCAGGTCGGTCATCGGGCGTTGCCTCCCGTGACGGACGCGACTTCGCGCTTGATGCCGGCCACGATCGCGGCCAGCGCCTGCTTGTCCTGTTCGTCGAGCGCGCGCAGCGGCGCGCGCACGCCACCCGTACGCAGCCCCGCGAGCTCGCAGCCGTACTTGATCGACTGCACGAACTTGCCGCCTTCGAGGAAATCCATCAGCGGCATCATGGCCGACATGATCCGGCGGCCCTTGTCGAAATCCTTTTCGATCGCGCAGGCCTGGTAGAGCGCGATGTGCTCGGCCGGCAGGAAGTTCGAACCCGCGCACACCCAGCTGCGCGCGCCCCACGCAAAGAACTCGAGCGCCTGGTCGTCCCAGCCGCACGACACGCTGATGTTCGGGAACTCGCGTACCAGCATGTGCAACTGGCCCGTCTGGCCCGAGCTTTCCTTGATCGCGACGATGTTCTTCGATGCGTCGCAAACGGTGCGGAAGAATTCGCGGTCCATCGACACGCTCATCCGGCCCGGGTAGTTGTACAGCATGATCGGCAGGCCGGCGGCGCGATCGATCTCCAGCGCATGCGCGGCATTTTCCTGCTGCGTGGGCAGTGCATAGGGCGGCGAGCCGACCAGGATCGCGTCGGCGCGCACGGCCCTGGCCGCCTTCGCATACTCGACGGAATCCTCGGTGCGCACCGCGCCGGTGCCGATCACGAGCGGCACGCGCGACCCGATCACTTCACGGGCCCACGCGCCGAGATCGAAGCGTTCCTGCGCGGTGTGCGCATAGTATTCGCCGGTCGAGCCGCCGATGATGATGCCGTGCACGCCGGCCGCGATCAGCGATTCGATCACGTCGGCGAATGCGGTCTTGTCGATCTGGCCGGCGTCGTTCAGGGGCGTGATGGCCGGGGTGTAGATGCCTTCGAAATTCATGATGTGCTTCCTCGGAAATGAAAACGGTCGGATTGACGAAAGGCACGCCGCTGCGAGCGCGGCAGCGCGCCGGTGAGGGATTCAGTGGTTGAGCGACGCGGCTTCCTGCAGGCTGAGCGAGCGCGTCTCGGGCGCCAGTGCGAGCGACGCGGCCAGCCCGATGAACGACACGGCGGCGGCCGCGTACATCGTGTTGCCGATGCCGACGGTCTGCAGTGCGATCGGCACGAGCCAGGTACCGACGGCCGCGCCGATGCGCGACAGCGACGCGCCCATGCCGACAGCAAACGCGCGGATGTCGGTCGGGAAGATTTCGTTCGGGTACACGAGCTGCAGCACCTGCGCGCCGCCGATCAGCACCGCATACGCGCCGAACAGCACGAGGATCAGCACGGCCGAGCCGCCCGCGCACGCGCCGAGGCCCAGCAGCGCGAGGCCTGACCACAGGAAGCTGTGGATCACCATTGCGCGGCGGCCGAGTTCGTTGATGATCCGCGTCGCGATGATGCAGCCGACCACGAACAGCAGCGTGATGGCGACGGAGCCGTACGATTCCCATTTGCCGGTCAGGTGCAGTGCTTCGAGCACGCGCGGTGCGAACGAGTAGACGGCGAACACGGGAATCACGGAGCAGCTCCAGAACACCGAGACGAACAGCATTCGCTTGCCGTAGCCCGAGTGCAGCAGCGCCCACAGCGAGATTTTCTTTTCGGTTTTTTCTTCCGGCAGGTTCTGCACCGAGAACGACGGGCCGTAGACTTTCCGGATGACATCGTCGGCCTCGACCGTGCGGCCCTTGCTGAGCAGCCAGCGCGGCGATTCGGGGGTGCCGATGCGCACGACGAACAGCACGAGGCCGATCACGGCCGGGCTGGCCAGCACCCAGCGCCACGCGTCGGGGCCGCTGCTGCCGAGGATGATGTTGCCGACGATATACGCGAGCGCCGCACCGAAGAACCAGATGATCGTGAGCATCGCGAGGCGCGGCCCGCGATACTTGCGCGGCATGAACTCGACGAGCAGCGAGCCGGCGACCGGGTATTCGATGCCCACGCCGATGCCGATCAGGAAGCGCAGCACGAACAGCGCTTCGCCCGACTGGACCCAGAGCTGCGCGAGCGAGCACACGAAGAAGATCACCGGGCCGAAGAAGTAGGGCTTCTGCCGCCCGAGACGGTCGCTCAGCCAGCCGCCGATGAAGCCGCCGAAGAAGATGCCGATCAGCGCGGATGCGGCGACCATGCCTTGCCAGAAGTTGGTCAGGCCGAGCGCGCCGGAAAACTGCACCATCGCGACGCCGATGATGCTCAGCACGTAGCCGTCCATGAGCCAGCCGCCGCCCGAGCGGATCGTGAGCAACTGGTGGAATCCATTGAGCGGGACATCCTCGATGGAGGTGCGATTCGTTGACATTGCCTGTCTCCTTCCATGAAATTGAGCGCGGAATGCGATCGCGCGATCTATTGATATGGGGTGCTAAGCGTAATGCGTGAATTCGTATCGGTTTTCCGGGAGCTTCGCGGCGGTTTGCGGCGTGTCGCCGCCGGGTCAGCTTTCGAGCCCCGCCTTGCGCTGGCCCCACCAGAGGGTCGCGTTGACGCCGATCGACAGGAACGGTTGCGGCGGGGTGCGGCTCGGTCCCGACGTTTCCAGCAGGAAGTCGATCAGGTCGCTGCGCTTGCCGGCCAGCCAGTCGGCGAGCAAGGTGCCTGTCACGGTGCCGCGCGTGATGCCGAGGCCGTTGCAGCACAGCGCGCCGTAGACGTTCGGCGCAAGCTGCCCGAAGAATCCCTTGTGGTTTTGCGACAGCGCCAGCGAGCCGCTCCACGTGTACTCGAACCCGACATCCGGCAGCATCGGGAAGCGGCGTTCGAACGACAGCCGATGCCGTTCGGCGAAACGCGGCAGGTACTTCTCGCGCGGGCGGCCGTCGGGGTTGAAGCTGAAGCTGTTGCGCACCAGGATGCGGTTGTCGTGCGTGCGGCGCAGCGTGCTGCCGAACGGGTCGGCCGGAATCACGCCCCAGAACGGCTTGCCGCCCAGTTGCGCCTGCTCGGCGCCGGTCAGCGGCCGCGTCAGGCTCGCATACAGGAACACGGGCAGCATCGTGTGCGGCAGAAAGCCGAAGCGCGTGCCGAATGCGTTGTTCGCGAGCACCAGCTTGTCGACGGTGATCCGGCCGTTGCGATGCGCGAGCACGATCCTGTCGCCGTATTCGACGTCGGTGATCGGCGTGTGCTCGTACAGCGTCACGTTCGGCGGCAGGCAGTCGGCCAGGCCCTTCACGAGCGCCGACGGCTGGATCAGTACGGTGCCGGGCGTGAACAGCGCCTTCCGGTAGAACGACGTGCCGATATGGTCGGGCAAATGCTTGCCCTCGATCATCTCGTAAGGTTGCCCGAGCTTGTCGAGGCCGCGGCGATACGCGTCGAGCACGGCGATGCCGCGCGCTTCCACGGCTGCCTGGTATTTGCCGGATGCGCTCATCGCGCAGTCGATGCCGTGTTCGGCGACGAGCCGGCGCAGGATCGTCTGGCCGAGCACGTTCAGTTTCAGCGTGGTGCGGGCGGTGGGGATGTCGCCGATGTAGTCGTCGGCGCCGATGTCGTGCGGCAGGTCGATCGCGAAACCGGCGTTGCGCCCCGACGTGCCGAAGCCGACTTCCTGTGCATCGACGAGGATGATCTCGTCATCCGGGAAATTCAGCGCCAGCTGCCGGGCGGCCGCGAGGCCGGTGAACCCGGCGCCGACGACGGCCCAGCGTGCGCCGGATTCCCCGCTGTGCGACGGCCTGGGCTGGCGTTGCCGGCTGGTGTGATACCAGCCGCACATCCTGTCGTCGGAGGGGAGCGATGTAACCTTCTGCATTCCTAAATCCAATATCTGTAAAGAGTACTAACCGTAACCACGAAGAATCGGCGCACGATCGGGCGTGCGCCGTCTTGCGCGGCGATTAAAACTGGATGGGGACGTCGAGGCCTTCGGGAATCACGTACTCGGCCATGCGGCGGCGCGACAGCTCCATATGGCTGCGGACCAGCTCGCCGGCGCGCTGCGCGTCGCGCTGCGCAATGGCTTCGATGATCTCGTCGTGCTGTTCCATCGCCTTTTCCAGATCCTGCTGCATGTCGCTCGTCGTCGGCGAGCGGTAGAAAATCTTGCCGAGGCGCGCGTGATCGATCAGCACGCGGCGCAGGCTCGGCATCAGGTACGCATTCCGCGCGATCCGGCCGATCTCGAAGTGGAACGCGTCGTTCTGCAGCACGCGCGCCTGGAGGTCGTTTTCCTCGATCGCCGCACGAAACCGTGCCTGGATCGCCTTCAGCCGTTCCACTTCCTCCGCCGTCGCGTGGCTTGCCGCCAGCTGCGTCGTCGCGACGTAGATCAGCGGCGCGGCCAGGAAGAAGCTGCGCAGCGACTGATAACCCATCGGCGACACGCGGGCTGGCCGGTTCGGCTCGAGCTCGAGATAGCCTTCCGCCGCCATCTGGCGCATCAGCTCGCGCACCGGCGGGCGCGAGAGCCCGAATTCCTCGCTGAGCGCGAGCTCGTCGACGACGGCGCCCGGCGCGAGCTCCATGCTCACGATGCGCCGCCGCAGCGTCTCTGCCATTACGTTCTTGCGATCCGCCGAACCGCCGGATTCGGTATCCGACGCGGCAGTCTGAAGCTTCTGTCTCGACATGATTTCATTGTCTACAAACTGTAGACACAGTTTAGGTTGAGAATAGACCAAGCAAAAATAAGGGTTTACACCTTGATTTGCCGTACATGTGGGGTAGATGGGCGCCCGGCGCGCCGGGCCCGGATATGCACAGCTTAAAGGGGCGGAGCCGGGACGGCCGAACGAAGGGCATCGGCGCGGGAACGAGGCGGTGTGCAGCCGGGTCAGGCGAGCTGCTGAAAGGGGGCGCGGGTCATGCATCATCGATGCGCCATGCCGCGCCGATCGCCGCCAATGCGCGGCCGATCGAGTCGAGCAGGGCGCCCCGCGTCGGCCCGAGCGTCGTGATCAGGAAGAATCCGTCTTCGTCGGCAGACAGGCCGATCAGCGGCCAGCCGCCGGTGTCATCCCGAATTTCGAGCTGGCGCCGGTCGGGATCGACGTCGATGTTGCCGTGCGCTTGCCGAAGCGCATTCGCGATTGCATCGAATGCGTCGGCCGACGGGATCGTGTGGATGCGGTATTCGAAACTCATCTGCTTGGGCGGGGAGGCGAGGCGGGCAGTCTAACGCGTGCTCCGGCATCCCGTCCGTCGATGGCACCGCAACCGGCGCCCGCAGCAGCAGGCGCGGGCCCGATCACCGTTCGTGCCGCTTCTTGCTCAGTTCGATCGTCTCGAACAGCTCGTACTGCGCGGTCGGGTGCTGGTCGGCGCCCGGTGCGTGGTAGTAGCGCATCGTGATCGTCGTGTGCCCGCCCGGCTTGCCCGGGTCGTGGTCGAACACCGCGATGCCGTAGCCGGTGCCCGTATCGCGGCGCGCCGACCAGATCGCATCCTCGAGTGCATCGGCCGGCTGGCGCACGAACGTGTTCGGCGCGGTGCCCGGCACCGGCCGGTTCGGCTTCGTGAAGACCTTCGCCTGCGCGAAGCCGGTCGACGGGTCTTCGCCGTACACGTCGAGCGGCGCGCTGGTGCCGCCGCCGCCGAGGATCAGGTGGATCGTGCCGTGGCTCGTGTCGAACTTCGTGCGATCCGGGTCGTTGGAGCCGACCGGGCGCGGCTGCAGCGTCTCGACCACTTCGCCGGTCGTCGCGTCGACGCCCGCGCGGTGATTGCAGCCGCGCACCGGGTAGCTGCGCTCGTAGTCGTGATCGTGGCCGCACAGCACGAGGTCGACGCCGTAGCGGTCGAACAGCGGCAGCCACGCTTCGCGAAGGCCCTTGTCGGAGCCGTTGCCCGTCTTCGACGAGCTGAGCGCGTCCTGGTGCATCTGCACGACGATCCAGTCGATGTCGTCGTCATGCGCGGCGTGACGCAGCGTGCGTTCGAGCCAGCGCGTCTGCTCGCCGTTGCTGTAGCCGCGTACATAGAACGACGTGCCGGGCTCGATTGGCGGGCGGCCGGTGCTCGCGGCCGGTACGAGCGGCGCGGGGCCGCCGACGAACGCGGCCGCATCCTGGTACACGACGTCGTCGGCGTCGAGCGACACGAACAGCACGGAACTCACGCGGAAGCTGTACCAGCGGCCCGGGAAGTGCGTGCCGTTCTCCGGCAGCGTATAGCGCGCGAGGTACGAGTCGAGCCCCTGCGGGCCGTTGTTGAACTCGATTTCGTGATTGCCGGGGCACGGCATCCACGGGCGGTTCGCGGCCGACGTCTGGTTGTTGTTGCCGAAGTCGCGCCACACCTCGGGCTGGTGCGCGGGGTTCAGGTTCGCGTAGCAGAGGTCACCGTTGAGCAGGTGGAACAGCGGCTGGAACTGCTCGACGGCCTGTACCGCGAAGCGGCTTTGCGGCGACGACAGCACCCACGCGCCGTTCGGCGTCGCGAGATCGCCGTAGCTCGTGAAGCGGAACGGCGCACGGCCGCGCGGGGCGGTCGAGAAATTCGCGGAGAACGGCTGCGCGGCGTTGCTGTCGTTGTCGGCCGTGATCTCGTAGCGGTAGTGCGTATCCGGCTTCAGCCCGTGCACGCGCGCGTGGTACGCGAACACCGTCTCGCCGTTCAGGCCGTCGGTGTACAGGCGCTGGACGCCGTGCACGGTGCGGGCCGGCTCGCCGTCGGCGACGATGCGCGCGCGCGGATTGACGGCGGACGCGAGCGACGCCCACGAGATCACGACTTCGCACGTCGGGTCGTTGCCCCACGTCAGGTGGACCTGTTCGGGCGTGCCGTCCGGGGTCGATGCGGCGGCGCGGGCGGCTGCGAGCCCGCCGGCAGCGGTCGCGAGGCCGGAGACGCCGGCGAGTTTCAGGAAGCCGCGGCGCGATACGGAGGCGGCCGGCTCGTTCGGCTGATCGGGGAGAGTGTCCTGGTTCGACATGGTCGGTGTTTTCGTTGATGGGGACGTGAGACCTGGAACCGCGCGGCCATGCGCGAGCACGGCCGGGGCGTGGGCCGGAAACGAGCGGGATTCCGGGCGCATGCATTGTCCTGGGGCAGTTTTGCCGCGTTGTGACAGTACGGCAAGCGTGCCGTGCGGCGGGCGACCCGCAGGATCGCGCATCGCGTCGCGGCATTCGGCCCGCTCCAACGTCGGTGCGGACCGCACGAAATTTATTTGCGGACGCCGCGACGGAATTTTTTCGCCCGCGCCGTTTAACGCATGAACGCCCGCTTCCGGTCGATGCCCGTTACTTCGGAGTCTTTCATGAAACTTTCTGTTCCATTGCGATTGGCCGCGGCATGCGTGGCCGCGCTCGCGGCGTCCGCCGCGTTCGCGCAGGCCGTCATCGTCGCGCCGTACGCGCCGCCGGCGCCGCGCGTCGAAGTGGTGCCGGCGCCTCGCGCAGGCTACGTGTGGGACCAGGGGCACTGGCACTGGCGGCAGGGCCGTTACGTCTGGATTCCGGGCCACTGGCAAATGATGCGTGTCGGTTACCACTGGGTGCCCGGTCACTGGGTCGCACGCGGCCCGGCCTGGCGCTGGGTGCCGGGTCACTGGGCCTGACGCGTACCCCGCTGCGCGGCACGCGATGCGGCCGCAGCGGATCCTTCATGCAACATCGTGAGTCGAAGCCATGCCTTTTCGAACCATCGTGATACTGGCGGCCGCAGCCATCGTGCTGGCGGGCTGCGTCGTGGTGCCGGCCCGTCCGGCGTATTACCGGCCCGCGCCGGTCGTCGTATATTGAGCGCGCCGGCCGACGGTCGCGCGGCCGGCAGACAGGATCGATATGCCGAGCGAACCGGATGTCGATGAAACGGACATGGCCGACGCCGTGTGCGACGCCGGGCGCGAGGCGCGCGGCGTTGGCGAACAGTTGGCGTGGCGCCGTCCGGTGATGGCCCGACGCATGCAAGGAGAGCACGACGATGAGCTTCAGCCGGGCGGCGGGTACCCCTGCCGTGACAGTGCGGCGCCCGCGCGCCGCGCGACGGAGCAGGCGGCGTTGAACGATCGCGGCGACCGCGATCCGGACGCGGAACTCGTCGCGCGCGTCGGCGCGCGCGATTCGTCGGCAGTACGCGTGCTCGTCGCACGCAAGCTGCCGCGGCTGCTCGCATTGGCGACGCGCATGCTCGGCGACCGGAACGAAGCCGAGGACGTTGCACAGGAGACGTTCTTGCGAATCTGGAACCACGCGCCGCGCTGGCGCGAAGGCGAGGCGCGCTTCGACACGTGGCTGCATCGGGTCGTGCTGAACCTGTGCTACGACCGCTTGCGCGGCCGGCGCGAGGAGCCCGTCGATACACTGCCCGACGTACCCGACACGCAACCGGAGCCGGCCGCGCATGCGGAGCTGCGTTCGCGCGATGCACGCGTGCGGCAGGCGCTGGCCGCGTTGCCGCCGAGGCAGCGCGAGGCGCTCGTGCTCCAGTACTATCAGGAAATGTCGAATGTGGAAGCAGCCAACCTGATGGGCATCACCGTCGATGCGCTGGAAAGCCTGCTCGCCCGTGCGAGGCGCAACCTGCGCGCGCAACTGGCCGGTGACCCACCTAGCGAGGACAAGCGATGACACCCGAACGATTTCGTACCATCGTCGCCGCGTACGGCTCGGACGCGCGGCGCTGGCCGGCCGGCGAGCGCGCGGCCGCCGAGGCGTGGGCGCAGGCGAACCCGCGCGAAGCGCTGCTGGCACTGGACGATGCCGCCGACCTCGATGCCTGGCTCGCGTACGACACGGTCGCACCGCCCGCGCCGGCGCTCGTCGAGCGCATCGTCGCGACGGCGCCCGCGCCGCAGCGCGCACGCCGGCGCGGCACCGTATGGTGGTCGGGCGCCGCGTTCGCCGGCGTCGGCCTGGCCGGCGCGCTTGCGGGCGCGGTGGCCGTGTCGATGCTGATGCTCGGCAGCGCGCCGCCGTCGCAGCACGAACCGGGCTATCTGACGACGACGTTCGGCGGTCCGAGCGTGGACTGGAGTGACGAATGACTGAACGTGGCTGGAAATTCATCCTCGTCGGCTCGGTCGTGCTGAACGTGTTCATGCTCGGCGCGATCGGCGGCGGCGCCTATCAATGGTTCTCGACGCATCGCGACCTGCATGCGGCGGGCGCGCCCGCATCGCGCACCGCGTTGCGGTTCGCCGCGGACGAATTGCCCGACGCACGGCAGCGCGAGTTCGCCGCCGCGCTGAAGGCGGCGCGCAAGGACGGCCGTGATTTCGCGCGGGAAGGGCGCGACGGCCGGATCACCGTGCTGGATCTGCTCGCCGCGCCGCAGCTCGATCGTGCGGCGATCGACGCCGCGCTCGACCGCACGCGTGCGGCCGATACCGCGATGCGTGCGCAGGTCGAGCGCAGCGTCGTCGATTTCGCGGCGACGCTGACGCCCGACGAGCGCGCGAAGTTCGTCGACGGGTTGCAGCGCAGCGGCAACTGGCGTTTGCCGCCGAAGCTGCAGAAAAAGCAGGGCGCGCCGGCGAGCCAGTAACCCCTTCGCGCAACGGCGGCACGCGATCGGCGTGCCGCCGTCGTGCGCTTTCGGTCACGTGCAATGCGTGAGCCGGTTCCGGTCGATCGTGCTGCCGTCGTCCGGTGATGATGCGCACTGTCGCACCGCGGGATTTCTGCCCGTCAATTCCCCGGACCACCAAAAATATTTTTCATCCCCGCGACGGATTTCCCGGTGTGCCCGCGTTGAACGTGGGTACGCACCGCAAGAGAGCCCGTCATGGACCACCCGAACGACACCACGCCGGCCGCGATCGCGCTGAACCGCTTCGGTCTCGGCGCGCGGGCCGACGATACGCCGCCCGCCGATCCGAAGGCAGCGCTCGTCGCGCAATTCGACCGTTACGACGCACGGCCCGCCGCGTGGGCCGGCGAGCCCGACGCCGTCGCGCTCGCCACGCGTTTCGCGGATGCACGCAATGCGATGACGGGCGACGACGCGGCCGCGAAGCGCGCGACCGCGCAATCGATCCGGCGCGACGGCTACGACGCGTATCGCAGCGCCGTCGCCGCACGCATGACCAGCGCGCTGAACACGCCTGCGCCGTTCGTCGAGCGTCTCGTGCACTTCTGGGCGAACCATTTCGCGGTATCGGTCGACAAGGGGCAGGTCGCGGCATACGCGGGCGCGTTCGAACGCGACGCGATCCGCCCGCACGTGCTCGGCCGCTTTGAGGACATGCTCGTCGCCGTCGAACAGCATCCCGCGATGCAGGTGTTTCTCGACCAGGCGCGCTCGGTCGGCCCCGACAGCCCGGCCGCGCTACGTGCCGAGGCGCGCAATCCGTCGGCGAAGCGGGGGCTCAACGAAAATCTCGCACGCGAAATCATGGAACTGCACACGCTCGGCGTGCGCACCGGTTACACGCAAGCCGACGTGACGGAATTCGCCCGCGCGCTGACGGGATGGAGCATCGCCGGCGGGCGCGGTCCGCAGCCGGGCGATGCGGCGCCCGGCGCATTCGTGTTTCGCCCGAAGCTGCACGAACCGGGCACGCGCACGGTGATGGGGCGCACCTACGACCAGCCGGGCGAAGTGCAGGCACGTGCGATCCTGCACGACCTTGCCCGCTCGGACGCCACCGGCCGGCACATCGCATTCCAGCTCGCCCGCCATTTCGTCGCCGACAATCCGCCGCCCGCGCTGACCGACCGGCTCGCGCGCGCATTCGACGCGAGCGGCGGCGACCTGCCGACCGTCTATCGCGCGCTGGTCGAGGCGCCCGACGCGTGGTCGCCGGTCAACCGCAAGTTCAAGACGCCATGGGAGTGGGCCGTATCGTCGCTGCGCGGGCTCGGCTGGCGCGATACGGGCGACCTGAAGGCCGCGCCGCTGCTCACGCAACTCGGCCAGCCGGTGTGGCGGCCGGGCTCGCCGGCCGGCTACGACGACGTCGCCGCAAGCTGGGCGGCGCCCGATGCGCTCGTGCGCCGCGTCGAGATCGCGCAGCGCCTCGCCGCGCGCACGGGCGACCGGCTCGACCCGCGCACGCTCGGCAACACGCTGCTCGCCGGTTCGATGAGCGTACCGACCGCGACCGCGCTGTCGCGCGCAGAAAGCGCGACCACGTCGCTCGCGCTGCTGCTCGTGTCGCCCGATTTCCAACGGAGATGACCATGGCACTGTCCCGCCGACACTTCCTGAGCGTTGCCGCCGCCGGCGCGGGCGCGATCCTCGTTGCGCCGCGCATCGTGTTCGCGAACGTCGCGACCGACCGCCGTTTCGTGTTCGTGATCCAGCGCGGCGCGGCCGACGGCCTGAACATCGTCGTCCCGTATGCGGAACCCACGTATGCGTCGCTGCGCGGCCCGCTCGCGATCGACACAGCGGCCGCGACGCGGCTCGACGGCACGTTCGCGCTGCATCCGTCGCTCGCGCAGACCGCGCAGCTGTACCGCGACGGGCAGGCGCTGTTCGTCCATGCGATCGCGTCGCCGTATCGCGACCGCTCGCATTTCGACGGCCAGAACGTGCTCGAAACCGGCGGCCGCGCCCCGTACCAGGTGAAGGACGGCTGGCTGAACCGGCTCGCCGCGCTGCTGCCGGCGACGCGCGACAACGCGATCGCGTTCGCGCCGACCGTGCCGCTCGCGTTGCGCGGCACCGTGCAGGCCGCATCGTATGCGCCGTCCGGTTTGCCGGCCGCGCCGGACGACCTGCTCACGCGCGTGTCGGCCCTCTACGAGGCCGACGCGCAGCTCGGCCCGCTGTGGCAGTCGGCGATGGAGGCGCGCGGTCTCGCCGGCGATGCGCATGCGCGCCAGGATCCGGCCGGGCTCGGCAAGCTCGCCGCGACGTTTCTCGCGCGCGACGACGGCCCGCGGATCGCGATGATCGAGACGGGCGGCTGGGACACGCACAGTGCGCAGAACGCGCGGCTCGCGAACCAGCTGAAGGCGCTCGACACGATGCTCGCCGCGCTGCGCGATGGCCTCGGGCCCGCCTGGCAGCAAACCACGGTGCTGGTCGCGACGGAATTCGGCCGCACGGCCGCGGTGAACGGCACGGGCGGCACCGATCACGGGCAGGCGTCGGTCGCGATGCTTGCCGGCGGCGCGGTCGCCGGCGGCCGCGTGATCGCCGACTGGCCCGGGCTGCGGCCGGGCGACCTGTACGAAGGGCGCGACCTGAAACCGACCGCGTCGCTCGACGCGCTGATCTCGGGTGCAGCAGCCGAAAGCCTGCGGCTCGATCCACGTCGCACCGCATCCGCGCTGTTCGCGGAAAGCGGCGCGACGCGGCCGATGACCGGCCTGATTCGCGGGGCCGCGTGACGCGGTGCGTGCCCGCCCGGGCTGATCAACCGATGACACAACAGGGAGAATTGACGATGAAGATCCGATCCGTTTCGCTGGCCGTGCTGGTGAGCGCGAGTGCCGTGCTGATGTCCGCCTGCGTGGTGGAACCCGTGCGGCCGCCGCAGCCCGCGCCGATCGCCGAGGTGGCGCCGCCGCCGCCCGCGCCGGGCTATCGCTGGGCGAAGGGGCATTACCGGTGGGCCGGCAATCATTGGGCATGGGTGCCCGGGCACTGGGTGGCCGTGTACTGACCGGGGTAACGTACGGCGCGTGGCCGGAAAGCGCGGCCGCGTATTGAATCGCGATGCGCATTGGCCTAAGCTTCCGGATCCCGGCGAGCGGCTATCCGCCCGCCATTGCGTTCCGTACGGCACCCACATGAAGACATGGCTCGTTGCGCTGGCCGTCGCGATCGGCATGACCGACGTGCAGGCAGCGTCGTTCAACTGCGCGAAGGCGTCCACGTTCGTGGAGCACGAAATCTGCGGCAATCCGGCGCTGTCGCGTCTCGACGACGCGCTCAACGCGGATTACCAGCACATGATGTCCGACTTCGCCAACTATCCGGTCGAGGATCCGCCCGAGTATCGCCAGTTCCTGGCGAGCCAGAAAGCATGGCTGAAGGCGCGTAATCGCTGCACGACGACGCAGTGCCTGACCGACAGCTACCGCCAGCGCATCGACGCGCTGTGCGGCCAGATCGACGTACCGGCGGAAAGCGATCGTGCGAAGTGCCGCAGCAACGGCGGCCTCGGCGGGCTCGACCTCGATCACTGAGCGGCGGCGCGCCGGCTAGTCCCACCCGATCCGGTGTTTCTCCTCGGTCTCGCGATGCCGCCAGTCGTCGTCCGCGTGCAGGTACTGGCTCGTCGTCGTGAGCGACACATGGCCGAGGTTGTCCCGCACGAGCCGCAGGTCGACGCGGCCGTCGGCCATGTGCGAGCCGGCGCTGTGGCGCAGCCAGTGCGCGGAAGCCTGTTCGAGCACGCGCGCCGCTTGTTCGCCGGCTTCGCCGTTTGCGCGCAGCCGGTCGGCGGCATGCCGGAACACCTGCTTCACGACCCGGTGCAGCGCCGCGCGCGTGAGCGGCTTGTGCGCCTGGCCGACCGGCAGCACGAGCGGTGTCGGCTCGCCGTCGAACGGCAGCGTGGGCAGCCCGTGCGCACGCCGGTAGCGCGACAGCTCGGCCATCATTTCATCGGTGGCCGGCACGAGCCGCTGCCGGCCGCCTTTACCCGTCACGTCGAGCCACCAGCGGTCGTGCCCGCTCGCGTCGCGCCGGCAGAAGAACCGGCCCATCGTCGTATCGGCCGCTTCGGTGATGCGCAAGCCGCCGAGATACAGCAGCGTGAACAGCCAGCGCGCGCGATCGGCATGGAAGCAGGCGCGCGCATCGTCGCGCGGCATCGCGGCGATCGCGTCCTTGACCGACTGCCACAGCGGCTGCCCGAGATGGCGCGTGACGCGCGGCGCGGGCCGGCGCTGCCGCTGCCGCGACAACGCGAGCGGATTGCCGGCCAGATAGCCGGCCTGCACGAGCCACGAGAACATCACGTTCAGGATCACCAGCGCCTGCCGCTGGCTGGCCGCCGACAGCGGCCCGTAGAACGGCCGCCAGCGCGGATCGTCGCGCGGATGCTTGCGGCCGCCGTTCGCGCACCACAGATCGGCCGGCGCGGGAGCGAGCAGGAACTGCCGGTAGACGACGAGATCCTCGTGCGTGAGCGACGACAACGGCTTGCCGTATGCGATCACGGCCCACAGCAGCAGGCGCTCGGCTTCCTTGCGGTAGTTCTGGAACGTGGTCGGCGTATCGACGAAACGGGCGAGCCACGCGCGCACCGCGTCGAGATCGTTGGTCGCGGCGATCTGCGGATGCGCGCTGCCGGAACGGTTGGTACCCGTGCGTCCGTCGAGCGCGGCCGGTACGGTCAGCGTATCGATCGGCAGCGGGCGCAGCGCGGCGTCGGACGGAACGGGTGAGGGCATGCGAGGGGAGGTGCGCTGCGCACACCGGCCGGGCATGGCCGGGCGGACGAAGGCAGCGCGTCGAAGCGTATCGGGAAGCGCCGATGGTACACGATCACCACACGGTGAAGCCGCCATCGACGGCGATCGCCTGGCCGGTGACGAAGCGCGCGGCCGGCGAGCACAGCCACATCACCGTTTCCGCGATGTCGCGCGGCTCGCCGAGCCGTGCCATCGGCGTGGCCTGCGCCAGCCGCGCCATGTCGTCGCGGTTTTCCGGCCGGTCGGTGATCGCCGTGTTGCCGATGCCGCCCGGGCACACGGCGTTCACGCGGATGCCGCGCCCCGCATAGTCGATCGCCACCGCTTTCGTGAGGCCGACCACGCCGCTCTTCGACGCCGAATACGCGGCGAGCCCGGGGCCGCTGACGAGCCCCATGATCGACGACGTGTTGACGATCGCCCCGCCGCCGGATTGCAGCATGTGCCGGCATTCGTGCTTCAGGCACAGCCACACGCCTTTCAGGTTCACCGCGATCGTGCGGTCCCATTCGTCTTCGTCCAGGTCGGCGGCCGGCATACCGCGCAGTGCGATGCCTGCGTTGTTGAACGCGATGTCGAGGTGTCCGAAGGTTTCGACCGTCGTGTCGATCGCGTGGCGCACGTCGTCGTCGCGCGACACGTCGGTACGCAGCACGATCGCCTTCGCGCCGAGGCGCTCGATTTCGTGTGCGGTGTCTTCCGCGGCGGACACGACGGTGTCCAGCAGCGCGACCTGCGCGCCGGCCTCGGCGAAACACAGTGCGGCCTGGCGTCCGATGCCGGTCGCTGCACCGGTCACGACGGCGACTTTTCCTGCGAAGCTTTCCATTCCTGTCTCCTGAGGCGCTGGGTGGAGAGACAGGTTAGGCCGCATGCAGCGGCGCTTCGACGTTGAAACGGACTAGGCGGATCCGACGGCGGGCGCCGGTTTCAGCGGCTGGTCTGCTTGTCGAGCAACCGGAACCTGCCGTTCTCGAACAGGTAGCGATACTGGCCGCGCGGTTGCCCGTCGGGCTTGCCGTTCACGACGAGCAGCCGGCTGTCGGAGCGGAAATCGGTCGGCGTAGTGTCGTCCGCGATCGTCAGTTCGCGCACGATGGTCGGGAGCCAGTACACATTGCCGGTTTTCGCGTCGAGCGCGAACACGCGCATGCAATTGTCGTTGTGTCCGCAATCGAAGGTCCACAGGATGTAGTGGCTCGCGAAGGTCGTGACGTTGACTGCGGCGCCGTCCTGGATATTCTTCGCGAACGCGCGGTCTTGTGCCGTGCGCAGCTTCGGTTCGGCGATCGGCCCTTCATAGACGGGCCCGGTCAGGTATTTCAGGAACTCGCTGCGCTCGTCGGCCTGTGCACGCCAGCTTGCGGTCAATGCCAGGGCGCAGACGAGCAGGCTCGCCATCGAGGTGAAAAGGCGGCGCCGGTGTTTTGCAATCCCGGATGCGTGATCGGCCATGGTCGAGCGTCCTGTCGTTTCTGTCGTTGTACGTATCGAGATCGTAATGTAACCCGCCGTCGATCTCGCGCAAACCGCGGCCGCTTCACGCATTCGTGCTGCTCACCCCAGCGACAGCACGCTGTTCAGCAGCATCCGCACCAGCGTCGCCTGCCGCGTGACCCCCGTCTTCGAGAAGATCGCACGCAGGTGCGAACGCGCGGTGTTCTTGCTGATCGCGAGCTCGTCGGCCGCTTCCTCGAGCGTCTGCCCGTTGACGAGTGCGAGCGCCAGCGCGGTTTCGGCCGGCGTGAGATCGAACAGCTTGCGCACGATCTCGTGCGACGCCTGCGACTTGCGCTCGGCATCGCGGATGAAGATCGCGCACGCCGGCCGGCGCGGATTGTCCTCCGACCATTCGCTGAGCGGCACCGCGCGGATCAGCACGCCGAGCCGCGGCTTGCCGGACGGGCGCGGCACCGCGATCGCGTGCGCGACCGACGGGGTGTCGCCCGTGCGCTCCGCGAGCACCTGGCGGATCAGTTTCTGCAGCTTGCGGTCCTCCAGCGGATACGACGCTTCGACCGTGCCGGCGCGCACGCGCAGGCCGTCGCATTCGGCGAAGATCTCGTCGGCGACGGAGTTGGTCCGCATGATCGTGCCGCGCTCGTCGAGAATCGCGGTGCCGACGAGCATGCGGTCGATCGTGCTCGCATACAGCGTGCGCTCGGATTCGACCATCCCGAACTTCGCATGCAGTCGCACCGCGCGCTTCAGGTGCGGCAGCAATGCGTTGCAGACGGCCTTGTCGGTCGCCGAGAATGCATGGCCCTGGTGCGAACGGCACACGCGAAAGCGGCACTCGACGCCGTCGTGCGTGCGCAGGTCTGCGCCCATCAGGTAGCCGACGTCGAACGGCTTCAGGAATTCGGCATACATCGCGCTGTTGCGCCAGACGCCGACGCCGAGCAGTTCGTCGACGGTGACGACATGATCGGCCGGCAGGTTCACGAACGGATCGAGTGCGTAGTAGTAGTTGTTGTACGACGCGACGCCCGTCAGCGATGCGCTGTTTTCGGACGCGTTGATCATCAGCCCCGCATGGCCGCTCGCGGGCCAGCGCAGGATCATCGTCACGTAGTTCGCCTGCAGGTGCACGCGGATCTGTTCGAGTGCGCCGCCCCACGGCACGTCTTCGAGCGGGCCTTCGTAGATTTTCGTGAGCAGCGCGTCGAACTGCTCGAGCGTCAGCTTCGATTGGGCAAGGTGCGGCGGCAGGGCCGGGGGCGCCGTGGTCATTCGGGTTGTCTCCTGTTGCGGCCGCCGGGTCGCAGGGCGCCCGGCGTGCACGTTCGGACCGCCGGCGGCGGTGCGCGCGGCGGAACCGGCACACGGTAACGTATCGGTTCGCCCGGGACATCCCATAAATGAGGGTGGTCGAGCGGGTTCTGTAAGGTATTTGTGAACTTTCTCGCCGCACCGATCGTCTAATCGGCCCGCCAACGCTTCCAGAGGAACATCAGATGATTCACACAACCCGAACGCTGCTCGGCGCGGCCGTCATTGCCGGTAGCACGCTCCTCGCCGGATGCCAGACCGACGCGGCCGCCACGGCGCCGAATGCGGCCCGTCCGGCCGACGGCAAGCCCGTGACCAAGACCGTCTATGTCGCGCCGCAGTCCGCGCGCTGCACGGGCGTCGCACCGATGGAATGCCTGCAGGTGCGCAGCAGCCCGAGCGAGCCGTGGAGCCTGTGGTATGCGGGGATCGAAGGGTTTGCGTACCAGCCCGGTTACCTGTACACGCTCGAAGTCGACGAATACCACGTGGCGCAGCCGCCGGCCGACGGTTCGTCGATCCGCTGGGTGCTCAAGCGCGTGGTCGAGCGGCGGCAGGCGAACTGACGGGCGCGTTCATGCAGAGGGCCGCGCCGCCGCACGGGCCGGCGGCGCGACCGTATCGATCCGCCGGAACACGGCGGACGACAGCAGCGTCACGACACCCATGCACGTGAACGACAGCATGAACCCGTGCGCCATCGAGCCCCAATAGGCGGCGAACAGGTTCACGAGTCCGCCGCCGATCGAGACGCCCAGGCCCATCGCGAGCATCTGCATCATCGTGAACAGGCTGTTGCCGCTGCCGGCGTCGGCATGGGACAGCCCCTTGAGCGTCACGCCGTTCATCGCGGCGAACTGCATCGAGTTCGCCGCGCCGAACACGATCAGCAGCACCCCCTCCAGCACCGGTGCGGGCCGCGCCGACACCAGCGCGAACCCTGCGATCGCGCAGCCGACGATCGCCGTATTCACGACCAGGAACGTCGCGTAGCCGAAGCGCTTCACGAGCGGCGCGATCCAGCGTTTCGCGATGACGCCCGCGATCGCGGCCGGCAGCATCATCAGCCCCGACTGCAGCGGCGTATAGCCGAGCTGCACCTGCATCAGCAGCGGCAGCATGAACGGCACCGAACTCGTACCGATCCGGCACAGCAGGTTGCCGAGCAGCCCCGAACCGAAATTCGGCTCGCGGAACAGCCCGAGCCGGAATAGCGGCTGCGCGCGTCGCCGCGCATGCGGCAGGTAGGCGAGCGCGCTCGCCAGCCCGAGCACGGCGAGCCCGGCCGCCCATGCGGCCCGGTGAGAAGGCATCGGCGGGTCGATCGCGAGCGACAGCGCGATCATCGCGACCGACAGCAGCGCACAGCCGGTGAAGTCGAATGGCGGCGGCTGCGTCGCCTGGTCGTGCGGCAGGTAGCGCTGCACCGCGATGAAGCCGACCACGCCGACCGGCACGTTGACGATGAACACCCAGTGCCACGAGATCGCCTGCGTGAGCCAGCCGCCGAGCGTCGGCCCGACGATCGGGCCGAGCTGGCCGGCGATCGACACGAATGCGATCGCCGCCACGTACTGTTCGCCCGGCACGCGGCGCAGCACGGCGAGCCGCCCGATCGGCAGCAGCATCGAGCCGCCGATGCCCTGCACGGCGCGCGCGATGACCAGCTGGCCGAGCGTATGCGACGCCGCGCAGCCGATCGACGCGAGCACGAACACGAGGATCGCGACGGAGAACACGCGGCGTGTGCCGAACCGGTCGGCGAGCCAGCCGGATGCCGGCGTGAGCATCGCCATCGTCAGCGTGTAGACGACCACGACGGGCTGCATCGCGAGCGGCGACGCATGCAGGCTTTGTGCGATCGAGGGCAGCGCGGTGTTGACGATCGTCGTGTCGAGCGACTGCATGAAGAATGCAGCGGCGACGATCCAGAGCAGCGCGGAGTGTGTGGGTTCCCGGGACATGGCGAAATCGGTGGTGCGACAGTCCGGCGCGGGCGGCACCGTCGTGCGGTCGCGCGGCGCCTGCCGGACTTCAAGCGCTCGATGGTACCGATTCCGGTGGTTATCGGGAAGCTGCCTCAAGGCATTGACTGTCATCGGAAATGCCGATGACAATGCGGGATGCTCAATCCCGTCTGGCTCAAGACGTTCGCAACCGTCACGAACTGCCGCAGCTTCACCGAAGCGGGGCGACAGCTCGGGCTCAACCAGTCGAGCGTCAGCGAACACATCCGTCGTCTCGAAGAGAGCGTCGGCCGGCGGCTGTTCGTGCGCGACACGCATTCGATCGCGATGACGGCCGACGGCGAGGCGCTGCTCGTGCACGCGAACGTGATCCTGCAGGCGCTGAACCGCGCGGAGTCCCAGTTCCGCAAGCCGAGGCTGCAGGGGCGCGTGCGGCTCGGCACGTCCGACGACCTCGCGCTCGTCGCGCTGCCGGACGTGCTCGCCGGGTTCCGCGCCGCGCATCCCGACGTCGCGCTGGAAATCACCACCGGCATGACGAGCCGGCTCTACGAACTGATGGATGCGGGTGCGCTCGACCTGATGATCGGCAAGCGGCGGCTCGGCGAGCGGCGCGGCACGCCGCTGCTGCGCGCACGGCTCGAATGGGTCGCGCGGCCCGGCACCGTGGTCGATCTGGAGCGGCCGCTGCCGCTCGTGCTGGTGGCCGAGCCGAGCGTCACGCGTGCGGTGGTGCTGAACGCGCTCGCGGAAAAGGGGATCGGCTGGGAAGTCGTGTGTTCGAGCAGCAGCCAGCCGGGTTGCATCGCGGCCGCGCGTGCGGGCCTCGGGCTGACCGCGACGTCGCAATACCTGTCCGCGCGCGGCCTCGCGCCGCCCGTGAACGGCGACGGGTTGCCGGTGCTGCCGGACGTCGAATTCATCGCGCTGGCCGCGAAGCGGCTCAGCCAGCCGGCCGGCACGCTGCTCGAACTGCTGGAAACCAGCGATCTGCGTGCGTCGGGCGCGGACGTATAGCGCCGGTCAAGCATGTGCCGCATGCGGCGCGCCCGCGCCGCGCATCGTCAGGCTGAGCGCTTCTGCGAAATCACCAGCAGCGCGCCGTTCTTGTCCTCCAGCACCGCGCGGTATTCGTGCGGCCCCGCCTGCACGGGCACGCGCACCGATGCGCCGGCCTTCACGACCCGCGCCATCGCCGCATACAGGTCGTCGTCCTCGTCCACGCGCAGCGTGAGCGCCGCGCGCTCGACGATCTGCTCGTCGCCCGCGACCAGCGCGATCGTCAGCGGGCCGCCGTCGAGCGCGCAATAACGGTCGCCGTCGCGAAACTTCACGCTCAGGCCCAGCCCGTCGACGAACAGCGGCAGCGCCGTGTCGATGTCGTCGACCGGATACAGCAGCATCGATACCTTCATTCCGGTTCTCCCTTGTCTTGATGTGGCGGCGTGCAATGCGCCGCCGGTCGATGCTAGCGCGTCGCTCGCGCGCTCACGCAGTCCGATCGGATGACGGTGAAACCCCTCTGTCCCCGCACGCGTGCAGCTACTCCGAACAGATGATGCCCACGCCAGCCGGCGCGCCGACACTTCCATTCGTGGACCGTCGCTATCCGTCCGTATCGTACGGACGGGCTGCGCGACCCCGACTCGTCCAACAGACATGGAGACGCACGCAATGAAGTTTTCCCTCATCTACGAAGCCCAGACCACCGACGCATCGCGCGAGGGCGACCACCGGGTGTTCAAGGAGACGGTCGAGCAGGCGCTGCTCGCCGAGCAGGTCGGTTTCGACACGATCTGGTGCGTGGAGCACACGTCGCTGACCAACTACGCGCACATGAGCGCGCCGGAAACCTTCCTTGCGTACCTGGCCGGCCGCACGACGCGCATCGGCCTCGGTCACGGCGTGGTGTGCCTGCCGCCGGCGATGAATCACCCGATCAAGGTGGCCGAGCGGGTCGCGTTGCTCGACATCCTGTCGGGCGGCCGCGTGCATTTCGGCGTCGGCAAGGGCGGCAGCCAGCAGGAAGCCGGCGCGTTCGGGTACGACCTCAACGAACTGCAGCCGATGATCGACGAATCGATGTACCTCGTGCCGAAGATGTTCGTGCAGGACGAGATCGAGCACGACGGCAAGTACATCAAGATTCCGAAGCGTCCGATCCACCCGAAGCCGTTCCAGGATCCGCATCCGCCGATGTACCTCGCCTGTACGAACACCGATGCGCTGCTGCGCGCCGGCCAGCGCGGGATGGGCGCGCTGGTGCTCGGCTTCGGCGGCCCCGACGAAGTCGCGAAGAAGAACGCGGTGTATCGCGAGGCATGGGCGAACCGCAAGCCGGAAGACCAGGTCGGCTTCCGCCCGACCCAGCACCTCGCGGCGCTGTGCCCGACGGTCGTGATGGCCGACGGCCAGGCGGCCCGCAAGATCGGCATCCGCGGCCAGCGCTACTTCATGGAATCGCTCGCGTACTGGTACACGGGCGGCGAGCGTCCGGACCCGGCGAAGTGGGGCGACGACCTGGTGCAGGCCGACACCGGCGAGATGGTGATCCGCTCGCGCTTCGCGTCGGAGGAAGTCGTCGTGAACTTCGCCGACCCGGCGCTCGCGATGATGAACCCGAACCACGCGTACGGCACGGTGGACGACTGCATCGGCTATGTCGGCCGCCTGCAGGAAGCCGGCGTCGACGAGGTGCTGTTCCTGTGCCAGATGGGCACGGTGCCGCACGAAGCGCAGCTGGAGACCATCCGCAACATCGGCGAGCACGTGATCCCGTTCTTCAACCGCGAGAAGGAGCGCGCCTGCGCGTGATGCACCGGGCCGCGCCCGTCGTCCCGTCCGGTCGGACGATGCGGCGCGGTCGCGCGAAGCCGACCATCGGTGGTGGCGAGCATCGCCCGCGGCCAGGCCGCGCCGAACAACTTTGAACGAGAGCGGGGCACGCGCCACGGCGCAGCCCCCGTTCCACAGGAGACATTCGTGCATCGCGACAACGATTCGAACGCATTGGCTGCCACGCTGATCGCCCGGGCCGAGGCACTGGCGCCGACGCTGGCCGGCCGCGCCGCGCAGGCGGAAGCACAGGGCCGCCTTCCCGCCGAGACGATCGCCGACATGCAGGCCGCCGGCTTCTTCAAGGTGCTGCAGCCGAAGCGCTACGGCGGCTACGAGCTCGATCCGCAGGCGTTCTTCGACATCCAGATGGCGCTCGCGCGCGGCTGCATGTCGACCGCGTGGGTGTACGGCGTCGTCGGCGTGCACAACTGGCAGCTCGCGCTGTTCGACGAACGCGCGCAGCGGGACGTGTGGGGCGACGACCCGGCGACGCTGATCGCGTCGACCTACATGCCGGTCGGCCGCGTGACGCCGGTCGACGGCGGCTTCCGCCTGTCGGGACACTGGAAGTTCTCGAGCGGCAGCGAACTGTGCGAATGGGTGTTCCTCGGCGCGCTGGTGCCGCCGGCCGAAGCCGGCCAGCCGCCCGAATACCGCACCTTCCTGCTGCCGAAAGCCGACTACCGGATCCAGCAGGACTGGGACGTGCTCGGCCTGCGCGCAACGGGCAGCCACGACATCGTCGTCGACGACGTGTTCGTGCCCGCGTATCGCACGCACAAGGCGATCGACGGAATGATGGGCACGAGCCCGGGCCTCGCGCTCAACGATGCGCCGCTGTTCAGGCTGCCGTTCGCGCAGATCTTCGTGCGCGCGGTGTGCACGTCGTGCATCGGCGCGCTGCAGGGCGCGCTCGACGATTTCACCGGCTATGCGGCGACGCGCGTGTCCGCCAACAGCGGCGCGAAGACGACCGACGATCCGGGCGCGCAGAACGCGTGCGCGAACGCGGCCGTCGCGATCGATGAGATGCAGGTGCTGCTCAAGCGCAATTTCGCGGAACTGATGGCGTCGGTGACGGGCGGCCCGGCCGTGTCGATCGAGCGTCGCGTGCATTTTCGCTACCAGTCCGCGCAGGTCGCCGAGCGCTGCGCGCAGGCCGCGAATACGCTGCTGCGCTACGCGGGCGGCAACGGCATCTATCACCGTAATCCGCTGGTGCGCCGCTTCCTCGACCTGCACGCGGCCCGTGCGCACTACGCGAACAACGTGGACCGCTTCGGCCAGAACCTCGGCGCCGTGATGCTCGGCCGCGAGAACACGGACTTCTTCATCTGACGGGGCCGCGATGAACGACACGCAAGCACAGCAATACACGTTCGACGTGGTCGTCGTCGGTTCGGGGGCGGGCGCGCTGCTCGCCGCGTGCCGCGCGGCCGATCACGGGCTGTCCGTCGTCGTGATCGAGAAGACGGCGCTGTACGGCGGCACGTCGGCCGTATCGGGCGGCGGCATCTGGATCCCGTGCAACCACCATATCGCGGAACTCGGCGCGACCGATTCGCGCGACGCCGCGCGCCGGTATGTCGACGCGTGCGTGGCCGGCGCATCGACGCCCGAGCGGCTCGACGCGTACCTCGACCGCGCGCCGGAGATGCTGCGCTACCTGGAATCGAAGACGCCCGTGCGCTTCCAGGCACTGCCGAAATATGCGGACTATTTCCAGAAGGTGCCGGGCGCGATGCCGGGCTATCGCGCGCTCGATCCGCTGCCGTTCGACGGCGGATTGCTTGGCGACGAATTCGACCGGCTGCGGCCGTCGTCGCCCGGCACGCTGATCTTCGGGCGTCTCGCGGTGACGTCGAAGGAAGCGCATACGCTGTTCTCGCGCGGGCCCGGCTTCATGACGCTCACGATCAGGCAGTTCGGCCGTTACTGGCTCGATCTCGGCATGCGCCGCCGCACGCGGCGCGACCGGCGCCTGACGCTCGGCAACGCGCTGGTCGGCGGGTTGCGCCGCGCGCTGCTCGACCGCAACGTACCCGTGTGGCTCGACACGCCGATGCGCGACCTGCTCGAAGCGGACGGCCGCGTGACCGGCGTGCGCGCGGAGCGCTTCGGGCAGCCGGTGACGATCGCCGCGCGCCGTGGCGTGATCCTCGGTGCGGGCGGTTTCGAGCGCAACCAGCCGATGCGCGAGCGCTACCTGCCGCAGCCGACCCAGGCGCAGTGGAGCGCGACGCCGCCCTCCAACACCGGCGACGCGATCGCCGAAGGCCACCGGCTTGGCGGCGCGCTGGCGCTGATGGAGCACGTGTGGGGCGTGCCGACGGTGCGCGTCGCGGGCGAGGAGAAGCAGCGCGGGCTGTTCGTCGAACGCAACCTGCCGGGCTGCGTGATCGTCAACGGGCAGGGCCGGCGCTTCGTGAACGAAGCCGCGCCGTATTCGGAATTCGTGCCCGCGATGTATCGCGACCATGCGCGCACCGGGGCGAGCGTGCCCGCGTGGATGGTGTTCGACGCGCGCTTTCGCCGCAAGTATCCGTGCGGGCCGGTCATGCCGGCATCGATGATGCCCGACGCACGGATTCCCGACGCGTTTCGCGACGTGCTCGTGAAGGCCGACACGATCGACGCGTTGGCCGCGAAGATCGGCGTCGATGCGGCCGGGCTGCACGACACGCTGCGCGACATGGCGCGCTATGCGGCCACCGGCGTCGACGAAGCGTTCGGCAAGGGCGACAACGCGTTCGACACGTATTACGGCGACCCGCGCAATACGCCGAACCCGTGCCTTGGGCCCGTCGACGAAGCGCCGTTCTACGCGGCGCGGGTCGACGCGGGCGACATCGGCACGAAGGGCGGGCTCGTGACCGACGCGACGGCCCGCGTGCTGCGCGACGACGGTACGCCGATCGACGGTCTTTACGCAATCGGCAACACCAGCGCATCGGTGATGGGCACGAGCTACCCCGGCGCGGGCTCGACGCTCGGTCCGGCGATGACCTTCGGGTATCTCGCCGCGGACCACCTGGCTGCTTGCGCGGCCGACGCCGGCGGCCGGCCAGCCCGGCCATCCACGACAGAACTTGACGGAGTACGACCATGAGCGATCTCACCACCCATCCGCTGCGCACCGACATGCTGCTCGCGATGCGCCGCCTCGCGCGCTCCGTCACGGTCATCAGCAGTGCGCACGACGGCCGGCGCTACTCGATGTCCGCGACGGCGGTCGATTCGCTGTCGACCGATCCGCCTTCGCTGCTGATCTGCATCAACCGTTCCGCGTCGCTGTATCCACCGCTCGATGCGGGCGCGCCGTTCTGCGTGAACGTGCTGTCCGCGCGCCACGAAGGCATCGCGATCGACTGCAGCGGCCGCCTGAAGGGCGAGGCGCGTTTCACGACCGGCGACTGGGATACGTCGCCGCACGGCGTGCCGTATCTGCGTGACTCGCAGGCGAGCCTCGTGTGCGAGCAGGACGGCCGTTTCGAATACGGCACGCATACGGTGTTCATCGGGCGCATCCGTGAGGTACTGATGAGCGGTGACGTCGATCCGCTCGTCTATCTCGACGGCGCCTATACGACGCCCGGCGCGCCGATGGCCCATGCGGCCGCGTGACGCAAGGAACCGGCGATGAGCGATTCACGCTTCCAGCGGCTGACCGTGGCCGAAGTGATTGCCGAAAGCGACGACGCGTGCTCGTTCGTGTTCGACGTACCGGCCGCGTTGCACGATGCCTTCGCGTACCGGCCCGGGCAGTTCCTCACGCTGAACGTGCCGTGCGCGGAAGCGACCGTCGCGCGCTGCTACTCGCTGTCGAGCGCACCCGGCATCGATGCGGCGCCGAAGATCACCGTCAAGCGCGTGCGCGACGGCCGCGCGTCGAACTGGCTGTGCGACCGCGTGAAGGCGGGCGACACGCTCGACGTGCTGCCGCCGGCCGGCGTGTTCACGCCACGCACACTGGACGGCGACCTGCTGCTGTTCGCGGGCGGCAGCGGCATTACTCCCGTGCTGTCGATCCTGAAATCGGCGCTCGTGCACGGACGCGGGATGCTGACGCTGGTCTATGCGAACCGCGACGAGCGCTCGGTGATTTTTCGCGACGAACTGCAGCAGCTCGCGCAACGGCATCCGGGCCGCGTGCGCGTGATTCACTGGCTCGACAGCGTGCAGGGCATTCCGCAACAGCGGCATCTCGAGGAACTCGCGCGGCCGTTCAGCCAGCAGGAAACGTTCATCTGCGGGCCCGCGCTGTTCATGGAGAACGCGCTGGCCGCGATGCTCGGCCTCGGGCGGCCGCGCGCACGCGTGCACGTCGAGAGGTTCGCGTCGCTGCCCGATGCGCCGGCGCCGGCGCCGGCCGGCACGGCGGCATCCGCTGCGGGAACGGCGGCGACCGGCGACGGCGCGGCGATCGAGACGGTGCTCGACGGCGACGCGTTCGCGTTCGACAGCGCGCCCGGCGAGACGCTGCTCGACGCGATGCTGCGCGCAGGCGTCCCCGCACCGAATTCCTGCCGGATGGGGCAATGCGGCGCATGCATGTGCCGGATCGAGCGCGGCGAGGTCGCGCTTGACAGCAACCACGTGCTCGACGAAGACGAGATCGCGGCCGGCTGGACGCTCGCCTGTTGCGCGCGGCCCGCGAGCGACGCGTTGCGCGTGGTGTTTCCCGACTGAGCCGTGGCGCGCCGGCGGCGCGCACGGCAACCCTGACCAATGACGATGGACAATGAAATCCTGACCACGCCCGCGCTGATCGCGCGGGCTGCCGCGCGCCACGGCGCGCATCCGGCGATCGAGTCGGAACACGGCCGGCTGACCTACGCGGAACTCGACGCCGCACGCGTCGACGCGGCCCGTGCGCTGCTGGCGAGCGGCATCGAGGCCGGCGATCGCGTGGCGGTCTGGGCGCCGAACCTGCCGCAATGGATCGTCGCGGCGCTGGCGATCCACACCGTCGGCGCGATCCTCGTGCCGGTCAATACGCGGATGAAGGGGATGGAGGTCGGCGGCATCCTGCACGACGGCGGCGCGCGGCTGCTGTTCTGCTGCGGCACCTTCCTCGGCGAATCCTATCCGGCGATGCTGATGCCGCACCGGCCCGCGACGCTCGAGCGCGTCGTCGTGTTCGACGGCGAACCGCCGTCCGGCGCGCGCGACGAAACCTGGAATGCGTTTCTCGCGCGCGGCGCGGCCGTGCCGCTTGCCGCGGTGCGCGAACGCGAGGCGCAGGTCACGCCCGACACCGTGATGGATCTGATGTTCACGTCCGGCACGACAGGCCGCCCGAAAGGCGTGATGACCGCGCACGGCCAGAACCTGCGCGCCGCGCAGGCATGGGCGGCGATCGCGGGCGTGCGCCGGGACGACCGCTACCTGATCGTCAATCCGTTCTTTCACACGTTCGGCTACAAGGCCGGCTGGCTCGCCGCGCTGTCGAGCGGCGCGACCGTGCTGCCGCATCTCGTGTTCCAGCCGGCCGACGTGCTGCGGCGCGTGGCGGACGACCGCGTGTCGGTGCTGCCCGGCCCGCCGACGCTGTATTACGCGCTGCTCGATGCGCCCGATCGCGCGACACGCGACCTGTCGTCGCTGCGGATCGCGGTGACGGGCGCGGCGGCGATTGCGCCGAGCCTGATCGAGCGGATGCGCGCGGAGCTCGGCTTCGAGACGGTGCTGACCGGCTACGGGCTGACCGAATCGTGCGGCTTCGCGACGCTGTGCCGGCAGGGCGACGATGCGGAGACGGTCGCCTACACGTCGGGCCGGCCGATGCCGGACGTCGAGCTGCGCATCGCGGGGCCGGGCGGCGCGCCGCTCGGGCCGGACGAAACCGGCGAGATCTGGGTGCGCGGCTACAACGTGATGCGCGGCTACTTCAACCAGCCGGACGCGACGCGCGAGACCGTCGATGCCGACGGCTGGCTGCATACGGGCGATCTCGGCTGCGTCGATGCGAACGGCAACCTGAAGATCACCGACCGCATCAAGGACATGTTCATCGTCGGCGGCTTCAACTGCTATCCGGCGGAGATCGAGCGGCTGCTCGCCGCGCATCCGGCGATCGCGCAGGTCGCGCTGATCGGCGTGCCCGATACGCGGCTCGGCGAGGTCGGTCACGCGTATGTCGTACTGCGCCCGGGCGCGCAGGCCGACGCCGATGCGTTGAACGACTGGGCGCGCAGCAACATGGCGAACTACAAGGTGCCGCGATTTTTCACGTTCGTCGAGCAGCTGCCGACGAGCGCGGCGGGGAAGGTGCTGAAGTACCGGCTGCGCGCAGTGACCGAGGCGGCCGCGTGAGCGATGAAGCGACACATGAACGGGATGAACGCATGAACGACAACGGATTTCCGCAGGGCGCGGTACTCGTGTTCGGCGGCAGCGGCGGGATCGGGCAGGGCGTCGCGCTCGAGTTTGCGCGCGCCGGCGTGCCGGTCGCGGTCGGCTACCGCAGCAAGGCCGACGTCGCCGAGCGCGTCGCGCGCGACATTCGCGGCGAAGGCGTCGCGGCCACCACGCACTGCGTGGACGTGACCGATCCCGCGCAGGTCGACGCCGCGCTCGCGGCTGCAATCGACGCGCATGGCCGCGTGCATACGGTCGTCTGGGCTGCCGGCCCGTTCGTGAACCAGCGCCATATCGGCGACATGACGCATGACGACTGGCGCCGCGCGATCGACGTCGAGACGATCGGCTTTTTCGTTGCGGCGAAAGCGGCCCTGCCGCATTTCCGTGCATCGGGCGGCGGGTCGTTCGTCACGCTCGGATCGGCCGGGCATCTGCGCTGGCCAGATCGCGACGGGTTGTCGGTCGCGCCGAAGGCGGCGAACGAGGCGCTGGTCAAGGGGCTGGCGCGCGAGGAGGGGCGCTACGACATTCGCGCGAATTCGATCCTGGTCGGCGTGATCGAGGCCGGGATGTTTCCGGTGCTGCTCGAACAGGGGCAGTTCGACCAGGCATGGATCGACGAGACGCAGAAGATGCTCGCGCTGAAGCGCTGGGGCAAGGCGCACGACGTGGGACGTGCGGCGGTGTTCCTGGCGTCGGACCGGGCGAACTACATCACCGGACAGCAGTTGAACGTGTCTGGCGGTTATGGGCTGTAGCGATTCGGTCACCCGGCATTTGACATCGTGACGTCATGACATCATGATGTCTAGATGAACACCGAATTCGGCAATGCGCCGCTCTACACGAAGGTCGAGGCTGCTCTGGCCCTCGAAATATCGACATCCGCACTGCCGCCGGGCAGCCAGCTTCCGCCAGAGGAGCGCCTGATCGAGCGTTTCGGCGTGAGCCGGACGACCGTGCGCAAGGCGATCGAAAACCTCGTCGCGCGCGGTCTTGTCGAAATCCGGCGTGGCAAGGGCACCTTCGTTGCCGAGCCGAAGATCACGCAGGAACTGACGGAGCTGACCGGCTTCGTCGAGGACATGCACGCGCTCGGGCGCACGCCGACCGCGCGGCTCGTCGACCGGCAGGTCGTCGACGCCGATGCCGATGTCGCGCGGCAGCTCGCATTGCCACCGGGCACCGCGGTCATGCGGATTCGCCGCGTGCGTCTGGCCGACGGCGTAGCCGTCTCGTTCGACGAAACCTATCTGCCTCGCGAACTCGGTGAAAAGGTCGTGGCGCACGACCTGGAGGCCGAGCCGATCTTCTCGTTGCTCGAGGAGCGCTACGCCGTGCCGCTCGTCGATGCCGAATACCGGCTCGAGGCCGTCGCGGCGCCGCCGGACATCGCCCGGGCGCTGGCGATCGCGTCCGGCAGCCCGGTCTACCTGATCGAGCGGACGTCGCATACGCACGCGCAGCGGCCGGTCGATTTCGAGCGGCTTTATTACCGCGGCGATCTCATTCGTTTCGTCACGCGACTGAACCGGCGCACCGGCGAGCGTTCGTGACAGGGCACGCGGGCATGGAAGCACTGTGGCTGTTCGTCGCCGCGTTCGGCGCCAGCGCGCTCGGCGGCGTGCTCGGCATGGCGAGCGGCATTTTCGTCGTGCCGTTGCTCACGCTGCTGTTCGGCGTCGGCATCCAGACGGCGATCGGCGCGAGCATCGTGTCGGTGATCGCGTGTTCGTGCAGCGGCGCGGCGTCGTTCCTGAAGGGGCGGCTGGTCAACGTTCGGCTCGCGATCGTGCTCGAAACGGCGACGACGCTCGGTGCGCTCGCCGGCGTGCTGATGATCGGCCGCGTGCCCGTTGCGTTCCTGTATGCGCTGTTCGCGGCGGTGCTCGTTGTGTCCGCGAAACAGATGCTCGCGCGGCGTCGTGAAACGCTTGCCGACGGTCCGCCCGATGCCGCGACGTGGGCCAGCGCGCTCCGCCTGCATGCGAGTTTTCCCGATCCGGTGTCGGGCCGCGAGATCCGCTACCAGGTCGGGCGCGTGCCGTTCGGCATGGCGCTGATGGTCGGTGCCGGCCTGATTTCCGCGCTGCTCGGCATCGGCTCGGGCGTACTGAAGATTCCCGCGATGGACACGGCGCTGCGGCTGCCGATCAAGGTGTCGTCGGCCACGTCGAATTTCATGATCGGCGTGACGGCAGCCGCGAGCGCGGGTGCGTATTTCGCGCGCGGCGACATCGACATGGGGCTCGCCGGGCCGATCGCGCTCGGCTCGGTGATCGGCGCGATCGTCGGGGCGCGGTTGCTGATTCGCTTGCCGGCCGACAAGCTGCGGATCTTTTTCGTCATCGTGCTGCTGTTGCTCGCGATCGACATGTTCCTGACCGCGCTGGGCGTTCATGCGCCGGGCGGTGCCGCATGACGCACGCAGTCGATGGCGTCGAGCGCCGCGACCGGGCGGTCGCCGCATTGCTCCGGTATGGCACGTGGTGCGCGTGCGGACTGATCGTCGTCGGGATGCTGCTCGGTGCGGGCGGCAGCGCGTTCGCACGGGACGGCCATGCGTTCACGACGGCCGGCGTCGCGCTGTTCATCGTGTTGCCGGTGGCGCGCGTCGCGTTGTTGCTGGGGCTGTTCGTGCGCGAGCGCGACCGGACGTATGCGCTGCTGTCGATGCTCGTGCTGGTGATCATCGCGGCGGGGGTGATCGTCGGAGTGCGCGGGTGATCTGCGCTGCTTCGTCGCCATCCCGTCGGCGACATCGGACGACATGAACCGGCTGGCTCATGCATGGCATGCCGCGCATGACACCGACAAGAAGCATGCGCATGCATCGGTATTCGCCCGGCCGTCGTATGGCCGGATCGGGTAATTTTTGCTGCGTCGCGGCGCAAGCCGGTACGAACGGACCGATGCTGTCCGGTATCGACTTAGCGCGATCTCGATTCGTCCAGCGACAGGAAGCCGGCCGCGCTTCTGCCCAGCGCGATGCCGGGGCGCTCCACGAATCGATGGATGAGGGTGGAGAGCAACAGCGCGCCCGGTAATGTCACGGCCATCAGGACAATCGTCCTGATGTTGCCATGTGCCGTCAGGCGGGGAAGCGCGCCGGACAGTATCAATCCGGTAAACGCGATGAAGAAGCCGTGGAAAAGATACATGCCGTACGAGGCATCGGACAGCGTATGGGCAATCCGGCCGCCGAGGAGATTGGCGACAGGTTGCAGCAGAGACGACACGGGTTTTCGGTTGACCGTCAGTGCGTATAGCGATGTCGAAATGACTGGAAGCATCCACGATTGGGCGGCGTAACTCGACGTTTGAGCGAACGGCAACAGCAACGCCAGCACGCCGATCAGGATCGTGACCATTTTGGCGGTGCCGAACGGAATTTCGGCGATCAGCATGCCGGTCACGAACAGCGAGAGCTTCAGCGGCAGGAAACCCGGCTCCGGAAAGTGGCCGGCGAGCGCGTGGCTGGCCGCTAGTGCGATGGCGGCCAGTACGATCGACGCCGTCAACGGGCCGATCTTTCGCATCAGCAGATAGAGCAGCGGAAACGCGAGATAGAACTGCATCTCGAGGCTGAGGCTCCAGTCGGGCAGCATGGTCGCAAACGTGTATTTCGGCACCGCGCCGAAAACGAACGTGACATGGGCGAGCAGGTTGGCCGTGGTGAACCTGATCGTGTCCGGATCGTAAATGCCGCCGTTTCCCCAGAATCCGGGGTTCATCAATTGCAGTGCCTTGTAGCCGTCGAGAAACGGCGCCGACGCCATGACCGCGAACGCGAGCGACAGGTAATAGGCAGGCGCGATGCGGAAGTATCGGCGGATATAGAACCGGATCCAGGTAGCGGGCTGCGCCATGGGCTCGATCGACTCCCGCCGCCGAGCGTTGTAGGCCATCAGAAAGCCCGATATCGTCATGAACAGGTCGACGGCGATCTTCGGGTCCGGTATTGCGGTGAGCGTCCATCCGCCCCAGATCATGCAATGAGCGATCACGACCCAGGTCGCGGCAATGCCGCGCAAGCCATTCAGATAGGGGACGTCGCTCGGCATCCTGAAGTCATGGGGAAGCGGGGGGCGCGGTTGCGCACCCGTGTTTTTCTGATGGGTCGTCACTGATGTATCGGCTAAAGCTTCTGGATCACGCAACCGATGTAGTCGGAATGATCCGGGGACAGTTCAACGATCTGCGCGATGCCTTCGATCGCCTGCGAGACGCTGAAGGTATCCGTTCGATCCGAAATCTTGAAGTCGCGCCCGTCGACGTGGAAGTTCCATTGATGGAAACCTTCCCAGTTCTCGTTCAGCGCTTCATTTGCGGCATGCTCGGTCGCGATGAAACCACCGGGTTTTGTCACGGCGATCATCTGCCGAAACGCTTCGACCGGATTGTAGCTGTGGTCGAGCGTGTTCTTCGCATAAGTCAGGTCGAACGTGTCTTCCGGAAACATCGTGGTCAGGCATTCGCTTTCGCACTGCCGGGTTTTGATGAGGGGAAGCCCTGGGGGAAAATCCAGGCGTCCGTACAGGTCGCCCAGCGCATCGACGGCGGTGATGTCCAGCGGCATGCCGTTCATCTTCTTGCCCAGCACCGTCATAGGGCCAGCACCTACGTCGAGGATTTTCGGATTCGGGATGCCGGTCAGCAACGCGGCCATCCATTCGTGTACTTCGGTATCCGGGTTGATGCGGAACAGAAAATCTTCCGGCCACGCGCCGCCCTTCGTCTCCAACCACTTCGACCAGAACTCGATTTCGTTATCGATTCCGCTAGACCACTGCATTTTTTGCATTGTGTCCGTCCATGGGGTATGGACGGACGATTCTATCATCCGCTGGCAGGCTGTCATCGGATGAGAGCGCCGCGGGTGTTTGGAGGATCGGTGCGTTGTACTGACCGGTGTGTGGATCGTACGGCACCGCGTTGCGCAGGATCGGTGACCGGTGCGTAACGGTATCCGTATTCACCCTGACTCAACGCGCATGCTCGCGTATCGATCTCGCACGCGTGCCGTGCAAGGTCACATGTTTGCAACGCTTCCTCGATGCGTTTTACCGCGTGCCATCGGCGGCAACGGCGACGTGCGTGCGCTGACGGCCGTCCGGCCTGGGCCGGTACCTGTCGCGATATCGATGCGTGCGCACACAATTGCGTGTACCGGCGTCGCGCGTCGAATATCGATGCGTTCCTGAAACATTTCCTCCGATTTCACCCGTCCTGGCCGCCCTTGTTCGGCCGTGACGCGCGTCCCGTCTGGATTCACGCCGCATGGCACAGCCTTTGCGGTTGAGCAGATGCCGCCGGTGCAGACGAATTTCACCAGAACGACCAGCGCATCGACGGCACGTAACGACATCGAAACAAACGGGGAATCGGATCGGATTGCGCGCATCGCTTGTCGCGGTGCATGCGCCGCGCATGTCGTATCGGTCATGTGCACGGCGCCACGCGTTCCCGGTCCGTCGAACAGCAAGCTTGCTTGCAAGGTGTCGTGCCGGGGTTCGCACCGCGCATCGCGACCAAAGCCGCGTGCGGTGGCGCGTCGCGCCCGGCACATGTCGGGGGAGGCGCCCGTGAAAACGACAGTGAACCAATGGGCTGTGGCTGCGGTGATGTTCGTCGCGAGCGCGCACGCGCAGGAGATCTACCTCCAGGGCGGTACGCAAGGCGTCGGCATCGGGGCAGCCGTGAGCTTCAATTCGATGCTGGGTGCGCATGCTGATTTCAATGCGATCAACCTGACGCACGACTTCACGGTGGCAGGCAATCGCTACCAGGACGACCTGAAGCTGCGTCAGGGCGGTTTGTACGCCGATGTCTTCCCGTGGCGAGGCAGCGGCTTCCGGGCAACGCTCGGGCTGCGTTTCAACGACGACGAGCTGCGCGGCGTATCGGTGCCGACCGACGGTACTTACGTGTTCGACGGCAAGCGCTATCCGGCGCTGCCGGGGATGTACGCGGTCGCGGAGGCGCGGTACCCGACCGTGATGCCGTATGCGGGAATCGGCTATGGGCATCGGCCGGCGTCGAAAGGGCTCGGATTCGTCGCCGACCTGGGTGTCGCGTACGGGATCCCGAAGTGCTCGTACACGCTGTCGCCGGAGCTGGCGGCAGCCGCCGGTCCGCAGAAGAGCCAGATCCTGATCGCCAGCGGCCTTGACGAGCTGAACCGGATGATGTCGCGCTATCGGTGGTACCCGGTCCTGCAGATCGGCATCTCGTACCGCTTCTGAGCCGCACACCCGTCACGGCGTGACCGTGCGACGCTCGCGAACGGGTTCGGCCGTGCGGCGTGCCGGACGCGTGTCGCTGCGCTTCACGATGAACGGATGCTCGACGTAGCGGTAAGTCAGCAGCGCGCAGAACACGGCGACCAGCGCGCATGCAAGTGCGAGCGCCCAGATGCCGGGGGCGCCGACGGAACCGATCGGGAATGCGAACTTGTCGACCGCATGAACGATCGTGTACACGATCACCATGTGAATCATGTAGATGCTGAAACTGGCGGTGCCGAGCAGCGCGAGCGGCCGGGTGCCGAGCACGCCGTAGAACGTGTTTCCGCACGCGACGCACAGGAATACCGGGAGCAGCGGCAGCGCGCCCTCGATCGAGTAGCGTTCGGTCGGCGACGGTGACACGGCGAGGATCAGCAGCGCGACGGTCGCCGCCGATTTCGTGCCGAGCCGCACGCGGATCGCAGGGTGCCGCGATACCTCGTAGGCCACAGCGCCGAGCGCGAACAGCAGCGCCATGCTGCCAGGCTGCCCGAACAGCGCGGCGCAGGCCGTGACGATCGCGAGCGCGAGCAGCTTGCGCCACGCACGCGTGGCAACGAACCACGCGAGAAACGGCACGACCGCGTAGAACCGCCATTCGTATGCGAGGGTCCACCAGACGCCGCTCAGATAGCTGGTCCGTTCCGCTCCGTTGATCGGAAACGCGCCGAACCAGCCGAGCGACACGGCCTTGAACAGGTCCGCCAGCAACTGCGCCGGTGCGCCGACGACGTGGCGGGGAAACCAGTAAAGCGTGCAGGTGACGATGACGGTCGCATAGAACAGGTAGAGCGGCGCAAGGCGCCGTACGCGCCCGACGAAGAAGGTCCGCACGTCGAGCGTGCCTCTGCATGCGCGTTCCCAGAACAGGAGCCCGGTGACCATGAAGAACATCGCGACGGGAATCGTCCCGAGATTGCGCAGGAAGTCCGTGTCGGCGCCCCAGGTGCCGGTCGACAGCAACGCCTGGTTGCACGCGAAGTGATGGAAGACGACGGAGGTGGCCAGGATGCCGCGGAATCCGTCCAGGTTGCGATAGCGCATCGACAGCGACTTGTCGACGGCCGAACGGTAGAACGGCACGTGTCGCGCGACGAGCCACGCGATGATCGCGACGGCCGCGAGGCATGCGGGGAAGTAGAGTTTGTCGGGGGGCGGGGAGAACAGGGTTTCCAGAGCAGGCGTAGCAAAGTCCACTGAAGGGCGTCTCGTGTCTTGGATCGGGATTTCAGGCACGGGTGATCCGCGTCGATGCATGGTCTTCTGCGCGCTTCGTGCGGCGTTCGATCGCCGACTTGATGAGCCGATGGTATCAAACGATTGCGGTGGCCGCGGCCCGATGTGCAACACGATGTTTCGGCGCGAATCGGCACGAGGCCCGTGATCGTAGCGGTTGTCGCCAACAATGCCAGCGTCGCAAATCCTGTTCCTCGCCGGTGGGGCATGCGTCGTTGTCGACGGCACTTGACTGGCCATCCGGCCGTCTTTCGCGTCGTTCAGAACCGGCTTACCTTGAGCGACAGCAGTTCGATGCGTCAGGCCGGCGGCGCAGGGTGGAAGGGGTCATGCCATCTACTGCCGCCGGCCAGCGCCGACTCCGTCGTCCCTCCGGCCGTGTCGATGATAGCAATGCTTGCAATTCATCGTAAGCACGCTATCATTGATAGCAAATCCGGGTGGAGGAACTCATGGCAAATCTTCTGGTGCGTAACGTGGATGACAATATCGTTCAGAGCCTGCGAGAGCAGGCAGCGGCAAATGGCAGGAGTGCCGAGGCCGAACATCGGGTCATCCTGGCCGAAGCGCTTGGCCGGCCGAAGCGGCGGACCTTTGCGCAAGTGCTGATGAGCATGCCCGGTGTCGGCGAAGACGCGGATTTCCAACGTGTTCAGGATTCCGGCGAGGTCAGGCGTGTTTTTGATTGATACGAACGTTCTCAGCGAAATCAGGAAGGGCAAGCGCACCAACCGCGGCGTGCAGGCGTTCTTCCGACAGGCCGCAGCCGACGCGAGCCCGCTTTACCTGTCCGTCGTGACGGTGGCCGAGCTGCGGCGCGGCGTCGACCTGATCCGGCATCGCGGCGATGTCCGCCAGGCGTCGGCGCTCGAAGCCTGGATGGCGACGATCCTGTCCGGCTATGCGCCGAACATCCTGCCGGTCGATATCGAGACCAGCCAGATGTGGGGGCATTTGCGCGTGCCCGATCCGACGCATGAACTCGACAAGCTGATCGCGGCCACCGCGCTGATCAACGATCTCACGGTCGTCACGCGTAACGTCGACGATTTCGCCCGCACCGGCGTCCGGTTGCTGAATCCGTTCGACTAGCTTTGCGGCCGAGGTCGGCCATCGCACGAAACAGATTCGGGTGACGGCAGGCCGTCTGGCCCGGGCACGGCGCTCCACGCCACGCCGGCACCGGCGATCCGGGGCGACGTGACCCGAACATTCCACGCCCCATCGCAGAATCCCCCACCGGCGCACCTTCCACACTGCCGTTCCCGCCTTTTACCGCCCGTCCTCTCGTCCCAACAGACGATGTAACGCCACCCCCGACCGGCCAGAATCCTTACACGAACAACGGATTCTGAACCAGGAGGAGGCCGACATGATCGATGTCCGTGCGCTTGGCTATGTCGTCGTCGAGGCGACGCGCGTCGATGCGTGGCGCCGCTACGCGGAAGACGTGCTGGGCATGCAGGCGCTCGATGCGCCCGACGGCGCGTTGTACCTGAAGATGGACGAGCGCGATTTCCGCTACGTGGTCGTCCCCGGCTCGACCGACCGCTATTTCGCGTCGGGCTGGGAATTGCCCGACGGCGCCGCGTTCGACGCCGCGCTGGCGGCACTGCAGCGGGCGGGCGTCGAGCCGGTGCGCGCGACCCGCGACGAAGCCGCGCTGCGCCGCGTGCAGGCGATGGCGTGGTGCACCGACCCGTCCGGCAACCGCCACGAGCTGTACTGGGGCGCGCGCTGCGACTTCCGCCGCTTCGTGTCGCCGCTGGGCGTCGCGCGCTTCGTCACCGGCGACATGGGGCTCGGCCACGCGGTGCTGCCCGCGCCGCAGTTCGACGCGACCGACGCGTTCGTGCGCGGCGTGCTCGGGTTCGAGCTGTCCGACATCTACCGGGTGAAGTTCACGCCCGATCCGGCCGAACCGGAAAAGCGCATCCATTTCATGCACTGCCGCAACGCGCGCCATCACAGCCTCGCGCTGTTCGAGATGGCCGTGCCGTCGGGCTGCGTACACGTGATGGCCGAAGTCGATTCGATGGACGAAGTGGGCTGCGCGCTGGATCGCGTCGCGGCGCACGACGTGAAGATGTCCGCGACGCTCGGCCGGCACTGCAACGACCAGATGATTTCTTTCTACATGAAGACCCCCGGCGGCTTCGATCTCGAATACGGCTTCGGCGGCCTCACGGTCGACTGGGCGAAGCACGCGGTGTTCGAGGCCACCAAGGTGAGCCAGTGGGGCCACGATTTCAGCATCGGATACCGGTAAGCCAGCACGATGACGATGAAACCTCTCGACAAGACGATGTCCGCGCGCGACGTGGTCGCGCAACTCGCCGACGGCATGACGATCGGCATCGGCGGATGGGGGCCGCGGCGCAAGCCGATGGCGCTGGTGCGCGAGATCGCGCGCTCGAACCTGAAGGACCTGACGATCGTCGCGTACGGCGGCGCCGATGTCGGCCTGCTGTGCGCGGCGGGCAAGGTGCGCAAGGCGGTGTTCGGCTTCGTGTCGCTCGACGTGATCCCGCTCGAGCCGCATTTCCGCCGCGCCCGTGAACAGGGCCGCATCGACGTGCTCGAACTCGACGAAGGGATGCTGCAGCTCGGCCTGCGCGCCGCGGCCGCGCGGCTGCCGTTCCTGCCGACGCGCGCCGGGCTCGGCACCGCGCTGCTCGATCACGCGCCGGCACTGCGCACGGTGCGCTCGCCGTACGACGACGGCGAGACGCTGCTCGCGATGCCCGCGATCGAGCTCGACGTCGCGCTGCTGCACGTGAACGCGGCCGACCGGATGGGCAACACGCGTATCGACGGCCCCGATCCGTACTTCGACGCGTGGATGGCGCGCGCCGCGCAGCGCTGCTACGTGTCGGCGGAAACGGTCGACGCGTCGCTCGCGAGCGAAGACCTCGACGCCGCGCGCCGCAACACGTTCGAGCGCTCGCTCGTCACGGGCGTCGTGCACGCGCCGGGCGGCGCGCATCCGACGTCGTGCGGGCCGGCCTACGGCTGGGACTTGCCGCACCTGCGCGCGTATTGCGCCAGCGCGGAAGACGACGCGAAAACGGCGGCGTACCTGCGCGACGTGGTCGGCCAGGACGAACGCCAGTACCTCGAAGGCGTCGGCGGGCTGTCGCACGTGACGACGCTGCCGTTGCCGATTCTGTAAAGGAGCGCCTGTGAGCGAATCTCTCGACCATTCCCTCGCGGAACTGATGATCGTCGCGTCCGCGCGACTCTGGCGCGACGACGGCGAAGTGCTGGCGACCGGCATCGGCACGGGCCCGCGGCTCGCGGCCGGCCTCGCGCGGCTCGCGTACAACAACGGGCTGATGCTGACCGACGGCGAAGCGTATCTCGTCGAGGAGCCGGTGCCGCTCGGCCCGCGCCCCGACGGCTATCGCGTGAAGGCGAGCGGCTGGATGACCTACGAACGCGTGTTCGACTGCCTGTGGCACGGCCGCCGACATGCGCTCGTGATGCCGACGCAGATCGACCGGTTCGGCCAGGCCAACATCTCGTGGCTCGGCGACGACTACGACCGCCCGAAAACCCAGCTGCTCGGCGCGCGCGGCTTCCCAGGCAACACGACGAACCACGCGAACTCGTTCTTCGTCAGCGGTCACGGCAAGCGCACGTTCGTCGACGGCGAAGTCGACATGGTGTGCACGGTCGGCTACAACCCGGCGCGCCGGCTGCCCGGGATGAAGACCTTCGTCGACCTGCGCAGCATCGTCACCGACCTGTGCGTGATGGATTTCGGCGGCCCCGACCATGCGATCCGCGTGCGTTCGCTGCATCCGGGCGTGAGCTTCGACGAAGTGCAGGACGCGACCGGCTTCCCGCTGATCGCCGCGCCGGACCTCGGCACGACGGCCGCGCCGACCGTGGAAGACCTGCGCATCGTCCGCTCGCTCGATCCGCACAACCTGCGCGCGACGATCGTGCGCAACAATCCGGCGCCGCGCCGGGGATGAGGTTCGACATGGAAGCGACCCAGATGACGTTCGGCGACGGTGTCGTCGGCTACGCGGTCGAGGACGGCATCGCGACGATCACGATGAACCGTCCCGAGTATCACAACGCGCAGAACTCGAAGATGACGTATGCGCTCGACGCCGCGTTCCGGCGCGCGGCGCACGACGACGCGGTGAAGGCGATCGTGCTCGCGGGCGCCGGCAAGCATTTCTCGGCGGGTCACGACATCGGCACGCCGGGCCGCGACATCCACGAGTCGTTCGATCGCGCGTCGCTGTGGTACGACCACGTCGACAAGGAAGGCGGTGAATTCCTGTATGCGCGCGAGCAGGAGGTGTACCTCGGGATGTGCCGGCGCTGGCGCGATTTGCCGAAGCCGACGATCGCGATGGTGCAGGGCGCGTGCATCGCCGGCGGGCTGATGCTCGCGTGGGTGTGCGACCTGATCGTCGCGTCGGAAGACGCGTTCTTTGCCGATCCGGTCGTGCGGATGGGAATCCCGGGCGTCGAGTATTTCGCGCATGCGTACGAGCTGAACCCGCGCATCGCGAAGGAATTCCTGTTCCTCGGCGAGCGGATGCCGGCAGAACGCGCGTACCAGATGGGGATGGTCAACCGCGTGGTGCCGCGCGAGCGGCTGCGCGACGCGACCTACGCGATCGCCGCGAAGATCGCGACGATGCCGCGCCTCGGGCTCACGCTGACCAAGCAGGCGCTGAACCACGTCGAGGAGCTGCAGGGCAAGCGTGCGGCGATGGATGCGGCGTTCGCGTGGCATCACTTTGCCCATGCGCACAACGAGCTCGTCAGTGGCGACCGCCTCGGCGGCTACGACGCACGCAGCATGGCCAGCTCGCAGCGCCAGCCGAACGGCGTGGATCGCGGCGACGCGCCGGCCCCGGTCGCCGTCAACGGAGCCGCCGCATGAGCACGACGTTTCGGAGCCCGTTGCATACGCCGCTGTGCGACCTGCTCGGCTGCCGCTATCCGATCGTGCAGACCGCGATGGGCTGGGTGGCCGACGCGCGGCTCGTCGCGGCGACCGCGAATGCGGGCGGCTTTGGCTTCCTGGCCGGCGCGACGCTCGAACCCGGGCAGGTCGAGGCCGAGATCCTGAAGGTGAAGTCGCTGACCGACAAGCCGTTCGGCATCAACTTCCACATGTTCCAGAAGAACGCCGCGCAGGTGGTCGATCTCGCGATCAGGCACCGGCTGCGCGCGGTCAGCTACGGGCGCGGGCCCGATGCGAAGACGATCCGCCGCTTCAAGGACGCCGGCATCGTCTGCATGCCGACCGTCGGCGCGCCGAAGCATGCGGCGAAAGCGGTCGAGCTCGGCGCCGACGTCGTGACGGTGCAGGGTGCGGAAGGCGGTGGCCACACGGGCTCGGTGCCGACCACGCTGCTGCTGCCGAAGGTGCTCGACGCGGTACGCGTGCCGGTGGTCGCGGCCGGCGGGTTCTTCGACGGGCGCGGGCTGGCGGCCGCGCTCGCGTACGGCGCGGCCGGCATCGCGATGGGCACGCGCTTCCTGATGAGCGCCGAATCGCCGGTGCCGCGCGAAACGCTCGACCAGTACGTCGCGGTCGGCGATCCGGCGCGCATCCGCGTATCGGACGCGCTCGACGGGCTGCCGCAACGCATGATCGACAACCCGTACCTGCTGAAGCTCGAGTGCTTCGGCCCGCTGCGCCGCACATGGTTCGCGCTGAAGACGGCCGAAGCGTGGCGCCGCCAGAACGGGCTGAGCACGGGCGACATGCTCGGGCTCGCGATCAAGGCGCTGCGCTCGCACGACTACACGGCGAGCCAGACGCTGATGGCCGCGAACGCGCCGTTCCTGATCCAGCGCGCGATCGTCGAGGGCCGCCCGGACGAAGGCGTGCTGCCGAGCGGCCAGGCGGCCGCGATGATCGGCGCGATCGAATCGTGCGACGCGCTGATCGCGCGGATCGTCGCGGAAGCCGGCGAGCGGCTCGATGCGCTGGCCGCGCTGCGGGGCACGGCAGCGGTGCAGACCGCATGAACCACATCACAGGGAGGCAATGCAGATGACAGCATCCAATCAACCGGCCGGCGCGATGCCGTTCCGGATCGAGCGCGCAGACGGCATCGCCGAACTGGTGATCGCCCATCCGCCCGTGAATGCGCTCGACGCGCAGGGCTGGCACGCGCTGTCGCACGCACTCGACGCGCTCGGCGAAGACGACGACGTGCGCGTGATCGTCGTGCGCGGCGAAGGCCGCGGCTTCTGCGCGGGCGTCGACATCAAGGAACTGGCCGCGCATCCGGAGCGGATCGTGTCGGTCAACGCGGGCAACTACGAGACGTTCCGTGCGGTGCACCGCAACCCGAAGCCGGTGATCGCGGCCGTGCACGGCTTCGTGCTCGGCGGCGGGATCGGCATCTGCGGCGCGGCGGACATCGTCGTCGCGGCCGATTGCGCGCGCTTCGGCGTGCCCGAGATCGACCGCGGCGCAATGGGCGGCGGCGCGCACCTGCAGCGGCTGTTCGGCGTGCAGAAGGTGCGCGCGATGTACTTCACCGGCGACATGATCGACGCGGCCGAAGCGTACCGGCTCGGCGCGGTCGAGCTAGTTGTCACGCGCGACACGCTGCGCGACGCGGCGCTCGCGATCGCCCGCAAGATCGCCGACAAGAGCCCGGCGATGGTGCGGCTCGCGAAGGAGGCGCTGAACGGCGTCGAGGACGGCGATCTCGAGGACAAGTACCGCTGGGAGCAGGGCTTCACGCTGCAGGCGTACATGACGAACGATTCGACGGAAGCGCGCAGCGCGTTCGTCGAGAAACGCGACGCGCGTTTCGACGCGCAGGCGACGGCCGGGGAGGCACGCGCATGAACCTGACCTATACGCCGCAACAGCAGGCGTTCCGCGCGGAAATCCGCGAATGGCTCGCCGCGCACGTGCCGCGCGAGCGGCTGCCGAGCTTCGACACCGAGGCAGGCTTCGCCGCGCACCGCGAATGGGAGCGCACGCTGCACTCGGGCCGCTGGAGCATGGTCACGTGGCCGCGCGAGCTGGGCGGGCGAGGCTGCGACCTGATCGAGTGGCTGATCTTCGAGGAAGAGTACTGGCGAGCCGACGCACCGATGCGCGTGAACCAGAACGGCATCTTCCTGCTCGGCCCGACGCTGATGGATTTCGGCACCGATGCGCAGAAGGCGCGCTTCCTGCCCGCGATGGCGGCCGGCGAGCACGTGTGGGCGCAGGGCTGGTCGGAGCCGAACGCGGGCTCGGACATGGCCGCGATCCGCACGACGGCCGCCCGTATCGGCGACGAATACGTGCTGAACGGCCAGAAGATCTGGTCGACCCGCGCGGTGTGGGCGGACTGGCTGTTCGGGCTGTTCCGCAGCGATCCCGAATCGACCCGTCACCATGGCCTGACGTTCCTGATGGTGCCGCTGTCCGCGCCGGGCATCACCGTACGGCCGATCCGGCAGCTCAACGGGCAGACCGGGTTCGCGGAAATCTTCTTCGACGACGTGCGCGTGCCGGTCGAGAACCGGCTCGCGGCCGAAGGCGCGGGCTGGCAGGTCGCGATGGCGACGGCCGGCTTCGAGCGCGGGCTGATGCTGCGCTCGCCCGCGCGCTTCCAGCGTACCGCGCAGGCGCTGCGCGACCTGTATCTCGCGCACCGCGACAGCGCGGATCGCGACCCGACGCTGCGCGAACGCGTGGTGCAGGCCTGGATGGATGCGCAGGCCTATGCGCTGTCGACCTACGCGACCGCGAGCCGGCTGCTGAAGGGCGGCCATATCGGCGCGGAGTCGAGCACCAACAAGGTGTTCTGGTCGGAACTCGACCTGCGCATGCACCAGACCGCGCTCGACATTCTCGGCGCGCACGGCGAGGTCGTCCCGCAGACGGCCGCGCAGCACGCGACGCTCGGCCACTGGCTCGACGGTTTCCTGTTCGCGCAGGCCGGCACGATCTACGCGGGCACCAACGAGATCCAGCGCAACATCGTCGCCGAACGGATGCTCGGCATGCCGCGCGCGTAACCGCGCCGGCGCCCCCCTCACTGAACGGACATCCCATGGATTTCGTATTCGATGAAGACCAGGAAGCGCTCGCGGACAGCGTGAAGCGCCTGCTGATGACCGAGATGACGCCCGAGCTGATCCGCGAGCTCTGGGCCACGCCGACCGGGCGCTCGGACGACCTGTGGGCGCTGTTCGCGTCGCAGGGGCTGACCGCCGTATCGGTGCCCGACGCGCATGGCGGCCTCGGCCTGACCGAAACGGAATGGGCGCTGCTCGCGCAGACCTACGGCTATTTCGGCAGCCCCGAGCCGCTGCTCGACACGGCGCTCGTGTCGGCCGGCGTACTGGCGCGGCTGCCCGCGAGCGACTGGCGCGATGCGCTGCTGCGCGACGTCGCCGAAGGCCGCGCGCGCGTCGCGCTCGTGCACCCGGTGAACCCGTATGCGGCCGACGTGCATGTCGCGAACACGCTGCTGTGCGAACACCGCGGCGAACTGCACCGCGTCGACCCCGCGCGGTGCGCATGGCGTGCGGTCGACAGCGTCGACCCGTCGCGGCGCCTGTTCACGCTCGACTGGGAGCCGTCGGCGGCCACCCGCATCGCTTCGGCCGACGATGCCGCGCCGCTGCTGAACCGCGCGCTCGACCACGGCGCGTTCGCGGTCGCCGCGCAGCTGCTCGGCCTCACGCAGCGCGTGCTCGACGTCGCGATCGACTACAGCGCGCAGCGCAAGCAGTTCGGCAAGGCGATCGGCTCGTACCAGGCGCTCAAGCACCTGCTCGCCGATGTCGCGATCCGCTACGAGTTCGCGCGGCCGGTGGTCGCGCGCGCCGCACAGGCGATCGCCGACGATCACCCGCAGCGCGCGGTGTTCGTGTCGCACGCGAAGCTCGCGGCGACGGCGGCCGCGCAACTGGCCGCGCGCCACTCGATGCAGGTGCACGGCGCGATCGGCTACACGTGGGAACTCGACCTGCAGATCTTCATGAAGCGCATCTGGGCGCTGTCCGGAAGCTGGGGCGACAGCGCGTTCCACAAGGCCCGCGTGGCCGACGCGATCCTCGGCGACGCGTTGCCGATCGGCCCCGCGCAGACCTTCGACCTCGAGGAACTGAACTGATGAAACAAGCCTATATCGTCGACGCGCTGCGCACGCCGACCGGGCGCCGCAAGGGCGGGCTCGCGCACGTGCATGCGGCGGACCTCGGCGGCTTCGTGCTGAAGATGCTCGTCGGGCGCAACGCGATTCCCGCCGACGAATACGACGACGTGGTGTTCGGCTGCGTCGACACGATCGGCCCGCTCGCGGGCAACATCGCGCGCACCTGCTGGCTCGCGGCCGGGCTGCCGCTGCAGGTGCCGGGCGTGACGGTCGACCGCCAGTGCGGCTCGTCGCAGCAGGCCGTGCACTTCGCCGCGCAGGCCGTGATGAGCGGCGTGCAGGATGTGGTCGTCGCGGGCGGCGTGCAGACGATGACGCAGATCCCGATCTCGTCCGCGATGACCTGCGCGGCGCCGCTCGGCTTCACCGATCCGTTCTCGGGCAGCACCGGCTGGCGCGCGCGCTTCGGCGATGCGCCGGTGTCGCAGTTCGTCGCCGCGCAGCGGATCGCCGATCACTGGAACCTGTCGCGCGACGCGATGGAGCGTTATGCGCTGGAAAGCCACCGTCGAGCGGTCGCGGCGATCGAGGCCGGCCATTTCAGGCGGGAAATCGTCCCGTTCGAAGGCGTGATGCACGACGAGACGCCGCGCCCCGACACGTCGCTCGACAAGATGGCGACGCTCGAGCCGCTGACGCCCGGCGGCTCGCTCACGGCCGCCGTCGCGAGCCAGACCTGCGATGCGGCCGCCGCGCTGCTGATCGTGTCGGAAGACGCGCTGAAGCGCTACGGCCTCACGCCGCGCGCACGCATTCACCACTTGAGCGTGCTCGGCGACGATCCGCTGTGGATGCTTACCGCGCCGATCCCGGCGACCCAGGCCGCGCTGAAGAAGAGCGGGCTCGACTGGTCGCAGATCGACGTCGTCGAATTGAACGAGGCGTTCGCGTCGGTCGCGCAGGCGTGGCTGGCCGACACGCGCTTCCCGCACGAAAAGACCAACCCGAACGGCGGCGCGATCGCGCTCGGTCACCCGCTCGGCGCGACCGGTGCACGGCTGATGACGACGCTGCTGCACGAGCTGGAACGCACGGGCGGCCGCTACGGGCTGCAGACGATGTGCGAAGGCGGCGGCCTCGCGAACGTCACGATCATCGAGCGCCTGTGAGCGCGTCACTTTCACGATCTCACGATCCAAGAGGCACAAGCATGGGAATCTGTAACGGACGCACCGTCATCATCACCGGCGCGGGCGGCGGGCTCGGGCGCGAGTACGCGCTCGCATTCGCGGCCGAAGGCGCGGCGGTCGTCGTCAACGACATCCGGCACGACGCCGCGCAGGCCGTGTGCGACGAGATCGCCCGGCGCGGCGGCCGCGCCCTCGCGAATTCGGACGACATCACACAGACCGACACAGCACAGCGGATCGTCGATGCGGCGCGCGCAGCGTTCGGCGACGTGCACGTGCTCATCAACAACGCGGGCATCTGCCGCGACAAGATGTTCACGAGCATGACCGAAGCAGACTGGGACGACGTGATGCGCGTGCACCTGCGCGGCCACTTCTGCCTGTCGAGCGTGCTGGCGCGCGTGTGGCGCGATGCGGCGAAGGCCGGCCATGCGGTCGACGCTCGGATCGTCAACACGAGTTCGGGCGCCGGGCTGCAAGGCTCGATCGGCCAATCGAACTACGGCGTGGCGAAGGCCGGGATCGCCGCGCTCACGCTGATGCAGGCGGCCGAACTGCAGCGCTACGGCGTGCGCGTGAACGCGCTCGCGCCGGCCGCGCGCACGTCGATGACCGAAGGCGTGTTCGCCGACATGATGAAGAAGCCCGAGGGCGGCGGTTTCGACTATTTCGATCCGGCCAACGTCGCACCACTCGTCGTATGGCTCGGCAGTGCGCTGTCCGCCGACGTGACGGGCCAGGTGTTCGAGGTCGCGGGCGGGATGATCGCGGTCGCCGAAGGCTGGCGCACGGGCCCGAGCGTCGATCGCGGCGCGCGCTGGGCGGCGGACGAGGTCGGCCCGGCGGTCGCGCGGCTGCTTGCCGACGCGCGACCCGCGCAGCGCGTGTACGGGAGCTGAGCGATGGATCTGGCGCTCACCGACGAACAGGCGATGATCCGCGACGCGGCGGCCGACGTGCTCGCCGAACGCAGCGCGTCGGCCGACGTGCGCCGCGCGCTCGAACAGTCGGCCGGCCGCGACGATGTGCTGTGGGCCACGCTCGCGGGCGAACTCGGCTGGAACGCGCTTGCGTTGCCGGAAGCGGCGGGCGGGCTCGGGCTCGGCGCGGTCGAGCAGACGGTGCTGATGGAGCAGCTCGGCCGGCGCGTCGCGTGCGTGCCGTATTTTTCGACCACGTGTCTGGCCGCTACTGCGCTGGCAGGCTGCACCGATACGGCAGCCGCCACCGGCTGGCTCGCGAAGATCGCCGAAGGCGCGTGCAGTGCGACGCTGGCGCTGTCGTTCGACCTGCCGGCCGGTGCGTGGGCGTTGCCGGTCGTCGCGGAAGAGGCGGCGGGCGGTTATGCGCTGTTCGGCACGATCGAACAGGTGATCGACGGTGCGCGTGCCGACCTGCTGCTGATTCCCGCGCGGATCGCGAACGAAGGGCAGTCGATCGGGTTGTTCGCGATCGACGTTGCATCGGCGTCGGGCCTGACCGTCACGCCGCTCGACACGCTCGACGCGACGCGGCCGATCGCGCGCGTGATGCTGGACGACACGCGCGTGAGCCGCGATGCGCTGGTGGCCGGCCGCCACGCGGTGCAGGTGCTGGAACGCGCCGGATGGTTCGCGGCGCTCGCGCTGGCCGCCGAACAGCTCGGCGGTGCGCAGCAATGCCTCGACCTGACGCTCGACTACACGAGCCAGCGCGTGCAGTTCGGCCGTGCGATCGCATCGTTCCAGGCCGTCAAGCACCGCTGCGCACAGATGATGGTGCTGATCGAATCCGCGCGCTCGGCTGTGCTCGGCGCCGCGCATGCATGGGACGCGGAGGCCGGTGCGACGCCGGCCTTCGCGCTGCGTGCCGACATCGCGGCCGCGAAAGCCGCCGCGAACGACGCATACGCGTTCTGCGCACAGGAAGCGATCCAGCTGCACGGCGGCGTCGGCTTCACGTGGGAATACGACCCGCATCTCTATTTCAAACGCGCACAGGCGTCGGGTGCGCAGTTCGGCAGCACGCCGCAACTGCTCGAATGGATCGCCCGTCATGCCATTGACGGCGACGCATCGCAGCGCGATGCAGCGTTCGAGCCATCGGCGATGGCCGCATCCCGTCCGTCGGCCGCACGCGCAGGAGCCCTGCAATGAACAGCGAAACGCGCGAACAGCAATTGCGGCACGAAGTGGCCGACTGGGTGCAATCGCACCTGACCGGCGAATTCGCGTGCCTGAAATACCGCGGCGGTCCCGGCGACGAGGAAGCGTGGCCGGAGCTGCGCAAGGCATGGGAGCAGGCCCTCGCGAAGGGCGGCTGGACGGGGCTCGGCTGGCCGGCCGGCGCCGGCGGGCGCGGCTTCTCGGTCGCCGAGCAGGTGATCTTCCACGAGGAATACGCCCGCGCGGGCGGCCCCGGCCGGATGGGGCATATCGGCGAAGGGCTGCTCGGGCCGACGCTTGTCGCGTGCGGCACCGACGACCAGCGCGCGCGCTTCCTGCCCGGCATCCTGGCCGGCACGCAGTTCTGGTGCCAGGGCTATTCGGAGCCGGCCGCGGGTTCGGACCTCGCCAACGTGCGCACGCGTGCCGAACAGGATGCGGACGGCACGTGGCGCGTGTATGGGCAGAAGGTGTGGACGTCGCTTGCACACGATTCCGACTGGATCTTCGTGCTCGCCCGCACCGATCCCGAGTCGAAGGGCAACAAGGGGCTGTCGTTCCTGCTGATGCCGCTCGACCAGCCGGGCATCGAGATCCGTCCGATCAAACAGCTCAACGGCGGTGCGGAATTCAACGAAGTGTTCTTCGACGGTGCGTGTGCACAGGCGCGCGACCTCGTCGGCGCACCGGGCGACGGCTGGCGGATCGCGATGACGCTGCTCGGCTTCGAGCGCGGGATGTCGACGCTCGGCCAGCAGATGCAGTTCGTCCGCGAGCTCGAATGGGTGATCGACGCGGCGCGCGAATCGGGCGCCGATCGCGACCCCGTGCTGCGCCAGCGGATCGGCCGCGCATGGGCCGGACTGCGCGTGATGCGCTACAACGCGCTGCGGATGCTGTCCGGCGCGGACGACGCCGACGCCGGCGCGCCGCTGCGCCGCGAGGCGCTGATCTACAAGTACTTCTGGTCGAACTGGCACCGCGACCTCGGTCAGCTTGCGATGGACGCACTCGGCCCGCGCGCGAACGTGATCGATCCGGCCGACGAAAAGCTCACCCATCTGCAGCGCGTGTTCCTGTTCTCCCGTGCGGACACGATCTACGCGGGCACCAACGAAATCCAGCTCAACATCATGGCCGAGCGCGGGCTCGGCATGCCGAGAGAACCACGAGGTAACGCATGACCGAACCCCTGATCCAGAAAGCCCCGGCCTACGTGCCCGGCCACCAGCTGCTCGCCGGCAAATCGGTGCTGATCACGGCCGCCGCGGGCGCCGGCATCGGCTTCGCGGCCGCGCGCCGCAGCGCGGAGGAAGGCTGCCGTGCGCTGTTCATTTCCGACATCCACGAAAAGCGCCTCGAGCAGGCCGTCGAGACGCTGCGCGCCGAAACGGGGCTACAACACATCTACGGCCGCCTGTGCAACGTCGCGGTCGAGGCCGACGTGCAGGCGCTGGTCGCGCAAGCGCAGGACAAGCTCGACGGCGTCGACGTGCTGATCAACAACGCCGGGCTCGGCGGATCGACCCGCATCGTCGATATGGACGATGCCGAATGGTCGCGCGTGATCGACATTAGCCTTACCGGGACGTTCCGGATGACGCGCGCGATGCTGCCGCACATGCAGGCCCGAGGCCGCGGCGCGATCGTCAACAACGCATCGGTGCTCGGCTGGCGCGCGCAGGCGGAACAGGCGCACTACGCGGCGGCGAAGGCGGGCGTGATGGCGCTCACGCGCTGTGCGGCGCTCGAGGCGTCGCCGTACGGCGTGCGCATCAACGCGGTCGCACCGAGCATCGCAATGCACGATTTTCTGAAGAAGTCGGCTCCGGCCGACCTGCTGAATCAACTGGCGTCGCGCGAAGCCTTCGGGCGCGCCGCCGAAGTCTGGGAGGTCGCGAACGTGATGGTATTCCTTGCAAGCGATTACGCGTCGTACATGACGGGCGAAGTGCTGTCGGTCAGCAGCCAGCACGCGTGATGGACACGACCCTCGACCCCGTGCGCGCGACGCCTCGCGTATTCGCGCATCCCGGCGAACTCGCGGCTGCGGTCGGCGACACGCTCGGCGCGAGCGCATGGCTCGCGATCGACCAGCGCCGCATCGACGGCTTCGCCGATGCGACGGGCGATCACCAGTGGGTGCACGTCGATCCGGTGCGCGCAAAGGACGGCCCGTTCGGCGCGTGCATCGCGCACGGCTACCTGACGCTGTCGCTCGTCAACTGCTTCCTGCCGCAGATCGTGCGCATCGACGGCGCGCGGCTCGGCGTCAACTACGGCTGCGACAGGATTCGTTTCCCGGCGCCGGTGAAGGTCGGCGCACGCGTGCGCGGCGTCGGCGAGCTGCTGCGCGTCGAGCCGCTCGACGGCGGCGTGCAGGCATGGATTCGCGTGACCGTCGAGATCGAAGGCGAGGCGAAACCCGGCTGCGTGGCCGACACGATCAGCCGTTACTACTTCTAGAGTCAGAGAGCCAGCACATGGAAGACGCAGTCATCGTTTCCGTCGCACGCACGCCGATCGGCAAGGCGTTTCGCGGCATGTTCAACGACACCGAGGCGCCCGCGCTGGGCGGCCACGTCGTGCGCACCGCGCTCGAACGCGCGGGCGTCGCGCCGGCCGACGTCGACGACGTGCTGATCGGCTGCGCCGCGCAGCAGGGCACGCAGGGCTACAACATCGGCCGCCTGTCGGCGGCGGCGGCCGGGTTGCCGGCGTCGGTGCCCGGGATGGCGATCGACCGCATGTGCTCGTCGGGCCTGATGTCGATCGCGAGCGCCGCGCGCAGCATCGGCGCGGGCGATGCGCGGATCGTCGTCGCCGGCGGCGTCGAGTCGATTTCGCTCACGCAGAACAAGCACAAGAACGCGTATCGCGCGCGTTCGCAGGCCGTGCTCGATCACCAGCCGGCCGCCTACATCGCGATGATGGAAACGGCCGAGATCGTGTCGCGCCGCTACGGGATCCCGCGCGCCGCGCAGGACGAATTCGCGCTGCAGAGCCACCAGCGCACCGCCGACGCCCAGTCGGCCGGCCGCTTCGACGCGGAAATGGCACCGCTCGACGTGCGGCGCGCGCTGTTCGACAGGGAAGGCAACGCGACTGGCCACGAGGATCTGCGTGCGGCCCGCGACGAAGGCGTGCGTGGCGACACGACGGCCGAGCGGCTCGCCGGGCTGAAGCCGTCGTGGAGCGGTGGCAAGGTCGTCGAGCAGGGCGAGTTCGTGACGGCCGGCAATGCGTCGCAGCTGTCGGACGGCGCGGCGGCCGTGGTCGTGATGTCGCGCAGCGAGGCGGTGCGCCGCGGGCTGACGCCGCTCGGCGCGTTCCGCGGCCTCGCGGTGGCCGGCTGCGAGCCGGACGAAATGGGCATCGGCCCGGTGTTCGCGATTCCGAAGCTGCTGGCGCGTTTCGGGATGACCGTGGCCGACGTCGGGCTGTGGGAATTGAACGAAGCATTCGCGTGCCAGGCGCTGTATTGCCGCGACACGCTCGGCATCCCCGACGACCGGCTGAACGTGGACGGCGGCGCGATCGCGCTCGGCCATCCGTTCGGGATGTCGGGCACGCGCATGACGATGCACGCGCTGCTCGAAGGCGCGCGGCGCGGCGTGCGGCATGCGGTCGTGACGATGTGCATCGGCGGCGGGATGGGTGCCGCCGCGCTGTTCGAAGTCGGCGCGTAGCGGCACGCAGGCGGGCCGCGCCGCGCGAGCGGCCATCCATTCAGGACCATTCGAGGCCGCGGCGACGACCGGCGGCCCGGAGACTTGCAGCCGGCTGCGGCTGGCGCTTCGGCGCGAACCGCCGTCGAACGCAGATACAGGAGACACGCATGAAACGTACCTTGCCCGGACTCGCGATGTCGGCGCTCGTGCTCGGCGCCGCGCTGTTCGCGTTTTCGCCGCGCCCGCTGCCGGCGTTCCCGGCCACCGCGATCCACGCCGACCGGCTGCAGATCAACGGGCTCGCCCGCGCGGGCACGACGCGCATCGTCGCGGTCGGCGAACGCGGCGTGATCCTGCTGAGCGACGACGCGGGTGCCCACTGGCGGCCGGCATCGATCGCCGATGACGAGGCGTCGACGCTCACGCAGGTGCGCTTCATCACGCCGACGCTCGGGATCGCGGTCGGTCACGACGGGCGGATCGTCCGCAGCGACGACGCGGGCGTGCACTGGCGCCAGGTGCACATGGACCACGAACACTCGGATCCGCTGCTGTCCGTCTGGGGCACCGCGGGCGGCCCGCTGTTCGCGGCCGGCAGCTTCGGCCAGCTGCTGCGTTCGGACGACGCCGGCCTCAGCTGGCAGACCGTGAAGACACCGGCCGGCGACCGCCACCTGAACGCGATCGTCGGCGACGGCCACGGCAACCTGCTGATCGCGGGCGAAAGCGGCACGCTGCTGCGCTCGACCGACAACGGCGCGACGTGGGACAAGATGGCGTCGCCGTATGCGGGCTCGCTGTTCGGCGCGCTGATGCTCGCGGACGGCGACTGGGTCGCCTACGGGATGCGCGGCAACGTCGTGCGCAGCACCGATCACGGCGCGACCTGGACGCACGTAGACAGCCACGTGCCGGTGTCGTACTTCGGCGCGACCCAGCTCGCCGACGGCGAACTCGTGCTGGTCGGCCAGGGCGGCGCGATCGTCGCGTCGCGCGACGGCGGGCTGACCTTCGACGTGCGCAAGCTCGGCGGCGTGCAGAGCCTCGCGGCCGTGCTCGACATGGGCCACGGCGCGCTGCTGCTCGGCGGCGAGGCCGGCGTCGCGCCGCTCGCCGTGTCACCGTCCTGACGCGCGGCCACGGCGGCCGCGACAGACGCAGCCGCCGGTTTCCGCACGCTTCCGTTCGTTTCGCATCGCCAGTCCGTACCGACACGAGAATTCCATGAACGACCTGTCACGTCCCCCTGAAGCCGTCCCCGCATCGCGCCTCGCCACGTTCGTCGAACGCTGCGCCAACACGATCATCCGCCAGCGCAAGCTGCTGATGCTGCTGTGCGTCGCGGTCACGCTCGCGCTCGGATTGTCCGCGACGCGCCTGAAGCTCGATCCGGGCTTCAACAAGATGATCCCGATGCAGCATCCGTACATGCAGGTGTTCGAGCGCTATGCGGGCGCGTTCCCGGGCGCGAACACGATCCTCGTGAGCCTGCGCTGGAAGGGCGATGGCGACATCTACAACCAGACGTTCATGGACGCGCTGCGCCATGCGACCGACGACGTGTTCTTCATCCCCGGCGTGAACCGCTCGCGGGTGTTCTCGCTGTTCACGCCGAACGTCCATTACACCGAGGTGACCGAAGCCGGATTCCGCGGCGACGTGGTCGTGCCCGGCCAGTTTTCGAGTGCGAACCCGGACGATCTCGCGAAGGTGCGCCGCAACGTCGCGCGTTCCGGGCAGATCGGCCGCCTCGTCGGCAACGACCTGAAGTCGGCGCTGATCCGCGCGGAACTGCGCGAGACCGACCCGGCGACCGGCAAGCGGCTCGACTACAGCGCGGTCGCGCGCCAGCTCGAGGAGATCCGCGCGAAATACGCGAAGCAGGGCATCGACGTGAACATCATCGGCTTCGCGAAGCTGGTCGGCGACGTCGAGAGCGGCATCGCGGGCGTGATGGCGTTCTTCGCGCTCGCGTTCCTCGTGACGGCCGCGCTGCTGTTCGCCTACACGCGCTCGGTGAAGACCACCGTGCTGGCGCTCGTCGTCGCGCTGCTGCCGGTCGTCTGGCTGCTCGGCGCGCTGCCGCTGCTCGGGCTCGGCATCGACCCGATGTCGATCCTCGTGCCGTTCCTGATCTTCTCGATCGGCGTGTCGCACGCGGTGCAGATGACCAACGCGTGGAAGCAGGCGCTGGTGCGCGGCGCGTCGTCGGTCGATGCCGCGCGCGACGCGTTCCGCAAGCTGTTCGTGCCGGGCACCGTCGCGCTGCTGACCAACGCGCTCGGCTTCATGGTGATCATGCGGATCAGGATCGACATCGTGCGCGAGCTCGGCATCACCGCGTGCCTCGGCGTGCTGCTGATGATCGTCACGAACAAGGTGTTCCTGCCGATCCTGCTGTCTTACACGCGCCTCGAACGCGGCACGCTGGCGCGCGCACAGCGCACGGCGGCGGCCGGCGGCAGCCGGATGTGGTCGCGCTTCGCGGTGTTCGCGCGGCCGGGGCCGGCGCTCGGCGTGTTCGCGGTGGCGCTCGCGCTGCTCGCCTACGGCACGCTCGAATCGCGCAAGCTGGAGATCGGCGACATCGGCACCGGTGCGCCGGAGCTGCGCGCGAACTCGCGCTACAACATCGACAACGCGGCGATCACGCACCAGTACAACATCGGCGTGGACGTGCTGTCGGTGATCGTCGAGACGACCGGCTTCGACGACGCGTGCCTGCATTACCCGGTGATGAGCGCGATCGAGAAGTTCGAGATGAACATGCGCGGCGTGGCCGGCGTGCAGTCGGTGACGAGCGTGGCATCGCAGGGCAAGGTGTTCATCGCCGCGTTCAACGAGGGCAACCCGCGCTGGGCCGCGCTGCCGCGCTCCAGCGACGGGCTCACGCAGGGCGCCAACGCGTTCGACCCCGACAACGGGATGAACACCGCGAACTGCAAGGCGATCCAGGTGCTGATCTACACGAAGAACCACGAAGGCACGACCATCGCGCACATCGTCGACGAGATCAAGCGCTTCGCGGCCGAAAACCCGACGCCGAACGTCGCATTCCGGCTCGCGGGCGGCAACGTCGGCGTGATGGCCGCGACCAACGAGGCGGTCGGCGACGCGGAGATCGCGATGCTGCTGTCGATCTTCGGCGCGATCGCGCTGCTCTGCGCGGTGACGTTCCGCTCGTGGCGTGCTGTGCTGTGCATCGTCGTGCCGCTCACGCTCGTGTCGATCCTGTGCAATGCGGTGATGGCGCGGCTCGGGATCGGGCTGAAGGTCGCGACGCTGCCGGTGATCACGCTCGGCGTCGGGGTGGGCGTCGACTACGGGATCTACCTGTACGAGCGCCTTCAGCACGACATCCGCCACGGCGCGGCGCTGCCGGACGCGTTTGCCGACGCGATGCGCCAGCGCGGCACGGCGGCGCTGTTCACGGCCGTCACGATGTTCATCGGTGTCGGCACGTGGGCGTTCTCCGCACTGAAGTTCCAGGTCGACATGGGCGTGCTGCTCGCGTTCATGTTCCTCGTGAACCTGTTCGGCGCGGTGTTCCTGCTGCCCGCGCTCGCCGCGTGGCTCGGCGTCGAGCGTGCCGAGCGCCGCGTGACGCGACAGCAGCAGCCGGCGCCGGCTGCTCCCGTGCCGCTGAAACCGTCGCCCGCGCTCAAATCCGGCAACCCGGTGCGCTGAACGGCGCTCCCATTTCCCCCGCGCGCGGCGGGCCGCCGCGCGTTCTCCCAAGCAAGGAGTCAATCCACATGTCCGCACGCCCCTACAAGATCGAAGCCCAGCCGCTCGCGCAGCGCTATGCGCGCGGCTGGCACTGCCTCGGGCTCGCCCGCGACTACAAGGACGGCAAGCCGCACACGCTGAACGCCTTCGGCCGCAAGCTCGCCGCCTTCGCCGATTCGACCGGCAAGGTCAACATCGTCGACGCATACTGCCCGCACATGGGCGCCGACCTGAGCCTCGGCACGGTCGAAGGCGACAACCTCGTGTGTCCGTTCCACGGCTGGGCATGGAGCGGCGAAGGGCAGTGCGCATCGATTCCGTACTGCAAGCGGATTCCGCCGAAGGCGCGCATCGGCGCGTGGCCGACCTGCGAGGAAAACAACCTGCTGTTCGTGTGGAACGACCCGGAAGGCAATGCGCCGCCGGCCGAGGTCGCGATTCCGCGCCTCGACGTGTGCTTCTCCGACGAATGGTCGGACTGGGTCGTCGACAAGATGGTGATCCAGGCGAACTGCCGGGAGCTGGTCGACAACATCTCGGACGTCGCGCACTTCGCGACCGTGCACCGCGCGCCGATCGACTATTTCGCGAACCTGTTCGAGGACCACAAGGCGACGCAGCTGATGGTCGGCCGCAGCGAGAAGCTCGGCGGCGACGCCCTGACCGCGCTGTCGACCTATTTCGGGCCGGCCGTGCACATCACGCAGATGACGGGGCAGAGCAACGGGCAGCCGATCCACTCGGTGCTGCTGAACTGCCATGTGCCGATCGACATGAACAGCTTCGAGCTGCGTTACGGCGTGATCGTGAAGAAGGTGGCCGGCCTGACCGACGAGCAGAACATGGAGATCGCGAACGCGTACGTGAAGGAGGCGCAGCGCGCGTTCTACGAGGACGTCGACATCTGGCACAGCAAGACGCGGATCGACAACCCGCTGTTGTGCGAAGGCGACGGCCCGCTGTACCAGATGCGCGACTGGTATTCGCAGTTCTACCTGGACGCGGCCGACGTGCGGCCGACGAGCGTTTCGCGCAAGGCGTTCGAGATGCGGATTCGCGAAGGCGCCGCGCCGCCGGCGCTGCATCACGTGTTCGAGGCGCAGTAAAAACGGGCTCGCCGGCCGAAAAAGAGGGGCGCATCGAAATGGCCCCGATCGGCCGGCAACACCCGCCGCACAAGGCGTCCGCGGCGTCTGCCCTTGTGCGTCGCACCAAAATGACTTGACGAAGCGGCCGTTCCCGCGTAGTGTCCGAGACCGAAGTCGTCAAGAAGTTCGATTGCTCATCATTAGCCGTACGTTGTGCGGCAGTCGTTGGTCTCTCCCTCTTTGATTCTTTCTGCGTCCGTCGCGGGCGCATGTTCAATTATTTGTATTAAGGAAGTATTTGTGGATACCGGTACCGTCAAGTGGTTCAACGAAACCAAGGGCTTTGGTTTCATTTCCCCGGACAACGGCGGCGACGATCTGTTCGCCCATTTCTCGGAAATTCGCGGCACGGGTTTCAAGACCCTGGCCGAAGGCCAGAAGGTCAGCTTCGAAGTGAAGCGCGGCCCGAAGGGTCTGCAAGCGTCGAACATCACGCCGCAGTAAGCCGCATCGGCAGCGGTCGCCAGTCGGCGGCCGATGCCGGATGGAGTATCGCGCCGGGCGCCGCATGACGGCGGCCAGCGCGTTCCGATGCGCACGACCGATGCATCGCGTCATTCACGATGCATCGGTCGTGACGCCTCCCTCACCGCATGCGTGACCCGCATGCGACGCAACGCCCTTGTGAAGCGCACGCTGCTTCACGAGCGCATCACCGCTTCAACGCATCAACCCGAGCAGACCGCCGCCATGTCGTAGCCGGCGCGGTCCCGACTTGCGCGGCGCTCGTTACGCCGCCGCCACCGACCGCCCGAACGCCGCAACGCGCCGGGCTCCGATCGCAAGACAGGCCCGTGGCCCGTCTGAACGAACCGATCCCCGGCAGCCTGCCGGCGGCCTTCCCGCTGCGGGATACGGCGCCGGGCAGATCGCCGCGGCCGCGGTCAATCACCTTGTCTGGAGGAATTGGATTTGGCAAAAGAAGAACTGCTGGAACTCGACGGGATCGTCGACGAAGTGCTGCCGGACAGCAAATACCGTGTGACGCTGGAAAACGGCGTCGTGGTGGGCGCGTACGCGTCGGGCCGCATGCGCAAGAACCACATCCGCATTCTCGCGGGTGACCGGGTGACGCTGGAACTGTCGATGTACGACCTGACCAAGGGCCGCATCAACTTCCGTCACAAGGACGCGAATTCCCCGCGTCCGCCGCGAAGCGGCCAGCCGCGTCGTTAAGCGGCGCGATCGGTGCGCGCAGTCGCGCGCCGATCGAAACCCGTCCGGCCGCTCGGCCGGACGAACCGGATGAACGGCACGTGTCGCGCCGTTCATCGGTCGCCGGCGGCGCCATCGCACCGCGGCGGCCAGTTCCGCCTTCACCGGCCGCCCTGCGTGTGCAACGCTCAGGCAGCCGCGTCCCGCAGGAAATCCTCGATCATCATCGCGAAATACGGCGGACATTCCTGCATCGGGTAATGCCCGCAATTCGGTATCGTCACGAGCCGCGCGTTCGGGTGCCATGCGAGAAACGTCGCCTGCATCGCCGCCGTGTCGAGCCCCGGATCCTTGTCGCCGACCATCACCAGAAAGCGCGTGTCGAGCCCGCGGACCTCATCGACGAAGTCCGTGCCGGTCAGCATGTCGAGATACGCGAGCCGGCAACCGGGCGCCACGCGCGTGCGGTTCTGCCGCAGTTTCAGGTCGGCCCAGCGCGCCGACAATCCCCCCGTCACGAACCGCACGAGCCGGCGAAATGCATCGTCGTCGACGGTCGTGCTCGCGAAGAACGCGCGGGCGTCGTCGGGCAGGCGGTTGCCGGCCGCCGACACCGGGCATACGGCGATCGCGCTCTTGATGCGCGACGGCACGTCGGCGGCCAGGCGTTGCGTCGCCATGCCGGTCATCGAATGGCCGATTACGTGAAAGCGCTGCCAGCCGAGACGATCCGCGAGCGCGACGCAATCGGCCGAGATCTCGTCGATCGTGTACGTACCGCTCAGGTGAATGGATGCGCCGTAGCCGCGCAGGTCGACGAACACGTACGTGAACGCCGTTTCGTCGAGATACGGCAGCAGCGCCGCGTAGTTCGTATGGTCGCCGAGCCAGTCGTGCAGCACCATCACGCATTCGGGGCCGGCGCCGTGCCGCAGGTAGCCGAGGCCGGCGGGGTGGCCGTTCGGGCGGGAGGCGAGGGTGTCGATACGGGTCATTTCAAGTCGTTTCCTTTTGGTAGGGGAACCAAAACGAAACGCCCTCCCGGCGGACCGGGAGGGCGTCTTGAAAGTGCATCCATCCTATCGGGCCGATCGGCGAAAGTCAACGCTCGGAGCGCCATCCCGCCCGATACCTCGATGCGCTGCGCATTGACCCAACGGTTGTCGTCCGACGGCAGCGACGCGATCATCGGCCCGATGTCGCCGGGCTCGCCCACGCGGCCGAGCGCGGTCCATTCCGCGACGCGTCGGTTGATCTCCGGATTGTCGCGCACCATCGCGCCGCTGAAATCGGTGGCCACCGCGCCTGGTGCGACGACGTTCACCGCGATGCCGCGCGGGCCGAGTTCCTTAGCCAGACAGCGCGTCAGCACCTCGACCGCGTCCTTCATCGGCCCGTAGGCCGCGCTGCCGGGCACCGCGACGCGCGTGAGGCCCGACGACACGTTCACGATGCGGCCGCCGTCGCGAATCAGCGGCAGCAGCGTCTGCGTGAGGAAGCACACGCCGTTGAAGTGCACGCGATAGGGCGCGTCGAGGTCGGCTTCGGTCATGCACAGCGCGTCGTCGCGGCGATCCATGCGCTACGCGGCCAGGTTGCCGAGGCCATCCGCGTCGAGGAACTCGCGGCCGTCGCGCAGATGAGCCCGTCGGCGTTTCACCGGCAATTCAAGGCGCTGACGTCGATGACGCCGCTGCAGTACCAGAAGCAGTTGCGGCTGCTCGAGGCGCGGCACCTGATGGTGGCGGGCGCGGCGAACGCGGAGACGGCCGCGTATCGCGTCGGCTACGAAAACGCGTCGCGGTTCAGCCGCGAATACGCGAGGATGTTCGGCGCGCCGCCGCGCCGCGATATCGCCGCGCTGAAAACCACGCCGGCCGACGGCTGAACGGACAGGCGGCGACGCGGTTTGCATGACGCTTTACGCGCGGGCCGGCGCGGCCGTACACTCGTCGGCAATTCGCGGCCCGCCCCGCAAGGCTTTCAATCCCTTCAGTCGCTTTCAGCGGGCCGACGATCGTGCCAGCCGGACATTCGTCGCGCGACGCCAGGAGGCGCCATGAGTGCAGACGCAGCCCCCGCATCCCCGTCCGTTCAGGACCGCATCCAGCACGTGTTCGTGCTGATGCTCGAGAACCGTTCCTTCGATCACCTGTTTGCGCTGTCGGGCATCGCCGACATCGTCGCCGCGTCGCCGGGCAACAGCAACGCGTACGGCGGCGCGGTCTATCCGTTCGGCGGCGGCGCGCCCGATCGGATGCCGACCGATCCGTGCCACGAATTTGCCGACGTGCTCGAACAGCTGTGCGGCGCGGGCGTGCCGTTCGTGAAAGGGCAGCCATATCCGCCGGTCGTCAATGCGGGGTTCGTGTCGAACTACGCGACATCGCACTCCGAAGGCACGCCGCCGCAGCCCGCAGACGCGGGCAGGGTCATGCAGGGTGTCGACGTCGCGACGCAGGCGCCGTCGCTGTACGCGCTTGCGAATGCGTTCGTGCTGTGCGATGCGTGGCATGCGTCGATGCCGGGGCCGACCTGGCCGAACCGCTTCTTCCTGCACGGCGCGTCGTCGGCCGGGCTCGACCATTCGCCGACCAAGGAAGAAATGTGCGGATGGGATGCGTTCGACGGCTTTCCCTATCCGAAGGGTTCGATCTTCGGCACGCTCGGCGACGACAACTGGCGCATCTACCAGGACCAGACGGGCGACCCGCTCGGCCATGTGCCGCAGGTCGCGTCGCTGAAGGGCGTCAGCTTCTTCGACGTCGACGATTTCGCGCATTTCGAAGCCGATCTCGCGGCGGGCTACACGGCGCGCTACACGTTCATCGAGCCCGGTTACGGCGACATCGTGCACGGCACCTACCAGAACGGCAGCTCGCAGCACCCGATGGACGGGCTGGCCGGCGGCGACCAGCTCGCCGCGCGCGTGTACGACGCGATCCGCAATTCGCCGGTGTGGAACAGCAGCCTGCTCGTGATCGTCTACGACGAGCATGGCGGTTTCTACGATTCGGTTCCGCCGGGTGCCGCGCCGCCGCCGAACGACGGCGCGGCCGCGACGCTGAACGCGAGCGGCTTCGGCTTCGACGTGTACGGCGTGCGCGTGCCGGCGATCGTGATCTCGCCGTGGGTCGCGGCCGGGCAGGTCGACCACACGCCGTACGATCATGCGTCGGTGGCCGCGACGCTCGAACGGCTGTTCGGCCTCGCGCCGCTGACCGATCGCGATCGCCTTGCCAACGACCTGCTGGCGCTCGTGACGACGACGTGCCGGACGGATTGCCCGCAAAGGATCGGAACATGAGTACGACCCCTGACCCGCGCGATGCGCTGCCCGTGCGCGACGGCACGAGCCTGATCGCATATTTGCACATCCTGAAGAAAGCGCACGCGGCACTGGTCGGCCCGGACAAGGCCCATCAGCGCTTCAGCGAGATCGTCACGCGCGGGCAGGCGCGGCAGTACATCGAGGAACTGATGCCGGCGCTGCTGCAGAAGCGCGCCGAGCACCGCGCGCGCAAGCACGGCGGGAAGCATCGCTGACGGGTTGTGCTGCCGTGTGTGTGGCAGGCACGTGACGTGTCATGCCGCCCGCTGCGCGCTGATTATCGATACCACGGCGCCCGTCAACTGAACCGCCGCACCGGCGAACATCGCCGCGCGCAAGCCGTTTGCGCCGCCATGCGCGGCCGCGAACAACGTGCCGAGCACCGCGATCCCGAGCGTCGCGCCGGTCATCCGCGCGACGTTGACGAGCGCGCTCGCGGTGCCCGAGCGCGCGGCCTCGACCGAACCGACCGCGACGGTCATCAACGGGCCCGTCGCGATCCCCATCCCGAGGCCCGTCAATGCAAGGCCGGTTTCCGCGCCGAGCAGGCCCGGCGCACCGGCCGCCGCGCCGATCACGGCAAGCCCGCACGCGATGATCGCGACGCCGCCGGCCGTCGTTACGCGTGTGCCGATGCGCTCGGACAGCGCCCCCGACCACGGCGACACGACGACGAACACGAGCGCCATCGGCAGCAGCGCGAGGCCCGCGCCGGTCGAATCGAGACGGCCGGTGCTCTGCCACGTCAGCGGCAGCAGGAACAGCACGCCGTACATGCCGAACGTCATGCCGGTGGTCGCGGCGATCGCGCCGCGAAACGCGCTGATCCGGAAGATGTCGAGCGGCACCAGCGCGGCTGCTCCGTGGCGACGCTCGATCGCCATGAACGCGACGAACGACGCGACTGCAACGCAACAGGCAAGCGCGCACGCGGCCGGCGAATCGCGGAACACGATCGCCGCATACGCGAGCGCGCCGAGCGCGAGTGCACCGGTGACTTGTGCCGCACCGTCGACATGCCGGCCGTGCGGATCGGATGACTCGGGGACGGCCGGAACCGCGAGCAGCATCGCGGCGATGCTCAGCGGCACGACGACGAAGAAGATGCTGCGCCAGCCGAAGTGCCGGATCAGCACGCCGCCGAGCGTCGGGCCGATTGCCATCGCGACGCCGTTGCACGCGGCCCAGATGCCGAGTGCGCGGCCGCGCTCGACCGGATCGCGCCACACGACGCGCACGATCGCGAGCGATGCCGGCAGCAGCAGCGCCGCGCCGACGCCGGCCAGTGCGCGTGCGCCGATCAGTACCGACACCGACGGCGCGAGCGCGCATGCCAGCGACGCGACCGTGAACAGCGCCGTGCCGGCGATGAAGATGCGCCGCCGGCCGTGCAGGTCGGCGAGCAGCCCGCCGGTCAGCAGCAGTACCGCGTACGTGAGGTTGTAGCTGTCGACGACCCATTGCAATGCGCCGACGCCCGCATGGAAATAGTCGCCGATCGCGCGTGTCGCGAGATTCACGACGGCCGTGTCGACCTGCGCGACGAGCACGGCGAGGCAGAGGGTCAGGAGGGTGAGGCCGCGCCGTCCGGCGGCGCGCTCGGCCGGTGTGGAGAGTTCTCCGGTGTGGGCCACGGGCGATGCTCCTCGGATGTCGGACTATCGAGCTTATGCGCCGTCAACTGACAGCGTGGTGTCAGCAGGCTGAGCGTAACGGGTGCGCAAGCGCGGGGCGCAAGCACCATGCCCAGGATCACATCGAAAAACGCGGCGGGTGTCCGGTCATGCGTTGCGGCCGGTTTGCCGCACGAACCGTATGCAACGTGCGCATCGGCTGTCGTGCCGGCGCGCCGGGGTCGCGGTTCAAAGGGAAAATCTGCGGGTCCACCGGACGCAGGAAGTGCGGCGGTGTCTGGGATGACAGTGACGCGGCGGGCATGCCACGCATGCGTTAGATGCGTCCGGAACCGGGATGACGAAGCGGATGCGATCCCCGGTTCCGGACGGTAGACATGACGCCGCGATCAGAATTTCGCGCGGATACCGGCACCGAACGTGTTGCCGTTCGACAGGCCGCTGATGCGGTCGTTCATGTACGCCGTGTAGACGTCCGTGCGCTTGGACAGCGGATAGTCGTACCCGACCGCCCAGGTCTGGCGCGTCTGGTCGAGGCCGCCCGCATCGCGCGAATACGCGTACGACGCCATCGCGCTGCCCGCGCCGAGCGGCACCGACACGCCGCCTTGCGCGGTGTTCACGTGCCAGCTGCCCGCGACCTGGTCGTTCTTCGTATACATGTACTGGCCGAACAGCTTCACGACCTTCAGATCATAGGTCGCGCCGACCAGCGCGATACCCTGGCTCTTCATCCCGGCGACCAGTGCGTTCAGGTCCTGCGGGCCGTTGTTGAAGTTCACGTACTGATACGTGGCGGTTGCCGCGAACGGGCCGTTTGCATAGTTGAACTGCGCGCTCCATTTCTTCGAACCGTTGTCCCCGGCCTGGTTGCCGAGCGCGTACATCGCGCCGAAGTTCAGGCCACCGAACGAAGGCGAAGAATACGACACGGCGTTGTTCCAGCCCGAATCGCCGACGGCGCCCTGGTCGCTCGGGTAGGTCGGATACGTGCCGAGGCCGAGGAACACGTGATACACCATCGGCGAGAAGGTGTACGAATCGTAGAACGGGTTGAACAGGATCGTCGACAGGAACAGGTGCGTCGTCAGTCGGCCCGCCGTCACCGTGCCGTACGGCGAGCTGATGCCGACGTACGCATTGCGCGCGAAGAACGTGTCGCCCTGGAAGCGGCCGTACTGGCCGTTCTGCGCGCGGAAGAAGCTTTCCAGCGTGAAGATCGCCTTGTAGCCGCCGCCGAGATCCTCTGCGCCATGCATCCCCCAGTACGACGTCGACATCCCGCCACCGCCCACGTTCCATGCACGGTCGCTGCCGGGGAACTTGGTTGCACCGACCCATTCGTCGACCTGACCGTAGAGCGACACGCTCGACTGCGCATGGGCGGGCACGGCGGCCGCCACGCAGGCGGCCGCGGCGATCAGTGTGACGGACGTGCGCGATGCACGGCGGGCGAATGACTTCATGAGGTCTCCTGTATTGATTGATGACGGGCTGACTGATTTCGAGTAATGCATTGCCCGAGGCTAAGAGCGGGAATCCGATTGTGTGTGGTGCGAGGCGGGATCGAGGTTGAATGACCCGTGTGATTCAGCCGCATCGGAATTGCGTCATGAGAAAGAGGTTGAATCGTAAATTTGTTGTTTCCGATGAGCCATTGGACGAAGGGCATCATGCGTATACGCGAAGCCGTATAAGTCAGGGATATGTGCCGGGATGCATGTCGATATCGGCGTATACGCTCATACAGGGCCATTTATGCGATGGATTTCTTGCGCAGCCGATATTGGCGAAGAATTACCATTTTCCGGATCGGCCGCCTACTTGCAATACCGGGAAGACACGGGTGAAGCGGGCCGGCCGTGTTTTCCGGGTGCCTGACAGGCGGATTGCCATTGTTGCAACATGGTCCGGTTGGACGACGCGCGATGCGCCATTTCGGTGCAGCCTTGCACGGGTACTGATGATGGCAGCCACAGCGTGGCCGGCCAGCGCGGTCCCGAACGGCCGGCCGTTGGCACGGCACACGCTGCGCGAGTCGCAGCAGGACATCGCGGATACAACAAGTCCGGTAATGCGAATACCGGTTTTTCTTTGACGCAGGAGCCAGTGATGAATAAGCAAGGATTGGTTGATGCCGTGGTTTTTTCGACCGGGTTGAACCGGGTCGCGGCCACTGAAGCAGTGGACACGGTAATCAATACGATCGTCGGCGCGGTAGCCGCCGGCGGGGCCGTTCAACTGGTCGGTTTCGGATCGTTCCGGCAAGGGAAGCGAGCGGCCCGCATCGGCAGAAATCCGTCGACGGGAGAGGAGATCCGCATCGCGGCGGTGAAGACCGTCAAGTTCACCGCGGGCACGGCATTCAAGAGTGCGGTGAATACGGTAAAGAAGTAAGCCGCGGCGGCGAGGCGGTGGCCGTACCGGCGATCCACATCGAAAGGCACGGTTCACGCGACAAGCCGTCCGACGCAACAACCATCCCTCCAAAAAAAGACGGGGCATGCGCCCCGTCCCGTCCGACCGGCGATGCGGTCAAGCGATTACGCTGCCACCTCCCGCGCCCGTACCATCGTCAGCGCCGCATCCTCGATCATGTCCTCCTGGCCGCCGACGAGCCGCTGCCGGCCCAGCTCGACGAGGATGTCGCGCGCCGGAATCCCGTACTTGGCCTCCGCCCGCTTCGCGAACAGCAGGAACGACGAGTAGACGCCCGCATAGCCGAGCGTCAACGCATCGCGGTCGAGGCGGATCGGCGCATCCATGATCGGCACGACGAGATCCTCGGCGACGTCCGAGATCGCGAACACGTCGACACCCGTTTCGATTCCCATCCGGTCGCACACCGCGACGAACACTTCCATCGGCGTGTTGCCCGCGCCGGCGCCGAGGCCGGCCGCAGCCGCGTCGATCCGGTTCGCACCGGCGGCAACCGCTGCAACCGAGTTCGCGACGCCCATCGCGAGATTGTGGTGGCCGTGGAAGCCGAGTTCCGTTTCCGGCTTCAGCGCGTCGCGCACCTGGCCGATTCGCGCGGTCACGTCGTCGGGCAGCATGTGGCCGGCCGAATCGGTGATGTAGATGCAGTTCGCGCCGTACGATTCCATCAGCTTCGCCTGCACGACGAGCTGCTCCGGCGGCGACATGTGCGCCATCATCAGGAAGCCGACCGTGTCGAGCCCGAGCGTGCGCGCGAGGCCGATATGCTGCTCCGACACGTCGGCCTCGGTGCAGTGCGTCGCGACGCGGATCGTGCCGACGCCGAGCTCGTGCGCCATGCGCAGGTGCTCGACGGTGCCGATGCCTGGCAGCAGCAGCGCGGACACCTTCGCCTGCTTCAACTCCGGAATCACGGCGCTCAGGTACGCCTCGTCGGTATGTGCGGGGAACCCGTAGTTGACCGAAGCGCCGCCGAGGCCGTCGCCGTGCGTGACCTCGATCAGCGGCACGCCGGCCGCGTCGAGCCCGCGCGCGATGTTGCGCATCTGGTCGAGCGTGATCTGGTGGCGCTTCGGGTGCATCCCGTCGCGCAGCGACATGTCGTGGACGGTGATCTTCTTGCCTGCAAGTGACATCGTGTGACTCCTCGACTCAAGCGGTAGCGGCCGTCGCGGCCAGCATCTGTTCGGCGAAACGCTCGGCCGTGGCGGCCGCGGCGGCGGTCATGATGTCGAGGTTGCCCGCGTACTTCGGCAGGTAGTCGCCCAGCCCTTCGACTTCCATGAACACCGACACGCGATTGCCGTCGAACACCGGGCCGTTCTTCAGCGTATAGCCGGGCACGTAGCGTTGTACTTCCTTGACCATCGCGTGCACGGACGCGGTGATTGCGTCGACGTCGGGCGGCCCGTCGGTCAGGCAGTGGATCGTGTCGCGCATGATCAGCGGCGGCTCGGCCGGGTTGATCACGATGATCGCCTTGCCCTTGCGTGCGCCGCCGACCTGCTCGATCGCGCCGGACGTCGTGCGCGTGAATTCGTCGATGTTCTTGCGCGTGCCGGGGCCGACCGAGCGCGACGACACGGTCGCGACGATCTCGCCGTACGCGACCGGCTGCACGCGCGACACCGCGTACACCATCGGGATCGTCGCCTGGCCGCCGCACGTCACCATGTTCACGTTCATCTGCGCGCTGTCGAGATGCGCGTCGAGGTTGACCGGCGGTACGCAGTACGGGCCGATCGCGGCGGGCGTCAGGTCGATCATCTTCACGCCGAGCGCGGTGAGCTTGTCGGAGTTGTCGCGGTGCACGTACGCCGACGTCGCGTCGAACGCAATGCGGATGTCGTCGTCGGCCACGTGCGGCAGCAGCCCGTCGACGCCCTGGTCGGTGGTCTTCAGGCCGAACTCGCGCGCGCGGGCGAGGCCGTCGGACGCCGGATCGATGCCGACCATCCACACCGGCTCGAGCACCGTCGAGCGGCGCAGCTTGATCAGCAGGTCGGTACCGATGTTGCCGGGCCCGATCAGTGCGCATTTGATTTTCTTCATCAGGATTCTTCCTTTAGATAAAGCGGACGTCGCAGCCGCCGATGCCCGAGATGTGCATCGACAGCGTGTCGCCGGCCATGACCGGAATCAGTTTCGCGAGCGAGCCGGACAGCACGATCTCGCCGGCCAGCAGCGGCACGTCGTACGCGGCGAGCGTGTTCGCGAGCCATGCCACCGCATCGGCGGGGTGACCGAGCGCCGCGTCGCCGCGTCCTTGCGCGACGGGCTCGCCGTTCTTGTCGATCGTCATCTCGCATGCGGCGAGATCGAGCGTGCGCGGATCGACGCGCGCGTCGCCGAGCACGTACACGCCGCACGACGCGTTGTCGGCGACGGTGTCCTCGATGCGGATCGCCCAGTCGCGGATGCGCGAATCGACGATCTCGAAGCAGGGCGCGACGGCGGCCGTCGCGGCGATCACGTCGGTGCGGTCGATGCCGGGGCCGCGCAGGTCGTGCGCGAGGATGAACGCGATTTCGCCTTCGGCACGCGGCGCGATCAGCGAATCGGCGGCAATCGCCTCGCCGGCCGCGTAGTGCATGCCGGACAGCAGGATGCCGAAATCGGGCTGGCGCACGTTCAGCATGTCCTGCACGGCCTGGCTCGTCACGCCGATCTTCTTGCCGACGACCGCTTCGCCGTGTTCGACGCGACGCTCGATGAAGCGCTGCTGGATGCGGTAGGCGTCGTCGAGCGACAGCCGGCGCGGACGGTTCGACAGCGGCGCGACCGGGGCGCGCGCGTGCCACGCGGCGTACAGCTCGTCGCCGAGCGTCGTATGCAGGCGGGAAGACATGAAAGGGCCCTCGAATGGAAAAGGCCGCCGTCGCGGGCGGCGTCGTGCGCCGGAGCGCGGGCTCCGGCGCGGGGTACGCGGGCGTGCCGCGTCGGTCGATACGTCAGTTACCCGAACTGCGGATCGCATCCGGCGAGAAATACGCCTCGTTGAACTGCGGGCTGTTGTCGAGCTTCGGCATCGGGCCTTCGTTCGTCAGACGGTCGGCCATGTACGCGCCGGAGATCAGGTCGTGGTAGAACACGACGCCCGGGTAGAACACCTTCGCGTCATACGCGTACAGCGTCGTCGCGACGTTGGTGCGCCACAGCTGGCCGCGCGCATCGTAGTTGTCGGTGAGCAGCGTCATCCACGAATCCTCGTCGATGTACAGCACGCGCTTCGCGTACTGGTGACGGTAGTTGCTCTTCAGCGTCGCCTGCAGCACCCACACGCGGTGCAGTTCGTAGCGGATGTACGACGGGTTCTCGTGGCCCTTGGTCAGCAGGTCGGCGTACTTCACCGAGCTGTCCATCGCCTTGTAGTTGTCGTACGGCACGTAGACCTCGCGCTTGCCGACGATCTTCCAGTCGTAGCGGTCTCCGGGGCCGTTGTACAGGCGGTCGTCGTCGACGGTGCGGAAGCCGCCCGGGCCTTGCGGCTGGTCGTAGCCGTATTCGGGCGCCTGGCGCACGCGCCGCGTGCCGGGGTTGTACATCCACGTGCGCGACGAGTTGTCCGCGCCGGCCTTGTCCCAGTTCGTGAAGCCGACGATCAACGAGCCGCGGTCGGACAGCGGCAGTTCCGTCGCGTTGCGGTAGTACGTGCGGTTGTTCAGGTCGCTCTTCACGTCGAACTTGCCGGAGTTGCGCGGCGAGTAGATGTCGTAGCGCACCTTGCCCCACGCGATGTTGCCGTCCGAGTACACGACGGCCTGGTCGTAGGTCGCCTGCTCGGCACCGATCGCCGACGAGAAGCGCTGGTTCCACAGCAGTTCGGCGGCCGTTTTCGGGATCGGGTACGGCACCGTCGGCGGCGCGTTCGTGAGGCCGTTCGCATCGGACGTCATCGTCGAATCGGGCGCGTACGAGCGGATGTCCTTGTACACCGAATCCGCGTAGCGGAAGTCGCGATGGCTCGGGTACACGTTGATCTTGAACGTGGCCGGATAGCGCTTGAACATCGCCTTCTGGCCGTCGGTCAGGTGCTCGGCATACTGCGCCATGTTCTCCGCGGTGATCGTCGCGATCGGTTTCTCGTTCGCGTACGGATCGGGGTAGCGGCTGCCGCGCTTGTACTGCACGTCGGGCGGCGTGCCGAGCCATTTGCCTGTCCACTCGGGCACGCTGCTGTCCTTGCTCGCGGCGCGCATCGCGCCCATCGGCGTCAGCGGGCCGTCGAGCGCCTTCAGGTCGTCCGGCGTGACCTTCGAAAACGACGCCGTCGCGACGACCGCGCACGCGGCCATCACCGACGCGCGAAGGAGGGGAAGATGAATGCGTTTCATATCAATCCTCGTTGCTGAATGACGAGCGGCCGGGCCGCTCAGAAGTGGTAGGTCGCCGTGGCCAGCACGTAGTCGCGATCCGCGAGCGGGCGCGTGACCGGGTTCGGCGAGCCGAGGAACTTCGCGTAGACGAGCGACAGCTGCAGGTTGCTCAGGCGCGTGAACGTCACGCCGGCCGTCACGCGGTGGTCGCCCTGGCCCGTCAGCGAGCCGAGCGCGCCGGCGAGCGGCGACGTGCCGGCCAGGTCGTGCGTGTAGGTCAGCGGCACGTCGAGATCCCAGCCGTTGAACACGTTCTTGTAGCTGAGCGTCCACGCGATCTCCATCGCGAGCGCGTTGCGCGAATTCGCCAGCGTGGTCGAGCCGTCGAGCTCGGAGAGACTGCCGGCATGCACGTACGTGAGTTCGCCGATCAGCGACTGCGAATTCGCGAGGAAGCTCGGCCCGATCGAGTAGATGCCGGACAGGTTGGTCTGCACCACGTTCGCGCGGGTCGACTGCGGGCCCGTCGGCGTATTGACGAGCACGGCCGCACCCTGGCGATACGACACTTCGCCCGCGACGTTCACGGGGCCGACCTGCGTCGAGAAGCTCGCGCCGGTCAGCTTGATGTTGCTGAAATAGGTCTGCTGGTACTGGAGCGTCGGGAAGTACGTCGTGACGACGCTCGGGTTCATGTCGTTGTAATGCAGGTAGTACAGGCCGATCTCGGTGTCGCCGAGCACGCGCAGGCGCGCACCGATCCCCCACTGGTTGCTGGCGCTCGGCTTCTCGTCCGGCCCGCGCGGAATGATCATCCCGCCCGGGCCGATGATGTACTGCGCGCCGGGGCCCGTGACGTCGGAGTAGCTCCAGTACGTGCCGGGCGCGGTCAGCCGGTTCTGCTGGAACGAGAACTGGTAGTAGCCGAGCAGGCTGAAGTTCGGCGTGATCTGCCACTGCGTCGAGATCTGCGGCACGGGCAGCAGGATGTCCTTCACCTCGGCGCCGGCCATGTACGACTTGGTTGCATCGGACGGCCCCTGCGCGCCCGCGATGTTCGGGAAGAACAGGCTTTCGCCCCAGGCGACGACCTGGTCGCCGACCTTCACGTTCAGGCTCGTCGGGCCGATGTGGAACGTGTTGTATGCGTACGCGGCGAGCAGCGTCGTGTGGCCGCCCGACCAGTAGCGCGCATCGCTCGTGAAGTTGTTGTACTGGCCCGACTGGTTCACGGTGCCCGGTGCATCGTTGTAGTTCGGGCGGTGATAGGCCTGGTCGTAGAACGTATCCGCGCGGACGAACACACCCCAGTCGTCGTGCTTCAGGTTCACTTCGCCGAGCAGGCTGACCTGGTTCTCGATCAGCTTGTTCTTCGCGAAGTTGCGGTCGCCGTCGTCGCCGTTGATGTTCGCCGGCGTCAGCAGATTGCCGCTCGGCGCGCGGGTGCGCATGCCGAGGCCGTAACTGAGCGTGAACGTGTAGTCCAGCGTCGTGTCGGCGCCAAGATCGATCGTGCTGCCGGCGTGCGCGCTGGGAACGGCGCACGTCAGCAGCGCGGCGGCCAGCGTCGACAGCGTGGCGGTGGCCCGCTTGTCGGTACGGCGCGAAATCCGTTGATGCATGGTGTCTCCTCTGGGGGTATCGACGACGGTCGACTGTGTGTGTTGTCGTGAGAGGCAGAGTAGGGAGATCGCGGTAGCAGGGAATCGTCAAAATGAACTAGATGACTTCCCTAGGACTGGCAACGAATCGTTGCGCGCCGCTTGCCTTGCGTGGTTCAGCGCGCGTCGGCCTGGGCTGCCGACAGGAACGCGGGGCGCTCGCCGCCGCCGTCGAGCCGCAGGTTCGCGCCCGACGTGTACGACGCGTGGGGCGACGCGAGGAACAGGCAGGCGGACGCAACGTCGTCGGGCGTCGCGAGTCGTCCGGCGGGAATCGTCGCGCGGATCGCATCGAGCGCGGCATCGTCGCCGTAGTGGCCTTCGGTGGCCGATTCCGTCTGCACGAGGCTCGGGCTGATCGCACAGACGCGCACGCGCGGCGCCCACTCGACCGCGAGCGACGTGACCGCATTGACGAGGCCCGCTTTCGCGGCGCCGTACGCGGCCGTGCCGGGCGACGGTCGCGATGCGCTGACGCTGCCGATGAACAGCATCACGCCGCCGTCGGGTTGCGGCTGCATGATCGCGTTCACGCGCTGCGCGAGCTGCAGCGGCGCGATCAGGTTCAGCCGCACGATCGACTCGGTGAAGCGCGGCGATGCATCGGCCGCGAGTACGAACGGCGAGCCGCCCGCGTTGTTGACGAGCACGTCGAGGCCGCCGGCCGTGTCGCGGATCGTGTCGAGCATCGCGTCGACCTGCTCGATGTCGCGCAGGTCGGCCGCGACGAACGCCGCCATGCGGCCGCCGGCCGAAGGCGGCGTGTCGGGTGCGCTGCGCCCGCAGACGAACACGCGTGCGCCTGCCGCGAGAAACCCCTCGGCGACGCGCCGCCCGATGCCCTTGGTGCCGCCTGTCACGAGCACCGTCTTGCCGCTGTAGTCGAATCCGTTCATCGTTGCCTCCGTTTCGGTGGGCCGATGATAGGAAGAAGCGCGCGCGGCTTCGTAGTCTGAAAGGATGATGCCGGCCGGCGCTGGCGGCGCAATCATCGTGGCAGGCATCCATCGAACGACGAAGGAGACAACCCGCGATGACGATCCCCATGACGCCGCCGGCCGGCATCTTCACCGACGTACCGGGCGGCATGCGCCTGCACCATTTCGAGGCGGGCGAGGGCCGGCCGGTCGTGTTCATCCACGGCAGCGGCCCGGGCGCCAGCGGTTTCAGCAACTTCAAGCACAACTATCCGGCGTTCGTTGCGGCCGGTTATCGCGCGATCGTCGTCGACCTGCCCGGCTACGGGCAGTCGTCGAAGCCGTCCGACGTCGCCTACACGCTCGATTTCTTCGTCGGCGCGCTGCATGCGCAGCTGGCCGCGCTCGGGATCGGGCCGGCCGTGCTGCTCGGCAACTCGCTGGGCGGGGCGATCGCGCTGAAATACGCGCTGGACTATCCGGACGAAGTGGACGGGCTGATCATGATGGCGCCGGGCGGCGTCGAGGATCGCGACACCTATTTCCGGATGGAAGGGATCCAGCGGATGGTGAAGCTGTTCACCAATCGCCAGATGAATGACGACACGATGCGCGAACTGCTGACGCTGCTCGTGCACGATCCCGCGATCGTCACCGATGCGCTCGTCGCCGAGCGGATGAAGGTGTGCGTCGAGCAGCCGACCGAAGTGCTGTCGACGATGAGCGTGCCGAACCTGACCGGTGCGCTCGGCGACCTGCGCTGCCCGATACTCGGCTTCTGGGGCACGGACGATCGCTTCAACCCGGTCGGCGGCGCGCTGACCTTCCTCGAACGCTGCCGCGATGCGCGTTTCGTGCTGATGAACCGGTGCGGCCACTGGGTGATGGTGGAACACGCCGATTATTTCAATCGGGAATGCCTCGATTTCCTGGCGACGCGGAATACGCGATAACGCCGGATACCCCTCAAGGCCGCCGCGCAGGCGAGCGGCCGCCTGAATACACGGAGACAACATGAAACTCATCGAAGAACTGTTCGACCTGCGCGGCAAGGTAGCCGCGATCACCGGCGGCGCGCGCGGCATCGGCGCGGAGACGGCGCGCACGCTGGCCGCTGCCGGCGCGAGCGTGGCCATTCTCGACGTGCTGTCGCAACCGGCCGAGGCGCTGGTCGAGGAGATTCGCGCGCAGGGCGGCCAGGCCGCATTCTGGTCGCTCGACGTGACGCACGAGGCCGACGTGGCGCGTGTGTTCGGCGAGATCGTCGCGCGTTTCGGTCGCCTCGACGTGCTGGTGAACAACGCCGGCATCGAAGGGCACAACGTGCCGACGCACGAGCTCACGCTCGCGCAGTGGCAGCGCGTGCAGGACGTGAACGTCAACGGCGTGTTCCTGTGTACGCGTGCGGCGATTCCGCATATCGATGCAGCCGGCGGCGGGTCGATCGTGAACCTGTCGTCGATGTACGGGATCGTCGGCGGCCCCGACGTGCCCGCGTATCACGCGTCGAAGGCCGCGGTGCGGATGATGGCGAAGGTCGACGCCATGCTGTATGCGGCGAAGAACATCCGCGCGAACTCGGTGCATCCCGGCTACATCCGCACGCCGATGCTCGAGGATGCGTTCCGCCAGATGGGTCAGGACCCCGATCGTGCGTTCGAGTACATGCAGACGAACGTGCCGATGGCGAAGATCGGCAGCCCGCGCGACATCGCGGCCGGCATCCTGTATCTCGTGTCGCCGGCGGGCCGCTACGTGACGGGTGCGGAGCTCGTGATCGACGGCGGGTATACCGCGCGCTGATACGGTGCGGTCGCGCAACGGAACAGGAGACAGGCAGTTGAAAGTGCTCGTGGCAGTGAAGCGCGTGGTCGACGCGAACGTGAAGGTCGGCGTGAAATCCGACCGGACGGGCGTCGACATCGCGAACGTGAAGATGTCGATGAACCCGTTCGACGAAATCGCGGTGGAAGAAGCCGTGCGGTTGAAGGAAGCCGGGGTCGTGACCGAGGTGGTCGCGGTGTCGGTCGGTGTCGCGCAGGCGCAGGAAACGCTGCGCACGGCGCTGGCGATCGGCGCGGATCGCGCGATCCTCGTCGAATCGGGTGAAGGCGTCGAGCCGCTCGGTGTCGCGAAGGTGCTGAAGGCGCTGGTCGACAAGGAGCTGCCGCAACTGGTGATCCTCGGCAAGCAGGCGATCGACGACGATTCGAACCAGACGGGCCAGATGCTGGCCGCGCTGGCTGGCCTGCCGCAGGCGACGTTTGCATCGAAGGTGGTGATCGCCGACGGTCGCGCGACGGTTGCACGCGAAGTCGATGGCGGCGCGGAAACGCTGTCGCTTCAGTTGCCCGCAGTCGTGACGACCGACCTGCGCCTGAACGAGCCGCGTTATGTGACGCTTCCGAACATCATGAAGGCGAAGAAGAAGCCGCTGGAAATCGTGAAGCCCGGCGATCTTGGCGTGGATGTGGCACCGCGTTTGACGGTGCTCGAGGTGAACGAGCCGCCGAAGCGCGCGGCCGGTGCGAAGGTACCGGACGTGCAGACGCTGGTCGCGAAGCTGAAGACCGAAGCCAGGGTGCTGTAACAGGGAGCGCAACGAAATGACGATTCTGGTAATTGCGGAACACGACAACGCATCGATCAACGCCGCGACATTGAATGCGGTGGCGGCAGCGCAGGCACTCAAGGCAGCGGGCGGCGGTGACGTTCATCTGCTGGTCGCGGGCTACAACGCGCAAGCGGCGGCCGATGCGGCAGCGAAGATCGCGGGTGTGTCGAAGGTGCTGCTGGCCGACGCGCCGCAGTTGGCCGACGGTCTGGCCGAGAACGTCGAAGCGACGGCGCTGAACATCGCGAAGGACTACTCGCATATCGTCGCGCCGGCAACGGCCTACGGCAAGAACATCGCCCCGCGCATTGCCGCGAAGCTCGACGTCGCGCAGATCTCCGAGATCACGGCGGTGGTATCGGCCGATACGTTCGAACGTCCGATCTATGCGGGCAACGCGATCGCGAAGGTGCGGTCGAGCGACCCGATCAAGGTCATCACGGTGCGTGCGACGGGTTTCGATGCGGTTGCAGCGGAAGGCAGCAATGCGTCGGTCGAGAAGATCGACGCGGCGGCAGATGCGGGCACGTCACGGTTCGTGAGCCGCGAAGTGACGAAGCTGGACCGTCCGGAACTCACCAGCGCGAAGATCATCGTGTCGGGCGGTCGCGGCCTCGGCAGCGGCGAGAACTATACGAAGGTGCTCGAGCCGCTGGCGGACAAGCTGCAGGCCGCACTCGGCGCATCGCGCGCGGCAGTCGATGCCGGCTACGTGCCGAATGACTACCAGGTCGGCCAGACCGGCAAGATCGTCGCGCCGCAGCTGTACGTCGCGGTCGGTATCTCGGGTGCGATCCAGCATCTGGCCGGCATGAGGGATTCGAAGGTGATCGTCGCGATCAACAAGGATCCGGAAGCGCCGATTTTCAGCGTGGCCGACTACGGCGTGGTGGGCGACCTGTTCACGCTCGTGCCGGAAGCGGTCGCGGCGCTCTGACGATGCCGCTGTTCGAATTCAACGGGATGCGGCCGCGCGTCGATCCGTCCGCGTATGTCGATCCGAGCGCGGTCGTGATCGGCGACGTGACGATCGGCGCACGCTGCTACATCGGCCCGCATGCGAGCTTGCGCGGCGACTTCGGCGCGATCGTCGTCGAGGACGGCAGCAACGTGCAGGACGGCTGCGTGCTGCATGTCGGGATCGGCGAGACCTGCGGGCTCGGCGTGAACAGCCACGTCGGCCACGGGGCGATCGTGCATGGCGCGACGCTCGAACCGGACACGATGATCGGGATGAATGCGGTCGTGATGGACGGCGCGACGATCGGCGCGACGACGATCGTCGCTGCATGCGCGTTCGTCAAGGCCGGCTACGCGGTGCCGCGCGGCGTGCTGCTCGCGGGGATGCCAGGGCGCGTCGTGCGACGGCTGAGCGACGCGGAGATCGAAGCGAAGGCGAACGGCACGCGGATTTACCAGCAACTGGCGGCGGACTGCCTGCGGACGATCCGGCCGGTCGACGGGTGAGCGGGGCGGCGTTGCGGCCGCCCGTCGTTCATGCGATGTCGTGCCTGACCGCGCGAAAGCCGTCTTCGGTGGGTGCAAAGCTGGACAATCCGAGCGTCGACAGCGCGTGACGGAGCCGCGCGGAGAGTGGCGTGCCGTAAACGGCGAGAATCACATAGCCGCCGCCGCTCGCCGTGTCGTTGTGATGGTCGTCCAGCGTATCCAGGATTCCGGCACACCAGCTTTCGCGATCGTCGCCATGGCGCAGGAACGTGGTCACGCCGCCCTCGGCGGTTTGGCCGGGCTGCGCCCGGCGTGCATCCCGGATCTGCCTGACCACGGCATCGTTCGTGTCGCTCGTCACGATCCATGTATGACGCACGCGCGCAGCGATGTCGCGAATCCGTCCGCCGCTGTCGGGATCGACGATCAGTGCGATCGTGTTTTGCTGCGTCATTCGCATTCCTCGTTGCAGTTGCGAGATTGACTATCATTCGCGCGTGCCGGTCAATCGGTCGATACCCGATCGATTGCGTCACCCGTCGCCGGTGGCTTAAGATCGGCATGAGTCCATCCCACGCTTTCAGCGCCCATGAAGAAGAGCATCAGCCTGCGGGTCGCCGTCATCGCGTCGGCCGTTGCCGTGTACAGCACCTACATGCACGTTCAGCAACTGATCAGCGGCTGCGTATGGGTCCGGGGCCATCAGCGCTGCAGTTTCGAGAACAGTACGAATTTCGAAGGCTGGATGGATCTGGACCTGATGATCACCTGTTGCTGGATCGCCGCTGCGGTGGTCGGCTGGATTGCCGTCGCGCAGGCCGCAAAGAAGCCGGGTTAGTCGCCACGTTTCGATACGAACGCGATCGCTGTCAATCCGTGACAACGATGAACGGCGCCGCGCAACCGCGCGCCGCGCCGGCGGGCCACGCAGCCCGACCCGTCAGAACCGCGTGCGGATGCCCGCGCCGTAGGTGCAACCGGTCGACAGGTTCGACACGTGGTCGTACAGATACCCCGCATACACGTCGGTGCGCTTCGACAGCGGATAGTCGTAGCTGACCGACGCCGTGCTGCGTGCCTGGTCGAGCGCGCTGTTGTCGCGCGAATACGCATACGACGCCAGGATCCGGCCGATACCGACCGGGATCGTCACGCCGCCCTGCAGCATGTTCACGTGAAAGTTGCCGCCCGCCAGCGTGTTGCCGAGATACGTGTATTCGCCGAACAGCTTCACGAAGCGCAGGTCGTACGATGCGCCGAGCTGCGCGGCCGTCTGGCTCCGGAAGCCGTTCAGCAGCTTGCCGAGATCGCCGGGCGCGGAACTGAAGTTCAGGTACTGGTAGACGGCTCCGATCGCGAGCGGCCCGCGCGTGAACTGCGCCTGCGCCGCGAATTTCTTCGCGCCGTTCTCGCCGGGCTGGTTGCCGAGCGCGTACATGGCCGCGCCGCTCAACCCGCTGAAGTCCGGCGTCGAATACTGGACCGCGTTGCTCCATGACGTGCCGCCCGGTACGCCCTGTTCGGTCGGGAAGCCGGGGTAGGTGCCGAGGCTGGAGTAGAGCTGCACGATCGTCGGCGAGAACGTGAACGACGCATAGAACGGGTTGAACTTCGCCGATTGCAGGTAGAGCAGGCTGCTCTGCCGCCCGAGCGCGAGTGCGCCGTACGGCGAACTGATGCCGACGTACGCGTTGCGCGAAAAGGTCGGGTCGCCGTCGAACGAGCCGAACCGGCCGTTCTGCGGGCGGAAGAAGCCTTCGATCGCGAATACGGCTTTGTAGCCGCCGCCGAGATCTTCCTGGCCACCGAATCCCCAGAACGACGTCGACAGCCCGCCGCCGCCCTGTTGCGCGGCGCCCGGGTTGCCGGGCACGCGCTGGTAGCCGGCCCATGCGTCGACGATGCCGTACAACTGCACGGACGATTGCGCGTGGGCGTGGGTCCCGAGCGCCAGCGCGGCGACGGGGGCGGCAAGACGAAACATCCGGTTCAGCGTGGCGAGGCAAATGCGGTTGATCGGCATGATGGGGTCTCTTCACTCTTTTCTGATGGCGAGCGCAAGCCGACGCCGCGCACGAAGCGCCGGTGCCGGAATGCAATGCGGGGGAGTGCGCGGAAGCCGCGCGTGAACCGGTGTGCGGCCGCGCCGCGACACCGGCCGGAGCGAACGCGCGCTAGTTGGGGCGGTGCGCCAGCGCGCGCCGCTGCAGCGATGCCGTCAGGCCTTTGGCCTTCCTGAACAGGAAGAAATAGAGCTTGATGTACTGCCCGACCAGGATCGCGTTCATGAACGTGCCTTCCCGGATGAATTCGGGCTTGCCGAGGAAGGCCAGGCCGATCGCCGCGCTGACGAGCAGCAGCGTGCAGTCGAAGCTCGTCTTGATGTCGCCCCAGCGCCAGCCGGTGCGCTCGAAGATCGCGTTGACGAACATGTCGATCGGCATCAGCACGAGGTTCGCACGGATCATCAGGAACAGGCCGAACGCGAGCAGCGCATCCGCGAACGCGAGCAGGCCCAGTTTCGGCAGGTAGTCCTGGAAGCCGATCGAGCGCGTGAGCATCAGGTTCAGGTCGAGGCAGCTGGCCAGCACGAACGCCGGGATCAGCGACGCCAGGTGCTTCACCCGGAAATCCTTGCGCAGGACCAGGAAGGTGAGGAACAGCATGAACAGCTCGAGCATGAAGTTGTACGTGCCCTGGCTCAGCGGCCGGTAGACGAGCGTCATCGTCCGCGTCAGGCTGCTTTGCGGCGAGATGCCGATACCGGCACGGATCGCGAAACTGATGCCGAGCGTGAGGATGTAGATACCGACGACATAGGTGATCCAGCGCCGGGTGAGGCTGCCGGTATCGATGACTTCCGCTTCCCTTGCATGGTGCGCCATGGTGGTCCCTTGGTTGTCTTCGTGTTGCCGCGCGTGTCGGGCGCCGGGTTGGCGGCGGCGCGATGCGCTGTCGTGGGGGCACGCATGAAGGTAACCGGGCGAAACTGCCGGTGCCATCCGCGCTTCCCATAGCCGGCGGGGCCCGTGGGCGCCCGCCGGTCGTCTCCTCCTGCGGGCCGGCGTCAGGCCATGAAACCGAAGCGGTCGAGCGAGATGAACAGGGTCAGCAGCTTGTTCACCACGGGTTCGCCCTCATTGCGGTTGCCGAGCGTTTCGAGTGCCTGGTCGATCGAACGGGTCGCGCCGAGCAGGTCGGAAAGGTTCATGTTCGCCATCACGCCGTAGATGTCGAGCGGCAGCACGGCCTTCACCGCGCGGTCGTCGGTCACGACGCAGCCGCCCACGTACGAATCGACCTGCCGCAGGCAATGGCACATCTCGTCGCTGTCGTGGCCGACCGCGACGAAGTACGCCTTCGGCGCCGGCCAGAACGTCGCCACCGCGCCGCGTTCGATCGACACGCCCTTGAACAGCCCGTTGACCACGTGGCGCTTGCCGTTCGCATAGCGCTGCACGACCGCGATGCGGTTGAGCGTGACGCCCGCCACCTCCGGCACGACCTTGCCGTCGCGGAACGGCACCCATACTTCCTGGAAGAATTTCTCGTGGCCGCGGCCGTACACGTCGAACAGGTAGACCTTCGCCTGCGTGCCGTCCTCGGACACCTCGAGCGGCACGAGATCCAGTTGCGCGGGCGTCAGGTCGCCGAGGCCGGGCACCGGTTGCTTCACCATGCCCGAGTAGTCGACGTCGGCCTGCTTCAGCAGCTTGCGGTCGCGGGCGACCAGTTCGCCGTCCTTGAACACGTAGCGCGGGTTGATCTTCGACAGGCTGTCGGTCAGCACGATGTCGGCGAAGCGGCCGGGCGTCAGCGAACCGAAGCGGTTGTCCATCCGGAATGCGCGTGCCGTGTAGAGCGTCGCCATCTTGATCGCCTGGATCGGATCGATGCCCATCTCGGCGCACAGCGACACGATCCAGTCCATGTGGCCCTTGGTCAGCAGGCGATCGACCGAGATGTTGTCCGCGCACAGCTGGAAGTTCTCGGACGGCCATTTCCGCTTGACGATCGCGCGCAGCATGATCTTGATCACCTCGGGGCTGCCGACGCCGAACTTGATCTGCGTCTGCAGCCCGTAACGCACGCTCTTCTCGATGTCGTCTTCCTTCCACACGTCGTGGTTCGCGAACGCGCCGATCGCCGGCATGTAGTTCAGCATCATGTCCGACAGCGCGGTCACGCCCCAGTGCGTGTTCATGAAGCCGCCTTTCGCGCGGCCCAGCGCCGATTTGCGGAAGTCGTCGTCGTTGCCGACGCTGTAGGTCAGGTGCGCGAGCTCGCCGAGGCCGATCACCGGGTCCATCTTCAGCAGCGCGTCGGTCACGTCGACCGACGTCTTCTTGCCGGGCGCGAACGCGAACACGCGATACGGCAGGCGTTCGTGATCGCGGAACAGCTGCTCGGTGGCCGGCACGGCCTCGGGGCCGGCCGCGCTGACGAAATCGAGGCATTCGGAGAAGATCGTCGTCGTGCCGCACGGCACGATCGCTTCGGCGAATGCGGCCGGATGCGCGAGCTGCGCATCGAAGTGGATGTGCGCGTCGATCAGCCCGGGAATCGCGTACAGCCCTTCGCCGTCGAACACCTCGCGCACGCGGATCGCGGTTTCGTCCGGGTTCAGCGCGACGATGCGCTTGTCGTACACGAGGATCGAGCCCTGGTAGACCGTCTCGCTGTGCACGTCGAGGATGTTCAGATTCTTAAGCAGGAGATCGGCTTCCTTCTTCCCGTTGAGAATGTCGAAAATCGCACGCACCTGGTCGTAGTGGGTGGCAACCTGGTCACGCTGTCCGGCGGTGCCGGCCGTTCTCTCGCTGACTGCTTGGTACATGACTTGTCTCGCTTTCATCGGTTGGTTTGAACCTGCTTTTTGCGCCGCACCAAACGCGGTCGCCGCAGCGTGCGCGTACCGGCCGGGCAGTGCCGTCGGCCCACGAACGCGACAGGAGTAATGAAAACCGAAGTCACCGTTTCTAAAAAGCAGCGTTTTCTGCGCGGAGCGTGCGCTTTTCGAGTACGCTTTGCCGACTCCAGGAGACCGGCGACCATGCTCCATTCACGATTGCTGCGCTATATCGACGAGGTCGCCCGGTGCGGCTCGATCCGCGCGGCCGGCGAGAAGCTTCACGTCGCGCCGTCCGCGATCAACAAGCACGTGCTGCTGCTCGAGGAGGAGATCGGCGAGCCGCTGTTCGAGCGCCTGCCGCGCGGGCTGCGGCTGACGCCGGCCGGCGAGATCCTGCTGGCCCACGTGCGCAGGACGATGTCGGAGTACCGGCAGGTCGAGGCCGAGATCCGCAACCTCAACACGCTGCAGAAGGGCGAGGTGATCATCGCGACGGTCACCGGCCTCGCTAGCGGCATCGCGTCGACGGCGGCCGTGAATTTCTGCGCACAGCATCCGCACGTCAAGATTTCGATTCGCGTGATGTCGGTGCGCGAAATTGCCGATGCGCTCGCCAGCGGCGAGGCCGACCTCGGCCTCGGCTTCAACCTGCCGCCGTCGCCGCAGCTCGAAAGCCTGTGGGAAATGGATACGAGCCTCGGCGCGGTGATCTCGCCGACGCATGCGCTCGCGCGGATGGAGTCGATTCCGCTCGCGTATTGCGCGTCGTATCCGCTGATCTTTGCCGATCGCGCGATGCTGATGCACGGGATCGTCGCCGATACGTTCGAGGAAGCGGGGATCGACGTCGAGCCCGCGTTCCGCACCAATTCGATCGAGACGATGAAGCGGCTCGCCGCGGCCAGCGAAAGCATCGCGTTCCTGAGCAAGTTCGACATCGCGGAGGAATACCGCCAGGAGAGCCTGACTTACCGGCCGATCCGCGATCGCGCATTCAGCCGCAACGTACTTGCACTCGTGCGCCGCGAAAAGCACGGCCGGGGGCTCGCGAGCCTGCTGCTGGCAGAGGAGATCATGACGATCCTCGGCGAGATGAGCGGTTGAGCGACGCATGTGCGACGGGTTCGCGCACGTCGACTGTCGTTGTGTTTTGCCCGTCCGTGCCGGGATAATGATCCGGCATCGCGCGTGCCGCGCGACGGGAGGCTCCCATGCAATTTCCGACGGGATCGGTGGTCGCGCTCAGCTCGGCCGCCGCGACGATGTTTTCGATGGGGATGCTGTTTCTCGGCTACTGGGGCCTGCACGAAGCGCTGCCCTGGCGCTTCGGCGATTACGTCGTGATCCTGCCCGCGCTCACCGGTTTCGCGTGCCTCGCCAGTGTGCCGTTTCTCGCGACATCGCCGATGAAAACGCCCGATGACGAGTCGCGGATGTTCGTCGCGCGGCGCGTGTTTCTGTGCGGGGCGGGTGCGGTGTGGTGCGCGATCGTCGCGTCGCTGTTCGCGTGAGAGGTTGAGGCCGCCCCGACACGCGCGACGCGGCGCAACCCGACGATTTTTCCGGCGATTGCGCCGCGGACGGTTACGCGTCGTGATCCACGAAGACCTTGTTGGCGCCTGCCTTGTACAGCCGCTTGCCGAGCCTCGGGTAGTCGCACACGTCGTGTTCCGGGCGATCGCCGGCGACGATATACACCAGCGGCAGCGTGCCCGTATTCACCATCGTATGCGCGGGGCCGCCGCGCGGGAATCCCATGAAATCTCCCGGGCCGACCGGGCAGGTATGGCCGTCGATGGTGGCCTCGCCGATTCCGGACAGCACGTAGACGCATTCTTCCCCGTACAGATGCCGGTGATATTCGGTCGATTCGTGCCCGGGCATCAATGTCATCAGATGGAAGCCCAGTTGTGTCAACCCGGTCGCGTCACCCAGGGATCGCTTCAGGCGCGCGGCATTCGCGTTCAACGGATGGACGGAATGCTCCGGCGCCATTGCCGTGATCTCGGCGGCGGTCAGGATTTCTCGCGGATTGTTCATCGTCTGTCTGGTCCGGGGGGCGGGGCGCCGGTGGTGCCGATGGCGGGGTTGTCGGGGAGGTATCGACGATAGCACCGTTGGGTGCGCTCGAAGGAGGGCGACGACGTGCCCGGCTATTTGCCGCGCGATGCTACGTAACGCCGGATTCGTGTTACGCGTGAATTACAGGAACGTAAGGTGTGCGTGCACCGATCGAGCGGGCGACGGTGCCGGGCGTCGCTCGCAGGGACGGCGCGAGCCGGTGCGATGGCCGGATCGTCAGCGGTCCTGATGGCGATGGCACGGTAGATGCTTGTTGGAATGATCGAGCTAAAAAACGGACGGGGACTTCCATGCACAATCATTTCATCAACGCGAATGTCGCGCTCGCGGCCATCGCTGCGGCGTGCGCGCTGGCGGCATGCGGCGGCGGCGACATGACGGCGCCGACGCTGCCGGGTAACAACATCGGGACGAGCACGAGCGGGACCAGTGGCACGAGCGGTAGCAGTGGCACGAGCAGCAGTGGCACGAGCGGTAGCAGTGGCACAAGCAGCAGTGGCACAAGCAGCAGCGGCACGAGCAGCAGCGGCACGAGCAGCAGCGGCACAAGCAGCAGCGGCACGAGCAGCAGCGGCACAAGCAGCAGTGGCACGAGCAGCAGCGGCACAAGCAGCAGTGGCACGAGCAGCAGCGGCACAAGCAGCAGCGGCACGAGCAGCAGTGGCACAAGCAGCAGCGGCACGAGCAGCAGCGGCACGAGCAGCAGTGGCACGAGCAGCAGCGGCACGAGCAGCAGCGGCACAAGCAGCAGCGGCACGAGCAGCAGCGGTTCGAGCAGCGGCACGCCGGGTACGAACGGCATCATCAGTTCCGTCGGTGGCGTCGTCATGGCGGCGGGCACGACGATCACCGGCGTGACGCCCCCCGTCGGCAAGGACGTGACGGCCGGGCTCGGCAACACGGTCATCGGCGCCGGCACGATGATTCGCGATACCTCCAACGCGGTGAGCAACGGTATCGGCCAGATCGGCTTTGCGACGAACCCGGTCGGCACGACGGTATCGGGCCTCGGCACGATCGTCAGTTCGACCAGCAACCCGGTCAACGGCCTCAGCGAAACGGTGAAGGCGCTCGGCTCCGGCCCGCTGTCGCCGCTCGCGCCGATCACGGCCCCGGTCGGCGGCCTGCTCGACACGGTGGCCGGCGGCCTGAATTCGGGCGGCGCGATGCTCGGCTCGGCCCTGTCGTCGGGTCCGGTCCAGCAGGCGACGCAGGCGATCAGCACGGCGATCACGCCGCTCGTGACGACGGCCGGCCAGCTCACGCAACAGGTCGGCACCGCAACGGGCCTTGGGCAGCCGGTCGCGGGCCTGCTCGGACAGGTTGGCGGGGCGATCACGTCGGCCGGATGGAAAGTGACGTCCGCCTCGCCGCAGCCGCTCGTCGGCGCGGTCGGCACGCTCGTCCGTGCGGTCGGCAACACGGTGACCAATGCGGGCGGCCTCGTGAATCCGGGCGGCGCGAACGGCGCGGTGCCGATCGCCGGCCTGGTGACGAGCGTGGTCGGCGGCATTCCGGCGACCGTGCACGACGGCTCCGCGACCGGTACGGGCGGCGGCTCGCCGCTGGGCAGTCTCGCGAATCCGCTCGCGCCGGTGACGTCGCTGGTGGGCGGCCTGCTCGGTGGTGCGGTCGGCAAATAGCCGATCGATACCGATCGTACACAGGCAACGGGCCGAACGGCCGGTGACGGAGGATCGACACCGGCCGTCGCCGTCAGACGGCGATGAAATCCCGGCGCGCTACCGGCGCGGGTCGTCGAGCTTCGACGGCGGCCGCGCCAGCCCGCGCGCCGGCAGCGGCGTCGACATCACGATCGACGTGCGTGTTTCGCCATACAGGTTGATGCGTTCGATCAGCTGTTCGAGATGGATCATGCTGACGGCGACGAACCGCATCACGTACGAATCCGCGCCCGTCACGTGATGGCATTCGACGACTTCGGGGATCGTCTCCAGCAGCTTGAGGAACTTCGCTTTCGCAGGTTGCGGCACCGTGATGCCGATCAGCGCGCTCACCGGATAGCCGGCCGCGGCCGGATTGATCCGCGCCGTATAGCCTTCGACGACGCCGGCCGCTTCGAGGCGCTTCACGCGCTCCGTCACCGCCGGCACCGACAGGTGAACCTGGCGCGCGAGCTCCGTATAGCTGACGCGGCCGTTGGCCTGCAGCAGCGACACTACCTTCCAGTCCAGATCGTCCATCGCGGCGGGAGTTTTTAAGGTGGAGTCACCATTTTTCCTTAAAAACCGCATTCAGCGGTGACGGGACTTTCCCTACGATGCCTGTTCAACCCGTGGATGTCTCGAGGAGCAGGCGATGCTGTTCATCAAGTCCGTCGTGATGGGGCTGTCGATCGCGGTGCCGGTCGGCCCGATCGGCATGCTGTGCATTCAGCGCAGCCTGAGCCGCGGCTTTCGGGCGGGGTTCGCGACGGGCATCGGCGCCGCGTGCGCCGATGCGATCTACGGGCTGCTCGGTGCGCTCGGCATCGCGGGTATCGTCACCGCATTCCCGATGCTGACCGTCGGCCTCAAAATCGGCGGCGGCGCGTTCCTGGTGTGGCTCGCGTGGACCATTGCACGTCAGGCGCCGGCCGCGTCGGCGGTGCAACGCGACTTGCCGCGCACGACCGTGCTGCGCGATTTCCTGACGACGTTCGGGCTCACGCTGTCGAACCCGATGACGATCGTGTCGTTCGTCGGGATCTTCGCGGCGCTCGGCCCGCTGTCGGGTGCGCGGGACGGGGCGATGTGGCCGGCCGTGGCGTGGATGGTCGCCGGCGTGTTCATCGGTTCGGCTACGTGGTGGCTGTGTCTGAGCAGCGCGACCGCCGCGCTGCGCACGAAACTGTCGCTCGCGTTCATGCACGGGCTGTCGCGCGTGTCGGCGGCTGTCGTCGCGATATTCGGCGCGATCCAGCTGGTCGCGGGCGTGCGCGGGCTGATCTAGCCGCGTGGTGCGGCGCGTGTCGACCGGATCGTGTCGACCGTCGTCCGGAGATGGATGAGCAGCTCGACCATCACCGTTTTTCGAAAGTACTGGTTCAGTCGCGTGCTGACGACGATATCGGACGGCAATGCCTCGATCGCACGCCGGACCGACAGCAGATCGTCGGTGAGCCGTGTCAGCGCATCGGGATGCCGTGTGTCGAGCGCCACGGCGATTTCGTCCGGCCAGAGGCCGAACGCGTCGATGCCGCAGCATCCGGCGACGCAGCGGGTCTCCAGCACGTCGATCAACGGCATGACGGCTGCCAGATGCGGGTCGACATCGGCCGCACGCGCCAGGTCGCCGGTTAACGTGCCACATGCGATCCAGCGATCCTGACCGATGCCGATATCGTTCTCGTGCGCGTTTCCGTTCATCGCCGGCTCAGTTCAATGCCGGCAGATGCGCATGCACGAAGCGCGCGATTTCCTGGCTCAGCTCGATATCCTCCGGGGCCCCCATGAACCCGCCATGCGGCATTCCTTCGAACACGTGCAGCTCGGTCGGCACCTGCGCGCGCCGCAACGCGCGATGCAGGCGGACGGCGTTCGACAGGAACAGGTCGCGCGTGCCGCTCTGGATGAACGTCGGCGGGAAGCCGGCGGTGAAATCGCCGAACAGCGGCGACAGGTAAGGATGCGCGAGATCGGCGCCGTTCGCGTACAGCAGGTTGTTCTGCATCAGCGGCGCGGGCAGCACGACATCGACGAGCCGGTTGGTCTCGAAACTGTCGCCGGATTCCGTCAGGTCGGCTTCCGGCGACAGCAGCACGAGCGCGGCCGGCAGCGGCAGGCCTTCGTCGCGGGCGCGCAGCACCATCGCGGCGGCGAGGTTGCCGCCGGCCGAGCGGCCGCCGATGACGACGTTTTCCGGCGCGTGACGCGCCAGCACGTACGCATAGGCGGCGATGCAATCGTCGAGCGCGGCCGGATACGGGTGTTCGGGCGGCATCCGGTAGTCGATGCCGTAGCAGCGGACGCCGAGCCGGTCGGCCTGCATCTGCGCGCCGGCGCGGCATGCGGCGCCGCCGCCGACGACCAGCGCGCCGCCGTGCAGGTCGATGTACGCGGATTCGCCGGAAACCGCTGCTTCGGGCGTGGCGACATGCACGTCGGCATGGCCCACGCGGATCGTCTCGACGCGCGAGCGCAGATGGCCGGCGAGCTGCTCGACCGCGGCCGCGTAATGCGCATCGGCAGCGGCCTTCACGCGCATCCACGCGTCGACGTCGTCGGGGGCCGGCATCACGTGCAATGCGTTCAGCGGCACGCCGTCGGCGCCGGTCAGGCGCTGCAGCGCGGCTCGCGCCTCGTCGCTGATCGAGGTCGGGAAGGGCACGACACGGCTCGGCAGGGCGACGCCGTCGGGTTGGTCTTTCATCGCTTGAATTCCGTTCGGCGCGTCATGCAGGCGACGGCCAGTGGCGCAGCATCACGTCGAGCGCATCGAGGCTGCGCGCCCACGACGCGTCGGAATCCGGCGCGCTGTGCGAGAAGCCGCCGGCGCCTTCGAGCGTCACGTAGCCCATGAAGAAGCCGCCGAGCAGGCGGATCGCGTGTGCCTGTTCGGCGTCGGGCAGGTCGTAGCCGCGCAGCACGGCGGCGGTCATCCTGACGAGCTGCCCGCCCGCGCTCCCGGCGGCGCGCTCGGCGCTCACCGGATGGCGCGCGGCCGCAAAGCGGCCGGGGTGCACGCGCGCATAGTCGCGATACACGTTCGCGAGCGCGGCGAGCGCGTCCTTGCCGGTGCGGCCGGCCAGCGCGTCGGCGGCGCGATCGGCCAGCTCCTGCAGCGCGAACAGCGCGATCCGGCTTTTGAGATCGTCGAAATTCGGGATATGGGAGTACAGGCTGGCCAGCCTGACGCCGAAGTGCCGCGCGAGCGCGGCGCCGGTGAGCTGCTCGAAGCCGGTTTCATCGGCGAGCTGCGCGCCGGCTTCGACAAGCCTGTCCACGGTAATGCCGGCACGTGCCATGACGGATGCTATGCGGGTTAGTCAAAAAACTAATTCTATTAGTTTTTGCCGCGATGTCAATTTCCCGCACGTGCCGGCCAGGTCGGCCGGTGTCGGCGCCCGCGACGCAGGCGCCGGTGTTCCGGATCGTCAGAACGTGTAGCTGACCTTGCCGAACGCGGTGCGACCGAGCGTGTTGTAGCCGTACGCGGTCATGTACTGGCGATCGAACAGGTTCGACAGCGTGGCCGATACCGTCAGGTGCGAATTGATCCGGTATGACGCGCGCAGGTTCACGGTCAGGTACGACGGCAGGTACGTCGTGTTGGCCGGATCGTCGAACGTCGTGCCGCCGTAGTTCAGCGACGCGCCCGTGCTCAGCGCGTGCAGGTGCAGCTCGTCCCACGTGTGGTCGACGTTCAGGCTGACCGTCTGGCGCGGCCGGCGGTTGAGCCAGCTGTCGTTGGTCTCGTCCTGCGGATCGAGGAGGCCGATCGCGACGCTGACCGGCGTGTACTGGCCGATCGTCCCCTTGTACGACAGGTCGACGCCGCGAATATGCGCACGGCCGATGTTCATCGGCGAGAACGTTGCCGGGTTGTACGCGATCAGGTTGGAGACGCGCGTGTCGTAGATCGCGGCCGTGAACGTGCCGTACGACGTGTTCGCATCGAGCGCGGCCTCGACCGTGTTGCTGCGTTCCGGGCTGAGGTTCGGGTTGCCGTAGCCGGGGTAGTACAGGTCGTTGAAGGTCGGCAACCGGAACGCATTGCCGTACGACACGCGCGCCGTGTAGACCGGCGTGATCGCCCACGACAGCGCCGCGTTGCCGGTATTCACCGACTGTCCGGCGATGATTTCGTGACGGCCCGCGAGGAACATCGTCACGCTGCCGAGCGTGGCCGACTGATGCAGCGAGAACGCGGAATCGTTGCGCGTCGGCACGCCGCTCGGAATGTCGACCGGCAGGAAGGCCTGTTCGCGCGTGAAGTCGTACGCGAGCTTCGTTTCGCCGGACAGCGGCAGGCCGAACAGGTGGAACCCGTGTTCCTGGTGCGTCAGCGACGTCGACGTCGTGATGCGCTGCGAGTTGATCTGGTCGGTCGGGATGGTCGGATTGCTCGCATACAGGAACGCCCGATCGTTCGCATAACCGAACGACTGGTCGAACTGCGTATCCGGCGTGATGTCGAGATGGAACGCGATGCCGGTCGTCAACTGGTGATCGAGTTGACGATCCGCGCCGCCGAGGTTGTCGTAGGACAGGTCGGAGCGGTGATACAGCGCGAACGTCGAGACCGACCAGTTGTCGCGTGCGTAGCCGAGGCGCGCATCGAGATCCTGCGCGTGATACGGATTGCGGCCGTCTTCATGGCCGTACGCGTACGGTCGCGTCGCATCGATGCCGGCCGTGTTGTACGAGTGCAGGCCGAGCGAGTAGGTGAGGCCGCCGAGCGCCGCTAGCGGGCCGGTCGACGGCACGGTGCCCGACGTGCGCAGTTGCGTGTCGAACGTCTTGTTCGAGCCGCCGCCGAACGACACGGTGGTCTGGTTCGGCTGGCTGGAGGCGCGGCGCGTGAAGAGCTGCACGACGCCGCCCATCGCATTCGCGCCGAACGATGCGGCGGCTGGCCCGGAGATCACTTCGACGCGTTCGAACGCCTCGGTCGGCAGGTCGGCCCACGGCGCGATGCCGGTGGTCGACGAGCCGATCCGGATGCCGTCGATGAACACGGCGACCTGGCTGGCCGACGAGCCGCGAATGCTGACCGACGCGGACGTGCCGGGGCCGCCGTTCTGCGAGATGGTCACGCCGGGCAGCGTCGCGAGCGCCTGCGTGATGCTCGGGTCGCTCGGCGACAGCCGGTCGAGGTCGGTTCGGGTGAGGACCTGGGTCGTCGCATAGCGACCGTCGAACGATTCGGGCAGCCGACGCGTGTCGGTCACGGTGATCGTCGGCAGGTCGGCGCCGTCGGTTGCCTGCGACGGCGGTGCAGGCGCGGCGTCGCCGGCGGCGTGGGCGAGGGGCGCGAAAAGTGCGGTCGCGGCGGACGTGGCAAGGAGGTGTCGAATCTTCATGAGGCTGTCGTTGTTATCGGTCTGCGCGTGCGGCAATCGTGAGCAGGCAGTGCCGGTATCGTCATCGGTGGTCTATCGTGCGGCCGGGCCCGGCGGGCAGTCGCCGCGGGCGTCGCTGCGGCGCATGCCGGCAGACGCGATCGGTTCGGCGTGGCATGGGCGCGCGGGCGGGCCGTGCATGCCGGCGGCGTGCCGGCGCAACTCTTCCGGTGCGGAAGCGGATTCGGTAACGATGAACATCGGGCGGATCCTGAGGTCGGGCCGTCCATGCAACGGGCGACCGCCAACGGCGGTGCCGGGCGCATCGGGACACCCCGCCCGGTGCGGCTGCTTGGACCTCGGGTCGATGGCAGGTCTCCTGGCTCGCGGGTCGCCATCCGTGCGGGCCTTCCCGGTTTCCCAGTGGCATGCAGTGGCACGGATTCGCCGCTCACAGTTGCGGGGGCAGCCGCAGATTCGAGGCGTTGCCTCTCCTGCGTTCCCTTTTGATCCCGTCTCCGGGAACCATCAGCGCGCAAGGGTAATGGCGTGCGCTCGGGCGCGTCAATCGCCCGGTTGCGCGAGGATGCGAAAAAACGTCATTGGCGGGCAATCGCTTTCGAAATTCTGTCTTTTATGCGCCCGGGCCGCATTTCACGTCTGACGAAACCGGCTGGCCGGATGTCGCGCCAGTGCGCCGGAACCGGCTCGGCGCGATGCCCGTCCAGCGCACGAACGCGCGCCGGAATGCCTCTTCGCCGCCGAAGCCGAGATACGCGGCCACGCGTGTAATCGGCCAGTCCGTCTCGTGCAGGCAGTGTCGCGCCGAGTCGGCCAGGCACTGCTCGCGCAGCACGTGATAGCCGCTGCCTTCCGCCGCCAGCCGCCGCCGCAGCGTCGCCTCGCTGACGCCGAGCCACGCGGCCAGCTCCGCGAGTGCCGGCAGCGCCTGTTCGCGCGCAAGCGCCGCATCGAGAAAGCCGCGCACCTGCTGCGCCCAGGACACGACGGCCGGCGCCGCATCGATCAGACGAAACGGGAAATCGACGAGGAATGCGTCGAGTTCGCCCGGCTGGCGGATCACGCGGCAATCGAGCAGCGCCGCATCGAACGCGAAGCCGTAGGTCGAGCGGCCGACGTCGACCGGTGCGTTGAACAACCCGAGCAGCGGCATCGCGTCGTCACGGCGTGGATGGCCGAGCCACACGTCGGTCGGCCGCAGCGGCTGCCCGATCAGCCAGCCGAACAGCTGCAGATAGCAGAACAGCCCGGTCAGGTCGACGAGGCACGCAGCCGGGCTGCGCGTGCGGCGCAGCGAATCCATCCGGAACGTCGCGCGTCCTTCGCGCACCGCGAGCGACAGCCCGCCGGCGCGCGGCGTCAGCATCTCGCAGAAGTCGCGCGCGCAGCGGATCGCGTCGGCGAGCGTCGCGCAGCTCAGCAGGCAGCGGCACATCAGGTCGACTTCCTGCTTGCGCATCGGCGGATGGCCGTTGCCGCGCGCGACCTGCGCCTCGAGCCGCTCGATCGCGTCGCGGTACAGCGCGACGAAGCCGCCCGGCGCCGTCTCCGCTTGCGGTGGTTGTGCCGCGCGCTCGGCCGGCGGCGCGCCGCTGCGCGTGAGTTCGCTCAGCAGGCGTGCGCCGAGACCCGGCAGCACGCGTCCGCTCGCCGGCAATACACGCTGTTTCATGAGTCTCCCGATCTGATCGCTGCGACAGGGGCCGGTGAGCGGGCCGGTAGGGGTTCGTGAGCCGCGTCCACGCAAGAATGCTATCCACGCCGGCCGCCTTCGGCCTCGCCGGAACGGCGTAGGCCGGCCACCCATCCCGACCCGAACGACCACGGACGACACGCGAATGATCCAGATCGTAGACGAAATCACGCTCGCGCCCGAGCGCATTCCCGACGTGCTCGCGCTGCTGCGCGACCGCTACCTGCCGGGCCATGCGGCGCGCGGATTGACGGCGGCCGGCCGCCGGGTGTCGCCGCCCGTCGCGGTGCCGGGGCAGCCCAGCACGCTGTGGCTGACGTGGCAGGTCGACGATGCGCATGCCTATTACCGGATGCGCGCGTTGACCGACGGCGACGTGGTTGCGTTCTGGATGGCGGTCGACGGGCTCTGCGACGCGCGCCGCCGCCATGTGATGGCGGACGCCGATGCGCCGCTGCCCGCACTGACGGAGGTCGACCATGCGGCATGACACGGCCCAGGTATTCGCGTCGGCGGATCGCGACGCAGAGGCGGTCGAGCACGCATTGCGCGAGGCGGCGCAGGCGCTGCCGGGCGCGAAACGCGTGACGCTCGCGCGCAATCTGGAAGGCTGCTGGGGCGCGGGCGACTACACGCTCGACGTGCTGCGCGATGAACGGTCGCGCGATTCCCCAGTCGATTTCGCCGGTTTGGCGCATCTGCCGGGCATCGCCCGCATCGACGGTGCCGCATGCCGTGCGATCGGCGGCGGCCTGCGCGAGCCCGCGTTGCGCGACGGCATCTGGCGCACGCTGATGTTGCGCGTCCGTCCGCAGGCAAGCGCGGCACAGGTCGCCTCGCTCGAGCACGAACTGCTGCGCATGCCCGCGTTCATGCCGGGCATCCGCAACTGGCGCCTGAACCGGATCGACACGCCCGGCGCATGGACGCACGTGTGGCAACAGGAATTCGCGCAGGTCGGCGATCTGCTCGGCGAATACCTGCTGCATCCGTATCACTGGGGCTGGGTCGATCGCCGGTTCGACGCCGAGAGCCCCGACTGGACGGTCGACGCGATCTCGCATGCGTTCTGTCCGCTCGCCTCGAGCCTGCTGGCCGATACGGCGGCGTGACGCGCCGCACGCAACACCCCACCGACAACATCCTGGAGACACGAAGATGCGAGCGCTTCTGATCGACCGCGTCGGTCATTCCGACGCCTTGCGGCTGGCCGACGTGCCGGCCCCGCAGCCGGGCCCCGGCGACGTGCTGATCCGCGTCGCGTACGCGGGCGTCAATCCCGCCGACTGGAAATGCCGCGAAGGCTACCTCGGCGCGTTCATGCAGTACACGTTTCCGTTCGTGATCGGCTTCGACGCCGCAGGTGTCGTCGAAGCGGTCGGCGACGGGGTCGACGGGTTCGAACCGGGCATGCGCGTGTTCGCGCAGACCGACGTCGGCGCGGGGCGCTGGGGCGCGTATGCCGAATACGTCGCGGTACGCCACGACTCGATCGTGCGGCTTCCCGACGCGGTGGGCTTCGCGGAAGCGGCTGCAACGCCGACGCCCGCGCTGGCCGCGTGGGCCGGCCTGTTCGACGACGGCGGGCTGCGTGCCGGGCAAACCGTGCTGGTGCACGGCGGCGCGGGCGCGGTCGGCACGTTCGCGATCCAGCTGGCGGCGCAGGCCGGCGCGCGCGTCGCGGCGACCTGTTCGGCGCGCAACCGCGACGCGGTCGAAGCGCTGGGCGCGGAGATCGCCATCGACTATCGCGCCGGGAACATCGCCGCGGCCGCAAGCGCATGGGTGCCCGGCGGCGTCGACCTCGTGCTCGACGCGGTCGGCGGCGACTCGCTGCCCGGTGCGCTCGACCTGCTCGCGCCGGGCGGCACGCTCGTGAACATCATGACGCTCGCGGCCGGCGATGCCGAACGGCTGGCCGCGACCGGCGCCGAGGCCGCGCGTCGCGGGCTGCGGGTCGCGCTGACCTACAGCCGGATGCCGAGCGGCAACACGCTCGCGTCGATCGCCGAACGGCTCGGCCGGCGCGCGCTGCGCGTGCCGCGCTTCGACAGTTTCCCGCTCGTACAGGCGGCCCGCGCACTCGATCTCGTTCAAACGGGCGAGGCGAAAACCAAGCTCGTGCTGCATGTTGCGGATATCGCGGGCTGAACGACACGCATCGAAATGACTGGAGACATCATGACCGACACCCGAACCCGGATCCTGGCCGGCAAGTGCGCGCTGGTGACGGGCGCGAGCCGAGGCATCGGCCGCGCGATCGCGCAACGCCTTGCATCCGAAGGCGCGACCGTCGTCGTGACGGCGCGCAGCCTTACGCAATCGGCGACCACCGCCGGCACGCTTGCCGAAACGGTCGCGCTGATCGAGCAGGCCGGCGGCCGCGCGATCGCACTGGCGGCCGACCTGTCGAACGCGGCCGAGCGCGACGCGCTCGTCGGACGCGCGGCGCAGGCCGCGGGCGGCCTCGACATCCTCGTGAACAACGCGGGCGTGGCCGACTACGCGTGCGTCGACGCGATGCCGATGACGATGTTCGACACGACGATCGAACACTATCTGCGCATCCCGTTCGCGCTCGCGCAGGCCGCGATCCCGCTGATGCGCGCACGCGGCGCCGGCTGGATCGTCAACGTCGGCTCGGTGACGGCGCTGCCGCCGCTGCGGCCGTTCGACGATTTCTCGCGCGCGGGCGGCGCGACCGTCTATGCGGCGGTGAAGGCCGCGCTGTCGCGCTTCACGCAGGGGCTCGCCGCGGAGCTCGAAGCCGACGGCATCGCGGTGAATCTCGTCGCGCCGAGCACCGCGATTCGCACGCCGGGCGCGGCGCGCTACATCCCCGAAGGCTATCCGACGGAGGACGTCGCCTATCTCGCCGAAACCGCGCTCGCGCTGTGCAGCCTGCCGGCGCGCGAGCGCACCGGCCTCGTCACGCACAGCCTGCATTTTCCGCTCGCGCAGCAGCTCGCGGTGCGCTCGCTCGACGGCAGCACATCGTTGCCGCCGCCGGTGATTCCCGCTTACGCGCATCCCTGCATCGACCCGACAGGACACTGACAGACATGACGAATCCGATTCGCTTCGACGGCGGCACCGCCGTGATCACCGGCGCGGCCAGCGGCATCGGCAGCGGGCTCGCCCGCCATGCCGCCGCGCTCGGCATGCGCGTCGTGCTGGCCGATCTCGATCCGGCGAAACTCGATGCGTTCGCCACGACGCTCGATACCGACGTGCTGTGCGTGCCGACCGACGTCAGCCGGCCGGAAGCCGTCGACGCGCTGGCCGAGGCCGCATGGCGGCGCTTCGGTGGCGTCGACCTGCTGTTCAACAACGCGGGCGTGATGGCGACCGGTTTCAGCTGGGAAATCACGCCGGAACGCTTCGAGCGCAGCTTCGCGATCAACGTGCACGGCGTGCTGAACGGCATCCGCAGCTTCGTGCCGCGGATGCTCGAGCGCAACGTGCCGGCGCGGGTCGTGAACACCGCGTCGGTCGGCGGCTTCCTGCCGAGCCCGCTGATGTCGCCGTATTCGGCGACGAAATTCGCGGTGGTCGCGCTGACGGAATCGCTGTACGGCGAACTGAAGATGCTCGGCGCGCCGGTCGGCGTGTCGCTGCTTGCGCCGGGCCCCGTGCAGTCGGGCATCTTCAACGATCCGTTCGGCGCCGCGCACGACCGGCCCGAGGTACAGGGTTTCGTCGACACGATGCGCTCGATGCTGAACGCGCACGGGCTCACGCCCGACGCGTTCGCGGAGCGGGTGTTCGACGGCATCCGCGCGGGGCGCTACTGGCTGATTCCGCAGCCGGAGACGATCGACGGCGCGCTGCAGCGGCGCACCGACGACATCCTCGCCGCGCGCGATCCGTCGCTGCCGTCGTTCTGAACGCCGGCGGCCGGGTGCGGCGGCAGCGCCCGGCGCGCGCCGTCACATGTGCGTGCCGGCGTGCGTGCGGCCGCTCGGTTCGCTGTCGCGATCAGGCGGCGTATTGTTCTGATCGATCTTCGCGAGCACGAAGCCGGCGGGCGGCAATGCGCCCGGCGAACGGTGGGTGACCTGCGCGACGGCGTCGTGCGGCGAGGCGGCGGGGAAACCGGACGACGTCACGCCCGGTTGAGCGAACGCCGAAAGGGAAGCGGCCGCCAGGGCGGCGGCGACGATCGCGTGCGTATTCATGGTGGCTCCTTCACGACTGACTGCGGGACAACTCAATCAGTCTAGGTCGCGAAACTTAATGCGGCGTGAAGGAGCGAGGGCGCGCAGATGACAGGATATTCATGCGCGCCGCGCCGATCATGCCGGCGCCGACACCAGCGCGCAGAAGTTCTCGAGATCGACGTTGCCGCCGCTGATCACCACGCCGACGCGCTTGCCCTGCAGCGTGTCCTTCATCCGGCGCACGGCGGCGAACGACAGGCAGCCGGTCGGCTCGACGACAATCTTCATACGAGTAGCGAAGAAGCGCATGCAGTCGACCAGCTCCGCATCGGTCGCGGTCAGGATGTCGTCGACGTCGCGGCGGATGATCGGGAACGTCAGGTTGCCGAGGTACTGCGTCTGCGCGCCGTCGGCGATCGTGCGCGGCGTGTCGATCCGGACGATCGCGCCGGAGCGGAACGATTGCTGGCCGTCGTTGCCGGCTTCCGGTTCGACGCCGTACAGCGTCGCATGCGGCGATAGCGCGCGCGTGGCGAGCGCGGTGCCCGACAGCAGCCCGCCGCCGCCGAGCGGCGCGAACACCGCGTCGAGCGGGCCGATTTCGTCGAACAGCTCCTTGGCCGCCGTGCCCTGGCCGGCGATCACGTCCGCGTGGTCGTAGGGCGGGATCAGCGTGAGCCCGTGCTTTTCCGCGAGATCGCGCCCGATCTGCTCGCGATCCTCCGTATAGCGGTCGTAGGTCACGACGTTGCCGCCGTAGCCGCGCGTCGCGGCCATCTTCGCGGCCGGCGCGTCCTGTGGCATCACGATCGTCGCGGGAATGCCGAGGATGCGTGCCGACAGCGCGATTGCCTGCGCGTGGTTGCCGGACGAGAACGCGACGACGCCGTGGCGGCGCTGTTCCGCGTTGAAGCGCGACAGCGCGTTGAACGCGCCGCGGAACTTGAATGCGCCCATGCGCTGCAGGTTCTCGCACTTGAAGAACACCTGTGCGCCGAGTGCGGCGTCGACCGTTCGCGACGTCATCACCGGCGTGCGGTGCGCATGGCCTTCGAGCCGGGCCGCAGCGGCGGCGACGTCGTCGTACGTGGGGAGAGTCGGAGAGTTCATGGTTGCTCGAGGATCGGAAAGGTCAGTCAACTGGAAAGCCGCACGGCGGCATCACTTCGCATCGTTGTAGACGGTCGCGCGCGAGACGCCGAGATGCTGCGACACGATTTCCATCGCGCGGCGCACCTCGAGAAAGCCGTCGGCCTTCAGCGTCTGCATCAGCTCGCGGCGCTGGTCGGTCTTCAGCTCGCGCGGCGTCGTCGCGAGGCGTGTGGCGAACGCGTCGATGCGCTGCCGGATCGCGTCCGCGCCGGCCGGGTCGAGCGTGTCGACGACGGTCTCGCCGTCCGTGCGGCAGAACTGGTTCAGCATGCCCTGGAAGCCGCGGAACAGCGTGACGTCGGCATTCAGGCACAGCGCGGCCACGTAGCGCCCGGTCGAATCCTTGATGCCGATCGACGTGCTTTTCGCGGTGCGGCCGTCGGCGAAGCGGTTCGGGTAGTTCGCGAGCACCTGCGGGAAATCGTCGTCGGCGATGCGCGCGAGGCCGAGCTCGGTCGCGGGATCGCCGACCGCGCGCCCGGACAGGTTGTTGTGGATCGCGAGGATCGCGTGCTCCGGCGTGCGCAGGTCGTGCACCACGACCTCGGTGAACGGCGCGAACATCTCGCCGAGCCCTTCGGCGATGTGCTGCACCTGTTCGATCAGCGATGCCTGCTCCGACAGCAGCGGTTTGCGGTTCGCGCTCATGCGTTGTCCTGGTCCGTCGTGTCCGGCCGCGTGATGTCGGCCAGCAACGGGCGCGCGATCCGCACGTAGTCGGCCGAGTCGAGCACGACCGAGCGGTCGAGACGGCCCGCGTTGAACGCGATCTCGGCGTTGCGCTCGACCAGTGCGGGATCGACGACGAGCGTCACGTTTTCGTCGAACACGAACGGCGGCACGGCGCCCATCACGCAGCGCGTGACGGCGGCCGCGACGTCCGGCGACGCGAGCGTCGCCTTGCGGCGGCCGACGGCATCGGCGACCTTGCGGAAGTCGATCTTCAGGTGGCCCGGGATCACGGCGAGCGCAGTGGTGCCGCCGCCGTCCCTGAACGTGCAGAGCATCGCCTTCGCCCCTTGTTCGGGGCGCGTGCCGCGGATCGCGGCGATCACGTCGGATTTGCCTTCGGCCGGATGTTCCAGCACGCGAAAGCGCGCACCGGACGTATTCAGCAGATCGCACAGCGTGTCGAAAACGGGGGTGTCGTTCATGACGCTCCAGGCAGGAGGGGCGCATCGCGGCGCACGTGACGCGAGCATGCCGGCTCGCTGTCGATGGATTGTCCAAGTATAGACGTTTTGTCATGCGATGGGGCAGGTCGAGGCGCCGCCCCCGGCTGTCTCCAACTGCGAAAGGCCTTTCCACATTGCGAAATGCGTGCGGAATTCCCGCCGTGCGACCTTCCCGCCGCTTGAAAACTTGTTTTGCATCGCAAAATCGCTTTGCTATCTCATTGAAAAACAAGGAAAATTTATATCTTATGTCTTATATAAGACTTGACCGAAAGCGCGCCGGACAGGATTAATATTGAGTCCATGCAGTTCGCTTCGTCACACGAGGCGGGCAGGCTGAACCCTTTACTCAAATGCGCTTCGTTCCCAGGAGATAGACATGTCCCAATATCAAGACGACATCAAGGCAGTGGCTGGCTTGAAGGAAAACCACGGCAGCGCGTGGAATGCCATCAGCCCCGAGTACGCCGCTCGCATGCGTGCCCAGAACAAGTTCAAGACCGGCCTGGACATCGCGAAGTACACCGCGAAGATCATGCGCGCCGACATGGCCGCGTACGATGCCGATCCGGCCAAGTACACGCAGTCGCTGGGTTGCTGGCACGGTTTCATCGGCCAGCAGAAGATGATCTCCATCAAGAAGCACTTCAACAGCACCGAACGCCGCTACCTGTACCTGTCGGGCTGGATGGTCGCCGCGCTGCGCTCGGAGTTCGGCCCGCTGCCGGATCAGTCGATGCACGAAAAGACGTCCGTCAGCGCGCTGATCCGCGAGCTGTACACGTTCCTGCGCCAGGCCGACGCCCGTGAGCTGGGCGGCCTGTTCCGCCAGCTGGATGCCGCGCAGGACGCCGCTGCCAAGGCCGCGATCCAGGACAAGATCGACAACCACGTGACGCACGTCGTGCCGATCATCGCCGACATCGACGCCGGGTTCGGCAACGCGGAAGCGACGTACCTGCTGGCCAAGCAGTTCATCGAAGCGGGCGCCTGCTGCATCCAGATCGAAAACCAGGTGTCGGACGAGAAGCAGTGCGGCCACCAGGACGGCAAGGTCACCGTGCCGCACGAGGATTTCCTCGCGAAGATCCGCGCGATCCGCTACGCGTTCCTGGAGCTGGGCGTGGACGACGGCGTCATCGTCGCCCGTACCGACTCGCTGGGTGCCGGCCTGACCAAGCAGATCGCCGTGACGGCCAAGCCGGGCGACCTGGGCGACCAGTACAACGCGTTCCTCGATTGCGAAGAACTGTCGGCCGACCAGCTGGGCAACGGTGACGTCGTCATCAAGCGCGACGGCAAGCTGCTGCGTCCGAAGCGCCTGCCGAGCAACCTGTTCCAGTTCCGCGCCGGCACGGGCGAAGCGCGTTGCGTGCTCGACTGCATCACGTCGCTGCAGAACGGTGCCGACCTGCTGTGGATCGAAACCGAAAAACCGCATATCGCGCAGATCGGCGGCATGGTCAGCGAGATCCGCAAGGTGATCCCGAACGCGAAGCTGGTGTACAACAACAGCCCGTCGTTCAACTGGACGCTGAACTTCCGTCAGCAGGCGTACGACGCGATGAAGGCGGAAGGCAAGGACGTGTCGGCCTACGACCGCGCACAGCTGATGAGCGTCGAGTACGACCAGACGGAGCTGGCCGCGCAGGCGGACGAAAAGATCCGCACGTTCCAGGCCGATGCAGCGCGTGAAGCAGGGATCTTCCACCACCTGATCACGCTGCCGACGTACCACACGGCTGCGCTGTCGACCGACAACCTGGCCAAGGAATACTTCGGCGACCAGGGCATGCTGGGCTACGTGGCCGGCGTGCAGCGCAAGGAAATCCGCCAGGGCATCGCCTGCGTGAAGCACCAGAACATGTCCGGTTCGGACATCGGCGACGACCACAAGGAATACTTCAGCGGCGACGCAGCGCTGAAGGCGGCGGGCAAGGACAACACGATGAACCAGTTCTGATCATCGTCGGACCCGAAGCACAACGCCAGCCCCTCGGGGCTGGCGTTTTTTTTATCCGCTCGCTCCTGGCGCGTTACCCGCGCACGGCCTTCACGACGTACTGACTCGTCGGCACCACGTCGATCTTGTCGAAATCGATGAAGCGCCCGCAACTATCCATCATCTCCGCCAGGTTGCGCTGGAATTTCCCGTCGTCGCCGAGCGCATCGAAGAACGCGTGCGGATCGGTCATCGCGGCAGCCGGGAAGCATTCCTCGACGATCGCGTCGTAGCCGGGCGCCGCATGCGTGAGCGCACGCACGACGACGTTCTGCACGTACAGGAAGTTGTCCTGCGTATCGATCGCGACGCGCGTGTGGTGGCCGTGCCACACGTCGAGCCACGCTTCGTACGTGAGACGCGGCGGCCGCTTCAGGAACGCGAGCTGCGAGAAGCCGGTCGTGCGTTCGCCGGGCCGCGCCGGGAAGCGCGTATTCGGGATCGGCTGCGATTCGGTGACGAGATACGCGGCCATGTGCGGGACCGCCGCGCGCACCGCCTCGTCGAACGGCTGGCGGAACATCGTGTTCGCGCTGTCCATCCATACCGCGACGATCCCGTCGATGCCCGGGTGCGTGTTGGTCTGCTTCAGGCCGGCGGCCGGCGCGACGTCCGCATCGACGACGTTCACCTGCACGCCGTGTGCGCCGAGCGACAGCAGCCTGTCGGCGAGCTGCGCACGCACCGCGCGGTTCCACTGATCGGGTGCGGCCTGCGCGTCGCGCCACAGCACGTAAATGACTTTCTCCATTGTTCCGGCTCCAGAGGGGAATGACGGGATCGGCGGCATGGCCGCCGGGGTTCAGGAAGCGGTTTCGGTCGATCCGGCCGCCTGGTGTGCGCCCGGCGCGAACCGGTTCGCGGTCAGCGTGAACGACGGCGGGATCGGCGACGTGACGGTTTCGAACAGCCGTTCGTGACGCGTCGCGTGAATGCGCCACACGCCGTCGCGCTTCACGTACTGATCGTCGTAGAACGCGGTGCCGTGCAGCAGGTAGTTGTCCTCGAGATTGATCGCGTGATCCTCGAGAAACCACACGCCGCACGCGTGATCGGCGGACACCAGCGTGAGCTCCGGGTGATGGCCGTGATGCATCGTCAGGAAAGTCGGCTTGCCGATCAGCTCGCGCAGGCTCGACACGAACGCGTCACGGCCGTCGTACGCATAGCGGCCGCCATACAGCCGCGCCTCGCAATCCTCGGTCAGGCAATCCGCGAGCAGCGCCCAGTCGTGCGTGTCGACCGCGCGGAAATACCGGTACTTCAACTGTCTGATCTGCTCGTACTCGTGGAGCGTGCGGGTCGTGTCGTCCATCGCCGTATCTCGTGGTGGTGTCGCTCGATGGTAGGAACGAAGCCCCCCGCATCACATCGTCTGTTCGGACGAAAACCCCGTACACCCCCGCACATGAACCGCCGGCTTAATCCGAACGGGTGATGGCCGATGCATTGCGCGGCGGTAACGTGGCATCGACGCGGCCATCGAACCGCGCCTGCACCGAACAAGGAGACGGGATGACCCTCATCGAATCGCTGGAAACGCGCGTGCGCCGGCTCGAGGACGCCGACGCGATCCGCCGGCTGAAGGCGCGTTATTTCACGTGTTGCGATCGCAAGGATCCGCAAGGGATGCGCGACTGCTTCGTGGCCGGCCCCGTGCAGATCGACTACGGCCTGATCGGCACGTTCGACACGCGCGACGCGCTCGTCGACGTGTTCGAGCGGCTCGGCTGCCATCCGCATATCGTCGAGATGCATCACGGCGTGAATCCCGACATCGCCGTGCTCGACGACACGCATGCACGCGGCACGTGGGGCCTGCACTACCAGGTGATCGACACGAACGCGCGCACGCTCACGCAGCTCGGCGCGTATTACGACGACGCGTACCGGAAGGTCGACGGCGAATGGCGGATCGCGGCCACGCGCTGCGTCGTCACGTCGACGCTGTCGGCCCGTTACGAAGGCGACGCGCCGGGCGTGCTGTTCGCCGGTGCGCAGCCGCCGGCTGCCTGACGCACGCGATCGCCACGTGCGTGGCGGACATTTCACAGGAGACATCGAACATGACACAGAACCACGATGCGCCGGTCGCCGTCGTGACGGGCGCATCGCGCGGCGCGGGCAAGGGCATCGCGCGCGCGCTCGGCGCGGCCGGCATGACCGTCTACGTGACGGGCCGCTCGCAGCACGAAGGCGATGCGCCGCTGCCCGGCACGATCCACGAGACCGCGCGCGAAATCGATGCGCTCGGCGGTCGCGGGATCGCGGTGGCGTGCGATCACGCGGACGACGCGCAGGTGGGGGCGCTGTTCGGGCGCGTCGAACGCGAATGCGGGCGGCTCGACATCCTCGTCAACAACGCGACCTACCTGCATGACCAGCTGATCCTGCCGGGCCCGTTCTGGGAGAAGTCGCTCGACCTCGTGAACATCCTCGACGTCGGGCTGCGCTCGGCGTACGTCGCGAGCTGGCATGCGGCGCCGCTGATGGCGAAGCGCCGCAGCGGGCTGATCGCATTCACGTCGTCGTTCGGCGCGAGCTGCTACATGCACGGCGCCGCGTACGGCGCGCAGAAGTCCGGCGTCGACAAGTTCGCGAAGGACATGGCCGTCGACCTGAAGCCGTTCGACGTCGCGGCCGTGTCGATCTGGATGGGCCCGCTGCGCACCGAACGCACGACGCGCGTGTGGGAAGAACACCCGGATCTGTACAAGGAGTTCTCGCTCGTCGCCGAAAGCCCGGAGTTCACGGGGCGCGTGATTCACGCGATCCACGGCGATCCGCAGCGCATGGCGCTGTCGGGGCAGGTGCTCGTCGGCGCGGAAGCCGCGTTGCAGTACGGCATTGCCGATCTCGACGGCAAGCAGCCGCCGTCGTACCGCGAACTGCTCGGCGGGCCCGTGCAGGCGCATCCGGCAATCGTCGCCTGAGGAGCACGCATGGGCATCCTGAAGGGCAAGGTCGCGCTCGTGACGGGCGCGGGGCAGGGCGTCGGCCAGGGCGTCGCGCATGCGCTCGCGGCCGAAGGCGCGCACGTCGCGGTGGTCGGACGCACGCGCGACAAGCTGCTCGCGACCTGCGAGGCGATTCGCGCGCGCGGCGGCGTGGCCGAGCCGTTCGTCTGCGACGTGATGGACGCCGGGCAGATCGCGCAGTGCGTCGATGCCGTCGCCGAACGGTTCGGCGGCGTGCAGATCCTGATCAACAACGCGCAGGTCGTGCCGCTCGGCCGCCTGCTCGACGTGACCGACGCGGATTTTATGGCGGGTCTCGAATCGGGGCCGATCGCGACGCTGCGGATGATGCGCGCGTGCCATCCGCATCTGACGGGCGACGGCGTGATCGTCAACTTCGCGTCATCGGCCGCGGTGCGCTGGGATGCGTCGGGGTACGGCGCGTATGCGGCGACCAAGGAAGCGATTCGTGCGCTGACGCGCGCGGCCGCATGCGAATGGGGCGCGGACGGCATCCGCGTGAACGCGGTCGCACCGCATGCGTTGTCGCCGGGCCTGAAATGCTGGATCGATGCGAATCCGCAGGAAGCCGCTGCGTTCTTCCGCACGATTCCGCTGGGTCGCGTCGGCGACTGCGAGCAGGACATCGGGCGCGCGATCGTGTTTCTCGCGAGCCGCGACGCCGCGTACCTGACGGGCGCGACGTTGCCGCTCGACGGTGGGCAGGCGTACTGGGGCTGACGGCGCGCGGCGTGCGCCGAATCATGAATTCGGCCGCCGCACGCGCGTGGATACGCATGCGCGGCGGCCGGCAAACCGGAATCGAACGGAGGACGACATGGGTCGACTGGCAGGAAAGGTAGCGATCGTCACGGGCGGCGCGCGCGGCATGGGCGCGGCGACGTGCAGGCTGTTCGTCGAAGAGGGCGCGCGCGTCGTGATCGGCGACGTGCTCGACTCGGAAGGCGAAGCGCTCGCGCGCGAGCTTGGCGACGCGGCACGTTTCATGTGCCTCGATGTGGCCGACGAAGCGAGCTGGGTGCGCGTGACGGAGGCGACCGTCGAGCAGTTCGGCCGCATCGACGTGCTCGTCAACAACGCGGCCGTGCTGACGTTCGGCGGGATCACCGAGCTGTCGAAACGCGATTTCGAACGCGCGGTGTCGATCAATCTCGTTGGCACGTTCGTCGGCATCCGGACGATCGCGCCGCGCATGATCGCGCAGAAGAGCGGGTCGATCGTCAACATCTCGTCGGTGGACGGGCTGCGCGGCGTGAATGCGCTGGCCGCGTACGTGTCGAGCAAGTGGGGCGTGCGCGGGCTGACGAAGGTTGCGGCACTCGAACTCGGGCACCAGGGCGTGCGCGTGAATTCGATCCATCCGGGCGGCGTGAACACCGCGATGTCGAACCCGACCGGTGCACCGCTCGAGGAGATCAACAAGCACTATGCGAACGTGCCGCAGCAGCGCGTCGGTTTGCCGGAAGAGATCGCGCGTGCGACGCTGTTCCTCGCGAGCGACGACGCATCGTATTGCAACGGTGCCGAACTGGCCGTCGACGGCGGAATGGCGGCGGGCGCGTATTACCCCGGATTGCCGGGCGCACCGTTTTGAGCAGGGGCGTACAGCGGCATTCAATCAGGATGTTTGTGTACGCAACCTAATTCAGGGTTTGCCTGAGTAGCGAAAACGCGAATTCGCGCGGTGCGTGTTCGTGTTTTCGTCGCGCGCGAGTGCACGCCCAATTTGCTGCGCGCGCGAAACCCTTGCCGGGCGGCCATCGCGGCCGTTTCGTCCCTAAAGCGCACGCCGCGACGCTGTAAAAAGGACGCGTCTGCAACCCGCATGCCGGCGCGCCGTCACAGTTGTTTCTTGTTGCAACGCAACGCCCGCTTGATATCGGCGATGGTATGCTGGCCGGAATGGAGTTGTATGGCAGGTTGCTTGCATGGCGAAACTCGCGTTCGCATCTTCTAACGAGATTTCATCTTCTCTCGCACGCATCGCGGCATCGACGCGCGCTCCGCTCGCGCGTCCCGTCCTGCGCGCCGCTCCCTCCTGCGCTCCGTACGCATTCCTCATCTCGCGGGCTCGCCCCGCATCCCCCATCCCCGCCCAATAATCTGGAGACATCCCCATGTCGCAAAACACTTTGGCCGAAGCAACACACGGCCCGCTGATCGCTCCGCCGGCTTTCGTCAAGAATCGCAAGCTGATCGACTGGGTATCGCGCATCGCGGCACTGACGGAGCCCGAGCGCGTCGTGTGGTGTGACGGCTCGCAGGAAGAAAACGACGCGCTGTGCCAGGCGATGGTCGACCAGGGCACGCTCACGCGCCTGAACCCGGCGAAGCGTCCGAATTCGTATCTCGCGCAATCCGATCCGTCGGACGTCGCGCGCGTCGAGGATCGCACGTTCATCTGCTCGGCTTCGCGCGACGACGTCGGCCCGACCAACAACTGGATCGAGCCCGCCGAAATGCGCGAGACGCTCAACGGGCTGTTCCGCGGCTCGATGCGCGGCCGCACGCTGTACGTCGTGCCGTTCTCGATGGGCCCGCTCGGCTCGCCGATCGCGCACGTCGGCGTCGAGCTGTCCGACAGCCCGTACGTGGCGGTGAACATGCGGATCATGACGCGCATGGGCCGCGACGTGTACGACGTGCTCGGCGAGGACGGCGATTTCGTACCGTGCGTGCACAGCGTCGGCCATCCGCTCGAAGCGGGCCAGCAGGATGTGCCGTGGCCGTGCAACCCGGTCAAGTACATCGTGCATTTCCCTGAATCGCGGGAGATCTGGAGCTTCGGTTCCGGCTACGGCGGCAACGCGCTGCTCGGCAAGAAGTGCTTCGCACTGCGCATCGCGTCGACGATGGGCCGCGACCAGGGCTGGCTTGCCGAACACATGCTGATCCTCGGCGTGACGTCGCCGGCCGGCAAGAAGTATCACGTCGCGGCCGCGTTCCCGTCCGCGTGCGGCAAGACCAACTTCGCGATGCTGATCCCGCCGCAAGGCTTCAACGGCTGGAAGGTCACGACGATCGGCGACGACATCGCCTGGCTGAAGCCGGGCCGCGACGGCCGCCTGTATGCGATCAACCCGGAAGCCGGCTTCTTCGGCGTCGCGCCGGGCACCGGTGTGAAGACGAACCCGAACGCGATCTCGACGCTGACGGAGAACGTGATCTTCACGAACGTCGCGCTGACGGAAGACGGCGACGTGTGGTGGGAAGGGCTGACCGACACGCCGCCCGCGAAGCTGACCGACTGGCAGGGCAACCCGTGGACGCCGGAGATCGGCAAGGAGACGGGCCGCAAGGCCGCGCATCCGAACTCGCGCTTCACGGCGCCGGCCGCGCAGTGCCCGTCGATCGACGGCGACTGGGAAAACCCGGCGGGCGTGCCGATCGACGCGTTCATCTTCGGCGGCCGACGCTCGACCACGGTGCCGCTCGTGACCGAGGCGCGCGACTGGACGGAAGGCGTGTACATGGCCGCGACGATGGGCTCGGAGACGACCGCCGCCGCAGTCGGCCAGCAGGGCATCGTGCGGCGCGACCCGTTCGCGATGCTGCCGTTCTGCGGCTACAACGTCAGCGATTATTTCGCGCACTGGCTCAAACTCGGCAAGCAGCTCGAAGCCACGGGCGCCGCGCTGCCGAAGATCTACTGCGTGAACTGGTTCCGCAAGGACGCGAACGGCAAGTTCGTGTGGCCGGGCTTCGGCGAGAACATGCGCGTGCTGAAATGGATGCTCGATCGTCTCGAAGGCACGGGCGGCGGCGGCGAGCATGCGTTCGGCGTGTCGCCCGCGTATGAGGACCTGCACTGGGACGGCCTCGATTTCACGCGCGACCAGTTCGATGCGGTGACGTCGATGAATGCCGACGAATGGCGCGAGGAGCTGAAACTGCATGCGGCGTTGTTCGATACGCTGAAGCTGCGTCTGCCGGCTGAAATGACCGACACGATGAAGAGGATCGAGCAGCGCATCGGCGCCTGACGATCCCGACGCATTGCCCCTGACGCCCCGCCGCCGGCATCCATCGCCGGCGGCGGGGCGTTTCTGCATCCGCGTCGCGCGAAGGCGGCCCGGTTACTGCGCACTGCAATGTGCGACGACTTCGTCGACCGCGCGCTGCACGTCGCCGCGCCGGTAGCGCAGCAGCGCGATGTCCGCCGGATCGGGCTCGTACGACACGACGTTGCCGCGCCCGGTGTAGATCGCGATGTCGGGCAGCAGCGGATGCTCCTGGTCGAGCGACGGCACGTCCTGCGGATTGCCGGCCGCGCGGAAGAATGCGGCGAAGTAGTCGGCGAAGCTCAGGTTCTCGTCGCCGACGAGGTACGCTTTGCCCGCCTCGCCGCGCTGCAGCGCGCCCCAGATCGCTTCCGACAGCGATTGCGTCGAGATGAAGTTGCTGCCGCCGGCCGGCCCGAACACCGGCAGCCCGGTGAATTGCCCGTGCGCGTAACCTGTGTACGCGGCGAACATCTCGTTGCGCAATCCGGGTACCGACCCGACGACGAACGGCGCATTGACGCTGCACGCCGCGAACGACGGCGTCGCGAGCGCGCGCACGCGTTCGTCGGCGAGATGGCGCGAGCGCACGTACGGAACCGTGTCGACGAGCGCCGGCGCGACCTGCGGGTAGAAGCTGCCGACCAGCACCGCGCGTTTCACGCCTGCGTCGCGCGCAAGTGCGAAGAAACGCGGCACCGCATCGACGTTCGCGCGCTCCCAGTGCGCGGCTTCGTCGGTGCCGGGCGGCAGGTGGCGGATGTCGTTGCCGGCGGCGAACACGACCGCGTCGAACGGCGCGAGATCGTCGCGCGTGAAGTTGCCGGGCACGTAGTCGCGCTGCAGCAGGTCGAACTGCGCGAGCGCGCTGCCGGGCGCGGGCGGCTTGCGTGCGGCGAGCGTGACGTGGTTGCCCTGCGCGTGCAGGTGCAGCGCGGCGTGGCCGCCGATGAGGCCGGTGCCGCCGACGATCAGGATCTTCATGGAGTCTCCGATGGCGGCGCAGGCGCGCCGCGTGAAATGAATGGATGACGCGGCGCGTGCGTGCGCTGCGTTGTTCAGAAATTGAAGCCGTTGCCCGTGACGACGGGCATGTTGGTCCAGAAGCCGTTCGGGTCGCGATACCAGCCGGCCGCCGCGAGCGCGCCGCCGTCGACGTGCAGCGTCGTGCCGGTGACCCACGCGGCGAGCGGGCTCGCGAGGAACAGCGCGGCGCCCGCGATATCGCCGGCCGCGCCGAAGCGTCCAAGCGGAATCCAGCGCGGGATGTGGTCGTGATGCTCGGCCGCGACCATCGCGCTGACGGGCACCTGCGGCGTCTCGGTGGTTTCGGGCGCGATCTGGTTCACGCGGATGCCGGCCGGCCCGAGTTCGAGCGCAAGGCTCTTGGTGAAGCCGGTCAGCGCGGCCTTGAACGACGCATACACGGTGCAGTTCGGAATCGCGCGGAAGCCTTCGATCGACGACACGCCGACGATGCTGCTGCCCGCGCCGCGCTTGCGCAGCAACGGCAGCATCGCGCGCGTGACGGTGAACACCTGGCGCAGGTTCACGTCGAACAGCCGTGCGATGTCGTCGTCGGTGCAGTCGTCGAACGGTTTCGCGATCTGCAGGAAATCGCCGACGTTGTTGACGAGCACGTCGAGACCGCCGAAACGCGCGTCGATCGTCCGGGCGAACGCGTCGACCTCGTCGCGATGCGTGACGTCCACGGTGCCGACGAGCGCGTCGACGCCGGCCGCTTCGAGCGCCGCGCGCACGTCCTGCGCGCGCGCCGCGTCGATCTCGGCTACCGCCACGCGCGCGCCGGCCGCGCCGAACGCTTCCGCACAGGCGCGGCCGATGCCCGCGCCGCCGCCGGTGACCAGCACGGTCTTGCCGGTGAATGAAATCATTTGAGGACTCCTCCGAAGGGAAATGCGCCGGGCCGCGTCACAGCGACGACACCAGTTGCGCGTTGTCGATCCGCAGTTCCGCGCCGTTCACGAAACGCGATTCGTCGGACGCAAGGAACAGCACGAGATTCGCGACGTCCTGCGGGTCGCACATGCGCGCCATCGGGTCGCTGCCGATGCCGAGCGAGACGGGGTCGAGATCGGGCATCAGCGCCTGCGTCATCGGCGTCCAGATCCCGTCCGGATGGATCGAGTTGCAGCGGATCCGGTAGCCGCTGCGCTTGCAGTGCACGGCGACGCTGCGCGCGAGCGCCGTCACCGCGCCTTTCGACCCGGTGTACGCGCACATCATCGGCAGCCCGCCGAGCGCGGCGACCGACGACATCATCACGATCGAACCCGGCGTGTCGTTGCCCTTCATCGCGCCGATCGCGTACTTGCAGCCGAGGAAATAACCGTCGGCATTGGTGCGCATCACGCGGCGCCAGGTGTCGAGGCTCGTCTCCTCGATCGAGCCGACCGGGCAGATCGCCGCGTTGTTGACGAGCACGTCTAGGCGGCCGAAGCGGTCGAGCGTGGCCGCGATCGCATGCCGCCAGCCTTCTTCGTCGGCGATGTCGTGGCGCACGAACAGCGCCGCGTCGCCGATCTCGCGCGCGAGCGCACGGCCAGCATCCTCGTCGATGTCGGTCAGCACCACGTGTGCGCCTTCGGCGGCGAGCAGCAGCGCATCCGCGCGGCCGACGCCGCTTGCCGCGCCGGTGACCAGCACGACCTTGTTTGCGACTCGATTCATGGTCGGTCGGTGTCCTTTGTGTATGAGGGAAGGCGGACGCTCATGCGGCGCCCGGTGCGTGGCCGGCCTTGATCGCGTCGAGCGCGGCCGTGCCGTAGATCTGCGCGATCGTGTCGTCGACGCGCGGGTTGGTGCGCAGCTCGTGGCCGCCGTCGACCGCGAAGCTCTGGCCGGTCACCCAGCCCGACTCGGGGCCCGCGAGATAGCGCACCGCATGCGCGATGGCCTCCGGTTCGCCGAGCGTGCCGAGCGGGATCTGTTCGAGAAAGCTGTCGACGAGTGCCGCGTTGTCGAACATCGGCGCGGTGGCTTCGGAGCGCGTGAGGCCCGGGCGCACCGCGTTCACGCGGATCTTCGCGCCGGCCAGTTCCTCGGCCGCGCCGCGTACGAGCGCTTCGAGCGCGGCTTTGGCGGTGCAGTACGCGGACAGCCAGCGGAAAGTGATCTGCGCGGCCGTCGACGAGATGCAGACGATCGCGCCGCCGCCGCTGTCGGCGAGCCGCGGTGCCGCATGACGGATCGCGGCGAACGCGCTGTGCAGGTTGAGGTCGATTTCCGCGCGGAAGCTGTCGGCATCGTGCAGCAGCAGCGGCCGGAAGCCGGCGCCGCCGACGGTCGGCACGACGATGTCGAGACGGTTGTCCAGCGCCCATGCGCAGTCGAGCGCGGCCTGCAGGTCGCCTTCGTCGCATGCGTCGCCGGCGTGGATCGCGACGCGGCTGCCGGGCACCGCATCGGTCAGTTGCCGTTGTGCGCGTTCGAGCGCATCGCGGCGGCGGCCCATCAGCACGACGGCCGCGCCGTCGGCGACGAGCGCGTGCGCGCAGGCTGCGCCGATGCCGCCCGCACCACCGGTGACGAGCGCAGTGCGGCCGATGAGGGGAAGGGGCGTGCGCATCCTTCAGCCCTCCAGCGGCAGGTCTTGCGACCAGTCGACATGCAGCGTACGCGCGGCGAAGCGCCAGGTGCCGCCGTCGAACACGCAGCGGTCGCGGTAGCGCAGCCCCCAGTCGAGCTTGCGCTTCACGCCGTCGCGCACGTACACGTGACACGCGATGCCGTAGGTCTCGACGTCGGCCTCGCCGCCGTCGAGCGTGACGAGCTGGTTGTGCACGTGATGCTGGGTCGCGTCGTAGCGCTCGATCACGCGCATGCCCGCGACGATCGCATCGCGGTCGTCGAAGCGAAAGCCGGGGCCGGCCAGCGTGGCTTCGGCGGTGAAGAGGGACGTGAGGCGCGGCCAGTCGCGCCGGTCGACGGCCTGCGCGTAGCGGCACGCGAGGTCGTACAGCGCGTGGCGGGGATTCGAATCGGTCATGCAGTGCTCCCGTGGGAAAACGGAACGAGTCGGCCGCGCCGCGAGTGCGGACGCGGCGGCATTGCGACGTCGATGCGCAGGTTCGCATCGGACCGGCCGGGACTCATCATCCATACGGAGCAGGGCGAGGGTCGGGGAAAACACCGGGGTGAATTGCGCAGTGCCGTGCGTTCGCGTGCCGCTGCTGCGGCGCAGCGGCCGACGCGCCGCATGCGTCTGACGATTGGTGTGGCCTGTCGCGAAAGGCATGCAACGTGCGGCGTTTCCTTTACGCCGGCAATCCCGACGACGGCGATGGTGCGCCGCGACATGCGGAGCGCCATCCGCTCAGCGTTTGCCCCTAGTCGAAATGGACGATGGCCGGCGGCCGGGCGCTGGCTACCGTGCAGTCATCCGGCGTTGCAAGCGATGCGCACCGGAGACGAACCGCACCAGCGGCCAACCGGAGGGGACGACGATCATGAGACTGACGACTCGCAAGCTGTGCGTACTGGCGATGGGCACGTTCGCGGCCATGGCGATGGCGCGATACGGTGCCGACGAGGTCCCGTCGCCGCCATATGCGGCCGGTATCCTGCAATGCCGCTCGGTCGATCCGAACGGCTTGCCGACCGGGTGCGTGCCGATCGATCCGTCGCACTTCGGTTTCGCCGCGCTGCGCGGGATGTGACGCCGGCGCGGCCGGGCGCCGCGCCGGCAAGGCGCCGTCGCGGCGCGACGGCCTGCCGACGCAGCGACGCGCGCGACGCGTGTCGTGCCGGATCGCGCTGCCGGTGCGGCTTCACGCCGTTCGACGGGCGATCGATCTCCATCGCGCAAGACGACGCACGTGGCCTGCGCTCGCAGGGTCACGTGCCCGTATCGACGTGCTGTTCCGCGTCGAGCCCGGGCCCTGGCAGGCCGGCGCCGGGACCGCAGCATCCCGCAGATTCCCTTCACGCTGACTGACTCATTCCTCATGTCATCCGACTATTCCCTGACCCATCCCCTGAACCTTCGCGACGTGCCCCGCTGGGACGCCGAGCACGACGTCGTGATCGTCGGCTTCGGTGCGGCCGGCGCGTGCGCGGCGATCGAGGCCGCGAGCGCCGGCGCCGACACGCTGATCGTCGAGCGCGCGTCGAGCTACGGCGGCACGAGCGCGCTGTCGGGCGGCGAGATCTACCTCGGCGGCAGCGGCGGCACGCCCGCGCAGCGGCAGGCCGGCTTCACCGACGACACCGAGGACCTGTACCGCTACCTGATGCTCGCGGGCGGCCGCGATGCAGACGAGGCGAAGGTGCGCGTCTACGCGAACGAGAGCCTCGCACACCACGACTGGCTCGTTGAGCAGGGCCTGACCTACAAGAACACGTTCATCGCCGAGCGGATCGTCGAACCGGAAACCGACGACTGCCTGATCTGGTCGGGCAGCGAGGAAGCCTGGCCGTTCAGCGAGGCCGCGAAGCCGTGCCCGCGCGGCCACACGCCGCAATGGCCGGGCTGGGGCGGCGGGCAGATGCTGATGCGCGTGCTGGCCGAGCGCGTGGCGGCGCTCGGCGTTGCCACGCGCTACGACACGCGCGCGGTCGCGCTGATCGTCGACGACGGCGGTGCGGTGTGCGGCGTCGTGCTGCGCGCGTATGGCGAGACGGCATTCGTGCGTGCGCGCCGTGCGGTGATCCTGTGCGCGGGCGGTTTCGCGATGAACCGCGACATGGTGCGCCGGCATGCGCCGCAGTTCCTGCGTTCGGACGAACCGATCGGCAGCCCCGGCGACGACGGCTCGGGCATCCTGCTCGGCCAGAGCGCGGGCGGCGCGGCGATCCACATGGACCAGGGCTTCGTCAGCCTGCCGTTCTATGCGCCCGAGACGCTGATCAAGGGGATTTTCGTGAACGCGCGCGGGCAGCGCTTCATCAACGAGGACGGCTATCACGGCCGCACGGGCCATCACGCGTTCCATCAGGCCGACGATCGGATCTACCTGCTCGTCGATCAGGCGACCTACCGGGAGCCGCCCGCGATCGCGCGGATCGGCATCGCGGCGGCCGGGGAAACGTGGGAGGAAATCGAGCGTGACCTGCAGATGCCGGCCGGCACGCTGACGGCAACCGTCGAGGTCTACAACCGCCATGCGGCCGAAGGCGCCGATCCGCTGTTCCACAAGGCGAAGCAATGGCTGCAGCCGCTGGTCGAGCCGCCGTTCGTCGCGCTCGATTGCCGGATCGACTACGCGTTCTATCCGCACTTCACGCTCGGCGGGCTCGATACGCTGCCGACCGGGCAGGTGCTCGATGCGGCGCGTGCGCCGGTGCCGGGGCTCTATGCGGCCGGCCGGACGACGTGCGGGCTGCCGCGCTGGGGCGCCGGGTACAGCTCGGGGCTGTCGCTGGCCGACTCGACCTTCTTCGGCCGGCAGGCGGGCCGTCATGCCGCGCAGGCCGGCCGCGACGCATTGCGCAGCGCCGCGTAGCGCGGCGGGTCCGGAACGAACGACGCCCCGGGCCATCCATCGGTTGGCCCGGGGCGTCGTCGTTTCAGGCGGTCAGGCGATCGACCGGTCGTCAGCCCAGATCGAGCGCATTCGTCAGGTCGCCCGGCGGCGTCGCGCCGCGTGCGGCGAACGCCTTGTTGCGCACGACCACGCCGTCGAGCGGCGCGAGCCCGTGCACGCGGCTGATGAAGCGCAGGATCGAGTTCGTGTCGTACAGCGTGTGGTCGACGAAGCCCTTTTTCGCGAACGGCGAGATCACGATCGCCGGAATCCGCGAGCCGGGGCCCCAGCGGTCGCCGACCGGCGGCGCGACGTGATCCCACCAGCCGCCGTTCTCGTCGTGCGTCATCACGATCACGGTGTTTTCCCATTGCGGACTGCGCCGGATATGGTCGATCACCGTCGCGATGTGACGGTCGCCCGATTCGATGTCCGCGTAGCCCGCGTGCATGTTCAGGTTGCCTTGCGGCTTGTAGAACGTGACGGCCGGCAGGCGGCCCGCATCGATGTCGGCGATGAAGCGGTTGGTCGACGGCTCGTCGCCGAGCCCTGCGTCGCGCAGGTGCTGGCGGCGGGCCTCCGTGCCCGGCGCGAAGTTCACGAAGTAGTTGAACGGCTGGTGGTGGTACTGGAAATCGGGCACGGTGCCCGTGTCGCGATGCTCGAGCGCGTACTGCCACGCGCCGCTGTACCACGCCCAGTCGACGTTCTTCTCCGACAGGCGGTCGCCGATCGTGGCGTAACCCTGCGGCGGCATCACGCGATGGTCGGCCGGATCCGCATAGGCGGCATTGCCCGGATCGGGCGGCGGCACGTAGCTTGGCTGGTACGGCGGCGCCATCGTGTTCACGCCGTAGCCGTCCGGCGTCAGCGGGCCGTCGACCGCGAACTTCGGCGGGCCGTCGAGCGCGGACGCGGGCGAATCGTCGGCGAGCTTCAGGCGCGTGCCGGCCGGATCGTCGCCTTCGACCTTCGACAGCAGTTTCGCCGCATGCGGATGCTTGTGCGCGTCCGGATACAGCGGCGGCTGCGCGGAGATCAGGAACATGTGGTTCATCCACGAACCGCCGAAGGCCGCCATGAAGAAGTTGTCGCACAGCGTGTATTGGCGCGCGAGATTCCACAGCCGCAGCGAATCGGCCGAATTGCGGTAATGGCCCATCACGAGGCCGCCCGAGTCGGCCCACGCGACGAACTGGTTGTTGCGGCCGGCCGCGATCTGCATCTGGTTCTGGTAGAAGCGGTGCCACAGGTCGCGCGTGATCACGCCGTTCGGCAGCGGCTTGCCCTGCGCGTCCGCGATCCGGAACGGCGCGTTCGGCAGCTTGTCGATGTCGCGCTCGGTGATCGCGTAGCGCTTGCCGTCCACTTCCTGCGCCTGCGGCACGAGCCCGCCCCAGATCTTCGGCAGCACGGGCAGCGGCGTCTTGCCGTCGCGATCGAGCTGCTGCGCGTGGTCGGGCCGCACCTCGGCAAGCGGATGCTGCACGCCGGGGAAATCGCCGTACAGGTTCGAGAAGCTGCGGTTTTCCGCATAGATCACGACGATGTGACGCACGCGCTGGCGCAACGCTTCGTCGATGCGCAGGTCGGCGGCCGAACGCGGCGCGCTGCCGGCGGTGGTTTCGCAGCCGGTGAGCGCGACACCGGCGCCGAGCGCGGCGAGGCCGCCGAGCACACGGCGGCGGTCGGGATCGGCGGGAAGGTCGTCGGGGCGATCGGGGGTGTCGTTCACGTCGTGTGCTCCTCGAAGGGCGGGTGGGGGTTGTCGTTCGATGCGTGGCGGTGCTGCTCAGGCTGCCGCGACGCGGGACGGAATGCAACGGACGGTGTTGCGCACCGGCGGCGCGACGCGACTGTCACAAAAATGTCATGAGCGCGACTATAACGCGTCAAGGGGGGCAGATGAAAGCCGTTCGTCGGACGATTCGACTTGCGTGCCGGGCGATGCGCGACGCCGTTGCGCGAGCTAGACTGGATTCAGGGGCGGCGCGCCGCGGCGTGCCGCCCGGGCGAGGATCGCCCGGCGGCGCCGGCCGACGGTGTTGCCGAGGCGTCATGGATGCAACGAACGAGGCGACGATGGCGCGGATGAAGATCGCTTCCGCATGGCCGCCGAGGTCGCGCGCCGCTCGTGCGCGCGTGCCTGCGTGAGCGTACGCCGCGCAGCGCAGCCGGCCGGCCCGATGCCATGGACAGGAAATTCGACTACCCGGGATTGCTGATCGCGGCGGGCTTCTTCGTGCTGTTCGCCGCGCAGTTGCTGATGCTGCACCCGTCGTCGGCATCGATCGCGTACAGCGATTTCCACCGGCTTGTCGTCGCGCGGCTCGTCGACGATCTCGAGGTCGGCCCCGCGTCGATCTCGGGCACGCTGAAGATGCCGCAGGCCGGCACGATGCTGCCGGCATCCGAAGCCGCGGTCGTGCAGCAGGCCGGCGCGCCGTGGCGTTTCACGACCAACCGCGTGACCGACGAGCACCTGACCGATACGCTGACCGCCGCCGGCATCCGCTATCACGGCGCGCCCGACACGGGCTGGATCGCGTCGCTCGCGTCGTGGCTGCTGCCGCTCGTGCTGTTCGTGTTCGTGTGGAACATGATGCTGCGCAAGCGCGGCGGGCTGCAGGACTTCACCGGGATGGGCAAGAGTCGCGCACGCGTGTACGTGCAGCAGGAAACCGGCATTACGTTCGACGACATCGCGGGCATCGACGAGGCGAAGGCCGAGCTGCAGCAGCTCGTCGCGTTCCTGCGCAATCCCGACCGCTACCAGCGGCTCGGCGGCAAGATCCCGAAGGGCGTGCTCGTCGTCGGTGCGCCGGGCACGGGCAAGACGCTGCTCGCGCGCGCGGTGGCCGGCGAAGCAGCCGTGCCGTTCTTCTCGATCAGCGGCTCGGCGTTCGTCGAGATGTTCGTCGGCGTGGGCGCGGCGCGCGTTCGCGACCTGTTCGAGCAGGCCCAGCAGAAGGCGCCGTGCATCGTGTTCGTCGACGAGCTCGATGCGCTCGGCAAGGTGCGCGGTGTCGGCCCGATGTCGGGCAACGACGAGCGCGAACAGACGCTCAACCAGCTGCTCGTCGAGATGGACGGCTTCCAGGCCGGCTCCGGCGTGATCATCATGGCCGCGACGAACCGGCCGGAGATCCTCGATCCCGCGCTGCTGCGGCCGGGCCGCTTCGATCGTCACATCGCGATCGACCGGCCCGACGTGAACGGCCGCCGGCAGATCCTCGGCGTGCACGTGAAGCGCGTGAAGCTCGCGGCCGACGTGGATCTCGGCGAGCTCGCGTCGCGTACGCCGGGCTTCGTCGGCGCCGATCTCGCGAACGTCGTGAACGAGGCCGCGCTGCATGCGGCCGAACTCGGCAAGCCGGCGATCGGCATGGCCGATTTCGATGAAGCGATCGACCGCGCGCTGACGGGCCTCGAACGCAAGAGCCGCGTGATGAACGAGCAGGAGAAGCTGACCATCGCGTATCACGAGGCCGGCCATGCGCTCGTCGCGGAAAGCCGCGCGCATTGCGACCCGGTGAAGAAGGTGTCGATCATTCCGCGCGGCGTGGCTGCGCTCGGCTACACGCAGCAGGTGCCGACCGAGGATCGCTACGTGTTGCGCCGGAGCGAACTGCTCGACCGGATCGACGCACTGCTCGGCGGGCGCGTGGCGGAAGAGCTCGTGTTCGGCGACGTATCGACCGGCGCGCAGAACGATCTCGAACGCGCGACCGCGATGGCGCGCCACATGGTCATGCAGTACGGGATGAGCGAGAAGATCGGGCTCGCGACGTTCGACGACGGCGATGCGCGACAGGGCATGCCCGGTGCGTGGCATGCGGGCGACGGTCGCTGCAGCGAACATACCGCACGGATGATCGACGACGAGGTGCGCACGCTGCTGACCGATGCGCATGCGCGGGTGGCCGCGACGCTCGGCGAACGCCGCGATGCGCTCGAAAGGATCGCGCGACGGCTGCTGCAATGCGAGGTGCTCGAACGCGACGTACTGCTGGCGCTGATCGACGGGCGCGCCGAAGCGCCGCCCGCCACGTCGGCGACACCCGGTGACGACGCAGGTGCACGCGGCGGCGCCATCGAAACGGAGCAGGCCTCCGCGGTCGAGCGCGAATTCGTCGCGTACGGACGGCCGCGCGAACCCGATCGCTGAACGCGCGGCACCGACCGGCGACCGGCGCGCGTCGACAGGTCGACGCGCCGCATTTCCTTTCCCACTTTCCAGTCACGGAGTCGCCATGAGCGACGCGCACGTATCGGTGGATGTCGCGCAGCAGGCGCGCTTCCGCTTCGAAGTCACGTTTGCCGGCACGACGCTGTCGCCGGTGCTGATCGACGAGCCGCCGCCGCTTGGCGAAGGACGCGGGCCGAACCCGATCCGGCTGCTGGCCGCGGCCGTCGCGAGCTGCCTGTCGGCGAGCCTGCTGTTCGCGCTGGACAAGCAGCACGTCGATCCGCAGCCGGTCGCCGCGCATATCGACGTCGACATGGTGCAGAACGAAGCGGGCAGGGTGCGTGTGGGCGCGATGTCCGTACGCCTGTCGATCGGCAGGACATGGGCCGACCTCGCGGCGGCGACGCGCGCGCTTGACCGGTTCGATGCGTATTGCGTGGTGACCGAGAGCATGCGAGCGGGCATCCCGATTTCGGTCGACGTGTGCGACGTGAACGGCGCGACGCTCGAAATCGTCGCGACGGATGCGTGAGTGCGCGTCAGCGCGTCAGGATTCGGTCGCGGCCGCGACTTCGGCTGCTTCGGCGAGCGCGTCGAGAAAACGCGTGCGCCACCAGTGCACGTCGGTCTTGCGCACGATCGCCATCAACGCCGTATGACGCTGGCGCCGCTCTTCAAGCGGCATCGTGAGCGCGCGCTGGATCGCCTGCGCGGTGCCTTGCGTATCGTACGGATTCACGAGCAGTGCCGACTTCAACTGTTCGGCCGCGCCGGCGAAGCGCGACAGCACGAGCACGCCCGGATCGGCTGCGTCCTGCGCGGCGAGGAATTCCTTCGCGACGAGGTTCATCCCGTCGCGCAACGGCGTGACGAGCGCGACGCGGCTCGCGCGATAGAGGCCCGGCAGGCGCTTGCGCGCGACGGTGCGGTGAATGTAGCGCATCGGCATCCATTCGAGCTCGCCGTAGTCGCCGTTGATCGCGCCGCACAGGCTGTCCATCTCGCGCCGCAGGTCGTCGTATGCGCCGAGATCCTCGCGGCTCGGCGCGGCGATCTGGATCAGCGTCGCGCGGTCGCGGTTCTCCGGATACTGTTCGAGCAACTGACGGAACGCATGCACGCGTTGCGGCAGGCCTTTCGTGTAATCGAGCCGGTCGACGCCGACGAGCAGCTGGCGGCGCGAATATTCGTCGCGCATGCGCTCGAACATGTCGAGGCCGTCGCGATCGCGTGCGAGCGATTCGAATTCGTCGACGTTGATGCCGATAGGAAATGCGCCGGCCGACAGTGTGCGGCCGAATGCGCGCAGGCGGCCGTCCTGCAGCCGTGCCGCGCCGGCTTCCGCTTCGACGTAATGCTCGAAGTGGAGCAGGTCCGATTCGGTCTGGAAGCCGACGAGGTCGTAGGCGAACAGCGAGCGCATCAGCCATTCGTGTTCCGGGATCGCGGCCATGATCGGCGGCGGCGGCATCGGAATGTGCAGGAAGAAGCCGATCGGATTCGTGCAGCCCATCGCGCGCAGTTCGGCAGCGAGCGGAATCAGCTGGTAGTCGTGCACCCAGATGGTGTCGTCGGGCCGCAGCAGCGTGCGCAGCTTGCGCGCGAACAACTGGTTCACGCGCCGGTAGCCGTCGGCGAAGCGCCGGTCGAACTGCGCGAGATCGAGCCGGTAGTGAAACACCGGCCACAGCACGTTGTTCGAATAGCCGAGGTAGTACGCGTCGTAATCCTGCGGATCGAGGTCGATCGTCGCGAGCTGGATGCCGCCGACGTTCTGGATCTGCACGTCGTCGCCATGCGAGGGTTGATCGTCGCCGCGTAGCCTGCCGCTCCAGCCGAACCATACGCCGCCGGTTTCCTGCAGGCTGTCCTTCACGGCGACGGCGAGGCCGCCTGCCGCGGCTTTACGGGGATCTGCGATGCGATTGGATACGACGACGAGTCGGCTCACCAGCTCTCCTGACGATTGTTGGGGGAAAGGTTCGTGCGGCCAAGGCGCGAGAAGCAGACGCCGCCATCGACGCGCGGTGCGCGATGCGAGGGGGCCGCAAGGCGATCGGACGGGAGTCAGGGCACGCGATTCGCCGTCCGGTCGGGGAGTGCTTTTTTAGGATACTCGTCATTCGTTCGTTTTAAAAGACCGTATCGACGAACGACGCCGGCGCACATGTAGCGCGATATCCATGACGACGGTGTGGCAACGCGCGATATCCGGGCGGGAGCGAAACTTGCGCGCGCGCTGCGAATACGGCGTACGCGCATGCGATGCGGCGGAGCGGACGAACGACGCGCGATCGCGCGTGACGTCCTGCATGCGCGCATGACGGCAAGCGGATTCGCTGCCGTGACTCGTGACGCGCGACGCGTCTGCGTCGATGCGCGATCTACATGCCGGCGTGCCGGGAACGTGCGGCGCGGACCGGCGATGCGCGCCGTCGTGCGTGCGTGTTACTCGGCGCACCGGATGGCGACGATGCGCAGCTGAACCGCATGCCGCGCGTGGCCGCGCATCGTGCGGTGCGTGCACGCGCGACGCAGGCGGACAGGCGGAACAGCGTGCGCATCGTCTCCTTCTCGCCGCGTTCCGTTACGCGGCGGCCGGCTGCCAGTGCCGCATGCCGGGTTCCTGTGCATGCATGCCCGGCTGCGCCGCCTGTGCGCCGGACGGCATCCTGAACGCGGCGACCGTTTCGGACAACTCGCGGCCCTGCGCTTCGAGCGACTTCGATGCGGCCGCCGCCTGTTCGACGAGCGCCGCGTTCTGCTGCGTCGTCTCGTCCATCTGCGTGATCGTCAGGTTCACCTGGTCGATGCCGCGACTCTGCTCGGCCGATGCGGCCGCGATCTCGCCCATGATGTCCGTCACGCGCGCGACGGCCTGCGTGACGTCGGACATCGTCTTGCCGGCTTCGCCCGCGAGCGCCGAGCCGTCCTGGATCGTCTGCACCGACGCGGAGATCAGCTCCTTGATCTCCTTCGCCGCTGTCGACGAGCGCTGCGCGAGACTGCGCACCTCGCTCGCGACGACCGCGAAACCACGGCCCTGTTCGCCCGCGCGTGCCGCTTCGACGGCCGCATTCAGCGCGAGGATGTTGGTCTGGAACGCGATGCCTTCGATGATGCCCGTGATGTCGGCGATCTTCGACGAGCTGTGGCCGATCTCCGTCATCGTGTCGACCACGCGGCCGACCACCGAGCTGCCGCGCTGCGCGACGTCCGACGCATTCGCGGCCAGCGTGCTCGCCTGTTGCGCGTTTTCCGCATTCAATCGCACCGTCGACGTGAATTCCTCCATCGTCGCCGCGGTTTCCTGCAGCGACGCGGCCTGTTCCTCGGTGCGCTGGCTCAGGTCGAGGTTGCCCGATGCGATTTCGCTCACCGCGTGCGCGATGCTGTTCGACGAGTCGCGCACGCGGCCGACGATCCCGATCAGCCGCTCGTTCATCGTTCGCAGCGCGTCGAGCAGGTCGCGCGTTTCGTCGTTGCCGCTCACCTGGATGCGGCTGCCGAGATCGCCGTCCGCCACCGTGCGGGCCACGTCCACCGCCGAGCCGATCGGCACCGTGATCTTGCGCGTCAGCCACAGGCCGCCGGCGACGGCCACTGCGACCGCGATCAGGCAGATGCCGGCCAGCAGGTTGCGCTCCGCCGTGTAGCGATCCGAGAATTGCTGCGCGATCGCGAGTTCGCGTTCGTGCGTGTAGGTCGCGTATGCGTCGGTCGCGCGCACCAGCTGCGCGAGCAGCGGGCGGCAGTTGTCGTCGATGTCGGCGGTGGCCTCGTCCTTCTTGCCGGCCTGCGCGAGCCCGACGATGCGCAGCGCCACGGGCCCGTAGCTGGTTTCGACACGCACGATGTCGGCCACCAGTTCGCGTGCGCGATCGGACGTGTCGGTCGCGTTCGCCATCATCTCCTTGAGCTTCGCGAGGTGGTCCTGCACGTCCTTGTGCGCCTGGTTGACTTCGGCCAGTTCGAGCTCGACGTCGGACGGCTTCGTCACGAGCACGAGGTTGCGCGCGGCGATGGCGCGACGGTCGACCGCAGTGCGGATTTGCGCGGACAGGGTTGCCCGCGCATTGATGCCGTTCATGTAGCGTAAAAACTCGGCGTTCGTATCGGACAGCGCCTTGAGGGCCATGCCCGACACGATCACGACGACCGCGGCGAGCAGGCCGAAGCCGCCAAGGAGTTTCGTCTTGATGCTCATTCTGGCGATTTTCACGTTGTGCCTCTGCGCGAGTGGTTGGCAAATGGAATTTATTGTTCGACCAGATACGGGCTCGTGCCGGCATTAACGGGTATTTGGAATGGTTCTTTACCCTTCGAAAACCCTGATATTCGTTTTTTTAGCGATGAGAGCCTTGTCGCACGGGCATTCTTGATCTCGATCAAATACCGTCCGGATCGGCCTTGATTCAAAGGGTTTATACGCAGAATTTGAAACCGGTTTTATTGGTGAAACAAAAATCGTCTTTTTGATAATAATCGTATGATGAATTTGTTCTGATTTATGGGTGAATAAAGGAATTTCGTTGCGGGGGATTTGGGGCGGGACCCGATGCGCGTGATCGGATTGCGCCAATTCAATGGATTGGTGCAATTGGCGGATAAACGGATATTCGCGGCGGAGGGGGCGCGCCGGAAAACGGCCCGCGGCGGGCGCCGCGAGCCGTGAGAGGGTCAGAACGTGGTGCGCAAGCCGGCCATCACGCTGCGGCCGCCTTCCGGTGCGAAACCGCGTACGACCGACGTCGCGTAGCGGATCTCCTGGTTCGTCAGGTTGTCGCCGCGCAGGTACGCGAGCCAGTGCGTCGCGCCGAAGCGGAACTTGTAGGTCAGCATCACGCCGAGCGACGTGTAGCCGTCCGTCGAGAAGTCGTTGTCGGGCACGCGATGTTGCGACCATGCGTGCGTGACCTGCGCGCGCGCACCGAGCGGGCCGTAGCCGTAGTCGGCCGCGAGCGTGGCGCGCAGCGGCGCGATGCGCGGCAACGGCTGGCCCGTGTCGACGTTGCGTGCGTGCGTGTAGTCGGCCGTCAGTTCGAGATCGACCGTGTGGCCGCGCCGCGAGAACGCGCGCCACTTGCCGTCCAGCTCGATGCCGTAGAACTCGGCGCGCACGCCGCGATAGATCGCCTCGTTGAGCGAGCCGTCGGTGCCGGGCGCGACGGGCTCGCCGTCGTCGTTCACGACGCGGCCCGTGTTGTACTCGGCCAGGTAGTTCGAGAAGCGGTTGTAGAACACGCCGACGCTGCCGCGGTTCGGCCCGCTCGCATAGCGCAGCGACAGGTCGGTCGACACGGCCTTTTCCTTTGATGCGTTCGGGTTGCCGATCAGGAACTGGCCGGTCGCATCGTGCGGGCCGTTCGAGTACAGCTCGTAGAAGGTCGGCGCGCGCTCGGTGTACGCGACGTTCGCCGCAACCGACCATACCGGCGTCAGCGAGAACAGCGCGCCGGCCGACAGGCTGCCCGCGTTGAAGTCGCGCGGCTGCGCGCCCGCGAATTTCTCGACGCCGGCCGGATCGGGGTCGACCTTCACATGTTCGAAGCGGCCGCCGAGGCTCAGCTTCAGCGCGGGGACGACCTGCCATTCCTCGAGGCCGAACAGCGCGACGCTGTTGGTGCGCGTGGACGGCACGAGCATTTCGTCGCCGAGCGCGGAGAACGTGTTCTGGCCGAACTGCACGCCGATCGCGCCTTCGAACGGGCCGATCTTGCGATGGCGCGCCTCGATGCGCGCCTCGTAGCCGCGGTTGCGGAAGGTGGTCGCCGTTTCGCCGTTGTCGACTTCCTTGTGGCGGTAGTCGGTGTACGCGAAATCGAATTTCAGCTTCGTGAACGGCCCGCTGAGGTTGCGCACCTCGGAGGCGAGCGCGAGGCGTTCCTGGCGCATCCGCAGCCGCACGTCGCTTTCCGCGACGGAGCCGTAGTTCGATTCGTAACCGCTGTACGACAGGCCCGCGAAACCGTCGGCCCACGTGTACGACGCGCCGACCGCGCCGCCGTGCACACGGCCGTCGCTGTTCGGTACGTTGCCTTCCGGCTGCGGCGTGTCGGGGCCGTCGATCGCGCGTTGCTGGCTGCTGCGCGCGTAGCCGGGAATCCGCAGCTTGCTCGTTTCGCGGTCGAACGCGTCGACGTGGAACGCGAACCGGCCGTTGCCGCCTTCGACCTGCGCGGCACCGGCACGCACGGAATTGGCGCCGCCATAGCGTGCGTCGAGCGCGCCGGTCACGCCCTGGATCGCTTCGCGCGGAATCCGGTTGTCGATCGTGTTGACCACGCCGCCCACCGCGTTGCCGCCGTACAGCAGTGCGGCCGGGCCGCGCACGATTTCGACGCGCTCGATCGACAGCGGATCCTGCGGCACCGCATGGTCGTACGACAGCGATGACGCGTCGTAGGCCGCGACGCCGTTCTGCAGCAGCCGGATCCGGTCGCCGTCCATTCCGCGGATGATCGGGCGGCCGACCATCGGCCCGTAGGTGGTGGTCGACACGCCGGGCAGCCCGTTGAGCGTCTCGCCGAGCGAATCGGCCTGGCGGCGCGTCAGCGCATCGCCGGAGAGCTGGACGGTCGGTGCGATCAGCTCGGTGTCGCCGAGCGGGTTCGCGGTCACGAAGATCGGTGCGAGTGGAGCGGCGGCCGGCGCGGGGTTCGACGACGCGGGCGCATCGGCTTGCGCGTGCGCGACGGCGGCGAACAGCATCAACGAAAGGGACGAAAGCGGGCGAAGCGGTAAGCGAGGGAGGTCGCGCATGGTCGGTGAATCGGTTGGAATCGGATCGGATAACGAGCGATGCGGGCCACCGTAAGATACGATATATTGTTGCGTCATTGACGCGCAGTGACCCGTTGGAACATGGCTCGGCGAGGCTCGGCCACCCACAGTGGAACGCGTCAGACGGACGAGCCTCCAAAATGATATGTTATATCATTTCAAATTCCAAGCTTGCTGGCAGGAAGTCGTATGTTTTCCGTCGGATCGATGAAAAGCTGGCTGGAGCGGCGCGCCGCTCCCGGGAAAGGCGGGATGGGGGTGTCGAGGGCACGAGGCGGGCGGATGGCGCCGCAGCGCCCGCACGACGAGAGTGTGATAGATTTCCGGCGCGGCCAAGGTGCCGCGAACGTTCTCAGGGCGGGGTGAAATTCCCCACCGGCGGTAATCGCGCGATTGCGCGTAGCCCGCGAGCGCTTGCCGACACGCATGTGCACGGCAAGGTCAGCAGACCCGGTTCGATTCCGGGGCCGACGGTCACAGTCCGGATGAGAGAGAGCGGGGTTCGTTGCGTACGCAAGGTACGCGGCTTGTCCCTGTGCGCCCATTCAACTCACACAGGACCTATCGATGACCCAACCTGCTTCCCTTTCCCAAACCGCCGCTCCGCGTATCGCCTTCGTCCAGTCGTGCTGGCACAAGGAGATCGTCGACCAGTGCCGAAACGCGTTCGTCGACGGGCTCGCCAACGCGAACCTGAGCCAGGCGGATTGCGATTTCTTCGAAGTGGCAGGCGCCTTCGAAATTCCGCTGCATGCCAAACTGCTCGCGCAAACCGGCAAGTACGCGGCCATCGCGTGTGCCGGCCTGGTCGTCGACGGCGGCATCTATCGCCATGACTTCGTCGCGCAGGCGGTGATTTCCGGTCTCATGCAGGTGCAGCTCGAAACCGGCGTGGTGGTGCTGTCGGCGGTGCTGACGCCGCATCATTTCCACGGGGCCGAGCATGTCGCCTTCTTCCACGAGCACTTCCTCGTGAAGGGCGCGGAACTCGCGCATGCGTGCGTCGATACGATCGGCAAGGTCGCGGCGCTGAAGGCGGGATCCGTGGCTGCGGCGATCCCGCAGGCGGCCTGACCGCTTTACCGTGTGCGTACCGCTGCGTTGCTTGCGCGGCGGCACGCATGCCGGTTTGGGCGGGATGTCTTCGAAGGGGGCTGCGACACCGCGTTTCAGCCGTCGCTCAGCGCTCCGTCGGAAACCGCTCCTGCAACGTGTGCAGCCAGCGCGCGACGACATCGAGTTCGTCGTCGGAAAACCCGTCGCACAGCTTGCCGTTGAGTTCGCGCAGCAGCACCCGTGCGCGCTTGAGCGCCGCATGGCCTTCGTCGGTCAGGTACAGCCGCGTCGCGCGGCCGTCGTCCGAATCGGCATGACGCGTGATGAGGCCGGCCTTTGCCATCCGGTCGGCGAGCCCCGTCATCGCGGATGGCGCGAGCTGCAGCGCGGCGCCGACTTCACCGATCAGCGCGCCATCCTGCTTCGCGAGACAGAACAGCGCGCCGGCCTGTGCGGCGCTCGCGCGCGTTTCGGTTTCGGCCTTGCGGTCGATCCAGCGCTGCACGCGCCGCTGGCCGATGTTCAACATGAAAAACAGTCGTCGGTCTTCGCTCAAGCTGGGTTCCCGGCTGCAATGGAAAGGGAGGGACGGCCCGTGGTGCGTGGCGTGTCGAGCGCCTGCGCGAGCCAGTCGGCGACGCCCGGCCACAGCACGGTGCCGGGCCGGCTGCGAAAGAAGCCCATGTGCCCGACCGGGCCGCTGCCCGCCGCGTGCGGATCGATCTGGCGGCGTTCGACCTTCGCGCGGGTCAGATAGCTTACCAGCAGGCCGATCGCGGCCGGGTTCGCCCATGGATCGTCGTCGAAGCCGAGCGCCAGGATCGGCAACTGCTGCTTCGAGAAACGCTCGGCCGCGCCGAGCGTCGGGTCGTCGAAGAAATAATGCGGCAGCGTCGTCCAGCGGCTCCACTCGCGGAACACGCCGGCCGGCAGATCCTCGCCGAGCCCGAGCCGCTTGCCGGGCACGTAGCCGAGCAGCGCGGACATCAGCGGGCCGAGCACGCGCAGGATGAGCCGTACCTTCACGCGTTCGGCCGCCTGCGCGATCAGCCGTGTGCTGCCCGCATGCGCGGCGACGAGGACGGCCGCGCGCAGATGGGGCGTGGCGCCGGACAGCCCGATCGCATGCCCGCCGACGCTGTGGCCGACCGCCAGCAGCGGCAGCCCGTCATAAGCCTGCCGCGCCCACGCGGTCGCGGCACCCACGTCGAGTTCCATCCAGTCGCGCATGCGCGCCTGCAGCGCGCCCAGGCGCGCGGGGCGCGACGCGCCGATGCCGCGATAGTTGTAGGTCAGCGCCGCGAAACCGCGTTCGGTGAGGAAGCGCGCGAAGCCCGCATACAGCCGCTCGGGCACGGCCGTGGCCGGATGGATCAGCACCAGCGCGCGGGGCGCGACATCCGGCGACCACAGCGTGCCGTGCAGCGCATAGCCGTCGGCGGCGGAAAATTCGATGGGTTGGGAGGTCATGGCCGTCCTCGTTCCGGGTATTTATTTCGTATGCGAAATATAGTCCAGATTTATTTCGTGCGCGAAATATATATCGAGGAATCATTCGAATAGCAGACGGCGAATGACGGTGGCGGACAGAGTGAGGTCGAGGTCATTTCATAAAATATTTGCATCTTTGCATAGCAGAATATTGCGTTTGTCTCATGAATCGGATCGACGTATCTTCACCGGTTCCATCCGTTCCGCCTGCCGTCGTGCATGGCGGACACAGGGCGACGCCATCGCGCCGCCGCCCGCCAACCCTCCGGGAGATCATGTTGTCGAGCCGAATCGTCACGGCGCTCTTGCTGGCGCTTGCCGCGCAGCCGGGCATCGCCAAGGACACCGTCACGCTGCGCGTCGGTGAACAGAACTACTTCAACATCCAGGCGTCGATGGAGGCGTCCGGCGTGTTGAAGGACCTGCCTTACACGATCGAGTGGAAGCACTTCCAGGCCGCCGCGCCCGTCGCCGAAAGCCTGAACGGCAACGCGATCGACCTCGGCTTCCTCGGCGATTCCGCGCTGCTGACGCTGGCCGCGCGCGGGGCGCCCGTTAAAGTCGTCGCGGTGTCGCGGCAAAGCCTCGACGGCGTCGCGATCCTCGTGCCGAAGAATTCGCCGGTGCGTACCGTGGCCGACCTGCAGGGCAAGACCATTGCGGTATGGCGCGGTGCGTGGAGCCAGCAGCTCGTGCTGCGTGCGCTCGAACACGCGGGGCTGCGCGCCGATTCGGTCAAGTACGCGTACCTGATGCCGATCGACGCGACCAACGCGCTCGCGAACGGCTCGGTCGACGCGGTGTCGCTGTGGGAGCCGTTCGTCAGCACGCTTGCGTTGCGGCAGGGTGCGCGGCCGGTGACGACCGCGCAGGGGTTGATGCCCGCACTGAGCTTCGTCGCCGCGAACGAGCAGGCCGCCTCGGGCAAGCGCGCCGAGATCACCGATTTCCTGCGGCGCGTGGTGGCCGCGCGCCAGTGGGTCGACAGCCATCCGCGCGAATACGCGGATCTGTGGGCGAAGCGCGCGAAGCTCGAACCCGACGTCGCGTACCGCTGGCTCAACAACGCGAAGCAGCGCGTGGGCCCCGTCGACGAAGCGGCCGCGAAGGATGCACAGAACACGGCCGACTTCCTGCACAAGGCCGGGGTGATTCCCGCCGCGTACGACACGGCGAAGCTGCTCGACCGTTCTTATGCGGGCGCGTTCGCGGCACCGGTGCAAAAGACGGCCGCCGCGCAGTGACCGTGCGGCCACGTCCGCGATTCCCACGATTTCGTCGATCCCAGATCGACACACCCGAGGACATTCAGACATGCCAGTCGACATCATCGGCATGATCACCGCGACGCCCGGCGCGGAGGTCGACGTACCGGGCGGCGCGGCCGTTCAGCCCGACTACGTGCGCCGCTTCGCGCAGGCGCACGAGGCCGCCGGCTTCGACCAGATCCTGGTTGGCCATTTCAGCAACGCGGCGGACGGTTTCATCGTCGCGTCGTTCGCGGCCGCCGCGACCGAACGCATCCGTATCCTTCTCGCGCACCGGCCCGGGGTGATCGTGCCGTCGGCCGCCGCGCGGCAGATCGCGACGCTCGACGTGTTCAGTGGCGGCCGGCTCGCGCTGAACGTCGTGTCCGGCGGCGACGATGCGGACCTGCAGCGCGACGGCGATTTCGTGCCGCACGACGCACGCTATCGCCGCACCGGCGAATATATCGACGTACTGAAGCGGGTCTGGCTGGCCGACGCGCCGGTCGATCACGACGGCGCGTTCTACCGGCTGCGCGGCGCGTCGCCGCTGGTGAAGGGCGCGCAGCGGCCGCACGTGCCGATCTATTTCGGCGGGTCGTCACCGGCCGCGCTCGCGGTCGCGGGCGAGCACGCGGATGTCTACATGACGTGGGGCGAGCCGCTCGATGCGGTGCGCGAGCAGATCGCGCGCGTGCGTGCCGCCGCCGCGCCGTTCGGGCGTGCGCCGCGGATCAGCGTGTCGTTCCGGCCGATCGTTGCCGATACCGAGGCGGCCGCGTGGGAGAAGGCCGAGGCGATCCGCGAGCGCGTGCGCGCCGCGCGGCTCGCGAACGGTCAGCCGATCGCCGGCCACACCCCGCAGAATGCGGGTTCGCAGCGGCTGATGGCGGCCGCCGCACAGGGCGACGTACTCGACGAGCGGCTGTGGATGGGCGTCGCGAACCTGACCGGCGCGCGCTGGAATTCGACCGCGCTGGTCGGCACGCCCGAGCAGGTCGCGCGGGCGCTCGGTGCGTATTACCGGCTCGGTGTATCGACGTTCCTGATTCGCGGCTTCGATCCGCTCGACGATGCGCTGGCCTACGGGCGCGACCTGATTCCGGCGATTCACGCCCATGTCGCGGAACTCGACCGCTATCACGCAGCGGTGCCCGCGTAGACTTCACGTCGCCCCGGCATCGCCGTCATGGCGTGCCGGGGCGATTGCATTGAAGGCTCAGAACGACGGCAACCCCGGCGGGTTGGTCTCCGCCCGCGCGACCGCCTCGCTCTGCAACCCCCAGCGCGCAAGCGCCTGCCCGTAGCGGCCGCTGCCGATCAGCGCATTGGTCGCGAGCGTCAGCGCGGGCGCGAGCCCGCTGCCTCGGCGCGTCGCGATCGCGACATCCGCATTGGCCGGCCAGCCCGCATTGACGACGCCGACGCGGCGGATCTTGCCGCTGCGCGCGGCCTCGTACGCGAGCGACGCGTTCGGGTTCAGCTCCGCGTCGGCGCGGCCCGACAGCAGCGCGACGCGCGCCGTCGCATCGTCGTCGAAATAGAGCAGTTCGGTCGGCTTCAGCCCTTGCGCGACGTTGCGCTTGCTCCATTCGAGCAGGATGCGCTCCTGGCTCGTGCCCGCGCCGGTGATGATCCGCAGGCCGGCGATGTCCTTCGGCCCGGCGATCTTCGCGATCGGGCTGCCGGTGCGCACGTAGAAGCCGTGCAGCCCGAGCCGGTAGGTCGTGAAATCGTATTTCTCCTTGCGCTTCTCGGTCACGCCGACGTTCGAGATCACCGCGTCGTACTTGCCGGACGTCAGCCCGAGCGGCCAGTCGGCCCACGCGGTCGGCACCAGCACGAGCGTGCGGCCGAACGCGTCGGCGACGAGCTGTGCATAGTCGGGATCGGCGCCGACCACGGTACGCGCGTCGGTCGCGTAGGTCGACACGGGCGGCGCGTGCGGCGTAATGGCGACCGTGAACGCGCCGTCGCGTACCCAGCGGTAGCCGCTCGCCGCGCGGATCGCCGCGTCGTCGCGTTCCGCACGCAGGCGGCCGGCCTGGCGCGGGTCGAGATCGGCGGTCGCCGCCGCCGCGTGCGCAGTCCGCCAGGGCAGGATCGTTGCCGCAGCCAGCGCGGCGCTGATGAATTGACGCCGGTCGGTCATCGTGCGGCACCTCGCAGATCGGGAGCGGTGCGCATCACAGCACCCGCGACAGGAAGGCGCGCGTGCGCGGATGCGACGGCGCGTCGAGCACGACGGCCGGCGGCCCGGCCTCGACGATGCGCCCGCGCTCCATGAACAGCACGTTGTCGGCGACTTCGCGTGCGAAGCCGATCTCGTGCGTGACGATCACGAGCGTCGTGCCCGAACGCGCGAGTTCCTTGATCACGTCGAGCACTTCGTTGACGAGTTCGGGATCGAGCGCGGACGTCGGCTCGTCGAACAGCAGCACCTTCGGACGCAGCGCGAGCGCCCGCGCGATCGCAACGCGTTGCTGCTGGCCGCCGGACAACTGGCGCGGGTATGCGTCGGCCTTGTCCGCGAGGCCGACACGCGCGAGCAGCGTGCGGGCGGTGCGTTCGGCCGCGTCGCGCGCGACGCCGGCGACGGCGATCGGCGCTTCGATCAAGTTCTCGAGCACCGTCAGGTGCGGGAACAGGTTGAAGTTCTGGAACACCATGCCGACGGCCGTGCGCCGCTTCAGCACGTCGCGCTCCTTCAGTTCGTAGAGCACGTCGCCGTCGCGGCGATAGCCGAGCAGTTCGCCGTCGATGTCGATGAAACCGTCGTCGACGCGTTCGAGATGGTTGATCGTGCGCAGCAGCGTCGACTTGCCGGAGCCAGACGGCCCGACGATCGCGGTCACGCTGCCGCGCGGCGCGACGAACGACACGTTGTCGAGCACGCGCTGCATGCCGAACTGCTTCGATACGCCATGCACGACCACTTCGCCGCCGGTGCGCGGCGTGGCGGCTACCGTATCGGCGAGCGCATTGCCTTCGGTTTGTTCGGTCGGTTCCGTGTTGCGCGACGCGACCCGCTGCCACAGCGCGCCGATGCGCGCGAGCGCGAACGTGAGCACCGACGGCGGCGGATTGCGCAGCGCGCCGCGGGCGTAGTGCCGCTCGACCTGCACCTGGATTGCCGACAGCACGGTCAGGATGATCAGGTACCAGACGGTCGCGACCATCAGCAGCGGGATCACTTCGAGGTTGCGGCGATAGATCACCTGCACCGTGTAGAACAGCTCGGGCATCGCCAGCACGTACACCATCGACGTACCTTTCGCGAGCGAGATCAGGTCGTTGAACGCGGTCGGCAGGATCGCGCGCATCGCCTGCGGCAGCACGATCCGCGACGTCTGGCGGCCGCGCGGCAGCCCGAGCGCGGCGGCGGCTTCGAGCTGGCCCTGGTCGACCGCGAGAATGCCGCCGCGGATCACCTCCGCGGAAAACGCCGCGTGGTTCAGCGTGAGGCCGAGCACGGCCGCGAGGAACGGGCTGATCAGGTCGGTGGTCGGCGTGTCGAACCACACGATGTCGGTGAACGGCACGCCGAGCCGCACGTGTTCGTACAGGTAGCCGAGGTTGTTCAGGATCAGCAGCAGCACGATCAGCGGAATCGAGCGGAACAGCCACACGAAGGTCCACGCGCTGGCGGACAGCAGGCGCGAGCGCGACAGCCGGGCCAGCGCGACGAACGCGCCGAGCACGAAGCCGAATACCGCGCCCAGCAGCGTCAGCACCAGCGTGCGGGCGAGCCCCGACAGCACCGGCGGCGACAGGAACCATTCGGCGAACACCGGCCAGCCCCATTGCGGGTTGCCGAGGATCGAATGCAGCGTGATCGCGATCAGCACGAGTGCGAGCACGGTGCCGGCCGTGCGCGCCCGGTGGCGCGCGGGCACGATCCGGAAACGCGTGTCGGCGTTGCGCGCGCCGGGGGAAGAGAGCGGCGGCAGCGCGCCGCCGAGGTGGGTCGTGTCGCTCATGTCGTTGAAAGTCCTCGATTCGGTCGGGCGGGCGCGCCGCGCACGGGCGGCGCGGTGGCGTCAGGCGTGCGCTTCGGCCGCCGTTTCGTGCGGTGCGTCGGGCGCCGCGTGGCGGCTCGCCTTGCGCGGCAGGCCGAGGTGGTCGCGCAGCGTCGCGCCGGGCAGGTCGCGGCTGTAGCGGCCGCGCGCCTCCAGCGCCGGAATCACGAGTTCGACGAAATCGTCGACACCCTGCGCCTGCACAGGAAAACCGAGGATGAAGCCGTCGCCGGCGCCCGCGTCGTGCCAGCGGATCAGTTCGTCGGCGACGTGCTCGGCCGTGCCGATGAAGTTCGGCCGAGGCGTGGCGACCGCGAGCGCGGTCTCGCGCAGCGACAGGCCTTTCTGCTTCGCGTCGGCCTTGATCCGGTCGGTGGTCGAGCGGAAGCTGTTGCGGCCGAGCTCGCCGAGTTCGGGGAACGGCGCGTCGAGCGCGTACTGCGTGAAATCATGGTGATCGAAATAGCGGCCGAGGTACGCGAGCGCCTCGTCGATCGTCAGCAGGTCGCGGATCGCCTGGTACTTGTCTTCCGCTTCGGCGGCCGTGCGGCCGACGATCGGCCCGACGCCGGGGAAGATCTTCACGTCATCGGCTTGCCGACCGTGCTCGATTGCGCTCTGCTTCACGCGCTTCGTGAACGCAGCCGTTTCCTCGATCGACGGCGAATGCGTGAACACGGCATCCGCGTACTTGCCCGCGAGGCCGATTCCGGTGTCGGACGAGCCGGCCTGGAAGATCACCGGCTGCCCTTGCGGCGAGCGCTGGATGTTCAGCGGGCCCGCGACCTGGAAGAAGCGGCCGTGGTGATCGAGCGTATGCAGCTTGTCGCGATCGAAGAAGCGGCCGGTCGCGCGGTCGCGCACGAAGGCGTCGTCGTCCCAGCTGTCCCACAGGCCCTGCACGACGTCGAGGTATTCGTCGGCGATCTCGTAGCGCAGTTCGTGATCCGGGTGCGCCTTGCCGAAATTCTTCGCGGTGCCTTCGAGCGGCGTCGTCACGACGTTCCAGCCCGCGCGCCCGCCGCTGATCGCATCGAGCGACGCGAGCTGGCGCGCGACCGTGAACGGTTCGCTGTACGACGTCGAGATCGTGCCCGCGAGCCCGATCTTCTTCGTGGCGACCGCGAGCGCCGACAGCACGGTCAGCGGCTCGAAGCGGTTCAGGAAGTGCGGGATCGACTTCTCGTTGATGTAGAGGCCGTCCGCGACGAACGCGAACGCGATGCCGGCGGCTTCCGCCTTGCGCGCGACGCCGATCGCGAAGTCGAGGTTGATGCTGGCGTCGGGCGGGTTGCTCGGATGCCGCCATGCGTTCATGTGGCTGCCTGCGCCTTGCAGCATCAGGCCGAAGGGAATCGATCGTCGGGTCGTCATGGGAGCGTCACGCGTTCTGGTCAGGGGAGAAGGAGCGGTCGGCCGCGAGGGCCGCCTGCAACGGGGTGGCCGACAGCGTGCCGCCGAGCCATTCGGCCGATGCGAGCCGCGCCGCGTAGTCGGACACCGGCGAATCGATCACGAATGCGTCGACGTCGAGCCGCCGGCTCAGCGCGTCGAGTGCGCGATGCACGCGCTCGGGCGTATCGGCCAGGACCGTCGGGCGCAACTCGTCGATCCGGTAGTCGGACGCGCCGCTTTGCCGCGCGAATTCGGCGGCCGCCTGCGCGCTGGCGAGATTGAAGCTCTGGCCGCCCGCGAACTGCAGCTTGAAGATCTTCAGCGACCCGATCAGTTGCTCGGCTTCGTCGCGCGTCGGCGCGGCGACCGCATACAGCGCGACGAGCGGTTTCATGCCGCCTGCGCCGCGGTATGCGTCGAGCGAGCGCTCGAGATTCGCGTCGTCGCCGTTGAAATGCCCCGCGTAGCAGAAGCGCCAGCCGTTGCGTGCGGCGAGCGCGCCGCTGTCGGGCGAGCCGCCGAGCAGGATGCGCTCGGGCGGCTGCGGCGGCACCGGCATCGCGACCGCGCCGGCGAGCGGATGATCTTCGGCGACACCCCAGCCGAGAAACGCGTCGAGCTCCGCGAGCTGGCCCGCGAAGTCGGGCTTGCGCGCCTTGTCGTGGAACCACTGCAGCGCGCGCGTGGTCAGCGGCAGCCCGCCGGGCGCCTTGCCGATGCCGAGGTCGACGCGGCCCGGCGCGAGCGCGGCGAGCAGCTTGAACGTCTCGGCAACCTTGAACGGGCTGTAGTGCTGCAGCATCACGCCGCCCGAGCCGACGCGGATGCGCGACGTGTGCGCGAGCAGGTGCGCGACGACGACCTCCGGGGCCGAGCTCGCGAAGCCCGGCGTTCCGTGATGCTCGGCGACCCAGAAGCGTTCGTAGCCGAGCTGTTCGGCGCGTTGCGCGAGCGTCGTCGTGAAGCGCAGCGCATCGGCGGCGGTCGCACCGTCGGCGATCGGACTCTTGTCCAGCAGCGAAAGCGAATAAGACATGGTGAGCGGCGTTCCTGCGTGAGCGTGGATGGACGGTGGCGTGCGGCGTTCAGCTTTTCGGCAGCCCGGGCGGATTCGTGCGCGACTGGTCGATCGCTTCGGACGCGAGGTTCCAGCGGTCGAGCACCTGCTGGTAGCGGCCGCTCTTGATGAGCCCGTTCAGCGCGACGGTCAGCGGATCGGCCAGGCCGCTGCCGCGGCGCGTCGCGATCGCGATGTCGGCCGTGCGCGGCCAGCCGCCACTGATTGCGCCGACGAGCCGTGTCTTGCCTTGCTGCGCGCTCTGGTACGCGAGCACCGAGTTCACGCTGAACACGGCGTCGGCGCGGCCCGACTGCACGGCGACGATGCGCATCGCCTGGTCGTCGTAGTACTGGATCTGCACGGGTTTCAGCCCGTGCGCGACGTTCTCGCGGTCCCACGCGAGCAGGATCTTTTCCTGGTTGGTGCCGGCGTCGGTCACGATGCGCAGGCCCGCGACGTCCTTCGGCTCGCGGATCGCCTGGATCTTGCTGTCGTTGCGCACGTAGAAGCCGACCTGATCCTTGCGGTAGGTCGAGAAGTCGAGCTTCTGCTTGCGCTCCTCGGTGACGGTCACGTTCGAGATCACCGCGTCGACCTTCCCCGATTCGAGCGCGAGCGGCCAGTCGGCCCACGCGAGCGCGACGATCTTCAGCTTGCGGCCGAGGCTGTCGGACACGAGCTGGCCGATGTCGGCGTCGAAGCCGATCACGGTGCGTGCGTCGGTCGCATACGAGCTGATCGGCGGCAGGCTCGGCGCGATGCCGATCGTCAGCGTGCCGGCTTCGGCGAACTTGAACGACGCGGGCACCGCGCGCTCGACTGCCGCATCGGCCGTGCCGCGCGGGCGGCCGCGCTGTTCGGGGCTCAGGTCGAACGTCGAGGCGGCGGCTGCCGTGGCGAAGGCGGTCAGGCCGATCAGCGCGGCGGCCAGCGTGCGCACGGCACGGGAGGAAAGCGGTACGGCTCGTTGCATGAAAACGTCCTGTCGTGGAAGGCGGAATGTGCGAGGTGAAAGGCGGGGCGTCAGCGCGGCAGCACCGGTTCCGGCACGGGCGCCCACAGGTCGGTGAGCGTCGACGTGCGCGACGGATCGACGAGATCCTTGCCGAAGCGCAGGTGGAAATACGCTTCGGGGTCGATCGACGAATCGAACAGCCGCGTATAGCCGGTGCGGTCGTACAGCGCCCAGGCTTCGGGCTGGCGAAAGCCGGTGGTCAGGTAGAGGCGCTGGTAGCCCTGCTGCGCGGCGCGCAGTTCGAGCGCATCGACGATGCGTCGTGCGAGGCCCTGGCGGCGCAGGTCGGTGTGGGTCCAGATGCGCTTGAGCTCGGCGGTCCGTGCGTCGTAGCGCTTGAATGCGCCGCCGCCGATCGTTTCGCCGTCGCGCAGCAGCAGCACGAACGCGCCTTCGGGCGGCGTGAACAGTTCGGCCGGGTAGCGTGCGAGTTCGTCGCGGGCCGATGCGCGGCTGTCGGGGCGGTATGCGTTGTAACGCGTCGAATACTCGTCGATCAGCGCGTCGATCAGCGGCTGCGCGCGGACGTCGAGCGGCGTCGTGTCGATGAGGCGGTCGTTCGTGGCCATGGGCATCGCGGAGGGCGCGCGATGCGGACGTTCCTGGCGGGGTGCGGGCACGCGGCCCGTCCTGTCTGTTCCGCTATCGCGACGCAGTTGTCGTGATGGCGGCGGTCGCCGTGCATCCTGCGATGCCGTTGGCGGGCCGCCGCCGTTTCGAACACGTTAGCGGGGCGGCCGGCAAAGGCGAACGAAGCAATTTCGATAAGGATTTCGCGGTAAGCGTCAGAAGGCTTGCAGCGGGCGTGGGGTGGGGCGAGGCGAACGGGTGTGGTGGGAAGCCGGGCCCGTTCGGCGTGCGGGCAACGCAGACGAACGTCGCGGAACAGCGGGGTGCGGTGGTTTCGATGATCGGCCAGCCATGCCGATTCGAGACTGGCGCTTCAGGGGCGCCGCGACCCGCCGGCACGGTGGCGGCGGTCCTCGTCGAATGATCGCGTCAGCGCGAAACCCCGCCGTCGCGGGGCGATGATCCCCGGCGACGACGGCGTTCAGGCCGCTGCCGCCTGATCGACCGAGTCGTGCCGATCGCCGCCCAGGATATCGACCAGACCGGTCAGCATCCGCTCCAGTTCACCCGTCATCAGCGTGACGTCGGAGTCGAAGCGTTCATCGTCATTCTGCGCGGTGGGATCCGCCGCCTCCTTGATCACGTCGAGCGGCGTGACACGCTTGATCGTCAGCGACGGTGTCAGCACGAAGGAGATCCGGTCATTCCAGGTCATCGCGAGGCGCATGCATTGCTTGCCGGTTTCGATGTGCCGGCGCATGTCGTTCGCTTCCAGCGCGTGGCCGACGTACCGCACCGTGGCGCCGCCTTCGCCGCTCGAGCGCAGCTCGGCATCCTGGTCGACCGTGAATCCGCCCGGCGCTTCGCCGGACAGCAGCCAGTCCGTCATCGCGGCGACCGGCGAACGCGCCACATGAACGCCGGCGAGCGGCAGCGAGTCGATCGATTTGACGAGCAGGCTGCGAACGTCGTCGCCAAGCGCCTGTGCCGCCGCATCGATGACGAGCCAGCCGTTCACCGTGTCGATCCACACGCGGGTATCGCGGCGAATGCTGAACGCGCGCGGCAGCAGTTCGTCGACAACCTGCTCCTTGAGTTCGCGCAGCTGTTTTCGGCCTACCTTGAAGCCCTGCTGTTCCTCGACTTCAAGCGCACGTGCCTTGGTCACCTGATTGACGACCGACGCCGGGAGCAGCTTCTTTTCGGCACGAAACACCAGCAGCATCTGCCGGTTGATCGAATACACGAGCGCGCCGTCGTCACGCGGCGACGCCCATCCGGCGCTTTGCATGTCGACGCTGTTGCCCGGCTGGAACGCGTGAGGCGCCAGCCATTTTTCCATCTGGTCGGGCGTTACGGCCCAAGGTGCCGGAAGACGATGAAGCTGAAGGTTCTTGAACCACATAGGAGGACGGGCAAAGCGCGTCATTCTATCTTACGTTGACGCTCCCGGCCGGAAGCAGGCGCTTGCGGAAGACCGCGTTCGCGCGGCAAATCGACAAGTCGGCGGTAAAGTTCCCGGCAGAGGCGAATCGGCTTGCGCTAGTCCGTTCCCGGTTTCGGATCGCGAAGGGGATACCGGATCAGAATGTCGCGACATTGCAAGATGATTGCCGGCAGGTACGATTGGTCGATCGATTCCTTGAATTCGTGCCGCTCCAACAAGTGGTCGGGCGTGATGTCGATCTGCACGTCGATGTGCCCGCCTGTTCGGGCTGCCAGGGTCGCGCCGAGATTGGGCTCGATGCAATCAAGCTTCGCGACGCCAGACAGCGATGCGTAGAGATGTTCGGATTCGTCAAGGAACCGCGCCACTTCACCCAAGTGAACGATGGCACCGGCTGTTGAAACGGATGAGTGTCCAGAGTCGTATCGCGCCGTTACGTGCAACCAGTTTCCATCCCAGTAATCCTGCGCCAACGGAAATTGACGGCCATGGACCCAGAGTTTCAAGCGCCCGATCTGCAAGCAGGGTTCACTCGGATCCACATGAGGTTGCTTGGACATTTCAGCTGAATCACTCGACGACCCGCGCCGGCGTCGACAACTCCGCCAGCTGAAACAGGCAATCCCCACGCTGCACCTGCGCGGGCACGCGCTTGCACACCACCTCGCCATCGCCCTTGAACCGGTGCAGCACCGGTTCGCGTAGCGGCGTATCGGGGAAATGCACCCATGCAGCCGGTTGCCCGGCCTTCACCTGGTCGCCGAGTTCGACGAGCGGCTCATATAGCCCGCGCTCGTATGCATAGACGAAATGGCGATCGCCGTCGACGCGCATGAAGCGCGTGACCGTCGGCGGCGCGTCGGGCACGAGTGCGCCATGCAGCAGGCCGATATACCCGAGGTAATGCAGCAGCCCGTGACGGCCGAGCCGGATCAGCGACGGATCGGCCATGCCGGCGCCGCCGAGTTCGGTGACGATCGAGATCGCGCCTTGCCGGCGCGCGGCCGACGCCGAATGCACGGGATTCGGCGCATGCAGCAGCGCATTCTGCAACCCGAACGCGACCAGCAGCCCGTTGAGTTTCTCGGCTTCGGCAGCGTCGAGCGGATCGATCGCGAGCATGTTGCCGCCCTGGTACAGCAGCGAGCTGCCGCCCGAGTGCAGGTCGACCAGATACTGCGCGCGCGACAGCAGCGCGTGCTCGATGTAGTGGGCGATCATCTGCGTCGGCGTGCCGGTCGGGTCGCCGGGGAAGCTGCGGTTCAGGTTGCCTTCGTCGAGCGGCGACACGCGCAGGCCCGCGTCCGCCGCCGGGAAATTCGCCATCGGCAGCAGGATCAGCTGCCCGGCGACCATCTCGGGTTCGATCTCGCGCATCAGTTGCGACACGATGATCTGGCCTTCGTACTCGTCGCCGTGGTTGCCGGCCATCACGAGCGCGACGGGGCCGTCGCCGTTGCGGATCGACGCGATCGGGATCGGCAGCCAGCCGTATGCCGAGCGGTGCACGGAGTGCGGCAGCCGCAGGTAGCCCGCGTGCTTGCCTTGCGCGTCGAGATCGATTTCGCAGTGAATGGGATTTCGGTGTGAGGAGGAGGCGGTCATGGCAGCGTCGTTCGATGAACGGAATCTGCCATCTTATCGGGAAACGACCGCCGCGCGGCGCACCGGGCGCGCGCACCGCGGAACGTCCACGCGCGCTCAATCGAAATACGGCGCCAGTACCGGCTCGATCCAATCCATGAACGCCCGGACGCGCGGCGAGAAATTGCGCCGATGGGCCACGACGAGCGACGCGGTGAGCGGTTCCGGACGCAGGTCGGGCAGCACCTCCACCAGCGCGCCGCTCGCGATGTGATTCGCGACCCCTGAATAGCCGGCCTGGATCAACCCGATGCCGGCAAGCCCGGCCGCGTGATAGGTCTGCACGTTGTTGACCTGCATCGCGCTCGGCAGCGCCAGCGTCGCATAGCCGTCGCCGCTCGGATATTCCCAGCCGGCATGCCGGGCGCCAAGCGTCAGCGAGTAGTGGACCATGCAGTGCCCTTGGCCGAGCAGATCGTCGAGCGTGAGCGGCACGCCATACCGCGCCAGATAGTCGGGACTTGCCGCATTGATCATGCGCAGCCGGCCCAGCGGTCGGGCAATCAGCGTCTCGTCCACGATCGGGCCCATGCGGATCACGCAATCGAATCCTTCCTGCACGAGGTCGACACGCCGATCGGTGCTGGACAGCTCCAGTTCCAGCTCCGGATGTGCCGCCATCAGCTGCGGGAGCGCCGGCACCACGACGCTGCGCGCCAGCTCGGTCGGCATGTCGACGCGCAACCTGCCGCGCAGGCGCGTGCTGCCGCCGGAGAACATCGATTGCAGTTCCTGGACGTCGGCCAGCAGGTCTCGTGCGCGCGAATAGAACGCGCGGCCGTCGTCGGTCAGCTGCACGCTCCGCGTCGTTCGATGCAACAGCGCGACCCCCACGTCGCGTTCGAGTTGACGGACCACCGTCGAGACACGCCCTTTCTGGATGCCCAGGCTTTCGGCCGCCCGCGTAAAGCTCGTCATTTCGGCGACACGCGCAAAGATCAACAGCGCATCGAGGTTTTGCATTGTTCACCCACGGAGTAACAGAACGTTCAATCGGTCGTCATTTATAACTCAGTTATGACCCAGTAGAGTGCCTTCCGATGTCGTCATCCGGCGACAACCTGAACGAAAGGGCACAACCATGACGCGACACGCTTCTCCGGTTAAGACGGCCGTGGTCTACCACTCCGGCTATGGGCATACCCGACGGCTGGCCGAGGCGGTTGCCGAGGGCGCCGGCGCCGTCCTCGTCGCCATCGACGCCGACGGCAACATTGCAGAAGACGCATGGGACACGCTGGCCGGCGCCGATGCGATCCTGTTCGGTTCGCCGACCTACATGGGCGGGCCCAGCTGGCAGTTCAAGAAGTTCGCCGATGCGTCGTCGAAGGCGTGGTTCGACGGCGCATGGCGCAACAAGATCTTCGGCGGCTTTACCAACAGCGCAAGCGTCAACGGCGACAAGCTGAATACGCTCGAATACTTCGTCCTGCTGGCCGGGCAGCACGGCGGTATCTGGGTGAGCATGGACATCAAGCCGGCGAACCTGAAGGCGTCGGTGCGTGACGACCTGAACCGCATGGGCTCCTATATCGCACCGATGGCGCAGACGCCGGCCGACGCGTCGCCCGACGAGATGTCGCCGGGGGATCTCGAGACCGCGCGCCGCTATGGCGCACGCGTCGCGACGATCGCCGCGCAATTTGGCGCCGGGCAGTCCTGAGTCGACTGAAGTCCTGGCATGCGCGGTGCGCCGGACCGGACGTCGCCGCTTCTTTTAAAGCCGAGCCTGAAGGAAATACGATCATGAAATACAAGCGACTGGGCCGCACCGGCCTGTATGTCTCGGAACTGTGTCTCGGCACGATGACGCTGGGCGGCAATGCCGATGCCGGCATGTGGGCGTCGATCGGCGCACTGGATCAGCGTGACGCGACCCGGCTGATTTCACGTGCGCTGGACGCGGGAATCAACTTCATCGATACCGCCGACATCTATTCGTTCGGCCAGTCCGAACGCCTCGTCGGACAGGCGCTACGTGACCTCGGCGTCCCGCGCAGCGAGATCGTGCTGGCGACCAAGACGGCCGGCGCGATGGGCCCGAAGCCCAACGATCAGGGGGCGTCGCGCGGCCACATCATGGATTCCGTGCAGCGAAGCCTTGAACGCCTCCAGGTCGACCATATCGACCTTTACCAGATACACGCGACCGACTCCGTCACGCCGGTCGAAGAGACGTTGCGGGCGCTCGACGACCTGACGCGGCAGGGGCTGGTTCGCTATGTCGGCGTCTCGAACTGGCGCGCCGGAAAAATCGGCAAGGCGCTCGGCCTCAGCCAGGCGCTTCATGCGACGCGCTTCGAGACGCTGCAGGCCTACTATTCGATCGCCGGCCGGGACGTGGAGCGCGAACTCGTGCCGCTCGCGATCGACGAGCAGATGGGGCTCCTGGTCTGGTCGCCGCTCGCCGGCGGGTTGCTGTCGGGGAAGTTCGGTCCCGGCGCGCCGACCGAGGAAGGCTCGCGCCGCAGCCATTTCGATTTTCCGCCGGTCGACCTCGAGCGCGCGTGGCCGTGCGTGGCCGCGATGCGCGCCATCGCCGACGCGCATGGGGTTTCGGTTGCCCGGATCGCGCTCGCGTGGTTGCTCGCGAAGCCGCATGTGACGAGCGTCATCATCGGCGCCAAACGGGTCGAGCAGCTCGACGACAATCTCGGCGCGGTCGAGGTCGAGCTGACCGAAGACGAGCTTGCGCGTCTGGACGCCGTGAGTGCGTTGCCGCCGAGCTATCCCGGCTGGATGATCGATCGTCAGGAAGCGGGCAGGGTGCCGCAGCCTTTTACGGGCGCCGCGTCGAAATAGGACGTAACGCAGCGTTCGAGCCGGGGGCTGCAACGCCGCCCCGTGTCGAGCTGCGTGCGCTTGGCGGAGCGCGGCGTCGGATGGCGCGTGGTGCCAACCCGGCTCCGGCTCCGGCTCCGGCTCCGGCGGTGGTGCGGAGCCGGCTGGCGAGGGGTTCAAGCCCGTCTCGTTCCGCTTCGCCAACCGGGATATCCTGAATAGGATAAAGAATTGCATATTGAACATGCAGTTTTGATGAACTAAGTTCTCCAAAGCCGATGCCAAAAACGGCCGGTGGATCGACCCGACGTACGTTTGAATATGCTCATGTGTTGCATATAGGGCGGCGCTCCCGCCTGACAAGCGACGACAGCGTCCGGTCGACACGCCGACATACAAAACGGATCGCACACGATCCCCAATGGAGACACCACTGATGAGCAGCGTTATCGAGCCAGGCGCCCCGGCGGGCGCCGCGCCTTTCTTTTCGAAGGAAGCCACCATCGCGCAACCGGGATTTTCGCGCTGGATGGTGCCACCCGCGGCGCTGGCCGTGCATCTGTGCATCGGCCAGGCCTATGCGTTCTCGGTGTTCAACGGTCCGCTCACGAAAGTGATCGGCGTCACCGATTCCGCGCCGGGCGACTGGTCGTTGACGACGCTTGGCTGGATCTTCTCGCTCGCCATCTTCTTCCTCGGCCTGTCGGCGGCCTTCGCCGGCAAGTGGCTCGAACGGGTCGGCCCGCGTCGCACCATGTTCACGGCTGCGTGCTGCTTCGGCGGCGGCTTCCTGATTTCCGCGCTCGGCGTGAAGACGCACCAGATCATGCTGCTGTACTTCGGCTACGGCGTGGTCGGCGGCATCGGATTGGGGCTCGGTTACGTGTCGCCGGTGTCGACCCTGATCCGCTGGTTCCCCGATCGCCGCGGGATGGCGACCGGGATGGCGATCATGGGTTTCGGCGGCGGCGCGATGATCGCCGCGCCGCTGTCCGTCGCGCTGATGAATCACTTCAAGAGCGCGACGAGTGTCGGCGTTGCCGAGACGTTCGTCGTGCTCGGCATCGCGTACTTCATCTCGATGTCGATCGGCGCGCTCGCGATCCGCGTGCCGCCCGCCGGGTGGAAACCGGCCGGCTGGACAGCGCCCGCGGTGACGAAGAACAAGATGATCACGTCCAATCACGTGCACATCGACGAAGCGCTGAAGACGCCGCAGTTCTACCTGATCTGGCTCGTGCTGTTCCTCAACGTGACCGCCGGGATCGGCATCATCGGGCAGGCGTCGGTGATGATTCAGGAAAGCTTCAAGGGCGCGGTGAGCGCGGCGGCTGCGGCCGGCTTCGTCGGGCTGCTGTCGCTGTTCAACATGGGCGGGCGTTTCGTGTGGGCGTCGGCGTCGGACTGGGTGGGGCGCAAGAACACGTATTTCATTTTCTTCGCGTTCGGGGCGGTGCTGTATTTCTGCGCGCCGCTGTTTGCATCGTCGGGGCAGATCGCGTTGTTCGTGCTGACGTTCTGTCTGATCCTGTCGATGTATGGCGGCGGGTTCTCGACGGTGCCGGCGTATCTCGCGGATATGTTCGGGACCGCGTATGTCGGCGGCATTCACGGGCGGCTGCTGACTGCCTGGGCCGCGGCGGGTATCGCGGGGCCGGTCCTCGTGAACTACATCCGTGCGTATGAAGTGGCGCACGGCGTCGTGAAGGCCGATGCGTACACGATGACGGTTCACATCATGGCGGCGCTGCTCGTGATCGGTTTCGTCTGCAACCTGTTCGTCAAGCACGTGGACGAGCGCCATCACATGACCGATACCCAGCTCGAAGCCGGCAAATGAATTCAGGAGACGCCGCAATGAATGAAACCGCTACTGCCGTTCGTCCGACCAACAAGGCGGTGTTGGCCGTGTTCTGGCTTTATGTGCTGGTGCCGCTGGCCTGGGGCGTGGTGAACACGTTGACGACGGCGATGAAGCTGTTTGGGTGAGGGCGTGCGCGTCCGATCGGACACGATCGGTCGACGCAGGTTCGACGATCGCAGACGCCGCGCGCAGTCGCATCTTTGCCAATCGCTATCTGTCATGAGGAAGTGGCGCCCCCTGCTTACCGTGGCAAGCGCACTGACGAGTACATGCTTCATGGCGTCTCGACGTCATCGAGACCGACAACCGCGGGCCTGTTCCACGACACGCGAAACGGTATCCGGAGGCATTCCATGCAGGAAGAGGGAATACGTGAAGCGCTGAATGCGCACTGGCAAGCGTCGGCGGACGGCGATCTCGACGCGGAACACGATATCTACGACGACGATGCGGTCTGCGACTATCCGCAGTCAGGGGAGCGCATCCTCGGGCGAACGAACTTGCAGGCTTTGCGGAGTCATCATCCCGGCAAGCCGGCAGGTTTCGATGTCAGGCGAATTCAGGGGGAAGGCAATCTGTGGATCACGGAATACGCGATCACGTATGACGGGCGGCCGGCTTACACGGTGAGCATCATGGAGTTCCGCAACGGCAAGGTCGTCCACGAGACCCAGTATTTTTCGGATCCCTTCGACGCGCCCGCATGGCGGAGGCAATGGGTTCAGCCGATCGCGTGACCACGACGATCGGCGCTGCAACGGTGTCGCGTGCGCCGGCGAAGCGACATCCTTGCTTCGCCGATGGACACCGATTTTGCTCGGCGGGCACGACACGAGGGACGACGCGCGATGTTGCATCGATGAACGCATGCCGATGCGCGGGCCGGCTGCGTTCAGGTATTGGATTTCGCGCCGCCCCCTTGTCGCAACAGGGCCGGCGCATGCAATCGTCTTACCGTCCCGATGTTTCAGCTTCGAGACGTCCTTCTTCCCACAGTGCCCAGAAACGGCTGCCTGCGCGATACGGATTCGCGCGTCGCGCACCGTGATCGGCGACGCCCTGGCGGAACGCGCCGTACAGCGTCAACGGCGGATTGTCGATCGATGCGGCTTCGCGTACGGCCGGCATGCGGCGTTCGGACACGAGCCGGCGGATCAGCGATTCGCCGTCGATCACGTCCAGTTCGTCGATGGTTTCGCTGCGGCTGAGGACTTCGACGGTATTCATGCTGGGTCTCCCTGACCACCTGTTTCCCTGACAGGGAGCAATAAGAGTGCCAGCCTTGAAAAGCCGTGCGCTGCATCGATCGTGCCGGCTTCTGCGGCCAACGTGAGACGTGGCGAGCGGCGATGTTACGGAACACGTCACGTGACACGCGAACGCGCGACGCCACGTGCGAACCCGCAAAGCGTTTCGGAATTGAATCGTCGGGAGGATGCGGCAGGCAGGGAAAAGCCGGGGAAGCAGCGGGCGGTGCGCGCGTCGCCTCAGGTTGCGGCGGCCGGCGCCAAGCGGCGGCTGCCGCTCGAATAGAAGCAGTAGATGCCCTTGCCGGCCGACTTCGCGTCGTACAGCGCGCTGTCGGCCTGCCGGATCAGTTCGTCGGGCGAGCCGTGCCCGTCGTCGAGCGCGATGCCGATGCTGATACCGATGCAGACGGTCTCGCCGATCGACAGCGCGTACGGCGCCGAGATCTGCCGGATGATCCGCGCGGCGAGGATCGAGCATGCCTGCATCGTCGTGTCGTCGATCGCGACGATGAACTCGTCGCCGCCGACGCGCGCGGCGAGCTCGCCGGGCGGCAGCGTCTTGCCGAGCCGTTCGGCGACTTGCGTGAGCACTTCGTCGCCGGCCTGGTGGCCGAACCGGTCGTTGATCGACTTGAAACCGTCCAGGTCGAGGTACATGACGGCGAAAGCGGGGTTCGGCAGGCGCGGCCGGCGCGCGAGCATCCGCTTGAGCTCCGCATGCAGTTCGTGGCGGTTCGGCAGACCGGTCAGTGCATCGTGCCGCGCGAGGTGCCGGATGTGCTGTTCGGTCTGGCGGCGCGCGGTGACGTCCTCGACGATGATCACCGCGTTGCCGTCCGGCACGCGGTGGCGTGTCATTTCGAGCTGGCGGCCGTTGGTGAGCGCGATGTCGAACGGCACGGGCTCGTTGCGGCTCAGCCATGCTTCGCACTGCGCGGCGAGGCCGGTACCGCCGGGATCGGTTGCGGTGTTCGTGCCGAGCGCCGCGACGACGGCGGGCAGCGGCGTATCGAGCATGATCTCGCGCGGCGAGCCGAACAGTTGCGCGGTGCGCCGGTTCGCGACGATCACGCGGCTGTCGCCGTCGATCATGCACAGGCCGTGCGGCATGTAGGTGAGGGCCGCGTCGAAGCGCGCGACGAGTTCGGCGTTGCGCTGGCGCGCGGCGATCAGCGCGACGAGCACGCGGTAGTGGCGCTGGACGACCGTGCGCATGGCCGCGAGATAGATCGCGAGCGGCGGCAGCAGCAGCCACGCGCCCGCCCGGTGCGCGAGCAGCGCGCCGACGCCGATCGGCAGCACGCCGAGTGCGACCTGCGTCATCGCGAGCCGCGGCAGCGCCGAATTGCGCGACGCAATGCCGCCGAACACGCCGCCCGCGACCATCACCGACAGCGTGCCGAGCTCGACGTCGACGGCCTGCACGCAGCCCATCACGCCGAGGCCGAGCACGAAGCACGCGACGAGCGACACCGGCGCATAGCGCCTGGCCCAGTACTCGGCGCGGTCGTCGCCGGCGTTGCGCCGTACCGCATAGGCCCGCGCGATCGACAGGCGCGCGATGAGCAGGCCGATGTCGACGACGAGCCACGCGACGCACCACAGCTGCTGCAGCCGGATCAGCGCGACGGCGGCGACGAAGCCGCTCGCGAGCCCGGACAGCGCCATCGGGCGCACGTCCTCGAACAGCGTCACGAGCATCGATGGACGCAGCGCGGCCGTCACGCGGTGGTTGCCGGAGGGGGGAGTGGCGAGAACGGAGTTCAGGAGAGATGCCCTGACTGCCATGGTTTTTGACCTCGACACGATGTCGGGATGGCTGGCGGCGCCCGCACGGCACGTGGCGGAAGCCCCGGCCGGGCCGGATGCGCACGACATTACCATGAAAAATGGACAGCGCGGGCCGGTCGGCGCGCACCGCGCGCTAGTCGTAAACCACGCCAGCGAAGGGCTTGCACATTCGACGGCGCGGGGGCAGCATCGTTGCGAACGGAACGATGCGCGATGGCCGACCGGAGACCGGCCGTGATGCGTGACGTGCAGGCTTGCCGCATGCCGTCGACATGGCCAAAGCCGGCGTGAACCCGGGGTAAACGCAGACGAATTTGCCCTCGCGAACGCCCGCCGCAGCCCGGCTGAATCCCGTTATAAGAAATTCAATAAGTATTTCATGCGAGAAATACTATAGGCGATATATCTAAAACAATGCCAGAATGCGCGCCGCTCCGAACGTCGCGACACCCGATCGCCGTCCGAGCCGCATCAGGAGGTTCCCCCACATGAAAAACCACGGCCTGTCACGGCGGGGTTTTCTGAAAGCCAGCGTGCTGGCGGGCGTCGCAGTGTATGTCGCGCCCCTGGGCAGCCGCGCATTCGCGGCGCTCTTCGAAGAAAAACTCCTCACCCCCGTCAAATGGGATAGCGTCACCGGCATCCCCCAATTCCGCATCGACGGCATCGCGAAAGTCACGGGCTCGAAAGTGTTCGCCCGCGACGTGCGCGCGGCCGACATGCCGCACTGGCCGCAGCAGCAGTCGCATGCGTTGATCCTGCGCGTCACGCAGGCCGACCGCACGTACGAAGGCTTCGACCTGTCGCTGCTCGGCGACGACCTGAAACCGGACCGCGTGGTCACGGCCGACGATCTCGCGCGCGACGGCGTCGCGTTCCCGACGTTCTACGGCGACGACATGCTGTTGCCGGCCGGCAAGACGCCCGCGTATCTCGGCCATGCGGTCGCGATCCTGATCTATCACGATTTCGCGCGCTTCCGCTTCGCGAAGAACGCACTCAAGTTCCGCGACGACGTGATCCGCTACGGCGCGGTCACGGGCCCGCTCGAGCGCGATCCGTGGGGCACCTTCCGCTACGTGCGCGTGGGCGGCAAGACGGCCTACGACGACGACGTCTATTCGAGCCTGAAGGACGCGCCGATCTTCCCGAGCATGATGCGCAAGCACCTGCCGGTGTGGCCGGACGGCAAGGAGCACGGCAAGCTCGACGAGCAGGGCATGTTCCTGGCCGGGCAGATCGCCGGTGAGCTCGACCATCCGTCGGCCGACTGGCTCGTGTTCGACCGCGAATACAACACGCAGTCGGTCGATACGTCCGCGCTCGAACCCGACAACGCGAACTGCTGGTACGACGCCGCGACGCAGTCGCTGCACCTCGTCGTGCCGACCCAGTCGCCGCTCGAAGTGGCGGAGAACGCGGCCGCGATGGTCGCGAAATGCCGCTTCCCGGTGAAGAAGCTGTTCGTGCATCCGTGCTACACGGTCGGCTACGGCTCGAAAGATCACTTCAACGTGCCGTTCTACGGCCTCGTCTGCGCGCTGTACGCGGACGGCCGCCCGGTGCGTTTCGCGAACGACCGCTACGAGCAGTTCCAGACGTCGCTGAAGCGTCACGCGTTCAAGATGCATTACCGGATCGCGGTTGACCGCAACACGGGCCTGCTGCAGTCGTTCAAGGGCGACTTCGAGGCGAATGGCGGCGGCCGCTGCAACTTCTCGCCGTCGGTCGCGATGGTCGGCGCCACGGCCGCGCAATCGATCTACTACTTCCCGAAGAGCGACCTGGCTTCGGTCGCGATCGCGTCGCGCGCGATCGACGCCGGCTCCGCACGCGGCTACGGCACGCTGCAGAGCATGGCCGCGACCGAGATGGCGGTCGACGAGATCGCCGCGCAACTGAACCTCGACCCGATCGATTTCCGCCTGCGCAACGCGCTGCGCTCGGGGATGAAGAACACGCAGGGTGCGATTCCCGCCGGCGCGCTGCGCGTCGACGAAGTGCTGGAACGCGCGAAGCAGCATCCGCTGTGGACGCGCCGCGTCGCGCGCAAGGCCGAATTCGAGGCCGCGCACCCGGGCAAGCGCTACGGCGTCGGCTTCGCGTGCGTGCAGAAGGATTTCGGCACGGGCGCGGAAACGTCGTTCGCGAAGGTCGAATTCGACGAGAACGGCAAGGTGTCGCTGCGGCACACGGCGGCCGAGATCGGCACCGGGATGTCGACGTCGCAGGCCGTCGCGGTCGCGAAATGGCTCGGCCGTCCGGCGACGGACGTGCTCGTGGCCGTGACCGAATGGCCGGACCTGCCGGTCGAGACGAGCGGCGATCCGTACCTGATGTCGCAGGCCGACCAGGATCGGCTGAGCGCGAACCCGCGCTGGTCGCCGGGCTATGCGTCGCCTTCGAGCGCGACGAACTCGGCGTACTACTTCACGCACAGCACGCGCGAAGCCGCCCGTGCGGTGTTCCGCTACGGCCTGTGGCCGGCCGCGATGTCGATCTGGACGCGCGGCCTCGGCGGCGGCCAGGCGGCGCCGTACACGATCCGCATCGAGGACGCGCGCTGGGTCGACGGCAAGCTGACCGCCGACGGCCTCGAGCCGCTGACGTTCGAACAGCTCGCGAAGCAGGCGCATGCGCTTGGCCTGCCGACCGGCGCCGCCGTGCACGTGTTCAACCGCTGGCAGTGGACCGAAGCCGAGTTCGAAGTCGGTGGTACGGTCGAGCGCCTGCCGATTGACGCGCTGTCGCTGCGCGTTGCCGCGCCGAAGACGGGCGCCGACAACGGCCAGGTGCCGGGCACGGCCGCGCCGGCCGGCGCGACCGCGATGCGCGGCACGCTGCCGCCGACCGCGAACGGCTACCGCGTGCTGGACCGCAAGCGCGTGTTCATTCCGCCGACGAGCCGCAACAACGCGGCCGTCACGTACTACACGGCGGTCGGCACGCTCGTCGAGCTGGCTGTGCACGAAGCGACCGGCAAGGTCGAGCTGCTCACGCACCACTCGATCATGGAATGCGGCAACCAGATTTCGCCGCAGCTCGTGTCGGGCCAGCTGCAGGGCGGCCTCGCGATGGGTATCGGCCACGCGCTGCACGAATACCTGCCGCTCTACGAGGACGGCCCCGGCAACGGCACGTGGAACTTCAACCGTTACCAGCTGCCGCGCGCGTCGGATGTCGCCGTGTGGACGCAGACGGGCGACATCCTGCCGCCGCTGTCCGAAACCGATCCGCCGAAGGGTGTCGCCGAAGTGGTGATGATCCCCGTCGTCGGCGCGATCGTGAACGGCATCGCGCACGCGATCGGCCATCGTTTCACCGATCTGCCGGTGACCCCGCAAAAGATTCAGGAGGTGCTCGCATGACGACCGCCCAAACCGCGGCTTCGGCCGCGAGCGCCAGCGCGACTGCGACCGGCGCTTCCGCACCGGCGGCGGCTTCGGCCGCACCGGCGTCCGTTCCTGCCGCGCCGGCTGCGCCGGCATCGGCACCGGCCGCCGTCGAGCGTCCGCTCGTCCGGTTCCAGCAGAAGCCGCTGTCGGTCAATATCAACGGCAAGTCCGTCGGCCCGATGCAGGTGCCGGAAGGGCTGATGATGATCGAGTTCCTGCACGAGTACGCAGGCCTCACCGGTTCGCGGCTCGGCTGCGGGCAGGGCATCTGCCACGCATGCGTCGTGATCGTCGACAAGCCGGACGGCACGAGCGAGGAAATGCGCACCTGCATCACCGGCGCGCACTTCTTCCACGGCCGTTCGATCCGCACGATCGAAGGCCACGCGAAGCGCAACGAAGCCGGCGAAGTGGTCGAGCTGTCGCCGATCCAGCAGAAGTTTCTCGAGCACTTCAGTTTCCAGTGCGGCTACTGCACGCCGGGCTTCGTCAACGCGGCGACCGTGCTGATCGAACGCCTGAAGCGCGAGCCGGTTGCAAAGGCCGACGTCGAACGCACGATCACCGAAGCGCTCGACGCGCACATCTGCCGCTGCACGGGCTATGTCCGCTACTACGAAGCCGTCAAGGACGTGGTGCTGACGACGCCGGGACTCGTGAAGGACGCCGCATGAAACGCACACTCGCTCATCGTGTCGCGCGGGCTGCGGGCCTGCCCGCGCTCGCGGCGGCCTGCGCGCTGCTGCTCGCCGCGTGCGGCGGCCACGACGCACCGGCCTCGAACGCGGCTTCCGGTGCGCCCGGCGCCGACCAGGTCGCGCGCGGCCGTTATCTCGTCAAGGCGGCCGACTGCGCGGCGTGCCACACCGCGAAGGACGGCGCGCCGTTCGCCGGTGGCGCGGCGCTCGAATCGCCGTTCGGCACGTTCTACGGTTCGAACATCACGCCCGACAAGGATCACGGGATCGGCAACTGGAGCGCGGACGAGTTCTACGCCGCGCTGCACGACGGCAAGGCGCCGGGCAAGCGCCTGTATCCGTCGATGCCGTACACGTCGTACCGGCAGCTCACGCGCGCCGACGCCGACGCGATGTACGCGTACCTGATGACGGTCAAGCCCGTCGCGCAGGAAAACCGCGCGCACGACCTGAAGTTCCCGTACAACCTGCGCTTCGGCATGGTGTTCTGGGACATGGTGTTCCTGAAGGACAGCCTGCCGGATGCGTCGGTCGGGCAATCCGCCGACTGGCAGCGCGGCCGCTACCTTGCGGGCGCGCTCGGCCACTGTGCGGAATGCCACACGCCGCGCGCGTTCACGGGCCAGCTCGACAGTGCGAAGCCGTTCGCGGGCGCCGCGCTCGGCCGCGTGGCCGCACCCGACATCACGCCGGCGGGCCTCGCCGCGCGCGGCTGGACGGGCGCCGACCTGCAGACGTTCTTCGGCGTCGGCATCGCGCCGCAAGGCTCGGCGTTCGGCGAAATGTATCCGGTCGTGCACCTGAGCACGCAATACATGACGAAGGACGACCTGCGTGCGCTGTCGGTCTATCTGCTCGGCGACACGCCGCCCGCACCGCAACCGGTGAAGCCGGTGTCGGCCGACGCCGCGCAACTGGCCGCCGGCCGCTCGGTGTACCTCGCGGTCTGCGCGGGCTGTCACGGCTTCAACGGCGAAGGCAAGCCGCACGTGGCGGTGCCGATGAACGGCAACTCCACGGTGCGTCAGGGCGACTCGCGCAACCTGCTGGTCGCGATGCTCGACGGCATCGACGAGCAGAAGTTCGCGGGCCTCGAAAACCTGCAGCGGATGCCGGGCTTCGCACACACGCTGAGCGACGACGAACTCGCCCAGCTCGCGAACTACCTGCGCGCGACGTGGGGCGGCCAGCCCGCGAGCGTCACGCCGGCCGACGTCAAGGCGATGCGTTAAGTCGTGCCCCGGGGCGGGGCGTCGTGCGCGAGACAGCCGGCTTCCGGCGCTTGCGCGCGACGCGTCGCCCCGTTTTTTTTTGCGGCTATGCGTCAGTAGCCGCTCCCTCCGCCATTGCCTGCGCTCCCTCCGGAGCCGCCTCCGCCGTACCGGCTCATGCCCGGTCCTTGCGACCCGCCGCTGCCCGACGACGTACATCCCGCCGACAGCACGAACATCAGCGCCGCGACCAGCGCCGCGGCCAACCTTGCCGATTTCATTGCACTCTCCTTGCAGCGCGCAGGCCGCAGGTCAGGCCGGTTCGCGTGAACCGTGCGTCTGCGCGATGAAGAGACGTTTCGGCGGGCCGTTTATTCCATGCTTTTTGTGTATCGTCGCCGGCGAAGGGGCCGGATCGGCGGCTCGGCGTGGCGACTTGATACACTCCGGGACGCCGCCATTCCGATTCCGACAACAACAGCCATGAGTGCCATCACCGAGCGCCCGCCGCGCGCGCCGTTGCGAACCTCCCGTCCCGTCCTGTTCGGTTGCTTGTCGTTTGCGATCGGCGGCCCGTTGGTTGCTGCGATCGTATGGCCGGCGGTGGCGCTGGTTGCATGGTCCATCATCGACGGCCCGCAATGGGACACGCTGAAACTCTGTGCCGGCATGGTGTTGATGATCTTCATCGCGTCGTTCGTGTTCGGCTATTTCCTGCCCGCGATCGTTACCGGCGGCATCATGAGCGCGGTCGGCGTGCGGATCCGGCGACGCTGGTTCGTCTTGCTGGGCGTGATCGTCGGCACGGGCGCGATGACCGGATTTGTGTGGCTGAAGGCCTTCCTGCTCGGCCTGGACGATATCGGCGGCATCGACGGTGTGGCGATACTCGATTCGATCGTGACGTCGGCGGTGATGTCCTACTGGTTGCATCGGCGGCTCGAACGGCCGCGTTGACCGGGGAGCGGGATACGGGCGGGCACCGTGACACGGCAACCGCCCCGTGCGATTCGCCGCCGCGCGTTGCCGCCACGGTTTTTGCAGTCTGTGCGGGGCAGGTCTATATTTCTATCACGAGATGACACATCTCCAGCGGATCGACGCGCGTCCATCGCGATACGCGGCGACCGACGCCCCGCCATGCACGTTACCGCGCGACGCCGTCCGTTCTGGAGCGGTCGTCCCATCTCGCCGCCGGCCGCCGACGTGAATCCCGCCTCTTTCCGGACGATCCCGCACCACGCGGGCCTCGCGTCTTTCGGCCGCCGAACCCGTCAAAAGCAAATCAATCACACAGGGGGAGGTCGTTTGCAAGGAGTCTGGCATGAGCACGACCTCGAGCCTCAACCTGGAAGGCAAGCTGCGACGCGATGCCGGCATCGTCGGCCTGCTGTTCGCCAGCACGACCAGCATGGTCGGATCCGGCTGGCTGTTCGGCGCGTATCACGCGTCGCGCATCGCCGGGCCGCTGAGCATCGGCAGCTGGGTGCTCGGCGCGATCATCATCCTGTTGATCGCGCTGTGTTTCGCCGAGCTGGCCGCGCTGTTTCCGCGTAGCGGCGCACTCGTTCACATGAGCCACGCCAGTCATGGAGAAGGACTGGGACGCATCTGGTGCTGGCTGCTGTTTCTCGCATACGTGCCGGTGCCGGCCGTCGAAGCCGAAGCGATCGTCACGTACGCGAACAACTATCTGCCGTGGTTCATCCGCCCGGGCAGTGCGGGGCTGCTCACCGTGACGGGGTTCGTCACGTGCGCCGCACTGCTCGGCGTGATGGCGTTGCTGAACCTGATGGTCGTGCGCTGGCTGCTCAACGTGAATTCGACGATCACGTGGTGGAAGATCGGCGTGCCGCTCGTGACGATCGCCGGCCTGCTCGGCGCGAGCACGCACTGGGGCGTGATGAAGGCCGCGCCCGACAGCTACAGCCTGTCCGGCATGTTCACCGCGTTGCCGGCGGCCGGGATCGTGTTCAGCTATCTCGGCTTTCGCACGGCGATCGACCTCGGCGGCGAAAGCGCGAACCCGCGCCGCAACATTCCGCTGGCGGTGATCGGCGCGGTGCTGCTGGCCGCGGTGATCTACATCCTGCTGCAGGTGGCATTCATCTATGCGCTGTCGCCCGCCGATCTCGCCCGTGGCTGGAACCATCTCAGCTTCACCGGCGAAACCGGGCCGTTCGCGGGGCTGGCCGCGACGCTCGGGCTCGGCTGGATGGCGACGCTGCTCTACATCGACGCGTACGTGTCGCCGGGCGGAACGGGGCTGATGTACATGACGGGCGGCTCGCGCATCCTGTATGCGGCCGGCGAGCTCGAGGCAGGCCCGCGCGCGCTGACGCGCCTGAACGGCAACCGGATTCCGTGGATGTCGGTTGCGGTGATGTGGGCGTTCGGCGTGGTGTTCCTGTTGCCGTTCCCCGCGTGGCAGCAGATGGTCAACTACATCACGTCGGTCACGGTGCTGACCTACGGGCTCGGGCCCGTCGCGCTGATGGTCCTGCGCCGCAACCTGCCGGACATGGAGCGGCAGTTCCGCATGAAGGGGGCGGGCCCCTGCTCGCACCGCTCGCGTTCGTGTGCAGTGATCTCGTGATCTACTGGACCGGGTTTCGTACCAACAACTTCCTGTTTTCGCTCGTCGCGATCGGGTTCGTCGTCTATGCGATCTACCATCACGTGATCCGGCGCCGCAGCGCGCGCGAATTCGGCTGGGCGCACATCGCGTGGCTGCTGCCATGGTTCGGCGGCCTCTGGATGCTGTCGTGGTTGGGCGGAATCGGTGGCGGGCTGGGTGTCGTCGGCTTCGGCTGGGACATCCTGCTGGTGTCGCTGTGGAGCGTGTTCGTGTTTGTGCTCGCGATGCGCAGCGCACTCGGCCGCGACGAAACCGCGGCGATGATGGCGCGCATGAACCAGACGAGCTGAACGCGCCGGCGCGGCCGGGGCCGGGCGGCCCGCGGCCTGCTACATGGCCGGTCATGCGGACGCCGCCGTCGCGGCGGCGTCCGATCAACGATAGACGAGATCGGCGCGGCGGTTCTGCGCCCACGAATCCTCGTCGTGGCCGAGCGCGACCGGCTTTTCCTTGCCGAGACTGACCGCCTCGAGTTGCGTTGCCGGCACGCCGAGCGTTTCGAGTGCGCTCATCACGGCCTGCGAACGGCGCTCGCCGAGCGCGAGGTTGTATTCGGACGTGCCGCGCTCGTCGGTGTTGCCCTGGATCAGCACGTGCCGTGCCGGATGGCTGCGCAGGTAGTCGGCGTGCGCCTGCAGCAGCGACTGGTACTCGGGCTTCACGGAGTACTGGTCGAAATCGAAGTAGAGGCTGCGCTTGGCGAGCGGGCTGTTCGGATTGTTGAGATCGTCGGCCGTTACCGTCGCGACGGTTTCGCTCGAGGGCGTCGGCGGCGTGCCGGCGTTCTCGGGCGTTTTTGCCGCGTTGTGGCAACCGGCCAGTAGTACGAAAGTTGCCAGCACCGCAAATCGGTTCATTTTGCTCATCGTTCGTCTCCAGCGGTTGACTGCGTTGAAAGCGTGGTGCGTGCCATCTGCAACGTCACGTATCCGGCCGCCATGGCGCGAAAGGTTCGGCTCCGTTGACCCGATGCAGGTTCGTAAGCCGGCGGTGCGCCAGATGAAAGAGTGTTGCGGCCGGAACGCCGAATCACGGCGTCGCTGCAAATAGATTAGGAAAAATGTCACAACGTGACCAGTTTCTCCGCATTTTTTGCGCAGACGCGACAGCCGGGGAGACATTCCTGCTCCCGCCGGTCGTGCGATGCCGGGGCTGCCGGCCGGCGCGTCACGCGTCGCCGTGTTCGTCGTGCCCGATCACGAGCTCGGTCGACGACGTGAACAGGTAGCGCGGCACGTCGAGGTTCTGCGGCGCCGGTTTGTCACGGAACACGCGGCCCGCGAGATCGTAGGTCGAGCCGTGGCACGGGCACAGGAAACCGCCGGGCCAGTCGTCCGGCAGGTTGGGTTGCGCGCCTGGCTGGAAGCGCGGAATCGGCGTGCAGCCCAGGTGCGTGCACACGCCGACGACCACCAGCAGGTTGCGGCGCCCGGCCCGCGCGCGGAACGGATTGCGGCAATAGTCGGGCAACGGCATCGAGAACGGGTGCAGCGTGTCGGGATCGGCCACCATCGGCGTGGCCTTCGTGACGGCATCGAGCATTGCTGCCGTCCGGTTGACGATGAAGACCGGCTTGCCGCGCCATCCGACCGTCATCATGCCGCCGGGGTCGAGCCGGCCGATGTCGACCGTCACCGGCGCACCGGCGGCCAGCGCGCTGGCCGGCGGCGACAGCGAATCCACGAACGGAATCGCGGTGGCGACGCAACCGATTCCGCCGGTCACGGTCGTCGCAATGAGCAACGTGCGCCGATGCACGTCGATGGCTTCAACAAGCGGTTGAGGTTGGGCGTTCATGACGGCCTCCGCCAGCGTCGGGTGGCGTTGCGGCGCGGCATGCGAGACGGCGTTGCGCGGACGGGCGACAACGTTGTGCGCCACAGCGGAAAGGCCGCGCACAGGCGCGGCCTTTCCAGCGTAGGCAGCGGCGATTAAGCGAGGCTTAAAACCGCCGCGTCGTCAGAATTTGTGCCGCAGCCCCAGCGCGACGACGACCTGGTTGCTGTTGGTCGACGGCGTCATCGTCCAGATCGTCGCGTTGAACGCGGGGTTGCCGTTGCCGCCGCTCACGCTCTGGTAGGTACCTTCGAGATACGCGTCCGTGCGCTTCGACAGCGCGTAGTCGGCCTGTGCGACGACCTGGTTCCATTTCGGGCGCGTCTGGCCCGTGCGCGAATCGAAGCGGGCCATCGTGTACGTATAGGCGGCGGCGACGCTCAACGCGCGGGTGACGAAGTAGCGCCCGTCGACCGTGAAGTTGTCGAACACCAGCGATTCGCCCTTCAGCGGTGCGATGTTGCCGCCCTGGAGCACGCCCGTCACGCCGTCGGTCGTCGAGTGCGACCATGCTGCGCCGACCGAATTCAGCCCGAACGCATAGCGGCCGGCCGCGGACCAGATCTGCTGGTTGCCGCCCGTGATCGTCGCCGAGCCGTCGACCGTGCTCAGCGCGCCGTCCGGGTTCGGTGCATGGCGGTCGCGGCTGATCTTCAGGTAGCCGGCGCCGAGCTTGACCGGCCCGTTCTCGTACGAAACACCCGCGCTCCACGCCGCGTTGTTGCTGAACTGGCCGGCCGCGTTCGAGAAGCCGAACATCGCGCCGAATCGCAGCCCGCGAACCGTCGGGCTCGTGTATTTCACCGCGTTGTTGATGCGCAGGTTGCGGTTCGAATCGTCGTTGTCGTATGGATGCACCGCGAGGTTGCCGCCCCAGCCGGGGCCGGACGCGCCGAGCGGCGTCACGAAATCGAGGATCAGGTCGTACTGGCGGCCGAAGGTGAGCGAGCCCGCCGTCGCCGAGCTGACGCCGACCCACGCCTGGCGGCCGAACATGTCGACGCCTTTCTGCGACAGCTTGCCGGTGGCGCCCGAGAAGCCGTTCTCGAGCGCGAAGACCGCGGCCATCCCGCCACCGAGATCCTCGCGGCCGCGTAGCCCCCAGCGCGACGCGTTCAGCGCACCGCTCGTCAGCGCGACGGCGCTGCCGCCGGGCGAGCCGACGCCGTGCGAGCGCTGGTTGGTCGAGTAGGTGATGGACGTGTCGAGCAGGCCGTACAGCGTCACGCTGCTCTGCGCGTGTGCGATGCACGGTGCAAAGCCGGTCAGGCATGCGGTAATGACGGTCCCCGCGACGCGTGCGCCGGCATGCTGGTTTTTCTGGTAGGAGTGCATAGGAGTTTTTGTTGTTTGGCCGGCCGTGCGGCCGGCGGATCGAGCCGTCATTATTGGAGAGGGTGCGGTGGTCGATTAAGGCGTCGCACAGGAAAGGTCCTCTGCGAAATCGAGCGGAATCGCGGGGCGTCGACTGCGGGAATACGGTCGGGAAGGGGGCGTGCGGTGCGCCGTGCGTGGCGGTTCAGGCGGCGTTTGTGCGATGGCCGGTCGAACCTCTAGCGGCGGAGGATCGGCAATGCGGCGTCGGCGCCGCCGCTTCGATAGGCGGCACGTACGGCGTTCGCCCTGGCGTCGAGCGCTTCCGGCGACAGCGAAGGTCTCAACCGCACGACGACGTGCGGCAACGCGGCCAGCTGTTGTCGCAATTGCACGATCGACTGGCAGCAACGGAACGTCGACGATCGCGCGTCGGGACCGGACGCGGCTTCTGCCAGATCGGCCGTCCATTTAACGCCGCGATGGTGCCTGACGTGGTCGAGGTGCAGCAGGAAGCGGGCGTCGCCCGACAACGCGATCAGCAGCGCGGCCCACTGCGCGCCGTACCATCCGAAGTCGACTTCGTGTGTCAGGTCGGTCAGCAGTGCGTCGTCGAGCACCGACAGGCTTTGCTGGCACAGGTAGTGGAAGTCGAGCGGCTGGTAGCGGACCTGCGGGTAGTCGCGCAGCACCTGTTCGAGTTCGTTGCCGGTATCGACGGCCGCGGCGAGAAACCGTTCGGCCGGGGCCGGGCGGTTCAACTGCAGCGTCGGAATGCTCCGGAACAGCCGGCGGATGTCGTCTGGGTGGTAGTGCATTGCGAAAGTCCGGGTGGTCGCCTGGCGCCGATGTTGTGCTGCGTGACGGACGGAAGCGCCGCGTAATGCCGCGGCATGTTCTCGGGTTCGACCGCTTCGATTGCCTGCCCGATCTCCAGCGCGGTGGCGGCCGGGACTCATGCCGGGTATCGGGTCGGCAACGACGAACAGGCCGATTCTACAAACGAATCGCATGGCCCGTGCAACGCCGTGACCCGCGTGACGCTGCGGGCGCCAATCGCTAGAATCCCGGTGGTTCGGCATCCTGCGCGCAACCTATACCGGCCGGTTCCCTTCATGCGACTGATCACGCCTCGTCACTTTTCCCTCGGGAAACGCGCGGCCCTGCTGTTCGCGTTCACCTTCGTGACGATGACGGTCACGCTGGTGACGCTCGGCCACGTCGACGGCACGGGGACGATCGACACGCAGGCAGGCAATCCTTACGTCATCGGCGTGCAAGCCGGTGTGATCGGCCTTTACGCGCTGCTCGGCTGGATGTGGATCGTGCGTCCGGCCCGTCACAACCAGCTGTATTTCCCCGGGATCGTCAACCAGGACCGTCAGCTGATCGCGTGGTTCGTGCTGGTCCTGAACGGCGCGATATTCGTGATGGTCCCGCTTCTTTTCAATACCTCGACCGTCAACCGGATGGCCGAGCGCACGCAGCATGTCCGCAGCGTCATTGCGCGCACGTATCACTGGCAGGCCACGACGGGCGGCGGGAAGAACATTCCACGCCACCACTATACGGCCACCGGGCTGCTGTTCGCCGACGCGGCAGGACGCGGGATGGAGCGCGTGCCGTCGCCCGACGGGCCGTCCGGCGACGGCGCCACCTGCTTCGTCGAGCACACGGGCTGGCTCGGCCAGCGGTGGATCAGCGGCGTGCATCCGTGCGATACGCCCGTCGAACACATCCGGCTCGAGCGGCTGGCCGACGGCGGCGGCGAACAGGTCGCCCGGCCCGGGCTGCAATGCCTGGACGACGAGCCGGCGACCGCGGTGCTCACGATGGGCGCCGACGCCGCGCGATGTCCGGCTGTCGTCCGCCGCGATGGCCGCTGGGTCGTCGTCGCGAACGGGGCCGCGCCGTCCGCTCCCGTCCTGGCCACGCTCCCGTTGCCGGACAGCTTCTGGAATGATCCGAAAGTTGCGTCGATTTCACCGGACGGCGACCGGATCTTGGTCGGCGATTTCGGACTGCGCAGCCCGCTGTTTCTGTGGCGCAGGCGTACGGGCGCGTGGGTCGCGCTGCAACTGCCGCTCATTTATCGGTACACCGCGCCCGACAGCTACGTGCTGACGGACGACGCGCAGACGATCGACGTTTGCCCGCAGGGGCCGCACCGCACGTGCGAACGATGGGGCGGCGCGGATGGGTGACCGGTGGCTGGCGGTCCGTGGAAATGACTGGAGTCGCGGCGAAGGCGCGAGCGAAATCAGGCCGGGGGCGGCGGGATTGCCGCCGCTGGAAGGTGCAGTGGCGCATTGACCGGCACGATGATTCGCCGCAAGCCTTGGCGCCCGCGAGTGGACACGCGTGGTGTCGATGCGGTTGAGTGCGGTTGAGTGCGGCTGGAAGGCGCGATACGGCGCGGCAGACTGGCCGCGCCGTATCGTGCTGCGAGACGCTACTTGACGGAACTTGCACTGACCTTGGCAAAATCCAGACTGCCGAAGCCGGTGTCGTCGTCCCAACCCGCCTTCGCGGTATAGCCGTGGCTGCTGTAGCCGTTGTTGCCCGACGTCACGTCGTGGCGCAGCGACGTATTGGTCGGCAGGCCCTGATAGAACGCCGAAGTCGGCAGGCCGAGACTGTTGTTGTTGGCCGATTCGACGCGCGCCCAGCCACCGACGAAGATCGGCGATGCGAGGCTCGTGCCGCCGACGAGCTGGTTCGTCTGCCCGTTGATGACGATGTACGCGCCCGTCGACTGCGCGGCGTCGAATGCGACGTCGGGCAGCACGCGCTTCGTGACCGTGCTGCCGAGCGCCGCGGTCTGCCAGCTCGGCGCGGTCTCGAACGCGCTCACGCCGCCGCCCGTTGCCCAGATCCGCACGGCGTTGTCGACCGGGTTGCCGTTGCTGTCGAGGTCAGCATAGGCGACGCCTTCGTTCCATACGGTTTCGCCGGCCCACGACGTCGTGCCGGTGGTCGAGAGCGTCGTGCCGCCGACTGCGACGACATACGGCGAACTCGCGGGAGACGACACGCTGTACTTGGACAGGTTGATCGTCGTCTTGACCGAGGTGCCGTTGTACGTGCCGATATAGCCCGGCGCACCTTGCGGCGACGTCGACCACTGGTAGACGCCTGCGTCGCCCGCCGAGACGGAGAAGACCTGTCCTTGCGCGACCGCCTGCTTGAACACCGCGTCGTCGGCGGCGAGCGAACCGTCCGAATTGGCGGCAGTTTCGTCGAGGCCGAGCGAGACGTTGATGACGGTCGCCTGGTTGTCGGTCACCGCTTTGTTGTAGGCGGCGGTCAGCGTCGCGTCGGTGAGCCCGCTGTCATTGCTGTCGCCGTTGACGGCCGAATAGAAGATCAGCTGCTTGACGCCGCCCGAGGTGCCGATGATGTCCTGGCTGTCGAGATCCCATTCGCCCGGATCGCCGTCGTCGGCCAGCGTGCCGGACCCGCCCGCGACCACCGCGGTGTTGACGGTCGGCAGGCCCGCATTCTGCGTAAAGGTGTTCAGGTCGGCAATGGTCTGGGTCATGTCGCCCCAGGTGATGATGCCCACCGTGGTGTTCGTCGCGGCGGGCAGGCCGCTCGCGTCGTAGATCGCCGCGAAATCGGTCGGCTGGTGGCCGACTTGCTGCGACGCGGCCGCCGCATTCTTCGAGATCGCGTTCGGCTCGACGACGGCGGCCGGCGCGAAGCGGTGGAGCAGGCGGTGCGGCACGGCGGCATTCTGCAGGCCGAGCACCGAATCGACGATCGGGCCAAGCGAGGCCGGGATCAGTGCCGCCGAATCGTTCGCGTACACCGGCTTGCCGCGATAGTTGAAGCGTTTGACGCTCGCCTGGAAGCCGCGTTGCACGCTGCCGGCATTACCGTCGGCGGCGATCAGCGAATTGTTCTCCGAGACCGTGATGTTGCTGAAGCCGTTCGCCTTCAGGTGAGCGACCACGGCCGCGACCTGCGCGTCGGTCGGCGAGAAGCGCGCCTTGAACTGGGCCGGCGTGAGGTACTTGTGGTAACTCGCGCTACCCGGCTGGTTGACGTCGTGGAGGAAGGTATCCAGCTGATCGGTGTTGCGGTTCTTCAGGACCACGGTGACGTGCAGCGGCTGGCTCAATTCGAGCGGCGTCACGTGCGTATCGGTGAGCGTCGGCGTGCCGACGCTGTTCAGCGAGTAGCTGGGGGCCGCGGCTGATGCGGCCGGTGCCTGCGACGCAGCCGTGGCCGGTGCACTCGACAGGAGGAACGCGCTGGTGCGGGTTTGGACCCAGTTGGTGGCCGCCTGGGCGGACAGCGGGACCATCGTGGCTGCTACTCCAACTGCAATTGCCGTCAGCGCAAAGCGTTGCAGGAATGTGCGATTGACGTATTGGGTTCTCTGCATTGTGAGCTCCGAGATTTCGACGAAGAACGGGTGCAGCGCGCGGCCCGGATCGCGGGTAGCGAAGGGCGGCCGATGCAACCTGACGCAAGCCAGAACGAACAGCAGGATTCAAGGCGACATAAGTATTTCTCCCCCTACCACCATCAGGATTGGAGGCCGGTCGGGTATCGGGCTCGCGTATCACGGGCATCGATTCGGCGCACGGCCTTCTGTTATGTCGGGCCGTGCCGCGCTCCTGCGTGCGGCGGTCCGACGAATGCTTTGGGTACATTCCGCGGTTTGCTGGTGCAGCCACTTCGATTCGTTATCTATTGATTAGGAATCCAATTTATTAGGCGTGGAAAAGGAGGCATTACGGTGCCATTTGACGGCTCGGGCTGCTGCGGTTACGGGCTATTGCAATGCTGCACGCGACCGACGCCGCAACGGCGCGCGGTGTGAACGGTGTGGCTCGGCAAGCGGGGCGCGGCGGATCAAACCTGCCATGCCATCAAGCAGATCGTGATGCTGACGACGTTTCCTTGCTCAAGGCCGCCGACGTACCGTGACGAAATCGTCCAGCCGGAAGCGGAGCTGGGCGAGGTGGATCGAGAGTTTTTCCCTGGTGGAAGTAATCTCGGTTTTGCGAACGGATATCGTCCTCGCAATAACGTAATTGAAATGGAAGTCATTTGTCGGGAGTTTGATTTATTGACGCAGATCAAGCTCCCGTCGGTATTTCTTGCGGGAAAAGATAGCAAGGAAGAAAACGGAGCGTCAAACATTTTTTGATGAAATCTAAAATGGTTAGATCGAGGTTGGCCCGGGTGCTGGCGCAAGGGGCCAGCGCTGATCGAGACCGCAAGGTAAACGTATGGGAGGTGCGCCGACCGTGTGCGGTGACGCAAGGCGGGAGCGGTGGCCTCGTTGCCTGTTCGGATGTGAATTCGCGGATGGCTACGCCGGTTGACGCGGAGCAATTGCGAGGGTGCGGCCGCATCGTTGTCGCGATTTCCTTCGGCGACGGATGGTGGCGTAGCCAGGCGACGCGTGGCTACCATGCAGGCTGATTCCGCAGGCGAACGATTGGCGCGCTGCATGCGGATGTCCGAGGCACGTGTTGCACAACGAAATCCCGTGATCGGATTTCATCAGGAAAACGTGCAATTTCAACCGGGAACGGCGCGGGGCAGGATGGAGCGTGGAGCGCGGCGCGAATCCGCTTGACGTGGTCAATCCGCGAACCGGATTTACGCATCCGCCACCGGCACAGGACACGCAGCGCTGGTGCACGACGATGGGCAATCGTGTTGGCGGTCGGGTTTCGTGTTGAGGCATGCAGATTCGCAGAAGGATAATGGTGTGATTCGATATCAATGTTTTTCGGATAGATAAAAAATAACGAATTGGTTATTTAAAAAATTGATATTCAGAGATTTAAAAATGTACTGCAGAAATTGGCAATCATTCAATGCTCGAAGAATGCGACGATGGCAAAAATACCGCACGTAGCCGTCAACGCGTTTTGTGCGCGTGCACAGGCATTTCATGAATTCCGGCCGAATCGTTTCTGATTCTGAGTCGAAGTGGCGGATTGAATCGAATCGAGAACGAAAACGCGTAGCCGCTGCTCGTGGCAAAAGCGCTGTTCCCACATCACGCTCGCTACCGAAGGCAACCGCGACGGCGAAACGGACCAGCTCCGGTTTGCACGGTGCTGCGCGACCAAGGGCCGATGGCCTCTGCGTGCGGTTGCGGAAGACCTTTGCCATGGCGAATTTCGTCGGACGCCGCCGCCGCGCTTTCCATGTCGGGCATGGCTCGCGACAGCGGAATGGCCCAGGCATGCCGGCACACGACATCCCGCCGTCATCGCCCAGGCAAACCTCCCGCGCGCAGCCATCGACGTCATCTCCGCGGCGGCATATCGACGTGGAAAGTTTCAATCTTTTAAAAATTTCCTTGACATCTGTAATGTGGATGTCATTTCATACGGGCTGTAATATTTCATTGTGTTACAAAGAATTCGACTCAATAGTTTAGTTTTACTTAATAAACAGGGTGTCGGAGAACATGAAAAAAACACAACGGGCGGGGGATCGTCCATCTTTCACGAACAATGTCCGGCTGCTGAGTCTGCTCGTACCGATTGCAATTCAGCTGGCCGGATGCGGCGGGGATGATTCACCTTCGCCGCGCGCATCGAACGACGGGAGCGCGTCAGGCCAGCCCGGCACCGTGACGACGGCCCCCGCGCCTGCGCCCTTTACGCCGCCCACGCCGGTACCCGAAGTCGGCGCGCAATACGAGCGCTCGCCGACCGGGTTGTCCTATCCGAAGCTCGCCGGGCTGTATCCGGGACACGACGGCCCGACCGTCGAGAACGGCATGATCCTGCCGTGGCTGTCGATGCGGCCGCCGCTGAAGCTGAACGTGATGGTGCAGACGCCGTTCGACACCGACGGGGACGGCAAGCCCGACCGGATCGCGCTGCGCATCGTGCAGCCCGCCGAAGTGGCCGAGGGGCTCAAGACTCCGGTCATCGTGCGGCCGTCGGTGTACTACGCGGATCCGACCTACGCGACGCAGGCGCGCGCGCCGTTCCTCGGCGAGGCGGAGTACCTGCGGATGGGTTACACGATCGTCTACGCCGATTCGATCGGCACCAACCAGTCGGACGGCTGTTGGTCGGTGATGGACCGTACCGAACGCGACGCAATGGCGAGCGTCGTGCGCTGGCTGACGGGCGATCCGGTCGCACCGGGTTTCGACGCCCAGGGCAAACAGGTTGCGGCATCCTGGTCGACCGGGCACGTCGCGATGGAGGGGATTTCCTACGGCGGCACGCTGCCCACGATGGTCGCGGCGACCGGCGTGCCGGGGCTCGAGGCGATCGTGCCGGTGGAGGGCATCAGCAGCGGGTACGACTATTTCCGCTACAACGGCGTGATCGCGGATATCGACAACACGGTATCGCTCGGCAGCTACATGAAATCCCAGCAGGCGTCCGCTCGTGCGTCGATCTGCGAACCCGCGCGCGTCGCAGCCGTTACGGCATCCGACAACGCGACCTATGCGTACAACGATTTCTGGAAGGCGCGCAACACGGTGTCGCTGGTCGACCGGATCCAGGCAGCGACGCTGATTGCGCAGGGGCAGGCCGACAACAACGTCAAGACGAAGAACGCGACGCAGTTGTACGACGCGTTGTATCGCGCGAAGAAGCCGGTGCAGCTCTGGCTGCACAGCCGAAACCACGACGATCCCGCCTGGCAAAAGGAATGGCAGAAGCAGATCGTGATGTGGTACTCGCGCTACCTGTTCGGTGTCAACAATGGCGTCGAGACGCAGCCGACGTACGTGCGGGAGACGCCGACGGGTGACATCCCGGTTGGCGCAACGCTGCCCCCCGATCCGAACGACACCGACGACACGCTGATCGGCCACTGCCATTCGGGCCACAATCCGCGCGACTGCATCCCGACGGGCGAGCTGTTCGTCAAGGAGGATGCATGGCCGAAGACGGTCGACACGTCCTACTACCTCCGCGGCGACGGGCGGGCGGGAGGATTGCTGACGCCGAACACGGCGGACGGCCCCCAGGTTGCGTCGGTCGATCTGGGCAATGCAACGGCCGTGACTTACGAGACGAAATCGCTCGCGAACGCGACCCGCTACGCCGGTGCGATCCGGGTTGCGATGCGTGGCCGGTTTGCGCCGGCCGTCACCAACATCAAGGCCACCCTGTCGGTCGACGGGCACGACGTGACCTACGGTTGGGCGAATCCGCGCTTCTACAGGGGGCTGGACGTCGCACAAACGATCGCGCCGAACACGGACTACGATTTCTCGCTGGAGATGATGCCGCGCGATTTCACGGTACTGCCGGGCAGCAAGGTCAAGTTGAAGCTCGAGGGTTACCAGGGCACGTCACTGGTGACGCTCGATCTGTCGCACACGGTGCTTGCCATGCCGGTTGTGCCGAAGGCACGCGTGGCGGCGGTCATGGTGGCGAAGTAGCAGCAGGGGGACGCGTGCACCGATGGTCGGCGTCGGGATGCATGGCCGATTCCATCGGGCACGACGAGGTAGGTGAAGAGGGGTTTCCGGGTTGGTCGAAGTCGTTGTTGCTTTATAAGCATATCTAATGAATCGAACTGTTCAGGAGATTGATCGATGACCATGAGAATTCCAGTCTGGGCCGTGGCCACAGCGCTCGCTACTGCAGTGCTGGCCGCATGCGGGGGTGACGACCCGTCATCCACCGCCGTGAGCGCGGCGAGCACGACGGTCACCACGCCGTCAACGCCGGTCGCGACGGCAGACGAATCGGAACTGGACGTGTTCGCCAGAGTCGCGCCGGCCGACAAGGTGTTGAATGACGGCAACACCTACGATACGACGATCAACGGATCGATCGCGATGTCCAGGATCAACGAGGAATCGTCGGTCAAGCAACACACGATCACCATCAACGGGAAGGTGCTGCCGTACGTTGCCCGCGCCGGGCACCTGGTTGCCTACCGGCAGGACGCGTCGGGCAAGAAGGCCGAGGCGGCGATCTTCTACACGGCGTATACGCGGGACGCCCTGCCCAAGGAGAATCGCCCGGTCACGTTCCTGTGGAACGGCGGCCCCGGTTCGGCATCGATCTGGCTGCACATGGGATCGTGGGGCCCGAAACGGCTCAAGTCCGATGCGCCGAACATGCCCGATCCGACGAAGCAGCCCGACAGCTTTCCGTTCGAGGACAATGCGATTTCGCTGCTCGACCAGTCGGATATCGTCTTCGTCGATCCGCCGGGGACGGGCCTTTCCACGGCCATCGAGCCGCTCAAGAACGGCGATCTGTGGGGAACCGACGTCGATGCCCAGGTGGTGGCCGACTTCATCACGAGCTATACGAACAAGTACAGCCGGCAGAGCTCGCCGAAGTACCTGTACGGCGAATCCTACGGCGGCATCCGCACGCCGATCGTCGCCAACCTGCTGGAGCAGGCGGGCACCAGCGGCTATGCTCCCGATCCGTCCGGCAAGCCGGCCAAGGTCCTGGCAGGATTCATCCTCAATTCGCCGCTCGTCGACTACAACTCCAATTGCGACATGATGGGCGGGCGGGTGACTTGCGAGGGTTACATCCCGTCCTACGCGATGACGGCGGACTACTTCAAGAAATCCGTCAAGCGCGGCACGCAAACACAGGAGCAGTATCTCGCCGAGTTGCGCACGCTGGCGAGGACGACGTTCCAGACGACCTACGGTGCCTATTTCAACAACGGCCGACCGAACAACCAATGGAATGCGTACGCGGCAAGCGCTGCGGGCCAGGCGCTCCTGAACCGGATGGCCGACTATACCGGGATTCCCGCGTCGACCTGGAAGAGTTCGTTCAACTACACGCCGGGGCCGTTTCGAAGCGCGCTGGTTCCGGGCTACAACCTCGGTCGCTATGATGCGCGCATGAAGGTGCCGAACGGGAACAGCTTCGCCGCGGACAGCTACATCGACGTGGCCTTCCTGAATCAGCTGAAGACGTATTTCCCCGATTTCGTCAACTACAAGACCCAGTCGAGCTACCAGCCGCTGAATAATGCGACGATAGGGAACTGGAAATGGCAGAGGGCAGGGAGCAAATCCTATTACCCGCAGAGCATTACCGACATCCAGGCCGTGCTGACTGCCAACCCCGATGCCAAGCTGCTGATTCTTCACGGTTATGAAGATATCGCGACGCCTGGTTTCCAGACCGAACTGGATCTCGAGGGGGTGAACCTGAGCGATCGCATCCCGGTCAAATGGTTCGAAGGCGGGCACATGATCTACAACACGGAGGCATCGCGCGCGCCACTGAAACAGACGATCGACAGCTATTACACGTCGCCGGCGCGTATCGCGGACGGTTCCTTACTGTAAGCCGAGGACAGCTATGAAAATCGTGACTTATTTTGGTTTCACCGTAGCCGCCTCCGTCATTTCGATGTCAGGCATCGGCGCGGCGCTTGCCTATGACGATATGCCGAAGCCGCCACCGCCGCCCGAGGGCTGGGTTCAACCGCCCAAGCAATCGGAAGGCTCCGTTACCCGGGACGTGGATAACCAGGTCGCCCAGCGTTTTACCGCCGCCACCGGCGGCAATCCCGACGGACTCCTGTCGAAAACACAGGCCAAGGCGGCTGGCTGGGGACTGGTCAGCGACCATTTTTCGGAGATCGATCGTGCGGGGACGGGCTATGTCCGGCTCGACGACGTGCTGCGGTTCATGTCTGAACGAACGCCGCAGCACATCATGCGCATGAAGAATGCGACGAAACAGAATCAGCAGTTGTGAGGTGACGTAGCGTCCGGGCCGTGTCCATGCAGCCAGGTATCGGTCCGGCTTGAAGGCGGCTCGTGCCGGAGTGAGATCTCCCGCGCGAGTCGCTTGCTTGAAAGCAACTCGCGCCCCGGTTCGCCATCAACGACCCCATATTCGAGGTGATCCCGGGCCTTGGCGATAGCGCAAAGGACGTGCTGTCGACAATCTGCTCGCCGCGATTCCACCGGTCAATGCGACGCCGGGAGCGCACGGGCGTTCCAGTCGATCCGATACGCGTGATCGGAAGCCAGCCGCTTCGCCGGATTGAAAACCGTCTTCAGCGCGACAGGCATGACGAAGTGCATCAGCGCCTTGCCCAACGGTCCCATTGCCTTGCGGGTGTTGGTCCTGGCCGCCGCCGCCGCGATCGTTTCGACACGCCCGCGACGCAACTGCTCGTAGCATGCGAATGCCAGCGAGGGCGACGCAATATCGCGCAAACAACGTGCGAGCTGAATCGCACTTTCAATGGCCAGCGACGCGCCCTGGCCCGAACTCGACGAAGGCGCGTGTACGGCATCGCCGACCAGCACCATGCGGTCGCTATGCCAGCGCGGAACAGGCGGCATCATCTCGCTGGCAATGGGCGCCAGTAGCTGATCAGGGGCGGTGTTTCGCAGCAGCGTTTGCGCGGGATAGTCATCCGCGTACAGCTCGCGCAGTTGCGCGAGCCACTGTGCCGACGGAATCTCACGCACCGCCTCGATCGACGCAGGCATCGCATACGGCAGATTGCCGAACCAGCAGATGCCGCGATCCGGATCCGCCCAGTAGCCAAGAAACGCATGCTTGCCGAACACGAAGGTCATCGTGTCGACGGGAATGCGCAGGGTATCGAGCGGCACCAGCGCGCCAAACCCCAGGGTTCCCGCATAGTGCGGCGCCGGCGCGCCGGGATCGATCAAGCCACGCACCGCGGACCGGATGCCGTCCGCGCCGATCAGGATGTCGCCGCTCGCGTGGCTGCCGTCTTCGAACGACGCGCTGACACCGTCGGCCGTCTCGCTCGCGCTCACGAGCCGCTTGCCGTGCACGACCGGAATGTTCGCTGCCACCACGGCATCGCGCAGCACCCGGTACAGATCGGAGCGATACACGACGCGGCTCGGCTGCATGCCTTCCACACCATCGAAACGGGTCAGCACCTTGCCCCGGCCATCCGCCATGGCCATATGGGCAATCGGCTGGCTCACCGCGCGAAGCGCGGCATCCACGCCGACGATCTTCAGTGCCTCGAGCCCGTTGGGCGAAACCATCAGGCTCGCCCCGATGCCGTCCGCCGGTGAGGCATACGACTCGTAGATGGTCGAGCGAATACCGGCCCTGGCCAGCGCCAGCGCGACAACGGGGCCCGCGATGCCACCGCCGGCGATCAACGCATGCTGCACTTTCTCCATTTCGACCACCTCATAATCATATTATGACTACAGTATAGTCAAAGTATGACTATGCAGGCAAGACATGCCACTCTTCGATACCAGGATCCACAATTGAAACCCCGCACGAGGCAACCTTCTCCGCTCGCGATGGTGATTCTCGGCTTCGTGCTGGAGGCCCCGTCGCACGCGTACCGCATGCACGAACTCATCCGGCAACGTGGCAAGGACAACGTGGTCAACGTCGCGCAACGCAACAGCGTCTACCAGACCCTCTCACAGCTGAAGACGGCCGAATTCATCCGCGTTCGCGAGACGGCGCAAGGGGAAGGGCGTCCCGAGCGGGTGGTCTACGAGATCACGCCGCTGGGCAGGAAGACGTTCTACGCGTGGCTGGAAACGATGCTCGGCGAGCCTCGGCGCGAATTCAACGAGTTCCCGGCCGCGCTCGCGACGATCATGGCGCTGACACCCGAGGTCGCGCGCACGCAGCTTCAGCAACGCCGTGACACGCTGAAGCTGCAATTGGCCGAGTCGGAGTCGACGTTCAGGACGTGGCAGAACAAGGGGTTGCCGCGTCTCGTCATGCTGGACGACGAGTACAAGCAGGTGTTGCTGAAAGCCGAGATCACATGGCTGGACGGATTGATCTCGGCGCTCGAGTCGGGTGCGATGACCTGGAGCGAGCAATATTTGCGGGAACTCGCTGCTCAGTTCGGGTAATTCGTCCAGGGGGGCGGCTGGTTTGCTGTAGCTGTTCCGGCGATGTCGAGCCTCAAATTTCAATCCAGTTCGGGCATCGTCATCGTGATCCGTTCCGTTGCAGCCGTCGCAGCCTCCGGCGCTGGACACCCGGCGCCGGACAGCTTACGCGGCCCGAAAGCGGACATTTCTATGTAGCCAAAAGCGGACATTTCAATCTAGCCACTACAATCAAAACTGTCGATAATTCACGTTATGTCAAATATTGACGGAAACTCTTAGAGTCGCTAACACAACCTGGATTGCTGGTTTCGGCAAACTGCGCATTCGCTTCGAGCGTCGTCTTGACATTCATGTTGCGCTGCCCTCCCTTGCTGCTGCCGTTATCTGTTCACGCTTCGTTGATGACTTGTGTTAGCGACTCTTAGCAAAATTCTCGCGACGTAGTCGGGGTGCCCTCATACGATTCTCCAGATCCGAAAGGCGGGCCTCCCTGCCTGTAGTGACTGCATCGTTCCTGCTGTTCTATTCGGCGCGAAATATGCTCAGCACATTTTCCGCTTCGGTCATCGTCGAGCGCATATCTTTCGCATCCATGTTCGTGTACCGCGCACACCAATGCGTGATCGATGCCTTGGCGCGCGAGTACCCGAAATTCACGGAAAACGGAGCAATGTTCGGAATCCCAATTCTGGTATGTGGGTGCGCCGTTCTGCTGGTCATCGCGCGACAACTCGAGCGAATGCTATTTTCCAGGCGCTCACCCAATCTCATCACTTGATGCCGCCGGCCTGCCACGAGAACGATGCAGCCACATTGGTCACACTCGAAATCGCGATGTACGAAAAGCCCGTAGTCGATACCGCGGTGATCAGATAACTGACGGCCCCATTCGTGCTCGTCGGCGTCAGTGTAATGCTAGAAGCGGACGGAGCCACCGTATAGGCGACAGGGAACGTGACGCTCGTGGTCGGCGACGAAAAGAGCGTGCCGTAGCCGCTCCATCCGGTCGCGGCCGTCGTTGTGGTTCCCGTCTGCGAATCTAGGTCTACGATCGTGCTTGTGCTGCTGTTCGAAACGGTCGTCGAGAGAGAAGCATAAACGTTCTTGCCGATCTTGCCGTTCGAGCTGCTCGATAGGATCGAGATCCCCGTCGGGCCACCGCCGTTTCCCTTGAAGGTATTGCCCGAAATGTCGAAATCGGTGACGGTTGACAACTGAACGCCATAACTGGTGCTGCTCGAAAGATTGCAGACGTTGCCCGTGTACGTCAGCTCATTGATGAAACTGCTTCCATCGGTCTGCAGGCATGTCGGCTCGACTCCCATCTGATTGCCTACGATGACGATGTTCGAAACCTTGAACGTACCGGACGTGCCCGTGCCCGGGCGCGCAAGCGAAATCGCTTGCGAGGTCATGTTCTCGATCGAGTTGCCGACTAGCAGAATATCACTCGTGTTGGACGCGCCATTGAACTGCATGCCGAAGCCGACATTGCCGCCAAGCATTTTGTTGCCGATGACTTTTAGGCCGCCCGACGATTTCCACAGAACGGCGACGCCCGCGGTACCGGGCGTGTTGAACAGCGAACCCTGAACGACGCTATCCCCAGCGTCGGTATTGTTGGTATTCGCGACCTGGATGCCGGCGGCGTTGTAACCTAGAAACTCCGAATTGTTGATCGACCAGTACGCCGCCGCGACGAAATCGATACCGATCGGGCAGTACGCGAGCGTCACATTGTCGAAATGCGCGTAGTCGATCTCGCCCGACGTTGGATTGAGCTGAAGGCACGCCCCCCCCGTTTTGACGGGAAGGTTCGACGAGACGGGTGCAGTTAACGCGAAGTCTTTGAAAATCGGCGAATAGGCCGAGCCATTGAATACGATCAAATTCGACGACGAGGTATCGGTCGAGTTCAGGCGAGTCGCCGTGCGCCCCATTCCGACAATGCCGCCGGAAGAAAAGGCGCTGAGCGTCGTGAAATTCCACGTGCCGACCGGATAGCGGATGACGGCGCCGGTCGCGTGCGCCGCGTTCATCACCGTCGTGTTGTCCGTCGAGCCGTCGCCCTTGGCGCCCCATTCGCGAACGTCTTCGGGGCCGGACGGAAAGCTCGCGAGCCAGCATTTACCGTCCGCGCTCTTGACCTGCGAACCGTTGTCTCCGTTGCCCGAACTGAGCGAGCACGCGCTCGCGCTCGCCGTGTAAATTAGCGGCGGGGCGTCGCCTGCAGTATAGAACCCGAGCCGAGTGACCACACTCGTCGTCGTTGTGGCGACCGCCTGCAGTGCCGCGTTCGTCGGAACGGTCGTGTTCGGATACGTCTGGGCGATCGCCATCGCCGGTACCAAAAGGGCCGTCAGAAGAATTTTCTTGATCATGGTCGGTCAGGAGCGGGAAATGACGCCGTCATTATTCCAGACAATGCCCTTTGAGGCGGGCATGGTGGTCGGCAGTGGAAGATCTCTCTGAATCTCCGGACACCCAGCATCTCTCAAAATAGAGGGTAGTCCAGTGATTAGCTTTAAGACTATGCCCAACATACCTGGAGTCGAAATTCTGATGGAGCCGGAGCGCCGCCGGCGGCGCTCCCTGCGGGAAAGAGTGGCAATCGTGCAGGAGACGTTCGAGCCGGGCACATCGGTGTCGGGCGTGGCTCGCCGGCACGGCGTCAATCACAAGTCATCAACGAATCCACGCTGCGCCGAGCGATACGGGCCATGATGCCACGCTGCGTCAGGTAACGCCGACAGCGAGCAAAGTCGTAGCCCTTGTCCGCATGCAGCTTGCACGGGCGTTTGCGGGGCTGCCCATTCAGACCCGGCACTGCGGGCTCAGAGAGAGGAAAAGGCTGCTCACGGGTACGGATCGGCATTCTCCAGAAAAATGCCAATCCAAGTATTCATAGTGGGCCAAAAGTCCACAAAATCAGGCTCTGTAGGTTTTTCATGCCAGTAGATAAGCCCGGATGCAATGCCATTTTCGTTGCAAGCAGCGACGTTCAGGCACAAATAGTCACCCGCCCCGTTCTGGAAGACCGTGACGACCTGTTGCGGATCCACCGGCATCCGGGCGATTGTGTCGGGGCTCAGATCGAAATGGTCCTCCGAAAGGAAGCACCAGTTCCGAAGCGGTAGCGGGCCCATTGCGTTAGAGGCGAGGAATGTCCAGCCGTTGTGGACCTCTGAGTAAAATTGTCGTAGGCCCTGCGGTACCGACTGCCAAACGGCTCCGAGCTTTTCAGGTACGGGCTCTTGAAGCGGAACGCGACCTTCAAAGAAGTTAACATCTCCCTGGTCAGCAGTATAGACATACAGAAGAGACGGCGCTTCGCGCTGGAACAGGATTAGCACGTCTTGCAACTGGGTTCGCACGAAGTGTTCGGCCGATGGGACATTCGCTGCAAATTCCCCCCAACCTTCAAGCACAGCGTCTCGTTTGGCACCAAGATCCTGCTGCAGAATCGTCAGCCACGATTCCGGCACGTTGTTCTGAGGCGGCACTTCATCCGGGGTAGTTGCAAGCCTTGGTAAGTCGATGAACCATTCCAGTTTGGCGAGCACCGCTTTCTTGTCCATTTATCGAACACTCCTTTCTATCTCCGGTCGCCTATTACTTTTGGGACGGTCAATGGTCACTATATCAGACCGATGAGGAGCATGAGGGCACTCTCAGTTCAGTCCGGGATTCGGTACGGCAGCTACCGAGTACGCTGCTCGTCGAGCAATTGATGGATGTATTGCTGTAACCTGGGATGCAATTTCTTTTCCTCCTCCATCATCTTTTTTCTAAAGTCCGGGTCGACATCAATCTTCCCCGTCTCGTACCTCGTCCATTCTTCAAAGGTTTTGCTTCCCCTCGACTCATTGGCTGTCGGGCTGAGGCCAGCGAAATTGGCCTCGTAGTTTAATACTTTTTCCTGATTATTAGGCGTCAGATCCCAGAAGCCATTCATCTCGGTGATTGCCTTGTAGCTGACAATATGATCGGCATGCAGCCTTTCGGTAATCATCAATCCCGGTAGAGCAAAGTCAGGCATTGGGAGTTTGATGCCCTTATTAACCTTGTTGGTTAGCGCGGTGGTCGGCGTACTGCCGCGTAGGTCTTTCTGCAGATCCGTTATCTTCTTCTTCTTAGCTTCAATAGCATGACTCATTCGATTCTGCTGATTTTCGTGCGAGTCAGGCTGTGCGTCGTGGCCGTGCGAGGAAACATGTGGTTCATCATAATGATAAAGATCTGCGCCGAAACCATGCTTCTCGTTAATATGGGTTTCTAGTTCGCCAATTTTTGTCTGCAGATCTGATATTTCGTCCTTGAGCCGTCTTATCTCCTTGTTTTTCCTTTCTTGAGCCTTCTCTTGATCCGTCATGCCCGGATCCTCTTTACTCTCGCAATCAGGACACTCGCTGGAGGGTTCATTCCCGTGTAGTGGACACGCGTCTAGCCCTAACACGTCTACAGAAACGAGCGGATTCGCCGTATACGCGTACAGATTAATCCCCCCCGATTGCCCCGCTGGATCGGATTGCAAATAGCGCCCGAGGGCCGGGCTGTACGATCGGAACCGGTTATAGTGCAACCCGGTTTCAACGTCGAACCAATGCCCCGGCCAGCGAAGGTCATACTCAATCGCATTCCCCGTTGTCACCCGAATCGAGCCGTAAGGCTCGATCTCTTCCGCACGCCATACCTCCAGGCCCATGTCGCCCTCGATCCGCTCGGGCAGTCCGACCTGGTTACAAAAAACGTAATACGCGATGCCGGATTCCGGCTCAGCGTCGCTGCTCGGATAATCGATGAACATGAACGGTAGATACGACGCCTCATTCACATAGACGTAGATCCGCAATCGTCCGTCTGGTGCAACCTCGGCGGCCAGGCGGTCGCCGTCCCAGAAGTATTGCGTGCGCGCTTGCCCTATCGCTTTCGCGATACGTCGGCACAGGCCGTCGTACTCAGACTTCCAGCTCTCCTGGCGATCGCTCCATTTGACCTGTACCAGCAGATCCATGCTGTTGTAGTAATAGGTCGTGCGGCGGTTATTTTCTTCGATCTGCTCGGTCAGGTGATTGCGGTTGTTGTAGCGATACGCACCACACGCGGCGCTCGAAAGCCGGTTGCCCTCGGTATAGCGCATCCACTGGCATGTCGGCGTCGACAAGAGGTTTCCGCCGCGATCATACTCAAAGCGTCGAACGGTCCATCCATCGCGACTCTCGCCGACCAACCGGTGGGCGGCATCATATTGATATTCTATGGCGCCGCCCTTGCTATCGATCACGCCCCGCAACTCGCCCATCGCGCTGTACCGGTATTGCACGCAATGGACCTCTGTCGTGTGTCCCTCCGGCCAGCTCAGCCGCCCGGTGCATCGACCGTCGGCATCGAACCCGAACAGCACATTGGTGCGGTTGCCAAGTCGCAGCAGTACCGTGCCGTCCGCTGCGCGCTGTAGTCGATGAATACCACCACCCGGCGTATGAATCACCACATTGCCAGATGGGCCCGTTTCGTAGCGCACAACGAAGCGCCCGAAATAGGTAGTGCTCTCGAGACGTCCATCGACGAAGCAATGGTCGATACCGCGCCCATTGCGTTTGTCGCCTGTGCGGCGACCGTATGCGTCGTATGTGAGTGTGACGTCGAACTTATCCGTCGACGCCCTGGTGAAGTTGCCGCCTTGGTCGTACTCGTAGGTATGCGTTTCGCCGCTCGCGAGGATGCGCGTGTGCTGCAGACCATTCCCGCCCACCTCGAAACGCAGCAATACGTTCCCAGCCCCATCGCGTTTTTCGATCAGCCGGTCGCCCGCGTCGTACGCGTAGGCCTCACGCGCTACGCCATGCCGCGTAACGCCGGTAATACGGCCCTTGTAGTCGTATGTGTACGCGCTTTCGTTGCCATTCGCATCGACGATAGCCGTGATCTCTTGCTTGGGTGAATACCGGTATCGGACAATGTTGCCCAGCGGATCGGTCTCACTCTCGCGCAGGTTCCACGATGCGATGCGGTACTGGTACTCGCGTCCGTCTTTGTCGCAGACTTGAACAATATTTCCGGCAGCATCGCGTTGGAATCGCTCGACTCCCCCTTGTTCGTCTGTACGAGCAACTACCTGCCCGCTGGCATCATGTTGTTCGCTGGGAGAAAATGCGGGCTGCTGAAATAGAGATTCCGCAACTTTCTGTATTTCTGGAGGAAGCAGAACCATATCTGTCAGCTCTGTAGACTTGACCTCTCCCCATTGCAGACCAAGCGGCGTAACCGGTACGGTATGCGCCAATGGGTTCGGCAAGACAGGGGCTTCGTCTCTCGTCGGCCAGCGATTGCCCCATCGGTCCATGCGTCCCGTGTTCCCTCCGCGCTCGTCATAGCGCCAGCGCATCACACGTCCGCCCGAGTCGATCTCGCGAAGAATGCGGCCGTCGTCGCCGATCACTCGCTCGGTCGCCCCACCATACGGATCCACAATGCGCGTCACCGTGCGCGCCTCGTTGTACAGAAACGTCCACTTGCCCCCATCGGCACGAGTCGCCACGGTGCGACCTGGCTGGTAATCGAGCGCTACGTGCCACAGCCCGTCTTGGCCACCACTCTCAACACAGCGGCCCTGGCTGTCGTATCGGTAGGAGAATGAGTAACCGTTCGCGTTTGTTTCCCGGATCATCAGGCGCCGACCGTCGTACCCGTGCGATGTCTCCGCGCCGAGGGGATCGACAAACACCGCCAGACATCCGGCCGCGTCGTAGCGGTAATGGACGATACGTTTCGTCACGCCCTGCGGGTCCGTGAGGTCAAGCTCAACGATATGGCCGCGGTCATCGTAGCGAAAGTCGATCAGTTGCCGACGACGGCCAAGGCCTTCTTCCTGGACGATGCGCATGAGCGCGCCGTTGCGGGAATATTCCAGCGTGCTCTCGACGCCGTCCCAGACATGGTTCACCGGCCTGGCCGTGCGATCGGTTTCGTTCGCGCGCTCGAAAATCATTTCACCGAGCCGGCCGTGACGGAGCACGAAGCGACACCCGTTGTGCTGCTCCAGTTCATGGCCGGCGAAGACGCCTTGATAACGGCCGGCTGCATTCCTGCGAATGGGATATTCCCGGTTGAGCGCATCGACATAGATTGCTCGCGTGCGCAGCAGACGCAACTCGTGCTGAAAGCAATGGCGAAACCCGAAGCCAAGCGCTCCATCCTGCTCACTCCAGCCGCTGCAGTAGTAGCGTTCCCACTTGAACGCTGGCGTAATCTTCGTCTCGTAGTCGACAAACTCATTCTCTGCGGTGCCTCTAACCACGTCGACGGGGTGCCCGTCCCTGCACGGGGCGACTTCTTTCTGCCTGTCTGCTCGTCGAGCTTTGACCTTCTTCCCGATCCCATGCTTGGCCCCGTGCCACATCATCTGCGAGTCCGGCAGCGGAAACCCGCCGATCAGCACCGTCGGATCACCGAGCAGCAACGTCCCCATACTCGGCTCGACACCGGGATCCTTACCCATCAGATTGCTGAGCATCATGAACACGAGATCCGCAGCCGTCTGCGCAGCCATCATTGCCGCTGCGGCAATCTCCCCTTGCGACGCGTCATCGGCCGCAGTCGCCACCCCCGACGCCGGCCCGACTGCTGCGTTACCAACCGACCAAGCCTTCCCTGCCCGCCCCAACGCTTTCGCCCGGCCGGTCACTTGCGCCGCCTCGCTCGCCACCTCCTCGCTTTTCTCGGCAGCACTCGCCGCTTCACCGCCGGACTTCCCGACATGCCCCATCGGGTTGCAGTGCCGTGTCATGTCGATGCCCATGCGCGCGGCACGCATCCCGCCGATGAACGTATTGCTCGAACCCGTCTGAATGTCGAAGTAAGGCGTCAACCCTCCGCAAGTCGGCGCATAGCCGATATCCAGCACGCGGGCGGCCGGAATTCCGCCGATCAACACGCTCAAACAACCGCTGCCGATCGTCAGGCCGACACTGGGCAACGGAAAGCCGTTGCTCGGCGGATGGGCATGCGCATGCGGCGTGCCGAGATGGGGGACCCCGATCGTCGCCGCCGGCATCCCGGGCATCTTGTCGAGCAGCGGGATTTGCGCAATACCGGTGTTGAGTAACTGCGACGGCATGCCCTGTACGGAAGCCAGCGCATTCACCGCCTCACTGACGTGGTGGAATGCGCCGCCTTCCGACGAGAACGTCTCCTTGAACGGATCGAAGGTCGACTTGACCGTACCGAGCAGCGAATCGCATGCAGTGTTCGTCTTCGATTCAGCCGACGCCGTATGGCTCTCGGCGGGTTCGGACGCACGCGTCAAACGGCTTGCCGTTTCACTCATGGTCGTACTCGCTCGTATCCAGCGGTCGCGTCGCGTATGCCCGGCGCCATGGCTCCCTGCAACCGAGCCACGTACTGCGGATCCTTTTCCAGCTCATACGCCCTCGCCTCGGTTTTCAGACCGGCGTTTCCGTAGAGCGCCACGAGTCGGTCGAGGATGGAAATGCGCTGCCGTTCGCAGCCGAACTGCTCGCACAATCCCTTCGCGGCGATCCAGCTTTTCGCGGCTTCCGCCGCCTGGCCACATGCCAGCAACGCGACACCGCCCTTCTCCATTGCCTCGATCTTCGTATGCACGAGCATCAGCCTGCCTGCCGCACCGCTCGCCAGATCGAAATAGGTCGCCGCCTTCGCATGTTCGCCAAGGGTGTTGCAACACCCACCCGTCGCCATCAGCGCATTGAGCACGACCAGCAGATTCCGGCCATCGAGTGCTGCAGGCAGTGCACGCAAGTACCAGTCCTTCGCATCGCGCGGTGATCCGTGGCGCAATGCGACGTCACCCAAACCATGCAACGCGACAGCGCAACCAGTCGAGTCCTTCCGCTCCGCATGAAATGAAAAGAGCGCGTAGTACTTGCGCTGCGCATCGGGCAGCCTGCCGTGTGCGAGGTCGATCCCGGCGATTTGCATCAAGGCACCCATGCGTTGCTCGATCGTATGGGCCGCATCGTTCGCGATGTCGACCAGATGGCGGGTTGCCTTTTCCGACGAGAAATCGACAGGAAGAATCAGCACATGCTCGGCCTTTCTATCGCGCGCAAGCGGAATCAGGCACGGATGCTTCCGGTCATCGCGGATACAAAACCGATGCCCTTCCATCCATTCCTCAAAGCCGTTCAGCGCCAGGCATTGCAACACCAGCTTCGCGAAGCCGCCGAAATCGCCAAGCGGCGACGGCAGCCATGCCCAGACGACCTTGGTGCCTTCCGGCATCAGCGTGCGAACGTGCATGACGGCATCGCGCAGCCGTGTCGCCGGCGCGCGCCTCGGGTCGGTGCAGGTCAACGGCAATGGCGGCCAGCCTGTTTCGCCGCGTTCGATACGCGCGCTGCTCGCTTCGTCGATCTGGCGTGCAAGCGCCTCCATGCATGTCTGCAAATACGCGTCGGCAGAGTCGCAAGGAAACGGAAAATTAAGGAAAACCGCATCGCCGACGCGTTCGTCAAGCGACTGCATCATCTTGAGAACCGGTACGACATCGTTGTCGGTTGCTTCGATCAACAGCGTCGGATCGTCCGGCTGATCGATGAACGCTTCGATCGACGATTCGATGGCGGAGAATTCACGATGCATGACGTCAGGCCGCCTCTCAGTTCAGACGAACGTACCGGCTGCGGACGACCGTGTCCGCTTCGGTCCGGATATCGACGCCACCTCGCCCGCCTTCCAGTTCGAGCGTCTGCGCACTCAACCTCAGCTTGCCCGCGACTTCGATGTTCACGTTCCGGTTCAACAGCGTGACGACAGGCCCGTCAGGTGATGCCCGCACCTGCAGCAGCGGGCAGCCCGTTGCATCCGCGATCTGCACGCACTTGTCGGCTTCAAGCGAAAGCGCCATCGCGGGCTCGACCACCGGTTCGACCGGTTCACCATGCCCTTTCCGCGTCAGCAACCCGGCGATCAGGTACTCGGGCCAGTTCGCCGGCGATTGCAGCAGCACGCGATCACCGATGCGGGGCTTCACGCTGTCCACGCACTCGAGCCAGCGTTCGCACTCGGTGTCGTCCTGCAAGATCCACTTCACGCGAATGAGCCCCATCGCATCGGGATGATGCGTATCGGTTACTTCGCCGATCATCGTCGACGATTCGCGGCGGTCGGCAGGTGGCGTGCGATCCGGCGTCGGATCGTTGGCGAACAACCGGCGCAATGCCTCGACCGTTTCCGCTTCGAGCGTTTCATCAACCATCATCTGATCCGATTCGTTTTCCATCGAATGTCTCCCATGCTTCGAATGCCATCGGACAGCCGGCAGGCTGCCGGTCGAAATCAATTGATGTGGGCGATCGTCCCCTGGATCGTTACGCCCGATCCGTCGAGCGTGATGGAGCCGCCGCCGGTCGACAGGACAATCCTCGTCGCGGTGACATTGACGTTGCAGCTGTCCTTGCCGTTGTCGATATTCACCGTCGGCGCCTGAAGATTGGCCGTCGACTTGCCGGAAAGATTGAGATCGTTCTCGCCGTAAATATTCACGCCCGGCGCATAGCCCGAAATGCTGACGCCTTTGCCGCGTCCGACGATGACCACACCGCCTGTCTCGCCACTGATCCCGACACCGGTATCGCTTGCGGTTCCGCCGATGGAGACGCCGATGTTGTCCTTGTTGATCGACATGCCGCTATTTCCTGCACCCATGTCGATGTAGTTGCCGGCCACCAATGACGCGACTTTGTTAACGTCCACGGAATGGTTGCCTGTATTGACCTTCGTCACATACGACCCGGTACCGACGACATGCGTGCTGTTTCCCTCGACAAAAACGTCATGCGTGCCGGTAACCACCGCCAGGTTGTGATTCCCCTTCGTCACCGTATGCGAACTGTTGCCATCGACAGACACGCTGCGATTCCCCGTCACCCCATGCGTCTCGTTCGCACCGATCTGCGACGTCCGGTTCTGCCCGATATTCAGCGTTTCGTTCTGCCCCACACTCCTCTGCCGGTTGTTCTTCACCTGCATCGTTTCGTCGTTCCCGACCGTATGCGTATGGTTGTTCCCGACGGAAAGCGTGTGATCGGCCTCCGTCTCCGCATCGAAGTTCCTTTCCGCATGCATCCACAGCTGCTCGGCGCCCTTCTTGTCCTCGAACCGGAACGCGTTCGCATGGTCGGTCGTCCCGCCTGGCGACGACCGCGACAACAACCCGCTTTGCGTCGCACTCCCCGGCAGCCCCCACGGTGGCATCTTCTCGCCGTTGTAAACCCGTCCGGTGACGATCGGTTCATCCGGATCGCCATTCAGGAAATCGACGACGACCTCATCACCTACCCGCGGAACCTGCACGCCACCGAACCCGCCGCCGGCCCACGGGCTCGACACCCGCACCCAGCACGACGAATCCTGGTTGCTCTGCCCGTACCGGTCCCAGCGAAACTGCAGCTTCACGCGCCCGTACTGATCGGTCCAGATTTCCTCACCCGGCGGTCCGACGACAGTCGCCGTCTGCGGCCCGTTGGTCCGCGGGCGCGGCGTATCTCGCGGCGACCGGTAAGGCAGGCTCGACGGTTGCACGAGCATCATCGTCTGATGTACGACGGCCTCCGCGCCCTGGTCGCTCGCATAAGCGTTCTCCTGAAACCGGTACTGGCACCGCACGATCAGGTACTCGCGGTTCTGGTCCGCTCGCGGGCAATGTGCCAGCGTGAACAGGTAACCCGGCGCAGCGCCACGCACATCGGTATCGGCACTCGCCCGCTCGTGCTCGGCCTGCTGTTCCTCGAGCCTCACGCGGCTGTAATGCGCACCGGGGGCATCGTCGCGATAGCCACCAGGCCATTCGAACGACGCAAAGCTGTCGTGGTCGTGCCCACGCGGATCGACCTTCTGCGACGAAAGATCCGCGCGCGGCTTCGTATAGTCGTAGTCGGTGGTCTGGTGCTTGCCGACGCTGACCTCCTGCGCGGGCAGCCAGCCGTCGATGTGCTCTTCGTCGGCGATCGCGGTGCGATCGCGTGCGATGTACGGAATCGTCTCGTAGCCGGGCAGCGCCGCATGCGACGACATCGCGTCGCTCAGCATCAGCGTATGCGTGTCCTCCGCATGCCGGAACCAGTAATAGATGCCCTCGAACTCCATCAACCGCGACACGAACGCGGCATCGGTCTCGTTGTACTGCACGCAGTACTCGCGCGGCACGTAGGTTTCCGCAAGGTGGTTCTCGATCGGAAAGCCGTACGTCGACAGCACTTCCTGCACGATCTCGGGCACGGTCTTGTTCTGGAAGATCCGGCAATCGGAGCGGCGGGTCGCGAGCCACAGCCACGGGCGCACGATCAGCTCGTAGCCGTAATACCGTTCGGCGCGCCGGCCGGAGAGCGATGCGCGTGCAACGATGCCGTTCAGGTAGCGCGTCGACTGGTCCTGCTGCTCGATGCTCACCGTCACGGGCTTGCCGAGCATGTCCTTCAGCGACAGGCTGTGGCTGTCCGCCAGCGCCTCGATCCGGAATTCGAACAGCCGGCCGAGTTCGTCGCTGCCGTCGAGCGTGTGGAATTTCAGGTCGTCGCCGTGCGGGCTGTCGAGGGTGAATACGCGATTCAAGTCGTGGTCTCCTCGTCGAACCGGTAGGTAAATTCGCCGTCGGCCGCGCTCACCTCGATCGACGCCAGTGCGCGCCCTTCGAGCGTGGCCTGCAGGATCGCGCGACCGATGCGCGGCATCACGGTATGTGTGAGGATCGCGTCGACCATGCGGCCGCCGGATTCGATGGTCCGGCAGCGTTCGACGATCAGCGCGGTCGCCGCATCGGTACAGTGCAGCCGGATGCCGTGATGCTGGTCGATCCGCTGCTCGATGCGCCGCAACTGCAGTGCGACGATCCGCGCGAGCGTGGCGTCGGTGAGCGGGTAGTACGGCACCACCGTCAGCCGGCCGAGCAGCGCGGCGGGAAACACGTCGAGCAGCGGCGCGCGCAGCGCATCGGCGAGCGTCTGTACGTTGGGCAGGCGCTCGGGATCGCGGCACAGCTGCATTACGCGATCGGCGCCGACATTCGACGTCAGCAGGATCACCGTATGCCGGAAATCGATGTCGCGTCCCTCGCCGTCTTCCATCCAGCCCTTGTCGAACACCTGGAAGAAAATCTCGTGCACGTCGCGGTGGGCCTTCTCGATCTCGTCGAGCAGCACGACGCTGTACGGCCGGCGGCGCACGGCCTCGGTCAGCACCCCGCCCTGTCCGTAACCGACATAGCCGGGCGGCGCGCCCTTCAGCGTCGACACGGTGTGCGCTTCCTGGAATTCGCTCATGTTGATCGTGATCGCGTTGTGCTCGCCGCCGTACAGCGTGTCGGCAAGCGCAAGCGCGGTTTCGGTCTTGCCGACGCCGGACGGCCCGCACAGCAGGAACACGCCGTGCGGCTTGGTCGGATCGTCGAGCTTCGCGCGTGCGGTCTGGATGCGTTCGGCGATCAGTTCGACTGCATGCCGCTGGCCGACGACACGTTCGCCGAGCGTATCGGCGAGCCTCAGCACGGCCTGCGTCTCGTCGCGCACCATCCGGCCGAGCGGAATGCCGGTCCAGTCGGCGACGACGGCCGCCACCGCGTGCGTGTCGACCGCGGGCAACACGAGCGGCGCATCGCCCTGCAGGTCGGCCAGCGCCTGCTGGGCGGCGGCGAGGCGCGCCTGCGCGGCGGCACGGGCGTCTGCATCGAGCGCGTGCGACGGATCATCGTCGAGCAACACGGCACGCGATTCGACGATCGACGACAGCGCATCGCGTTCGGTTTGCCAGCGCGCATCCAGCCGGTCGAGTTCCACCTGTGCAGCTGAAATCCCGGTGTCGATCGCATCGCGCCGCGCAGCATCACCTGTACCAAGCGCGCACTCGCGCCCGATCCGCTCCTGTTCGACACGCAGGCCGTCGATACGGCGGCGCGCGTCCTCGATCGGCGCGGGCACCGCGTGCTGGCTGACGGCAACACGCGCGCAGGCCGTATCGAGCAGGCTGATCGCCTTGTCCGGCAACTGGCGGGCGGGAATGTAACGGTGCGACAGCGTGACGGCAGCCTGCAGCGCATCGTCGAGCACGAGCACACGGTGGTGAGCCTCGAGCTTCGCGGCGAGGCCGCGCAGCATCGTCAGCGCGGCCGCTTCTTCCGGTTCGTGCACGTGGACGAGCTGGAAGCGCCGCGTCAGCGCGGGATCCTTCTCGATGTACTGCTTGTACTCCGACCACGTAGTTGCGCCGATCGTGCGCAGCAGGCCGCGCGCGAGCGCCGGTTTCAGCAGGTTCGCGGCGTCGCCGGTGCCGGCCGCCCCGCCCGCGCCGACGAGCGTATGCACTTCGTCGATGAAAAGGATCGCTGGCCGCTCGGCGGACATCGCTTCGTCGATCACGCCGCGCAACCGGCTCTCGAACTCGCCCTTCACGCTCGCGCCGGCCTGCAGCAGCCCGATGTCGAGCAGGTACAGCGTGACGTCGCGCAGCACCGGCGGCACGTCGCCGGCGGCGATCCGAAGCGCGAAGCCCTCCGCGACAGCCGTCTTGCCGACGCCGGCCTCGCCGACCAGCAGCGGGTTGTTCTGCCGGCGTCGCAGCAGGATGTCGACGATCTGGCGGATCTCGGCGTCGCGGCCGACGACGGGGTCGATCTCGCCGGCCCGTGCGCGGGCGGTCAGGTCGACGGCGAAGCGTGCGAGCGCGGAGCCTTCGGCGGCGGTCGTGCCGCGCGCAGTCGTGTCGCCGGCCGGTGCACGCTGCGAAGCCGGTTGCGCCTCCGGCGAACCTTCGACGATCGATTCCAGTTCGTCGGCGAGCACGTCGGGCACGATGCGCTCGAACTCGCGCGTGATCGCCACCAGCACGTTGCGCAACTGGGGGGTCTTCAGGACCGCGAGCAGCAGTACCGCGCCGCGAATGCGCGTCGCGTCGTATTTGAGCGTCGCGTAGACCCATGCGCGTTCGACGGCGTCGTCGATGTGCACGGACAGGTCCGACACGGAGCCCGCGCCGCGCGGCAGCTTGTCGAGCGCCGCGACGAGCCCTCGATCGATCGCGGCTTCTTCGATCCCGAAGCGCCGCAGTACGCGCTGCAGATCGCCGTCGGGCCGTTGCAGCAGCTGTTTGAACCAGTGCGCGAGTTCGACATAGGGATTGCCGCGCAGCCGGCAGAATCCGGTCGCCTGCTCGAGCGTCTCGTAGAGAAGCGGATTCAGTTTTCCGAACAGGTTGACGCGACCGATATCGGACATGACGGTTCCCGGTTAGGCGGTTTCGCGATGAAGGGCCGCACCGGCGCGTGGCGAGCCGCCGCGCCGCACGTCGTAGCGGACGACGAGGTCGCGCGCGGGGCCCGGTTCGAGCCGCTGCCCGAGCCATGCGGTCCGGCCGATGCCCTGCGGTGCGCCGAGCGCGGTGGCCGGCACCGCGTCGGCGGCCAGTTCGAGCTGCACGTCCCAGTCGAACTCGATGCCGACGTATTCGCGCACCCATTGCGCAAGCTGCCGCGCGTGCGGGCCGCCCGGCAGGAAGCGGCGGTACGCATCGAGCGTCAGCGGGCCGAGCACGATCCGGAAACGCGATTGCGCGTCACGCACCGCGATGCCGAGCGCGACGGCGCCGACCCGCATCGTCGGCCGCGTCGCGCGGATCGTGCAGCGCTGGGAACGCTCGATCGCGACCCATTGCGGCACATGCTCGACGATGCGCGCATCGACACCGAAGTGCCGGCGCAGGATCTGCACGAGACCTTCCGGGTTGCGCGTGTGCCGCACGAGATGGCCCGCATGGAAATAGCGCGCATGCGGTGCAAGCGTGTCGGTGTCGGCTTGCGCGGCCGGTTTGTCGCCGTGTGCCGCCCGCCCGATCAGGCTCGCGACATAACCGTCGAACCGTGCGCGTTCCGGGCGGTCGAGACTCACCGTCGGCTGTGCGTCGGCCCAGGCGCGATAGAACAGCAGGATCAGCCGGTGATGAAACAGGTCCGCGAACGCGGCAAAGGTCGGATCGTCGTGCTGCGCCGCGCGTTCGTGAGCGTATTCGGTCAGGTGCGTCGGCAGCGGCCCGTTCGGGCCGAACAGCCCGAAACCGTGGATCGCGATGCGCGGCGGAGCGGTGCCCTGGTCGTACACGCCGGCCAGCATCGACGCGGCGAACGCCAGCGACGGCTGCTGCCCGAGCCGGACGGGCTCGTCGCGCGGCCGGCTGGCCCGCCCGAGCGGCGCGCGGCCCGGCGACAGCGCATCGAGCCAGCGCAGCGCCTGGAACAGGTCGTAGCCGTGCGGCGCGGCACGCAGCCGCGCCCACCACGCATCGCGTCGCGCGGCTTCGGCGGCCGGCTGCATGCCGGGTGACGGTTCGCGTTTCATATCGCAGGCCGCCTGCCGATGCGCGCCGGCCAGTGTGCGAGCGTGCCGCGCTGCACGCTGGTCAGCACGCACTCGGCGAACGCATTGATCGACACATGGCGCGCGAAGAACTGTTCGAGCACCGCGCCGAGCAGGAACGGGCTGTCGCCGGAAAACGCGTGGTCGTCGACGGTCACGTCGACCTGCACGCCGCGCCCGAACATCAGCGGCCCGAGCGCCGGCAGCCGGCGGAACACCGGCGAGAACGCGACGCGCTGCACGCCGTCGATCTGCCGTCGCATCGCGGCGTCGGCGGGGTCCGCATGCAGGCCGAGCAGTTCGCGCAGCGCGTGCGCGCCTTCGTCGTCGTCGAGGTCGGTCAGCGTGTGGCGCGCGAGCCCGAGATGACGGATCAGCCGCCACGCGGTTTGCGCGTCGGCGATCGGCGGGCGCGGCCGCGACGGGCCGCGGATCGCGACAATGCGCTCGACCGGGGCCGACACGCGCAGCGTGAACGTATTCGCGTCGCCGGGCGGTTGCAGCAGCACGAGGTCGCGGTTCGTGCACAGCGTGTCGGCGGCGAGGTAGCGCATCGATTCGTCGTATGGCGCGCACTGGCTGTCGACGAGCGAGACGTAGGTCTCGCTGCCCACGTAGCCGGTGCGCGTGCCGTTCGCGCGGGCTTGCGCGGACACCAGCCGCGGCTCGCGCCGCACCGTGTAGTACGCGCCGTAATTGCCGTCATCGCTGGCGAACGACGCGTGAAACGGCCGGAACTCGCGCGACTGGCCGTCGTCGCGTTGCTCGCTTGCAAGCCGCTGCACCGCATAGACCTCGTAGTCGAGCGGCCGGCTGCGATCGACGACGACGTGGTGTTCGCGTGCGCCCGGCTGCAACGGAATGCGATCGGCGCGGCGCGCGAACAGGTTCACGGCCGGCGTGCAGTTCAGCGCGAGATGGCGCGCGTCGACGGCCGCTTCGAGCGCCGCGTCGTGCCGGTCGAACAGCACGGTCAGCTCGCACTCGTCGCCGGTCGCACGCGCCAGCGCGGCGCGCAGCCCGCCGATGCTGAAGAACAGGAAGCGCGCGGGAAACGCGAAATACTCGCGCAGCAGCCGGTAGCCGTGGAAGCTGCGGCCGTCGTCGGGCAGGATCGCCTGCGCGGGATCGAAACCTTCGTGGACGATCGCATCGGCGTCGAGCGTATGCAGCCAGCGCGGCGGCTGCCCCGGGTCGTGGCACACGACGCCGAGCGCATGCGCGGCGATCAGTTCGAGCAGATGCAGCGCATCGCGCTCGGGGCCGGCGAGATGGAACGTCAGCCGGTCGAGCGGCAGTTGCGACAGCTTCGCGCCGCCGCGTGCCTTCAGCCGGATGCGCAGCGCGCCGCGCACGTCCTGCCGCGCGGCGAAGGCGCCGCGCGGCAGCCACGACGGCGCGCCGGTGACGGTCGCATCGGTCAGTTCGAGCGGCCACAGCGTCAGGTCGTGCGCGGTGCGGAATTCGCACGCGGTCTGCTCGGATGCCACCGGCCGTGCGCGCAGCGCGGTGCCGGCGGGCAGCCGCCAGCCCTGCGCGAGGCTGCCCTCGTTCATCATCGGCGCGAACCGCACGATCGCCATCGACGGCAGCGGCGCGACATAGCCGGGATACACGGCATCGAGCAGCGTTTGCGTGAAGCGCGGGAATTCGGCATCCATCTTCAGCTGCACGCGCGCGGTGAGGAAGCTGAAGCCTTCGAGCAGCCGCTCGACGTACGGGTCGGGCGGCCCCGATTCATTCAGCCGCAGCCGCGCGGCGACCTTCGGGAACTGCTGCGCGAATTCGCCGCCGAGCTCGCGCAGGTACGCGAGTTCGCGGTTGTAATAGTCGAGCAGGCGCGTATCCATCGCGTCAGCCCCCCGCGACCGATTGCAGCGACATCGCGCCCGTCTCGAGATCGAGGTCGGAGCGCAGCACGAATTCGAGCGGATGCGGAATCGACCACAGCGTGCCGCGAATCTCGAACAGCAGCACGTTGTGGCGTCGCTCGCCGGCGCGGCCGCCGGGCGCATCGATCACGCTGCGGACGTCGATGCTGTCGGGTGCGATGCGCGGCTCGAAGCGGACGATCGCATCGCGGATCGACGCCTCGACCGACATCCGCTCGACGCCCGACATCGGCTTGCCGACGAGCGGCCGCATCCCGTAGTTGAGCACCGACGCCTGCGCATGCGCGAACGCCGACCAGTCGACGAAGCCGTCCTCGGCGTTGCGCGTGTTGAGCAGCCACGCGAGATCGCGCAGCACGGCCGCACGCAGCCGTTCGGTGCCGATCCATTGCGCGCCGGGCGCTTCGGCCGCGCGCTGCGGCGCGTCGTCGGTGAGCCGGTCGAGCAGCGCGGGCTGCAGCCGGTCGCGCAGGCTGCCCTCCCGGCCGTCGCGGGTTCTCGGGTCGTCCATCGTCGTCTCCGCGCCGTTACATCTCGGTGTTTTCCTTGATGTTCCAGCCGACCGTCACCTCGGCGCCCTTGCCGCCGTTGTCGTTCTGCTGCCAGTACTGCTTCTTCACCTTCGCGGCCTGGAAGCCGTAATGCATCATCAGCCGGTCGGCCACGTCGCCCGGATCGATGCCCGCGACCTGGGCGGACGTGACGAGCACTTCCTGGAGCGTCACGCGCATGAACTCGACCTGCGTGCCGCCGGTCTTGCACGCTGATATCTCGACCGACGACAGATGCTTGCCGTTCGCGCAGTTCTTGATGATCGCGGGCGCGCCTTTATCCATGTACGCGGCGACGACGAGATCGTTGAAGCTCGCCTTGCCCGCGTTGCCGCCGCTGCCGCTCGCCATCGCGCCCGGCTGGCTCGCGCCCCACGTGAACGACTGGATGTCGGTCCAGCCCTTGTGCTGCGCGTCCGCCGATTCGCCGGTCACGCCGTCCACCTTCATAAACATTGCCACGCCCATTGCCGTCTCCGTTTCGGTGCGATGTCAGGATGAATACCGCGTTGAATGCCGATCGTTGCCTGTGCCGCCGCTTACTCGTTCGTCGCCTTCGCGGTCGGCAGCCGCGAGATGAGCCGCAGCGACACGGTGAGCCCTTCGAGCTGGTAGTGCGGCCGCAGGAAGAATTTCGACGTGTAGTAGCCGGGGTTGTCCTCCACCTCGTCGACGACCACCTGCGCGGCCGCGAGCGGCTTGCGCGCCTTGGTTTCCTGCGACGAGTTGACGGGATCGCCGTCGACGTAGTTCATGATCCAGTCGTTCAGCCAGCGCTCCATGTCGTCGCGTTCGCGGAACGAGCCGATCTTGTCGCGCACGATGCACTTCAGGTAATGCGCGAAGCGGCAGCACGCGAACAGGTACGGCAGGCGGCCGGACAGCCGCGCGTTCGCGGTCGCGTCGGGATCGTGGTATTCGGCCGGCTGGTACAGCGACTGCGCGCCGATGAACGCGGCAAAATCCGAGTTCTTCCGGTGCACGAACGGCATGAAGCCGTTTTTCGCGAGCTCGGCTTCGCGGCGGTCGCTGATCGCGATCTCGGTCGGGCATTTCTGGTCGACGCCGCCGTCGTCGGTCGGGAACGTATGGCTCGGCAAGCCTTCGACCGCCCCGCCCGATTCGACGCCGCGGATCGACGAGCACCAGCCGAACTGCTTGAACGAACGGTTGATGTTCGCGGCCATCGCGTACGCCGAATTCGCCCACGTATAGCGGTCATGGTTCGCGGCGTCGGTGTCTTCCTCGAAGTCGAATTCGTCGACCGGATTGGTGCGCGCGCCGTATGGCAGCCGTGCGAGAAAGCGCGGCATCGCGAGGCCGACGTAGCGCGAATCCTCCGACTGCCGCAGGCTGCGCCACGCCGCGTATTCGGTGTTCTGGAAGATCTTCGACAGGTCGCGCGGGTTCGACAGCTCCTGCCATGAATCCATCTGCATCAGCTCCGGCGACGCACCGGCGATGAACGGCGCATGCGCGGCCGCCGCGATCTTCGACAGCTCGCCGAGCATCTCGACATCCGGCGGGCTGTGGTTGAAATGGAAATCGCCGACGAGGCAGCCGAACGGCTCGCCGCCGAACTGCCCGTATTCCTCCTCGTAGATCTTGCGGAACAGCGGGCTCTGGTCCCACGCGACGCCCTTGTAGCGCTTCAGCATCCGCGCGACCTCGTTGCGCGACGCCGGCAGCGCCTTGATCTTCAGCAGCTCGTCGGTCTCGGTGTGCGTGACGAGGTAATGCAGCCCGCGCCACGCGCCTTCGAGCGTCTGGAATTCGTTGTGGTGCAGGATCTGGTTGATCTGCTCGGACAGCTTCCGGTCGATCTCCGCGATGATCTGCTTCACGCTGCCGTATGCGTCGGTGGTCATGCCGACCGTGTGTTCGAGCGCCTGCTGCGCGAGCGTGCGCACCGCACGCTCGACCGACTCGCGCGCCTCGGCCGTCTTCGGCTTGAACTCCTTCTGCAGCAGCGCCGCGAACTCGTCGTGCGCGACGGCCGGCTGGGCGGCGTCGCGCGTATCGGCACGGGATTGGACGGGATCATTCATCGCGGGCCTCCGGTTGGGTCGCATCGCCGCCCTGCGCGGGTTCGCGCGGCTCGCGCACGAGCGTCTTCAGCAGGTCGGGGTCGTTGATCGCGCGCTCGATCAGCTGCTCGGCGCCATGCTTGCCGTCCATGTACGACAGCAGGTTCGACAGCTCGGTGCGCGCGTCCAGCAGCCGGCGCAGCGCGTCGACGTTGCGCGCGATCGCGGCCGGCGAGAAATCGTCGATCTGCTCGAACGTCATGTCGACGTTGAGCATGCCTTCGCCCGTCAGCGTGTTCGGTACCTGGAACGCGACGCGCGGCGCGACCGACTTCATCCGCTCGTCGAAGTTGTCGACGTCGATCTCGAGGAACTTGCGCTCCGGCAGGTCCGGCAACGGCTCGGCGCGCTTGCCGGCCAGGTCCGAGATCACGCCCATCACGAACGGCAGCTGCACCTTGCGTTCCGCGCCGTAGGTCTCGACGTCGTACTCGATCTGCACGCGCGGCGCCCGATTGCGTGCGATGAATTTCTGTCCGCTGCCCGCGGCCTTGGTTCTGTCCGTCATCGTCCACTCCTTCACATCGATCAGATTGCGCAGGTCGTCGCCGCCGCCCGCATGACGGCGCCGCCGGTTCGTTTCATTCGCTTCGTTCGCCGCTCAGCAGGTCCAGCTTCGGCAGGCTCTCCGGCGCGAGGTCGCGGATGATTTCGTAGAAATCGAGCGCGAGCAGCCGCTGGGCGCGCCGCAGCAGCAGCGGCGCGGGATGGCTCGGCTCGTGCAGCTCGAAATAGCGGCACATCTTGTCGAGGCCGACGCGTACGTCGTCGCGGCTCGTGACCTCGGCGTCCCGCCATGCGTGTGCGTCGTTCGGTACGGCCGACCGCACGGCCGGTGCCGCGCCGGGTTGCGGTGCGTCGCCCGACCCGGCTTGCGTCCCGGACACCGCGTCTTCCGGGACGCCTGGTCGCGGCTCGGGCAGCGGCACTTCGCGCACGATCCGCTGCAACGCCTTCTCCGTATCGCTTTCGTCGGGCGCCCATTCGCGGCCGAGCTGCCCGGTCACGCACGCACGGATCGCATCGAACGCCCGCAACGCGGCGCGCGCCGCGTCGAGCGGCGTCGTGCCGTCGTCGCGCCGGGCCGACAGCGTGGCGATCAGGCTCTCGCGGCTGCCCGTCGCCCCGCCGGTTTCGTCGCGCCCGTCGAGCAACCGTTCGGCGTCGCGCACGCTCGGGCCGCCGCCGAACAGCGGCTGGCGGCGTGCCGCGCGTGCGCAGTCGTGCGCGCCGGCAACATCGGCAAGTGCGTTCGTCCGCGGCGTCGGGTCCGGTTCGCCTTCCGCATCGAGCCGCGGGTGCAGGTCGTCCCAGCGGTGTTCGAGCAGGTGGGCGACGACCGCAAGCGCATCGGCATAGCCGGCCATGCCGTACTGCTCGGTCCAGCTGCGCGCGAGATACGCGAGGACGCGCAGGTCCTTCGTGCGGGCGGACAGCGCAAGCGCGAGCCGCTCGACCGCGTGCCAGTCCGGCGCTTCGGCCGGGATCAGGGTGTCGCCGTACTGCTGTTCGGCGCGCGGCGTCGCGCGCGCCTGCAGCTCCAGGAATTCCGCGTCGTATTCGAGGTTCGCGCCGCATGGCGCATCGGCGGCGACGTCCGCGAGCAGACGGCCGATCGGGTCGGCGCGCGGCGTCGCAGCGGAGGACGCGGCGGCGGCCAGCGCCGCCTGGCTGACGTCATTCGAATGCATAGTCGATGTTGACCGGTTTGCTGCCGAAATCGATCGCGACGGTGCGGTGCAACGGCGGCAGCGAGCCGTTGCGGATCTCGATCACGTAGACGCCCGGCGTCAGCGACACCGAGCGCAGCGGCGGGCTCGCGCCGCGTCTTGCACCGTTCACGTACACGTCGCCCCACGGCCGCACGTTGAAACGGACCTGCACGGTTTCCTGCGTCTTCGGCGGCCTCGGCACGGACTCGATCGTCGGTGCGTTGACGGCGGCGACGGCCGTCTCGGCTTCCGGCGGCGTCTTCGGCGCGTGCGCCGGCGTGGTGACTGGCGCCGCGGCAGCTTCCGACGGCGGCACGTTGACGACACGTTCCGACGCGTCGAGGCTGCCGGTGGGGGCAATGGTCGAACTGGAGCCGGCTTGCGACGGCGGCGGGTTCGTCATGGTCGTTGCGACCTGCGGCGCGGGCGTGGCGGCTTCGACGGCAGGCGCACTGGCCGGCGCAGCGGCGACGGGTGGCGGCGGAACATCCGCGGACGATCCGGCCGGCAGGCTCGACGGCGGGACGACGGTCGGTGTCGGCCCCTGCTGGGCCAGCGTGGCGCCCGGTGCGCTCGCGGGTGGCGTGCCGGCCAGCGGCTGGCTCGCGGCGGGCGGCGCTTCGTCGGCAACGCGCGCGGGACGCGACAGATAGGTCGCGGCAAGGCCGATCGCGAGCAGCGCGACGAGTGCGCCGCCGGCGTAGACGGGGATGCGCCGGTTGCGCGATCCGGCCGGTGCCGGACTGCGTTGGGCGCCGGTTGGCGTAGATGCACCGCCCGACGACGAGGCCGACGCGGCGGACGGCGGCGGGGCCGATCCGGCGGCGCCTGCCATCGCGGCCGCGCTGCCGGTATCCGCAGCTTCATGCTTGCCGATCCGGGCTTCGGCGCTTGCCGGTTGCGTGGAAGCTTGGTCGTGCGCCGGAGTGCTTGAAGCGCGTGGTGCTTGTGTTCGTTCGGCATCGCTGCCGGGCGCCCCGGATCCGGCCGGTTTCGCCGCCTGCGCCGCAGACGCTGCCAGCGTCCCCGCCGCGATGGCTGCGCCTTGTCCGCCCGCCGTTGGCGCAGACGATCCGCCAGCGTCCGGCGTGCCACGGGACGCGGCAGACGAGGCCGTCTCCGTCGGCGCCGACACCTCGTCCGTTGCCTTGCCCGAAGCGGTCCTGCCTTCGCCGATCGATGCGGCCGCGGCAGCCGATGCCGTTCCGGGCGCAGCGGAAGCCGCAGCGGCTTCGCTCTTCCCTTCCCCGCCCCTGCCCGCATCGCCGGCGGACGGCGCGACCACCGCGCCATACCCGCCCCCCGTCCGGTCGAAGTCGCGCAACCCCAGCTCCGCCGCGAACGCCGCGACCGATTCCGGCCGGTCCGCAATCCGCAGTTGCAGCGCATGATCGACCGCCGCGAGGAACGCCGGGCTGTACACCTCGCCGGCCGGCAGTTCGCGCGACGCGAGCGGCCGGTACGTGTCCTTGATGCTGCGCACGACGGCCGCGGGCGGCAGCTCGCCGGTGATCATCGCGTGCATCACCGCGCCAAGCGCATAGAGATCGGTCCACGGCCCCTGGCTGAACGCGGGGTCGTCGGTGTATTGCTCGATCGGCGCGTAGCCGGGCTTGATCATCATCGCGCCGTCGTCGACCATGTCGCCGATCCGTTTGCGCGCCGCGCCGAAGTCGAGCAGGATCGCGCTGCCGTTCGGGCGGATCAGCACGTTGTCGAGCGCCACGTCGCGATGGAAGCATTGCGCGCGATGCAGCGTATCGAGCGCGCCGAGCAGCGCGCCGACGATGTTGCGCAACTGCGTCTCGCTGATCCGCATCCCGCCGTCGAGCAACTGCTTGAGCGTGCGCCCTTCATAGAACGGCATCACCATGTACGCGGTGCCGTGGCTTTCCCAGAAGTGCAGGACCTTGACGAGCCCCGGATGGTCGAACTGCGCGAGCAGGCGCGCCTCGTTGAGGAACGCGCCGCGCCCGGCGTCGAACGCCTGCGCGAACCGTTCGGAACGCAGCGACACCGTATAGTCGCCGCCGCGCGTCGCGAGCATCGACGGCATGTATTCCTTGATCGCGACCGCGCGCCGCAGCGTGCGGTCGAACGCACGATACACGATCCCGAACCCGCCGATGCCGAGTACCTCGTCGAGTTGCAGCTCGCCGAGGCGATGGCCGAGCGGCAGCGGCCGCACCGTGAATTCGGATGCGTCGCCGCGCGTCGCGGTGTCATGCTCGTTGTCTCTCGATCCAGCGTCCTTCATCTCCACCACCTCTCGAAACTGCATGCTGTCCGCCCGCCTCGGGCGGCCCGCCGGCCTTTGCCCAGGCCGCTAGCCGCCGCCGAACAGCGTCAGGAACAGCGCGTTGTCGGGCGTGCCCGTATGCGCATGCGTGCGCAGCGGCGATCCGTCGGCGCGGTTGGTCCACCAGAAGCTGGTGCCGCCGTGCGGATCGAAATAGCCGGACAGCCCGGGCCATGCAGCCGGTGCAGGCGGCTCCGGCAGCGCCGCGGGCGTGCCGTCGACGATGTCCGCGTCCCGGCCGCCGCCCGGTGCGAGCCGCACGCGCTCGAGCGTCTGCTCGAGATCGCCCGGCGCGCGCGCATGGCGGATCGCGTCGAGCAGCGCATGACCGACCTGCCAGTAGAACGTGCCCGCGGCGTCGGGCAGCCCGTTCCAGTAATCGGCCTCGCGCATCGGCAATGTGACGATCACCGGGTAGTAGCGCCCGACGCGGTCGCAGCTCGGCGCGAGGCAGCCCGACTGCACGCACGACGCGCCCGCGCCGGCCGGGATCAGGAAATTCCATACCGGCGCGACCGTGTAGTGGCGCGCGATCTCGTCCGTGCCGCGCTGGCGCATCGCGGCCATTCCCTGCTGGAGCCAGCGTTCCCACCACTGCGCAAGCGCATGCGGCAGCCGGCTGTTCACGAAGTCGCCGGCGCCGGGGATCTTCCCGTACCAGGCCGGCGCGTCGCCATCGGCGCGCGCAAGCGGCGGTGTCGGGCTCATGGCTTCGGAGGGCATGTAAAGGACTCCATCTGGGGCAGTCGGAACGGGTTGCGGACGCTGCCCGCATTCACCTGCAGCACGATCGGTTTGCCGTCGACCGTGAAGCGCGCAATCATCTGGTCGGAGCCGCGCCCGGCGGACACGGCCGCGCGGTCGAACAGCCGGTGCAGCGCCCACGGCCCGTCGGTCGTGAAGCCGTCGGTCGCGCCGGCCTGCCCCGACACCTGCAGCCGTACCTGGTTGCTGCCGCGCGGGCCCGGCCAGTCCACCGCGCTCTGCACGAGCGGCCCGTGCGCATAGCGGACGATCTGTCCGTCGACGTCGAGCACCATCTCCGTGATCGACGGATCCATTTCGAGCGGCTGGATCTGTACCTTCAACTGCGCGGTGCGCGCGCCGCCGCCGAAATAGACGTCGCGGATCACCGCGGCCTTCTCGAACGACGCGAGCATCGCGACGGCCGACGGATCGGCGTCCGCATTGCGGTTCGCGAAGCGCCACGGGTGCGACGTCGTGTCGACGATCGACTGCAGGTTCTTCTGGAAGAAATCGTCCATCAGCCCGCCCGGCGCGAACATCTGCGCGAAATCGGCCGGCGCGACGTCGCGCGACGAGCCGCGCGCGAACGGATAGCGGCCCGCGATCGCCTGCCGGCAGAAGTCGCCGACGTTCGCGCCGGCCCGCTGCGCGACGCTGCGCTGCTCGACGGTGGCGACGCTGCCGTTCGCGACGTTCGACAGGTCGTCGAGCACTTCGCGGAACGGCGTCGGCAGGCGGCCGGCCTGAGCACGCAACCGCGCGGGCGCATCGGACGGCGGCGGTTGCGCGCCGCTTCTCAGCGCGTCGTCGGTCGCCGTCAGGTACGTGTACAGCGCGTCGATCGATTTCAGCACCGCGTCGAACGCCTGTGCCTGGTCGCCGCTGCCCGGCGCGAACGCGCGCAGCCCGGCGAAATGGCTGTCGACCACCTGTTCGGGGCTCGCGGGCGCCGCTGCCGACGGGTTCGCGTCGCTCGCCTGCCCGGCGAAGATCTGCGATAGCGAACTGCGCGCCTCGTCGACCTTGTCCTGCGCACGCGACGCGAGATTGCGCGCGCCGCCCGGCGCGTCGCCCAGCGCCGTGTCGCGCGCGAGCGCCACCATCAGCCGCGTGAGCGGCGAATCGGCAGACGACAGCGCGCGTGCGACCTGGATGCTCTGTGCGAGCGTTGCCGTGCGCTGCAGCTTGATGTCGGCGAGATAGTCGTCCCAGATCTTCAGGTAGTCGTTCAGGTAGAGCTGGCGGATGTCGCGCGCCCACGCGGCCGCATCGTTCGGCCCGGGAATCTCGGACAGCCCGAGGTTCAGCACCCACACCTCCTCGTGCCCGTACGCGTCGACCTCGCCGGCCAGGCGCGGCGCGAACACGTTGCGATAGCCGTTGCGCGTATAGAGTCCCGGTACGCCTTCCGACAGCGGCTTGCCGCTCTGGCGGCGGAACACCAGCGACGCGTCGGGGCCGACCGCGCGCGCGACGCTGAAGTCGAACGCCGCCGTCGCCGGGCGCAGCGTGCGCGTGAGCTGCCGGTACAGGCGCTGCGAGAACGGCACCTGCCGCAGCCGGTCGCGCACGTCGGCCACGAGCCGCTCGTTCATCGGATACGGCGATACCGCGACGCGGCTGCCGAACAGCGCTGCGAGATGCGCGCGCAGCGCCGAACGCTCGGCCGGCGAGAAATCGGGCGGCAGCGAGCGCTCCATTTCGAGATCGACGACGGCCTGCACGAATGCGGGATCGTAGTGCGCGCTGTCATACAGCATCAGGTACGCCTTCAGCGCCGCATACGCGTATTCGGTTTCGTCGGGCCGCGCGTCGCGCAGCGCGGCTTCCATCCGGCTCGCGGCGATCGGCAGCAGCACGTCGTCGAGCGCGCGGCGGTAAACGGCATCGACGGCCTCGTCGATCTTCTCGCCCTGGAACAGCCCCCACCGGTACGCGAGCGGCGGATGCTGCCGATCGACGCCGCCCGCGTTCGCGAGGCCGCCGAGCGCATCGAGCACGGGCAGCAGCCGCGCGATGTCGGACGCATCGGAGAATTTCGCGCCGGCGATCTGCGAATCGACGGCCGGCACGCGCGCGGCGATCTGGTCGAGATACGCGCGGTTGTTCGCATAGCTGCGCAGCCACGCGGCCAGCACGGCCACGCACACCAGCGCGAGCAGCACGTAGCCGGCGATCTGCAGCACGCGCCGCTTCTGGTGCCAGCGCAGGTCGCTGCCGGCGAGCGCGGCTTCGCGGAAGATGTGTTCCTGCAGCAGCGACTTCAGGAAGAAGCTGCGCCCGGTCGAGCCGACCTGCGCGACGGGCGGCACGCCCTCGATCTTCAGGAAGCGCTTGATGCCGCTCATCACGCGATCGAACGCGGTGCCTTCCTGCGTGCCGCTCGTCAGGTAGACGCCGCGCAGCATCGGCATCGGCTCGTAGCTCGACACGGAGAACACCTCGGCGACGAACTGGCCGAGCATGTCCTGCAGGTCGGCGATCTGCTGCGGCAGCAGGTACGTCATCTCGCGCTGGCGCGCGTCGGTCTGCGCGGCGAGCAGCTCGGGCAGCCCGTCGTTCAACCGCTGGTGCAGCAGCCGGTATTCGCGGTCGAATGCGGCACGCAGGTCGAAGCCCGGCGCTTCGCTCTGCGCGAGCGGGAACGTGAAGCCCCACACCTGCGCGCACTCCGCGCGGCCGTATGCGCCGAAATACTCGGCGAAACCGGCGAGCAGGTCGGCCTTCGTCACCAGCAGGTACACGGGAAAGCGGATGCCGAGCTGCGCGCGCAGTTCGAGCAGCCGCTTGCGCAGCACCATCGCGTGCTGCGTGCGTTCGGCTTCCGACGCGCCCAGAAGATCGGCGACGCTGATCGTCAGCATCGCGCCGTTCAGCGGCTGGCGCGTGCGGTATTTCTTCAGCAGGTCGACGAAGCCTTTCCACTCGGCTTCATCGAGCGCGCGGTTGCCTTCGTGCGTCGTGTAGCGGCCGGCGGTGTCGATCAGCACCGCGTCGTTCGTGAACCACCAGTCGCAATGACGCGTGCCGCCCACGCCGCGAATCGCCGCGCGGCCGAACTGCTCGGCGAGCGGGAAGCTGAGCCCGGAATTCACGAGCGCGGTGGTCTTGCCCGAACCCGGCGCGCCGATGAACACGTACCACGGCAACTGGTACAGGTACTGGCGCGACATCCGGTCGAACCAGCGCGGCAAGCCCTTGCGCACGGTGTCGGCCTGCCCGAAGCGGACTTTCTTCAGCAGCGTCGAGGCTTCATCGAAGCGGCTGCGCAATTCGTCGAGCTGCGCCTTCGCCGGATCGTCGGCGGTCGCCGGCCCCGGCGCGGCTTCGCGCAGCTGGTTCAGCAGTTGCGCATTGAGGCGCCCCGCGCGCCAGCTGCGCCACGCGACCCGCGCGCCCCAGGCGACGAACAGCACCGCGATCGTCAGCCCGCGCGCCCAGCCGCTTTCGAGCGGCCGGAACTCGGCGAACGCGAACAGCGGGCCCGCGAGCCAGACGAAGCACGCGAGCACGACGAGACCGGCAAAGGTCCAGATTTCCCGCGACGGCAACGGCCGGACGAAACGCGCGACAGCCTGGTTCATGTCAGTTGGCTCCCTGCGTTGCGCTGGCGGCGGTGCTGCTGCCGGGCGCCGGCAGCAGCGTGATCTCGACGCGCCGGTTCAGCGCGCGGTTCGCGGGCGAATCGTTCGGCGCGACCGGATCGAGCGTGCCGCGCCCTTCCGCCGCGAGCCGCTCGGGATGGTCGAGCCGCGCGGCGATCATGCTGCGCACGGCTTCCGCGCGTTCGCGCGACAGATCCCAGTTCGACGCGAAGCGCGCCGTGTGCACGGGGGTGTCGTCGGTATAGCCGGTCACGCGCACGTTGCCGGGCACCTTGTTCAGCGCATCGGCGACGCGCGCGAGCACTGGCGCGTAACGGTCGATCACCGACGTGGAGCCGGACTTGAACAACCCGTCGCCGCGCAGCACGATCACGCTGCGATCGGCGTCGTCGCGCACCGATACGAGGCCGGCCGCGATCTCGGGCTCGAGGAACTTCGCGATGCGCGGTGCCGGCGCCGGGCGCGGCGGCGCCTGCGCAGGCTGCAGCTTCGGCACGTGCAGCGCGTCGATCGACGCGAACAGCTGGTCCGAATGCCCGGCAAGCGCGATGCGCAGCCCGACGAACAGGCCGAAGCCGATCAGCAGCGCGAGCGCCACGCATACCCACAGCGGCACGACGAACCGGCGGGCCACATCGCTCGTGACGACGTCGCGCCAGTGCGGCGACAGCGCGGGCTCGAATTCGCCGCGCACCGAGCGGATCGTCAGCGCGAGCTGATGGCGCAGCGCGTCGAGCTGCGCATGGCCGTTGTCGAGCACGCGATAGCGGCCCTCGAAGCCGAGCGCGAGACAGAAATACAGCAGCTCGAGCAGGTCGAGATGCTGGCGCGGCTGCTGCGACAGGCGTTCGAGCAGGTGGAAGAACTTCTCGCCGCCCCATGTTTCGTTATGAAACGACACGAGCAGGCTGTGCGACGACCACACGCTGCCGCCCCACGGCGTCAGCGCGGCCGCCTCGTCGAGCGCCGTGCACAGGCAGTAGCGCGCGCCGATGATTGCCTCGGACGGCACGCCGGCTTCCTGCGCGCGCGCTTCGAACTGCCGGATCTCGACGACGAGATGCTCGCGCAACCACGCGGGATTCGGATGATGGACGGTCGAGCGGATCTGCGGCACCAGGTTGAGCAGCGGGTTCGCGGCCGCGACGAGCGGGTTCGTGCCGCTCGCGGCCCAGCGGCCGGGCCGCGGCTGCGTGGCCGTCGGCCCGGCCGCCCCCATGCTGGCGGCCGGATGCATGCCGCCCGGATTCGGCGGCACGAATCCGCCGGCGCCGGCGGAAATCGAATCGGAGGAAGAGTTCATCGCGTCGCCCCGCCCTTATCCGCGTATCGCCCAGAATTCCATCGAGAGCCCGGGGAATTCGCCGGCAAAATGAAATGCGAGACCGCCGGAGCGCGCCAGCTGCTTCCACAGGTCGCTGCCCTTGTCGATCTCGAAGTACGTATGGCCCGCGTGATACGGGATCTGTCGAGGCGCGACCGGCAGCTGGCGCATCGTGATGCCCGGCAGCTGCAACTGCACGAGATCGCGGATCCGCTCGACGGGCCCGAGCTTCGCCTGCGCGGGAAAACGCGTGCGCAGGCTGTCGGCCGGCACGTCCGCGCGCACCGCCAGCACGAAGCCCGCCGTGTCGCGCAGCGCGGGATCGGCGAGCGTCGCGACGCGAATCCCGTTGCCCGCATCACGCAGCTCGATCTGGATCGCGTTTTGTTCCAGCACGGTCGACAGCGACCGGCGCAGTTCCGTCATCAGTTCCGCGAAGCTCGTGCGCAGGTCGTCGTGCACGTACACCGCGAGCGACTGCGGGCGCCGCCCGGCCGCCGTGAACGTGCTCAGGTCGCACGCGAGCTTCAACCAGTCGCAGAACAGCGCTTCCGGATGCGTCGACACATGCTGCTGCGCATGCCAGGTCAGCGCAAGATAGCGATTCACGAGCTGCAGCAGCAGGAAATCCGCGACTTCCGACACGCCGCCGCGCCCCGGTTCCGACAGCCGTTCCCCAAGCGCCTCGCTGCGCTGCGTGAGCAGCCCGTGCAGTTCGCGCGCGTACGCGAGCAGCACGGGATCGTGCTGTGCGACGAGCCGCGGCGGAATATAGCCGTCGTCGACCAGCAGCCGTGCATCGGTGCGCCGCTCGACGATCCGCGCGACGCCGAGCGCGTGCCAGTCGCCGGTCAGCTCGGCTTCGAGCATCAGCCGCACGTTCAGGCGGCCCGTCTGCAGCAGCGCGGGTCCGAGCGCGACCGCGTTCGCATCGGCCACCTCGTATTCGCGCACCACGTAGCGTGCGACGTCCGCGTCGGCGCTTGCGCTGCCCGTCCCGCTTCCGCCGTTCGCGGCGCCTGCGCCGAACGACACTTCCTCGCCGCCGCCGCGCCACAGCGGCAGTGCGAGCACGACGAGCTGGTCTTTCGCGTCGGCCGGCACGTCGAACGGCTCCGGGAGATCGTCCGGATGCGACAGGTCGAACGGCGTGCCGTCGCGCATCACGCCCGACGCGGCACGCAGCGCGACCTTGCCGAGCGCCAGTTGCTCGCGATCGAGCTCCAGCGCGTCGAAGCCCCAGTAGAAGCCCTGCAGCGGCAGGCAGCGCAATGCGACATAGCGTTCCCAGTGCCGTTCCAGCTGCTGGAAATGCTGCGGGCGCAGGAACATCCCCTCGGTCCACACCACGCGCTGGCGGAGCGCCGCGACCGGCGTCGCGGACATCGTCGGTTCGGTCATGGGCGCCCCTGCGGAGTGTTCAGCGCGATGCCACCGTTTCTCACCGCGATCGACAGCTTCAGTTCGCCTGGCGACGTCTGCCAGAATTTGTACAGATTGAGTTGTTTCGCGCGCGGCAGCGGTACCGTCAGCCGCCAGCGGTTCTTTTCGAGCATCCGGTATTCGGCGATGACGCCGATCGCGCCGGCCTCGACATTGCCGCGATAGTGCAGCGTGCGCGATTCGCCCGGCCGCAGGATCACGCGGTCGGTGCCGAGCAGGTCCGCGCCGAGCACGTTCTCGGGCTTGTCCTGCAGCGCGAAGAAATCCGCGCTGTCGAAACTCGACGCCGCGCGAAGCTGGAACACCTTCAGCACGATCGGTGACGGCTTGCGATTCATGTCGGGATTGACGTCGGTGGCGACGTCAACCGTGATCGCATACGGGACCGCGGCCGCGTGCTCCGTCGCGCCGCACCCCGGTAACAGCAATACGCATCCCCATACGATGAACGTGCTCGACCGCCATTGCATATTTCACCCTCGCCACCCAATAGCCATCCGCCGGCTGCCGAGTTCGGAGCCGATCGACCGGATTAAAAAAGGGACAATAAATCAACCGGTAATTATGTGACTGGCATATCCTTCCATTGAAACGGGTATCGGCAAATTGTTCTTGTCTTAAGCCGGGTCAAATCATTCAGGGTTTTTGAAAGTTGATTTGGCGAGATGACAGGTAATTGAATTGAAATTGATCATTTGACGGAAAAATTAATTCGACCGGTTCGCGTGGGCGGCCCGGTTCTATTGGGTTGATGTCTTTCGGACGCTCGCGCGGGTGCGCGCCGGCCGGCCGCCTGGCAACGGGCGGGCGCGGCGCTGGCGATGTGCCAGGCTGTTCGTGTTGCCCGAACGGATGTCCCGTTTTTTTGGCATTGACACGCTCAGGCCAAACAACTGACGAATCCGAAAAACACAGCGAACTATAGGCCGTTTTTCCGGATTAACAAGCACTGAGATTCGTAGTCTATTTCCAGGCTGAAATCGAATCGGACCGGCTATATGAAACAAAACGTAACAGCCATATCGACTCCGATGATTGGCACTAGAATCCAACAGCACTTGTGCGCCCACATCCAATTACGCGAATTCTTAATTTCAATAATGAAAGGCCGTGCATCGATTGTTCTTTTCCTCGGCGCATTGCTGCTGGGGGCCGGCGGATGCAGCACGTCGCCGACGCAGTCGGCCGCGCATGCAACGGTCGACAGCGCGCGTGCCGCGTACGCGGCCGGCGATTACGGGCGCACGATCGCGCTGTTGAGCCATGCGAAGGAGGTCGACAGCGCCGACGTCGACACCCAGGTCGCGGCGCACAAGCTCCTTGCGTTCAGCTATTGCGTGACGAACCGCGTCACGCAATGCCGCGCCGAGTTCTCGAAGATTCTCGACCTCAACCCGCGCTTCGACTTGTCCCCTGCCGAGAAGGGGCATCCGATCTGGGGGCCCGCGTTCGAATTCGCGCGCCGCAGACATGCGTCGTCGTCCTGAACGAGACGACTGCCACGCAAGCGCGTCATCCACCGAGCGACGTATGACATGCAATTGATCGTGATCGAACATGCCGGCGAACCGGTCGAAAACGACTCCTACGACGCCGTCGTGTTTCATCCGCCGGGCGGCACCATCGGCCGCGCCAACGACAACCACCTGGTGCTGCACGACGACACCCGGCAGATTTCGCGGCTGCAGGCGCTGCTGCAGGTCGGCGACGATGCCTGCCTGCTGAAGAACCTGAGCAGCGTATCGACGATCGAGGTGAACCGCGAGCCGGTCGGCTATGCGCAGGAGCGCCCGCTCAACACGGGTGACATCATCCGTATCGGGCCTTATGTGTTGCGCGCGGAACGCGACGACGGCGGCGATGCGCCGGTTATCGACATTGCACCTCCTCCCGATGGGCGGGCCGACCTGCGGGACGCGCGGGCGTCAGCCGTCCCCGCGCAGCCGTCGCCTTCGCGCATCGATACGAAAGGCGCCGGCAACCGGCTGTGGGCGCTGCTCCAGGATCGTCTCGCGCCGCGCACCCGGTCGGATGCCGACACCCGGCCGGGCGGGCCTGCACGTGCGGACGCACCGCAACCTGCGCATCATGCCGCGCAGGCCGCCTCGTCCGGACCGTCGCCGCGCGACCTGAACCAGTTGTCGACCGATCCGCTCGACCTGTTCGCGCAGTCGTCGGCCGCGCCTGGTGCATCGGGTGCGGCGGCGCAACCCGGGCGCGGCAACGCGGATCGCGACGCGTCGCATGCGGCGCAGGCCGACCACGCGCCCGAGTGGACCCAGCACGTGCGCGTGCAGCCGGCGGCCGCGCGCACCGACGCACGGCCGGCCGACGAACCGGCGCCGCATGCCGCGCGAGCGACGCCTGCCCCGCCGACGCCGGATGAACTGCTGAGCGCATTCTTCGAAGGTGCGGGGCTCGACGTGGCCGCCGAATCGCACCAGTGGTCGGCCGAACAGCTGTACATCGCCGGGCAACTGCTCGCGCTGTTCGCGAACGGCACCGTCGAGCTGCTGTCGTCGCGCAGCATCCTGAAGCGCGAGGTGAAAGCGCACATGACGATGCTGCTCGATCGCGAGAACAATCCGCTGAAGCTGCTGCCCGACGGCGGCGCGGTGCTGCGGCAGATGTTCGGGCTGCCGTTGCCGGGCTTCATGTCGCCGCAGAGCGCGGTCAGCGACGCGTTCCAGGATCTGCACGCGCACCAGATCGGCATGGTCGCCGGCATGCGCGCCGCGCTGATGGATCTGCTCACGCGCTTTTCGCCGCAACGGCTGCGCGAGCGCGACGATGCGGTGCGCTGGTACGAGAAGCGCGTGCCCGCGCTGTACAAGGCAAGGATGTGGGATCGCTACGCGGCGACCCATCGCGATACGGTGTTCGCGATCGAGGACGACTTCGCGTCGGTGTTCGGCAAGGCGTTCCTGGCCGCGTACGACGCGGAAGTGGAAAGTTATCGCGGCAGCGGGCGGCATTAACCCGCGGCCCAGGCGGGAAGACGATTCGCCTTCCCGCCGGTGCCGCGCCCGTCAGCCGTCAGGCCAGCGGCGGGTGAACCGCCTGCTTCAGGCCGCTCGAATAGTGCTTGTAGTCCCAGGCCACGCTGTCGCCGGGTTTCAGGGTGTAGACGGCGCAGGAGACGTCGGGCATCTGGCCGTTGACGAAATACACCCACCAATAGCCGTTTCCGCCCTGGTTCGCTTCCACGCCGCCCAGCGCCGTCACGAACAGGCTGGCGCCTGATCCCTGCGCTTGCGGGTTGAGGGCGGGCGACACGCCGTCGGCGGTCAGGAGATCGAAGACGGTCGTCACGCCGGGCGCGATCGCGATGTTGTCGTTCGCTTGCCAGGGTGGCGCGTGAAATTCGGCCCCCCAGTCGACGAATTGATTTGCTGCGGCATTGGCCATGACGATATCTCCGTAGTGGTGGTTGACCGAACTGCTCCCGCTTCGTGTTGTGCGTTGTTCGTGGAAAGCGCAGGGTCCAGCCCCGGGTGTCGGACAGTCATGGGGCCGCGTGCCGGTCGCCCGATCACGCTCGCCGCCTTTCAGTTTTCGTACGGTCGTCGTTCTTCCGCTGCCGGCGTGCGGCTACCGTCCGGGATGGCTCGTCGCCATATTGATCAGAGGATAGGCGATGAGCCGATGCTTCGCCAGGCGTCCGGATGGCGGGCCGCGTCCGTTGCGGGCCCGAAAAAAAACCGCCGCTCCCGACGGACGCGGGAGCGGCGGCATCGCGGCGTACGGCCGGCCGTCAGACGGCCATCACCGTCACCGATTTCGTGACGAGGTACGGTTCCAGCGCTTCCGGCCCGCCTTCCGAACCGTAGCCCGAATCCTTCACGCCGCCGAACGGCATTTCCGGCCACGGCGTCGCCGGCTGGTTGATCCACAGCATGCCGACTTCCATGCGCTGCGTGAGCAGGTGCACGTTCGCGAACGAGCGCGTGAACGCGTAGCCGGCCAGACCGAACGGCAGACGGTTCGCTTCGGCGATCGCGTCCTCGAGCTTGTCGAAGCCGCGGATCGCCGCGACCGGGCCGAACGGCTCGTTGTTGAACACGTCGGCCTCGAGTGGCACGTTCGCGATCACGGTCGGGGCGAAGAAGTTGCCTTCCGAGCCGATCCGCTCGCCGCCCGTCTCGATGCTCGCGCCGACCTTGCGCGCGTTGTCGACGACCGATGCCATCGCGGTGAGGCGGCGCGGGTTCGCGAGCGCGCCGAGCGTCGTGCCTTCCTCGAGGCCGTTACCGACCTTCAGCCCTTCGGCGTGCTTGACCAGCGCACGCGTGAATTCGTCGCGGATGCTGTTGTGCACGAGGAAGCGCGTCGGCGAAATGCAGACCTGCCCCGCGTTGCGGAACTTCGCGCCGCCGGCGGCCTTCACCGCGAGCGCGACGTCGGCATCCTCGGCGACGATCACCGGCGCGTGGCCGCCCAGCTCCATCGTCGCGCGCTTCATGTGCAGGCCGGCCATCGACGCGAGCTGCTTGCCGACCGGCGTCGAACCCGTGAACGTGACCTTGCGGATCACCGGGTGCGGAATCAGGTACGACGAAATTTCGGCCGGATCGCCGAACACGAGGCCGATCACGCCGGCCGGCACGCCCGCGTCGACGAACGCGCGCAGCAGCGCGGCCGGCGATGCCGGGGTTTCTTCCGGCGCCTTCACGAGGAACGAACAGCCGGTCGCGAGCGCGGCGCTCAGCTTGCGCACGACCTGGTTGACCGGGAAATTCCACGGCGTGAACGCGGCGACCGGGCCGACCGGCTCCTTCACGACCGTCTGCTGCGCAGCGAGGTTGCGCGGCGGCACGATCCGGCCGTACACGCGGCGGCCTTCGTCCGCGAACCATTCGATGATGTCGGCCGCCGACAGCACTTCGACGCGCGCTTCGGTGAGCGGCTTGCCCTGCTCCTGCGTCATCAGCTGCGCGATCGCGTCGGCGCGCTCGCGCACCAGCGCGGCCGCCTTGCGCATCGTCGCCGCGCGTTCGTGCGCGGGCACCTTGCGCCATGCTTCGAAACCGCGTTGCGCGGCGGCGAGCGCGCGATCGAGATCGGCGATGCCCGCGTGGGCCACCTTGCCGATCGGCTTGCCCGTCGCCGGGTTCACGACGTCGATCGTCTTGCCGCTCGCGGCGTCGACCCACTCGCCGTCGATCAGCAGTTGCGTATCCGTATAAGTCACGTTAGCCATCCAGACACCCCTACATTTGCGTCGATAAAACGCGCGCTGCCGCGAACGGCCGCACGCAGGTTGACAGAAAGAGCTTTGCCGCCGGGACAGGCATGCACCCGGCGGCATCGACATCGGGCACGGCCGCCCGGCGTCGTTCCGCATCGCGCCGCGCTCAGTGCGCGGCCGCCGTTGCCTTGCGGAGTTTCGCGACGTCCGCCGCCTGCACGGCCGGCGCGCCGTTGTTCCAGCCGGCGCGCATGAACGTCAGCACGTCGGCGATCTGCCGGTCGTTCAGCTGGTTCGAGAACGCCGGCATCGGATACGCGGACGGCACGCCGCCGATCACGAGCGTGTCGCTGCCGTTCAGCGTCACGTTGATTAGCGACGACGCATCGGCCTCGAGCACGTTCGGATTGCCGGCGAGCGGCGCGAGCAGCGGCGCGTAGCCGCGCCCGTCCACCCCGTGGCAATGCAGGCAGTAAGCGTTATACACCTTCGCGCCCGGATCGGCAGCCGGCCGGCCCAGCGCCGCTTGCGTCGCCTTCGGATCGTAGCTGTAGGGCGGCGCCCCCGTGCCGCCTGCGGCCGGCAGCGATTTCAGGTAGCGCGACATCGCGGCCAGATCGTCGTCGGTCAGCCCCTGCGTGCTGTGGTTGATCACGCTCACCATCGAGCCGAACGCGGTTGCATGCCGGTTCGCGCCGGTCTTCAGGAACTGCGCGACGTCGGCGTCGCTCCAGCGGCCGAGCCCCGTGTTGTGCTCGCCGGTCAGGTTCGACGCGAACCAGTTGTCGATCGGCGCGCCCGACAGGTATGCCGCGCCGCCTTCGTCCAGCGCCTTCTCCTGGAAGCCGACGCCGCGCGGCGTGTGGCACGACCCGCAGTGCCCGAGCCCCTGCACGAGATAGGCGCCGCGGTTCCACATCGCGTCCTTCGCCGGCTTGTCGGCATAAGGCGTCGTGTCGAGGAACACCATGTTCCACAACGCGAGCGGCCAGCGCATGTTGAGCGGCCACGGGATGTCGGACGGCCGGTTCGCCTGCTTCACCGGTTCGACGCCGTGCATGAAGTACGCATACAGCGCCTTCACGTCGTCGTCCTTCAGCTTCGCATACGACGGATACGGCATCGCCGGATACAGGTTGTGACCGTCCTTCGCGACACCCTTGCGCAGCGCGCCGGCGAACTCGGCTTCCGTGTAGCCGCCGATGCCGGTTTCCGGGTCGGGCGTGATGTTGGTCGTGTAGATCGCGCCCATCGGCGTGACCATCTTCAGGCCGCCCGCGAACGGCGTGCCGCGCGGCGCGGTGTGGCACGCGATGCAGTCGCCGGCTTTCGCGAGATACGCGCCGCGCGCGACGAGCGCGCTGTCGGCCGGCACCGTTCCGGCGGCGTGGGCGGCCGTGCCGGCCAGCAGCGCGGACAGGGCCAGCAGCGAGGTGCGGAGCATGTTCAGGGTGAGGTTTTGCATGATCGTCGCCTCCCCTCAAGCCGTCTTCAGCTGGTTGCCGACCGGCAGCTTGCGCAGCCGCGTGCCGGTGGCCGCGAAGATCGCGTTCGACAGCGCCGCCGCGGTCGCGGCCGTGCCCGGCTCGCCGATCCCGCCCGGCGCTTCGCCGCTCTTCACCAGATGCACCTCGATCGGCGGCGTCTCGTTGATCCGCATCATCCGGTAGTCGGTGAAGTTGGTCTGCACGACGCGGCCGTCCTCGATCGTGATCTCGCCGTACAGCGCGCCGGTGATCCCGAAGATGATGCCGCCCTGCACCTGGGCCTCGATCGTGTTCGGATTCACGAACATCCCGCAATCGACCGCGCACACGACGCGCTTGACCTGCACCTCGCCGCCGTCCACCGCGACGTCGATGACGATCGAGAAGAAACTGCCGAACGCGTGCATCACCGATACGCCGCGCCCTTGCCCCTTCGGCAGTGACGCGCCCCAGCCGGCGGCCTTCGTCGCGACGTCGAGCACGTTGCGGGCGCGCGGCGTCTTGCCGAGCAGTGCGCGGCGGTATTGCACCGGGTCGGTCTTGGTCTGCGCGGCCAGTTCGTCGATGAAGCTCTCGACGACGAACGTGCCCCGGGTCGGCCCGACGCCGCGCCAGAACGCGGTCGGCACGTGGCGCGGCTCCTGCCGCACGTAGTCGACGAGCTGGTTCGGCAGGTCGTACGGCAGTTCGGCCGCGACCTCCACGGCATCGGGATCGATGCCGTTCTGGAACGCGGGCGGCGCGAAGCGCGCCATGATCGACGAGCCGACGATCCGGTGCTGCCACGCGACCGGCTTGCCGTTCGCGTCGAGGCCGGCCGAGATCCTGTCGTAGTAACACGGCCGGTACATGTCGTGCTGGACATCTTCCTCGCGCGTCCAGATCACCTTCACCGGTGCGTTGACCTGTTTGCCGATCTTCACGGCCTGGCCGACCATGTCCGTTTCGAGTCGCCGGCCGAACCCGCCGCCGAGCAGATGGTTGTGCACGACGATCTTGTCCGGCGACAGCCCGGTGAGCTGCTGCGCCGTGTCGCGTACCCGGGTCGGCACCTGCGTGCCGACCCAGATCTCGCAGCCGTCGCCGCGTACGTGCACGGTGCAGTTCACGGGTTCCATCGTCGCGTGCGCGAGCAACGGCTGTTCGTAGACGGCGTCGACGCGCGTCTTCGCGTTCGCGAATGCGTGGCCGACGTCGCCTTCCTTGCGGGCGACCGCGCCCTTGCCGTTCGCCGCCGCCTGCGCGAGATCCGCGAACAGATCCTTGGTCGACACCTTCGCGCCTGCGCCCTCGTTCCACTTCACGACGAGTGCCGAGGCGCCGCGTTTCGCGGCCCACGTGTGATCGCCGATCACCGCGACCGCGTTGTCGACGCGTACGACCTGGCGCACGCCGGGAATCTTCTTCGCGGCCGTGTCGTCGACGCTCGCGACCGTGCCGCCGAACACCGGGCTGTTCACGATCACCGCGTACAGCATGCCGGGCACCCGCACGTCGAGCCCGAACTGCGCGGTGCCGTCGACCTTCTCGGGCGAATCGAGGCGCTTCGCGGGCGTGCCGATCAGCTTGAAATCTTCCGGCTTCTTCAGCGCGACGTCCTTCGGTACCGGCAGCTTCGCCGCGGCGTCGGCCAGCTGGCCGTACGACGCGCGCCGGCCGCTCGGCGGATGCTGCACTTCGCCGTTCGCCGCGCGGCAGCTGGCCGGATCGACATTCCATTGCTTCGCGGCCGCCGCGACCAGCAGCGTGCGCGCCGTCGCGCCCGCACGGCGCATCGGCTCCCATGCGTAGCGTATCGACGTCGAGCCGCCGGTCAGCTGGCCGCCGAGCAGCGGATCGAGGAACAGCTTCTCGTTCGGCGGCGCGTGATCGAGCGTCACGCTCGACAGCGGCACTTCGAGTTCCTCGGCGATCAGCATCGGCAGCGACGTATAGACACCCTGCCCCATCTCGACCTTCGGCATCACCAGCGTGACCTTGCCGGCGCGGTCGATCTGCACGAACGCGTTCGGTGCGAATACGCCGGGCTGCGCGGGCTCGGTTGCGTCGCCGCCGATCACCGAGCGCCGCGCGTCGTCGCCCGCTGCCGGCAGGCTGAAGCCGAGCAGCAATCCGCCGCCCGCTGCCGCGCCGAGCGACATGCCGAGTTTCAGAAACGACCGACGCGACACGCCCGCGCCGGCCCGACCTGCTTCGATCAGTCCTCGCGACATGTCACGCCTCCTTGGCGGCTTGCTTCACGGCCGCGCGAATCCGGTTGTACGTGCCGCAGCGGCAGATGTTGCCGGCCATGGCCGCGTCGATGTCGTCGTCGCTCGGGTTCGGGTTCGACGCGATCAGCGCGGTGGCGGCCATCACCTGCCCCGACTGGCAGTAGCCGCACTGGACGACATCGAGCTCGCGCCACGCCTGCTGGACCTTGTGGCCGGCCGGCGTCGCGCCGACGGCTTCGATCGTCGTGATCTTGCGGCCCGCGACGGCCGCGACCGGCAGCACGCACGAGCGCGCGGCGACGCCGTCGAGGTGTACAGTGCACGCGCCGCATTGCGCGATCCCGCAGCCGAACTTCGTGCCGGTGAGGCCGACGACGTCGCGCAGCACCCAGAGCAGGGGCATGTCGTCGGGGGCGTCGACCGTGCGGGTTTCGCCGTTGATGTTGAGGGTGACCATTCAGCCTCCGGGCCGGTGTATTGGGGAAGCGGCGCGGACGATGCACCGCGCCGTGTTGTCATCGCCGTCGCGCGATGCGCGACGGGTGCCGCACGGCCCGGGTGGGGGCGAGCCGCGGCGGTCAAGCGGGTGTTACTCGGCCACGTCGATGCCGGACAGCACCTTGATGACCGGCGGCGCCGTGAACCAGTCGGCCGACTTCGTACGGAATTCGCCGAAATACGGGCTGGCGAGGTGTGCGTCGAACGCGGCCTGGTCGTCGTAGATCTCGTACAGGTGCAGGTTCGGCGAGCCGTCCTGTTCGCGGAACAGGTCGTAGCGACGGTTGCCCGGTTCGGTGCGCGTCTTCGCGACCATGCTGCGCAGTTCGGCCTCGGCGGCCTGCGCGTGTTCGGGTTTCAGGAACAGGGAAGCAATTACGTGAAGCGCCATCGTGTCACTCCTTTCGAAACGGAATCGGAAAAGCCGTCCGCCGGTGTCGTGCGACGCCGGCGGGCGGCCGTGTGTTGCAAGCCAGCCGGTGCCGTCGTGTCAGGCCAGTTCGTCCGGGCCCACGCGCACGACGACCTTGCCGAAATTCTTGCCGGCGAGCAAGCCGATCAGTGCGTCGGGCGCGTCGGCGAGATCGGGGATGATGTCCTCGCGCGTCTTGACCTTGCCCTGCGCGACCCATTCGCTCATGTCCTTCAGGAACGGCGCATAGCCGGTGGCATAGTGATCGAGAATGATGAACCCCTGCACGCGGATGCGCTTGCGCAGGATCGTCGACATCAGCAGCGGTACGCGATCGGGGCCGGCCGGCAGTTCGGTGTCGTTGTAGTGCGCGATGACGCCGCAGACGGGCACGCGCGCCTGCTCGTTCAGCAACGGCCACACCGCATCGAACACGGCGCCGCCGACGTTCTCGAAATAGACGTCGATGCCGTTCGGGCACGCGTCCTTCAGCTTCGCGGCAAACGCCGGATCGCGATGGTCGACGCATGCGTCGAAGCCGAGCGTGTCGGTCACGAACGCGCACTTGTCGGCCCCGCCCGCGACGCCGACCACGCGGCAGCCCTTCAGCTTCGCGATCTGGCCGACCACCGCGCCGACCGCGCCGCTCGCGGCCGCGACGACCACGGTTTCACCGGCCTTCGGTTCGCCGATCTTCAGCAGCCCGGTGTACGCGGTGAAGCCCGGCATGCCGAGCACGCCGAGCGCGTACGACGGATGCGCGAAGTCGCGGCCGAGCGGGATCAGGTCGCGGCCGTCGGACAGTGCGTAGTCCTGCCAGCCGGCACCGGCGACGACGAGATCGCCTTCGCGGAACGCGGGCAGGTTCGACGACACGACGCGGCTGACCGTGCCGCCGACCATCGGCTGGCCGAGTTCGGCCGGCGCCGCATAGGACGGCGCGTCGCTCATCCGGCCGCGCATGTACGGGTCGAGCGACAGCCAGACTGTGCGCAGCAGCACCTGGCTGGCGCCGGGCGTCGGCACGTCACCGGTTTCGGCCCGGAAGTTGTCCGGCGTCGGCGCGCCGACCGGGCGCGATTGCAGGATGATCTGGCGGTTTGCGGTCTTGCTTTGCGGCATGTAAGCCTCCGTCAACAGAAAGGGACGTGCCTCGTGGGCACGATCGGATCAGGGATGGACCAGCAGGAAGTGCGCGCCAGAGGCGGCGTCGGCGATCAGGCCGTCGCGGTCGCAGGCAGGCGGTTGGAGCAATCGGGACAGCGTAACGCGGAGCAAGGCGTTCGTCATGGGGTGATTGAGTAGACCAGTCGTCTAGAGATAGGGCAAAAACAAGGCGCGCCCAAGCGCGCCCGGATTACGACTGCGCTCCATCGTGCGCAACCGGCGGCAGGTTCAGCATGCGCCGCGTTTCGATCATCGCCCTCTCCAGCGGTTTGCGGTTGCGGTGAATCTTTTCCAGCAGCGTTGCGCCGAGCCACAGCTCGTACAGGATCGCGGCCGTGTGCGGCGGATCGTCGACCGCGCGCAGCGAGCCGTCGGCGAGCGCGGCCTCGATGCCGCCCGCAAGCCGCTCGATGATCTGGCTGGTGCCGCGCCGCAGCACCGCGCGCATCGCTTCCGACAGGTCCGACACTTCCGCGCCGAGCTTCACGGCGAGGCACTTGCCTTCCGGATCGTCCGTGCACTGCGTGTCCAGCCAGTTGCCCCAGTACGTCATCAGGCGCTCGGCGCCGGTGCCGGCCCGAGGCTTGAACAGGTTGTCGAGATGCGCGAGATAGCCTTCGAAATACGATTCGAGCAGCGCTTCGCCGAATGCCTCTTTCGAGCCGAAGTAATGGTAGAACGAGCCCTTCGGGATGCCCGCCGCGGCGAGAATCTCGTTCAGACCGACCGCCGAAAACCCCTTGAGGAGCATGATCGGCTTCGCGATATTCAGGATGTGCTGGCGGACTTCCGCGCCTGAAGATGCATTCATGATGGCGTATGGTAGCAACGATTAGACCGGTCGTCTAGTAACGTCGGACCGGCAGGTTGAGCGGCACTTTACCCGATCCCCGTCGCGCGCCCAATGCCTGGCCGGCGATCCCCCTCGCCTGCGCGTGCACGACTGCGGGCGCGGCGTCACATCAATGCCTCGGTTTCGTCGCAGGCATTTCACCGATCTCCCGCATAAATACGTGCGGCGCACGCGTCGGCGAACGCCGAAACGCAGCTGCCGTTGCACACGTGTGCAATACTCCAGACCGTCGTTGCCTCCTCCCGAACCCGTGACCAGGAACGCCCCATGACCGCTTCGAAACCCACCCGCCCGGCCGCGCCGAATCGCCGCCGCTTCATCCAGCGCGGCGCCGCGCTGACCCTGTCGCCGCTCGTCGGCACGCTGGCCGCCTGCGGCGGCGACGGCAATACGACGACGTCCGCATCGTCGTTCGCCGCGACCGGCGCCGCGAATACGTCCGCGCGCAGCTACGGCATCGCCGATCGCTCGATCACGATCAACGTCGTCAATGCGATCCCGTCGTCGACGCTCGCGTTCGGCAGCGCGGCGAGCCAGAGCGGCTCGACGCCGCAAGCGTCGCAAGCGCTGATCGCGACCGGGCAGTCGACAGCCGTCAGTGCGTCGAACAGCTGGGGCGATTGCACGGGATCGTTCAACCTCGCCGGCGGCGACGCGTCGTTTGCGATTGCGTACACGCATCCGTTCGGATCGCAACCGACCACCGTCAGCGTCACGCCGTCGGCCGGCTACGTATCGGGCGCCGACGCCGCGACGTTTCCCGGCCACGACTCGGTCGCGAATCTCAACCTGTATCGCGGCGTCGCGACCGCGAACGGCGCGTGGGTCGTCCCGCTCGCGCAGCTCGCGACGCCGCCGGCCAACAACTGCCAGGATTTCGCGAACAGCATGTTCGGCAGCAACGTGCGCACGGCCGCGGCGATTCAGTCCGCTTACCAGAGCACGGGTACGCTCGGTTACGTGCCGCCCGCCGATTTCACCGGCGGCCAGCTCGCGAGTTTCGTCGCGCAATGGGTGCGGCGCTGGCAGAACGGCGCGTCGTACACCGTGTTGCCCGGCGCCGATGCGCAACTCATCGATGCACTGAAGCAGTACGTCTCGAGCGCATCGAACGCGGGCCCGCTGACAATGTGGGTGCCGCAGATCGCGTGGCAGGCCGGCACGGACCCGGCAGTCTTCGCGCTGACGGGCTATCGCGCGTTTCCGTTCGTCGATGCGCAAGGCAACTGGGTGGCGGCGACGCTGTCCGCATTCCTGACGCTGCTGGCAGCCGGCTCGCACCTCGTCGCCATCAGCGCGACCAGCGACCTGCCCGCAGGTGTCACGATGCAGGCTTTCGACAGTTTCATGGGGGCGAGCGGGCTGACGACGTCGACGGATATCGGCAACTCGCACTACGCATCGGTGCTGAACACGACGGGCCGCTATTACCTGAGCGTCGGCAGCGATTTCGCGCCGGCGAACTGCGGGCTGATCCTGTCGTTCCTGTACGGGCGCACGGTGAACAACCTGCTCGCGGGCGCCGGTACGTACAACACGTTCATCCAGCTCGAAGGCTGGCAGGCCGGCGGCTCGCGTCACAACGCCGACTATGCGACGTATCAGCAGACGTTGTGGAACATCTCGACGTACGGCGCATCCGCATACAGCGAGAAGCGCGCGACGTCGATTTTCCTCGCACCGGCCGGCTGGACGCCGCAGGTCTATCAGACGACGCGGATGATGCCGTACGTCGGTGCGTATGCGCAGTCGAACGGGACACCGCAGGGCTGGCTGAATACGTCGCTCGTGACGATTCCGGCGGATGCGCCGCCGCTGCCTTCGCGATACGTGCTGAGCTGAGTCGAACCGGCAGGCGGGCATTCCGGCGCGCGGCATCTCGCCGGCACGGTTGCCTGCCCTGCTTCTCGCGTGCGTTGCCGGTTGACGCACGCTTTCGATTTTGTTGTCAGCGCGACGCTTCGTCGGCGCGCTTTCTCGTGCGCGCGCGGCGCTCGCTCCGTTCGGCAGCCGGCGCCGTCCTGGCGCCGCGCAACGGTGGCCGCCGCACGAGCGCCGTCATCTCCCGCCGCAGCGCATCGAGTTCCTTGCCGCGCGCGGCATCGGTCGCCAGCGCGCCGTCGAGTTGCCCCTGAAGCACGCCGCATCGATGCAGCGCGTCGCCGAGCTGGGCCTGCAGCGCGGTCGTGTCCTTGCGCTGCTGCGCATCGCGTTGTTCCGCGCGCGAGGTCGTCGCGTCGAATTCCTTTTGCAATCGCGTGGCCGCGAGCCGCTCGCGATCGATTTCCTGAAGCGCCCGTTTCTCCGATGCGCGCAAGCGCTCCTCGGCACGGCCCGCGTCGTCGCGCAGCCGGTCGAGCTGGGTGGTGAAATCCGCGCGGGCCTGAGCGAGTGCGCGGTCGCCTTCCGCGTTGTCGGCGTTCAGGCGCTCGATGTCCGCTTGCAGTGCTTGCCGCGACGCTTCGTCGGCCGCTCTTGCCTGCTCCAGCTCCTGAATGCGGACCTGCGCGGCCAGCAGTGCGGCCGTACGTTGCTCCAGCGCGGTTTCGGTGCGGGCCAGTTCGGCCTGCAGCGCGGCCACCGACGCTTGCGCCGCTGCCCGCTCGGCTTCGACTTCCGCACGCAACGCATCGAGTGCGGCGGCCGCGTCGGTGCTCGACCGGTTCCACAGCGCCGCGACCAGTTCGCCGGCCGCCGCCTGTAGATCGGCCGGCAGGTCGGGATGCTCGATGCGCACGCGGCTCTTTTCCCGCAGCTCGGCCCAGAACTCGCCGAGGACGGCCGTCGGCGTGCTCATGCTGCCCTTGCGAACGAGCTGGTACAGGCGGTTCGCCGTAGGCGTGATGCCGAAGCGGAAGAACAGCAGCGCGCAGGCTTCGCGGTACAGCTCGCGGGTTTTCGGGAAGTCGGCCTTGAGGCGCTCGATTTCCGCGGTCAGGCGGGGTTCGTCGGCAGCGAGATCGGACATGGCGGGTTTCGTCGGTAATTTCGAAAATAATATAACGTAAACCGTTAAATTTCCTATCATCCGAATCTTATGATTTGACATTATTTCTATAATGTTGAATCTGGAGTGCCCTCGGAGCCCCGCCCGTCGTTTGTGATGGTTGAGGTCGACCCAACAGGAACAGGCTCGTGGAATGGAATGCTCTTGCCGTAGCAAAAGGCATGTCAGCCAACGGGAAATGTCGGACGGTGCGACAGCTGGAAGCCCTGTCGCATTGCCGAATGGCACCGCTGCGACGGGTATGCGTCCCGTCGTTGTTGAACGGGCGCGTGTCACGCCCCTAGGCGGTCCGGCTGGGCGCCGCCGCTCTATCGGAGGATGCGGACGATGTCCCGTGTGGCGCCCGTGTGCCGCCTGGCGTCACACCGCAGGCCGGCTGGGCCGTCGCCGGTCACGATTGCGGCGGGTGTGCCGCCGCGGCAATCGCGGCTCGGGCCGAACTGACGTTGGGCGGATAAACGGGCCGCCACCCTGCTCCGGTGCACCGAACGGCGAATACGGCTCAGAGGCCTTCTTTCAGGAAGTTCTGCGCGTACTGGAGCCGGTTGTCCATCTGCGGATCGGTCGCCTGCTCGTAGTCGGTGTCCCAGACCTGGGCGGCCTGCGATACGCTCGTCGAATTCTTCAGGTCCGTGATCGTCCTGCTGTACGGGCCGTCGAGCTCCTGGTTCATGTAGCCGATGTTCGCGTCGAGGCTGCCCGGATCGAGGTTGTGCTGCTTCGCATACGCGATCTCGCCCTGCTTGCGTGTACCGCCCCATTGCGCGAGGCCCCAGCCGTTCGCGTTGTCGTCCGCGAAGTTGCCCGACGGCGCGCCTTCGGTGCCGCCCTGGTTGACGTTCGACTTCAGTCCGCTTTCCTGCTGCAGGTTGCCGAGCACGCCCGCGATCTGGGTGTCGTTCAATCCGTAGCGGCTGCGCAGGTCGTCCGCGATCGCGTTCGCCGCGCTGCCGCCGGTGTTCGCGGGTTGGGTCGACGCGTGTTGAACCGGCGGTTGCTGGCCGCCGGGTTGCCCGTTGTTTTGGACGGGCGGCGCATCGGTATTGGCCGGCGGCGCATTGACCGCGTTCATCGTGAACGGAAGCGGTGAATTGCCGTCTCCGCTGCTGTCGTCGTTCCCGAACGACAGCGGCGGGTTCGTGTTCCCGCTGCCCGCCGACTGCGTACCGTCCACGGCTGATGACTGCTTGATCGCGGCGAACACCGCCTGCAGGATCTGCTCGAGCTGGGCCAGCACCTGCATGATTTCAGCGCGATTCGAGCCGGAATCCTGCGCCGGGTCGATACTCGTCGAGCCGTTGAAACTCACTGACAAGGACATGACAGCCTCCCTCCGGGGATCGCGTGACCGGTTGTTCCCGAGCACTATAGGCAGGCGCCGCGACGACGCGCGCGAACGATGCGAAGTGCGTGACGGCTTTCCGAATCGGGATGGCCCGGCTCGCGACCGCGCGGCGCTTCGCGTCGCGTGCCGGCGTTTCGTGTCGCGCGGCCTGCGCGCGGTCGCGACGCATACAGTGGAACGATCGCCGGCGCCTGCCGCCGGCATACGGGACCGGCCGGGTTCGGCCGGTGCACACGGCGACGCGGCGGCAACGGCCGCGCCTACAACCTGTGGACACGGCGATCATGATCACCATCACACTCCAGGGGAATGCCCCGACCGGCCAGGCGGACCCGACGCGCGACACGTCGTCGGCGGATAACCCAGCGTCGCAGCAGATCGCGCAGATCATCCAGGAGCTGATGGCGGCGCTCAAGAGCATCCTGTCCGGGCAGAGCGGCGACGATTCGTCGTCCTCCCCGCCCGTGGGCCGCACCGGCCAGTCGGCGCCGCCGTTGGCCGACTACAGCGCGCAGCCTCAGTCCCAGCCATCCAATGGCCAGAACGTGCCGGTTGACCAGAACACGCAGAATCAAGACACCGGGAATCCGCCTGCCGACGGCGTACCCGCAGGCACGTCGGCCAAACGGTCCACGAACCCGGGCGGCGTGGCGCAGGCCGGCGCGATCGACGGCACCGATCCGGCGTCGACGAAGGTCGTCAACACGGGCACGGGCAATGACAAGACCTTCAACGTCACCAACAACACGAACCGGCCCGAGTCGTTCACCTACTCCGTGCAAGGCCAGAACAAGGCGACCGTCACGCTCGCGCCGGGCCAGACCGGAACCTTCGTCGCCGGCTCGCATGACATCGGCGTGCGGATTTCGCCGTCCGACGCGAACGGCAACACGCATCCGGACGAAGTGCTGTACGAGGACGGCGGCGCCGACAACGGCCAGGCGTCCGGCGCCGGCAATCCGGACGTCAGCAAGGTGGACGGCGACAAGGATTTCGCCGGCAACGACGAGAACATGACGGTGACGCTGTCCGACGGCCGCACCGCCGGCGACGGCGACGCGATCCGGCCGTACATGTATTCGACCGACGACGCGGCCGCGATGGGCCTGGCGGGCGATCCGAGCAAGACGGTCAACATCGTGATGTCCGACCGGAACAAGGCCTGACGAGCGCCCGCCGCGGGGCGCCGCCTGCATCGACGGCGCCGCGCGTATCCGCCGGGTCAGAAGCGGATGATCCGCGGCGTCAGCAGGAACACGCGTTCCATGTGCTTGTGCGACCGGTCGGTATTCCGGAACAGCGCACCGAGCAGCGGGATCTTCGACACCCACGGCACCTGTGCGACGCCGTTCGAATCGTTGTCGGTGCTGTAGCCGGCGATCAGCAGGCTCTCCCCCTCGCCGACGAACGCCTGCGTGTTGATCTCGCTGCTGGTGATCACCGGCAGCGTATCCACCTTGTCGCCGGTGAGCTGGCCGTCCTCGATGTGCACGTCGAGCTTGATCCGCGTCGTGCCGTCGTTCTTGTCATGCACGACCATCGGCAGCACGCGCAGCGACACGCCGGTCGACACCGAATAGAGATCGCCGGACGTATAGCCCTGCACGCGCACGAAGAAGCGCGTCTTGTTGTCCATCACCGCCTCGACGTTGTCGAGCGTTGCGACCTTCGGGCTCGAGTCGATCCGCGCTTGCGACGTCGATTCCATCGCCGTGATCCGCGCGAGCAGATAGCGTCCCGCGTTGCCGAGCACCGCCGTGATCGCACCGCCGACCGGCGTGGCCGAAACGGCCGTGGTGCCGTCGGACAGTGTCGTCACGCCGAAGTTGGGATTGATGTTGCCGTTGTAGCCGTTCTGCTGCAGCGTGCCGGAGCCGGTCTGCAGGTCGACGTGGCTGTTGTGCGCGCGCCAGTCCACGCCGATCTGCCGCAGCAGGTCGTCGTCGATCTCGATGATGTGCGCCTCGATCTCGATCAGGTTGGGACGCGCGTCGAGCTTCTCGATCAGCGGCGCATACATCCCGATGCGCTGCGGCGTGTCGCGCACCAGCACGGAATTGGTCGTCGGGTCGGCTTCCACGACGGGCAGGCTCTGGTCGCCCGGCCCGGGATCCGCCGCACCGCCCGGCGTGCCGTCGGACACTGCGCCGTTCTTGCCGCTGCCCGACTGGCCGCCGCCGAGCAGCCCGCTGACCAGGCTGCGCGACGCGTCGCCGCCGGCCATGCCCGGCGGCAGCGGCGGCATCGGCGAACCGCCGGTGGTGCCGCCGCTCGCGTCGGCCATCGGTGACAGCCGCTGCATGCCGCCGATCGTCTGCGGCGACAGGTTGCCCGTCGAGCCGCCCTGCTGGGGGTGATAGAGATTCGACACGACCGTCGCCACGCCCGGCACGACGACGTTCTTGCCGTCGAGCTGGACCTTGTGGTCGGCCGCCCACGCGCTGCTCAGCTTGAACGCGCGCACGACCGTCCCGTTCGAGCGCTGCATGTTCTCGTCGAGATGCTTCGCGACGCCGGCCACCATCTGCACGTACTGCGGCGGGCCGCTGATGATCACGGTCCGCGCACCGCTGTCGTAGGTCAGCGGATAGCGCTTGTCGTCGAGGCGCATGCCGCGCAGCGTCGTATTGAGATCGCTGATCGACGCGTTGTCGAGCCGGATGATCTGCCGCGTGACGTCGTTCGCATTGCTGATCGACATCACGCTGCCGTCGTAGAACCACACGAAGCCGAAGGTCGCGGCGAGCGTGTCGAGAATGCGTTGGGGCGGCATGTCGAAGCGCCCGGTCACGGTTCCGGTGACGTTGTCGGCGATCGATGCCGTCACGCCCTGGCTCGCGAGCAGGTCGCGCAGCACGTCCTTCAGGTCCTTGCCTTCGGCCGTGACGTGCGCGACGCTGCTGCGCCAGCGCACCGCGTCCGCATGCGCCGCCGCCGTCGCGCCCATGCCGATCACCCACACGGCCCACGCCGCGCAAAATATCGCCTTCGATCTCATCGCTGTCGCGCACCCCGTCGTTGAAGGAAAAAATCCGTCTGTTTATCGTTCGAGCGTGTGGGACGGCGCTTCGTCGAACTGCTTCCGATAGCCGTTGATCAGCGTCGAGCGGTTTTGCACGCCCCAGCGGCTCGCGGTGGCGAGTACGCCGCCGTCGGACGCCGAGCCGTCCACCAGCTCGGAACGGATGCGTTCCATGCGCTGGCGGCGAATCAGCTCGGTCGGGGACATGTTGAGGAATTTCTTGAACGCGCTCTGCAGCGCGCGTTCGGTCACGCCGACTTCGGCGGCGATGTCGCGCACGGACAGATCCGCGTGTTCGAGGTTGTCGAGCAGGAAGCTGTACGCGCGGCGGTAGCGCGCGGGCAGTCGCGCGCTGATGTCGTCGAGCTGCGACGTCTCGCGGATCTTGCGTTCGAGAAACGGCACGCGTGCCGACAGCGCCTCGCGCAGGCATTCCATCGAAGTCAGCGCGTAACGGCTGTAGAACTGCTGCGCATCCTTCATCCGGCCCTGTGCCTGGCGCGTCTTGGCCACGCAATACAGGTATTCGATCTGCCGGTGCCCGGCGACGCCGGCCTGCGCCGCGCCGTACAGCGGCTCGAGGATCATGTCGGCGGCCTGCGCGGCGTCGCACGCGAGCATCGCGAGCGCGATCTCGAGCCGCAGCGTGCGCTGGTAGTCGTGCAGGTGGTGGTCGCGCGCCCAGTTCACGTGCTTGAGCAGCGCGTCGACCGCGCTCCGGTCGGCGCCGGTCGCGCTGCGCAGCCGGGCCAGGTAGTCGATGCGGGCGCGCAGTACCGGCGTGTGCACGCACGCGGCGTCGATGCCGCTTTGTTCGCTGTCCAGGTACGCGTGCACCGACGCGCGCGCGGCGCGGCCGTGCATCGAGCCGGACTGCCAGTAGACGTGATCCTGCAGCGGCGCGGACGAGCGCAGCGCGCACTGCATCGCGATGTCGAGTTTCAGCGCGGCGAGCAGCTCGTGCCATTCCGGCGGCGTCGGCTCCGGTGCATGGCGGGCCAGCTCGCGCAACTCGTCCAGTTCGTCCAGTGCCTCGATCACGCGCCCCAGTTCGTAGAGCACGCATACGATGCCGACGCGCACCTCGATCACGCGGTTGACCGGAATGTCGTCCTCGTCCGCCGCACGGCCGAAGCACGCGAGCGCGGTGTTGAGCCGGTGACGGAAGAATGCCTGCCATGCCGTGTTGCGGCAGGATTCCGCGCGCATGGCCTGGCGCGATGCGCCGCTCAGGCGCTGCGCGGCGCGATAGGCCTCCTCGGCCTCCACGTCGCCGCCCGTGAGCAACTGCATGTCGGCGTGCAGTTGAAGGCCGTGCGGCGAATGGTCCGGCGTATCGGCCCCGTCCGCCCAGCGGCTCGCGAGCTGCCGGGCGACGCCGATGTCGCCGTTGAAAAGCATTGCGCCAAAACGCTCCCGTCCCGACGCGAAATCCGGGGTACCCAGATACGCGGCGAGCGGGAAATACAGTGTCGAGAACATGTCGTGCTCCAGTGCGTGCCGGCTCGTCGGGCCGCGTTGGAGAACAGCGTAACGGAATGAAATATGAAGAAACTCAATTAATCTAATATTTGCGGTTTCTTTGAGAAACTTTGAGTATGAAATGCATTCGTAAACTAATGGTTATCTGATTTCCCACGATTTGAGAAAATTCCATTCCACTGCGCCTCGAGCGAATTCAGGGCCAGCTGGCCGTGCACCTGATCGACGAACAGCCCGATGAAGGTCGCCAGCATCGCGATCGCGACCGCCGCCTTCACCGGCTGGCTCAGGCTGGAGATGTCCAGCTTCGAAGCCGATTTCGACACGAAACCGAACGCGATGTCGACCAGCACGAGGATGAACAGCAGCGGCGCGGCGAGCTTCGCGATCGACTGCATCAGCGTATCCGTCTGCTGCAGCACGAAAGCTTCCACGATCGCACCGGTGATCGGCGCACCTTTCGATATCGGCCACCATTCATACGATTCGTAAAGCGTCCCGAGCAGGAACGTCATCCCGCCGAGCGACCAGAACGCCATGATTGCGACCTGCTGCAACAGCGTGCCGACCGGCGTGCTCTGCTCCTGGCTGGCCGGGTTGGTGATCTGAATGTTGTTGTGCCCGGTCAGGTCGTCGATATAGACGCCCACGCTTTCCGCGACCCAGAACACCGTCGACGCCGCATAGCCGAGCACCAGCCCGATCGCCGCCTCGCGCAGCGCCACTTCGGCGAGGAACAGGCCGTGCAGCGATTCGACGAACGAGATCGGCTGGCCGACCGCGACGTACGCGCTGAACACGATCGCGATCGCGTTGCGCACCGTGCCCTGGATCACGCCGTCGGCGGTCGGCGGAAACACGAACATCAGCACGAACAGCCGCAGCGCGCAGACGGACGTCACCGTCAGGTAACCGATGAAGAGGCTGTGCAGGTCGACGAGCGGCCCGAGGTTCTGGATCATCCCGCGTTACCCCTGAGTGGCGCGTGCGCGGATGAACCGGGACGTCGCCGTTTCTTCGTTTTCCTCGTCCTGCGCATCCTCGCGGGCGAGTTCGATCGTGCGCCGGATCGCCGCGATCCGTTCGTTGCATTGGTCGATGCGCTGCGTGTCGATCGCGATGTCGCGCTGAATCCGCGCGATCGCCTGCTCGATGCCCGCGATCTCGCCGTCCAGTTGCGCGAGCTTCGCCATCATTCCCCGCCGGCGGTCGGTCACGACGCCGATATAGCGCACGCACTGGTTGAACGCGTCGATCGAGAAGCCTTCGCTGCCCCCCGTCATGCGCGCGACGCGTTCCTCGTAGCCCGCGATCACGCGCGACTCGCCGTCGATCTGCTCGACCGCCGCCGCGCGGCGCGCGAGCAGCCCGGCCCGTTCGTCGTGCCGCGCGCTCAGCTGGACCCGCGCCGCATCGATCATGCGGGTGCGACGCGCATTCGCATGTGCGAGGGCGGCGATCCGGAGCCGGTTCGCGTCGGCCATCAGGCGCCGGTCAGCGCGTGCAGCCGCGCTTCGGTATCGGCGAGTGCGACGATCTCGTCGGTGCGCTGCGACAGGAACGCCTTGATCGCGTCGTGCCGCGCGATCGCCTCGTCGGCGAGCGCGTTCGCGCCCGGCTTGTACTCGCCGATCTGCAGCAGCATCTCGATCTCGCGGTACTTCGCCATCAGCGCGCGCACCCGCGCGGCCGCATCGACGTACGGCGCGGGCATGACCTGCGACATCACGCGCGACAGGCTGCCGAGCACGTCGATGGCCGGATACTGGTTGCGCGCGGCGATCTCGCGCGACAGGATCATGTGCCCGTCGAGAATCCCGCGCACTTCCTCCGCGATCGGATCGCTGCCGCTCTCGTCCTCGGCGAGCACCGTGTAGAGCGCGGTGATCGAGCCATGCGCGCCCATCCCGGCGCGCTCCAGCAGGCGCGGCAGCTCCGCGAAGATCGACGGCGGGAAGCCGCGCCGCGCCGGCGGCTCGCCCGCGGCCAGGCCGATCTCGCGGCCGGCGCGGGCGAAGCGCGTGAGCGAATCCATCATCAGCAGCACGCGCAGGCCGCGATCGCGAAAGTATTCGGCGATCGCCGTCGCGACGTAGGCCGCCTTCGCGCGCTCCATCGACGAGCGGTCGGACGTCGCGCACACGACGACCGAGCGCGCCATGCCGTCCGGCCCGAGTATCAGCTCGACGAATTCGCGCACTTCGCGGCCGCGTTCGCCGATCAGCGCGATCACGTTGATGTCGCAGTCGGTGCCGCGCGCGAACATGCCGAGCAGCGTGCTCTTGCCGACGCCCGCCGGCGCGAAGATGCCCATCCGCTGCCCTTCGGCGAGCGTCATCATCGCGTCCACCACGCGCACGCCGGTGGCCATCGGCGTGTCGATCATCCGCCGGCTCATCGGCTCGGGCGGTGACGCGAATACCGGCTGCAGCTCGTCGGATTCGATCGCGGGGCCGCCGTCGACGGGGTTGCCGAGGCTGTCGATCACACGGCCGAGCAGCATGTCGCCGACCTTGACCGACAGCGAGCGCCCGAGCCCGATCACCTGGGTCGAGCGCGAGATGTCCGTCAACCGCGAAAACGGCGACAACAGCGCGCAGTCGCGCGTGAAGCCGATCACTTCCGCATGCTGCAGCAGCGCGCCGGCCGGCGTGCGCAGCTCGCACAGCTCGCCCAGCGACACGTCGAGGCCGCCGACCTTGACCAGCGTGCCGATCACCTCGATCACCTTGCCGGTGCGCAGCACGCCCGGCCGCGCGAGGATCTCGCGCTCGATTTCGTCGGTCAGGCGCTCGAAGCCGAGCGTCCGGTCGAACCACTCGCTCTTCATCGCGACACCTCGACCGCCGCCGCGTCGCCGGCCTCGGCGCCGTCGTCATCGTCGTCCTCGGCTGTGTCGCGCGCCGGCTTCCCTGCGTCGCCTGCTTCGGCCTGATCCAGGTAGATCGAGCGCTTCAGCGCGCGAGAGACGGCACTGCGCATCGCGCGCAGCTGCGTTTTCAGGCTTGCGTCGACCGAACCGAAATCGGTCTCGCACACGCATGCGCCCGGTTCGAGCTGCCGGTCGGCCGTGATCGACACCGGAATCGGCCGGCCGAGATCGCGCCATTTCGCGGCAAGCTGGTCGAACGCGGCGCGTGCGGCCTCGTAATCCTGTGGGTTTACCGCGACGCGCAGGTAGGTGGCGTTGTCGATGATCCGGTCGACGGTCGACAGCGCGCGGGCGAACAGCGCCTCGCGATCCATGCTGTGCACGATGCTCTCGACCGCCGACGCGATGATGTCCGCCAGCCGTTCGCGCATGCGGATCTGCAGGCGGTTCTGCGCGTCGGTGGCATCGGCAAGCCGCTCCATCCATTCCGTCAGCGCGCGGTTCGAGCCTTCCCGGTAGCCGCGTCGCGCGGCCGTCTCGTAGGTTTCGGCGGCCGCGTCGAGCAACGCTTCCGCCTGCGCTTCGCCCTCCGCGATGATCGCGGCGGCTTCCGCGTGCGCCTGTTCGAGCAGGAGCGCACGGTCGGCCTGGAGCTGCGCGTACGCGTCCGCGATCGACAGCAGGTTGCCGAACGTCTCTCGCCGGACCACGTCCGCATGCACGCCGAACCGCACGTCCGGTTCGTCCGGGCCTTCGCCGCCTGCCGTCAGCCGGCTGCTGTTCAACCAAATAACCATGCCCACTCCCGAAGCAATTCCGGCAGACGACGAAACAGCCGGATCGTGCCCGCTTCGTCGTGCTGCGCCGGCAGCGCGTTCAGCCATGCCGGCACGTCCACGTTGCGCGGCAGCGCGAGCCGCGACAGCGGAAACGGCAGTCCGTCCGCGCCCCTCAGGTCGCGCAGCACCAGCAGCATCCCTTCGACTGCGAGCGAATCCGCGTCCAGCGACGCGAGCGGCGGTAGCGCGACGGCGGCCAGCCGCGCGGCATCGTTCGCGCTGCCCGTGTCCGGGCCGCTCATCAGCACGTCCACGTCGAGCCCGGTCCAGTCGGACAGCCGGCGCTGCGCGTGACGATCGATCAGCCGCCGCACTTCGCCGCGCCGCAGCAGCAGCGCGCGCATCCGCCAGATCCGCAGCGTCAGCGGCGCAGGCACGACGTCCAGCAGGCATGCGTTCGGCTGCGACGCGCCGGTCGCGGCGGCGCGCGTGAAGCCGCCCTGCGACAGGCCGGAGAAACCGGGCGGCGTCACGCCGAGCGCGCGCACCAGCGCGCGCGAGCACCGGGCGGCGGCGCCGGCCGGCGCACCCGCCAGCAACGGGCGCCAGCCCTGCAACAGCGCTTCGGGCACGCCGAGCGACGCGGCGATCCAGGACGGATGCACCCAGTCGGCGACGGCATCCACGTTGCGCCGGTAGCAGTCGAGTGCCGTCGCGATCCGGACGGCCGGCACACCGGCGTCGAGCCCGGCCGGTGCTGCGAGCCCCGTCATCGCTTACGGCTCCTTGCGGGCCGGCCGGAAGCGTCCGGCGAACGTGTCGATCCAGCCTTGCAGCGATGCGCCGCGCCGGGCGCCGAACCGGTACGCGGCGAAACCGGCGGCGGCCAGCAGCGCGACGAGCGCGGCGACGAGCGCCACCGTCGACCACGGGTTCGTGGCCGGCGCCGTGTACTTCGACAGCTCGACGGGATCGGCCGCGACGGTCGTGACGCTCACGTGGTCGTAGGTCAGCCCTTCGACGCTGTGCATCACGAGCGTCTTGATCTGCGGGATCAGCGTGTTGATGTCCGCGTCCGGGCGATACTTGATGAACACGGCGGCGGACGACGGCTTCACGTTCTGCGCAAGCGGATCGTTGTTCGGCAGCACGATCTGCACGCGCGCGACGAGCACGCCGTCGATCTTCGACAGCGTCGACGACAGCTCCTGGGAAATGCCGTAGACGAACCGCACGCGCTCCTCGGTCGGCGTCGACACGAGGCCGTCCTTCTTGAACAGCTCACCGAGGTCGTTGAACTTGCTGTGCGGCAGCCCGTGTGCGCGCAGCACTTCCATCGCGCGCACCAGTTGCCCGTCGTCGACGTCGAGCGTCCAGGTCTTGCCGCCGTCCGCGCTGCCCTTGCTCGCCGTGACGCCCTGCTCCAGCAGCGCGACGAGCATCTCGTTCGCGTCCTGTTCGGTGAGATTGCCGTACAGCTCCTTCTTGCATCCGCCGAGCAAGACGATGCAAAGCGCGACCACCGCCACGCGTGCGATGCGACGATTCGACCTCATGGATTTGCCATCCGCCCTCAAGCACTGCCTTTTGCGACGCTGCGCTCCGCACGCCGGCGGAGCACGGCACTCATTGGTTCTTCATCAGGGTCTGGATCGACGACTTCGACGATTCCGCGAGGCTCATCTTGACCTGCATGTTCATCTGCATGCTCGTCATCTCGAACATCATCTGGATGGTGCGATCGGTCATCTCGGTCATCGACAGGCCGGGAATGTCGGCGGACAGCTTGCCGATATCGGCGATCGCGTGCTGGAACTGCGCGTCCTGCGCCTCGACGGCTTTCGCGACGGTGGACGACAGGTGACTGTTCGCCTGCTCGGGCGGCGCCATCGGCGCATGTGCCATCAGCGCGCTGAACTTGTCGCCCAGCCGGGCCGTGTCGGTGGAGGCGGCCGGCGCGGCTGCCGCCGTCGCGTCGAGTGCGGCGGGCGCGAGCTGGCTGACGGGATCGATGGCCATGTCGGATCCTCCCGTCGTCAGGCGCGCAGGAACGCGCCGCCCTGGAACATCTCGGCCGCGGGCGCGGTGTCGCGCGGCGCGGAGCTGTCGGACCCTTCGGCATTCGCGTCGGCTTCCTGCAGCGACGCGGGCGCGACGAACGGCTGGCCCGGCCGGTGGTCGCGGATCGCGCGGTCCACTTCGTCCTTCACTTCGAGCGCCCGCACCAGCGCGCGCGTGTCCTTGTTGTCCGGATCGTCGGCGAGCGCCTCGTTGGCGATCTGCCGCCACGAAGGATCGCCCATCGACGACAGCGAGAACGCGAGCAGCGCCTTCGCATAGCCGAACTGCGGGCGCATCTCGATCACGCGCAGCAGGATCTGGTTGGCTTCCTGCCACTGCCCCTTCGCCATGCGCATGAGGCCGTCCAGCGCGTCGATCTCGACCACGCGCGGACGCAGCAGCCGCAGCGCGTCGATCACCTGCTCGATGTCGAACAGGTCGACCTGCGTGTTCGGGAAGTTGTCCAGCAGCGCCACGGAGACGGTCTCGATGAGCCCGCCAATGAATTCCGGGCTGCAATTCAGGTACTCCGGCGTGTCTACGGTCATGGCTACGCGCTCCTGCGATGAATTGGAATCGGGGCCGGCCGGCCGCGCGACGGACGGCGGCGCCGCCGGATGGAGACCGACGCCCCCGACCATAGCAATTCCGCTTCGGTTGCCGCCGCCTCATGCGAAGCCAGCGCGCGCGAGGCGAAGCATGGTGCGCGCACGGCCGGCGCCGCGCGCTCGCTTCGGCGCACGCCGCGCCGCTTCGCATCGCCGCCGCCCGCCGCACCCGACGGGCGCTAAGGTCGTCGCAGCGGCGCGAATGCGGCATGCCGGTTCGCCCCCCTTTCGATTCGATCCGGCCGAGCAACGCCGCGGGCCCTCCATGAGCGACGAAAAAACCGAACAGCCCACCGACAAGAAACTCGAGGACGCGCGCAAGGACGGCGAGGCGGCGCGCAGCACCGATTTTTCCGACGCGCTGTCGATGACGGGCGCGCTGATCGCGCTGGTCGCGACGGTGCCGCTCTTTCGCGACGGGCTGCACGAGATCGTGTCGGTGCCGCTGTCGTTCGTCGGCAAGGACCGCACGCTGCAGCAGGTTCACGTCGACCTGTTCAGGATCGGCGCGGCCGCGCTGAAGATGATCCTGCCGTGCGTGCTGGCCGCCGCGCTGGCGTCGACCGCGGGCTCCATCGCGCAGGTGGGCTTCCGGATCGCCACCAAGCCGGTCGTCCCCAACATGCAGACGGTCAATCCGGCGAGCGGCATCAAGCGGATCTTCTCCGTGAAAAGCCTGATCGACTGCGCGAAGATGGTCGTCAAGGCGATCATCCTCGGCTGGGTGATGTGGCAATCGATCAAATGGCTGTTTCCGCTCGTGGTCGGGTCGATCTACCAGCCGCTCGACGGGCTGTCGCTGATGTTCTGGAACATGCTCGCGAAACTCGGCGCGATCTCGGTCGGCATCTTCGTGCTGGTCGGCGCGATCGACATCAAGCTGCAGGGCTTCCTGTTCATCAAGAAGATGAAGATGAGCAAGGACGAAGTGAAGCGCGAGCACAAGGAGCAGGAAGGCAGCCCCGAGCTCAAGGGCGAGCGCCGCCGCCTCGCGCGCGAACTGGCCACGACGGCGCCGAAGCCGCGGATCGGCCTGGCCAACGTGCTGGTCGTCAATCCGACCCACTTCGCGGTCGCGCTGCGCTATGCGCCCGACGAGCATCCGCTGCCCGTGGTGATCGCGAAAGGCATGGACGCCGATGCGGCGACGCTGCGGCACGCCGCACGCGAAGCCGGCGTGCCGATCATCGGCAACCCGCCCGTCGCGCGCGCGCTCTACAAGGTCACGCTGAACCACCCGGTGCCGGAAGAGCTGTTCGAGACGGTCGCCGCGATCCTGCGCTGGGTCGACGCGATCGGCGCGAGCCGTCCGCCCGAGCGGCCCTCCCACTCCCTTCCCCGCTGAGCGTATCGATGTTCAAGGCCCTCAAGTTTCCGGCCGGCGGCGAAATCGGCATCGCGTTGCTGGTGACCGCGATCATTTCGCTGATGATCCTGCCGCTGCCGCCCGAGCTGATCGACATCCTGCTCGCGATCAACATCACGATCAGCGTGACGCTGCTGATGGTGACGATGTACGTGCCCGACATCGTGTCGCTGTCCGCGTTTCCGTCGCTGCTGCTGTTCACGACGCTGTACCGGCTGTCGCTGAACATCGCGTCGACCAAGTCGATCCTGCTGCACGCCGAGGCCGGCAACATCATCGACAGCTTCGGCAAGCTGGTGGTGGGCGGCAACCTCGTGGTCGGGCTGGTGGTGTTCATCATCATCACGACCGTGCAGTTCATCGTGATCGCGAAAGGCTCGGAGCGGGTCGCGGAGGTCGGCGCGCGCTTCACGCTCGACGCGATGCCGGGCAAGCAGATGAGCATCGACGCCGATCTGCGCGCGAACCTGCTGAGCCCGGAGGAAGCCCGCCACCGGCGCGCGACGCTGGCGATCGAGAGCCAGCTGCATGGCGGGATGGACGGCGCGATGAAGTTCGTGAAAGGCGACGCGATCGCCGGCCTGCTGATCACGACCATCAACATCGTCGCGGGCATCGCGGTGGGCGTCGCCTATCACGGGATGACCGCGGGCGAGGCGGCGAACCGCTTCTCGGTGCTGTCGGTCGGCGATGCGATGGTGTCGCAGATTCCGTCGCTGCTGCTGTCGGTCGCGGCCGGCGTGATGATCACGCGCGTCGCGGACGAGCGCAGCCACAAGCCGCGTTCGCTCGGCGAGGAAATCGGGCGGCAGCTCGGCTCGAGCGCGCGCGCGCTGTATTTCGCCGCGCTGCTGCTGCTCGGCTTCGCGCTGGTGCCCGGCTTCCCGGTCGTGCTGTTCCTGCTGCTCTCCGGCCTGCTCGCCTTCATCGCCTACAAGCTGAGCGGCACCAAGCCGCAGAGCGGGCCGGCGCCGGACGGCCTGCAGGCGATGCAGCGCTCGGGCGCGAAGGCCGACACGCCCGCGATCATGACGCGCGCGCCGCAGTTCGCCTGCCCGATCGGCGTGCGCGTCGCGCCCGACCTGATGCAGCGGCTGGCGCTGCCGGTGCTCGACCGCTCGTTCGGCGCCGAGCGCGCGCGCTTGCAGGAAGAACTGGGGCTGCCGTTTCCGGGCATCACGATGTGGACGCATCCGGGCCTGCTTTCGATGCATGCCGAGATCCTGATTCACGACGTGCCGCACCTGCTGATCGAACTGCCGGCCGGCCTCGTGATGCTGCCGGAGCCCGAGCGCGTCGCGGCGGGCGCCCCGCTGTCGGACGAGGACATCGGGCAGCGCGACGCGCTGGTCGCGAAATGCGAGCCGCGCGCGCCGATCGACGCCGGCGGCCGGCCGACGTATTGGGTCGAGGCCCGCGAGGTGCCGGCACGCGTTCCGGCGTGGGGCCCCGAACAGGTCATCGCGCACGCGTCGGTCGCGCTGATGCGCCAGCATGCGACGCAGTTCCTCGGCATCCAGGAGGTGCAGTGGATCCTGGAGCAGCTCGGCGAGGATCATCCCGGGCTCGTCGCGGAAGTGCAGAAGGTGCTGCCGCCGCAACGGATCGCCGACGTGCTGCGGCGCCTGCTCGAGGAGCAGATCTCGATTCGCAACGTGCGCACCATCATGGAAAGCCTCATCGCGTGGGGGCCGAAGGAAAAGGACATGCTGATGCTGACCGAATACGTGCGGGGCGACCTGTCGCGCTTTCTCGCGCATCGCGCGACGCGCGGCAAGCGCACGCTGCCCGCCGTGCTGCTCGACCTGCCGATCGAGCAGCACATCCGGCAGGCGATCAAGCAGACCCCGACCGGCAATTTCCTGGCGCTCGCCCCGGACGAGATCGGCCTGCTGATCGACAAGATCCAGGCGGTCGTCGGGCCGCAGCCGACGGAAGGCGTCGCGCTCGTCACGTCGATGGACATCCGCCGCTACGTGCGCCGGATGATCGAGGCGAAGCTCGGCTGGCTGGCCGTGTATTCGTACCAGGAACTGGGCGAGCACGTCGACCTGCGCCCGATCGGGCGCATCACCGTCTGACGCCCGCGCCGACGTGACCCGCATCGACACCCGCGACGCGCGCCCGCAGCCGGCCCAGGACGACGCAGGCCCGCCGTCCGTGCGCGGCGCGCGCCGGTTCGACTATGCGGCGCTGCTGGCCGCCCGCCGCACGGTGGTGCGCCCGGTGTCCGACGCACCGCCCGCGTCGCGCCAGCCGGACGATCCCGCCGGCCCCGGCGACGCGACCGCAGGATCCGACAGCTATCCGCTGATGTCGAACGAGCGCGACGCGCGCCCGCACGAGCGCGAACCCACCCCCGCCGAGCTGGCCGAATGCCGCGCGATCGCCGCGCGGATTTCGCACGCGGCCGCGCCGATCGCGGCGGTCGCGCTGCAGGAACAGCGCGATCACCTGGGCCTGCTCGGTGTGCTGTCGCGCGAGATCGCGGCGTTCTGCGGCGACGCCGCGGTCGCGGCCGGCGGCCCGTGGGAAGCGCATGTCGTGCTGAACGACCGGATCCTGCCCGCCACCGAGCTGCACGTATCGCTTTCGCATTTCGACCTGCAGCTTCGGTTCGACGCGCAGGACCGCGATGCGCGGCAGTTACTCTTGGGCCACAGCATGGTGCTCGAACGCGAGCTCGACGCGATGCTGCGTGCGTGGGGGCAGCCGAAGACCGTCCGTATCACGGTGTGGTAGCCGGCCCCGCGCATCCCGCTTCGCGCGCAACGGCATGCGCGGGCCAACGACGGTACTTTCCGGCAAGGGTTGAAACTGATTCGGCATTCGATCATTCCTGGCGGCGCATCCTGCGCACCGTTCGCGCCTCCCCCGCTCGATGCGGCGAGCGCGCACGCGTCGCGGCGGCTGTTCGACGCCCGCCTGCCGGCATTCCTGCGCGACACGCTCGACGCGGGCGAATTCCGCTGCGCTTTCGCGACCGGCGCGCCCGACTACGCGGATCCGGCGATCGCCGAATTGCGGATCGACACGCCGGCCGGCCCGGTGAGCGCGCACCTGTCGGTCGATCTCGAACGCTATCCGGCGCTCGCGGTGTGCGCGTGGTCGGAAGCGCAAGCCGCGGACCGGCGGACGAGCCCCGAACTGACGCTGCGCAACGCCGTCGCGAACGTGCTGTGCGGGCCGCTGCTGCAAGGTCTCGACACGCTCGGCCTGCCCGGCGTGCAGGTTGTCGCGGTCCGGCGCGGCGTCTTGCCGCCCGCGTCGCCGGGCAACGTGACCGTCGCGCTGTCGCTCGTGCTGCACGGGCAGCGCCACGACGCGCGCCTCCGGCTGCCGGGCCGCTGCATCGAGTGGCTGGACGCGTGCGTGGCGCGCACCGCACGGCCCGTGCGGTTCGATGCGTCGCTGCGCGTGCCGGGCAGCCTCGTGCTCGGCACCAAGCCGCTGTCGGTCGACACGCTGCAAAGCCTGCGCGGCGGCGACATCCTGATGCGCGCGCTCGATCCGGCGCTCGACGCCGCGTGGCTGCGCCACGCGGACGACGGGCCGGCCGCCGCGTCGTCGCCTGTCGCGCTCGCCGCATGGGGCAGCGCCGGGCTGGCGCGCTGTCATGCGGCGGTCGCCGTGCATCCCCGAACGATCACCTTGTTGAAGGAACCCGTGATGACGGAAAGCACCGTCCTGGGCGCGCAGGAAGCCGGTCCGGATCTCCGGGCCGACGAGCGCGCCGTCGAAGTGGGCGAACTCGAGCTGCCGGTGCAGTTCGTCGCCGATACCGTCGCGCTGACGATCGACGAGGTGTCGTCGCTCGCGCCCGGCTACGTGATCGAGTTGCCGACCGCGATCGCGGACCTGACGCTCAAGCTGGTCGCGCACGGACAGGTGATCGGCCATGGCGAACTGGTCGGCATCGGCGAGCACGTCGGCATCCGCATTCTCCGCATGGCGCACGAACATGATCCAGTACAGTGACCTGTCCGGCCTGCTGCTGATCGTCGTCGCGATCGGCCTGCTGCCGTTCGTCGCGATGGTCGTGACGTCGTACGCGAAGGTCGTCGTCGTGCTCGGCCTGTTGCGCAACGCGCTCGGCGTGCAGCAGGTGCCGCCGAACATGGTGCTGAACGGCATCGCGATCCTAGTGTCGGTCTACGTGATGGCGCCGATCGGCATGATGGCCGCGAAGACGCTGAGCGGCCAGACGATCTCGCCGCAGTCGTCGCAGGCCGTGATCCAGGCGGCCGACGCGGCGCGCGAGCCGTTCCGCCAGTTCCTCATCAAGCACACGCAGGAACGGGAAAAGCGCTTCTTCCTGCGCTCCGCGTCGATCGTGTGGCCGAAGGAGCAAGCGCAGTCGCTGCAGGAGAACGACCTGATCGTGCTCGCGCCCGCGTTCACGCTGACCGAGCTGACCGACGCCTTCAAGATCGGCTTCTTGCTGTACGTGACCTTCATCGTGATCGACCTGATCATCGCCAACGTGCTGCTGTCGATGGGGCTCAACCAGGTGTCGCCGACCAACGTCGCGATCCCGTTCAAGCTGCTGCTGTTCGTCGTGATGGACGGATGGTCGACGCTGATCCACGGGCTCGTGCTGACCTACAAGTGACGGGAGCCGCCATGGATGTCGATTCGCTGGTCCACGCCGCCACCCAGGGCATGCTGCTGTGCCTGACCGTGTCGCTGCCCGTCGTGATCGCGGCCGCCGCGGTCGGCCTCGCCGTGTCGTTCGTCCAGGCGATCACGTCGCTGCAGGACCAGGCGCTGCCGTTCGCGATCAAGCTGATCGCCGTGACCATCGTGCTGGTGATCGTCGCGCCGCTGTCGTGCGCGGCGATCCTGCATTTCGCGAACGAGATGATGCGCACGGCGTTTCCCACCTGACGCGGGGCCGACATGACACGCATCTCATCCCATTCGGCGGAGATCGCCCGGCAAGCGGCCGCGGCGGCGCACAAGAAAAGCGCGAAGCCGCGGCGCGCGCGACCCAGCGGGCAATTCGCGACGCTGTATCGCGGCACGCGATTCGCGCACGGCGGCCCGCAGGCGCAACCGGGCACCGCCCAGGCGCAGCGTTCGAAGAAAATGGCGGCGCGGCTCGCGCGCCGGCGCCGTGCCGCACGCGGCAAGCGCGGGGCGGGCTCGACCGAAGGCGCGGACAGTGCGGACGGCGCGGACGATCAACCGGACTTCGACGTCGTCGACGGCGAACAGGAGCGCCGTGGCGGACACGGTGGCGGCCGCGGCGGGCACGGCGACGATCAGGAAGACCCGCACGACGCGGAACCTGCCGCCGTCACGTTCAAGAGCGGCCGCCGTTACCAGGCGGTTGCCCCGCTTGCTGCGCCGCTGGCGGAGGTTCCGCTGGCCGCCCCCGATCGCGGCATCGATCCGCGTGCTCTGCGCGAAGCCTGCACACGCGAATTGCTGGCGCTGCAAAGCGAGCTGGCCGCGCAGCCGGGCGCCGGTTTCAGCGCGCGCGTGCATGCATGGGCGGCGCGCTGGCTGGGCGTGCAGCAAGCCGGCGTGACGCTGCCCGAAGCCGATCCGGAGGCGTTGCGCTCGCACGCGCCGTCGCGCCCGAACGCTGCCGGCGCCGCGACTCCCCTGCCCGATTCCGCGCGCGATTTCAACCTGCTGGCCGGCCTGCTGCTGCGCCAGTTCGACCGTCGTCGGACGCCGCGCCAGAGTGCCGTCGCGCTGGATACCCTGCGCGCGCTGCGCCGCGCGCCGTAGCGCACCGGTGCCATGCGAATGCTTCGTTCGGCACGCGAAGTCTTCGCATCGCGGGCCGGCAGCGCGCGTTTAGCCTCTACATTGACAGCGAGACGGACGATCCGCGCGCGTCGTGCGCGGCGCCGCGGATTCGGCATACGGACCTGATATCGATTGAACGCCTCTGCGATGAAACAGCTACGGATACTGACGGGATTCCACGCGGGCGCGATGCTGCAGCTCGTGCCGGGTCGGCATCGGGTTCATGGCGGCGCCGATGCGGACATCCGGCTGACGGACTGGACCGGTGCCGACGTGGCGCTCGACGTCGATCCGTCGGGCGTCGTCCGTGCCGTGACGCGCGCGGAAGGCCCGGCCGGCGAGCCGGCGGACGCCGCCGTCGCGGTGGCGGACGAAACCGTGATCCTGGTCGACTTCGTGCCGATGCGGTTCGGCGACACGATCCTGTGCGTGGGCCCCGACGATACGCCGTGGCCGTCGGATCTCGATCTGCTGTCGACGCTGCTGACCGGCCCCGCCGACGCGCAGGCCGATGCCGGCCGGCGCAAGCGGCGCCGCTATTACGGCGCCCTCGCCGCCTGCGTCGCGCTCGGCATCGCGGCCGGTGTCGTCGTGCTGCTGACCACCGCGCCCGACAGCGAGGCCGCGCTGCGGCACGGCGCCGACTACCGGACCACGCGCATCCAGGAAGCGCTCGCGGCGGCGCACATGAACGAATTGCAGGTGCGCTCGGTGGGCAACACGAGCGTGGTGACGGGCATGGTCGCCAATCTCTCCGACGACCAGCTCGTGCGCTCGACGCTGGAGAAGATCGCGTCGAAGGACATCGTGCGCAGCTACGACGTCGCGCAGAACGCGGTGCACAGCATCGAGGATTCGCTCGGCATAGCCGGCGTGCGCGTCACGTACCTGGGCAACGGCGCATTCGCGATCGCGGGCACCGTCGACAGCAAGGACGCGCTCGACAAGGCCGTCACGCGCGTGCGCGCGGATCTCGACTCGAACATCCGGCGGCTCGTCGTGCAGGCGGTCGAGAACCCCGGGCACGCCGCGCCCGTCACCGGTCAATACTCGGAAATCGTGTCGTCCGACACGGTGCAGTACACGCAGACGCCCGACGGCATCAAACACATCTACATGACCGACGAACCGGCGGAGCCCGCGCCGGCCTCCGGCGTGCCGGTTGCGTCGGGTGCGGCGATGCCGTCCGTCGACGACAGCACGATCGCGCGCAGCGCCGGACAGGCGCATGCGGCGCCCGCCCCGGCCGCACCGGACTCCTGAATTTCCACCGACCTCGACAGGACTATCGACATGTACGAACCGATCACGCCCTACGCCCAGCAGTTCGACAACCTTTCCGCGATCGTCAGGAACCCGGACGCCGCGCCGCTGGTCGAGAAGATCCAGCGCGCGCTCGCCGAGGTCGCCGAAAACGTGAACAACGCCCCGCCGGGCTCCGATTCCGACAACCGCAATCGCGCGACGCTCTACCGCGGCTTGCTGGCGGCTTCGCGCGTCATCCAGCACATCCGGCAGGTGTAACGGTATCCGCTTCCGTTCTGTTCCATCGCGGCCAGCGCCGCTCGAGAACGGTTTATCCCGCAGTAGCTTCCTTACTTCTCCAGGAGAAACAACATGGGTGCAATGGTAGGTGCAGCCGATGCCGTCAAGAGCATCACCGAATCGACGGCGGCACAGAGCATGATCACGCAGGCGAGCTCGCACGCAGCCACCATTCAGGCGGCGAACAACGCGCAGTTGAATGCGGCGACGGCAACCGCCAACGCCACCAACTCGGCAACGGGCTCGCTGAAGGACATCGCGAAGAACCAGTAACGCGAATCGCACGCCGTACCGCGGCGCCACCGCCGGCGCGACAGGCCAGCCCGACCCGGTCATTCCGTGGGCACCGTCGCGCCGGCCTCTCCCTTTCCGTTTTCGTCGCGTCTTCACGCTCATGAGCGATCCCCGCTATCTCGCGCTCGTCGCGCAGTTCTGCGCGGTCGTCGGCCTTCCCGATGTCGACTACGTGCAGGAAACCGGCTCGGTCGAGGTCGAAGGCTTCGAGGTGCGACTCGAGCACGTCGAGCGCGACGAGGACGCGATCTATGCGAACTTCCATTTCGGCACCGTGACGGCGGGCCGCACCCTGAACATTTTTCGCCTGATGCTGGAAGCCAACCTGCTGATTTACGCGCAGGATCAGGCGCAGCTCGGTATCGACGCGGACACGGGTTCGATCGTGCTGATCCTGCGGCTGCCGTTCGAGCCGGACTTCAGCGGCGCGGAGCTCGCGGACCTGCTGGTTCACTACGCCGATCACGGCCGCTACTGGCGGCAGAACATCATCGAGTCGAGCGACGAAATGTTCGAAGGCATCGCCTCCGGCGAATTCTTCTGGCTGCGGGCGTGACCCCGTGATCGGCCGATTGGCGCCGCACGGGCGCGCCGTGCGGCGTGGTTCAAGGCCCGATGTCGGCGCGTACGGACAGGCTCACCGCGCTCCATTCGAGCAGGGCGACGAAGCCGTCCGGCACCGCGACAACGGTCCAGCGGCGACAGGTATGCGCGATCGAGCCCGGCGCATACGCATGCCGTTCGTGCCAGCCGACCGCGCGCCGCACGTAGCGCACGCCGCCGGCCACGTGTGCGATGCATTCGTGCAGCCCGTTGGCCCGGACACGGGTCATCACGTCGTCCACCGGCCGCGTGAAATCGAGCGTCCGGTCGGCTTCGACCGGCTTCGGCCAGTAGCTGCCGCCCGTCTGCGGCACGCGCGCGGCCCACAGCGCGTCGAAGCGATACGCGACCTGCCGCGCCAGCCGGCAGCCGGCCATCTGCACCTTGAGCTGCAGGCTTTCGTGGCACTCGTCGGCGGCGAGCGCGAAGCGTTCCCGCGCGAGGATCTCCCCGGTATCGAAGTCCGGCGCGATCCGGTGGCAGGTCACGGCCCACTCGCGGCGACCGTCCAGGATCGCGCGCATCTGCGGATAAGGGCCGCGCGCGTCCGGCAGCGGCGCCGGATGGAAATTGATCGCGTGCTTCACGTAAGGCGTCCAGTCCGGAATCCGCCAGGGGTAACCGGCGACCACCAGCACGTCGCAGTCGAGGTCGCGCAGCGCGCGCAACGCGGCTTCGTCGATCCGCGACAGTTGCAGCGGCACGCCGTGACGGGTCGCGTACGACACGATTTCCGTATTCGAATTCACCTGGCCGTCGGTCACGACGCTGAACAGCGACACGGGTGTCCATCCCGTGCTCGCGAATGTCTCCAGCACGCCATGAAACAGATCGAATCCTGCGAGGGCGAAACGCATGCGGTATCTCCGTCGGCGCGCAGCGACGGGCCGCGCATGCGCCAGCATGTCATGCGGCGTGGCGGGGCCCGCCAGGCGCGGCGAAGACGAAGATGCGCACGCGAAGACGTTCCGCGAATGACGTGCGGGTTCGCGCTTCCGGACCGCCGTTCCGCAACGCCTCATGCACACTGACAAGACCGATCGATGACGAGCGATCCTCATGCGACTGCCCCTGTTGACCCATCTCGAAACCGAATGGCTGATCCTTCGCCCGCTGGCGCCGGACGATGCGCCCGCGCTCTTCGAGCAGATGTTGAGCGACCCGGAGACGATGAAGTATCTGCCGATCCTGCGCCACGCCGATCTCGCGCAAACCCATGCGTACATCGACGAGGCCCGCCGCGGCGGGCTCGACGGCACGCTGATCCGCTATGCATGCGAATGCCGCGCCACGGGGCAGCTTGCCGGCGTGATCGAACTCACGCCCGATCTGCCGCGCGTGCGCCTGTCGGTGATGATCGCGAAGCGCGGCGGCACGCGGCGCCGGCGCGCATGCCTGATGGCATTGCAGGAACTGCTCGCACGACTGCTCGCCCGGCGCGGCGTGGGCCTGATCTACGCGTATTGCGTGGCCGGCGGCCCGGCCGGCGACTGCATCGAGCGTCTCGGCTTCCGGTGCGAGGCGCTGCTCAGGCGCCACGAGCAGCAGCCGAATCGCGACGTGCCGGCGGCGGATTGCCGCCTCTACGTGCTGACGCCGCATGCGGCGGCGTCCGCGCCGGCGTCGGATGCCGGCACGTGGCTACGCGACCTGCTCGGCGATTCGCGCGGCGGCCGGGCGCGGCTGTGATCCGTCATTGCGCCGGCGGTTCGTCCACCAGCACCGGCACCGGCATCGTCTGGGATGCCGACACGCGCGGCGTGACGTATTGCGCGCATGCCGGATCCTTCCAGTAGGTCGCCTCGACCCGTTGGTGCTGGTCGAATCGCACCTGGTACTGGCAGGTCACGAATTCGTTGCCGCGCCCGGTGCGGAACCGGAACACGTAGTTCCACGCGCGCACGCCGTACGTCCCTTCGCTGAAATGCGGCTCGTGAATCAGCAGGTACACCTGATTCTCGGTGATGCCCGGCACGACCTGCCGCAGCCGGCCCGGATCGGCGACAGTGCCGTCGGCCACCCAGGCCGTGCCCGGATCGGGGAACACCGGTGCGCCGTTCGCGTCGGTCTGCGGCGTCGTGCTGCAGCCTGCGAGCAGCAGGCCGCCCAGCAGCGCGATCGCCGCGCCGCCCATCGTGTCGATTCTCATGTCTGGTCCGGGGAGGTTTCGAGGATTGAAAAGGATGGGCGCGGTGTCGCGCTCATGCGCCGCGCCGTCTGCATCCCGCGCGGCAGGCGCGCAGGCAGCGCAGGCTGCGGCGATGCGGGCAGCCGTCCGATGGCGCGGACGGGCGCCGTGCGTCCAGCCATTCGAGCGCCTGCGCTGCGAATCGCACGACGTTCACGATGCCCGCGGCTTCGTTGCCCGACGCGACCGATGCCGGATCGGTCGCGTCCGCACCGGCGTTGCCGATTGCGCCGGACGCGCCGTCGTCGTCCGCCGAACGGGCCTGCCGCGTCATCCAGCCGCGTTCGACGAGGTTCGTTTCGATCGCCCGCCAGCCGGGCAGCGCCGCGCCGCGCTCGGACAATGCGCGGCCCGCCGTGGACGCGAGCGTGCCGGCCCGGCGTGCAGTCGCGCTCGCGTAGCGGCCGACCGAACCCGCCGCGTCGGCCATCGCATCGCGCATCGAACGGGCCGGCAGCGGGCCATCGCCTCGCGGAAGTGGCTGCATCGACGAACCGGTTGCCACGTGCGGCGATGTCGCCGGCGTGGCGGTATGCGTCGACGGGTCGGCCGCCGCAACGCGCGCCCTGGGTTCGGGATCGCGCGCCGGCGTTCCGCTGCGCGACGCTGCGTCGGCAAAGACGGCCGTTACGGCAAGTGCCGTCGTTTCGGCGCGCGGGTTTCCGGGCGCGTGCATCTGCATCGTGTCGCCCGGCGGGAGGTCGACGTCCGTTTCGATGGCCTGCCGGTTTTCCGTGAGCGGCGTCGCCGGTGCATCGGCGGCGGCCCCCGGTATCTCGCGGGCCGCGGGCAAGACGACGGGACCGGACGAAAGTATCGGACCGAGCGGCACCGCGCTTCCGAACGCAGCCGGGATCGCATCCGTATCGGGTCCGGCAGGGTCTTCCGGCGTATCGCCCGATGCGGTATCGCCGCCGGACGGCCGATCGCCGACGATCCCCTGCACGCCGTCCGGCGTCGCCGGCGCGGTGCCTGCCGTCGTCGGCGTCGAGAGTGTCGTCACGCCGCCGTCACGCATCCCCGCCGCGCCCGATGCCGATCTCCGCAACGGCGGGCCTGCCTGCGCTGCGGTCTCCGCGTTCGTGCCCTGCACCGGCGCGGCACCAGCCGCGTCCTTGAGTTCCGCCCCGCCGCCGATCAATGCGCGCAGGATCTGCACGACGTCGCCGCCGGGCCGCGCCGCTTCCCCGGTCACGCCGGCATCGGTGGACGGGGTGTCCGGCCCGGATGCGCGGTCGGCCGGCGCGCGGTCAGTGCCGGCGCGGGCGGGGGGAATCGACGAATGCATGGGCGTGCGCGGGACAGTGGCGATCGCGGCCGGCGGCCGGCATGCGCGACGGCGTCATCCGTTACCGGCCGCTTGCCGCATGCTGGGCGATCGGCACGTCGCCGTCGTCGGCATACGCGGGCAACGGCATCGCCGCGCGCCGGCGCGCCGGCGTGGCGCCATGCGACGGCGGCTGGATGAAGATGCGGTAGCCGACGGCATACATCGTCCGCAGGTACGTGCCGTGAATGCCGTTGAGGCTCAGCTTCTTGCGCAGCTTGTAGATGTGCTGTTCGAGCGAACGGCTCACGATGTCTTCCGGGCTGCCCCACACTGCCCGCGCGATCTCGCCTCGCGCGACGTACTTGTCCAGCTGCGAGAACAGCATCCACGCGATCGCGAATTCACGCGAGGTCAGCCGGATCACGTCGCCCGCGACGCTCACCGTCGATGCATGGCGATCCAGCCGGTACGGGCCGCACGTCAGCAGTTCGCGGTCCACATTGCTGCGCGTGCGTTGCAGGCGATGGCTGGTCAGGCGCAGGCGCAGGAGCAGTTCCGGCAGGTTGACCGGCGCGAGCACGATCTCGTCCGTCTCGTAGTCGAGCAGATCCACGGCGTCCATGCTGTCGCGCGGCGAGCAGATCAGGATCAACGGCGCGCGCTGGACCCCGTGGCACGCGCGATGAACGAGCACGGGATGCTGCTGGTCGATGCCCGATTCCATGCTGATCAGGATCGCGTCGAACTCGCGACGGGTGAGTGCGCGGGCGAAGGTCGTTTCATCGTCGAACCGGTCGACGGCGATGCCGTTCGCGGCGAGATGGCTGCAGATCGCGTCGCGCCGCGTCATGTCTTTGGAGAAAACCGCGAGATTCATTATCAGCTCGTTCCCTGTTTGAGCAGGCAGGAAAGGCGTCGTCCATGCCGGCCGGCGGGCGGCGTCATGCGAGGAGCGATGTCATGGTTCCGACTGCGGCAACTGGATGCTCCGGCTACGACGACGGGCTGCGTCGTCGACGGCGGATGCGATGAATGCTACCTACGACTCCAGGCCAAGTGGCCCGGATCGGTAAATGGAAAATGTCGGGTGAAATCAGCGGAATACGCGGTAGCTATAGGCAAATAGCGTCATCTGACAGTCTGCCGTATAGGGACCATCGCGATTGATTGTCAATGTCCCCTCCTTCATGAAATTGGCTTGAATTTGTTTAGCGTAATCCGTAAACAAATTAGTGAAAAATGAATTAATTGTGTCGCGCGTTTCCTATGCGGACCCCATGAAAACCGCAACAATCCGATTATGCGTCATCCGAGAATCCTTCGTATTGCGGTTATCTGTAACGAATTGTCAGCGAGCCATTCCTCGCAAATTTTGATTTGATTTGTTTAGTTTTACACGTAAACAAATTAATATCGTCCAATTCAGTTGATGGCAATCTTTTATGTCGATTCGATAAAAGCAACAATGATTTTATTGTGTCGATTTATGCCGATTTTTCATGATGCATTCTTTCCATTCATCACTCGCCGATTGATGGTATCGGTTCACCCGCAAATGGAATCGGTTCACCCGTTTCACGGCGCGACCGCTTCCTGTTCGGCGAGGTCGCGGTTCATCGCGGCCAGATAGCGGCCGTCGAGGAAGCGGCATTCGTGCTTCAGCATTCCGTAGAGGATGAAGTCGGTCCGGTCCGACGCGCCCTCGCGGATCACCCCTTCGCGCCGGAAGCCGAGATTCTCGTCGAGCTGCTGGGCAGCGAGGTTGTCGGCGCGGACATAGCCGCTGATCCGGTTGCAGCGCAGGAGAATGAACGGGAAGCGAAACGCCGCGCAGACGAACCCGGGCGTGATCACGTGCGGGGAGCCTTCCACGGCGAAATGCATCGCCACGTTGGGGCCGTTGTAGGCCTGGTACACGACGCCGGCCACCAGCCGCCCGTCTTTCTCGAGGCCGATCGCGTCGTCGTAGTTGGGGTAGCGCGCTTCCCCCGTCAAGGACGCAACGAACTTCATCACGTCCTCGCTTCGATCCAGAATGAGCCGTCTCATGCCGATTGCAGATGCGATGCGGCCGGGCGCGTCGCGCCCGCCGCGATGTCAGTTTCCTATCCGGGCCGATCGTCCGCTGTCGCGGGCGCGATCGTACCGGCCCGCGTCAGACCGTGACCGTCTGGCCCTGCGGGTCGACCGGGAGCCCGGTCTGGCTGAGCTTCTCGACCTGGCTGCCGACGGCGGCATCCTCTGCTTCGCCCTGGCTGCCGCGGAGATCGCCCGCCGATTTGCTGACCTTCGAGCCGTCGATCGAGACGAGCCCCTGCGGCTGGTGCTTGCCGTTCGTCGAACCGGTGTCGAGCACCTCCGCGGCGGCGCTGGTGCCGCTGTCGAACTTGTACTGGTCGGTCGCCTGGTCGTACTTGCCGATACTCTTGCCGCTCTTGTCGTACATGTTGCCCTGGCTGTCCATCTGCACCTGAACCGTGCCCTTGTCCGTGCTCAGCTTCACGTTGTGCAGGCCCTGTCCGGCCGCGTTCAGGCCGCCGGGCGGCTGCTCGCCGCCCGGCGAACGCGTCGCCGGCTGCGAGCCGTCGGCGGGCGACGTGCCGTCGCCCAGCGTGATCGTGATGGTCTGGCCGCCGGTCGGCGACTGGCCCAGGTTGACGTTCTCGTTGCCGCCGGGCGGGTTGGAGGCGCCGGTGTTCTGCGGATAGTTGCCGTTCTGCTGGTAGCTCACGGGAATCGCCGAGCCCGTATCGCCGCCGTCGCCATCATTGCTGCCGTTGCCGTTCGGGCCACGAAGATCGCCGGCGGACATGCTGATGTCGGACGCGTCCATCTTTTCACGGCCTTGCGGCTGGTGCTTGCCGTTCGTCGAGCCGGTGGCGAGGATCTCGGCTTCCGGGCTCTTGCCGCTGTCCCATTCGTACTTCCCGCTTGCCTGGTCGTACTTGCCGATGCTCTTGCCGCTCTTGTCGTACATGTTGCCGTTGCTGTCCATCTGCACCTGCACCGTGCCCTTGTCCGAACTCAGCTTCACGTTGTGCAACCCTTGCCCGTCGGCAGCCAGGCCGCCCTGGCGGTTGTTGCTGCCCAACGACTGCTTCATGAGCGCGGCCAGCGAACCGGCGTCCAGCGTGACATTCAGCGGCTGGTTCGCGGACGACGAGCCGTTGGCCGGAGCGTTGCCGAAATCGGTCGGCGTGGTGTTCGACGGACTGACGGTGATGGTGATATTCGCGGCCATTTCGGACACTCCTGTTCTGGATTGGAAGTATTTACCCGGCTTGCATCCTGTGCAGTCAATATAGGGGAGTGGCTGGCGCGGTATCGGAACCCGCGCGTATCGACGCGCATAAATACGAAGCAAAATACGCAATGCGATGCGTCACAATTACCTGCCTCGCACGTTCAAACAAGAAAAAATGACTGCGCCGCCGGTAATCGCGCGCTTCTGCGTCGATCGTCGGCAATTGCCGGAATCGCGCTTCGCGCGCACCGTGCGGCCGATCGCTAGCGCCGCCCCATCGCGGAACCGATCGCCGATTCCAGACGCTCCCCCGGCGACAACGCCATCTCGCGCACGATCGGATCGGCGTCGTCCTTCATCCGCTTCTTCTGATCGTCGTCGATTTTCTGTTTCGCGAAGCTGCCGCCCGTCGCGGTCCGCAGGTGCGAGATCGCCTCCATCTTCGACATGCCGAGATCCCGCATCAGTTGCAACGACGCGGCAATGTCGCTGCCGCCGTCTTCCCGCCTGTCGACCTCGACCGCTTCGCGATAGAACTGCTTCAGCTCCTTCTTGCGTACGCCGCTGTTGTCCCGATAGACGCGTTCCAGCGAGTGCCGGTTGTTGCATTCGTCGATGGCGCCGGCCACGCGCGCGGCGGCGTGCTTCTTCACGAGATCGACTTCCTGCTTCTTGTTGTCCGTCGATTTTTTCTCGTCGAACGTCTTGTACTTGACCGGCAGGAAACGCTTGATGCGCTGCTGGTTCACGCCGTTGCGCACGTTGTCCCAGTTGGCCTTTTCGGCTTCGCCGGGCTCGCCTTCGAGGTGGTTTTCCACGCGGTAGCGCATGGCGTCATCGATGATCGCGGCCATCTTCTTGTCGCGATAATGCTGCTTCAGCGAATGCGCGGCCTTGCGGTTGTCGAGCAGGTCGCGGCTCGACAGGATCGCGCCACCCGCGATCGCCGCCGCAACCGAGCCGCCGTGCGTGGCCACCGCGAGGCCGGCCCCGGCCCCGACGCCCGTCACGGCCGCGGCCGTCCTGAGCGCGGCGCGCACGACGCGGTTCTTGCCCTGGACCTCGGCGATGTAGCGCCCCGTCAGCACGTCGAGCATCGCTTCACGCTCGGGCGCCTCTTCCGGTCGAGCCAGGATCGCGACCTTGAGGTCGTAGCGCGACTGGAAGTCGGTTTTTTTCGCGACTTCCGAGAGCGGCACGTCCGCGCCGTCCGTCCGGATCGTCGGTTCGCTGTCCGACGCCGGCCATTGAGACAGCATCTTCTGGTAGCGGCTCTTGCGCATCGCGGACGAGCCGAGCTCCTGCGCCGCGTAGACCGTGTTCACGCCTTCGTGCGCCAGTTGCAGGCCCGACGGCACCATGGTTCCCATGTGCGCCTTGGACAAGCCCTGCACGATGCCGCCCTCCGGCTTCGTCCGGTTCAGTAGCTGGGGCACGGCATTCTCGTTGTCGACCCTGATCCAGCGGCCGAACCGCCGGAACGCCTTCGCGCCCCTGGACGGGTTCGGCACGAGTCGCGTCAATGCTTCGCCGTGCGGCCGCGTCGACGCGCCGTCCGGTTTTTTTTCCGGTTGCTTGTCGTCGATCTTGCTCTTGTCCAGATAGGTCGGCAGCGATGCGGACCGTTGCCGCGTCGTGTTGCGCCCGGTGTCCGCCGCCTTCTTCCCTTCCTCGTTCTGCGTCTTCGTCTTCGTTGCGGTGACCGGCTTCGTGTCCTGCGGAGTCGACGTCGTGCCCTTGCCGTCCGACAGCGGTGCGGCTTTCTGCTTCGCCACGTCGCTGTCGGTTTCAACCGCTTTTTCTTCCTGCTTGCCGATGATCGCCTCGAAGTGCCCCTGCTTGTCCCATACGGCGACCCGAAGCTGCTGCGCGTGTTCGGGCGGCGGCGCGCTGCCGCGGAACCGGCTGATCGCCGTAAACGAATGCCCTTCTTCGATGCCGGGCTGTATCACGCCGACCTGCATGTCGACGCCGCACGTTTCGTTCACGAGCGACACGAGTTCCGGACCATGCCCGCCGCCGTTCGAGTCGAGCAACAGCATATGGCCTGTCTCGTTGGGGTGGTTGCGGTCGAAACGCGCGCGGATCCGGCCGACCGTGTCGTCCAGTGCCTTCCCCTTCAGGGTCGGCGCCGCGCACTGCACCAGCGAATAGATCGCACAGTTGTTGCCTTTCCCGCTGTTCTCGATCGGCTCCATCGCGTTGTCGCCGAGCCATCGTCCGAGGTCCTGATTGGCGCCGCTCAACTGCTTGCGCTGCTCGAGGTGCGCCTCATGCGGAACGTCGGCGACGCGCGGCGTGTTCGCCGTCAGGGCCGGCGGCGGCTCGGCTGGCGGCGTGTCGACCTCCGTGTCGTGCGTATCGTGCGTGTCGGCCTCGGGGAAGAACGTGTCGAACGCACGGCCAAGGGCTTCCACGTGATCGCTCGGCAACGGCGTGCCGGTGGTGTCGGCTGTCTTGGCCGTCTTGGCGACCGGCGCGTGCTCGGTCTTGTGCAGCGTCGGCGTCGCGACGACAGCCGGCACGTGAGGAATCTCCGGCGTGTCGGGCTGTTTCGTCTTGCCCGTGAGCGACTTCGGGAGGGGCTTCGGCTTCGACGTGTCGAGCGGCGTAGCCGGACGGCCGGGCGGCTGCTTGGTAACGGTAAAGCCCGCGACGCGTGCGGTATCGGATTTCACGCCCTGCCGCCCCACGCTTTCCAGTGCGGCGCGCAGCTCCGTGCCCCATTCGGACGGCGGCCCGGACGGGCTTTCCGTCGACTTGTCCGTCGACTGCCGGGGCGAAAGGGCCTCCAGCCCGGCGAGCGGAAGCGACGGCGCCGCCTGCAGCGAGCGCAGCTTGATGGTCTCGGGTTTCTTGTCGTCGACGGTCGACGACGTCGTGTGCTCGCGCTGCCGCAGCTGGAGCACCGTGTCGGTGAGTTTTCGGAACATGACGATCTCGCGGCAGGCGCGTATTCAACGCAACGGCCACTACGTTGTCATACCGCGGGGCCATATCCTGCAGCGACGCGAAGCGATCGACATCGCCACGAACCGTGGTGCATCGTTCGAAACTTCGTCCACGCGCGTCGCAACGTATTTGTTCGGACGGATTGCGTCAGCGGCTGCCGGCCCATCGGCGCGCGCGATCAGCCGTCGGATCTGGCAGGACTGCTGGCTTCACTGCTGCCGTCTTCGTCACGATAGAAAATGCCGGTTGCCGTGGACATGACGGCAACCGAACGCGCTCGCTGGTTTTCGAGTTCATTTCCGTGCTCGTCGAATGCCAGCGTCGTCGTATGCAATCGTGCGGCACGAACAGGAATGTTCAATCTGAGCGACTCGGCGAGCAATTCCCGCTCGCGCGTGATCGTGTTGGCGTCATCCCCGCCTCCGGGCGAAAACTGACCGCCGACGATCATGAAATGCCGCGGTTGTGCCGGCATTCCGCCCATCTTTTGCGCATCGCGCATGTGTCCGGCCATTTTCGTCAGGACGTTGTCGTCGCCACCGTCGTGATAACTCATCATGACCATCTCGCCGGTCTCGGTTTCTCCGTAGAGCGTAATGCTGTGGCACGTTGCAACACCTTCGGTCAGTAGTGCTTCCTCTCCGGTCTCGATGGTCACGCAGACGAATTCCGCGTCGCCGACATCGTCCACGTCCTCTATGCTTTTGACGTCGTGCGTATCATAAAAAGCGTCGAATTCACGATAATCCACCTTGTCGATACCGGCGGCGGCGCAAACGGCACGGTTCTCGAATTCGAATTTTTCGCAGGCCGAAATATCCCTGTCCCGTTGCGTGACGAGATACTCGCTGGGCGAACCATAGGCTTCGGCACGCTCGGCTGAAAAGCGCGGGTCGGCTTCGTCCGGTGTGGAATCGGAATGTGTGCCGCTCCACCGAATCGACAGGTCGCGCGGATCGGTGCCCGGAACATGTTCGCCGTGCTCGTCATAGGCGGCCGCTTTCATCAGCGGCGCAATGAGCAACTTCCCGTCACCGCGCGGCGTTGCGGTGAAGCGCGCCGGCCCGCCGTCCGGATTCACGACCAGATGAACACCCGGCTTTCCGGGATAGTCCCGCAGCGCGACCGTCATCGGCGGGCCGTCGGGATCGGTAACGGGAAAGGCTTGCCGCATGGTGACGGGCGCGGGGGCTGTCCGTACGTGTTCCACCGCGACGGCCTGCCCGATGAGCGCGGGTGAGCGCCGCGCAGCGAAGCCCGCTGCAGCGGCGTCATGGCTGTCCGCGACACCCGACGCCTTGGGCTTCGTCGGAAACGAGCGGCGCTGGGTCGCGGGATCGGCCGGACCGGGCGAACTGCCCGGGACCGGACGCGTTCCGAGTCGTGCCAACGCGGCAGGCATGACCGTGCGTTCGCCCGTGTCGCGCTGGCCGGTCGTCGTCGGCTTCGGCTTCGACGTGGAATCCGTCGCCGATTCCCCGACCTGGGGTACGCGTGCCGAAAAACCGGAAATATCGTTTCTGCCCATGGTGCTTCCCTTGCCCCGATTCGCTTCGTCGATCATAGCGGCCTCGTCTCGACGCACCGGGTAGCGGGTGCGAAGACAAGGTTCGCGAGACGAAGCGCGGGCCGGCTACCGTGATCGCGGCGACACCCCGCCGATCACCGAACCGCCGAAACCAGTCTGCTAATCGCCCCCCTGTTCCTTGAGCCGTTTCCGGTGCGCCGCGACCTTGGCCCGATTGCCGCAGATCGCCATGCTGCACCAGCGTCGCGCGTGGCCTCGCGTGTGATCGGCAAACAGCAGCGTGCAGCGCGGCCCTTCGCATGCCTTGACATGCGTGAAATCCTCTTCGCACACCAGTTTCGCCAACGCTTCCGCAATCGGCATCAGCAATGATTCCGGCGATGTCCAGCGCCGGTTCACCCGCCACCCGAACGGCGCTGCGCCGCCAGCTGAATCCGCGACGATTTCTCCATAACGCTCGTCCCGTTCGAGCAACCGGTTCAGCTGTTCGAGCACGCCCAGATCCCCTGCCGCCAGCGGCTGCCCCTTCCGGCTTCGGACGAATTCCCTGAACCATTCACGCAACGCACGCGCATCGCCGGCCACGGTGTCGAAGTCGGCGGACGGAAACCGGGCCCGCAATTCGTCGAGCGCCGCGGACGGGATCATCCCCGCCTGCTCCAGCCACGACAGCAAGCCTGCGCCGTCGCCGATCCAGTCGACGGGCTCGTCGGCTGGCGTGGCGATCGAGTTCAGAAAATCGAGGCCTGGCGCATCGGCCAGGAATATCGCGGGGGCCCGGCGGTAGTCCATCTCTATGACCCGTGTTGAGGAGGATGACTTTACTGTAACCGTCAAAATACGGCTTGACAAGTTACATTCGTGATTTGTAACCTTGTTTATATCATCAAGAAGGTTACGAAGGTGGGCGTCTGTTGCGGGAATCACTTTTTCTTCACGGGAGCAGGACATGTCTGCAAACAAGGTAAGCGTGGTGCTGGCGCACGGCGCATGGGCCGACGGATCGAGCTGGAGCAAGGTGATCGAGCGCCTGAACGCCAACGGTATCGATGCGGTCGCGACACCGCTGCCGCTGACATCGCTGGACGACGACGTGGCCGCGCTCGACCGGACGCTCGAACGGATAGACGGCCCGGTCGTGCTGGTCGCGCATGCGTATGCCGGTGCGGTGATCGGCGCGACGCGCGCAGTCAACGTCGCTGCGCTGGTGTATGTCGCCGCGCTGGCGCCCGATGAAGGTGAAACCGTGGCCGATGTGTTCTATCGCGGCGAGCGGCATCCGCAGGCGCCGCAGCTCGCCCCCGACCGCCATGGCGCGATCTGGCTGCCGCGGGACGCATTTGCCGCCGCGTTTGCGCAACATGCAACGGCGCGCGAGTGGGCGGTGCTTGCCGCGATCCAGCGCCCGATCGCAACGCCGTGCATCAGCGAACCGGTTGGCCGCCCGCTCTGGAAAGACAAGCCGAGCTGGTTCCTGGTCGCCGGCCAGGACCGGATGATCCCGCCGGACACGCAGCGCTTCATGGCCGGGCGGATGAATGCGCAGGTGCGGTCGTCGGAGGCCGACCACACGCCGTCCGTCACCGCGCCCGACCTGGTGACCGAGATCATCGACGACGCGATCCGGGCGATTTCCGCTCGCTGACCGCGCGAACCTGCCCGGTCCGGCCTCTTCACCCGTGTCCACACTTTCGCATCGAGGGAAATCATGACTGCCGTTACCTATCATCACGCCGACGTCGACGGTTTCAACATCTTCTACCGCCAGGCCGGCCCGGCGCACGCGCCGAAGCTCCTGCTGTTGCACGGCTTCCCGAGTTCGAGCCACATGTTTCGCGACCTGATGCCGAAGCTGGCCGACCGCTTCCAGATCGTCGCACCCGATCTGCCCGGGTTCGGTCAGTCCGACCGGCCGGCGCACGACCGTTTCGCGTACACGTTCGACCGCATCGCGGACATCATCGACCGTTTTACCGAGGTCATCGGTTTCGACCGCTTCGCGGTCTATGTCTTCGACTACGGCGCGCCGACCGGTTTCCGGCTGGCGCTCAAGCACCCGGAGCGGATCACCGCGATCGTTTCGCAGAACGGTAACGCGTACCAGGAAGGGCTGAGCGACGGCTGGAACCCGATCCGCAACTATTGGCAGGACGCGTCGCCCGCGAATCGCGAGGCGCTGCGCGCGCTACTGACTCCCGAAACGACCGTGTGGCAATACACGCACGGCGTAGCCGATCCGGCGTCCGTGTCGCCGGATGGCTACACGCTCGACAATTTCTATCTCGGCCGGCCCGGCATGGACGACATCCAGCTCGACCTGTTCCGCGACTATCGAAACAACGTCGCGCTGTACCCGGCATTCCAGGACTATTTCCGCACGTATCAGCCGCCGCTTCTCGCGGTGTGGGGAAAGCACGATCCGTTCTTCCTGCCGGCGGGGGCCGAGGCATTCAAGCGCGACCTGCCCGATGCGGTGGTGTGCTTCGTCGATACCGGCCACTTCGCGCTCGAAACGCATGCGGCGGAAATCGCCGATGCGATCCGCGATTTTCTTCCTCGCTGAACGTCGACCGCCGCCCGTTGCGGCTTTCCGCATTCGATGAAGATGGTGAACATGTCGAACAAAATCACCATCGTCATCGACGCAAGCCTGTGTATCGGCCGCGCCACCGCCTGCCGGTTGGCGCGTGCGTTCAGCCCGGTCGCGGTCGTTGCGCGCACCCGGCAAAACCCCGCTGCAACCGCTACGAAAAACCGTCACCATTGAGCGCCTGAAAGAAAGCCGGCCGCCCTGCTTCGCCGCGTCGCCGGCGTCCGGTCGTCACGTTGGTAAAAACGAGAGGAGCCCGCGTTGCGCAAATTCCGGATCGGCCCGCGCGGCCTGTTCGTCAAGCTCGTGCCGACGTTCATCGTCGTGGGGTTCGTCGCGATGCTGCTGTCGTCGGTGCTGACGAGCGTGCTGTGGCGCGCGCATGCCGAAAGCGACATTCGCCGCTTTCTCGGCAACCTCGACCGCCCTGCACTGGTCGCCGCGACCGGCGCCGTCGACTGGCGCGACCCGGCTGCCTGTCGCGCCGCGGCCGACGCGATGTTCTGGCAGATCGCGCGCATCGGTGCGCGCGACGTGATGGATTTCGCACCGATGATGGGCTTCTTCGGCGCCGGGCGGCTACAGGTGCGCATTGCGCGGCCCGGCGGCGCCGGATGCGAAACGTCGCCGGCCGCATCGCCGCTGTTGGCCGACACGTTCGCGGCGACACCGGCCGATCCCGCCGCACCCGACACGATGCTGCATCGTGACGGCGACTGGGCCATCGTCACGCACATCGCGCTGGCCGGCGGCGCGATCGCCCGGATCGGCGTGCATTACTGGCCGGGCTGGCAACTCCACTACGAGATCGCGGACGATGCATCGGCCTACGATCTGATGCGTACCGTGCTGTATCTCGGCGCGATGGGCGCGAGCTTCGCGGGCTTGCTCGTCTGGTTGCTGGTGCGCCGCGTGCGGCGGATGACGGCCGCGGCCGACCGCTGGGCGGCCGGCGACCTGTCGGCGCGCATCGCCGATACGTCGCGCGACGAGCTCGGCGCGCTGGCCGCGCATTTCAACCGGATGGCCGATGCGCTCGCGCGTGCGTTCGGCACCCAGAAGGCGCTCGCGGTGTCGGTCGAGCGCACGCGCATCGCGCGCGATTTGCACGACACCGCGAAGCAGCGCAGCTTCGTGCTCGGCCTCAAGCTGACCGAGCTGGAATACGAGGCGAAGCGCCATCCCGACCTGTTGCCGACCGTCGGCGCGGCGCGGCGCCTGGCCGATCACCTGCAGCAGGATCTCGACAACGTGGTGACCGGCTTCAGCCTGCCCGCGATTGCCGAGGACGGCCTGCACGCGGCCGTGTCGCACGCGGTGCACGACCTGCTGGCCGGTTCGGGCATCGACTGGTCGCTCGACCTGCCGGACGCGGCCGCGCGCACGCTCGATGCCCATCCGGCGGCTGCGCACGAGCTGCTGATGATCACGCACGAGGCGGCTGCGAATGCGCTGCGCCACAGCGGCTGCCGCCGTATCGACATCGCGTGCGAACCGGGCGGCGGCGTGCCGGCCGCGACGGGTTCGCCGCCGGCACGCTGGCGGTGGACCGTGCGCGACGACGGCACCGGCTTCGACCCGGCCGCCGTGCCCGTCGGCATGGGGCTCGGCAACCTGCGCTGGCGCGCCGATGCACTGCCCGGCGGCATGCTCGACATTGCGTCGGGCGCGGACGGCACCTGCGTGACGGTCCATTTCAATCCGGTCCATTCGATGGAGACGGCATGACCACCATCCTCATTGCCGACGATCACGCGGTCGTGCGCGAAGGCATCCGCGGGTTGTTGCGGCTCGATGCGTCGTTCGAGATCGTCGCGGAAACCGACGACGGCGCATCGACGATCGAGCAGGTCCGCGTGCATCGTCCGGACGTGCTGCTGCTCGACCTGATGATGCCTGGCATGGGCCACGCCGGCGTGCCGGCCGTCATCCGTGCGATTCGCGCGGCCAGCGACGCGACGCACATCATGGTGCTGACGTCGTCCGACGACGATGCGCTGGCGCTTGCCGCGATCGACGCCGGCGCCGATTCGTTCCTGCTGAAATCGATGCGCGGCGAGCGTCTGCTGCAGGCGATCCACGCGGCCGTCCACGGCGAGCCGACGCTGCATCCCGGCCTCGCGCAACGCATGATCGGCGCGTTGCGCAAGCCGGCGCGCAACCCGTTCGCCGCGCTGACCGCGCGCGAACTGGAGGTCCTGCGCTGCCTGGCCGAAGGCGGCAGCAATGCGCGCATCGCGGCGACGCTCGGCATCACGGAAAAGACCGTCAAGACGCATCTCGGCAACGTGATGTCGAAGCTGGACCTGTCGGACCGCACGCAGGCCGTCGCGCTGGCATGGCGGGAGGGGCTGATGGCGCCGAGATCCTGAGATTCGCCATCCGCATGCCGCCACGCCGGCAGCCTTTCCCGCGCGCGCCTGCCGCCTCTACGACTTTGGTCGTATTCATTCCCCCGCAACAACCCGACCTTCGCCCGATGTGCGGCGCGAGCGGCGTCCCTAAAGTGGCGCTGTCGCGCGATCGAGCGCATTCGTTACGGCGAAAACATGAGACCTGCCTGGTTGCTGCCCCTTTCCGTCGCGCTGGCGGCGTGCGCGCCGCTCGAGCCTTCCGCTGCCGCCCGCGACGTGCGCATCGTCATGCACGACCCTGGCGACAGTTGCCGCCACCTCGGCGACGTGACGGGCAGCCGCGGCAACTTCCTGATCGGCGGCTTCATCCCGGACGCGACGCTCGAGACCGATGCGCGCAACGACCTGAAAAACCGCGCGGCCGCGCTCGGCGGCAACGTTGTGGTGCTGCTCACGCAGCGCGGCGTGCAAAGCGGCAGCTTCGACGGCAACGACGGCGGCTATCTGCGGCAGACCGGCGTCACGCTGACCGGCAGCGTCTATCGCTGTCCGGGCGCCGGAGCGTGACGATGCGCCTCTTCGCGACCCTGATATGGAGCCTCGGCATCTCCGGCTGGCTGCCCGGCTGCGGCGGTGACGGCAACGATCCCGTCGTGCAGGGCGGCCTGCCGCCGGCGCCGCGCGAAATGCTGCACGCCGCGTTGCAGGACGACGCGTTCGTGCCGCAGACACACGGCATCTGGGCACTCGCCGGCACCGGCGCCATCGCCGAAATCGGGCCGCGCGGCGCCGTCATCTACAACACGACGCGCACCGGCAACCTGTGCTGGCGCGATCCCGCCTACAACGCGAGCACGACGGCCGCGGCCAACCTGATCGGGATGTATGCGCACTGGCGCGGCGACATGATCTTCACCGATTCGCCCGACGGCATGCAGTTGCATGCGCGCCGGCTGGCTGCGCTGCCCGACGCTTGCCGCACGTCCGGCGACGCTGCGCCGTCGCCGCTTGCGACCTATGACGCCGTGGCCGCGTTGCTGCTCGATTTCCATTCGTTCGCGGCCGACTACGGCATCGACTGGCCCGCGCGCATCGCGCAGTTGCGCCCCCAGGCGGCCGCGGCCGGCAACGATGCGGCGCTCGCGCCCGTGCTCGACACGCTGCTCGGCGCGCCGGTCGATGCGCATACCAGCATCGGCGACGAAAGCGATTCGTTCACGCTCGGCTGGCGCGCCGAAAACGCGCCGCAGCAGACGTTCCGTCGCTTGCGGCACGCATGGGCGCGGGAAGCGCCCGGCACGCCGTTTCCGGCCTGGCTCGGGGTGTGGCACGCGCGGCAGACGCAGGCGCGGCTCGACTTGCTGCGCGCCGACGTGCGCGGCATCGAATTCGACGGCAGTCTGGTGTGGGGCGTACTCGACGGCAATATCGGCTATCTCGCGATCGACCGGATGGGCGGCTTCGCGGGCGGACCGATCGCCAGCATCGAGCAGGATCGGGCCCGGCTCGCCGGCAAGCTCGATGTCGTGCTCGAGCGGCTCCGGGGAACCCGCGCGCTCGTGCTCGACCTCGCCTTCAACCAGGGTGGCGCGGCGCAGATCGCGCACGACATCGCCGCCCGTTTCGCCGATCGCAGGCGGCTCGCCTATACGCGCGCGCTGCCGCAGGCGGCCGGCATCGCGCCGCAACCGTTTCACGTCGAACCAGGCGGCGCCGTGCGCTATGCGAAGCCCGTCGTCGTGCTGACGAGCGACGTCACCGTCAGCGCCGGCGAATACCTGGTGCTGATGATGCGCACGCTGCCGCACGCGATCCAGGCCGGACAGACCACGCAGGGGGCGCTGTCCGGCGGCTTCGGCAAAGGGTTGCCGAACGGCTGGATGATGGGCATCGCCAATCATGTGACGCGCGATGCGGCCGGCGTGTCGTACGAGGCACGGGGAATCCCGCCCGACGTGGGATTCGACGTGATCCCGGGCGATGCGCCGGAGTCGGGTTATGTCCGCGCGGTGACGCGCGCCGCGACGCTTGCGGCGCAGCGGGTGAAGTAACGCGCAGGTCCAGGGGCCGCGCCGACAGGTCATGCCGCATCCATTGACTGTCATGGATCTGCCACCGTCGACCGGTAGCGTTCGGGGTTGACCCACGCTATCGACAGACGAATCCGCCATGCAGCGCACGTCGCGCGCCACTCCCCACGTATACGCGGCCACCACCCGCGCCCTCGCCGTCAGCCTCGCGATCAACCTGCTGCTGCTTGCCGTCGAAACGGCCGCGGCCTGGTCCGCGCATTCGTCGGGGCTGCTCGCGGACGTCGCACACGCGGCGATCGATCTCGCGGCCGATGCGCTGATCCTCGTCGCCTGCCGGCTCGATGCCCGCCTGCCGCCGGAGCGGCGCCCGACCTACGAACCGCTCGCGCTCGCGGGGCTCGGCGCATTGCTGGTCGCGACCGGCGCGCAGATGATCTGGCATGCGGCGAACCGGTTCGATACGCCGCCCGTCGTGCAGCCGGGCGCGACGGCGCTCGCGCTCGTCGCCGTCACGCTCGCCGGCAAGGCCGTGCTGTCGCACTGGATGCTGCGCAAGGCGCGCGAGACCGGTTCCGCGCTGCTCGAGGCGAGCGGCTGGCACGTGCGTACCGATGCGCTGTCGTCGTTGCTCGCGGCGCTCGCGATGAGTGCGGCACTGGTCGGCTTCGGCCGTCTCGACGATCTGGCCGCGCTCGCGATCGGCGCGCTCGTGATCCGCACGGGTGTCGGTTTCGTCCGGCGCGGCTGCGCGCAATGGCCGGCGCTGGCCGCATGGGCCGGTCGCTCGACGCGCGGGTCGTGAACGCGGGCGGTCGCCTCGCCCATCGGCGACCCGATACGCGTCGTCGGTCGCGCTGAACGAAAAAGAGGCTCGCACGGCGCGAGCCTCTTTTGCATGATGTCGTCATCGCCGTGCGGCGCGTGACGTATCGGCCGATGCCGATGTATTGCCTGACGAATGCATCCGTGGCCGACGAGCCGGCATCGGGCCTGCCGCTTACCCCAGCGGCACGACACTCCCGAGCAGGATCCGCACGAGCGTCGCCTGGCGCGTGACGCCCGTCTTCGAGAAGATCGCACGCAGATGCGTGCGCGCCGTGTTCTTGCTGATCCCCGACTCCTCCGCCGCTTCCTCGAGCGTCAGCCCGTTGGTCAGCAACAGCGCGAGCGACGTCTCGGCCGGCGTCAGGTCGAACAGCTTGCGGATGATTTCCTGCGCACCCTGCGGCTTGCGGTCGGGGTCGCGCAGGAACAGCGTGACGGCCGGCCGCCGCTTGTTGTCTTCCGACCAGTCGGACAGCAGCACCGTGCGCACCAGCAGCCCGAGGCGCGGCTTGTCGAAGCTGCGCGTGATCGGCATCGCCTCGACGGTTGCCGCGGCCGTGCCGTGGTGGCCCATCACCGCGTGGCGGATCAGCCGCTTCAGCGTGCGGTTCTCCTGCGCGTCGGTCGCCTCGATCGTGCCGCGCGCAATCGTCAGACCGTTGTTCTGCTTGAGGATCTCGTCGGCCACGCTGTTCATGTCGATGATCGTGCCGTTCTCGTCGAGCGCGATCGTGCCGACCTGCATGCGATCGATCGCATTCGCGTAGATCGAGCGCTCGACCTCGGCCGAGTCGAGCCGCGAATGCAGTTCGACCGCGCGCTTCAGGTGCGGCAGCAGCAGCGCGCAGATCGCCTTGTCGCGTGCCGAGAACTGCTTCGACGCATGGTTGCGGCACACGCGGAACCGGCATTCGACGCCCGACGGCGTGCGCAGGTCCGCGCCGAGGATATAGCGCACGTCCTGCGGCTTCAGGAACTGCTTGTACAGTTCGCTCGACAGCCAGCCCGTATCGCCGAACACGTCGTCGACCGTGACCACGCGATCGGCCGGCAGGCCGACGAACGGGTCGAGCGAATAGTAGTAGTTGTTGTACGACGCCTCGCCGTCGCCCGGGACGACCGGGCCGAATTCCGATGCGTGCACGGACAGCGGCGCGCGGCGATCGCTCGCGGCCGCGCGCAGGATCAGCGTCACGTAGCTCGCCTGCAGCCAGCGACGGACGAGCTCGAGCGCACCGGCCCACGGCGGCGTCTCCAGCGGCCCCTGGTAAATGCGTGCCATCAGCTCGCTGAAATCCGCGACGCCGATCTCGGCCTCGTCACTGGTTGCCTGGCTCTCTTGCGGAGCCCATCTCGTCTCCATCAGCACGCTCCATCCTCCATACGACATGTTTTCGGCGCGACCCGGTCGCGCCGCCATGATTAAGACGCGTCTAAATTCCGGCGTCATCGGGAGATTCACTGAATGGTGAGAATTGGCCATCCGCGCGTGCGAACCATCGTCCAATCGGATGATGTGGCGCCCTGCCCGCTGCGCTGGAATGCCCGTCAGGCCGTGCCGGCAAGCGTCCGGCGCGGACTCAGGGAAAACCGCGACACGGGTTTACCTGATTCAGACCGCATCCGATTCAGACAGGAGTTCCCATGCCGCTCGACCCTCAGGCGCAGGCGCTGCTTGCCGCATTCGCCCAGGCCCCCGCGATCGACTTCGCACAGCTCACCGTTCCCGCCTACCGCGCGAGTCTCGCCGCGGGTGGCGCCTTCGCATCCGGCGATGCCGTCGCCGCCGAGGAGGACTGGCAGATCCCCGCATCGGGCCGCCCGTTGTCCGCACGGCTGTATCGGCCCGACGCCGACGGGCCGTTGCCGCTGACCGTGTTTTTCCACGGCGGCGGCTTCGTGTCGTGCGGCATCGACTCGCACGCGAACCTGTGCCGCAGCCTTGCCCGGCGGGCGCGCACGCTCGTGCTGTCGGTCGACTACCGGCTCGCACCCGAAGCGCGCTTCCCGGCCGCCGCACACGACGCATGCGACGCCGTGCGCTGGGCCGCCGCCAGTGCGCGCGATCTCGGTGCGCGTACCGGCGCGGTGGCCGTGGCCGGCGACAGCGCGGGCGGCAATCTCGCGGCGGTCGCCGCGCTGCAACTGCGTGGCTCGGGCATCGCGATCGCACACCAGTTGCTGCTGTATCCGGTCGTCGATTGCGCGACCGAGCATCCGTCGTACGAATCGCTTGGCGAAGGCTATTTCCTGACGGCCGACATGATGCGCTGGTTCAAGCACCACTACTTCGACGACGGTGCCGATCGTGCGTCGCCGCTCGCGAGCCCGCTCGCCGCGCCGGACCTCGCGGGCGTCGCGCCGGCGACGATCGTCAGCGCCGAATTCGACCCGCTGCGCGACGAAGCCGAAGCGTACGCGCTGCGGCTCGCGCAGGCCGGCACGCCGGTGACGCTCGTGCGCTGGCCGGGCCAATTGCACGGTTTCGCGAGCATGCTCGGCGCCGTCGACGCGGCCGATCGCGTGCTGACGTTCGGCGCCGCTGCGTTGCGCCGCGCGTTCGACGCGAAGGAGGCGCAATGACGCTCGCCGGCACGCTCGAGATCGTCGACGAGCTTCGCGCGGGCCGCATGGTCCTGCTCGTCGATGAAGAGGATCGCGAAAACGAAGGCGATCTCGTGATCGCCGCCGATCACGTGACGCCCGACGCGATCAATTTCATGGCGCGCTTCGGGCGCGGGCTGATCTGCCTGACGCTGACCGCCGAGCGCTGCGAGCAACTGCGCCTGCCGCCGATGGCCGACCACAACGGCACGCCGTTCGGCACGGCATTCACCGTCAGCATCGAGGCGGCCGAAGGCGTGACGACCGGCATTTCGGCAGCCGATCGTGCGCATACGATCCGCACGGCGGTGCGTGCGGAAGCGCGCCACGACGATCTCGTTCAACCCGGCCACGTGTTCCCGATCGCCGCGCGCCCGGGCGGCGTGCTCGTCCGCGCCGGGCACACCGAGGCCGGCTGCGATCTCGCGGCGCTCGCCGGGCTCACGCCGGCGTCGGTGATCTGCGAAGTAATGAACGACGACGGCACGATGGCGCGGCTGCCGGAGCTGAAGGCGTTCGCCGCGCATCACGGGCTGAAGATCGGCACGATCGCCGACCTGATCCACTATCGCCGCGAGCACGAGTCGCTCGTCGAGCGCGTCGGCGAACGGCCGCTGCATACGCCGTGGGGGCCGTTTCGCGCGATCGAGTATCGCGACACCGTGCACGGCGCGCCGCATCTGGCGCTCGTGCGCGGCGAACCCGATGCGGCGACGCCCGTGCTGACGCGCGTGCACGAATGCCATTCGCTGCTCGACCTGCTCGACGCCGAGCCGTCCGCGCATTCGTGGCCGCTGCACGCCGCGCTGCAACGCATCGACGCGGCCGGTTGCGGGGTGGCGGTGCTGCTCGACTGCGACATGCGCGGCGACGCGATGCGGGTGCCGGCCGGCACGGCGCGCCGCGACGGGCGCGTGGCGGGAATCGGGTCGCAGATCCTGCGCGACGTCGGCGTGCGGCGGCTGAACGTGCTGTCGAGCCCGTTCCGGTTGCCGGCGCTGTCGGGACACGACCTGGAGATCATGGCGTTCATCCCGCTCGGGGACGACGATCCGGAAAGCGCACGAGGTGCGCATGCGAATCCGCTTCGGGCGGCGTGAGGTGCGGGCGCCCCGGGCTTCGGCACGGCAAAGTTGCGCACGCGAAATATGGCTCCCTGTTTGTATTTCACCGGGGCATGTCACCGCTCACGTCCAACGGGATGCGATTTGCCGCCGCCCAACGGCACGGCTCATCCAGCCGGACGATGCGCGCCCGCACCACCGCCGCACAATGGTCGCCGTGCCCCTTCCCGACGCCCACGCCTCATGGAATCCGCCGACCTCACGACCGCATTCAGCCCGCTGCAGATCGGCCCGCTGACGCTGCGCAACCGCCTGATCAAGTCCGCCACCAACGAGGGCATGACGCCGAACGGCGTGCCGTCGCGCGCGCTGGTCCGCTTTCACGAACGCATTGCCGAAGGCGGTGCCGCGCTGACCACCGTCGCGTACTGCGCGGTCAGCGACGACGGCCGCACGTTCGTCGACCAGGCGCGGCTCGACGCGCCGACGGTCCGCCAGTTCCGCGCACTGACCGACGCCGTCCACCGTCACGGCGCGGCGGCGTCCGCGCAGATCACGCACGGCGGCTGCTTCACGTTCCTGCCGTCGCTGTCGACGAAACGGCCGTTGAGTGCGTCCGGCGGCTTCAACAAGGTCGGCGTGATGAGCGGCCGCTTCCTGAAGCAGGCGATGACGCGCGACCAGATGACGACGGTCGCCGACGAATTCGCGCAGGCGGCCCGGCATGCGCGCGATGCCGGCTTCGACGCGGTCGAGATCCACATGGGGCACGGCTATCTGCTGAGCCAGTTCCTGTCGCCGCTGTACAACCGCCGCCGCGATGCGTACGGCGGCGACGCGGCGCGCCGGGCTGCATTCCCGGTCGAGGTGCTGCGCCGCGTGCTCGATGCGGTGGGACGGGATCTCGCCGTCGTCTGCAAGATCGGCGTGACCGAGGGCGTGCGCGGCGGCGGCACGGCCGACGACGCATGCGAGATCGCGCGGCGGCTCGAAGCCGAAGGCGCGCACCTGCTGGTGCTGAGCGGCGGGATGAACGTCGAATCGGTGTGGCAGTTGTTCGGCAGCCCGCTGCCCGGCGACGCGCGTGCGAACGCCGACAATGCGATCGTGCGCGCCGCGATGATGCTGCAGAAGCTCACCGAGCCGAAGATGGGCGCGTTTCGCGAGATGTATTTCCTCGAACATTCGAAACAGGTGCGCGCGGCGGTCAGGATGCCGCTCGCGTACCTGGGCGGCGTGCGTTCGCGCGGGAACGTCGAGCAGGCGATGCGCGAAGGATTCGACGCGGTTGCGCTGGCACGGGCGCTCGTGTTCGAGCCGGGTTTCGTCAACGGGCTGCGTGACGGCCGGCACACGCAGTCGGGCTGCACGTCGTGCAACCGCTGCGTCGTGTCGATGTACACGCCCGGTGGCACCGCATGCGTGCTGCGCGAGCCGAACGACCCCTCACCGAACCGCGTGCCGGCCGCGGGCGCCTGACGACCCGATGCGGCGCGTGACGCGGCGGCCCTGACCGTTCAGCCGGCGTCGCGCGCGCGGGCGAGTGCCGCGAGGTTGCCTTCCCCGAACCCGTGGTGCCCTTTGCGTTGCACGATTTCGAAGAAGATCTCGCCGGGCCGGCGCTTGACGAAGGTCTGGAAGAACAGCTTCGGCACGCCGTCGCTGCCGATCTCGCCGTCGACCAATACCGCGCAACGGCGCAGCGCGTCGAGATCGACGCCGTGCCCCGGCAGCCGCGCATCGACGTCGTCGTAATAGCGTGCCGGCGGCTCGATGAATTCGACGCCGTTCGCGCGCAGCGCATCGACGCACGACAGGATGTCGTCGGTGGCGAGTGCGACGTGCTGCACGCCCTCGCCCGGGTGATCGGGCAGGTAAGCGTGCATCAGCTCGGTGCGCCGCGTACCTTCCTCGTAGACCGGAATCCGCACCGCACCGCACGGCGACACCATCACGCGCGATTCCTCCGACACGTGCCAGTGCGCGTCGATTTCGTGGATCTCGCGAAAATGCAGCAGGTCGTGGTAGAAATCCAGCCACTCCTGCATGCGCCCTGCACCGACGGTCTGCGTGAAATGGTCGACCTGCTGCAGCCCGACGCCCGGGCAGTCGAGATCGGTATGCGCGGTCGCGATGTCGATCGGCCGGAAATCGACGTCGAAGATCGAGATGTCGCCGACGCCGCCGCGCTGCCCGTTCCGCCCGCGCCAGCGGTCGATGAAGTACAGGTGGGAATCGCCGATGCCCTGGATCGCCGGGATCTTCAGCTCGCCCACGCCGAGCTTTTCGCCCTCGAACGCCCACGCGCCGAGCTCGATCGCCCGCTCGAACGCGCGCCGGGCGCTCGCCACGCGCAACCCGATCGCGCAGACCCCCATCCCGTATTCCTCCGCGTAGCGCGCGGCGAACGAATCGGGCTCGGCATTGATCAGGAAGTGCATCTGCCCCTGCCGGTACAGCGTGACATTCTTGCTGACGTGCCGTGCGATCGCCTTGAACCCGAACTGCTCGAAGCGCTGTGCGAGCGCCTCCGGCACGGGCGCCGCGAATTCGACGAATTCGAGGCCGGCCATGCCGAGCGGATTGGCGGCCGGATCGGCGACGGGCGGCGTATCGCTGGACAGGGGGTGGGTATTGCCGGGCATTCCAGTCTCCGGGGGCATGCGGTCGATGGGGATGAGGCCCGTCGCGTGCGGCGTGCGCGGCCGGCGTGGCGACCGCACACCCGCCCCGAACGGGCGAGTTGTCGATGCTGCAGATTTTAACCAGATCGTTCATGGCGGCACACCCTGGCCGAACGGGATATCGCGACGCCGCCTAGTGCAAACCCGGAAAGCGTTCGATAATCGCACGAACTTGAACGATAATCGCGCACTTTGTCCGATTGGCCAATTGCCGCCGTGCGGCGCGCGCCCTATTCTCCGTTCACCCTTCGACTTCAATGCAGCATCGGACGCGGCGCCGCCACGATTCCACGATGCGCCGTGCCAGGAGACACCGCGATGACCCCAACCTTCGACACCCTCGACGCCGCCGCCGGCGCCCGCGCGCGCAGCCAGGCCCGCAAGGCCGCGATCGGCAGCTTCGTCGGCGCCGTCGTCGACTGGTACGACTTCCTGTTGTACGGGATCGTCGCCGCGCTGGTCTTCAATTCCGAGTTCTTCCCGAAAGTCAGCCCGACGATGGGCACGCTCGCGGCGTTCGCCACGTTCGGCGTCGGCTTCCTGTTCCGGCCGCTCGGCGGCGTCGTGTTCGGCCACTACGGCGACCGGCTCGGCCGCAAGCGGATGCTCGTGCTGACCGTGATGCTGATGGGGCTGTCGACGGTCGCGATCGGCCTGCTGCCGGCGTTCTCGACGATCGGCTGGTGGGCACCGGTGCTGCTGGTGCTGATGCGCGCGATCCAGGGTTTCGCGGTCGGCGGCGAATGGGGCGGCGCGGCGCTGATGGCCGTGGAGAGCGCGCCGAAGCAGAAGAAGGCGTTCTACAGCAGCGGCGTGCAGGTCGGCTACGGCGTCGGCCTCGTGCTGGCCACCGGCATCGTCTCGATCCTGAGCCACACGCTCGGCGAGGCCGCGTTCAAGTCGTGGGGCTGGCGCCTGCCGTTCCTGTTCAGCATCGTGCTGGTGCTGATCGGCCTGTGGGTGCGCAAGAACATGGACGAATCGCAGGAATTCGTCGAGAAGGTCGAGCACGGCAACCGCAAGCTGCGCCTGCCGGTGCTCGAAGCGCTCACGCGTCATCCGAAGGCGTTCCTGCTGATCATCGCGCTGCGGCTCGCCGAACTGTTCACGATGTACATCGTCACCGCGTTCGCGCTCAGCTATTCGACGACGAACCTCGGCATGTCGCGCGACCTGTTCCTGAACATCGGCCTGCTGGTCGGCGCGGTGAGCTGCGTGACGATCCCGTGCTTCGCGTGGCTGGCCGACCGCTACGGCCTGCGCCGCATCTACCTGGTCGGTGCGCTGATCGGCGTCGCGTCCGCGGTGCCGTTCTTCGTCGCGCTGGAAGCACGATCGATCGCGTGGATCGTGATCTTCTCGATCCTGCTGGCGAACGCCGCGCACGACATGGTCGTGAGCGTCCAGCAGCCGCTGTTCACCGAGCTGTTCGGCGCCGAATACCGCTACAGCGGCGCGGGTGTCGGCTACCAGTTCGCGAGTGTCGTCGGCGGCGGGTTCACGCCGTTCATCGCGGTGGGCCTCGTCAGCGTGGCCGGCGGTTCGTGGCACCTCGTCGCCGGCTACCTGGCGGTCGGCTGCCTGATTTCGCTGGTGGTCGCCGCTCGGATGCGGGCAGCGCAGTGACGGAACGAGTGCGTGGCCGGCGAGTGTCGCCGGTTACGCGCGAACGAGGCGCGGCAGCCGTGCGTAGAGGCGTTCGACGAGTTGCCGGGCGCTCTCGCCGTAATGCAGTTCGCGGTGGCAGTTCGGGCAAACGGCCACCGTGTTCGACACGAGATCGGGGCCCCGCTCCGCCAGCTTGCGGACGTGGTGCACCTCCAGATACGGCAGCCCGTCGGCGCCCTTGAACGGCGCGGGCTCGCTACAGCATTCGCATGTCCCGTTCGCTTGCGCCAACACCCAAGCCTTGACCGACGGATCGCGGCGAATTTGAGTCACGGTTGCACTGGTCACCGTCGGACTCGCGTTGCCAGGCGGCGGCACAGTCTGGGGCTTTTTCAACGCGTCGCGCACGTCGAGCTCAAATTTCACGATCGGCGCGGTCGACTGCTGATCGAGTTCATTGATGAATTGCTCGATCAGCACGCCATTCGAGCCGACGTTTTTTGCGGGCTTGAGCCCGGGAAGCCATTGACGGCCCATCAGCGCGAGCACGTAGGAGATGTTTTGCATCCGGTACTCAAATGCTTTCGCCGTGCGATTGAACTGCCCGGCCAGCCTGTCGTACACCGCTTTCTTGACGTAGCTCTGCCCCGAACGCTCGCTTTCGAGCATTTTGAGATACTCGCCGACCGATGAACGGAGTTCGTCGTGCGTCCACGGACGGCCGTCGGTATTGGGCGAAACGCCGTCGGTTAAGAGGGATTTAGGTGTCGGTGTTGACATGAAGAGCCGCATTCGGAAGTCCAGTCTCGATTTTACGAGATAAGAAACCGACCCGATCCCAGTAACGACTGGTTGGCCATTTTCATTTTTGGCGTGTCGATTTCCCCGTTGGGCTACCGATATACCCGCGTCCAGCGTCAAACACCGTCAATTGCCCTCGCCGAATCCCCCTTTTCCCCTCTGAACATTCCACGCCGCCCGCCGACCAATGGCATCATATGGGCCTACGTCAGTCACCGATACGCCCCCATATCATGTCGAATCTCATCGTCCACGGCGGCACTCCGCTGCGCGGGGACATCAAGCCGTCCGCGAACAAGAACGCCGTCCTGCCGATTCTGTGCGCCACCCTGTTGACCGATCAGCCGCTGCGCCTCGTCGGCGTGCCGGACATCACCGACGTGCGCAAGATCCTCGACATCTTCCGCACGCTCGGCAGCGACGTATCGGTCGACTTCACGACGGGTCTGCTCGAACTGCACCACCGCAACACGACGTTCGATCCGGCCGTCCACCGGCTGCCCGAGGCGATGCGCTCGTCGATCATGCTGATTCCGCCGCTGCTCGCGCGTTTCGGCGTCGCTCGCCTCGAGAACGACGTGAAAGGCTGCACGCTCGGCGTGCGCGAGATCGATCCGCACGTCGAGGTGTTCGAGCGTTTCGGCGCGCACATCGCGCGCACGCCCGATTCGCTGATTGTTCGCACGGACGGCCCGCTGACGGCCAACGATCACTGGCTCGACTATGCGTCGGTGACGACCACCGAGAACTTCGCGCTGTGCGCGACGACCGCGAACGGTACGTCGACGCTGATGAACGCGGCGTCCGAGCCGCACGTGCAGGAGTTCTGCCAGTTCCTCGCGATGATCGGCGTCGCGATCGACGGCATCGGCACGTCGCGGCTGTGCGTGACGGGCGGCGGCAAGCTCGGCGGCGGCGAGTTCCGCTTCGCCGAGGATTTCCACGAGATCGCGACGTTCCTCGCACTCGGCGCGATCACGGGTGGCGACATCTCGGTGCGCAACTCGTCGCCCGAGCATTTCCCGCTGATCGACCGCACGTTCGCGAAGTTCGGCGTCAACGTCACGCACCGCGACGGCTGGTCGCGCGCGGAACGCGACGGCCCGCTGCGCGTGCGCCGACCGTTCACGCAGAACATCCTGACCAAGGTCGAGGCCGCGCCGTGGCCGTACCTGCCCGTCGACCTGCTGCCGATCTTCATCGCGCTCGGCGTGCGCGCGGAAGGCAGCGCGATGTTCTGGAACAAGGTCTATGACGGCGCGCTCGGCTGGTCCGGCGAACTGTCGAAGTTCGGCGCCCACGTGCTGTTGTCCGATCCGCACCGGCTGATCACGTTCGGCGGGCTGCAGCTGACGCCGGCACGCGTCGAGAGCCCGTACATCATCCGCGTCGCGATCGCGCTGCTGATGGTGGCCGCGAGCATCGAAGGCCGCTCGGAAATCATGAACGCGCTGCCGATCCGCCGCGCGCATCCGCATTTCGTCGAGAACCTGCGTTCGGTCGGCGCGAACGTCGAGTGGACGAGCAGCGAGTAAATCCCTGACGGGGCGTGCACGTGACGCAAGCGTCGCGCGCCTCGCAATCGGCCGGCCATTCCGCCGGCCGCTCCCTCCCGCCTCCTGCGTTACCCGCCTTCCCCGCAATCGACGTCGCCGGCCCCCATATGGTCGAACCCGTCGAGCATCACGGCAGTCGTACCGCGTGACGGGTCACTCGGGCGCTTCGCGAGGCCTTCGTCGAGCGGGGCCGTCGGATACTGCACGCTGGTGTCCATCAGGTTGGCCGGCTGCGACCGCAGTTCCGCTTCGGTCAGCTTGCTCCCCTCCGCACGCGGCAACCCGAACGCCTTGCGCACGTCGGCCGCGTTCCACGTTCCCTTCAGCGTGACGGTGACCGACTGCAGTTCGCCGTGCTCCCAGTCGAGATCGACCTTCGTCGCGAGCGGATGCACGCTGGCCGCGAGCCGGTCGGGGAACGCCGGGCCTTCGTAATACGCCTTCGTGTTCTTGCACGCGTCGCCGGTGTTCCGGTACTTCTTCAGCGCGCAATTGAATCGCTTGTCGCGGTAGCCGAACGTCGTTTCGACGTAGCAGCCGAATTTGGGCGACGCCATGCGCGGCCACGCACGGATATCGACGGTCGGTTTGGGAAGTGTTGCGCCGGTGGTCGCAGGATTCGCCGCGGCAAGCAGCGGCACGGCCGCGACGAGCGCGGCCAGGATGGATTCTCGGATTCTCATTCTTGTCGGTTCCAGTCGGACCCGCGATTCTAGCGTGGCTTCGCCAGCGCGGTTGATCTGCGCGATAATCGCCCAATTCCGCGCGTTTACCGCACATCAGCCTTCCGCATCCGACGATGAAAAAGCCCGAACTCGACCGACGCGACTGGATTGCCGGCCTCGAAAAAGGCCTGATGATCCTGGAAGCGTTCGACAGCCAGCACGCGCGCATGACGCCCACGCAGGCCGCCGCGCGCACCGGCCTCACGCGCACGGCCGCGCGGCGCTACCTGCTGACGCTCGAATCGCTCGGCTACGTGTACACCGACGGCAAGCTGTACGGCCTCACACCGCGCGTGCTGCGGGTCGGCTGGTCGTACTTCGATTCGGCGCGCCTGCCGCGCACGGTCCAGCCGTATCTGCAGCAACTGAGCGCGTCGCTGAACGAATCGGCGTATGTGAGCGTGCTGGACGGCTGGGAACTCGTGTTCATCGCGCGCAACGGCGTGTCGCGGGTGATGACGACGGGCTTCGTGCTCGGCGCACGCGTGCCCGCGCCGCTCACGTCGCCGGGGGTCGTGCTGCTCGCCCACCATCCCGACCGCGAAGCCGTGCGCACGTGGCTCGACGACACCGAGCTGCCGCCGTTCACGCCGCACACGATCACCAACAAGGCACGCCTGCTCGAGCAGGTCGACCAGGCGCGCGACGCCGGTTTCGCGGCGATCGAGCAGCAATTGCAGGTTGGTGTGCGCGGGATCGCGGTCCCGCTGAAGAACCGTCACGGCGAAGTGGTCGCCGCGCTGAGCACGAACATGCCGATCGGCGCGGAGACGGCCGACGCGGCCGTGCGGCGCGTGCTGCCGCATCTGCAGGAAGCCGCACTCGCGATGCTCAACGTGCTGTAGCGGCTCGCGGCTTCGACGTCACCCGATCCGCCACCAACGCGGCAGCAGGTCGCGCACTTCGCGCCGCCGGTATCGGTCGTCGATCAGGTGCACGACGCCTTCGTCGTGCTCGGTGCGGATCACGCGCCCGGCCGCCTGTACGACCTTCTGCAACCCCGGATACAGGTACATGTAGTCGTAGCCGTTGCCGAAGCGCGCCTCCATCGCGCGCCGCATCTGCTCGTTGACGTCGTTGACCTGCGGCAGCCCGAGCGTCGCGATGAACGCGCCGATCAGCCGCTCGCCGACCAGGTCCACGCCCTCCGAGAAAGCCCCGCCCAGCACCGCAAAGCCGACGCCCCGCCCGCCCGCGTCGAAGCGCGCGAGAAACGCGTCGCGCTCGCTTTCGGCCATGCCGGGGGCCTGCGCCCATACCGGCACGTCCGGGTGGCGCGCCTGCATCAGCGCGACCACGCGCCCGAGGTAGTCGAAGCTGCTGAGGAACCCGAGGTAGTTGCCGGGCCGCGTCGCGTACTGTGCGGCGATCAGGTCCGCAATCGGTTCGAGCGACCGGTCCCGGTCGCGCCAGCGCGTCGACACGTGGCTCGCGACGCGCACCGTCAGTTGCTCGGCGCGGAACGGCCCGTCGACGTCGAGCCAGCCGGTATCGCCGGGCAGCCCGAGCGTGTCGCGGTAGAAATGGAACGGGCTCAGCGTGCCCGAAAACAGCACGGTTGCACGAGCGGCTTCATAGCGTGGCGCCAGGAAACCGGCCGGGATCACGTTGCGCACGCACAGCGTCGCCTGGACCCGGCGCCGGCGGCCGGCCGACCCGACGCCGTCGAGCGCAGGCTGGCGCGGCATCGGCTCGCCGACCAGCGTCGCGTCGAAGATCGACGCGCTGTCGAACGCCTCGGCCAGCACGCCGAACTGGATCGCCTCGAAATGAAATCGCAGCAGCGCGTCGCCGTTCGCGCGCGGCGCATCGGTCAGGTGTTCGCCGATCGCCGCGACGAGGTTCTGCACGGCCGATACGATCGGGCCCGGCACGTCGGGATAGGCGGCATAGCGCTCGGTCTGCGCGCGATTGACCGTACCCCATGCGCGGGCGAGCCGGTCGAACGCCTTGCGCAGCGCCGCCGGCGCGGCTTCGCGGGCCGCCGCGAACGCGAACGGATCGAGCGATGCGCTGTACATCTTGCGCGCGCGGTCGAGCAGGTTGTGCGCTTCGTCGACGAGCACGCCGACGCGCCACTGGTTCTGCTGCGCGAGCGTGTGCAGCATCGCGCTGCCGTCGTAGTAGTAGTTGTAGTCGCCGATCATCATGTCCGACCAGCGCGCGAGCTCTTGCGACAGGTAGTACGGACAGACGTCGTGCGCGAGCGCGGCCTTGCGCACGGTATCGCGATCGAGCAGCCCGGTCTCGATCGCCGCGTCGCGCGCGGCCGGCAGCCGGTCGTAGAAGCCTTTCGCGAGCGGGCAGGATTCGCCGTGGCACGCGCTGTCCGGATGCTCGCACGCCTTGTCGCGCGCGACGAGTTCCAGTACGCGCAGCGGCAGTGCGGGCGTGCCGGCGCCCAGCATCGTCGCCGCTTCGAGCGCGAGTGCGCGGCCGGGCGTTTTTGCGGTGAGGAAGAACACGTGATCGAGCTCGCCCTCGCCGCAGGCCTTCAGCATCGGGAACACAGTGCCGAGCGTCTTGCCGATGCCGGTCGGCGCCTGCGCCATCAGGCAGTGTTCGTCGCGCGCCGCGCGATAGACCGAGACCGCCAGCTCGCGCTGGCCGCTGCGGAACTGCCCGTGCGGAAACGCGAGCGCGCGCAGCGCCGCATCGCGCGCCGCGCGATGGGCCGTCTCGCGCTCGACCCAGCCGACAAAGCACGCGCACTGCTCGGCGAAGAACGTCGCGAGCGTGCCCGCATCCAGCGTTTCCGTCAGCCGGGTCTCGCGCTCGGACACGATGTCGAAGTACACGAGCGCGACGTCGATTTCCTCGAGGCCGCGCGCGTCGCACATCAGGTGCGCATAGACCTTCGCCTGCGCCCAGTGCAGCGCGCGGTGGTTGTCCGGCATCGCGTCGAGGCTACCGCGATAGGTCTTGATTTCCTCGAGACGGTTCGCCACCGGGTCGTAGCCGTCCGCACGGCCGCGCACGGTCAGCGTGCCCCAGGTGCCCGTCAGCGCGATCTCGGTTTCGTAGCGTGCACCGCGTTTCGACGTGACCGCGCCGTGGCCGGCGATGCCTTCGAGCGCGGTCGGCGCGGGTGTGAAGCGCAGGTCGAGATCGCCGCGCCGCGCGGTGAACTCGCACATCGCCCGCACCGCGACGACGTAGCTCATGCGGACAGCCCTGCCGCTTCGGCGTGCGCGACGCCCTCGCCGGCCCATTCGACGTCGACGACGCGCACCGGCATGCCGTGCGCGATGCAGTACGCGAGCCAGCGCGTCTGGTTGTCCTGCAGCCGGTCGCCGGGGCCCTTCACCTCGATCAGCTCGTAGCGGCGCTCGTCGGGCCAGAAGCGGACGAGATCGGGCAGTCCCGAACGGTTGCTGCGGATGTCCGCAAGCAGGCGCGTGAACCACAGCCGCAAGTGCTCGGGCGGCAGGCAGGCGAGCGCTTCCTCGAGCAGCTCGTCGGTCAGCACGCCCCAGAACACGAATGGCGACTGCAGCCCCGCCTTCGTCGCGAAATGCCGGCGGATCGTGTCGCGGTACGTGCCCGAATCGAGCTGCGTGAAGCACGCGTCGAATGCCGCCGCGCGGCGCACCGCGAAATCGGGTGCGTGCAGGTCGGCCGGGCCGCGCTGGAACGGGTGGAAGAATGCGCCGGGCACGGCCGCGAACACCGGCTCCCAGCACAGCAGCCCGAACAGTGAATTGATCAGCGTGTTTTCGACGTAATGAACCGGCGAAGCCGGCTGCGCAAGATGATCGCGCACCGCGAATTCGACGCTGACGAATGCATCGGGGCGTGCGAGCACGAGGGTCTCGCGCGGCACGTCGGCCGCGGCGGCCGCACGTTCGACGCGCAGGCCGGCGCGACGCTGCAGGCGCGGCAGCATGCGCTCGACGCGCTGGCGCTCCTCGTCGCTCTCGAAGCCGCTGCGCGCGTCGAGCGCCAGCGCGAGCGCGTCGCCGTCGCGTCCGCCGCGTTCGAGCACGCGGATGCGGCGATGGCGACTGCCGGGCCACGCGCTGCGCGCGTACGCGTCGAGCGCCGCCTCCCAGTCGGCGCGGCGCTCGCAGGTCTGCCCGATCGCGAACAGCAGCTTCGCGCGACGCGTCGCGAGCCACGGCTGTGCGCAGCCGACCGCGTCGATCGCATGCATCAGGTCGTCGAACGGCTGATCGTCGGGCCACCCGTCCAGCGCGTCGCGGCACGTCTGCAGCGCGAGATACGCGTCGACGTCGCTGCGCTGCTGGAACGCGCGCGACGACGGCGCGATCGCCACGCTCTCGTAATGGAACACGCCGAGATCGGCGAGCACGAATTCGCTCCAGTCCTGATGCAGATTGCCGAAGAACATCAGCCGCAGCCGGTCGCACAGTACGCCGACGGCCACGCGCAGCACACGGTCGCCTGCCTGCGCGCACCACGCATCGAGCGGTTGCGCGACGTCGTGCGCGGGCCGCAGCCGGTCGAGCCATTCGGGCTTGCGTTCGCCAGCATGCGCGGCAAGCGACGGGAAGATGCGCAGCAGATCGGCCTTGGTCGACAGCGCGAACAGCTCGTCGAGCGTGAGCGCAGGCGCCGGATCGACCCAGCCGAGTGCGACGAGCGGCGCGGCCGCGTCGAGCGTGCAGCCGATCTCGTCGTACACGAGCTTGCTCGCGCGGAAGTCGGACCCGCTGCGCATCAGCATCCGCACGAGCAGCGCGCGCGACGCCTGCGGCAACGACGCGAACTGCCGCACGAACGCATGCTCGTGCGCGTCGAACAGGTCGTCGTAACGCTCGCTGAGCCAGGTCAGCGCGCGTTCGAAATTGGTCAGGTAGTAAAACGCCGGGGGCGTCGGCGAAGCAGGCGTCACGGAGATCGATCACTGTACGTTTGTACAGGTCGGAATCATATCAAATGTGACGGGAAATGCCGCACGCGGCATCGCCCTGCTGCTGCCCGGCCCCGGTCAGAACTGGTAATTCACCGACATGTCCAACACGCCGTTGGTCGACTGCTGCGTGATCGGGCTGCGCGCCGCGCGGCCGACGAGCTGCTCGAGCGCGCCGTCGATCGTGACGAACCAGTGCTTGTTCACGAACCATGCCACCGTCATGCCCACGCCGGCCGACTTTATCCCGGCACCCGACGAATAAGCGGGCAGCCCCGAGCGCGCGGCGGCGCCCTGGCTCACGCCGAACCAGCTGTTCATGTAGCGCGAATCGGCGAACGATACCGTCGGCCCCGCGAACCAGAAAAAGTGGTCGTTGCTGCCCGGCAACGGCATGTAGGCGGAGAAATCGCCGACCCAGCCGTTCGAGCCGCCGATGCTGCGCCGGACGTCCGCCCGCAGCACGAGCGGGAATTCCTTCGAGATCACGTAATCGGCCGCCAGCTTCATCACGGGCGCCGCGTTGATGTTGTCGAGGCCGTTCAGGTGGCCGAGATTGTCGGCCGACCGGCGCCCGAGGTCATAGCCGACCGACATGCTCACGCGCCAGTTCGGCCCGCGCAGCACGTTCGCGCCGAGGCCCTCGCCCGTCGACAGGAAAAACAGGTCGCGGTAGCGGACGTCGAAATTCGGGCCGCCCATCACGTGATAGCGGTCGGCGCCGGGATAGCGCGGCTGCAGCGTCATCGCGGCGCCGACGCTGACTTCCCAGGTGGAAATGTTCGGGTCGAACAGCTTCTCGAGCGGCACGCCCGCCGAGTATTGCCACTCGCCGAGCGGCGAAGGGGTCTGGGCCGACGCATCGCGGGCGCCTGCCGTGGCCAGCGCGGCGAATGCCGACAGGCCGGATACGAACCGGCGTGCGCCGGGTGACAGCAGCGGGCGAGCAACTGTGGTCAAGATGGTCTCCGTCGGTTGCGCACATCGAACCTGATGGAAAGCGTGCCGCGCTTTGCGGGCTGCAATTGCCGGCAGCCGGCCGCGCGAACGTAGCGTACGCTGAATTAAGGGACATCGTACGCGACACGCGCACAGACGCAAAGCGCCCGTTGGATGCGGGCACTTTGCCGGGTTCCGGTACGAACCGGTCGTTGATTGCGGAATCAGAAACGCTCGACGTGATAGTCGCCGGCCAGCGCGGCCGGACTGCGCGTCGACATCATCCGCGAGAAGCCGTCGGCGAGCCGTCCGAGCGCGAGCTGCTTCTGGCTGGCGTCCCAGTGCGTATAGGTGTCGTACGCGGCATCGTCGAACGAAACGGTGACGGCGACCGGGCGGCCGCTGGCGCGAAAGCCGATCTCCAGCACGCCGCCCGGCAACTCCTCGATGTGATAGCGCAGCGAACGCGATTCGAAATAGCGGCCCAGCACCTGAGCGATCGCGCGCTTGTCCGGCGATTGCACGTGAATGTCCATGACGGTCCTCCTTTTCAGTGTTCGTGCGGCCGGTCGTGGCGCACCGCCCCCGCCCGGCATCCGCATCGGCGGCGGGTTCGATGGCGGATCGCCCTGCGGCAGCCCGTCGGGCACGGGCGGATCGACCGGATCGTCGTGTCCGGGCGGCGGCGGATCCGGATCGACGTCGGGTGTCGTCGGTTCTGGGCGGTGCAGCGTGAATGGCGTGTTCATGTCACTCCTGCGCGACGGCGCGCGCCTCTCGATGGCGAGGCGAGCGTGCGCAAGCGCCGTGCCCGCTGCCGCCCGCCGAACATCCGCCGTCCCGCTCAGTCGTCGTAGGCCGCCATCACGAGCCACACCGTGCGCCCTTCGGTGGCCAGCTGCACCGCGAGCGCGAACGGATCGGACGGCGCGCATTGCGCAACGAGCGCCCGCTGTGCGCGCTCCTGGCCGTCGTAGACGGTGTCGTTCAGTTCGCGTACCTCGTCCCTGCCGTCGAACATGCGCCGCTCGGGCCGATAGACCCGCGATTCGCGCTTCCACGTGTCGAAGCGTTCGCGTACATGGCCGAAATCGCCGCCGCATACGTTCGCGTCGTAACGTATCCTTTCCCTGGATGCATTCATCACGATGTCCTCTCGTCCATGCCGACGGTACGCGGTCCATGGCCTGCGCACCGGTCCGGCGCCCCCGGCGCGCAAGCGTCGTGCCGCTGGTGCCTCACGGGCACGGCGCTTGCGCCTGAAGTCACGACCAAGGAGGTTCGACCATGACCGCTTACGCCACCGGCCGCCACGACGCCGTGTCACCGGCCGCCGGACTGCTCCGGTTCGCCACGTCGCGCCCGCCGCCCGAAGACAGGACGGAGGAGCGCATCGACGAAGGGCTCGAGGAGACGTTTCCGGCCAGCGACCCGCCCGCCGTGGGCGGCGCGACCCGTATCGATCCTGCCAAACCGTCCGGCGAGCACGAACGTCGTGCGCCGCACGTCCCTTCACCGCCCCGCGATCACGGCTGACGGCGGCACCCGGCCTGCCATGCGCGGCGGCGCACGAGCGCGCCGGGACAATCCGGAGAGATCTGATGAAACGCCTTGAACACAGATGGCACGAAATCAGCGGCGCCGCCGGCGTCGCTGCGCTGGCCGCCATCGAGAGTACCGTGGTGCTGGCCATCGTCGTGATGACGGGCATCGGCCACTGACGTCCCGCGCCGCCCGCCCACGGCTATCGCCGTGGAAGATGTACAAGCGGGCTGGCAAATTTCTCCATCGCCCGGCCGTCGAGGCCCGGCGTGCACGGAGCGCGCGCGGCACGCTATCTGCTCCCAAGTCGTCTCGCTCACAAAGGAGGCGCTCATGTATCGCGTCAACGAGATCATGTCGCGCGACGTGGTGTGCGTCGCGCCGACCGACACGATTCGCCATGCGGCCGAATTGATGCAGCGCTTCGATATCGGCGTGCTGCCCGTTTGCGACGGCGCCGAACTCGTCGCGATCGTGACCGACCGCGACCTCGCGATACGCGGGCTGTCGCACGGCCATTCGTCCGATACCCCCGTCCTGGCCGTCGCGTCCACGCCCGTGCAGTGGTGCGTCGAGGATGACGGTGTCGGCGACGTCCAGCAGCGGATGGCGGACGTGCAGCTGCATCGCCTGCCCGTGCTCGACCGCAACCTGCGGCTCGTCGGCATCGTGTCGCTCGGCGACATCGCGACGCGCGCAGGCGGCCCCGAGCGCGACGAACTGGCCAATACGCTCGAGGACGTGTCGCTGCCGCGGCGGCGCTGACCGGCGTCCCGCCCGTTTCGCGCGGCCCGCGCCGGTGCCGCTTCGACCAGGAGGTTTTCGATGACAACGGACAGACTGCCGCGCGACGACGCGCGCATCGTCGGCGGCCATCGCCGCGCGACCGGCGGGGGCCCCGGGCCCGACGTGATGGCCGCCCGCACGCTCGCGGGCGATCGTGTGCTGACGATGGACGGCGACGACGTCGGCACGGTCGCCGACATCATGCTCGACGTGCGATCCGGCCGGATCGCGTATGCAGTGGTGGCGTCGGGCGGGGTGCGCGGGCTCGGCGACAAGCTGCTCGCGGTGCCCTGGAACGTGCTCGTGCTCGACGTCGAGCGCAAATGCTTCGTGCTGCCGGTCGGGACCGCACGCGTGCGCGACGCGCCCGGCTTCGACCGCGATCGCTGGCCGGCGATGGCCGATCCGGACTGGGCCGAGGCGCTGCATGCGTACTATGGCAGTTCGCCCTACTGGATGATCGAGGAAGGCGAAACCGCGCTCGACTCGCCGCCGTACGAAGCGTCGCCGGACGGTCCCGAAGGCGGCACGCGGCAACGTTGACGCGGGTCAGTGCGCGGCCGCCACCGTCCGCGCGAGTTGCCGCGCGGCGGCCAGATGCGCGTTCAGCGTCGGCAGCGTGCCGGCCGCGAACGCACGCAGCTGCGGATCGCGGCCGTTTCGCGCTTCGTCTTCGTAGAGCCGGATCGCCGATTCATGCGCGCGCGGCCCGGCCAGCGCGACGTAGGCCGTGTCGAACGCATGGCCCTCCTTCGTTCGCAACGCCGTCACCGCCGGATCGACCAGCATCCGCGCCTGGACCGGCACGCCCTTTTGTGCGCCAAGCTGCCGCAACTCGCCGGCGATGCGGGCGTGATCGTCGACGATCCGTCGCGCGAACGCCTTCACGTCCGGGTTCGACGAGCGGTCGAGCGCGAACTGGCCGGCCTGCCGTTCGACCTTGTCGAGCATGCCCGCCTTGTCGACGAATTCGGCGTCGATGCCGGTCGGCCGCTGCGTCATGCCGGCCTCGTCGGCGGTCGTGCCGGGGCGGACGATGCCGGGCGCGACCTGCGCCGACGAAGCGGGCGGCGTCTGCGCGCGGGCGAACGCCAGCCCCCCGACGAGGGCGGCAAATACGATTGCCGCCATCGGGTACCGGCCCCGCATCATGCGGACCGCCGGATGTCGCGACGGAGCGGGCCGGCCATCCGGGTTGCCGTCACGCGGGGCGACGGGACGACGAGAAGAAATCGGTCCACGCGCCGTTGCTCCATGCGCCCTCGGTACGCTCCACCGACAGCGCACCGGCCGCGAGCATCGTCCGCTCCGCGAATGCGATCGTGCGCCGCGTCACGTGCGCCGCGAGCACGACGCCGTTCTCGCACTGCTTCAGTGCTCCATGGCCCTCCGGTGCATCGCCGCGCATCTTGCCGAGCGCGCCGCACAACGCGCCGACATAACCGCCGACCAGCGGCACGCCGATCCACGCGAGCGGCGAATGCAGCCCGCCCAGGTAGAGCAGCGCGGCCCCGGCGAGCCCGACGACCGCACCGATGGCCACGCCTTCCAGCGCACCGATGGCGCCCGGCCGCGCGGCGGAATCCGCATAGGTATCGCCGCCGAGCCAGAACAGCGCGTGCTGTCCGGGTGGATTGAGAAAGAAGACCTTTACGTCGTCGCGATGCATGGCGTGGCCGCGCAGTTGCTCCGCGCAGCGTTCCGCCTGCTCGAGCCGCGAGAAACGGCCCGCGATGATGGTGTCCATGTCGAACCCTCCTGCCCGGTGACACGCAGGGCCGCGGGCGCGCGACGCCCGATCGGCCCGGCGCTGGCCCGTGCATCACGTTACTTCCGGCGGATCTGCAGCCTGTCGCGCACGCCGCTCACGCCGTCGATGTCGTGCGCGACGCGGATCGCGGTAGCGCGTTGCCGTTCGTCGGGCACGCTGCCCGTCAGGTCGGCCACGCGATGGTGAACCTGGACGTCGATGTCGCCGGATGCCAGCCCGCGTTCAGCGACGAGCGCCGCCCTGACGCGGGAGGCGAGCGTCGCATCGCGGATCTGGCCGCCGACGGCCGACGCCTGGCTCGCCAGCTTCGCACCGACGCCCTCCTCGGCCGATACGCAGCGGGGTGTCGCGATCCAGGCACACGACAGCAACAGTATGCTCGCGATCCGCATGAGCGGCGGCATGCGCCTGCGTCGTGCCGGCCTGCCGCCCGTGCCGGTGCGCCATGTGCGTTCCGTGGTGTCCATCGTGCCTCCTTTCCTCGTGAGCGACCGCGTGAACGCCGCCGCCCGCTGTTACCGGTGGCGCCCTTTCCCGCCGGGCGCGTCGTCCGGCGCGACGTCGACGATCACGCTCGCCAGCGTCGGCATGTCGACCGGCTTGCACAGATACGCGTCGAAGCCGGCAGCCATCACGCGGTGGCGATCGGCCTTGCCGGCATGCGCGGTGACGGCGACGACGGGCAGATGCGCGCCGCCTCCCGGCAAGTGACGGATGCGGTCGAGCAGCCAGAAGCCGTCGCCGTCCGGCATCGCGAGATCCGACAGCACGACGCTCGGCGGGTGCCGTTCCACCGCATCGAGCGCGTCGTGTCCCGATTGCGCGGTCGACACCTGCGCGCCCATCGTCTCCAGTGCCGCGGCGAGGCTGGCGCGCGAGGTGGCGTCGTCGTCGACGACGAGTACGCGCTGGCCGTCGAGCGCCACCGTGTCAGACGCGCCTGCGGGGCGCGCCGGATTCCCGGCCGGATCGTCCAGGTCCCACCCGGCCGGCAACACGACCGTCACCGTGGTGCCGCGTCCGGCGCCGTCGCTCGTCGCGACGACCTCGCCGCCATGCAGTTGCGCGATGTTGCGCACGATCGACAGGCCGAGCCCGAGGCCGCGCTTCGGTGACGCGAACGCGCCTTCCGGCCGGCTGAACGTCTCGAACAGGTGCGGCAGGTATTCCGGCGCGATGCCCTGCCCGGAATCGGCGACCGACAGCCGCACCCGCTCGCCCGCACGCGTCAGCGACACGACGATGCGCCCGCCCGGCGGCGTGAACTTGATCGCGTTCGACAGCAGATTGGACAGCACCTGGCGCACGCGCTCGTCGTCGGCCGGAATCACGCAGGTCGGCATCGCGTACTCCGTCGACAGCGCGAGCCCGTTCGCCTGTGCCGTCGCATCGAGTTCGCGCGTGGCGTCGCGCACGACCCGCACGAGATCGACCGGCACGCGCTCGAGGCGCAGCCGGCCCGTCGCGAGCGACGACGCATCGAGCAGGTCGGCGACCATGTGCGACAGCGACCGCGCGCTGCGATCGATCGCGTCGACCGCCTGTTCGGCGAGCCCGTGACCGTCGAGGTTGCGCAACACCGCGACCCAGCCGTAGATCACGTTCAGCGGCGTGCGCAGTTCGTGCGACACCGTGGCCAGCAACTCGTCCTTCAGCCGGTTCGACGTGTCGGCCTGGGCGCGCGCATCGCGTGCGCCGCGCAGCGAGCGCAGGTCGCGCCGTTCGCCTCGACGGCGTTCGCGCGCTTCGCGCAGCGTCATCGACAGGCCCGTGCAGTTGCCGTACGCATCGACGATCGGCGACGCGGCGAAGGTTGCGCGAAAACGGCCTCCGTCGCGGCGCACGCACAGCACGTCGAGCGGCCCGATCGGCGCCTGCATGCCCGCGAACGACACCGGCACCGGATACCGCTGCAGCCAGCGCGGCACGATCATCGCGGTGACGTCGCGCCCGGCGGCCTGCGCCGCGTCGATGCCGAAGATCCTCCGGGCGGCCGGATTCCAGCTCGTGATCCGCCGCGCGGCATCGACGCCGACGATCGCATCGGGCGACGCGTCGACCACCCGGCGCAGCAGGCTGTCGTCCGGCGCGCGGGCGGCCGGCACGGGTTCGCGATGCGGCGCGCGGGCAGCGTCGTCGCCATCGTCATCGACGGCGTGCAGGCGATCGTTCGCCAGCAGCGGCCTCACGGCCATCACGAGCACGCACTCGGCGAAGCCGATCGCGACGAACGTGCCGGCCTGCGCGAGCAGCGCGGCCGGCGGCATGTCGCGCCACCACAGCGTGCCGATCACGGCCACGCTCGCCGCGGTCGCGGCCAGGCCGCCGCCGAACGACGTCAGCCATGCGGCAGCCGCCACGCCTGCATAGAAAGGCAGCGGCGCAAACGGCGCGTGCTCGCCGACGGCGCGAATCGCCCACGCCTGCAGCGCGGACGCCAGCGCGACGGCCAACACGACCCATACGCCCTGCCGTAACAGCTCACGGGTCAGGGTCCTCATTGCATCCTTGCCTCGCGCCGGCTCCCGTCGCGCGGCATCGTGCCGCTTGTCGGCTATCCGGCGTGCCGTCGAGCGTGCCGGGCGGGCGTGGTGGCGGCAGCAAGCGGCATGCCCGGCGCGGGCGAAAGACGGCCGTACGGCTGTCCGGCGGCTCGTGGCCGGCCGACGCCGGTCGTCGGCATCGGCCGCCCCGGCGCCATGCGGCGACAACCGGCTTTTTCATCGGGTTTCTGTAAAAAAGCACGGATGCAACTGTCGGTCGCGCTGCCGCTTCCCGACAGGCGAACAGATCGATGGATTCAACCTTCTGTCCCCGCCGCACACATTGGAAATTTCTATTCAGCGGCACCTTCACTGCCGTTTCGCTGTCGATGATAAATATTGCAATCAACGGAACGGGCGATGCCGATTTTCAAAACGGCCCGCCATTCCCCCGATACCGATGGGTGAAACCGCAAACCGGTCGAAGCAGCGTGCAGACGGCCGCCGGCTGTCCGGCCGGTCCGCCGCGATGCGCACGCTGCTCGGCCGCATCGAGAAGATCGCACCGACCCGCGCCAGCGTGATGATTGCCGGCGAAAGCGGGGTCGGCAAGGATATCGTCGCGCGCCGTCTGCACGATCTCAGCGCACGGCGCGACGGCCCGTTCGTGCCCGTGAACTGCGGCGCGATTCCGCCCGACATCGCCGAATCGCAGCTGTTCGGGCACGAGAAAGGCAGTTTCACCGGCGCGATCGCGCAGCGGGAAGGTTTCTTCGAAGCCGCGCGCGGCGGCACGCTGCTGCTCGACGAGATCGCGGAAATGCCCGCGGCGCTGCAGGTGAAGCTGCTGCGGGCGATCGAGTCGAATTCGATTGTGCGGGTGGGCGGCACCGAGCCGATTCCGCTCGACGTGCGCTTCGTGTCGGCCACGCGCCACAACCCGGCGGAAGCCGTGCGCGACGGCCGGCTGCGCGAGGACCTGTTCTACCGGCTCGCCGCGTTCGCGCTGTACGTGCCGCCGCTGCGCCGGCGCGACGGCGACGTCGAGACGATTGCGCGGGAATTCGTCGAATCGCTCAACGCGCGGCACCGCTCGCACAAGCGGCTGACCGATGCGGCGATCACCGCGTTGCGCGCATACTCGTGGCCCGGCAACGTGCGCGAGCTGCACAACACGATCGAGCGTGCTTACATCCTGTCGGACGAAGGCATCGACATCGTGCTGCCGAAACAGGCGATCCTGCCCGATCGCACGTCGGAGAGCGCGATGGCGCTGCCGCTCGGCGCGACACTGCATCATGCGCAGCAGCGCTTCATCGCGGCGACGCTGCGCCATTTCGACGGCAACAAGCCGCGCGCGGCGAAGGCGCTCGGCATCAGCCTGAAGACCCTCTACAACCGGCTCGCGCTGATGCGCGACGGCGGCCGCTCCTGAGCGGCGCGGCCGCCTCCCTGCCGGGCCGCGTTACGCGACCTTGAACTGCCCGACCGTCGTCGCCAGTGCATTCGCCTGCGACTGCAGCGCCGTGGCGGCAGCGGTCGACTGTTCGACGAGCGCCGCATTCTGCTGCACCATTTCGTCGAGCTGCGTGACTGCGCGATTCACTTCCTGGATGCCGCGCGTCTGCTCGTTCGCCGCATGCGTGATCTCGGAGATGATGGTCGTCACGTTCGACACGTTGGACACGATCTCGCGCATCGTGTCGCCGGCCTGGCGTACCTGCCCGGACCCGGCCGACACGCTCGCGACCGTCGATTCGACGAGTACCTTCACTTCGCGCGCGGCCTGCGCGCTGCGCTGTGCGAGGCTGCGCACTTCCTGGGCGACGACCGCGAAGCCGCGGCCCTGTTCGCCCGCACGTGCCGCTTCGACCGCCGCGTTCAGTGCAAGGATGTTGGTCTGGAACGCGATCCCGTCGATCACGCCGATGATGTCGCCGATCCGGCCCGATGCCTGCTCGATCTTCTCCATCGTCGCGACGACGTCCGACACGACCACGCCGCCGTGCGACGCGATCCGCGACGCGGCGGCCGCACGTTCGTCGGCCTGGCCGGCGGCTGCCGCCGACTGGCCGACGGTCGCGGTGATCTCTTCCATCGACGCGGCCGTTTCCTCGAGGCTCGCCGCGGCCGACTCGGTACGCGACGACAAATCCTGGTTGCCTGCGGCGATCTCGTTCGCGGCCGTGCGCACCGATTCGCTCGCGTCGCGGATCTGCCGCATCACGTCGTTCAGCTTGTCGACGAAGCTGTTGAACGAGCGCGCGATGTCGGCGACTTCGTCGCGGCCGTCGGCCGGCAGGCGGTGCGTCAGGTCGCCGGCGCCCGAGCCGATTTCGGCCATCGCCTGGCGCACCTGCGACAGGCGGCGGAACGAGGTCGCGGTGATCGCGCCGATGATCAGCGACGCGATGCCGACGATCACGACCAGCGTGATCAGCGAAGCGGTCAGCAGCGAGCGCATCCCGGCCGTCGCCTCGTTCTTGTCGAGCAGCACCAGCGCGTACCAGTCGGTGCCCGGCACGGGTTTCGCGCGCACCAGCTTCGCGTCGCCGCCGACGCTCACCTCGACCGGCGCGCTCGCGGCCGCGATCGAGGCGGCGCCCATCGTGCCGAGTTCGGGCGACACGTCGGCGACCGGCTTCAGCGTGAGCTTCGCGTCCGGGTGCGCGACGACGTGCCCGGTGCTGTCGACCAGCATCCCGAAGCTCGCCGGCGTCGGGCGGATCGACTTCACGTTGGCGATCACGGTGTCCATCGAGACGTCCGCGGCGACGACGCCCTTCAGCGCGCCGTCCTTCAGGATCGGCACCGCGAACGTGACGACGAGGTTGCCCGTGCCGGCATCGACGTAAGGCGGCGTGACGACCGGCTTGCCGGCCTGCGCGGCCTGCTTGTACCACGGGCGGCCGGTCGGGTCGTAGTCGGGCGGGATCCCGGTCGGGTCGGAGAAGTGGAACGCCTTGTCCGCGTAGCCCGCATAGACGTTCGTGAAGCCGCCGGCCGCGGCCATCTGCTTGAACACCGGCAGCGGATCGGGCGCGAGCGCCGCATCCTGCAGCGACTCGATCATCCGGCTGCGGGTGGCGACCCAGTCTGCGATCCCGACCACGTGGCCGCTCGCGACGGAGGTCAGGTTGCGGTCGATCGCGTCGTCGTTGTACGAGTGCGCGATGAAATAGTTGATCAGCGTGGTGGCGACCAGCGCGAATACGACGATGGCGACGCACGCGGCGAGGATGCGGGCGCGAATGGACGAGAACATGGCAACGACTCGGTAAGGGAGCGCGAACGCCCGGTGGACGAATTCACCGGGTAAACGGCAATCGCGCCGCTTACTTGAGGTCGTTGTGACAATTCAATGAAACATATGACGAAAGGCGTTGACGGCCGTCAGCGGATCGTCAGGATGGCCGGATCCGGCGGGCGTCGTGCGCACCCCGGCCATCGCCCTTCACAGACGGTGGCTCGGGCGCGGATCGGCATCCGCCGACGCCGCATCGGGCCGGGTGTCGCGGTCGAAATCGTCCCGCCGGCGCATCCGTTCGCGCAGGTTCCGGATCGCGAACACGTGGATGTAGTCGTGCACGCGCGCACCGGACGACAGCACACGCACTTCGTCGTCGAGCATCGCGCGCAACTGATCCGCGTCGATCGCGCGCTGTTCGGCGGCTTCCTTGAGTGAATCGAGCAAATTGTCCTTGGACATCGACGGACTCCTGACGGTCGAGGAACGAAAAAGATGACGGTACCGGAAGCTTAAAGACTGGTCGGCCGCGCGGCGTGCGATGCGCCGGCGCGTGTTTGCGCGCGATCAACGACACGTTGCGTGCCGCCTTGCCGATCCGTCCCCGAACCGGCCGCGCATGATTCGCGGCGCAAACTGCCCGCGAACGTGACTGGAGGCCCTGCCGCGCCACCCCGGCGGCGCGGCACCGGCGGCGGGCGGCAGATGGCCTGCCGGGCGTCGTCGATGCAGTCGGGAACTTAGACCGGCCGAAATCATGCGTCAAGCGACGCCCGTCGCGCGCCGCTCATTCGTCGGAACGAATGCACCGGGCCGGCCGGTCTGCCGCCGCGCGTGTCAGCGGATTCCGATACGCACCGCGCATTTTCCTGACAGCGACTTCAGCGCGCGCCGCTTGGCAGCGCGTCGCCGCCACACGATACTGATCACATGAACGAGAAGTTCATACCGGGACATCGCTCAGCCGGCCACCGAGCCGGCACGCGGGATCTCTGGCGCAGGAGACCAACCATGACACATCGCAACCTCTCCGGCCGGGACGGCCAGCGGCGCGCGTCGGGCAACGCGCGCGCCCTGCCCGCCCGGACCGGGTCGGCCGGCAACCGCCCGCCCGACGATCTCGACACCTTGCTCGCGCTCGCACGCGAGGCCGGGTTGCTCGTCACGCTCGACGGGCAAATCGGCCGCGAAAAGTACCAGAGCGTCGCGGGGTCGGTCCTCGCATTGCAGCGGTTCGCGGCGGCACTCCGCGCGCGAAACGCTGCCGACGCGCCGGACGTGTCGGAGCCGCGCCGCAAGGCGCGTCCCGGCTGGCCGCATGCGAACCGTCTGCGCAGCCGCACGTGCAACGCATGCGCGCCGCTCCATGTCGTGCGCCCGCGTTCGCGGGTACGGCGCGGCGCGGGCCGGCGACACGACCTCCGGTCGATTCTTCGACCACTCTGAACGCGCAGGCAGCCATCGCGCGGCACGGGGGCCGTACGATGGCCGCGCGCGCCGAGACACTGCCGCCATGCACGGCCGCTGCCGTGCGCATGCGCACCGGCACGCATGCGTGCACCCTCTCCGCGGTTCGTATCGAAACGACCGCGCGTCATGACGCGCCGCGCGACGCGGCCGCATTCAAGAAATCATTCCTGCGGGGAAGTCAATTCGACGGGGCCAGCCAGGCGGAAAGCGGACGGGGTGACTTGCACCCCGCCCGTCCTCCAAGGCAGCCTGTCGGCTGCCTACCCTCGTGCCAGAGAGTTCCCGGTCGGATGACACGCCGGAAGAACACACGGCGCGGCTCCTGAATTTGATGTGACGGCGGCGAATGCGGCAGTGTTCGCCGCCCGCCTGCATGCGCGGTTGTCGCCTTGCATGCACGACAGACCATTCGCGTCGCCGGATGTTCCCTCACTGTCTCACGCGATGCGCATGGCGTTTCTGATGCAGGTCAATCGAAACCCGCTTCGATCGCAACCACGCGCGATTCACGACGCGTTATTCACTCGGCGCCGCGCACGAGCAGCACGGGCACCTGCGCGAGGTGCGCCACGCGTCGCGCGACGCTGCCGATCAGCCAGGCCGCGATGCCGCGCCGGCCATGCGTGCCGACCACCAGCAGCTCCGCACGCCAGTGCATGGCATCGCGCATCAGCGTATGGGCCACGTCGTCGCTGGTCGGACGCGTTTCGACGACGCCGCGCTTGGTCGGATTCCCGGTCGCATGGAACAGCGGGCCGACCTTCGCGAGCGCATCCTCGCCCTCCGCGCGGTACGCATCCTCGAGCGCGCGCACCGGCACGACATCGGTCAGACGAACCGCGCGATCGATCACGTACGCCGCATACAGCAGCGTCGTCGGCGCGGCGAAGCCGAGCCCGACGCGCACCGCGTGCAGCGACGGCTCGCTGCCGTCGACCGCGAACATCAGCCGCTGCAGCGTCCCGTCCGACGGCCGTGCATAGACGGCCGGCACGATCAGCAGCGCGCAGCGCGCGCGTTTCGTCAGCGTGTCCGACATCGCGCCTTCGACGAGCCGCAGCAGCCCGTGATGCGGATTCGCCCCGACCGCCAGCACGTCCGCGTGCCACGTCGACGTGTCGTTCACCAGCGCGTCGGCAACCGTGCCGCCCGTGACCGACGTATCGACGATGGCCTGCTCGATCTCGATGCCGCTGTCGCCGAACAGCGCCGCGATACGCTCGCAGGTCGCCTGCGCTTCGCGCATCATGTCCTCGCGTGCGGACGTCAGCAGCGCATCGATACGCGGAATGTCGGGCAGGACCAGACGCGGGTTGTCGATCGCGCAGACGATGCGCAATCGCATGCCGGGGCGCAGCAGCGTGCGCACGTAGCGCGCGGCGGACAGGGATTCGGGCGTCGGATCGACGGCCAGCGCGATCCGCGCGAGCGTCGGGATGGACTGGGCAGGCTGCATGGCGAAGGCCTCCGTGCGTACGCGTCGTCGCCGGACGACGACGGGAGCTTCGCGCGGAAGCGGCGCGCGGCGGCCAGACAGCCACCGCGGTCGCAGGGATCGGCGGGGTGCCACGCGAAGCGCGGACAAGCGATGCGTTCGTTCAGCATAGGTCGTCCGGCCCGCGCGTGCATGATCGCGATCAACGACCGCACGGCCCCTGCCCGTCCCGCTTACGACTTCGTCGACACCGATGCGGCCGGACGGTTCGCATAGAACAACGCGTACGCGATGCCGAGCAGCACGATCCACACCGGCCCGATCACCAGCGCGACGCGCGTATCGGGCGTGAACGCCATCAGCACGACGACCAGCGCGAGAAAGCCGAGCGCGACGAACGAACCGAGCGGATAGAACGGCACGCGGATCGGCAGGCGCGCGACCTGGTCGGCCGACAGCGTGCGGCGAAAGCGCATCTGCGCGATCAGGATCACGCACCACGTCCAGATCGCACCGAACGTCGACACCGACGTGAGCCACGTGAACACGTGCTGCGGCGCGAGATAGTTGAGCAGCACGCCGATCAGCAGCAGCGCGACCGACACGATCACGCCGTACACGGGCACGCCGTTGCGGTTCACGCGACCGAGTTTGGCCGGCGCCTGGCCCTGCTGCGCGAGGTTGTAGAGCATCCGCGCGGTGCTGAACAGGCCGCTGTTGCACGACGACAGCGCCGCGGTCAGCACGACGAAGTTGATGATGCCGGCGGCGGCCGGAATGCCGAGCCGCGAGAACGTCATCACGAACGGGCTGCCCTGCGTGCCGATCTGGTCCCACGGATAGAGCGACATGATCACGAACAGCGCGCCGATGTAGAAAATCAGCACGCGCCAGAACACCGAGTTCACGGCCTTCGTCAGCGACTTTTCCGGGTTGCGCGCTTCGCCGGCCGTGAGGCCGAGCATCTCGACGCCGAGATACGCGAACATCACGATCGGCAGCGCGGCGATCACGCCGTTGATCCCGTTCGGCGCGAAGCCGCCGTGCGACCACAGATTCGAGATGCCGGTCGCGACACCGCCGTTGCCGATGCCGAACGCGATCATCAGCCCGCCGCCGATGATCATCAGCACGATCGTGACGATCTTGATCAGCGCGAACCAGAACTCGAATTCACCGTACAGCTTGACCGCGATGAAGTTCACCGAGCCCATCGCGGTGAGCGCCGCGAGCGCCCAGATCCAGTTCGGTACGCCGGGAATCCACATGTGCATGTAGACGCCGACCGCCGTGATTTCCGCCATGCAGGTGACGATCCACACGAACCAGTAGGTCCAGCCGGTCAGGTAGCCGGCGAGCGGGCCGAGGTAATCGCGCGCATAGCGGCTGAATGCGCCGGCGACCGGATTGGTGATCGCCATCTCGCCGAGCGCACGCATGATCAGGAAGATCGCGATGCCGCCCAGCAGGTAGGTCAGCAGAATGGCCGGGCCGGCCGTGCGGATCGCGGTGGCAGAACCGAGGAACAGGCCGACGCCGATCGTCGCGCCAAGCGCCATCAGGTTGATGTGCCGTTCCTCCAGCCCGCGGTGCAACTGGTCTTCTGGTTGTTTCAAGTCCGTCTCCTGGCAGCCGCGCGCGGGCCGCCGTCATTGTGTCGATGTCAATGCGCGACCGTTCATGCCGATTTCGGTTGTCGAAAACGAAATAATCCCCGCTGTCGATTTCCGAATGGGAAACGACATGGATATTGCGTCAATCCGATGGGAATCGCCGCGGATTATCCGCACATTCCGGAACAATCCGGAAAACGGATCGGGCCTTTCACGGAATACGCCCGAGCGGCCCGTGCGACGCGGCTGTGCGCGTGGCGAGCGGCAACGGGATCAATCGCTTTCGGCGTGAACGATCACGCGTCGAAGGTGCGCAATCAAGCGCACGCATTATGCAGGCGGGATTATAGGGAGGATCAGACAATTCACGCCAGCCGATTTTCGTAAAAATCGCGGCGCTTGAAATTCGCGGCCCAATTCGAATGCGCGCGACGCCGCGCGCATTTATTTCGACAGCGTCGCGCGCACCGTATATTCGCCTTCGACTGCGCCGTGTTCAGGACGTACGAAATAGCGAGATGCATCGAGATCGGCCGGCAGCGGCTCGACCGGGAAGCCGTGCTTTTCCCACGCATCGAGACCGCCCTTCAGCGCACGGATGTTGTGGATCATCTTCTTGCGCTGCATCTTCGCGATCAGGCGCTTCGCCGTGGCCTCGTTAGGGCACACGCAGTAGACGACAATCGGCCGTTTCAGCATTTCCGGGTCGAGCAGGTCCGGCGAATCGAGATCGACCGGCACCGCGCCGGCAATCCGGTACGGCTCGCGCTCGCGGATCGCTTTCGGCCGCGCGTCGAAGATCAGCGGCGGTTCGTCCGACGTCATCATCTCGACGAGCTGCGGCGGCGAGATGCGCACCTGCGCGAGATAGCGGCGGAACTGCACGCGGCGTACCCAGCGGTACAGCAGGAACGTGATGAAGATCGCGAGGAACGCGTCGAGGATCGTGCCGCCGCTCGCGCGTACCCACAGCACGAACTGGACGATCTGGTCGTGAATCGCGGCACCGCCGATCAGCCAGAACGCGGCCCACAGCGACGCGCCGGCCAGATCCCAGAACAGGAACACGCCGATGCCGATCGCGGTCGTGCCGAGCAGCGGCGCCGACACGAGCCCGAGGCCCGGCAGGAATTTCGACAGCACGAGCAGCGGCGCGCCGTACCTTTCGAATACGTTACGGGCGAAGCGCAGCGTCGTGTCGAGCGACAGCGAGAAGCGCACGAGCCCGTTCAGCAGGCGCCGGCCGCGCGTGCGGCCCATGAAGAACCACAGCGAATCGGCGAGCATCGTCGCGCCGATCGCCGCCGCGAACATGCTGACCCACGACGCCTGCCCCATTGCCGCCATCGTGCCGCCGAGAATCAGCATCGGCACGGCCGGCACCGGCACGCCGAGTTGCGTGATCAACACGCTGGCGAACACGGCCCACGGGCCGAGCGACGATGGAATTGCAATCGGAAAGTGCCACACGGCGGCGCTCCTGGAAGACATGCGGGCCGAGCGACGGGGCCGTCGGTACGGCTGCGCATCGGCCGCCGCGGTATGCCGCGATCGACCGGTGCATCACGCGCATTCTAAACGGGTTTGGCCGCGGTCGCGCGGAACACCGGCCCTCGGCACGGGCATTGCGCCGAGGGTGACACGACCGTGACAGTCACACGTCCGTGCGATGCGCGAGCCGGGCGACGTGTTCCGCGTAAGCGGGAAACGCGGCGGCCAGCGCGGCGGCATCGGCGAGCTCGAATTCCGCGAACTCGAACCCCGGCGCAACCGTGCAGCCGACGAGCGAGACGTGCTCCGGCGACGCGCAGCGCGCGCCGAACCAGCTGCCGGCCGGCACGACCGCCTGGAACACGGTGCCCGGATGCGTGAGCGGGTTGCCGAGCCGGTGGATCGTCAGCCCGTCGCGCGCGTCGAGCACCCACACTTCGATCGGGTCGCCCGCATAGAAATGCCAGACCTCGTCGGAACGGATCCGGTGCCACGACGAATAGGCACCGTCGCACAGCAGGTAGTAGATCGCGGTCGACGCGGCACGGGGCGCACCGTCGGCCGGACGCACGACCGAGTCGGTCGCACGGTAGGTTTCGCGGAAATAGCCGCCTTCGGGATGCGGCTGCAGGTCGAACTGGCGAATCAGGTCGGTGGCGGAAATCGGCATGGCGGATGACGTCGGTAAGGTAGGAAACCGGCATCCGGCGACCGGCCGGGTTCATCACCCATGCGACCGGTTCCAGCCGGATGCCCCTGCGTCGATCGCCGCGGCCATGCGCGCGGCGAACAAGCGAACACCGGTCGATGCTGCCAGAACTGCGTGTCGGGATGCAACCGTGTGCGTGCAATCGCGACCATGCAGGTACGTTCGGGGCACCCTTTTCCAGCTGGCTGCGACTGCAGCGACAGGCGTGCTTGCGCGCGATGCGCCGATCAGCGCATCGCGCGTGTGATCCGGCAGACTTCCGGCGGATGCAGCGCGGCGCCCGCGGATGCGGTTGCGCCGCATCGCGGGCGCTACGCCGCCGCCGTCGCGCCCGGTTCGCCGTGCCGCACCAGCAGCACCGGCCGGTCGGCCGCACGCAGCAGCGATTCCGCGACACTGCCGAGCAACAGCCTGCGCAGGCCGTGCCGACCGCTCGTGCCCATCACGATCAGGTCGGCGTCGGCTTCGGCCGCCGTGCGCATCAGTACCGTCGCGATGTCCTCGCCGTATGCGTCGAGCGCGCGCACGGTGCCCTGCACGTGCTGCTGCGCGAGTACCGCTTTCGCGTCGTCGAGCACCGGCGTCGCGGCATCGGTCGCGGCCGCATCGCCGTCGCGCTCGGCCGCGAAACCCGCGTCGACATCGACGAGTTGCGGCCGATGCTCGACGACATACGCGCAGGTCACTTCACCGCCGGACGCCGCCGCGATCCGGATCGCCTCGTTCAGCGCGAGACGCGCGCTCGGGCTACCGTCGAGCCCGACGAAAATCCGCTTGTACATGGTCCGTCCCTCCGACCGGGCACGCGTCGCGCACTGCGCAACGGCGGCCCGTCACCGCGAGCCGGCCCGGTGCCGGCTCGCCTGCCGAACAGTCTGCCCCACGTGCCGACGCGCCCGTTGACGCGCGTCAAGCGCGGCCCGCGCGCCCGTTGCTACGCGCCGTTTGCCGCAATTTCAGCTGACCCCATTACAAAAAACGTGTAAAACGCGCACAATTTCATCTTGAAAATAGTCGTTGCACGCAGCCGGTGCGAGTTTTCCCCGGTTTTGCCGTGCTGCCCGAGTGCCCCGGGCAGCCCGAACTACAGAATGGCCATCGAATGACCGCCAGTGGAACCCCGACGCGTGACGCCCGAGGGCCCACGCACCTTCAGACCATGTTACGCCAGCCGCTCGCGGCCGGCGTCGTTGCGCTGTGCGCCGGCGCGGTGCTGTCGCTCGGCGTCGCGCTGCTGGTGCGCGAGCAGTGGCAAGCCGCCGTTCATACGCGTTTCGAACGCCGCACGACGCACGTGACCGCGATGCTGCGCCACGAGTTGCAGACCGGCGTCGCCGTGCTCGAAGGCGCGCGCGGCGCGTTCGGTCTCGTCCCGGACATGACGCCCGAGCAATGGCGCCGCTATGCCGAAACGCTCGATCTCGACAGCGCCCGCTCGCCGGTCCGGCAGATCGGCTATGCCCCGCTGACGCCCGCCGCACGCAGCGCCCTCGCCGGCGCCAGACCGCTGCCGCCCGGCCCGCTCGCGGCCGCGACGCTCAGTGCCCCCGCGTCGAATTCGCCGGTCGTGCGCTTCGGCGCGTCCGATGCCGCGCCGCTCGCGCGCGCGCTGCAGACCGGCGACATCGCGCTCGGCGTGCACCCGGCCGACGACGATACGTCCCGCGACGCCCGCACGCTGACGCTGTTCCTGCCCGCGACGTCCTCGCCGCTGGCAGCCGCCCGACCGTCTGGCCCGCGCGACGCCCGCGCCGATGGCCTGCTGTTCGCGGCGCTGAGTCCGCGGCGGCTGGTCGAGCGCGCGCTCGACGCGGAACGCGGGATCGACCTGTGGATGACCGCCGGCGGCGATCCGCGCGCGATTGCCAGCGTCGAGACGACGACCGACGAAGCCTCTGCGTCGCCCGACCTGATGCGACGCACCGACGAGCTGAATTTCGGCGGCACCGTGCTGACGCTCGCCTATTCCGCCGACGGCCGGCCGGGCTCGACCGGCGCGCAGCGCGCGGCCGGCACGGTGCTCACGGCCGGGCTGATCGCGTCGTTCGCGTTCGCGGCCCTCGTCCATGCCCTGCTGCGCGGCCGCGCCGGCGCCGCGGTCGATGCCGGCGCCAGCAGCCGCGGCATCCTCAACGAGGCGCGGATGATGGGCATCATCCGTTCGTCGATGGAAGCGATCATCACGATCGACGAGAAGCAGACGGTCGTGATCTTCAATCCGATGGCCGAGCAGGTGTTCGGCGTATCCGCGATGGAAGCGATCGGCGCGCCGCTGTCGCGCTTCATCCCCGAGCGGTTCCGCGCCGCGCACGCGAAGCACGTCGACCAGTTCGGCGTGACGGGCGTGTCCGAGCGGCAGATGGGCCGCCAGCGCGTGCTGTTCGGGCTGCGCGCGAACGGCGAGGAGTTTCCGATCGAGGCATCGATCTCGCAGATCCGCGACGCGTCGGGCAAGCTCTATACGGTGATGCTGCGCGACATCACGGAGCGGCTGCGTGCCGAGAACGCGCTGAAGCAGTCGCGCGAGGAGCTGCGCGAACTGTCGGCGAACCTGCAGAACGTGCGCGAAGAGGAAAAGACGCGCATCGCACGCGAATTGCACGACGATCTCGGGCAGCAGCTCACCGCACTGAAGATGGACCTGTCGGTCGTCGAGCAGCAATTGCGCACGCCCGGCCGCACGCAGCCCGACGCAGGCGTGCAGTCGCACCTGCAGGGCATGCGGCGGCTGATCGACGCGACGGTCGCATCGGTGCGGCGCATCGCGGCCGACCTGCGGCCGGTGATGCTCGACGATCTCGGCCTCGTGCCCGCGATCGAATGGCTCGCGAACGATTTCACGAACCGCTACGGAATCGATGTCGAACGCCACATCGAAACCAACGGCCTGTCGTTCACCAGTGCGGGGGCGACCACGCTGTTCCGCATCGTCCAGGAAGCGCTGACGAACGTCGCGCGCCATGCGGATGCGACGCGCGTGGCGCTGCGGCTCGACATCGAGGAAGGTTTTTGCGTGCTGCGCGTCGCGGACAACGGCCGCGGCGCGGCGCCCGGCGGTCCGGCCCACGAGGACAAATCGTTCGGCCTGATCGGCATTCGCGAACGCGCACACATGCTGGGCGGCAACGTGACCATCGATACCGCGCTCGCGCGCGGCTTTTCGATTACCGTCTCGTTTCCGCTCAGCACCGTTCAACAGGAAACGCTCATCACATGATCAAGGTGCTCATCGCCGACGACCATACGCTCGTACGCGACGGTCTGCGGCACATCCTCCAGAACGCCACCGGATTCGAGGTGGCCGGCGAAGCCTGCGACGGCCCGTCGACGATCGCGCTCGTGCGCTCGACGCCCGCCCAGGTGCTCGTGCTCGACCTGTCGATGCCGGGCCGCAACGGCGTCGAACTGATCAAGCAGATCAAGGACGAAAAGCCGGCGCTGCGCGTGCTCGTGCTGACGATGCACGCGGAACAGCAATACGCGGTGCGTGCGTTCCGCGCAGGCGCGTCCGGCTATCTGACGAAGGAAAGCGCGAGCGCCGAGCTGGTCGGCGCGGTCACGAAGGTCGCATCGGGCGGCGTCTACGTGAGCCTCGCGATGGCCGAACAGTTCGCGCAGAGCCTGAACGAGCCGGCCGAAACGCTGCCGCACCAGCGGCTGTCCGACCGCGAATTCGACGTGTTCCGGCGGATCGCCGCCGGCCAGACGCTGACCGAGATCGCGAATGCGCTGTGCGTGAGCGCGAAGACGGTCAGCACCTACAAGACACGGATCCTGGAAAAGATGCAGATGCCGCACGAAGCGGCACTCGTGCGCTACGCGATGCGGCACAAGCTGCTCGACGAAACGGACGACGTCTAGCCGGCGTATCGCGGGCCCGGCCGGGCCCGCGCACGCTCTTTACTTCGCGGGCACCGGGCACGCGAGGTCGCCTTCCTCACACGAAAGATAGCCCTTCAGCGTTTCGGTGCGCGCTTTCGTCAGATCGTCGAGACAGGTCGATACGACCATCGGGTACGCACTGCCGCCCTCGGCATTCGCGCTCGAGAAATTGCATTCGGCATCGCGGTACGCAATCCACGCACGCTGCGCATTCACGAGCTTGTCGGCGAGCGGCCGCGCCTCGTGCAGGCGCGCGGTGACGGCCTGGTAGGTCCGGTTCAACTCCCCGTCGGATTTCTTGTACGCACGATCGGCGCAGGCCGTCATCGTCGCCTGATCCGTCGCGTCCGCACAATTCGCCTGCGCATGGGCGAGGTTCGCCGCGAGCGCCAGCAAGCACAGCAGACCGGTCGAGACACGCATGGATGCTCCTTGTTGTTCGTTGAAGTATGGAACCCGGTGCCGGGCCGGCAGCGCTGCCGCGCCTCGGTGCGCGGCAGCACCGTCCGCGATGCTAGCGCACGCGCGAACGGTTGTCAGCCAGCGCCTTGCATATCGGTTCCGCACGCCTAAACTGGAAAATCGATACGCCGTTTCAGGCCGCGCTATCGCACCCATCCCGTCTTCGCTTCCATCGCATTCCTCAGCGCATTTCGCGTTCGCGACGTCGAACGGGCGTGACGTTTCGTCAGCCGGTTTCCTCCGCCCAGCACAACGCGCAAGCGCCGTCGCTCACCTGGAGGAAATCATGAGCTATCACCTGGAAGGCCGTCTGCTCGAGGTCTGCAACTGTCGCGTACTGTGCCCGTGCTGGATCGGCGAGGATCCGGATTTCGGCGTCTGCGACACCATCGTCGCGTGGCATGTCGACAAGGGCACCATCGACGGCGTCGACGTCGGCGGCAACACGATCGCCGCGGTGTGCCGCGTGCCGGGCAACATCCTGCAAGGCAACTGGACGGCCGCGATCTATGTCAGCGACTCCGCCTCCGAGGCGCAGGAACAGGCGCTCCTGAAAGTCTATACAGGCCAGGCCGGCGGCCCGATCGCCGAGCTCGCGAAACTGATCGGCAAGGTCGTGTCGGTCGAACGCGCGCCCATCACGTTCGATGTCGTCGGCGCCCGCGGCACGCTGTCGATCGGCACCGACTACCACGCGGAACTCGAACCGTATCTCGGCCCGAGCGGCGCGCAGACCACACTGACCGACACCGTGTTCTCGACGGTGCCCGGCGCCCCCGTATTCGTCGGCAAGGCGCCCGTCTACCGGTCGAAGAACGCGGCGATCGGCATCGACGTCGATCTGAAGAATCACAACGCGCTGCAGAGCACGTTCCTGTTCGACGCATGAATCGCGATCGCACGTAAACGATCATGGCCGCGCGGCTGCACCGGCGCCTGTTTCCGGTCGTGCTCGCGAGTCTCGTCGGGTTCGCGTGGGTCACGCTGTGGGCGTGGACGCGCAGCCCGTACGGGCGTTACCTCGCGCATGGCGACGACACGTCGTCCGTGCCGTTCGGCACGCTGTGCCGCGCGCTGCCGGGCGGTGCGCTGTGGCTGCCGGCCGCGTTCGACGCGGCGGCCTGGACGCTGATGATCCTCGCGATGATGCTGCCGACGACGCTGTCGCTGTTCGACGCGTTCGCGCGCGTCGTGTCGGGTCGCCCCGACCGCGGGTGGCTGCTCGCACTCGTCGGCCTCGGCTACGTGGCCGCATGGAGCGGCTTCGGCCTCGTCGCCCACGGCCTGCACACGCTGCTGCTGACGGGCGTCGCGCGCGTGCCGGCGCTGGCGTGGCGCGGCTGGCTGATCGGCGCGGCCGTATTCGCACTCGCCGGCGCGTTTCAGTTCAGCGGGTTGAAGGCGCGCTGTCTCGACCGGTGCCGCACGCCGCTCGGTTTCGTGATCGGCCGATGGCGCGGCCGCACGCCGTTGCGGCACGCGTTTGCGCTGGGTGCGAGTCACGGGCTCTTCTGCGTCGGGTGCTGCTGGGCGCTGATGCTGCTGATGTTCGTCGTCGGCGCCGGCAGCCTCGGCTGGATGCTGGCGCTTGCCGCGCTGATGGCCATCGAGAAGAACGCCGTGTGGGGGCGGCAACTCACCGCGCCGCTCGGCGTCGCGCTGTTCGGTGCGGCGGTGCTGATCGTCGCCGGCCACGTGTGAGGCCCCCGATGCGCCCGCCCGCCTTCGCATTCGCGTTGCATATGCGGCCCGGCGTACGCGTCGTCGCGCTGACGTCGGTCGCGATGCTCGCCTTCGCGTCGAATTCGCTGCTGTGCCGGCTCGCGCTGCAGGCCGGACGCATCGACGCGGCCAGTTTCGGCAGCGTGCGCCTCGTGTCGGGCGCGCTGATGCTCGCGATCGTCGCGCGCGCGGGTGCACGGCGGCCCGCTCCGCCTGCGGACTGGCCTGCGGCGACGATGCTGTTCGCGTATGTCGCGTGCTTCTCGTTCGCGTACCTGACCGTCAGCGCCGCCACCGGCGCGTTGATCCTGTTCGGCGCGGTGCAACTGACGATGTTCGCGGCAGGATGGCGTGCCGGCGAACGGTTCGCTCCCCTGGGCTGGGCCGGATTTGGCGCGGCGCTGGCCGGGCTGCTGTATCTCGTCTCGCCGGGGCTGGCCGCGCCGACTCCGAGCGGCGCCGCGCTGATGACGGTCGCCGGTATTGCGTGGGGCATCTATTCGATACGCGGCCGTCGGACAACCGATCCTGTCGCGGCGACTGCCGGCAATTTCACGCGGGCCGCGCCGCTGGCGCTCGCATTGAGCGTCGTGCTCGCCGCCCGCATTCACCTGACGCCGGCCGGCGTCTTGCTCGCCGTGCTGTCCGGCGCACTGACTTCCGGGATCGGCTACGTGATCTGGTACGCCGCCTTGCGGTACCTGACCGCGATGCGCGCCGCGGCGGTCCAGCTGTCGGTGCCGCCGATCGCCGCGTTCGGCGCCGTGCTGTTATTGTCGGAACAGCCGACCTGGCGGCTCGCGCTCGCGTCGGCCGCGATCCTCGGCGGCGTCGCCGCCGTGCTCGCGAGCCGGGCCCGCCGGGCGGGCGTCACGCCGCCGTGACGCGAATCGGCCGCCGTACTGCGGCCGCCCTGTCCGCGATGCCAGCGCGCGCGGCGGATTGTCAGCCGGCGCATCGTTCATGCGCGCCGCAGGATGTCCGCGACCGATTCGGCCGACGGCAATTCGTAGGTCCGCCAGATCAGCATGCCGCGCCGGTCGATCACCTGGACCTGGGTACTGTGATTGTCCAGTCCCGTGAGCCCCCCGCCGAACAGCGCCTGCAATGCGTCGACATCCCGCAACTCCGGTGCGGCCGCGATCCAGCCCGGCCGCGCGTGGAAGCGCGCGAGCCACGCACGCATCCGCGCGGGCGTGTCCTCGAGCGGGCTGATGCTGAGCGACAGCAGTTGCACGTCGCCCTGCCTGCTCGAACCGAGCAACCCTTGCACGCGCTGGAACACGGCGCCCTGGATCGGACAGGTCGACGAGCAGCCGGTGAAGAACAGCTGCAATGCAGTCACCCGGCCGTTCAGCAAAGCGTGCAAGCGGGTCGTGCGGCCGTCTGCGGTGCGCACCGGCACGTCCGGCACCGGTACCGACGGCGTGACACGCCCGCCGTGATAGCCGACGATCGGCACGGCGCACGCCGAGCCGGGCCGCAGCGCCGCCAGTGCGAGCGTCGCGGCCAGCCACGTGCGCCGTTGCCGGGCGCGCTCGTCGAGTGTGCTCACGTCACGCCTCCATTCAGATATCGCCACAACGCGGTGCAGTCGCGCTCGTTGAGCGTGTAGCGCGGCATCGCGACGTTGATGAGGACATAGGCCGGATCGAGCCCGGTGCGCAGCAGCGCGCAGAAGGCGTCGCGATCGTAGCGCGTCGGCGGGCCGCCCCGCCGGCCGCGCAGCGCGGTCAGCCCGTCGGGCGTGAGACGCGGCGCAAGCGAGTTAGGCACGGCCGGCCCTGCACCCGCCGCATGACAGTTCGCGCAGCGCACCACCTGCGGCGGCAGGCCGTCCGGATGCGTCGACAGCCGCCCTTGCAGCGGCGCCGCGCCGCCGAAAAGCGCGCGGCCGCGTGTGACATCGTCCGCCGCGGCAGCGCGCCCGCCGGACATGGCCGTGACGATGCCGGCGGCCGCCAGGCAAGCCGCGATGCGCCACCCGAATCGCGACGGGGGCGTCACGAGATCTGCAGCGACGTCGATACGCTCGGCACGCCGTTCGCATCGAGTGCGAACAGCATGTAATAGCCGGGCAGCACGACGCCGGCGTCCGACGGGATCGCGAGCCGGTACGACGTTCCGGTCACTGCCGCAATCGACAGCGGAATGCGGCGCTGATCGTTGTTCGTCGTATGCGTCACCGACGACAGGCGCATCAGCACGAACGACGCGACCGGGCCGCGCGTCGCGACATCGATCGACGCGCCGCGAGTCGCCGCCGCAGGCGCGCTCGCGATCGCGGGCCGCGCGGCCGGCGAGCCGTCCGCATTGAGCAGGTAGGGCGGCGTGAGGATTTCGGCGTTCAGGTGATTGGTCGCGCAGCCGCTGCCGCACTGCCCTCCGCCGCCTGCGAACACACGGCCGTCCGGCAGCAGAATCGCGGTGCTGTGATAGGTGCGCGGCGTCTGCATCGGCTTCAGCAGGTTGAAGCGCCGGGTCTTCGGGCTCCAGATCTCCGGCACCATGATCGCCGTGGTGTCGGTGAAGGGCATCGGCAAGCTCTGCCCGCCGATCATCACGATGCTGCCGTCGGGCAGGATCACGCTGTTCGCGAACGCGCGCTGGTAGGTCATCCCGTTCAGCCGTTGCACCGCCACCGGCTGGTTCGGCCCGCGCGTGATGTCGATCTCGTAGACTGCGTTCGACGCATAAGTCGACGCGCTGCCGTTCTGCTGGTACGACTTCGCGCCGCCAGCCTTCAGGATCTTGCCGATGTCGTACAACGACGCGGTGCCGTTGATGCTGTACGGGTCGGTCCCGCGCGTGCCGGCGGACTGGATTGCGCCGCTGCCGGTGGTCGAGATCCAGTTCATCTGCGCACTCGGGCCGGCGTGGAACACGCTGCCGTTGCCCTGCGCAAACAGCCACAGGTGGTTGTCGCCCCGGTAGATGCCCTGCGGATCCGGGCCAACGATGCTGGTTTCCGGTACGCCGGGCAACACCGTCCAGCTGCCGCCGTTCCAGATCTCCGCGCTCTTGCCGCCCTGGCCACCGCTCCACGAGCCGCCGAGCGTCAGCACCGAGCCATTCGACAGCAGCGTGTCGCCCTGATAGCCGCGCGGAATGTTCATCGTCGCCGACGCACTCCACGTGTTGCTGTTCCAGTCGTACAGCGTCGTCTTCGGGCTGCTGTCGCCGCCGTTGACGAGCAACCTGCCGTCGGACAGCATCGCGGTGCCCGGGCAGAACATGTCCGAGCCTGCGGATGTCTCCAGGAACTGCGTCGCCCGGTTCGTCGCCGGATCGAACAGCGCGGTCTGCGTCTGCGTAGCCTTGTTGCCGACGTCATTCTGGAAGCTGAACGTCTGGTCCGCCGACCACATCACGAGCTTGCCGTTCGGCACGTTCGCAATCCCGATCGGATTGACCGGCAACGGAATGACGGCGCTCCACGCGGACGGCAGCGTGACCGGGAAACTTTGCGGCAAGCCAAGCGTGAACTGGTCGTTCAGCGCACCGGCACCCTGACACGGGTACTGGATCAGCGCGGCGCCGTCCGACAGCGCACCGCCGCTCACGTTAAGGCACATACCGCTCGCCACCGACATGAGCCGGTAGTACGAGCCCGACGCGGCTACGATGGTCCACTGGTCGTTCGTCTGGGCGTCGCCCTGGCACGGATACTGGATCACCGGCGTCCCGCTCCCGCCGACGCCGCCCGCCACGTTCAGGCATTGCCCGGTGCGCTGGGACACGACGTGGTAGCCGCTGCCGGCCGGCAGCAACGACCACCCCGCATTGCTCTGGGTCGAGCACGCGCCTTGCACGATCGCCGCGCCCGCCCCGGTCGAGTTGCCGCTGGCCGTCAGGCAACGGCCGCTGCCCGCGGACACGATGTTGGAGAATGCGGCGACGGGTAGATACAGGTTGAACTGATCGTTCAGCGCGCTGGCGCCCTGGCACGGATACTGGATCAACTGCGCGCCCGATGCGCGCGAGCCGCCATTGACGTTCACGCACATGCCGCTCGAGACCGACACGATCCGGTAGCTGGCTCCGACGGCCGTGATGGTCCATTGGTCGTTGGTCAGGCTGTCGCCCTGACACGGATACTGGATAAGCGGCGTGCCGCTCGTGCGCGAGTCGCCCGGCACGTTCAGGCACAGGCCGCTGCCTTGCAACACGATGTGATAGTTCGCGCCAACCGGCACGAACGACCATGTGGTGTTGCCTTGTCCCGCACACGAGACCTGCACGACACCCGCGCCGGATGCGCCCGAGTTGCCCGCGATCGCGACGCACTGCCCGCTGTCTGCCGACACGAGGTCCGAATAGGCGGCCGTGACTGCCGCTGCGGCGCTCGATGGCAACCATGCCGCGAAAAACGACACGCATACCCACAAGAACGCCTGTTTCCAGGCAAGCCCAGACACTCGCATGATCCCCCCGTCGCTCGGTATTAATTTCCGGCCGTATTAAAACGTCGAAACCCGGGATCGGGATGTGCGTTGGGCCACTCAATGAAGGCGACGCAAAAAAGCCCGCACGCGACAGCGTGCGGGCTTTTTCGATACGGCCTCCGGCTACGACGCCGAAGGCGGCGATGCAGCGATCTGCTTAGTGGCCGAAGTACACCGACGAACGATCGGCTGCAGCCGGCACGACCACGCGCTGGCCCGATTGCGACGTCGCGACCGGGTTCGAGCCGTAGCCCGTTGCGTCGGCTTGCGCGCCGGTGTTCTGCGCGGCGGCGATCTTGGCCTGGGCGGCCTGGATGTTTTCCGGATAGTTCATCCAGTCGTTCGGGTTGTAACCGGCCTTTTCGAGCTGGACCAGTTCGGCGCGCACTTGCGCGCGCGTCAGCGGCTGCTGGTTCGATTGAGCGAACGAGACGACCGGTGCGGCCACCAGAGCGGCCAGTGCAACTGCCTTGATCAGCGATTTCATGATGCGTTACCTCCAGGATTGTTTTGTCAGGCGCTTCGGACTCGTGGTCGTTGCGCATGAGTAGAAGTCTAGGAGTCTCGGCTATCAGGGTAAATACTTAAATCGCAAATTCACTGTTGACGGAAACCGTACAATCCCGCGGGAATAAGTCAATTCATCAGATGATTGCCGGTGTTTTCGCACCGAATACGGAGATACGTTTTAACCGGCACGTGTCCGCCGCCCGTCAGCGCAGAGAATCGGTATCCGCCAGCGCCATCAGCCTGTCGAACAGCAGTGCCTTGAGGCGAACCCGGTCATCGGCGGCGATTGCGCCGAATGCCATGTGATGCAGCGTCAGCCCAGGCAGCGCCGGGTCGGCATGGACGGCCCGCACCGTACCGTCGAGCGCCAGCTGCTCGATGGCGCCGCCCGTCTCGTACGGCAGCAGCACGCGCAACGGCTCGCCGGTTGCCGCGATCGGCCGGTCGACTGCAATCGACAGCCCGCTCAGGCTGATGTCGTGCACCATCCCGATGCCTTGCGCCCCTTCCGCTCCGCCGCTGCAGCAGGCCCCAACCCGCACCGGCACGCGCGGCTCCGCGCGCGTGCGCAACCGGTCGACGAAGCCGGGCGGCGACAGGATCATGAACGGCGCGGCGCCCGATGCCTGCACCGCCTCGACCGTCGCGCCGAAACGGAACACCGCGGCGCGGCCGATCGCCACCGCTTCGACGTCGTCGCCGCGCGCGAATTCGAGCACGGCCGCCGGCTGCGGTTCGACGAACAGCGCACCCGACGCAGCGACGCCGATCAGCCGGCAGCGCTGCAATGCGCGGGTCGTGCCGACCCGGCGGCGGAAGCCGATCGCGGCGCCCGCCGACAGGCCCATGCGCGTGGCCGGTGCCGTCGCGCCAGGCTCGCGCGGATCGCCATCGGTCTCTTCGCGCCGGCGTACCGGGTGGAAATGGTCGAACAGGAAAGCATGCTGCGCGGCATCGCGCAGTGTCGTGCCGGCCGGCAGCAACGCGGCGCCGTCGGCATCGTAGAGATCGAAGCCGAGCGGAACGCCGGCGGAAAGGTCGTCGCGCACGAGCGCGACGTAGTCGGAGGGAAACCGCATCGGAAAGGCGCGGAGCGACCGCGCGAGCTGTCGTGACATCTTGATTACGGCAGCATCGCGCGGAACCTGAACGGCTTCTTACTGTGAAGCGCCTGTCGTGTCGGGTGCGGCCGGCGCCGGCGGCTGTGCCGGTGCGGCCGGAGGGGCAGTGCCGCCGATGCCGGCGCTGCTTCCGCCCGCGGTACTGGCCCCCATCGGCGGCGGCGCAGGCTGCAATTGCGGTTGCGGTTGCGGTAGCTGTTGCGATGCGCCAGCCGACAAGGCCGCGGCCGATGCGGCCACTTCGGACGCCGGCACCCATTCCTCGACGATGCCGCCGGAAGCCGCGTCGGGCGCCGATGCGGCGGAAGCCGCCGACGCCGCGCCCGCGTCAGCCTCGGCCGGCCGCTCGATACGCTGCGTCCTCACCGGCGCGGGCGCCTTCTTCTGCTCGGGCGGGAACCACGCGTCGTACAGGTCGGTCACGCGCTCGCGCAGCGACGCGAACCAGCCGGGTGACAGCTCGGTATCGAATTTCGCCTTCGTGTCGACGATCCGGGCGCGCTGCGCGCGCTGGAAGAAATCGCCGACGATCGGCAGCGCACTGTGTGCGCCTTGCCCCCAGTAATCGCTGCGCAGCGTCACGCGGCCGTCGTCGAAGCCGACCCACGCGCCGGCGACGAGGCCCGGCTGCATCAGGATGAACCAGCCGTCCGCGTTGTCCTGCGTCGTGCCCGTCTTGCCGGCCACGTCGCCGCGGATCCCGAAGCGCGTGCGGATGCTGCCGCCCGTGCCGCGCGTCACGACATCGCGCATCACGCTCAGCAGCGTCTTGTCGGTTTCCGCGTCGAGCGCACGCTCGGGCGGTGCCGGTGCGTACTCGGCGAGCACCTCGCCCTGCCGGTTCTCGATGCGCGTGACCATCTGCGGCTCGACGTACAGCCCGCCGTTCGCGATCGTCGCGTACGACGCGACCATCTCCTTCAGCGTGACGGGGCTCGTGCCGAGCGCGAGCGACGGCACGCGTTCGAGCGGGCTTTCGCGCACGCCCATGTCGCGCGCGAGCCGTGCGACGGCGGCCGGGCCGACCTTCTCCATCACCTGCGCGGTGATCCGGTTGCGCGACAGCGCGACGGCGTCGCGCAGCGTCATCGGCTTGCCGGTCGGCGGCACGTCGTCGTTCGGCCGCCAGATCTCGCCGCCCTTCAACGGGATCTCGACCGGCTGGTCGATGAACGTGTCGTCCGGTTTCATCCCGTTCGCGAACGCGACGCCATAGACGAACGGCTTGAACGTCGAGCCCGGCTGGCGCCGCGCCTGCGCGACGTGGTCGAACGGCTCGTTGGTGAAGTCGCGGCTGCCGACCCACGCGCGGATCTGCCCGTTGCGCGGATCGATCGCGAGGAAACCGGCCTGCACGTCGGTCTTCGTCTTGCACAGCGCGCGCATGAAGCCGCGGTCGGCCGCGAGCTGCTTCATCGCGACCGCGTCGTCCTTGCCGGCGTCCTGTGCGGCCTTGTACTCGGGCGATTCGCGCATGAAGGTGCGGAACACCTCGTTGTCGGTGCCGCAGCCGTCACGCCCGCTCCACGCGTTGTTCGCGATGCCCTGCAGCTGATTGCCCTGCAGCGTGAGCGCCTGCGTCGCCATCTGCTGCAGCCGCGAGTCGATCGTCGTGCGTACGATCAGCCCGTCCGAGTAGATGTTGTAGTCGTTGCGGTCGGCCCACGCGATCAGCCATTTGCGCAACTGCTGCGCGAAATGCGGCGCCGGCCCCGGCGGCTCCTTCTGGCGCTCGAAATCGACGCGCAGCGGCCGGCGCTGCAACTGCGCGAACTGTGCGGGCGACAGCTTGCCGTACTTCACCATCTGGCCGAGCACCGTGTTGCGCCGCTGCAGCGCGCGCTCGGGGTTCAGCACCGGGTTGTAGTAGCTGTTGCCCTTCAGCATCCCGACGAGCGTCGCGCTGTCGAGCACGTCGAGCTCGTCGGCCGACTTGTCGAAATAGGTGCGCGCGGCCATCTCGACGCCGTACGCGTTGTACAGGAACGGCACCGTGTTCAGGTAGGTCTCGAGGATCTGGTCCTTGCTGTAGACCGCCTCGATCTTCAGCGCGGTGATCGCCTCCTTCACCTTGCGCGTGAGCGTCGGCGCGCGGCCGATCTCGTCCGGATACAGGTTGCGCGCGAGCTGTTGCGTGATCGTCGAGCCGCCCTGGCGGCTGCCCGAGAACGTATGGAGCGCGGCCGACGCCGTGCGCTTCCAGTCGAGGCCGTGGTGCTCGTAGAAGCGGTGATCCTCGGTCGCGATCAGTGCGTCGACCATGTGCGGCGAGATCTGCTTGAGCGGCACCCATTCGCGGTTCGACGGCTTGAATTCGGCCAGCAGCTTGCCGTCGGCGGACAGCACCTGCGCGGGCTGGTCGACGCGCGCCTTGCGGATATCGCCGATGCCCGGCGTGAACGGGATCAGCACGACCACGTACAGCGCGAACAGCGCCGGCACGGCGGCAGCCGTGAGCAGCACGCCGCGACGCGTCGGGTGACGGACATGGTGCCACGCGGTGGCGGCGAGAGGCTTGACCCGCGCGACGGCGGCAGCCGCGACGGGCTGGGCGCGCGCGACCCATCTGGCACAGAAGGCACGCACTGACGACACGTTTCGGCGATTCACGCGGGTGGAGCTCGGCTGAAAAGGGTGCATCGTACCAAACTCGCGCGGCCCGCCGGCCAGCGGCGGCGTTGCGCCGGCACCATCCGCGCGGGTTCGCGACGACGCGCACGCAAAAAAGGCGCGTGTCCCTCAACGGGAACGACGCGCCAAACCTGGTACTGCAACCGGGAAGCCGCCCGAGGGCGGCCGCTCGGCGCTGCGACTCAGCGCACGAGGAATCCGTAAGTGAGCGGATCGCGCTCGTCGACGATCCAGTTCGCGAACCCGCAGATATGCGCGCTGCCCTCCACTTCCGGGATCACGGCCGGCATGTCGCCGACCGTCGTTTCGCGCAGCACGCGCCCCTTGAAGACCGTACCGACGATCGATTCGTTGACGAGCGTGTCGCCGGCCGCGAGCAGCCCGCGCTGGTAGAGCTGCGCGACACGGCCGCCGGTGCCGGAGCCCGTCGGCGAGCGGTCGACCTCGCGATCCGCGAACACGCAGCAGTTCGCCTGCGTCGAGCCGGGATAGCGCGGCGCATTCGCGATGATCGTGCCGTAGATATGGTTGATTTCCGGAATCTCCGGATGCACGACCGGATATTTCGCGTTCGCGGCGGCCTTCACTTCCGCGCCGAAACGAATCAGTTTCTCGACGGCCGATTCGCGCACCGGCAGGTCGAACGGCGCACCGTCGACATAGAAATAGAACGCGCCGCCATACGCGATGTCGCCGGTCACGGTGCCGAACGACGGCGTGTCGACCGACACGTCGCGCCGCCAGATGAACGACGGCACGTTGACGACGCGCACGGACCCCGCATGCTCGCCGTCCCATTTGACGAACGCCTCGATGAAGCCGCACGGCGCGTCGATGCCGACCCGCGTTTCCGGCACCGTGCGCTGTACCCAGCCGAGCTCGACCGCCGCGGTCGACAGTGCGATCACGCCGTGCCCGCAATGGTCGCTGTAGCCTTCGTTGTGCACGAAGATCACGCCGAAATCGGCGTTCGGCGAGACCGGCTCGGTCAAATAGCCGCCGTACATGTCGGCGTGGCCGCGCGGTTCGAACATCAGCGCTTTGCGGATCTCGTCGGCGTTCTCCTTGAGCCACGCGCGGCGCTGGACGATCGTGTCGCCGGGCAGGCGCGGCAGCCCGCTCGTGACGATGCGGAACGCTTCGCCGCCCGTATGGACTTCGACGGTGGAAAGGGATCGGGAAATTTTCATGACGACTCGGATGCGTTGAAACGAAGGACGGCGGGCCGGCCGCCGTCCGGTGACAGGCGTGCGGCACTTACTTCGCGTACGGCTCCGGCAGGCCGTTGCGGATCACGTAGACGGTGGTCGGCGCACCCTTCAGGTCGCCGTTCGCGTCGAACGAATAGGTGCCCGCGACGCCCGCATAGTTCGACTTCGCGAGCTGCGCGATCAGCTTCGCCTTGTCGGTGGTCGTGCCGGCCTTGACCATCGCGTCGGCGAGCAGCTTCATGCCGTCGTAGTAGTTGACGCCGTACACCTGCGTATCGGTGTGATAGGTGTCGTGGTACTTCTTCAGGAATTCGCGGCCGGCCGCCGTCTTCTCGAGCGCGACACCGCCCTGCGCGCAGTAGACGATCGACGCCGCGTCGCCCGCGACCTTGCCCATGTCGGCCGAGCAGATGCCGTCGCCGCCGAGCAGCTTCGCGCGCAGCCCGCGCTGCTTCATCTGCTTGGCCATCGGCGCGCCCTGCGCCGCATAGCCGCCGAGGAAGATCACGTCGGGGTTGCTGGCCTTGATCTTGGTGAGAATGCCGAGGAAATCGGTGGCCGACGAGTTCGTGTATTCCTGGTCGACGATCTTGATCCCGTTCGCCTTCGCGACGTTCATGAACTGCTCGGCGACGCCCTGCCCGTACGCGGTGCGATCGTCGATCACGGCCGCGGTTTTCGCGTTCAGCGTCTTCGCGGCGAATGTGGCCATCGTGCCGCCGAGCTGCTCGTCGCTCGCGCCGATCCGGAAGATGTTCTTGAAGCCCTGCTTGGTCAGCGCCGGATTCGACGCGACCGGCAGCATCGGCACGCCGGCAGTCGAGTACACGCGCGACGCGGGAATCGCGACCCCCGAGTTGTACGGCCCGAGCACCGCGACGACGCCCTTGTCGACGAGGTTCTGCGCGACCTGCACGCCCGCCTTCGGGTCGGCCTGGTCGTCTTCGGAAACCAGTTTGAACGTGACGGTCTTGCCGGCGACCTTGATGCCGGCCTTGTTGAGCTCGTCGACCGCGAGCCGCGCACCGTTTTCATTGTCCTTGCCGTTCGCGGCCTGCGGGCCCGTCAGCGGCGCCGAATGGCCGATCATCACGACTTCCTGCGCGTGCGCGGAAGTCAGCGCGCCGGCGGCAACGGCCACCGAGAGCGCGGTAACGAGGTGTCGCATGATGTCTCCTGATTGGTTTTGAGTGAAACCAATGTAGGACACGCGTGGTCACGCCGCAAGCGATTTCAAAATAAATTTCGGCATTTTGGTCATATTTAAGACCAAAACCAATTTTCGTGGATTCGTCCTACTTCGGCGCGATGTCGCGCCGCACGCGGAGAATGTGCTGTTCGACGTAGAACGCGGCCGCATCGGCATCGCCCGACACGATCGCCTCGTAGATCAGCCGGTGTTCGGACACGTAGAGCCGGATCCGGCCCGCATCGTAGATGCCGTCGTCCTTCAGGCGCTTCCACAGCGGCTGGTCCATCGTCTTCGCGACTTCGTCCGCGATCTTCACGATCAGCGCGTCGCCGGTCATCAGCGCGAGCTGCCGGTGGAACAGCCGGTCGCTCTCGTTCCAGAGCGCGCGCTGGTGCGGATCGTCGACGTCGGTGATGGTTTCCATCTGCGCGAGGTAGCGCTCGGCGCCCGGATCGGCGCGGCCATGGGCGGCCGCGAGGCGCGCGATCGCGGGCTCGAGGATCAGCCGTACGTCGAGCGTGGACGTCGGGCTGAAGTCGGCCTCGGACACCGCGTGCATGTCGCCGCGCTGCGCGAGCACGTCGAGCGGCAACGCGACGACGTAGGTGCCGGAGTTGCGCTTCGTGAACACGAGCCCTTCGTTCTGCAGCGCGCCGAGCGCCTCGCGCACGGCCGGCCGGCCGACCTGGAACAGCGCGGCCAGCTCGCGCTCGGACGGCAGCCGCGACTCGGCCGCGTAGCGCCCCGCGCGGATCTCGTCGCGGATCTTTTCCGCCACCTGCTCGTAGATCTGCAGCGGCCGGAAACCGCCTTCGAGTGATTCGGGACGCGCGGACATCATCGATTGGCTCCTGCCCGTTCGCGGGCGTGGATCTGGAATGGGTTCGCACTATACCGGAGCGGCGCCGACCACGCGCCACAGCGGCCTTTCTGGACAGATATTAGAACCAAAACCGGCGATGCGCTTTATTTTCTGGGTTGCAGGTGCGCCAGAAAGTGGTATAGATTCGATCCACACTGCCCTGTGTCACGGTATCCGGCAGCCCTGTGGCGGGCGCGGCATGCGTCCGCCGTCCACGCTCACCGACGCATGCGACGTACACGATGACCGCCTTTTCCCCGATTCCCGTTTTCGATGCGGCCGATACGGCCGCGCTGCTCGACTACCCGGCGCTGCTCGCCACGCTCAGGCAAGCTGTCGCCGAATACGCGGCGGGCGAAATCGTCAGCCCCGAACGCATGGTCGTTCCGCTGCAGGGCGGCGGCGTGATGCTGTCGATGCCGTCGAGCGCGCGCGACCTGGCGAGCCACAAGCTCGTGAACGTATGCCCCGCCAACGGCGCACGCGGGCTGCCGACGATCCTCGGCCAGGTGACCGCGTACGACGCGACCACGGGCGAGATGCGCTTCGCGCTCGACGGCCCGACGGTCACCGGCCGCCGCACGGCCGCCATCACCGCGCTGGGCATCCAGGCGCTGCATGGCGCCGCCCCGCGCGACATCCTGCTGATCGGCACCGGCAAGCAGGCGGCCAATCACGCGGAAGCGCTCGCGGCGATCTTTCCGGAAGCACGCCTCCATGTGCGCGGCACGAACGCCGACAGCGCGGCCGCGTTCTGCGCCGCACACCGCGCGCAGGCCCCGCGGCTCGCGCCGCTCGACGGCGATACGATTCCCGACGCGATCGACGTGGTCGTCACACTGACGACGAGCCGCACGCCCGTCTACCGCGAAGCCGCGCGCGAAGGCCGGCTCGTGGTCGGCGTCGGCGCGTTCACCGCGGATGCGGCCGAGATCGATGCGGGCACGGTGCGGGGCAGCCGGCTCGTCGTCGACGATCCGGCGGGCGCACGCCACGAAGCCGGCGACCTGATCGTCGCGCAGGTCGACTGGCAGCAGGTCGCATCGCTCGCCGGCGTGCTGGACGGTACCTTCGCGCGTGGCGGCCCGCTGCTGTTCAAGAGCGTCGGCTGCGCCGCGTGGGATCTGGCCGCGTGCCGCACCGCACGCGATGCGCTGGACGCGCGCAAGGCCAGCTGACCCGGCGCCGAAGCCCGCCAGCCGCTCGCGCGGTGTCGCATCGAGTGCGCTCCGGCGGTTTCCCGTACGCGTTGTAGGAAACGCCCTACAACGCGTCGAAGCGGCCTACACGAACTTCCAATTCGGCCGATTTCATTTTCGGCGGCGCAACACGATACTGCCGGCATGAATGCCAGCCTGTCACCCGCCGCGCTCAGGGTGTTCCTCGTCGATCACGCCGTTGCCGTCCGGCAGCGGATCGCGCTGCTCGTCGGCGCGATCCGCGGCGTCGTCGTCGTGGGCGAAGCGGAGGACGGCCAGGACGCGTGGACGCACATCCGCAGCAGCCATGCGGATGTGGTGATCGTCGACCTGCGACTCGCGGACGGCAGCGGTCTCGACCTGATCGGGATGCTGTCGAAGGCCACGCCGCGGGTCGTCACGATCGTGCTGACGAACCACTCGGCGCCGGCATTCAGAGAGGCATGCGCAGCGGCCGGAGCCGACTACTTCTTCGACAAGACCGTCGAATTCGACGCCGCATGCCGTTTGATCGAATCCCTGGTGCACGCTCGCGTGCCCCGCCCCTGACGAGCCGGAGCGACTCATGTCCACCGCCACCGCCTTCGCCGCCGACGTATCCGTCGTACCCCGGCCAACGATTCCGCTGCGCACGGTCGCGCGCGCCGACGCCGCCAAACATCCGGCCGCCCGCTGCTCGGTCTGCGCGATGCGCTCGATGTGCCTGCCGCCGCACCTGACGGCCGCCGAGTACGGCCGCCTCGACGCGATCATCTGCACGACGCGGCAGGTTCGCCAGGGCGACGCGCTGTTCCGCACCGACGATGCGTTCCAGAGCATCTACGCGGTGCGCGCAGGCTCGTTCAAGACGGTGATGATGCATCGCGACGGCCGCGAGCACGTGACGGGCTTCCAGATCGCCGGCGAAACGCTCGGGATGGACGGCATCGGCGGCGGCCAGCACTGCTGCGACGCGATCGCGCTGGAAGACAGCGTCGTGTGCATCATCCCGTTCGGCGCGCTCGAAGCGGCATGCCGCGAGATGAAGCCGATGCAGCACTTCCTCTACCAGATGCTGAGCAGCGAGATCGTCCGCGAATCGAGCCAGATGCTGCTGCTCGGCACGATGTCGGCCGAACAGCGCGTCGCGCATTTCCTGCTGAACCTGTCGTCGCGGTTCGAGGCGCGCGGCTATTCGGCAACCGAATTCAACCTGCGGATGACGCGCGAGGAAATCGGCTGTTATCTCGGCATGAAGCTCGAAACCGTCAGCCGGATGTTCTCGCGGTTCCATCGCGACGCGCTGGTCGAAACGCGCGGCAAGCGCGTGCGCATCATCGACGCACAAGCGCTCGCGCGGGTCTGACGCGCGACGCAGGATCGCCCGCGCGGGGTCATTGCACTGCGTCGCCCGTCGCTGCGTCGCGCAGCACTGTCGTCGCGCCGGCTGCCCGCCACGCGATCAGCGCCTGTTCGGCCTGCGCGAATGCGCGGCGCAACGCGTCGTCGACGTCGTTGCCCACGCACGGCGGCAGCGGCCTGAGCGCCGCGTCGTGCATCGCCAGGTCGAGCTGCACGTGATACTGGCGCGCGCCATCGGCCGCCGCGCGCGATTCGATCGCGAGATGGCAGCCGCCGATCAGCGCGCGAAACCGTTCGAGCCGCACCAGCTGCGCGCCGGCTTCGGCCTCCACCGCAGCGGACCCCGTGAATCCGAGGCAGGCGATCTGCATGCCCACACCCATGTCCGACTCTCCTGACGGGGCCGCCCGCTCGTCGACCGCCTTGCCTGCGCCGCCCGTGTCCGGATACGGCGGCACGCGTTTCCCGTGGCGCGGCGCGATGCTTCGATCGCTGCCCGGCCGATAGTCCGCCCGCGCCGTGCCGGGCGCGGGGCCATTCATACGTTGAAGACCTGCGACGTCTTCATCTCGATCCATGTCATGCCGGCCCGCAGCCCTTCGATCATCGCTTCGCGCTCGGTCGGATACGCATGACTGTGCTCGAACGTATGATGAAACCGCGCGGTGCCGACACCGTGCTCGACGGACACGCGGCAGCGGAACTCGCCCGATTCGCACGGGCGCGTCTCGACTTCGACCGACCAGTCGCGTTCGTGAATATTGCCCTGCAGTGTCATGCGCCCTCCTGCGGTATCAGTCTTCGAGCCGGAAGTGACCGCTGTGCAGCAGTACCGGCCGGCCGCCGATTTCTTCCAGCATCCGTCGCGCCATTGCGTCGATCGCCGACCGATGCGCGTCGAATGCGGCGAGCAGGTCGCGCTCCAGCAGCGACCGCGCGCCGAAATGCCCCTCCAGCGCCTCCGCCGTGACCGCGCACTGCACGAAACGCCCGTCGACCAGCGCAGAAAACGCGACGACCAGGTCGCGCGCGCAATATTCGGGCGGCTCGGGCGGAAAGGTAATGTGCATCTGTCGGCCTGTCATCGTCGTGATGGCTCCATGACGAGAGCATAGTGGCGCGCGCGGCCGCGCGCTTGACCCACGTCAACCGGTTCGCTGCACCGCACGATCCTGGTGCAGCCGCCCGACGCCGGCTCAGCCCGCGTCGGGCTCGATCGCCGCGCCGCGCTCCGCGAGCAGCTCGCGCAGCACGCTGCGGTGGCAATGGCGTTCGTCGTCGCAATAGCAGCCGATCGAGAACGCGGTGGTCGCCGACAGCGCGGCCAGCAGGTCCAGCACCTTCGCCGGATCGCCGTGCGCCATCTCCGCGCGGAAGTGGCGCTTGAACGCGTTCCATTCGGCGTCGGTTCCGGCGGCCTGTGCCTGGGCGACGAGTTCGGCGCTCGGCGACAACGTCGGCAACCATACATCATAGTAGTTGCGCGACGCGAATTCCGCCTTCGGTACGCCGCGCGGCGGCCGCCGCACCGTGCCGATCCGCAGGCCCTCGCCGGCCGCGCGCGGCGTACCGAGCTGGATGATCCGGATACCCATGTCGCTCCTTTCGTGTTGCGTCCGATGCCGCGATCGTACCGCCGCCGGCGCGCGCGCGTCTGTCGGCCAGCGCACGGTGCCGCCGCACAAGAAAAAACCGGCTGTTTCCGCGACGGGAACAGCCGGTTCGTCCAGCATCGGTCGTTGCGCGCCCGGGCGCGCCCCGATCAGACGCCGCTCTTCAGCACCTTGCCGATCGCGTCCGCGACGATGCCGACGTTCGAATCGTTCAGGCCCGCCACGCACATCCGGCCCGAACGCAGGACGTACACGCCGTGCACTTCGCGCAGCGCGTCGACCTGCGATTCGGTCAGGCCCGTGTACGTGAACATCCCGCGCTGCTTCACGTAGCGCGTGAGCGCTTCACCGGTGACGTGGTCGCGCAGGCCGTCGTGGATCGACTGGCGCATCCGCGCGATGCGGCGGCACATCGCCGACAGTTCCTCTTCCCACTGCTTGCGCAGCGCCGGCGTACCGAGCACGGCCGCGACGACCTTTGCACCGTAGGTCTGCGGGTTGCTGTAGTTCGCGCGCACGGCGCCGGCCAGCTGGCCGAGCACACGGTCGGCCGCGGCCGCATCCTCGCAGACGACGCTCAGGCCGCCCACGCGCTCGCCGTACAGCGAGAAGTTCTTCGAGAACGAATTCGCGACGAGCGTCGGCACGCCGCGGCGGGCCAGCTCGCGCACCGCGAACGCGTCCGCGTCGAGGCCCGCGCCGAAGCCCTGGTACGCCATGTCGACGAACGGCAGCAGCCCGCGCGTCTCGATCACGTCGATCAGCTTCTGCCACTGGCCTTCGTCGAGGTCGACGCCGGTCGGGTTATGGCAGCACGCATGCAGCAGCACGATGCTGCGCGCCGGCAGCGCGTCGATCGCCGCGAGCATCGCGTCGAACTTCAGGCCGCCCGTCGCTTCGTCGTAGTACGGATACGTGTTCACCGTGAAGCCGGCGCGCTCGAAGATGAAGCGGTGGTTTTCCCAGCTCGGATCGCTGAGCCACACCTGCGAATCCGGGAAATAACGCTTCAGGAAATCGGCGCCGACCTTCAGCGCGCCCGAGCCGCCGAGCGTCTGCAGCGTCGCGATGCGGCCGGCCGCGCGGGCCGGGTGATCGGCGCCGAACACGAGCGATTGCACGGCATCGCGGTACGCGGCCAGGCCGATCATCGGCAAGTACGGCTTCGGGCCGCTGTCGCGCTGCAGCGCGGTTTCAGCCTCGCGCACGGCGCCCATCACCGGAATCCGGCCTTCGGCATCGAAATAGATCCCGATGCTCAGGTTGACCTTCTGGTCGCGCGGATCTTTCTGGAAATTCTCGTTCAGCGTCAGGATCGGATCGCCCGGGTACGCGTCGATGTGTTCGAACATGGCTATGTCGGTCTCGTTTGGAAGAATGATCGGTCGTGCCCTGCGTCAGCGTGCGGATGCGCCGTCTTGCACCGCATAGCCTGCATTCTTCTGACGGAAGCGATACCCGACCGCGAGCACCGCGAGCCATACCGGGATCAGGTACACCGACAGGCGGAGATCCGGCGTCAGGTACATCACGACGAGAATGCCGGCCATGAATGCCAGGCACAGGTAATTCGTGAAAGGATAGCCCAGACTGCGGAAGGAAGTCTCCTCCCCGGCTGCGCGCTTGGCCTGGCGGAACTTCAGGTGGATCAGGCTGATCATCGCCCAGTTGATGATCAGGGCCGACACGACGAGGCCCATCAGCACCTCGAACGCCTTGCCCGGCATGAAGTAGTTGACCAGCACGCACACGCCGGTCGCGAGCGCCGACGCGCCGAGCGCGGCGAGCGGAATGCCGCGCTTGTTCACCGAGCACAGCACCTTCGGCGCGTTGCCCTGCTGCGCGAGGCCGAACAGCATCCGGCTGTTGCAGTACACGCCGCTGTTGTAGACCGACAGCGCGGCCGTCAGCACGACGACGTTCAGCACGTTCGCGACCAGGTTGCTGCTCATCGCGTGGAAGATCAGCACGAACGGGCTGCCGCCGCTGACGACCTTTTCCCACGGATACAGCGACAGCAGCACGGCGAGCGCGCCGATGTAGAAAATCAGGATACGGTAGATGACCTGGTTGGTCGCGCGCGGGATGCTGCGCTTCGGATCGTCGGCCTCGGCCGCCGTGATGCCGACGAGCTCGAGCCCGCCGAACGAGAACATGATCGCGGCCATCGACATCACGAGGCCCGACACGCCGTTCGGGAAGAAGCCGCCGTGCTGCCACAGGTTCCTGACGGTGGCTTCCGGCCCTGCGTGGCCGCTCGCGAGCAGCCAGCCGCCGAAGCCGATCATCCCGACGATCGCGGCCACCTTGATGATCGAGAACCAGAACTCCGTCTCGCCGTACGACTTCACGCTGGTCAGGTTGATCAGGTTGATGACGACGAAGAACACGAGCGCCGACACCCAGGTCGGTACGCCCGGCCACCAGTACTGCACGTAGATCCCGACGGCCGACAGCTCGGCCATGCTGACGAGGATGTACAGCACCCAGTAGTTCCAGCCGGACAGGAAGCCCGTGAAGTGGCCGAAGTACTTGTTCGCGAAATAGCTGAACGACCCCGCGACGGGCTCGTCGACGACCATCTCGCCGAGCTGGCGCATGATGAAGAACGCAACGATGCCCGCCACGCCATAGCCGAGCAGCACGGACGGGCCGGCCATCTTGATCGTCTGCGCGATGCCGAGGAACAGCCCCGTGCCGAGCGCGCCGCCGAGCGCAATCAGCTGGATGTGACGGTTCTTCAGCCCGCGCTTCAGGCCGTCGCTCTCGTTTCCAGAAACCATGTCTTCTCCACTCTGTCCGCCTCCGCCTGCAGCGGGGTGCGGCGCGCCTCGGTGTGCCGGGCGCTGTTTTGCTGTGCCGGCGGCCGTTCGTGGAGCCACCGGGTTGGGGACTGCAATCTTCGCGTGGCGGCGCCCGAATCGTGTCGGCGAGCCCGCCAGATCGGCCGCCGACCTCGCCGCATCCGCATTGCTGCGGCCGCACACGAAAATCCGGCGTCAGTTTAGCGTCGCGACGACGAAATCGGGTTTCGTAACTCGTTCATGCAAACCCTACATTATGAGATAAGATTGCATCCAGGAGACAAACGAGGAAACAAAAATGCATGAACCGGTTCTCGACCGCCTCGATCGCCACTTGCTTTCGATCCTGCAGGAAAACGGCCGCGCGTCGAACCTCGATCTGGCGAAGGCCGTCGGCCTGTCGCCCGCGCAGACGCTGCGGCGCCACCGGCGGCTGGAGGAGATCGGCGCGATCCGCCGCTATGAAACCCGCTTGTGCCCCGACACGCTCGGTTTCGGCGTCACCGCGTTCGTGCATGTGACGATGGAGCGCGGGCATATCCGCGACCTGTCGAAGTTCCAGAAACTGGTGTCGGAGCTCGCGCAAATCCAGGAGTGTTTCTCCGTGACGGGCGACATCGACTACGTGCTGAAGGTCGTCGCGCACGACCTGAAGGGCTTGTCGCGGTTCCTGCTCGAGACGCTGATGCGGATTCCCGGCGTGAACGGCGTGCATTCGAGCGTGTGCCTCGACGAGATCAAGTGCACGAGTGCGATGCCGGTGGAAAGCTGATGCGGCGGGTTGCGCACCCGACACATCGGGCTGACGCGTTCACCGCACCGCCTCGAACGCACTGATCAGCAGCGCCCCGGAAGCAATCACCAGACACCCCGCCGCCCGGCGCGGCGTCAGCCGTTCGCCGAGATACACCCGCGCGATCAGCGCCGCGAACACCACGCTCGTCTCCCGCAGCGCCGACACGGGGCCCATCGGCGCGCGATCCATCGCCCAGATCACGATACCGTACGCGAGCGCCGCGAATACGCCGCCGCACGCGGCCTTCGCCGTTTCGCCGACATCCTGCGTCAGCCGCAACGGCCCCGCCCGCAGCCGGTAGTACGCGGCCATCATCGCCCCCGTCAGCACGAACATCCACGCGGTATAGCCGACCGTGTTGCCGCTTTCGCGCACGCCGATCCCGTCGACCACGCTGTACGCCGCGATCGACACGCCGGTCGCGAATGCGGTCGGCAGCACCTGCATCATCCGGTGCTTCGCGCCGCGCCCGCGCTCCAGCCCGATCGCCAGGATGCCCGCGCAGATCAGCACGAGCCCGCATTGCGCGCCGGCGTTCAGGTGCTCGCCCGCGAACGCCGCCGCACCGAGCGTGACGAGCAGCGGCGCGGTGCCGCGCGCGACCGGGTACGCGACGGTCAGGTCGCCGTGTTCGTACGCGCGCACGAGCAGCAGCGTGTAGACGACGTGGATCACGGCCGAGGCGATCACGTATGGCCAGCTTGCAGGCGTGATCGGCGCCGCGGCCGGCAGGAACAACAGCGCGAACAGCCCGATCGCGATCTGCAACACCGTGGCCGACCGCAGCCGGTCGCCACTGCTGCGGACGAGCGCATTCCATGACGCGTGCAGGAACGCCGCGCACAGAACGGCAAACAGAACGGGGATCGGCACGCTGAAACCTCCCTGACAGTCAAAAAATCGCACGATGCGCGCGGCAGGCGTCCATCGTAGGAATGCGTAACCGTATTGTCAAAAAGCGCTACGCGGTGCCGTACCCGTAAATCGTCCGGCCGCGCCGCTTGGCCCGCCCCGCAAGGCTTTGGCAGCAACGGCCCGCGCGCTGCCGAATGTGACGCGAAGGTGGCAGGCGGTCTGCCCCTTTCCATTCTCTTTCGTGTTGTGCCGCGTCGTAATGAAATCGATACCGCAGCGCAATCCTCACGAAAACACTCCGTCCCCATATCTTCATACACGACTGTTTCAATGCGCGTGCTCTCTCACGAGCTCCGCGCCGAACCGACACGGCGACGGGGCCGTTCTCCACCATCGAAGACCTTACCTGGAGTTTCCCGATGTTCCGTCAAGCCTTGCTTGTCACCGCCTGCGCTGCTGCGGCGCTTGCGCTGTTCGCCTGCGGCGGCAGCGATCCGACGTCGACGCCCGCGTCGACGTCGACGCCGCCGGCACCCGTCGTGTCGTCGCAGGATGCGCTGCAGACCGCCACGCCGATCAAGCACGTGGTCGTGATCTACGGCGAAAACATCTCGTTCGACCACTACTTCGGCACCTACCCGAACGCGACGAACCCGTCGGGCGAACCGGGATTCACCGCCCAGGCCGGCACGCCGACGCCCAACGGGCTGACGGGCACGCTGCTCACCGCGAACCCGAACTTCACGAACACGGCCAACGGCACCGATGCGGCGAACCCGTTCCGCCTCGATCGCACGCAGGCCGCGACCGCCGACCAGAACCACGCGTACACGGCCGAGCAGCAGGCGGAAGACCTCGGTGCGGCCGACCTGTTCCCGAAATACACCGGCAAGGGCTCGTCCGGCGGCGCCGGCGCGTTCGGCACGAAGGGCCAGGTGATGGGCTACTTCGACGGCAACACCGTGACCGCGCTGTGGAACTACGCGCAGCGCTTCGCGATGAGCGACAACATGTACACGACGTCGTACGGCCCGTCGACGCCGGGCGCGCTGAACGTGGTGTCGGGGCAGACCAACGGGATGCAGATCGTCAAGACGTCCGCGCAGCCGTCGACGCTCGCGAAGAGCTCGTACTACATCAATGACGGCCAGAGCGGCTACACGATGATCAACGACGTCGACCCTGGCTACGACGTGTGCTCGAGCACGACCGACCAGGCGATGATGTCCGGCAAGAACATCGGCGACCTGCTGAACGGCGCGAAGATCACGTGGGGCGGCTTCATGGGCGGCTTCAACCTGTCGACGACGAACGGCAACGGCACGACGGGCTGCACCCGCAGCACGGTCGCCACCGCCGTGAACGCCGCGACGTCGGACTACATCCCGCACCACAACTGGTTCCAGTACTACGCGTCGACGTCGAACCCGCAGCACACGCGCCCGAGCTCGGTCGCGGCGATCGGGTCGAGCCTCCAGACCGACGGCAAGACCGCGGAACCCGCGAACCACCAGTACGACACGGACGACTTCTTCGCCGCCGTGAAGGCCGGCAACTTCCCGTCGGTCAGCTACCTGAAGGCCCCGGCCGCGCAGGACGCGCACGCAGGCTATTCGGATCCGCTCGACGAGCAGGCGTTCGTGACGAAGGTCGTCAACTTCCTGCAGCAGCAGCCGGACTGGCAGAACACGGCCGTGATCGTCACCTATGACGATTCGGACGGCTGGTACGACCACGTGTACACGCCGCCGACCCGCGGCTCGTCGGACCCGGTCGACCAGGTGAGCGGCAACGGCAAGTGCGCCACGGGCGGCACGACCGGCGTAAGCGGCGCCACCGTCAACGGCCGTTGCGGCCCGGGTGTGCGCATTCCGCTGATCGTGATCTCGCCGTATGCGAAGCAGAACTACGTCGACCACACGATGATCGACCAGTCGTCCGTCGTGCGCTTCATCGAGGACAACTGGCTCGGCGGCCAGCGCATCGGCGGCGGCTCGTTCGATGCGTCTGCCGGCGACCTGCGCAGCCTGTTCGACTTCACGTCGAAGCCGAACACGACGCCGCTGTACCTCGACCCGACGCTCGGCACCGCCCTGAGCGCGGCACCGTCGATCTGACCGTCACTGCATGACCGCAAGGCCGGCGCATCACGCGCCGGCCGTTTCCATTTAACGCGCCGCATCCGGCGGCGCCCGATTTCCGACCGACAGCATGACAGCTCGCCCCGCGTTTCCGTCTCCCGACACCTCCGGCACGCCCGCGCCCCGCGCCCCTTCCCGCCTGCTGCGCCGCGCGGCATTCGTGCTCGGCGCCGCCGTGCTCGGCTATGGCGGGTTCGCGATCGCGTTTCCCGCACAGGTGCCTGCGGCGATCGGCACCGTCGTCGCCGACTGGACCGGCGCGAACCTGCATCCGGTCGTGCTGCAGCGGCCCGCCGCGCAACCGCTGTCGGCGGTCGCGCAGCTCGGGCGCTCGCTGTTCAACGATCCGTCGCTGTCCGCATCGGGCAAGCAGTCGTGCGCGTCGTGCCACAGCCCCGATCACGCGTACGGGCCGCCGAATGCGCTCGACGTCCAGCCGGGCGGCCTCGCGATGACGCAGCAGGGCTATCGTCCGCCGCCGTCGCTGATGTATCTGTACCGCCAGCCGAACTTCAGCATCGGCCCCGACGCCGGCGAGAACGATGCCGCGCCGAGCGTCGCGCAACAGGCCGCGTCGGCGGCCGGGGTCGTCAAGGCGCAGAAGGTGGCCGGCACGTCGGCCGCACCGCAGCTCGTGCCGCAAGGCGGGATGTTCTGGGACGGTCGCGCCGATACGCTGCAGCAGCAGGCGTTCGGCCCGCTGCTGAATCCGGTCGAGATGGCGAACGCGAGCGTCGACGACGTCGCGCACAAGCTCGCGCAGTCGTCGCACCGCAAGCAACTGGAGCAGCTGTTCGGCGCACGCGTGTTCGACAGCCCGCAGCTCGCGGTGTCGGAGGCGATGTTCGCGATCGCGCGCTATCAGGTCGAGGATCCGTCGTTCCACCCGTACAACAGCAAGTACGACCGCTGGCTCGAAGGCCGCGCGCGCCTCACGCAGGCCGAGCTGCGCGGGCTGCACCTGTTCAACGATCCGGACAAGGCGAATTGCGCGGGCTGTCACCTGTCGAAACCCGGCAAGGACGGGCTGCCGCCGATGTTTACCGATTACCAGTACGAGGCGCTCGGCGCGCCGCGCAACAAGGAACTCGCACAGAACCGCAACCCGGCGTTCTACGATCTCGGCGTGTGCGGGCCGTTCCGCGACGACCTGAAGGACCAGACGCAGTATTGCGCGATGTTCCTGACGCCGACGCTGCGCAACTCGGCGACGCGCCACGTGTTCTTCCACAACGGCGTGTTCCATACGCTCGACCAGGTGATGGCGTTCTACAACGAGCGCAGCATCTCGCCGCAGAAGTTCTATTCGCGCGGTGCAGACGGCAAGGTCGACGAGTACGACGACATTCCGCCGAAATATCGCGCGAACGTCGACGTGACCGACGCGCCGTTCGATCGCAAGGCGGGCGACAAGCCGGCGATGACGGCGCAGGACATCAAGGATATCGAGGCGTTCCTCGGCACGCTGAACGACGAACCGGCGCAGCACTGAGCGCCGGCGGGCCGCCGCGCCGCATCAGCGGCGCGCGCGGATGCACAGGAAGGCCGGCGCCAGCGACAGCTCCGCGTGGAGCCGTTCGGACACGGCCTTCATTTCCGGCAGCGGCTTCGGTTCGACGAACCGGTCGAGCCGCCAGCCGCTTTCCGCTACCGCATTCAGGATGTCGGCGAGCGGACGCCGCCACGCTTCGACGTACGGCCTCGGCTCGCCGAACCCCGCCCAGTGGATGCCGAAGCGCGACGTGTCGAAGTACGTGCCGTCGCCGTGCGTGCGTTCGTCCATCCAGTCGCGCATCGGATGCGCCATCGAGAACACGAGTGCAGCATCCGGGCGCGCAACGCGGCGGAATTCCCGCAGCGTCGACGCGAGATCGCGCACGTAGTCGAGCGCGAGCGAGCACATCACCCTGTCGACCGACTCGTCGGGCAGCCAGGCGAGTGGCGCCTCCAGGTCGCCTTCCACGATATCGACCGCCAGCCCCGTACAGCGCGTGCGTGCGAGCGCGACCATCTCCGGCGTGACGTCGAACGCATGCACGGTCGCACCGTGGCGGGCGAGATGCGCGCTGCAGATGCCGGGCCCGCAGCCGGCGTCGAGCACCGTCAGGCCGGCGACGTCGCCGAGCAGCGCCATGGTCGCCGGACGTTCGTAGAGCGCGTTGTGCGCCTTCGTCGGCGCAATGTCCGCGTAGCGTTGCGCGAAGCTCGCGTAAGCACGGCGGCCGGGGGGATCGTTCGGTTCGGTCATGCGCCATCCGTCGGTAGAGTCGGGCATGTCGATTCTGCCCGATCGGACGACGGATGGCGACCTGCCCTCGTGCCGGCGTCAGGACAGGCTGTCGAGCAACCGGTACCAGGCGACCCCGGCCGCGATATAGAAGCGCTGCAGCCCGTGAAACGGAATCGGCCGGATCGGCGTGACCCGAAACGGCAGCGGCAGTTGCGCATCGCCGGCCAGGTGTGCGGCCAGATGCTTGCCGAGCGTCGTTGCCATCGCGATGCCGCGTCCGTTGTAGCCGAGCGCGATCGTCACGCCCGGCGCGGGTTCGTGCACGTGCGGCAGGAAATCCGCGGTGATCGCGACGCGCCCTGCCCAGCGGTATTCGAACCGCACGCCCTTCAGTTGCGGATACAGCAGCGTCGTCGCGCGCTCGAGATGGCGCCAGTCGCTCGTCGCACGCGGCTCCGCGAACGGGCCGCGGCCGCCCATCAGCAGGCGGCCTGCCGCATCGCGACGGAAATACAGCAGCAGGCGCCGTGCATCCGATGCGACCTCGCCGCCGGCGAGGATGTCGCGGCCGAGATCCGGCGGGAGCGGTTGCGTCGCGACGATGAAACTGTTCGCGGCGATCACCGACTGGCGCAAGCCGGGCCATAGCCCGTCCGTGTAGCCGTTGGTCGCGATCACGACGCGCTCCGCCGACAGCGTCGCGCCGCCCGACGTCGCGATCTGCCAGCGGCCGTCGGCGCGCGTCAGCCCGACGGCGCGCGTCAGCCCGTGCACAACCGCCCCGCTAGCCTGGGCAGCGCGCACGAGGCCGCGCGTGTAGCCGAGCGGCTGCACGCTGCCCGCGCGGCGATCGATCCAGCCGCCCGCATACGCTTGCGTGCCGAGCCGCCGCGCGACGTCGTCGCGGCCGAGCACCTCGACCGGCGCGCCGCGCGCGGCCCATTGCTGCGCGCGCCGCGCGACCGTATCGAGCATCGCGGCGCTCGGCGCCGGCTGGATCCAGCCGTGGCGACGCGCATCGCAATCGATCGCGTGCCGCGCGATCAGGTCGAACACCGTGTCGGCCGCGCCGCCGACGATGCCGGCAAGCTGCTCGCCCGCTTCGTCGCCGAACCGGCGCACCAGTTCATCGGGGTCGTATTTCAGCCCGGGGATCACCTGCCCGCCGTTGCGGCCCGACGCGCCCCAGCCCGGCTGCGCACCGTCGATCACGCGCACGTTCACGCCGCGCTCGGCCAGGTGGAGTGCGGTCGACAGACCGGTGAAGCCGGCGCCGATGATCGCCACGTCGCACGACACGGATGCGTCGAGCGCGGGCGTATCGGGCGCCGGCGCGGCGGTCGCCGCCCACAGCGAATCCGGCCACTGGGAGTCGGGCCATCCGGGTACCGCGTTCCTTGCGCTCATGTTCGATCCGGGTTGTCGGTGCCGTCCGATGCCAGCAGACGACGCAGGAATTCCTGCGTGCGGGGATGCGTCGGCTGCGTGAGCACGTCACGCGCCGGCCCGCTTTCGCAGATGGTGCCGTCGTGCAGGAAGCACACGCGATCGGCCACCTCGCGCGCGAACGCCATTTCGTGCGTGACGACCACCATGGTCATCCCGTCGCGGGCGAGCCCGCGCATCACGCCGAGCACTTCGCCGACGAGTTCGGGATCGAGCGCCGACGTCGGTTCGTCGAACAGGATCGCCTGCGGCTCCATCGCGAGCGCGCGTGCGATCGCGACGCGCTGCTGCTGCCCGCCCGACAGCTCGGACGGGTACGCATTCATCCGGTGCGCGAGCCCGACCTTGTCGAGCAGCGCCCGGGCCTGCTCGCGCGCTTGCGCGGCCGGCACGCGCCGCACATGGACAGGCCCTTCCATCACGTTCTCGAGCGCCGTGCGATGCGAGAACAGGTTGAAACGCTGGAACACCATGCCGACCCGCATCCGCAGCTCGTGGATCCGCTTCGAATGCGCATCGACCTTCACGCCGTCGATCGTGATCGAGCCTTCGTCGTAGGTCTCGAAACCGTTGATACAGCGCAGGACGGTCGACTTGCCGGAGCCGGACGGCCCGATCAGGCACACGACCTCGCCCGGCTGCACGTCGAGGCTCACGCCCTTCAGCACCGCGTGCTGCTGGAACCGCTTGTGTATCGAATCGATCCGGATCATGCGCCTCTCCTCAGCGCGAGCCGCTTGCCCAGCCGGTTCACGCCGAACATCAGCGGCAGGCCGAGCGCGAGATACAGCAGCGCGACGAGCGTATACACGCTCATGTTCTGGAACGTCGACGACGCGATCAGCTGGCCGGCGCGCGTGATCTCGGCGACCGTGATCGTCGACGCGACCGACGAATCCTTCAGTAGCATCACGAGCGTGTTGCCGTACGGCGGCAGCGCGATGCGGAACGCCTGCGGCAGCACCACGCGCCGCATGATCATCGGGCCGCGCATGCCGATCGCGTGCGCGGCCTCGATCTGGCCGCGGTCGATCGCCTCGATGCCCGCGCGGAAGTTCTCGGCCTGGTACGCCGAATACGCGATACCGAGACCGAGCACGCCGGCCTGGAACGCCGACAGTTGCACGCCGAGATCGGGCAGTACGAAGTACATGTAGAACAGCTGCACGATGATCGGCAGGCCGCGGATCACGTTGACGATCGTGCTGCCGATCGTCGCCACGGCACAATTGCGCGACACCTTCAGCAACGCGAGGGCCAGCCCGAGCACCGAGCTGAGCACGAACGCGCATGCGGTGATCTCGATCGTGACCACCGCGCCCTTCAGCAGGATCGGCAGGAAATCGATCGCATTCTGAAAAAACATGAGGTCTCCTATGCGATGCCGGAATAGCGCATCGCAGCGAGTGCCCGCGCGATGCGGGCGAAATCATTCAGGAATCCGGGCCGGGCGCTCAGCTCATGTGCCACTTCTGCAGGATCTGCTGCAGCGTGCCGTCGCCCTTCATCTTGCGGATCGCGCCGTTGAGCTGCTCGAGCGTCGCGGTGTCGCCCTTGCGGACGATGAAGCAGACCTGCCCCTTCACGACGCTCTGGTATTCAGGCACGAGCCGCACCTGGCGGTTGACGCCGTGCTCGATCTGGTACGCGACGATCGGCTGGTCGGCGAAGCCGGCCTTGATGCGCCCGAGTGCGACGTCGCGCATGATGTCGGCGATCGAATCGTAGGTCCGGACTTCCTTGAAGATGCCCTTCTTGTTGAGTGCATCGACGAATGCCGTGCCGACCTGCGCGCCGACCACCTGCCCCTTGAAATCGTCCATCGACGTGTAGCGGCCCGGGTCGTCGGCCTTCACGATCAGGCCTTCGCCGAACGTATAGACCGTATCGGAGAAATCGACGACCTGCTGGCGCACGGGCGTCTTCAGCATCGCGGCCGAGATGATGTCGATCTTCTGCGTGGTGAGCGACGGGATCAGCGCCGAAAACACGGTCTGCTGCACGTCGACGCGAAACCCGGCCGATTTCCCGGCCGCGGTGATCGCATCGACCATCATCCCCTGGATCGAATTGCTCTTGACGTCGAGAAACGTGAACGGCACGCCGGTGGCCGTCGCGCCGACCTTCAGCGTGGGCTCGGCCGCAACGGCGCCTGCCGAAGCGGCGGAAAGGACGATACAGGTGGCGAAACCGGCGGCCAGTGCGCCGAACCGCTTGATGAACGGAACCATGGTGTCTCCTTCTCGAATAATTCGGTGCGCCGGCCGGCCGCTGATCGACACTGCGACGATGACTCGATCTTAAAACGAATCAAAAACATCGCAAAAAGATTTTTGAGTATCGATATTCGATACGCTATGATTTCATATCGAATCGATCCAGCCCCCTGCCATGGAAACGTCGCCTGATCAGTCAAACGACCTGCTGTTCAACCAGTCGCTGGAAAAAGGGCTGAACGTGCTGCGCGCGTTCAGCGCGAAGCGGCGCACGATGACGCTGGCGGAGGTGGCCGACGCGGCGGGGATGACGAAAAGCTCGGCGCAGCGGATGGTCTATACGCTCGAGAAGCTCGGCTACATCCGCAAGCATCCGGTCACGCGGCGTTACCAGCTCACGCCGCACGTGATGCGGATCGGCTTCAACTACCTCGCGGCCGATACGCTGATCGACGTCGCGAATCCGTTTCTGTCCGAGCTCACGAACGTGACCGGCGAAACCACCAACCTCACCGAGCCGGACGACGACGAGATGGTGTACGTCGCGCGTTTCGTGTCGACGAAGTTCGTGCCGATCCACATGCCGATCGGCAGCCGCATCCCGATGTACTGCACCGGCTGCGGCCGCGCGTTCCTGAGCGCACTGCCGCCGGCCGATGCGCGCGCGCAGCTCGACGGCATGATGCGCACGCCGCACACGCCGCGCACCGTTACGGCGCTCGACGAACTCGTCGCGCTGCTCGACGGCGCGCGGCGCGAGGGTTACGCCACCAACCAGGAAGAACTGTTCATCGGCGACATGTCGATCGCGGCGCCCGTGATGGGCAGCCAGGGGCAGCCGGTCGCGGCCGTGCACGTGGTCGCGCCGACGAGCCGCTGGACGTTCGACGACGCGCGCCGCAAGCTCGCTCCGGCCGTGATCGACTGCGCACGCGGCATCAGCAATTCGATCCGGACGCTTGAATAGCGCTTGGGAAGTTGCAGGCGGTGCGCTGCGGCGTTTGATCGTTACTGCGACTTCCGCGAGTTCTCGGTCCGGTAGGTCCGGCTCACACCCGGCTCCTGCTTGTAAGCGGTAGCCAGGCACTGTGCCAGCACCATGTCCTTGAAGTTCTGGATGTCAGTCCGCGAGCTGGCCCCCGGCGATGCTTGTGCTGCGTCCTTTGCTGCAACCGCTGCGGGTTGAAGCACGACGCAAATCAGCACACCCGTGATCCAGATTCCCCTCATGACAGACTCCAAAAGTTTGCGCGATCGCTACGATACCGCACGCCCGTTGAACCGCATGGCGTGCCCCTGCGCACCACGCTGACACTTCGAACGGGATGACATCCTGTCGGCGTGCCAACTGCGCCGCACGTCTCTCCCTCTCGTTTTCCCCAATCCCGTTCGACTTGACTCGCGTCCGGTGATCGTCAACACTTCGCACACCACAAGTGTGATCACAGATCGCAGATCAAACCCAGGAGAACCCCGTCTTGGCGCCACGTATCGTTCCGCCCGCACTGAAAGCCATCGAACAGGAAACGATGGCCGACAAGGTCTACCAGCAACTGCGCGAAGCGCTGATGAGCGGCCGTTTCGCGCCCGGCCAGGCGTTGAGCCTGCGCAGCGTCGCGGAGGCGGTGGGCTCGTCGACGATGCCGGTGCGCGCCGCCCTCACACGGCTGCACGCCGAGCGCGCGCTGGTCGATGGCCCGAACCGCGCGCTCGTCGTGCCGCCGATGACACTCGACATGCTCAACGAACTGCGCGACGTGCGGATCGCTCTCGAAGGCTGCATCGCCGAACGCGCGTGCGACCGGATGACCGACGCGCAGATCGCGGCCGTACGCAAGACCTGCGAGACGATGCAGGCGCACGTCGAGGCAGGCCGCTCGCGCGCTTACCTGCAAAGCAATTTCACGTTCCATAGCGCGATCTACGCGCATGGCGCAAGCGAAAGCACGCTCGCGATCGTCGAGAACCTGTGGATGCGCGTCGGGCCCTTCCTCAACATGGTCGCGCTCGATATTCCGCACATGCGGCGCTCGATGGATGCGCACCGCTCAATCGTCGATGCGCTCGAACGGCGTGACGGCACCGGCGTACGGGCAGGCATCGCGCTCGACATCGGCGGCGCCGCCCACGATCTCGCCGAGACGCTGCGCGCCGAACAGACGCCACGGAGCGTGAACGCGAAGCCGTAGCGGCATCGGTCGCCAACGGCTGCAATCCCACGACATCAACGATGGAGACAACCTGGCATGACAGCTTCCGACCTGCTGAAACCCTATGACGGCCTGCGCGTCCTCGTGACCGGCGGCGCATCGGGCATCGGCCTCGAAATCGCCGACGCGTTCGCCGAATGCGGTGCGCGCGTGCATGTGTGCGACGCGTCGCAAGCCGCGATTGCCGCGCTCGCCGACCGGCCGCCGCGCCCCCCCGCCGGCGCGATCAGCACGACGCTGGCCGATGTATCCGATCCGGCCGCCGTCGAGCGCGTGTTCGCCGACGTCTCGGCCAGGCTCGGCGGCCTCGACGTGCTGGTCAACAACGCGGGGATCGCCGGTCCGACCGGCGGAATCGACGAAATCGACCCCGTGCAGTGGGAGCAAACCGTCGCAATCAACCTGAACGCGCAATTCCAGTTCGCGCGCCACGCGGTACCGCTGCTCCGCGACGCGAAACACGGCGGCGCGATCATCGCCCTGTCGTCGGTCGCAGGCCGGCTCGGCTACGCGTTCCGTACACCGTATGCGGCAACGAAATGGGCCGCGGTCGGCCTCGTGAAGAGCCTCGCGATCGAACTCGGCCCGCTCGGCATCCGCGTGAACGCGATTCAACCCGGCATCGTGCGCGGCCCGCGGATGCGCCGCGTGATCGACGCGCGTGCACAACAGCTCGGCATCGGTTACGACGAAATGGAGAAGCGCTATCTCGAGAAGATCTCGCTGCGGCGCATGACCGATCCGGCCGAAATCGCCGCAACTGCACTGTTCCTGTGCTCGCCCGGCGGGCACGGGATCACCGGACAGGCAATCTCCGTCTGCGGCAACGTCGAAGTGCTGTGACGCCTCCTGCCTCGCTCACCGAAAGGAATCCATTCGTGGCAAACGCTCGCAAAGTCATCATCACCTGTGCACCGACCGGCGCGATCCATACGCCGTCGATGTCGCCGTACCTGCCCGTGACACCGCACGAGATCGAAACGGCGGCTGTCGCGGCTGCGCAGGCCGGCGCAGCGATCCTGCACCTTCACGCACGCAACCCGTCCGATGGCAAACCAACGCAGGATCCCGCCGTATTCGCCGAATTCCTGCCGCGCATCAAGGCGCAAACCAACGCGGTAATCAACCTCACGTCGGGCGGCAGTCCGCACATGACGGTCGACGAACGGTTGCAGCCCGCGTTGCATTTCCAGCCCGAAGTCGCATCGTTGAACATGGGCTCGATGAACTTCGGGCTGTACCCGATGCTCGAGCGCTTTCGCGAACTGAAGCATCCATGGGAACGCGAACACCTCGAGAAGAGCCGCGATCTCGTTTTCAAGAACACGTTCGCCGACATCGAAACGATCCTCACGCGTTGCGGGGCGAACGGCACGCGTTTCGAATTCGAGTGCTACGACATCTCGCATCTGTACAACCTCGCTCATTTTGTCGACCGCGGGCTCGCGAAACCGCCGTTCTTCGTACAAAGCGTGTTCGGCCTGCTCGGCGGGATCGGTGCGCACCCGGACGACCTGATGCACATGCGCCGCACGGCCGACCGCCTGTTCGGCAGCGATTACGTATGGTCGATCCTCGGCGCCGGCCGCAACCAGATTCCGCTCGCGACGATCGGCGCCGCGCAAGGCGCAAACGTGCGTGTCGGGCTCGAGGATTCACTGTGGATCGCGCCGGGCAAGCTCGCGGAATCGAGCGCCGCGCAGGTCCTGAAAATGCGCCAGGTGCTCGAAGGCCTGTCGCTGGAGATCGCGACGCCGGCTGAGGCGCGCGCGATGCTCGCACTCAAGGGCGGCGACGCGGTGAATTTCTGATCGCCGGGTAGTCCCCCAACACCAGAATCCGCAAGCGCAGTGACAAGGCGCCGGCCCGAGCCGGCCGGCGCCAGGATGCCCCTCATCGCCCCGCTCCGTTCGAGCGCCGCCGGCACGGCTCCGTCGTCTGCCCATCCGCTGCATGCACCGCAGCGGCATTTGCCGAACGCGGCGCGCCGTGCTTGCGGTGCGCGCCGGTTCGCTCTTACCGGAGTCGTCCGCATGTCCACTCATCACGCCCAGGCACTGTCCTCCGCCGCCGGCGACGCAAACGCGTCGCTGAACCGGCTGCTGTTCCGCAAACTCATGCCGCTGCTGATCGCCGCCTATGTGATCAGCTTTCTGGACCGCACCAACATCGCGTTCGCCAAACATTCGATGGGTGTCGATCTCGGTATTTCATCGGCCGCGTACGGACTCGGCGCCGGGCTGTTCTTCCTGACCTATGCGCTCTTCGAGATCCCGAGCAATCTCGTCATGCATCGTGTCGGCGCACGCTTCTGGATCACGCGGATCATGATTACGTGGGGCGCACTGTCGGTCGCGATGGCGTTCGTCAGCGGCGAGACATCGTTCTACGTGATGCGCCTGCTGCTCGGTGCGGCGGAGGCCGGCCTGTTTCCCGGTGTGATGCTGTACCTGACATACTGGTTCGGCCGCGAGGAACGCGCACGTGCAACCGGCTACTTCCTGCTTGGCGTGTGCATTGCGAACATCGTCGGAGGCCCGTTGGCCGGCGCCCTGATCGAACTCGACGGCACGCTTGGTTTACACGGCTGGCAATGGCTGTTCGTCGTCGAGGGGATTCCGGCCATCTTGCTCGCGTTCGTCGTGTGGACTCGATTACCGGATCGTCCGAGCGCCGCCCCGTGGCTTTCCCCGGAGACCGGCCGTGCACTCGAACGTACGCTGGCAGCAGAACAAGACGCGGGCGTTGCCACGCAGGGCAGCCATGCATTCGGCGCCGCACTGCGCGACCCGCAGATCTGGCTCGCGATCTTCGTGTACTTCTGCCACCAGTTGACCATCTACACGGTGATCTTCTTCCTGCCGGGCATCATCGGCGCGTCAGGACGCTTCTCCCCGTTCGCGGTCGGGTTGCTGACTGCACTGCCATGGCTCGCCGCTGCGCTTGGGGCCGGGACGCTGCCGCGCTTCGCACGCGAGTCGCGTCATTCACGCCGGATACTGTGTGCGGGGCTGGTCGTGATGGCCGCCGGGATGGTCGGCGCCGCGTATACGTCGCCAGTCGCAGGGCTCCTCTGCGTGTGCGTGGCCGCGTCCATGTTCTTCGTCGTTCAGTCGATCATCTTCACGTTTCCCGCGTCGCGGCTCTCCGGAAGTGCACTGGCCGGCGGGCTCGGACTCGTGAATACGTGCGGGTTGCTCGGCGGCTTCGTCGGGCCGACCGTCGTCGGCGCGATCGAACAGGCCACCGGCAATGCGAAGAACGGATTGACGCTGCTTGCGGCCGCGCTCGTCATCGCGGCGTTCGCCAGTCTCGCATTGCGTCATGGGCACGAGCGGCCCAACATGCGGTCGCGCAACTGAAGGCACGCCGGATTCAAGCCGGTACGATGCGGGCCCGGCCCCCGCCCGCATCGCACCTCGCTCCATCAGAACAGATACATCCCCGCGACAAACACGACGCCCGAGAACAGCAGCGTCGTCACGCAATACCCCATGATGTCGCGCACGCCGAGCCCCGCGATCGCCAGCGCGGGCAGCGCCCAGAACGGCTGCGCCATGTTGGTCCATGCCTCGCCGTAAGCGATCGCCATCGCGGCCTTGCCGAGATCGGCGCCGAGCGCCTGCGCGGCCGGCATCACGAACGGGCCCTGCACGACCCAGTGGCCGCCGCCCGACGGCACCGCGAAATTGATCACGGCCGAGCTCAGGAACGCGAGCAGCGGGAACGTGTGCACGTTCGCGATATCGACGAACCACTTCGTGATCACGCCTGCGAGCCCCGAGTGGTCCATCAGCGCCTGGATACCCGCGTAGAACGGGAACTGGATCATGATCCCGGAGGCGCCGCGCGCCGCGCCTGCCACCGCGCGCGCATAGGCCATCGGCGTCCGGTGCAGCAGGATGCCGGCCGCGAGGAACGCGAGGTTCACCGTGTCGATGTCGAGCGCAAAGCCCTTCTGCACGAAACGCAGCACGAGGAACGCCGCGCACAGCGCCGCGACGAAAATCGACAACACGCGGCTTTCCTCCAGCCGCTCCGCGAACGTCGCGTCGGGTCCGAGCTTGCGCTCGACGCTCGGCGGCTCGGCGAGCAGCGCCGGATCAACGCTGACGACGTCGCCCGGCTTCGGCATCATCATCCGCGCGAGGAACGGCAGCATCACGATCAGCCCGATCGTGATGAACGCGTTGTAGCCGGTGAAGATCGTGTCCGACACCGGAATCAGCCCGATGGTCTTCTCCATCGGATTGCCCTTCGTGGCCGCGACGAGCGGAACCGAACCCGACAGCCCGCCGTGCCAGCTCAGGAAGCCCATGTACGCGGACGCGACGAGCAGCCGGTAGTCGCTGCCGGGCACGCGGCGCGCCACTTCGCGTGCAAGCATCGCGCCGAGCACGAGGCCGAAGCCCCAGTTGATCGCACAGGCAAGCGCGCCGACGAACGCCACGAGCATCACGCCCTGCCCCGGCGTGCGCGCGGTGCTTGCGAGCGCAACGAGCAGGCGCCGCACCGGCGGCGAACTCGCCAGCGCGTGGCCGGTCACGAGAATCATGACCATCTGCATCGAGAACGCGAGCAGGTTCCAGAAACCCGAACCCCACATCGTCGTGAGTTGCACGGGCGTATTCGGCGTGAGGCTGAACGCAAGCGCGAACGTGACGATCGTCAGCAGGATCGCGAAAATCAACGGGTCGGGCAACACGCGGTGAACCACCTGCGTGAAGAAGCGGGAAATGCGCTGGATCAACTTGAGCTCCTCGTTTCCTGATAGGGACATCCGCGCGTGTCGTTGTTGGTTGATGCGCGGAAACGCGCGGATTCTTGCACAGAACCGTATAGTTTGCTTTGATGCCCGTGCCGATCATTGCGTTAGCCGATATCGGGCCGTCGGATTCGCCACCTGGCCGCCGCCGGGTCATGACACCGGGCAGCAGGTCGATGAACTTCGACGGAACGAGGAGCGAACGCAAAAACGCCCGACTGACTGCAAATCAGACGGGCGTTTCGAAAAACGATATTCCTCTAGTCGCGTGTGTCGCGATTCTCGATGAAGTGGCGAATCAAGGTTCCCAGCGTCCTCGCTCCATCGCCGCCTCCATCATTCCCAGTGCCAGCGACCGACCACCCAACGTCTCGCTCGCCTCGGTGCTGAATGGCGATTTGACCACCGTTGCGAGAAACGACCCGATGCCGAGTTTCCCGGACGGGTAGTAATAGTGGATGTCAAACGCGGACAGATCGACGCAGAACGTCTCGGCCCATTGCCTGACGATTCTGTCGATGTCATTCGGCTCCAGGTCGAGATCGTGATGAAGATCCGTGTCTCTCGACAGTTCGATGCGATCGACCCGCAGCTTTGCGATATCGGTCGCGATGAATGCTTCGAGACGTTTCCATGTGTCAGCCATACAGGCGATCCTCGGGCTTCACCATGCTGTTGTATGCGCCAACCGTGCGATAAGTGATCAGTGAGACATCCGTAGCCAGGATCACCCAACCGACTCCAGGCGTCGCCCGCCCGTCAACGCCCCGCCATCGCTGGCGTACTTGCGGTCGCAACCGCACTCGCCCGCCGCTCGGCCAGCCGCTGCGCGAACCGGTAGGCGACGAGCGAACCGGCCACGGCCAGCAGCATCGGCACGAGGCTGTCGTGATTCGCGCGCGTGAATTCGAGCAGCAGCACGACGGCCGTGATAGGCATCTGCATCGACGCGGCCAGGAACGCCGTCGCGCCGATCAGCGCACAGCCGCCGATCGACGCACCCGGCCACACGAGGCTCCACAGCCCGCCGAGCACGACGCCGATCAGCGCGCCGTTCGCGAGGCCCGGCGTCAGCAGCCCGCCTTCCGCACCGGCCCGCAGGCTGCCGGCCTCGATCAGCACCTTCAGCACCAGCAGCGCCGCGGCGAGGCCGATCGTCAGCGTGCCGTCGAAGCCCAGCGATGCCGGGCCCTTGCCGTTGCCGAGCAGTTGCGGAAACCACATCGCGAGCACGCCGATCACCGCGAAATTGACCAGCGCGAACACGGGCAGGCGCCAGTCCTTCGGCGCGTTCGCCCGCGCGCGGGTCGTGAGCCGCACGAAGCCGTACGCGGCGAAGCCGAACAGCGGCCCGCAGACGATCGACCATGCGACGAGCGGCGTGCTCAGCGCGAACGCCGGTATCGTGTACTGGTGCTCGTTGCCGAGGCCGATCCATGCGACGGCCGCCGCGATCGCCGACGTCACGACCGCCACGACCAGCGCACGCAGCTCGAACGTGCCGAGCAGCACCTCGAGCACGAAGATCGCGCCGCCGAGCGGCACGTTGTAGACGGCTGCGAGCCCCGCGCCGGCACCGCACGCGACCATCAGCCGGCAGTCGTCGGCCGTGAGCCCCGCGGCATGGGCAAGCCGCCCGGCCAGCAGCGAGCCGATCTCGCGCGGCGCGACCTCGCGGCCGAGCGGCGAACCGAGCGCGACGGTCACGATCTGCAGCAGCGCGTGAACGGTCGTGCTGACGAACGGCATCCGCGGGTCGGCCGCGCGCACCGCGCGACGAATGCTGACGAGCGGCCGGCCATACCGGTAAAGCGCCCACCAGCCCCCGCCGGCCACGATCCCGCAGGCGATCAGCACGGCAAGCCGGCGCAGCGGATCGGCGGCAGTCACGCCGCTGAGAAAACTCTCGGACCCGATCACGTGCGCGACGCTGTAGCCGTATGCGATGTGCTGGATCGCGTGCAGCAGCAACGCGAGCAGCATGCCGCCGAGGCCCGCGCCGATGCCGGTCAGGACCGTGACGACGGCCATCCGTGCGAACGGGCTGGCGGGCGGCGAGGAGGATGCGGGAGCGGACGGAAGATCGAGGCGCATGAGGTCGGCGAACGGAGATCGAAAGAACGGCGCGCATCACGCGCACCGTCGTCAGGACCGCATCGTAGGCCGGCGCCTCTCATGAGACAAACGTATTTTTCGAATCGACTCATGCATTTTGTGAATACATGATGGCCGACGGGCCGTGACGGCCCGTCTTCCGCATCAATCCGGATAGGTGATGCGCTCCGGTTCGCGCCGCATGATCACCTTTCCATGACGGATCGACAGCGTGGCCTTCGTCTGCCGGCGTACGGCCTCGTAGTCGCTGTCCGCGTCGAGCACGACGAGATTCGCCGGCCGCCCGACCGCGATCCCGTAGCCGTCGCCGAGGTGCATCGCGGCCGCGCTGTGATCGGTCACGAAGTCGAGACAGCGCTGCAGGTCCTCGTAACCCATCATGTGGCAGATGTGGAGGCCCGCATCGAGCACGCGCAGGATGTTGCCGTTGCCGAGCGGATACCACGGATCCTTGATCGAATCCTGCCCGAAGCACACGTTGAGGCCCGCACGGTCGAGTTCCGCCACGCGCGTTACGCCGCGCCGCTTCGGAAACGTGTCGAAGCGACCCTGCAGATGGATGCTCTCGGTCGGACACGAGATGAAGTTCAGCCCCGCGCGCTTCAGCAGCCGGAACAGCTTCGAGCAGTACGCGTTGTCGTAGGAACCCATCGCGGTCGTATGGCTCGCCGTGACGCGCACCCCCATCCCGCGCACGCGGGCTTCTTCCGCCAGCACCTCCAGAAAGCGCGAATGCGGATCGTCGGTTTCGTCGCAATGCACGTCGACAAGGCAGCCGGTGCGTTCCGCGAGGTCCATCAGGAAGCGGATCGAGCTGACGCCCTGCTCGCGCGTGTTCTCGAAATGCGGAATCCCGCCGACGACATCCGCGCCGAGGTCGATCGCCTGCTCCATCAGCGCGCGGCCGCCGTCGAACGATTCGATGCCCTCCTGCGGGAACGCGACGATCTGCAGGTCGATCAGCCCGCGCGCCTCGTCCTTCACTTCCAGCATCGCCTTCAGCGCGGCGAGCGTCGGGTCGGTCACGTCGACGTGCGTGCGCACGTGCTGGATCCCGTGGTCGCGCAGCATGCCGATCGCCGCATGCGCGCGCGTCTTCGTGTCCTCGTGCGTGATCGCCGCCTTGCGTTCGGCCCAGCGCTCGATGCCCTCGAACAGCGTGCCGCTCATGTTCCATGCGGGCTCGCCGGCCGTCAGCACGGCATCGAGGTGGATATGCGGTTCGACGAGCGGCGGAATCGCGAGACGGCCGCCCCCGTCGACATCGTCGGGGCTCGTCGGCGCGATCGGCGCCGATTGCGCGTCGACCCGCGCGATCGCGCCGTCGTCGATGCCGATCGTGAACAGGCCGTCGCGGCCACGCAGGCGTACGTTGAACAGATTCATGTGGGTCCGGTCGTCAGGCGGCCCGGGCGGGCCGCATGTTGTGGGGGAAATGGAATACGGGCGACGCGCGCCGCAATTTACCGGAAATCGTCGATTTTCAGGCCGGTCGCCGCGCTCATCTCGTCGTTCGTCACATCGCGCACGTGCTTGCCGAAGGTCCACACATGCCGGCCGGGATCGCGCGCCCGATACACGCGCTCGCCGTAGAACTGGTCGGCCGGCGCCTGCAGGATCTCCGCGCCGGCGGCACGCGCACGTTCGCAATGCGCGTCGATGTCGGCATCGTCGGGAAGATGCACGTGGACGTTCTGCGTGTTGCGATCGCCGGTGTCTTCGGGCGACGCGACAAAATCGGCCCACGCGCCGCCGATCATCACAATGCCGTCGCCGAACTTCATCTCGGCATGCGCGATGTCGCCTTCAGGCGTGGTGACGATGATGAAGCGCTCGAAGCCGAAGGCGCGCTCGAGCCATTCCAGCGCAGCTTTCGGATCGCGGTAGCACAGGGCGGAGCTGAAGGACGGACGGCGGGATGTGGCCATGGGTTGTCTCCGGATCTCGGCATCGGAGTGCCCATTCTCCGCGTCCGGCGCGCGGCGATCAACTCCCGCCTTGGCCGCCCGCGTGTTGTCGATGTGCGACAGGCATCGCGCGGCCCGCGCACGCGCCGCGGCGCGCAGCCGGAGAAAACGCCCGGCGTGCGGCGCTCGCGTCGCTTTGTGAATGCGGTGTGACGGACTCTTGCGCAGCCCGCAAAGGAGCGCTCGCGCGCCGGTGCCCCGGAACCGGACGATCGCGCCCCTACACTTGCGCCGAACTTTTGTTTCCAGTCCCACACGCAGGAGCCACACCATGAAAAAAACCCTGATCGCCGGCGCATGCGCCGCCGCACTGTTCGCACCGCTCGCCCATGCGCAAAGCTCGGTCACGCTGTACGGCCTGATCGACGCCGGCATCGCGTACACCAACAACGCGAACGGCGCATCCCTGTGGCGCATGACCACCGGCACGATCAACGGCAGCCGCTTCGGCGTACGCGGCACCGAGGATCTCGGCGGCGGCGTGAAAGCGTTGTTCGTGCTGGAGAACGGCTTCAACGCGAACAACGGCGGGCTCGGTCAGGATGGCAAACTGTTCGGCCGCTTCGCCTATGTCGGCCTGGGCCGCGCCGGCTACGGCACGCTGACGCTCGGCCGCCAGTACGACACGATGGTCGATTTCGTCGCGCCGCTGTCCGCGACGTCCGGCGACTTCGGCGATACGGGCTTCGCGCATCCGTTCGACAACGACAACCTGAATCACTCGCTGCGCATCAACAACGCGATCAAGTACACGAGCGAATCGCTCGCGGGCTTCAAAGTCGGCGCGATGTACGCGTTCTCGAACTCGGCGAACTTCAGCGCCAACCGCGCGTACAGCGTCGCGGCGAGCTACACGAACGGCCCGCTGAAGCTCGCCGGCGCATACCTGCAGATGAACGGCACGAAAGGCTCGACGAGTGCGAGCCCCGGCGCGGTCGATTCGGTCGAAGCGAAAAGCCTGAACCAGGGCGGCTGGTCGATCGGCTCGGACCGCATGCGCACGTACGGCGGCGGTGTCGGCTACGTGTTCGGCCCGGCGACCGTCGGCTTCGTCTATACGCGCTCGCAGTACGACAACACGGGCTCGTTCGGCTCCACCGGCCAGATCGCATTCAACAACTACGACGTGAACGTGCGCTACGCCGTCACGCCGGCCGTCAGCCTCGGCGCGGCATACGTGTACACGGACGCCAGCGTGTCGAATCCCGACAGCAAGCACGGCACCGATCCGAAGTGGCACCAGGTCGACCTGCAGGCCGTGTACAAGCTGTCGCGCCGCACCGACCTGTACGCGGAAGCGATGTTTCAGCATGCGTCCGGCCGCGGCTACCAGGCGTTCATCAACGCGTCGGGCGGCGCGTCGAGCACGGCGAACCAGGTCGTCGGCACGATCGGCATGCGCACGCGGTTCTGATCGGCATCGCGCTTGTCGCCCGCCTGCAATGAATCCGCGTTCGCACACGGGTTCGTTCGCGGCGGGCGACAGCCGCCAATGTTGTGCCATCTGGAAGGCAGCCTGCCTGGAATCGGGGTTTTTGTGCGTGCAGCCGCTACGTAGACTGGCATCGAAGGCTCGGGGCATGCGTCGCATGTCGATCCGGCCACCTACCCCGTATTCAGGAGAACCTCGTGAAATCGCTCGTCGTTACCGCCGCCGCTGCCGTCCTGCTTGCCGCACCAGCCCTGTCGTTCGCCCAGCAGGCGCCGTCGCCCGTCACGCGCGCGCAGGTGCTGCAGGAACTGATCGATCTCGAGTCGGTCGGCTTCAACCCGGCGCGCGGTGAAGTCGGCAACTATCCGGAGGACATCATGGCCGCGCAGGAACGACTGCAGGCGAAGCGTCTCGCGGAGCACAAGGCCGCACAGGCCGCGTACGGCCCGGCCGGCGAGCCGGCAACCGAATCGGGTGCGGCGGCGACGCCCGCGCTGTGACCACGTGACGAAGCGCTCCGCCCGCGCGAAGAATCAACTGCGGGCGAAGCGCGTGTCGCGCTTGCAGGAACACACCGGCAACGCGCGGATGCTCACCTTGCGGTCAGGCGGCCTGCGGTTCGCGGTCGATCGCGTTCAGCATCTCGACGTCGCGCGCGATCATCCCCGGCACCTGGGCGCGCAGCATCTCGACCCAGGTCCGCACCTTCGCATCGACGAAACGGCGCGACGGGTACAGCGCATAGACGTTCATCTTCTGCAGGATGTGCGCGGGCAGTACGCGCACGAGCGAGCCGTCGCGCAATGCATCGATCGCCGAGTACAGCGGCAACATGCCGATTCCGATGCCGTCGCGGATCGCGAGGGCGAGCGATTCGGCCGTATTGGTCTGTACCGGTCCCGTCACATGGATCTGCTCGACGCCTTCGGGGCCTTCGAGCACCCATTCGTGCGTCGGGAACGCGGGCGTGCAGAGCGTCAGGCATGCGTGCGCGGCGAGATCCTGCGGACGGGCCGGCACGCCGTGCCGTTTCACGTAGTCGGGCGACGCGCACAGGATGCTGAACGTCGAGCCGAGCAGGTGCGAGACGAGTTCCGAGTCGGGCAGCGACGATGCCGTGACGACGGCCATGTCGCTCGTGCCGTCGAACAGGTCGGGCATGCGCTGCGACAGCGACAGTTCGATCGACACGTCGGGGAACTGCGCGTAATAGCGCGTCAGCGCCGGCAACACGTAGTGATGGCCGACGCTCGCGAAGCTGTGCATGCGCAGCACGCCGGCCGGACGCTCGTGCGCGCAGCTCGCCTCTTCCTCCGCGCGATCCACGTCGGCGAGGATCTGGCGGCAACGCCGTAGATAGCTTTCGCCGGCCGACGTGAGCGCGAGACGGCGCGTCGAGCGATTCATCAGACGGGTGCGCAGCCGCGCCTCGAGCTCCGACACCGCGCGCGACATCGCGCCCGTCGTCGAATTCAGCGATTGCGCGGCGGCGGTGAAGCTGCCCGTCTCGACGACGCGCGAAAACACCCGCATGTTTTGTAGGGTATCCATTCCTGTGAGCAACCTGTAGCGGAACCGCTATTTTCCTCCACCGGATGCGACAGATTGTTACTCCGGCTGCAACTATCGTTTCCCCGCAACTGCGTTAATGCACGGACGCCGCGCTCCTACAATCGGCGCCTCATCCGTCGAACGGACCGTTCGGACGCGCCGCGGCATCGTGCCCGGCCCCGCACCGGCCCCCTCTTTTCATGAAGCCACAATCTGCGATCGAGCGACCTTCCATCGAACCGGCACGATGGAGGGCATGGCTCGATCCGCTCGGCGACGCGGCGCGCGACTGGGCCGCCAGCGACGGGCTGATCTGGCTGCACCTCGCGAAAACCGTGTTCGCGGCGCTGCTGGCGATGGGCATCGCGATGCGTTTCGAGATGTCGCAGCCGCGCACGGCGATGACGACCGTGTTCGTGCTGATGCAGCCGCTGTCGGGCATGGTGTTCGCGAAAAGCTTCTACCGCGTGCTCGGCACGGCGGCCGGCCTCGTCGCCGCGCTCGCGCTCGGCGGGCTGTTCGCGCAGCAGCCGGAGCTGTACATGGCCGGCATCACGCTATGGATCGGCGGCTGCATCGCGCTCGCGGTGCGCAACCGCCATTTCCGCTGGTACGGCTTCGTGCTCGCCGGCTACACGGCTGCGCTGATCGGCCTGCCGGCCGTGATGACGCCGCAGACGCTGTTCCTGTCCGCACTCACACGCGCCGCGGAAGTTGCGCTCGGCATCGCATGCTCGGGCGCGGTCAGCGCGCTGATCCTGCCGCTGAGTTCGGCAAAGGCGTTGATGCGCTCACTGAGCGCGCGCCACGCGACGTTCGCGGCGTTCACGGCCGGCGCGCTCGCGGGCGACGTCGCACGCGGCGATTTCGAGCGACGCTTCGCCGATTTCGTCGACGACATCGTCGGTTTCGAAGCCAACCGCGCGTTCGCGTCGTTCGAGGATCCGCGCATCCGTGCGCGCAGCCGCCGGCTCGCACGGCTGAACAGCGAGTTCATGAATGCATGCACACGGCTGCATGCGCTGCACCAGCTCGTCAAACGCATGCGCGCGAATCACGCGGACGCGGTGCTCGACGCGCTCGCACCGCACGTCGACGCACTCGCGCTGCGGTTCGCCGCGTTGCGCGACGAACGCCAGCGCGGTATCGCGCCGGCCACCGGCGCGCTGCTCGAACTGCGCCGCTTCCACACTGCATTGCCGAAAGCCGCCCGTGCGTCGCGACGATCCGTCGAAGACCATGCGGCTGGCGGCCTGCTCGACTTCGATACCGCGATCGAACTGCTGTACCGCTTCATCGGCGAATATCTCGGCTACGCCGATACCTACGCGTCGCTCGACCAGGACGATCACGCGTTCGAGCGCTCCGTCACGCATTACGCGGTGAAGACCAATGGGTTCTTCGTCGGCTTCGCGTTGCTGCGCACGGTCGTCGCGGTCGGCGCGATGAGCGCGTTCTGGCTCGCGTCCGAATGGCCGAGCGGCCCGCTGGCCGTGATCGCCACCGCGATCGCGTGCGCGCTCAGCTCGACCTCGCCGCGCGCGCCGAAGTTCGTCGCACAAATGAGCGTCGGCGCGGCATTCGCGACTGCCGTCGGCTACCTGTTCCTGTGCTACGTGTATCCCAACATCGACGGCTTCCCGCTGCTCTGCGCAACGCTCGCACCCGTGCTCGGCCTCGGCGCGTTTCTCGCGATGCGGCCGGGCCTGTCCGGCTATGGAATCGGCTTCGCGGTGTTCTTCTGCCTGCTCGCGGGGCCCGACAACGCGATCGCGTATACGCCCGAGGTGCTGATCAACAACGGGCTGGCGATCGTCGTCGCGATGCTCGTGTGCTCGCTCGTGTTCGCGGTCGTGTTCCCCACCCACATGCCATGGCTCACCGGCCGTATCGCGCACGACCTGCGCCGCCAGGTCACGCTTGCCTGCGAAGGTGCTCCGGACGGGCTCGCGCAGCGCTTCCAGTCGAGCACCCATGACCTGATGGCGCAACTGCGTACGCTGCTCGTCCGGCGCACGCGGCAGCACCGCGACGCGATGCGCTGGATGCTGTCGACGCTCGAGGTCGGCCACGCGGTGATCGACCTGCGCGACGAACTGCACGCGTTCTGCGCATCGAAACCACCGCAGACGCTGCGCTGGACCGGTTCGATCGATGCGGTACTGCACGAGCTGCCGCGCTTTTTCGACGATCCGACGCCCGGCCATCACGCGCGCACGCTGAAATCGGTGAATCTCGCGATCCGCGCGGCGCAGCACACGCTGCAGGCCTGGTACGCGGTACCCGACGCGCGCCGACGCATGCAGCGGATCGTCGGCTGCCTGCACTTCATGCGCAGCGCGCTGCTCGACAAGGATGCGCCGTTCAACCGGCACCGCGATTGAAAACGGGTGCGCATGCAACGGGATCCTTGTTCCGGATGGAAATAAGCTCTACAGCCACGGTGATTAATCTTTAAGCAGTGCGAGCCTATAGTTTCCTCACTGCCAGCGAGACTGGCACTCACCCAGGAGAAACTCAAATGAAGCCGCTGCACCTCGCCCTCGTTGCCCTGTCGCTCACCGCCGCTGTCGCTCACGCACAGCCGGCACCGGCAGACGTCGCACAGCAACAGGCGAACCGCGCCGAAGCCGTCCAGGCCGCCGGCCGCGTCAATCATGCGCAAACGAAGCAGGAAGACCCGAACGCCTGTGTCGGCCCCGTCAGCTTCTGCAACATCTACTTCGGCAGCTGAACGTGACGCCGCGTCGTCACGGCCAGGCCCGCATCGTTCGCGCCGCGCACCTCGCATGCGCGGGCGAGCGGCGGTCCGGCCGCTCGCCGCACCGCCGCCCCTCTTCACGCCGCTTCGATTGAAGCGGCGCTTGCCGTTTCAGGCGCCGCGCCCCGGCCGCCAGCCCACTTCGCGCAACGCGTCCAGCAAGCGCGCCTGCCCGAGCCCTTCGACCCGCGCCCCGCGCGATTCGACGTCGCTGCCCGCCACCAGCGCATTCACGATGGCTTCCTCCACCGCTTCCGCCGCCGCGGTGAACAACGCGGAAATATGGTCGTTGTTGACCATCTTCACGGCAGTGGTCGGCGCACCCTTGCTGCCGTAGTTCGCGGCAGGCAGGCCGTCGTTGCCCGTGGCGAACGCCAGGAAGATGTCGCCGCTCGAATCCTCGGTGCCGCCGCCGACGCGGGCGAGCCCGACGCTCGCACGCTGCGCGAGTCGCGTGCATTGATGCGGTAACAACGGCGCGTCCGTCGCGATCGTCACGACGATCGACCCCATGCCCGGCTCGCCCTTGGCTTCCGGTTCGCGGAACGGCGAATGCACGTGCCGCAGCACGTCGCCGACCGGGTAGCCGGCAACACGCAGCATCTCGCGCACGCCGTAGTTCGCCTGCACGAGCGCGCCGACGGTCCAGCCGCCCGCATCGTCCGCCAGCACGCGCGACGCGCTGCCGATGCCGCCCTTGAACTCGTGGCAGATCATGCCCGTGCCGCCGCCCACGCCGCCCTCGGCGACCGGCCCCGACTCCGCGGCAGCCAGCGCGCGCTGTACGTGCGCGGCGCTCACGTGCTGCCCCCAGATGTCGTTCAGCAGTCCGTCGTAGGTTTCCATCACGACCGGCATGCACCAGTACACGCGGCCGGCCGCCGCTTCGCGCTCGTTCGCGACGAGTGCGTCGCGCACCGCGCCGACGCTGTGCGTGTTCGTATAGGCGATCGGCGTCGTCAGCAGGCCGGCCTCGCGGATCCATTCAAGCCCGGTCGCGTCGCCGTTGCCGTTCAGCACGTGTACGCCCGCGAAGCACGGCGAATCGTGCGCGGCGCCTGCGCGCGGCTCGATGACGGTGACGCCGGTGCGGATCGACGCGTCGCCGTTCTCGACGTTCAGCGTACAGTGTCCGACCCGCACGCCCGGTACGTCCGTGATCGCGTTGAAGCGGCCCGGCGTGCCGAGTCCGATGCGGATGCCGAGATCCCTCGTGCGCATGATGCAATTCCTCCAGTCTTTCAATGGTTCGATGTTTCGGTGTTGCAAGGTGTCGATCCGGCGCTCAGAGCGTGCGGAACGCTTCGCTGTGGCGTGCCCACACCACATACATCACGAGTGCGGCGACCAGCAGCCCGCCGATGATGATCAGGTCGGTCGGCTTCGTCGCCGTCGCCAGCGTCGTGTAGAGCGTGTACGCGGCGCCCGCCACCGCGACGAGCGGCGTCACGGGCCACAGCGGCATCCGGTAATGATGCTCGACGTCGCGGCGCACGAACCGGCTCGCGAGCGCGGCCAGCCCGACGACCAGGTAGATCAGCAGCAGCAGGTCGACGGTGAACGCGGTCAGCTCGTCGAGGCTCGACACGAACACGAGCCCGGCCGACGGCACCGCCAGCGCGATCGTCGCGAGCCACGGCGATTCGAGGCGCGGGTGGATCGTCGAGAATGCGCGGTTGCAGGTGCGCGACCAGAGCGCGTGCCGACCGCTGCTGTACAGCAGGCGGCCCATCGTGATCACGATCGCGATGATCGCGTTGAACACCGACAGGAAGATCCCGCCGCTGACCACGCGCGACACGGCCGGGTTGCTCAGCGAACGCACGACATAGCCGATCGGGTCGGCGCTCTTCGTCATCTCGGTGAGCGACGGTGCACCGAGCACGATCGCCGTGAGCGGCACCAGTTCGACGACGAGGATCACGAGCAGCGAATAGATTACCGCTTTCGCAACATTGCGATTGCCGCCGCGCAGGTCTTCCGCGAGATACGCGGCCGAGCCGAAGCCGTTGTAGCAGAAGATCGCGGTGCCGATCGCGGGAACGATGGCGGCGAGCGTCGCCGGCACGAGCGCATTGCCGCTCGCGACGACCGGCGCGATCAGCACGTCGGCGCCGCGATGCGGCGACCCGAAGCCGAGGCCCGCGATCAGCATCAGCACGCCGATCTCGACGACGAGAAACGCGCCGGTGATCCACGCGTTCGTCTTGATGTTCAGCATGCCGAGCAGATAGCTGAGCAGCACGATCGTCAGTGCGACCGACTGGTTGCTGAAGTGCGTGCCGAGCGCATTGTTCAGGTACGGCGCGGCGCCGCTCGCGAGCACGGCCGGGATGAACACGCTGACGGACAGCACCGTGATGAAGGTCAGGTAGCCCGGCAGCGTGCCGAACACCCGCTTGGCCATCACGTACTCGCCGCCCGCGCTGCGGTGCGCGGCGGCAAGCTCCGCATAGCAGAGCGCGAACGCCAGCGCGAGCACGCCGCCGAGCAGGAACGACAGCACGGCGCCGCTACCGGCCTGCTGGATCGCGAACGGCGCGATCACGAAGATCGAGCTTGCCGGCGTCACGCCCGATACGGTGATCATCACCGCATCGCGCACGCTGAGCGTCTGCGACAACGCGCGCGGCGCGTCCTCCATTGCAGGTGCCGCTTGCACGGTGCCCGTCGATTCCGACATCATCGCCATTTCGTTCTCCTGTGCTCCTATGCTGCTCTTTTTTGAACGCCCATACTCGGGCCCGATTGATTGCGTGGCAGTCTAGGAAACCAATTTCAGGACCGCTATTCCCCCTTCGTGTTACGCCCTTCCGGTGGTGGTATGGATCGTCTCTTTTCCGAAATCGCGATGCACCAGGCGCTTGGCCGCACAATCGATCATCTCGGCCAGCCGCGCTTCTGGCGGTTCCTGGTGCTGCTGCTCAATGAAATGGTGCCGTTCGACAATGCGCTCGCAACCGCGGTCGGCCGCGACGGCGTGCCGCTCGTGCTCGACGAATACGACGCGGGCGGCACCGACAGCGCATCGCCCGTGCCGCTCTACCTGAACGGCGTCTATCTGCTCGATCCGTTCCTGCAGGCCGCGCACGACGGGCTCGCCGACGGCTGCTACCGGCTCGAGGAAGTCGCGCCCGACCTGTTCCGGCAAAGCGAGTATTTCCTGAGCTACTTCCGCGATGCGGTCGGCGATGACGAGATCCAGATCCTCGTACGTCCGACTGCCGATACGCTGCTGTCGCTGTCGCTCGGCGCCGCGGCACGCTTCGACGTCGAGCCGCTCGGCAAGCTGACGGCCGCGATGCCGTGGGTGCTCGCGGCGATGCGGCAACACTGGCGGCTGGTGGGCGATGCCGCACGCGTAGCGCCCGACGCCGATCTCGGCGCGCGCGTCGAACAGGCGCTCGCGCGCTTCGGCGCAGGCGTGCTGACCGACCGCGAGATGTCGATCGCACGCATGGTGCTGCGCGGCAATTCGTCGAAGGCGATCGCCGAGCGGCTGACGATATCCCCCGAAACGGTCAAGGTGCATCGACGCCACCTGTACGCGAAGCTCGGGATTTCGTCGCAGCCCGAGCTGTTTTCGCGGTTCATCCAGGCGTTGGGGGAAGATGCGGCCGGATGAGCGCATCGATCAGGACGGATGGCAACGGGCGCGGAATCGGGCACTATCGGTCATGCGCCGCATGCCGTGGTCATCCGGTGACGCCGATGCGGATGCTCCGTCGACAACACGATTGCCCGAAAACAGGAATTCCGACGCATGTCACTCATTCCGCTCATGGGAATCGGCTGGCTGATTCTGTGCGCAATCAGCGCCGCATCGCTCGTACTCGTGCCGCCCGTGGTGCTGGTCGCCTGCCTGATGGGCAAGGACGTCTGGTCGATCCTGACGCGCGGCCGGTTGCAGTTCGCGTTCCTGGCCTACCTGGGCTCCGCGCCGGTACCGGCGGTCTTCACGTTTCTGCTGGAAGCCGGCGCCACGGCCGGAAACGCAGGCGGCGTGGCGTCCGACAGCCTGACGACGTGGAACGAGCGGTGTTTCTTCGTCTTCCTCGGCGGGGCTGCGCTGAGCGGGTTGCTGTTGCTGCTGCGGCCGAAGGACAGGCAAGCGGCAAACGTCGAGCCCTCGCAGTCTGCGCGATAGCCCGCACGCGAACGCCGCGCCACGCCGCCCGCCCGGTTTCCGGGCAGGGGCATGGCCATGCGCGGCCTCCTGCTACTTCCATTTCGCGCCGAGTTGCGCGAGCCCGGCATTGCGGAGATCATCCGGCAGCATCACGATACGGAACTCGCAGTCCGCATTCAGCATCAGGAACCACGGCTCCGCGAGTGCCGGAACCTGCGACGGGTCATCCAGATTGACGATCACGACCGCCCCGCGCGCGCCGCTCTGCTCCGTGAAATACACGGCCTCCGGCTTGACCGCCTCGAGTATTCGCGAGATCACGTCGCCGGCGCTGCCGTCGCGCACCAGCGTGTTGAACGGCTCGTGAGGGATTCGTATGTTGAGAAGCATGCGCATGACCGTCCTCCTTGGGCTCCGCCCGACCTGGGCCCTTCAAGCATAGGTGCTGTGCGATGCCGCGCCAGGGGCGCCGAAAGCAGTGGCGGGCACGCATGCCTACTCAGACGATTCGATGACGGCCCATCGCGCGAGCGGCAATCACCCGCGCGAATCAGGCCGGGTCGAATCGACCGCGCATGCCGCCATCGTGAAAAGGTGCATCCGCCGTCAGCCTCGTCGGCGCGATCGCCGGATGCAACGCCTGCGCCGGCCGCAACGTCACGTTCGGCACCGGTCGCGGCGCCACCATGCGCAGTCAGTTCGCGAGAAGTCGCGCGCCGACGTAATCGACCACCCGTTGCTGCGCATCGGCCCGCGCCGCCGGCTCCGTTCCTTCGATCGGTATCACACCGGCCTTCGTCGTGAACGCAGGCGTCGCATGCACGGGCATGTTCGGCCAGTCGAAGTCATGGTACGCGCCGGGATATGCATGAAACGTCGCCTCGGTGCCGGGCGCAACCGACTCGAACAACGTCTTGCACGGCGCGAACGGGGTCCACACGTCCTGCTCGCCGATCAGCACCAGCAGCGGCACCGGGCTTTGCCACACGGCACCCTGTCGTTTCACGTCGCAGCTTGCCGGATAAAACGCGACCGCCGCTCGAAAATCGCCGGCCGGCAACGATGCGGGGCGCGCCGGACTCGACGTGCGGATCGCGTTCAACAGCGTCCCGCCGCCTTGCGACCAGCCGACGACACCGATGCGACCGGGCTGTACGGTATCGAGCGACTGCAGATACTTCAGTGCGCCATAGGCATCGAAAGGCCGCGCACGATAGATGTCGCCGACGAAATGCGCGGGCGCGCACATCTCGCCGTGATGGCGCGGATTGAAGCTGTCGACTTCGAGCACGGTGATGCCGGCCGCGTTGAAACGGGAAGCCCAGTCGCGCTCGCGCGAATAGATCTTGCCGGATTTCGCGAACATGCCCGAGCAGCCATGCAGGAACACGAGTGCGGGATGGCGGCCGGTGCCGGGTGCGGGAAAGAGGTAGCCGTCGAGCATCGTCGCCGGCGGGCCGTCCGTCGACGGGAAATGAACGACCGTCTGCGCAGCGGCGATCGCGGACAGGCACCCCAGCACCACGGACAACATCAGCTTGCGCATCGGAGGCTCCTGCCTGGTCGGATGGAACGACAACGCGATCGCGCGGATGGCGGTTGACATGCGCCGACCGGCGGCACTCGCCGCCTCGCCGGCGACAGTGAATCGTCAGCTTCGCAGGCCGCTCCACCCGTTCGCGACAACCGGGACCACGCCCGCCATCGCTCCGGCTGCATCACGCCGCGCCCCTCGCCTCCCCGATGTCCGCAGCCAACCCCGTCGGGGCGATCGCCAGATGCAACGCCTGCGCCGGCCGCAACGTCACGTTCAGCACCGGTCGCGGCGGCGGCGCGCCCGGCGGTACCGCCAGCACGTACCGCTGCAGGATCATCGCGGCCACCACCGTCATCTCCGTCATCGCGAGATGCTGCCCGAGGCAGACACGCGGCCCCGTGCCGAACGGCATGTACGCCCCGCGCGGCAGCGCCGGCGCATCGTCGGCGAAGCGCTCGGGCCGAAACGCATGCGGCTCCGGAAACCAGCGTTCGTCGAGATGCATGAGTTGCAGCGGCAGCATGAACAGCGTCCGCGCGGGAAACTGCCACGCGCCCAGCGCGACCGGCCGCGACGCGCGACGGCTGATCAGGATCGGTGCGGCCGGGTACAGCCGCATCGTTTCCTCGAGCGTCTGCGTCAGGTAGCGCAATGCGGGGCGCGTGTCGACCGTCGGCGCGCGGCCGTCCAGCACGCGCGCGACCTCGTCCCGCGCGGCGGCCTGCACGGCCGGATTCGCGGCCATGCTCCATGCCCACCAGGTCAGCGTGGCCGCGGCCGTCTCGTGGCCGGCCAGGAACGCCGTCATGCATTCGTCGTGCACGGCCTGCAGCGGCCACGCGCGAGCATCCGCACGATATAGCCGCAGCAGGCGCGACAGCAGGTCGTCGGGCCAGCTGTGCCCGGGTCGGTCGAGGCGCGCATGCAGCTGACGGTCGATCAGCCCGTTCAGCACCGACAGCGCCCGTGCCTTGCCGCGCTTCCACGGCATCCAGTCCGGGGCGCTCGCCGGCTGGTAGAACTCGGCGTTGGACACGGCGCTCACCGTGCGGACGGCCGCCTCGGCCACGCGCGCTTCCTCGCCGATCGCGTCGGAGAACATCGTGCGCATGATCACGTCCATCGCGAGCGACGTCAGCGCGCTTTCGACCGGCCAGTGCGCGTCATGCGCGGGCCACTGCGCGAGCGCATGGCCGGCCGTCGCGGCAATCGACGGAACGAATGCCTGTACCGGCTTCGGCATGAAATTGGGTTGCAACGCGTGCCGTTTGCCGCGCCACGCGTCGCCTTCGGCGACCAGCACGCTGTGCCCGTGCACCTGCGAGAACACGCGAATGCCGCGCTCCCAGCGCACGAACGCGTCGTGATGCGTGACCAGCAGGTCGCGCACGAGCGCCGGATCGGTCACGGCCACCACGTGCTCGGGCCACATGCGCAGGTGCACGACGTCGCCGTGCGCGCGCTGCCAGCCCGCAAGCGTGCCGAGCAGGTCGCGCGACATCGCGCGCAGCAACGACCACCCCGTCAGGCCGCCGCGCGGCCCCGGCGGCCATACGCCGGGCGGGTGAAGCGCGGGCGCCGGTGCTGCGATGCCCGCGTGGAATGGACAGGGGGAGGAGGTTCGCGTGTTCATGTGGCGGATTGTCCGCAGCCGAACGTCGACGGTCTTGAACGCAAACGACATCGACACGCGTGAGGCCCGTCCCTATACTCCGGCGTCATGTGCTCCGGTCCATCCCTCCTGCCGCCGTGCCCCGATCCGCTTGCGCGCGCACCGCGCGTGCTGAGCGGCGCTCGCACGCCGCATGCACGGCTGTATCCGGCGCCGGCCGCGTTGCAGGGCGCCGTGGTCGCGATCATCTGCCGCGACACGCGCGGCTTCGCGCTGGACGAAGCGCAGCGGCTGACGCACTTCCCGGCGTCGCCGCTCGTCTGTCTCGCGTGGTATCGCGATCTCGACGCCGGGCTCGTCGAGCCCACGCCCGACGGCCCGCGCTGGCGCGCGTTCGGCGCGTCGGCGACGCTGTCCGGCAGCCAGTCGACGCCGACCGTCAGTTGGGCGCCGACGACCGGACAAGGCGGCATCGTCTGCTTCCACGCCGACGCGGCCCGCGCGCTGTTCGGGATCGGGCTGCCCGGGATTCACGATCGCTTCGTCGATGCACGGAGCACGCTTGACGACGGCTGGCGGCCACTGCTCGACGCGTTGGCCGACGCGGACGACGACCACGCGGCGCTGGCCGCGCTCGACCGCCATCTGGCGCCGCGCTGGCGCGCGCTGCGCGGCGGCACGACACCGCTGTCGTCGTTGCGCGACGCCGGGCGCAGCTGGGCGGAACGGCTCGCGCTGCAGGCACGGGAATGGCGGCATACGCACAGCGCGCGTCAGGTCGAACGGCGCATCAAGTCGTTCAGCGGGCGTTCGTTGCGCGACTGGCAAACGCTGGTGCGCAGCGAAGGCGCGTTCTTTGCCGCGCGGGCGCGGCAGGAAGCCGGCGAGCCGGTCGACTGGGCCGCGCTGGCGCTGGACGAAGGCTTCGCGGACCAGGCGCACCTGAGCCGCGCGACGCGACGCATCACGGGCTTTGCACCGACCGAATTCGTGCGGCGCTTCGCCGACGACGAATCGTTCTGGATGTACCGGCTGTGGGTATGACGCCCGCAGTCCGCGGGCGCCGGTCGCGCCCGTGCGCGCATACATTCCAATAGTAGAATGTTAGCCATTCACCGGCGCGATGCCGGCCTGCCCCCTTTCCGGAGTCCCTGATTGAATCCGTCGCCGAACCCCGAGCGCAAAGGCGTCGCGCTCTATGCGCAGATCGCCAGCCTGCTGCGCGGACGGATCCATCAGGGCGAGTGGAAGCGCGGCGACCAGTTGCCGCCGATTCCCGATCTGTGCGCGTTCTATCGCGTCGGCACGATCACCGTGCGTCAGGCGCTGGCCGAGCTGAACGCCGAAGGCCTCGTGAACAGCGCGCGCGGACGCGGCACGTTCGTCACGGCCGACGTCGTATCGCCGGCGGACAACCCGGCACTGCGCGCCGCGATCAACGATCCGCTGCAGCTCGCGCCCGGCCAGACGCTGCGCGTGTTGCTGCGCGAAGCGGCGACCGGGTTGCCCGCCGCGTTGCAGACGGGCCAGCCCGCGCGCTCGGCATACATGCGGATCCGCACGCTTCATCTGCACGACGGCGCACCGTACGGCGTAATGGACAGCTACGTCGCGCGCGAAACCTACGACCGCTTTCCGAAAGGCAGCGACGCGCGACACAAGGTCGGCTACCTCGTCCGTCAATACAACCGGTTGCCGCTCGCGCAGGCCCGCCAGGAAATCACGGCCGCCTATGCCGATCAGGAAACGGCCGGCCTGCTCGCATCGGACGGCGCGGACTGCAGCATGGCCGACATGCTGATCCGCATGCGCCGCTGGTGGACCGACGGCGACGGCTGCATCGTTCACGCCGGGCTCTACCTGTATCGCGCCGACCGGTTCGTGCTCGACATCACGCACGACCTCGACGGCGACGACCGCAGCGCCGACCTGATCCCGTCGCCGCGTACCGCCGCGAGGAACACCGCGCGCAAATAGGCGGCCTGACATCCGCACCGGCTCACACGGGCCGCTCGCCGCCGTCGTCGCACATCGCGCCGTAGACCCAATGCCGCAGGTCCCGGCGGACGCGGTACGTCGTCGACGGCAGCAGTTGCGTCATGAACACGACGGCCAGTTCCTCGGCCGGATCGATCCAGAACGCCGTGCTCGCACCGCCGCCCCAGAAGTAGTCGCCGACGCTGCCCGGCTGCATCGTCGCGGCCAGATCCTGCGTCACCGCGAAACCGAGCCCGAAGCCGAGCCCCGGATACACGGCCTCGCTGAACGTGGAGCGCGACATCTGGTCGAGCGTCTTGCCGCCCGGCAGATGATTCATCGTCATCAGTTCGACGGTCTTCGGGCTCAGGATCCGGTGGCCGTCGATCGCCCCGCCGTTCAGCAGCATCCGGCAGAAGCGCAGGTAATCGCCGGCCGTCGACACGAGCCCGCTGCCGCCCGACGCCAGCGCCGGCGGCCGGAGAAAGGGGCTGGTCGCCGGATCGTCGTGCAGCGCGAGGCCGCCCTCGGCATCGGGCCGATAGCACGCGCACAGACGATCGGCGTTGCCGTCCGGCACGAAGAAGCCCGTGTCGGGCATGCCGACCGGATCGAACAGCGCGTGCTTCAGGTAATCGGCGAACGGCCGGCCCGAGATCGCCTCGACGAGATAGCCGAGCACGTGCGTGGCAACCGAGTAGTTCCATTCGTCGCCCGGCGAGTAGTCGAGCGGCAGCCGGGCCAGATCCGCGATCATCCCGTCGAGGCCGCCCGGATTGGTCGGCTCGCCGAGCGCGAGTTCGCGGTAGGCGGCATCGACGTTCGTACGCCCCTGGAAGAAGTACGACAGCCCGGCCGTATGGCGCAGCAGATCGACCATCCGCATCTCGCGCGCCACGGGCCGGGTCTGGAATCCACCGAGGCTGCGTGCGCCGGCCACGGCCACGCCGAGATCCTTCCAGGCCGGAATCACGCTCGACACGGGATCGTCGAGTGCGACCAGCCCCTGCTCGACCAGCGTCATGAACGCGACGCTCGTGATCGGCTTGGTCATCGAATAGATGCGGAAGATCGCATCCTCGCGCATCGGTTTCGCGCGCCCGACGTCCATCGATCCGACGACGTTCACGTGTGCCAGCTCGCCCCGGTGATGAATCATCGTCACCGCACCCGGCAAGCGCCCGGACGCCACGTACCGTTCGTTCAGCCGCGCGTCGAACGCCTTCAGCCGCTGCGACGACCACCCCGGATGTCCCACCTTCGTCATGCCCATGCTCCTCTTTACGCTTCGATCCCGACTCGTCTGGAGACGCGTTGCCTTGCTTCAGCCAACGCCTTTGCCCGCTCAAACATTCTAAAAATAGAACTATATCATTTTAAGAAAGATTCAAGCCATCGATGCTCGCCGACTTCATGCGTCGCTCCCGGTGCCGCCCGGTTGCCCGTTTCGACACGCGCGGACATGATGTCGCGAACCCTGACGGCTGCCGCGCGAGCCGCTTTGCGAACCGGGCCGTCGCCGCACGCCGGCCGGACCATGTATCTCACGCGCCTGCCGCTACCCACACCGTCCGCTCATGTCACTCCGCGCATTCAGAACGCTGGTCGCCATCGCCCGATACCGGACCTTCGCGCGCGCCGGCGAAGCCATCGGGCTCACGCAGTCGGCGGTGAGCCTGCAGATCAAGACGCTCGAAAGCGAATACAACGTGCAGTTGTTCGACCGCTCGCGCCGGCAGCCCGTGCTCACCGAAGCCGGCAACATCCTGCTCGCGCAGGCCGAGCAGGTGCTCGCGATGGTCGACCGGATTCCCGATGCGCTCAGCGACGAGAAGAAGCTCGTCGGCCGCCTGCGGATCGGCGCGATCCAGACCGCGTTGTCCGGCCCGCTGCCCGACGCGCTGCTCGCGTTGCGTGCAGCGCATCCGTCGTTGCGCGTGCACGTGTCGGCCGGCATGTCGGTGGAACTGGCGAACCGCGTCGCGGCCGGCGAACTCGACGCGGCGATCACGACGCGCCCGGTGCGCCCGCATCCGGCGGAACTGACGTGGACCACGCTGTACGAGGACCGCTTCTGGCTGCTCGCGCCGCCCGACCATGCGGAACGCGACGCGGGCGCGCTGCTCGATGCATTGCCGTTCATCCGTTTCGACGCCCAGGCATGGGCCGGCCGGATGATCGCCGCCGAGCTGCGCCGCATCGGCGTGCGCGTCCGCGAGGAGATGGTGCTGGACAGCGCGGAAACGATCGCGCGGATGGTCGCGCGCGGGCTCGGTGCGGCGATCGTCGCGCTTCCCGATGCGACGCTCGCACGCCTGCCGCCCGTCACGCGCTTGCCGTTCGGCCAGCCGCAGATGGGACGCGCGGTCGTGCTGCTCGAACACCAGTCGCGTCCGGCCGAACGTTTCGCACGTGCGCTGGCCGCCGAAGTGACTGCCTCATCAATGAGAATTTCTCATTGAACACCCGATAATTAACAATTATTCCTGTTGCTTTCGCGTGTTAACTTCGCGGCATCGTCACTCTTTCGATTGCGTGCCGCCATGTTGCCCGCCGGTTGGATTCCCGCTTCCCAGTGCTGCTTTTCCCCCGCAGCCCGCGTGAAGGTACGCCGATGATCGGCCCGATCCTGCTCGCGCTGGCACCGGTCGCGCTGCTGGTCGCATTCGGCCACGGCCTGCGGCGCACGGGTTTCATCGGCGAAGCGTTCTGGCCGCATGCCGAGCGGCTCTGCTACTACGTGCTGCTGCCCGCGCTGTTCGCGGACGGCCTCGCGACTGCGCGGCTGCAATCGTTGCCCGTTTTACCGCTCGCGGCGGCGCTGGTCGGTTCGACCGCACTCGCCGCGGCGCTTCTTCTGCTGGTCCGCCCGTTCGTCCGGGTCGACGGCGCCGGCTTCACGTCGGTGTTCCAGGGCGCCGTGCGCTTCAACAACTACGTCGGCACCGCGCTGGCCGCCGGGCTGTTCGGCGCGAAGGGCATCGCGCTCGCAGCCGTGTGCGTCGCGGCGATCGTCCCGACCGTCAACCTGATGTGCGTGCTGGTCTTCGCGCGCTACGGCGACACGCGGCTCGGTGCGGCGGCGCTCGCGCGCCAGATCCTGTCGAATCCGCTCGTCGTCGCCTGCGCGCTCGGGATCGCGATGCAGGCCGGCGGCGTGGCATTCCCGGCCGCCGTCGAGCCGGCCGTGCGCGCGCTCGGCGCCGCGTCGATGCCGCTCGGCCTGCTGTGCGTGGGTGCCGCGCTGAAATTCGATGCCGCGCGTGCGTGGCTGCAGCCGGTGTGCATCGCGTCGGCGTTCAAGTTCATGGCGATGCCGCTCATCACGCTCGCGGCCGGCCACGTGTTCGGGCTCGGCGACGCGGCACTGACGGTCGCACTGCTGTTCCAGGCGCTGCCGACGTCGTCGGCGTCGTACATCATGGCGCGCCAGCTCGGTGGCGATGCGCCGCTGATGGCCGGCATCACCGCATTCCAGACGATCGCCGCGGCGCTCGCGATGCCGGTCGTGCTGACCGCGCTCGCGTCGGCGCCCGCCTTTCGCTGACGGCGCCGCTGCCGCCGTCACTCCCCGAATCAGCCTGAAGGCCGGCCGTCGCGCGCGCCGGCCTCGTCGGCCTGCGCGGTCGCGCACGCATCGCCGCACGCGCTTTCCTTTCGAGAATCCACGTACATGAACGCTCCCGCCCCGCCCGCCAGCCTCGTCACCGCCCGGCCGCACGCGGCCATCTACGTGAAGCTCACGCTCGTCGCGCTGTTCTGGGGCGGCACTTTCATCGCGGGCCGGATCCTCGCCGCGACGATGTCCGCGACCTCGGCCGCCACCGGGCGCTTCGCGATCGCCGCGCTGCTGCTGGTCGTGCTGACGTGGAAGATCGAAGGCGGGCTGCCGAAGCTGAGCGGCCGCCAGGTCGTGACGACCTTCGGCCTCGGCGCGACCGGCATCTTCCTGTACAACGTGTGCTTTTTCGCGGCGCTCGCGCGGATGCCGGCCGGACGCACCGCGCTGTTCGTCGCGCTGAATCCGGTGGCCACGGCCGTGCTGCTGTCGGTCGTCGCGCGAGAACGCCTGTCGCTGTCGCGCTGGGCCGGGATCGCCGTCGCACTGCTCGGTGCGCTGATCGTGATCAGCCGCGGCGACCTGCTGCGCGTACTGACCGACCTCGGCAACACGTTCGGCGCCGGTGAGCGCTTCATGCTGTGCGCGGTGCTGAGCTGGGCTGCCTACACGGTGATCGGCCGGCGCGCGCTCGACGGGCTGTCGCCGCTCGCGGCCACGACGTACGCGGCGCTGTGGGGCCTCGCGTTGCTGCTCGTGACTCACTTGTTCGACTCGCCGGCGGCCGGCGGCACGGCGCTGACGTGGCAGGCCGTCGCATCGATGATCTATCTCGGCGTAATCGGTACGGTGGTCGCATTCGTCTGGTATTCGCAGGGCATTCGCACGCTCGGGGCCGCCCGCGCGGCCGTATTCACCAACCTGGTGCCGGTGTTCGGCGTGCTGCTGTCGGTCGCGCTGCTCGGCGAGCCGCTGTCGCCGTCGATGCTGGCCGGCGGCGCACTCGTGATCGCGGGCGTCGCGCTGACCAATCGCGCGAAACGCTGACGCAACGGCGCACACCCCGCGTTCGGGGACGGACGCCGAATACCGGCCCGGCGGCAATCGCGATGCCGTTGTGTGTCGCATACGCTTCCGCCGATACGCCCCCCGATCTTCTCGCAGCCCCGCCAAAAACCGCCTATCGTGAATGAGACGCCCCGTTTGCCGCCATTCGACCCTGCGTCGCTCGCACCGGCGGCAACGGCATCGCGTTCCGGCACCATTCATCGCGATCGTCGCGCACGCTTGCCCGTGCCTGCGATCGCGGCCGCCCACCGGACAACCAGGAGGCACACATGAAAGCCGTGCTGCTCGTCAGCTCCGCTCTGCTCGCCATCGCATCCGCTTCGGCTACGGCCCAGGGTTCCATCACGAAGGAAGAAAACGGTGCGCTCGTCGCCGCAAACGGAATGACCATCTACACGTTCGACAAGGACAAACCCAATGCCGGCACCAGCGCCTGCACGGGCCAGTGCGAATCCTTCTGGCCGCCATACAAGGCCAGTGCGACCGACGTCCCGGTCGGCCCGTACTCGATCGTCAAGCGCGAAGACGGCAGCCCGCAATGGGCGTACAAGGGCAAGCCGCTGTATTTCTTCTCGAAGGACATGAAACAGGGCGACCGCAACGGCGACAACTTCAAGGACATGTGGCACGTGGTCGCGCCGTAAGCATTCTTCCGCCGCCTCGCGCCCCCTCCGCGCAGACGTAAAAAAGCCCGCCCCGATCGTCGACCGGAGCGGGCCTTGGCGCGTCTCGCCGGCTGCACGCAGCCGGCTCGCGCGTCAGCGGTTCGACGGGAAGCTGAACACCGTCCCTTCGCGCACGCCGGCCGACGGCCAGCGCTGCGTGATCGTCTTGCGCTTCGTGTAGAACCGCACGGCGTCCGGGCCGTATGCGTGCAGATCGCCGAACAGCGAACGCTTCCAGCCGCCGAACGAGTGGTACGCGACCGGCACCGGCAGCGGCACGTTGATCCCGACCATGCCGATCTGGATGTTGTCGCCGAAGTAGCGTGCGGCCTCGCCGTCGCGCGTGAACAGGCACGTGCCGTTGCCGTATTCGTGCGCGTCGATCAGTGCCATCGCCTCGTCGAGCGACTTCAGGCGGATCACGCCGAGCACGGGCCCGAAGATCTCGTGCTGATAGATCGGCATGCCGGGCTTCACGTTGTCGAACAGGCACGGGCCGAGGTAGTAGCCGCCGTCGTGGCCGTCGACCTTCACGCTGCGGCCGTCGACGACGAGCGTCGCGCCGGCTTCCACGCCGGCTTCGACGAAACCCGTCACCTTCTCGAAATGCTGCTTCGTGACGAGCGGGCCCATGTCGACGCCCGCGCCGTTGCCCGGGCCGACCTTCATCTTCTCGATCTCGGCCTTTAGCCCCGCGACGACCTTGTCGCCCGTTTCGTCGCCGATCGCGACGACCAGCGGAATCGCCATGCAGCGCTCGCCGCACGAACCGTAAGCGGCGCCCATCAGCGCATTGACCGCGTTGCCGATGTCGGCGTCCGGCATCACGACCGCGAAGTTCTTCGCGCCGCCGAGCGCCTGCACGCGCTTGCCGTGCGCGCAGCCGGTCGAATAGATGTATTCGGCGATCGGCGTCGAGCCGACGAAGCTCACGGCCTTCACGCGCGGGTCGGTCAGGATCGTGTCGACCGCTTCCTTGTCGCCGTTCACGACGTTCAGCACGCCCGCCGGCAAGCCGGCCTCGAGCGCGAGTTCGGCCATGCGCAGCGTCGACGACGGCGTGCGCTCGGACGGCTTCAGCACGAACGTGTTGCCGCAGGCGACGGCCATCGGCCACATCCACAGCGGCACCATCACCGGGAAGTTGAACGGCGTGATGCCGGAGACGACGCCGAGCGCCTGGAACTCGCTCCACGAATCGATCGCCGGGCCGACGTTCTTGCTGTGCTCGCCCTTCAGCAACTCGGGCACGTAGGTCGCGTATTCGACGTTCTCGATGCCGCGCTGCAGTTCGCCCATCGCATCGGCGAGCACCTTGCCGTGCTCGGCCGTGATCAGCGCGCACAGCTCGTCGGCGTGCTCTTCCAGCAGCGTCTTGAAGCGACTCATCACGCGGGCGCGCTTCAGCGGCGGCGTGTTGCGCCACGCCGGGAACGCGGCCTGTGCGGACGCGATCGCGGCTTCGACGGTCAGCTTGTCGGCAAGCGCGACGCTCTTGTCCGATTCGCCGGTGGCCGGGTCGAACACCGGCTGGACGCGGCTGCCGCCGTCGACGCGCTTGCCGTCGATCAGGTGGCCGATGGTGGAGGTCACATTGCTGTCGTGTTTCATCGTGAGACTCTTTCGTGAATTCGGTTGTCGCGGGAGACGAGCCTTGGCTCAGTCCACTTCGTTCAGTGCGTCGGACAGCGCGTTGACGAGGTTGTCGATCTCGCGCTTCTCCGAGATGAACGGCGGCGCGAGCTGGATCGTGTCGCCGCCGTAGCGCACGTAGAAGCCCTTCGCCCAGCAGCGCATCGCGATCTCGTACGGGCGCCGTGCCGGTTCGCCCGGCAGCGCCGCGATCGTCAGGCCGGCAGCCAGCCCGTAGTTGCGGATGTCCGCGATATGACGCTGGCCCTTCAGCCCGTGCACGGCCGCCTCGAAATGCGGCGCGAGATCGCGCACGCGCGCCACCGCGTCTTCCTTCACGAGCAGGTCGAGCGCCGCGACACCGGCCGCGCACGCGACCGGGTGCGCCGAATACGTGTAGCCGTGCGGGAACTCGAGCATGTATTCGGGGCCGCCTGCCGCCATGAACGTGTCGTAGATTTCCTTCGTCGCGATCACGCCGCCGAGCGGCTGCACGCCGTTCGTCACCTGCTTCGCGAAATTCATGATGTCCGGCACCACGCCGAACGCGTCGGCGCCCGTCATCGCGCCGGCACGGCCGAAAGCCGTGATGACCTCGTCGAAAATCAGCAGGATGTCGTGCGCGGTACAGATGTCGCGCAGGCGCTTCAGGTAGCCCTTCGGCGGCACGACCACGCCCGCCGAACCGGAGAACGGCTCGACGATCACGGCCGCGATGTTCGACGCGTCGTGCAGCGCGATCAGCTCGAGCAGGCGATCGGCCAGCTCGGCGCCGTGCTCCGGCATCCCGCGCGAGAACTTGTTCTCCGCGAGTTGCGTATGCGGCAGGAAATCGGCGTCGAGGCCCTGCCCGAACAGCTTGCGGTTCGGTCCGATCCCGCCGACCGAAATGCCGCCGAAGTTCACGCCGTGGTAGCCCTTCTCGCGACCGATCAGGCGCGTTTTCGTGCCCTTGCCCTTCGCACGCCAGTACGCGCGGGCCAGTTTCAGCGACGTGTCGGCCGCCTCCGAGCCCGAGCCCGTGAAGAACACGTAGTCGAGGCCGGCCGGCGTCAGTTCCTTGATCTTGTTCGCCAGTTCGAACGATTTCGGATGGCCGAACTGAAAAGCCGGCGCGTAGTCGAGCTGCGCGACCTGGCGGCTCACGGCCTCGACGATTTCCGTGCGGCCGTGACCGAGGCCCGTGCACCAGAGGCCCGACAGACCGTCGAAGATCTTGCGGCCTTCGCCGTCCGTGTAATACGCGCCCTTGCCCGACACGATCATGCGCGGATCGGCCTTGAACTGGCGGTTGGCCGTGAACGGCATCCAGTGCGCGTCGAGCCACGCGGCGTCGGTGCGGAGGTTCGTGTCGTCGTGCTGGGCGGTGGTGATGTCGGTCATGTCGGTCGGCGCGGCGCGCCCCTCCTCCTTGTGTTGATGTTGCGCATTGTCGGCAGCCCAATTAGTCTTTTGAATATCGCAATATCAATGTTCACTTGCGCAATTATGCAAGCAAAGAAACCGAAGAGCCGCGCGCTGCTCGGGCAGCTCAGCGACATGGATCTCCGCCTGCTGCGGGTCTTCAAGGGCGTCGTGCAGTGCGGCGGGATGGCGGCAGCCGAACTGGAACTGAATATCGGCATCTCGACGATCAGCCGGCACGTGAAGGATCTGGAAACGCGCCTCGGCCTCGTGCTGTGCCGGCGCGGCCGCGCGGGCTTCACGCTGACGCCCGAGGGGCAGACGGTGTACGAGGAGACGCTGCGGCTGCTCGCGTCGATGGAAGCATTTCGCAGCAGGATCGACGGCATTCACGACAAGATGGGCGGCGAACTGCACGTCGCCGTGTTCGACAAGACGGCTACCAACGCGCATGCACGCCTGGGCGACGCGATCCGCCAGTTCGCCGACGAGGCACCCGACGTCGCGCTGAACCTGCATGTCGCGTCGATCAACGAGGTCGAGCGCGGGGTCATCGACGGCAGTTACCAGGTCGGGATCATTCCCGCGCACCGCAACTCGGGCAGCCTCGAGTATTCGGAACTGTTCGACGAACGGATGCTGCTCTACTGCGGCCGCCAGCATCCGCTCTTCGATGCGCCGCACGGCAAGCTCACGTGGACGACGATCCGCAATCACGCGTTCGCCGGGCTCGGCTTCCATTCGCCGAACATGGAACTGAGCCATCGCGCGAAGCTCACGCGCAGCGCGACCGCGTCGGACCAGGAATCGATCGCGACGCTGATCCTGTCCGGCCGTTATCTTGGCTTCCTGCCCGACCACTACGCGGAGAGTTTCGAAAACAAGGGGTTGATGCAGCCGATCGCGCCGCACCGGTTCAATTACCGGTGCCGGTTCGTGAGCCTGCTGCGGCGCTCGCCGCGGCCGTCGCGGGCCGCGCTGCTGTTCCAGTCGTGTCTGGAGGCCGCGCATGTGGCGGCCCGCCCGGCGGCCTAGCGCCGGCTTCGGCTTCGGCTTCGGTCACACGCCGTCGTCCGCGCGCGGCTGCGCACGCTTGCGGGTCAGGAAATGCGTCGCGACGAGCGCGGCCGCAAAACCGGACGCCGCGCCGAGGCCGAGCGCCCAGCGCGGGCCCAGATGGTTCGCGACCCAGCCGGCCACCGGCGCGCCGATCGGCGTGCCGCCGAGCGCGACCGCGAGGCGCAGCGCCATCACGCGCCCGCGCATCGCCGGCTCGGTGGACAGCTGCATCAGGCTGTTGGTCGAATTCATGAAGGTGATCGCGGCAACCCCGGTCAGCACCAGCGCGGCGGCGAACAGCCAGTAGCTCGGCGCCAGCGCGGCGAACGTGCAGCCGAGACCGAACAGCGCCGCGCCGATCCACAGATGGCGGAATCGCGGCTGCTCGCGACGCGCGGCGAGCAGCGCGCCCGAGATCGTGCCGACCGCCATCATCGACGACAGGAAGCCGAACCCGCGCGCATCGACGTGAAACACGCTCGCCGCCATCGTCGAAATGAACAGCTGGAAATTGAGCCCGAACGTGCCGATCAGGAACAGCATCACGAGGATCGCCGTCAGGTCGGCGCGATGCCACACGTAGCGGAACCCGTCGAGCAGGCTGCTGCGCGAGCGGTTCGCCCGCACGTTCGCGCGCAGTTCGTCTTCCCTGAGCAGCAACAGCGACGCCAGCACCGCGAAGAAGCTGAGCCCGTTGGCGAGGAACGCCCAGCCGGTGCCGACCGACGCGATCAGAAAGCCGGCCGCCGCCGGGCCGACCATCCGTGCGGCGTTGAACGACGTCGAATTGAGCGCGACCGCGTTCGCGAGCTCGCGATCGCCGACCAGCTCCGCGACGAAGGTTTGCCGCACCGGTGCGTCGAATGCCGACGCGCAGCCGAACAGGAACGCAAACAGGTACACGTGCCAGAGCTGTGCGACGCCCGTGACCGTCAACACGCCGAGCACCAGCGCCAGCACGCCCATCAGCGCCTGCGTAGTCATCAGCAGCTTGCGCTGGTCGAAGCGATCGGCGGCGTAGCCGGTCCATGGCAAAAACAGCAACTGCGGCCCGAACTGCAGCGCCATCACGGTGCCGACGGCCGACGCATCGTGATGCGTGAGCTGCGTGAGGACGAGCCAGTCCTGCGCGGTGCGCTGGATCCACGTGCCGATGTTCGACACCAGCGAGCCGATCGCCCACACGCGATAGTTGAAGCTGCGAAGCGAGCGGAACACGCCCGCCGCCGGCACGCTCATGGCCGCTCCCGGTCAGGCTCGTTGCCGCCGTGCAGCTCGCCGAAGCGCCGTGCGAGGAACAGGCCAAGCGCGAGGATGCCGAGACCGAACGCCGTCGCGTCAGCCGTGACCCGGAGGTCGAAATCGCCGACCCGGCACACCAGCACATAGGCAATCACGAGGTTCGCGACGCCCCACAGGACATTCACGGTGGACGACGACAAGCCGCGCCCGGGCGGATTCGCAAACGGAGTCTGGAACGGCTCGCCGCGCAGCCCGCTGGCGAGATGCGGCACGACGTTCGCGAGAAACGCGCCGCCGAAGAAGTACGACAGGAGATGCGGGAAGTTCACGTTCGGGTTGTCCTTTCGGCAAGCGGGGCGATGCGGTTTACGGACGCGGCGGTTCCTGGAATTCGGCGAGCCGCTGCAGCAGCTTCACGGCCGATGCGAGCTCGGCCTGCTCGCGCTCCGACAGTTGCGCGTGCAGCGCGCGGAACAACCAGTCGTCCTTGGCTGCGCGGTTGGCCTGCAGCACCTTGCGGAAACCGGGCGTGAGCGCGATCAGCGTCTGCCGGCCGTCGGAGGGATCGGGCTCGCCGCTGACGGCGCCGAGCGTCTCGAGTGTCGCGACCGTCACACGCATCGATTGCGGCCGCACGCTTTCGGCGCGCGCGAGCGCCGACACGGTCGCGGGGCCGTCGCGGTCGAGCCGCAACAACACCGACTTCTGCGACGACGTGAGGTCGTTCGGGTGGATCTGCTCCCGCATGCGCCGCATCAGCTTGCCGACCGAGATACGAAGTTCGCCGGCAAGGCCGGCCACGGGGAGCGCTTCGGAGGGAGGCATTGGCGTGTTCATGAATTCAAGATAGCAGATATGCAGTCAAACTGTACAGTTTAACTGCATATTTCAAGCTGTAAGGATTGCCTCGTCGCATGCGCTCGAAAGCCAGCGCAAAACGTCCCGTTCGGTCGCGCGACCCGGCTCTGCGATAATGCGGGCTCCCCATTTCCGCTCCGCCCCCCGCCATGACGCAGCCGTCCGCCCCGCTCTCCACCGACCTGCCGCCGATCTCGTGCCTGCCCGGCGACGCGCTGCCGTGGCTGCCGATGAGCGCCGACCTGCCGGGGCTCGCGATCAAGTACCTGCACATCAATGCGGCCGAGGACACGCTCACCGCGCTGCTGAAGATGCCGGCCGGCGGCACGCTGCCGCGCCACCGTCACGACGGCGAGGTGTTCGTCCATACGCTGCAGGGTGCGTGGCGCTACCGGGAGTACGACTGGATCGCGTACGCCGGCTCCACCGTGCTCGAGCCGGCCGGCTCCGTGCATACGCCGGAGACGCTCGGCGCGCCGGGCGAGGACGTGATCACGCTGAACGTGATGCGCGGCGATCTCGTGCTGCTCGACGACGATGGCCGTGAAACGGCGCGCGAGAATTGCCGCGTCGCGCTGCTGCGCCAGCGCAAGCATGCGCGTACCGCGCCGGACGACGCCGCGCCGTTCGTCACGCGGTAACGCAGGCGTCGTCGTCTCGTCGAGGTTCGCGTCGTGCGGGCGCGCCCTGTCGCTGTGATGGCCGACGGTGCACGTCGGCCGCTTCGCGCGCCGACCCGCTCGTTACCGAAAGCGCCGGAAAAAACGCCGAATGTCGTCTGCCAGCAGATCCGGCTCTTCCAGAGCCGCGAAATGGCCGCCGCTCGGCATGTCGGTCCATTGCGCGACGTCGAACACGCGTTCGAGCAAGCTGCGCGGCGGGCGGCTGATTTCCTTCGGAAAGCGCGCGAACGCGACGGGTACGGCCACGCGTTGCCCGGCCGCGAAGCGTATCGGCTGCAGCCGGTTTTCCCAATACATCTGCATTGAAGAACCGATGCAGCCGGTGAACCAGTAGAGCGAGATGCCGGTCAGCAGCGTGTCGTGCGAAAACCGCCGTGCAACATCGCCGTCGCAATCGCTCCACGCGCGGAATTTCTCGGCGATCCATGCGGCCAGCCCGGCCGGCGAATCGTTGAGCGCGACGGCCAGCGTCTGCGGCTTCGTCATGTGCACATGCGCGTATCCGCCTTCCAGCGCGGCCCACTCGCTGCGCTGCGTCACGAAGGCCCGTTCGTCCTCGATCAGCGGCGAGGCCGCGTCGACCGGAGGCTCGAAACTGCCGGGCAGATAATTCAGATGGACACCGTCCACCCTGTCGGCATGTCGCGCACCGAGCGCGATCGACACGCCTGCGCCGAGATCGCCGCCTTGCGCGCCGAAGCGTCGATAGCCGAGGCCGGACATCAACGCCGCCCAGCAGTCGGCGACCTGCAAGGCCGACATGCCCGGTGCCGCGGGCGCAGGCGAAAACAGGAAGCCGGGCAATGACGGCACGACGACGTCGAACGCATCGCCAGGATCGCCGCCGAATGCCGCTGGATCGCACAGGCGATCGACCAGCGCGTCGAATTCGAACACCGAGCCCGGCCAGCCGTGCGTGATGACAAGCGGATAAGGGTTCGGTCCCGTCCCGCGCCGATGGATGAAATGCACACGCTGCCCGTCTACGTCCGCAACGAACTGCGGCAACCGGTTCAGCGAACGCTCCACCGCACGCCAGTCGAATCGCTCCGCCCAGTACGCCACCAGTTCGCGCAGCCACGCGCCGTCCACCCCCTGCTGCCACGGCTCGGCGGGTGTCAGCATCGGCGGGCGACTGTCGCGCAAGCGCCGACGCAGGTCGTCAAGTGAGTGATCGGGTATCGCAATGTCGAACGGCGCAGCGTGCATGGTGTCTCCTCGCGAAGGATGCCGAGGATTCTGCGCGATTTTTCAGACCCGCGCTGGCGTCCCGCGCCTGCGGGCGTCAGCCCGGTTTCCGTTCGTCCACCCGCGCGTCGCGCCGCATCGCCTGCGGCGGCACGCCGAACCCGCGCACGAACGCCTCGCGCAGGTGGCGGCGATCGCGAAAGCCGTTCTCCTTCGCGATCACGTCGAGCGGATGGCGGCTCTGTTCGATCATCAGCCGCGCCGATTCGAGCCGCAGCCGTTCGATCGCTTTCGCGGGCGATTGCCCCGTCTCGAGCGTAAACACGCGGCTGAACTGGCGCGGGCTCAGGTGGACGGCGTCGGCCAGATCCTCGACGGTCAGCGTGCGGCCGAGATGCTGCCGCGCGTAATTCAGTGCGTTCTGGATCCGGTCCGATTTCGGCGCGAGATCGAGCATTTCCGAATGCTGCGACTGGCCCCCGGCGCGCCGCTGGTGCATCACGAGCTTGTGCGCGACCGAGCGCGCGGCATCGGCACCGAGGTCCTTTTCCACCATCGCGAGCGCGAGGTCGAGCCCGGCCGTCATCCCGGCCGACGTCCAGACCGGCCCGTCGACGATGTAGATCCGGTCTTCCTCGACGCGAATCTCCGGGTAATGCCGCTGCATGTCGCGGCCATATGCCCAGTGCGTGGTCGCACGACGCTGCGCGAGCAGCCCGGCCTCGGCCAGCACGAACGCGCCCGTGCAGATGCCCGCGATCCGCCGCGCGCGCGCTTTCGCACGGCGCAGGTAGGCGACGACCCCGGCCGGCGCCGACACGGCGAGCGGATCGTTGACGCCCGCGACGATCCACGTATCGACGCCGATCCGCCCGCGCAGCGCGCGCGTGGCGACCGACAGCCCGAGCGACGAGCGCACGTCGCCGCCATCGACCGAATAGTTGTCCATCGCGTAGAACGGCTCGTCCATGCCCATGTTCGCGTACTCGAACACCGACTGCGCGGCGAGCGCCATGATCTGGAAGCCGTCGCTGATCAGAAAGCCGATTCGGTGCATGCGCGTTCTCCGGTCCCGGGCGCGGAAAATCGGCCCGATGTCCTGAATCATACCCATCTACGTCATTTGTGTCGCAGCGCTCCGGAGCCAGAATGTGTTCACGCCATCCGGCCATCCCCATCGAAACGGAGCACATCATGACGCAAGCACATCGCGGTACCGCCCTCATCACCGGCGCATCGTCGGGCATCGGCGCCGTCTACGCGGACCGCCTCGCGCGCCGCGGCTACGACCTGATCCTGGTCGCGCGCAACCGCGACCGGCTGGGCGCGCTCGCCGAGCGCATCACGAACGACACGCAACGCAGCGTCGAGATCGTCGACGCGGACCTCAACGACCGCGCGGCACTCGCCGCCGTCGAGGCGAAGCTGAAGCAGGACGCGAGCATCACGCTGCTCGTGAACAACGCGGGCATCGGCACGCACGCGCCGCTGCTCGACAGCGATGTCGACGCGATGACGCGGATGATCGACCTGAACGTGACCGCGCTCACGCGCCTGACCTACGCGGCCGTGCCCGGTTTCGTCGCGCGCGGGCACGGCGCCGTGATCAACATTTCGTCGATCGTCGCGATCTCGCCGGAAACGCTGAACGGCGTGTACGGCGGCAGCAAGGCATTCGTGCTCGCGTTCAGCCAGTCGCTGCACCACGAGCTCGCCGGCAACGGCGTGCGGGTGCAAGCCGTGCTGCCCGGCGCGACGGCCACCGATTTCTGGCAGACGGGCGGCCTGCCGCTCGAGCACCTGCCGAAGGAAATCGTGATGACGGCGCCCGACATGGTCGACGCGGCGCTGGTCGGCTTCGATCGCGGCGAACTCGTGACGATCCCGTCGCTGCATGCGGGCGACGAATGGGATGCGTACGAGGCCGCGCGCCGCGCGATGGCGCCGCACCTGTCGGCCGATACGCCCGCACCGCGTTACGCGACCCCGCATTGACGCCGCGCACCGCATCCTGCGGATCGCGGGCGGCAGGCTCGTCGAGCACCGGGACGTGCTGCAGGACCCAAGCGACGCACGACGAATCGGCGGGCGGGCATCCGATGTTCGGCGACGCGTTTCCGGCCCGGCACTGACCACGCCGGTCACTACCGAACAGTACGGGAGACGGGCTGCCGCCCGTCCGCCGCCCATTCCCTCCTGCCCGGCACCAATACGAGATGCCGCACACCGATTCCGCGCCGCTTGCCACGCATTCCGCGCAACAGTAAGCTCTGCGATTGCAGCCCCCCAAGCAGCCTCGTTCGGCCGGCATTCGTCCGGTCACGAGGGCAACCGTCCGTTGCGAAACTCGACCATGCGGCTCCGTATGTTCATCACCGGGGCCGGCGACGCGCCGGCCGCCGCGCGCGATTCCGCCGACAGTCGGCCGGCATTTCCGCCGCTGCCCGAACTGGAAACCGTCTGCCGCATCGCGCGGGCGCAATTCGGCACGTCCGGCGCGTGCGTTGCGCATGCCGAAGCCGGCAAGCCACGCGTGCTGGCGGCCGATGGAGCACTGCCGGCCCCGCTTCCCGCCGATCTCCTTGCACCGCGCGTCGAGCGGGATTCGTCTGTCGAAAGCCGACACCTCGTGCACGTCCCGCTACGGGACGACGGCACGCTTCACGCGCCGCAGGTTGTCGCGGCCTGCGAGCTGGCGGCCCCCGACGGCATCGCGCCCGGCACGCTGCTGCTGTGCATCGTCAACGACACCCGCCTGATGCTCGACGCCGCGCAACGTGCGCTGCTGCGCGACCTCGCTGCGCTCGCGGAACACGCGCTTGCCCGCGCCTTCACCGAAACCGCGTTGCGGGAACGGCTCGCCGTCGTCGAGGAACACGGCACGCTGACGACGCTCGCGCTGACCGAAAGCGGTACCGGCGTGTGGGACCGCAACGTCGAAACCGGCGAGATTCGTTATTCGCCGGCGTGGAAGGCGATGCTCGGCTACGCGCCGCACGAGCTGAGCGACCGGATCGAGGAGGCGTACGAACGGCTGCATCCGGACGACGTCGACCACGTGAAGGCTGCGATGCTCGCGCACTTCGAGAACCGGACCGACAGCTATGAAGTCGAGCACCGGATCCGCTGCAAGGACGACACCTACAAATGGATTCGCAGCCGCGGCAAGGTGATCGCCCGCGACGGCAACGGCCGGGCGTTGCGCATGGTCGGCACGACCACCGACATCACCGCGTTGCGCGAGCTCGCCGAGCGGTTGCGCGATTCTGCCGCGCTCGTCACGGATCTCACCGACCAGGTACCCGGGCTCGTGTTCCAGCTGCGGCAAACGGCCCGCGGGCGCTGCTTCTTTTCCTACGCCAGCGCCGGGGCGAGCGACATCTACGAACTGACGCCCGATCAGCTCGCCCGCAACGCGGAGGTGATCGAAACACGGATTCATCCGGCCGACCTGGTCGCCTATCGGCAGTCGCTGCACGACTCGTCGGTGCAACTGACGCCGTGGCGCCTCGAATATCGCGTGCTGCTGCCCGGCCAGGGCCTGCGCTGGCGCGAAGGCGATGCGCGCCCGCAGCGCATGGCCGACGGCGGCACCGTGTGGCACGGCTTCATCACCGATGCGACCGACCGCAAGCACATCGAAGCCGAGCTGCACCGGATGGCGACGACCGACCACCTCACGCAGCTGTCGAACCGCCATGCGTTCATGCGGCAAAGCGAAGCCGCGCTGCACGGCGTACGCACGACCGGCCTGCCCGCCGCAGTGCTGATGCTCGACCTCGATCACTTCAAGGCGCTGAACGACCGCTGGGGCCATCCGCTCGGCGACCGCGCGCTGCGGCACTTCGCGCGGCTGCTGCTGGCGGAAACCGCGCCGGGCTGCATCGTCGGCCGGGTCGGCGGCGAGGAATTCGCGATCGTGCTGCCGCGAACCGATCCCGATACCGCGCTCGCCTTTGCGCGCCGCGTGCAGCAACGCGCGATGCAGGCGCGGCTCATGCACGAGGACCAGCCGGTCGAGCTGACCGTCAGCATCGGTATCGATGCGATGCGCGAGTCGGATTTCGGCGCGTACCAGTCGCTGTCGCGCGCCGACAAGGCGCTCTATCTCGCGAAGGAGCGCGGCCGCAACCGGATCGAGGTGTATCGCGGGTAGCGGCACCGCGCGCCGCCGCTGCAACCGGGACGACGGCCACGCGCCGTCGCCCGTGCGCCGGACATTGCCGTCAATGCGACGCTTCCGCTCGCGCGCCCGAGTCGCCGCGCCGCACGCCCAGCAGCATCGCGACCGCGCAGGCGGCCAGCAACGCCGCGATCATCAGCATCGCCGGGTCCATGCTGCCGGTTCGCGTGCGGATCAGCCCGACAAGCCACGGCGTGATCATTCCGCTCGACACGCCGATGCTGCTGATCAACGCGATCCCGCCTGCCGCGCCGGCGCCCGAGAAATAGGCGGACGGCACGGCCCAGAACACCGGATGCGCGGCGAAGATCAGCATGGCGGCAATCGACAGCAGCGCCATCATCGCGACGATGCTCGGCAGATGCAGCGTCAGCAGCGCAAGCGCCACCGCCCCGCCGAACGCGCACGCGGCGAAGTGCCGGCGCCGTTCGCGCTTGCGGTCCGAGCGCCGCGCGATCGCGATCAGGCCGGCCGCGCCGATCGCGTTCGGCACGACCGACAGCAGGCTGATCTGCACGACGTCGTGGATGCCGAATTCGCGGATCATCAGCGGCATCCAGAACAGCAGCATCAGCAGCGCGGTCGTCAGCGAAAAATAGATGAACGCGAACAGGTACGTGCGCGGTTCGGCCAGCACCTGCCGCAGCGAATGCGGCGCCTGCGTGCCGGCGCCTGCGTGGTCGGCGGCCAGGTCGGCCGCGAGCTGCCGGCGATCGGCGTCCGACAGCCAGTGTGCGTGCTCCGGCCGATCGCACAGCCAGAACCATGCGATCACGCCGAGCAGGATCGCGGGCGCGCCTTCGATCGCGAACATCCATTGCCAGCCGTGCAGCCCCATCACGCCGGACATCCCGCGCATGAGCCAGCCCGACAGCAGCCCGCCGACCATCCCGGCCACCGCGACGCCCGCATAGAAGATCGACAGCACCGATGCGCGCCGCCGCGCCGGATACCAGTAGGTCAGGTAGAACACCACACCCGGAAAGAACCCGGCCTCGAACAGTCCGAGCAGGAAGCGCAGCACGTAGAAGTGCTTCGCGCTGTCGACGGTGATCATCGCGACCGACACCGCGCCCCACAGGAACATGATCCGTGCGAACGTGCGGCGTGCGCCGAAGCGGCGCAGCAGCGCGTTGCTCGGCACCTCGAACAGCACGTAGCCGACGAAGAACAGCACCGCGCCGAGGCTGTACATCGCGTCGGTCAAGCCGAGATCCTGCCGCATCTGCAACTGCGCGAAGCCGATGTTGCTGCGATCGAGGATCGACACGATGTAGCAGATGAACAGGAACGGCACGATCCGCCTGCCGATACGGCGGTACAGCGCATCGTCGCCGGTCGAGCCGGCACCGGGCGCGACGCCCGGTGCGGCGTGCGCTTGAAGAGGGGCTGACATCGAACGTCTCCTCGATGGATTCGGATGCGGACGGACATGAAGCACCGGTCGCCGCCGCCCGCGGGCGGCACCCGGCCCTGGCGCGCTCAGCCGCGCTGCGCGGCTTCGCCCTTCACGCCGAACATCAGCGCGGCGCCGCTCGCCACCAGCAGCGCGGCCAGCAGGTACACGGCGAGATCCATGCTGCCCGTGCGCGTGCGGATCATCCCGATCACCCACGGGCTGACGATGCCGCTCGTGATCCCGATGCTGCTGATCAGCGCGATCCCGGCCGCTGCCGCGTTGCCCGACAGGTAGCGGGTCGGCACGGCCCAGAAGATCGGCAGTGCGGCGAAGATCAGCGTCGCCGCGATCGACAGGCACGCGAGCATCGCCGCGAAGCTGTGCAGGTGCAGCGTCAGCGCCGCGAGCGCGAGGCCGCCGCCGATCGTGCAGCACGCGAAGTGCTTGCGACGCTCGCCGGTGCGGTCCGAGCGCCGCGCGATCAGCACCAGCCCCACCGCGCCGACCGCGTTCGGCACGACCGTATAGAGGCTCACCGCGACGACGTCGGTCACGCCGAAGTCGCGGATCATCAGCGGCATCCAGAAATTGAGCGTCAGCGACGCGCAGGTCAGCGAGAAATAGATGAACGCGAACAGGTACACGCGCGGATTCGCGAGCGCCGCCATCACGCTGCGTCCGTCGTGCGCATTGCCGTGCGCGCGGCCGTCGGTGCACAGCGCGGCGACGCGCGCCTTTTCGTCGGAGGTGAGCCACGCGGCGTCCTGCGGCCGGTCGACGAGGAACGTGAACGCGGCGAACGCGAGCAGGATCGCCGGCGCGCCTTCGATCACGAACATCCATTGCCAGCCGTACAGCCCCATCACGCCGCTCATGTCGCGCATGATCCAGCCCGACATCAGGCCGCCGAGCACGCCGGCCACCGCGACGCCCGCGAAGAACACCGAGATGGCCGCCGCGCGCCGGTTCGCCGGGAACCAGTAGGTCAGGTACAGCACGATGCCGGGGAAGAAGCCGGCCTCGAACACGCCGAGCAAAAAGCGCAGCACGTAGAAATGCGACGGCTGCGACACGAACATCATCCCGGTCGACGCGAGGCCCCACAGCAGCATGATCCGCGTGAACGTGCGGCGCGCGCCGAAGCGGGCGAGCAGCATGTTGCTCGGCACTTCGCAGAACACGTAGCCGACGTAGAACACCGCCGCGCCGAGCCCGTACATCGCATCGCTGAAACCGAGATCGTGCTTCATCTGCAACTGCGCGAAGCCGATGTTGATGCGGTCGAGAAACGACACGACGTAACAGAGGAACAGGAACGGGACGATCCGCCACGCGATCTTGCGGAACAGCAGCGCGTCGCTGGATTCGGATACGGATGCGGAAGGCGGCGCCGAAGCACTCGCGTGCGCGAGCGTCGCTTCGGCGGGAAGCGATTGGGGCATGTCTCTCTCCAAACGGGCTGCGCGATTCGAGCGCGCAGCAGTCTCCGAGGGCGTGCATGCGCCCTGCTTTCTTGTGAGACCGGATACGGCTGCCGGCGCCGCGGCGCCAGGCCGCCGCGGATACCGCAGCCTTCAGGGAAACGGCGACGCGGTTACTTGAGCACCCCGCCGCCGTGTGCCGCTCAGTCCTGCAGCGCGGCCCACATGTCCTTGTCGCGCTGCGCGGTCCAGATGCGCGGATGCGCGATGCCGCTCGCTTCGTCGAACGCGCGCGACACGTCGAACGGCAAACAGTGCTCGTAGATGAACACGTGGCCGAACTTCGGATCCATCGCTTCGCGCGTGAGCGCCATCGCCGCCTTCAGGTCGAGATTGCGCTCGACGGCCTTGCGGCCCTGCGCAAGCAGCGTCGTGACGAAATCCTTCGTGTAGTCGAGGCCCTTGTCGACCTCGGCCGGATTCAGCAGCGCGGGGCCGCGGCCCGGCACGAGCTTCTCGGCGCCGAGCGCGCGCAGCGCCTCGAGCGTGGCCGGCCACTGTTCGAGCTGCGCGTCGCCGCAGTAGCACGCGGCGTCGTATTCGACGAGGTCGCCCGAGAACAGCACCTTCTGCGACGGCAGCCACACGATCGTGTCGCCCTTCGTGTGGCCCGAGCCGACGTGCATGATCTTCACTTCGAGCTTGCCGAGGAACAGCGTGATCTCGCGTTCGAACACGAGCGTCGGCCAGGTCAGGCCCGGCACCGTCTCGACGCCGGCGAACAGGCGCGGGAACCGCTCGATCTCCGACTTCATGTCGGCCTCGCCGCGCTCGACGATCATCTCGTACGTACCGCGGCTCGCGATCACCTGCTGCGCGCCTTCGTCGAAATACGCCGATGCGCCGAGCACGCGCACCGCGTGGTAATGCGACAGCACCACATGCTTGATCGGCTTGTCGGTCACGCTGCGGATCTTCGCGATCAGGTCCTGCGCCATCGCGGGCGTCGCGGTCGTATCGACGATCAGCACGCTGTCGTCGCCGATGATCACGCCCGAGTTCGGGTCGCCTTCGGCGGTATACGCGTACGCGTTCTCGGACAGCTTCGTCCAGGTGACTTTCTTCTCTTCCAGATCGGCTTGGGAGGCGAATGCTTTGGCCATGTCGTGTTCCGTGGCGGCGAGCCATGTGTTGAGGGGAGTGAGCGGATCATCTGTCCGCACCGAATATTTGTCAATGACAAATATGCTTGCTATTGTTTAATACGGGTATACCTGCGGGCTGGCGCGAAAAATGGCGTCGGATACCATGCGGGGTTTCGTCAACGGAAGATGCATCGCGTGCAGAACCACGAAGTCAGCGCAGACGACGCGCCGCCCAAGGCGCAGCGCGGGATCCAGAGTGTCGAGGTCGGCGGCCGGCTGCTCGACGCGCTCGCGCGCCGGCGCAAGCCGCTCGGGCTGTCCGAGCTGGCCGCGGCGGCCGACCTGTCGACCGCTCAGGCGCATACCTATCTCGTCAGCCTGACGCGGCTCGCGCTCGTGAAGCGCGATGCGCTCACCGGCAACTACGAACCGGGGCCGCTGTCGCTGCGGCTCGGGCTGATGTCGATCGAGCGCCAGCCGGCCTACCGAGCGACGCTGCCGCACGCGGTGCGACTCGCGGAAGCCGTCGGCCTGAGCGTCGCGCTATCGGTGCCGGGCGCGCTCGGCCCGACGATCGTGCGCATCGAGCACGGCGGCTATCCGTTGCACGTGAACCTGCATGTCGGCTCGGTGATGTCGCTCGATACCACGGCCACCGGCCGCGTGTTCCGCGCGTTCGGCGATCCGGCACAGCTCGATGCGATGGCGGCGAGCCAGGCCGGCGCGGGCGATACGCTCGCGGGCGCCGATGGGCCACACGCCGCGCCGGACGCCGACGCGCAACCCGTCGCACTCGACGCGATCCGCGCGCGCGGCCTCGAACGCAGCATCGACCGGCCGAGCCCCGGCGTCAGCGCGATGTGCGTACCGGTATTCGACGCGACCGGGCGCCTGCAGCTCGCGTTGACGGTGATCGGTTCGACCGGGTCGATCGACGTCGACTGGGACGGCCCGATCGCATCGGCATTGCGCGATGCGGCGCGGCAGGCCACCGCATCGCTCGGTGCGGAACGCGCTGAACTGCCGCCCGCGCCTGTGACGGGCACCCCGCGCGTGCCGCCTGCACTCGCCGACGACGCGAAGGCGCAGCGCGGGATCAATGCGCTCGACAGCACCGGCGAGCTGCTGCTCGCGCTGGTGTCGGCGGGCCGCGCGCTGCCGCTGCGGGATCTCGCGACGGCGGCCGGCATGCCGGCCGCGAAGGCGTTTCCGCACCTGGTCAGCCTGCAGAAGATCGGCCTGCTGAGCCGCGACGACGCGGGCTGCTTCGACGGCGGCCCGCTCGCGCAGGCGCTCGGCCTGATCGCGATGCAGCGCGTATCGCCGACCCGCGACGCGGAAGCCGAGATCGTCGCACTGGCCGGTGCGACCGACATGAGCGTGGCGGCCGCGACGCTCGGGCCCCTCGGCCCGACCGTGATCCGCCTCGAAGAATCGGCACGGCCGCAGCACGTGAGCCTGCAGGTCGGCACCGTGATGTCGCTCGTCAATACGGCGATCGGCCGGATCTTCGCGTCCGGCATGTCCGACGACGTGCTGGCCGATCTGCTCGGCAACGAGCCCGTGCGCCTCGCAGGCGCGCACGCCGCGCCGGACGACACCGCCTTCCGCGCGCGGCTTGCGGCAATCCGCGCGGACGAACTCGATTTCGCGTTCGACGCACCCGTGCCCGGCATCGGCACGGTCGCCGCGCCCGTGTTCGATCACACCGGCAGCATCCGGCTCGTGATCGCGATCATCGGGTCGTCGCGCGGCTTCCCGCGCGGGCCGGACAGTGACCTTGCACAAACGCTGCTCGCCGCGACGCGGCGGCTGTCCTGGCGGTTCGGGTGGATCGGGCAATAATCGCGCCCTTTTTCCCCGACGCTCAAATCACCTCTCTTTCTCCCCGCGAGGCCGTGCCGGCACGGCCTCGCGATGCCCGTCCGTCACGCAAACACGGCCGATATCCATGTTGCGTGGCAGCAACATAGATTGTCAGTAATTCTCATATAACGAAATCGCATTTCACAGGACGGTGACGTTTCGCTATGATTAGGGTTATCCCTAACTTGCCACCTATATGGGGCTTCGTCATGCAAACGTCTAATGTCTCCAACCGTTCCACCGAATCCACTGGCTGGCTCGCACGTGTGAGCGAGCTGCTTGCAGAAGCGTGGGCGCTCCACCTCGAGAACTGCGAAGTCATCGCTGAAGCACACGCGCGCCTGCCGCGCTGAGGCGTGCCGATGCGAGGTGCGGCCTGTCGCGTAGCAGAACGGCCGCGCCAGCATCATCGATGAACGCGCCTACTCCGGCTGCGCCGCCAGAAACCGCACGATGATCTGCCCGGTCTCGCGGATATGCGCATCGAGAAATGCGAGCACGTCGGCCGCGTCGCCGACGCGGCAGCGCTTCAGCAATTCGCGGTGATTCAGCTCGGGGCTTGAATCGCGCTCGAGCGCGCGCCATGCGACCCGCGCATACCGGGTCAGGTTCAGGCGCACCGAATCGACGGAAGCGAGGAAGAACGGCTTGCCGGCCTTCGCGTAGAGCCGATGGTGAAACGCCTCGTTGAGCCTGAGCTGTTCCGTGCTGTCCGGATTCGGGCCCAGCGCCTCCGTCTCGCGCAGGATCGCTTCCAGCGCGAGAAAATCGTCGTCGGCCAGCAGCGGCAGCGCCCACGCCATCAGCCGGCCTTCGATCAGCGCCCGGTACTCGACCAGTTCCTCGACCGCCTCGATCCGCAGCTCGGATACCTGGACGCCGCGATTCGGCAGCAGCACGGCCAGCCCCTCGTTCACCAGATGGCGCAGCGCTTCGCGCACGGGAATCTGGCTGACGCCGAAGCGCTGAGCGAGTTCTTCCTGCCTCAACGGCGTGCCCGGTGGAATGTGTGCGCCGGCGATATCCGCCTGCAATATCCGGAAAATCTTCAATGCTGCCGGAATGACCTCGACACGCTGAGTCGACATAGAATCCTGTCATCAAGAATGCGGAAAACGGGCTTGCGCCGAAGCCGCCAACGCTACCATTCAGCGGTCCTCGTGCGCGTGTCGCACGGGCCGGGCCGCGAAATAATGTTTCAGCCAGCTCCCGATCCGGCTCGCGCGCGACACCCGGCGCGGCAACACCAGCAGCACGCGCGCACGGTGCGGTGTCGCGCAGCGGATCGATACCGTTCCGGCCGCGCCATGAGCATAGCGCTCGCCATCGGTCACGCGAACCTGCAGATCGGGAGGCGCCTGTCCCAACCAGTCGATGTCACGCATCGGCGCGGCGAGCCGAACCTCCCCCTCGGCGACAACGACCGCCGCCCCGCGCGGCAGGTACACCGTCCACACCTGGCCCGGCTGCAACAGCGTGCCGAACCCGCCAATACCGTCGTTCTCCATGCTTGCCTCGCTTTCAACCGGCGCCGATGCGTGCGGGATCAGGGCTGACACCCGATCCGGAAGGCGTCGAATCACCGAAGACCCGGGACGACCGGTGATGCCATGACGGATCATTGCCGGCCACTCTGATTAGATATTATATCCAATCATACAAAACGCAAAACACTCCGTGTCCGGTCTCGACCGGCGCCCGCCCCGGCCGCCGGTCGCCTACACCTGAATCGACGGCACGTCCTTCATGCACCGCAGCGCAAACATCGAGCGGCTGTGGCGGATGCTCGAAATCTTGTACAGCTTTTCGCGCAGGAAGCGTTCGTAGCCGGCCGTGCCGTCCACCGCGACCTTGATCCAGTAGTCGTACTCGCCCGACACCAGGTATGCCTCGAGCACCTCGGGCAGTGCCGCCAGTTCCTCGCCGAAGCGGGCGAGCGCGTCGTCTTCGTGGCGATCGAGCGTGACCTCGAGGATCACGATGTCCGCGTAGCCGAGCTTCCGCTGGTTGACGAGCGCGACATAGCCGTCGATATAGCCGTCGACTTCAAGCTGCCGCGTGCGATTCCAGCACGCGGTGGTCGACATGCCGATCTGTTCGGCCAGTTCGGCGTTCGACAGGCGCGCATTTTTCTGCAGTGCCCCGAGGATCTTGCGGTCCTGACTGTCGAGCGTTTTCGGCGTGCGTTCGCGGGTAGCCATGATGAGAAGAATCTTCTACTGAAAAGACGCATTCTATCTGAACGACATTCCGGATTTGCGTCGGTTTGAGTGGAAATCCGGAAGCCTTTTAATCCGGCCCCTTGATATATTTTCCCCATGCCTGCTGCCCGGCACGCTCCCCGCGACAACCCCTTCGCACCGGGACGCACGGCCGCAATCACAAGTTGCGGTGCCGGGCGGCAGGCATGCGATTCCTCGCCGCCCGCACGCCTATCCGACCGCGTGCGGGGCCGGTGCCTGCGGCCCTGTTCCTGCACTTCCGTCATGTCGTTCAAGCTTTATCTGTCGTTCCTCGCCGCTTCCGTCGTCCTGATCTACGCCCCCGGTCCCGTCAACCTGCTCACGATGAACCAGGCGCTGCGCGCCGGCTGGCGCCGCGCGCTGCCGTGCGTATGGGGCGGCACGCTCGCCGTGCTGCTGCAACTCGCGCTAACCGCGCTGTGCCTGAATTCGCTCGTCCACCTCGATGAACATGCGCTGACCGTGCTGCGCTGGGCAGGCGCCGCGTATCTCGTGTGGCTCGGCGCCAGGCAATGGCTGAGCCGCGCACCGGCCGGCGCGCCCGCCACACCGGCCGACGCCGGAACCGGAACGGCGCTCGCCGCGCCGGACACCGACACCGGACGCGCGCTGTTCTGGCGCGGCGTCGCAACCTCCGGCCTGAATCCGAAAACGCTGCTGTTCTTTCCGTCGTTCTTCCCGCAGTTCATCAGCCCGGCTGCCGACTGGAGCCTGAACGTTCAATACCTGCTGCTTGCCGCGACCTTCGCGCTGCTGTTCGCGGGCGGCGTCGCGTCGATGGCGCTGTTCTCGCACCGGCTGAGCCGTGCGTTGCAGCGCCCGGCGCGGATGCGCGCGATGAACCGCGTGACGGGCGGGCTGCTCGTCGGGATGGGCGCGATCATGGTCGGCTGGAACTGAAAGGCGGGGCCCGCCGGCTTCGTCGCGGCTGCCGCCAGGCCCCGCGAAAAAGCAGCCGATCGCCGAATGCTTTAGGGTAGCGGCTGGTTCGTTGGACATGCCCGGCCCGCCGGGCGACTGAATGAAGCACGTCACTACCCGCCTGCGGCGCCTGTTCGCGCCCGTCGGCCTGCACTGGTATCTCGCCCTCCTCCTCGCGCTCGATGCGCTCATGGTGCTGCGCCCCGTCGTCGAGCATGCCAGGCTCGGCCTGCATCACGCGTGGCTCGCCGACGCGCTGAACCTCGTCGACAACGCGGGGCTCGTCGTGCTGCCGCAAGTGGTCGTCGCGGCCGGCCTCGCGACGATGGCCATCGGCATCGTGCTGCGCGCCCGCGTCGCGTGGGTACTGTCGATCGTGCTGCTGGTCGCGGCCGCCGCGATCAGCGTGCTCGGCGGCTATCAAAGCCACGCCGTGTTCGTCTACACAGCCGTGCTGGTCGTCGCGCTGCTCTATTACTGGCGGCACTTCGACCGCGCAAGCGTCGCCGCGAGCAGCCTGTTCGCGTTGCTGAGCATCGTGTCGCTGCTGATCTACGCCACCTTCGGCGTGCTGTATCTCGGCGACGAATTCACGCCGCCCGTCCACGATCTCGCCACCGCCGTCTATTTCTCGATCGTGTCGATGTCGACGGTCGGCTACGGCGACATCGTCCCGCACGCGCCGACCGCACGCCTGTTCACCGCGTCGGTGATCGTGCTCGGCATCACGGTGTTCGCGACGTCGATCAGCGCGGTCGTCGGCCCCGTGATCGGCGGCAATCTGAAACGGATCGTCAAGGGAGGCCTTTCGAACGTGATCCGCAAGCATCATTTCCTGATCGTCGGCGCGACGCCGGTTGCGCACGCGGTACACGACGGGCTGCGCAAGCGCGGCTACGCGGTGACCGTCGTCGTGCCGGCCGGTGTCGAGCACAACTACGCGGCCGCAACCGACCTGATCGTCGGCGATGCGACCGACCACGCGGTGCTGGAAAGCGCCGGCGCCGCGACCGCGCGCGCGGTGCTGGCGCTGCGCTCCGACGACGCCGAAAACGCGTTCATCATCCTCGCGATCCGCGAGATCGCGCCGACGGTGCGTACGGTCGCGCTCGTGAACCAGCAGCGCAACCTCGAACGGCTGCGCCTGCTGAAGCCCGACATGGTGTTCTCGCCGCAGCAGCTCGCCGGCGAATTGCTCGCCAGCACGCTCAACGACGAACCGGTCGACAAGTCCGTGATCTCGCACCTGCTGTTCGGCACGGCCGACGCCACCTAGCGCCCTGCGCCCGTGACCGTATGACCCGGGCCGCCCCGCGCGCGGCCGGTACAATCGCGCGATGTCCGAATTGCTCACTTACGGCGGCCTGTTCGCCGTGTCGATGGTCGCCGCGACCCTGTTTCCGCTCCAGTCCGAAGCCGTGCTCGCCGGCTTGTTGCTCGCCGGGCGCGAACCCGTGTGGGCGCTGGTGCTCGTCGCGAGCATCGGCAATGTTGCCGGCTCGGTGATCAACTGGGCGCTCGGGCGCGGCATCGAGCACTTCCGCGAGCGTCGCTGGTTTCCGGTCAAGCCGGCCATGCTCGCGCGCGCCGAGCGCTGGTATGCGCGCTACGGCCGCTGGTCGCTGCTGCTCAGCTGGGCGCCGGTGATCGGCGATCCGCTGACGATGATCGCAGGCGTGCTGCGCGAGCCGCTGCCGACCTTTCTCGTGATCGTCACGATCGCGAAGGTCGGCCGCTATCTGGTGATTGCGTGGCTCGTGGTGCACTGACTCGCCCTTTCCCGTCGCCCGCCGGCCCGACCAGCACGCCTGCCCGGGCCGCCGTCGACGACGCGCCCTAAAGAAATCGCCGAAGTTGCCGTATTAACGGGACCCAAGCGGTGACGCGTGCGTTCCGCCCCTCTCCCTCCCCACTCAGGATGTTTCATGAGACTGACCCAATTGGGCCGGGTGAGCGTCGGCGCGCGTCTTGCCGCGCTGGCGTGCGCGCTGGTCGCCCTGCTGTTTACCGTGTTCGCGTGGACGCTCGCCCATTTCGCCGGCGAGCAGCTCGCCGAAGAGGCGCATAGCCGGATCGTCGACAAGGAGCAATCGATCCGCGCGATGGTCGACCTGTTCGACAAGGCGCTGACGGCCGAAGCCGACCGCTCGATGTCGCTGTTCGCGAGCTTCCTGCCGACCGATTTCTCGCTCGACCCGACGCATACCGTCGATATCGGCGGCGTCGCCGCACCGACCCTCAACGCGGGCGGCCAGCCGCTCGACCTCGATTACGCGATTCCCGACCAGTTCCTGAAGAAAAGCGGCGCGATCGCGACGATCTTCGCGCGCGACGGCGACGATTTCGTGCGCATCACGACGTCGCTGAAGAAGCAGGACGGCGCGCGCGCGGTCGGCACGAAGCTCGACCGTGCCGGCCCCGCCTACGGGCCGCTCGTCGCGGGGCGCAGCTACACGGGCCTCGCGAAACTGTTCGGCCGGCCGTACATCACGCAATACAAGCCGGTGACCGATGCGACCGGCCGTGTGATCGGCGCGCTGTTCGTCGGCCTCGACATCGGCACCGAACTCAAGCTCGTCGAAGACGGCATCCGTTCGCTGAAGATCGGCGACAACGGCTACTACTTCGTGCTCGATGCGTCGCAGGGCCCGTCGCGCGGTACCTTCGTCGTCCATCCCGATGCGGCCGGCCAGCCTGCCGACGAGGCGCGCGCGCCCTATGCGCAGATGCTCGCCGCCAGCCAGGGCCGACTCGCGTACACGTCGACCGACCCGGCCGCGCACGACGGCCGGCCGACCGCGAAATTCGTGTCGTTCATGACGATTCCGCAGTGGCAATGGCTCGTCGGCGGCATCGCGCTCGACGACGAGCTGCTCGCCACCATGCGCGCCACCCGCAACCGCTTCCTGATGATCGGCGCCGTGCTCGTCGCGGCGTTCGCGACCCTGTTCGTCATCGTCGTGCGCCGCGTCGTGAGCCGGCCGCTCGAGGCAGCCGCACGCGCGTCCGAGCGCTTTGCGGCCGGCGACCTGAGCGTGCGCATCCGCGACGGCGCGGGCGCGCACGGCAACGCAGGCAACGCAGGCAACGACGAGATCGGCCGGCTCGTGCAGGCGGTCGACGGGATCGGCGACGGCCTCGCGCGCATCGTCGCGCAGGTGCGCAACAGCTCGGCCGACATCGAACACGGCACGGTCGATATCGCGGCCGGCAGCGGCAACATCGCCGCGCGGATCGCGACGCAGGCGAGCAGCGTCGAGCAGACGGCCGCGAGCATGGAACAGATCACCGCCGCCGTTCAGCAAAACGCCGAACATGCGGCGCAGGCCAATGCGCTGGTGGCGGACGCGTCGGCCGCCGCGACGAACGGCGACGCCGCGGTGCAGCGCGTGGTGGCGACGATGGACGACATCGGCCGTGCGACGCGCCGGATCGCAGAAATCACCGGCGCGATCGAAGGCATCGCGTTCCAGACCAACATCCTGGCGCTGAACGCGGCCGTCGAGGCTGCCCGCGCGGGCGAACACGGCAAGGGCTTCGCGGTGGTCGCGGCCGAAGTGCGCGCGCTCGCGCAGCGCAGCGCGGCCGCGGTGAAGGAAATCGACGTGCTGAGCACCGAATCGGCGACGACCGTCGAACAGGGTTACCGGATCGCGGACGCCGCGCGCGGCACGATGCGCGACATCGTCGCGCGGGTCGAGCAGGTCCGTACGCTGATCGGCGAGATCAGCGCCGCGTCGCGCGAGCAATCGACCGGCATCGAGCAGGTGAACCTGGCCGTCACGCAGATCGGCGAAGCGACACAGCAGAACGCGATGCTGATCTCGGATGCCGAACGCGCGGCCGTCGCGCTGCGCGACCAGGCCGCGCAGCTGTCGGATGCGGTCAGCGTGTTCCGGCTCGAACGCGACGCGTAACGGGCGACGGACGATCGGCCACGGCCGGGCGCCGCGCTTATTTCTTGTCGCCCGCCAGGTCGATCGCCTTGTCGGAACCGACCGCATTGCGCAACTGGAACTTCTGGATCTTGCCGGTGGACGTCTTCGGCAGCTCGCCGAAACGCACGGCCTTCGGCACCTTGAAGCCCGCGAGCAGTTGCCGGCAGTGCGCGACGATCTCCTCCTCGGTCGCGCTCGCGCCTTCGCGCAGCTCGACGAACGCGCACGGCACTTCGCCCCATTTCGGGTCGGGCATCGCGACGACGGCCGCCACGGCAACGGCCGGATGCCGGTACAGCGCGTCCTCGACCTCGATGCTCGAGATGTTCTCGCCGCCCGAGATGATGATGTCCTTCTTGCGATCCTTGATCCGGATATAGCCGTCCGGCATCAGCACCGCGAGATCGCCGGTATGGAACCAGCCGCCGTGGAACGCGTCGTCGGTCGCCTTCGGGTTCTTCAGGTAGCCCTTCATGCAGATGTTGCCGCGGAACATGATCTCGCCGAGCGTCTCGCCGTCGGCCGGCACCGGCGCCATCGTGTCGGGATCGAGCACCGTCGCACCCGCTTCGAGGTGGTAGCGCACGCCCTGGCGCGCATTGAGCCGCGCGCGGTCTTCGTCGGACAGCGCCTCCCAGTGCGACTGCTTCGCGCAGACGGTGGCCGGGCCGTAGACCTCGGTCAGCCCGTACACGTGCAGCAGGTCGAAGCCGATCTCCTTCATCTTCGCGATCACCGCCGGCGCAGGCGCCGCGCCGGCGACCATCGCGTGCACCGTATGGTCGATCCCTTCGCGGAATTCGGCCGGCGCGTTCGCGATCGCGCTCTGCACGATCGGCGCGCCGCAGTAGTGCGTGATGCGTTCGCGGCGGATCAGCTCGAACACGGTCTTCGCGTCGAACCTGCGCAGGCACACGTTCACGCCCGCGCGCGCCGCGACGGCCCACGGAAAACACCAGCCGTTGCAGTGGAACATCGGCAGCGTCCACAGATACACCGCGTGCTTCGGCATGTCCCATTCGAGGAGGTTGCTGACCGCCGCGAGATACGCGCCGCGATGGTGATAGACGACACCTTTCGGGTCGCCGGTCGTGCCCGACGTGTAGTTCAGCGCGATCGCATCCCATTCGTCGGCCGGCGGCGTCCATGCATAGTCGGCGTCGCCGCCGGCCAGGAACGCTTCATAGTCGGTCGCGCCCGCGAAACGGTCGGGATCGGCCGGCATCGCGTCGGCCACGCTGACGATCTTCAGGCCTGGCACCTCGAGCGCCGCGCGATGCGCGAGCTCCGCGTATTCGGTGTCGACGATCAGCACCTTCGCCTCGCCATGACGCAGCATGAACAGCACCGACGGCACGTCGAGGCGCGTGTTGATCGTGTTGAGCACCGCGCCGGCCATCGGTACGCCGAAGTGCGCCTCGACCATCGCCGGGATGTTCGGCAGCATCGCCGCGACCGTGTCGCCGCGCGCGACGCCGGCCCGCGCGAGCGCGCTCGCCAGCTGCTTCGCGCGCGTGTACGTCTCGCCCCACGTGCGCCGCACGTCGCCGTGCACGATCGCGAGGCGCTCGCCGTAGACTTCGGCGGTCCGGACCAGGAAATCGATCGGGGTGAGCGGCACGTAATTCGCGTCGCGGCGGCCGAGCCCGGCCTCGAACATCTGCGTCATGATCCTGTCTCCCGTGTTCTGCCGACCCGCATGCATGCACCCCGGATCGTTTTGATGTGGTTCAATTGCCGACAGCCTAACGGGCGCTATTGTGAGCCGTCTGTCATCGAAACGACAGAGTGCCTTTCGAGCGCTGCGCGTTATCCCTATCCTCGCAAACCCGCACCCATGCACGACCACCCCGTTGCGCCGCCCGATGCGGCTGCCATCCCTGCTGAGCCGTCGGCCGATACGCCGTTTGAACCGGGCCCGTTGCCGGCGTTGCCAACGCTGTTCGGGCAGTGCGCGTGGTTCCGTGCGCTCGCGCCCGAGCACCAGGCGCTGGTGCTCGCGCAGTCGCGCGCCGAGCAGCGCGAGGCCGGCGACGTGATCGCGCAGCGCCTCGCACCGTCCGAATACTGGATCGGCGTGCATCGGGGGTTGCTGAAGCTCGCGATCTTCAACGCGTCGGGGCGCGGCTGCACGTTTTCCGGCGTGCCGTCGGGCGGCTGGTTCGGCGAAGGCAGCGTGATCAAGCGCGAGCTGCGCAAATATGAAGTCGTCGCGGTCCAGCGCTCGACCGTGCTGTTCGTGCCGGTCGACACGTTCCACGCGCTGCTCGACACGAGCCTGCCGTTCACGCGCTTCGTGATCCACCAGTTGAACAACCGGATGGGCGAATTCATCGCGTCGATCCAGAACAGCCGGCTGCTGGACGTCGACGCGCGCGTCGCGCAGGCGCTCGCGCAGCTCTTCAATCCCGACCTGTACCCGGACACCGGCCCGTCGCTGCCGATCTCCCAGGAGGAGCTGGGCATGCTCGTCGGCGTGTCGCGACAGCGGATCAACCAGGCGCTGCAGCAGCTCGAGAAGCGCGGCGTGCTGCGGCTCGCGTACAACCAGATCGAAGTCGTCGACCTGACCGCGCTGTCGCGCGTCGGGCTGGAACAGCTCTGAGCGGTGCGGGGCGTCCCGACCGCAACGCCGCACCGGGAAGAGGCGCTCAATTTCCAGCGTGGATTGCCGTTAATACCGGGTGATCGTCCTCCCGCCCTCTTTCCACGACCATGCGATTCTTCTACTCCGAGCGCTTCGACTTCGACGGCCTCGACGGGTTTCATCTGCTGCAGGATCACGTCGAGACGTACTATTCGAAGCCGTGGGACGACCACGACTACATCGTGACATTCCAGATCCACCGCGTGAGCGGCGGCAAGCGGCAGAGCTTCGGCATGGCCAAGGTGCTGGCCAGGGGCTCGCAGGACACGTCGAAGTATTTCCTCGAATGCGGCCAAAAGACGGGCAACAGCTACGACATCACCGACGCGCTGAAGCCGTCGATGGTGGTGTCGCTGGCGAGCGACATCGACTACTACCAGCGGCTGCACAAGGCGCTGGGCTCCCGCGACGCAATGCGCTACCTGCGTGGAATCTGCGACGCCAGCTACCTCCACGATCACTTCGCGGTCTACAGCGAGTGGCCTGGCTTCTCGAGTTCGCTGTTCCGCAACGGCTCGGCCGCGAAGACGATCCTCGACAAGGGCAAGCAGATCGCGCTTGGCCGCCACGAACGGGAAAAGACCTTCAGCATCACGCTCAACGACCTGCCGGACACGTTCGACCCGCTCACCTTCCACTTCAGCAACGACGACAACGACCGCCTGCTCGGCGTCAGCAACATCAACCTGCTGATCGGCAGCAACGGCGTCGGCAAGAGCCACGTCCTGCGGCACATCGTCGACGTCATCGCCGGCGTCCAGCCGATCCGCGACAGCTGGCCGTATTTCTACAAGGCCGTCGTCACCGGCTATTCACCGTTCGAAAACTTCGACACGAAGAAGGCGCTGCTCGACCGGCTGCGCGCGCGCGACGCGACGGAAGCGTCGCCTGCGGCCGGGGCCGGCGAATCCGGCGAATCCGGCGGTGCCGGCGATTCCGACGAGCCGGTGCAGCTGCATATCAACGAATACGCATACATCGGCTTCCGGAACGACGAGAACGCGTTCTCGCTGACCTGGCCGATGTCGCACAGCGCGCGCTCGATTCTGAAGATCCTGCAGTACGACCGCGAGAACTTCTGGTGGACGAAGGAGAGCCGCTTCGCCCACCTGTTCGATACGCTGAAGCTGTCGATCGACTTCGACACGCTCGCGCTGACGATGCGCGACGGCACGCCGATCATGCTCGCGCGGGACGACGGTCCGACCCGCAAGGACATCGACACGCGCGAATTCCCGATCGACGTCGAACGCGGCTTCTCGTTCGTGAAGGACGGGCGAACCCTCGAACTGAGTTCGGGCCAGCGCATGTATTCGTACATGCTGCCGTGCCTGGCCGCCGAGGTCGAGGACGAAAGCCTGCTGATCATCGACGAGCCCGAGCTGTACCTGCATCCGACGATGGAGGTGAACCTGATCAACATGCTGAAGCACCTGCTGGCCGCGCGGAAGTCCTACGCGATCATCGCGACGCACTCGTCGGTCATGGCGCGGGAGATCCGGCACGATGCGGTGACGATCCTGCGGCAAGAACATGGCCACACACATGCATCGCCGCCCGGATTCGAAACGTTCGGCGAATCGGTCGACAAGATCATCGGCCGCGCATTCGACGATTACCGGATCAGGAAACCCTACGAGGAAACGCTCGACCGGGCCATCGAAACCTACGATTCGATCGACCAGGCGCTCGAGGCGATCGCGCCGCGGGTCGGCAACGAGGCGCTGGCTTACGTGGCGGCAAGCTTTGCGAAGCACGACGAAATCCGGATCGAGGTGCGCGAATGAAGCATCTCTCGCACATGCGCACGCCCGGCGACGACGGCTGGATGGGGCTCGCGCTCACCTGCGACAAGGACGACGTCGACACGCTGCGCACGTACGCGTGGCACCTGGTCCAGCGCTACCCGGATTACGACGGACACATCGCCAGCCCGGCCACGCGCCCGGCCGCCAGTGCCTTCGCGCACCTGAAGGACCTGATGACGGCGTACTACCACAGCGCGCCGGCGGAACTCAAAAGGCGCCTGCTGGCGCGCCGGCACGATCATGGCCTGCTGGAGTGTCCGTATTGCGGCTCCCCCGGCAAACCGGATACGCTGGATCACTTCATGCCGGAGAGCGAATGGCCGGAATTCGCGATCCATCCGAACAATCTCGTGCCGCAATGCGGCGAATGCGCCCCTATCAAGGGAAAACGCTACTACTGCGACACCCGGAACGACGCACTCTTCCTGCACCCGATCTACCACGACATGCTGGCGCAGCTGGCCTTCGGGATCGACATCGCGATGAAACGGGACATGCCGGATTTCACGATCACCTTTACCGTGCTGAAATCGCTCGACGCCGCCGCCAAAAAGCGACTGGGCACGCATATCGAAACGCTCCGGCTACGGGAACGGATCGTGCTGTTCTGCCATCGGGAATGCGGCGAATGGAAAAACCAGATTGCCGACAACCGTTTCGACATCGAAAAGACGCTGCGTGCCCGTCTCGCCGTCTATCCTGCGTTCAACACCGGCGCCGCGCCCAACTGGCAGGCGGCGTTCTACCAGGCCGCGCTGGCCAATCGCGCATTTCTCACGCATCTGGAACGCTTCGCACCGCCGACGGCCCCCGCACCCGTGTCTGCCGCCGAGACGCTGGCCTGCTGAAACCGATGCGTGCGACCACAACCGACCGGGAATACCCTCGATCGCCCCAACCTGACAATTCCGCCAGTTTCGCGACAGTAACCCGTTCCACGCCGACGCCTATCATTCGGGTTCCCATCATCTACGCCTGATCACCGCCTGTCCCGCTGCCTCCATGTGGATCGTCAATCTCGCGCTCAAGCGCCCCTACACGTTCATCGTCATGGCCATCATGATCGTGCTGGCCACGCCGCTTGCGCTGATGCGCACGCCGGTCGACGTGCTGCCCGCGATCAACATCCCCGTGATCAGCGTGATCTGGAATTACAACGGCTTCTCCGCGTCGGAGATGACCAACCGGATCACGTCCGTCCATGAACGGATCCTGACCACGACCGTCAACAACATCCAGCACGTCGAATCGACGTCGCTGCCCGGCATCGCGGTCGTGAAGGTGTTCCTGCAGCCGGGCGCGAACGTGCAGACGGCGATCGCGCAGACGGTCTCGTCCGCGCAGGCGATCGTACGGCAGATGCCCCAGGGCGCGACGCCGCCGCTCGTGATCACCTATTCGGCGTCGAGCATCCCGGTGATCCAGCTCGGGCTGTCCAGCAAGACGCTCAGCGAACAGTCGCTCGCCGACATCGCGCTCAACTTCCTGCGTCCGCAGCTGATCACGGTTCCGGGCGTGCAGATCCCGTTCCCGTACGGCGGCCGCACGCGCGTGGTCGCGATCGACCTCGATCCGCAGGCGCTGCTCGCGAAGGGCCTCACGCCGGCCGACATCGTCAACTCGATCAACGCGCAGAACCTCGTGCTGCCCACCGGCACCGCGAAGATGGGCCAGACCGAATACCGGATCGACACGAACGCGTCGGCCGATACGATCGCCGACATCAAGGACCTGCCGATCCAGACCGTCAACGGCGCGACGACCTACCTGCGCGAGGTGGCGTCGGTACGCGACGGCTTCGCGCCGCAGACCAACGTCGTGCGCCAGAACGGCCAGCGCGGCGTGCTCATCTCGATCCTGAAAAGCGGCGACGCGTCGACGCTCAAGGTCGTGTCCGACCTGAAGGCGCTGCTGCCGAAGGTGATCCCGACGCTGCCCGAAGGGCTCACGATCACGCCGTTGTTCGACCAGTCGGTATTCGTCGACGCGGCCGTCCAGGGCGTGATCCACGAAGCGCTGATCGCGGCCGTGCTGACCGCGATGATGATCCTGCTGTTCCTCGGCAACTGGCGCAGCACGCTGATCATCGCGATCTCGATCCCGCTGTCGATCTTCACGTCGCTGATCGCGCTGTCCGCGCTCGGCGAAACCATCAACATCATGACGCTCGGCGGGCTCGCGCTCGCGGTCGGGATCCTGGTGGACGATGCGACCGTGACGATCGAGAACATCGAGCGGCACCTGCATCTCGGCACGAACCTGCACGACGCGATCCTCGACGGCGCCGGCGAGATCGCGGTGCCCGCGTTCGTGTCGACGCTGTGCATCTGTATCGTGTTCGTGCCGATGTTCTTCCTGACGGGCGTCGCACGCTTCCTGTTCGTGCCGCTCGCGGAAGCCGTCGTGTTCGCGATGCTCGCATCGTACGTGCTGTCGCGCACGCTGGTGCCGACGCTCGCGATGCTGCTGTTCCGCCCGCAACAGGCAAGCACCGGGCCCGACCATTCGACGTCGCGTTTCGCGCGCATTCATCACGCGTTCAACGACGCGTTCGAGCGGCTGCGCGCGTGGTACATCGTGCTGCTCAGCATCCTGCTCGTGCGCCGCCGCTTCTACGCGATGTGCTTCCTCGGCTTCTGCGTGCTGTCGACGGGCCTGGTATTCGTGCTCGGCCGCGACTTCTTCCCGAACGCCGATTCCGGCAACATCCGGCTGCACATGCGCGCACCGACCGGCTACCGGATCGAGGAAACCGCGCGCCTCGCCGACCAGGTCGAGCGCGTGATCCGCGAAACCGTGCCGCCCGACGAGCTCGGCGCGATCGTCGACAACCTCGGCCTGCCGGTGAGCGGCATCAACCTGTCGTACAGCAACGCCGGCACGATCGGCTCGCTCGACGGCGAGCTGCTGATCGCGCTGAAGCCCGGCCACCGCGCGACCCAGCATTACGTGCAGACGCTGCGCGCGCTGCTGCCGCAGCGCTTCCCGGGCATCGAATTCTTCTTCCAGCCGTCGGACATCATCACGCAGATCCTCAACTTCGGCCAACCGGCGGCCATCGACGTGCAGGTGCTCGGCAACGATCTCGCGAGTAACATGACTATCGCGAGCAGCCTGATGAAAAAGTTCAGGCAAATCCCCGGCGCCGTCGACGTGCACGTGCTGCAACGCAACGACGAGCCGACCCTGCTGGCCGACATGGACCGTACGCGCATGCAGCAGCTCAATCTCTCGGCGCAGAACGTCGCGCAGAACATGCTGATCTCGCTGTCCGGCAGTTCGCAGACGACGCCGTCGTTCTGGATCAACCCGCGCACCGGCGTGCAGTACCCGCTGCAGATCCAGACCCCGCAATACAACATCTCGTCGGTCGACGACCTGCTCGGCACGCCGATCTCGGCCAGCGGCCGCACGGGCACGCCGCTACAGCTGCTCGGCAACCTGGTGCAGATGCGCAGCGTCTCCAGCCCGGCCGTGATCACGCACTACAACATCCGCCCGGCGATCGACGTCTATGTGAGCGTCGAGGGGCGCGACCTCGGCGCGGTCGCGGGCGAAATCGACCGCATCGTGTCCGACGCGCGCGCGACGCTGCCGCGCGGCACCGACCTGACGATGCGCGGCCAGATCGAGACGATGCGCACGTCGTATATCGGCCTCGGCGCGGGTGTCGCCATGGCGATCGTGCTCGTCTACCTGCTGATCGTCGTCAATTTCCAGTCGTGGCTCGACCCGCTGATCATCATCAGCGCGATGCCGGCCGCGCTCGCCGGCATCGTGTGGATGCTGTTCATCACCGGCACGCACCTGAGCGTGCCGGCGCTGACGGGCGCGATCATGACGGTCGGCGTGGCCACCGCGAACAGCATTCTCGTCGTGTCGTTCGCGCGCCAGCGCCTCGCGGCCGGCGCGCCGCCGCTCACGGCCGCGCTGGAAGCCGGCGCGACGCGGATCCGGCCGGTGCTGATGACGGCGCTCGCGATGATCATCGGGATGGTGCCGATGGCGCTTGGTCTCGGCGAAGGCGCCGAGCAGAATGCGCCGCTCGGCCGCGCGGTGATCGGCGGGCTGCTGTTCGCGACCGTTTCGACCTTGCTGTTCGTGCCGCTCGTGTTCGGCGGTGTGCATTCACGGCTGGCCCGCCGGCGCGCGCGCCAGGCCGGACACTGACTTTCGTCCCACTACCCGGTTGAATTGGTTGAATTCATGGAAGAGAAACATCACAGCTCCGTCGGCATCCAGGTGGACGAACGCGGCATGCACCTGCCGACGCGTACGTCGGTATCGCGACGCGGACGCATCGTCCTGATCGTGATCGGCGTGCTGCTGGCCGCCGGCGCCGCACGCACGGTCGTCGTCAACGTGCTGAACCGCAACCGGCTCGACGCGGTCGCCGAGCAGAACACGCGCCAGTACGTGAACGTCGTGCATCCGGTCGACGCGGCCACCGGCGGCAAGCTGACGCTGCCCGGTACGCTGCGCGGCTTCGTCGAGGCGCCGATCTACGCGCGGGCGAGCGGCTACGTGCTGCGCTGGCAGGCGGACATCGGCGCGCACGTGAAGCAGGGGCAGACGCTCGCCGAGCTCGACACGCCCGAGCTGAACCAGGAGCTCGCGCAGGCCACTGCCCAGCGTCAGCAGGCACAGGCCGCGCTCGCGCTCGCGAAGACGTCGTTCGACCGCGCGCAGCAGCTGCGCCAGCGCGATGCCGTGTCGCAGCAGGAACTCGACGACCGGCAAGGCGCGTTCAACCAGGGCACCGCGAACCTCGCCGCGGCCGATGCGAACATGCGCCGGCTGACCGAGCTGAAGGGCTTTCAGCGAATCGTCGCGCCCATCGACGGGATCGTCACGCAGCGCAACGTCGACGTCGGCGATCTCGTCAATTCGGGCAACGCGGGCCGCTCGCTGTTCACGGTCGTGCAGGCCGACCGGCTGCGCCTCTACGTGCAGGTGCCGCAGGCGTACGCGCAGCAGGTGAAGGTCGGCCAGCACGTCAGCATCGCGCAGGCCGAACTGGCGGGCCGGACCTTCGACGGGACGATCACCCGGACATCCGAGGCGATCGACGTCGCGACGCGCTCGCTGCAGATCGAGATCACGCTGCCGAACCCGGACGGCAAGCTGCTGCCCGGCGCGTACGTGCAGGCAACGCTGCCGATGACGCCGATCGGCCGCCTGCAGGTGCCGGCCAGTACGCTGCTGTTCCGCGCCGAAGGCCCGACGGTCGCGACCGTCGATGCGAACGGCCAGGTTCACCTGAAGCAGGTGACGGTCGTGCGCACGATCGGCCAGACGCTCGAAGTCGACGGGCCGATCACGCCGAACGACCGCCTCGTCGAGAATCCGAGCGATGCGCTCGCGAACGGCGACCAGGTCGTCGTGCAGGCGCCGGCACCGCAACCGGCCTCTTCCGCCGCGGGAGCGAAGTCGTGATCGCGATGTACGCCCGCATGCGGCCTGTAACCGTTGCCGCCGTCGTCGCGGCAGCGGCCCTCGCCGGCTGCACCGTCGGCCCGGACTACCGGCGTCCGGCCGTCGATACGCCGGCCGCGTGGCGGCTCGACCCGGCCGATGCGTACTGGCACCCGGCCGAGCCGGCCCGTGCACCGCTCGATCCGGCCTGGTGGACGGCATTCGGCGACGCGCAGCTCGACGCGCTGGAAACCGACGCACTGCGCAACAACCAGAACCTGAAGGCGGTAGCTGCACGCTACGACCAGGCAAAGGCGACGCTCGCGTCGGTCGCATCCGCACAATATCCAGCCGTCGGCCTGAACGCGAGCGGCCAGCGCTTCAAGATTTCCGCCGACCGGCCGCAGACCAACTACGCGACGTTGAATGCGTCGACCGTGCAGAACGACGTTCAGGTCGGCGCCGCCGTCAGCTACGAGCTCGACCTGTTCGGCCGCGTGCGGCGCAGCGTCGAATCCGCGCAGGCAACCACCGAGCAGGCGCACGACGATTTCGCGAACGCGCGCCTCGTGCTGACCGCCGATCTCGCATCGAGCTATTTCGCGCTGCGCGAGCTCGACAGCGAAATCGACGTCGTCAATCGCTCGATCGACCTGCAGCAGAAGGCGCTCGATTACGTGAGCGCGCGCCACGATCTCGGCGCGGTGTCGGGCCTCGATCTGCTGCAGCAGCGCTCGCAGCTCGACGCGACACGCACGCAGGCGCAGTTGCTGATCCAGCAGCGCGCGCAGGTCGAAACCGCGATCGCGACGCTGGTCGGCACGCCGGCCCCCACCTTCTCGCTGCCGCCGCGCGTGGTGCCGATCAATGCGCCCACGCTGCCGACCGGCATGCCGAGCGACCTGCTGCAGCGCCGCCCCGACGTCGCGTCGGCCGAGCGCGCGATGGCCGCCGCGAACGCGCAGATCGGCGTCGCGCGAGCCGCGTATTTCCCGCGCATCATGCTGTCGCCGGACATCGGCTGGGACGCGACGCGCTTCGCAGGCCTGTTCAGCGTGCCGGCGCTGCTGTGGTCGGTCGGCGGGTCGCTCAGCCAGCCGCTGTTCGAAGGCGGCAAGCTGAAGGCCGGCGTCGATTTCGCGCAGGCCGGCTACGTCGCCGCGCAGGCCAGCTACCGGCAGACCGTGCTCACCGCGTTCCAGGAGGTGCAAAATGCGGTGACGGGGCTGTCGGTCCTCGCCGAAGCCGCGCAGCAGGCCTCGGCGGCCGTCGACGACGCGCGCAAGCTCGTCTCGCTCGCGCAGGATCGTTACGCGGGCGGCCTGACGCCGTTCATCGACGTGCTGACGGCCCAGCAGCAACTGCTGACGAGCGAGCGCCAGGCCGTGCAGATCCAGGGCCAGCGCGCGGCGCTCGTCGTGTTTCTCGCGAAGGCGCTCGGCGGCGGCTGGGACGGCAGCGCGACGAACGGCCCCGCGCCGTCCGACGTCGCGGCGGCGGCCCCGCAGCGCACCGCGAGCGTCGGTCCTTAACCCGGTTACGCGGACAACGAACATGAAAGTGCTGATCGTCGAAGACGAACCGAAAGTCGTCGAATACCTGAAGAGCGGCCTGACCGAGGAAGGCTGGGTCGTCGACACCGCGCTCGACGGCGAGGACGGCGCATGGAAGGCCGTCGAATTCGACTACGACGTGGTCGTGCTCGACGTGATGCTGCCGAAGCTCGACGGCTTCGGCGTGCTGCGCGCGTTGCGCGCGCAGAAGCAGACGCCCGTCATCATGCTGACCGCGCGCGACCGCGTCGACGATCGCGTGCGCGGGCTGCGCGGCGGCGCCGACGATTACCTGACCAAGCCCTTCTCGTTCCTCGAACTGATCGAACGGCTGCGTGCGCTCACGCGCCGTGCACGCGTGCAGGAATCGACGCTGATCTCGATCGGCGACCTGCGCGTCGACCTGATCGGCCGCCGCGCGACCCGCGACGGCACGCGGCTCGACCTGACCGCGCAGGAATTCCAGCTGCTCGGCGTACTCGCGCGGCGCAGCGGCGAAGTGCTGTCGAAGACGACGATCGCCGAACTCGTATGGGACGTGAACTTCGACAGCAACGCGAACGTTGTCGAAACGGCGATCAAGCGCCTGCGCGCGAAACTCGACGGCCCGTTCGCGGACAAGCTGCTGCACACGATCCGCGGGATGGGCTACGTGCTCGAGGCGCGCGAGGACGGCGACACGGAGCGGCGGGCATGAAACGCTCGATCATCCTGCGGCTCTCGGCGATGTTCGGCATCGTGTCGCTGCTCGTGTTCACGCTGGTCGGCTGCGGGCTGTTCGTGATGATGGAGCGGCAGCTGTTCGCCGAGCTGCGCGCGACGATCGACACGCGCGCGAAGGTCGCCGAGATGATCGTGTCGCACGCGACCACGGCCGCGCGCGGCCGCCTGATGCAGGAAAAACTCGCCGATCTCGAACCGCCCGACGGCTCGACGCACTACCAGGTCGTCAGCCCCGATGCGAACTTCCGCTTCGGCAGCCCGGTCAACGGCGTACCGGTCGACCCGCCGAACAGCGCATTCCAGCGCTACGCGCTCAACGACAGCAGCTACGACGTGATGACGAAGACCGTCGCCGTGGCCGGCGCCGGCGAGCGGCCGGCGCTGCAACTGGTCGTCGCGACGTCGTGCGAGCGCACGCAGCGGATGCTGCGCCGCTTCGGGTGGACGCTCGCCGCGCTGATCGCGACGGCCACCGTCATCACGCTGCTGTTGAGCCGTGCGGTCGCCCGCTTCGGGCTCGCACCGCTCGACCGGCTGTCGCAGGACGCGGCGAGCGTCAGCGCGACCAACCGCAGCCAGCGGCTGCAGACCGACGCGCTGCCGACCGAGCTGCGCGATCTCGCCACGTCGTTCAACGGTGCGCTCGAACGCATCCAGCAGACCTACGCGCGGCTCGAAGCGTTCAATGCGGACGTCGCGCACGAGTTGCGCACGCCGATCAGCATCCTGATCGGCCAGACCCAGGTCGCGCTGACGAGCCGCGACCGCTCGGTCGACCGGATGCGCCAGACGCTGCAGTCGAACCTCGAGGAATTCGAGCGGCTGCGCGTGATCATCAACGACATGCTGTTCCTGTCGCGCAGCGATCGCGGCGAACGCGCGACCGACCTGAAGGACGTGTCGCTCGCCGACGAGGTGCGACGCATGCTCGACTTCCTCGAAATCCCGCTCGACGAGGCGCAACTGCACGCCGAGCTGCACGGCGATGCGCGCGCGGCCGTCGATCCGTCGCTGTTCCGCCGTGCGATGACGAACCTGCTGATCAACGCGATCCAGCATTCGGCGCCCGGCGCGACGCTGAACGTGACGATCACGCGCCGCGACACGCTCGTCGAGATGGCCGTGTCGAACCCCGGCGAGCCGATCGACCCCGCCCGGCGCTCGCACGTGTTCGAGCGCTTCTACCGGCTCGAGGAGGCGCGCGCGAACAGCAAGGAAAACCACGGGCTCGGCCTGTCGATCGTCAAGGCCGTGGCCGAGATGCACGGCGGCGGCGTGTTCGTCGCGTGCTCGGGCGGCGTCAATACGTTCGGCTTCTCGGTATCGACGCAACCCTGTGCGGGCAGCCCGCTGCGCCCGGCCGACGCAGCCGGCCCGCACGAAGCGCCGGCTCACGCGCCGCGCGCACTGCACTGACGGCGGCCGCGCGCCGCCGAGGGCAGTTTTCTTCAATACGGGCCGAAACGGCTCCCGTAGTCTCGATGCGACTTCCGACATTTCGCATGGAGACTCCTGATGAGCATGCTGGTTTCGATGGCCGCGTTCGCGCTCGCCTCGTCCATTACCCCCGGTCCCGTCAACATCGTCGCGCTCAGCGCGGGCGCCCGCCACGGCCTCGGCGCAAGCCTGCGCTACGCGGCCGGCGCGACGCTCGGCTTCGTCGCGCTCTTTCTGCTGATCGGCCTCGGCCTGCACGCGGCGCTCGCGCGCTGGCCCGTGCTGACGACCGCCACGCAGTGGGCCGGAATCGCATTCCTCCTGTACATGGCGCTGCGGCTCGCGCTCGACGACGGCCGGCTGTCGGCCGATCCGGACGTGGCCGGCCCGTCGGCCGCGGCCGGCGCGGCGATGCAGTGGCTCAATCCGAAGGCGTGGCTCGCGTGCGTGGCCGCAATGGGCGCGTATGCGGCCGATGGCGACCGCGCGCAGGTCTGGCAATTCGCCGGGCTGTATCTGGTGATCTGTTTCGCGTCGATCGCCTGCTGGGCGTATGCGGGCGCGTCGCTGCGGCACCGGCTCGCGAACGCGCGCCGCATGCGTGTATTCAACCGGCTGATGGCGCTGCTGCTCGCGGGCAGCGCGCTGTTCCTGCTCGACGTGTAGCCGCCGCGCAGCTCAGCGCATCGCGCTGCGGTACTGGCCGGGCGTCGCGGCCGCGATCCGCCGGAATGCGCGCTGGAAATGCGCCTGGTCCGCAAAGCCGGCATCGAGTGCGACTTCGGCGATCGGCCGGCCGCGCCGCAGCTCGGTGCGGCCGTACTGTACGCGGCGATCGATCAGGAACGCATGCGGCGTCATTCCGTAACGCGCGTTGAACGCACGGATCAGGTACGACGGCGACAGGTCGGCCGCCGCGCAGATCGCATCGAGCGTCACGCCCTCGCGGCAGTGCGCGGCGATGTAGTCGGCCGCGCGCGCGAGTTTGGCGTTGTCGTCGCCGGGCCTCGGGTCGGGCAACTCGCGATCGAGCGCGCCGTGCAGCGCGGTGAAGAACTCGACCGCCGCGCTTTCCTTTCCAAGCGGATCGACGGCAGGCGACACGAGCGTGCGGTAGAAACCGGCAAATTGCGCGAACAGGTCGCCCCGCTCGGTCAATTTCGGCGAAAACCCGCGAAAATCGGCATTCGGATCGTGGCCCAGCGAATGCTGCAGCCGTGCGAGCCACGGCACGTCGACATAGACCATCCGGTACGCCCATGCATCGGGGCCGTACGGATTGCACGCATGCACCTGCTCCGGATCGATGATCACGAGCACGCCGCGCCCGACATGCTCGTTCGTCGCGCCGTTCACATAGGTGCTCGTGCCGCCTACGATCGCGCCCACCGAGAACGTGTCGTGCGTGTGCTTCGCGTAGCAGATCTCGCGTCCGTCATCGACGGTGCGCGCCTCGATGAACGGCAGCGCGGCATCGCGCCAGAACGGCGACGGGTCGATGGATCGGTTGGCGGTACGGCTCACGCGGCGGGCTCCCGGTTCGGACGGCGAACGCTCACCGTACAAGACTGTGCGCCGCCGCGCAACCGGATCACGGGACCGCCGGACCGCCGGCTTCGACGCCGGATCGCGCCGTTTCGCCTAAGCTTTGAGTTCCGGCCGCCGCGGCACGCGCGGCGGCTCCCGTTCATTCCTCTCCCGTCACGCTCATGCACATCGATCTGAAAGGCAAGACCGCGGTCGTCACCGCCTCCACCGCCGGTATCGGGCTCGCGATCGCCGAAGGGCTCGCGCGCGCCGGCGCACGCGTCGTCGTCAACGGCCGCAGCGACGCGTCGGTGCAGTCCGCGCTCGCGAAACTGCGCGACACCGTGCCCGGCGCAAGCTTCGACGGGGTCGCCGCCGACTTGTCCGATGCAGCCGGCGTCGCGCGCATCACGCAGCACACACCGGATGCCGACATCCTCGTCAACAACGCGGGCATCTACGGCCTGAAGGCGTTCTTCGACATCGACGATGCCGAATGGGAACACTATTTCCAGGTGAACGTGATGTCCGGCGTGCGGCTCGCGCGGCATTACCTGAAAGGGATGATCGAACGCAATGCCGGGCGCATCGTGTTCATTTCGTCGGAATCGGGCCTCAACATCCCGGTCGACATGATTCATTACGGGTTCACGAAAACCGCGCAGCTGTCGATCGCGCGCGGCCTCGCGAAGCTCGCGGCGGGCACGAACGTGACCGTCAACTCGGTGCTGCCGGGGCCGACGATGTCGGAAGGCGTACGTGCGATGCTGAAGGCGCAGGCCGACGAGACCGGCCGCAGCATCGACGACGTCGCGGTGGATTTCGTGCGCACCGAGCGGGCGACCTCGATCATCCAGCGGCCGGCCCTGCCCGAGGAAATCGCGAATCTGGTCGTGTATGTGTGTTCGCCGCTGGCTTCGGCCACGACGGGCGCCGCGCTGCGCGCCGACGGCGGCGTGCTCGACACGATCGCATGACGAACGGACGGCGCGTTGCGCAGGTGCGCCGCGCGCCGCCGCGCTAGCGCGATGCGGCCTTGCCCGGCTGGAGCGTGCCCTTGCGGTCGGCATCCATGCAGGAATCGAAGCCGTATCGCGTGACGACGCCGGCCTTGTCGAACACGACAAAGTAAGCGCGGTGATCGTTACCGTGCTCGATGAAGTAGTTGTAGCAGACGCCGCTGCCGTTGCGGACCATCCAGACGCTGCGCGGGTTGCCGGCGGCGCGGACGACATCGGCACGCGTCGCGCCATGCCGCGCCGCGGCCCGTGCGAGCGGCGTGCGCGAATACGAGAACGGCAGCCACGGGTCGAACCACGCGCAGCCGTGCAACATCAGGCAGCTGGCGGCCAGGGACAGCGTTGCCGCGGGACGGGACATCGGAATCAATCGCATGCTTGGGAAAATCTGCTGCGCCATGCCGGCGTGATCGAAAGCCCCATGCTACTAGACCTTTGGGTTCGGATCGAAAAGAAATGTAGAGATCCGTATACGAATCCATGGATTGCGGGCCACCGCGCAAGCCTGACCGTTACAGCCGGCGCCGGCGTTGCATGCGCATTGCTCGCGCTGCGTCGAACCATCGCATCGACGCAGCGGCACGCATCGTCACGCGATCCACTCGGCCCACAGCATCGTGAGCACCGTCATCAGCGCGGGGCCGACGAACAGCCCGATCAGGCCGAACGTCTCGGCGCCGCCGAGGATGCCGAACAGCACGAGCAGGAACGGCAGCCGCGCGGAACTGCCGATCAGCACCGGCCGCACGAAATGCTCGGCGATGAACACGACGATGAACCCGAGCACCGCCACCGCGACGGCCCACATCGTCGCGCCCTGCACGAACAGCCAGAGCGCCGCGCCACAGAACACGATCGGCGCGCAGAACGGCAGCATCGCGGCCACCGCCGTGACGAGCCCGAGCAGCGCCGCGTGCGGAACGCCCGCGAACGCGTAGGCGATGCCGAGCAGCGCGCCCTCGCCGAGCCCGACGACGACGAGCCCCGTCACCGTGCCGAACACGGCCGCGACCATGCGCTCGATCAGTTCCGCACCGTTGCGCCCGAACGCGCGTCGCGCCCCCTGCAACAATGCGCCCGATAATTTATGGCCGGCGCGCAGGATCACGAACAGCGTGACGAGCATGAACCCGAATTCGAGCAGCCCGTGCGCGAGCTTCGTGCCGAACTGCCGGCCGAACGCGATGAACTTCTCGCTGTTGACGCCGTGCATCGCGCTGGCCGCATGCAGCGGATGGCCGAGATTGGCCTGCCACCATTCGGTAATCTGCGCCGAGCCGTACGGCAAACGGCTGACCACGTCCGGCAACGGAATGCCGTTGTCCTGGATCGTGTGCAGCCACTCGCGCAGGTCATGCGCCTGCGCGATCGCCTGGCTGGCCGCAACGGCCACCGGCAGCACGACGAGCAGTGAAATCCCTGCCGTGATGACGGTCGCGATCAGCGTCGGCCGGTCGCGGAACAGCCGGTGCGATTCGAAGCGCTTCAGCAACGGCCACATCGCGATGGCGATCACGCAGGCCCAGGCAATGGCAGGCAGGAAATCGCGGATCACCCACAGCGCGAGCACCAGCAGCACCGCATACAGCGCGATGCGGGCGATCTGCTGTGCACGCGGCCGCGCGGCGGAATCGTGAGACGACGGGACATGTGCGCCCATGGCACCTCTGTTGAAATGAAAAAATGGCGGTTCGTCCAAGGCAACCTGCCCTGCACGAACCGCCATTCTATCCATCGGCGCCGGATCGGCGGCGCCACGCGCGATGCGCAGGCCGCCCCGGCGCTACGTCGACACACCCGCTCAGGCCACCTTGTCGGCGATCCGGTAGCGCTCGAGCCAGTGCGCGTACGGCGCAGGCAGCGTCCACGACGGACGCTCGACGCCGAGCTGCTTGGCCGCGTAGTACGGCCAGTGCGGATCGGCCAGATGCGCGCGGCCGACCATCACGAGATCGAGCTGTTCTTCGGCAACCACGCGATTCGCCAGTTGCGGCGTGTCGATCCCCCATGCGGACGACACCGGCAGCCCGGCCTCGCGGCGCACGCGCTCGGCGATCGGCGCGAGGAACGCCGGGCCCCACGGAATCTGGGCGGTGGGCGTCGAGAAGCCGACCGACACGCTCAACATGTCGAGCCCGGCCTGTTTCATCCGCTGCGTGAGCGCGATCGATTCCGCGAGCGTTTCTTCGTCGCGGCCGTCGTATTCGATCACGCCGAGACGCGCGGTCAGCGGCAGATGCTCCGGCCAGACCTTGCGGACGGCCGCGAGCGTGTCGACCAGGAAGCGGCCGCGGTTGTCGGCCGAACCGCCGTATTCGTCGGTGCGCTGGTTCGAATGCACGGAGAAGAAGCTCTGGCCGAGATAGCCGTGGGCGAAGTGCAGTTCGAGCCATTCGAAGCCGAGGTCGCGCGCACGCTTCGCCGATGCGACGAAATCGGCCTGCACGCGGGCGATGTCGTCGTGCGTCATTTCACGCGGCACCTTCGGCAGGTGCGCGCCGAACGGCACGGCCGACGGCGCGATGGTCGGCCAGCCGTGCGGATCGCCGTCGGCGATATGGTCGTCGCCTTCCCACGGACGGTTCGCGCTCGCCTTGCGGCCCGCGTGCGCGATCTGGATGCCGGGCACCGAGCCGGCCGCCTTGATCGCCGCGACCGACGGCGCGAACGCTTCGGCCTGCGCATCGTTCCACAACCCGGCGCAGCCGGGCGTGATGCGCCCTTCCGGCGACACGGCCGTCGCCTCGGCGATCACGAGGCCCGCGCCGCCGCGTGCGATGCTCGCCAGATGCACGTGATGCCAGTCGTTGACGACGCCGTCTTCGGCGACGTACTGGCACATCGGCGGCACCGCGATGCGGTTGCGCAGCGTGACATCCTTGAGTTTGAACGGTTCGAACAGGGCAGACATCCACGACTCCTTTGCTTGGTTCTGCAAAACGACTGGAAATGCGCCGCGCGGTGCGCGCGGCACAACGATTCGGGCCGTCGGCGGGTCGGCTGCGCCCGGCGACGGAGAGGAAACGGCGCCGGCCCGGCCGGCGCCATGCGGTTACTGACGGCCGAGCTTCGCGAGCAGCGCCTCGGCGGCAGGCTCGGAGGACGCGGGGTTCTGCCCCGTGATCAGCAGCCCGTCGGTGACGACGTGCGGCGCCCAGTCGGCGCTGCGCTCGAACTCCGCACCGTTGGTCTTCAGCATGTCCTCGACGAGGAACGGCACGATTTCGGTCAGTTCGACGGCCGCTTCCTCGCTGTTGGTGAAGCCCGTCGCGCGCTTGCCGCGCACGACCGACTCGCCGGTCTTCGGGTTCTTCACGTGGCGCAGCACGCCCGGCGCGTGGCAGACGGCCGCGACCGGCTTGCCGGCCGCGAGCGCCCGCTCGATCAGGCCGATCGAATGCAGATCCTCGGCGAGATCCCACAGCGGGCCGTGGCCGCCCGGGTAGAACACCGCGTCGTAGTCGTCCACCGATACGTCGGTCAGCTTGTGCGTCGACGCGAGCTCGGCCTTGGCCGCCGCGTCGGCTTCGAAGCGGCGCGTGGCATCGGTCTGCGCGGCCGGATCGCTGCTTTTCGGGTCGAGCGGCGGCTGGCCGCCCTTCGGCGACGCGAGCGTCAGCTCGACACCCGCATCCTTGAACGTGTAGTACGGCGCGGCCAGTTCCTCGAGCCAGAAGCCGGTCTTCTTGCCGGTGTCGCCGAGCGTGTCGTGCGAGGTCAGGACAACCAGAATCTTCATGATCGGACACTCCTTCGAAATAGGGAACGGGTGGCGCGACGCGCCGCGGCCTGCATCGAGCACGCGGCGTGCCGGATACGGCGCGCCTGCCGGTTAGTCTGCTTGCGCGCGCCGACGTGCCCGGAAATTTTCACCCGTCTATTAGACCAGTCGTCTAGATACCGGGATAAAAAGGACGCGCGTCGGCGTCCCTTCGGTGAACCATCGCCGGCGTACCATCAGCATCCCGGCCGCGTGTGGCAGTTTCGCGTCCGGGTGACGAATGCCGTCGTATTCGTCGGAGCGGATGATATCCCCGGATTAGACCGGTCGTCTAGTAAACGTAAATTCGACCCTGACATCCGCATGGGTTTCGCGGCATGGCTCCGGGGGTCGCGCCTTCACCGACAACGAACGCCGGACTCCGCCACGCCCGGAAGCGCCCTACACCACCGTCGCAGACGCCGGCTTCCGGTATGCTAATCAGCACAAAATCACACCAATCAAGGTAACCACTGCGATGGACATCGCGATCCGCATCGAAGGCCGTCACGACCTGGCGGGGCAAATCTTCCGGCAATTGCGCACCGCGATCGTCGACGGGCGCCTCGCAGGCGGTGCGCGGCTGCCGTCGACGCGTGACCTCGCCAAACAGCTCGGCGTATCGCGCAAGACGACGCTCGACGCGTTCGAGCGCCTCGTCGCCGAGGGTTACCTGAAGACGCGTGCGGGCGACGGCACGTTCGTCGCCGACGGCCTCGCGCGCGTGCCGCACGCCGCGGCAATGTCGGCGCCGTCGATCGTCGAGCACACGCCGCGCATCGACGCGGTCGACGCACGCGCACTGTGGAACGACCTGCCCGACGCGCTCTCGATGCCCGCACCGCAGGACTCGCCCGGCTTCGACTTTCGCGGCGGCGTAACCGACAAGGCGCTGTTCCCGTTCGACGCGTGGCGGCGCTGCCTGCATCACGGGCTGCGCCAGCAGGCGCGCGGCCCCGCCCAGTACCACGATCCGGCCGGCGATCCGCAGTTGCGCGGTGCGATCGCGCGCTATGTCGCGTTCAGTCGTGCGGTCGCCTGCAGCTGGGACGACGTGCTCGTCACGCAAGGCGCGCAACAGGCGCTCGACCTGCTTGCGCGTGTCGTCGTGCGGCCCGGCGACGTCGTCGCGGTCGAGGATCCCGGTTATCCGCCTGCGCGCGCCGTGTTCGCATCGCTCGGCGCGACGGTGATCGGCGTGCCGGTCGACGCGCACGGCATCGTCACCGAACGGCTGCCCGACGATGCGCGCCTCGTCTACGTGACGCCGTCGCACCAGTTCCCGCTCGGCATGCCGATGACGCTCGATCGCCGCGTCGCACTGCTCGAATGGGCGCAGCGCCGCCGCGCGGTGATCATCGAGGACGATTACGACGGCGAATTCCGCTTCGAAGGCCGGCCGGTCGAATCGCTGAAGAGCCTCGACCGCACGGGCCTCGTCGCGTACGTCGGCACGTTCTCGAAGACGATCTTTCCCGAACTGCGGATCGGCTACACGATTCCGCCGCGTGCGCTGCGCGGCGCGCTGGCCAAGGCGAAGCAGATCGTCGACTGGCACACCTGCACGCTGACGCAGGCGGCGCTCGCGCGCTTCATGCTCGAAGGCGATTTCGCACGGCACCTGAAGCGCGCGCAGAAACACTACGACGCGCGCCGCAAGATGCTGATCGCGCACCTGCGCGGCGAACTCGCGCCGTGGTTCGACGCGATCGTGCCGACCGCCGGCATCCACCTCGCCGCGTACCTGAAGCCGGGGCTCGACGAAGCAGCGCTGGTCCGGGCAGCCCGTGCGCAGGACATCGGCCTGTACGGAATCTCGGCGTTCAATGTCGGCGTGCCGGTTCGCGCGGGGCTGCTGTTCGGCTATGGCGGCATCGACGCGTTGCGCATCGATACGGCGCTCGCGAAGCTGGCCGGAATGCTGGGTTCGGGCGTAGCCGGCGTACCGACACTGGTTACCTGAATTTCCACAAAATTGGATATTCAAGCGGGCCAGTCCGCATCTTAAAGTGGGTCCTGTCGCGCCACCCGGCGCACCCACCGAAAAAGGACCTGCCATGCAACCGCGCCTGAACTTCTATGCCGCCAGCCCGAATGCGATCAAGGTAATGCGCAACGCCGAGGAATTCCTCGCGAAAAGCTCGATCGAGAAGCCGCTCGCCGAACTCGTCCGCCTGCGCGCGTCGCAGATCAACGGCTGCGCGTTCTGCGTCGACATGCACACGACCGACGCGCGCAAGGGCGGCGAAACCGACCGCCGCCTCGCGACCGTCGTCACGTGGCGCGAAACGCCGTTCTTCACCGAACGCGAACGCGCGGCGCTGGAGTGGACCGAGGCACTGACGCTGGTGGCCAGCAACCACGTGCCCGACGCCGTCTGGGAAGCCGTGAAGCCGCATTTCACCGACGAGGAACTGTTCGACCTGTCGATGCTGATCGCGACGATCAATTCGTGGAACCGCTTCGCGATCGCGTTCCGCAAGATGCCCGAGTAAGGAGGCGACGATGGTTCGCTCCCTGCTCCGTCTCGGCACGTCTTGCACGTGATTCGCGCAGAAATGAAAAAACCGGCCCGAAGGCCGGCTTTTTCATACCGCATGCCGTAAGCGGCGCTCGCGCGCCGCGCGACATCAGAAGCGGTGGATCATGCCGACGCCGAGGCCGATCTGGTTCTGCTTCGAACCTGCGCCCACGCCGTCGCCGATCGACGTCGTTGCAGCGATGATGCCACCCGTCGGGGTCAGCGTGTTGCCGCTCGAGTGCTGGTAAGCCTCAACTGCGTACAGGCCCGTGCGCTTCGACAGGCTGTAGTACTGCGACAGCGTGACCTGATGGTACTTGGCCGAGCTCGTGATGCCGTTCGACTGCGTTGCCGCCGTGTACGAGTAGCCCGCTGCGAAATCCCACTGAGCCGCCGCCTTCCAGTGCAGCACGGCGCCTGCCGTGTTGAAGATCGCCGTGTTCCGGAAGCCCGAACCCGTGCCCGGAATGTACTGAACGTTCGAGTACGACGCCGAAATGTCCCACGACGGCGTGAACTGGTAGCCCGCCGTCACGGCCAGGCGCTGTTGCGACTGCGCGAACTGGTAGCCGTTGTTGATCGACGACACCGCCGGCTCGACGCCGTTGGTACCCGTCGCGTTCAGCCCGTTCTGGACCGTCGAGTTCGCGCCCCACGCGCCGCCGCCGAGCGTCGAGTTGTTGACCTTCTGGTAGCCGACCGCGATGCCTGCCGGGCCGTTCAGGTACTGGATCGCCGCGCTCCACGTCGAGCCGCGGTTCGTCGCGCCTGCGACGCCGCCGAACGAGTACGAACCGCCGACCGTGAAGCCGTAGAACTTCGGCGACATGTAGACGAGCGAGTTGTTCGCGCGGTAGCTGGTATCCAGCGAATCGATATCGCCCGGGTGCGCGCCGTAATAGCCGGTCAGCCAGGTCGTCGGGCTGTACGGCGACAGCAGCGTGTAGTACGCGGTGTACTGGCGGCCGGCCGTCAGCGTACCGTACGCGTTGTTGGTCAGGCCAACCCACGCCTGACGCGTGAAGATGCCGTTGGTCCACTGCGACGAGCCGTTAGCCGTGTTGACGCCGGCTTCCAACTGGAAAATCGCCTTCGTGCCGCCGCCGAGATCTTCGCTGCCCTTCAGGCCGAAGCGGCTGCCTGCCCACACGCCGGTGGACATCTGCACTTTCGAGTGACCACCCGTGGTCGCGCCGGTGGCCGACGAGTTGTTCTGGTATGCCAGACCGTTGTCGACGATACCGTACAGGGTCACGCTGCTCTGGGCGTGGGCGGCGGTAGCGGCTGCAAGGCCCACTGCCGTCATGGCGAAAGCGACGCGCTTTTTCATTGATTCTCCGTCCTCAAAGAATGTTTCTTTTCTGGTGTGGTTTTATGACTGACACATGTGCGAGTACATGCCGACGCGATTCTGACGGATTACCAATTGTTTCCCAACATGTGCAGTCGGTCATCGTATGATCGACGCAACGCGCGGGTTCACCAAGCGGTTACGTAACACCTTGAAACGCTTGCGCAGCGGGCCTTTCCGGCATTTCCCGGTGAAAACCCTAGCTTTACATTTTTACTGGTGCAACGCGACTGTCCGATGTCGTCAGACGCCTTCGGCAAAAAATCATCTTACAAATGCGCGATCGCAGCTGACGCCGCGATTCACGCCGCCGCGCAGGATCGCTGACATTCATGACACCCACATTTCGGGAAGCGAAATCATGAAAACGTTTCAGTCGGCGGGCGGGAGATCGGAAGGAAACGGCCCGGCGAACGCGGGCCGAGATGCGTTGCCGGCGCGACGCGCCGGCAACGTTCAGCGCGATGCCGGGCGGGCGAGCCGCGCGGCCACCGCATCGGCGAGTGTGGCCATGCGCGCCCGGATCGCCGCGTTCGAGCCGACCAGCGCGAGCGACGATGCCATGATCCGGTAGATGCGCTTGCGCGGCACCTTGGCCGGCTTCGCCGGGTCGAGCCACGCATCGTGGCCGGCCAGCAGTTCGAGCGTTTCGAGGCCGATCATGATCGGCCACAGGCACGCGAGCCGCAGCCGCACGAAACGGCGCGGAATCGCGAGCGTATACAGGCATGCGTCGCGATACTGGTCGAGCGTCACGCGCAGCAGGTCGTCCAGCACGACACGCGCGCGCGCCGACGCTCCCGGTTGCATCAGGTCGGCCACGCTAAGTCCGTGCGCGCCCAATACGTCGTCCGGCAGATAGCAGCGACCGATGCGCAGGTCCTTCGCGCAATCGCGCAGGATGTTGGTCATCTGCAGCGCCTTGCCGAAACGGATGCCCTTCTCGCGCATGTCCGCCAGATCCCAGTGGCGCGCGGCGCGCGTGTGCGCGACCGTCATGTCGGTCCAGAACTCGCCAACGCAGCCGGCCACGAGGTACGTGTAACGATCGAGCACATCGCCCGTCGGCAGCGACGCGACCTGCCCCGACTGCTCGTCCGGGAACGTGCGCAGGTCGAATTCCATCCCCGACGTAAGCGTCGCGACGACCTTGCGGATCGACGCGCGGTCCGCGTCGGGCTGCGCGCGCAGCAGCGCGAGCATCGGCTCCATCGAACCAAGCAGCACGTGCTCGTGCGAATCGGTCTGCATCCGCGTCACGTCCTCGAGCGAACGCGACAGCGCCGCGCCGTCGCCGAGCCGCTCGATGTCGTCACGCAGGTCGGTCAGCAGCGCCGCCCGTCGATCGGGCGCGACGAGCGCGGTATCGGCGATCGTGTCGGCCGCGCGCGCGAGCAGGTACGCAAGGCCGACCGGGTCGCGCATGCCGTCGGGCAGCACACGCAGCGTCAGGTAGAAGGAGCGGGAAACGTTCTTCAGCAGGTCGCCGAGCAGAAAGGCGGAATCGGTTCGAGTCGTCATGGGTCGGGAAAAATCGGCCGGCGCGGGCCCCGGACGCACGCGGGCGCCGGGCGCCCGCGCCGGCCGCGAGTCGCCGCATCGTCGTGCCAGGCGTGCGTCTGGCCCCGGCGCGGCGATGCAAAAGTCCCGCAAGTTTAGTGCATCCGGCGTGCGGCCTGCCTGCGACGGCCGGCGTGCGGTGCACGCGAGACCGCCGCCGATGCCCTTCCCGCACGCATCGCGCCCTCAAAGAACACAATGGAAAGGCACAAGTAATACATATGTAATTATTCGGTGCGACGATCGCGCACCGTTCGATTCCGCGCGGCGCGGCGCCACCGCCGTGCTGCCGGAGCGACCGCCCTTTTCCGACTCCCGTTTCGAAGGTTCATCGACATGCTCTTCAAGCGCCCGACCTCCCTGCGCTACGTCCCGCTCGCCTGCGCCGCCGCGTTCCTGCTCGCCGCGTGCGGCAGCGACGACGACCTGGCGTCCGATCCCACGCAGCCGATTTCCGCGAAGGTCCAGGTGGTCGGCCATCGCGGCGCAAGCGCGCTGCGCCCCGAACACACGCTCGCGTCGTACCGCAAGGCGATCGAGGACGGCGCGGACGTGATCGAGCCCGACCTCGTGTCGACCAGCGACGGCGTGCTCGTCGCGCGCCACGAGAACGAAATCTCGGGTACGACGAACGTGTCGGCACTGCCGCAGTTCGCGAGCCGCAAGGCGACCAAGACGATCGACGGCGCGCAGCTGACCGGCTGGTTCACCGAGGATTTCACGCTGGCCGAGCTGAAGACGCTGCGGGCGCGCGAACGCATTCCGCAGGTCCGCCCCGCGAACACCGCGTACAACGACCAGTTCGAGATCCCGACGTTCGACGAGATCGTCGCGCTCGCGAAGCAGATGTCCGCGCAGACCGGCCGCACGATCCACCTGTATCCGGAAACCAAGCACCCGACCTACTTCCAGTCGATCAACCTGCCGCTCGAGGACCGTCTCGTCGACGCGCTGTTGAAGGATACGTACACGTCGCGCACGGCGACCGTCTACATCCAGTCGTTCGAAGTCGCGAACCTGAAGACGATCCGCAACCGGATCAGGTCGAGCCAGCCGAACTGGAAGCTCGTGCAGTTGATGGACGAAGCCGGCCAGCGTCCGTACGACTTCGTGAAGGCGAACGACAAGCGCACCTACGGCGACCTGTCGACGCGCGACGGCATGCGCGAGATCGCGACCTATGCGAACGGCGTCGGCCCTTACAAGACGTCGATCATCGCGGTTGCCGCGGACGGCACGCTGCAGCAGCCGACGCCGTACGTGCGCTATGCGCACGAGGCCGGCCTCGTCGTCCATCCGTACACGTTCCGCCCGGAGAACAACTTCCTGCCCGCGTCGCTGAAGGACAGCGGCACGCCGGCCGCGCGCAACACGGCCGGCTCGGTGCGCGAGATCCAGGCCTACCTGCGCGCAGGCATCGACGGCTTCTTCACCGACGATCCGGCCGTCGGCCGCACGGCCGTCGATACGTTCAAGCGCTGACCCGCACGCCGACCGGGCGCGGCGCACGACGCACGCGCCGCACCCGGTTGCACCGTAGCGGTCAGATCACGTTGAAGTGGTGCGTGCCGTCCCGCTTCAACTGGTCGACCAGCCCGTATTCCCAGTCGAGATACGCCTGCATCGCGGCCGCCGCGTTGTCGGTGCCTTCGTACGGGCGGCGGTAGCGGTCGACGCGCGGCGATGCGAGGTGCGTCTCGCCGCTTTCGAGCGGCAGCCCGGCGTCGATCCACGCGGCCGTACCGCCGGTCAGCACCGAAATGTCGGCCGACGCCGGCAGCAGCGCGCGCGCATCGTCCGCCGCGAACCGCGCCAGCAGGCTCGATCCGCACGTGAATACATAGCGCTTCGCGGGCGGGATCGCAGCAAGCGCATCGCGCAACTGCGCACGCACGACGAACCACGCGCCTGGAATATGGCGCTTCACGTAATTCGCGCTGACCGTCACGTCGACGATCGCGAGTTCGCCGGGCGCCGCTTCCTTCAGCCAGCCCGCGAGCGTCGCGGGCGACACGTCGGTCGCAGGCGGCGTTGCCGGCACGTCGCGCGGCGGCTGGCCGCGTTCGCCGAACGCCGCCGCACCGGCCGGCTCGACGACGCGGACGTCCCAGCCCATCTGCGCGAGCCACGATGCGGTCATGTCGGCGCGCACGCCGTCGTCGTCCGCCAGCACGATCCGTGCACCGCGCACGGCCGCGTGATGGTCGGTCTCCTGCACGAGCTGGCCGCCCGGCGTGCTCAGGAAGCCCGGCAGGTGGCCGGCTTCATATTCCTCCGGCGTGCGTACGTCGAAGCGGTACAGCGTGCGGCCCGGCTCGTCGAGCGCGGCGACGTCGGCCAGCGCGATGCGCGGCACGCCGGCACGTTCGGCCACCGCGCGTGCAGCCTGGCGCGCGTCGGCGCGCTGCGTCGCATCGATCTCGTCCGGAAAACGGCGCGCGGCGCCGCGCTCGAGCGTCTGGCCCGCGAGCGTCCAGCCGATCGTGCCGTTGCGCAGCGCCGCGACCGGGTTCGGCAGCCCCGCGTTGACGAGCGACTGCGTGCCGATGATGCTGCGCGTGCGGCCCGCGCAATTGACGACCACCTGCGTGCGCGGATCCGGCGCGAGCGCGCGCACGCGCAGCACGAGTTCCGCACCCGGCACGCTCGTCGACGTCGGGATGTTCATCGTCTGGTATTCGTCGAACCGGCGCGCGTCGACGATCACGACATCGGCCTTCGCGTCGATCAGCGCGTGGACTTCCTGCGCGGACAGCGACGGCGTATGGCGCTCGGCCTCGACCCATTCGCCGAACGACTTGCTCGGCACGTTCACGTCGATGAACAGTTCGCCACCGGCCGCCAGCCAGCCGGCGAGGCCACCGTCGAGCAGCCGAACGTCGGTGTAACCGAGCTGTGCAAGCTTCGCGGCCGCGCGCGGCGCGAGATCCTCGCCGCCCGCTTCGCCGAACACGACGATCGGCGTGTCGCGACGCGGAATCCGCGTCCACGCATCGAGTTCGAGCTTCGACAACGGAAAGTTGGCGGCCCACAGCGGATGGCCCTGCGCGTACGGATCTTCCTCGCGTACGTCGATCAGCGCGAGCTCGTCGCGGGCCAGCAGGCGCGCGCGTACATCCTGGTACGACGCGACGGGAAAGCGGGTATTGGAATCGGCGGATTGCGTCACGATGTCTCTGTGTTGAATGCGTTGAAGTCGGTGAAGAAAGCGGAACGGATCAATGCCGGGCCTGCCGGCGCATGCGTGCGACGGTGCGCACCGGCGTGCTCCGCATCAGGCATTCGAATAGCCTGACACGAAAGGCTTCACGGTGCCGTCGTCCAGGAACACGGCGCGCTCGACCTTGCCGATGTTCGCACCGTACACGTGAATGCTGATCGACACCTGGTCGGCGAACGCGTTGGTCACGCGATGCACGTCGCCGATGCGCGGCGACACGGCCTCGACCTCGCCCGGCGCCAACTGCACGGCATCGCCGGCCGGCACCGGCCTGCCCGCCGCGTCGAACCGGTACGGCTGCGAGAACTCGCCGCCGCGCAGCATCCCGATCAGCCCCCACACCGTGTGGTTGTGGATCGGCGTCGTCTGGCCGGGCCCCCACACGAAGCTGACGATCGAGAACCGCTCGTCCGGGTCGAGATGCAGCAGGTATTGCCGATAGCGCTCGGGATCGGGCTGCGCGAACGCGTCGGGCAACCAGTCGTCGTGTTCGACGAGCGCGGCGAGCAGCGCGCCGCCTTCGTCGAGAATGCGCGCCTCGTTCGCGCCGGACGCAAGCAGCACGCCCAGGCCGTCGACGAAAGGCCGCAGCGGCGTCTGTTGCAACGAAAGCGTACTCATCGGCTGTCTCCTCGAATATGATGCCGAATATGATGGATCGTCATGATGCACCCGAAAGACCATGCAGAACAAACATGAAAATTAGCGATATCGACGCTTTTGCAGCGGTCGTCCGCTGCCAGACCCTGAGCCAGGCCGCGGCCGAGCTCGGGATGACGCAGCCCGCGATCACGCGGCGCGTCCAGAATCTCGAGGAAGCGCTCGGCGTGGTCCTGCTCGACCGCAACACGAAGCCGCCGCGTCCGACCGACATCGGCCGGCAGGTCTTCGAGCAGTGTCGTGCGATCCTGCGCGAGGTCGATGCGCTGCGCGAACTGACGGCCGGCGAGCAGCCGCCCGCCGGCGCATTCCGGATCGGGCTCACGCAGGGGCTCGGCGAGCTGATGCTGCCGGCACTCATCGCGGCACTCGCCGCGCAGTGGCCCGCACTCGCGACACAAGTCACGACCGCCTGGGGCGGTATGCTCGTCGAACGCATCGCACGCCGCGAGCTCGATGCCGCGCTCGTGTTCCTCGCACGCGAAATGGTGTTGCCTGCGCAAGTCGAAGGCGAACGGCTGCTGGCCACGCGCCTCGTCGCGGTCGGCCGCAAGGGCGACTGGCCGCGCCGCAGCTACCGGCTCGCCGATTGCCACACGCGCGGCTGGGTGCTCAATCCCGACGGCTGCGGCTTTCGCGCGGGGTTGCGGCGCGCGCTCGACGCACAGGGCCTGCCGATGCCGGTCACGCTCGACACCTACGGCCGCGACCTGCAACTGCAGAGCGTCGCGAACGGCTTCGGCATCGGGCTCATGCCGCTGCCGCTCGTCGAAGGCAGCCCGCTGCGCGAGGCGCTCGACATCGTGCCGCTCGCCGATTTCAAGCCGCAGATCGATCTGTGGCTGCTGCGCCGGCACGACGCGGCCCGCCTCGATGCGCCGCTCGCGGCCGTTGCCGCGCATGCGCGCGCGGCGTTCGCGATGCCCGAGCAATCGCACGGCAAGGCCGCTTGACCCGGCGGGGCGGCACCCGCCTCCCGCCGCCCTGTTTCCACTCACGGTATCCGTGCCCCGCTCACGCATCGGGTCGATCGTGATCGATCTCGCTGCGTGACGCGTCTCCTGCCTCGAGCTTCGTTTCACCCGCGCGTACCGCGTCGAGTGCCGCCCGCCCCGCCGCCACCGCGATCGCGTCGTCCTGCGGCGTATGTACACGGCTGCACAGCACGTCGCGATAGTGACGTTCGAGCGGATTGCCCCGGCTCAGACCGTGGTTGCCCGACAGCTTCAACGCCTGCTCGACCGCGCGGATCGCCTGCTCGGTCACGGTGCGCTTGACGAGGCCGCTCGTCGTCGCCGACGGCGCATTGCCCGCGTCGGTGCGCGCGATGTGATCGTCGAGCAGCACGCGGTTCGTGTGCAGCCAGCCCTCGATCTCGCCGACCGCTTCCTGCACACGCGGCAGCGTCGCGAGCGGCGCACCGAGCCCGCTCGGCGCACGCGTCGTCGCGAATCCGACCAGCCAGTCGCGCGATGCGCGCGCCACCGCGTCGTACAGGCTGCCGAGCAGCGCGACCATCCACGCCTGCTGGTCGGCCTGTGCGTCGGCGTCCGCATGGGTCGCCGCCGACACGGCCCATGCTTCCGGCGCACGCACGTCCACCGCGTGATCGGCCGGCAGCCATGCATCGTCGAACACGACTTCGTGACTGCCCGATGCGCGCAAGCCGAGGTGATTCCAGCTTTCGATCACGCGGATGCGATCGCCATCGGCGTCGCGGTCGCGCGGCACGAGGAACACGCCGACGCGCGGCTCCGGCTCGTCGGTGCGCGCCCACACGGCCAGCCAGCGCAGTGCCGGAATGCCGGTGCTGTAGAGCTTGTGGCCGGACAGCCGCCAGCCGTTGCCGTCGCGGCGTGCGATGGTCGCCGGCAGCCCGCCGCGCGACGGCGAACCGAGCGCCGGCTCGACGCGCAGCGCATTGATCAGCGCACCGTGCGCGACCGCGCTGTCGAACACCGCGCGCCGCACCTGGGCCGGCCAGCGGTTGTCGGCGCGGCCGAGCGCGCGATGCTGCAGGTACGTCATCGTCAGCACCAGCGCGGTCGCCGGATCGGCACGCGCGACGGCAGCGACGATCCGGCTCGCCTGTGCAAGCGTCGCACCGGCGCCGCCATGCTCGCGCGGCACGACCTGCGCGATCAGCCCCGCACGATGGAGCCGCGCAAAGTTCTCGTGCGGAAAGCGGCCGTCGACGTCGTTGCGGGCCGCGTCGGCCGCGAGTTCGGGCGCGAGGCGATCGAGCAGCGCGGCGACGCGCGCGTCGTTCGCGCCGTCGACGCCGTCGGCGGGCAGGAGGCGCAGCGCAGGCTGCGGAAGCGGCGAGGAAGCGGCAAGGCTGACGGACATCGAGACGGATTCCCTGGGTAGTGCGGACACGGCGCCAACGCGCGCCCGATCATTCACGAGCCCACAGCGTATGCGCAACGCATATCGACCCAAACCATGCAAATCTGATATTCAAATCGGGATTGATTATTTCCGTTTCGCATGATCCCGGCGTTAACCTGCGCTCCATTCCTGCCCGGCCGCATGCCGGGCCGTTCCTGCACCGGAGACCCAGATGAGCGTCGAATTCATCGGCATGATCCAGAGCCAGAAGCAGTCGGAGATTCACCCGGCGTCCGGCCCCGTGGTCGATCCCGACTACGTGCGCGACTTCGCGCGCGCCCACGAAACGGCCGGCTTCGACCGGATCCTCGTGCCGCATCACTCGACCGGCCCGTCGGCGACGCTGACGATCGCGTTCGCGGCGGCCGCGACCGAGCGCATCCACTTCATGCTCGCGCATCGCCCGGGCTTCACCGCGCCGACGCTCGCCGCGCGGCAGATCGCGACGCTCGACCAGTTCAGCCGCGGCCGGCTTGCCGTGCACTTCATCTCCGGCGGCTCGGACAGCGAGCAGCAGCGCGACGGCGATTTCCTCGACCACGACGCGCGCTATGCGCGCACCGACGAATACCTCGGCATCCTGCGGCGGATCTGGACCGAAGCGCAGCCGTTCGATCACGACGGCGCGCACTACCGGTTCAAGCAGGGTTTCTCGGAAGTGAAGCCGTTCCAGCAGCCGCACGTGCCGATCTACTTCGGCGGCGCATCGGAAGCCGCGCTCGCGGTGGCCGGCAAGCATGCCGACGTGTACGCGCTGTGGGGCGAATCGCTCGACCAGGTGCGCGACCTGACGACACGCGTGCGCGCCGAAGCGGCGAAGCACGGCCGCCAGGTCCGCTTCTCCGTATCGTTCCGGCCGATCCTCGCCGCGACCGAGGACGAAGCGTGGGCGCGCGCGCATCGCATCCTCGACGAAACGCGCCGGCTGCGCGAAGCGGCCGGCCTCGGCGCCGGCGGCCCGCAGCAGAGCGAAGGCGCGCGCCGCCTGCTGGCCGCGGCCGATCGCGGCTCGCGTGTCGACAAGCGGCTGTGGACCGAGATCGCGAAGCTCACCGGCGCGCGCTCGAACTCGACGGCGCTCGTCGGTACGCCCGAACAGGTCGCCGACGCGCTGCTCGACTACTACGACCTCGGCGTGACGACCTTCCTGATCCGCGGCTTCGACCCGCTGGAAGACGCGATCGACTACGGCCGCGAACTGATTCCGCGCGTGCGCAGCGCCGTCGCCGCACGCGACGCAGCACGCCGCGCCGCCTGAGCCCAACGGAGCCACCCGCCATCATGTCCGCTGTCCTTTCCTCGCCTGTCCGCACGGCATCGGGCCTCGAGCTCGCCGACGCCCCGCGTCAGCACTTCTGGTTCGACCCGACCTCACCGCGCATCGACGTCGCCGCCGAACGCCGCCACCGGCAGGAGAAGCTCGCTGGCGCGTTCCGCCTGTTCGCGCGCTTCGGCTTCGCGTCGGGCCTCGCCGGCCACATCACCGCACGCGATCCGGAGCTGCCCGACCATTTCTGGGTGAATCCGCTCGGCGTGCATTTCTCGCAGATCAAGGTGTCCGACCTGCTGCTCGTGAACGCGCGCGGCGAAACCGCAATCGGCACGCGGCCGCTGAACAAGGCCGCGTTCGCGATCCATGCGGCGATCCACGAAGCCCATCCGCACGTCGTCGCCGCCGCGCACACGCATTCGACCTACGGCAAGGCGTGGTCGACGCTCGGCCGCCCGCTCGATCCGCTCACGCAGGACGCGTGCGTGTTCTACGAGGATCACGCGCTGTTCGACGACTTCACGGGGATGGTCGTCGACACCAGCGAAGGCGCACGGATCGCCGATGCGCTCGCGAAGCCGGACGGCACCACGCACAAGGGCGTGATCCTGAAGAATCACGGAATCCTGACGGCCGGCCCGACGGTCGAGGCCGCCGCGTGGTGGTACATCGCGCTCGACAACGCCGCGCACACGCAGCTGCTGGCCGAAGCGGCCGGCACGCCGCAGCCGATCGATCACGCCACCGCGCGCCACACGCACGGCCAGATCGGCGGCCCCGACGGTGCGCTGCATGCGTTCGACAGCCTGTTCGCGCGCGTCGTCGCCGACGAACCCGACCTGCTCGACTGAGCGCCTTTCCGCACGACCGGAGACCAGACAATGACCCACACCACCGCACCCGCGCCGGCCAACGCGCACGACGACCAACGCCGCCGGCTGCTGCGCGCGGCCGGCGCCGCCGCGCTCGCCGTGCCGGCGATCACGCTCGGCCGCAAGGCCTGGTCCGCGCCGCCGCTGAAGAAGCTCACGTTCGCGTGGAACCAGAACGCGTTCTGCCTGACGCCGATCGTCGTCGCGCAGGAGCGCGGCTTCTTCGAGAAGAACGGCCTGAAAGTCGAGCTGATCAACTACAGCGGATCGACCGACCAGCTGCTCGAATCGATCGCGACCGGCAAGGCCGATGCGGCGGTCGGGATGATCCACCGCTGGCTGAAGCCGCTCGAAGCCGGCTTCGACGTGAAGATCATCGGCAGCTCGCACGGCGGCTGCGTGCGGCTGCTCGGCGCGAAGGCGGCCGGCGTCACGACGCTGCAGGCGCTGAAGGGCAAGACGGTCGGCGTCAGCGATCTGGCAGCGCCCGGCAAGCACTTCTTCTCGATCCTGCTCGCGAAAAACGGGATCGATCCCGAACGCGACATCACGTGGCGGCAGTATCCGGCCGACCTGCTCGGCGTCGCGGTCGACAAGGGCGAGATCCATGCGATCGCCGACGGCGACCCGAATCTCTATCTGCTCGAAAAGCGCAGCAACGGCGCGTATACGGAACTCGCGACGAACCTGTCCGGCGAATACGCACGCAAGGTGTGCTGCGTGATCGGCGCACGCGGTGACCTCGTGCGCAACGACCGGCCGTCGGCCGCCGCGCTCGCGCGCTCGATCGTGCAGGCCACCGAGTACACGCACGACAACCCGAACGAAGCCGCGAAGGTATTCGCGAAGTACTCGCCGAAGATCAGCCCGGAAGACCTGCGCAAGCTGTACGCGACGCTCACCTACACGCATCACCCGACCAACGTCGACCTGCAGCAGGAAATCGCGTTCTATGCGGACGACTTCCGCCGCATCAGCGTGCTTAAAAAGAGCACGGACCCGCAGCGTTTCGCGCAGCAGGTCTATGCGAACGTACTGGGGTAACCCGATGTCGACGATCGAACACGCGTCCACCACACGCACCGCCGCGACACCTGCCGGCGGCAGTTCCGGCGCATCCGCGCGCATCGCTTGCACCCCCTGCGAAGCCACGCTGGCCGCCGAGGCCCGCCGTGCCCGCACCTGGCCGACCGGGACCGCCGCCGCGCTCGCGTGGGCGGCGCTCGGCGCGCTCACGCACCTGTGGCCGAACCGCATCGTCGGCTTCAGCGACTGGGCGTACACCGACACGTTCGGAACGGCCGCGTGGACGATCGCCGCGCTGCTGCTCGCCGCCGCGACGCTCGGCCATCTCGTCCCCGCGACCCGCACGCGGCTCGCGCGCGTGCGCCCGGCCGGCCCGTGGCTCGTCGCGCTGCCGCTCGTGCTGGCCGCGTGGGAAATCGTCACCGCGAAAACCGGCTGGCTGCCGACGCCGTTCTTCGCGCCGCCGCAGGCGTTGATCGAGGTCTACGTCGACGACTGGCCGCGCCTGCTGGGCAGCGCAGGCAACACGCTGAAGCTGCTCGCGCTCGGGTTCGCGTACGGCGTCACGGTCGGCTTCGCGGTAGGCGTGTCGATCGGCTGGTCGCGCCGGATCGGCTACTGGGTGCATCCGGTGCTGCGCGTGCTCGGCCCCGTACCGGCCACCGCGCTGCTGCCGCTCACGTTCTACTTCTTCCCGTCGAGCTATTCGGCCGCCGCGTTCCTGATCGCGCTCGCAACCGGCTTCCCGGTCGCGGTGCTCACGTGGTCGGGCGTCGCGAGCGTGAACAAGCAGTACTACGACGTCGCGCGCACGCTCGGTGCGAACGCGCGTTTCCTCGTGCTGCGCGTCGCGATTCCGGCCGCGCTGCCGCACGTGTTCGTCGGCATCTTCATGGGTCTGAGCGCATCGTTCACGGTGCTGGTCGTCGCCGAGATGATGGGTGTCAAGTCGGGGCTCGGCTGGTACCTGAGCTGGGCGCAGGGCTGGGCGTCGTACGTGAACATGTATGCGGCGCTGATCGTGATGGCGCTGCTGTTTTCCGGGTTGATCGCGCTGCTGTTCGCGGTGCGCGACCGCGTGCTCGCATGGCAGAAAGGAACCGTCAAATGGTAGGCGCCGCCGTACTCGAACCGTCCGTGGCCGCTGCACCGGTCGCCACCGCGCCGCGCGGCGCGCGCATCGACATCCGCCGCGTGAGCCATGCGTTCGACGGCCCCGGCGGCCCGCTGCCGGTGCTCGACGACGTCGCGCTGTCGGTCGCGGCCGGCGAATTCGTCGCGCTGCTCGGCCCGAGCGGCTGCGGGAAATCGACGCTGCTACGCCTCGTCGCGGGGCTCGACGCCGCGCGGCAAGGCACGATCGCGCAGGACGGCGTGCCGATCGAACGCCCCGATCCGTCGCGCATCGTCGTGTTCCAGGATCCGACGCTGTACCCGTGGCGGCGCGTGCGCGCGAACGTCGCGCTCGGCCTAGAAGCGCGCGGCGTGGCGCGAACCGCGCAGCATCGCGTCGACGATGCGCTCGCACGCGTCGGGCTGCAGGACTTCGCTAACGTGTTCCCGCATCAGTTGTCCGGCGGGATGGCGCAGCGCGTGGCACTCGCCCGCGCGCTCGTCAACGATCCGCGCCTGCTGATTCTCGACGAACCGCTCGGCAAGCTCGATTCGCTGACGCGGCTCACGATGCAGGCCGAGCTGACCGCGCTGTGGCAACGCGACGGTTTTTCCGCGCTGCTCGTCACGCACGATGTCGAGGAAGCACTGTTCCTCGCGCAGCGCGTGATCGTGTTCGGGCCGCGCCCGGCACGGATCGTCGCCGAACTGCACGTCGACCTGCCCTACCCGCGCCATCGCGGCGATCCGCGCCTCGCCGAATTGCGCCACGACGCGCTGCGGCATCTCGGGCTCGACGCGAGCTGGTAGATGCGAGGCGCCGTTCGACGTCCAGTTGCCGCACGGCGGAGACGCGTGCGATGAATGCCCCGCCGTTCGCCGACTGGGCGATCGCATTCCTGCAACTGCTGTATCGCGCGCAAATCGCATTGGCGCACGTGCTGCATGCAGTCGGCCTGGCCGACGACGCCGATGGCCAGGCCGCATGGCCGTGGCCACACCGCATCGCACTCGAAACGCTTCGGATCGACGCGGGACTGACGCGCCAGCTCGCGTTCGCTTGCGGCGTGATGGCGCTGGCCTTCGTGCTCGCCTGCGTCGCGCTCGTTTCGCGCAAGTGGCGATTCCGGTCCGCGATCGCCGCGCTGGCCGTCGCATGGTTCGCGCCGTGGCCCGCGTCGTCGCTGTGGCTCGCCCCCGCCGTGCCGACCAGTTTCCAGCGCGATCCCGCACCGTTTGCCGTATCGAACGTGATGCGCGGCGCGCACCTGTATGTGCAGCATTGCGCGGCCTGCCACGGCGCTGACGGGCGCGGCGAAGGGCCGCTCGCGGCCACGCTCGCGCACTGGCCGCCGACCTTCGCCGGCACGCTGCTCGCCCGTCGCCTCGATGGCGAACTGTTCTGGCGCGTACGGCACGGCACGCATGACGAGCACGGCGCATCGACGATGCCCGGCTTCGCCACGACGCTCGGCCCGCAGGACACATGGGCCGTGCTCGACTACCTGAAGGCACTGGCTGCGGGCAGCGGCGCGCAGGCGGAAGGCGCATGGCCGGTGCCCGTCCCGCTGCCGGCGCTCGACGTGCGCTGCGGCGACGCCGCGCCGCAATCGCTCGACCGCTGGCGCGAAGGCCAGCGCGTGCGCATCGTTGCGCTCGCGCCGGGCGCGACACCGCCGCCCGAAGACGCGCGCTGGCAAACCTTGCTCGTGACGGAACGGGGCGCGTCCGTGGCGCCCTCGACCGCCACGCGTGCGAACTGCGTCGCGACAACGCCCGATGCGTGGCGCGCGTTCGCGACGATTGCCGGCGTCGCGCCCGACGCGCTCGGCGGCACGCAACTGCTCGCCGATCGTCGAGGCTGGCTGCGGGCCCGCGCATTGCCGGGCAGCGCCGGCTGGTCGGCTGCCGACCTGCTGTGCCGCTCGGATGCAGCCGCCCGGCCGGCTGCGTCAGCCGCCGGTGGCGACGCGCTGACCGCCCTGCTGCTGCGCGTCGACACCGAACCCGTGCGCGACGTGCAGGCCGGACTCCCGCATTGACCTCCCCGAACCCTTGTTCCGACCGAACTTCACGATGAATCCGACCCGACGCCATTTCCTCGCGCAAGCGAGCGCCCTCGCCACGATCGCCGCCGCGCCGGCCGCACTGCGCGCGCAATCGGGCACACGGCCGCTGCTGCGCGCCGGCGACCAGAAAGGCGGGCTGCGCGCGCTGCTCGAAGCAGCCGGCGAACTGAACGGCCTCGCGTACGACATTTCGTGGACCGAGTTCCCGGCCGCCGCGCCGCTCGCCGAAGCCCTGAACGCGGCGGCCGTCGACTGCGGGCCGATCGGCGACGCGCCGGTGATCTTCGCGCTCGCATCGGGCGCCCGCATCAAGGTGATCGGCGCGAACCGTTCCGATCCGTACGGCACGGCCGTGCTCGTCCAGCCCGGCGCCGCGCTGAAAGGCGCGGCCGACCTGAAGGGCAAGCGCATCGGCACCACGCGCGGTTCGATCGGCCATTTCGTCACGCTGAAGGCGCTCGACGCGGCCGGCCTGCCGCCCGATGCGGTGTCGTTCCGGTTCCTGCCGCCGGCCGACACGATGCTTGCGCTCGCCACCGGGTCGATCGATGCGTGGGCGACGTGGGAGCCCTATACCGCGCTTGCCGAAACGAGCGGTCGCGCGCGCGTGCTGGTCAATGGCCGCGGGCTGTGGTCGGGCCTCAGCTATCTCGCGGCGACCGACGCGGCGATCGCGTCGAAGCGCGACGTGCTGCACGATTTCCTGCGGCGCGTCGTGCGCGCGCAGGCCTGGTCGTACCGGCACGTCGACGCGTACTCGGCCGCGCTCGCACGCATCATCGGCATTCCGCCGGCCGCGGCGAAGCTGCAGTTCGAGCGCCGCAACACGCGTTGGCTGCCGATCGACGCAACGGTGATCGCCGAACAGCAGCGCACGGCCGACTTCTACCTGAAGGCCGGGCTGCTGCGCCAGCCGCTCGACGTCCGCACGACGTTCGACCCCGGCTTTCCGCTCGCATAACCGGCCGTACGGCGATACGCAACCGCCCAAACGGCTTCGGCACGATCTGGCACAATCGCGATTCGACCACCTCGCGTTCAGCCAGCGTCATGCCAGCCATCACCGAACTTTTCGTCTATCCGATCAAATCCTGCGCCGGCATCGCGCTGACGCGTGCGCAACTGCTCGAAACCGGTCTCGCGTACGACCGCCACTGGCTGATCACCACCCCCGACGGGATGATGGTCACGCAGCGCACGCACCCGCGCCTCGCACTGATCCGCACCGCGCTCGACCACGATGCGCTCGTGCTGAACGCGCCGGGCATGCCGGAGATCCGTACGCCGCTCGACGGCGATGCATCGCCCGCCACGCCGAAGATGGCCGCGACCATCTGGCGCGACACCGTCGACGCGGTCGATACGGGCGCCGCAACGGCCGCATGGCTCACCGAATTCCTCGGCATGCCGACGAAGCTCGCGCGCTTCGGGGCCGACTCGCGCCGTGGCTGCAACCGCAAGTGGACCGGCGAGATCGATACGCACACGCAGTTCGCGGACGGCTATCCGCTGCTCGTGATCGGCCAGTCGTCGCTCGACGACCTGAACGCACGGCTCGCCGCGAAAGGCGCGCCGACGATCCCGATGAACCGTTTCCGCCCGAACATCGTCGTGTCGGATCTCGATGCGTACGAGGAGGATTTCGTCGAGCACCTCGACACCGACGGCACGACGCCGGTGCGGCTGCGCCTCGTGAAGCTGTGCACGCGCTGCCCGATGCCGACGATCGACCAGGTCACCGGCGCACCCGATCCGGCATGGCCGAACGAGCCGAGCGACACGATGCAAACCTATCGCGCGAACCCGAACTACGACGATGCGCTGACGTTCGGCATCAATGCGATCGTCGTCGAAGGCGCCGGTGCATGGCTCGAAATCGGCCAGCCGGTCGAAGCGGAAATCGGGTTCGGCGACTGAGCCGCGCAGCCGCCCTTTGCCATCCCGCATCGTCACGCGCCGTCACGCGGCGCGTGGCACCGCCTCGCTCACCACCGCCGGCAGCCGGATCGTGACGACCAGCCCGCCGCCGGCCGCGTCGGCAAGAGCCACGCTGCCCTGATGCACGCGTGCGATCTCCCGCACGATCGACAGCCCGAGCCCCGTCCCCTCGACCGTCTGCGTCTTGCTGCCGCGATGGAAGCGCTCGAACACCGCGTCACGCTCGTCCACCGGAATACCCGGCCCGTTGTCGATCACGTCGAGCCGCGCGTGCTCGCCGTCGTGCGATACGCGCACCGTGATCACCGCATGGTCGCCCGCATAGCGGATCGCGTTGTCGATCAAATTGCCGATCATCTCGCCGAGCAGGTCGGACTGCCCGAGCACGTCGACGTCGGCCTCGTGCTCGAAGCCGAGATCGATGTCGCGCGCACGCGCGACGGGCGACCAGTCGAGCGTCACGCTGCGCGCGAGCCGGTGTAGCGCGACCGGCTTGTGCGCGACCGCATGACCGCTGTCCGAATCGAGCCGCGACAGCGACAGCAGCTGCTGGACGATCTTCGCGGCCTGCCGCACCGCGCCGTTCGCGCGCCGCAGGTGCCCGTTCGCGCGCGGCTGCTCGTCGGGCCGCAGCGCAAGCTCGACGCCGGCCTGCACGGCCGCGAGCGGCGTCTTCAGTTGATGCGCCGCATCGGCGAAGAAGCGGCGCCGCGCAACCTGCATGCGCTGCGTGCGGCCGATGTACTGGTTGATCGAATCGACGAGCGGCGCGAGTTCGCTCGGCATCGCCCCGGTATCGAGCGGCGTCGTGTCGTCCTCGCTGCGTGCGGCCACGGTGGCCGACAGCCGGTTCAGCGGACGCAGCCCGCGCCCGACGCCGAGCCACACGATCCCGAGGGCGAGCACGACGAGCAGCCCTTCCTGCAACAGCGACCCGACCAGGATCTCGCGTGCCAGCGCCTGGCGCGCCTCGATCGTCTCGCCGACCATCACCCACACGATGCGCGACTGCGCGGTCGGCACGTCGTGCACCGGGATGCGCAGCGCGGCCATCCGCAATTGTTCGCCGCGATACACGACGTCGTAGTAGCGCGTGACGAACAGCGCGCCGTCGCCCGCATCGAGCCCCTGCGGCAGCGGCAGATCCGGATAGCCGGTGATCGTGTGGCCGTTGTCTTCGCGGATCAGGTAGTAGATCTTGCCGCCGTCGCTCGACTCGAGCATTTCGAGCGCGAGATACGGCAGGTCGACCTCGATTTCGCCGTCGTTGAGCCGCACGCCTTCGCGGATCGACTTCAGCGACGACGACAGCGTGCGGTCGAACGCGACGTGCGCAGCGCTCATCGCGCGCTGGTACGTGAGCCACGAGTCGAGCGCGAGCAGGCCGAGCAGCGGCAGCAGCAGCCACAGCGCGACCTGCGTGCGCAGGTTCGGGCGGGTCATTCCGCGTGCTCCGCCTTCGCTTCGAGCAAGTAGCCGAGCCCGCGCAACGTGACGATCGCGATGCCCGTGTTCTCCAGCTTCTTGCGCAACCGGTACACGTAGATTTCGATCGCATCGGCATTGACCGACTCGTCGAGCCCGAAGATCTTCTCCGACAGCGTGTCCTTGTTGATCGCGCGCCCGTTGCGCAGGATCAGCACCTCGAGCACCGAGCGCTCGCGCGGCGTGAGCGACAGCGGTTCGCCCGCGAGATGGAAGCTTCGGTCGATACTGTCGTACGAAAGCGGCCCGCATTCGACGCGCGAATGCTCGTGGCCGAGGCTGCGCCGGATCAGCGCGCGGGCGCGCGCCTCCAGTTCGGTCAGCTCGAACGGCTTCGCGAGATAGTCGTCGGCGCCGAGATCGAGCCCCTTCACGCGATCCTCGACCGACCCGTGCGCGGTGAGGATCAGCACCGGCACCGGGTTGCGGCGTGCGCGCAACCGCCGCAGCACCTCCAGCCCGTCGAGCTTCGGCAGCCCGAGATCGAGGATCACCAGCGCGTAATCCTGCGTGCGCAGCACGTGGTCCGCCGCCTCGCCGTCCGCCATGTGGTCGACCGCGAAGCGTGCGGCGCTCAGCGCGTCGCTCAGCGACTGGGCCAGGTTCGGATTGTCTTCGACGAGCAGCACACGCATGGGGATTCCGGGAAGGTCAGCGACAGGCCGCTACATTACATGATCCTTTCCATGCCGACGCCTCGCGGAAACACGGGTTGCGCGGGTGTCGCGGAGCCGCCGCGCCCGTCCGTGACGGCCGCCGCTCAGCGCTCGACCGCAGAACGGCCGCCCGTCGCGAAGCGCGCATCGCCTGCCGCGCTCCGCTCGCGAAACCCGACGACCACCGCGACGAACGCGACGCTCGCGCCGACCGTGACGACGATCATCGGGTGCGCGGTGCCGTCCGACAGCCACGCCAGCACGCCGCCGCACGCGGCCGTGATCCCCATCTGGATAAAGAAGAACAGCCCCGATGCCGTGCCGGCGATCTTCGTGTACGGCTGCATCACCGCGAACTGGCAGGCCGGGATCGCGATCCCGACGGCGATCATCACGACGAACATCGGCACGACGAGCGCCGCCACCGCCATCGGGGCGATCGCGCCGCCGACCCACAGCACGGCGGTGCCGGCCAGGTTGACGGCTGCCGCCGCCGCGATGACGAAATCGGGGCTCCAGCGCCTGCTGGTCCGCGCAAACGCGCTCGAGCCGATCAGGTAGCCGACCACCGTCACGCCGAAGATCGCGGCATAAACCGGGCCGGACACGCCGATCTGCCGCTGGAACAGCGTCGACGATTCCGCGATGAACGGATAGTACGTGCAGTAAGCGAAGCTGATCGCCAGCGAGTAGCGCAGGAACCGGCGGTCGCGCAGCAGGCCTGCGTACGTCCGCAGGAGCCCGGGGCCCGGCGCCGGCCGCGCATCGCGCTCGCGGGTCTCGGGCAGGTAGCGCAGCACCATCGCGGTCGCTATCAGCCCGCCCGCCGCCAGCCATCCGAACACGCCGCGCCAGCCGAGCCACTCGGCAATCGCGCTGCCGGCCAGCGGCGCGACCACCGGTGACAGCGCCATGCCGGCCGAGATATGGCCGAGCATCGTGGCCTGCGTCGCGGCCGGAAAACGCTCGCGCACGATGACGCGCCCGATCACGGTGCCGCTGCAGCCGCCGAGCGCCTGGAGCATGCGCGCGGCGATGAGCGCGGGAATGCCGGTCGCCAGCGTGCACGCGACGCTCGCGACGACGTACAGGCACAGGCCGCCGAGCAGCACGGGACGGCGGCCATAACGGTCCGACAACGGCCCCGACACGAGCATGGAAAGCGCGTAGCCGACCATGTAGAGGGTCAGCGTGAGCTGCAATTGCGCGTCGGTGCCGTGCAGCGCGTCCGCCATCGCGGGCAGCGACGGCAGGTACGCATCGATCGTGACGCGCGGCAGGCACACGACGAGCATCAACAGGAACAGCCAGCCCCATCGGGGTAATGAACGCGTATTCATGCGGTAAGTCCGTTTCCGGTCAGGATGGGTGGGATCGACTGCAATCTAAGGGGAAAGTGATATAATCTGAAGGTCCATTAAATCGACCATCGACTGGACCACTATGCCGCGAGGCAAAGCCGCGATTCCGCTTGATCTGCCTTGCCCTGCCGGGCTGTCGGCCGGTAGCCCGCAATCGAAGCAGGAATGCATCGCCGACACGATTCGCGACGCGATCCTGAAGCGCCTGCTGCCCGGCGACAGCCCGCTGCCGTCCAGCCGGACGCTCGCTGCGCGCTGGGGTGTCGCCCGCGGGACCGTCGAAGCGGCATACGACCGGTTGTGCTCGGAGGGCTACATCGCACGCACGCAAGGCGCGGGGACGCGCGTCTGCGCGGTGGTGCCGGACAGCTATCTGCGCGCGGCCGCGCAGTCGCGCGACAACAGCGTGGCCGAGACCGCCGCACCGGCGAGCGAAGCAGGCGCGGCCGAGCCGGAGCACGGCGTGCGTCCGGGCATTCCGTTCGTCGCACGGCTCGCCGATCCCGGCCTGATGCCGATGCAGCCCTGGAAAAAGGCGCTCGGCGCGAGCCTGCTGGCCGCGACGGCGAACGATCTCGGCGCGACGCCGGCGCAAGGCGTCGAAAGCCTGCGCGCCGAAATCGCCGCGTACCTGCGCGAATACCGCGGCATCCCGTGCGGAGCCGACGACATCTTCATCACGACCGGCATCCGTAACGCGATCGATCTCGTCGCGCGCACGCTGCTCACGCCCGGCTCGACGGTGCTGATGGAAGATCCCGGCTATGCGTCGGCGTGGCAGATTTTCACGATCGCGGGCGCGACCGTGATCGACGTTCCGGTCGATCGCGAAGGCATCGACACCGCAGCGCTGGATCGCCATCCCGATGCACGCGCCGCGTACGTGACGCCGGCCCATCAGGCGCCGCTCGGCATCACGATGTCGGTCTCGCGCCGGCTCGAACTGCTCGACTGGGCGCAGCGCCACCGCACATGGGTCATCGAGGACGACTACGACGGCGAGTTCAGCTACCAGACCGCCCCGCTGCCCGCGCTGAAATCGCTCGACGCATGCGACCGCGTAATCTACTGCGGGTCGTTCAACAAGACGCTGTTCTCCGGGCTGCGCATCGGCTTCATGGTCGTGCCGACAGCACTGCGGCCGGCGCTGTCGGCCGTGTGGCACGCAACCGCGCGCGCGGTTGGCGTGGCGCCCCAGCTGGCGCTCGCCCGTTTCATCGCGCACGGCGATTTTGCGAAGCACCTGCGCGCCGCGCGCCACGCGTACCGCCAGCGACGCGACATCGTGCTCGACCAGCTCGCGAAGCACGCCGGCGGGCGGTACACCGTGTCCGGCGAGCACGCGGGCTTTCATTTCGTGTTGTGGCTGCCGCCCGGCATGGATGACGCCACCTGTGTCGCTCAGGCCCGCGCGGCCGGCGTCGAGTTGCAGCCGATCCGCGGATTCTGTCGCAGCGCCCGGCGCGAAGCCGGCGTCGTCATCGGGTACTCGGCACTGACCGCCGCGCACGCGCGCCATGGCGGCCGCGTCCTCGGCAAGCTGCTGACGGCCTCTGCATAGCTGTCGTTGCCGGCGTTCCCGCGCCTGTCCCCCCTCGCTTCTTGCCCCGCTCGAACCGTGCCGCGCGCCGCGTAACCCGCTGCTGCTGCCGCTTCGACCTCGGGAAATCCATGACACAAACGGCACGATTGCGAACGGAAATGAAAGCAGGCTGAAAGTGCCCCGCAATTAACATCCGCGTCACTCGAACAACACTATGCGTAACTGGAGGAAGACATGCCGTTTGCACCGAAGCACCTCGCCGCCGCGCTGGCGATCGTCCTGGGCACTGCTGCCGGCAGCGCCGCCGCGCAGGTTCCGGCCGGGTATCCGGGTAACTACCAGGGCGTGATCGACGCCGCGAAGAAGGAAGGCAAGCTGATCGTCTACTCGACGACCGACACGGGCCTCGTACGCCCGCTGATCAAGGACTTCGAAAGCCTGTACGGCGTGAAGGTCGAGTACAACGACATGAACAGCACCGAGCTGTACAACCGCTACATCAGCGAGAACGCGGCGAGCAGCACCAGCGCCGACGTGCTGTGGAGCTCGGCGATGGACCTGCAGGTCAAGCTCGTCAACGACGGCCTGATGGCGTCCTACGATTCGCCTGAAAGCCCGAACGTGCCGCAATGGGCGCAGTACCAGAAGCAGGCGTACGGCACGACGTTCGAGCCGCTCGCGATCGTCTACAACAAGCGCCTGATCCCCGAGAACGAGGTGCCGACGACGCGCGCCGACCTGATCAAGCTGCTCACCACGCAGGCCGACAAGTTCAAGGGCAAGGTCACGACCTACGACATCGAGAAATCGGGCGTCGGCTTCAACTACCTGACGCAGGATGCACACGTGAACGAGAAGGTCACGTGGGAGCTCGTGAGGGCGATCGGCGCGACCGGCCCGAAGCTGCAGTCGAGCACGGGCGCGATGATGGAACGCATCTCGTCGGGCGAGAACCTGATCGGCTACAACATCATCGGTTCGTATGCCTACGCAAAGGCGAAGAAGGACAAGTCGATCGGCTACGTGTTTCCGAAGGACTACACGCAGGTCGTGAGCCGCCTCGCCACGGTCTCGAAGAAGGCGAAGAACCCGAACGCCGCGAAGCTGTGGGTCGACTACCTGCTGTCGAAGCGCGGCCAGACGCTGATCGCGAACCAGGCGAACCTGTACGCGATCCGCGCGGACGTGACCGGCGAAACGTCGGCCGCGAGCCTGTCGAAGGAACTCGGCGATTCGCTGAAGCCGATCCAGATCGGCACCGGCCTGCTCGTCTATCTCGACCAGTCGAAGCGCCTCGCCTTCCTGAAGCAATGGCAGCAGGCGATCAAGCGCTGATCCGCTGACTGCCGGCCGCCCGCCGCACATCGCGCGGGCGGCCCCTTCCCCTTACCGACTTCCTTGAGGCGGCCATCCGGATGGCCGCAGGGGCGAACTCATGCTTTCAACCAGCACACGCGGGGCGGCACCGGCCGTTCCGCCCGCCACCGGCCCGCGCGACGCAATTCCCGCGCTGCCGGCCAACAGCCTGCAGCCGCTCGCCGGCATGCTGCGCTGGATCGTCGTCGCGGTGCTGACCATCGCGGTCGCACTGCCGCTCGGCTTCATCCTGTTCCAGAGCCTGCTGTCCGCGCCGTTCTTCGACGCGAACAAGACGCTCGGCATCGAAGGTTTCCGCTTCATCTTCAGCGATCCCGACTTCTGGTCGGCCGTGAAGAACTCCTTCATCATCGCCGGCGGGATGCTGTTCATCTCGATCCCGCTCGGCGGCATCCTCGCGTTCCTGATGGTGCGCACCGACCTGCCCGGCCGCCGCTGGCTCGAGCCGCTGCTGCTCACGCCGGTGTTCGTGTCGCCGATGGTGCTCGCGTTCGGCTACGTGGTCGCGGCCGGCCCGGTCGGCTTCTACTCGGTGTGGTTCAAGGAACTGTTCGGGGTGCAGAACGTGCCCTGGAACGTGTACTCGATCTTCGCGATCACGGTGATCGTCGGCCTCACGCACGTGCCGCACGTGTACCTGTACTCGTCGGCCGCGCTGCGCAACCTCGGCTCGGACGTCGAGGAAGCCGCGCGCGTGACGGGCGCCCGCCCGTTCCGCGTCGCGCTCGACGTGAGCCTGCCGATGACGATGCCCGCGCTGCTGTTCGCCGGCGTGCTCGTGTTCTTCCTCGGCTTCGAGGTGTTCGGGCTGCCGCTCGTGCTCGGCGATCCGGAAGGCCACCTCGTGCTCGCGACCTACCTGTACAAGCTGACCAACAAGCTCGGCGTGCCGTCGTATCACCTGATGGCCGCGGTCGCCGTGTGCATCGTCGCGATCACGTTCCCGCTCGTGCTGCTGCAGCGCCGCCTGCTGAAGACCGCGAACCGCTTCGTCACCGTGAAGGGCAAGGCCGGCCGCGCGACGGTGCTGCCGCTCGGCGTGTGGCGCTGGGTCGCGCTCGCGATCGTCGCGCTGTGGCTGATGCTGACGGTGATCGTGCCGATCTCGGGCATCGTGCTGCGCGCATTCGTGACCAACTGGGGCGAAGGCGTCGCGCTCGCCGAGGTGCTGACGCTGTCGAACTTCATCGAATTGTTCGAGCAGGACAACCTGGTGCGCGCGATCGTCAACACGCTCGGCATCGGCGTGATCGGCGGCGCACTGGCGGTCGGCTTCTACTCGCTCGTCGCGTTCGCAGGCCACCGCCGCCCCGACTGGGCGACCAGGCTGCTCGACTACATCGTGCTGCTGCCGCGCGCGGTGCCCGGGCTGCTCGCCGGCCTCGCATTCCTGTGGATCTTCCTGTTCGTGCCGGGCCTGCGTGAACTGAAGAACTCGATGTGGAGCATCTGGATCGCGTACACGGTCGTGTGGCTCGCATACGGGATGCGTCTCATCCAGAGCGCGCTGCTGCAGGTCGGCCCGGAACTCGAGGAAGCCGGCCGCAGCGTCGGCGCGACGCGCAGCCGCGTGTCGCTCGACGTGACGCTGCCGCTCGTGCGCTTCGGCCTGCTCGCCGCGTGGCTGCTGATCTTCATGATCTTCGAGCGCGAATACTCGACGGCCGTCTACCTGCTGTCGCCCGGCACCGAAGTGATCGGCGCGCTGCTCGTGTCGCTGTGGGCGACCGGCGCCGTCGACCAGGTTGCCGCGCTTTCTGTCATCAACATCGCGATGGTCGGCGCCGGTCTCGGCGTGGCCCTGCGCTTCGGAGTGAAACTTCATGGATAAGCTCATCGTCGACGACCTGCATCTCAGCTACGGCACCAATCCGATCCTCAAGGGCGTGTCGTTCGAACTGAAGGCCGGTGAAGTCGTGTGCCTGCTCGGCGCGTCGGGCAGCGGCAAGACCACGCTGCTGCGCGCGGTGGCCGGCCTCGAACAGCCGTCCGACGGGCGCATCCAGCTCGACGACCGCGTGTTCTTCGACGGCGCGCAACGCATCGACCTGCCCGTCGAACAACGCTCGCTCGGCCTCGTGTTTCAGTCGTACGCGCTGTGGCCGCACCGTACCGTCGCCGACAACGTCGGCTACGGGCTGAAGCTGCGCCGTGTCGCACCGGCCGAACAGAAGCGCCGCGTGCAGACCGCGCTCGACCAGCTCGGCCTCGGCCATCTCGCGGAGCGCTTTCCGCACCAGCTGTCGGGCGGCCAGCAGCAGCGTGTCGCGATTGCGCGCGCTCTGGTCTACAACCCGCCGGTGATCCTGCTCGACGAGCCGCTGTCGAACCTCGACGCGAAGCTGCGCGAGGAAGCGCGTGCGTGGCTGCGCGAACTGATCGTGTCGCTCGGGCTGTCGGCCCTGTGCGTGACGCACGACCAGACCGAGGCGATGGCGATGTCCGACCGCATCCTGCTGCTGCGCAACGGCCGCATCGAACAGGAAGGCACGCCGGCCGAGCTGTACGGCGCGCCGCGCTCGCTGTACACGGCCGAGTTCATGGGCAGCAACAACCGGATCGACGCGCGCGTCGCCGCGATCGACGGCGAATGCGTGACGCTCGCCGGCGACGGCTGGGAGCTGCGCGCCCTCGCCCGCGACACGCTTGCGCCGGGCCAGGACGCGCAGGCCGTGATCCGCCTCGAACGCGTGCAGGTCACCGACGGCCCGGGCGCGAACCGGCTGCAGGCCGACCTCGTCACGTCGATGTATCTCGGCGACCGCTGGGAATACCTGTTTCATTGCGGCGACATGCGCCTGCGCGCGTTCGGCCACGTGCCGCGCGCGGCCGGCAAGCACTGGATCGAATTCCCGACCAACGACTGCTGGGCGTTCGCGAAAGCGGGCTGACCCGGTCGCGGCGGCTCATGCGCCGCCGCGCACGTCCTCCGCGCGCACCCCGCCATGCGATGACGAGTTTGTCCGGCGGACGCTTCCCGGCATCCGCCGCGGGCCGTCGCGCGCCGTAACCGATTCACCCAACCCACAAGAACCAAGGAGACACCGTCAATGAAGTCACGCGCAGAACGTTCCCTTCGCGCCGCCGTCCTGACCGGATCGGCCGCCGTCGCCGGCCTCGCGGCAGGCGCCGCGCACGCGCAGTCGTCGGTCACGATGTACGGGATCATGGACGCCGGCATCGAATTCACGAACCATGCGGCGCCGGAAGGCGGCAATTCGGTCAAGCTCAAGTCGGGCAACAAGAACACATCGCGCTGGGGCCTGCGCGGCGTCGAGGATCTCGGCGGCGGGCTGAAGGCCGTGTTCCGCCTCGAAAGCGGGATCGACATCGCGAACGGCGCGCTCGACGATGGCCCCGATTCGATCTTCGCGCGCCGCGCGACGGTCGGCCTGAAAGGCAAATGGGGCGAACTGTCGCTCGGCCGCAACTTCACCGTCACCTACGACTACATGCTGCCGTTCGACCCGATGGGTTACGCGCAAAACTATTCGTGGGCGACGTCGTCGATGGCCACGGGCGGCCGCAAGGACGGCCTGTTCACGCGCTCGTCGAATGCGGTGCGCTACGACGGCGAATTCAGCGGCTTCAAGTTCGGTGCGCTGTACGGTTTCGGGAACGTGCCGGGCAGCATGAAGACCAGCTCGAAATACGACGTCGCGCTCGGCTACGAGACGGGCCCGTTCGCGGCCGTCGTCACGTTCGACCGGCAGAACGGCGCGGCCGACAGCGTCACGCCGGCCGACACGGTCAACTACATCCAGGGCATCCACGCGGGCCTGAGCTACGACTTCGGCAACCTGAAGACGATGGCCGGGTATCGCAACTATCGGCGCACGTACCAAACCTCGGCCGCGAACCAGCTGAGCGACATGTACTGGCTCGGCGGGTCGTACCAGTTCACGCCGACGTTCTCGCTGATCGCGGCCGTCTATCACCAGAACATCAAGGGCGGCACGGATGCCGACCCGACGCTCGTGTCGGTGCGTGCGAATTACGCGCTGTCGAAACGGACGGTGCTGTACGCAGCCGGTGCGTTCGCGATCGCGCAGCATGGGCAGAAGGTCGGCGTCTCGCGCGATGTCAACGGATACGGCACCACGCAGGTCGGCGTCACGGCGGGGATTCAGCAGCGGTTCTGACGCTGCCCCGGCGGTCGACAACGGTCGGCCGCCCTTTCCTCACGCCACGCGCGGCGGCATGACGGCGATCGGCCGATCGCTGCCGCGCAGTTCGCCCCTCATGCCGCCTGCGGCCTGCCGCGTTTCGATACGCCGCTCATTCGCCGCGCATCGTGAATACCGGGCGCACGAGACTGTTCACATCGCTCCAGTGCTCGCCGACCGCCGACAGCGGCACCGTGCGCGTGTCGATCGCGAGACCCGCCGGCCCGGCCGCATCGAACACGCCGCGCACCGACACCAGCAAACGCGGCAGCGACACGCTGCCGATGCCGCTGCCCATCAGTTCGATCGCGGTCGCACGCAAGATGGCGCCCGGCAGCAGCACGTCCGCGCCGCCGATCGAGCCGATCTGCACGAAACGCAGCCGGCGGCCCTCGGGTGTTGCCTTCGCGGCGGCCACCAGCAGCGTCTGCGCGCTGGCGCCCCACAGATAGTCGAGCACGACATCCACGCCCGCCCGGAAATGCGGTTCGAGCGCCCGCGTCAGGTGCGCGTCGTCCTGCTGCAACGACACGACGGCATCCGCGCCGGCATTCAGCAACGCCTGCAGCGCGGCCGCATTGCGGCCCGTCGCGATCACTTTCGCGGCGCCGAGATGCTTCGCGATCTGCACCGCCAGCCGACCCGACGTACCCGTTGCACCGTTGACGAGCACCGTCTCGCCCGCGACGAGCTGCGCACGTTCGGTCAGCGCCGCCCACGACGACATCCCGGGAATCGCGATCGCCGCGGCCGTGACGTCGTCGAGCGAGTCCGGCAGCGGCACGCACTGCGTATCGGGCGCGATCGTGCGCTCGGCCATCGCGCCGAACGGCGCGGGAGCGCCGAAGAAGTAGACGCGTTGGCCATCATCGAGACGGCCGACGCCGTCGACGCCAACGACGAACGGATAACGGCCGTTCGACGAGTAATGCTTGCCCGACGCACGTGCCTGTGCGATCCGGCTCAATGCGGACGCCGTCACGTCGATCAGGCGGTGGCCCGGCATCGCGTGCGGCGCATCGAATTCCATCTGGACGGGACGCTCGCCGGCGCCCGTCACGACTGCTGCTTTCATGTTGACTCCTTGAATCGGGGATCTCGATCGACGGATCCGGTGTGCGTCAGCGTGCGTCGAGCCACGCGCGCAGCGCGGGATCGCGCACTTCGAGCACGTCGAACAGGCCGAGCGCGCGGAGCGCGGGCAACGCGTCGATCGCGTCGGCTTCCGCGCGCGCCCGGTCCGCCGGCGCGGCATTCGGGTCGGTCAACACACGCGCGTTGGCCAGGAACGCGCCGACGGTACCCTTGCGGATCGTCGTTCCGCCGGTTTCAATCTGGTCGGCATGGTCGGGAAGCATCTGTTCGGCTCGCATCGCGTCGTACTCCGGTTGTCATCGATGGACGCAGTGTAGGCGTGCGAAGCCGGCCGATCTCCGGTATAACAGCCATTCGATACCGAGATCCAGCCATGTCCGATCCGCTGCTGCCCGCCCGATTCGTCACGTCCGACGACGGCCCGTTCGTGGTCGCCGCCGTGCTGTCGCAGCGCGACCCGCGTGTGACCGCCGCGCATTCACATGCGCGCGGCCAGCTCGTCGGTGCGCTGAGCGGGCTGGTGACGATCGGTCTCGACGATCAGGACTGGGTCGTGCCGGCGATCCACGCAATCTGGATTCCGCCGCATTGCCGGCATTCGCTGCGCTCGTTCGGACCGATTTCCGGCTGGTCGGCGTTCATCGCCGAGGCACGCTGCGCGGCGCTGCCGGCCACGCCGCGCGCGATCCGCACGACGCCGCTGCTGCGCGAAGCCGTGCAGCGCGCGGCAAGCTGGGGCGATTCGGAACTGGACGCCGCGCAGACGCGGATCGCCGACGTGATCCTCGATGAAATCGCGGCGTCGGAGGTCGAAGCGCTGGGGCTGGTACGGCCGCAGGATCCGCGGCTCGTGAAGATCACCGATGCACTGGCCGCGGATCTCGCGGACAACCGGCGGCTGGAGGAATGGGCCGAATGGGCCGGCATCAGCGCGCGGACGATGAGCCGCCGCTTCGTCGCCGAGACGGGGCTGACGTTCGCGCAGTGGCGTCAGCAGGCCAGGCTGCTGCGGGCGCTGGAGCGCATTGCCGACGGCGTGCCGGTGACGACCATCGCGCTCGATCTCGGGTATGACAACGTGAGCGCGTTCATCGACATGTTCCGGCGTACGCTGGGGACGACGCCGGGAAAGTATCTGGAGGCGGGACGGCGCGTGGAGGAATAGATGCGGCCATGCATGCTGCATGGCGCATGCACGGCGAAAGGCGGCCCGTCCGGCAAGTCGAAAACCGCCGCCCGGCGCGCATCGTCAATAGGTGCCGTCGCCCTTTTTCACGGCTTCGCCGCCCTGCTCCTTGAACTGCGCGGCCAGCCGCTCCGCACTCCTCGCGAGCAGCGTCGTATCGACACCGACCGCGACGAACAATGCCCCCGCTTCCAGGTAGCGCCGCGCGGCCGCTTCATCCGCGCTGAGAATGCCCGGCGCCTTGCCGGCCGCCTTGATCGTCCGGATCGCGCCGTCGATCGCGGCCTGCACGTCCGGATGCCCCGGATTGCCGAGATGCCCGAGGTCGGCCGCCAGGTCGGCCGGCCCGATGAACACGCCGTCGACACCGTCGACCCGCGCAATCGCATCGATCGCATCGAGCCCCGCGCGCGTCTCGACCTGCACGAGTACGGCCATCTCGTCGTTCGCGCGATGCAGGTAGTCGCCGACGCGATTCCAGCGCGACGCCCGCGCCAGCGCACTGCCGACGCCGCGAATCCCGTGCGGCGGGTAACGCGTCGCAGCCACGGCCGCGCGCGCTTCGTCGGCGCTCTGCACCATCGGCACGAGCAGCGTCTGCGCGCCGAGATCGAGCACCTGCTTGACGATCACCGGATCGTTCCACGGCACGCGCACGACCGGATGCGACGGGTACGGCGCGATCGCCTGCAACTGCGCGAGGATCGTCGGCACCGTGTTCGGCGCATGCTCGCCGTCGATCAGCAGCCAGTCGAAACCGGCGCCCGCGACGACCTCGGCGCTGTACGGATTCGCGAGCCCGAGCCACAGCCCGACCTGCGCATCGCCGCGTGCCAGCGCGGCCTTGAAGACATTCGACGGAATCTGCATCGTTCGCTCACCTCACTCGAAGTAGCACTGGATCGTCCCGAGCGGGCCGTAGTCGACGCTGAACGTGTCGCCCGATCGCGCCGCGCACGGCCGCGTGAACGAGCCGCCGAGCACGATCTGCCCCGGCTCCAGCGCGACGTCGAAGCGCGACAGCCGGTTCGCGAGCCATGCGACGCCGTTCGCCGGATGGTTCAGCACGCCGGCCGCGACACCCGTTTCCTCGACCACGCCGTTACGCGACATGATCGCCGCGACCCAGCGCAGGTCGACGTCCTGCGGCCGCACCGGCCGGCCGCCGATCACGACGCCCGCGTTCGCCGCGTTGTCGGCGATCGTGTCGAACACCTTGCGCGGGCGTTTCGTGTCGGGGTCGATCGACTGGCTGCGCGCGTCGATGATCTCGAGCGCCGGCACGACGTAGTCGACCGCGTCGTACACGTCGAAGATCGTGCAGTTCGGACCGGTGAGCCGCTTGCCGAGCACGAACGCGAGCTCGACCTCGACGCGCGGCACGATGAAGCGGCCGGTCGGGATCGTGCCGCCGTCTTCGAAGAACATGTCGTTGAGCAGCGCACCGTAGTCGGGCTCGTCGATCTGCGACGTATTCTGCATCGCCTTCGACGTGAGGCCGATCTTGTGCCCCTTCAGCGTGCGGCCTTCCGCGAGCTTGAGGGTCACCCACGCGCGCTGGATCGCATACGCGTCGTCGATCGTGATGTCGGGATGGTCGAGCGAGATCTGGCGGATCTGCTTGCGCTCGCGCTCGGCGTCGTGCAGACGCTGCGCGAGCTGGTCGATGATGGCGGGTTCGAGCATGGTTGGATCGGGAATGAGGTTCAGCCGGCCCGCTTGTAGCGGGCGTGAATGTTGTTGTGCTTGTACGAGCCGCTTTCGCTGAACTCGGTCAGCTCCATCGACAGCGCGAGATAGCGTTTCGCGTAAAGGTCGGCGAAATGCGCCTTGATCGCGTCGAACAGCGCGTCGCATGCGGCTTTTTTCTGCGCGTCGGTGCGGCCCGAGCCGATCTTCAGCGTTACGTGGACGAATGCGTCGTCCCCCGTGCCGTCGGCCACGCAGTAGTCCTGCAGTTCGATCGCGCGCGAGCGGATGCCGCCGGTCGGGAACACGCCGCCCTGTGCGATCAGCGACGCGTTGATCGTGTGCAGCAGCACGGGGATGCGCGCGTCGTCGCGGATGTTCGCGGTGTATTCGACGACGATATGAGGCATGGCTAATCTCCGGTCGATTGCTTGGCAGACTGCGGCGCTCAGGCCAGCGGGAAGATCGCGTTGATCTGCCCGGTGCCCGAACTCGCGAAATAGTCGGTGACGATCTCGACGGGCTTGTCGTAACGATCCCAGCCGAGCAGTCCGAGCAGCATCGCCGTGTCGTGCATCCCGCCTTCGCCGTGGCAATGCGTGTTGTACTCGGGCAGCATCGCGCAGAAGGTCTTGAAATCGCCCTGCTTCCACAGCTCGACCACGCGCAGGTCGACCTGCCGGAAGAATTCGCGGCTGATCTGGTGGATCGATTCCTCGGGGCTGCCGTTGTCGTTGAAGCGGTGCGACAGCGAGCCGCTCGCGAGGAACGCGACGTTCGAATCGCTCTTCTCGATCGCTTCGAGCAGCGCCTCGCCGAAGCGGCGGCTTTCGTCGAGCTGGTGCCACATGCACCAGCCGGCGATCGACACGACCTTGAAATGCTGGTCGGCGTTCATGTAGCGCATCGGCACCAGCGTGCCGTATTCGAGTTCGAGGCTGTCGATCTCGTGCGCGCGCGTCGCGATGCCGCGCTCGGTGGCCGTCTCGGCGATCAGCCGGCCGAGCGCCGGATTGCCCGGATACGCGTACTGCATGTCGCGGATGAAATGCGGCAGCTCGTTACTCGTGTAGGTGCCCGAGAACCGGGCATTGCAGTTCACGTGATAGCCCGCGTTGACAAGCCAGTGCACGTCCGACACGACGATCGTGTCGACGCCGAGCGCACGGCAGCGCTCGCCGATCAGCTGGTGGCCGCGGATCGCCGCCTCACGGCAGCCGTGATGCTTGCCGGGCAACTCCGACAGGTACATCGACGGCACGTGCGTGATTTTCGCGGCGAGGGACAGTTTGCCCATCGTTCAGTCTCCGTATGGTTCTTGCAGCGAATCGTCGCGTCGCGCGCCCGTCACACGCCCCAGCGCGGAACGTGATGCGAACCCATCGAGATGCACACGTTCTTGATCTCCGCGAACACTTCGAAACTGTATTCGCCGCCTTCGCGCCCGGTGCCCGACTCCTTCACGCCGCCGAACGGCTGGCGCAGGTCGCGCACGTTCTGGCTGTTCACGAACACCATGCCGGCCTCGATCCCGCGTGCAAGGCGATGCACCTTGCCGACGTCCTGCGTCCAGATGTACGACGCGAGGCCGTACGCCGTGTCGTTCGCGAGCCGCAGCCCTTCGTCTTCGTCCTCGAACGGGATGATGCAGGCAACCGGCCCGAAGATCTCTTCCTGCGCGATGCGCATCCGGTTGTCGACGTCGGCGAACACGGTCGGCCGCACGAAGTTGCCGTTGCGCAGATGGTCCGGCAGCCCGGCCGGCTTGTCCGCGCCGCCCGCGACCACGCGCGCGCCCTCCTGCTCGCCGATGCGGATGTAGCCCGTCACCTTCTCCCAGTGCTGGCGCGTGATCATCGCGCCGAGGTTCGTGCCCGGATCGGCCGGATCGCCGACCACCAGGTTGTTCGCGCGGCGCGCGAATTCCTGCACGAAGCGATCGTAGATCGTGCGCTGCACGAAGATCCGCGAGCCCGCCGTACAGCGTTCGCCGTTGATCGAGAAGATCGTGAACAGCGACGCGTCGAGCGCGCGATCGAAATCGGCGTCGTCGAAGATCAGCACCGGCGACTTGCCGCCGAGCTCCATCGAATACTTCTTGAGACCGGCGCGCTCCATGATGCGCTTGCCGGTGACGGTGCCGCCGGTGAACGACACCGCACGCACGTCCGGATGCCGCACGAGCGCGTCGCCGGCGGTTGCGCCATAGCCCTGCACGACGTTCAGCACGCCGGGCGGAATGCCGGCTTCGAGCGCGAGCCGGCCGAGCTGGTCGGCCGTCAGCGGCGACAGCTCCGACATCTTCAGCACGGCCGTATTACCGAGCGCGAGACACGGCGCCGTCTTCCACGTCGCTGTCATGAACGGCACGTTCCACGGCGACACCAGCGCACACACGCCGACCGGCTGGTACAGCGTGTAGTTCAGCATCTGGTCGTCGACCGGGTACGTGCGCCCGTTCATCTGCACGCACACTTCCGCGAAGAAATTGAAGTTCTCGGACGCGCGCGGAATCAGCTGCTTGCTCGTCTGCGCGATCGGCAGCCCGGTATCCTGCGTTTCCAGCGCCGCAAGCATCGGCACGTTCTTCTCGATCAGCTCGCCGAGCTTGCGCATCAGCTTCGCGCGCTCCTTCGCCGGCGTGTTCGCCCACTTCGGAAACGCTTCCTTCGCCGCGCGCACGGCCGCATCGACCTCGGCCTCGCCGCCCGACGCAACGTCGGTGATGACTTCGCCCGTCGCGGGGTTCAGCGTCGTGAAGGTTTCGCGGCTCTCCACTTCACGGCCGCCGATCCAGTGCTTGATGGTCATGTGCTCTCCTTGGGCGACGGGCTCAGCCGGCGCGATAGTAGTCTGCTTCGCCGACGATCGTGTTCACGAGCCGGCCGATTCCTTCGATTTCGGTCACGACCTCGTCGCCCGGCTTCGTGTCCGCCAGCCCCTCGGGCGTGCCGGTCAGGATCAGGTCGCCCGGCGAGAGCGTCATGAAGCCGCTGATGTGCTCGATCAGGGCCGGCACGTCGAAAATCATGTCGCGCGTGCTGCCGCGCTGCGTCTCCTGGCCGTTCACGGTCGTGCGCAGCGTCAGGTCGCCCGCGTCGCCGATCTCGTCGCGGCTGACGAACCACGGCCCGAGCGGCGTGCAGGTGTCGCGATTCTTCACGCGCAGGTTCGGGCGGTAGTAGTTCTCGAGATAGTCGCGGATCGCGTAGTCGTTCGCGACCGTATAGCCGGCCACGTAGTCGAGCGCCTGCGCGCGGCTCACGTTGCGCGCGGGCCGGCCGATCACGACGGCCAGTTCGCACTCGTAGTGCATGTGCGTCGCATCCGCCGGACGCACGGTGCGCGACCGGTGGCCGACGAACGTGTTCGGCCCCTTCAGGAAGATCAGCGGCTCGCTCGGCGCCTTGAACGCGAGTTCCTTCGCGTGGTCGGCGTAGTTCAGGCCGAGCGCGAACGTCGTGCGCGGTGCGACGGGCGGCAGCCACGACACCCCATCCTCGGCGACCACGCGCCCCGTATCGAGGCGGATCGTGCCGTCGCCGGCCGGTTCGGCGGCATGCAGTGCGCCGTTGTAGATCACGCGCGCCGTCTTCATCGTGCTTCCTCCGCAATCAGCGTGTGCCGCAACGTGCCGATGCCGGCCGCGGCGATCTCGATCGTGCTGCCCGCGCGGGCGCGCGGCGCGCCGCCCGCGACGCCGAGCAACAGCACGTCACCCGCGTCGAACGACATGAAGGCCGTCACGTCGGCGATCAGTTCGCGCACCGGGCGGATCAGCGTCGCGGTCGACGCGGAAACGGCCACCTCGCCGTCGATCCGTACCGTCAGGCCGATCGCGTCGATATCGCCGAGCGCGGCGACCGGCACGATGGCCGGCCCCAGCGGGCAGAACCCGTCGCGGCACTTGAAACGCACGGCCGGACGGTAGTAATCGGGATGCGGCACCGACACGTCGCTCGCGAGCGTGAAGCCGTGCACGTAGTCGAGCGCCTGCGCGGCCGCCACGCGCGTCGCGCGCCGGGCGAACACGACGGCCACCGATGCGCCGATCTCCAGCGCGTCGACGCCGGCCGGCACGACGACGGCAGCCCCGTCGGCCGCATGCGTGTTGGCGGGCTTGATGTACAGGATCGGCGCCTGCGGCGGGCGGCCGTAAGGCGGTGCGTTCACGGCGTCGCCGAGCGCGTCGAGCGCCGCGCGCTCGTTGAGCAGCGCGCCGTAGACGGTACCGATGGCGACCGGCAACGGCGGCGCCGCGGCGGTCGTGCAAGACAGCTCCATGCGTCATTCCCCTGCCGCGCGTCGCGGCGCATCGTCAATAGTTAATATCTTAAGTAAACAATCGGGCGCTGGCAACCTCAATTACCCTGATACGCGAAATTCACCACCTCCGGCTGTTAAGATTGATGCGTCCCCGTCCTCTACCCACCCCGATGAACCGTACGCTCGACCATCGCAACCTGGCCATGCTGCTGCTCGAGGCCCGCGAAACGCTGATGGGTCTGTTTCGCCCCATTCTCAAGGAATTCGCGCTGACCGAACAGCAATGGCGGATCATCCGCGTGCTCGACGGCGAACCGGCGCAGGCGCTCGAAGCGGGACAGATCGCCAGGCGCTGCTGCATCCTGAGCCCGAGCCTCACGGGCGTGCTGGAACGGATGGAGCGCGACGGCCTGATCACGCGCACGCGCGCGCAGGAAGATCAGCGCCGGCTGCTGGTCAGCCTGACGCCGCAAAGCAGGAAACTGGTGACGGAAATCGGTCCGCGCATCGACGAGCAATACCGGCAGCTCGAGTCGCGCTTCGGCCAGGACGGCCTCGAAGACATCTACCGCGCGCTCGACCGGCTCATCGAGCTCGGCGGCCACGCGTGACACCGGTGCCCGTTCCCGCCATGCGCGGGAACGGGCACCGGCCTTGAAGCACGGCGGTCAGTGGATCTCGCCGCGGATCAGCTCGGTCACGGCCACGCCGCGCGACGTGCGCATGCACTCCTCGACGTAATCGATGAACGGCAACGGCTCGAAATCGATTTCGTCGCGTACGCGGCGGTTGTCGAACACGCGATCGACCGTCGCGAATTCCCCGCAGCGCTGCAACGCGCGGCCGATCACGCGCTCGAGCGCCGGATCGGGCCGCCCGAGCACGTCGCGCACCACGAGCGGCAACTCGGCCGGTGCGCACGCCGCGTAGCGCGGCGCCCCCGTCATCCCCGCCGCCTCGTCCATCGCCCGCACGATCTGCGCGACCTGCGGCGCTTCGTCCCCGGCCGACACGTGATAGACGTCGTGCGCGAGCGTCGGCTTGACGGCCAGCAGCATCGTCGCGCGCGCCACGTCGTCCACCGACACGATGTCGATGCGCGTCATCGGGCGCGCGGTGAAGCGGCGCGCGGCATGCGCAAGCCGGAACATCCAGAACGAATTCGGCGCGGGCCGCGTGCCGAGCACCGTATGGCCGACCACATGCGACGGCCGGACGACGACGAGCGGCAGCCCGAGCGCGCGCAGGCGCTGCTCCGTTTCCGCCTTCGCGTGCAGGTAGTCGGCCGCGAGCACCGCGCCCGGCAGGCCTTCGTCGTTGTGCGCCGCGTCGTTCGACGCATCGTCCAGCGCTTCCTCCTGCACGATCCCGCCACGGCCCGCATGCGCATAGGCCGTGCCGACGTACACGAAGCGCTGCAGGCGCGGCGCGCGCGCAAAGCGTTCGGCGAAGCGCACCGCATCGGCGATGTCGGCCTGCAGGTGCACGCCGTCGGCCGGCGACGCATGGCCGGCGCAGTGAATCACGTGCGTCGCACCGGCAAGGCGCGGCGCATCGGCGCCCTGCCACACGTCGCCGAGCGCGCCGACAATCACGTTCGCATCGGTCAGGCGCGATGCCCAGTACGGCGCGAGCCCCGCGCGCAGCGCCGCTTCGCGCAGCCGCGCGACGGCATGGCCGCGGTCCTGCGCACGCACGACGCAGACGATGCGGTCGAGCAGCCCCGCATTGACGAGCGCCGTCAGCACGGTACTGCCGATGAAGCCGGTGGCGCCGGTCAGCACCAGCCGTCCGACGTTCGCCGCCGCGACCGGTGCGCTGGCCGGCGACACGAGGCTCGTCCGCCAGTTGAGCGACAACGCGGTTTTCCAGATCAGCACGATAGTCTCCTTCGATGAATCGGCCGGGCGGCGCGGCGCCCGCGGTTGCGGGCTGCGCACGGCTCACCGGCCGGGCCGGGGCTGACGCGCGCCCTGGCGGCCCCGATCGGGCATGCGGCCAGCGATCACGTCGATCGGGTCTCTGGCACGAGGCGGCGGCAGCCGCCGCGGACGGGCGTCCGCGGCACAGGATCGGGAAGTTCCCAGTGTGGGGCCCGACCGAATGCAAGTCTGTCCCGAAAGTTTCGTGAAAGTGTGCCGTTTTGTACGTGATTGTCGGAGTGTGTCGAGCCGCCCTCGCCGTCAACACGCTGAAACATCCGGTCGGGCAGCATTCGGACGACGCCGCGCCGCGTGCGTCGGCGCAGTTTCCCGCGGCGGATCGCGCGCGACAGATCGACGCGCCCCGCGGCGATGTCATCCCATGTCTCGCGCGTCGTCGATGCGCGCCTCGGCGGGGTGAGCGCCGGTCATGCCCGTCATGGCGCGGGCTTCGGGAATGACCACGAATCGTCAGACGTCGTTTCATCTGAAACCGCAATAGACTGAATACGGATTTATTGCGGATTAACACTTGCGTTTCACACCAGTCTATCTAGACTGATCAAGTCAAAACGGTCGAATGTGTCATTTTTTTAGGAGACGATCACAATGCGCCTCACCATTCGGATTAATGGCAGCGAATCGGCAACCCGGCATTCCTTCGCGGTACTGTGGGTCGACACCGACGAGGGGCTGTGGTCGCGCGAGGCACATCAAGGCATCGATCTTCCGACCTGGGGCAAGGTCCGCGACGTCGAGGGCGCAATGGCGCTCTGCGCGGCCGACAGCGGGAACGCCGTGTGCCAGCTGAAGGGGCTGTCGTTCGACGCGACGCAGCGCGAACAGGGCCCCGCCGTGCTCGCCGGCGATCATGCCGGTGCGTGGCGGCTGCAGGAAGTCGATCGCTGCACGACCCAGCCGGAATACCGCGAATTCATTTCCGTTGCGCGATAGGCATTATTGACGTGAATCGTCTGCGGTTTTCGGGTTTATTCCGGTATCAGTGATATTCATTTCGATATTCAGTATTAACGACGCCCCTTTTCGGGGCGTTTTTCATTTTCAGGCATAAAGAAATAATCGACGCGCGGGCAATTGATCGCGCTGCGTCGACGGCCGCGATCAACCGGCACCGGAATCCGCATACGCGGATCGACGCGCAGCCGCACTGCCCGCATCATCGCGTGCCGCAGCGCCGACCTCCCGCCTTCGCCACGCCGTTCCTGTCCCCGTTTCCGCGTGCGGTCGAATCGCCATTTGACGTTTTTTCACGGGGCCGGAACACACTTTCCCCACACGGTGTTTACTCATTTATTACAATCGCATTATCCAGACTGATTTGCCGCCGCCCGGCGGCCTGACCCGGCCATTGCATGAGCGTGAAAAAGAAGACCCACCCCGCCGATCCGTACGCGGCTGCGACCAAGAATCCGATGCTCGCGTCGCGCCTGCCGATGTGGCGCTCGAGGTTCGTCGTGATCATCGTGTTCCTCGCGTTCGCCGCGCTGATCGCGCGTGCTTTCTGGGTGCAGGTCGCGAACCAGGATTTCTACGTCGGACAGGGCCAGAAGCGCTACCAGCGCACGATCGAACTCGATGCGATGCGCGGGCGCATCGTCGACCGCAACGGCGCGATGCTCGCCGTCAGCCTGTCGACCTATGAAATCTGGGCGAACCCGAAACAGGTCGCCGATACCGACTACCCGCAGATCGCGAAGCTGCTCGACATGCCGCTCGTCGAGGTGAAGCGGCGCCTCGGCAACGAGAAGACCTTCGTGCTGCTCAAGCGGCAGGTCGACGCCGATACCGCGGGCCGCCTCGACAAGCTCGCGATCGACGGCGTCACGCAGATCGCCGATTCGAAGCGCTTCTATCCGGAAGGCGAATCGGCCGCGCACGTGGTCGGCTTCACGAACGTCGAGGACAAGGGCCAGGAAGGCGTCGAGCTCGCGGCGAATGCGCGTCTGCAGGGTACGTCGGGGCAGCGCGAGGTGATCCGCGACCGGCTCGGCCGCATCGTGTCGGACACGCGCCCGCTCGTCCCCGCACAGCACGGCGCGACGATCGAACTGACGATCGACCGCCGGATCCAGCAGCTCGCGTACAGCCAGCTCAAGGCGGCCGTCGTCGAGAACAACGCGGAGGCCGGCAGCGTCGTCGTGCTCGACGCGCAGAACGGCGAGATCCTCGCGCTTGCGAACTACCCGACCTTCGACCCGAACGACCGCGCGCGCCTCACCGGCCAGCAGTTGCGCAACCGCGCAGTGATCGACACGTTCGAACCGGGCTCGACGATCAAGCCGCTCGTCGTCGCACTGTCGATCGACGAACGCAAGGTCACGCCGAACACGATCATCAACACGTCGCCGGGCACCTACAAGATCGGCCCGGCCGTGATCCACGACACGTCGAACCACGGGTCGCTGACGGTCTCGCAGGCGCTTCAGAAATCGAGCAACGTCGCGCTCGCGAAGCTCGCGCTGAACCTGCCCGCCGAAACGATCTGGAACAAATACCAGGAGTACGGGATCGGCCGCGCGCCGGAACTGACGTTCCCGGGCGTCGCGTCGGGCCGGCTGCGCGGCTACAAGCGCTGGCGGCCAATCGAGCAGGCAACGATGGCGTACGGCTACGGGCTGTCGATGTCGCTGCTGCAGATCGCGCAGACCTACACGGCCTATGCGGGCGACGGCACGCTGCACCCGGTGTCGCTGCTGAAGAACGGCACCGACCAGCAGACGATCGACGCGCATCGCGGCCACCGTGTAACGTCGCCTCAGACAGCCGCGTCGATCCGCTCGATGCTCGAGATGGCGGTCGGCGAAGGCGGTACGGGCCGCCGCGCGCGCGTCGACGGCTACCGGATCGGCGGCAAGACGGGTACCGCGCGCAAGCAGGTCGGCGCAACCTATGCAAAGGGCAAGTACCGCGCGCTGTTCGCCGGGATGGCCCCGATGAGCAACCCGCGCCTGATCGTCGCGGTGATGATCGACGAGCCGCGCGGCAAGGGCTACTACGGCGGCACCGTGGCCGGCCCGGTGTTCGCATCGGTCACGAGCGGCTCGCTGCAGTTGCTCGGCGTGCCGCCCGATGCACCGGTCGAGCCCGAGAAGAATGCACCGGCGAAGGCCGCCGCGCCGCAGAAGACGGTAGCGGCGCCGAAGGCAGCGGTTCCGCCGAAAACGGCTGCCTCGCAGAAGCCGTCGGCACCGCTCAAGACAGCCGTGCATGCCGGCACGGCCGCACCGGCAAAGGCTTCCGCCGCTAGCTGAAGCAAGCTGAAACATCCGCACGGGCGATGCGGCACGCGCGTCGCCCGTACATTCGCCGCCCCGCCCGTCCCACTCTCTAGGAACACGCTGCATTATTTGAGCGTTCCCGCTGCGTCCTCCTACAATTTTTTCGCGCCGCAGGCGGCCTTGCCTGCGCGCCGGACTACAAAAACGGAGAGAGACGCATGCAATTCCACTGGAAAACGCTCGTGCTGGCCTGTGCGGGCGTCACGCTGCTGGGCGGCGCCCCGGCCCGCGCCGCCGATGCCGCCGACGTGAAAATCGGCTTCCTCGTCAAACAGCCGGACGATCCGTGGTTCCAGGACGAATGGCGCTTCGCCGAGCAGGCAGCGAAGGAAAAGCATTTCACGCTGATCAAGATCGCGACGCCGAGCGGCGAAAAGGTGTCGACGGCACTCGACAGCCTCGCCGCTCAGAAGGCGCAAGGCGTGATCATCTGCGCACCCGACGTGAAGCTCGGCCCCGGCATCGCGGCAAAAGCGAAACGGGCGGGGATGAAGCTGATGTCGGTCGACGACCAGCTCGTCGACGGCCACGGCGCGCCGCTCCCGGGCGTGCCGCACATGGGCATCTCCGCATACAAGATCGGCCAGCAGGTCGGCCAGGCGATCGCGGACGAAACGAAGCGGCGCGGCTGGAATCCGGCCGAAGTCGGCATCATCCGGATCGCGTACGACCAGTTGCCGACCGCGCGCGAACGCACGACCGGCGCGGTCGACGCGCTGAAGGCCGCCGGCTTTCCCGCCGCGAACGTGATCGACGCGCCCGAGATGACGGCCGACACCGAAGGCGCGTTCAACGCGGCGAACATCGCGTTCACCAAGCATGCGAACTTCAAGCGCTGGGTCGCGTTCGGCTCGAACGACGACACGACGGTCGGCGCGGTGCGCGCCGCCGAGGGGCGCGGCATCGGCGCGGACGCGATGGTCGCGGTCGGCATCAACGGCAGCCAGGTCGCGCTCAACGAATTCGCGAAGCCGAAGCCGACGGGCTTCTATGGCTCGATCCTGCTGAATCCGCGCCAGCACGGTTACCAGACGAGCATCAACATGTACGACTGGATCACGAAGAACCAGGCGCCGCCGCCGCTCGTGCTGACGTCCGGCACGCTGATCACGCGCGACAACGAAAAGCAGGCGCGCGCCGCGCTCGGCCTGTGAGCCTGCCCAAGGAGCCGACATGACACGCACCACCCTCGTGACGGGCGCCGCCGGCGGTATCGGCCAGGCGCTGTGCCGCACCTTCCTTGCTGCCGGCGACCACGTGCTCGCGCTCGATCGCGACCGCGCGGCGCTCGACCGCTTCATCGATACGCTCGGCGATGCACGTGCGACACCGGTCGTCGACGACCTGACCGATGCCGAACGGCTGCGCTCGACACTCGAATCGCATCCGCCGGCCGACGTGCTCGTCGCGAATGCGGGCACGGCCGCATCGACCACGCTGCGCGACACGACGCCCGCCAGCTGGCGCACCGATCTCGATGCGAACCTGACGGCCACCTACGTGAGCGTCGAAGCCGTGCTGCCGGGCATGCGTGCGAGCCGGCAAGGCGCGATCGCGATCATCGGTTCGGTAAACGGTGTGCACGCGCTCGGGCATCCGGCCTACAGCGCGGCCAAGGCCGGGCTGATCAGCTACACGAAATCGCTCGCGATCGAATACGGCCGCGACGGCGTGCGCGCAAACATCGTGCTGCCGGGCACGTTGAAGACGCCCGCGTGGGAAGCGCGCGTGCAGCGCAACCCGCAGGTGTTCGAGCAATTGAGGAAGTGGTATCCGCTCGACGATTTCGCGACGCCCGACGATGTCGCGCAGGCGGCGTTGTTCCTGTGCTCGCCGGCCGCGCGGATCATCACCGGCGTCGCACTGCCGGTCGACGGCGGCCTGCTGGCCGGCAATCGCGTGATGGCGCAGGAACTGACGCTCGAGACGTTCTACTGAGACTGAAGCTGAAACACGCAGGGCCGGCGGCCGCCCGGGCCGCCGCGCCCTGCCCGGTGCGCGATGCCGCGCACCGTCAATGCGCGGCCGCGACCGGCTTCGCCATCCGGCCGAGCACGTGCTCGGTCATCCCGCGCGCGAGTTCGGTCTCGCCCATGAACACGGTGCCGATCCCTTCGTTCGACAGCAGCGCGGCCTCGTCGCCGCTGTTCGTGCACAGCACGACCTCGAGCGTCGGGTTGAGCGTGCGCGAGATCTCGACGATCTGCCGCACGTCGAACACGTCCGGCAGCGTGACGACCAGCATCCCGGCCCGCGCGATATGCGCCTGCACGAGCACGATCGGCTCGATCGCGTCGCCCGACACGGCGGCAACGCCGTCCGCGCGCAGCTTCTCGACGAGCTCACGGTTCTGCTCGACGACGACATACGCGATCCCGCGCTCGTCCAGCGCATGCGCGATCCGCGTGCCGACCTTGCCGTAGCCGACGATCACGACCTGCCCGGTCAGATGTGTCTGCGGCGTCGACATCGGCAGCGCGGCGAGCGGATCGTCGCGCGCCTCGAGCCTGCGCGCGAACGCCGAATGCTTGCGGATCCATGCGAGCGCCGGGTCGATCATCGCGAACAGCAGCGTGTTCATCGCGATCGAGATCAGCGCGACCGCCAGAATCAGGCTCTGCCCCTCGGCCGACAGCAGCCCGAGCGCACGGCCGAGCCCCGCGAGGATGAACGAGAATTCGCCGATCTGCGCGAGGCCCGCGCCGACCGTCAGCGCGGTGTTCAGCGGATAGCGGAACGCGATCACGAGCGCGACCGCCGCGAGCGTCTTGCCGATCACCACGATCGCCGCGACCTCGATCACGTGCAGCGGCTCCGCGAGCAGGATCTTCGGGTCGAACAGCATGCCGACCGAAATGAAGAACAGCACCGAGAACGCGTCGCGCAGCGGCAGCGTCTCGTCGGCCGCGCGCCGGCTGAATTCCGACTCGCGCATCATCATCCCGGCAAAGAACGCGCCGAGCGCGAACGACACGTCGAACAGCTTCGCCGCGCCGAACGCGATGCCGACCGCGGCCGCGATCATGCACAGCGTGAACAGCTCGCGCGAGCCCGTGCGCGCGACGAGCCACAGGATGCGCGGAAACACGCGCTTGCCGACCACGAGCATCAGCGCGATGAACGCCGCGACCTTCAGCATCGTGACACCCAGCGTGCCCCACACGCTGCCGCCGGCCGCATGCGCGTCGCCGGGCGGCGTGCCGCCGAGCAGCCCCGCGACGGGCGGCAGCAGCACCAGCACGAGCACCATCACGAGATCCTCGACGACCAGCCAGCCGACCGCGATGCGCCCGTTGACCGTCTCGACGAGCCCGCGCCCTTCGAGCGCACGCAGCAGCACGACGGTACTCGCGACCGACAGCGCGAGCCCGAACACGAGCGCCGCACCGATGCTCCAGCCCCACGTGAGCGCGAGCCCGCCGCCGAGCAGCGTCGCCACCGTGATCTGGACGATCGCGCCCGGCAGCGCGATCTTGCGCACCGCGAGCAGATCGCCGAGCGAGAAATGCAGGCCGACGCCGAACATCAGCAGCATCACGCCCACTTCCGCGAGCTGCTGTGCAAGCGACAGGTCGCCGACGAAACCCGGCGTGCCGGGGCCGATCACGATCCCGGCGAGCAGATAGCCGACGAGCGGCGGCATTTTCAGCAGCGACGCGAAGTAACCAAAGACCATCGCGAGACCGAAACCGGCCGCGAGCAACGCAATCAGGCTGACGTCATGAGGCATCCCCCCTCCCAAGTTCTTGTAACTATTTAGTAAGGTTCAAGAGTGAAAGGATAAGGGATGAGGCGGAAGAATGGCGCGCAGCCGCGAAAATTTCACGTGGCGGCGCGCCTTTGCAGGGTGCAACCCCGGCGAAGCGGCAGGTGCCCTGCGGCCCTGCCGGCGCGCTGAAACGGGTCGGACAGGCGGGGCTGTCGCCCCGCCGTCCGCGTCAGCGCGACGCTTGCGGGAACCGCGCGCCCGGCGGCGGTTCGGGCCGCGTCGACGGCACGCTCTTGCGCACCTTCGCGACCTGCGCGGCCGTCACCGGCGCGCCCGTATTGCCCCAGCTCGTGCGCACGAAGTTCGACACGTCCGCGACTTCCTGGTCCGACAGGCGCCAGCCGAACGGCGGCATCGTGAAGGTCGACGGCGCGGTGCGCGTGCCCTGCAGCGCGCTGCCTTCCAGCACGACATGGATCAGCGAGGTCGGATCGTCGCCCTGCACGACCGGGTTGCCGGCGAGCGCCGGGAACACGCGCGTGTAGCCGTGGCCGTCGCTGCGGTGGCAGGCCGTGCAGTTGTCGCGATAGACGGCCGCGCCCGGCTTGCTCGCGTCGCCGGCCTGCAGCGCCTTCGCGGCAGCCGCGTCGTACACGTGCGGCTGCTCGCCCTGCACGCGCGGCGGCAGCGTCTTCAGGTAGCGCGCGATCGCGTTCAGGTCGTCGTCGGTCATGTGCTGCATGCTGTGGCCGACCACGTCGGTCATCCCGCCGAATGCGGCCGTGCGCAGCGTGCGGCCCGTCTTCAGGAACTGCACGATCTCGGTTTCGTTCCACGTCCCGAGGCCCGTGCGCGGCTCGCCGCGCAGGCTCGTCGGCACCCAGCCGTCGATCGCCGCGCCGCCGGCCAGGAAGTCCGGGCCGTCCGCGTCGGTCAGCCCGCGCTCCTGCATCGTCGGTGCACGCGGCGTGTGGCACGCGCCGCAGTGGCCGAGACCCTGCACGAGATACGCGCCGCGCGCGACCACCGGATCGGTGTACGGCGCCGCGTCGAACGCCTTCGGCGAAGGCGCGAACATCTTGCGCCAGATGCCGAGCGGCCAGCGCATCGACAGCGGCCATACGATGTCGACCGCGCGGTTCTCGTGCTCGACGGGCGCGACGCCGTGCATGAAGTACGCGTACAGCGCCTTCATGTCGTCGTCGGTCAGCCGCGCATACGACGGGAACGGCATCGCCGGGTACATGGTGTCGCCGTTCTTGCGCACGCCTTCGCGCACCGCGCGCGTGAAGTCCTCGTAGGTCCAGCCGCCGAGGCCCGTCTTCGGGTCCGGCGTGATGTTCGTCGAGTAGATGCCGCCGATCGGCGTGTCGAACTTCAGCCCGCCCGCGAACGGCTTGCCGCCGCTCGCGGTGTGGCACGCGATGCAGTCGCCGGCGCGCGCGAGGTATTCGCCGCGCTTGATCAGGTTCGCGTCGGCGGACTGGGCCGCCGGCGCAGCCGCCGGGCCGGAAGCCGCCGCGGGTGCTGCCGGTTGTGCAAACGCGGTCGTACCCGCAAAGCCGAACGCAGCCCAGGTTGCGCCGGCCGCCAGTGCGCGCCGCAACGGGGACATGCGGCGCGTGGCGAGGGTGTTCATCGGCCTCTTCATACGGTCACCAGCGGGGCAGGATTCTTCAGGTATTGCTCGCGGATCGCACGTGCCGACCAGTAGGCCAGCGCCGCGATGATCCCGGTCGGGTTGTAGCCGATGCCCTGCGGCAGCGCGGAGGCGCCCATCACGAACACGTTGTGCACGTCCCAGCACTGCAGATAGCGGTTCAGCACGCTCGTCTTCGGGTCGGTGCCCATGATCGCGCCGCCGACGAGGTGGGTCGTCTGATACGCGCGCGAATCGAAGTGCTTGCCGAATTCGCGCGTCGACACGCCGATCGTCTTCGGCCCCATCGCTTCCGCGATCTTCTTCATCTGCCCGGTCACGTACTGCGCCATCTTGATGTCGTTGTCCTTCCAGTCGAAGGTCATCCGCAACAGCGGCTGGCCGTACGAATCGCGATAGGTCGGATCGAGGTCGAGATAGACGTCGCGGTACGACATGTTCGAGCCGTGCGCGTCCATCGAGATCGTGTGCGCGTAGTTGTCCTTGACGGCCTTCTTCCACGCCGAGCCCCACTGCGGTGTGCCGGCCGGTGTCGCGATGCCGCTGATCGGCTTCACGCCGGCCTGGTTCACCCACAGCGGCGAACCGCCGACGAAGCCGAGCGGGCCATGGTCGAAGTTGTCCGCGTTGAAGTCGTCCACCGCGACGCCGTTGCCGCCCGCGCCGATGAACGGGTTCGTGTAGGTGTCCTTGTCGAAGAACGCCTTGATCGTCGACAGGTTCTGGTACGCGAAATTGCGGCCGACGACGCCTTCGCCCGAGACCGGGTCGTACGGCTTGCCGATGCCCGACAGCAGCAACAGGTGCACGTTGTGGTACTGGAACGCGGCCACGATCACGAGATCGGCCGGCTGCTGCACTTCGCGCCCGGCCGGATCGACGTAGGTCACGCCCGTCGCGCGCTTCTTCGTGTCGTCGAGGTCGACGCGCAGCACGTGGCACTTCGAGCGCAGCTCGAAGTTCGGCGCCTGCTTCAGCGCGGGCAGGATGTTCAGGTTCGGCGACGCCTTCGAGTACATGTAGCACGCATAGCCGCTGCAGTAGCCGCAGAAGTTGCACGGGCCCATCTGCACGCCGTACGGGTTCGTGTACGGGCCCGACGTGTTCGCCGACGGCAGCCGGTACGGATGCAGGCCGAGCGACTGGGCCGCATCGAAGAAGCGCTGCGCCGAATACGTATTGAGCTGCGCCGGCAGCGGGAAGTTGTCGCTGCGGTTCGCTTCGAACACGTTGCCGTCGCCGACCACCTTGCCGCCGACCTTGTACGCCTGACCCGACGTGCCGAACACCTTCTCAGCGAAATCGAAATACGGCTCGAGCTCGTCGTAGGTCACGCCCGTGTCCTGGATCGTCATCCCTTCGGGGATGAACTTCTTGCCGTAGCGCTCTTCATAGTGGCTGCGCAGGCGCAGCTCTTCCGGCGTGATCCGGAAGTGCACGCCCGACCAGTGCAGCCCCGCGCCGCCGACGCCTTCGCCCGGCAGGAACGCGGCGAGCTGCCGGTACGGCAGCGCGGTGTCCTGCAGGCCGTGGCGGATCGACACGGTCGTCTTCGACAGGTCGAGGAACAGCTTCTTGCGGATGTTGTAGGTCAGCTCGTCGATCGTGTTCGGGTACGCGCCGTCCGGATAGGTGTCGCGATATTCGCCGCGCTCGAGCGCGACCACCTTCAGGCCCGCTTCGGTCAGTTCCTTTGCGAGAATCGCGCCGGTCCAGCCGAAGCCGACGATCACCGCATCGACGTGCGGCTTCTTTTCCGTGGCCATCAGCTGCGCTCCCCGTTGATCGAGACGGGGCCGTACGGATAGGGCTTGCCGCTCTGGTTGACGAAATCCATGAAGTCCGCGCGCGCACCCGGAAAGCCGATCATCTTCCACGCGGCCATGTCGTGATTGCCGCCATGCACCGGGTCGCAGAAGTAGCCTTCACGCGTGTTCTGCAGCAACTGGCCGAAGAACACGCCGGGCGGCACGTCGTCGATCTGCGCGCCGCCCTTCTCCAGCGCGCCGAGCACGGTGTCGCGCGTCGGCGCGTCGAGATCCGCGAACGCCTTGCCGTGCGCCTTCTCGCAATAGCGGTTGACGGCCGCGATGCCGAGCCGGTAGATGTCGCGCGGCAGCAGCTTCAGCTGGTAGCCGAGCTCGGGCACGCCCTGCTGGAACGGCCCCTGCATGTACCACGTCGCGCCGTGCGCATACGGCGTCTCCATCTGGCGGTCGATGAATTCGGGCACGCCCGATTCGAGCGCGCCGGGGCCTTCGGCGTCGGCCGGAATGAGCCGGTCGACGGCCGCCTGGACGAACGCCCACTCCTTCGCATCGAAAAAGGTCGGCTTGTACGGGGCGCGTTCGGCACTGGCCGATGCGGCGGGCGCGTTGCCGGCGGTCGTCGCGGTTTGCGACGACGAGCGCAGGTCGCAACCGGCGACCGACGCGATCGGCACGAGCGCGACCGACGTGCGCAGAAAACGGCGACGCGAGTTGGGTTTGTCAGGTGGCGTGGACATGGTCGGATGTTGATCGTTGGGGATCGGGGCCCGGACGCGCGCACTCCGCATGCGGCACGTCCGGCACGGCAGCCATGCCGCACGCGGCCGGCCGTCCTGTTCTTTCGTGTGTTGCGCGCAACCTCGATGCGGGCGCCCGCCGTGCAATCTGCAACGGCCTGCGACGGCGCCCTCATGCAGCCGCGCATCGCGCCGGTTCCGGCGGCGCTGCGCGGATCGGCCTCTTCGTGAGCCTTATCATCTGACAAATACCGGCATCGGCCGGCATCTGCCCGTCATCGCCCATGACCCTCATTCAACTTAGACGCCGCGTTTGCCGACGGCAAGCGCAACGTGCACGACCCTCTTTCGGGTCCGGCGACGAGTGCGGTGAATTATAAATGGAACCGGTTCCATTACGAGAGGGTTCAATGCAATTCAATGCATCGAAATTCGCAACAATTGAAAAATCCGGAAGCCGGAGCGCGCAAGGATCGTGTAATTGCCGCCCCATGAAGGGGGCGAGCGGGCGATTGTTCCGCAGCAGATGTGCGGGGGCCGTCTCGTTCCGGCCACGCGGAGCAACGCGATGGCGTCGGTTTGGGCGGCGCTCTGGTAAGCTCGGCGCCTCATGAATAACCCGAAAAACAAAACACCGACGCCCGATGCGACCAGCATCAGCAAATATCTGAGCTATCTGCTGCGCCACGAACCGCAGGCCATCGACCTGCAACTCGACGCGGAAGGCTGGGCCGATATCGGCCAACTGATTGCCGGCGCCGCCCGTCACGGGCACCGGCTCGATCGCGCGACGATCGAAAGCGTCTGTGCAACCAGCGACAAGCAACGCTTCGCGCTTTCAGATGACGGCCAGCGCATCCGCGCAGTACAGGGCCATTCGACGCCGGTCGTGCAGCGCCGGTATCCAGCCGCGCAGCCGCCCGAGCGCCTCTATCACGGCACGGCGACCCGCTTCCTGGATTCGATTCGTGCGCAAGGACTGAAACCCGGCACCCGTCATCACGTCCATCTGTCGACGGACATCCGGACTGCACTGGCCGTCGGCTCGCGCTACGGCGTGCCGGTGATGCTCGAGGTCGATGCGCAGCGCATGCACCGGCAGGGCCACACGTTCTTCGTCGCCGAAAACGGCGTCTGGCTGACCGTCGCGGTACCGGCCGAATACCTTGCGCCGATCGCTACGCGTACGGACTGAACCGCACGCCGTTCACCACGGCCAGAACATCGACGCGATCGACATCGCCAGCGCCGCGCACAGTGGCGAGTAATACAGCGTGTCCATCCGCGCGAAACGCGACCCGCGAATCCGCTTGAAGAAGCCGACGTAACGGAAATCGCCGACGGCCCGCACCGCGAAGATCAATGCGAGCGCAACGACCGCGAACGCGATCGTGCCGGGATACGCGTTGCGCCCCAGCCAGCCGGCCCGCGCGGCGACCACGCACGCGCCGCCCAGCAGCGCCGCCGCGACGGCAAGCGTGCCGACGGCTGTCGGCCGCAACAGCGGTACGCCGTCCTGCTCCGGAATGGCCGCACGCTTGCCCAGCCGCCCGCCGAACGCCCAGTAGACGTGCACGAGCGCGATCGCGCAAAGCGTCGGCACGCTGAAATACGCACCGGTCATGTCGGTCAATGTCCTCGTCTCGTTGTGTGTCGTTCTGCCGGAACGGTTCCGGCGCGCGGCCCCGGCCGCGACACGCATGACGATACCGAAACCCGGCAACGCGTGCATTGCGACCTCCGGTCGCAACCCGTGGCAGCGCATGGTGCGATGCAGTGCGCACGCATCGTTGCGCGGGCCGGTCGCTTGACTTCCCTCCGCACGCTACTACCCTGTTATTCCAGTACGGTGGTCGGCATGCCGCTGCGCAACCGGCTTCACGCACGACAACGATAACGAAGGCCATGGAGACGACTCATGCAGATCGGTGTGCCGAAAGAGATCAAGAACCACGAATACCGCGTCGGCCTCACGCCGGCCGGCGCGCGCGAACTCACGCGGCACGGCCATCGCGTGCTCGTGCAGCGCGGCGCGGGCAAGGCGATCGGCCTGCTCGACGACGACTACACGGCCGCGGGCGCGTCGCTCGGCGACAGCGCCGACGAAATCTTTGCGCGCGCCGACATGATCATCAAAGTCAAGGAGCCGCAGCCGGCCGAATGCGCGATGCTGCGGCGCGGCCAGATCCTCTACACGTACCTGCATCTCGCGCCCGATCCCGACCAGGCCGCCGCGCTCGTGAAATCCGGCGCGGTCTGCATCGCGTACGAAACCGTGACGGGCCCCGGCGGCGGCCTGCCGTTGCTCGCGCCGATGAGCGAGGTTGCGGGACGCATGTCGATCCAGGTCGCGGCGACCCACCTCGAAAGCCCCCGCGGCGGCCGCGGCCTGCTGATGGGCGGCGTGCCCGGCGTCCCGGCCGCGCATGTCGTCGTGCTCGGTGCGGGTGTCGTCGGCACCGGCGCGCTGCAGATGGCGGTGGGCCTCGGCGCGCGCGTCACCGTGCTCGACAATAACGTGAACCGGTTGCGCCAGCTCGACCTCGTGTTCGCCAACCGGATCGCGACCGTCTGTTCGAATGCGCATACGGTCGACGAAGCCGTGCGCGATGCCGACGTCGTGATCGGCGCGGTGCTCGTGCCGGGCGCGTCGGCGCCGCGGCTCGTCACGCGCGACATGATCGCGACGATGCGCACGGGCGCGGTCGTCGTCGACGTCGCGATCGACCAGGGCGGATGCTTCGAGACGTCGCATGCGACGACGCACGCTGACCCGACCTTCGTCGTCGACGGCGTCGTGCACTACTGCGTCGCGAACATGCCGGGCGCGGTCGCGCGCACGTCGACCTTCGCGCTGAACAACGCGACGCTCGGGCATGCGCTCGCGCTCGCCGACAAGGGCTGGAAACAGGCGATGACCGACGATCCACATCTGCGTGCCGGGCTGAACGTCTGCGACGGACACATCACGTACGATGCGGTCGCCCTGGCGCTCGGCCTGCCCTACGTACCGGCGGCCGGCGTGCTGGCATGACCGTGCCGGCGTGACCCGAACGCACGGCGTGCGGCCCGTGCCGCAGCCCGCGTTCACGCGCCCTTCGACCGGCTCCGCTTCGCCCCGCCGCCCGCGCCCATCGTGCGGGCCAGCAACGGCCGCAATTGCGCGAGTGTGCGCGTGTTCAGCACATCCTGCCGCGTGAGCCAGCCGCGTCGCGCCTGATCGACGCCGTACGCGAGCGTGTCGAGTTCGTCGGCGCTGCACGCATCCGAGCCGATCGCGACCGGTACGCCGGCCTTCGCGGCCTCGCGGCACCAGATGTCCGGCAGATCGAGCCGCCGCGGCTGCGCATCGAGCTCGACGAAGCAGCCGCGCGCCGCAGCCTGCGCGATCACGCGCGGCACATCGAGCTCGCATGCGTCGCGCTCGCCGAGCACGCGGCCGGTCGGGTGCGCGAGAATGGTGAAATGCGGATGATCCATCGCGCGCAGCATGCGATCGGTCTGCGCCTCGCGCGACAGGTCGAAGCCGTCGCGTACCGCGCCGACCACGAGATCGAGCCGGCCGAGCATCGCATCGGGCACATCGAAGCTGCCGTCCTCGCGAATGCCGGCCTCCACGCCCTTGAGCAGCACGAAATCGTCGAACGACGCGTTGACGCGATCGATCTCGTCGAGCTGCCGTGCGAGCCATTCGAAGTCGTTGCGGCCGCGTCCGGCAGGCGGTGCGCGGTCGGTGACGGCCAGGTAAGCAAGCCCGCGCGCACGGGCGGCATCGGCCATCGCGCGCAGGCTGTCGCGGCCGGCCGACGCGTCGGTATGCGCATGCAGGTCGCCATGGACATGCCTGCGCTCGACCAGCGCCGGCAGCGTGTCGGCGCGCGATGCGTCGATCTCGCCGCGATCCTCGCGCAGCTCGGGCGGCACGTCGTGCAACCCGATGGCGGCGTAGACCGATGCCTCCGTGTCGCCGGCAATCCGCTCGTCACCGCGAAACACGCCGTATTCGTTGATCTTCAGGCCGCCGGCCTGTGCGATCCTGCGCAGCGCGATGTTGTGCGCCTTCGAGCCGGTGAAGTAGACGAGCGCCGCGCCGAACGCGTCGGCGTCGACGACGCGCAGGTCGACCTGCAACCCGCTCGCGAGCACGACGCTCGACTTCGTCTTGCCGTGCGCGAGCACGCGCGCCACGTCGCCGTAGCCGACGAACGCTTCGGCGACCGCAACGGGGTCGCGCGCGGTGACGAGGATGTCGAGATCGCCGACCGTCTCGCGCCGACGGCGGAAACTGCCGGCCGGCACGACCTTGCCGACACCGGCGACCGCACGCAGGCGTTCGAGCAACGGCATCAGCGCATGCGCGGCGTCGGGCAGCAGGAAGCGCTGCGGTTCGCGTTGCAGGCGGTCGTCGATCGCTTCGAGCAGATGCGCTTCGGTTTTCGCGCCGAAGCCCGGCAGCTCGCGCACGTGCCCGCTCTTCGCTTCGGCACGCAGCTGTTCGAGCGAATCGACGTGCAGCGCGTCATGCAGCGCCTTCACGCGTTTCGCGCCGAGCCCCGGCACGTCGAGCAGCTCGACGATCGCGCCCGGCAGCGCATGACGCAAGGTTTGCTGGAGTTCGCAGGTACCGGTCGCGGCGATCTCGCGCAGCTTCGACGCGAGATCGGGCCCGATCGACGGAATCTTCCCGAGATCGTCGCCGTTCGCGATCATCGTCGGGATATCGCGGCCGTAGTCGGCGATCGTGCGCGCGGCGTTGCGGTACGCACGCACGCGAAACGGATTGGCGCCCTGGATCTCGAGCATGTCGGCGATCTCGGCGAACACGGCCGCGCACTCGGCATTGTGGATCGGCATGATCGGCGTGGCTCCCTTCCACGTGGATGGCGCCGCGCGCGAGCGCGACGGCGTCTGCCCGCCCGGCATCGCATGTCGACGCTGCCGGGCGCCCGTCCATCATCGTACGCCCGCTGTGCGGCGCGTGCAGCGACGTTGCCGCCGCGACGTCAGAGGGAAGCGCGCGGCGTCGTCGCGTAGTGCCGTTCGTAGATCGACTGGCAATGCGTGCAGCGCTCGGCAGTCGGTCGAGCCAGCAGACGCTCGTAGCCGACCGAGCCGTCGCAGTCGATGCATTCGCCGTAACTGCCGTCGCGCATCCGCTGCTGCGCACGGCCGATCGCGCGCAGTTCGGTCAGCTTCATGCCGATCAATGCATGATCGACGTCGACGAACAGATCCGCGTTCGCCTCGTCGCCCTCGTCCGGCGCCGCGCCGGCCAGGTCCGCATAGGATTCCGACGCGCGCTGGTCTTCGCTCGCGCGGATCTCCGCACGCAGCGTCTGCTCGCTCTCGTTCAGCCGCTGTTTCAGCGTCTGCCGTTGTTGTGGGTCGAGCGACATGGCCGTCTCTCCTGTTCCGGGTTCCGCGCGAAAAAGTGCGGCGCGCGGTGTCGCGCCGGCGCGCGGCAGGCAGGCGTCACCGCCGCTACCGCGCCCGGATGCACGCCCGGAGACATGAAACGCCGGACGCATTCGACGCAGGATAAACCCATTGAACACGCGTGTGTTGACCGGAATCAGCGTGCCGGTTGCACATCCGGAAATCGGGGACCGACGCGAAAACACAGCGTTGCCGGTTTCCTCCGCCGCAGACGTTCCCCCGGCATCGCCCGAGCCGTTGCACCGGGCTGCGTCACCGCCCGTCAGGCATCTGCACGGAGGATGTCGAGCAACACGCGCGCCGAGCGCTGCCAACTGTAATGCCGCGCATGCTCGCGGCCCATCGTGCGCAGTCGCGCACGCAGTTCGGGATCGTCCATCACACGAGCGATTGCGGCGGCAATATCCGGCGGCGAATAGGCGTCGCAGAACAGCGCCGCTCCGCTGCAGACTTCCGGAAGGGAACCTTCGTGCGACACGATGACAGGGCAACCGCACCGCATCGCCTCGAGGGGCGGCAATCCGAATCCTTCGTACAACGATGGAAAAACGAAGCATCCCGCGTGCTCGTACAGCGCTTTCAGTTCGCCGTCGGTCACGTAGCCGGCCCATGTGACGCACGGATCGTCCTCTTTCAGACCGGCCTCCCGTACACCGAATATCTTCGCATTGGCACCGCCCGCAATCACGAAACGCACCTTCGGGTGAGAGGCCCGCATCAATGCAATCGCGGCCAGTGCACGCACGAGATTCTTGCCGGGCGCCAGCGACCCGACGAACAGCACGTAGCCGTCCGTCTCGAGATTCAGGCGCGACAGCACACCGGGATCGGCATCGATCCGGTCGATATGATCCACTGCGCCCGGCACGACGGACAGGCGTGCGGGCGGCACCCCCAGCCGCGCGGCCAGCCGTGCCCGCGAAAAATGCGACACCGTCACGATATGGCGCGCACGCCGCTTCAGGATCGAGAACGCCAAGCGGTACCACAGACGGAACGCGAGCGAATAGCCGGCCGGCAGATCGAAAATCGCCGCATCGTGAATCATCAGCAGCTGATCGCGCTTCGCCAGCGGGCCGATGTTGCACAAGCTCAGCAGGGTTCGGCCGCGCGTCGCACGTGGCAGCGTCCACTGTTCCCACAGCGCGCCGCGCCAGCGCCCGGCGGGCTGCGATCGTGCGCCGGCCGGCATGGCCGCCGGATCGTAATCGGACGGCACGACGAGCGACGGTTCGTCGCCAGCGCTCGCGATGCGTGCGAGTTCGGCGGTCAGTTCGTATGCCGCGCGCTGAACGCCGGTCATGCGCTGTGCCGTGAATTTCCCGTTGATTGCGAGGCTGGGCAACCGCGCGGTGCAAGCGGCCGGGCCGACGCTCCGTTCCGCGCGCGCGTCCTGCAATACCGGTGCGCCTCGCTCCCGAATCGACGTTGACATGATCGTGACTGTTCCGATGGCTGCGGCGCGATGAAGCGCCGCCGGACACCCCGCTGCGCGAAGTGCTGCTGTGCCGTCAGTGTGTCCGTCGCCGTCGATCCGGTCGGTACGTTCGACCGCACAACACACGGCTTTCCGTACGCTTCGTCATCCTCAGAAGGCGTTGCGGCCGAAGAAACCGCGCACGACCGTCAGCAGGATGATCTTCATGTCGAACCAGAAGCTCCAGTTCTGCATGTAGAACAGATCGAACTTCACGCGCGCCTCCATCGCCTCGACCTTGCGCGTCTCGCCGCGATAGCCGTTCACCTGTGCCCATCCGGTGATGCCGGGACGCACGCGGTAGCGGTACATGTAGAAGTCGATCAGTTGCCGATAGAAGTCGTCGTGTTCGATCGCGTGCGGACGCGGGCCGACCACCGACATCTGCCCGAACAGCACGTTGAAGAACTGCGGCAGCTCGTCGAGCGACGTGCGCCGCAGGAATGCGCCGACGCGCGTGATGCGCGAATCGTTGCGCGAGGCCTGCCGCACGATGCCCGGCTGTGCGCGATGCACGCGCATCGTCCTGAACTTGAAGATGTTGAACTCGCGGCCATCGACACCCTTGCGGCGCTGCCTGAACAGCACCGGCCCCGGCGACGACAGCTTGACCGCGATCGCCAGCATCGACAGCAGCGGCAGCAACGGAATCAGCACGCCGAACGCGAACAGCCGGTCGAACGCAAACTTCGCCCATAGCTCCGGCGCGGAGCGCGGCGTGGTCGCGAGATTGATCGCCGGCATGCCGAGCACGTCGGTCGCGGAGCGATCGACGACCGCCATCTGCCGCACGTCGGGCAACAGCCGCAGCTCGACGAACTCGTCGCGCAGCTCGCGCACGATGCGCTGGATCCGCCACTCGTGCGACATCGGCAGCGTGAGCCACACCTCGTCGATCCCGCCGCCGCGAATCAGGTCGCGCAACGCGTCCCAGTCGTCGATCACCGGCACGCCACCGATACCGCCCGCGGCGGCTTGCGCATCGTCGTCGAATACGCAGGCGGCCACGAACGGGCCATTCGGCGCGCGCTGCATCCGCTCGATCGCGACGCGCCCGTACGCCGTTGCACCGACGACGGCAACGCGGCGCTGCCGCATGCGCGGGTCGTCACGCGTCAGCGCGAGCGCCAGCAACGCCGCGCGGCCGAGCAGCAGCGCCGCGTCGCCGGCCAGCACGGTGTGCACGATCCAGCGGGTCGTGACCGTGCCGCCGCGATTCATGATCCACATCGTGCCGGCCACCGTCAGCACGCTCGCGCAAACGACCGCCACCGCCGTCTGCGTCAGCACATGCGCGCCGCCCTGCGCCGCCAAGCCGCCGCGCACAGTGCGCAGGTAGCGCGGCAGCAGCGCCACCGTCAGCACGCACAGCAGCGCGATCGCGCCGCGCTGCGCATCGGACAGTTCGCGCCACGCCAGGCCCGACGCCACCTGCGCGGCGAGCGCCCCGGCCAGCACGAGCACGACGTCGGCCGCTGCGATCGCGGCACGCCGCATCGCATTCGTTCCACCGGACATCGCCTGCATCGTCACGCACCATGTGCCGGGAATCCGCAACGCTCCTCCTGCATGCGCGGGCGCACCGGCGCCAGCCTCGCATTCCCGCGCGTGCCGAGCAACCGGCGATAGTCGGCGCGAATCAGGTCGTAGCATTCGCACGCGTGATGTTCGAGGCCGTCGCGGTCGAGCACCGTGATGCGACCGCGGCGTTGCCGGATCAGCCCGGCTTCCTGCAGGTTCCCGGCCGCCTCCGTCACGCCCTCGCGGCGCACGCCGAGCATGTTCGCGATGGTCTGCTGCGTGACGGCCAGCTCGTCGCCGTCGATGCGGTCGTGCGCGAGCAACAGCCAGCGGCTCAACTGTTCGCTGACCGAGTGGTGCCGGTTGCACAGCGCGCTGCGCGAAATCTGCGCCATCGTTGCCTGGCAGTAGTTGAGCAGCAGCCGATACGTCTGCGGCGACCGTTCGAATTCGGCGCGCATCACGCAACTCGGCACGCGATAGGCCATCCCGCCGATACGCACCTCGACCCGGCTCGACGCGGCGACGCCGCCAACCAGCGTCCCCAGCCCGACGACGCCTTCGCGGCCGACCACCGCCACCTCGACCATCGCGCCGTCCTCCATCAGGTGCTGCACCGACATCATCGCCGTCGTCGGGAAATGCAGATGACGCATCGGTTCGCCGACCCTGTCGAGCATCCCGGCCTTGATCCTGACCAGTTCGAGATGCGGTGCGATGGTGCGGATGCTGTCCTCCGGGAGGGCAGCAAGGATGGCGTTCGCCGAGTAGCTCGAGTGAAGATGAAGCATGTCTGTATCCCTTTTATTGTCCGCGCCGCCTGCAGCTTCATGCGCGGAACTCGTTATCTCGATGCGTGCCCGGACGTTGACAGCGGTTGCGGCCACAACCCTGAATCCGACTGACCATCGGCTAGTCATCGCCGGATCGATTCGACCGTCCCGTTTCGGCACGCCCGCCCGAATAAGCGATTTACGTGCCAATACCCGCCCATCCTTAATATATGAATAACGTTCGATTTAGATCGCCCGAATAACCGGCTTCAAGCCCGAAAAAGCGTCTCATTTCCGGACACTCTTCCATGCAGCGGACACAGCACGCGATTCGACTGACCATTTCCCGTGCATCACGGCGCGACTACCCTCTCGCACCCGCAACGCTTATCGGTCAATTACTTACAGGCGATTTTCAATTGTTTCCGTGATGTATGAAGCGGCATTTCGGAGCACTGCCGCGCTTCACACGCTCGTTTGAAACTGTCTCACGCTTGAATCGACACCCTCATTCCGGGCTCTGTCATCTGCCGCACATATCGCCCACAAGCCCATGATTAGAATAGGAAATATGACGAACCCCATTTATTTGTCAAATAATGTTCAATGTCCACGGACACGTTCTAAGCAAGATGCGCCGCATTGCGCGATTCATTCCCGGTTGACGCCGAATGCCGGGCAGGCGCAACGCTCCATTTCCAGATGATTAATTCCATGGAAAATGAATCATTAAATCCGCATAACGTTTGCGCCCAATCAAAATCGTCAAACTTTGTGAAATGACGTAATGAGCAATTGTTCGAACTCAATTGCGTGCTAGCCTTTTTCCAGTTTCGTCATTCTGTTTTCGATGAACACAAGTCCGCACGATCGTGCGAAATTCCCGGCTCCGGGATATCGCCGCGACGACGCGCGACCGCCACCCTACGAGGATGAGCCGTGACTCAGCAGGCCCCCGACGCCGTCGCTTACACGAGCGGCATGATCGAGCTTTCCCACAGCTTCGAAGCCAACCGGTTTCTCGCGGCCATCGACCGCGACGAGCTCGCCACGATGACGCCCCACCTTCAGCTCGTTCACCTGAAATCGGGGCAAGTGCTCTGCGAACCCGGCGAAATGCTCGCCGCGGTGTACCTGCCCGTCACGACCGCGATTTCGCTGCAGTACGTGTCGTCCGGCGGCATGACGCTGGAAGTCGCGGAGATCGGCAGCGAAAGCGTGGTCTGCGACGACGTGATCGGCGGCAGCGGCCGGATGCCCTGCCGTGCGGTCGCGTGCCGCGACGGCTTCGTCTACCGGCTCGACCGGCGCGTATTCGCGGCCGCGTTCGATGCGTCGCCGGTGATCCGGCATCTCGTGTTCGTCTGCGTGCGGCTGCTGATGGCGCAGGTGTCGCAGATCACGTTCTGCAGCCGCCATCACGTGCTCAAACATCAGTTATGCAGATGGTTCCTGCTCGCGTTCGACCGTACGCGCAGCATCGAGATCCAGGTGACGCACAGCATGCTGGCGCAGATGCTCGGCGTGCGGCGGGAAACGGTGACGGATGCCGCCGGCGAAATCCAGAAGCTCGGCCTGATCCGGCAATACCGGAGCTCGATCGAGCTGGCGGATCTCGACGGCCTCGAAAGGATGTCGTGCGGCTGCCGCGCGATCGTGCGCGACGAGATGAAGCGCATCCTGTCGGCCGATTCGGGCGTGCCGGCCGCGTCGCGCGCCTGACCGGCGTGCCGGAACGGGACGGCGCTTCGGCGCCATTCTCCTTCCGGGTCAGCTGATTGTAGGGTGGCGAACAGAACGCCGTGTCTGCCAATGGTCTACTGATGCCGGACTGCCGGGGGGACGTCAGCGCACATCGCGCGTTTGCCCGAGCGGACGACACCACGCACGCCGGAGCAGCACGTGAAAAACGAAATCAGAACCATCCTGAAGCACGTCGCCCACCTCGAAGCCGCGATCGATTCGATCGGTGACGGGGACGACCTTTACGAAGCGGGCCTCTCCTCGCTCGACACGATCCAGCTGATGCTCGCGATCGAGAAGCAGTTCAACATCGAGATTCCCGACGAGATGCTGAACCGCAACCTGTTCCGCAGCATCGACGCACTCGCGGACACCATCGCCACGCTGCAACGCGCCGAGCATTCCGCATGAGCGCGCTGCTTCCCGAACTCGCGGCCGACAGCGACTCGCATCGGCTCGACGAGGCCGCGCATGCCGTCGCGCAGATCGCCGCCCAGCATGCGGATGCGGTCGATCGCGACGCGCGCTGCCCCGTCGAGGCGATCGAGGCGATGCGCGCACGCCGGCTGCTCGGCGCGATGGTCCCGACCCATCTCGGCGGTGCGGGCGCATCGCTGGAAGACATTGCGTCGGCCTGCTCGATCCTCGGCCAGGCGTGCGCATCGTCGGCGATGGTGTTCGCGATGCACCAGATCCAGGTCGCCTGCATCGTCGATCACGCCGCCGACCAGGGCTGGCACAAGCTGTTCCTGCAGCAGCTCGTGCGCCACCAGTGGCTGCTCGCGTCGGCCACGTCGGAGGACGGCGTCGGCGGCAACCTGCGCGCGAGCCAGTGTGCGCTCGAAATCGACGGCGGCGGGTTCCGGTTGCACAAGTCCGCGCCGACGATCTCGTACGGCGACTACGCGGACGGCATCCTCGCGACCGCGCGACGCGATCCGGACGCCCCGGCTTCCGAGCAGGTACTCGTCACGCTGCTGCGCGACGGCTATACGCTCACGCGCCGCGGCGAATGGGACACGCTCGGGATGCGCGGCACGTGCAGCAACGGCTTCGTGCTCGACGCACAGGGCGCCGCCGTGCAATGCCTGCCGGTACCGTTCGCGAAGATCGCCGAGGAAACGATGGTGCCGGTCTCGCACATCCTGTGGGCCGCAGTCTGGATCGGCGTGGCCGGCGACGCATTCCATCGCGCACACCAGTTCTTCCGCGCGCAGGCGCGCCAGACCGACGGGGCGCCGTCGCCCGCGGCACGGCGCATCTCCGAATCGCTCGCGCTGATGCAGGCGATGCAGGCCCGCGTCGACAACGTGCTGCGCCTCCATGCGAACGCGTCCGCCCGCTCGTGGTCGGCCGGCATGGCCTGGGCCGCCGAGATCAACACGCTGAAGACCTACGTGTCGTCGACCGCGCTGGAAGTCGCGCACCAGGCGATGATGATCTGCGGGATGGCCGGCTACAAGCAAGGCACGCCGTTCAGCATCGGCCGCCACATTCGCGACCTGCACGCGGCGCCGCTGATGATCAGCAACGACCGCATTGCCGCCAACACTGCGAGCCTGCTGCTCGCGCTGCGTCCCGCGACGCTGGAGAAACATACGTGAACGATCGCCTCGCCGTGCCCTCCGCCCCTTCCGTTCCCGCCGACGCACCGCTCGACCGCGCGGGCGTCAACCCGCTGCGCGACGAACTGATCGACGCCGGCCTGCTGATCTCGACCGGCATCCAGGGCCTGTTCGGCCGCAGCGAACGATTCGAGCGCGTCGTCGAGGCGCTCGACGCATTCGTCACGCGCCTCGGCGCCGACCAGCAGGCCGAAGTGCTGCGGTTCCCGCCCGCGATGAGCCGCCCCGAATTCGAGCGCAGCGAATACATGAAGAGCTTCCCGCAGCTCGCGGGCAGCGTGCATGCGTTCTGCGGCGACGAACACCAGCACCAGCGCGTGCTGCAGTGCCTCGATCGCGGCGACGACTGGACGGAAAGCCAGAAACCGACCTACGTCGTGATGACGCCGGCCGCGTGCTACCCCGTCTACCCGGTCGTCGCGCGCGCGGGCGCACTGCCCGCCGACGGCCGGATCGTCGACGTGTTCTCGTACTGCTTCCGTCACGAGCCGTCGCTCGACCCGACCCGCATGCAGCTGTTCCGGATGCGCGAGTACGTGCGGATCGGCACGCCCGAACAGATCGTCGCGTTCCGCGAGACGTGGATCGAACGCGGCACGCGGATGATCGACGCACTGCAACTGCCGAACGCGATCGATCTCGCGAACGATCCGTTCTTCGGCCGCGGCGGCAAGATCGTCGCGAACAGCCAGCGCGAGCAGAACCTGAAGTTCGAACTGCTGATCCCGATCGAGCACGACGGTCGCCAGACCGCGTGCCTGAGCTTCAACTACCACATGGACCATTTCGGGCTGCTGTGGGACATTCGCACCGAAACGGGCGACGTCGCGCACACGGGCTGCGTCGGCTTCGGCCTCGAACGGCTCACGCTCGCGCTGTTCCGTCACCACGGCTTCGATCTCGACGCGTGGCCGCAAGAAGTGCGCGACGTGCTGTGGGGCACGCGATGAGATTCGTTTCCCGCGACGGCGAAGACGCGTCGTTCGACGATGTGCGCCACCGCGCGCGCCACTACCGGCCGCACCCGCTGCATAGCCAGGAGATGGTCTGGAAGCAGACCAACTGCTACGTCGACATGTGGCTCGAGGTGCTCCGGTGGTGGGGCTTCAACCCGTATGCGGCACTGCCGTTTACGATCGCGCTCGACTTCGAGGGCGACCAGTTCACGTTCTTCAAGTTTCCGCACGACGAGCTGGAGCGGCTCTACGGGATCGTCGTGCAGGAACACTCGATCTACGAACCGCTCGACCAGCACATCGAGACGCAGGTCGCGCGCGGTCACCTGATGATCGTCGAGGTGGACGCGTGGTTCCTGCCCGACACGCGCGGCAGCAGCTACCGCACGCAACACACGAAGACGACGATCGGCATCGACGCGATCGATCGTGCGAAGCACCAGATCGGCTATTTCCACAACAGCGGCTATTACGTCGCCGAGGATTTCGACTACAACGGGCTCGTCGGCGGCAGTTCGCCGATGACGTTGCCGCCGTACGTCGAATGCGCGAAGCGGCGCTTTGCACCGCTCGACGAGCGCGCGCTCTGCGAAGCGTCGCTCGCCGCCCTGCAGCGCCATCTGCGGCGCCTGCCCGTCGTCGATCCGATCGCGGCGTTCCGCCGGCAGTTGCAGACCGACGCACGGACCCTCGCCGGCTCGCCGCTCGAGCACTTCCATGCGTACTCGTTCAACTCGGTGCGGCAGCTCGGCGCGAACTTCGAACTGTTCGGCCACTATGCGCGCTGGCTGCAGGCCAGCGGCTGCGTCGGGCCGTTCGCCGAGATCCGCGCCGCGTGCGACCGCATCGCATCCGAGGCAATGGTGCTGGAATTCCGGCTCGCCCGTGCCTGCGCGCGCGGCAAGGAAGAACGCGGCGACTCGACGCTCGAAGCGATCGGGACTGCCTATGTCGACCTCATCGCCTGCGCGCGACAGATCGGCTCGCCGCTGCGGCACGCGACGCCCGTCCATTACGATGCGGCGCCCGTGCCGGCCATGCGGTGACGCACGCGCACACGCTGCCCGCGTGGTCGATGCTGGCGACGGCCGCGGGCGCGGTGCGGGAACCGCACGACCTCCCCACCGACGACGCCGGCTGGATCGCGGCGCCGGTGCCCGGCACGGTCGCACAGGCGCTCGTGCTGGCCGGCCGGCCTGACGAAGCGGCGTCGCTCGACGAACGGGACCACTGGTACCGGATCGAGTTGCGCGGCCACGGGCCGCGCATCCTGCGCTTTCACGGCCTCGCGACACTGACGCAGGCCTGGCTCGACGACACGCCGATCCTGCGCTCGGACAGCATGTTCGTCGCGCACGACGTGCCCGTGATGCTCGACGGCACGCACCGGCTGACCCTCTGTTTCCGCGCGCTCGCCCCCCATCTGCGCGAGACGCGCGCGCCGCGCCGGGCGCGCTGGCGCACGCGGCTCGCCGAGCCGGCCGCGCTGCGCACGGTCCGCACGTCGCTGTTCGGACACATGCCCGGCTGGTTCCCGCCGTATGTGCCGGCCGGCCCGTGGCGCCCCGTCGACGTGCACGATCCGGCCGACGGGCCCATCCTGGCCGATTGCAACCTGCAGGCACGGGTCGAAGGCGACACGGGCTGGCTGGACGCGGAACTGACGTTCGCCGCGCCGCTGCCCGACACGCTCGCGGCGCGACTGTCGTGCGGCGAACATCACGCGACGCTCGAACGTGTCGGCACCGACCGGCTGCGCGCAAGCGTCGCGGTACCCAGCGTGCGTCGCTGGTGGCCCCACACGCACGGCGATCCGGCGCTCTACGAGGTTGCGCTGCATCTCGGCGACACGCGGCGGCCGCTCGGCTCGACGGGTTTCCGGACGATCGAGGTCGATACCGGCGCCGACGGCAAGCGCTTCGGGCTGCGCATCAACGGCGTGCCCGTGTTCGCGCGCGGCGCATGCTGGAGCAGCGCCTCTCCGCTTGCATTGCACGCCGACGACGCGACCTACGGGCGCCTGCTCGGGCTCGCGCGCGACGCCGGCTTCAACATGCTCCGCGTCGGCGGCACGATGACCTATGAAGCCGACGCATTCCACGCGTGGTGCGACCGGCTCGGGCTGCTGGTCTGGCAGGACTTCATGTTCGCGAACTTCGATTACCCGCTCGACGACCCTGCGTTCGCGGACAACGTCGATCGCGAAGCGAGTCAGTTCCTCGCGCGTCATCGCGCGTCGCCGTCGCTTGCGGTGCTGTGCGGCGGCAGCGAGATCGCGCAACAGGCGGCAATGTCGGGGCTTGGCCCGAAGCAGCGCTTCGTCGAACTGACCGCCGACCGGCTGGCCGGCCACGCCGCCGCGTACCGCCCCGATGTCCCGTACGTGCCCGATTCGCCCGACGGCGGCGTGCTGCCGTTCACGCCGCGCGAGCGCGTGTCGCACTACTACGGTGTCGGCGCCTACCTGCGCCCGCTCGACGACGCGCGCCGCGCGGACGTGTGCTTCGCGAGCGAATGCCTCGCATTCGCGAACGTGCCGGGCGATGCGACGCTTGCCGAACTTGGCTGGCCCGGCGTGCACGAGCCGCGCTGGAAGGCAGCCGTGCCGCGCGACCCCGGCACGTCGTGGGATTTCGACGATATCCGCGATCACTATCTGCAGACGCTGTACGAAGTCGTGCCCGACCGGCTGCGACGCGAGGATCCGGCCCGCTACATCGAGCTGTCGCGCGCGGTGATCGCCGACCTGATGCGAGAGACGTTTTCCGAATGGCGACGCGCCGGCTCGCGTTGCGCCGGTGCGCTCGTATGGCAGTTCCTGGACGTGATGTCCGGCGCCGGATGGGGCGTGATCGACGCCGCGCACCGGCCGAAATCGGCGTGGTACGCGCTGCGCCAGGTGTTGCAGCCAATCCAGGTACTGCTCGTCGACGAAGGCCTGAACGGGCTCGACGTGCATGTGGTCAACGAGCGCCCGGCGCCGCTGTCGGCGGCGCTCGAACTGGTCGCGCTGCGCGACGGCCGCACGCCGGTCGCGCGGGCCGGCTGCCCGGTGCGGATCGCCGCGCACGACACGGTACGGCTTGGTTCGGCCGAGTTGCTCGGCCGATTCTTCGACTGGACCTACGCGTACCGTTTCGGGCCCTGCGAACACGATACGGTCGTCGCGACGCTGCGCGCCGACGACGGCACGCTGCTGTCGCAGGCATTCCATTTCCCGTCCCGCACGCATCCGGCCGTGCTGGCACGCCGCGAACCCGGGATCGAGGCGTGCGTGTCGCGCGCCGGCGATACCTGGCACGTCGACATCGACACGCGGCACGTCGCACGTCACGTGCAGATCGACGCACCGGGTTTCATGCCGAGCGACGACTGGTTCCATCTCGCGCCCGGCATCCCGGCGCGTATCGCGCTCATGCCGCTGGAAACCGGCGGGAAGCATCCGGCCGGCGACGGCACCGTGCCGCCCATGGTGGAGATCCGTGCGGTGAACGCCGTGCGTGCGGTGCGCGCCACGCAGGCCGGATGAGGCGGCGCTCGCGGCCTCCGCGAGCGTCATGCTGCCGCCGGAAATCAGTCGGACGAACCCGTACCGCGCGGCCGCTCGATACCGTACGCTTCCATCCAGCGATACAGCGTTGCACGCGACACGCCGAGTTCGCGTGCCGACGCCGCGACGCGGCCACGCGTGCGCAGCAACGCGGTTTCGATCGCCTCCCGCTCGATCGACTTGCGGATGTCGGCCACCGACGGCGACGCCGCGTCGAGACAGTATTCGAGCTCGAGATCCTGCGCGGTGATCAGCCGCCCCTCCGTCATCACGACCGCGCGGCGCACGCGATTGATCAGTTCGCGGACGTTGCCCGGCCAGTCGTGCTTGTAGAGCGCCGTGATCGCATCCGTCGAGAACCCGCGCACGCGATGGCGCGCGTCGCCGCGGAAGCGCTCCAGCATGTGGTGCGCGAGCAGTTCGATGTCCTTGCCGCGCGCGCGCAGCGGCGGCTGGTCGATCCGCATCACGCACAGGCGGTGGAACAGGTCGGCGCGAAAGCGCCCTTCCTCCATCGCATCGCGCAGATCGACGTGCGTCGCCGACACGATCCTGACATCGACCGGCACCGGATCGCTGCCGCCGAGACGATGAATCGCACGTTCCTGCAGAAACCGCAGCAGGCTCGCCTGGCTCTCGTGCGGCAGGTCGCCGATCTCGTCGAGCAGCAGCGTGCCGCCGTTCGCGGCCTCGACATAGCCGATCTTGCGCGCGTTCGCGCCGGTAAACGCGCCGCGCTCATAGCCGAACAGTTCGGATTGAAGCAGATGCGGCGGAATCGCGCCGCAGTTGACCGCCACGAACGGGCCGTTGCGCCGCTCCGAATGACGATGGATCGCGACGGCCGTCAGTTCCTTGCCCGTTCCCGTTTCGCCGAACACGAATACCGGTGCGTCGGTGCGCGCGAAACGCCGCACCGTATCGAACAGCCGCAGCATCGCGCTGCAGGTGCCGACGATGCCTTTCTCCTCCGATTCGAGCTGTTCGCGATCGCGCGCGAACAGGCACTCCATCCCGTACGCATGGCCGACCGTATCGGCGATCCGCTGGTGCGACGCCGGCAGCGTGACGTAGTCGAAGCAGTAGTCGCGCAACAGCGCACGCACGTTCGGCGACGCGGTCTGGCCGACGTCCACGAGCGCGACCCAGACGACGTCGCGCATCGACGCGCAGGTCGACGCGATGCTGCCGATCGCATCGGCATGGCCGCCGCTCAGATCGAGGATGCCGCAGGTAATTTCACCGGACGTGTCGCGCAACTCGCTCGCTTGCGCGACGATCGACACTTTCCAGTCGCGGCGCGACAGTTCCTTTCGCAGCATCACGGACGGCGATTGCGTCCAGTAGATCAGCGGACGCGGCCCGTTACCGCTCCCCGCGCCGGCGCTCTTATCGCGCGTTATTGGCATATTCATAACGAACCATCACTTCTTTCTCCACTCCGCGAACCGTTCGCGTGCGCTGCGGCCGGCGGCGCATGGCCGCCTGTCCGTGCCGCGTTTCCGCAGCCTTGGCGAAGATCGAAACTGCACACGGCGAGAACCCCCGGAGGTCGAGCCGGATGTCATCCGGCCTCGTTGTCATCGAACTCGAACGGAATGCGCGGCTGCGGGAGCTGCGACATTCCGGCTTTGAAACGACCCGCCGTCAGGCGGGGCACGTCGGCAAACGGAAATGCCGTCCGCATGTGCGTCGCGTCGTACACGACAGTCGCGCCCGATGCTGAACCGGATGGCGGCCGGCCCGTTCCCGGATCCGCCGCCGAACTTCATCCATTCGTGAATTTACACTCCGTTTCCGGAAGCCTTGTTACCAAAAGATAATCCTGAATCAACTGGTTACGCCGCCGGGTGCCGGGTGCGACGCGCCTTTGATTACCAAGATTTGATTATCTATGACCATTCGCGTCAATCAGTGGCAAATACTACTTTTCCGCGAAACAGACACCGATGATTGCCCGCGATTCTCACCGAAATTCGTGAAAAAGGCCGGCACCGCACGCCACGTGCCGCATAATCGCTCGCGCCGCCTGCCGGCCGCATCGTCCGGAAACGGCGTATCGCCCGCCCGGCCGTTACACGTCGTAATCAACCAGCGGGGTCGCCGGTCACGTTCACAGCGCCGTCTGGCCATGCCGGGCTTGCCGGTCGCGCATGCCGTCTTCGGCCGAAGCGTCGTCACCCGACGTGAAACCCGCCGAACCGGCTATCTCTTCCCGCAACGCAGCATAGCCATCCATCACGAAGCGCGTGAGCTCGTCCCGAAAGCGCGCCGAGCCGAAGAACTCGGCATTCGCGCGACACGCCTGCGGATCGATCGACCCGCGCGGCAACGCTTCGAAGCGCGCAAGCGCGTCGACCAGCGCGTCGACCGTTTGCGCGCGGTAGAACAGGCCCGTTGCGCCGGTGCCCGGCCACGCGCGCACCGATTCGCGCACGCCGCCCTTCCCGTACGCGATCACGGGCGTACCGCACGCCTGCGCCTCGACCGGCGAAATGCCGAAATCCTCTTCCGCCGCGAACACGAACGCGCGCGCCCGCTGCAGGTGGTCGTGCAGCACGTCGAACGGCTGGTAGCCGAGCAGCGTGACGTTCGGCCCGGCCAGCGCGCGGATCTTCGCCATTTCCGGCCCGTCCCCGATCACGACGAGGCGGCGCTCCGGCGTACGCGAGAACGCGTCGACGATCAGGTCGATCCGCTTGTACGGCACGAGCCGCGACGCAGTCAGGTAGAACCCTTCCTTGTCCGGCCGCATCGACAGGTGGTCGACGTCGACCGGCGGATAGATCACCGTCGCATCGCGCCGGTAGGCCTTGCGGATGCGGCGTGCAATGAAGTTCGAATTCGCGGCCACGCGATCGACGCCGTTCGCCGACCGCGCATCCCAGTTGCGGATGTAATGCAGCAGTGCCCGCGCGATCGCCGATTTCGGCCCGCGCGCGAGCCCGGCCTCGTTCAGGTACTGGTGCTGCAGATCCCACGCATAGCGCACCGGCGAATGCACGTAGCTGGCGTGGAATTGGTCCGGGCCGGTCAGCACGCCCTTTGCGACCGCATACGAGCTCGACAGCACGACGTCGTATTCCGACAGGTCGAACTGTTCGATGGCAAGCGGGAACAACGGCAGGTAGCTGCGGTAGCGCGTGCGCGCGAACGGCAGCTTCTGGATGAAGGACGTGCGCACCGCGCGGCCGCGCAGGCAGTCACGATCCTCGAGAAAATCGACGAGACTGTAGACATCGGCCTGCGGAAAGCAGTCGATCATGTGCGCCAGCACGCGTTCGGCGCCGCCAGGCACGACCAGCCAGTCGTGAACGATCGCAATCTTCAAGTACTGCTCCCGGTTGATCATTGACGTTCGATATGGGCGGCCCGCGCGAAGCGGCCGCCATGACGCGCCAATTATCGGAAAGCACCCGCATGGCCGATGTGTGCTACCGCACATTGTGCTTTCGTCGCACGCCGGAACCGGCATACCGCGCGGGCCGGCAAACCGGAACCTGAGTGCGCTTTCGAACAGACCGGCACGCACGTCATCCGCATCATGATCATCGTCGCACCGCACCGGACGAACGCGTTCGTGCGGTACGGCGTGCTGAAGGCTTCATGCGAGGACCGCATCATGGAATGGCATTGTTGTGAATTCGAACATCTGAGCGCCGTCGATCTCTATGCAATTCTGCGTGCACGCAACACCGTGCTGGTCGTCGAGGATGCGCATACCCATCTCGACATCGACGGCAAGGACGCAGGCGCCATACACGTCTATGCAACCGTGCGCATCGGCGCCGCAGCGGAGGTCGCCGCCTACGCGCGAATCCTGCCGGGCGACGACATCGACCCGGACGTGGTGATCGACAAGGTATTGACGAGCGAAGCGTGCCGCGACGGCGACACGCTCGAACACCTGATCGAACGTGCACTGACGGCCGCGCTCGCCGCGTGGCCGGACGCCGCGCTGCGCATGCACGTCCCCGCGCCGCGCCAGGATTTCTACAAGCGATTCGGATTCCGCAAGGCATACGGACCGTATCTCGAACAGGGCGCGCCGTTCGTCGGCATGATCCGGCCGACCGACCGCGCCGCCGGCGCATTGCGCCAGCTGCTGTCCCGGGCCATCTCGACGGCCCGTCCCCGAAACGAAGACGCGCGCACCGGCGAACGTGTTCACAACCGGCTACCCGCCGATACCGGAGCCAACCGATGACCCGCACCCTACGCCCGGTTCCCGAGCCCGACCTTCCGCGCATTCTGCCGGTGATCCTCGCCGGCGGCTCCGGCACGCGCCTCTGGCCGCTGTCACGCGAACAGTTCCCGAAACAACTGATCGAGCTGACGTCGAACGAGTCGCCGCTGTCCGCGACGGCGCGCCGCCTGAACGGCATCTCGAACGCGGTGCTGGGCGACACGCTGTTGCTGGTGTGCAGCGAACAGCATCGCGTCATGAGCGCCGCGCAAGTCGTCGACCGGGCGGCGCCTGCGCGCATCCTGCTCGAGCCGGCTGCGCGCAACACGGCACCGGCACTCACGCTCGCCGCGCTCGACGCCAGCGTGCTCGAGGATGATCCCGTGCTTGCGGTCATGCCGGCCGATCACGTGATCACGGACGCCGGCGCGTTTCAGGATGCGATTGCACGCGCAGCACGTTACGCGCAGGAAGGCGCGATCGTCACGCTCGGCGTGCTGCCGCGCCGCGCGGAAACGGGCTACGGCTATATCCGGGTCGGCGAGCCGCGGACGAGCCACCACGGCGGACAAGGCGGCTATTCGATCGGGCGCTTCGTCGAAAAACCCGACGCAGCGCTCGCCGAACGCTATCTGCAGTCTGGCGACTACTGGTGGAACAGTGGAATTTTCGTCATGCGCGCATCGGTCTGGCTCAAGGCGATTCAAGCGCTCGCTCCCGAGATCCACACGGCCTGCGAGGCGGCATGGCGGGCAGGCGTCGCCGAGGATCCGTTCTTCCGGATCGACGCGGCGGCCTTCAACGCCTGCCCGTCCGACTCGATCGACTATGCCGTCATGGAACGCCTCGCCGAAAGCAGCGAACTCGGCATCGAAGGGATCGTGGTACCGCTCTCGGCCGGCTGGTCGGACGTCGGCACGTGGGATGCGATCTGGGAAATCATGCCGAAGGACGATCACGGCAACGTCGCGCGCGGCCCGACCGTGTTCGAGGACACGCAGGACAGCCTCGTGCGGTCGGAAGGCCGTCTCGTCGCGTGCATCGGGATGAAGGATGTCGTCGTGATCGAAACGCCCGACGCGGTGCTCGTCGCGAACAAGCACGACGTGCAGCGCGTGAAGAACATCGTCGCGCGCCTGAAGAGCGACCGGCGGCCACAGGCGAGCGAGCACCGCAAGGTGCAGCGTCCGTGGGGGCATTACGATTCGATCGATCTCGGCGAACGGTTCCAGGTGAAACGGATCGTCGTCGAACCCGGCAAGCGGCTGTCGCTGCAGATGCACTATCACCGCGCCGAGCACTGGATCGTCGTCTGCGGTACCGCGAAGGTGACACGCGGCAACGAAACATTCCTGCTCAGCGAGAACGAGTCGACGTATATCGCCGTCGGTGAAGTCCATCGCCTCGAGAATCCCGGCCGGATTCCGCTCGAGATCATCGAGGTGCAATCGGGCAACTACCTCGGCGAAGACGATATCGTGCGCTTCGACGACCAGTACGGACGTCCCGTCGTCGACACGCTGCCGGAACATCGCGCAATACCGCTCGCGACTCAGGAACCGCACGTACCGGCCGTGGAAGGAAGCATCGTGCGGTAAGCCCGGGCCGCGCACGCCGGCGCGCGCATCGTGTCGTCAATCGATGCCGCGCCCCGGCGAGCGGGCCCGCCTGAGCATTTCGCGCACGGGCGGCAACGCCGAGGTGTCCGCCCCGACCGCTTCGATCGACGCAGGCTGAACAACCGGCGTCCTGCACTGCACGGCCTTCGCGCCACCCGACGCACACCCTCCTGCTCCGCCTACCTGTACCGGCATCCCGCCGATCGCGGACAACCGGTTGTTCTCGATCCGGTACTGCGACACGTTTCCCCACACGCGAATGCCGTCGAACCGCGCACGCGAAACACGATTACCGATGACGGCCACACGCGCCACCGAGCCGGACCAGGTACTGACGTCGATAGCGGCCTGCTGCGTCAGCGGGCGTGGGTCGGTGCGTCCGGCCGCGGTCTGGATGTCGGAAATCTCGTTGTTCTCGACCAGCACGCCGGACGCGCCGTAGGTTCGCCAGCTGTCCTCCTGCGCCACGAGGATGCCCGCACTCACCTGCACGTTTCGCACCACGTTGTTCGCGATCGTCACGTCGGCGCCGCCGACGACGGTGATGCCCCGCCCCCACGCGTTGCCTTCGAGCGAGTTGTCGGCGATCAGCACGTTGCGACTGAGCACGCCGTCGCGCTGATAGCTCACCACGGCGATCATGTCGTCGCCGGTACCGCGCACGACGTTGCCCCGCACGAGCACGTTGCGCGCGCCGTGCGTGATATGGATGCCGTCCGCCAGCGTCGCCAGCACCTCGTTGCCGACGATCACGACATCCGTCCCGCCGAACACGAATATGCCCGCGCTGGCGCCGCCGTCGATGACGTTGTCGAGCACCTGCACGTCGTGCCCCGTCACCTCGACCTTGGTCGATTCCGGCGAATCGAGGCGCGTCGCGCCGGTTCCCGAGAGATGAAACCCGGTGAGCGTCGACCCGTCGCCCCGCATCTCGATCGTCTGATTCCCCGGAGCGGTCGCCGCCAGCGTCGCGCCGAAACCCGCCAGCACGACATGCCGCTGCCGCACGACCAGCGAACGGCCGACAACATACCGTCCGGGCTTGAACACCAGTCGCTGGCCAGGCTGCAGCACGTCCAGCGCGCGTTGCAGCTCATCAGCCTGATCGGCCGAGTCCGCGGCCGGATGCACATACGCGTCGGGCATGCCCGCATGAATCGCACCGGATGCGGGTGCTCCGGATACAGCCGCGGCGAACCCCGGCCACGCGAGCCCGCCGGCCATCATCATGCCGGCGATACCGGCGCATACACGAGACAGGGGTGGCGATCTGCGCATATCGAATCATTTCCGTGGAACAACCTGGCGCAAGAATCAACCGGTCGCATCGCCGGGCGCCAACACACGACTTCCCCGACGCGACGTGAGCGTATGCGCAAGCTTCACGAACGGCGCCTCACACAGTCGGTAGCCTGCCCACGCCAATGGAATCAGGGGCACGAGCGGTACGATCATGTAAAGGCCGAGCGGCCATCCAACGAAGTGGAAACGCTGACACAGCCAGTACGCCGCAAACAGCGGAAGACTGTGCAGCAAGTAGACCGAGTAACTGATCTTGCCGATCCATGAAAGCAGACGGATGCGAAGCTTCAGCAAGGTTGCGAGTATCGCGAATGTCGCGATACCGATCATGTACGCGAGCGAAATCGGAAGGTGGAACGCGTTGTGATGTCGCCAGTCGTTGATGGCCCCCACCAGCGCGATGCCGACGACCGGTATCGTCGCAAAGACGACCGCCGACCGGTAAGTCAGGGATAGCCGAGACAGCGCACCGCTTCTGGTCAGTCTGATCTGCAGCAGCTGCGAAGGGTTGTCATACGCCTGGCGAAAGCAGGCGCCCCAGAACATGATGCCGAGATGGTACGGCATGGTCTTGTACTGACTGAGAAGATCGGCCGGGAAGACATGCAATTCGAGCGTCAACACGAACAGTCCGCATAGCCCGACAGAGACAAGACACAGATGCAGCATCCGGTGCAGCGCCCCGCACCAGAACAAAATCAGGCATACCCCGTAGAAATACAACTCCGTTTCCAGCGTCCAGCCATGCGGCAGGATCAGGCTTTCCCCGAATGCAGCCGGAATCATGGTCACATTGGCCAGGATGCCGCGCAGGTCCATTGTTTTATCGAACAAATACCAATGAACGAAATACCCGGCGGGCAGCGCCAGCCAATAGGCAGGATACAGTCGAAGGAATCGCCGAACGAGGAACCGCTTCGTGCCCTCGCCCGTCTCGCCGTGCAGACTGGTTGGAATCAGCATGCCGCTGATCGCGAAGAAGATGACCACACCGATTCTTCCGAAATTCACGGAGCGTTGCAGGGTGTCGAGCACAACCTGTGAGCCGGCAAGGGGGACGAACCGTTCGGCATAGTGCGTCCAGATGACAAGTATCACCGCAACGGCACGCATCGCGTCGATATGGTGAAACCGCTCCGAATTCTTCGCTTTTGACATGACGGGAATAGTGAAGACTCAAGGCACAAGGCAGCTCGTATCCAAGACCGGAAACGCCGCTTCCGGAATCGACGAAGCAGACGGGGACGCCCTGCACATGTTCACAAACAAGCGAATGCCCGCGACGGCCGAGCGCGCGTCGACTACCTTGACGCGGCGCGCACCGCTGAACGGCGAAAACACCAGCTTGACGAAAACCTCAGGTGAGCCGGGCCTGGTTCACCTGAGGTCTGAATTCCTTGCATCGACCCAATACCACCAGGCGAGTGCGAGAACCGCATAAAAGACCGTGCGCGAGCCGAACATCATCCAGTATTCACCTTGCTGAACGGCAAAAGTGGCATACGAAAAGACCTTCGCCATCAGCCACAGCATCACGACCCCGCCGCGCATCGCGACCAGAATCTGCAGCGCACCGAGCGCGCCGTACACCAAGCCGGTCATCGCGACAAAAAGCGCGCCCCCGGCGTAGCCGAACCAATACACGGGCACGGCCATGTTCCCCATCGTGAAGGTCACGTCGTCGAACATGTAGGCCCTGAGCACGCTCGGCTCCGTGTACGACATCATCAGGTCACGCAAGCCGCTCGGTTCGGAATCGTCGAAAAAGGTCGGCATGGTCCAGGAACCCAGAGAGTTCACGAATCGCCAGAATGCGTCCGTGCCGCCGAGCCTCGGTGCCGCAAACATATGTGCGTCGTTGTCGACCACGTACCACGGCTGCCCCTGCAGCAGAAAGCGCGAAGAGAGCATATCGGTGACTTCGAGCCCCTGCCCCCTGTAGGAATAGACGATGGAAACGGCGCCGAGCAACAACGCCAATCCCGCACCGATGCCCAGATAGCGAACGACCGGCTTGCCGTTCATCGCATGAATCGAAATGAACGGAGCTAGCGAGCACAGCCCGATGTGCAGCACGGCCATGAATTGTTCGCCATGCATCACGTTGAGCGCCAGGTCGACGGCCATCGTCAGGATCGCCGCCACCCTGATGCGCTTGTCTGGGCTGGTGGCGATCGTGCCCAGCAGAAAGCCCATGAAGGACTGGTTGTTCAGGAACAGGTTGAACATCATCCCGTTCGATGAATCATTCCGCAGTGCATACCGATTGATGCCGGAAAACAGCGAGAACCCTGACGTGAGACCCGCGATCACACCGATCGCAATGATCGTGGCCGCGAGCCCGAAACCGATCGCGATGCTGATCGGTTGCAACGTGATCCGCGCCTTGATCGCTTCACGCTTCGGGCGTTCGTCCAGGAATCGATCGAACGCGACGAGCGCGCAGACGACAAAAATCAGATAGAACGACAGAAGCCGGCTGAAGGCCCCGGTCGCGTCGCCGATGACGTCGGTTTCCGTCAGATAGCCGCCGTCCTCCAGACCCACGCCCGCAAGGAATGCGGTCATTGCGATCGCCAGCACGTAAAGCATCGACACGGCAAACACCGGACGCGACCTGACCAGCCCGACGAGCCCCAGTGTTGCCAGCAGCAACGTGCACAGGGCGCTCAGTTCCTTCATTCCGAGCGCCGGCATCACTGCGTTGAACAGCAAGGCAAGCGTGAACAGCGTCAATACCACCACGCCGGTTGCGGATACGAACCCGCCGTTGCCGCCCAATGCTCCCGTCGTCTTCTTCATCGTGCCGCAACCCGAAATCCGTTCCATCCTTCACCATCGACTGGACGTCTTCTTCCCGCCTCGGTCCGATGAATCATTTGCCACGCTCCGCGTCGCTCGATATCAAGCAACGTTTCTGAGCAGTTCCTTTCTGACGCGCGCCCATGCCCTGAACAAAAACGTATCGGACGCGACGTGGCGAGGATCGGCCTGCGTCCGGGTTTCCTTCGCAGGTCGACGCACGTTCGCGTACTGACCGAAGTGAAACGGTGGAGGCTCGAAGCCGTTGAACACCAGCCCGTCCACATCCGCTCCGACCTTGTTCAGATTCTCGATCGCGTCCGCCACGCCGGCGTAGCTGGCCGAACCTTGCCGTGCCGCCATCAACGTGATGTCGGCGAACCTCGACAACATGGCAACATTTACGGCCGGACGGGCCAAGGGTGCGTCCACGACGATCATGTCGTATTCGCCTCGCAGCGAGGCGAGCAGCGCCTCCAGCTTCTCGGTGCCGTACAGGTTCCGCACCGGCTTGACCTCTTGTCCGGCAGGCAGCACGTCAAGATTTTCGTGAACGCGAGCGATCGCCTTCCTGAGATCGAGCGAGCCTTTCAGCACATCCGACCAACCCTTCCCGCTTTTGACCGGCAGGCATCGCTCACTGCTCGCGTGGCCAGCATCGGCCCGGACAAGCAAGGTCTTGTAGCCGCTTTCCGAGAACAGACAGGCGAGATTGGCGGAGATCATCGACCTGCCCTGCCCCGGCTCGGAAGACGTAATCAGAACGGCCTTTGCATTGCCTCGCTCCGCGGTCATCTTGTAACGCAACAGCAAGGCCAGATTGGCCATCGCTTCGGCAAACGGCGTATCCGGGTGCTCTCTCACGGCCATGAAAGCCGACCTGCCGTTCAGGTCGGCCGCGATCTGCTGCGGCGATGACGGGAGAACGCCAAGCATCGGAACGCCGACCATCGATTCCAGATGCTTCGGATCGCGAGCGCGCCGGAAAAACAATGCACAGCCTTGTGCCACGGCAACGCCCAGTATCAGCCCGACCGCCGCACCCAGCACGATCACGAGCATGCGCTTCGGCCGAATCGGCTTGTCGCTCACATCGGCCTTGTCGATGATGGACGCATTGCCGACCGTGCCGGCTTTGGCGATCTGCAACTGCTGCGTGTTGTTCAGCAAACCGACATAGAGCTGGTTATTGACTTCGACGTCTCGCGACAACCGCAAATAGGTCTGCTGCTGCGACGGCAAGTGCGCCACTTTGCTTTTCAGTTCGGCCGACTGCTGATCAAGCGTCTTCAGCTTGTTGACGACGGCCGCAAGCTGGGGCTGTCCGGCAACATACTTGGCCGACAAGTCCTGATACTCGAGCTTGGCTTCGAGCCGCGACTTGTCTACCAGCGCCAATTGGTCGATGAGCAGCCTGACATCGCCCTGCGAATCGATCGAGCCTTGCGCGTTGCGAAACGTGTTCAGTGCCTGCTCCGCCTGCTCCAGACGCGCCTTCACGGCCGGCAGTTGCGCTTCAAGGAACGCCATGCTGCGCTCGGCATCCTCCGAACGCCGTTTCGCGTTGACATCCAGATAGGCCGCGGCAATGGCATTGAGCAGTCGCGCGGCAAACACGGGATCGGGATCCTCGAGGCTGAGCTGCATGATGCCCGACTGGCGTTTCGTTTCCGCCCCGGCCAGCTTGGTCAGGACAGCGTCGAGTCGCACGGGCGTGGCCACCCGCTTTACACGAAACTCCGTACCGGCACGGGCCACGATCCGCGACACATCCACGCGATAACCGTTACCTTCGCTCGGCTGGCCGATTACGCCCTGCAACACCTCTTGCCCATCGCTGTCCTTCAACCGGAAGCGGTTGCCTTCGAGATAATCGAACTCCAGCTTTTTGCCAAGCTGTGCATCCGGGACATCGAATTTGCTGAATTCGACTCGTTCGCCGCCCCACGCCCAGAACGGGGTATTGAACAACGGCTTGACGAGACCATTCGCATCTTTCGACAGGATCGAACCGAGAAAACCACCCACGAGCGGAATCCGGTTACTGACCGAAACTTCCGCCTGCGCGACGGTTGCATCGATTGCCTGGGTGACGACCGTGCGCGAGCGGGCGATATCGATCTCTCCGATTACGGCCGAGTTCTGAATATCCAGCGCATTCGAAATCTCGGAAAGCGAACCCAGCGCACTGTGCTTGTTTTCCTGGACTTGTATCAGCGTATCGACAGAATAAATCGGCGTCGCCGAAATGGCATACACGAATGCCAACAGCAGGCACCCCAGAAAAACAGAAATAAATGCATTTCGATAATAAAATACATTTTCCAGCAATTCGGTCAGCGTAAAGCGAGACGCGTCGCGGGAAACATTTCCCGCTCCGTCCCGGTACTCATTAGACGCAGGCCTATCCAGTGTCATGCATAAACTCCCAAATTACCGCCTTGCCAGGCTTCACGTGGCGGCGCGCGCGCTTGGTCGCGCATGCCGCGCGACGCGTACCAGGCCGCGCCATCCCGGGCGCCTGTCCTGCCTCCGACCGTGGGTCGGTAAAAAGTGCGCCACTGAACCCGTGCCCCAGGAACACCAATGATTCTGTTTGTCCGAGCCACTATGCGATAAATGCCCGGCGCGCTAAGTGCGATGGCTTACATTAATAGCCACTGATGGTGCCGATCACTGGGTTGCCAACCTGTCTCGTGCTATGTTAAGTGCCCGTCGCTTCCCCTTCCGGCAACCCGTGACAATACTGTGGCCCGATCATGCAGTCACACACACGACCGTCCATATCAGGGTGTCGGGATGAGAAACACCGGAAATCGGAAGGCACGAAAAGTATTAAATTAATTCAGATTTTTTATAAATACGGGTCATACCCGGCCAGCAGATCGGCCGGTTTACTATGCTGAATGACGACATGAACAACCACCAGCTATTCGATACGCTCGCGCTGAAAAAGAACGACCATGCAGTGCGTCGAATGCGCGCCGCGCTCTCCGTGGCGATTGCCACCCTGCTTTCCGCGTGTGCGTTTGTGCCCGGCCAGCACATGGCGGATCAGGCTGCGTTGCCGGTCACGACCGCCGACAATGGCGACGTGACCAGCGACATGAAGGTCCCGGTCAAGCAGATCGACCTGACGCTGATCGACCAGATTCGCACGGAGCAGAAACACCGCACCGCGTTGCCGATCCCGGGCAATCTGCTTGGCAAGCCGAGTGGCTACAAGGTCGGCCCGGGTGACGTGTTGCAAATCACGGTGTGGGATCACCCCGAATTCGCTGCCGCTGTCGGCCAGCCCACGCAGAATACGAAGCCCTCCGACGCAGCGCCCGGTTTCGTGGTCGATAGCGACGGTAACGTGCAGTTCCCCTACGTGACGCGACCGATCCGCGCCGCCGGAAAGACCGCCGCGCAGATCCAGCGGGAGCTCGATGCCGAACTCAGGAAGGTGTTTGTCAAACCGCAGGTGACCGTTCGCGTGGCATCGTTCCGTGCCGAGCAAGTGTATGTAGACGGCGAAGTGCGCGCGCCCGGTTCGCAGACGATCAACGACATTCCGATGACCCTGGTCGAAGCGGTCAATCGCGCGGGCGGCTTTGCGCCGACCGCGGACCAGAGTCGCGTGACGGTCACTCGCAACGGTACGATCTATCCGGTGAATGTCGCGCAACTGATGAAGACGGGCAAGAGTCCCGCCACGATCATGCTGCAGCCCGGCGACCTGTTGCATGTGGGTGCTCGCGACGACAATCCCGTCTACGTCATGGGCGAAGTGAACAAGCCGACAGCCGTGCCGCCCGAACGCGACGGCTCGCTCACATTGAGTGCGGCGCTTTCGGAGGCCGGCCAGCTCAACCAGCAGACGTCGAATGCCCAGCAGGTTTTCGTGCTGCGCAAGGCCGCCGACAGCGAGCCGGTCATCTATCACCTCGACATGAAGTCGCCCGTCTCGATGCTGCTCGCGAATCAGTTCCCGCTCGCGTCGAAGGATATCGTGTATGTCGACAACAGCGGGCTGGTCCGCGCGAGCCGCGTGCTGAACCTGCTGCTGCCGGCGATCAGCGCGGGGCTGACCGGAGCGCTCGTCACCAAGTAATCGGCCTGCCGGAAAAACAACAAAGGCGCCGCCGGTCGACTCGCATCGCACAACGGCAGCGGCGTGGCAGGATCGCGAATCCGACGCATCACGCTGCTGCCGCCGCCGAACCGACGGCGCGCGAATCGCCTCACCCCGAACGCGCCGACAGATTGATCAGGCCGACCCGTTCACGACAGAGCACGTACGCGAGCGCGACCGCGACGGCCGTTTCGGCGATCAACACCGCGATGGCCGCCCCGCGCTCCGCGAACAGCATGGCCAGCGGCGGCAGCAGCGTCACGTTCAACACACCGGACGAGATCAGGATGATGCTGAACACGCGCTTCATGCCCATCGGCAACATGGTTTGAACCCCGAACAGGTCGGTCATGCACGCCATGAACGGCACCAGCGCCAGGCAACGCAGCACGCCGACCGTCGGCGCAAACGAGCTGCCGTACAGGATCCGGACGATGAGCGGCGCACACGCGTAGATCGTCGCCGACATGGCCAGCACCAGCGCGCCCTGCAGCACGATCAGCTTTCGCAAGAATGCAAACGCGTCGTCACGCGCGTGATGCATCAGATACGTGACGTGCGGATAGGTTGCCGCTCTCAGCGGTTGCAGCAGACCGACCGCGGCCCGGATCAACTTGTCGCCGGCGGAAAAATAGCCGGCCGCGACACTACCCGAGACGATACTGAGCAGGATGGTATTGGTCGACGCGTAGAACGAGATCGACGTCGATGCCAGAAATACCTGCGAGCCGCCTTTGACGGCGGCGGCGATGTCGGCGAACCGCACGCGGACAGTTTCGATCTCGCGACGGAAGACCAGGTACGCAAGCAACGTCACCCCGCAAAGCAACGGCACCGCCGCGTTGATGGCAACCGCGTGCAGGAGATCGTCCGGCGTGCGCACCCACACGAAGAAGGCCACGACACTGCATGCACGGTACACGACCACCGTGACACTGTAGACGCTCAACTTCTGGATGCCCTGAAAGTACCAGCCCGGCGTCAGCGCGGCACCGACCGCCATGCCGAACCCGATCAGCAGGGCCGTGCGTTCCGCCGCGAAATGCGGGATGAGCAGGGTCAGCACGACGAGTACGGCGAAGCCGGCAACCGTGATCGCCCATTGGGCGCAAACCGTTGCCCAGAAAATCCGGGATCGTTCCGCCCTGCCGTCCGCCAGCGCGACACGCGGCGTTGCGGTCAGGTCGAAGCTGTAATTGGCGAGATTGATGAAATACGTCGTCACCGCCAGCACGAACGACAGCCGTCCGTATTGCAGGGGGCCGAGCACGCGCGTCAGCAGAGGCAACGTGACGAGCGGCACGACATACGTCGAGACTTGCAATGCGAACAACAACGCGAAATTTTTTCGGACAGCGGTCATCGTGCTTTCTGGGCTGAGAGTAAGTCAATGTGCCCACGTTCGCGGTACATCCGCGCCGATGCCGAGTACGGCACACAGCGACGACGCGTAGCGTTCGAGCGAGTAACGCGACCAGTCGTAGTGACGATTTTCGCTATCGAGGTGCGTGCGCAGTTCGGCGAGCGCGCGTGCGAAGCCTTCGGATGTGCTCCGGTAGAGAATCTTGTTGCCGATCTCGTCACCAAAGGTCGACAGGCTTCCGATGTCGTGCACGAGCGCCGGCAGGCCGAGCATTGCAGCCTCGACGATCACGAGAGGGGCGTTCTCCACCCAGATCGACGGCAACACGAGGGCATCGTGCGTCGGGAGCGCGGCGAACAACGTGGCGTGATCTACGCGCCCGGCAAAACGCAGCCGCCCCGACTCGACGAGTGTCGCGTGAAGTTTCTCCAGGTCGCCCCGCTCCGATCCATCGCCGTAGACAGTCAGCGACGCAATCGCATCGCCGGCCGATTCGCTCATGAGCGCGAGAAACCGACCGAGGCCCTTGTCCGCGTCCACGCGACCGACGAACGCCAGGTCGAGGCGATCGCCCCGGACGGGTTTGGGCGGACGGGGAACCAGCGTCGAGTCGACCGGATTCGGTACCAGTGTGGCGCGCGTTCGACCAGACTGCGCCACGAGGTCGTGCATGAACGGACTCGGACAGAGAATCTCGTCAAACAGGCCGAGCGGATCGAAAAGCGTATTGACCGCATGCCAGTGCAGCTTCTTCGCGACGTCGTGAAGCAAGCCGCGCGGGCTCGCCTTAAGTGCGATGCGCCGGCCTCGATGCAGCTGGTCGATCGGCAACGGTTGCGCGTGTCCGCGGGAATAGACAAGCAGGCTCGGGTTGTAGAACAGCAGATGATAATCGTGCGCAGTCATGAACAGACCACATCCCGAGTGCCGCTTGTAGCGGGCGAGTACGGGCAGGATCGCGCTCGACAGCAGGTTGTGATAGTTGTGTACGAGGATGCGTTGCGGGCGGAATCGATCGAGCTGCGTGCCGAGCGCACGCGCGGCAGCAGGCGACCATGCACGTGCGCGTCCGCCGCCTTCGACATCGGTCAGCGCATGCTCGTCGAAGGTTTCGACCGTCACGCCGTCGCGGGCACGAAGCACGTCGACGGACACCCGGTACACTTCCTCGGCACCACCCTTGCGAACGAAGTCGTTGATCACCAGCACGCGCATCACGGTCGGCCCCGGTGGACGCCATGTCGCGAGCCGGCGTCATCCGGTGTCGCATGCGCAACATCGTGCGTTGCCCGCTGGCGGTGACGCCTGTTCCACTTTCGATGTTCCCGGCACGCTTGCTTCATTGTCATTCCTGGACGGAGTCGCCATGGCGCTTGCAAACACGCAACCCCATGAATATTCGACACTGTCAGGATAAGGTGACAGAAGCGGCGGATCTGTTCGTCCGGTTACGTTGGCGGGAGACACTGGCAAAACCACCGTCGCAGGCTCTCCTGTGCGGCGGTCCCGAGGCACCCGCCCGGGAGAGACGCCGCGATCGCCGCCCGGATGGGCCGGCGTGCGACGTCCGCACGAACGTCATGAATGCGCGTGCTCCGGTTGCGCAGGGGCCGCGAATTCGGCTGGTGTGTACCAGCCGGCAAGCATCTCGACGCAACGGGTGACGACGTACTGCGCAGCGGCATTCCCGTGCAGCGAATGGTCGAGCGTGTCCTGCATGTCGACGGATACGTTCGGCCAACGCGCAAACGCACGGGATGCGGGGCCGAAATGCCGGACGAGCGCGTCGACGCCCGCATCGAATGTGCCGTAGACGAGATGGGTCCGGATGCCGCGAACCGACATGTCTCGCAGCAATCCTCGGGGTGTCTCGTTACCCGGACGCCAGCCGAAATATTCGCCGACACGCTTGACGGGCACGGTCATGACGCCCGCGACGAAACGGAACAGCGCACGCAGGACCGGCCGCAGGTCGCGCCCTTCGAGCATCAGCCGGCGCAGCTTGTGGCGGCTGCGCAGCGACGCCCAATAGCCGCGCATCGAATTTGTCTGGTTACTGATGGCATTCGCGAGCGTTTCTCCGCGCGGCCAGATGAAAACCGGAAGATTGACCGCGATCACGCCGGCGAAATGCTCGCGCGCGGCGGCATGCAGCGACGCGTACGCGCCAGAGCAAATCCCGAATGCAACGATCTCGCGATGCCCCTGTTCCTTCAGCCAGTCGGCTGCGGATGCGATATCGACAATCACCTGGTCCGAATACGGAATGTCCGACTGATCGTCTCTCGCACGAGGGCCGCTGTCGCCGATGCCGCTCGAATCGATGCGCAGGCTGCTGATACCCGATGCCGCGAGCGACCGGGCAAGTCGAACCGCAAACCGACCGTCGGCGACATGCGGATTGGCCGCCGTATTGGTAATCAACAAGGTCGGCGCGGCAGCGCGTCTGGTGCTGCCTGCCGGTTCGCACAGCACGCCGACCAATTGCCCTGCCCCCACGGAGATCATCCGTTCGATACAGCCCTCCCCGGCCAGGGTCATGGCCGACTCGGAATCCCGCATGGAAACGCGCACGCCCGCATCGGCACCGTCGTCGATCCAGTTCGCGATCGTGTCGAGCAATCCGACGGGCAACCGCGACCAGACAGGCTCCCGCAGGATCCCCCCCCAGTCGGGGCAGCTCCGCAGATCGACCGACACACCGCGTGCCTGGAGCGCGTCCGACAGCGCAGGACCGTCGCCGTACGGTGCATCGACGAGCAACGCGCGCGCCGGCAACGCCTGGAGTTGCCCCGCGGACTCGCACAGGTTGATGCCCCGGAGTGCCGCGACGAGATCGTCGGGATACGCGTGTCCGAGCACATGGAGAGGCCGTTCCTCCCGAACCGCATCCCGCACGGCCGGCGGCACGTTGTCGAGCCAGCGTTGCGCGACGAGAGAAAGCTCGCGCAGGTAGCCGCGGCCACGCACCACGGGCGCCAGCGCGACGAAGCGCGTGACGCCGGGGATGCCGTCCGCGGCGAGCAGCGCCAATGCGGCACCGGCGCGCACGCCGACGAGCGTCAGCGTGTCCGATGCGACACGTTCGCGCAACGCATCCACGGCATGCCGGACGCTCGCGAGCATGCGGTCGAAGCGGCCGGCATCGTGTTCGTCGCCCAGCGAGTCGCCGCTCGCCGGATAGTGGAATCGCAGCACAGGAAAACCGCGATCGGCGAGATGCTCGGCGAGCGATCGCACGAGCTTGTGAAGCCAGAGCGCCTCGTGACCCAGCGGCTCGCAAATCACGATGCCATGCGGGCGATGGCCCGCGTGAAACCAGCCGACACATCCGTTGAACTGAATGGGCGTCATGATCCGGTCCTTGCGCTGTATACATGGCGGCCCGACGCTCCGCCGGATACCTGCCGCATGCCGCGAAGCAGGCATCCGGGTACTGAAAATGACGGCGCGTGCGTCCGGGTGAACTTCGACTCGCGGCCGAAACGAGGCTGCATGCACGCTCGGCCGAACAAGGCAAATCGGGAACGACTGATGTTGCGACGATGCGAGCCGGCTCCCCGTAACCGGCTCCGTCCTTGCGTATCGATTTGGGTTCCCACGAAAACGCCTGTATGTGAAAACACCCGCATGCCCGACCGGGCCCGGCGAGTGCCTGTCGAGGACCGCCTGACCTGCAAGCGCCTCTGAATTGAGATTGGTCTTGGTAATTTTTTAGTTCGGATGACGTTACATTTCCGTTCCTTACCCCCGGATCAGCTTGACAGGCCGGACTCGACAACCTGCCCGAACATTGGCGATTAGGCCATCCAATCCCGACGCCTTCCGTACGTCACATTACATTTTCACAACACACCCTTTCGGACCCTCGGCGCACGTCCACGCAAGGTTCACGAGCGATCCGACGGACCGCTCGGCCCGCGTAAACCGCTGCTGACGTTCGTCCGTCGACGTGCAGACGTGCGCCCGGCTGCCGGGCGCCCGGCGCACCGCACCGATCCGCGGCATGTCCAACCCAGCCTGTTTGCCCAAGCCTTTGACCAGGATTCATCGCCCGTCGGTCAAGGCAGGCGTCTCCGGACGGGGCACGCCGCCGGGCACGAATACCTTCGTCTCGCGTGCCGCACGTACACGCACGAGCAACCCGATCGCGAGCCTGCGCTGTCGATTGCCTCTGGTTGCATCGTCGGCACACGATCGCCGGTGCGCCACCGAACCGGTCGTACTCCGGTGAGACAATGCGTGCGTCAATGCACGATTGAACACCGTCCGGCACGATACGTATGTGAGCAACCCCACTCAACTCCTCACACGAATACGGGCTTGCCGCTTCAGATTCCGCACAATCGCTATTGCCCCAGTCGCGGAATCATCATGACCGTAGGGGCGGCGCCATAGGTGAGCGTCATTGCATCACCAGGCTTCAGATCGATGAGTCCGTTCGTCAAGCCGGCGGCCTAGGCCGCCTGCCCGTTTCGCGACACGGCGATCGACGATACGGCACCGCCGGTAACGGACATGCTGACACCGCTGAGGTTGCGGTTCGTGAATGTCCATGGCGAAGGACCGACCGCCTGCGCGACCGGATTAAGCTGCCCCCCCAAGACCGACGAATCCGTTCTGAGCGATGGGCCGGCGACATTCGCGCAAGAGCCATCCACCTATATCCCGTCCTTCGATATGTCGAACAGCGCGTGAATCGACCGAAGCCAGGTTCGATGTGCACGCAACGAACCTGGCTTCCCGCACCGCCGCAATTCCGCGCGGAGACGCATGCAACAGGCACTTCTTACCCTGCTGCACGACAGCAATCGGGAACGTTGACCGTCTTTCGACCCCGCCGCGCGACCGCAACGAATAAAGATCGTACGTATCGGTAGAAACACCGATGCTGTAGTCAAACTACATTCATACCATTAGTCGCTGCAGAGAATCGCTACATCCGATTCGGCAGCGCCGGGCGGCCTGCGCGTCGCCGCCCGCGTTGACCGGTCGAGCCCAACCGGCCGTAACGATTCCCCGCCTGGCCTGGCATGCCGACGCGCAACCACCCTGCATCGCCAGCCGAATGCGTCCGGTGCGAATCCACCGGACGAACGCAGCTCCAGACATCATCCGAACAACCGGCAATACGATCATGGAGAGCAACATGCGGGACAAACTCTGGCCGGCCGTCGTGCTGGCAGCGACCCTCTGCACCACCGCCTACGCGGGCGATGCCGATTTCAATTCGCAGGGCGACGCGACCGATGCGTTCGCATCGGCCGCCGCGCAACGGCGCGCCGACCTGCTCGTGCGCAAGATGACGCTCGACGAGAAACTCCAGTTCATTCATTCGCAATACGAAATGTCAAAGGTGCCGGGCGGCGGCGCCGGCTACATCCAGGGCGTGCCGCGGCTCGGCATTCCGGATCTCAACATGGCCGACTCGTCGACCGGCTCCGGCAGCACGTCGCAGGCCAGCACCACGTTCCCGGCCACGATCGCCGTCGCCGCCAGCTGGGATCGCCGGCTGTCGTACGACTACGGCAAGCAGGTCGCGATCCAGTTGCGCGCGCAAGGATTCGGCATGGGCCTCGGCGGCGGCACCAATCTCGCGCGCGAACCGCGCGGCGGCCGCCTGTTCGAGTATCTCGGCGAGGATCCGCTGCTCGCCGGCGACCTGCTCGCCGAGCGTACGCTCGCCACGCAGCGGCAGAAAGTCATCGCGACGATCAAGCACTACGCCGGCAACGAGCAGGAGCACGGCCGGATGGGCGGCAACACGCAGATCGACGAGCGCACGCTGCGCGAGCTCTACCTGCTTCCGTTCGAGATCGCCGCGAAGCGCGGACGCCCCGGCAGCGTGATGTGCAGCTACAACCGCCTGAACGGCGCGTATGCGTGCGAAAACAGTCACCTGCTGAACGACGTGCTGAAGAACGAATGGGGCTTCCAGGGCCAGGTGCAGTCCGATTGGGGCGCCACGCACAGCACCGCTGCCGCGATCAACGCCGGGCTCGACGAGGAAGAAGACGTCGGGACGACCGTGTACCTGACGCCGGCGGCCGTCAAGCAGGCGATCGCCAACGGCTCGGTGTCGACCGCACGACTCGACGACATGGTGCGCCGCAAGCTCGCCGTGATGATCCGCGTCGGCGTGATGGACGATCCGGCCAAGGGCGGCGGCACGATCGATTTCGCGGCCGCGAACCGCTTCGCGCAAGCAGCCTCCGAACAGTCGATCGTGCTGCTGAAGAACGACGGCAACCAGTTGCCGCTGGCCGCGTCGGCGCTGTCGCGCATCGCGGTGATCGGCGGCCATGCGGATGCGGCCGTGCTGTCCGGCGGCGGCTCGGGCAACACACGCGACCCGGTATCGGGCTCGTTTGCCGGCTGCGGCGGGCTGACGTTCGGGTCGTCGACCGGGTGCAGCTGGTGGCGCAATCCGTGGCTCAAGGTCGACGTGCCGATCGTCGCGGCGATCCGCGCGCTTGCGCCGGCCGCGCAGGTCACTTACGCGGGCAACAGCGACCAGCAGTCGCCGTTCCGTGCGTACACGCAGCAGGAGATCGACCAGGCCGCGGCGCTCGCGGGCCGCTCGGATGTCGCGATCGTCGTGGTCGCACAGCCGGCCGGCGAGGATTTCGGTGATCTGCAGAGCCTGAGCCTCGCGAACCCGTCGAACCAGGACGCACTCGTCGAAGCGGTCGCGCACGCGAATTCGCATACGATCGTCGTCGTCCAGAGCGGCAATCCGGTGCTGATGCCGTGGAAGGACAACGTGTCGGCCATCGTCGAGGCGTGGTATCCGGGCGAAGCCGGCGGCAAGGCGATCGCGAACGTGCTGTTCGGTGCGGTCAATCCGTCCGGCAAGCTGCCCGTGACCTTCCCCGCGCGCGATCAGGATTCGCCGACCTGGGGGCAAAACGGCACGTTCGACAACGACCCCGTCTACGCGGAAAAGCTGGACATGGGCTATCGCTGGTACGACGCGCGCAACATCAAGCCGATGTTCGAGTTCGGCTATGGCCTGTCGTACACGCACTTCGCGTATTCGGGGCTGTCGGTGTCGAAGCAATGGGACGGTTCGCTGAGCGTCGCGTTTACCGTGCGCAACGACGGGCGCGTCTCCGGCGCGGAAATTCCGCAGGTCTATCTCGGCGTGCCGTACAAGGACGAGCCGCCGAAGCGGCTGGTCGGCTGGGAGAAGATCCGGCTGAATGCGGGCGAGGCGCGGCGGGTACGCGTGACCGTGTCGCCGCGGATGCAGAGCGTATGGGATACGTCGCGTAACGGCTGGCGAGTCGTGCCGGGCGGGACCGTGTATGTCGGCGCCTCGTCGCGCGATATCCGGTTGCAGGGCCACTGACCGGCAGCGCTGAAACGACCGGGGGCGCCGCGCGTCGCATCTGCCGCGCCCCCGCGCTGGCCAATCTGCCGGCTCACCTTACCTGATCAACAGCGCCAGCATCGTCGCGAGCGCCGCGATCGCGGCGATGCCTGCCGCTACACCTGCCAGATGCGCAGCAACCACCAAGCCGGCCGGCAATCGCGACGCTGCGCCGGCCTTCACGCGCCGCCCGCTTCCAGCGTATCGAGCATCGGCCTCGCCAGATGCAGCACCTGGTACACCGTGCCCGCGCCGCCGTCGTCCGGCTCGTGTTCCGTGACGAGCGCCCGCGTCAGCCGCCAGCGTAGCGGGTCGAGACTGACGGCCGCCACAACCACGCCCTGCCGCGCCGCCACTTCGCGATTGCGCGCGACCTCCCGGGCGAGCGTCGCGTCGAGGTCGGCATCCGCCGGAATCTCGATGGTTTCCAGGCGCGCGAAGCGTCCCGTCGCCGCACGGCCCTTGCGTGCATCGAGCGCGACCTGGGTGTCGATCGGCGCGCGGCCGAAGCTGTCCGTCACGACCCGATAGCGGCCGTCCGTCACGAACCCCGTGAACGCCTGCTCGTTGCGCCACAGGTAGAACGACGCGTAGCCGTTCTCCGTCGCGCCGTAGCGGCCGGCTTCGCGCAGCAGGAATCCCTTGAACAGCAGGTCCGGCGTGTCGTCCCAGAGCCGGCCGCGCTCGCGCACGCGATTGCGGATGATGTCGAGGTCGTAGTCCGCCGGCAGGCGGTGCACATAGTACGCGGTCAGCATGATCGACTCCTGGAGAAGAAAACGCGGGAATACTGGATGGCCTGAAGACAGCGTAGAAGACCTTGAATCATTTGAAAAGTCGGTGGCAGAATATTTCAATGATTCGATTTTCAAATGAATGAGGGTGCGATGAAAACGCTCGACATCGAGGCCGTGCAGGCGTTCGTGCTGACCGCCGACCTCAAGAGCTTCACGCGGGCTGCGGAAGCGATGGACACGACGCAGTCCGCGGTGAGCCTGAAGATCAAGCGGCTGGAAGACGGGCTCGGCCGCCGCCTGCTGGAACGCACGCCGCGGCAGGTCCGGCTGTCGGCCGACGGCACCGCGTTCCTCGAACCGGCCCGTGAACTGGTCGCCGCGCATCACGGCGCGATCGGCGCGTTCGGCACCGGCCAGCGGCGGCTGGTGATCGGCGTCAGCCACCATGTCGTCGGCGCCGATCTGCCGATGCTGCTGCGGCGCATGAGCGAAGCGGAACCGACGCTCGTGCTGGAGATCCGCGTCGCCGCGTCGCGTGACGTGCTCGATGCGTTCGATCGCGGCCAGCTCGATGCCGCCGTCGCGCTGCAGCACGACAGCCGGCGGCTCGACGGCGAAACCATCCTGTCGGAGTCGTTCGGCTGGATGGCCGCGAGCGATTTCGAGTACCATCCGCCGCAGCCGCTGCGGCTGGCCACGCAGGCCGAGCCGTGCAGCGTGCGCCGCATGGCGATCGGCGCGCTCGACGAAGCCGGTGTCGCGTGGACGGAAGTGTTCGTCGGCGGCGGTGTCGCGACGATCGGCGCGGCAGTGTCCGCCGGGCTGGCCGTCGCGGCGCTCGGGCATCGCGTGGCGCCTGTCGGCACCGTCGACGTCGGTGCGCGATACGGGCTGCCGCCATTGCCGACGCGCGACGTGGTGCTCCATTCAAGCCTGACCGATGCGCGCGCCCGGCAGGCACTGCGCACGTTGGGCGCGGCGCTCAGGTCGTCGGTCGGCGCACGGTAAGCACGGATCGGTGCCGGCGTCGGATGCCGGACGCCCCCCGCTCACCAGGCGTTTCGCCGCCCGCCCGTCCCGCACGCGGTATGCTTCGACACGCGCCGCGCGTCTACCGCGGCCGATACAAGGACAACATCCGGAATACGGGCACGCGATTGCATCGATCGCGTGCCCCCTGACGATCAACGTGACTTACACCCTATCCGCTCCCCGTACGACCGAACTCGAGATCCGCAAGAGCCGCTTCATCGCGTATGCGCTTCCCGTCGACGACCGCGACGCCGCCATGCAGGTGCTGCAGCGCCTGCGTGACGAGCATCCGGCGGCCACCCATGTGTGCTGGGCGCTGCTGGCGGGCGGCCAGTCGGGCATGTCGGACGACGGCGAGCCGTCGGGCACCGCGGGCCGGCCGATTCTTGAAGTACTGCGCCACCACGATCTCGACGGCGTGCTCGGCGCGGTCGTGCGTTACTACGGCGGCGTGAAGCTCGGTGCGGGCGGGCTGGTACGTGCGTACACCGATGCGATCGCATCGGCGCTGCTCGATGCCGAGCGCGTCGAGCGCATCCGCTACACGCGGCTCGCAATCGAGATCGGCTACCCCGAAGAGGCGCGCGTGCGCCGCTGGATCGAGCAGGCCGGTTATGAACTGGCGGACAGCGCGTATGGAATGACGGTGAAGCTCGTGATCAAGCTGCCGGAAACCGCCGAGGCCGATGCGCGAACCGAACTGTTCGATCTGACGCAGGGGCGCTCGGGGTTTCCGGCGTTGTAACGCGCGGGCAACGCGCCCGCCTTCACCGTTTTGCCTGACGAATGCCGGCGTCAGTAAGTATCCGGCACGATCATGTTGTCCGGCACCGGGCGGCGGATGTAGTCCTCGTGATGCTCGCGCGGCGGCAGATCGATCGACGGATGCGGCACTTCGTGATACGGCACCTGGCCCAGCAGGTGGTGGATGCAGTTCAGCCGCGCGCGCTTCTTGTCGACGGCCTGCACGACCCACCACGGTGCCTCGGGAATATGCGTGCGCTGCAGCATCTCTTCCTTCGCGGCCGTATAGGCCTCCCAGCGGCGGCGGCTTTCGAGATCCATCGGGCTCAGCTTCCACTGCTTCAGCGGATCCTCGATCCGGCTCTGGAAGCGCGTCTCCTGCTCATGATCGGTGATCGAGAACCAGTACTTGACGATCTGGATCCCGCTGCGCACGAGCATCTTCTCGAACTCGGGCACCGACCGGAAGAACTCCTCGTACTCGTCGTCGGTACAGAAATTCATCACGCGCTCGACACCCGCGCGGTTGTACCAGCTGCGGTCGAACAGCACGATTTCGCCGCCGGCCGGCAGATGGGCGACATAGCGCTGGAAATACCACTGCGTGCGCTCGCGGTTGCTCGGCGCCGGCAGCGCGGCGACACGACACACGCGCGGGTTCAGCCGTTGCGTAATCCGCTTGATCGCGCCGCCCTTGCCTGCCGCGTCGCGCCCTTCGAAAATGACGACGAGCCGGTGCCCGGTGTTCACGACCCAGTCCTGCAGTTTCACGAGCTCGCCCTGCAGACGGAACAGCTCGCGGAAATATTCCTTGCGCGCCTCGCGACGCTCTAGCGAAAACAGCAGCTCGTCGCTGTCGTCGAAGCGGCGATCGTCGAGCTCCATCTCGAGCTCTTCGTCATATGCATCGACGAGATCCTCCTCGAAACGGCGCTGGCGTGCTTCCATCGACGCCATATCGGCGGCGTTGTCGATCTCGGTGCGGGTATCGTTGTCGCCCATGGGGCCTCCTTCCATCATTGACGCAGCCAAACTCCGCCATTATCCCAGTGTCGCGCGTCAAATTCATGAAAATGGGCGGCCGCGCCCGTCAGAAGCGGAAGTTCAGCAGCACGCTGGCCAGCACCGGATTCGCGGAAATGTCAAACGTGTTCGACGCGAGCGTCCGGTTCGGCTGGCTGATATCGAGCGTGATCTTCGTGCGCAGCGGGATGTAGGTGACCATCCCGGTGATCCAGAACCGGCGCGTGATCTGGTAGCTGGCACCGACGGTGAATACCGGCTCCCACACGCTCTTCACCTTCGCCGATACGTTGGTCCGCCCCGACAGCAGCAGGTCACCGCCGGCATCCCAGATCCGCTGGAACAACGCCGGGTCGAGCAGCAGCGACTGCAGGCTGCCGATATCCCCGCCCGCCGCGAGCAGCCCGCCGAGCGACGCAAGCTTGCGCTGGAATACCGGGTTCAGGTTCGTGTTCGTGAAGCGCGTATAGCTGACGCCGATGCCCGCAAACGGGCGGAAGCGATCGTCGCGCTCGCCGAGGTAGTACTTGAACACGACCGACCCGAGCCACGCGCGCGTGGTCGCGAGCGGGTTGCTTTGCGTGTTCGCGAGGTCGATCAGCGGAAAGCGCCCCTGGACGCCCGAAAAAATACGGTCCAGCGGCAGCGCGATGCTGCCGTGCCCGCGCAGCGTCAGCACCGGCGGAATGCCGCCGCCGACTTCGGTCGCCCAGTTCTCCGAGAAAAAGTGGGTGAACGTGAATGCGAGCGTGTTCGTATTGCTGAGCGACAGGCTCGAACCCGCGTTCTGGAAGCTGTTCAGCCCGAGCGCGTCCGTGCGTGTCGTCACGGGCGACGACCGGCCGGTCGTCGCGATGAAGTGCCAGCCAAGGCCGATCATGTTGCGGTCGTCGCCCATCAGCTGCTCGAGCAACGGCGGCGCCTGGGCGGCCGGCAGATCGGGCAGCCGCGACGGATCGACCGGATGCAGCTCGTACGGCATCCGGTCGGCATGGACGACGCCGCGCGCGGCGGCGTCGTCCGCCGACGCGTCGCGCGCAGCGGCCGGATCGCAGCCGCCGCCGGCACTGCCATCGTCGAAGCCGATGCCGTCCGTGCCATCGTCGCGCGCTGCGGCGCAAGCGCGCCCCGCTCCGCCGGTTCGCTGCCCGAGCGTGATCTTGCGTGCGGTCAACGGAACGACGTCGGGCTGCGGCACGTCGCCGGAAGCACCATCGCGCCGGCCCTGTGCCGGCCCGGCATCGGTCGCCCACGCGCTCGCATCGAAGCCGTCCGCATCGCCGCCCGGCCAGAAGCCGATCCCGTCGGCGCCGGCCTGCCAATGCGGGTCCGCGTCGCCGTCGGGCTGCGGCGCCCCGTGTGCGGCGGCCGCGCACGCGAACAGCGTCGCACCGAGCCAGCGCGACAGCGGACGCAAGGCACCCGGCCGCCGGCGGCGGCGGCACGTATCGCGATTCGCCATCGGCTCAGGCCGGCACGCCGAACAGGCGCTGGCGGATCCGGTACAGCGGCTCGAACAGCCATTCGAGCAGGCTGCGCCGCTCGAGGACGATGTCGGCCTTCAGCATCATCCCGGCCCGCAGCGACAGCGGCCGCCCCTCGAACGCCGGCGTGCGGTCGGCCAGTTCCACCCAGGTCTTGAAGTACGTCTGCGGCACGGCCGCATCGCCCGGCAGATTCAGTTCCTTCGCCGAGAACGCCACCGGTGAAATCGACAGCACCCTGCCGCGATACGTGCCGAACTTCTCGACCGGGTAGCTTGCGTACGCGACCTTCACCTCCTGCCCCTTCTTCACGAAGCCGGCCTTCGACGACGGAATGTAAACCTCGGCGATCAGCCCGTCGGCCTTCGCGGGCAGGATCTCGACGACACGCGTGCCGGGCGGGTCGATCACGCCGCCCTGCACGACGTCGAGGCGCACGATCTGCCCGTCGGCCGGCGCATACAGCACCTGGTTCACGTTCTCGTCGATGTTGTATTCCTTCGCGTTCAGCTCCTCCTGCTTGATCTTCAGCTCCGCGTTCGCGCCGTCGTACTTGCTCTGCATCGTGTCGAGGTCGCCGCGCAGCTTCATCGCGTTCTTCGCGAGTTCGGCGCGGCGCAGCAGCAGGTCCTGGTACGCCTGTCCGGCCTGCAGGTACTGCGTGTTGACCTGGTTGTACTGTTCGAGCGTCACGACCTGTTCGTCGAGCAGTTGCTTCACGCGCGCACGCCGCTCGCCGTACTCGTCGACGATGCGCTTCTGGTCCTGGATCTGCCGGTCGATCAGCCCGCGGCTCTCGCCCTGCGCGGCGATCTGCTGATTGATCTGCTGCACCGTCGACCGGTATTCGAGCTGCGCCGCGTCGATCTGCTGCTTCACCTCGACGCGCTGCCGGTCGAGCGCCATGCGCATCCCCTGCACGTTGTTCGCCTGGCTGACGAAGCTCGTGTCGCGCGTCACCGCCAGCAGCCGCTGGCCGGCCTTCACGTGCTGGTCCTTGCCGACGTAGATGTCGCGTACGGCCCAGCCCGGCGGCGCACTGACGCCGATCAGCCCCGAGCGCGGCGTCAGCATCCCCGACACGCTCTCGGTATTCGCATAGCTCAGCTTGACGAGCGCGGTCACGAACATCGCGAACATCGCCAGCGACAGGTAGCAGAAGAACCGCATCGACACCGGCACGTCGACGACGCCGTGGATCACGGTGCCGAAGGTCGTGCCGCGCGCGAGCTTGCGCGACGGCTTCTGTTCTCGGAGGGCGGAGTTCCAGGTCGGCATGGGGCAGGCTCGTCAGGAGCGACGCCGCGCGGCCGCATCGAGCAGCGGCGTCGGCATCAGGTAAGGCGTGAAGTGTTCCCAGAAATGCCATTGCTCGGGCTGGCGCACGAGCGCCTGCTCGAGGCGGTCGACGATGCGCTGGTGCGTCTCGCCCACGGGCGACGCATCGTCGTCCGTGCCGAGCATCGGCGCGAGCGGGCTGGCCGCCAGCTCGGTGAAATGCACCGCGCAGCGATCGCGGAACGGCACGCCCGTCGCATAGGCGACGAGCAGCGGAATCCCCTGCTCGACCGCGAGCTTCACGCCGCCGCCGGCCATCCGTACCCAGCGCCCGCCGAGCCGGCAGCGGTTGGTCTTGCCGAACTTGCCATGCAGGTCGGAAAACAGCAGGAACACCGGCGACTCGCGCCGCAGGCTCGTGATCAGCCGCCGCAGGTGCACGCGCTCCTCGATGTCGATGAAATCGACTTCGCCTGCGCCGTATTCGTCAACGAGCCGCAGCGCATCGTCGAAGAACGCACCGGGCGCATCGCGGTGCAGGATCACCATCAGCTTGCGGTCGTCCGGAATCATGAAGCGCAGCTTCGTGACGAACAGCATCAGGTTGCCGAAATGCAGCCCCGCGAGCATCAGCGGGCCGCCTCGTGCGAGTGCCGTGCGCAGTTGCTCGTCGCCTTCGCACGCCATTCCGTCGATCATCGACTTCATCGATTCGAGGCTGTGCGTGCGCAGCTTGAGCCCCGCGAATTCGGCCTCGAACAGCTCGCGCACGATCGCGGCCGACACCTCCCGCACGCGTCGCGGATCGTCGTTCAGGTGCGCGCTCAGCATGTACGCGACCGCACGTTCGATCGACTCGCGAATGCACGGAAAACAGCGCAGGCACGCGCCCGAACACCAGCGCATCAGCCGCAGCCCGCGTGCGGGCGACGTGCGCAGCGCGACGGCACGCACTGCCCGGCGCACCAGGAACGCGTACGAGAACGGATTGAGCAGGAAGAGTCGCCCGAGCATCACCGCATCTCCTCGTTTGCGCGCCATGCGTCGGTCACATCGGCCAGGACGCCCTCGTGCATCTGGTAGATGCGGTCGACCATCGACAGGATCGACGCGTCGTGCGTGACGAGCACGATCGTGCACGGCAGCGTCAGCACGTTGCGGCAGATCTCGTGCGTCGTCGCCTGGTCGAGGTTCGACGAAAACTCGTCGAGGATCAGCAGGCGCGGTTCGCAATACAGCGCCCGCGCAATCAGCAGCCGCTGCATCTGGCCGGCCGACAGGAATTTCTGCGTATCGCCGAGCGGCGTGTCGTAGCGATGGTCGAGCCGCTCGATCTCGTCGTGGATGCACGCGAGCTTCGCCGCGTCGAACATCGCGCCGATCCGCGGCGCGGGCGCGAAGTTCGTGATGTTGTCGCGAATCGTCCCGCGAAACAGCTGGTCGGATTGCGTGACGGCCGCGAGATGCTTGCGGTACTGCCGCAGGTTCACTTCGGCGAGATCGACGCCGCCGACGAACAGCGTGCCGGGGTCCGGCCGCACGAGCCCGCAGATCAGGTTCAGCAGCGTCGTCTTGCCGCTGCCGGTGCGGCCGACGATCGCGATCTTGCTGCCGGCCGGCACGTCGAGCGCGACGTCGCGCAGGATCGGCCGGTTGCCGCCCTTCGGCGTGTACGACAGCGCACGGATCGCCAGCGTGCCGTCGAATCCGTCGACCGGCCGCACGACCGCGTCCGGCGCGGGCTCCTCGGTCTCGGTCTGCAGCACGTCCGCCACGCGGTCCATGTGGACCTGCAGCACCTTGCGGCGCACGTAGAGCTGGATCGAATCGATGAACTTGTCCGCGAACAGGTTCTTGTACTGGATGAACGCGTAGATCACGCCGATCGTGCTCTGCCCGTGCATCACGAGCCACGCGCCATACGTGACGATCACGAGCTGCTCGACGTGCACGATCCCCTTCGAAATCGCATCGAACAGCAGTTGCAGCCGCTCCTGCTGGCGCATCGCCTGCAGCTTCTGCGTGAACGCGTTGACCCACAGGCTGCTGCGCGCGGTCTCGGCCGACAGCAACTTGATCGAGTGCGCGGAACGGATGTTCTCGATCAGCAGCGCATCGGCCTCGGCGCCGCGCGTGAGGATCTGCGACATCGCGTCCTGCAGCTGCGGCTGGATCGCGAGCCGGCTCAGCGCGAACAGCACCATTCCGGCGAGACTGATGCCGGCCAGCACGGGGCTGTAGTACAGCATCAGCACGAGCGTCAGCGTGCAGGTGACGATATTCAGCAGCCCGCCGACCAGCCCGTCGACGAGAAAACGCCCGACCTCCGACACCGACGACACGCGCGAGATCGAATCGCCGGTGTTGTGGAACAGGAAATAGCCGATCGGCAGCCGCGCGAGATGGCCGACCATGTTCGCCGACAGCTGCTGCGACACGATGTTGCGCAGGTAACTCTTGATGTTGCCGACGAGGTTCGCGTACAGCGTGTCGAACAGGAACACGATCGCGAACAGGATCGTCAGCAGGTACAGGATGTCGACGTCGGTCTTCTTCAGCGCCTCGTCGATCGTCAGCTGCACGTACGACGGGCCGAGCAGCAGCAGGAGCTGCGCGGCAACGCCGCCGGCAATGCCGATCGCGAGGCTCTTGCGGATGCCCGTCAATCCTTCGAGGTAGTCGCGCAGCCGGATCCGGTCGGCCTGCCCCGCCCGCGTGAAGCCGATGTCCGGATTCAGTTCGAGCGCGTAGCCGGTGATGTGCGTGAGCGCCTGCGCGAGCGGCAGCTTCGTTTCGCCGAGCGCGGGATCCACGATGTGCACGCTGCCGTAGCCGACCTTCGTCAGCACGACATAGTGGTTCATCCCCCAGTGCAGGATGCACGGCGTCTTGAGCGCGTCGAGTTCGCCCGCGTCGAACTGCAGCCCGCGGGCGCGCAGGCCGAGATCGTTCGAGATCTCCATCAGGTCGAAGAACGACAGCCCGGAATCGATCCGGACCGGGTAGCGGTTGCGCAGCGTGCGCAACGTCGTTTCGCGCCCGTGCCACGACGCGATCATCGCGAGGCAGGCCAGGCCGCACTCCGTCACCTCGTCCTGCAGGACCGGACGGACTTTACGCGTATTGAAGAGCATGGTCGGGCACCCGGGGCGCGACAACGCGCCGCCCGGGCCTGCCGATGCGGGCCCGTGGCGGGTCGTGCGCGATACGCATGGGCGTAGCCGGCGCGCTGCCGGCTACGAAGAAAGATCGGTGTTGCCGGTTGCCCGGCGGGCCGCTCAGCGCGACGAGCCGAGCGACATCCGGAACTGTTCGACGGCGCGGGCCTGGTACTGGGTCATCAGGCCCTGCAGCGTGGTCCCGATCGACTGGTTCACGAGATCGACCGTATAGGCGGCCGAATTGGAGTAAAGCGACGCGCCGCCGCGAATCTGGCGGGCCTGTTCTTCCGTGATGTCTCGCATTTTTCGTGGCCTTTATATTTTCGGAATGCCTTCAGCCGTCAGCCAATTGCAAACCCAATGGCCGTTTGCTTTATTACGGGGATAATCCGGCACTCCTGCCTCCTGATAATCGCCCGATTCCGAAACAATGCATTTCGGAGTCGCTTTATTTCCACTGCGGCGATCGATTCTTTTCCTTCTGTTTCGCAGCATTTCACGCGGGGGGCGCCTCCCCGCGCACGGCGGTTACTTGCCGGTGTTATTGAACGTCTTCGGGTTCTGCAGGTAATTGCCGAGGCTCGGCAGGAACTGGCCGAGCGCGGTCACCACCGGCGCGGCGTCAACGGCGAGACTGCCCAGCGAGCTGATCGCACCGCCGCCATGCACATTCCTGACCTGTTCCGTCGTCATGACCTTCATCATTCTCTCCTCGTAAAAAATAAAGATGATGCAAAGAACCTTCATTGAAAGACAAACGGCTTTTAATCCCTAGCGACTTGTTAATCTAATAATCACTGCGATTACGAGCCGAAATCAGGCTATCATGCGGTCGCATCGGAATTCAATGGAGGACACACTCTTACAGGTGCGTTTTCCGGTGTGTGACGGGTAGCAGACATTCATGCTGTTTGAATTTCAATTTCAAAACGTTTAAATCCCGCCGCAATGCATTGCGGCACGGGCAGGAGACGGAGACGGCCATGTTTGAAACGAGGCGTGCGAATCGCGGATCGGCGGCAGCGGATACGGGTATTTCCCTATCAAGATTTTCGACTAGGTGGAATCCCGGACTTGCAACCATGACATTATTCGCTGTAACGATGGCCTGCACGTCGGTAAACGCCCGTGCGTTCTGCCTTGACACCGCGTACCAGTATGCGTCCGTGCACGATCCGCGCTACCTGCAGGCACGCAGCGAATACGATGCGGCCCGCCAGAAATTTCCCGAGGCGCGCGCGCAGATGCTGCCGCAGGCCACCGCGCAACTCGAATGGGGGCGCTACGGCACGCACGCGAACCTGTTCGGTATCGACGTCAGCGGGTCGAACAATGCCGCGTACGGTGCCGCGCAGGTCACGCAGGCGCTGTTCAACGTGCCCTACCTGTACGACATGCGGCGTGCGACCGAGTACGAGGAATCGGCAAGGCAGAAGCTCGAGGTCGCGAAGCAGGACCTGATCCTGCGTGTCGCGAACGCGTGCTTCGACCTGCTGAGCGCGCGCGAGAAACTGCAGTCGGCCGACGACGAAGTCAGCGCGCTCACGCGGCTCGAAAGCGATACGCGGCGCATGGCGCAGCTCGGAATGAAGACGATCGGCGACACGGCCGAGATCGAGGCGCGCCGCAGTCTCGCGCAATCGGACGAGGCGCTCGCGCAGACCGACGTCGACGCGCGCCGCGCACGCTACGAGACGTTGCTCGGTTCGACGATCGATTTCTCGCGCTGGCCGCGGCTTGCAATGCGCGGCTCGTCGCCGCGCATTCCGTCCGGCGAGTACGCGCCGCAGGACAACCCCGCGTACCGGCAGGCGTATCGCGACGTCCAGGTCGCGCGGCTCGCGGCGAAACGCGTCAGCGCCGAGCATCTGCCGACCGTCGACCTGTTCGCGTCGTATTCGCGCGGGCTCAATCCGAACCTGCGCGGGCTCACCGATCGCTCGGATTTTCATCAAAGCGCGTTCGGCGTGCAGGTGACGATCCCGATCTTCTCCGGCGGCAGCGTGTACTACCGGCAGGTGGAAGCCGAGCACGTGACCGAGCAATACCGCAACCGGCTGCGCGAGGTCGAGGAGCAGCTGGGCACCGATCACCGCGAGGCGCTGTCCGCGCTCGAATCGGTCGGCAAGCGCATCCGCGCGCTGCAGCAGTCGCTGCAGGCCGCGCGACTCGCCTATGATTCCTCGATGAAGGCGCACCAGGTCGGCTACAGCACGACGTACGAAACGCTGAACCTGCGGCGCGACATCTCCGGTATCCGGCAGAAACTGTTCGACAGCTATCTCGATGCCTTGAAGCTGCAGCTGAAGCTGAAAAGCGTGCTCGGTACGCTCGACGAACAGTCGCTGATCGCGGTGGACAGCTTCCTCGAAAGCAACGCGGCGAACGACCGGAGTTGAGTGCAATTCAACATGTGCCGGCGCCTCAAAAAAAGTTGCGTCCGCAACTTTAAAGGGATGCCGATGCGTCGACCGGCCATGACTTCGTCGCCGATGCATCGCGTGCTCCTGCTCATCGATTCCCGATAACTTGCGTCCGACCCTGCGTGATCGCACCGCGCAATGCGCGGTCCCGGTCGCATGCAGCGCTTGGCGCGACGCCCTCGCGACGTGCAGGGGTATACGCGATGTTGCGTCCCAAAAAAACTTTGCATAGAGTGCTTCCCATCGATCCGGTGGACAAAGACGTCCCACGATCGTGCGCAGCGCGAGCCCGATAGCCCGCGCTTCGCCGGCCGCGCATCCGGCCACTTATCCGCATTCCCGTTATCCGACAGCGTTGTCGGATGAACGGACCGGCAAAGAAGCCCTTGCCTCGCTCGTCGAGACAAGGGCTTTTTTTTGTCTTTCGAAAACGCACGTCCTCACCTGAACCAGGAGCACACCATGCGTCATGGCGATATTTCCAGCAGCAACGACGCCGTCGGCGTCGCCGTCGTCCAGTACAAGATGCCGCGCCTGCACACCCGCGCCGACGTGATCGCGAACGCCCGCGAAATCGCGGAGCGCGTGGTCGGCATCAAGCGCGGCCTGCCCGGCATGGACCTCATCGTGTTTCCCGAGTATTCGACGCACGGGATCATGTACGACGCGAAGGAGATGTACGACACGGCATCGACGATCCCCGGCGAGGAAACCGACATCTTCGCGGCCGCGTGCCGCAAGGCCAACGTGTGGGGCGTGTTCTCGCTGACCGGCGAGCGCCACGAGGAACACCCCAACAAGGCGCCGTACAACACGCTCGTGCTGATCAACAACCAGGGCGAGATCGTGCAGAAGTACCGCAAGATCATGCCGTGGGTGCCCGTCGAAGGCTGGTATCCGGGCGATTGCACGTACGTCGCCGACGGGCCGAAGGGGCTCAAGATCAGCCTGATCATCTGCGACGACGGCAACTACCCGGAGATCTGGCGCGACTGCGTGATGCGCGGCGCCGAGCTCGTCGTGCGCTGCCAGGGCTACATGTACCCGGCGAAGGACCAGCAGGTGCTCGTGTCGAAGGCGATGGCGTTCATGAACAACTGCTACGTCGCGGTCGCGAATGCAGCCGGGTTCGACGGCGTGTATTCGTATTTCGGCCACTCGGCGATCGTCGGCTTCGACGGCCGCACGCTCGGTGAATGCGGCGAGGAAGAAAACGGCGTGCAGTATGCGGAGCTGTCGGTCAGCCTGATCCGCGACGCGCGCCGCAACATGCAGTCGCAGAACCACCTGTACAAGCTGCTGCACCGCGGCTACACGGGCAAGATCGGCTCCGGCGAATCGCCGAACGGCGTCGCGCAGTGCCCGTTCGAGTTCTACGCGAACTGGGTGAACGATCCGGACGGCACGCGCCAGGCCGTCGAACGCCTGACACGCGCGACACCCGGCACGCCGGAATGTCCGATCGAAGGCATTCCGTCCGAAGCGCCCGCGCACCGCTGAGCCCGCGCCCTGCCCGGCCGTTCGCGCCGCGTGCGCGAACGGCTCCGCCCCACTCTGGAGCCCTCATCATGCTCGGTGTCGCTCTTTTCTTCATCGGCGCGGTGCTGGTCGTCAACGGCGTCGCGCTCACCGGCCGCATCGAACCGCGCGACGCGGCCGGCCTGAACCTGCTCGTCGGGCTGCTCGCGCTGCTGATCAACCTTGCCGGCCTCGTCCAGGCGTCCGCGCCGCCGCAGTATTTCTCGAGCGCGGGCGGGCTGCTGTTCGCGTTCACGTACCTGTATCTCGCGGCCGTCCAGTGGCGCGGGCTGCAAGGCGCGGGCCTCGGCTGGTACTGCCTGTTCGTCGCGATCAGCGCGCTCGTCTACGCGGGCACGTCGCACGACGTGCGCTTCGGCGTGATGTGGCTGCTGTGGTCGAGCCTGTGGTTCCTGTTCTTCGTCGCGCTCGGGCTGAAGCGTTCCGTGCGCTTCCTGCCTGGCTACACGATCGCGATCGGCATAGGCACCTGCTGGCTGCCCGGCATGCTGATGATGACGGGGAGGTGGTAATGAGCGCACGCGATACGCCGCTTGCCACCGATCCGCTCGCCGGACACCGCATCGCCGACGCGCCGTTCTACCAGGCGGCCGGCGCCGAAGCCGACTGGTTCGAGACGGCCTGCCGCCATCACCTGCCGGTCCTGCTGAAAGGCCCGACCGGCTGCGGCAAGACGCGTTTCGTCGAATACATGGCGTGGCGCATGGGCCTGCCGCTGATCCAGGTCGCGTGCAACGACGATACCTCGGCGGCCGACCTGACGGGCCGCCACCTGCTCGACGCCGACGGCACCTACTGGGCCGACGGGCCGCTCACGCTCGCGGCGCGCCATGGCGCGATCTGCTATCTCGACGAGATCGTCGAGGCACGCCCCGACGCGACGGTCGTGATCCACCCGCTGACCGACTCGCGGCGCGTGCTGCCGCTCGACCGGCTCGGCGAAGTCGTGCACGCGCATCCGGATTTCCATCTGGTGATTTCGTACAACCCCGGCTATCACGGCGAACACCGGCGCTTGAAGCCGTCGACGCGGCAGCGCTTCGTCGCGATCGACTTCGGCTATCCGGATGCCGCGCATGAAGCCGATGTCGTCGTGCGCGAAAGCGGCGCCGACCGCGACACCGCGCGCCGGCTCGTCGATCTCGCGCAGCGCACGCGTGCGCTGGCGCAGGCCGGCAACGGGCTCGACGAAGGCGCATCGACGCGCCTGCTCGTGCACGCGGCCCGTCTGATCGTCGCGGGGCTCGCACCGCTCGACGCGTGCCGGATCGCGATCAGCGACGCGGCCAGCGACGACGCCGACACGCGCGCCGCGTTGCAGACGATGGCTGCCGCGTACTTCGCGACATGAGTGCGCTGCACCTCGCCCGCTTCCTGCACGGGATGACCGCCCGGGAAACCGACGTGCGGCTCGACGATGCGGCCGTGCGCACGACGCTCGGCCACGCTGCATTGCGCGTGCCGGGTACGTTGCCGCCCGCCGCGCGCATCGCGGCGGCCGCGCACGCGCTCGCGCACTGGCGGCATTCGCCGTCGGGCGAACCGGCCGACAAACTGACGCCGATCGGCCTCGCGGTTGCCGGCCTGATCGAGGATGCGCGGGTCGAAACGCTGCTCGCCCGCACATGGCCGGGGCTCGCGACGTTCTGGGCACCGGCGTTCGCGCCGATCGACCGCGAAGGGCTCACGTTCGGCTGCCTGTGCGCACGGCTCGCGAAAGCGCTGTTCGATCCGACATATCGCGACGGCAATCCGTGGGTCGACAAGGGCGTGCAACTGTTCGCCGAACTGCGCGACCGGCTCGACGACTATCGTGCGTTCCGCACGATCGCTTCGCGGCTCGCGAACGATCTCGGCCAGATGCGCGTGCGCTTCGAGCCGGATGACGGCGCATGGCTGCCCTATCGCGACGACAACGCGTGGCTGTGGGCGCAACCGGCCGCCGCATCGGAACAGGCCGGCAACGAAGGCATCGAGACGTCGGCCGCAACCGGCGGCCACGGCGACGAACCCGACGACGAGCCGCAATTGCCGCCCGATGCGCGTCGGTATCCCGAGTGGAATTGCCACACGCAACGTGAACGCCGCGACTGGACGACGATCGTCGAACGCGCGCCCGTCACGTCGGCGCCACCGCGCTCGCTGGCCGCGCTGATCGAAGCCGACCGGCGCGCGGCGAAACGGATGCCGTCCCCGCGCGCGGCGGAGCCGATGCGGCGCGTCGGCCGCCAGCTCGACGGCGATGCGCTCGATGTCGATGCGGCGATTGCCGCCCGCATCGCGCGCCGCGCCGGGCAGGTGCCCGATCCGCGCGTGTTCCGCCGCCGCGTGCCGCACGATGCGCATGGGCCCGTGCTGATCCTGCTCGACCTGTCGGCATCGACGGCCGCGCACGTTGCCGCGCTCGAAAAACGCGCCGCCTTCGTGCTCGGCGACCTGTTCGACCGGCAGCGTCGCCGCTGGGCCGTGCACGGCTACACGTCGGATGGCCGCCATCGCGTGTACTACGCGCACTTCAAGGATTTCGGCGACGCGTTCGACGCCGGCCGTCGCGCGGCGCTGCTCGCGGCCGACGCGGGGATGAGCACGCGCACCGGCGCGGCCCTGCGTCATGCGCTGGCGCTGCTGCGCCGCGAAGCGGCATGCGCGCGCGCCGCCGTGCTGATGATCGGCGACGGCGAAGCCGCCGACATCGACGTGTTCGACCCGCGCTATCTCGTCGAGGATGCGCGCCATGCGGCGCGCCAGGGCCGGCAGCGCGGCGTCGCGGTCGCGGGTTTGTCGTTCGGCGCGCCGCCCGGGTTGTCTACAATACTTGGCATCGGCCCGAGCTGCCTGCACGCGGCGAACGGCGACGCCCTGCCCGCCGTCGTCGCGCACGCGGCCGGGCGGTTGACCGCGTGACGGCCCTACCCGCAAGCATCAGGATGGACGAATGAACAGTGTGAAGGTTGGCGTATTGTTCTCGCAGAGCGGATGCACGTCGCACCTCGGCCAGAGCCAGTTGCGCGGCACGCTGCAGGCGATCGCCGAGATCAACGAAACGGGCGGCGCGAACGGCTGCGAGATCGTGCCCGTCGTGCGCGACGCATGCTCGGATCCGGCCGTCTACGCGCGGCTCGCCGAGGAGCTGATCGCCACCGAACGCGTAAACGTGCTGTTCGGCGCGTACATGTCGAGCAGCCGCAAGGCGCTGATTCCGATCGTCGAGAAGTGGGACAAGCTGCTGTTCTACCCGACCCTCTACGAAGGCTTCGAGTTCTCGCCGAACGTGATCTACACGGGGGCCGCGCCGAACCAGAACAGCGTTCAGCTCGCCGCGTTCATGACCGCGCAGTTCGGCGCACGCGTGTACCTGGTCGGGTCCGACTACATCTACCCGTACGAGTCGAACCGCATCATGATCGACCTCGTCACGCAACACCCGGAAGGCCAGATCCTCGGCGAGGTGTACATGCCGCTCGTCGCGTCCGAACAGGATTTCGCGGCGGTCGTCGAGGACATCCGCGCGAAGGCGCCGGACTTCGTGTTCAGCACGCTCGTCGGCGACAGCACGGCCGCGTTCTACCGTGCGTATGCGCAGGCCGGCCTCGATGCGCGCAAGATGCCGATCGCGAGCCTGACGACGTCCGAGATCGAGCTCGGCCAGATGGGCGCCGCGGCGGCCGGCCACTATACGTCGTCGCCCTATTTCCAGACCATCGATTCCGACGTGAACCGCCGCTGCATCGCGCAACTCAAGGCGCGCTTCGGCGACGACGCGAGCGCGTCCGCGCCGTGGGAAGCCGCCTATTTCCAGGTCCACCTGTTCGCCAATGCGCTCGCCCGCGCCGGCACCGACCAGCGCGACCGGCTGGTCGAGCATCTCGCGGAGGCGGAATTCGACGCGCCGCAGGGGCGCGTGAAGATCGACCGGCTCACGCAGCACACGTGCCTGTACCCGCGCATCGGCTGCGCGACGGCCGACGGCAATTTCACGATCGTGCGCGAAGCGACGCGCCGCGTGCATCCCGATCCGTACCTCGTCACGCACTCGCTCGGCGACCGCGTGCACACGCCCGACGAACTGAAGGCGTAACCGACGATGCGCGCCCGCACCCCGATCCGCTCGACGCCGCGCCTGCTCGCCGAATTGCGTTCGCTCCGCGTGATGGTGTACTACCCGGACGACGACAACGGCCTGCTGCTCGTCGAGCAGCTGTTGCGCATCGGCTGCCCGACCGAGCAGCGCTGGCCGCCGCCCGCGACGCTGCCGGAGAGCGTCGACCTCGTGATTCTCGCGGTTCGGCCCGACCTGCTGCACCTGTCGATCCCGTGGCTCGAGGACGACGCGCGGCCGCCGCTCATCGCCGTCACGACCTACGAAAGCCCGACGATCCTCGAACTGATGCTGCGCATCGATGCGCAGAGCGCGGTCACGACGCCCGTACGCTCGTTCGGCCTGTTGAGCGCGATGGCGCTCGCGTGCCACCAGAGCCGCCGGCACGACGAATACCGGCGCCGTATCGCGCAGCTCGAACAGCGCGCGATGTCCGCGCGCACGCTGCAGGAGGCGAAGACGCTGCTGATGCAGCACAACGCGATCAGCGAGGAAGAGGCGTATCAGCAGATCCGCTCGCAGGCGATGGAGCGGCGCATCTCGATCAACCAGCTCGCCGAGCAGATCGTGCAGGCGCATGCGCTGTTGAAGCGCTGATGCCGGTCCGCTCTCCGCCCGTCAGTCGGGCGGCGGCAGCACCACCGTGTCTTCCGGCCCGAGCACGCGCCCGTCCTGCGCGCGCAGCTCCAGCTTCCTGACCGGCAGCCCGCTTTTCCGGTCGACGAGCAGCACGTGCGCCTCGTCCGGTTCGAAGAAGAAATCCTCGCCCCACTGCCGCAGCGCGACCAGCAGCGGAAACAGCCCGCGCCCCTTCTCGGTCAGCACGTATTCGTGATGCGCGCCGCCGTCCGCGGCCGGCACGATGTCCATGATCCCGTGTGCGACCAGGTTGCGCAGACGCGCGGCCAGGATGTTCTTCGCGAGGCCGAGGTTCTTCTGGAATTCGCCAAAACGGCGCAGCCCGTCGAATGCGTCGCGGACGATCAGCAGCGACCACCAGTCGCCGATCGCATCCAGCGGGCGGGCAACGCCGCAAAGGGAGTCTTCATGCGTGGTTCTTCGGTTCATCGATGCGTGGGCGATGCCGTTCCTGACGTACGAGCTGAACGGCGGTCGGTTCCGGTGAAATAAATGGTTTCAATATAAAACCCAACCAGCAAAAGATCAATTCCACGAGCCCGACTGTTCATGATCGGTGAACGGCGCGGGGGATTCGGCCCGGATTGGTATGCGAGTCGCACTGCTTGAGCGGTACATCACACCACCTTCCCTTTCCGCGGCTTTACCGCGCATCGACGATGCCGCCAGCCGGCAATCGATCTGTCCTTTCTTGTGGTTGCAACTTGAAACCGCATGATCTACGCTTTCACTTGGTTTCAACTTGAAACCAAACTATCCGACTACCGAAGGAGCGTTCGATGATCCGGTCCGATGCCACGTTCGACGGCACCTTTCCTTTCGCCCCGCATTTCGACGACGCATCCGGCTTCCGGATGCACTACGTGGACGAAGGCCCGCGCGACGGTGAAACCGTCCTGTGCCTGCATGGCGAACCCACGTGGGGTTACCTGTTCCGTCATCTGGTGACGGCGTTGAGTCCCGACTACCGCGTCGTCGTGCCCGATCACATGGGATTCGGCAAAAGTGCGACGCCGCAGGACCGCAGCTACTGGCTGCAGGATCACATCGACAACCTCGAGCGCTTCGTGCTCGCCCGTGGCCTCGATCGCATCACCCTTGTGATGCACGACTTCGGCGGCCCGGTCGGCATGGGGCTCGCCGCACGGCATCCGGACCGGATTCGCCGGATCGTATCGGCGAACGGGCCAACGCCGTTCGGCCAACCCGACCTGGTCGAACGGCTGACGGCGAACGGCCGCGATGCGCCGTGGTTCCAGTGGATCATGCGCGCAGCGGCCGACGACACGCTGGAAACCGTGCTCGGGCAGCTCGGCTTCAACATCCTGAGCACGCTGAAGCTGAACGGGTTCGAGAACCACGCGGCCATCACCGACACGTGGATCGCCGCGTACGGTGCGCCGTTCGCGCAACCGGCCGACTGTCTCGGCGCGATCGGATGGGCACGGGGGTTTGCAGCCGGCGCGCACCGGTTCGAGGAACCCGATGCCGCGGCGCTGCGCGCGATACGCGACACACCCGCGCTCGCGATCTGGGGAGACGCCGACCGAACGCTCGGCGCCGAACACTTCCTGCCGCTCTTCACCGCGCTGTTTCCGTCCGCGCCCGTCGAGCGGCTGGCGGGTGTCGGGCACTACTGCTTCGAGGATGCGCCCGACGTCATCGCGGCGCGGATCGCCGGCTTCATCCGGACGACCGGCTGAAAAAAAATCCGGCAGCCGGATCGAAACCCCCGGCTGCCGAACGACGTGCGCGCCGCTGTCGCGAACGCGCACGCATCGCTTAACGTCAGTGAATGATCCGCGTCACGCCACGCCCGCGCGGATCGGCCATCGCTTCCGGCGTCTTGCCGTCGATCTTGATGACCTGGATGTCGCCGCTGAAATCCTGCCCCTTCAGCGTATAGCCGCGCGCCTCGATCTGCTTCGCGAGTTCGCCTTCGATCGGGTGGTACGGCTCCCAGAAGATCGTGTTCGGCGGCAGCAGCTGGTGATGGAAGCGCATCGCGCCGACGGCCTCCTTCAACGGCATCTTGAAGTCGTAGATGTTGTTGATCACCTGGAAGATCGACGTGAAGATGCGCGAGCCGCCCGGCGTGCCGATCACGAGCGACACCTTGCCGTCCTTCGTCATGATCGTCGGCGACATCGACGACAGCGGGCGCTTCTTCGGTTCGATCGCGTTCGCGTCGCTGCCGACCACGCCGAACATGTTCGCGACGCCCGGCTTCGCGGAGAAGTCGTCCATCTCGTCGTTCAGCACGATGCCGGTGCCGTCGGCGATCACGCCTGAGCCGAAGTAGCCGTTGATCGTGTACGTGTTCGACACCGCGTTGCCCCACTTGTCGACGACCGAGAAGTGCGTCGTTTCCGCCTTCTCCGGCATCGTCGTGCCGAGGCCCGGCTGCACGCTCTTCGTGTCCGACGGCTCCTTCGGGTTGACTTCGGCCGCACGCTTCGCGATGTACGCGTCGTTGGTCAGCTGCGCGATCGGCACCTTGTAGAAGTCGGGATCGCCGAGATACTGCGCACGATCGGCGAATACGCGCTTTTCGATTTCCGCGACGAGGTGGATGTACTGCGGCGAGTTGAGCTTCACGCCCTCGAAGTCCTGCTTCAGGTCGGCCTTCATCTTCAGCAATTGCACGAGGCCGATGCCGCCCGAGCTCGGAGGCGGCGCGGTGATCACGTCATAGCCGTTCCACTTCGCCTGCACCGGCTCGCGCCACACCGCGCGGTACTGCGCGAGATCCTCGGTGGTGATCAGCCCGTTGCCGTCGCCGGTCTTCATCGACGCCGCGATCAGCTCGGCCGTCTTGCCCTTGTAGAACCCTTCCGCGCCATCGTTCGAGATGCGCGTCAGCACGTCGGCGAGATCGGGCTGCTTGAAGTTCACGCCGGCCTTCAGCCCGGAGAAATACTTGTCGAAGTTGGTCTTGCCGCCGAATTCCTTCGATGCATCGACGCCGCGTTGCGCCAGCTGTTCGTCGACGACGAAGCCGTCGCGCGCATAGTGGATCGCCGGCGCGAGCACCTGCTTCCACTTCAGCTTGCCGAAGCGCTTCTGCGCTTCCCACATGCCGGCCACCGTGCCCGGCACGCCGACCGCGCGCGGGCCGTACAGGCTCATGCCCTTGATGACGTTGCCGTCCTTGTCGAGGTACATGTCCTTCGTCGCGGCGAGCGGCGCGCGCTCGCGGTAGTCGACGAAGTACGGCTTGCCGTCCTTGTAGATCGTCATGAAGCCGCCGCCGCCGATGTTGCCGGCTTCCGGATACGTGACGGCGAGCGTGAATGCGATCGCGACGGCCGCATCGATCGCGTTGCCGCCTTCCTTGAAGATCCGCTCCGCGGCATCCGCGCTGTACTTGTCGGCCACCGCCACTGCCGAGCTCGTCAGGACCGCCGGCTGCGGCCCTTTCGCATACGCGGGCGCGTTCGGCAGGAACCCGATGCCGGCCACCGTCGCAAGCACGGCAGCGGATGATTTGAAGCGATTCAGCGTAGTCATTGCATGTCCCCCATGTGGATCTCCTTCAGGCACGAAAAGCACCTGATCCGCGGATGGCCGCCGGCGCGCCAACGGCCATATGCCGGTTTCGTAGTATAGGGGGACAAAAAGGGTCGAACACGCGACATGCAACGAAAGCATGCCGATCGGGTGCGCCGGGTCACGTTGCAGCGCCGCGACGGGCAAACGCATCGGTCGAAACGGCATGCGATGCACGTCATCACGCAACGCACAAAACCGAAAGTTGCGAACCTCGCGACACGCCGCGCGGCACGCACAAAAAAATCTGCGAATGCCTCTCCCGCAGCGCGAGTCGATCTGAGAAGATAGCGCCCCTTTCGCACGGCATCACCGTTTCGTTCACGTGCCGCTTCACGCTTCTTCGTCTCGCTCCCTATGGCATCACACAATGCGCATCATGCGTCCGGCATCGCGGCCGGCGTCGCCGCCGCCGTCCTCGTCGCACAAACCGGCGCAACCGGCCCCTGGCACATCGGCATGCTCGCCGCGTTCGCGGCGGGCGTCGCAGGCGGCACCGCGCCCGACTGGCTCGAAGTCGCCTGGTGGAGCCGCAAGCGCCGCCTGTGGATCACGCATCGCACCATCACGCACTGGGGCATCGGCTGGATCGCGCTGCTTGCGCTCGGGTGGCACGGGCTCATTCATCATCCACATCCGCTGTGGGCCGCCCCGCTGTTCGGCTTCGCATGCGGCGGCTTGATGCACCTGCTCGCCGACTGGCCGAACCCGCTCGGCGTGCCGTGGATCTGGCGGCGTCACTCGCTCAATCTGTGGAACAGCGGGAATTGCGACCTGATCGTCGTGGCCGCCGCATGGGGCGGCACTCTGTGGCTCGCGCAGTCGCTGTGTTCGCGCGCGCCGCTGCTCGAACACTGGCTCGGCTGGTTGAATCGCGTTTAGTTGCGTTTGCTTGCAATTCGGCGCGGTGTCGGCAAGCCGAATTGCACGCAACTTTCCGTCCGTTGAAAGTACGCTGCATGCCCCCATCTCGACCTGAATCGTCGACACGCATGCGCGGCACGCACGCGCGACGTCTGGCACACTGACGATTCGATTCATGCGCGGTTCGCCCGCGCACTCGCACCCCATTTCAACGCTCCGATGGACGTCACCGCCACCCGCCCTGCCACCCGTGCGCTCGACGTGTTCCACCCGGCCGTCGCCGCGTGGTTCCAGCGCACGTTCGCCGCGCCGACCGGCGCGCAGGCGCTCGCGTGGCCGCACATCAAGGCCGGCCGCTCGACGCTCGTCGCCGCGCCGACCGGCTCCGGCAAGACGCTCACCGCTTTCCTGTGCGCGCTCGACGAGCTGGTGCGCGATGCGCTGGCGCATGACGGCACGCTGCCCGATGCGACGCTGGTCGTCTACGTGTCGCCGCTGAAGGCATTGTCGAACGACATCCACGTGAACCTCGACGCGCCGCTCGCCGGCATCGCCGAATCGCTCGCGCAACTCGGCCTGCCGGTGCCGGCGATCCGCACCGCGGTACGCACCGGCGACACGACGCAGGCGGAGCGCGCCGCGCTGCGCAAGCGCGCGCCGCACATCCTCGTCACGACACCCGAATCGCTGTACGTGCTGTTGTCGTCCACATCGGGGCGCCAGATGCTGTCGAACGTGCGCTCGGTCATCGTCGACGAGATTCATGCGCTGGCGTCGTCCAAGCGCGGCAGCCACCTCGCGCTGTCGCTCGAACGGCTCGACGCGCTGGCCGGCCGCGCGCTGCCGCGCATCGGGCTGTCGGCCACGCAAAAGCCGATCGACGCGGTCGCGCGCTTCCTGGTCGGCGGGCCGGCCGACGCGCCGCGCAACTGCACGATCGTCGACACCGGCCACACGCGCGAGCGTGACCTCGCGCTCGAACTGCCGAACGTGCCGCTCGGGCCCGTGATGGCAACCGACGTGTGGGAACAGGTGTACGACCGCATCGCCGGGCTCGCGGCCGCGCATCGCACGACGCTCGTGTTCGTCAACACGCGGCGCACCGCCGAGCGCATGGCGCGCCATCTCGCCGACCGGCTCGGCAAGGACGCGATCGCCGCGCATCACGGCAGCCTCGCCAAGGAACACCGTTTCGATGCCGAGCAGCGCCTGAAACGCGGCGAGCTGAAGTTGCTCGTCGCCACGGCCTCGCTCGAACTCGGCATCGACATCGGCGACGTCGATCTCGTCTGCCAGGTCGGTTCGCCGCGCGGCATCGCCCCGTTCCTGCAACGTGTCGGCCGCTCGGGGCACCATGTCGGCGGCGTGCCGAAGGGCCGGCTGTTCCCGCTGTCGCGCGACGAGCTCGTCGAGTGCGCGGCGCTGCTCGATTGCGTGCAACGCGGCGAGCTCGATGCGTTACGGATTCCCGAAGCGCCGCTCGACGTGCTCGCGCAGCAGATCGTCGCCGAAGTCGCATGCACGGAGTGGCAGGAAGATGCGCTGTATGCAAGCTTCACGCGCGCCGCGCCGTACGCCCGGTTGACGCGCGAGCGCTTCGACGAAGTGATGAAGATGCTCGCCGAAGGCTTCACGAGCCGCCGCGGCGTGCGCGGCGCGTACCTGCATCGCGACGTGGTCGGCGGCACCGTGCGCGGGCGCCGCAACGCGATGATGACCGCGACCACGTCCGGCGGCACGATTCCCGACATGGCCGACTACGCGGTGCTGCTCGAACCGCAGGGCATCCAGGTCGGCACCGTCAACGAGGATTTCGCGATCGAGAGCATGGCCGGCGACGTGTTCCAGCTCGGCAACCAGTCGTACCGGATCATTCGCGTGGAAACGGGCCGCGTGCGCGTCGAGGATGCGCAGGGCCAGTCGCCAAGCATTCCGTTCTGGCTCGGCGAAGCGCCGGGGCGCAGCGACGAACTGTCGACGGCGGTCGGCCGGTTGCGCGCACGGCTCGACGGGCTGTTCGCCGACGGCGACCGGCAGGCCGACGAAGGCGGACGCAAGCGCGCGGGCGGTCAGGCTGCGGGCAACGCGGAAGGCAACGCGAAGATCAAAGCCGGTACCGCGCCCCCACACACCGACAGTCGCCTCGCGCCCGCATTGCGCTGGCTCGTCGACGCGCTCCACCTGTCGCCGGACGCCGCGCGCCAGATCGTCGACTACCTCGCCCGCACGCGCGCCGCACTCGGCACGCTGCCGACGCAGGACACGCTCGTGATGGAGCGCTTCTTCGACGAATCGGGCGGCACGCAACTCGTGATCCATTCGCCGTTCGGCAGCCGCATCAATCGCGCCTGGGGGCTCGCGCTGCGCAAGCGCTTCTGCCGCAGCTTCAACTTCGAGCTGCAAGCGGCCGCGACCGACGACGCGATCATCCTGTCGCTGTCGCTCGCGCACAGCTTCGCGCTCGACGAAGTGTGGCGCTACCTGCGTTCGGCCAGCGCCGAGCACGTGCTGGTCCAGGCGCTGCTCGACGCACCGATGTTCGGCGTGCGCTGGCGCTGGAACGCGACGACCGCGCTCGCGCTGCCGCGCTTCACCGGCGGCCGGCGTACCGCACCGCAACTGCAGCGGATGAAGAGCGAGGATCTGCTCGCGACCGTGTTCCCCGATCAGGTCGCCTGCCTCGAGAACATCGTCGGCGAACGCGAGATTCCGCATCACCCGCTCGTCGACCAGACGCTCGACGACTGCCTGCACGACGCGATGGACACCGACGGCTGGCTCGCGTTGCTGCTCCGGATCGAAAGCGGCGCAATCGAACTCGTCGCGCGCGACCTGCCCTCGCCGTCACCGCTCGCGGCCGAGATCCTGAATGCGAAGCCCTATGCATTCCTTGACGATGCGCCGCTCGAGGAGCGCCGCACGCAGGCCGTGCAATCGCGCCGCTGGAGCGATCCCGAATCGGCCGACGATCTCGGCGCACTCGACGTCGACGCGATCGACGCGGTACGCGACGAAGCATGGCCGCTCGTGCGCGATGCCGACGAAATGCACGACGCGCTGCTCACGCTCGCGTGCATCGCCGACAGCGAAGCACAGGCACACGCAGGCTGGCCCGACCGGCTCGCGGAACTCGCGGAACGCCGCCGCGCGACGAAACTGGTCGCGCCGGGCGGGATTGCGCTGTGGCTGCCGGTCGAACGGCTGGTGTGCATGCGCGCGCTGCATCCCGACGCACGCGTGTCACCGGCGCTCAAGGTGCCGGCCGCGTGCGCGCAGCCGTGGGAAGCCGACGCGGCGCTCGTCGACGTGATCCGCGCGCGCCTCACCGGCTTCGGCCCGCTCACGCTCGACGCGATCGCGACACCACTCGGCCTGCCGCCCGCGTCGATTGCAACGGCGCTCGCGGCGCTGGAGCGCGAAGGCTACGTGATGCGCGGCCGCTTCACGCCGGGCGCGACGACGGACGAATGGTGCGAGCGCCACCTGCTTGCGCGCATTCATCGCTACACGGTGAAGCGGCTACGCCGCGAGATCGAACCGGTCGAGCGCGCCGATTTCATGCGCTTCCTGCTCCACTGGCAACACCTGACACCCGACACGCGCGGTACGGGCCGCGATGCACTCGCGGCCGTGGTCGAACAGCTCGAAGGCTACGAAGCCGCCGCGAGCGCCTGGGAAGACGCGCTGCTGCCCGCGCGGCTCACCGACTACACGGCGGGCGGCCTCGACGAGCTGTGCCGTTCGGGCAAACTCGTCTGGACCCGCATCGGCGCGCCAGCGCGCGCGGCCGGCACGCCCGTGAAGACGACGCCGATCGTGCTGCTGCCGCGCCGCCATCTCTCCGCCTGGCAGGCGCTGCGCGATCCCGATGCGCAACCGGCGCTGTCCGCGCGCGCCACGCAGGTACGCGACGCGCTCGTCGCGCACGGCGCGATGTTCTTCGATGCGCTGCTCGACGACCTGCACATGCTGCCCGTCGAACTCGAACAGGCGCTCGGCGAACTCGTGTCGGCCGGCCTCGTGAATGCGGACAGCTACGCGGGGCTGCGCGCGCTGCTGAAACCGGCCGTCAAGCGCAGTGCGACCTATGCGCCGCGCACGCGACGCGGCGGCGCACTGATCGGCGGAATGGACGACGCGGGCCGCTGGGCGCTCGTGCAACGTCAGGCGCCGCAGGACGATACGCCGGCGCCGAAACGCGGCCCGGCAACGACCGACCCCGACGCGCTCGAACACATCGTGTGGACGCTGCTGCGCCGCTACGGCGTCGTGTTCTGGCGGCTGCTCGAACGCGAAGCCGACTGGCTGCCGAGCTGGCGCGAACTCGTGCGTGTGCTGCAGCGCCTCGAAGCACGCGGCGAGATTCGCGGCGGACGCTTCGTCGCCGGGCTCGCGGGCGAGCAGTTCGCGCTACCCGAGGCCATCCCGATCCTGCGCGAGTTGCGCCGGCAACCGGGCGACGGACAGTACGCATGCGTGACGGGCGCCGACCCGCTGAACCTCGCCGGCACGCTGCTGCCCGGCGACAAGGTGCCGGCACTGGCCGGCAATCGCGTGCTGTTCCGCGACGGCGTGCCCGTCGCGTCGCTGGTATCGGGCGCGTTCCATTACGCCCCCGAACTATCCCCTGCCGCGCGTGAAGATGCGCGCCTGCGGCTCGCGCGCCACTGCTGACATCGGCTGACACGCGCATCGCCCAGACTACTGATCGCCGGGCCGCGCGGCCGCGATCGTTCGGGTAGCATCGGACGATTGACCGCGCGGGCTTGCGCGCCGCGCCCAGACAAAACCAGATTTCCGGAGACTGCGCCCATGCCTTCGCATGCCGATTCGCCCGCCGCTCATCACGCGGGTTCGCTGACCATTTTCCAGGGCGCTGCGCTCTATATCGGCGCGGTGCTCGGCACCGGCGTGATCGCGTTGCCCGCGCTCGCCGCCGAAGTCGCGGGGCCGGCCTCGCTGCTCGCGTGGGCCGCGCTCGTCGTGCTGTCCGGGCCGCTCGCGGCCACCTTCGCCGCACTCGGCGCACGCTATCCCGACGCAGGCGGCGTCTCGACCTACGCCCGGCGCGCATTCGGCCCGAAGGCTGCGGCCATCGTCGGCTGGTGCTTCTATTTCGCGGTGCCGGCCGGCGCGCCGGCCGCCGCGATGTTCGGCGGCGCCTACGTCGCGGCCGTCACGGGCGGCGGGCACACGACGATCATCGTCACGGCCGCCGCGCTGATCGCGACCGTGTCGGCCGCGAACGCATTCGGCGTCACCGTGTCGGGCCGCATGCAACTCGTGCTGTCGGCGCTGCTCGTCACGCTGCTGCTCGCCGCGGTGCTCGCGTCCGCGCCGCATGCGCGCACCACGAACCTGCATCCGTTCGCGCCGCACGGCTGGCTCGCGGTCGGCCAGGCCGCCGCACTGCTCGTGTGGAGCTTCGCCGGCTGGGAAGCGATCACGCATCTCGCGGCCGAATTCCGCCGGCCCGCGCACGACATGCCGCGCTCGGCCGGCATCGCGGTCGTGGTCGTCGGGTTCCTGTACCTGTCGGTCGCCGCCGCGAGCGTGATGGTGCTCGGGCCGTCGGCCGGCGCATCGGGTGCGCCGCTCGCCGAACTGATCGCGGGCGGCATCGGCGGCCATGCGCAAGTGCTGGCGGCTGCCGCCGCATTGCTGCTCACGCTCGGCACGATGAACGCGTATTTCGCGGGTGCGGCGAAGCTCGGCGCGGCGCTCGGTCGCGACGGCGCGTTGCCGGCATGGCTCGCGCAGGGCAGCCAGGTCGGCGGCGTGCCGCGCCGCAGCCTCGGCGTGATCGCCGCGCTTGCAGCAGTCGCGCTGGCGGCCACCACGCTCTCGGACGTCGGACCGAAGCCGCTCGTGCTCGTCACGTCCGGATGTTTCGTGATGGTGTACGGGCTTGGTGCGGCCGCCGCGCTGAAGTTGCTGCCGCGCGGCGGCATCGCTTACCGCTGCGCATGGGTTTCGCTGGTTGCGGTCGCCGGGCTGTTCCTGACGACCGGATGGTATTTGCTGTGCCCGCTGCTGCTCGCGGGCGGTGCACTGCTTTATCTGCAGATGACCGGCTCACGCCAATGACCTGGCGCGCACGCAGCCACCCGCTGCCCGCTCGCCGCACCCATCGCCTGCAAGATCAGGAAGATCCGGCCGGATGCCGTTGCTTCACGCCGGTCAGGCCGGCACCAGTTCGAAGCTGAGGCGTTTGCCGAGCGCCGCGGCCGCGCTCGCGAGCGTCGCCAGCGTGAGGCTCGTGTCGGTTTCGTCGAGCAGGCGGTTGAGTGCGGCGCGGCTGGTTTTCATCCGTGCCGCCATCGCGGTTTTCGTGATGTGCTGCGCCTTCATTTCCTGCCCGATCTGCCACGCGATCACGCGCTTGATCGCGGTGGCGGTGGCCGCTTCGAGATTGCCCTCTTCTTCGAGGAAGGTATCGAAATCGCTGCCGATATGCGGGTTGTTCGTGGTCGTCATGTCGTACTCCAGGTGCATGGCGTTGCCGGCAGCCCGACCGTCGAAGACGGTGCGTTCCGGCACAACCGGGAAATTCAGATGGCGTGCGTCAGCGCTTTCAGGCGCGCGACGGTAACATCGAGTTCGTTCGACGGCGTGGCCCTCGACTGCTTGAAGAAGCCGTGCAGCAGGACCATCGTGTCGCCGACGACCGTGAACAGCACGCGGGCGCTCCGCCCCGGCAGCATCACGCGGATCTCCCACAGATCCTTCGCCATCTTCCGGACCAGCGGCATGCCGAGCGGCCAGCCGAGTTGAACGGTCTTGATCTCTTCGCCGATCGCCGTTCGCTCCGCCTGCCCGAGCGACTTGAGCCATTCGCGCACCGGCTCGTTGCCACGGGCCGTCCGGAAAAGCCGCACGCCGAGCGTGACCTGAATGTGCTGTCTCGCCATCGTCTTGTCTTCCATCGTACCAAAAACGGTACGATATGCCAAGCACCCCGGAGACGGCTACTGACCGGATAGCCAGTTCTACAGCAAGGAAAGGGATCGTGCGGCGCCTGATGGGTCAATGGTTGCCGCGGGCCGGCTTGCGCGCCGCGCGGGGCGTCCGGTGCGGGCGCGCGTCGCCGAATCGCGACCGCGCGATGTCGCGCACCGCGTCGATCAGCGTTCGCGCGACCGGCGACGGCTGCGCATCGGTACGCAGTACCAGCCCGACCGGCTCGTCGGTGCCCGCAGACGGCAGCGGCAGGCGCGCCAGCGCACCGGCCGACAGATCGTATTCGGCCGCATAGAGCGGCACGAACCAGACCGCGTCGTTCTCGAGCGCGAGCGCGCGCGCGACCGATACAGACAGCACCTCGATGAACGAATCCAGCGGCGGCGCGCCGCATGCGCCGAGCAGTTGCTCGGCCGACTGGCGGATCAGCGTGCCGAACGGCGGCAGCACGACCGGATAGCGCGCCAGCTCGGCAGCCGGCGCCGCGCTCGCGAGCAGCGGATGTCCGGCTCGCACGACCGCGACGAGCGGTTCGTTGTACAACTGCTCGAACGCGAGCCCGATCATCCGCTCGGGCTCCGACAGTCGCCCGATCGCGCATTCGATCGCACCGGACTTCAGGCGCTCGAGCAGCTCGGCATTCGCGGCCGTCGAGATCCGCACGACGATGCGCGGCCAGCGTTCGGCCAGCGCCTTCATCACCGCCGGTGCGAGCGAGGCCGCGACGGTCGGCAGCATGCCGACTTCGAGCGTCGCGGCAGCGGCCCCGCCCTCGCGCGCGAGCAGCCCGACACCCTGCCGCAGCGCCAGCACGCATGCATTCGCGTGCGGCAAGAACAGTTGCGCTTCGCGGGTCGGCTGCGCCCCCTGCCGGCCGCGTTCGAACAGCTTCACGCCGAGGATCGCCTCCAGCTCGGCGATCGTCTTCGACACGGCCGGCTGCGTGATCGACAGGCTTTCGGCCGCCTTCTGCACGCCGCCCAGTTGCGCGACCGCGAGAAAGCACTGCAGGTGCCGGAACTTGACGCGGCCGTCGGCGATACGATTATTCATAACGAGTGGTTATGCAGATGACGATGAAATGCCATTTTGCATAACTTTCCGGATAGCCCCAAGCACTCGGTGCGATGTCACGCCTCACGCCGCAGCGCATGGAAGCCGGTCGGCTCCCAGATCCGCTTCGCGATCAGCAAACCGGTCCCGTGCTTTTGCCCGAGCGGCGCGGACGACGATTCCGCATGCAGCGCCGCGGCCTTGCTGCGCAGCCGGCGCAGCTCCAGTTCGAGTTCGGCCGCAGCGGCTTCGGTCAGCATCCCCTGCGAGAACGTCATCGTCTCGCCCGCCCCGTCGAAACGGCTGTCGAGGAAATCGCCGAGCGCATGCGTATGGAAGTAACGGCGGATCGGCCCGCCCGGCAACCAGTCGAAGTCGCGCGCGACGCGCACGCGAATCCGGTCGCCCGGAAGCAGGGCGACGACGTTCATCCTGTCGAGCATCAGCAGGTATTTCACGCACTCGGCCTTCGACACCTGATAAGCCGACACGATGTCCTGCACGGTCCAGTAGTTGATCGCGCAGACGGCGACGAGCAGCAGTTTCTCGTCCGACACGAGCAGCGCCTCCTGCTGTTCGGTCAGCACGTGCAGCCTCGGCGCCGATGCCGACGCCTCCTGCATGAGCTCGGCCAGCGTATAGCCGAGCAACTGCGCGATCTCCGCGACCCGCTCGAGCGTGAAGCGGCCGCTGGCGAACAGCCGCTTCACGCTCGTCTCGGAAACGTCGAGCGCGCGCGCGACATCGCGGTAAGTCATGCCCTGCGCCTTCAACTGGCGCTTCAGCGTGTCGATGAGTTGGGCGGTTTCAGTCATATTAGTATCGAAAAATGATGCTCACGGTCAGATATTAGGCCACCTGCGTACGAACACGAACACTTTTGGTTACTTGTCTGCATAATTCGCTCCGTCCTGTCACTCAACGACGGAGCCGAAATGGCCACCCGAACCGAAACCGCCGCCTGCCAACCGCACCACACCGCACCGCGCGATGCGCGCGACACCGATCGCGCGATGCCGCTCGCGACCGTCCGCACGCTGGCCGCCGGCGCGCGCGTAGGCGATCTCGTGTTCATCCGCGTACCGAGCGTGCCACGCAACGCGGCGGGCACGGCAGCCCAGGCCGGTACGTGGGCCAACCGCTTCGGCATCGTCGTCGATACGTCGGGCGACGAACCGGTGATCGCCGAGTCTGCGGCGTTCGCGTGGACGAAGCTCACGCCGCTGTCGCGCTTCGTCGGCCGGACCGAAGGCGGACGCATCGCACTGGCCCGTCGTGTCGCGGCAGCATCGGCCCATGCGCAGCGCGATGCACATGCGAGGGCCGAACAGCGCATCGATGCGCTGCTCGCCAGCCGCTTCAACCTGCAGGCGCGGCGCGGGTTCTGTGCGCAGTACGTGACCGATGTACTCGGTGCCGACGTGGCGGCGACGCCGTCGGCCCTGCTGCGCAGCGGCGCGCTGTCGCTCGAATTCGACGGGATCGTGTTCGATCCCGCCCAACCCTGACAACGGGCAGCTCGGGGGACCACATAACAACAAGAACGAAAGACAAAAAATAGCGACGGGCTGGCTGGAGGGCCGTGCACTGGGTCGTCACCGACGACGCGAAGCCCGATCGCTTTTTCCGCCGGACAGGCATCCTGTCCGGCGGAATTTTCATTGGCGTCGAAAACATAACGAACGGTTATGCGATTCGCGAAAAAAGGTCATTTTGCATAACTTTCCGGATTGGCTAAAGTCGTGCCATCCACTTCGCGAAATACCTATCAGGAGACGCCCGATGGATTCCCCCACGATCCTCACGCCGCGCGACTGGCCGTCGCATCCGGCCTATGTCCACCCCGAGTACCGTTCGTCCGTGAAACGCGGCCCGACCCGCCCGCTGATCCCGCTCAAAGAGAAGCTTCGCGACCAGTACGCGCCCGTCTACGGCGCGGAAGATCTCGGCGCGCTCGACCACGACCTGACGAAAAATGCCGTGAAGAACGGCGAGCCGCTCGGCGAGCGCATGGTCGTCACCGGCCGCGTGCTCGACGAAGGCGGCAAGCCCGTGCGCAACACGCTCGTCGAGGTGTGGCAGGCGAACGCGGCCGGCCGCTACGTGCACAAGATCGACCAGCACGACGCGCCGCTCGACCCGAACTTCCTCGGCGCAGGCCGCTGCCTGACCGACGACGAAGGCCGCTACCGCTTCCTGACGATCAAGCCCGGCGCGTATCCGTGGGGCAACCATCCGAACGCGTGGCGCCCGAATCACATCCACTTCTCGCTGTTCGGCGATTACTTCGGCTCGCGTCTCGTCACGCAGATGTACTTCCCCGGCGATCCGCTGCTCGCGTACGACCCGATCTTCCAGGGCACCCCGGAGGCTGCACGCGATCGCCTGGTCTCGCGCTTCTCGATGGACATCACCGAAGAAGGCTATGCGCTCGGCTACGAATTCGACATCGTGCTGCGCGGCCGCGACGCCACCCCGACGGAGCGCTGAACCATGACGACGCTGAAGCAAACCCCTTCGCAAACGGTCGGCCCGTACTTCGCGTACGGCCTGTGCCCGCAGCAATACGACTACGACCTGAAGAGCCTGTTCACGCCGACGATTGCCGCGGCGCACGCCGAAGGCGAGCACGTGCTGCTGGTCGGGCAGGTGTTCGACGGCGACGACAACGTCGTCGGCGACGCGGTGCTCGAATTCACGCAGGTCGACGGCGCGGGCCGCTACCCCGCGTCGCGCGACGACATCGCGAAATCCGGCTTCACGGGCTTCGCGCGAGTCGGTACGGGCACCGACCCGCAGCAGCGCTTCGTCGTCGAGACGGTGAAACCGGGCCGCCTCGCCGCCGACGAGGCACCACACATCAACGTGACCGTGATGATGCGCGGGATCCTCACCCATGCGTTCACCCGCGTGTACTTCGACGACGAAGCCGCCGCGAACGCGGCCGACCCCGTGCTGAACGCCGTGCCGGCCGAACGCCGCGCGACGCTCGTCGCGAAACGCGACGCGCAGCCGGGCCGTCCCGTCGTCTACCGCTTCGACATCCGCATGCAGGGGCCGGACGAAACCGTGTTCTTCGACGTTTGACGCATGCGCCGGCACCCGCCGGTTCCGGCCGCATCCGTACGCCGTGTGGCGCGATACCGACAGGCATCGCGCCACACGGCGTTTTTCATGCGCCGCCGCCATCATTCGATGATGCGTCGCATCGTGGCGAGCGGCGGCGGCCGATGGCTGTTGCCCGCGGCTTCCCGCCCCGATATCGAACGCGCGATTGAAACGGATGCTGCGACTGCACATGAATCGTTCGGGCAACAGGATATCGTTTGCGCGTTATGCGGCGTATCCTTCGTTATCCGCAACGGGCCGACAGGATTGAATCGGACGAGGCAATAATTGCACGAGTAATGCGCGACGCTGCCCGGCAGGCCGTTCGCGCATTTTTTCTGACCGGGTGCCTTTAAACGCGTCTGACCGAATTTGGCGGACGCGTATTTTTTTGCGCTGGCCGGCCCGGTTAGCGGCGAATCTCCAGGTACCGGCTCGGCGTATCGCCCAGAATGCGGCGAAACGCCGACGTGAACGCGCTTGCGCTCGCATACCCGAGATCGAGCGCGACACGCGTCACCGGCTGCCCGTCGGTCAGGCGGGCGATCGCCGCGAGCATGCACACCTGCTGGCGCCATGCGGCAAAACTCACGCCCGTCTGCGCACGGAACTGCCGCGTGAACGTGCGCCGGCTCACGCCCGCGTCGGCTGCGACCTGGTCGAGATCGGCGGCGATCGACGGCGACGCGAACAGGTGTCGGCATATCTTCGCCAGCCGTGCATCGGCCGGCAGCGGCGCGTGCAGCGACAGCCGCGGCATCGTCGCGATTTCCGCAACCAGCAGATCCATCAACTTGCCCGCGCGCCCGTCGACGTCGTACATCGCCGGCAGGTCGATCGCATCGTCGATCAGTTGCCGCAGCAGCGGCGACACCCCATGCACGCCGCACTGCGCGGGCAGGCCGGCCGCCTGGGCGGCGTCGGCGGACACGAATGTGTTGAGCATCGTGACCGGCCCGGTCATCGTCATTTCGTGCCGCACGCCGGCCGGCACCCAGCACGCGCGCTGCGGCGGCACCAGCCAGCGCCCGTGCGGCGTCGACACGCTGATCGTGCCGCGCGACGCAAACGCGAATTGCCCGCGCCCGTGCGCGTGCTCCGGAAACGTCGTGCCCGCCGCATAGTCGTTGGCGGTCACGACCACGTTCCGGGGAATGTGTTCGTAGGGATCTAGCAGCGTATTTCTCACGGCCCGAATTCCATCATCAATGACCCGATATCGAAGGCGGGTCGCCTTCGATCGATCTACGATCCACTCCACCGTTGCGCGACCTCTCGGTCGCAAGACCCGACGGCCTGATCGGCCGGATTGCAACTTCATCGGAGCGGAGATGCCGAATACGTTTCATCGCGTGGGGGACGGCCCCCACCCTGTTCTCGTGCTGCACGGCTGGTTCGGCGACGCCCGCGCGTTCGAACCCGTCGAAGCGTGGCTGTCACGCGAACATTTCAGCTATGTCTTCATGGACTACCGGGGTTACGGCCGCATGCGCAACGCACGCGGCGACTACACGATCGACGAGATCGCCGCCGACACGCTCGCGCTCGCCGACGCGCTCGGGTTCCCGACCTTCAGCCTCGTCGGCCATTCGATGGGCGGCATGGCGATCGAGAAGGTCGCCGCCGTCGCACCCGGCCGCGTGCGCGCGCTGGTGCCGATCGCGCCCGTGCCGTGCGGCGGCCTGCCGTTCGACGCGGCGCGACGCGCGCTATTCGAGCGTGCCGCCAACCACCTCGCCGATCGCCGGACCATCATCGACCGCAGCACCGGCAACCGGCTGCCGGCCGCCTGGGTCGAGTGGAAAGCCGCGTATTCGGCCGCCTGTTCGTCGCCGCAGGCATTCGGCGCGTACTTCCGTGCGTGGGCCGATACCGATTTCGGCGAAGCGATCGCGGGCACGCATCCGGTGAAGGTGCTGATCGGCGAACACGATCCGGCTTTCGACCTCGCGCTGATGGCGCGCACCTACCTGCAGCGCTATCCGCTCGCCACCGTCGACGTGCTGCGCAATGCGGGCCACTACCCGATGAACGAGACGCCGCTCGCGCTGGTTGCGGCAATCGAAGCGTTCCTGCTCACCGCGACGTCCGGCCCGGCCGCCGTCGGTTGACCGGCCGCGCGCCGGCATCGTGGCGGCACGCATCACCGCAGCATGAACGACATCGCCGACAGGCTGTTCAGCGTGCGCACCACGTGCTCGACCGACGGTCCGTCGAAACGCAGCGTCACCGCATCGACACGCTCGAGCGACGGCAGCACGCAGAACAGGTCGGCCTGCGCGGCCGTCTGTACGCGCAGCGTGCAAGCGGCCGGTTCCGGCCGATGCGCGCCCGCATGCACGCCGGCCGACAGCGCCTGCGCGACCGTTTCGCGCGCCGCGGTCGCGATCCGCGCACACGATGCGGCGGGCGTCAGCGTATCGCCGCTCGATGCGCCGCCGGCCGTCTTGACCGTCTCGAAACGCGCGTCGGGAAACTGCGGCCGCGTTTCTTCCGCGAACACGTCGTCGCCTGTCGCGAACGCGACGTGCGCGCCATATTCGCGCGCCAGCGCGCCGTACAGCCCGGCTTAGCCGAGTTCGACGCCGTTCAGCCACACCTGCGTGAACGCAAAGCTGTTGATCGTGTGCGCGAGCACGCCGCGCGTCTGCGATTTCGCGTGATAACCGATCATGAACACGAGGTCGGGCTGCTGTTCGAGGCCCGTCATCATCCCGAGCGTGCGCGGCTTGCCGAGCACGACGCGCGCACGCGCATCGAGCCCGTCCGGCAGCAGGTTGCGAAAGCCCCCATGCGAATCGTTGACCCAGACGGTCTGCGCCCCGCCCGCGAACGCGCCTTCGATCGCCGCGTTCGCCTCGGCGGTCATCCAGCGGCGCGCCCGTTCGTACTCCGGATTGCCGGCGCGCGTCTGTTCGGTGGCGAATACGCCGGCGACACCCTCGATGTCGGTCGAGATCAGGATCTTCATGACTGGGTCACATGCCCTTCGCTGTTTTCGTTGAACAACCGGTCGAGATCCGGCACCGCGTCGCGCAACGATTGCCGCACGTGGCCGTCACGCCCGGCGACCGTCACGGCCTGCAGCAACGCGTCGGCAATCGCGTGCTCGACGCTTTCGGCCGCGGCCATGAACAGCGGATCGAGCGCTGCGTCGGCCACGAGGGCCGGCAGCGCGATCGTCGATGCATCGTGCGCGATCGTGTACGCGGTCGAGAAAGCGAGCGCGATGTCGCCGCTGCCGTGCCCGTAGACGGAACCCGTGCGGGCCAGCCCCGCGCCCGCGCGACGCGCGAGCCGCGACAGTTGCCGCGCGTCGAGTGGTGCATCGGTGGCGAGCAACAGGATGATCGAGCCCTGCTCGGGCGGCGCCGCCTGCGCGGCTTCGGCCGCATGCCGTTGCGCGAGGATGCGCCCGAGCGGCACGCCGCCGAGCGTCAGCATCGGCAGCCTGCCGAAATTCGCGAGCACGAGCGCGCCGACCGTATAGGGCCGGCCGGCCGCGACGGCGACGCGCGACGCGGAGCCGATCCCGCCTTTCAGGTCGAAGCACGACATCCCGCGCCCCGCGCCCACCGCACCGCGTGCGACATCGCGCGACGCCGTGCGGCACGCATCGTCGTAATGCGCGGCGGTGACCGCGAACGCCTGGATATCGTTCAGGTGACCGTCGTTGCACTCGAACACGAGCGGATTGACGGTCGACCAGTCGCGGCCGACCTGCGGATTCGCGGCGATCGCCGCGCGAATCTGCGCCTGCGCGACCGCGCCGACACCGAACGTATTGGTCAGCGCGATCGGCGTATCGAGCGTGCCGAGCTCGCCGACCTGCACGAGCCCGACACTCTTGCCGAAACCGTTGATCACGGCGGCCCCTGCCGGCACCTTGCTGCGGTACACATCGCCCGGGTGCGGCTTCACGACGGTCACGCCGGTCTGGACGTTGCCGGCATCGAGCGTGACATGGCCGACCGTCACGCCCGGCACGTCGGCGATCGTGCCGCGCGGGCCGGCCGGCAGCGTCGCACTCCACATTGGAGCAGCACGCATCAGTGGCGCTCCAGTTTCGGATCGAGCGCGTCGCGCAGCCCGTCGCCGAGCAGGTTGAACGCGAGCACGGTCAGGAAGATCGCGAGGCTCGGGAAAATGGCGATGTGCGGCGCCGTCACCATGTCCGCGCGCGCCTCGTTGAGCATCGCGCCCCACTCCGGCGTCGGCGGCTGTGCGCCGAGCCCGAGGAACGACAGGCTCGCGGCCGTGATGATCGACGTGCCGATGCGCATCGTGAAATAGACGACGACCGACGACACGGTGCCCGGCAGGATGTGCCGCATGATGATCGTCCAGTCCGACGCGCCGATGCTGCGCGCGGCCTCGACATAGGTCATGTGCTTGAGCATCAGCGTGTTGCCGCGCACGAGCCGCGCGAACGCCGGGATGCTGAAGATCGCGACCGCGCAGATCACGTTGATCATCCCGTTGCCGAGGATCGCGACCACGCCGATCGCGAGCAGGATGCCCGGGAACGCGAACAGCACGTCGGCCACCCGCATCGTGATGCGGTCCCACCAGCCTTCGTAGTAGCCGGCGAGCAACCCGAAGAACGTGCCGATCACCGCGCCGAGCGCGACCGAGAAGAAGCCGGCCGCGAGCGAGATGCGCGTGCCCGCGATGATCCGGCTGAAGATGTCGCGGCCGAGCGAATCGACGCCGAACCAGTGCAGGGCCGACGGCCCCGCGTTCAGCGCGTCGTAGTCGAAATAGTTCTCCGGATCGAACGGCACGATGTGCGGGCCGACGAACGCCAGCACGACGAGCGCGAGCACGAAGCCGCCCGCGACGAGCGCCACGGTCTGCTTGCGGAACTTGCGCCAGAATTCGCGCCACGGCGTGCGGATCGCGGTGGGTGCGGCCGGCGCCGCGGTCTGGACAGTCGCGTTCATGCGCGCCTCACTTGAACCGGATGGTCGGGTTGATGACCGCGTACAACACGTCGACGGTCAGGTTGATCAGGATGAACTCGAGCGAGAACAGCAGCACGATCGCCTGGATCACGGGGTAGTCGCGCATCGTCACTGCATCGACGAGCAGGCGGCCGAGCCCCGGCCAGTTGAACACGACCTCGACGACGATCGAGCCGCCGAGCAGGAAGCCGAACTGCAGCCCCATCATCGTGACGACCGGGATCATCGCGTTGCGCAGGCAATGCTTGAGCACGACCATCGGCTCGTGCACGCCCTTCGCCCGCGCGGTGCGCACGAAATCCTCGTTCAGCACCTCGACGAACGACGCACGCGTGAAACGCGCCATTACGGCCGCGACCGCCGCGCCGAGCGTGAGCGACGGCAGCACGTAGCTCTTCCACGTGCCGTCCGGCACGACCGGCAGCCAGCCGAGCTTCACCGAGAAGATTTCCATCAGCAGCATGCCGAGCGCGAAGGCGGGAAACGAGATGCCCGACACCGCGATCGTCATGCCGACCCGGTCGGGCCAGCGATTGCGCCATACCGCCGACGCAATCCCGATCGCCATGCCGAACAGCGTCGACCACACCATGCTGACGAGCGTCAGCATCAGCGTCGGCATGAAGCGCTCGCCGATCTCGGTCGAGACCGGCCGCTTGCTGCGCGTCGACATGCCGAAATCGCCGTGCGCGATCTTCGTGAAGAAGTTCACGAACTGCGCGGGCAGCGGCCGGTCGAGCCCGAGATCGGCACGCACGAGCGCGATGGTTGCGTCGTCGGCTTCCGGGCCGGCCGCGAGCCGCGCGGGGTCGCCCGGCAGCAGGTGCACGAACAGGAACACCAGCACCGCGACGATCGCGAGCGTGGGCAGCAGGCCGAACAGGCGTTTGACGAGAAAATTCAGCATGGGGCACCGATCGAATCAGCGTACCGGCGGCTTGCGCCGCCGGCACTGCGTGGCGGGCAAACCGCCGTCATTTCAGCGAGATCTCGTCGAAGTTGAACGAGCCGTCCGGCATCACGTACGCGCCCTGCAGCCGCTTGCTGCGCGCATACACGATCTTTTCCTGCACGAGGAAGATCCAAGGCGCATCGGCCCAGATCTGCTTCTGCGCATCGGCGTAGAGCTCGGTCTTCTTCGCGCGGTCGACCGTCTCGAGCGCCTTCGCCAGATCGCCGTCAACCGCGTCGTTCTTGTAGTACGCGGTGTTGACGAGCTTCGGCGGCGCCGACGCACCGGCGAGCAGCGGCGTGATCGCCCAGTTCGCTTCGCCCGTCGACGACGACCAGCCGATGTAGTACATCCGCACCGGCGCCTTCGCCGGATCCGGCGCGCTCTCGACCTTCGCGACGCGCTCGCCGGCTTCCAGCGCCTGCACCTGCACCTTCACGCCGACCTGCGCGAGCTGCTGCTGCACGAACTGGATCGCCTTCTGCGACGTCGAGTTGTTATACGCGGACCACAGCGTCGTCTCGAAGCCGTTCGGGTAGCCGGCTTCCTTCAGCAGCGCACGCGCCTTCGCCGGGTCGTACGGCCAGGGGCCCAGCTTCGTCGCGTAGTCGACGCCCTGCGGCACCACGCCGGTCGACGGCGTCGCATAGCCGGAGAACGCGACCTTCGCGAGCGCGTCCTTGTTCACCGCGTAGTTCAGCGCCTGGCGCACCTTCGGGTTGTCGAACGGCTTCTGCAGCGTGTTCAGCGATACGTAGCGCTGCACGATCGACGGCCGCTCGACGACGTCGACCTTCGGATTGCCCTTCAGGTCGGCGGCCTGCTCGAACGGGATGCGGAACGCGAAATCGGCTTCGCCCGTCTTCATCAGCGCCGCGCGCGTGTTGTTGTCGACCACCGGCTTCCAGTCGATCGCGTCGATCTTCGGATAGCCCTTCTTCCAGTAGCCGGCGAACTTCTTCACCTTCAGGTCGTCGGTCTGCTTCCATTCGACGAACTCGAACGGCCCGGTGCCGACCGGATGCAGCGCGATGTCGCGGCCCCACTTCTTCAGCGCGGCCGGCGAGATCATCACGGCCGACGGGTGTGCGAGCGTGTTGATGAACGCCGAGAACGGCTCGCGCAGCGTAACCTTCACCGTGTACGGATCGACGACTTCGGTCTTCTCGATCACGCGGAACATGTTGTAGCGCTTCAGGTGGTTCGCGGGATCGGTCACGCGGTCGAAGTTCGCCTTCACGGCCGCCGCGTTGAAATCGGTGCCGTCGTGGAACTTCACGCCCTGGCGCAGCTTGATCGTGTAGGTCTTCGCGTCCGGGCTCGCGTCGTAGCTCGTCGCGAGCACGTTGACGAGCTTCATGTCCTTGTCGAAGCCGAACAGCCCCTGGTAGAACGACTTGACGACGGCCTGCGACACCGTGTCGTTCGCGTCGTACGGGTCCATCGTCGTGAAGGTCGAATCCACCGCCATCACCGCGGTCTGCTGCGCGTACGCGGGCAGCGCGGCCGACAGCGCGAACGCGCCGGCGAGCGCGACGAAGCATGCGCGCGGACGAAACATCGGGAACGGATGCTGCTTGGTCATTTTGCTGGGCTCCTATCGGTGATTCGGTGACGCCTCACGGGCGTTTCGGTTTCGACTGCCTGCTGGTTCGCGCGCCGTCATCGCGGCGCGCGTATTCGATAAAGCGATGGGTCCGGGCGCCCCTCAATACGCGCCGCCGACGCGGTGCGTCGCGACGAAGTGATCGGGGCCGACCGCGACGAGCGGCGCGACGACCGGCTCGTCGCCGAGCGCGCGGATCGGGCTCGGAATCTCGTCCGCCGCGAGCTGGCGCGGCGCATGCCGGCGTGCGGGGTCGGCCACCGGCACCGCGCTCATCAGCTTCTTCGTGTACGGGTGCTGCGGCGCCTCGAACACGGCGCGGCGCGGGCCGATCTCGACGATCTGGCCGAGATACATCACCGCGACGCGATGACTGATGCGCTCGACCACCGCCATGTCGTGCGAGATGAACAGGTACGCGACGCCGAGCTCGCGCTGCAGGTCGAGCATCAGGTTGACGATCTGCGCCTGCACCGACACGTCGAGCGCCGACACCGATTCGTCGGCGATCACGACCTTCGGGTTCAATGCGAGCGCGCGCGCGATCGCGATCCGCTGGCGCTGGCCGCCCGAGAATTCGTGCGGATAGCGGCGCGCGGCCTCCGGCGGCAGGCCGACCTTGTCGAGCAGCCAGTCGACGCGCGCCTGCGCCTCGCGGCCGCTCGCGACGCCGTGCACGAGCAGCGGCTCCATGATCGAGAAGCCGACGGTCAGGCGCGGGTTCAGCGACGCGAACGGATCCTGGAAGATGAACTGGATGTTCCGGCGCAGCGCCTGCAGGTCCGGGCCCTTCATCGCACTGATGTCGCGGCCGTCGAATTCGATCGAGCCGCTCTGCGATTCGACGAGGCGCAACAGCGAACGGCCGGTGGTCGACTTGCCGCAGCCCGATTCGCCGACGAGCGCGAGCGTCTCGCCCGCGCGCAGCTCGAAGCTCACGCGCTCGACCGCATGCACGTATTGCGACACGCGGCCGAACACGCCGCTCTTCACCGGAAAACGCGTGACGAGATCGCTCACGCGCAGGATCGGCGGCGCGGCGCGATCGACGGGCGGCTGCGCATCGTCGTTCGCGGCAGACGCGGTAACCGGCGTCGTGGCCGTCGCGTTCGCGTCCACTTTCAGCAGCGGGAATTTCTCGGGTGCGTCGGTGCCCTGCATCGAGCCGAGCCGCGGCACCGCCGCGAGCAGCGCCCGCGTGTAGCGATGCGCGGGGGCCGCGAACAGGCTGTCCGACTCGCCCTCCTCGACCTTCTCGCCGCGGTACATCACGAGCACGCGGTCGGCCACTTCGGCCACCACGCCCATGTCGTGCGTGATGAAGATCACGCCCATGTTCATTTCGTCCTGCAGCCCGCGCACCAGTTGCAGGATCTGCGCCTGGATCGTCACGTCGAGCGCGGTCGTCGGCTCGTCGGCGATCAGCAGCGCGGGCCGGCACGACAGCGCCATCGCGATCATCACGCGCTGCCGCATCCCGCCCGACAGCTGGTGCGGATAGCGCGCGAACACGCGGCGCGCTTCCGGGATGCGCACGAGATCGAGCAGCCTCAGCGCTTCCGCGCGGGCCTCGGTCGCACCCTTCGACTGGTGCAGCGCGATCGCCTCGCTGATCTGGTCGCCGACCGTGAACACCGGGTTCAGCGACGTCATCGGCTCCTGGAAGATCATCGCGATGTCGGCGCCGCGGATGCCGCGCATCGTCGCGGCACTGGCCTGCGCCAGATCGACGAGCGCGCCGCCACGGCGCCGGAACGCGATCCGGCCGCCCGTGATCGCGCCGCCGCCGTGCTCGACGAGCCGCATCAGCGCGAGCGACGTGACCGACTTGCCCGAGCCCGATTCACCGACGATCGCGAGCGTCTCGCCGCGATCGACGTGAAACGACACGTTGCGTACCGCGTCGAACGTCGCGCCTTCGCGACGGAACGTGACCGACAGGTCGTCGACGGCCACCACGCGCTGCTCGGGCAGCACGAGGCCGGACGGGATTCGGCTCGAAGTCATGGGTGGTTCTCCTCGTGCGATCCGGAATCAGGCCGCATCGTCGCGATAAATGCCGACGACCGGCGCTTCACCGACGCGCGCGTAGCCGCGATACATCCCTTCGGTGTTGAAGGGCATCGAGACGTTGCCCTGTGCGTCGACCGCGATGATCCCGCCGCGGCCTGCCAGGCGCGGCAGCTTGTTCATCACGACGTCGTGCGCGGCATCGGCGAGCGACGCGCCGCGATACGCCATTTGCGCGGCGACGTCATGCGCGGTCGCGAGCCGGATAAACATCTCGCCCGTGCCCGTCGACGACACCGCGCAGGTTGCGTCGTCCGCATAGCAGCCCGCGCCGATGACCGGCGAATCGCCGACGCGCCCCGGCTGCTTGTTCGTGATGCCGCCCGTCGACGTCGCCGCCGCGATGTGGCCGTTCAGGTCGCAGGCGACCGCGCCGACCGTGCCGTGCTTGCGGTCCGGGTCGAGCGGCTCGGCCGGCTGCGACTGGCCGAACGTGAACGTCGCCGCATCGTGGTCGAGCATCACGCCGGCCGCCGCGCGCGCCTTGACCCACTGCGCGCGCCGCGATTCCGTGTCGAAGTAGCCGGGTTCCGCGAGTTCGAGCCCCTGTGCGGCCGCGAACGCATCGGCGCCCGCTCCGGCGAACAGCACGTGCTCGCTCGCCTCCATCACGCGCCGCGCGGCCAGCACCGGGTTGCGCACGCGCGTCGCGCAGCAGATCGCGCCGGCGCCGAGCGTAGCGCCGTCCATGACCGCCGCGTCGAGTTCGTGCTTGCCTTCGGCCGTATAGACGGCGCCGCGTCCGGCGTTGAACAGCGGACAGTCCTCGAGCATCCGCACCGCGACGGTGACGGCGTCGAGCGCGCTGCCGCCATCGGCCAGTACCTGCTGCGCAGCCTGCAGGATCGCGGTCAGTTCGGCACGGTACCGGTGTTCGGTGTCGGTATCCATCGCTTCGCGCAGGATCGTGCCTGCGCCGCCGTGAATCGCGACGATCGCGGGTGAAGTCATGATTTTTTCGGACGTGGGGAAGAAGGGTTGGTCGCCGGCAACGCCGCTTGCGGATGCATGAGCCACGGCAGCAGGAATTCGGTCATTTCGGCAGCGGATTTCGCGGACCGGTGCGTACGCAGCGCGACCGCGTCGATCAGCGCCTCGATCATCGTGAGCACGGCGGCTTCCGAGGTCGCCGCGAAACGCCGCTCGGCCTTGACATACAGGTTCAGCGAAGCGATCGGCGCCAGCGGTGATTGCGGGCCGTCGGAGATGCCGAGCACGCGCGCGCCGCGCGCCGCCGCACGACGGGCCAGCTCGATCGTATCTTTCACGTAGCGAGGAAACGCGAGCGCGATCACGAGATCGCGCGAGTCGGCCGTATACAGGCGCCGCGCCGTATGCGACGGGCCGCCGAACAGCGCGAGCGACTGCACGTTGTCGTGACACACGGACAGCCCGTGCTCCATCAACCCGGCGAGGAAGGCACTCGACCCCGCGCCGAGGATCAGCACGCGCCGCGCGCCGACAATCGCCTCGACCGCGGCCTCCACATCCGCCGCGTCCAGTTGCGCGCGCGTGCTCTCGATGTTCGCGGCCGCCTGGTCGAAGACCGCGTCGATCCATGCGGCGCCGCGTACGCCAGGCTCCTGCTCCTGCGCCGAGCGCAGCCGCTCGACCGGCCCGAGCGTCGCCTCGAAACCGCGCACGAGCGCCGCGCGCATCGCCGGATAGCCGTCGAAACCGAGCGCCTTCGCGAAGCGGTTCGCGGTCGCGATCGACGCATTCACGGCCTGCGCGAGTTCGTCGATCCGCATCGTCGCCGCGCGAAACGGATTCGCGAGTACGAACTCGCCCATGCGCCGGTGAATCGGCGTCATCAATGGCATCGCCGACGCGATCCGCTCGGCGATCGCGGGTTCGTCGTGACTGGCGTCGTGCGGAACGAGAGGCGTCATGCGAAGGGTCATTGCAAGGTTAATGAAAATGAATTTACACAACATCCGCCTCGGAAAGAAATAAATTTTCATCAGGGTTGTCACTGTCTCTGCTGCGTCCGGCAACCGCCGGGAAGTCGCTCAGCCCCGCCGCTCGGGCCTTCGCCGCCCGAGCGCCATGTGCCGCCTTGCCCCCCGCACTCACCCGGCCATCGGGAAAACCCCGATCACGTTCGTTCGAATGCAGATTCACGTTGACCGTATTCGAATTCGAACATAGGATGTTCGAAAATGATCAGTCGTCAGATAACATTGCGATTCAATGACGGCGAAATGTTCGCTCGAACACCGTAATTTCGATATAAACCGGGAAAACCGGCGCATATCAAGATCGGACATCGTACGAATAAAACGAAACAAGTTATCCGGACGGATAACCCTCATGGATCGGGCAGGCGTCGCGCGCCTGCCCTGCCTGACAGGAGACAGCAGTGAAGACAGTCAAGGCGTTGCGCTGGTGGATCATCGTGCTCGTGTGTCTCGGCACGATCCTCAACTACCTCGCACGGAATTCCCTCGCGGTGCTCGCGCCCGAGCTCAAGCAGGTGTTCGCGATCTCGACGCAGCAGTATTCGTACATCGTCGGCGCGTTCCAGATCGGCTACACGATCATGCAGCCGGTGTGCGGGTTCATCGTCGACCTGATCGGGCTGCGGCTCGGGTTCGCGCTGTTCGCGATGCTGTGGTCGGTCGTCGGCGTCGCACACGGCTTCGCGTCGGGCTGGCTGTCGCTCGGTATCCTGCGCGGCTTTCTGGGCCTGTTCGAGGCCGCCGCGATTCCGTCGGGGATGAAGGCCGTCGCCGAATGGTTTCCCGATCGCGAGAAATCCGTCGCGGTCGGCTACTTCAATGCGGGCACGTCGCTCGGCGCCGCGATCGCGCCGCCGCTCGTCGTGTTCCTGTCGATGCGGTTCGGCTGGCAGGCCGCGTTCATGGCCACCGGCGCGCTCGGATTCGTGTGGGCCGCGCTCTGGTACACGCAATACCGGTCGCCCGCCGACCACCCGCGCATCACGCCGCAGGAGCGGGCGCTGATCCGCGGCGGCCAGGCCACGATGCCGCACGCATCGAAGCGCCGGATCCGCGACGTCGTCACCGCGCGGCGCTTCTGGGCCATCGCGCTGCCGCGCTTCTTCGCGGAACCCGCGTGGCAGACCTTCAGCTTCTGGATTCCGCTGTATCTCGCGACCGAGCGCCACATGGCGCTCGCGCAGATCGCCGTCTTCGCGTGGATGCCGTTTCTCGCGGCCGACCTCGGCGGCATCGCGGGCGGCTACCTGTCGCCGTATCTCGTGAAGCGGTTCAAGCTGCCTCTCGTGTGGTCGCGCGTCGCCGGCGTCGCGCTCGGTGCGGTACTGATGCTCGGTCCCGCGATGATCGGCCTCGTATCGTCGCCGTACACGGCCATCGCGCTGTTCTGCGTCGGCGGCTTCGCGCACCAGATGATCTCAGCGCTCGTCAACACGCTGTCGGCCGACGTGTTCGATCCCGAGGAAGTCGGCACCGCGAGCGGCTTCGCCGGGATGGCCGCGTGGATCGGCGGCCTCGGCTTCTCGCTGCTGGTCGGCGCGCTCGCCGACAAGATCGGCTATGCGCCTCTGTTCGCGTGCCTCGGCCTGTTCGACATCATCGGCGTCACGCTGCTCGCGGTACTGATCCGCGGCCAGTCGAAGCAGGAACGCCTGCTCGCCCGTCACGCCTGACATTCGCCCTCTCCAGGAATCGCATTCATGACTTCGCTCCTTCATCCGCCCGTGTTCCGCGTCGCCGGCAAGCATGCGAACCGCGTGCTGCTCGCATCCGATACGGGCGCCACCCTCGAGATCTTCGTACTCGAGGACGACATCGTGCGCGTGCGCGTGCTGCCCGACGCGACCGCGCGCAACCCGCGGACGTGGACGATCGCACCGGGCCTCGACGACGTGCCGCTCGACGGGCGCGACCGCCTCGACCTGGGCGACTTCACGCTGCCTGCGTACGATCTCGTCGAAGAAGACGACGGCCTGCGCATCGAAACCGCGCAGATCCGCGTCGCGGTGCGCTGGCAAGGCGGCCATTGCACGTGGTCGATGCGCGGCGCGGACGGCACGTGGCGCGTCGCGCTCGCCGACCGCGCGACGCAGGCGTACAACTTCGGCTGGTGGGACGATCGCGCGTATCACTACGTCGCCCGCGAACGCGGCGACAAGGTGTTCGGCCTCGGCGAACGCGCGGGCGAACTCGACCGCACGGGCGCGCGCTTCGAGATGCGCAACATCGACGCGATGGGCTACAGCGCGAAGCACACCGACCCGCTGTACAAGCACATCCCGTTCTACATCACGTGGTCGCCCGATGCGCGCCAGGGGTTCGGGCTGTTCTACGACACGCTGTCGGACTGCTCGTTCGACATGGGCCGCGAGCTCGACAACTATCACGGCCCGTACCGCTATTTCGTCGCCGAGCATGGCGACCTCGACTACTACTTCATCGCGTCGCCCGACACCCCGCTCGCGGCCGCGCGCCGCTTCACGTGGCTCACCGGGCGCCCCGCGCGCACGCCGAAATGGGGGCTCGGCTATTCGGGCTCGACGATGAGCTATACCGATGCGCCGGACGCGCAGCAGCAGATGAACCGGTTCGTCGAGCAGTGCGACGCGCACGACATCCTGTGCGATTCGTTCCACCTGTCGTCGGGCTATACGTCGATCGGCGCGAAGCGCTACGTGTTCAACTGGAACCGCGACAAGTTTCCCGATGCGAAGGGCTTCGCGAAGCACTACCGCGACCACGGCATCCGCTTGTGCGCGAACATCAAGCCGTGCCTGCTGCGCGACCATCCCGCCTTCGAGGATGCCGCGCAGCGCGGCCTGCTGATTCGCTCGGCCTCCGGCGAGCCCGCATGGGTGCAGTTCTGGGACGAGGTCGGCGCATACCTCGACTTCACGCAGCCGGATGCGTACCGGTGGTGGCGCGAGCAGGTCACGTCGGCACTGCTCGAGTACGGGATCGAATCGACCTGGAACGACAACAACGAATACGAGATCTGGTCGCCGGACGCTATCGCGCACGGCTTCGGCCATCCGTTCCCGGCCCGCGAGGCGAAGGTGCTGCAGACGATGCTGATGATGCGCGCGTCGCGCGAAGCGCAGCGCGAGCATGCGCCGGCGCAGCGGCCGTTCCTCGTGTCGCGCTCCGGCGGCGCGGGCATGCAGCGCTACGTGCAGACCTGGTCCGGCGACAACTACACGTCGTGGGAAACGCTGCGCTACAACCTGAAGATGGGCCTCGGGCTCGCGCTGTCGGGCGTATCGAACATCGGCCACGACATCGGCGGCTTCTCCGGCCCCGCGCCGTCGCCCGAGCTGCTGTTGCGCTGGGTGCAGTTCGGCATCTTCATGCCGCGCTTCAGCATCCATTCGTGGAACGACGACGGCACCGTCAACGAGCCGTGGATGTACCCCGAAATCACCGCGCAGATCGCGTCGCTGATCAAGCAGCGCTACCGGCTGCTGCCCTACCTGTATCACCTGCTGTGGCTGTCGACGACGCGCTACGAGCCCGTGCTGCGGCCGACCTTCGCCGACTTCCCCGGCGATGTGCGCTGCTACGACGCGTGCGACGACATGATGCTCGGCGACGCGCTGCTCGTCGCGCCGGTCGTCGATCCCGGCCAGACGGAACGCACGGTGTACCTGCCGTCGGGTGCGCGCTGGACGTGCTGCACGAACGCGCAATCGTTCGACGGCGGCGCGAGCGTGACGCTGCCCGCACCGCTCGATACGCCGGTAATGCTGCTGCGCGAAGGTCGCGTACTGCCGCTGAACGTCGCGGAACAGCATTTCGGCGCACGCGCCGACACGCGCGGCTTCCTCATCGCGCCGCGCATCGAGGACGGCGTCGCGTACGGCGAATGCGTCGAGGACGACGGCGAGACGGAAGCCTGGCGCGACGGCGAATACGGACTGTGGCGCATCGAGACCGGCCGCGAGGCATCGGGCGTGCTCGGTGTGTCGGTCCGCTGGGACGGCCGCCCGGCTCGCCCGGCCGACCGCGTCGAGATCCGGCTGCCCGCGTCGCTGCAGGGCCCGGTCGCCGTCCGCGGTGCGCGCGTCGAGCAGGACGCGCAGGACGGCGCTTGGCGCCGCCTCGTCGTGACGTTCGACCACTGAAGCCGAAGCAAACCTGATCAGGCGGGGCGTTCGCGCGGCCCGCTGCTCGCCACAGAGGAGGCACCCCAGCCTCCCGCCCCCTTGAAAAAATGAAGAGACCCGGAGATCGACCATGAAAGCACCCGTCAACCGCTATGCAATCCTGATTTTATCGGCCGCTTCGCTCGGCACGACCGCCGCTCACGCGCAGAGCAGCGTGACGCTGTACGGCGTCGTCGACGATTCGCTCGCGTACGTGAACAACCAGCAGGGCCACTCGAACATCTACATGCGCGACGGCAACTTGTATGCGTCGAAATTCGGGCTGCGCGGCGACGAGGATCTCGGCGGCGGCACGCACGCGATCTTCGACCTGCAGTCCGGCTTCAACCTGAACACGGGCGCACAGTCCGCCGCCGGCACGATCTTCAACCGCGAGGCGTTCGTCGGCCTGCGCAACGACCACTACGGCACGCTGACCGCCGGCCGCCAGTACACGCCCTACTTCCTGCTCGTCGGCCCGTACGCGTCGAGCAGCTGGCTGACCGGCGCGACGGGCGCGCATCCGGGCGACATCGACGGCCTCGACACGACGACCCGCGTGAACAACTCGGTCACCTATACGTCGCCGACCTTCGCCGGGCTGACCGGAAGCGCGATGTACGCATTCGGCGGCATTGCCGGCGCGACCGGCAAGGGCAATACGTTCAGCGCCGCACTGCGCTATGCAAACGGGCCGATCGGGATCGCGGCCGGCTACCTGCGGATCAACAGCTCGGGCTCGTCCGCGGGTTTCCTGAACCCGGCGACCGCATCTTCCGGCAGCTTCGCGGTGTCCGTGCTGAACCAGGGCTACCTGACCGCGAAGGCGGTCGAGCAGGTCGCGGCAGCCGGCAACTACACGCTCGGCGACCTGACGATGGGTCTCAACTATTCGAACGTGAAGTACCTGCCCGGCAACGGCTCCGCGTTCACCGACACGGCCGTGTTCAACACCTACGGCGCGCTTGCCGCGTACCGCTTCACGCCGGCGTTCTCGGTGGCCGGCGCATTCGCGTACACGCTCGCGTCGAAGGCGAACGGCGTCGCGAACGCGGCCCGCTACCAGCAGTATTCGCTGAAGGAGTCGTACAGCCTGTCGAAGCGGACGACGCTCTACGCGCTGCAGGCGTACACGCATTCGAGCGGCCAGACGCTCGGCGCACAAGGTGCAGGCAACATCGTCGACGCGGCGCCGATCGTCGGCGATTCGCAGCAGCTCACGCCGTCGACGACGCACGGCCAGTTCGTCGGCATGGCCGGCATCGCCGTCACGTTCTGAACCCGCCTCGCAGCGCCTTCAGCGCGCTGCCTGTGCCCCGGACGATGCGCATTCGGCATGCGCCGTCCGGGCGCCCGATGGACATTCGCCACGACGTTGTCCACGCCCCGTCAGCCCGCCCCGGCGAACCGCCCGGGTTTTCCCGATCGTCCCGATACCTTACAATTCGTCAGGTTCATCCTTGCTGCATGCCCCTTCTTGCAGTCCTGACACCGCGGTACACTCGACGCACGCCGTATCAGGGTCCGACGCGCGACCTGCGCGCCGGGCGGCGTCGCGCCTCGTTGCGCCCACAACTGGATGCCCGCCATGCCAGATTCCCGCCCCTCGCCCCGCACGACATTCAAGCCGCAGGTCGTGCTGCCCGCGCTCGCGGTCATCGGCGCACTGCTCGTCGTGTGCGCGCTGCGCCCGAGCGAAGCCGGCGCGCTCTTCTCCGCCGGCCAGCAATGGGTCATCGCACGGTTCGACTGGTTCTACGTGCTCGCCGTCACCGGCTTCCTCGTGTTTCTGGTGCTGATCGCCGCGAGCGGCTTCGGCAACATCCGGCTCGGCCCCGACGATGCCGAACCCGAATTCAGCTTCGTGTCGTGGACGGCCATGCTGTTCGCGGCCGGCATGGGCATCGGCCTCATGTACTTCGGCGTCGGCGAGCCGATGCAGCATTTCCTGAAGCCGCCGACCGTCGATCCCGGCACGCCCGCCGCCGCACGCGAGGCGATGCTGATGACCTTCTTCCACTGGGGCTTCCATGCGTGGGCGATCTACGGGCTGATGGGGCTCGTGCTCGCGTATTTCGGCTTTCGCTACAACCTGCCGCTGACGCTGCGCTCGGGGCTGTATCCGGTGCTGCGCGAGCGCATCAACGGCTGGATCGGCCACACGGTCGACGCGTTCGCGCTGGTCGGCACGGTCGCCGGCATCGCGACGACGCTCGGCTACGGCGTGATGCAGCTGAGCGCCGGCCTGCATACGGTCGGCGGCTGGGACACCGGCAGCAACCTGTTCCGCATCGGGCTCGTCGCGATCGTCGTGATCCTCGCGGGCGTGTCGGCCGCAACCGGCCTCGACAAGGGCGTGCGCCGGCTGTCCGAGCTGAACCTGCTGCTCGCGTTCCTGCTGCTCGCATTCGTGGTCGTCGCCGGCCCGACGGCGTTCCTGCTGCGCGCGCTCGGCGACAACATCGGCCAGTACCTGTCGAGCCTCGTCGACCTGTCGTTCCGTACGTACGCGTACGCGCCGCCGCGCGAGGAAGGCTGGTTCGGCGGCTGGACGATCCTCTACTGGGCGTGGTGGATCTCGTGGTCGCCGTTCGTCGGCATGTTCATTGCGCGCATTTCGCGCGGCCGCACGATCCGCCAGTTCGTGATCGGCGTGCTGCTCGTGCCGACCGCGTTCAACCTCGTGTGGATGACCGTGTTCGGCAACAGCGCGATCTGGCTCGATACGCACGGCGCGGCCGGCGCGCTCGCACAGACCGCCACCAACGTCGACGCGCTGCTGTTCCGCTTCTTCGATTTCCTGCCGTTCCCGCAATTGCTGTCGATCGCCGCAATCGTGCTGATCGCGGTGTTCTTCGTCACGTCCGCCGATTCGGGTGCGTTCGTGATCGACCAGATCGCGACGCGCGGCAGCGCGCATTCGCCCGTCTGGCAGCGGCTGTTCTGGGCGGCGCTGCTCGGCGTGACGGCCGCGGTGCTGCTCGTCGCCGGCGGGCTCGGCGCACTGCAGGCGATGACGCTGATCGCCGCGCTGCCGGTCGCGATCATCATGATCGCGCTCTGCTACGGGTTATGGCGCGGGCTCGCGGCCGACCGCGCGCATTATTCGCAGGACGTCGCGCCGGCAACGAGCTTCTGGACCGGCCAGCACTGGCGCCATCGCCTCACGCACATCCTGCGGCAGACGACCGAGACCGAAGCGCGCCAGTTCGTCGCGGAAACGGTCGAGCCTGCGCTGCACAAGGTCGCCGACGAACTGCGCGCGAGCGGCGTCGATGCACACGTGCAGCGCGACGGCGACGATGCACACGTGCAGCGCGACGGCGACGATGCGGTAAGGCTCACCGTGCCGACCGCCGAGCACCGCGATTTCGTGTACGGCGTGCGCGTGACGGTGAAGTCCGCGGCCGCGTTCCTGGTGCGCGAGGCGGCCGAGCCGGACGCCGAGCGTGCGCACGTGTACGGCATCGTCACGTTCTTCGAGGACGGCCGGCTCGGCTACGACGTCGAATACCTGCGCGGTGACGAGGTGATCGCCGACGTGCTGCGCCAGTACGAACGCTACGTGTCGCTCGCGGCGGACAAGCGCACGCACCTGCTGAGCCGCGCGCCGGGACACGCGACGGAGGCCGAATGAGCGGACTCCTGCAAAGCCGTGCATCCGACGTCATCGCGCTCGGCACGCTCGCCGTGCTCTACCTCGGCGGTGCCGGCCTCGCGCTGTGGCGGATCCGGGCCGCGGCGCCGCGCGGCAAGATCTACTGGATCGCCTGCGCGACGCTGCTGGCCGGCGGTGCCGTCGTGATGGGCGGCAACCTGTCGCCGGTGCCGAACAGCGGCGAAATGCCGCCCGGTTTCGCGCTCGGCGCCGAGGCCGTCCTGCTCGGTCTCGCGCTGGTCGCCGGCGGTTGCGCGGCGCTGATGCTGCGTGCGCGGAAACGCTGACGCACACGCGTCGCATGGCCCGGCTTCGTCGCGCGCGAACGGCAACGCGCGCGACGCCCCGTTAGCCGCCCCTTGCCTGATCCGCTTCTCTACCGCGATGCGTCACGCGGAAGGCACGCGCGCCGTCACGAGCCAGCACGCCGCGTCGAAGCGCACCTCGGCACCGTGCACGTATTGCGCGAACGCCGCGCGCATCGCGTCGACCACGCGCCGCCGCGTCGCTTCGTCCGTCTTCAGCAGCGCGAGGCCGACCGGGCCCAGCCGCGCAATGTAGTCATCCAGCGCGGCCTCCGGCAGCACGCACGCCCGGTCAACCGGCTCGATCTCGACGTCGGCCCAGCCGCTGCCCGACAGCACCGACGCGATCCGCTGCCGGTCGCCGAACGCGAACTGCCCCGGCGCACCGGGTTGCCGCGCCGGCAGGTTCGGCAGCAACGGCGCGGCCACCCGCTCGGCCGTCGTCATGAACGGGTTGTCGGCCGCACTGCGCCACGCAACGAAGCGCATCCGCGCATCTGGCCGTGCTGCGTGACGCAGGTTCGCGAACGCGCGAACCGGATCGTCGAAGAACATCACGCCGAGGCGCGACACGATCAGGTCGACGCTCGCGGGCTCGAACGCATGCGTCTGCACATCCGCGCACACGAAACGGGCGTGAACGCCGCTGCGTTCGGCGCGGGCCTGCGCGGCATCGATCATCCGCGCCGAGATGTCGATCCCCGTGCAGTGCGCGTCCGCGCCGAGCCGCCGCGCGATCGCGAGCGTGACGGCGCCCGTGCCGCAGCCGACGTCGAGCACGCTGCTTGCGGACGACGCGGCCGCGACATCCGCAAGCAGGGTTTCGAACGGCTCGAACATCCGGTCCATCGGCGCCTGCGCATCGACCCATGCACGCCCCGACGGCCCGTTCCACAGCGCGGATTGCGCTTCGTTGGCCCGGTTGGTTTCCATCGTCGATCCCCTTCTGGTTCATTGATGATGAACCGCACTGTGCTGCTTCAAGCCGGCTTGAGGTCAAGGCCGGCCAGGTTGCGCACGCCGCCGCGCCCCGTTTTTCATATTTCTTACATTCGCGTTGCGTATCGTTGACGACTTTCCTACGGTGCCTCCCATGCGACGATTCCTCACGCGCGCGCTGCTCGTGCGCTGCGCTCCCCTTGCTGCCCTCGCCGCGCTGTCCGCGTGCTCGAATCACATCGATACGCCGGACGATCCGGCCAGCGCATCGGTCAACGTCCAGGCCGCATGGGTCGAGATCGGCGACGCGAACCAGGCGATCGCGCGTGTCATCACCAACTACGCGCCCGCGTCGGCCAGCGATCCGCTGTGCCCGCAGCTGACCGTCGACGGCAAGCAGTCGCGCATGACGCTGCGCGCGGGCGCCGCGACCATCGCCCAGCGGCCGACCGCCAGCGATCCGGCCGATTCGAAACCGTCGAGCTTTCCGGTTTCAGTCTGCGAAGCGACGCTGCCGGCCGGTGCGCAGGCGGCGAACGTCGCGGGCCGTACGCTGCCGCTGCCGAAAGCGCAGCCGCAGCGCATCGCGATCATCGCCGACACCGGCTGCCGGATGAAGAAGGCCGACAACGCCTGGCAGGCGTGCAACGATGCGTCGGTCTGGCCGCTCGGCACGATCGCCGCCAGCGTCGCGAAGCTGTCGCCCGATCTCGTGCTGCACATCGGCGACTACCACTACCGCGAGAACGCATGCCCGCCGGATATCGCCGGCTGCAAGGACAGCCCGTGGGGCTATGGCTGGGATACGTGGCAGGCCGACCTGTTCCGCCCGGCCGCGCCGCTGCTCGCAAAGGCGCCGTGGGTCGTCGTGCGCGGCAACCACGAGGAATGCGCGCGTGCGGGCCAGGGCTGGTTCCGCTTCCTCGATCCGCGCCCGTATTCGGCGGCCCGCTCGTGCGACGATCCGGCCAACGACAACAACGCAAACTATTCGGAACCCTATGCGGTGTCGCTCGGCGGCGGCTCGCAGGTGATCGTGTTCGACACCGCGAAGGTCGGCCGCACGCCGCTCAAGACGACCGACGCGCAATTCGGCATCTACCAGAAGCAGTTCCAGACGGTTGCGTCGCTCGCGTCGAAGGCCGGCATGACGACGACGATCTTCACGAACCATCACCCGATCCTCGCGTTCGCACCGATCGCCGGCAGCACGCCCGCGCCGGGCAACCTCGCGCTGCAATCGGTGATGTCGAGCCTCAACGCGCAGGCGTACTACCCGCCGGGCGTGCACGTCGCGCTGCACGGCCACGTGCACGATTTCCAGGCGATCAACTTCTCGTCCGGGCACCCGGCGACGATCGTGTCCGGCAACGGCGGCGACAACCTCGACGTCGCGCTGCCCGACCCGTTTCCGGCCGGCCTCACACCCGCGCCGGGCGCCGTGATCGATCGGCTGTCGCACAACAACAGCTTCGGCTTCCTGATCATGGAGCGCAGCGCGGCGCCGGCAACGGGCTGGGTGTTCCGTGCGTATTCGGCGGCCGGCAAGCTGCTCGCGTCGTGCAACCAGTCGGGCACGACGCTCGCCTGCGACAAGACGGGGTTCATCGCGCCGTGAGTGAAGAAGTCCGATGTGACGGCCGCGTGATGCGCGGCCGGCAAATGCTGTACACGCTTGCCGCAACCGTGTTTGCCGGCCTGACGCTCGCGGCCCACGCCGCACCGGCGGAGACGGTGCTGCTCCCCGGCGCACCGCCGTCGCGCGTCGTCGACACGATCGGCAACGGCACACCGCAGGTGACGGGCAAGATCGACGCGGCCACCGCGCGCTTCGCACCCGACCCGACGCTCGTCGCGCTCGGCCGCCGGATCTTCTTCGACCCGCGGCTGTCCGAGCCGCGCGGCATGTCGTGCGCGGGCTGCCACGATCCCGGCCGCGCGTTCGCGCCGACGCTGTCGGCAGCGTCGCTCGCGGGGCCCGGCGTGCCGGAAGGCAGCCGGCCCGGGCACTTCAGCCGGCGCAATGCGCCGTCGCTGCTCTACGTGCGCTACGTGCCGCGCCGCCACTTCTACCAGGACGACGATGCCCCCGCGCCGTCGCCGTTCGGCGGCCTGTTCGTCGACGGCCGCGCGGACACGCTCGCCGAGCAGATCCGCGGGCCGCTGTTCGACCCGAACGAGATGAACAACCGGTCGCCGGCCGCGCTGCTGCGCAAGGTCGATGCGACCGAACTCGCGCCCGATCTCGCCGCGCGCTTCGGCGCACAGGTGCGGCGCGATCCCGAGCAACTGGTGCGCGCGCTGGGTTCGGCCGTCGAGGCCTATCTGCAAAGCGACGAGATGGCGCCGTTCACGTCGCGCTTCGACGCGTTCCTGCGTACGCGCAAGCCGCTCGCGCCGGCCGAGATGCGCGGCCTCGCGCTGTTCCGGAATCCGGACAAGGGCAATTGCATGACCTGCCATACGCTGTCGGACACGTCGAGCCGCCCGGAGCGCTCGCTGTTCACCGATTTCGGCTACGACGCGATCGCGGTGCCGCGCAACCGTGCGCTGCCGGCGAACCGCGATCCGCGCCATTTCGACAACGGGCTGTGCGACACCGCACGGCGGCTGCGCTGGCCGGAACCGACGCAATGGTGCGGGTACCTCCGCACACCGGGGCTGCGCAACGTCGCGGTCAGGCAGACGTTCATGCACAACGGCGTGTTCACGACGCTGCGCGACGCGGTCGCGTTCTACAACACGCGCTCGACTGATCCCGGCTTCTGGTATCACGGCGCCAGGACGTTCGACGACGTGCCGGCCACCTATCGCGTCAACATCAACGTCAACTCGACGCCGATGAACCGGCGGCCCGGCACGCCGCCCGCACTGACCGACGCGGAAATCGACGACATCGTCGCATTCCTCGGCACGCTGACCGACGCGCGCTATACGGGGGTCGCCACCCCCACGACGCCTGTTGCCCCTGCGGCCCGCGTCACCCGGACTGCCCCGCCGGCACGTTGAACCTGGCCGAACGGCCAGCCGCATGCGTACCCGCTTGCAGTCGCCGCAAACACTGGTTATATTTACAGTACTGTATTTATGAACAGTGAGGGTCGCGATGGAACATCTGGTCCGTATCGTCAACGACACCGATCGCCAAGTGCTGGCGTGGCTTCGTGCGCAGGTCGGCGACACCCGCGTCGAGTACGCGGCACGCCAGCTCGGGCATACACGCAAGCCCTTTCCGTCCGCCGTCTGCCGGTATCTGGGCATGAGCGCGCCGGCTACGTTGCGTCCGGCCACCCGGCCGCGCGCCGCACGCGATTTCTCGGTCGGCGATCGTTACCTGTCGCTGATCCGCCAGCACCTCGCCACACACTCGGCCAGCCGATGAAATGGCGGCGGCTTGCCGCATCGGTGCCCTGGCAAGACGGGGCGCTCGCGTATTCGCAAGCCCGGCCGGTCGCCGTCGCGCTCACGCAGCCGCCGCGGCTTCCCGTACGAGGCGGCCGAGCGTTTCGAATGCCGCTTCGTGCACCGCATCGAACACGCGTGTGCAAGCGAGCCGGATATAGCCGTCGAAGCGGTCGGAGTTCGAGAAGATCGAACCGGGCGCGATCCTGATCCCGTGCGCCAGTGCGGCGTCGAACAGTGCATCGGAGCGCACGCCGTCCGGCAATGCGATCCACAGCAGCATCCCGCCCGGCGGCCGGTTCATCCGCGTGCCAGCCGGGAAATGCCGCGCAATTGCGTCGATCGTCACGTCGCGCTGCACGCGCAATTGCTCGCGGAACCGGTGCAGGTGGCGGTCGAACGCGCCCGAGCCGACGAATTCGGCCGCAACGGCCTGCAGCAATGCGGCGTTGTGCCGGCTATGCGCGAACTTCAGCATCTTCACACGCGCATGCCAGCGGCCCGCACTCATCCAGCCAAGCCGCATCCCCGGGGCCAGCACCTTGTTGAACGACGGGCAGTAGATCACCGTCCCGTCACGGTCCCATGCCTTGACCGGCTTGACCGCCTGCGGTGCCTCGACGAGCTCGCGATAGGGCTCGTCTTCGATCACGGCCACGCCGTGCCGCGAACACAGCGCGACGAGCGCGGCCTTGCGCTCATCGGGCATCACGCAGCCGAGCGGGTTCTGCAGGTTCGGCACGACCACCACCGCCCGAATGTCCGGATACGCGGTAAGTGCCACTTCGAGCGCCTCGATCGACAGGCCGGCGGTCGGGCTCGCCGGGATTTCGAGGGCGCGCAGGCCAAGGCTTTCGAGCAACTGGATCAGGCCGAAGAAGGCCGGAGATTCGATCGCGATCGTGTCGCCGGGGCGCGCCACCGCGCGCAGCGCGAGATTCACCGCATCGACGCCACCGCTCGTCGACATCACGTCGTCCGGGCCCAGCGTCACGCCGTACGACAGCGCGCGCCTGGCCATCGTCTGCCGGAATTCGGGCGAACCGCCGACGGGCCCTGCATCGGTCAGCAATGTGGGCTTGCGCCGCAGCAGCCGGATCGCCAGCGCCTGCAGGCGCTCGGCCGGATACAGCGTGGCGAGCGCGGACGCGCCGCCGAGATTCAACGCATCGGGTACCGCATTCGCGCGGTCGATCACGCGCGACACACGTTCGTGCAGCCCCGCGAACGGCGGCTCGATGCTCAGCGGCGGCCCGTTGCTTTCCGGCAGCGTTTCGAGCGCGGCTGCCGCGCGGCGGCGCACGAAGTAACCGGAACGAGGCTTCGCCTCGCACCAGCCCGTATCCTCGAGCCGGCGAAACGCCTGAATCGCGGTCGACAGGCTCACGCCGTGCTGTGCCATGAGCGCGCGGACCGACGGCATCCGGTCGCCGGGCGACAACGTGCCGGCCGCGATGATGCGGCGGTAATGTTCGGCGAGTCGTTCGTAAAGCGGTTCGCCGTCCATCGGCAAAGGCGTGCGGGATGCGTCGGCGAAAGGCGTCATGCGGACGATCGTGCCCGCGCGCCTAACGCCCCGCCAGATACAGATTCGGGGAAAACCCACCGATACAGCGATCAGAAATCGTCGCCTGCACCGCAACAGATTCCCGTCCCCTGAATCTGTCGTGCCCGAGCCCGTTTCCCTAACCTGATTGCACGCCATTGCCCCGCCGTCGCGAGGCTGCGCAACCCGTGCAACCGGGAAAAGGAATCGCCATGCGGACGCAACACATCCGGCTCGACGCCGGGCAAAGCCACTTTGCGTGGTTCGACAAGGGCAGCCAGGTGATCGTGCTGGACGGCGCGCTCGCGGTCACGCTGCGTCACGGCGGGCTCGACTGGTTGCCCGAAGCGCCGCAGTACATTCGTCGCGAACTCGACGAAGGCGAATGCCTGACATTCGAGACGGCCGGTCACGCGGCGTTGTCGGCCGGCGCCGCCGGCGCGGTCAGTACGGCGATCGTCGAGCCTGCGGGCCGGCAACGCATGCTCGCGGCATGGCGCGGCATCCTGCGCCGGCTGTCCGGGCGACTGCGTGGAGTCCACCATGTGCGCGAGCATTCCTGACCGCGCGACCCGCCGCCCCGCGCAGTCACGTCATGCACACAGCGCCCGGCGAATGCACGGCGAACACCACCGTCGTCCAGCGCGTCCGCATCGCCCGCAGCCTGCCGGGCGTTGCGGCGGCAGCCACCGCCTCACCGCGCATTCCGCCGTCGCTCGATCCACTCGAATACCGTCATCCCGGCCAGCATCGCAACGACGAACCCGATTCCCTTGATCGAACCGAAGCCGATCGACACGATCGCGGGCCCCGGGCAGAACCCGGCCATCCCCCAGCCGATGCCAAACACCGCACTGCCGGCAACCAGGCGCACGGTAATCGCCCGCAACGCCGGCAACCGGATCGGCAGGCCAAGCCACGACCGTGTCCGGCGCTTCGCCCAAGCGAACGCGAGCGCGGCCACGCCTGTCGCTCCGGCCATCACGAACGCGAGCGACGGATCCCAGCGGCCGGCCAGGTCGAGAAAACCGAGCACCTTCTGCGGATTGGCCATGCCCGACACGATGAGGCCGACGCCGAACAGCAGCCCCGCCAGAAACGCGAATCCAGCCTGCATGTCAGCCTCCCGACACGTGCAGCCGCACGAAGACGGTCACGAAACCCGCGACCATGAAGGTTGCCGTCGCGACCACCGACCGCAACGCACCGCGCGACATCCCGCATACGCCGTGACCGCTCGTGCAGCCGCCCGCGTACCGCGTGCCGATCCCGACCAGCAGCCCGGCCGCCAGCAGTTCAAGCCAGCTTGCGTCGACCTGCGGCATCAGGCTGGTCCCGGCGACACGCATCGCCAGCGGCGCGGCGATCATCCCGGCGATGAATGCCGCGCGCCAGCCACGCTCTCCGCCCCCCGCCGTCAGCAGGCCACCGACGATGCCGCTGATGCCGGCAATCCGGCCGTTGAACGCGACGAGCCATGCCGCCGCGAGCCCGATCAGCACGCCGCCGGCCAGCGACAGCCACGGCGTGAAATGAAGCGCATCAACCTGCATTGCGCACCTCCCTCTCGGCCGCGCCGCAGAACTGTTCGTACAGCACGCCCATCACCGCGATCACGGCCGGACTGTCGAGTGAATAGTGGATGGCCTTGCCTTCGCGGCGCGTACGGACCAGCGCGTTGTCCCGCAACACGCCGAGCTGTTGCGACAGCGTGGGCTGGCGAATGTCCAGCCGCGTTTCGAGATCGCTGACGCAACGCTCGCCCTGCGACAGTTCGCACAGCAGCAGCAGCCGGTCAGGATTCGACAGCACCTTGAGGAGCGCGCACGCCGATTCGGCGGCAGCGCGCATCTGATCGGGCCTGGGCAGCCCGGCTGGAAGAGCGTCGTTCATCGGGGCAGAACATCAATTAAAGATTTTATATTATATCAATTTATATAATATAGCATCCTGCCGCTGATTCTCCGGCAACCCGGCCCTGCCCCCTCTTCGCTCAGGCCTGCTCGCCCGCGATCGCGTCGACGCCCGATGCCCGTGCCGCATCGGCGCGCACCATGCCGAGCGCCAGCACGGCGATCGAGGCGATCACGCACGGCGCTGCGACGACGGCAAACGCGGTCGTCAGCGGCACGCCCATCGCCAGCATCGCCCCGCCCGCCATCGATCCGACGACCGATCCGCCGCGGCCGATGCCGTTCGCCCAGCTCACACCGGTCGTCCGGCACTCGGTCGGATAGAACGCCGCCGACAGTGCGTTCGCGCCGACCTGCGAACCCGACACGCAGAAACCGGCCGCGAACACCGCGAGCGCGGCTCCCCAGGGCGTCGCGGCAAACACGCCGATCGCCGCGACGAATACGCCGGCCGCCGCATAGCTGCAGGCCAGCACGCGATGCGGATCGAAGCGGTCCATCAGCCAGCCGAGCACGATCGCGCCGAGCGTGCCGCCGACCTGGAACATCGCGGTCACGCGCGCGGCCGTCTGCAGCGTCGCACCGGTCGTGCGCAGCAGCGTCGGCAGCCAGCTCGACAGCAGATAGATGACGAGCAGGCTCATGAAGAACGTGAGCCACAGCAGCAGCGTGCCGCGCAGCAGATCGGTGCGAAACAGTCGGCCGAGCGGCGACCCGGCCGGCTTGCCGCCCGACGCAACGAACGATGCGTGCGCGAGGTGCGGATCCGGCGCGATGCGGCCGAGCATCGCCGCGATCCGCGCGGAAGGCGCGCTCTGGTTGACGAGGTAGCGCACCGATTCCGGCAGCCGCCATGCGAGCACCGGCAGGAGCAGCAACGGCGCGGCGCCGCCGACGACGAGCACCGCGCGCCAGCCGTGGTGTTCGATCAGCGACGCGGCCGCGAGCCCGCCGAGCGCGGACCCGATCGTGAAACCGCAGAACATCGTCGTCACGAGCAGCGAGCGGCGGCGCGCCGGACAATATTCGGATGTCAGCGTGATCGCATTCGGCATCGCGCCGCCGAGACCGAGCCCGGTCACGAAGCGCCACACGATCAGCTCGGTCAGGCCGCCCGCGCTCGCCGAAGCCGCACTCGCGATGCCGAAGCACGCGACGCACGCGAGCAGCAGCCGCTTGCGGCCGAACCGGTCGCCGAACGGCCCGAACACGAGCGCGCCGGCCATCAGTCCCGCGAGCCCGGCGCCGAACACCGGCGCGAGTTGCGCGGGCGACAGGCCCCATTCCGCGCGGATGACGGGGGCGATGAAACCGATCGATGCGGTATCGAATCCGTCGATCGCCACGATCAGAAAGCACAGAACGACGATCGCGGCCTGAAACGGCGCTACGCGATGCCGGTCGATCCATTCGCTGACGTCGATGGACAGCGTATCGGCCATGATGGTGTCTCCTCCAGGGAAGGCGCCGCGCGTCGTATGTCGTGTGTCGTTGGCATGCGCGGCGCCGGAATCGGGCTGAGCGTGTGCGCTATGCACCCGTCTTCAGGCAATCTTCCGCGCGCCAGCCGTGCAGCCAGTCGAGCGCGTCGTAGAACTGCGCTTGCGTGCGGCCGACCCAGAGCCCGTTGCGCACCTGCCGCTCGACGCCTTTCGCGTGATAGATCCGCCCCATTTCGCGCGCCGAATACAGCACACGTGCAGTCCGCGGAATCCGTACGCGTTCGTACAGCGCAAACGCAGCCTCGAAATCGCCGTCGGTCCGTGCAACGGCCGCACCGAGCGTCACCGCGTCCTCGAGCGCCTGGCATGCACCCTGCGCGATATATTGCGTCATCGGATGCGCGGCATCGCCGAGCACCGTCGCGCGGCCCACGCTCCAGCGTTCGACCGGATCGCGGTCGGCGGTCGCCCAGCGCTTCCACGACGTCGGCCGGTCGAGCATCTGCTTCGGCAGCGGATGAATGCCGTCGAAGTACGACAGCACTTCCGCCTTGCTGCCCTCGCGCACGCCCCAGGTCTCCTGCTCGCGGCTGTGGAACGTGACAACGAGGTTGTACTGCTGCCCGCCGCGCAGCGGATAGTGAACGAGATGGCAATGCGGGCCGGCCCACACCACCGGCGCATTGATCTGCAGATCCTTCGGCATGTCGTCGACGTCGACCACCGCGCGATACACGACGTGGCCCGTCACGCGATGCGCATCGCCGATCAGCGCCTGGCGAATCGCGGATTTCACGCCGTCGCAGCCGATCACAGCGTCGGCGCGATAGCGTTCGCCGTGCTGGTCGATCACGGTCACGCCGTTGCCGTCCTGCTCGAAGCCGCACACCTGCGTGCTCGTCCGGAATTCGATCAACGGGTGATCCTTGACCGCCTCGTAGATCGACAGGTGAATGTCCGCGCGATGGATCACCGCGTACGGGTTGCCGAAGCGCTCCCGATACGCGGCGCCCGTATCGATGCGCGCGACCTCGCGTGCATCGATCGCATCCATCAGTTGCAGCCAGTCGGTGAACACCGCGCGGCCGCGCGCCGCCTCGCCGACACCCAGCGCGTCGAGCGCGTTGAACGCATTCGCCGCGAGCTGGATCCCCGCGCCGATCTCGCCGATCTGCTCGGCCTGTTCGAGCAGCTTCACGCGGATGCCCTGACGCGCGAGCGCCAGCGCCGCCGCCAGCCCGCCTATGCCGCCGCCGATCACGAGTACGCGCCGGCCGTTGTTGTGTGTCTCGCCCATGTCTGTCTCCTGCTTCGTGTTATGCGACGTAGTCCGGTTGCCGCTGCGGTTGCGCGGCCTCGAAAGCCGGCTCGCGCCGCGCGTGCTCGACCACCGCGAGGCTGCGCGGATACGCGCTCAGGTCGCAATCCATCCGCAATGCGTTCACGACCTGCGGCACGAGACACACGTCGGCGAGCGTCGGCGTATCGCCGAAGCACCACGGGCCCTCGTCCGCGCGGGCGAGCAGCCGCTCGACGCCGGCCATCCCTTCCGCGATCCAGTGCCGGTACCACGCGGTCTTCTGCTGCGGCGTGACCTTCAGCTCGCTGTCGAGATAGCGCAGCACGCGCAGGTTGTTGACCGGATGGATGTCGCACGCGATCAATGTGGCCAGTTCCAGCACGCGCGCCCGGCGGCGCGGCTCGAGCGGAATCAGCCGAGGCTCGGGCTGGATCTGGTCGAGGTAGTCGAGGATCGCGAGCGACTGGCCGAGACGGAAATCGCCGTCGACCAGCGCCGGCACCGCGGCCGACGGGTTCACCTGCGCGACGTAAGCGGCGTCGCGATGCTCTCCGGTGCGGATATTCACGGGCAGCGTGTCGTACGGCAGCCCTTTCAGCGCGAGCGCAATGCGCACCCGGTAGGACGTCGAACTGTTGAAGAAGCTATGCAGTTGCACGATGTGACCTTTCGGGGAGATGCGTCAGACCACGCGTACGGCCAGTTCGCCGAGACGCTCGACGCCCACCTTCATCACGTCGCCCGCGACCACCGCGCCGACCCCTTCGGGCGTGCCCGTGAAGATCACGTCGCCCGGTTCGAGGCGGAAGAACTTCGACAGGTCGGCCACCGTCTCCGCAACCGACCAGATCAGGTGCGACACGTCGCTCTTCTGCTTCGTCGTGTCGTTGACGGTCAGCCACAGGCCGCCCTGCTCGAAATGACCGACGTCGCTCGCCGGGTGCACGGGGCCGACGGGCGCCGAACGGTCGAACGCCTTGCCGATTTCCCACGGCCGGCCCATCTCGCGCATCTTCATCTGCAGGTCGCGGCGCGTCATGTCGAGACCGACCGCATAGCCCCACACGTGTTCGAGCGCACGCTCGAGCGGGATGTCCGAGCCGCCCTTGCCGATCACCGCGACGAGTTCGGCTTCGTAGTGGTAGTTCTGCGTCTGCGACGGGTACGCGAGGTCGAGCGTTTCGCCGTACGCGACCGGCACGATCGAATCGGCCGGCTTGCAGAAGAAGAACGGCGGCTCGCGCTCGGGATCGAAGCCCATTTCGCGCGCATGGGCCGCGTAGTTGCGGCCGACGCAATAGACGCGGCGTACCGCAAATCGGGCGTCGCTGCCGGCGACGGGCAGCGCCACGGGCGCTTCGGGCGGGAATACGAAAGTCATGAACGGCTCCAGCGTAGGCATGAATGAAAGGGGCGCGCCGCGACCGCGGCGCACGGAAAACGGATAGTGGAAAGCGCCGGCGTCAGTCGCGCGCTTCGCGCAGCAGGTTCAGCGCGGACAGCACGGGCCGGTCGGAATAGCTGAACAGCACGCTGTCGGACGATGCCGACAGCCGCACCGGCGCCCACGACGGCGCGACGAAGATGTCGTGCGGCTCGAACGCGAACGCGTTGTCGCCGATATGAGCGGTACCGCTGCCTTCGACGACGCAATAGATCGTCGCGTCGGTGCTGCGGTACGTGCGGCCGTCGAACCCGGCGGGCAGGAACTGCATGAAGGTCGCGATGGTCGGCATCGGCCAGCCGCCTGTCGCGGGGTTCACGTAGCGCAACTTCACGCCGTCCCATGCGTCGAGCTCGCCGTTCCGGTACAGCGCATCCAGCGCGTCGCGGGTACGCGCATACGGGTAGCTGAACACCGGCGACGTCGGGTCGCTCACGCGGTGCCGCACCGGCACCATGTTGTGCCCGAAGCGCGCGAGGCTGTCGCCTTCCGGGCGACTCACGGGCTGCACGGCTTCCGGGTAGTTCTCCGCGAAACCGGCGTCGAGGCTCGCGACGAGCGGAATGTCGAGCCCGTCGAGCCACACGACCGGCTCGCCGCCCTCCTCAACCGACGGGTTGCCGTGGTCGTGCCACGCCCACGACGGCGTGATGATGAAGTCGCCCGGATGCATCGTCGTGCGCTCGCCGTTCACAGCCGTCCACGCGCCGCGCCCTTCGACGATGAAGCGCAGCGCCGACTGCGTATGACGGTGGCTCGGTGCGATCTCGCCCGGCAGGATCAGCTGCAGCCCCGCGTACAGGCTCGGCGTCATGCTCGACTTGCCGGGCAGCCCCGGGTTCTCCAGCACCAGCACGCGGCGCACGGCCTCTTCCGCACTGATCACGCGGCCGGCCTGCATCACGAGGTCGCGCACCTGCGCATACTTCCAGATCGCGGCCTGCGCGGCCGGCTGCGGCGATTTCGGCACGAGGTTGTGCAGCGATTCCCACAGCGGCGCGAGGCGCTGCTCGGCGATCCGTGCGTAGTAGGCGGCGCGCGTCGCGTCCGGATGAGTCGTCATGTCGTCTCCTTCGAGGCGGCCGATCGGTGTCGGTGCCGTGTCTGTCGGGTCGGGGACCGTGCTGCAGTCCGTCAGCTGATTTATATTCGACCCAGGCATACCCGGTAAAATGATCAAATCATCTGATCCATATATTTCTGGATATACCTTCACGCGACGAGGCATGCGATGGACTGGACCCACCGGCTGCGGCTGCGGCATCTGCAGGTACTGTTGAGCCTTGCCGGCACCGGCAACCTGAGCCAGTCGGCGGTGGCGCTCGCGACCACGCAGCCGGCGCTGTCGAAATGGCTGAAGGAACTGGAAGAGGATGTCGGGTTGCCGTTGTTCGAGCGGCACGCGCGCGGCCTGCGGCCGACGTCCTACGGCGAAGCGCTGATCGAGCACGCGCGCCGCGTGGAGGCGCAGCTCGACATCGCGCGCGACGACATGGCCGCGTTGCGCGAAGGCGGCAGCGGCCTCGTGACGATCGGCACGTCGGGCGTCGCGGCGGCCGACACGGTGCCGTTCGCGGTGTCGCAGTTGCTGAAACGGATGCCGCGCGCGCAGGTGCGGCTGACCGAAAGCACGATGAACCAGTTGATGCCGCAGCTCGCGCGCAGCGAACTGGATATCGTCGTGGGCCGCTCGGGATCGACGTCCGTCGATCCGTTGCTGCATGCCGAAGCGCTGTATGTCGATCCGGTCGTGTTCGTGGCGCGGCCCGACCACGCACTCGCCGCCGCGACGTCGGTCGGCTGGGACGACGTGCTCGCCTACCCGTGGATCGTGTGGCCGGCGGGCACGCCCGTGCACAACGCGCTGGAGGCCGCGCTGACGGCCGCCGGCCGCGTACAGCCGCCGCACTGCGTCGAATCGAATTCGTCGATCCTCAACCTCACGCTGCTGAACAACACCGACCTGCTCGGCGTTGCGTCACATCGTGCCGCGCGGCGCTTCGCGCAACTGAACGCGATCCGCATCCTGCCGATGGAACTCGAGGGCCAGGGCGCGGTGTCGATGTACTGGCACCCCGACGGCGCGAACCGCGCGGCCGTGGCCGCGACGATCGAGTGCCTGCGCGCCTGTGCGGCGCCGCAAGCCGGCGGCTGGGAGAAAGTGAAGGTGGAATGAATGGCGCGGCCCGGTGCAAACCGGGCCGCTTTGCACCGACGCGTCACGCGCCGTCGCAGGATGCCGTGCCGTCGAGCATCAGCGTGCCGACCCGCGCCGGCACGAGCGGCGTGCGCGGCACGGGCGGCGTCCAGCCGAACAGCGCCTGCGCGGCCGCACCGCATACGCGGCCCTGGCACGCCCCCATCCCGCAGCGCGACTGCAGCTTCGCAGCCGTCCAGCCGGGCTCTTGTACGACCGCATCGACACGCACGTCCTCGCAACGGCACAGCAGCGTATCGGGCCGCGCGAGCCGGCGGATCGGCTCCCGGATCGCGAAGCGCTCGCGTACGGCATCCGCGAAGGCCTGCCAGTGCGCGCGTCGCGCAATGAGCGCCGCCAGTTGTGCCGTCTGCCCGGTCGCGGCATAGCCGGCGATTTCGCCTTCGACCATCGCCAGTTCGCTGCCGCCGACACCCGTGCACTCGCCCGCCGCGAAATACCCGTCGCGGCTCGTACGCTGGTGCACATCGACCGCCACCGCGCCGTTCTCGATCCGGCAGCCGAGATGGCTCGGCAGCACCGTGTTCGGCACGAGGCCGAAGCCGCATGCGAGCCGGTCGCAGTCGACGTCGAACTCGCGATCGCCCTGGCGGATCCGCACGCGTTCGAGCCGCGTGTCGCCGAATGCCTCGACGACGTGCGCATCGGGCCGGTAAGCGGCCGTAACGAGCTTCGCGGCCTGCGCGAGCTTCGACGGCCAGCGCCACAGCCCGGCACCGAAGCTGGCCACGTCGCCCCACGTGGCCTGTTCGAGCACGTGCGACACGCGCGCGCCGGACTGCCTGGCCGTCGCCGCGCTTGCCAGCAGCAGCGGCCCGCTGCCTGCAATCACCGTGCGCTGCCCGCGCACGTCGAGGCCGTACTTGATCAGCGCCTGCAAGCCGCCCGCCCCGGTGACGCCGGGCAGCGTCCAGCCCGGAAACGGCAGCAGCAACTCGCGTGCGCCGCAGCAGAGAATCAGCGTCCGGAAATCGAGCAGCAGCCCGCGCTCGTCGTCTTCGAGCAGCAGCGTGCCCGGCTGCGTTTCGGCGACGATGCGCGTCGCCGCAAGATGCGTGACGTTCGGCTGCCGCAGCACGGCGAGGCGTTCGGCAGCGGCCGGTACCGGCGTGGCCGCTGCGGATTGCCGCCAGATCTGGCCGCCCGCACGCGGGTTGTCGTCGACGATCGCCACCGTCGCTCCGCCTTGTGCGGCGGCCCGTGCGGCCGACAGCCCGGCCGGCCCTGCGCCGACGATCGCGACGTCGACACTCAGTCGTTCCTGTTTCATCGCGTCCGCTCCACCTGCATCCCGTCGCGGCACAGCGTCTGGCAAGCCAGCCGGCGCCGGCCGTCGATCGTCATCCGGCATTCCTGGCAGATACCCATTCCGCAAAACGGCGCGCGCGCCGCGCCCGTACACGACACGCGTGTCGTGTCGTCGCCGCTCGCCGCGACGGCGGCCGCGACGGTCGCGCCGTCGGCCACCGTCAGCGCGCGGCCGTCCAGATGAATGATCATGTCAGCACTCCGGCGACGGGGGACGCGGTCAGGAAGCGTCCCGGCAAATACGGTTCGATATCGATCGGCGGCCGCTCGCCGGCCATCAGCGCGGCGACGAGCCGCGCGCTGCCCGGCGCGGTCGTCACGCCGAGCCCTTCGTGCCCGACCGCAAGCCACACGCCCGGCCGCGCCGGGTGCTCGCCGAGCAGCGGCAGGCCATCGGGGCTCGCGGAGCGGAATCCGGTCCATGCGCGGATGCCGTTCAGGTCGGCCAGCTCCGGCAGGTAGCCGACCGCGCGGCGCAGCATGCGCGCGAGCACGGGCGGCTCGACGCACGCATCTTCGGTGTCGAACTGGCGCGACGAGCCGATCAGCAACTGGCCGGTCGGCCGCGGCTGCACGTTGAACGCAACCGACGTGCCGTCGCTCGCATGCGCACTCGCCGCATAGCCAAGCTCGACGAGCTGGTGCGACACGTGGCCCGGATAGCGGTCGGTAATCAGTAGATGGCCCTTTTTCGGGCGCAGCGGCAGTTCGGGCAGCAGCGTGCGGGCCGCCACGCCATTCGCGACGACCACGCGCTCGGCGCGCAGCGTGTCGCCGCTCGCGAGCGTCACGCTCGGGCCATCGACTGCGACTGCACGGTCGCGGCGCAACGTGATGCGCTGGGACCGCGTTAACAGCCAGTTCGCGGTGACGGGCGCGTAAAGAATCGCGTCGCCCGGAATCTTCAGTGCGCCGCCGAGCCCCGTGCGCAGCATCGGCTCCAGTTGCGCGAGCGCCGCCGCGTCGATCAGCTCGCCGGTCACGCCGTGCGCGGCGAGCGCAGCCTGCTTCGCGCGTGCCAGATCCATTTCGTGCGCATCGGCCGCGAGCCACAGCGTGCCGCAGTTGCGGTACGCGCAGCCTTCCGGCATCTCGCGACTCAACGCGCGCCACAGTTCGATCGAATAATGGCTCAGTGCAAGCTCGGCCGCGTTGTCGTCCATCGCGACGAGGTGCCCCATCCCCGCGCCGGTCGCGCCGCCGCTCGCGTCGTCGACGACGAGCACGCGCAACCCGCGCTGCGCGAGTTCGTGCGCGCACGCCGCGCCGACGATGCCGGCGCCGATCACGACGACGTCGGTCTTCGTGTCGCTCACGACCCGATGCCCCAGCCGAACGGATCGTCTTCCTCGATCAGCAGCGTCGCTTCCGCGCTCAGGTGTGCGCTGCCGCGAATCGTCGGCACGATGCCGCCGTCGGCCGCTTCGTAGTGCGCATGGAACACGCTGCCGATCACGCTTGCCTGCCGCCACACGGCGCCCGGTGCGAGCTTGCCGTCGGCCGCGAGACACGCGAGCTTCGCGCTCGTGCCGGTGCCGCACGGCGAACGGTCGTAGGCGAGGCCCGGGCACAGCACGAAGCTGCGGCTGTCGTGCCCGGGATCGTCGGCGAACAGCTCGATGTGGTCGATCTCGCCGCCGTTCGCGCCGGTGATGCCCGCGCGTTCGAGCCCTTCGCGCACGGCCGACGCATACGCGGTCAGCGCCGCGACGTTGTCGCCTGCAACCCGCTGCCCGTGGTCGCTGATCAGGAAGAACCAGTTGCCGCCCCACGCGATATCGCCCTTCACGGGGCCGTATCCCGGCACGTCGAGCGCGACGCCCTTCGCGTGGCGATACGCGGGCACGTTGCGCACGCTGACCGACAGGTCGTCGTGCAGCGTGGCCTCGACGGTGCCGACCGGCGTTTCGATCCGGTGCACGCCGGGCGCGATGCGCCCCATGTGATGCAGCGTGCGCACGACGCCGATCGTGCCGTGCCCGCACATTCCGAGATAGCCGCTATTGTTGAAGAAGATCACGCCGGCCGCCGCATCGGGCGACACGGGTTCGCACAGCAGCGCGCCGACCAGCACGTCGCTGCCGCGCGGCTCGAGGATGCATGCGGTGCGGTAACGGTCGTGCTCGCGCGCGAGCACGTCGCGGCGCTCGGCCATCGTGCCGCTGCCGAGCGACGGAAAGCCGGACACGACGAGCCGAGTGGGTTCGCCGCCCGTGTGCGAATCGATGATCTGGATGCGCTTCATCATGAGCCGTCCGAAGTGGGGAAAGGAGCATAGCTTCCTCCGTCGCGCGTCCGTCCGCTTGTGGCTTTTCGATGAGGACGACGACGAAATCGGCATAGTGCGACGCGCCCTTCGCGCCCCTGCCGGCCGCTGTGCCGATTTCGTCATTTTGCTCCGCGATACGACTCAAGCGTGATGGGCATTTGCGCGGCGATACTGGTTGCCACACCGACACACCTGTCGGCCGACCGATACAAACGTAGGAGATTTCAGTGAGCCGAAACGCCATTCAGTGGACCGGGGTTTTCCCGGCCGTCAGCACCCAGTTCAAGCCGGACTTTTCCCTCGACATCGACGCCACGCACCGCGTGGTCAAGAACCTGGTGAACGACGGCGTGTCGGGCCTCGTGGTTTGCGGCACGGTCGGCGAAAACACGTCGCTGTCGACGAGCGAGAAGCTCCAGGTGATCGAGGCCGCACGCGACGCAGCCGCCGGCAAGATTCCGGTGATCGCCGGCATCGCCGAATTCACGACCGAATTCGCGCGCAACACCGTGCGTGAAGCGCAGCGCGTCGGCGTCGACGGCGTGATGGTGATGCCCGCGCTGGTCTACTCGGCGAAGCCGCACGAAACCGCCGCGCACTTCCGCGCGGTCGCGACGAGCACCGACCTGCCCGTGATGGTCTACAACAACCCGCCGATCTACAAGAACGACGTGACGCCCGACGTGCTGATCGCGCTGCAGGATTGCGAGAACATCGTCTGCTTCAAGGATTCGTCGGGCGATACGCGCCGCTTCATCGACCTGCGCAACGCGGTCGGCGATCGCTTCGTGCTGTTCGCGGGCCTCGACGACGTCGTGGTCGAGAGCATCGCCGTCGGCGCCGAAGGCTGGGTGTCGGGCATGTCGAACGCGTTCCCGAAGGAAGGCGAGACGCTGTTCCGCCTCGCGAAGCAGAAGCGTTTCGACGAAGCGCTCGCGCTGTACCGCTGGTTCATGCCGCTGCTTCACCTCGATGCGCGCCCCGACCTCGTGCAGTGCATCAAGCTGTGCGAAGAGCTGGTCGGCCGCGGCAGCGCGATCACGCGCCCGCCGCGCCTCGCGCTGCAGGGCGACACGCTCGCGGAAGTGAAGGCGATCGTCGCGAAGGCGCTCGAAACGCGCCCGGCACTGCCCGACGTCGGTCTCTGACCGACTCCCCTGCGGCGGCGTGCGGCTTTCCCCCTGCACGCCGCCGCCTCCGGTCCGGCATGGCCTGCGGGCCCGTTCGCCCCGGCGCCAGCCCGCGCCGAGCGTGAACGGCCCGCGGCCCGCCCCGGTCGTTCGAACCGGGCGACGCCGGCCGGCAGGCATGCGCGCTGCTCCGTGCGAGCGCGCGCAGCTCGCGCCTGCACCGACCATCCCCCAGGAGACAAGCCCATGCCAGGCCAAGGCAATGCTCACCCGTCTGTCCCGCTTTCCCGTTCCGCGCACCCCGGCGCGGGTCACGGCAAGTTCAAGAAACAGCTGTCGCTGACCGATCTCACGTTCATCGGTCTCGGCGCGATTTTCGGTTCGGGGTGGCTGTTCGCCGCGAGTCACGTATCGACGATCGCGGGCCCGGCCGGCATCTTCTCGTGGCTGCTCGGCGGCTTCGCGGTGCTGCTGCTCGGCATCGTCTACTGCGAACTCGGCGCCGCGCTGCCGCGCGCCGGCGGCGTCGTGCGCTATCCGGTGTTCTCGCACGGCCCGCTGCTCGGCTACCTGATGGGCTTCATCACGCTGATCGCCTTTTCGAGCCTGATCGCGATCGAAGTCGTCGCCGCGCGCCAGTATGCGGCCGCGTGGTTTCCGGGCCTGACGGTCGAAGGATCGAGCAACCCGACGACGCTCGGCTGGCTCGTGCAGGCCGCGCTGCTCTGCTTCTTCTTTTACCTGAACTATTCGAGCGTGAAGACGTTCGCGAAGGCGAACAACATCATCAGCATCTTCAAGTTCATCGTGCCGCTGTCGGTGATCGCGGTGCTGTTCACGTTCTTCAAGCCCGCCAACCTCACGGTGCACGGCTTCGCGCCGTTCGGCACGCCGGGCATCGAGATGGCCGTGTCCGCCGGCGGCATCATCTTCGCGTATCTCGGGCTCACGCCGATCGTGTCGGTCGCGAGCGAAGTGCGCAACCCGCAGCGCACGATCCCGATCGCGCTGATCCTGTCGATCCTGCTGTCCACGCTGATCTACGTGTTGCTGCAGCTCGCGTTCATCGGCAGCATCCCGACGGCGATGCTCGCCGGCGGCTGGCACGACGTGAGCAAGGCGTTCTCGCTGCCGTACCGCGACATCGCGCTCGCACTCGGCGTCGGCTGGCTTGCGGTGATGGTCGTCGCCGACGCGATGATCTCGCCGAGCGGCTGCGGCAACATCTACATGAACGCGACGCCGCGCGTCGTCTACGGCTGGGCGAAGACGGGCACGTTCTTCAAGGTGTTCACGCGCGTCGACGAATCATCGGGCATTCCGCGCGCGGGCCTGTGGCTCACGTTCGGCCTCGCGATTTTCTGGACGCTGCCGTTCCCGTCGTGGGAAGCGCTGATCAACATCGTGTCGGCCGCGCTGGTGCTGAGCTATGCGGTCGCGCCGGTGTCGGTCGCCGCGCTGCGCCGCACCGCGCCCGACCTGCCGCGGCCGTTCCGCGCGAGCGCGTTCGGCATCACCGGGCCCGCATCGTTCGTGATCGCCGCGCTGATCGTCTACTGGTCGGGCTGGAGCACGGTGTCCTGGCTGCTCGGCCTGCAGATCGTGATGTTCGTGATCTATCTCGCGTGCCGCCGCTGGGTGCCGACCGCGCACCTGAGCCTCGCCGAACAGGTGCGCTCGTCCGCGTGGCTGATCGCGTTCTATGCCGCGATGATCGTGCTGTCGTATTTCGGCGGCTTCGGCGGCACCGGCCGGCTCGCGCATCCGTACGACACGGTGGTCGTCGCGGCCGTCGCGCTCGTCATCTACTACTGGGGCGCCAATACCGGCGTGCGCGCCGACAAGCTGCAGCTCGACGACGACGAGGACTGACGCGCCCGCGCCCTTTTTCCTTTCCCCCTTTCCATCGGCCGGGCGCACCACGCCCGGCCCCTGTTTTTCCGAGGAAAACCATGCAACTCACAGGTCAGCTCCTGATCGGCCAGTCGGCTGTCGCCGGACAGAACGGCACCCTCCATGCGATCGCCGCCGCAACCGGCGAACCGCTCGAACCCGCATTCGGCGGCGCAAGCCTGCACGATCTCGAGACGGCCTGCGCGCTCGCCGACGACGCGTTCGACACCTATCGCGAAACGTCGCCCGACGCCCGCGCCGCGTTTCTCGACGCGATCGGCCGGCACATCATGGCGCTCGGCGACGACCTGATCGAGCGCTGCGTGATCGAAACCGGCCTGCCGCGTGCCCGCGTCGAAGGCGAGCGCGGCCGCACGGTCGGCCAGCTTGCGCTGTTCGCGTCGCTGGTGCGCGACGGCGGCTTTCTCGACGCGCGCATCGATCCGGCGCGCCCCGAGCGCAAACCGCTGCCGCGCGTCGACCTGCGGCTGCGCAACGTCGCGGTCGGGCCCGTCGCCGTGTTCGGTGCGTCGAACTTCCCGCTCGCGTTCTCGGTCGCCGGCGGCGATACGGCATCGGCGCTCGCAGCCGGCTGCCCGGTAATCGTCAAGGCGCATTCCGCGCATCCCGGCACGTCGGAACTCGTCGGCCGCGCGATCCAGCAGGCCGCCCGCGAATGCGGGATGCCGGCCGGCGTGTTCTCGCTGCTGTTCGACGCATCGCGCGAGATCGGCCAGGCGCTCGTCGCCGATCCGCGCATCAAGGCCGTCGGCTTCACCGGCTCGCGCCGCGGCGGTGTCGCGCTGATGCATATCGCAGCCGCGCGGGCCGAGCCGATTTCCGTCTATGCGGAAATGAGCTCGATCAATCCCGTGCTGCTGTGTCCCGCCGCGCTCGATGCACGCCATGACGCGATCGCACCGCAGTTCGTCGCGTCGCTCACGCTCGGCGCCGGCCAGTTCTGCACGAACCCCGGCCTCGTGCTCGCCGTCGACGGCCCCGCGCTGCGCGCGTTCGAGGCTGCCGCAGCCGATGCCGTGCGCGCGGCGGCCGCGCAGACGATGCTGACGCCGCCCATCCACGCGAGCTATGCGCAAGGCGTCGCGGCACTGCGCGGTCACGATGCGGTCGAGCTGCTGGCGGAAGGTGCCGAAGGCGGCCGCCTTCAGGCCCGCGCAGCGCTGTTCGCAACGTCCGCCGATGCGTTCATCGCGCGCCCCGAACTGCGTGACGAAGTGTTCGGCCCCGCTTCGCTGATCGTCCGCTGCCCGGACGCCGACACGCTGCATCGCGTGCTGAAGTCGCTCGAAGGCCAGCTGACGATCGCCGCGCATCTCGCCGACGGCGATGCGGCGCTGTTCGCCGCGCTGCGCCCGACGCTCGAACGCAAGGCCGGCCGCATTCTCGTCAACGGCTTCGGCACGGGTGTCGAGGTCGGCCATGCGATGGTGCACGGCGGCCCGTTCCCCGCGACGTCCGACACGCGCACGACGTCCGTCGGCGCGCGCGCGATCGAGCGCTTCCTGCGGCCCGTGTCGTACCAGGATCTTCCTGACGCCCTGCTGCCGGACGCGATCCGCAGCGGCAATCCGCTGAACGTGCCGCAACGCATCGACGGCGTGCCCGCGCCGCGCGAGGTGAAGCATGTCTGAGCAAACCGCCGAAATCGTCCTGTCGCTCGATGAAGTCCACGCGCTCGCGTTGCGTGTGCTGACGCACAACGGGATGTCCGACGCGCATGCGCGGGCCATCGCCAACGTGATCACGCAGGGCCAGCGCGACGAATGCCATTCGCACGGCGTGTACCGGCTGCTCGTCTGCGTGCGGTCCCTGAAGAAAGGCAAGGTCGATCCGCAAGCCGTGCCGACGCTGCGCCGCCTGTCGTCGTCGATCGTCGCGGTCGACGCGCATCGCGGCTTCTCGCTGCTGAGCTTCGAAACGGGGTTGCCCGTACTCGTCGAGATGGCGAAGCAGCACGGCATTGCCGCGATGACGATCAACCACTGCTACCACTTCTCCGCGCTGTGGCCCGAGGTCGAGACGATCGCGGCCGAAGGGCTGGTCGGCCTCGCGATGAATCCGAGCCATAGCTGGGTCGCGCCGGAAGGCGGCCGCGAACCGGTGTTCGGCACGAACCCGATCGCATTCGCGTGGCCGCGCCCGGGCGGTGAACCGTTCGTATTCGATTTCGCGACGAGCGCGATCGCGCGCGGCGACATCGAGCTGCACGCGAAGCAAGGCAAGCCGATTCCGTCGCACTGGGCGATCGACGCCGACGGCCAGCCGACCACCGACCCGAAGGCCGCGCTGCAGGGCGCGATGCGCACGTTCGGCGGCCACAAGGGCTCGGCGCTCGCGGCGATGGTCGAACTGCTCGGCGGCGCGCTGATCGGCGACATGACGAGCCGGGAATCGATGGACTTCGACGACGGGGTCGGCGCGACGCCGTGCCACGGCGAGCTCGTGATCGCGTTCGACCCGAAGGTGTTCCTCGGCGACGATCTCGACGCGGGGCTCGCGCGCGGCGAACGGATGTTCGAATCGATCGTCGCGCAGGGCGCGCGGTTGCCGTCCCGGCGGCGCTTCGACGCCCGCGCGCGCAGCGTCGCGCACGGCGTGCGGATTCCGAAAGTCCTGTACGACGAGATCCTGACGCTGCTCGACTGACACCCGGGCGAGGCGGCGGCGCGGCATGCGGCATCGACGAACAGGCGATCCGGCCGCCTCCCGCACTGGCCGGGCGGGTACCCGCCGCCGCCCCGCCCGCGCCCGTCGCGGGCGCCATGGGCGCCACGCCCGCGGCGGCTGTGGGATAATCGCCAGGTTTGCCCAGGGCGCAGCTCAAGAGGTTGTTCGCACGGGCGCGAGAGAGGCCTTTATTCCCCGTGCCTCCACCCCTTTTCCCGCGATATTTCTTCAGCAATCACCATGCCCACTTACCGTTCCAAAACCTCCACCGCCGGCCGCAACATGGCAGGTGCGCGCTCGCTGTGGCGCGCCACCGGCATGAAAGACGACGATTTCTCGAAGCCGATCATCGCGGTCGTCAACTCGTTCACGCAGTTCGTGCCCGGGCACGTGCACCTGAAGGATCTCGGCCAGCTGGTCGCGCGCGAGATCGAAGCCGCCGGCGGCGTCGCGAAGGAATTCAACACGATCGCGGTCGACGACGGCATCGCGATGGGCCACGACGGCATGCTGTACTCGCTGCCGAGCCGCGACATCATCGCCGATTCGGTCGAATACATGGTGAACGCGCACTGCGCGGACGCGATGGTGTGCATCTCGAACTGCGACAAGATCACGCCGGGGATGCTGATGGCCGCGATGCGCCTCAACATTCCGGTGATCTTCGTGTCCGGCGGCCCGATGGAAGCCGGCAAGACGCGCCTCGCGAACCCGGTCACCAAGGCCATCGAGGTGAAAAAGCTCGACCTCGTCGACGCGATGGTGATCGCGGTCGACCCGTCGTATTCGGACGCCGAAGTCGCCGAAGTCGAGCGCTCGGCCTGCCCGACCTGCGGTTCGTGCTCGGGCATGTTCACCGCGAACTCGATGAACTGCCTGACCGAAGCGCTCGGCCTGTCGCTGCCCGGCAACGGCACGGTGGTCGCGACGCACGCCGATCGCGAACAGCTGTTCAAGCGCGCCGGCCGCCGCATCGTCGAACTGACGCGCCAGCACTACGAACAGGACGACGAACGCGTGCTGCCGCGCTCGGTCGGCTTCGCCGCGTTCGAGAACGCGATGACGCTCGACATCGCGATGGGCGGCTCGACCAACACGATCCTGCACCTGCTCGCGATCGCGCAGGAAGCCGGCATCGACTTCACGATGAAGGACATCGACCGCCTGTCGCGCACCGTGCCGCAGCTGTGCAAGGTCGCGCCGAACACGAACAAGTACCACATCGAGGACGTGCACCGCGCAGGCGGCATCATGGCGATCCTCGGCGAGCTCGAGCGCGCCGGCAAGCTGCACACCGACGTGCCGACCGTGCACACGCCGACGCTGAAGGACGCCCTCGACCAGTGGGACATCGTCCGTACCCAGGACGAAGCGGTCCGCACGTTCTACATGGCCGGCCCCGCCGGCATCCCGACGCAGGTCGCGTTCAGCCAGAACACCCGCTGGCCGAGCCTCGACCTCGACCGCGCCGAAGGCTGCATCCGCTCGTACGAGCATGCGTTCTCGAAGGAAGGCGGCCTCGCGGTGCTGACGGGCAACATCGCGCTCGACGGCTGCGTGGTGAAGACGGCCGGCGTCGACGAAAGCATCCTCGTGTTCGAAGGCTCGGCTCACGTGACCGAATCGCAGGACGAAGCGGTCGAGAACATCCTGAACGACAAGGTCAAGGCCGGCGACGTGGTGATCGTGCGCTACGAAGGCCCGAAGGGTGGCCCGGGCATGCAGGAAATGCTCTACCCGACCAGCTACATCAAGTCGAAGGGGCTCGGCAAGGCCTGCGCGCTGCTGACGGACGGCCGCTTCTCGGGCGGCACGTCGGGCCTGTCGATCGGCCACTGTTCGCCGGAAGCAGCGGCGGGCGGCGCAATCGGCCTCGTGCGCGACGGCGACAAGATCCGCATCGACATCCCGAACCGCACGATCGACGTGCTGGTGTCGGACGAGGAACTGGCGCGCCGCCGCGAAGAGCAGAACGCAAAGGGCTGGAAGCCGGCGCAACCGCGTCCGCGCAAGGTGTCTGCCGCGCTGAAGGCATACGCGAAGCTGGTCATGTCGGCCGACAAGGGCGCCGTTCGCGACCTGTCGCTGCTCGACGACTGACGAGACTGCGGCCGGCGACGGCCGCACCGCGGGCGACGCCACTGCGCACGCGCCCGATCGGGAAGCCGCTCTCCGGAGCGGCTTTTTTTCGTCCGGTGCCGGGAGAAACCGCGGCACCGGCGCCGTCAGTGACGAAGTTCGTCGGGGCCGCCACCGCTCCCGCCGCCGCTGCCGTGGCTACCGCCACCGTTTCCGCCCCCTTGCGGCCGCGTATAACCGCCACCCCCGCCCTGGCGCGCCGCCGGCGGCATCGTACGGACCTCGCCGCCCGGCGCGGGCGGCGGACGCAACACGGCAGGCGGCGGCCCGGCCGGACGCGCACCGCCCGGCATCGGCGCAGGTGCCGGCGGCGGCGTGCGGATCGCGCCGTTCCAGCCCCCGCGTGCAGCCGACGGCCGCGTGTCATGCACGGGCGGCGGGCCGCCCGGTGCAACCTGCATCGGCCCGCCCGGTTGCGGCCGGCCCTGCCCCGGCGGCCGGCCTCCGGGGCCGAGTCGAGGCTCTGGGCGATGCGCCCAGCGATCGCGGTCGTGATACCACGGCCGGTTGCGGTAATAGCGATCCCAGTACGCAGCGATCGCGAACCCCGTCACCGGCACGCCGATGATCGCGCCGTATTCGAGCAACGGCACGTAGCTGCCCTGGTACGGGTACTCGAGCAATTGCGCATCGATCCAGCCGCGCACGCCCGGCAGCGCGACGTCGCACCAAGAGTAGTCGCTCAGGCAGCCGAATACGTCCAGCGCGGTGTCGGGCGGGATCTGCGCGACCACCGGATAATCGGGCGCCGGCCCCGCATAGAGCTCGGCCGGCGAATTGGTGTAAGCGCTGCTCTGCGCATCGGCAATACCCGGCGCGGCTGCGAGGCCGGCCAGGACGATGCACAGGCTTCGGACGATCGTGTTCCTCATGATGCTCTCCCGCGCGGTGCCGCCGCGCGCCGGTCAGTGCCGATGGCCGCCACCCCAGTGGCCGCCACCCCAATGCCCGCCGCCCCACGGACGACGCCAGTACCCGCCGCGGCCGCGCCAGTATCCGCCGCCCCAGCCGCCCCAGAAACCGATCGAGACGGGCGGCCCGTACCAGCCCGGGTAATACGCCGGGTAGTACGGATACGGCGGCGGCACATAGGCCGGAGCGACATACACCGGCGCCGGCGTACCGACGGCGGCCTGTGCATCGGGCGCAGGTGAAGGGGCCGGACCGGGTGCAACGGGTGCGGTCGGGATGTCGCGCTGCGTCATCGTGGCGGGCACCGGCGCGTAATAAGGCGCATAGCCGTACGGGCTCGTGTAGTAGCAGCCACCGAGCGTCAGGGCGACCAGCGCAATGACGGCAGGCCTCGCGGCGGGAATCGGGTTCATCTCGTGCTCCGGCAGAATCCGCGCGTCGCCGCCGGACGCGCGCCTGACTCTAGCTTACGTCCCCTGCAGATTTCCGCGCGTATGATCGGTTACTTTTTGTTTCCTGCGCCGGACGGCCGCGCGGGCACGCCGCGTGCTGGCTCGTCTGCGGCGCCTGCGTTGAAGTTGGCGCAAATGCCCTCAACTTGAACGATGTCAGGCTGACCGGCGCGGACGGGCGTTCGCGAACTACCGGCTGCCGGAAACCGGCGAGCTTCGGCCCGCCCCGACAGGAACGCGGCTCGCGCCGCCATCGACATGACTACGCCACGCCCCACTCCCCGGGCGGACACACCGCTCGATCCGATCATCCAGTTGCTGGCGCTCGCCGGCGAGCAGGGTTATCTGACGCACGCCGACCTCGTCGACGCGCTGCCGCCCGATAGCGACAGCCCCGACGCGCTCGACGTCGTGCGCGCCGCGCTTGCCGACATCGGCATCGCCGTGCTCGACGAGCCTGCCGTGCCCGCGCCGTTCGCCGGCGCGGCGCCTGTCGACGTCGATCGCGACGCGCTCGACGAAGGCCGCGCAATGCTCGGCGACCTGGCACGCGGCACGAGCGCGTCGACCGATCCGCTCGCGCTCTACATGCGGCGCATGCAGGCCGTGCCGCTGCTCACGCGCGAAGGCGAAATCGTGCTCGCCCGCGAGATCGAGACGGGCCGCCACCAGGTGCTGCACGCGATTGCAGGCTATCCGGCCGCGGTCGACGCGCTGCTCGAACGTCATCGCGTAACCGGGGCGACCGGCGCAACCGGATCGTCCGATGACGACGACACAGGTACGCCCGCCCCCGCCGGTTACGACGCGCTGCAGGCCGCCGTGTCGACGCTGCGCGGCACGTTGCATGCGCATGGCGTCCGTTCGGACGAATACCGCGCCGCACGCAACCATATGACCGCGCTGCTCGGTTCGCTCGCGTGGGTCGCGCCGGCCGTCGACGATGCGAGCGGTATCGTGCGTACGCTCGCAGCGGCGCCGCGCGGCACGGCATTGGACGAAGCCGCGTGCTTCGACGCAGTCGCACGGCGGGCCCTCGCAGCGGCGCTGAACGACGGGCAGCAGAAAGTGCGCGACGCGACGCGCGCGATGCTCGAAGCGAACCTGCGGCTCGTGCTGTCGATCGCGCGCAAGTACATGAACCGCGGGGTCGACCTGCCCGATCTCGTGCAGGACGGCAGCCTCGGCCTGATGCGCGCGATCGAGAAGTTCGAATACCGGCGCGGGTTCAAGTTCTCGACCTATGCGACCTGGTGGATCCGGCAGGCGATCACGCGGGCGGTTGCGGACCGCTCACGCACGATCCGCGTGCCCGTGCACGTCGGCGACCAGTACCAGCGCGTGCAACGGCATGCGCTGCGCTTTCGCCAGCGCACGGGCCGACGGGCGACGCCGGCCGAACTCGCGGCCGAAACCGACCTCGACGAGGACAAGCTGCGCGCGGTGCTCGCGCTGCCCGCCGAGCCGGTTTCGCTCGACACGCCGCTGCCCGACGCGGATACCGGCCTCGTGGATCTGATCGAGGATCAGGCGTCGGCCAGCCCGTTCGAGCAACTGGCCGACACGCGCATGCGCGAGTGCGTCCGGTCGCTGCTCCGCTCGGTCACGCCGGCCGAAGCCGACGTGTTGCGCCGGCGGTTCGGCCTCGGCGGCGCCGAGCCCGACACCTACGACGCGATCGCGCAGGATGCGGGGATGTCGCGGGAGCGCGTGCGGCAGATCGAGAAACGGGCGCTCGCCGCGCTGCGCACGACCGCCGAGGCCGAGAACGCGCAGTCGTTCCTCGACGCGTAACCGCATCACGCGCCGCACGGTCGTGCCACTTCCGGCACGACCGTGCGCTTCGCGCCTGTGCTACGTTTGCCATTGACGTGCATCAAATTTTCTTCATCGCGCGTCGCGACAATGGTTGAAAGCCGACCGGCGCATCGCTCGCCGCGTCCATTCCGTTTGTGCTTCCCCGGGTCCCTCGCCATGCAGTCGACCGTCAGCCAAACGCACGAGGAAAACCGGCCTATCGCGGCCTGCCTGCGCGAGGCCGCGCAGTGGCTCGTCGACCAGGGCGCGAACCCGTACCGGGTCGCCGTGTACCGTGCGGCGGCCGATACGGTCGACACGCTCGACCGCGACATCCGCACCGTGTTCGAAACCGGCGGCGTCGATGCGCTCGGCGCGCTGCCCGACGTCGGCGCGGGCGTCGCGCAGGCGATCGCCGAGCTGCTGGTGACGGGACGCTGGCGCCAGCTCGACCGCCTGCGCGGCGATGCCGAACGCGTGTCCGCATTCGAGGCGGTACCGGGCATCGGCCACGCGCTCGCGCTGCGCATCCATGACGCGCTGCACATCGACACGCTCGAAGAGCTCGAACGCGCGGCCCGCAACGGCCAGCTCGAAACGATCGCGGGCGTCGGCCCGCGGCGTGCGGTCGGCATTCTCGCCGCGCTCGCCGACGTGTTGAGCCGCCGCCGGCGCTGGCAGGGTCACATGCAAAACGCCGGCCCCGGCACGGAGCCGCCCGTCGAACTGCTGCTGTACATCGATCGCCAGTACCGCAACAAGGCCGCCGCCGGCGTGCTGCCGACGCTCGCGCACCGGCGCCTGAACGCGGACGGCTACGTCCCGCCACCCGTGATGCACATGACCAAGGGCGGCTGGCATTTCACGGTGTTGAGCCAGCATGCCGCCATGCGCACGCCGGAAGCCGGCCGCCCGACGGACTGGGTGTCGCTCTATTTCTACGACGCCGCGCAATGCGAACACCAGCGCACCGTCTTCACCGAAACGTACGGCTCGCTCGTCGGCAAGCGCATCGTGCGCGGGCGCGAGATGGAATGCCGCGTGTATTACGCGGGATGAGTCAGTCGTCGCCGGTCTCGTCGATGTCGAACGCGACGTCGAGCATCGACGCGATCTCGCGACATGCATGGGTGAGTGTGCGTGTGCGGCGGCCGGAATAGTCCGCCGCGAGATAGAACCAGGTCGAAAACGACCCGTAATCGCCTTTGCTGTCCCGGTTCGGTACGTCGAACCAGAACGTCACCATGTAGCCGCCCTTCCAGCGAACCGGAATCACCTGCGTGAGCCGCACTCTCGTGATGGCACCCCGGCGGAACCGGAAGCTGTCGTCACCGACGCGGAACCCCGACCACGCGCCGTCGTTCGACACGAACACGGTCAACGCATCGTCCGGCAGGGCGACGGACAAGACCCCTTCGGGGGCCAGGTCGGCCGCCGATACCATCGCCGCCCCCGAACCGTCACGCCCCGTCTCGACATCCACGTACGCTTCGATCGTCCGCTTCGCCTTGTCGTAGAAACTGCGCGTGACGTCGGACCTCACGGCGTCGGCAATCAGCACCAGTTGCTTGAATCGTGCACGCTCGCCATATCGAAGCGGCACGTCAGGTGCGTCGTCGGGCTCGTCAGCCGGTTTGTCCTCCAGACTATCGGCCTGTACAGGCGGTGCGGTCATGACAGGCGGAACGCCCCCGCGCCGCCGATTCACCCAGGCCATTGCCCACGCCAGCAGCACGGGCGGCGTCACCATCGCGACGGCCGCCGTCGCGAGCCCGGCGAGCACCCCGTAATGCGGCGCGACCCTCGATGCCGCATACGCGGCAGGAAACACCAGCAAAATCCACACGCTGCAACCCCGTTGTTCCTGTTTGCGATGTCCGGCACCGCGTGACTCGACGCACCACCCTGCCATCGAGCCGCCACGCCAACCCGCCGATGGCCGCTCGTCGACTACGCGCCTTCCGCCTTCGTGCGGCGCGCCGGGTGACGATGCGCGGCAATCCGCAGCAGCTTCTGGAACGACGGGCATTCGAGATGATTCGCCGCCGGGCACACGGCCGCATGCCGCAGCGCATCGCGCACGGCGCCGAGCCGGCGGATCGTGCGATCGAGTTCATCGGCCTTGCCGTCGAGCTTCGCGCGATCGATCGCAGGCCGGCCGTCCGCGCCAACCATCGCGAGGATGTCGTCGAGCGAGAAACCGGCCTCGCGGCCGAGCGCGATCAACGCCAGCCGCTCCAGCACCGACTCGTCGTATTGCCGCCGCAGCCCGTGTCGGCCGTTCGGGACGATCAGCCCTTTTTCCTCGTAGTAACGCAGCGTCGACGCGGGCAACCCCGAGCGCCGCGCCACGTCCGCAATGTCGAGTCGGCTCATGCTTGACCTCAAGTGAACTTGAAGTTGCAAGATAGTCGCTCGACTCCATAAAGACAAGCCCGGACCGCCATGAAACCGTTGAAACCGCCTCGTATTCCGCTGCGCCGCGCAGCCGTCGCCGCCGGCTCCGGAGGGTCGCGATGAGCCCGCCCGACGTCCTGCTCAACCTGTTGCCGATCGGCGTGGGCGCAACGCTCGTGCTGGATCTGTGGACGCTGTTCCGGCGGCGTGCCTTCGGCATTCCGTCGCTCGACTACGCGCTCGTCGGCCGCTGGATCGGGCACATGATGCATGGCCGGTTCCGGCATGTCTCGATCGTCGCCGCGTCGCCCGTGCCGGGCGAGCGTGCGCTCGGCTGGATCGCGCATTACACGATCGGCATCGCGTTCGCGGCGCTGCCCGTCGCGATCGCAGGCACCGAATGGATCAGCACGCCGACGCCGCTCCCCGCGCTCGTCGCCGGCCTCGCCAGCGTGGTCGCACCGTTCTTCGTGATGCAGCCGGCGTTCGGTTTCGGCATCGCGGCGTCACGCACGCCGCATCCGGGCGTCGCGCGCCGGCGCAGCCTCGTCACGCATCTGTCGTACGGCGTGGGACTCTATCTCGCGGCATTCACGCTGGCGGCGCTGGCCCGTTGAATACCCGGCTTCACATGAGCCGCGCCGGGTAGCGCTCCTCCGGCCGGAAGCCGCCGGCCGCACATCGGTGCGCCATCCGTCGGCGCCATCCGCCCTTCCCATCCATCCGGTGCGCCCGGCCGGGCGCCCGCGTCACTCGCCGCCGCAGTCGATCAGGTTGTGGCGCACGCGCCCGAGCAGCCGCACCAGCGTATCGCGCTCGTCGGGCGTGAAGCCGCGCAGCCCGTCGTCGGCGACGGTGTCGCCCACTTCCAGCATCTGCGGAAAGATCTCGCGCGCCTTGTCGGTCAGCCGGATCACGAACGCGCGACGGTCGTCGTCGTTCGAGATGCGTTCGATCCAGCCATAGCTTTCCATCCGGTCGAGCAGCCGCGTGAGCGAGATCGGCGTGATCTCGAGCCATTCGGCCAGCCGCGCCTGGTTCATCTCGCCCTTCCACGTCAGGTATGCGAGCACCCGGCTTTGCGCCCGCGTCAGCCCGATGCGCTTCGCGCGCCGGTCGAACAGGCGCCCGTTCAGGCGGGCCACGTCGGCGATCAGGTAACCGATCCGGTTCTCGTAGGTCTTGTCCATTCGCCGATTATAGGGTCAAGCCGGAAACGGCCTGCGGCTCGCGGCGTGGCGATAAGCGGATATATAATAAGCGTGCTTATAATTTGCGCCATACCGGATTGCCGACCACGGCGACCGCCCACGGAGACACCCGCTTGAACCCCGCCGCCGACGCCCCCGCCTCGCCCGCCCTGAACCGGCCGATGCTGACCCTGTCGATCATGCTCGCCACGCTGATCCAGACCCTCGACAGCACGATCGCGAACGTCGCGCTGCCGCACATGCAGGGCACGCTGTCCGCGTCGCAGGACGAAATCACGTGGGTGCTGACCTCCTATATCGTCGCCGCGGCGATCGCGACGCCGCTCACCGGCTGGCTGTCCGACCGGCTCAGCGTCAAGCGGCTGCTGATCGTGTCGATCGCGGGCTTCACGGTGGCGTCGGCGCTGTGCGGGCTGTCGGAGACGCTCGTGCAGATCGTCGGTGCGCGGTTGCTGCAGGGCGTGTTCGGCGCCGCGCTGGTGCCGCTGTCGCAGTCGATCCTGCTCGACATCAACCCGCGCGAGAAGCAAGGCCAGGCGATGGCGATCTGGGGCATGGGCGTGATGGTCGGCCCGATCCTCGGCCCGACGCTCGGCGGCTGGCTCACCGACAGCTACAACTGGCGCTGGGTGTTCTTCATCAACGTGCCGATCGGCGCATTCGCACTCGCCGGCGTGATGACCTTCCTGCCCGCGCGTGCCCCGCGCCCGCACGTGAAATTCGACGCGTTCGGCTTCGCGACGCTGGCGCTCGCGATCGGTGCGTTCCAGGCGATGCTCGATCGCGGCGAACAGCTCGACTGGTTCGGTTCGTACGAGATCCGTATCGAGGCGCTCGTCGCAGCGCTCAGCTTCGCGTTCTTCCTCGCGCATACGGCGACCGTCGGCAAGGCGTCATTCTTCAAGTCGGAGCTGCTGCGCGACCCGAACTTCGCGACGGGCACGCTGTTCATCTTCGTGGTCGGTGCGGTGCTGTACGCGACGCGCGCGCTGCTGCCGCCGATGCTGCAGAACCTGATGGGCTACCCGGTCGCGACGACGGGGCTCGTCACCGCGCCGAGCGGCGCCGGCACGATGATCGCGATGCTGTTCGTCGGAAGGCTGCTGAAATACGTGGATGCGCGAATGCTGCTGCTCGCGGGGCTGGCGATTTCCGCGCTCGCGCTATGGCAGATGATGCAGTACACGATCGTGCTGTCCGAAGCGGACATCGTGTGGCCGGGCGTGATCCAGGGCTTCGGGCTGGGGCTCGTGTTCGTGCCGCTGAGCGCGCTGTCGTTCTCGACGCTGCCGCCCGACCTGCGCGCGGACGGCACGGCCACCTACAGCCTGATGCGCAACATCGGCAGCAGTATCGGCATTTCGATCGTGCAGACGCTGATGACGCGCAACACGCAGGTCGCGCACGCCGACCTCGCGACCCACATCACGCCGTTCAACCCGGCCGTACAGGCGATGACCGGCAACAGCCTCGACATCGCGCTGCTCGATCGCACGATCAACCAGCAGGCGACGATGATCGCGTACCTGAACGACTTCAAGCTGATGTTCGTCGCGACGCTGCTGATGATCCCGCTGTTGCTGCTGATCCGCCCGCCGCAGAAAACGGCGAGCGTCGACGTCGCGCACGCGGCGATGGACTGACGGGCGCACGCGCGGCGCGCACCCGATCCGCATCGCGACGCGTCAGGCCCTCATCGTGCCGGTCCGCACGTAGCGCTCGTGCCACGACAGCGCCTCGGCGAGCAGGTGCGGCGTGTGCTTGCCGAAGCTTTCGCGCGACGCACGCTCGAAGTAATCCTCGAGCATCGGCCGGTAGTCGGGATGCGCGCAGGTCGCGATGACCTTGCGCGCGCGCTGCTTCGGCGACAGGCCGCGCAGGTCGGCCAGGCCCTGCTCGGTGACGACCACCGCGACGTCGTGCTCGGTATGGTCGACGTGGCTCGCCATCGGCACGATCCGCGAGATCGCCCCGCCCTTCGCGGTACTCGCCGACATGAAGCACGACAGGTAGCCGTTGCGCGCGAAGTCGCCCGAGCCGCCGATGCCGTTCTGGATCTTCGTGCCCATCACGTGCGTCGAGTTCACGTTGCCGTAGATGTCGGCCTCGATCATCCCGTTCATCGCGATGCAGCCGAGGCGGCGCACGAGTTCCGGATGGTTGCTGATCTCCTGCGGGCGCAGCACGATCTTCTCGCGGAACGTCGCGATTTCGTCGGCGAAACGCTGCACGGCGGCCGGGCTCAGCGACAGCGCGGTGGCCGACGCGAAGCTCAGCGTGCCGTCGTCGAGCAGGTCGAGCATGCCGTCCTGGATCACCTCGGTGTAGGCGGTCAGGTTCGAGAAGCCGGCCGAGCTGAGTTCCGCGAGCACCGCGTTCGTGATGTTGCCGACGCCCGACTGCAGCGGCAGCAGGTTGTCCGGCAGGCGGCCGCGCTTCACTTCGTGACGCAGGAAGTCGATCAGCTGCAGCGCGATCTGCTTCGACGTCGCATCCGGCGCGGAGAACGCATTGCTGCGATCGGGCGCATCGGTTTCGACGATCGCGACGATCTTGTCGGCCGGGCAGCGCAGGTACGGCTCGCCGATCCGGTCGTCGCTCTTCGTCAGCGGAATCGGCTTGCGATGCGGCGGCAGCGCAGTGCCGTAATAGATGTCGTGCATCCCGTCGAGGCCGAGCGGCTGGCGCGAATTCACTTCGAGGATCACGTGCTTCGCGCGTTCGAGCCAGGTCTTGTTGTTGCCGATCGACGCGGACGGGATCAGCAGCCCGTCCTCGCGGATGCCCGCGACTTCGACGATCGCGACGTCGAGATCGCCGTACAGCCCGAACCACGCATATTGCGCGACGTGGCTCAGGTGGACGTCCTGGTAATCGACTTCGCCGCCGTTGATCTTGTCGCGCAGCGTCGGGTCGGACTGGTACGGCAACCGCATCGAGATGCCGTTGGTGCGGGCGAGCGCGCCGTCGAGTTCCGGTGCGGTCGATGCGCCCGTCAGCACGTTGATCCGGAAGTCCTCGCCGCGCGCGTGCGCCGCATCGATGTGGGTGGCAAGCGCGGCCGGCACGGCCTTCGGATAGCCCGAACCGGTGAAGCCGCTCATGGCGACGGTCATGCCGGGGCGGATCAGCGCGGCGGCTTCGTCGGCGGTACGGACGAGCGAACGCAGGGCGGGAGCGTGGATGCGTGATGAAGACATGGCTGGTTTCTGACGCTTTGATCGGTCGTTGACGTCGCGGGGGGTGTCTCCTGAGCGACATGAAGCCCTTGGGGCCGCGCGGGGCGGCCGGCACCACAGGCACGGTCGGAGTATCGCAGAGGCCATCGCCGCGAAATGTCCGTCGGATGCAAAAGATCCTTACCGAATATGCCGGGTATCGAACGACCGTTCTGTGACAGGCGATCCGCACGCGCGGATGCACGCGAAAGGTGCGCGAAAGCATCGAGTCGGATGACCGGCCGGCAATCGCCAACCGCCACGCATCAATCGATGTGTTTTCTCCGGTATTGATTACCCGTCATCCGGCAATGGACGATACCCGTCCGGCGCGGCCGATTGTCGCCCGATGCGGCTTTGCCGGACCTGACGTACATCAAGGTCGCATGCGCTGCGCGTCACCGGCCGGCCGACGCGAAAAACGGCGGCGCGCCAGGCTGCGAGGCCCGTGAGCCCTTGACACACGCGTGACGCGAACCACACTGGAAGACAGGCCCGGCCGCCCGGTTTGCCCGCCCGTTAGCAAGTGCGGTTCTGGAGCGGCGGATGCCTACAAGACGCCGTAACACTCCCGTATGTCAGGACATTGATCGAATAAAAAGCACCAAATTACAATTCCGTATATATTTCGCCGATGGACCAAAGAAAAACCGCCGCACGTTCCGAACCGCCCCTGCCACGCACCTGGGATGCGCGGCTCGCGCGCTCGCTTGTCCGACCGCTCGTCGATACCCCCGTCACCCCGAATCACCTCACTACCGTTCGTCTGCTGATCGGCCTCGCCGGCGCCTGGTGCCTTGCGCACGGCGGCTTCGGCTGGAGCAACGCAGGCGCGTTCCTGATCGTGTTGTCGAACTTCGTCGATCACACCGATGGCGAACTCGCGCGCATCAGCGGCAAATCCAGCAAGATCGGCCATTTTTATGACCTCGCGGCCGATGCGCTCGTCACGATCGCGTTGTTCGTCAGCATGGGCCTCGGCATCGTCGCCGAGGGCGGCCAGATGGCCGCATCGCCGGTGCTGCTCGGCGCGGTGGCCGGCGCGGCCGTCGCGCTGATCTTCTTCCTGCGCATGCGGATCGAATCGATCGCCGGCAAGGCCGGCACCAAGCAGGCATTCGCGGGCGGCTTCGAGACGGAAGACGTGCTGTACCTGCTGCCGATCGTGACGCTCGTCGACGGCGTCGAGCCGTTCCTGCTCGCAGCCTCGATCGGCGCCCCGCTGTTCGCCGCATGGGTCGTATTCGACTGGTGGCGCATCGTTCGTCGCGGCAACGCCCCGCAGAATTCAACCGAAATCCAGGCTTCCAAATGACTCCTAGCACGCGCGACGACTCCGTGCTGAGCCCGGCACGCCCCGCGCCCGTGCGCGCGGCCGCGGCCGACCCCGATCGCACCGTGGCCGACCGCGTCGGCCACCTCGACCTCGACGGCCTGCGCGGCGACTACACGCGCCAGGGCTCGTTCCTGTATCTCGACGCCTTCCTGCCGGCCGACGCGCACGCGAAGCTGGCGGACGCCGCCCGCGCGATGCAGGCCGGCCTGAACCGCAATTACCTGCCCGGCCACAAGCAGGGCGGCAGCGTGAGCCGCCATACGATCGACGAGCAGGCGCCGTACATCGCCGAACTGTATCGCTCGAAGGCACTCATCTCCTTCCTCGAGAAGGTCACGGGCGACAAGCTGATGCTGTCGCCGGACGACGATCCGCACGCCTACGCGCTGTATTACTACACGAAGCCCGGCGACCACATCGGCTGGCATTACGACACGTCGTACTACGACGGCCGCCGCTACACGCTGCTGATCGGCGTGATCGACGAATCGTCGTGCCGGCTCGACTACGAGCTGCACACGCGCAATCCCGACGTGGCCGACGAACCGGGCTCGGTGCAGATCGCCGACGGCGGCATCGTGCTGTTCGACGGCGACAAGCTGCGCCACCGCATCACGCCGCTCGGCCAGAACGAAATGCGCGTGTCGCTCACGTTCGAATACGTGACGAACCCCGGCATGCGGCCGTGGAAGCGCTTCATCTCGAACATGAAGGACGCGATCGCGTATTTCGGTTTCCGCCAGGTGTTCAAGCAACTGGTCACGCGACGCACGACCGGGTCATGACACGCGCCGGCCTCATCCTGCTGTCCCTCGGGACCGCACTCTTCATCGCACTCCTCGCCTGGCAAGGCGTCGGCGCGGTCGCGTCCACGTTCCTCGCAGCCGGCTGGGGGCTTGCGCTCGTCGCCGCGTTCCACGTCGTGCCGCTCGTGATCGACGCGGTGGCGATCTCCGTGATGTTCCGCCGCGGGCAACCGGGCGCCGAACTCGGCAACGCGCTGCGCGCGCGCTGGGTCGGCGAATCGGTGAACAGCCTGCTGCCCGCCGGCCAGATCGGCGGCCCCGTGCTGATGGTGCGCCACCTCGCGCAGCGCGGCACGCGGATGGCCGACGCGGCCGCCGCCGTGACCGTCAGCACGACGATGCAGGCGCTCTCGCAGATGGCGTTCGCGCTGATCGGCATCGCGGCGTTCAGCCTGTATGCGACGCACGAATCGGTCGCGCACCTGCGCACGCCCGCGCTGATCGCCACCGGCGTGCTCGGTGCGCTTGCCGTGCTGTTCTATCTGGCGCAGCGGCGCGGGCTGTTCGGCCGCGGCCTGCGCCTCGCGTCGAAGCTGCTCGGCCCGCGCGACTGGTCGTCGCTGGCCACGCGCGCCGATGCGATCGACGACGCGGTCGGTGCGCTGTACCGCGATCGAGCGAAGGTCGCGAAGACGTTCGCGCTGAGCCTCGTCGGCTGGATCGTAGGCACCGCGGAAGTGTGGCTCGCGCTGCACTTCCTCGGGCACCCGGTGAGCTGGCTCGACGCGCTGCTGCTCGAAAGCGTCGGCCAGGCGATCCGCGGCGCGGCCTTCGCGATCCCGGGCTCGCTCGGTGCGCAGGAAGGCGGCTACCTGCTGCTCGCCCCGCTGGTCGGACTGCCGCCCGACGCGGCGCTCGCGCTGTCGCTCGCGAAGCGCGCGCGCGAGCTCGCGCTCGGCCTGCCCGGCCTGCTCTATCTGCATTTCAGTGAAAGAAACTGGCAGCGGCGCCGTGCGCCGCAGCCGCTCGCCGACTGATCGTTCAGATCGCCGGCTTTTTGGTTGGAGAACCCATGCGAGCCATCATTCTTGCGGCAGGCCTCGGCTTGCGCCTGCAACAACCGCCCGAAGCGCAGTTCCCGAAGTGCCTGCTGCGCTTCGACGACGTATCGCTGCTCGAGCGCCATCTGCGCGTACTCGATGCCGCGGGCGTCGACGAGATCGTGCTCGGGCTCGGCTTCCAGCACGAGAAGGTCGAGCAGGAAATGAAGCGCCTCGGCCGCCAGGCCGAGATCATGATCAACGACCGCTACGACCTCGGCAGCGTGCTGACCGTGCATACCGTCGCCGATGCGATGACGCGCGGCGGCGACGTACTGCTGATGGACGCCGATGTGCTGTACGACGAGAACATCCTGCACGCGCTGGTGGCCGATGCCGACAAGACGGTGGACCGCCTGCTGATCGACCGCGACTTCGAGGCCGGCGACGAACCCGTCAAGCTGTGCCTGAAGAGCGGCGTGCCGGTCGAGCTGCGCAAGCAGCTCGCGGTCGACCTCGAATACGACACGATCGGCGAATCGGTCGGCTTCTTCCGCTTCACCGAAGGCACTGCGCGCCGCCTCGCGACGATCGTCGCGGGTTACGTCGACAGCGGCCGCGCGAACATGCCGCATGAGGAAGCCGTGCGCGACCTGCTGCTCGAAGGCGGTCATTCGTTCGACGTCGCCGACGTCACCGGTTCGCCGTGGATCGAGATCGACTTCCCGAACGACGTCGCACGCGCCACGCAAGAAATCCTTCCCCTGATTCAACGCACCACCGCAGGAGCCGCACGATGAACGCACGCGAACCCAACTTCACCGAATCGCGCAGCGCACGCCTGCGCCGCATGCTCGTCAGCAGCGATCTCGAATTCCTGATGGAAGCGCACAACGGCCTGTCCGCGCGGATCGTCCGCGAAGCCGGCTTCAAGGGGATCTGGGCATCGGGCCTCGCGATCTCCGCGCAGTTCGGCGTGCGCGACAACAACGAAGCGAGCTGGACGCAGGTCGTCGACGTGCTCGAATTCATGGCCGACGCGAGCGACCTGCCGATCCTGCTCGACGGCGACACCGGCTACGGCAACTTCAACAACGTGCGCCGCCTCGTGAAGAAGCTCGAACAGCGCGGCATCGCGGGCGTCTGCATCGAGGACAAGCAGTTTCCGAAGACGAACAGCTTCATCGGCGGCGAGCGCCAGCCGCTCGCGGAAATCGACGAGTTCTGCGGCAAGATCAAGGCCGGCAAGGATTCGCAGACCGACCCCGACTTCTCGATCGTCGCGCGCGTGGAAGCGCTGATCGCCGGCTGGGGGATGGACGAGGCCCTGCGCCGCGCGAATGCGTACGCGGAAGCCGGCGCCGACGCGATCCTGATCCACAGCAAGCTGTCGCGCCCGGACGAGATCCTGCAGTTCGCGCGTGAATGGAGCGGCAAGGCGCCGCTCGTGATCGTGCCGACCAAGTACTACAGCACGCCGACCGACGTGTTCCGCCAGGCCGGCATCAGCACCGTGATCTGGGCAAACCACCTGATCCGCGCGTCGGCATCCGCGATGCAGGCGACCGCGCGCGAGATTCACGAGAGCGAAACGCTGATCAACGTCGAGGACCGCGTTGCATCGGTCAACGAGATCTTCCGCCTGCAGGACGCCGACGAGTACTCGGCGGCCGAGCGCATCTACCTGTCGTCGTCGTCGCGCGCGTCGAACGCGGCGATCGTGCTCGCCGCGAGCCGCGGCAAGGGCCTCGAAGCCGTGACCGAAGACAAGCCGAAGGTCATGCTGCCGGTCGCCGGCAAGCCGCTGCTGCGCTGGCTCGTCGACGGCTTCAAGACGCATGGCGTGAACGACATCACCGTGGTCGGCGGCTATCGCGCCGACGCGATCGACACGTCGGGCATCAAGCTCGTCGTCAACGAGCGCCATGCGCAGACGGGCGAACTCGCGTCGCTCGCGTGCGCGGCCGAACGCCTGACGGGCGACACCGTGATCTCGTACGGCGACCTGCTGTTCCGCAGCTACATCGTGCGCGACCTCGCGGAAAGCGAAGCCGAATTCAGCGTGGTGGTCGATTCGTCGCTCACGGAGCCGACCAACCAGAGCGTGCGCGATTTCGCACTCTGCTCGGCGGCCGACGATCGCGGCCTGTTCGGCCAGAAGACGTATCTGCAGCGCGTATCGAGTGACGTCGCCGCAGGCACGCCGCACGGCCGCTGGATCGGCCTGCTGAACGTGCGCGGCGCCGGTGTCGATCGCCTGAAGGCGATGCTCGCGACGCTGCAGGCACGCCCCGATTTCGACACGCTCGACATCCCGTCGCTGCTCAACGAACTGATCGCCGCCGGCGAGAAGATCGAGGTGCAGTACGTGCACGGCCACTGGCGCGGCGTCAACGATCTCGACGACTTCCGCCGCGCGGGCGACTTCGCGCACGGCCAGACGCCGCTGTCCGAACCGGGCGCCGGCAACGGGGGCGCGCAATGATCGAAGCGGCCCAGTTCGTCGAGGCCGCGCGCGAACGCGGCTTCGACTGGTACGCGGGCGTGCCCTGCTCGTACCTGACGCCGTTCATCAATTACGTGTTGCAGGACCCGACGCTGAACTACGTGTCGGCCGCGAACGAAGGCGACGCGGTCGCGCTGATCGCGGGCGCGACGCTCGGCGGCAAGCGCGGGATCGCGATGATGCAGAACTCGGGGCTCGGCAACGCGGTGAGCCCGCTCACGTCGCTGACCTGGACGTTCCGCCTGCCGCAGCTGCTGATCGTCACGTGGCGCGGCCAGCCGGGTGTTTCCGACGAGCCGCAGCATGCGCTGATGGGCCCGATCACGCCCGCGATGCTCGACACGATGGAGATCCCGTGGGAGACGTTCCCGACCGACCCCGAACAGGTCGGCCCGGCACTCGACCGCGCGGTCGCGCACATGGACGCGACGGGCCGCCCGTACGCGCTCGTGATGCAGAAAGGCAGCGTCGCGCCGTATGAACTGAAGGCGAACCCGGCCGCGAAGCCGCGTGCGCATGTGGTCGCGCAATCGTCGTCGCGCGCCGCGTCGGCCGATGCATGGCCGACCCGCCACGACGCGCTGCAGCGCGTGATCGCGCACACGCCGGTCGATTCGACCGTCGTGCTCGCGTCGACCGGTTTCTGCGGCCGCGAGCTCTACGCGATCGACGATCGCGCGAACCAGCTGTACATGGTCGGCTCGATGGGTTGCGTGACGCCGCTCGCGCTCGGCCTTGCACTTGCACGACCCGACCTGCGCGTGGTGGCCGTCGACGGCGACGGCGCCGCGCTGATGCGGATGGGCGTGTTCGCGACGCTCGGCACCTACGGCCCGGCCAATCTCACGCACGTGCTGCTGGACAACGGCGCGCACGAATCGACGGGCGGCCAGGCGACGGTGTCGCAGCATGTGTCGTTCGCGGGTGTCGCTGCCGCGTGCGGCTATGCGTCGGCGGTCGAAGGCGATACGCTCGACGTGCTCGATGCGACGCTGGCTGCGCCTGGCGATGGCGTGCAATTCGTGCGCGTTGCGATCCGCACGGGCGTGCCCGACGGCCTGCCCCGCCCGACCGTCACGCCGGTCGAGGTCAAGACCCGTCTGATGCGGCACATCGGCGCCGCGCAGACCGAAGCCCACGTTGAAGGAGCCCATTGATGCTGCTGCTGAACCCCGGCCCGGTCACGCTCACCGAACGCGTGCGCCGCAGCCTGCTGCAACCCGATCTGTGCCATCGCGAAAGCGAATTCTTCGATCTGCAGGATGAGGCGCGTGCGCGCCTCGTCGCCGCGTACGAACTCGATCCGGCCGAATGGACGGCCGTGCTGATGACGGGCTCGGGCACGGCCGCCGTCGAGAGCATGATTGCGGCGCTCGTGCCGCAGGACGGCAAGCTGCTCGTGATCGAGAACGGCGTGTACGGCGAGCGGATCACGCAGATCGCGACGCAGTACGGCATCGCGCACGACGTGCTGAAGCATGAGTGGATGCAGGCGCCCGATCTCGCGCAGATCGCTGCGCGGCTCGATGCGGGCGGTCATACGCATGTCGCGGTGATTCATCATGAAACGACAACCGGCCGGCTGAACGATCTCGGCGCGATTGCGGAAGTCTGCCGTGCGCGTGGCGTGAAGATGCTCGTCGACGGCGTCAGCAGTTTCGGTGCGGAAGCGATCGATTTCGCGGGTGGCGACATCGACGCGGTTGCCGCGACTGCGAACAAGTGCCTGCACGGCGTGCCGGGCGCGGCGTTCGTGATCGTGCGCCGCAGCGCGCTCGTGAAGGCCGCGAGCCGTACGTATTACCTCGATCTTGGGCGTCTCGCAAAGCTGCAGGATCAGCGGAATACGCCGTTCACGCCGTCCGTGCATGCGTATTACGCGCTCGTCGAGGCGCTGCGCGAGTTTGACGAGGCTGGCGGCTGGCGTGCGCGGCATGCGCACTACAAGGCGCTCGCCGATCAGGCGCAGGCCGGGCTGGCTGCGCGCGGAATGCCGCTGGTGCTGCCGGAAGGTGCTTCGTCGGTTGTGCTGCGCGCGTACCGGCTGCCGCAAGGCGTCACGTACGAGACGCTGCACGACGGGCTGAAGGCGCGCGGCTTCGTGATCTATGCGGGGCAAGGCGGGCTGTCGAAGGAACTGTTCCGGATTTCGACGATGGGCGCGATTCAGGCGGCTGATGTCGAGCGGCTGCTGGAAGGATTTACGGCGTTGACGCGGTAAGCGCTACCGACCCTTCGTCTACGAAAGGCCCGCAAGGGCCTTTTTTCTTGTTCTTCGCAAATTTCGGGTGACATGGGACACACTGTCGGCATTCGGCCGGTTTGAGACCTTGGATAGCTCCGTCTGGATCGCCAACAAGCGGTGGGCAAGCGAGGCGCCGGCTTCACGGCACAAATTGACTGTCGCCATTCCGGTCCGGGAGTAGGATTTGAATCGCGAGAACAGCCGCCGCGCATTTGTAACGCTCATCTGCGGATGGAATGGGGAACGCAGCCTTCGCCAGTTCGTTGACCATTCGGCGCGGCCGATCGACAGTACCCGTCGTGTGGGTCCGATAACGCCAGATTCGACATCATTCGAGCAACCCGATGCCACATGACAAGTCTCATGAACTGCATACGTACTCTCGGCTGTCCGCCAATCGCACCGAGCGTTTGCACGGTTCCATCAAAGCGTCGATCTGGAGCCGACTGATGCTTGCGGCGGTTTTCACGCTCGGCAGTCACGCAGCATGTGCGGGCGAGCTGGTTGCCGTGAAGAGCCGCAATGTCACTCAGAACGTCTACATCAATGCCACATCGACTTCACCCGCATGGATTGTCGTACTCTTCGCGGGTAGCGATGGTGTCGTTGCGCTTTCGGCCGACGGACCGACCCGCGAGCAGGGAAATTTCCTGGTGCGGACGGCATCGTACTGGACAAACGCAGGCGACGCCGCGGTCGTCTTCGACGCACCATCAGACCAGGCGAACGGTATGGATGACGAGTTCCGGTTAAGCGGGGCGGCCAGCCAGGATGTTGCCGCCGTCGTGGCGGAACTGAAAAAACGTTACCCCTCTTCCAAAGTTGCGCTTGTCGGTACCAGCCGTGGAACGATTACGGTGGGCAACGTGCTGTTACGGAATCCTGAACTTGCAGATGCTTTCGTGCTCACTTCGCCGATTTCGATCGCAGTTCGCGGCAAGCCGGGATTGTCAGGTGTCGCCTGGCCTCAAAACAAGGCACGCGTACTGGTGCTGTCGAATGAACACGACGTTTGCGTTGCGTCGCCGTTTTGGGCAGCGAAGCGCATGGCCACCGACAATCACTTCGATTTCGTCGAGGTATCAAGCACTGCGGGTGGAGGCGACAGGCATGCCGAATGTGGTGCGCAGGCTCCGCATGGGTACCTGGGAATCGAATCGAAAGTACTCGCCGCGATCAACGAATGGCTTAACGGGCACGAAACTGCGTCTCGGCCAGAGTGACGGCCGGTCCGGATCGTGTATTCGCGATGGGTCATCGTTTGGTAACGGTGGGGGAAACTACTGGTGGTCAATCGACTTCTACCGGCCAGGAGCAGCCATTCGACACGTCGGCTTGCATCGTCGACAATCCTGAGCATCGCCCCCACCCAATTGCCATCTAAAAATCTATCGCTCCATGCACGTCACGTACAACATATTCCTTGCGGTAGCAGTTTTATTTGTTGCAGTGCTTCGAGCGATTCGCTGGCGAAGTGCAAAGGCGCGGGGTTTGAGCCCAGCTCAATTCGCGCTGGAGAACGGTGGTTCAGCACAGAAACTTCGAGCAACAGGTAACCAGCTGCGGTGGCTTGCCAGGATCTTGTTCATTTTCCCATTCGTGCTGGGAGTCGGATTCGTAATCCACCCCAAATCCCCGGGTAGTCTACTTGCAGCAGAATTCACGGCCTTCGTGATCATCTTTGGGATTCTTGGGCTTCTTTTCCTGTGGGTCGCAAGAAAAAATGAGGCGCTAGCGCGTGAGATAGAGAGGCTTCCCTGAACATTGGTGGCGGACGTGCGCCGGTGCGGCACGAGCACCGACTACCTTTGAACGTCCGTAGTAGAACGCACTCTTCGTCCGCTACGGGTCGAGTTCTGCCGGACGCGGACCGATCAAGGGCGGCCTACTCCGCAAGGTTGACGTCGGACCGGGATCGGCCACAGACGGACGTTCGACGTGTGAGGCGGGATTGCTGACAATTCGGCCAGCCCGAGGGAGAATCGACGGCCTTGTGCGTAAGTGCCGGTCGGCGCGTTGCACCGTTCTTCCTTCCACGGTGGGGATCAAGAGTGTCTTTGCATAACCTTGCGTCGCTTCCCTTCACGCTACTGAATCGCGGTCAACTTGGCGGCGCAGGAGTGCTTTTCTTCTTCTACGCGGTCATCATTGGCTGCATCGCCAAAACATTGTTCGAGATTGCCAATTTTGCTGGAGTGAAAGCACAGACTGGAAGCGCAACGGTCATAGCTAAGCGAACTGTGCCGGCGCATTGGGAGTGGCAATCTCGTGGAAGATTTTTAACGCGTGCCTATGTGGAGGAATACCAGGTCCTGGATTTAATTATCAATGGTCGGACAGTGAAGTATCGGCCGATTCCGTGGATTATGGAGCGCACCACGATAAACTCGACGGAGCCAGTTCAGTTCAAAGTTGCCCGATTAAATAACAAATTGCAGATCATAAAATTCAAGTACCTTTAGCGCTCTGCGGACCGCTGGCCGGCCGGATCAACCGTCTTCGAACGGCTGCTCTTGAGAGATCCGAAAGTCCGCTTCGGGTCGGCAAGCGACACCTGCGAACATCCATGAAGCAACAATTCCAATCGCGACAATGAAAATCCTTCGCTTCGCCCCGCTGCTGGCGCTCTTCACCGCCCCCGTCGTTCACGCCGCCGACAACCAGCCTTGCGGCGACGATACCGTCACGGCCGTCGCCCGCTGGGCCGGCATCGCCAGCGCCCGCATTGCCGCGCGCGACACAAACCGGCTCGTCGTCGCATCGGCATGCAAGGTCATGCCGAACGCGCCGGAAACGACGATCGCGGCCGTCGCGTTCGATTCGTTGCCGAAGAGCAAGAACCCGGACGAGAGCAACAAGTTGCAGGTCGTCGCGCTCGTCGAAGGCGGCCAGGTTGTGGCAGCCGAGCGGTCGGTGATTCAGGAGGATGCGGCGACCGAAGTCGGCGAAAACAGTTATCGCGTCGATACCGCACCGTACCGGCTGTCGCCCGACGTGCGTGCGTTCGGTGTCGTGTTCACGAGCAGCGCACGCGGGCCGAGTTGCCCCGATGCCGACGCCAGCGAAGAACTGACGCTGTGGGTGTGCGAAGGCAACCGCATTCGCCCCGTGTTCGGCACCAATCTCTACGGCTGGGTCAGCGTCCAGGGTGAGGCGTGCGGCGCCAGTTTGGGTGACGCGGTCAGCGAAGACGCCCGCATGACGATCGCCGTCGAAAAGACCTCGAGCCACGGCTTCGCAGACCTGTCGATCACTGCGCACATCACGAAGAATCAACGCAAGAACAACGAATACTCGGATACGGGCAAGCGGACCGCACGCACGATTGTCCACTACGACGGCAAGACGTACGGCATCGATATGTTCCGGAACTTCTGGTACTCGCCCGCCGCAATGAAGCGCTTCAAGTAAGGTCGGGGCGAAGCACCGCCCCACCCGCCTACTCCATCACCTTCGGCCCGATCGCATCGCCCGACGCCGGCATCCGCATCGCGTCATCCCGCACATGCCGCATATGCCGCGCCTCGCGCGCCGAATAACGATCCTTCAGCCGCAGGAACGGTTTCTCGACGAGGAAGTAACTGGCGGTCGCGGCAATCAGCGCCCACACGATGCCGAGCGGAAACGCGTGCGGAACCGCCAGATCCGGATTCGCAAACGGCTGCTGCCACAGATAGAGGCTGAACGAGATCGTGCCGACGAACACGACCGGCCGCACACGCAGCCAGCGCGCGCACCAGAATTCGTGACGGAAATTCAGCACGACGATCACGATCGCGATCAGCGCGGCTTCGAGCGTCACGCCGTACGTCGCATTCCAGAAGCCGCCGAGCCGGTGTTCGGCGAGCGGCATCCCGAGCAGCACGATGAAGACGAGCGCCGTCACGATGCGCGCTTCCCCGCGCCACGAGTCGATCCACGCTTCGAGCCGTTCGCGGTTGAGCGACGCATAGCAGCCGATCAGGATCGGATCGACGCCCGTGTGAAGCATCATCCCGAGTTGCCCGCGCAGCGCCGGCGCAACGAAGTACGTGACGGCGCGCACCAGCGGCACGATCAGGATCAGCGCGGCCAGCCAGCGCGTGCCTGCGCGGCGCATGCCGAACACGAACAGCAGCGGCCAGAACCAGTAGAACTGCTCCTCGAGCGCGAGCGACCAGAAATGGCCGAGGTACCACGCGCCGTCCGGATGCAGCGCGTTGTCGCCGGTCAGCCCGAACCACGCCGAGTAATTCCACAGGTGCAGCGCGGCATAGAGCCACTGCCGGCGGTCCACGTCGAACCAGCCGGCGAACGCCACGATCGCGACGGCCGCGAGATAGACATAGCAGGCCGGCCAGATCCGCAACGCGCGGCGCACGTAGAACGACGTCAGCGCGATGCCGCCGGTGCGCGCGAACTCGACGCGCAGCACGTTGGTGATCAGGAAGCCGCTCAGGACGAAGAAGATCAGCACGCCGAGCCGGCCGTCGGCGATCAGTCGCAGCGGCGCGTACCAGCCCGTGTAGCCGCCCGGCAGCACATGCTCGGCGTGTCCGATCACCACCATCGCCACCGCGACGGCGCGCAACCCGGTCAACTGCGTGACGCGATGGTTCATCGGCTGGTTCCCGTTGGCACGGTCAAGAAGCAGGAAATGGCCGGCGCCCGATCGGTACGCCGACATGCCGCCGGGATTTTGTATGAAAAATATCGGAATGAAATTGCTTCAAAAATCCCGGAAGCCATTGCGTGACCTGTTCCGGCTGGGCCGGCCGCCGGTGCGAACGGTGTCCTGCGGATAGCCGTCCGCATGCCGCAACGCAACAACCGGCCGGCCCCGCGTCATCGCAACGCCGCCCTCACCGGCCGCCGTTCTTCTCCAGCAGCCGGACATTCTGCTGCGCGACCTGGAGATCCTGCAGCCGGTCCACCAGCTCCGCGCAACCTGTCTTGTCCATCTGGAACGACGTGCTGCAGATCGGGCAGCGGACCTCGCTGCTACCGAGAAAATCCGTCAGCGACAGCTTCACGCGCCCGCGACTGCAGACCGGGCAAGTGAAACCCGGGGCCTCGTTCAGCATCTTCTCGCTCGTCTTCATGATTCCCTCCGGGAGTAATCGCCACCGTCGCCGGTGGCCGAGGTGTCGGCGCCGCTGACCTGGGTATTCATGCCCAGCAGCGCCAGCAGGTTGCCAATGCCGGCCGGGATGCCGGCCTGCCCGACCTCGACTTTCGCGCCGATGTTGGCCTCGAGGAAAGGCGATACGTCCTCGCGCGCCTGGCTGCCGGCCTCGGGCCGACCCCGCGCCAGCATTGCGCTCCAGCGGTACCGGCGCGGTTCGTCATCGTCCGCGTCGCCGGGCAGCAACGGGATCGCGCACGGCGCCTTCACACGCTCGGCAAGCAACAGGCGTACGCCGAAATCGAAAGTCGCCGTCTTCACCTCGAGCAGCGGCAGCGGGATCAGCGACAGCACCGGTACCTGCACGCGACGCCATTCGGTCTTGTCCTTGCCGATCACTTGCTCGTAGAAAAACGTGATCATCCGCAATTCGCCGAAGTCGTCATCGTCCGGCTTGCCCGGCTCGCAGTCGGCGGACGACTTCCGCACGAAGCCGAACTCCTGGACGTACCGGACAAACTGGCGCGCCGCCATGAAGTCGGCCTCGATCACCGCTTCGATCGGCGCCGCGAACAGGTACTGCAGATCGACGACGGGGCTGATGGAATCGGTCATGGCATCACTCCGTGACAACCAGTTCGTCGCGCTCGCGACCACCTTCACCGACGAGCACCCACTTGTAATTGCGCAACCTTGCGCGCAGTGTCAGCGTCTGCACGAATTCGGCTGGAATGCCCTGCAATGCGGCCGTGTCCAGCGTCACCGCCAGCGACGGCACACGTGCTGTCTCTCCCTGGATCCCGCGCTGCCGCTCGGCCGCCACGGCGATCAGGTCGAGCAGCGCGGCCCCGCTCGCATTGACTGCCGCCTCGAACGACACACGCTCCGCGTTCGGGGAAGCGTCCATGTCGAACACGGCCGCGAGGCTGTCACCGAGCGACGCATCCAGTACGTCGAGCAAGCCGGCGCGCAGGGTGTCAAGCGACGGCGTCGTGCCGCGCAGCGCCTGCGTCAGCGCGTCGCCGAGCAGCGCGTGGAGGTTGCCGCCCAGCTCGCGCGCGACACGGGGCGAATGCAATGCGTCGATCCGTTCGCGCGCCGGATCGGCCCCCGTACCGGCTGCCCCACTCTCCCCGTGCACTCGGCCGAGCACGCCGGCGAGATCGTGCAGCAGCAGCGCACCGGCGTCCGTCGCCAGGTCGGCGACGGCAACCTGCGACGGCAGTACATCCGCCGGCAGCGCGCCCGCTTCGAGCCGCGACGCAGATTCATCGTCGTCGGCGCCCGACGTCACCGCGAAGCGCAGCGTCACGTCCGCTTCGTCGAGCAGGCCGTTCGGCACCGGAAAATACTTGAGCAGCGGATCCTCGCGATACTTCACCGCGAGGCGCTTCGAATACAGGTTCGCCTCGTGCTGCGCGCCCGCAAGGCTGTCGAGGAACGCGGCGGCGATATCCCGCAGATTGGTCATCGGTGTTCTCCTCTACCCCGCGCCGGCAGGCCGGCGCGGGCGGGTTGTCGCATCGGCGGGATCAGGGCTTGGCCTGGAGCGTGATGCTCGTGGACACGCTGGTGCCGTCGATCGTCGCGGTGACGGTCACGACCGACTTGCTGCTGTCGTCGAGCGCCTTGCAATCGATCACGACCTTGCCGGCGGTATCCGTCTTCGGCGGGTCGGTCTTCACGCTCTTGCCGTTTGCTTCGACGTCGAACGCTGCACCGCTGCCATCGAACGCGAACGTCAGCTCGACGTTCGCGGCCGGCGTGCCGTCCGGCTTGAGCGCGGTCAGTTCGTCCTGGCCGGACGCCCCCTTGGCGATCGAGAGCGTCGCCTGCGCGCTCTTGAGTGACGGCGTCGTCGGCTGCGGCAACCGGTGCAGCACGCGCACCGGCACGACGATCGTCTTCGCGTCGGCCTTGCCGCCGTCCGGCGCGGGGATCGACGCGGACACCGTCAGGTCGGTCGCCTGTGCGGCGACGTCGCCTTCGGCCCAGAACAAGACGGACAGCGACCCGTCGTTGCCGGTCTTGAATGCCGCGATCTTGCCGGCGGTATCGAACGTGACGACCTTGCCGAACGGTGCACGGCTCATCCGGAACTTGTCCGCCAGCGCGGGTTCGATCTGGAACACGACTTCCGTATTCGCGACGAACAGCCCGCTCGAGTTCTGCAGATGCACCTGCAGCATCTGCTGCTGCGACGGGTCACCGGACATCACGGTCGACAACGCAGGGCTGACCTGCATGTCGCCGTCGCGGCTCGCGCCGGTCGCGGCACTCGACAGGATGTTGAGCACCGTCGCGAGCCCGGCCGGCACGCCGGCCTGCGACGCATGCACGAACACGTCCTGCGTGTACTCGACCGAATAGCGCGAGTCCTGCGTCGCTTTCGAATCCTTCTTGCTCGAGTAGCTGGCCTTCATCTGCGCCGACAGGCTGAACGGCCCCCAGCCGATCTTGCCCTGCGCCGACAGCTCGCCCGCAATCGCTTCGGACTTCGATTCTTCCGACGTCGACGACGCGGCGGCGTTGATGTTCGCCTTGAACTGGATCGTCACTTCGTCGACCAGGATCAGCGGAACCGGCACGATCGTCAGCAGCGGCACGATCAGCTTCACCATCTGACCGTCCTTCTGGTACAGGAAGGTGACGTTGACGGCCTGCTTCACGCCGTCCTTGTCGGTCGTGAGGCCGACCTTGTCGATGAACTCGTAGGTGGATTTCGCGGCCATCGCCTGTGCGGTGATCGCGGCCTGCAACGGGCCGCCGATCAGGGCGCTGTAGTCGATGCCGTTCAAGAGGCTCCGGGCGGACTCGGCCGCCGAATTGTCAACTGGCATGATTGATCTCCTGTGATTTCGATCGGGCACGCGCCGCCGGGCAACGGGGCTGGCGCGTGCGGTACGTCACGCGTCGGCCGTTCCCGAATGGGTGACGGCCGGAATGCGGCTTACGCGTGCGGCGGCGGGGGCGGCGGCGGACGCAGGCGGAAACGCATCCGGTCCGGGGTCAGTTCCGCGCTCACGGTGTAGTTGCGCCAGATGGCAAAGCCGGTCAGCAGCGCGAACGTGCTGACCGTCGCGACCACCACGCCGCCGTAGATTGCGGGCCTCGACACGGGGCGGGGCGGCCATGTGAGTTGCGCCGGATCCACTTCGCCGAGATCTTCGGCAGGCGACGATTCGAGCAACCTTTTCCACTCCTGGACTTCCTGCGGCTTGGTGACGTCGACCACGAACTCCACAGGGGATCGATTGATGAGTATCGCCACTTCGACCTGCGTGGCGCGATCGTCCTTCCAGACAATCGGATCTTGACCTTCCATTTTCCACTCCTATTCATCGTGAAAACCGGGTGAATTCGCCCTCGGAAAATCGCGTATTCGCCCACCGTCGGGCGAATGCAATGCGGCATTCGCCCGGCATTCAAATTGCGCCGAATACGAATGCCGCTCAATACCTCCGATTGCGTAGCGAAAATCCGGATCGCCGAATCACAATTCGCGGCCGATTTTCACCAGGCGGGCTAGGTCGTGAATGGACAGTTTGTGCATGATGTTTTCACGATGCTTGCTGATCGTGCGCGGACTGATCTCGAGCAACCTTGCGATTTCCTTGCTCGCGAAACCGGCGCCGATCAGGCGCAGCACATCCCGCTCACGCGGCCCGAGCGCGGCGATCTTCGCAAGGAGAGAGGTCGTCGGCCAGCGGCGGCGCGTGCTCGACCGCATACGCGACCAGTTGTGCTGTGCCCGTCAACCCGAGCTTTCGCACGATGTTCGCGCGATGCTTGCGCACCGTCATCGGCGCGGCCCCGAGTGCCGCGGCAATCTCCGTACAGCGCATCCCCCGCGCGATCAATGACACGATCTCGCGCTCCTTCCTCGTAAGAGAATCGCTATTCATTCACAATCCCCGGAATTATTTTGATTTTTCAATTGCTCGCGACGCCTGGCTTGCGTCATGAATGCATTTCATGCGTGTCACGCACTTGAAACGCGAAGCCATATTGAATCGAAAAACGTGAATGATGCGATGCGGTTTTTTACGGATTTTTTCAGTCGCGAATGACGCGCGCAGCGTTCGTCGGGCTGGCCCCGGTCAGCCGCCGCCATTTGGGCGAGTTGGGCATAATGGCGTGTCGCTTTCGGCACCGATTACCCGGCGCCCGCCGACCTTTCAATCAGGAAACGTCATGTACCCACCGATCGAACCCTACGCCCACGGCCACCTCGACACCGGCGATGGCCACCGCATCTACTGGGAGCGCTGCGGCAATCCGGCCGGCAAGCCCGCCGTGTTCCTGCACGGCGGCCCCGGCGCCGGCTGCAGCCCCGACCATCGGCGCCTGTTCGATCCCGCGCGCTACGACATCCTGCTGTTCGACCAGCGCGGCTGCGGGCGCTCGACGCCGAATGCAAGCCTCGAGAACAACACGACATGGGATCTGGTCGCCGATATCGAACGCCTGCGCGAGATGGTCGGCGCCGAGCAATGGCTCGTGTTCGGCGGTTCATGGGGCAGCGCGCTGTCGATCGCGTACGCGGAAACGCACCCCGAACGCGTGAGCGCGCTGATCGTGCGCGGCATCTTCACGATGCGCCGCGCGGAACTGCTGTGGTACTACCAGGAAGGCGCGTCGTGGCTGTTCCCCGACCTGTGGGAAGACTTCGTTGCGCCGATTCCGGAAGCCGAGCGCGGCGACCTGATGGCCGCCTACCATCGCCGGCTGACCGGCAACGACGAAGCCGCGAAGCTCGAAGCCGCGCGCGCATGGAGCATCTGGGAAGGACGCACGATCACGCTGCTGCCCGATCCCGCGCTCGCCGCGCACTTCGCGGACGGCCACTACGCGCTCGCGTTCGCGCGGATCGAAAACCACTACTTCGTGAACAAGGGGTTCGTCGAGGAAGGCCAGTTGCTGCGCGACGCGCATCGGCTCGCCGGCATTCCGGGCGTGATCGTGCAGGGCCGCTACGACATCGCGACACCCGCGCGCACGGCGTGGGAGCTGTCGAAAGCGTGGCCGGATGCGACGTTCGAAATCGTGCCGGGTGCCGGACACGCGTACAACGAACCGGGGATTCTGGAAGCGCTGGTCGCGGCGACGGACCGGTTCGCGAACTAACCGCGCAGCAAAATCACGAAGTCGTTTCCCGGCGCGCCGCCCCCGCATCGGCGGACGCGTCGGGAATCGCCCCCTGCTCCCATGCGCCGGGCTTCGGCGGCTTCGTCACGCGAATCAGCACGAGCGCAACGCAAAACGTCAGGACCGCGTACCGCGTGATCGAACTCCACGGAATCGTCACGCGCGGATATTCGTGCGGCATGTAGCGAACCAGCGACGTCGTGATCGGCACGTAGTTCAACAGCATGAACAGCATCGCAACGGCGGAGATCATCAACGACACGCCGGCGTACCATGCGCGCTTTCCGCGCGGCGCAACGGCGGTGCCGAGAAGCAGCGTTGCCGCGGCCACGATCAGCAGATCCATCGGGCGCGTGTTCGGTATCAGATAGCCGAACGTGCCGGTGCGCAACGTCGCGTATGCAATCGCCCAGTAATGCAGCGTGGACGACACGACCAGCAGGCCGACGGACGCAACGCGCCGAACCGTCGGCGTCATCGTGACGTGCGGCCGGCTCAGAAAATCATTGCTCGACCGGTTGTACATCAACGCGAACATGACAATCCCCGGCGGCAGCGCGATGACCACCATGATCCACGACGACAGCATCAGCATCGCGACACTCAACGCCACCCAGACCGCCACATTCAGCGTTCGCCCCCAGCGGTGGCGCAATGCCAGTGCGACGTGACCGACGAGGCCTGCAAGCATCGCCGCGAACGACACGCCCTGCAGCGTCCAAAGCTGCCATGACCATGACGAGAGCGCGGCCAGCGACCGGTCGTGCAGGACCACCCGGGCGAACGGGACGAAGGCCAGCAAGGCCGTGAAGTTTTGCAGGATGCCGTGATACGCGATCACGCGGATCGTCGTATAGCGGCGGGAATCGGGAATGGCTGCGCCAGTCGTGGGCATCGGGCGGGCGTGAATGAACCGGTCGGACCCGCAGCATACTCCCTGATCCGGCCCCTCGCGTCGCGCCTATCGCGTCACAACGCGGTTTCGACGATCGCCCTCCCGGTGATCGCCCGCTCGACGAGCTGCTCGTCGCCGACTTTGCGGATCGCGTCGTCGAGCAGCCCTTCCGGTTCTTCCGTCGCCACCTTCAGCAAGCCCGACAACCCGCGCGCGTCGAGCACCACCAGCGTCTCCATCGAATCGGCGCGGCTCACCAGCACGCGCCGAAACGCAGGCCCCGCGCCGAAGCTCGCGCAAAGCGCAATCGTCTCGCTGCCGAGCGTGTAGTCGAAATGCTTGATCATGGTCCGCCGCCGTTGCGTGGGAATGGCGATGCGCGACGGCGCGGCGCCGTGACGTCGACGCACCCGCGCATGCCGCCGGCTCGGCGGACCGGGGTCCGAACCGTTCGCCGGCACCACCATGCTAGGCGTGCAGTATTAACGAAGACTTAAACGGGAAACCGCCCGGGCGGGCGGCATGCGTTACGGCGCGTCGAGCGGTTCGACCGTCACCCCGACCTTCAGCTCCTGATCCGCGCCGCCGCCGCGGATCACGCCGCGCAACGGCGTCACGTCGGCATAGTCGCGGCCGATCGACAGCATCACGTAGTCGTCGCCCGGTGCGCGATCGTTGGTCGGGTCGAGTTGCAGCCAGCCATCGTCCTCGGGCCACGCCGGGTCGTACACGTCGACCCACGCATGCGACGCATCGGCGCCGATCAGCCGCGGCTGCCCGGGCGGCGGCTGCGTGAGCAGGTAGCCGCTCACGTAGCGCGCGGCCAGCCCGAGCGAGCGCAACGCGCCGATCATCACATGCGCGAAATCCTGGCAGACGCCCTTGCGCAACCGCAGCGCGTCGAGGGCCGACGTCGTGATGTCGGTGCTGTTCGGCGTGTACGCAAAATCGGCATGCACGCGCCGCATCAGGTCCCATGCGGCCTGCACGAGCGGCCGTTGCGGCGTGAAGCTCGCCGCCGCATATGCGGCGAGTTCGGGATCGCACGCAACGTGCGGCGACGCGAACACGAATTCGCTCGCCGCGTCGTACGGCTGCCCCGCGCGGAACCGCAAGCGGTCGCGCACGGCTTCCCACGCGGTGGCATGCGCGGCGTCAGGGTTCGCGATCGCTGGCGGCGGCTCGCCGCGCGCACCGCGCGACCACACGGGGGGCGTCACGCGCACCGTGCTGCGGCTGCGCACCAGCAACGCGTCGTGCGGCTGGTTCAGCGCGAACGATGCGCGTGCATTGCCGAACGCGTCGACCTCCGTGCCGACCGATTCCGGTACGGGATCGATGTCGAGCGCGAACGACAGCACCTGCTGGCGCGGCGTCACGAGCGGTTGCAGGCGTGCCTGGTGCTGCGCGGATTCGACGCGCGCCGCGTAACGGTATTCGGTGTCGTGCGTAACGCGCAGCAACCGGCCGGGCGCAGCCGCGTCCGGCGCCTCCGGGGCCGCTGCCGGCCGGGTGCCGCCGGAACCGGGCGGTACTTTCACCGCGCTTTTCGTCTTCACCATAGCGTCCTGCCCGCCTCGCGCACGTGGCTGAAATAGCGCTCGCCGATCCGGTTCGACAGTTCCCAGACCGCCTTCACGGTCGTGTCGAGCGCGTCGAGCAGCTTGTCGTGCCGGCCGCCTTCGGCGGTCTCGCACAGCTCGTGCAGCGACCACGCGGGTACGTCCGGAACCGTCTCGGCCAGCTCGGACAGCGCATAGCCTTCGCTGCGCTCGACTTTGGTCAGCCGGCCGCGCAGCGCCTGCACGACCCAGCCGAGCGAACGCGGATTGTCGGTATCGAGCACGACGAGCGACAGCAGCGGCGCGACGTCGAAGCCGCGCTGGAACCGCGAGCGGAACGTGATCGTGCTGTCGAACAGCTCCAGCACGAGCTCGAAGCCGTCCTGCCGGTGCACGGCGCCGTCGTCGAACGCGCCCTTCAGCACGCTGCACAGGAAATCCAGCCGGTCGATCTGCCGGCCGATCGACAGCAGCCGCCAGCCATCGTCGCGCGTCATGTTGTCGGTCTGCGCGCCGGTGATCGCGCCGAGCAGCAGGCCCACGCGTTCCAGCAGCTGCAGCGCCTCGTTGCCGATCTGCTCCTCCGCTTCCGGCTGGGCCGCGCTGTCGGCGAACAGTTGCGTCGCGTCGTCGATCAGCCGCCACTGGTCGCTCGACAGCCGTTCGCGGATCGCGGCCGCCGCGCCGCGCATCCCGAACAGGCATGGCGCAATACCCGACGTGCGATCCGCGCCGCGCGTCAGCGACGTCGCAAGCGCGTGCTGGAATGCGCGCGGCGCATCGACCGCGTTCGGCACGTCGGCCGCGATCAGCCCCGTCTCGCGGCACAGCGTGTCGATCAGTTCCAGGTGCGCGGGACTGTCGACGTCGTCTTCGCCGCGCAGCCGTTCGAGCGCGGCACGGGCCAGCCGCATCAGGTTGGTTGCCCGCTCGGTGTAGCGGCCGAGCCAGAACAGGTTCTCGGCCGCGCGACTCGCGATCGCGCGCGGCCGCTCGACGAGATCGTCGGGGCCGAGGTGCGACTGCAGCAGCGTCGTCGAATCGACGATGCCTTCGGTCATCACCCAGGTATCGACGGTGCTGCCGCCGCGCGGCATCGGCGCGTTGAACAGCGTGTCGCGCGTGCCGACCCGCGACAGCCCGCCCGGCAGGAGCCGCCAGCGCTGCGCGCCGTCGGCGAGCGCGAAGACGCGCATCAGCAGCGGTTTCGGCACGATGCGCGCACTACCGTTGCCGTCGGGTGCGTCGTGCCGCGGCCAGGTCGGCGCCTGCGACAGCGGCAGGTCGGCCTGCACCGTGTAGTGTTCGGGCCGCGCGAGAATCCGCGCGCGCCATTCGGCCAGTTGCGCCTGCGTGAGCCGCGCGCCGATCACGGGTTCGAACGTGCCGCCGGCCTGCACCTCGGGCGGATAGGATGGCTTGACGATGCTGCGCGCGAGCCGCGGCAGCGCGTCGTCGCACGCGGCCGCTTCGCCGCACCACCACGAATGCACGGCCGGCAGCGTCAGCGTTTCGCCGAGCAGCCCTTCCGCGAGGCGCGGCATGAAGCCGAGCATCGCTGGCGATTCGAGGAAGCCCGAGCCCGGTGCGTTCGCGAGCAGCACGTTGCCCGCGCGCACGGCCTGCAGCAGGCCCGGCACGCCGAGCATCGAATCGGGGCGCAGTTCGAGCGGATCGAGCCACGCGTCGTCGACGCGCCGCAGGATGCCGTGCACCGGTTCGAGCCCGCGCAACGTCTTCAGGAATACGCGGTTGTCGCGCGCGGTCAGGTCGCCGCCTTCGACGAGCGTGAGGCCGAGGTAGCGCGCGAGATACGCATGCTCGAAATAAGTCGCGCTATGCGTACCCGGTGTCAGCAGCACGATCCGCGAATTCTTGCGGGCGGGACTGAGCGACTGCATGCTCTGCAGCAGCGCGCGATACGCGGACGCGAGCCGCTGCACGCGCAGCCCGCGGAACCCGCGCGGAAAGAGCCGCGACACGATCAGCCGGTTTTCGAGCAGGTAGCCGAGACCGGCCGCGCCCTGCGTGTGCTGCGCGACGATCCGCCACTGCCCGTCCGGGCCGCGCGCGAGATCGAATGCGACGACGTGCAGCCACGTGTCGCCCGGCACGCGCGCACCGCGCATCGCGCGCAGGTAGCCGGGATGGCCGGTGACGAGGGCCGGCGGCAGCAGCCCGCGCTGCAGGATCGTCTGCGGCCCGTACAGGTCGGCCAGCGTCGCGTTGAGCAGCCGCACGCGCTGCAGCACGCCGCGCTCGATCGCCACCCAGTCCTCGGGTGTGACGATCATCGGCAGCAGGTCGAGCGACCACGGGCCGGCCGCGCCGTCGCCGGCGCGCTGCTCGTGCAACTGGTAGAACAGGCCGTTCTCGCGCATGCGCCGGTGCAGCGCGTCGGCGCGGCGATCGAGGTCGGCCACGCCGTCGCTGCCGATCGACGTGAAGAAGTTGCGCCAAGCGGGCGCCAGCGCAGGCGCGTTCAGGCCGGCCGCACTGCCGCGCAGCTCGTCGTAACGGCCGGCGGCCGCCGGCGCCGCGAGCGCGGCGGCCAGTTCGGCGGCGTCCGGCTGCGCGCCGGTATCGAAAAGCGTGGGCATCGCGTCGGGGGCGGCGAGATGATCGGTGTCAATGGGCGGCACGATGTCGTTCCGTCGTCAGGATGCGGCCGCGCACGCGTGCCGCCATACGGGCGGCATGCCGCGGCGCGCGGCCGCAATCTGCCCACATCCTAGCACTCCGGCGCGGCCGCCGGGGGGTCGCGAACCGCGCGTCGTCGTCTGCCCCGTCATCGATGAATCAGGGCCGCCGCAGGTCGAGCGTGAACGGGAATTCGCGGCTCGGCGCGGCAGCCGCGACATCCATCCGCCCCGGCGTATGCCCCATCTCGACGAAGCGCGCGAGCCGGCGGCTCTCGGCTTCATACGCATTGACGGGGAAGGTCGCGTAGTTGCGGCCGCCCGGATGCGCGACGTGATAGCGGCAGCCGCCCAGCGAACGCTGCAGCCACGTATCGACGATGTCGAACGTGAGCGGCGCGCGCACGCCGATGGTCGGATGCAGCGCGGATGGCGGCGACCACGCCTTGTAGCGTACGCCCGCGACGTATTCGCCGACGGTGCCGGTCGGCTGCAGCGGCAGCGCGCGGCCGTTGACGGTCACGACGTACCGGTTGTCGTTCAGCCCCGTCACGCGTACTTCGAGCCGTTCGACCGACGAATCGACGTAGCGCACCGTACCGCCGGGCGCCCCCTCCTCGCCCATCACGTGCCACGCTTCCAGTGCGCCGCGCAGCGACAGCTGCATGCCGTTCACCGCGATCTGGCCGAACAGCGGGAAACGGAATTCGAAGTGCGGCGCGAACCACGCAGGATCGAACGCAAAACCGGCATCGCGCAGTTCGGCCAGCACGTCGTCGAAATCCATCTGAAGAAACGCGGGCAGCATGAAACGGTCGTGCAGCGCGGTGCCCCAGCGCGTGAGCGGCGTCGTATAAGGCGCGGCCCAGAAGCGGGCGACCAGCGCACGCAGCAGCAGTTGCTGCACGATGCTCATCCGTGCATGCGGCGGCATCTCGAACGCGCGCAGTTCGAGCAGGCCGAGGCGGCCGGTCGACGAATCGGGCGAATACAGCTTGTCGATGCAGAACTCGCTGCGGTGCGTGTTGCCCGTCACGTCGATCAGCAGGTTGCGCAGCACACGGTCGACGAGCCACGGCGGCATGTCCTGCCCGAACAGCAGCTTGTTGCGCTGGATCTCCGCGAACGCGATGTCGAGTTCGTAGAGCTGATCGTTGCGCGCCTCGTCGACACGCGGCGCCTGGCTCGTCGGCCCGATGAAGAGCCCGGAGAACAGGTAGGACAGCGACGGATGGTTGTGCCAGTACGCGATCAGGCTCGCGAGCAGGTCCGGGCGGCGCAGGAACGGGCTGTCGGCCGGCGTCGCGCCGCCGAGCACGAAGTGGTTGCCGCCGCCCGTGCCGACGTGGCGGCCGTCGACCATGAATTTCTCGCTGCACAGCCGCGACTGCCACGCGGCGTCGTACAGGAATTCGGTGCGATCGACGAGTTCGTCGAAGCTTGCGGCCGGATGGATGTTGACCTCGATCACGCCGGGATCGGGCGTCACCTGCAGCAGCTTCAGCCGTGCGTCGCGCGGCGGTGGATAGCCTTCGAGCACGAGCGTCACGCCGAGCGCGTGCGCGGTCAGCTCGATCGCGCCGAGCAGGTCGAGGTAATCCTCGAGCGCGGCGAGCGGCGGCATGAACAGGTACAGGATGCCGTTGCGCACTTCGACGCACAGCGCGGTGCGCGTGATCCAGGCGGCCGACTCGAAGCGCTCGGGCCGGCGCTGCGGATCGTGTGCCGCGGCTTGCCCGGCCGCAGCCGTGCCGTCGTTGCGCCACTGCATCACGGTCTGTGCGGACGCTTCGCGATGCACGCCCGCCAGGTAGCGCGGCGCGTCGGCCGGCCCCGCGTAGCGCGCGCGGATCGCAGCGGCGTCCGGCAGCGCGGTGCGCGGCGCGAACGGATCGCGTTCGACCAGGTACGGATGGTCGACGCTCGCGGCCCACGGCAGCGAATCGAGCGGCAGCCGATAGCCCATCGGCGAATCGCCCGGCACGAGGTACATCCGCTCGTCGCGGAAGAACCACGGGCCCGTCTTCCAGCGCGGCCCGTCGAGGCCCGGCACGTCGTCCACGCGCTTGACCGGCAGCACGTAGCCGACCACGCTGTCGAGCTGCTGATCGAACACCTTGCGCAGCCGCGCGCGTTCGAGCTCGTCGTCGAGACGCGAATCGAACGGGTCGACGTTGACGGGCAGCCGGCGCTCGCGCCACAGGTAGTACCAGACGTCCTCGTAGCCGGGCCGGATGAATTCGTCGGTCAGGTTCAACCGCGCGGCGAGTGCATCGATGAAGCGCTTCGCGTCGTCGGTCGTATATGCGGACGGCTCGCGCTCGTCGGCGAACAGCGACGGATCGTGCCACACGGGCTGGCCGTCCGCGCGCCAGAAGATCGACAGCGCCCAGCGCGGCAGTTGCTCGCCCGGGTACCACTTGCCCTGCCCGAAATGCAGGAAGCCGCCCTCGCCGTATTCGGCGCGCAGCCGCTGCACGAGTTCGGTCGCGTAGCCGCGCTTGGTCGGGCCGAGCGCATCGGTGTTCCACTCGGCGCCGTCGCGATCGGCGATCGACACGAAGGTCGGCTCGCCGCCCTGTGTGAGCCGCACGTCGCCGGCCGCCAGCGCGCCGTCGACCTGCGTGCCGAGCGCCAGCACGTCGTCCCACTGCGATTCCGTATACGGCTTCGTCACGCGTGGCGATTCGTACACGCGCGTCACGCGCATCTCGTGCTCGAACGACACCTCGCATTCGTCGATCAGCCCTTCGACCGGCGCGGCGCTCGTCGGCTGCGGCGTGCAGGCGAGCGGGATATGCCCTTCTCCGGCCAGCAGGCCTGACGTCGGGTCGAAGCCGATCCAGCCGGCACCCGGCAGGTAGACCTCGCACCATGCGTGCAGATCGGTGAAATCGACCGACGTGCCGCTCGGGCCGTCGAGCGACTTCACGTCGGGCGTGAGCTGGATCAGGTAGCCCGACACGAAACGCGCGGCGATGCCGAGATGGCGGCACAGCTGCACGAGCAGCCACGCGCTGTCACGGCACGAACCGGACGCGAGTTCGAGCGTCTGCTCGGGCGTCTGCACGCCGGGCTCCATCCGCACGAGATAGCCGATGTCGCGCTGAAGCTGCTGGTTCAGCGCGACGAGGAAGTTCATCGTGCCGGCCGGCGTGCGGTCGACATCGTCGAGATACGCGCGGAACAGCGGCGATGCGCCCGTCTGCGGATCGCATGCGAGATACGGCGCAAGCTCGGTCTTCAGCGCGTCGTCATAGCTGAACGGGTATTGCTCCGCGCTTGCTTCGAGGAAGAAGTCGAACGGGTTGTACACCGACATCTCGGCGACCAGATCGATCGTGATCTCGAAGTGTTCGGTCCGCTCCGGAAACACGAGCCGCGCGAGGTAGTTCGAAAACGGGTCCTGCTGCCAGTTGACGAAGTGCTCCGCGGGTTCGACCGTCATCGAGTACGCGAGGATCGGCGTCCGGCAGTGCGGCGCAGGCCGCAGCCGCACGACCTGCGGGCCGAGGTTGACGAGCTGGTCGTAGCGATAGCGGGTGGTGTGATGCAGCGCGACGTGGATGGACATGGAAGCTCGGATCGGGTTGGGCCGGCCGTGCGCGCCGCGTCGCGCTCGACGCGGCGGCCCGGCATGGCGGATTCGGCGAAAGCGTGCGCCGGGTCAGACGAGCTCGGGCGTCTGCACGACGCTGATCTCGACGCCGACGGCCGTGGCGCCGAGCCCCGTCACCGGCTGCGCGTCGCGATGATCGAGGCCGACCGCGATGCGCACGTAGCGCTCGTCCGGGCAGCGGTTCATGAACGGATCGAACCCGACCCAGCCGAGCCCTTCGACATACGCCTCGGCCCACGCATGGCCGGCCGGCTGCTGCATCAGCGAGGCGGCTTGCGGCTGTGCGCCGGACGACGCCTGCGACTGCCCCTGCGATTGCGATTGCGATTGCGACTGCGCGGCATGCGACGCGCCGAGCACCTGCTGCATGCCATCGCCGCTCTGCAGCGCGAGCGCTTCCTCCTCCTCGACGTCACCCGTGTTCTGCTTCGCGTCGGCAATACGCTGCATCGCGCTGTCGGCAAGCACGTAGCCCGAAATGTAGCGCGCGGGGATCTTCAGCACGCGCGCGGCCGCGATGAACGCATGCGCATGGTCGCGGCTCGTGCCCTCGCCGCTCAGCAGCGCGGTTTCCGCATCGACGGGGGCGTCGGCGGCCAGGTTCGGCGCATACGCGATGCGGCCGTGCACTTCCGTCATCAGCCAGTGCAGTGCGTCGAGACCGTGCGGATCGATCGGCAGCGCTTCCGTGAGCGCACGCACGGTGTCGCCCGCCTTCGTGAGCGCGGTCTCGCGCTCGAAGATCCACGGCGGCGCATAACCCTCGGGATTCCCGAGAATGCCCGCACGGTCCTGCGTCTCGACGACGCCGGCCGCGACGACGACGATTTCGGCCTTCGTGCCGCGATCGTGACGGATCAGGTCGATCCGGTTGCCGAACCCGTCGGCGTACGACAGCGTCGGTTCGACGCCGTCGATCGTGACCTGCCACGCGCGCACCGTCTGCCCGGGGCCCGACTGCGGGCGCAGCCGCAGCCGTTGCAGCGCATGGGTGGCTTGATCGTCGAACTGATAACGCGAGATGTGTCGGATGGCGAGTCGCATGGCAAGTCTCAGTCGAAGTTGTAAGCCTGGGCGATTTCGAGCCCGAGGCTGTTGTTGCGGCCGATGAAGTCGGTCAGGAACTCGTGCAGGCCGCTCTTGAAGATGCGTTCGACCGAGGTATCGGACAGCATTTGCAGGATCTTCGTGGCCGTGTCGTGACACGGGTGTGTCACGCCGTAATCCTTCGCGAGCAGGTTCAGGCTCGATACGACGCGCCCGTAGCAATAGCGCAGCGAACGCGGCATGCGGCCGTTCAGGATCAGGTAGTCGGCGATGTTCAGCGGCTTGTACTGCACGTCGTACACCCAGCGATACGAACGGTGCGCGGCGACGCAGCGCAGGATCGTCTCCCACTGGTAGTTGTCGAGGATCGTGCCGACGTGCGACACCGACGGCAGCAGCAGGTGGTACTTCACGTCGATGATCCGCGCGGTGTTGTCCGCGCGCTCGACGAATGCGCCGATCTGCGCGAAATCGAAGATCTCGTTGCGCAGCATCGTGCTGTAGAAGCTGCCGAGGATCAGCGCGGTTTCGCGCTTCACTTCGTCGAGCACCGCCGGCAGCACGCTCTCCGGCACCGGCTGCGCGAGCGCGCGGCGCAGCGCGAGCCACGCGCCGTTCACGCTTTCCCACGCCTCGCGCGTGAGCGCCGTGCGCACCATCCGCGCGTTCGAGCGCGCGGCCTCGATGCACGACAGCACGCTCGACGGGTTGTCGCGGTCGCGCAGCAGGTAGTCGGTCACGGTATCGGCCGCATACGCGTCGTATTTCTGCCGGTAGCCGTCGTCCGTGCCCGAGCTGACCAGCACCGACGACCATTCGGCCGGCGCGTCGGACGTGCGCGTCAGCGCCATCCGCAACCCGGCGTCGATGATGCGCGCGATATTCTCCGCGCGCTCGATATAGCGGTACATCCAGTAGAGACCGCTTGCAGTGCGTCCCAGAAGCATCTCGTGTCCACTCCGTCTTCGTTCGGTTGGCGCGCCGGCTCCGGCGCGCGCGGTCGCGTCCGGCTCAGTCGGCCAGCACCCAGGTATCCTTGGTGCCGCCGCCCTGGCTCGAGTTGACGACGAGCGATCCCTCCTTCAGCGCGACGCGCGTGAGCCCGCCCGGCGTGATGCGGATCCGGTCCGACACCAGCACGAACGGCCGCAGGTCGACGTGGCGCGGCGCGAGGCCGGCATCGGTCAGGATCGGTGTCGTGGACAGCGCGAGCGTCGGTTGCGCGATGTAGTTCGTGGGACGCGCGCGCAGCTTCGCGGAAAACGCCTCGAGTTCGGCCTTCGACGCACACGGCCCGACCAGCATCCCGTAGCCGCCCGAGCCGTGCACTTCCTTCACGACCAGTTCGTCGAGATGCTCGAGCACGTACTTCAGGCTGTCGGCCTCGCCGCAGCGCCAGGTCGGCACGTTCTCCAGCAGCGCCTTGCGGCCCGTGTAGAACTCGACGATCTCCGGCATGTACGAGTAGATCGCCTTGTCGTCGGCGATGCCGGTGCCGGGGGCGTTCGCGATCGTGATGTTGCCCGCGCGGTACACGTCCATGATCCCCGCGACGCCGAGCACCGAATCGGGGCGAAACGTCAGCGGATCGAGGAACGCGTCGTCGACGCGGCGATACAGCACGTCGATCGGGCGGAAGCCTTCGGTCGTGCGCATCGCGACGCGGCCGTCGATCACCTGCAGGTCGCTGCCCTCGACGAGGTGCACGCCCATCTGGTCGGCGAGGAACGAATGTTCGTAGTACGCGGAATTGTGGATGCCGGGCGTGAGCACGGCGATGGTCGGGTTGTCGGCGTTGCCGCCCGGCGGGCACACGGCCGCGAGCGACTGGCGCAGCATCTGCGGATAGGTTTCGACCGGGCGCACCTTCACCTGCTGGAACAGCTCGGGAAAGAGCTGCATCATCGTCTCGCGGTTTTCCAACATGTACGACACGCCGGACGGCGTGCGCGCGTTGTCTTCCAGCACGTAGAACTCGTTCTCGCCGGTGCGCACGATGTCGACGCCGATGATGTGCGTGTAAACGTTTCCGGGCGGCCGGAAGTCGATCATCTCCGGAATGAACGCTTCGTTGTGCGCGATCAGGTGCTTCGGCACGATGCCCGCGCGGACGATTTCCTGGCGGTGGTAGATGTCGTCGAGGAATGCGTTGAGCGCCATCACGCGCTGCTCGATGCCGAGCGACAGCCGGCTCCATTCGGCACCCGAGATGATGCGCGGGACGATGTCGAACGGAATCAGCCGCTCGGCGGCCTCCGCGTCGCCGTAAACGGCGAACGTGATGCCCGTCTTGCGGAACACGCCTTCCGCGTCGTAGGCCTTCTGGGCGAGGCTCGCGGGATTCTGCGTGTCGAGCCATTGCTTCAGGCGCGCGTAAGGCGCCCTAACCATGTCGCCGGATTGCAGCATTTCATCGAATGGCTTCATCGATCTTTTCTCCATCGATCGTTTCCCCGGCATTGCGCATGCCGGACCGGCGTAACCACTGCTTTGCAAGGAACGTGCCTTGCTCGATCCCCTCGATATTCCCCCGTTTCAGCCCCGCGCCAGGCACGCCCGCGCGGCATTGCGCACCACAACGGTGCGACGCCCGACGCGACGTGCGTTCGCGGTGCGCCGCGAGCGCGCACGGCCGATGCTGCGCCGCGTCTTTCGAACATAGTTCCCCCTCGTGTCACGAATGTGCAATCTGCACTGCACAAAAAAGCGGCGCGGCGGGCGCCGGAACGAAGGCGGGCCGGCACGCACACGGCGCAGCCGGCCCTGGGGGAAGTACCATCGACGACCGCGGACGGCCCGACGCGGTGAACTGTCCGGTTAGTCGTGTCCGGCCCCTCAACGCTATGCAGCCGTAATCCCGCCGGCAACGCCCATGCATATTTCGACTGACACCCATCGAAAAAAAACATCGGGCCGACCGGCGCGAGGCGCGGTACGCTAGAAAGTTGGTTCAGCGAAGCGGCGCCGCGCCTTCAAGCGCCCGACTATAAAAAGCGACGATCGAAATGGAAGCAAAGTGGCTGGAAGATTTCCTGAGCCTTGCGGATACCAAGAGTTTTTCCCGGGCCGCGCGTAACCGGCACCTGACGCAGTCGGCATTCAGCAGACGAATCGCCGCGCTCGAAACGTGGATGGACGCGAAGCTGGTCGACCGGAGCATCAACCCGATCACGCTGACGCCGGCCGGCCAGATGTTCCGCGGGCTCGCCGCGGACATCCTCCGCAGCATGTATGCGGCGCGTAATCTCGTGAACGGCTATGACCAGTTCGCGGCCAGCGACCAGGTCGTGCGGTTCGCCGTCGCGCACACGCTCGTGTTCACGCTGTTTCCCGAATGGCTCAAGCAGCTCAACGTCGAGGTCGGCCATGTGACCGCGCGCGTGAACGCGGTGAACGTGCCGGAGGGCGTACAGCAACTCGTCGAAGGCGAATGCGACATGCTGCTCGGCTATCACCATCCGCAGTTGCCGATCGTGCTCGATCCGAACCATTTCCCGTTCGTCAGCCTCGGCGTCGAGCGGATCCTGCCCGTGTCGACACCCGACGCGCACGGCAAGCCCGTGTTCCAGTTGCCCGGCACCCCCGATGCCCCGCTGCCGCTGCTCGCGTATTCGTCGGGCGCGTTTCTCGGCAACATCGTCGAGATGCTGCTGCTGAACGCGACCGAGCCGTATGTGCTGCACCGCTGCTTCGAGACGCACATGTCGGAAGCACTGAAAGGCATGGTCGTGGCCGGACACGGTATCGGCTGGCTGCCGGAAAGCTGCGTTGCGAAGGAGCTCGCGGACGGCACGCTCGTCCGCGCGGGCTCGGGAGACTGGATCACCGAACTAGAAATCCGCCTGTATCGCTCGGCGCGCAAGCGCGGGCTCGCGGCCGAACAGTTGTGGACCTACATCATGAACCGGCCGCGCGCGGCCGTCGAAGATGCGACCGCGACCGAGCAGGCAACCGCGCCTGCGATGCGCATCGCACGGCGCAGCGCAACCGGCAACCGCTGACCGTTGCGTTCGCGCCGTGCACATCCATGGCGCGAATGCGACTTCCATTCGACAGCAATCGACAGTCCCGCGCCGGTCCGTGACATCCCGGCATCGGCTTGAATCGACATCGGAGAAAACGCAAACGTTTGCATTCCGATATCGTATTTTTTACTGCCGACCCATTACGTCCGAATATTCAGCCTGATTTTCCGGACAGAAATACCTTGTTACAGAACAAATTAAAAGTTTCGATTTACCTGTAACAGCAGGAATTATCAAAAACGTCGCACCCTCATTTCATGATGTGCGACCTGTATCCGGACCTTCATCGAATCGTCTCGAACACAGACGAAAAAATTCCTTTTATCAGTCGTTATTTTTCGGCACGAACGTCGATACGTCCGATGTGATTGTTCGCGCGCTCGATCATCGCTACCGACGAGCAATTTCCGTGTTCGGCAATATCGACTTTCTTCAGCATTAAGCGAATCGCACGATTCCATCGTTATCCTATTTAAATAGGATCATTCATCCACGTCCCATTCCGGCCACACGCGGTTGTTGGTTCAAAACCCATCGTGTATCAATAGCGTGTCGCAAAAAGAACGTTGGCAAATCTGACTCGGAATAAATGCACCGCCATTGATTCCGGACGGGAGGTTGCAATGTCTTCCTCGTTTCGACAGCATGCTCGCCCTTTCCTGAGCGTCTTCGTCTCCGCACTCTGCATGAATGCCATGGCCCAGACTCCCGCGTCCGGCCCGGGCGCCGGCCGCTACGTGATTTCGTATGTCTGCGGCGACGCGCGAATCGACGGGACCGCACCGCTTCCCCCCGACGGCCGTCCGTACAACCTGGGCGTGTCGTTTGCTTCGGCCCGGACGGGGCAGCCGCTTTCCAGCGTTCAGGTTCGCCTGCGACGACACGGCCGCGTGCTCGTCGAGTTCAACGCATCGGGATCGCGCTGCCTGTTCAGCGCGCCGGATGCGAGCTATCGGGTCGAAGGGACCTATCAGGGCGCCACGCAGTTCGCGATCGTCGAAACGGGCGCGCTCACCACGCAGTTGCGCTGGTGAACGCCGCCTGACCCCGCCCCCGATCGCCTCATTCAACGCAGCGTATCGAATCGAGGAGCTTTGAATGACTCGTGCAGAACGACCGGACGGCTCGCCCGCCCGTCAGCCGAAACCCTCCTGGGGCCCCGGGAAGAACGCCGCGCTCAGCTTCGTCGCGTTCGCCGCGATCTTCGGCCTCTTCGCGTATGCCGAGCGGGACACGACCACCAGCCATGCGAGCGTGACGCACGACATCTCCGGCGTGATCGGCACCGCGGTCGGCAAGTACCGCAAGGCCATCGTGGCCGCGACCGCCCGCGCGACCGGTGCATCCGGACCATCGGAGCTCACCGCACCGACCTCGACGCTCGCGCAAACTGCGCCGCCGCCCCCTGAAACGGTCCCGTCGACGGCGCCCTCGGTGTCGAGCATGCCGCCCGTCAGGCTCGCAGTCGAACCGGACGCGGCATCGCGAGCCCGGCCCCGCGCCGCGACGAAATACCGGCAGTCGTCGCATGCGCCGCCGGTGGCACTGGCAGCCAATTCGCATGCCGCGCCGGCCCACGGCCGCACCACCGTACGGCCGGGCGCCGCGCATCGCGCGGCGCGAACCGAAACGCTGGCGGGAACGAAGAAGCGCATGGATTTCGCACCGAAGCCGCCGCCGTACGGCGACGACACCGTGCACATGCAGACGGCAAGCGTCACGCACGCGGAACTGGAAGGTGCGCGTGCACTGGCAAAGGCGCGCTCGTGCGCGCAGATCGACGAATGGAGCTGCGTGGAGCAAAACGCGAGCCGGGCGCTCGCGATCGACCCGAAGAACAGCGAATCGCGCGCGTTGCTTGGGCAAGCGATCCGCAATCGCCTGTGAACCGGTCGGATGCCGCCGGGCCTCGCCGCCCGGCGGCGCGGCGGCCGGCGACGTATGTCGTCGGGCGTGCAACCGACGTGATCGTTTCAGAGTGAGGACACACCGTGGCCATCAATCGCAAACAACCATGCACCACCGTCGCTCCGCCGAACCGGCGGATCCTCCTGCATGCGCCACTGCTGGTCCTGCTTGTCGCGTCCGGCCCCTGCTTCGCCGCCGAAGGCGACGCCGAGCCGGGCGGCGCCAGGGAAATCGCCGGGTCCGCGCCGGATGCGCTGCCGCCCGACATGCAACCGGCCGCGACGTCGGCTCATGACGCCCAGGGCTCGGTCACGCTGCCACCTCATGCGCCGACGCCGATCGCGCAGGCATCGGATGCGTCGCTGCAGATCGCGCAGGCACCGAACCCGGCGATGCCGACCACGGTCGTGGTGGACCCGGACGCACCGCAGGCGGGCGATCCGGTACCGAACGCGGCATCGCCGAATACACCAGCCCCGGTCGCGCACACGTCGAACGCACCGATGCAGCTTGCCCAGGCATCCGACACCGCGCCGCCGGATACGTCGGCACCCCGCGCGCAGACCTCGAACGCCCCGTCGCTGCTCGCACAGGCGCCGCCCCCCGCACCACCGACCACGCCGGCGCTCACGGCGCAAGCCTCCGGCACCCCGATGCCGAACTCGCCCGCGCCCGTTCCCCAGGCGCCCGGCTCGCAACCGCCGTCGTCCCGGACGCCGAACTCCCAGACGCCCGGGGCCCAGCTACCCGGCGAACCGATCCAGCGATCGCAGGGGCCCGACGTCGAAACGCCGAATGCGCAGGCCCCGAATCTCCGTACCGCCGATGTCGCGACGGTGCGCAACGACGTGTTCGGCCTCGCGGCGAGCGGCGGCGCGGTCAAGGCGCTCGACGAAGCGAAGGCCCGGCCCGATGCATTCTCCGCGGTCGACATCGCACAACTGGAAGAACTGTCGATTCGCCAGCAAGTGCGCGGCGGACGCGACAAGTCGCGTTCGATGACGAGTTCGGATCGCTTCGACGGGCTCGACAGCGCGCTGCGCACGGCCGACGACCTCGACAAGCGCATGCCGGCCACGCCGGAGTACACGCCGGTCAGGACCGCGCTCGCGGGCGACCGCACGGTCGCCTATGCGGCACGTGGCGACATGAAGACGGCCGTCGCGACGTTCGAGACGATTCCCTCCAATGCGGAAATCTCGATCGATGCGCTGGCGGCCATCGGCGACGCGTACCTGTACCTGAGCGAACCGGCCAAGGCGAACGCCGTGTACCTGCGCGCGCTGAAGCAGGCCACCGCATCGTCGACCGACCGCGCGACGCGCGGCTTCCAGTACGGCGCACGCACGCGTCCGATCGAACTGCGGGAAGGGCTGTTCTGGTCGTACGTCGACCAGGGGCGCGCGGCGGAGGCGAAGCAGGTGCTCGACGAGATGGGCAAGTCGCTGCCGCCGGCCAAGCAGGTGGTCAACTACGGCCCGGGAGAAAGCGACTACCTGCGCTACTACCGGCTGCGCGCGCAATACCTGATCTTCACGGGTCACGTCGACGAAGGGATCACCGCGCTCGAACAGCTCGAGAAACAGGTGCCGTTCAACGCGGAGATCCGCGCCGCGCACGCCGACGCGGTGTCGGGCCAGTCGCACCCGCGCCAGGCGATCGCGATGTATCGCGCATCGCTGACCGATCACCCGGACAGCGTCGAGATGCTGGCGGGCCTCGGCCGCGCGTCGCTCACGGCAGACGACTACGCAACCGCGAAGAGCGTCGACCAGACACTCGACAACACGTTCCCGGACAGCGGCGCCGTGCGTAGTTTCAAGCGCGACTACGATGCGTACCGCAGCCCCGTGTTCACGACCGACCTGAGCTACGAGCACGGCAACAGCGCACTGGCCGACAACAGCTTCACGTCGGACAGCTATGTGTATTCGCAACCGTTCGGCGACAACTGGCGCGTCTTCTCGCACACGTTCTTCGGCTATGCGCAAACCGACAGCGGCAACGTCAGCCGCACGCGCACGGGCATCGGCGGCGACTACCGGCACGGGCCGCTCACCGTGGAGGGCGAAGTCACGCGCTCGCTGGGCACCGACGGCCGAACCGGCGGCCGCGGGTCGGTCGCGTATGCACTGAACGACTACTGGACGGTCACCGGCACGCTCGACACCAACGACAACTCGCTGCCGTGGAAGGCCTATGCCGCCCACGTCTGGGGACGGTCCGCGAACGTCGAGGTCGTGTATCGCCAGAACGACCGTCGCGAAGTCAAGCTGAGCTACGGCGTGAGCCGCTACAGCGATACGAACCTGCACCAGGAGATCGCGGCGACCGCCACGCAGCGCGTGTACACGTCCGCCAACCAGCTCGTCAACGTATCGCTGGATCTCGGCACCGACAGCAACACGCGCCAGGATGCGCCCTACTTCAACCCGGGGCGCGACTATGCGGCCGCGGCGACGGTCATGCACCAGCTGACGCTATGGAAGAAGGGCGACATGGGGCTGCAGCAACGCGTGTCGGTGTCGGGCGGCGTGTACAACGAGCGCGGCTTCGGCACCAGCCCGCTGTGGACCGCGCGCCTCGAGCACGCGTGGACGTTCAAGCATGACATCACGCTGACCTATGGCGTCGAAATCAGCAGCCACGCATACGACGGCGAGCGCGAGCGCTCCGAAACCGGCTTCATGTCGGTCAACCTGCCGTTCTAGCAAGGAGATCGCGCAATGCAATCCAGACGGACCTTCATGTGCGGATGCCTCGGCACGTTTGCCGCCTGTTCGCTGTTCCCGGGCGTGACCAACGCCCGGATGATCGACCTGCTGCCGCCGTCCGATCCGGCCGACGGCAAGACGTTTCGCGTGATCTGCATGCACGACGTGCGCGACAACCTGATGGCGTCGTTTTCGGCACCGACGGCGCTGATCGATCCGTTCGCGGTCGACACCGGTACGCTGACCGCGATCTTCTCGTGGCTGCAGACCAACAACTACCACACCATCACGGTCAAGCAGATCGAGGAGTCGCGGCACGGCGGCAAGCCGCTGCCGCCGCGCGCGGTGCTGCTCACGTTCGACGACGGCTTTCGCAGCCACTACACGAAGGTGCTGCCGCTGCTCGAGCGCTTCAAGTATCCGGCCGTGATGGGCATCGTCACCACGTGGATCGATACGCCGCCGGATACGCCGATCCGCCTCAGCGACAAGGTCCAGGTACCGCGCGATTACTTCATGTCGTGGGACGAGGTGAAGCAGCTCGGCCAGTCGGACTTCGTCGAGCTCGGCTGCCATACCCACAACCTCCATCACGGCGCGATCGCGAATCCGCAAGGCAACGAGCTGCCGGCGACCACGTCGCACCTCTACCTGCAAGACCAGAAGCGCTATGAAACCGATGCCGAATTCCAGACGCGCGTGCACGACGACCTGCAGACGTGCGTGCGGCAGATCCACGAACACACCGGCATCGTCGCCCGCTCGATGGTGTGGCCGTACGGCGCGGAAAACCAGCCCGTGCGCCAGATCTCGACCTCGCTCGGCATGGATATCCAGTTCAGCCTCGACGCCGGTCCGAATACGCCGGACGTGCCGCTGGACCGGCTGAGACGGATCCTGATGATGTACGACGTCGACATCGGCGGATTCGAGCGCTCGATGCGCGAGCCGGCGTCCAACCGCGGCGACGTCGACGTGCCCGAGCGCACCGTGCAGGTCGATCTCGACCAGGTCTACGATCCCGATCCGGCACGGCAGGAAGCGAATCTCGGCAAGCTGATCGAGCGCATCTACCGGATGCAGCCCAAATCGGTGTACCTGCAGGCGTATGCGGACCCGAAGGGCACGGGCGTGGCCGAATCGGTGTATTTCCCGAACCGGCACCTGCCGATGCGCGCCGACCTGTTCTCGCGCGCCGCGTGGCAGCTCAATACGCGCTCCAACGTGCAGGTGTACGCATGGATGCCGGTGCTCGCATTCCGGCCGCCGGCCGACAAGCAGCGCGGGCTCGAGGCCGTCAGCGCATACGGCGGCGCGCCGGCCCGCGAAAACGGCACGCGCGTGTTCCGGCTGAGCCCGTTCGATCCGGATGCGCGGCTGATGATCGAGCAGATCTACGAGGATCTCAGCAAGCACGCGTCGTTCAGCGGCATCCTGTTCAGCGACGACGCCGTGCTCGACGACTACGAGGACGCGGGCCGGCATGCGCTGCGCACCTACGCGCAATGGGGGCTGCCGGCCGACGTCGGCAAGATCCGCGAGAACCCCGACCTGATGAAGCGCTGGACGCACCAGAAGTCGCGCTACCTGATCGACCTGACCCGCCAGCTCGAACAGGTCGTGCTGGCCCATCAGAACGTGGGCGACGTGCTGACCGCGCGCAACATCTTCGCGATGCCGGTGCTCAAGCCTGAGTCGGAAGCGTGGTATGCGCAGAACTACGACGATTTCCTCGCCACCTACGACTACGTCGCGTTGATGGCGATGCCGTTCATGGAACAGGCGAAGGACCCGAATGACTGGCTGGACCAGCTCGTGCGGGCCGTGCGGGCAAAGCAGCGCGGGCTGCAGCGCACCGTGTTCGAACTGCAGTCGTACGACTGGCACGGGCACCAGGACGTGCCGGCCGGCACGCTGCTCGCGCAGATGCGGCGGCTGCGCAGCGAGGGCGCCGTGAATTTCGGCTACTACCCCGACAACTTCCTGAACGACCGGCCGGATCTCGACACGATGCGCGACGTGATGTCGCTGAAGTCGCGCCTCGACCCGACGTCGATCAACGCGCTGATGCAGATGCAGCATACCCAGGGGACGAAGACGCCATGACCACCCACAGCATCATCCAGCGCCTGCAGGATTTCGTCTTCTACTACCCGTTCTTCATGTCGTATCTGTGGATGATCGGCGGCGTCGTGCACTACTTCCTGCTCGAGGAAGGCCGCGAGCTGTCGACCCGGACGATCGCGTCGAGCGGCATTCCGAAGATCTCGATCGTCGTGCCCTGCTTCAACGAAGCCGCGAACGCACGCAGCGTGATCGGCCACCTGAACGCGATGCAGTATCCGAACTACGACATCATCGCGGTCAACGACGGCAGCCGGGATCGCACCGGCGAGATCCTCAACGAGCTGGCCGTCGAGATCCCGCGGCTGCTCGTGATCCATCACGCGCGCAACGAAGGCAAGGCGGTCGGGCTCACCACCGCGGCCGCGGTGTCCAACGCGGAGTACCTGCTGTGCATCGACGGCGACGCGCTGCTCGCGCACGATGCGATCGGCTGGATGCTCGAGCACTTCCTGACCGATCCGGGCGTCGGCGCGGTGACCGGCAACCCGCGCATCCGCACGCGCACGTCGCTGCTCGGACGCATGCAGGTCGGCGAATTCTCGTCGATCGTCGGGCTGATCAAGCGCACGCAACAGGTGTACGGCCGCATCTTCACGGTGTCGGGCGTGATCACGATGTTCCGCAAGACCGCGCTCGCCGACGTCGGCTACTGGAGCTCGGACATGCTGACCGAGGACATCGACATCAGCTGGAAGCTGCAGTGCCGCGACTGGCGCGTCGTGTACGAACCGCATGCGCTGAGCTGGATCCTGATGCCCGAAACGCTGAAGGGACTCTACCGGCAGCGGCTGCGCTGGTCGAAAGGCGGGATCCAGGTGCTGATGAAATACGCGGGCACGCTCGCTCGGCCGACGCAGATGATGATGTGGCCGCTGTTCGCCGAATACCTGATCGGCATCGCGTGGGCGTACTCGATGTCGTTCATCCTGCTGCTCGCGCTGGTCGACGTCTTCTACCCGTTGCCGCCGAACTGGCACGTATCGGTCGTGCCGCACTGGCACGGCATGCTGCTGGTCGCCACCTGCATCCTGCAACTGATCATCGGCAGCATGATCGATCGTCGTTACGACGAAAAACTCCTGATGTATTTCCTGGACACCGTCTGGTATCCCGTCGCCTTCTGGCTGATCAGCATGATCACCACCGTCGTCGCCCTGCCCGCCATCGTGCTGCGGGGCCGCGGCAAGCGGGCCGTATGGGTCAGCCCCGACCGAGGCATTCAACATGAAAAACGCGCCGATTATTGACCTTTCCCTGCGCGCACCGCGCGACATGATCGCCGAACGCGGCCGCATCGTCGGGCTCGTGCTGGTCGTCTGGTTCCGGCTCCTGCGGCCGGCGCTGGTCGGCGCCGTGTGGGCGTCGATCTGCATCTACACGTACCGCTACCTGCTGCCGTTCAACCAGGCCGAGATACCGATCGAGCAGATGGTGTTCTACGCGACCGCCATCGCGACCATCGCGGGCACGATCGTCACGTGGCTGATCGCCGGGCGTGTCGTGCATCCGCTGGCGTACCGGCTGCGCGTATCGAAGATGCTGCGCCGCTCGGCCAGCGCGAAGGTGCGTTCGGTACCCGCGACCGTGCTGGCCGGCGCCCGCCGGCGCGGTGCGCGGCGCACGACCCGCATTCTGGTCGCGTCGCACGATGCGAACGGCTCGATTTCCGGCATCGAATGGGTAGCCCACGCGGGGTCGCAGCCCCGCGAGTAGGTCAGCGGAGACGCGCCGCCGCGCACGGGACGCGATCCGTGCGGCGCGGCGCCGCTCCTGATGCCGTGCTGCCGCACATTGCCGGCAAGCCGGCAACTTCTTGTGGACGAGGTGAATCATGTGCGGAATCGTCGGAGCAAGCGGCCTGAACAATCAGGTGCCGCAACTGGTCAATGCGCTGAGCCGGCTCGAATATCGCGGCTACGATTCGTGCGGCATCGCCGTGCAGGACGAAGGCCGCCTGCGCAGCGAACGCACGCTCCGGCGCGTGACGGACCTGCAGGCGCGCGTACTGACGCTCGGCCTCGAAGCGCAAACCTGCATCGCGCATACGCGCTGGGCGACGCACGGCGCGCCGTCGGAAATGAACGCGCACCCGATCATGTCGGGCGACACGATCGCGGTCGTGCACAACGGAATCATCGAGAATCACGATACGCTGCGCGTGGAGCTGCGGGAGCGCGGCTATACGTTTCGCGGACAGACCGATACCGAAGTGATCGCGCACCTGATCCACAGCCTCTATCGCGACGACCTGTTCGACGCGGTCGTGCGCGCCGTGAAGCGGCTGCACGGTGCGTATGCCATCGCAGTCCTCAGCGCCCGCGAGCCGCAACGCCTCGTCGCCGCGCGCGCCGGCTCGCCGCTCGTGATCGGCATCGGCGCCGAGCAGAACTATCTCGCGTCGGACTGTGCGGCGCTCGGCGACCTGACCGACCGCTTCGTCTACCTGGAAGACGGCGACGTCGTGCTGATCACGCCGGAGCGCATCGCCGTGGTCGACTCGGCCGGGCACGACGCGAAGCGCCCGCTGTGCGAAGTGAAGGCGCGCGAAGGCGACGCCGCGCTCGGCCCGTACCAGCACTTCATGCAGAAGGAAATCTTCGAGCAGCCGAAGGCGATCGACAGCACGCTCGACGGTATCGACACGATCTCTCCGGCGCTGTTCGACGCGACCGAGGGTTCGCGTGCACTGCTGTCGAGAGTCAGGAGCGTGCTGCTGCTCGGCTGCGGCACCAGCTACTACGCGGGCCTGACCGCGAAGTACTGGCTGGAGAGCATCGCGGGCATCCCCGCGCAGGTCGAGATCGCCAGCGAATTCCGCTACCGCGACACGGTGGCCGATCCGCGCACGCTCGTCGTCGGCATCTCGCAATCGGGCGAAACGGCCGACACGATCGGTGCGATCGAGCAGGCGCGCGCGATGGGCCAGGAACTGTCGATGGCGATCTGCAACGTCGCCACCAGCACGATCGCGCGCAACGCACCGCTGCGGTTCCTGACGCGCGCGGGCATCGAGCTCGGCGTCGCGTCGACCAAGGCGTTCACGACGCAGCTCGTCGCGCTGTTCGTGCTCACGCTGACGCTCGCGCAACTGCGCGGCCGGCTCGACGCCGCGCACGTCGCGATGCACCTGAAGCAGCTGCGCGCGTTGTCCGCGCGCATCAGCCACGCGCTCGCGCTGGAAACGCAGATCATGGGCTGGGCCGCGAAATTCGCTCGGACCGAGAACGCGCTGTTCCTCGGGCGCGGCATCCATTTCTCGATCGCGCTGGAGGGGGCGCTGAAGCTCAAGGAGGTGTCGTACATCCATGCGGAAGGCTATGCGGCCGGCGAGCTGAAGCACGGGCCGCTCGCGCTCGTCACGAGCGCGATGCCGGTCGTCACGATCGCGCCGGACGACCGCCTGTTCCAGAAGCTGAAGTCCAACATGGCCGAGGTGCGCGCGCGCGGCGGGCGGCTTTACGTGCTGGCCGGCAGCCAGCTCGAAATCGACGCCGACCGCGACACGCACCTGATCCGCGTGCGCGAATCGGGCGACCTGCTGTCGCCGATCGTCAACGTGATCCCGCTGCAGCTGCTCGCGTATCACGTCGGCTGCGCGCGCGGCGCGGACGTCGACAAGCCGCGCAACCTCGCCAAATCGGTGACCGTCGAATGAAGGCGCACATGCGCCCGGTGCGGGCGGCCGCGCGGTTCGCGGCGGCCACGGCGGCCGTCTGCGGCGCATGCGGCCTCGTCGCCTCGGCCCCGACATCGGCCCTCGCCGCCGGGCCGGCCGTGCATACGGTCACCGTACAGGCCGCGCCCCCGCCGCAGGAGACCGGCGACCCGCGGCGCTTCATGCACGGCATCGGCGTGGCCGACGCCGGCGACGGCCGGCGCTGGGTGTTCTTCAGCAGCTCGGGCATCGTGCCGCGCGGCGCGCTGCGCAACGGCAACTGGCCGCACGACGTGTACGTCGGCGAATGGCTGCCCGGCCAGCCGCATCTGCTGCACGTTCACACGTTCATCAGCCGCCCCGAGGCGCAGGAACCCGTATCGATCGCGCAAAACGCGCGCGGCGACATCTTCGTCACGTTCGAGGACGGCTGGAACGCACCGCAGGAAGTCAGCCAGCGCTATGGCGTCTACCGCCGCGACCTGAAACCGGTGAAGCCCTACCCGAACGACGTCGAGTCGGGCGGCCACTCGGGGCATGTCGCGACGGTCGGCGAACGCTTCGTCGTGTTCTATTCCGCCGACTGGGTCGACGGCGGCGGCGTCGACAACCTCGGCACCGGCAACGGCGTCTACCTGAAAACCTATGACGCGGCCGGGCGCGTGCTGAACCACGTCGCGGTCGCGCCGCACCGCCGCGAGTGGTGGCCCGTGATCGCGGGCTCGCCGCACACCGCGCTGCTCGTGTGGCAGAAATACATCGAAGGCAGCACGGACGCGACGCTCGAATATGCGATGTTCGATCCGGTCACCGAGAAGCTGGAAAAACGCGGATCGCTGAACGATGCGATCCAGTACTACGTGTACTCGTCGGCCTACGTGCCGGAGATCGACCGCTTCATCGTCGTCACGACGACGGCGGACGGTCGCGGCGTCGCGATGCTGATCGCGCCGGACGGCCGCCGCACGGCGACGCTCGATTGCCTGCCCGCATCGGTGCGCGAATCGGGCATCGGGGTCTCGGGCACGCATGCGTACGTACCGACCCGCGACGGGCGGCTGCTGACGCTCGCGCTCGGGGCCTCGGACATGTCGGTGAGCGGCGTGCAGCGTTCGCCGATTCCGTGGGGCTCGACCGGCATCGCCGGGTTTCCGGCGCGCAGCGGAGCGATGCACTTCGTGTCGCTGACGCCCTACGGGACGCGGGAAGGCGATTTCGAAGCGGGACAGGAAACGCCGCTGCCGACGAACGAAGCAGGTTGTTCGAGCCACTGACGACGGCCCGGCCAGCGGTCGTCCCGTCGACACGGCCCGGCCTCGTACTCTCCCGTTCTTCCGCCGGATTAGCCAGCGCCGCGCGTACCGGATAGACTGTCGCCCGATTCCTTCCATCGGCCGCGGCGTCCCGCCTCCTGTCGCCGCCGGAACGCCCTTCCCGGAGAACGAATGCTGAAGCGCCAGTGGTTTTCGCTCGTGCTGCTGATGGCCTGCCTGATCGGACAACGCGCGTCGGCCCAGTCCACGCTCGAACTCGAGACCGACGGCACGGCCCGCACCCTCACCCGGCAGACGCTGCTTGCACGCCCCGATGCGACGGACATCCACGTGCCGCGCGACATCGCGTATGGCCGGCCGATGACGTTCCGCGCCGTGCCGTTCGCCGCGCTGCTCGGCGACACGCCGCTGCCGGCCGACGGCGTGCTCGAAACGCGCGCGGCCGACGGTTTCGCCGCGCAACTGCCGCTGGATCTCGTGCGCCGCCGTGCGCCGGCCAGCGCCATCCCGTGGCTCGCGATCGAGGATCCGGCGCATCCGTGGCCGAAGCTGCCCGGCAAGCAGGTCAGCGCGGGGCCGTTCTATCTCGTGTGGCTCGGGCCGGACGCGTCGTCGGTGCGCGGCGAACAGTGGCCGTACCAGATCGTGCGCATCACGATCGAATCGTCGCCGCTCGCGCGCTGGCCGTCGCTCGCCGTCGATGCCGCGTTGCCCGCGAACGATCCGGCCCGCACGGGCCAGCACCTGTTCGTCACGCAATGCCTCGCGTGCCACCGGCTCGACGGCGCGGGCAGCAGCCACGCCGGCCCCGACCTGAATACGCCGATGAACCCGGTCGACTACTTCAAGCCGGCCGCGCTGCGCCGCTACATCCGCAACCCGGCGTCGGTACGCGACTGGCCGGGTCGCAGCATGCCGGCATTTCCGCCCGATCAGCTGAGCGACCGGGAACTCGACCAGATCGTCGCGTATCTCGCCTATATGGCAAAGCGCAAGGCCGGCAAGTAACGCGCCGCCGAAGATTCCAGGGAATGTCGATGACACCGGACGACACGCTGTTCACCATCGCAACGATCGACGCCGTTCAGACGCATCCGCTCAGGGCGACGATCCTGCTGAACGGCGATCTGAATGCGTGCGAACTGGCGGGAGACCATGCGCCGACGACGCTGCATGTCGGCGTGCTCGACAACGGGTCGAACATCGTGGCGGTCGCCTCGCTCTGCGAGGAGCCGCGCGACGACGATCCGGCTCGGCCGGCGTGGCGGCTGCGCGGGATGGCCGTCCACCCTGCCGTGCGCGGCATGGGCTTCGGGCGTGTGCTGGTGCAGGTCTGCGCGCGGCATGCGGAAGCGCGCGGGGCCGCGCTCGTGTGGTGTACGGCACGCGAGGCGGCGTACCGGTTCTACGAAAAACTCGGATTTGCCGCCGACGGTGCGCCGATGACGATGCCGGGGCGCACCGATACGGCGTTCTACGTGATGCGACGGTATATCGACCGGCGTCAGCCGGCCGCCTGACGCCGACCGGGCGCCGGCTTCTTCAGGAGAAGATCGGCGCGGCCCGGCCGCAGGCATCACGCTCAGGCTTCCTGCGCGCTCTGCAGCACCGCGCGCAACAGCACGTCGGCCCCCGCCGACGCCCATTCCGGCGTAATTGCTTCGGCTTCGTTGTGGCTCAGCCCGTCAACGCACGGCACGAAGATCATCCCCGTCGGCGCAACACGCGCGACATAGCACGCGTCATGACCCGCGCCGGACACGATATCCATGTGCGGCAACCCGAGCGACCTGGCCGCGTCACGCACCGTGTCGATGCAGCGCGGCGCGAACGGAATCGGCGCATACGTGAAGATCTGCTCGATCTGCGCGCCGAGGCCGGCTTCGTCAGCCACGCGCGCAAGCTCCGCGCGCAGCGCCGCATCCAGTTCGTCGAGCACCGCATCGTCGGGATGACGGAATTCGACCGTGAAGAAACAGGCGCCCGGCACCGTGTTGCGCGAATTCGGCCGCGCGTCGATCATCCCGACCGTTGCGCGCGCATCCGGTGCGTAACGGCGGCCGAGGACATCAACGAACGAGATCATCCGCGCGGCGCCGACCAGCGCATCGCGACGAACCTCCATCGGCGTCGTGCCGGCGTGCGCGTCGACGCCGGTCAGCGTCACTTCGTACCAGCGCTGCCCCTGCCCGCCCGTCACGACGCCGATCGTCCTGCCGGCCCGTTCGAGAATCGGGCCCTGCTCGATATGCAGTTCGTACGCCGCGTGCACCGGATAGCCGCCGACCGGCTCCGCGCCCGCGTAGCCGATCCGCTCGAGTTCCTCGCCGATCGTCCTGCCCGTGCCGTCGGTGCGCGACAGCCCGTATTCGAGCGTATAGACGCCCGAGAACACGCCGGCCGACACCATCGCCGGCGCGAAGCGCGAGCCTTCCTCGTTGGTCCAGATCACGACGTCGACCGGACGCTCCGTCTCGATGCCCGCGTCGTTCAGCGCGCGCACGACTTCCAGCCCGCCGAGCACGCCGTAGATGCCGTCGTAACGGCCACCGGTCGGCTGCGAATCCGCATGCGAGCCCGTCATCACGGGTGCGGCATCGGGATTTCGGCCCGCGCGGCGCGCGAACACGTTGCCCATCCGGTCGACGCGTACCGTGCAGCCGGCATCGCGCGCCCACTGCACGAACAGGTCGCGTGACTCGCGGTCGAGATCGGTCAGCGCAAGGCGGCAGACGCCGCCCTTCGGCGTCGCGCCGATTTGCGCCATCCGCTCGAGCGACGCCCACAGGCGGGCGCCGTCGACGCGCGGCGCGCTCGCGATGTCGTCACGCATCGCCGTTCTCCGGCGCGGATTGCAGCGCGTAGCGGAAATCGCAGCGCTTGCCGCCCTGCATGATCGTGCTCGTACGCGTGAGCGCGATGTCCGGCGCATAGCCCTGGATGAAATAGCTGTCGCGCGCGCAGCTCAGCAGATGCCCGATCTCGCCGAGCCCCATTGCGTGATACATCTCCGCGTAGCTGCAGCGATGCACGTCGTAGTCGTAGTGCGCGTCGTCCGCGCGCCGCACCTCGACGTCGAGCGCATCGTCCTTCTCCCACAGCACCTGCAGCGCGATGAACGACTGCACGCTCGCGCCGTCCGGTTCCTGCGCGGCGAACGTGCGGCCGGCGTCGACGGCCGCGCCGCGCACGGCTTCCGCGATCACGGCCTGCGCGCGCTCGGTACCGAACTCGCGCTTCATGATCTCGTAGATCGGCTTGATGATTTCCGCTTCGATGCGGCGCCGTGCGAGGATCCCGAGGCGCGTGTCCTCGGGTGCGGCGGCGGATGTCTGGTTCGCTTCGGTCATGGAGATCGTCTTTGTTGTCGGATCGTTTACTTGGCTGCGGTGCGCGAACCGCCGAGCACGTCGACGACGGTCCATTTGCCGCCGCGCACCTGGTAGATCGTGAAGGCCGGATCCTTCAGGTTGCCTTCCGCATCGAACGCGATGCGCCCCGTCACGCCGGGCCGGTCGATCGCGCGCACCGCCGCGACCAGCTTTGCCGGCTGCGTCGTGCCGGCCTTCTGCGCGGCCGCGATCAGCGTGGCGGCCGCGTCGTACGCGAACGGCGCATGCAGTTCGATCGGCGCATGGAAGCGGGCGCGGTATTGCGTGTCGAATGCGTTGCCGCCCGGCATCCGGTCGAGCGGCAGGCCCGGTTCGAGCGCCGTCACGCCTTCGCCGTCCTTGCCCGCGAGCGACAGGAAGGTCTGACTCACGAAGCCGCCCGCGCCGAGCAGCGGCGCATTCACGCCGAGCTGGCGCATCCGGCGCGAAATCGGCGCGGCCTGCGCATCGAGGCCGCCGAAGAACACGAGATCCGCGCGCTTGCCCTTGATCGCGGTCAGCACGCCGCTGAAGTCGGTCGTCTTGTCGTTCACGTACTGGCGATCGACGATCGCGCCGCCGTTCGCCTGCACGCCCTTGATGAACTGCTCGGCCAGCCCCGCGCCGAACGACGTGCGATCGTCGATCACCGCGATGCGCTTCGCCTTCAGCGTCTTCACCGCATACGCGCCCGTGAAATTGCCGCCCGCATCGTCGTGCCCCATGATCCGGAACGCCGTCGTGTAGCCCTGCTGCGTGTATTGATGGCCGGTGGACGCCGGCGCGATCTGCGGGATGCCCGCATCGCGGTACACGCGCGACGCCGGTACGCTGCAGCCCGTATTCCAGTGACCGACGACGCCGATCACGTGCCGGTCGACGAGTTGCTGCGCGACCGCGACGGACGTGCGCGGATCCGACTGGTCGTCGGCCGCGACGAGCTTGTAGACGACCGGCTTGCCGCCGATGGTCGGATGCTTCGCGTTCGCGTCGTCGATCGCGAGTTGCGCGCCGTTCTGCAGATCCTTGCCGATCCGCGCGGACGGCCCGGTGAGCGGCGCGGCGAGACCGATCAGGATCGTCTGCGGCGCGGACTGCGCGAACGCGGGAACGGAGGCGACCAGGGCGGCCGCCGAGCATGCGAGGCTGGCGTGGAGAAAAGCGATTTTCATGTGCGAGGGATCGGTGAATCGAATCAAAACATGAAAAATATTAAATATTCAGCACGCAAACCCCAAATACCCAATTGTTGGATGCTTATGCCGTTCTCGACACATTAACGTACATCCATGTAAATACTGGATATTTTAATGTTGTCGCTTTCCCTGACTTTTCTATAAAATTCGACACATGAAAAATATCGAACAATTGCCGCACGATCCACCGCTGCGCGCGGTGCGTGCGTTCGAAGCGTTTGCGCGTCTCGGGTCGGTCACCGCGGCGGCCGGCGAACTCGACATCACGCCGTCGGCGGTCAGCCATCAGCTGCAACTGCTCGACGCGTTCATCCAGACGCCGCTGACGGTCCGCGAGGGCCGGCTGCTCGCGCTCACCGATGAAGGGCGCGACTACTACCGGTCGATCAGCGCCGCGTTCTCGGTGCTGCGCAGCGCGACGCGCTTCGTGCGCGACCGTTCGTCGCTGCGCCAGATCACCGTCAGCCTGATTCCGCTGCTCGGTATCGGCTGGTTCATCCCGCGGCTGCACGCGTTCCTGGCCGACAACACGGACGTCGACGTGACGGTGCTGTACGCGCATCACCGCAACTACCGAAGCGATGCGTCGGACCTGTCGATCCGTTTCGGCACCGGCGACTGGCCCGGCTACCGCTGCGAGCGGCTGCTGCCGGGCGCGATGGTGCCGATGTGCAGCCCGTCGTTCCTGAAGCGCCACGGGCCGTTTCGTACGCCGGCCGAACTCGCCCGTGCGCCGCTCGTGCACGACGAGGATCGCAGCACGTGGGTCAACTGGCTGCAGGGCGCCGGCGTGCGGCACGTGTCGCACGCGGTGGGGCCGATGTTCGAGGATGGCCAGCTCACGCTGAGCGCCGCGCGCGCGGATCTCGGCGCGGCGCTGCTGCGCGCGCCGCTGGTCGAGCGCGAGCTGGCGAACGGCGAGCTCGTGAAGCTGTTCGATCACGCACTCGACGACGGGCGCGATTACTACCTGTGCACGCGCGAGGACGCCGACATGCCGGACGGGGCACGGCGGCTGGCGGCGTGGTTGAGGAAGATGGCGGGGATTTGAGGGGGGGAGGCATCCCGCCGACTCCCTAGCTACCGCCTTGCGGATAGGCGGCCTAGTATATATGATATACATATCATATATCGGAGGCTGTCATGGGCCGAATTCTGGTCGATCTGCCGGACGGCCAACTCGACGAGTTGGCCGTCATCGTCGAGACTCAACACCGTCCCCGCGCCGCCATCATCCGCGACGCGATCGATGCCTACATTACCCTGCACAAGCACCGGCTCGCCGACGATGTCTTCGGTCTCTGGAAAGATCGCAAGGTCGACGGGCTCGCCTACCAGGAAGAACTGCGCTCGGAATGGTAAAAGCTCTCTTCGACACCAACATCCTGATCGACTATCTGGGCGGCGTGGAATCCGCTCGCGTGGAGCTGGGCCGCTACGACTATCGAGCGATCAGCACGATCTCGTGGATGGAGCTCCTGGTCGGCACGTCCGCACAGGACGAGGCCCCCATCCGCGCATGGCTCTCGTCGTTCGATGTCATCGCACTCGACAGCTCGGTTGCGAATCGTGCCGTAACAATCCGCCAGGAACGGCGCATACGCCTGCCCGACGCAATCGTCTGGGCATCGGCACAAGTGAACGGGCTGCTGCTCGTGTCGCGCAACACGAAGGATTTTCCTGCCACCGAACCCGGCGTTCGCGTGCCCTACCAGCTCTGAGTATGAGCGGTTGCATGCGGCGAAGCTGACCCTCCCGCCACACCCGACATGAACGCGCAAGACGACCATCCTGCGCCCTAGATATGCCAGCCATGCGCGCCGGCACATCGCGCCAAACGGCCCCACTCTCACCCGCATTCATCGGCTACCCACCCAACACTTCGCAAGCCCCTCTCGCCAGCCCCACCCAATCAAGGGCCGGAAGCAGATAGAAAATCCCGATGCCCCGGATTGAAACAAGCAATTTCCCAAACTCAGGGTGAACCCGGATACTGGCAACACTCCACTCACCACTGACGAAAAGGAATTCTCCAGATGCCGATCATCAACACCCAAGTCAAGCCGTTCAAGGCAACCGCATACCACAACGGCGATTTCGTGCCCGTCTCGGAAGAGAGCTTCAAGGGCAAGTGGTCCGTCGTCGTGTTCTACCCGGCCGACTTCACGTTCGTCTGCCCGACCGAGCTGGGCGACCTCGCCGACCGTTACGCGGAATTCCAGAAGCTGGGTGTCGAAATCTACGGCGTGTCGACCGATACGCACTTCACGCACAAGGCATGGCACGACACGTCGGACACGATCGGCAAGATCAAGTACCCGATGATCGGCGACCCGACGCTCACGCTGTCGCGCAACTTCGACGTGCTGATCGAAGAAGAAGGGATGGCCCTGCGCGGCACGTTCGTGATCAACCCGGAAGGCGAGATCAAGCTGTGCGAAATCCACGACAACGGCATCGGCCGCGACGCAGGCGAGCTGCTGCGCAAGGTCCAGGCAGCGCAATACATCGCGGCGCACCCGGGTGAAGTGTGCCCGGCCAAGTGGACGCCGGGTGCGGAAACGCTGACCCCGTCGCTCGACCTGATCGGCAAGATCTGACGATCGCTGCACGCGCCTCGCACGAGGTGCGTGACGGCGGGCCGCCGCAGCGCGGCCCGCCCCCTCCTCCGGCACGACGTGCCCGACCAGCATAATCAATACGGAATCCGAAACGCCATGCTCGACGCCAATCTCAAGAATCAACTCAAAGCGTACCTCGAAAAAATCACGCGCCCGATCGAACTCGTCGCCTCGCTCGACGACGGCGCGAAATCGCAGGAACTGCTGGCGCTGCTGAACGAGATTGCATCGCTGACGGATCGCGTGACCGTAACCGAACGCCGCGACGACGCCGAGCGCAAGCCGTCGTTCTCGATCGGCGAGCCCGGCAAGCCGGCCGGCATCCGCTTCGCCGGCATTCCGATGGGCCATGAATTCACGTCGCTCGTGCTTGCACTGCTGCAGACGGGCGGCCACCCGATCAAGCTCGACGACGAAGTCATCGAGCAGATCCGCGCGCTCGACGGCGACTATGCATTCGAAACGTTTTTCTCGCTGTCGTGCCAGAACTGCCCGGAAGTCGTGCAGGCGCTGAACGTGATGTCGCTGATCAACCCGCGCATCCGCCACGTCGCGATCGACGGCGCGCTGTTCCAGGATGAAGTCGAGTCGCGCCAGATCATGGCCGTGCCGACGATGTTCCTGAACGGCGCCTCGTTCGGTCAGGGCCGCAGCAGCGTCAAGGAAATCCTCGCGAAGCTCGATACGGGCGCCGGCGAACGCGCCGCGAAGTCGCTCGAAAACAAGCCGGTGTTCGACACGCTGATCGTCGGCGGCGGCCCGGCGGGCGCAGCCGCGGCGATCTACTCGGCACGCAAGGGCATTGCGACGGGCGTCGTCGCCGAGCGTTTCGGCGGCCAGGTGCTCGACACGATGGCGATCGAAAACTTCGTGTCGGTGCAGGAAACCGAAGGGCCGAAGTTTGCAACCGCGCTCGAGCAGCACGTGAAGCAATACGACGTCGACATCATGGACGTGCAGCGCGCCGACGCGCTGATTCCGGGCGCCGTGCACCAGATCCGCCTGGCGAACGGCGCGGTGCTGAAGGCGAAGACGATCATCCTCGCGACCGGCGCACGCTGGCGCGAAATCAACGTGCCGGGCGAGCGCGAATACCGCAACCGCGGTGTCGCGTACTGCCCGCACTGCGACGGCCCGCTGTTCAAGGGCAAGCGCGTCGCGGTGGTCGGCGGCGGCAACTCGGGCGTCGAGGCCGCGATCGACCTCGCCGGCATCGTGAAGGCCGTCACGCTGATCGAATACGGCGCGCAACTGCGTGCGGACGAAGTGCTGCAGCGCAAGCTGCGCAGCCTGCCGAACGTGACGATCGTCACGCAGGCGCAAACGACCGAACTGACCGGCGACGGCAGCAAGCTGAACGGGCTCGTCTACAAGGATCTGCGCTCGGGCGACACGCAGCGCATCGATCTCGAAGGCGTGTTCGTGCAGATCGGCCTCGTGCCGAACACCGAATGGCTGAAAGGCACGGTCGAACTGTCGAAGCACGGCGAGATCGTCGTCGATGCGCGCGGTGCGACGTCGGTGCCGGGCGTGTTCGCGGCCGGCGACGTGACGACGGTGCCGTTCAAGCAGATCGTGATCGCAGTGGGTGAAGGCGCGAAGGCATCGCTCGGCGCGTTCGACCACCTGATCCGGCAGGACGTGGCGCCGGTGGCCGTTGCGCAGCCGCAAGCCGAGGAAGCAGTCGCCGCCTGACGCACGTCAGACGCCCGCACAACAAGTTCGTCTCTCTTGGCCCCGCATGCTTTGGTCGGCGTGCGGGGTCCTTTTTATTCCGAAGGCGATCGCGACTACTTGGTCGCGGTCGGGCCGCCGTTGGCCGACGCAGGCGTCGTCGACCTGAAATTGCTCGACTCCCGAACGAGTTGCTCGGTCATCGCGGCCGCCACCGGATTCGCACCGGACGACGAACTCCCCGGCCGGTACGAACCGGCGCTTGCCGACATCGACGACATCGGCGGCGGCGGCAACGACGGGTCGAGCTTCGCCGATTGCCTGACGAGCGCGGCCGTCTCCGGCGTTTCGGATCTCGTCGCGGCCGGCGCTGCGGCCGCGTGGCGTTCGAGGCCGTCGCGCTTGCGCGGTGCACGTTGCGTGACCTGCGCGGGCGCGGCCGGCTGAGCATTCTGGGCGACAGGCGCCGGGGCCGGCGGGGTCGAATCCTGCGCATCGACCGTCACGACATTCACCTTCGGTGGCGGCGCACTCGGCTTCGTCACCGGTTGTGCTTTGTCACTGACCACCGGTACAGCCGGGGCAGAAGGCGGCGCGGCGCTGACGCGCGCCGGTGCGGGTGGAGGGGGCGGAACAGCGGCCTGTTGCTGTGGCGCCGCGGCGGCGGGTGCCGGCGGCGCAATGGTGCCCTGCACTGCGTGATCGTTGCTCACGGGCGCCACGGCAACCGGCGCGGCCGAATCGCCGATGCCGGCGTCTTCGATCGCACGGTGGTCCGCGCGCAGGAGCATCACGTAGCCAGTGCCGGCTGCGGCTACCAGGAGCCCACCGGCGATCATCAAGGTCTTGCGGGTACTCGTCATGCTTGCTCACCAGTCATGTCGACGTGAACAAGCCATCATACGCGGCCGTCTGCCATTGATCCCGCATGAATACATTTGGTTGCATTGATGCCGGCGGCACGTCGGCGGCCCGTTCGTCAGACGGTTTGCCGGCCCTGCTCCGGCACGATCAACGCACGGCCATCACTCCGGAAACGGCAATTCGGTTTGGCCGTCCGCGCGCATGCCGAACGTGTTAAGCGTCATTGCAACAAGCGCGTAATAGCCGAGCAATGCAACGAGGTTCACGACGGTTTCGTGGCCGAAGCGCGCCTGCGCTCGTGAGAACGTCGCATCGCTGACGCGCCGCGTATCGTACAGCTCGCTCGCGAACGCATGGATCAGCGCATCGTCGTCCGATTCGAATACGGGCGCGACACCAAGCCGGATCGCGTCGGCCGTCGCGGCCGGCACGCCCGCGTCGAGTGCAATCGGATGATGGATGTGCCACTCGGCCTGCGAGCGCCAGCGCGCGGCCGTCACGAGAATCGCGAGCTCCGACAGCCGCAGCGGCAGGCCCGTGCGATAGCGGCAGAACGCGCCGAGCTTCTGCGCGTGCTGGGCGAGCTCGGGGCTCGCGATCCAGCCGAGAAACGGCCCGTTCAGGTTGCCGCGCGGGCCGCTGAGAATGTCGGCCAGCACGGCTTTCTGTTCATCGGTGGCCGATGCGGGATCGAACGGAGGCAATCTGTTTGTCATGGCGATGTCCGGACAAGGTTTCGACGAATGGAGCGTCACGCGCCGGCCGACGCGAGCGCCGCGCCGATTGCACCCGACAGCCGCTCGACGATCGTCTCGATCTGTTGCGCGGTACTGATGAACGGCGGCGCAACCAGGATGTGATCGCCGTGAATGCCGTCGATCGTCCCGCCCATCGGATACACCATCAGCCCGCGCTGCATCGCCTCGCGCTTGACCGCGGCATGCAGCTTCAGCGCGGGATCGAAGGTCGCCTTGGTGTCGCGGTCGCGCACGAGCTCGACGCCGACGAACAGCCCGCGGCCACGCACGTCGCCGACGTGAGGATGTGCGCCGAGTTGCTCGCGCAACGACGCGCGCAACTGCTCGCCGCGTGCCTTCACGTTGTCGAGCAGCTTCTCTTCGGCGATCACGCGCTGCACTTCGAGTGCAGCCGCACATGCGGTCGCGTGTCCGAGGTACGTGTGGCCGTGCTGGAAGAAGCCCGAGCCGTCGACGATCGTCCGGTAGATGCGATCGCTGACGAGCGTCGCGCCGATCGGCTGGTAGCCCGCGCCGAGCCCTTTCGCGATCGTCAACAGGTCGGGCGCAATGCCGTCTTCGTCGCATGCGTACAGATAGCCCGTGCGCCCCATGCCCGACATGATCTCGTCGAGGATCAGCAGCACGCCGTACTTGTCGCACACCGCGCGAATCTTCTTCAGGTACGTGCGCACCGGCGGCACCGCGCCGGCCGTTGCGCCCACGACCGTCTCCGCGACGAACGCCGCGACGTTTTCCGCGCCGAGCTCGACGATCTTCTGCTCGAGCTCGTCCGCCAGACGCTGCGCATACGCTTCGTCGGTTTCGCCCGCCCGCTGGTCGCGGTACGCGTAGCACGGGCTCACGTGGTGCGCTTCGATCAGCAGCGGCAGGAACGGCTCGCGCCGCCATGCGTTGCCGCCGATCGCGAGCGCGCCGAGCGTGTTGCCGTGATAGCTCTGGCGCCGCGCGATGAAATGCCGGCGCTGCGGCTCGCCCTTCTCGACGAAATACTGGCGCGCGAGCTTCAGTGCAGCCTCGACCGCTTCGGAGCCGCCTGACACGAAATACACGTGGTCGAGGCCGGCAGGTGCGCCATCGACGAGCCGGTCGGCCAGTTCCTCGGCCACGGCGGTCGTGAAGAACGACGTATGCGCATAGGCCAGCTGCTGCGCCTGCCGCTTGATCGCGTCGATCACGCGCTGGTTGCTGTGGCCGAGACACGACACGGCCGCGCCGCCGCAGGCGTCGATATAGCGTTTGCCGGTCGAGTCGATGATCTCGATGCCGTCGCCTGCGACGGCAACGGGCAAGGTGGCGCGCGGGGCGCGATGGAAAACGGTCGTCATGCGTTGCCTCATGGATCAGGATGCGCGGAGCGCGCGTCCGGACGGCACGATGCGCGTCGCGAAACGCTGCGTGCCGTGTTGGTGAACGGTGAAATCGATCGATGCCGCGCCGATCGCGAACACGGCGGTTGCCAGCGTGTTCTCGTCGTCGGGGTCGGCCGGATCGTCGCGGTAGATCGGCAGCCCTTCCGGCGCGCGATCGCCGAGCACGCGCAGCAGCGCGGCTTCGTCGATCGTGTCGATGCCGGGTGTCAGCGCGTCGACGCGGCGCTGGCGGTCGGCCGACGATTGCGTGACGATCTGCGCTTGCGCATCGCAACCGGGATGCACGAGATGGTTCGCATGGCCCGAAAGCCGCGCGACATCGATGACCGAACAGCGCGCGACGCTCGCTTCGATGCTCAGCAAGCGTGCATCGCCGGTCGCGCCAAGCGTGTGATGAAACCCGCTCGCGCGCGCATACCCGCGCAGCACGTCGGCCGCTGCGTCGAGCGACGTCGCATCGAGCACGGCGCGCGCGAGGATCATGCGCGGCACGCCCGGCGCCGGCGTGCGGATCCGCAGGTTGTTGATCGCCTGCGCGATGCCCGCGCGGTTCGCGGCAAACGTATGGCCCGGCAGCGAGCCGGGGTAATAGAAACTGATGAAGCCCGGCTTGCCCGCCGGCTGCACGTCGACGAGCAGGCAGCGCTCGCGCAGGTACGGATCGCCGTCCTCGTTGTGCGCGATCCAGCGTGTGCCGCCGGCGTCGCGCGCGGCCAGCGTCGTGCAGCCGTCCGGCGCGTTGTGGATCAGCTCGCCGCGGCAGTTCCACAGGAAGATGTCCTCGGCCGGCCAGCCGATGCCCGCCGCGATCCCGTCCAGTTCCGCGACGAGCTCGGGGTACGCGGCCAGCGCGGCCTGCCGCAACGCATCGACGAACGGATGGCCGCGCCAGCGGCGGACGGCCTGCCACGCGCTGCTCTGCTGCATGTACGCGTCGAACACGGGGCGGGCAAGCTCGCCGAGGCGCACGCCGATGTCGAACGGCGCGCCGGCGATGACGGGGGAAAGGGAAAGCGGCATGTCGGCGATTTCGGTTTCGTTCAGGACACGTGTTTCAGGAATTCCTTCAGGCGCGGTGTCGGCGGCCGGTCGATCAGGTCGACCGGATGGCCGTCCTCTGCAATGCCGCCCTGATCCATGAACAGCAACCGCGTGCCGACCCGCTTCGCGAAGCCGATCTCGTGCGTGACGACGATCATCGTCATCCCCTCGGTCGCGAGATCCTGCATCACTTTCAGCACTTCGTGGCGCAATTCCGGATCGAGCGCCGACGTCGGCTCGTCGAACAGCATCAGCCGCGGCTTGATCGCGAGCGCACGTGCGATCGCGACGCGCTGCTGCTGGCCGCCCGACAGCTCCGACGGGTAATGATTCGCGCGCGATTCGAGGCCGACCTTGTCGAGCAGCGCCATCGCCTGGTCGCGCGCGTCGGCGCGCGATGCGCCACGCACCTGGATCGGCCCGAACATCACGTTCTCGAGCGCGGTCATTTGCGGAAACAGGTTGAACTGCTGGAACACCATCCCTGCTTCGAGCCGGATGTTGCGGATCGTCGTCGCGTTGCCGCGCACGCTCTGGCCGTCGACGAGCAACTCGCCGCCGGTGATTTTCTCGAGCGCGTTGATACAGCGCAGCATCGTCGACTTGCCCGACCCGGACGGGCCGATCACGACGACCACCTCGCCCGCGTCGATCTTCAGGTCGATGTGCTTCAGCACCGGTACGTGGCCGAAGCTCTTCGACACGTTCTGGAATTCGATCATGCTCATAAAATCCGCATCCTCTTCTCGACGAGCCGCAGCGTCAACGTCATGGCGCCGGTCAGCAACAGATAGATGACCGCCACCGCCGTCCAGATCTCGACCGCCTGGAAATTGCCCGCGATGATTTCCTGCCCCTTGCGCGTCAGCTCGCCGACGCCGATCACGATGAACAGCGACGTGTCCTTGAGGCTCACGATGCACTGGTTGCCGAGCGGCGGAATCAACCGCCGGAACGCGAGCGGCCCGACCACCTTGAGCAGCACGCGCGGCATCGACAAGCCCATTGCGAGCCCCGCTTCCGTCAGCCCCTTCGGGATCGACAGCAGCGCGCCGCGCACCACTTCCGCGAGATACGCGCCGGAATTCACCGTGATCGCGATGATCGCGGCCGTCAGGCCGTCGATGCGGATATGGGCGAGCAGCGGCAACGCAAAGTACAGGAACATCACCTGCACGACGATCGGCGTGCCGCGGATCAGTTCAATATAGACCTGTGCGAGCACGTTCATCGCCTTCGGTCCGTATGCGCGGAACATCCCCGCGACCATCCCGACGATGAAGCCGCCCACCAGCCCGAAAAATGCGATGAACACCGTCAACCGGACCCCGTCCATCAGGTCCGGCAACGCCGCCCAGATCGCCGACCAATCGAAATTCACTTGTCGCTCCCCGTTCGAATCAAGACCGGCGCGACCGCCCGGCCGCGCCATGGTGCACCGTCGCGCTTACATCTTCGGCGGCTCGGCGCCGAACCACTTCCTGTAGATCTGCGCGTAGCGGCCGTCTGCCTTGATCTTCACGAGCGACGCGTTGACCTTCGGCACGAGCGGGCTGCCCTTCGGGAAGCCGATCCCGTACTTGTCGCCACTGACCGGCTGGCCCGCGACCTTCACCTTGCCCTTGCCTTCGTTGTTCACGAAGAACAGCACGTTCGGCGTGTCGTGCATCGCCGCGTCGACACGGCCGGCTTCGAGCGCGAGGTAGGCCTGGTCGATGTTCGGGAACTGGCGGATCTCCTTCGGCTTCAGGTGCGCCTTGATCCAGTCGATCGTCGCCGTGCCCGTCTTCGCGGCGATCACCTTGCCGTTCAGGTCGTCGATCGACTTGATCGACGTGTTGCCGGTCTGCACCATCGCCGCAAGGCCGCTGTCGTAATACGGCGCGGAGAAGTCGATCGCCTTCTTGCGCTCCTCCCTGATCGTCATCCCCGACAGCGCGACGTCGATGTTCTGCGTCTGCAGCGCCGGGATCAGGCCCGCGAAATCCATCGGCTGGATCGTGTATTTCCAGCCCTGGTCCTTCGCGATCTCGGCCCACAGGTCGAGATCGAAGCCGACGTACTTGTCGCCCTGCTTGAACTCGAACGGCATGAACGACGTGTCGGTCCCGACGACGAGCGTCGTGGTATCCGCGTGCGCGATGCCGGCACCGAGCGCGGCGGCAACCGCGACGGCTTTCAGGAAGGAACGGCGACTCATGGTTTCTCTCCGCATGATTGAGCGATGTGACCGGCCAGCCGGCCGGCGGTAACGACGACATCAAGCCGCACCGCAACATGCGATGTCGAATTAGACCTTAGTGCAACAAGTGTTGTCAATGGCGATACTACGACAACAAAAAAGTCCGCAACGGGTAAATGCATCGAGACAAACCCGGGCCGTGTGGGGCGGATTGATCGGAGGAAAGGGGAAGACGGGAGAATGGTCCGCCAAGGTATGCAGACCGGCGCACGACTCGCGGGTACGCGAAAGGCGGGAGCGTGCGGAAAGGATCGTGGCGGCTGGCGGCATGCCCCAGCTGCAAAAGGAAGGCGACGCGCCATGCGCCGCCCGCTCGTTCGTTCGCGCGGACGGCCAGCGGTTCAACAACGCGCGTCCTGTCAACCGTCGGCGCGATTCAGCGAAGGTTGCGGAATGCGTTCGCCAGCGTCGCCCGGCGACGCGCCGGTGCGGCGTCGATCACGCCGCCACCCCGCTCGCCTGATGCGACACGAGTCGCGCATACGCGCCCTGCCGCGCCATCAGGTCCGCATGGCTGCCCGCTTCGATCACGCCGCCCTGCTCGATCACGAGGATCAGGTCGGCGTTGCGCACGGTCGACAGCCGGTGCGCGATGATGATCGACGTGCGTTGCGTCATCAGGTCCTCCAGCGCCGCGCGGATCTGCTGCTCGCTGATCGTGTCCAGATGCGACGTCGCCTCGTCGAGGATCAGCACCGGCGCATCCTTCAGGAACGCACGCGCGATGGCCACGCGCTGGCGCTGGCCGCCCGACAACTGCACGCCGCGCTCGCCGACGCGCGTCGCGAGCCCGTCCGGCAGCCGCGCGACAAAATCGCCGAGCGCCGCATGGTCGATCGCGCGCCGCACGTCCGCGTCGGACGCATCGTTCGCCGCGAGCCGGATGTTCGCTTCGAGCGTGTCGTTGAACAGGTAGGTATCCTGCGCAACGAGCGCGATGTGCTGCCGCAGATCGTCGAGCCGCAGGTCGCGCAGGTCGACGCCGCCGAGCGTCACGCGGCCCTGTTGCGGATCCCAGAAGCGCAGCAGCAGGCTCGCGACCGTCGACTTGCCGGCGCCCGATGCGCCCACCAGCGCGACCGTGCTGCCGGGTGGCACCTCGAAACTCACGCGGTCGATCGCGGGCACGCTGCGGCCCGGATACGTGAACGACGCCGCCTCGAAACGCACGGCCGGATTGCCGGGCATCGGCTGCGCGCCATCCGTCACCGGCACCGGCTCCTTCTCCAGCGCGCGCAGGCGGCGGGTCGACGCGATCGTGTCGGCGAGCTGGCGCGCGACCTGGCCGATTTCGGCGACCGGCATGAATGCGGCCACCGCTACCAGCACCAGCAGCGGCAACGACTCGCGCGGGAACCAGCCGTGGGCGCACAGCAGCGCGCCGAGCGCCGCGACGGCCAACCCGCCGAGCCCGCTTGCGACTTCCAGTGCGGCGCTTTGCGCCGACAGGTCGTCGAGCAGCTTCGCGCGCTGCTTGCGGTACGCATCGACCTCGGCCACGAACGCTTCCCGCCGGCGCACGATCGCCTGGAACGCGGTCAGCTCCGCGAGCCCCTGGATCGTCTCGGTCAGGTGCGCGCCGAGCTGGCCGAGCGCTTCGCGCGCGCCGGTGCCGAGCCGGTCGACGTCGCGCCGCGCGAGCACCGGCGCAAGCCCCGCCCACATCAGGAACGGCAGCAGCACGAGCGCGAGCGGCCATGCGATCGACGCCAGCAACACCAGCACGCCAGCCGGCACGAGCACCGCGACGAACGCCGGCGCCAGCGTGTGCGCGTAGAAATATTCGACGGTCTCGACGTCCTGCGTCGCGAGCGACACGAGATCGCCGGAACGGCGGCGCAGCAGCCCGGCCGGCGCGAGGCGTTCGAGCGTCGCGAACAGCGCGATGCGCATTTCCGCGAGCAGCCGGTACGCCATGTCGTGCGCGAGCCACGATTCGAGCCAGTGCAGCACGGCCGCCACCGGCGCGATCACGAGCAACGCGACGACGAGCGCGGGGCTCACGCGGCCAGACGACACCGCGCCGACCACCAGCGCGCCGATCACGCCGACGCCGATGAACGCGAGCACGCGGCCGATCCCGAACAGCACGGTCAGCGCGACCTTGCCCTTCCACGGCTGCACGAAGCGCAGCAGCGTCTGCAACGTTTCCGGCCAGCCGATCGTCGCCGCATCGTCGTTCAGCGGCCGCACCTGCGGGCCTGACGACGCGCGCGCGGTTACGCCGGCCGTCGCCGCCGTGCCGACGGTTTCGGCGACTGCTTCCAGTTGCGGCCCCATCAGCCGGCGATACGGGCCGTCGCGCGCGATCAGCGCCGCGTGCGTGCCTTCGTCGACGACCTGCCCCTGGTCGAGCACCAGGATGCGGTCGGCGCCGATCACGCTGGACAGCCGGTGCGCGAGCACGAGCGTCGTCCGCCCGCGCGTGAGCCGGTCGAGCGCCTGCTGGATCAGCGCTTCGTTTTCCGCATCGACCGACGACAGCGCCTCGTCGAGCAGCAGGATCGGCGCATCGCGCAGCAGCGCGCGGGCAATCGCGATGCGCTGGCGCTGGCCGCCCGACAGCATGAGCCCGCGTTCGCCGATGCGCGTCGCATAGCCTTCGGGCAGCGCCGAGATGAAATCGTGCGCGTTGGCGGCGCGCGCGGCCGCGATCATGTCCGCGTCGCTCGCATCGGGGCGGCCAAGCCGCAGGTTGTCGGCGACGCTGCCGTCGAACAGCGTCGCATCCTGCGCGACGACCGCGATCATTTCGCGCACCTGGTCGGCATCGAGCGCGCGCACGTCGTGGCCGCCGATGCGCACCGCACCGCCCTGCGCATCGTGCTGGCGCAGCAACAGCCGCACGATCGTGGATTTGCCTGCGCCGCTCGGCCCGACGATCGCGACCGTTTCACCTTCGCGAACCGTGAAGCTCAACGCCGCATGTGCATCCGCACGACGCCCCGGATACGCGAAGCTGACGCCGTCGAACGCGATCTCCGGGCGCAGGCCCGTCACGCGCGGCACTTCGATGGAAGGTGCATGGCTGCCCGCGTCGAGCAACGCATGGATCGCGGTCGCCGCCGACTGGCCGATCATCCCCTGGTGCAGCACCGCGCGCAGGTCGCGCAGCGGCCGGAAGATTTCGCTGCCGGCCATCAGCACGATCAGCAGCGCTTCAAGACTCATGTCGCCATGCCGGACCCGCCACGCGCCCACCGCGATCGCCGCGGCCGCGCCGAGGCCGGTGCCGAGATCCGTGAAGAGGCGCGTCAGCAGGCCGAGCGCGAGCACCCAGAACGTGCTGTCGGACAGCGCGCGCGCCTTCGCGGCCAGCTTCGCGCCGAACGCGGTGCTCTGCCCGAACGCCTTCAGCGTCGGCAGGCCCTGCACCGCGTCGAGAAACTCCTCGCCGAACGCCTTGAAGGCCTTCGAGCGGGCGAGCGCCGCGCGCTTGTCGGCACGATGCACGAGTTGCGGCAGCGCAAGCGTGACGAGCGCGGCGACCAGCAGGACCGCGGCTGTCGGCACGTCCCACCATGCGAGCACCGCGAAGATCATCACCGGCGCGCACGCGGCGATCACGAGCTGCGGCAGGTAGGTGCCGAAGAAGGTCTGCAGCTGCTCGACGCCGTCGACGACGGCCAGCATCACGCCGCCCGTGCGTTCGCCGCTGAACCATGCGGGGCCGAGCGCCGCGATCCGGTCGAACAGCCGCGCGCGCAGCGTGGCCTGCACCCGCCCGGCCGTGTGTTGCGCGAGCAGCGTGCGGCGATGGTCGAGCCATGCGCGCAGCAGCACGCAGGCCGCCGTGGCGGCGACGGCTTCGCCGATGCCGCGTACCGGCGCGCCGGAAAAAACCAGCGCCAGCACGCGCCCGAGAAAGACGAAGCGGAGGATGCCGACACCCATCGCGAGGAGCCCGAGCGCGACGGCCGCCGCCACCCGCCAGCGCAGTCCCGTCATCATTGCCCATAGTCGCCGGTCGAAATACATGCAGCCTCCAGTCGGTGTTTCGTTGCGTTTTTCTTGACCGGATCGAGGCTACCCGCGCCGCTTGCGCGCGGCAAAAGATGATTTTTCAACGGGTGTTGAGTCAACTACAATACCCGGCATGTCGCACCTTCCTCCCCTCAGCGCGCTGCGTGCTTTCGAGGCGGCCGTCCGCCTCGGCGGGTTCGCGCGCGCGGCGCTCGAGCTGAACGTGTCGACCAGCGCGGTCAGCCACCAGATCCGCTCGCTCGAGGAATCGCTGGGTGCGCGGCTGCTCGAACGCAGCACGGGGCTCGGCGGCATCAGCCTCACGCCTGCCGGGGCACGCCTGCTGCCGGCCGTCAGCGATGCGCTGTCGCGCCTCACCGACGCCTGCGCCGAAATTCGCGGCACCGCGCAACGGCTCACCGTGTCCGCCAACGCGCCGTTTTCGTCGATGTGGCTCGCACGCCGTCTGGCGGAATTCTCGTCGCTCCATCCCGACACGCCGCTGCATGCCGTCGTGCTCGACGAAGCGCCGGATTTCGCGCGCAGCGGCGTCGATCTGGCGATCGTGCACGTGCCGGCGCACCGGCTGCGGGCCGACGACGACGTGCTGCTGCGGGAAACCGTGTTTCCGGTCTGCAGCCCCGAACTGTTTCCGTACGCGTCGGGGCATGTGTGCCGCTCGCGGCTGCTGCAGGAGATGCACGAGGACAGCCCCGAGATCGACTGGCGCAACTGGGCATCGGAATTCGGCCTGCCGGGCGACTTCGAGACGAAGATCGTCCGTTACAGCAGTTTCAGCCAGGTGATCGGCGCGGCGGTCGGCGGCGCGGGCATTGCGCTCGGCCGCGTACCGCTGATCGAGCCCGAACTGCGCAGCGGGCGTCTGGTGCCGCTGGTGCCGGGGCTTGCACGCGATGCGTCGTGGTGCTTCGTGCTGCGCCGCCATCCGTCGACGCGGCACCGGCTGCTCGACCCGCTGGTCGCATTCCTGCGCAGCGAAGCGGAGGCGCCGCCGTTCGTCGCGAAGATGGTTGCGCCCGCATCCAACGACAGTCACGCGCGGGGCGCGGGCGGCGCCTGACGGGCGAGCGGCCCGCGCGGGAAGCCGGTCTCGCCTGCCCCGACCCACCGCTTACGGCGTGGCGAAGAACAGCGCGACGACGCACGCCATCCCGCCAAACCACACGAGCGAACGCAGCGACGCCCAGTTCAGCAGGTACATCAGCGCATAGACGATGCGGATCGCGACGAACGCCATCGCGAGCTGGTCGACGCGATGAACGTTCGCGCCGTTGTGCCACGCCACCACCAGCGCAGCCGTGAACAGCGCAAGCGCTTCCCACGAATTCTGATGCGCGGCCTGCGCGCGGGCGCGCCAGCCGTCGAGCTTCGCCAGGTAATCGCGCGGCGCACTGTTGTCGTAACCCTTGCGGGCCTTGGCAAGAAACGTCATCGGGAACGGCAACAGCGCCACGATGAACAGGCACAGCTGGGATGTCGTCATCAAAGTCTCCTCCGTTATGATTACATTGATCAATGACAAGATCGCCGAGAGCTTAGCATTGCGCCACGCGGTTCGCGCACCGGTTTTCTAGACGGGAGACTCGGCCGCACGGGCCCCGGGTGATCGTGATCGACTCACGTCATCACCCAAATTTCGACCAAATCGCCTACAAATACGTTAATTAAAACTGGTCGAACACCAATAAGATAGCGTTCAACACTGGCTTGGCGCACTATCGCGCCAGGCCGCCGTTTCAATCCGCGCGGCCGCGCACCGAACGACATCCGACCCGAGCCATCCCATGCCCCGTCCCATCGTCGCCCATATCCGCCCCGACGCCATCCGTCACAACCTCGATTTCATCCGCCGCACCGTCGCGCCATCGCGCGTCTGGGCCGTGATCAAGGCCAACGCGTACGGCCATGGCATCGATCGGATCTACCCGGGCCTCGCGGCCGCCGACGGCATCGGGCTGCTCGATCTCGACGAAGCCGTGCGCGTGCGCGAACTCGGCTGGGACAAGCCCGTGCTGCTGCTCGAAGGGATTTTCGAGCCGGCCGACGTCGAACTGGCCGATCGCTACCGGCTGACAGTCAGCGTGCACTGCGACGAGCAGCTCGACCTGCTGATCGCCGCGAAGCCGCAACAGCCGATCGACATCCAGCTCAAGATGAACTCCGGGATGAACCGGCTCGGCTATCGGCCCGACGTTTTCCGTGCTGCGTGGGAGCGTGCGGCGAGCGCCCCGTCGATCGGCAAGATCACGCTGATGATGCATTTCGCGAACGCCGACGAAGGCGAAGTCGACTGGCAGCTCGACCAGTTCGACGCGACCACGGCCGGGATTCCGGGCGAGCGCTCGGTGTCGAATTCCGCAGCCGTGCTGTGGCACCCGCGCGCGCACCGCGACTGGGTGCGGCCCGGCACGATCCTGTACGGTGCGTCGCCGACGGGTGCGTCGCGCCATATCGCCGACACGCCGCTGATGGCCGCGATGACGCTGACGAGCAAGCTCATCGGCGTGCAGACGCTGTCGCCGGCAGAAACCGTCGGCTACGGCCGCCGCTTCACGGCCGACCAGCCGATGCGGATCGGCGTCGTCGCGTGCGGCTACGCGGACGGCTATCCGCGCCACGCGCCGACCGGCACGCCGATCGTGGTGGACGGCGTGATGACGCGCGTCGTCGGCCGCGTGTCGATGGACATGCTGACCGTCGACCTGACGCCGTGCCCGAACGCGGGCATCGGATCGAGCGTCGAGCTGTGGGGCGACCAGGTGAAGGTGGACGACGTCGCGGAAGCGAGCGGCACGATCGGCTACGAGCTGATGTGCGCCCTCGCGCCCCGCGTGCCGGTCGTGATCGTGCCGCCCGGTGCGTCGACCGTGCAGCCGGCGTTGCGGACCGGAAGCTACGGCCGCTGATCGGCGGTCGATGAGGCGGCGCGCCGTCGCGTCGCCGCACCTGCCGCGCTATTTGCTTGCGGGCCGCCTCGGGTGGCCCGTTTGCTTTCCGGCGAACCGGAATCGCGAGCCGGCGAAACTGCGTGACGCGACTGACGAAGCCCGCGCTGCCCGCGTGCGTCGACGCATCACGAACGCCACGTCGGCTTCCGCTTGTCGAGGAACGCGTCGATCCCCTCGCCCGCATCCTCTTCCATCATGTTGCGCGCCATCACGTCGCCTGCATACGCATACGCATCGTCGAGCGGCAACTCGCGCTGACGATAGAACATCTGCTTGCCGACCCGCACCGCGGCCGGGCTCTTCGCGACGATCTCCGCGACCTTGCGCGCGACGGCCGCATCGAGCGCGTCCTCGGGCACGGCCTCGTTGACGAGCCCCCATGCGGCGGCCGTCGCCGCATCGACGAAGCGCCCGGTCACGAGCATGTCGAACGCACGCTTCGCCGCGACGTTGCGGCTCAACGCAACGGCCGGCGTCGAGCAGAACAGCCCGACGTTGATGCCCGACACCGCGAAGCGCGCGGTATCGGCCGCGATCGCGAGATCGCACGCGGCGACGAGCTGGCAGCCGGCCGCCGTCGCGATGCCGTGCACGCGCGCGATCACCGGCACCGGCAACGCGCGCATCGCGAGCATCACGCGGCTGCACTGCGCAAACAACGTGCGGTAGTAGTCGAGTTCGGGCTTGCTGCGCATCTGCCGCAGGTCGTGGCCCGCGCAGAACGCCTTGCCCTCGGCGGCCAGCACGACGCAGCGCACGTGCGGATCGGCCGCCAGCGTATCGAACGCATCGTGCAGGCTCGCCAGCATCGCCTCGGACAATGCATTGAACTGCTGCGGGCGATTCAGCCGCAGCGTGACGACGCCGTCGCGCGCGTCGCGCAGCAGGATCGGCTCGGCAGTCTCTTGATCGGGTTCCATGATGTTTCGCTCGACGGAGTGCGGCAGGATTCGTTTCAGCACAAACGTGCGGCCAGCGCATGCGCGCTTCCGCGACTGGTCGGTGAAATGGTCCTCCACATTCCGTGTCGCGTCCAGTCACGCGCCTTTCGCCATGCCGGCCGTCCGTGCGGCCAGGGCAGCCGTCGCATAGGCGATGCATCCGACCGCCGCGACCGCCCACAGCGCGTCGCTCAGGTCCGGCAACAGGATCGTCGCCGCGCCGGCGATGGCCACGCCGAACAGGCTGCCGGCCTGCCTCGCCGCATTGAGGAACCCGGATGCGACGCCCGCCGCCTCCGCGGGCACCTGTTCGAGCACGGTTGCGATCATCGGCGCCACCGACAACGCGGTCCCGGTGCCGAAGGCGATCATGGCCGCCCACACCACCGGCCACGGCGCACGCAGCGTGAGCGCGACGGCGATCGCCGGAATGGCCAGCGCCGCCATCCCGAGGCCGCTTGCCATCAGCCCGACCGGGCGAACGCGGCCATGCAGCTTGCCCGACAACAGGTTGCCGAGCGACAGGCTCAGTGCAAACGGCAACAGCGTCATCCCCGTCTGTCGCGCACTCATGCCGAAGCGCCCGTGCAGGTACAGGCTCAGCACGAACAGCAGCCCGAAGTACCCGACGTAGACGAGGCTGCCCATCAGGTTCATCGCGACGAAGACACGATTGCGAAACCATGCGAGCGGCACCATCGGATGGTGCGTACGCCGTTCGACCACGACCAGCACGGCTGCCGCGAACGCGGCGACCAGCAGCGCGCACCAGACTTCCGCGGCGCGCGGGCCGCGCGTCGGCAATTCGATCACCGCAAAACACAGCGCGCCGAGTGCCGCCGCACCGATACCCTGGCCGGCCCAGTCGAACGGGTGCGCATGCCGCACGGTCGACGCGCGGACGAGCATCGCTGCGCCGGCGAAGGCGACCGCGCCGGTCGGCACGTTGATCAGGAACGCGCTGCGCCAGCCGAAATCGTCCACCAGGATGCCGCCCAGCACCGGCCCCACGGCGACGGCGACCGACGCGATGCCGGCCCAGACCGCAATCGCCCGCGCCCGCTCGGCCGGCACGTCGAAGGTACTGCGCACGACCGCGAGCGACGCGGGCAGGAAGAGCGCGGCGCCGATGCCCTGCACGAAGCGCGCGGCCACGAGGATCGCCACGGACGACGCGACGCCGCACGCCGCCGATGCGCCGACGAACAGCGCCAGCCCCGCCAGGTACACGTGCTTCGCGCCGAACCGGTCGGACAGCGCGCCGCCCGCGAGGATCAGCGCGGCGAAGCTGAGCGTATATCCGTCGACGATCCACGCGAGTTCGGCGACCGTCGCACCGAGACTCGCGCGCATCGCGGGCAGCGCCACGTTGACGATCGTCGAATCGAGGACCGCCATGAACATGCCGATCGCGACGAGCGCCAGCGTGAAACGCTGCTCGCGCGCCGTCGGGCGGCTCGCGGCCGCCATCGGAACGGGAACGGCGACGGAGACAGAAACAGGATTGCAATCGGACATGACACCTCCAGGCAGATCCCGGGAGTCTAGGAACGGCGCACGATGCAGAAAAGTGATAATTTCGCATTTGCCTGATGCAAATCTGCATCACCCCTTCCGGATGCCGCCCTGCCCGATGACACAGTCGACCCGCATGAACTGGGACAACACCCGCTTCTTCCTCGCACTGGCGCGTACCGGCACGCTTCGCGGCGCCGCGGCGCAACTGAATGTCGATCAGGCGACGGTGGGACGCCGAATCGCCGCGCTGGAGGACGAACTGTTGGCCCGCCTGTTTCTCCGCACGCCGTCCCTCTATGTGCTGACGACCGCCGGCGAAGCGCTGCTCGAACCGGCCGAAACGATGGAGCGGGCGTCGCTCACGATCGAACGCCGCGTGATGGGGCTCGACGAGCAACTGGCCGGATCCGTGCGTATCGCGACGACCGACTCGCTCGGCAAGCGTTTCGTGGTGCCCGCCATCGCCCGCCTGCGGCGCAAGCATGCCGGCATCGACGTCGTGTGCGTGACGTCGGCCGAAATCGCGAACCTCACGCGCCGCGAAGCGGACCTCGCGATCCGCACATTGCGGCCCGAATCGCCGGACCTGATCGTGAGGCGGCTCGGGCATCTCGAAACGGGCATCTATGCATCGCGCCGCTATCTCGCGGAGCGTGGCGAGCCGGTCGCCGGCAGCGCGTTCGACGGGCACGACCTGGTGATGTACCAGCAGCCGGTGGTGCCGACGATGTGGGACGCGCTGTGCGGCGAACCGACTTCGCGCGGCCGCGTGATGTTCCAGACATCGTCGACGATGATGCTGGTGGAAGCCGCGCTGGCGGGGCTCGGCGTGGCGGAGCTGCCGTGCTTCCGCGCCGATGCCGAGCCGGAACTGGTGCGCCTGATGGCGCGGCGATGCAATCATTTCGACGTGTGGCTCGTCGCCCACGCCGATCTCTACAAGACCGCTCGCGTGCAGGCGGTGATCGAAGCCGTCGTCGACGAATTTGCGACCGCCGGGCCTTCCGCCCGGTAGCGGGCGCGCACGTCAGCGCGCGATCGGCTGACGCCCGCTGCGCCACATGCGCACACCCGTCCACAGATGCCCGACGCCCGCGCCGAAAAAAACGGTGCCCATCACGCCGAAGATCAACACATCGCCCCAGATCGCGCCGAACGTATTCAACCGCGCGGTCATCGCGGGCGCGTCCGGCGCATAGCGGACCTCGACCGTCGCGCCGTCCTGCTCGCTGACTTCGCCGCCCTGCGGGTACTCGATATGCTCGCCCGCGAGTGTCGTGAACGCGATCTCCGGATGATGCGGGCCGGCGTTCAGCTTGATGACGCGGCCCGGCACGACGACCGACGTTCGCAGGAATTCGCGCGTCGACTGCGCGTACAGCGCGATGCCGGTCAGCAGGCCCGCGCCGACCAGGGTGAAAACGATGCCTTTCGCGAACAGCATCTCCATGCGCTGCGCAGCCGTGCGGCCGGATCCGGACACCATCTCGCTCACCTCAGGGACGCGACTGATAGAACGACACGTCGATCTTCGACGGTGTCTTGCAGCGGTACATCACGCCACGCCCCGTTTCGTCGGTCATGCCTTCGTACGGGCCGTTGCAGCCCGTGACCTTGTACTGCGCGAACGGAATGCGCTTGCCGTCCGTCGGCCGGACCAGCACCGGGATGCGCCCGGTCGGGCCGTCGCCGATCATGCGCACGATCACCATGCGCGCCGCATCGATCGGCGCGGCGGAACGCATGTAGACCGTGCGCCCCTGCGCGTCGGTCGCGCCTTCGACTTCGAGTTCCCGGTTGTCCTGGGCCGCGCTCGTGTAAAGCGCGAACGCATAGCGCGTGTTCGGCAGCGCCTGTTTCGTCGCGGGATCGTGCAGCACGAAATAGCACCCGTAGACGCCCCTGCCGGCCGCCGCCTGCCCGTCGACCTGCATGGCGTTGCACGTGTAAGACGAACCATCGCCGACGTCAGCCTGCCGTGCATTCTGCTGCCCGGTGCCTGCGCATCCGCCGGCGAGCGCAGCCAGCAGCGGCACGCATGCGCCGCGCACGAGCGCTGCCCGGTCGATCCTGATTTTCACTGGAGGGTGCCCCGTTCCTGATTGTTGTGGATGCCGCGCGTGCTGCGCATGACATGCAGGCACGCCGCCCTCGGCATCCGGCAGGATACGGACATCGCGGCACGCTGTAAATTGGCGCGCCCGCCCCCGGTCAAGCCGTACCGCTACCCGCCGCTCGCGACGCGCGCGATCGTCTGCCGCAGCCAGATGTGCGCGGCATCGCCGTGCCGGCGTTCATGCCAGTGCTGCGCAAACTCGAACGAATCGATCGGGAACGGCGGCTCGAACACGCGCAGGCGCGCGTCGTCGCGCACGCGCTCGAGGTTGCGGCGGGCGACGGTCAGCACGAGATCGGTGCCGGCAATCAGGTCGTTCGCGACGCCCCAGAACGGCAGGATCACCGCGATGTGCCGCTCGCGCCGCAGCCGTGCGAGCGCGCGATCGACCTCGTTGTCCATCCCGTCGCGCATCGCGACGAGTGCATGCGGCCGCGCAAGCCACGCGTCGAGCGCGAGGTTGCCACGGCGCGGCAGCCGGCTCGCGTCGGCCACGCACGCGAACGATTCGACGAACAGCGGCTGGGCATGCAGATCGCGTTGCAACGCGGGCAGCACGCCCAGCGCAAGATCGACCTCGCCGTCCATCAGCTGCATGCGCATCGCCTCGCGCGTGGCCTGCGACACGATCAGTTCGATGCCCGGTGCATCGGCACGCAGCGTCTTCACGAGTGCGGGCAGCACGATCCGCGCGCCGTAGTCGGACATCGCGATCCGGAACACGCGCGTGGCCGCGGACGGATCGAACGCCGGCGGCTCGATCAGCGCACCGAGCCGGCCGAGGACGTCGTTCAGCGGCTCGACCAGTTCGTTCGCCCGTGCGGTCAGCTCGAGCCGGCCCGCGCGCCGCACGAGCAGCGGATCGCCGAAGATCTCGCGCAGCCGCGCGAGCGCATGGCTCACGGCCGGCTGGCTCTTGTGCAGCCGGGTCGCCGCGCGCGAGATGTGGCGTTCGCCCAGCAGCGCGTGCAGCGTGACGAGCAGGTTCAGGTCGATACGGGCGAGATTATTCATGGCACGAATATGAAGCATCCGAAAGACGAATTTCCATTCGCTATCTTAATGGATGACAATCTTTTCGACACCCTTTCAAGACCGACCAAGATGACGACTTCGCTTTCCCTCGCCACCCTTCCGCTCGCCGTCGCGGCTTTCGTCGCCGGCGCGCTCGTGCCGCTGCAGGGCGGCAGCAATGCCGCGCTCGGGCGCGCGCTCGGCCACCCGCTGTGGGCGAGCGTCGCGTCGCTGACGGTCAGCCTGCTCGTGGTATTGCCGGTGCTGCTGGCGACGCGTGCGAACGCACCGCTCGTCGGCGACGCGCTGCAGCGCCCGCTGTGGATGTGGCTCGGCGGGCTCGCGGGCGTGATCTACATCACGCTCGCGCTGATCCTGACGCCGCGGCTCGGCGCGACGACCTTCATCGTCTGCGTCGTCGCCGGGCAGATGCTCGCGTCGCTGCTGATCGACCACTACGGGCTGATGGGCCTCGCGCAACGGCTCGCGACGCCCGGCCGCATCGCGGGCGTCGCACTGATCTTCGCGGGCATGATCGTCGTGCAATGGCAGACGCCCGCGCCGCTCCAGGCGGGCAGCGCGGCCGCCGCGCACCCAGAACCGCAGCATTGACGGCGAAGGTCGCAAGCCGGCCCGCGATCGCCCGCTGCGCGTCAGCCTGCGAGCTTCTTCAGCGCGTCGAGCACCGCGTCGCCCTTGAACGGCTTCACGATCCAGCCCTTCACGCCGGCGGCCTTGCCGCGCTCCTTCATCGCCGGGCTGCTCTCGGTCGTCAGCATCACGACGTTGACCGCCGTGTTCGCCAGTTCGCCGCGGATCTTCTCGACCATCGTCAGGCCGTCCATGTTCGGCATGTTCACGTCGCTGATCACGAGGCGCACGCCGGGCGTCGCCTTGAGCTTCGCGAGCCCGTCCTTGCCGTCGACGGCCGTCGCGACGTCGAGCCCGTGATTGCGCAGGAAGCCCGCGACCTCGTCGCGCACCGTGCCCGAATCGTCGACCACCAGAATCTTTGCCATGTCGTATTCCCCTTTCGTTGTTGCTGACTTCAAAACAGTTCGAGTTCGCCCGATTCGACCATCGGCCCCACGTCCTGCACCGATTCGCGGAAATCCTCCGGCGACCAGCTCAGGCTGAACACGAAACGCTGGTCGATACAGACGGAGCGCCCCGATGCCGGATCGGTCATCCGGTACTTGAAACAGAGCTGCGGACAGTCGCCGCCGAACGAAATGAACTTCTGCTTGTGATTGACGACGAGCGGCACCTGTACCGGATGGCGCGCCAGTGCCTCGGCATCGCCGAGATAGCGGTTCTTGAACGCGCCCCACACGAGGTTGGTGAGTTCGCCGAGCACGCTGTTCACGTCGCGGAAATCCGGTGCGCGGCCGTCGTCGCGCGTGCCGCCGATCATGTCGAGCAGCGGCTGCTCGCTCGTCTGCAACAGCATGTAGCCGCGGCACCATGCGCTTTCGAGCGCGATCAGGCTGAACACTTCGCCGAAGATGATTTGGTCGCGGACGATGCACGGCGTGTCATGCTCGATCGACATCCCCGGGAACAGGCTGTCGATGCGCGCCTCGGTGATCTCCGAGATGCCGCGCACGAGCGCATTCGGGTAGTCGCGGCCGAACAGGTATTCGTCGATCGCGCGCCTGAGCGGCGTCATGTCGTCCGCGACGTACGCCGCGCATGCCACGCGCGCGAGCGCATCGGGCAACCCGTCGCGCGACGCAAGCGACTCGCGGCGCAGGATGATCGGCAGTTCGGGCCGCAGCGCATCGATCTGCGTCGCGATGATCGCGCTCTCGGCCGGCGAGCCGCCGTAATCCTCGGCCAGCAGGATCGCGCCGAGATCGATGTTCGAGCGCAGCACCTTCAGCAGCCGGCTGCGCCGCACGGTCAGGCCGACCAGGTTGTGCTCGTCGCAGAAGCGCTTGATCGCATCGGCGTGCACGCGGCTGTCGTCGAGCACGAGTACCTTGCTGACGGGTTGGTCTTCGGTCATCTCGCGGATTCCTAATGGTCGGTCAGAACAGTTCGAGCTCGCCGCCGGTATCGACCGCGGCAGTTTCCGGCACATGGAAATCGACCGGCGCGTTCGCGCACACGCACAGCGTCGCGCCGACCCGCACGTCGTCGCCGAGCGTCAGGTCGTAGGCAGCCACGTAATCGGGGTCGAGCGCGGGCATGTAGTCGATGCTCGCGCCGCTCAGCAGGTACGGCGTCGACATCCCGAGATCGGGGAACGGCGCGATCAGCGCCTGGTTGATCGCGCCGCAGCACAGGTTCGCGACTTCCATGAACGCTTCGGGCAGCGGCCGCTGGCCGCTGCTGCCCGCCGTCGCACCGGCGAAATGGCGGCGCGTCGCGTCGTCGTCGCTGAAGCGCAGCGCGAGCAACAGGCGAAAATGCAGCGCGGAGATCGTCAGCACCGTCACGTGCTCGGACACCTTCGGCTTCGTCCGCGACCGTGCCGGCAAGCGATCGGGCCCGTCAGGTTCGTGGCCGGCGGACGGCCGGATGTCACACGCGCCGCCGGATGCGAGCCGCGTGCGCGCCGCATCGAAAAAGATCCGCTCGAAACCGGCCCTCGCCTGCGCGCTGATCACGCCGCTTCTCCTTCGATGCGCGCGTGCAGCTGCCCGGCCAGCGTCTCGACGGTCGCGAGCGCGGCCGTGATCATCTTGCCGCCGGCCTGGATATCCTGGAACGTCGCGGCCGTCACGAGATCGTTGCGGTTCAGGCTGTCGCGATAGCTGTTCGACAGTTGCTGCGAGCGCGCGGCCAGCCCGCGCACCTCGCTCGCGACGATCGAGAAGCCGCGCCCGGCCGTGCCCGCGCGGGCGGCCTCGATCGACGCGTTCAGCGACACGATCGATACGTGCGCGACGATCGCCGACAACTCCTGGTTCTTCGCGCGCATGTCGTGATTCTGCGTGGTCAGCGAGATCATCTGCTCGTGCCAGCGCTCGAACGTGCCGGCGAGCCCGCGCAGCCGCGCGGCTTCGTCGGCGATCTTCATCGCATGCTGCGCGAGGACGGCGCGGTCGGCCGACAGCGCCTGCAGCGCATCGCGCTGCGTACCGGTCGCGGAAGCCTCGCTCGCCAGCGCGTCCTGGAGCTGCGCCTCACGGTGCGCCCAGGCGTCGGCCGCCTCCGCATGCGCCGACACCGCCTCTTCCGCACGTGCGCCGGCTGCATCGAGAGCGCCGCGCAGCGTGTCCGCCTCACGCGCCATCGCCGCGACGAGCCGTGTGCGCGTCACACGGAACACGACGGCCGCCACCACCGCGACCATTACGCCGCCTGCGAGTGCGGCGGCCACCTGAATCATCCAAGCCTGCACGATCACTTCGTCACTCCGCTGCGCCGATATCCGCGATGCGTGCGCGCTGCTCGTGCGCGGCGCCGTGGACGGCACCGTCCGCCGCGAAGCGCGCCGGCAGCGACACGATAGTCTCGAACGCGCGATACGGCGCGCCGACGCGATCGTCGGTGAAGCGCAGCGCGATATCGCCGCCGTCGCGCTTCAGGAAGTTGCGCACCGCATCCATCCCGACACCGCGGCCCGACACTTCGGTCACCGCCTGCGCGGTCGAGAAGCCCGGCCGGAAGATCAGCTCGGCGACCGCTTCGTCGGACAGTGCCGCTTCGTTGCCGACATCGATCCAGCCGCGCTCGCGGGCAATGCCGCGAATCCGGTCGAGCGCGAGGCCGCGGCCGTCGTCGCCGAGCACGAACCACAGCTCGTCGCTGCCCACGCCGACCGCGATGTCGATCGTGCCGGACGCCGCCTTGCCGGCCGCGCGCCGTTCTTCGGACGATTCGATGCCATGGTCGATCGCGTTGCGCAGCAGGTGCATGAACACGTTCTTCAGCGTCGCGGCAATCTCGCTGCGCACGCGATGGCCGTGGCTGTCGATATGCACGACGGGGGCCGGCTTGCCGAGTTCGGCCGCGAGCGACGGCAGCGATTCGATCACGCCGCCGAGCGCGTCGCCGATACCCTGCGTGCCGAGCTGGCTCAGCATGCGGCGCACGGCGTCGCGTGCCGCGTGCCAGTCGTGCGCGTTCGCGGGATCCGCGCCGTCGAGCACGCGCAGGCTCTCGCTGATGTGCGCGCGTTCGACCATCAGGAAATCGGCGCCCTGCGCCGGCTCGCCGCTGCGGCCGAGCGTGACCGCGTTGATCGTCGCGTAGTGTTCGACCGCATCGCGCACGCGCGCCAGGTCGTCCATCAGCGCGTCGCGGTTCCACTCGGGGCCGCCGTCCGCGCGGCGCAGCGATTCGTACGCCTGCTCCGCTTCGTGGACGATGTTCGTCAGGTGCTGGAGGCTGTACGTGCGTGCATTGCCCTTGATCGTGTGCATGTTGCGGAACAGCGCCGCGACGATCGAGTGATCGGCGCGCTCGTGCTGGCGGATCATCCGCTCGTTCTCGCTGAGGAAACCCTTCGCGCTGTGCACGAAGTCGTGGAACTTGTCCTGGCTGATCGACAAAATCTCGCCGATCATCTCGAGGCGGCGCTGCTGCTCGCCGGCCTGCGCGGTCAGCTCGCGGATCTCGGTCACGTCGCGCACGCACAGCATCAGGCGCACGACCGTGTCGGTCTCGTCGGTGATCGCCGACCAGCTCAGGTCGAGCCACTTCTCGCGACCATCCGGCATCCGCTTCGCGACTTCGTTGACGAGCAGGTGCTCGTTGAATTCGAAATTCATGCTGTCTTCGCCGAGACACGCATGCACGGCCGCATCGACCTGCGAGCGTGCGTCGGCGCCGATCGCCGAATCGTCGAACACGAGCGCCATCAGGTCGCGGCCGGCGATGTCGGTCGTCTCGAAGATGGTTTCGAGGTACGCCGAATATTCGCCATGCACGACGCCGCCTTCGACGACGGTCAGGATCCCCTGCTGCATGTTCTGCAGCATCGCCTGGATGTCGGCCGTCTTCTGCTTCAGTTGCGCGGCGTTCTCCTGGATCTTCTCGATCATCCCGTTGAACGCGACGATCGAATGGCCGATTTCGTCCATCCGGCCCACCGGCACGCGGCGCGTGAAATCCTGGCTCGTCGCGATCTCGCTCATCGCCGTCTGCATCCCGATCAGCGGGCGCGTGATCTGGCGATACAGCACGAAGCCGAGCGCGGTCAGCAGCACGATCACCGCGCCGGCCACCCCCGCGATCGCGGTTGCCGTCGTCGCGAGCATCCCGTTCAGCGCGCTGATCGCTTCGTCCTTCTGGCGGTTCTTCTCCACGCGCAGCGTGTCGACGATGCTTTCGAGTTCGTCGCGATACTGCGCGACGTTCGCGAACAGATAGGCCTGCGCCATCTCGGCCTTGCCGTCCGTCTTCATCTTCACGGTGTCGTCGATCGCCGCGAAATAGTTCGCGGCGCTGTCCTTCGCCTGCGTGACGAGGCCTTCCTGCGCGCGGCCCACCGCCGATTTCGCCTGCACGTCGAGCGCGGCGCGCAGCGCGGCCTGCTTCGCCTTCAGCTCGTCACGCGCCTGCGCGGCGGTGTTCGCGTCGGGCGCGTAGACGAGCGTCATCGTCGCGATCTGGATGTTCTTCACCTCGGCGACGAGATCCGCAGACGCGAGCGCACTCGGCACGATTCCCTGGGTGACCTGGCGTACCTCGGACGCGCTCTTGCGTGTCTGGTACACGGCATAGATGCCGATCGCGGACAGCGCGAAGAACGTCAGGACGACTAGCAGCGTAATGCGATGACGGATGGTCATGAGTACAGCTCCCCGCAGCGATCCGGCTTCGATCGCCCTTTGGTCTATTGAAAGAATGTGAGCGCCGAATTATCAGGGATGGTGTATGACTGTCCGATGACCGTTAATCAATCGATCATTGAGAAAATCGGAATGAATAATTTCGGCAAGAAAACCCTAAAGTTTTTCCCGGATTCGCCGTTAACTTCAGGCCTTCAATGCCGGTACGGGCGCGGTGTTTGCAGGATCGACGGAGCAGCGGATATTCATTGTTTTATTCATGCTCCGCAAAATCAATTTTATTGAATGCCGGTAAAACGTTTGCGCATTATCGGCGAGCCGGTTTGTTTTGGCATATTTTTATGCGTGATGCGATGCGCGTGCAAAAGATCCGGAAAATACATCGCCCGTGCGAGCGTTCCGGCCCCGAGGCACGCATCCGGATTCGTTCCCGTCAGGAAACAATCAATCGCATCCCGGCGATTCACCTCCCCGTCCGCACGCTCTAGACTGTCGCATCGCTCCCCTTCCGGACCCAAGCAATGACCGATGCCCTGCCGCTGACCACCGATCCCGATTCGGGCCTCCAGTACCGGTTGCGCCCGGCCACCGGCCGTGCCGCCGCCCGCCTGTTGCTGCTGCACGGCGTCGGCGGCAACGAAACCAACCTGCTGAGCGTGGCCGACGTGATCGATCCGCGCATCGAAATCGCGTTCGTGCGCGGGCCGCTCACGTTCGGGCCCGGTCAGCATGCGTGGTTTCCGGTGCGTTTCGGCCCGAACGGCCCCGAAATCGATGCGGCTCGTGCGGATGCGAGCCGCGTGCAGCTGATCGCGCTGCTGCGCGCATTCCGTACGCGGGACGGCGCGGCACCTGCCGTGCCGACCGTGATCGCCGGCTTCAGCCAGGGCGGCATCATGAGTGCTGGCGTCGGCCTCACGTCGCCGGCCGACGTGACTGCATTCGCCGTGCTGTGCGGGCGCATCCTGCCGGAAATCGATCCGCTGATCGCGCCGCCCGATGCGCTTCGCCCGCTCCACGCGCTGATCGTGCACGGCCGCTTCGACGACAAGCTGCCCGTCGCGTGGGCCGACACCGCCGATGCGAAACTCACGGCGCTCGGCGTCGCGCACGACACGCGGCTGTATGCGGCCGGGCACGAACTGACCGCGGAGATGGCCGGCGATTTCGGCCGATGGGTGGGCGAACGCGCCGGATTGATCTGACCGCACCGGCGAAGCCGGCCCGCGAACGGACCGGCGCCACCGGCACATGCCGTCACACGTTCCGCGCAGGATCGGCGACGGCACGCGCGGGTGCGGGCATCGCAGCCGCCCGCTCGCGCACGGCGCCGCGCTTCGCGAGCTTCCAGCCGACCACCAGCGCAAGCACCACCACCGGAATCGTCGCGACCGTCCATGTACCGCCCGGATAGTCGAACGCCATCAGCACCAGCACGCCGACGAGGAACGCGAGCGTGAGCCACGACGTGAACGGCGCGCCGGGCATCCGGAACGACACGGCCTTCAGCTCGCCGCGATCGACCGCGCGGCGGAACAGGATCTGGCACATCACGATGAAACCCCATGTCGTGATGATCCCGAGCGACGCCATGTTCAGCACGATCTCGAACGCCTGCGCCGGCACGATGTAGTTCAGCGGCACGCCGATCGCGTTGATCGCGACCGTGATCAGGATCCCGCCGTAAGGCACGCCGCGCGCATTCATCCGCGACACGAAGCGCGGCGCCGACCCGCCCATCGCGAGCGAGCGCAGCACGCGCCCGGTCGAATAGAGGCCGGAATTCAGGCTCGACAGCGCGGCCGTGAGCACCACGACGTTCATCACGGTGCCGACGTACGGCACGCCGAGCTTGCTGAAGAACGTCACGAACGGGCTTTCGTGTGCGCTGTAGGCGGTCCACGGCAACAGCATCGTCAGCAGGACGACCGAGCCGACGTAAAACAGCGCAATGCGCCACATCACGCTGTTGATGGCCTTCGGCAGCACCTTGCGCGCGTCGGCGGTCTCGCCGGCCGCCACGCCGACGAGCTCGATGCTCGCATACGCGAACACGACCCCCTGCACGATCAGCACGGCCGGCAGGATGCCGTGCGGAAAGATTCCGCCGTGATCCGCGACGAGATGAAGCCCCGGCATCTGCCCCGCAACCGGATGGCCGCTCGCGAGAAACACGGCGCCGACCGCGAGGAACACCGCGAGCGTGCCGACCTTGACGAGCGAGAACCAGAACTCCATCTCGCCGAACACCTTCACGCCGATCATGTTCATCACCGACACGATCCCGAGCGCGCCGAGTGCGAACACCCATTGCGGCACGTCGGTGAACACGGCCCAGTACTTCATGTAGATCGCGACCGCGGTGATGTCGACGATGCCGGTCGTCGCCCAGTTCAGGTAATACATCCAGCCCGCGACGAACGATGCGCGCTCGCCCATGAACTCCCGGGCGTACGAGACGAAGCTGCCGCTGGTCGGCCGGTGCATCACCAGCTCGCCGAGCGCGCGCATGATCAGGAACGCGAACACGCCGCACACGAGATACACGAGCGCGAGCGCCGGCCCCGCGCTTTGCAGGCGGCCGCCCGCGCCGAGAAAGAGCCCGGTGCCGATCGCCCCGCCCATCGCGATCATCTGCACGTGCCGCGGCTTCAACTGCTTCGCGTAGCCGGCCTCGTGCGACGCGAACATCGCATCGGGGTCGGCATGAACGGCATCCGCGCCGCCGGCCGGATCGGCCGGGCGCTCGCTGGTGTGTTTCATCGTCTGTCTCCGTTGTTTCTTTGATGTGTCGCGCCCCGCTCCGGGGCGCTGTCGGTATGGCCGCGAACGGGCCGGTGTCAGAGCGCGCGCGGCCGGATCAGCGCCTCGGGCTGCAGCGCTTCGTCGAGTTGTGCGCCGGTCATCCACTCGCGCTCGAGCACGATCTCGCGGATCGATTTGCCGGTCGCATGCGCTTCGGCGGCGACGGCGGTCGCACGCTTGTAGCCGATATACGGGTTCAGCGCGGTCGCGAGCGCCACCGAGCGCTCCATCGTTTCGCGCAGCCGCTCGGGATTCGCCGTGATGCCGCTCACGCACCGATGCGCGAGCGTCGTGCACGCGGCCGTCAGATGGCTGAAGCTGCGGAACAGCGCGCTGGCGATCACCGGCTCGAACGCATTGAGCTGAAGCTGCCCGGCCTCGGCCGCGAAGGTCACGGTCAGGTCATTGCCGAACACCTCGAACGCCACCTGGTTGACGACTTCCGGAATCACCGGATTCACCTTGCCGGGCATGATCGACGAGCCGGCCTGCACCGGCGGCAGGTTGATCTCGCCGAAGCCCGCACGCGGGCCGCTCGACAGCAGCCGCAGGTCGTTGCAGATCTTCGACAGCTTGACCGCGATCCGCTTGAGCACGCCCGACACCTGCACGAACGCGCCGCAATCCTGCGTCGCCTCGATCAGGTTCGGCGCGGTGCTCAGGTCGAGCCCGGTGATGCGCCGCAGCGCGGCCAGCGCCTTCTCCGCGTATTCCGGATGCGCGGTGATTCCCGTGCCGATCGCGGTCGCGCCGAGATTGATCTCGCGAATCAGCCAGCCGGCTTCCTGCAGCCGCGCGATGTCCTCCGTCAGCATCACCGCATAGGTCGAGAACTCCTGGCCGAGCGTCATCGGCACCGCGTCCTGCAATTGCGTGCGGCCGAGCTTCAGCAGGCCGGCGAACGCGTCGGCGCGCTCGGCGAACGCATCGCGCAGGCGCGCCATCGCTTCGAGCAGGTGCTCGACCGCGAAGCACGTCGCGATCCGGATCGCGGTCGGATAGACGTCGTTGGTACTCTGCGCGAGGTTGACGTGCTCGTTCGGGTGCAGGTATTCGTACTGCCCGCGCGCATGCCCCATGATTTCGAGCGCGCGGTTGCAGATCACCTCGTTCGCGTTCATGTTGGTCGACGTGCCGGCGCCGCCCTGGATGATGTCGACGACGAACTGGTCGTGCAGGCGCCCTTCGCGGATCTCGACGCACGCGGCGGCGATCGCATCGCGGGACGGCTGCGGCAACAGCCCGAGCTCGCAATTGGCATCGGCCGCCGCTTCCTTCACGGCCGCGAGCGCCATCACGAAGTACGGCAGCGACGCAATGGTGCGGCCCGAAATGTCGAAATTCTCTTTCGCGCGCTGCGTATGGACGCCGTAATAGGCTTCGTCCGGAATACTTCGTTTACCTAAAAGATCCGCTTCGACGCGGAAGCCGTTTGCTGTCATCGTGTGCTCCTGAATGTCTCGTGCCGCTCGTCTTGCGCCGCTTCCCGACGCGACGGGTTCGCATTCTATGCCTTTGCAAAAACAAGCTCGACTCTGTATTATCGAAAGCGGTTTTGCGTAGGATGCAACAGCGAGAATCACATGAAAAAAGGCGCGAGAGACACCGGCATCGATCACCTCGGCGCAATGCGCGCGTTCGTGAAAGTGGTCGAAACGGGAAGCTTTTCGGCGGTCGCGAAGGAGATGCACGTGTCGACGTCGACCGTCGCACGCAAGGTCACGGCGATCGAGGAGGCGCTCGGCGTCGCGCTGCTGCACCGCTCGACCCACAGCGTGACGCTCACCGAAGCCGGCCATATCTATCTGGAGCGCGCGGTCACGCTGATCGCCGATCTCGACGACACGCTGCGCGTCGTCGCCGAGCTGAATGCGCGGCCGAGCGGCCCGCTGAAGCTCACTGCACCGGTCGCGTTCGGCCGCCGCCATCTCGCACCGCTGGTCGCGCCGTTTCTCGCACGCTATCCGACGATCCAGCTCGACGTGCGGCTCACCGACAATCACAACGACCTCGTGGCCGGCGGCTTCGACCTCGACATTCACGAAGGCGAGAACTACCTGGACAACCTGGTCGTCCACCGGCTGTCGCGCAACGACAGCATCCTGTGCGCGACGCCCGGCTATCTCGATCGCTGCGGCCGCCCGGCGACGCCGGACGACCTGAAGCACCACAACTGCCTGCGCTACGCACATCCGGAAGGCGACCCGCGCTGGGATCTCGTGAACGGCGACGCGCAGCACAGCGTGCTGCCGGCCGGCAATCTCGTCACCGATCATTCGGAGCTGCTGCTCGAAGCGACTTGCGCGGGGCTCGGCATCGCGGAGTTCGAGATCTGGCTGGTGCGCGACCTGCTCGCGAGCGGCCGGCTCGAAGCCGTGCTGCCGCGCTACCGGCTGCAGAACCGGCTGACGGGCGAATACATCTACATCGCGTACCTGGCGAACCGGCGCAGCTCGGCGAAGCTGCGCGTGCTGAAGGATTTTCTCGCGGAACACCTCGCGCAGATCGGCGAGCTGTCGGCGCTGGAACTCGCGAAAATTCGCGGCGAGCGCGCGTAACCCGCGCGTCCGGATTCGCGTTTCCGTCGATCGGCGAGCGGACGGGTGTCGATGCGCGCCGCCCGGATCACGAGCGCGCAGCCCGTAACGGCGCGATGACGACGTTCAGGCTGCCTGCAATTCGAACGGGAACGTCGCGTGCCCGGTTTCGACGCCCTGCGTGTTGAGCATCCGCGGCCGGTGGAAGCCGGCTAGTTGCGCGCGCTGCGCGGCGGTGCCGATCTGCAGCCGCTCGAGGATTTCGCTGACGACCATGTAGAGCACGTCGACATTGCCGTCCTCGATCTTTACCGAGATGCCGAGTGCACCTTCCGCGCCAAGCTGCCGCGTGCGCTCCGATGCACGCACGCCGATCCCGTAGCACGCATCGGCGCCGAGCTTGCCGACCACCTGCCCGTCGAACGCGTTCATCAAGACCGTGCAATAACGCCCGTCGCCCGCGACCAGCTCCGGATGGGCCGTCATCGCGCGATGAATGCGCGCCAGCGCACGGACACGCTCGGTGAGCGCATCGCCGCCCGCGTCCACCGCGTCCGCACCGTCGGCCAGCGACGCATAAAGGCGCGCCAGGCGATCCAGCGGGAACGCCGGCGTCGGCAGGTTGCAGCCGTCGATCGCCCAGTCGACCTCGTCGTCGCGCAACCCGCATGCGTCGGCGACGACATGCTTCACGCGTACCTGCAGCGGGTGGTCGGGCAGATGGTAGCCGGCCATGGCCGCGCCGATCGCCTGCGCGCCGGCCAGCATCCCGACATGCTTGCCCGAACAGTTGCTGCACACGCCGGTCGGCGTGTAGTCGCGCTTGATCCACGAGCGGTACACCGCGTCGGACAACGGCGGATGGCCGCCGCACCGCAGGTCCGATTCGTGCGCGGCGACCTTCGCGAGCATCGTCCGCGTGCGTTCGATGTGGCGGTCCTCGCTGCTGTGTGACGCGCACATCAGTGCGATGTCCGCGTCGTCGAAACCGAAACGCTCCGGCGCGCCTGTTTCGATCACCGACAGCGCCTGCGCCGGCTTGGCCGCGGACCGTGCGAGCGTCATCCGGAACGGATCGCCGAACCGGGCCAGCAACCTGCCGCGTGCGTCCACCACCGCCACATGGGCGACGTGCGTGTTCTCGATCGCATTGCCGCGGTACGTGACGACCGCTGTGTGTGGAGTGTCCATCGTGTCTTGTCTCCTTGCTCGGGCCTGACTGCCGGGGCCCGTCCAACCGGTACCGCAGTGTAGCGAGTCGGCGCCGCCGCGCGCCGGGCGTGCAATGGAAAGCGGTGTTGCACGTGGCGCAAAGGCAATCGCGCCCCCACGAATGCCTGACCGTATTCGTACAAAAACCATTCAATTGTTTACATATTTGACATCAATTCGTACAATTGCGATCGCAAACGCGAATCATACGCATTTACATTGACGTCTTCCGATGCTCCGCCGGTGCCCGGCCCGCCTCGCGAAAACGCACCCGATCATCGAACCTTCCGCTGCTTTCCGATATGCCTGCCCAGTTCAAGACGAGGCCTCGCGCCCTCGTGTCGGCGCTGACCTGCTCCGTTTTCCTGACGCCGCTGCTCGCCTCCGCCGAAACCGCTCCCGCCGCCCGCCCTGCCCCTGCCGCCGACCAGCCCGCGCCCTCCGCCGACGCGCCGGCGACGCTGCCGACGATCGCGGTCCAGTCGTCCGCGTTGTCGGACATGCAGGTGAAGCGCTCGCCGTCGTACAAGTTCACCGCGCCGCTGCTCGATACGCCGCGCTCGGTCACGGTGATCCCCGAGCAACTGATCAAGGAAAAGAACGTCACGTCGTTCGCGGACGCGTTGCGCTCGGTGCCGGGCATCACGTTCCTCGGCGGCGATGCGGCGGCCAACCCGTCGGCCGATCGTCCGGTGATCCGCGGCTTCGAATCGCGCAACTCGATCTTCGTCGACGGGATGCGCGACTCCGGGCTGCAGAACCGCGAGACGTTCGCGGTCGAGCAGATCAGCGTGATCAAGGGCCCCGATTCGGTCTACGCGGGCCGCGGCTCGGTGGGCGGCAGCATCGACATCGTCACGAAGACGCCGAAGAACGACAACTTCATCAACAGCAGCATCGGCTTCGGCACCGACGGCTACAAGCGCGCGACCGTCGACGCGAACCGCAAGATCAACGACACGACGGCCGTGCGCCTGAACGTGATGGGCCACGACGCGAACCAGGCCGGCCGCAACGACGTGTACAACAAGCGCTGGGGCGTCGCGCCGTCGATCGTGTTCGGGCTGAATACGCCGACCACCGTCACGGTCAGCTACTACCACATGAACTCGTACGACATGCCGGACTTCAGCGTGCCGTTCCGCGCATCGGGCGGCACGCCGGTGCCGACCGATCGCGGGCAGTTCTTCGGCCTGAATACGCGCGACTACCGCTACGGGCAGACCGACACCGGCGAAGTGCGCGTCGAGCACAAGCTCGACGACGACTGGAAACTGAAGAACACGACGATGTTCGGGCGCTCGACGCTCGATTACGTGGCGACGAATCCGCAGATCCTCGCGTCGAACCCGAACATGCTGGGCCTGCAGGCGAAGAGCGGCAAGTACGCGACGAACGGCATCTCGAACCAGACGGAGGTGACCGGCCGCACGAACCTGTTCGGCATGCAGCACACGTTGACGGCCGGTGTCGAATTCAGTCTCGAACAGAATCGCTACGAGGGGTACCTCGTCACCGACGCCATGGGCAACAACATCCGTTCGGGCGGCCCGTGCACGGTGCCGGGCAACTGCACGCCGCTCGCGGGCGGCTGGAACCCGAACATGCCGTGGACCGGCAACATCGTGCTGAACGGCGACAAGGGCTTCCCCGGCGCGACGACGAATACGCGTACGACCACCGCGTCGGCGTACGTCTTCGACACGGTCAAGCTGACCGAACAATGGCTGTTCAACGCGGGGCTGCGCTTCGACCGCTACGACCTCACCGCCAGGCAGGCCGGCGTGGCCGATCTGTCGAATACGTCGAACCTGTTCAGCTACCAGTTCGGCCTCGTATACAAACCCGTGCGAACGGTGAGCCTGTACGCGTCATACGGTACCTCGTCGAACCCGCCGGGCTCGAACGGCGGCCTCGGCGGCGGCACCGACCAGATCACGACGAACAACCAGAACCTGACGCCCGAGCGCACGCGCAATATCGAGGTCGGTGCGAAGTGGGACGTGATCGACCAGCAGCTTTCGCTGACGTCCGCGCTGTTCGATACCGAGAAGACCAATGCGCAGGTCAGCGACGGGCTCGGTCATACGGTCAACGCCGGCAAGCAGCGCGTGCGCGGCGCCGAACTCGGCTTCGCGGGCAACCTGACCGACAAGTGGCACGTATTCGGCGGCTACACGTACCTGAACGCGGTCACGGTCGATGCAGGCCCCGGCAATCCGGGCGGCTCGGGCCTGCCGATGGTGATGGTGCCGAAGCACAGCTTCACGCTGTGGACGAGCTACGACGTGATGCCGAAGCTCACGCTCGGCGCGGGCGCGACGGTGATGAGCCAGACCTATGCGTCGGTGTCGGCGACGACGAAGAAGTGGACGCCCGGCTACGCCCGTTTCGACGCGGCCGCGACGTGGCGCGTGAACAAGACGATGGACGTTCAGCTGAACGTGCAGAACCTGTTCGACAAGAAGTATTACTCGAGCGCGTATCCGATCTACGCAACGTGGGCGCCGGGCCGTTCGGCGATGGTCACGCTCAGCTTCTATCAGTAACGCCCAAGGCAGCGGGAGGGCGATGCGCCCTTCCCTGCCTCGCTCACCATGGCAGCGAATACGTCTTCACGTTCGTGAAGCTCTTCATCGCTTCCTGCACGCCTTCCTTGTATCCCAGCCCCGAATCCTTCACGCCGCCGAACGGCGTCACTTCGAGCCGGTAGCCCGGCACTTCGCGCACGTTCACGCTGCCGACTTCCAGCTCGGTGATGAAACGCGTGATGTTGTCGAAGCGGTTCGTGCACACCGACGACGACAGCGCGTAGTCGGTGCTGTTCGACATCCGGATCGCTTCGTCGATGTCGCTGAAGCGCATGATCGGCGACACCGGGCCGAACGTCTCGTATTTCACGAGCGGCATGTCGGGCGTTACACGGTCGATCACCGTCGGCGAGTACAGCGCGCCGTTGCGCACGTTGCCGACCAGCAGTCGCGCCCCGCGCGAAATCGCGTCGTTCACCTGCTGCTCGCAGAACTTCGCGGCCGCTTCGTCGATCACGGTGCCCATGTCGACCGACGGATCGGACGGGTTACCGTACGACCACGCGCGCGTTTTTTCGACGACCAGCTCGGTGAAGCGATCGGCCACCGACTCGTGCACGAGCATCCGCTTGATCGCCGTGCAACGCTGCCCCGAGTTCTTGTACGAACCCGACACCGCAAGCGTGCTCGCTTCGTCGAGATCGGCGTCTTCCATCACGATGATCGGATCGTTGCCGCCGAGTTCGAGCACCGCGCGCCGGTAGCCCATCCGCGACGCGATCGACTTGCCGATCGACACGCCGCCCGTGAACGTGATCAGGTCGATCGCCGGGTTCGTGATCAGTTCGTCGGCAATCTCCCTCGGGTCGCCGGTGATCACCTGCAGCATCTGCGGCGGCAAGCCGGCTTCATACAGGATGTCCGCGAACAGGTAGCACGACAGCGGCACCTTCTCCGACGGCTTCACGACGATCCGGTTGTTGGTCGCGACCGACGGCACGATCTTGTGCGCGACCTGGTTCATCGGGTGGTTGAACGGCGTGATCGCCGAAATCACGCCGAGCAGCGGATCGCGCTGCGTGTACACGCGGCGCTTCTTGCCGTGCGGCGTCAGGTCGCACGAGAAGATCTGCCCGTCGTCCTTCAGCACTTCGCCGGCGCCGAACGTCAGCACGTCGGCCACGCGGCCCGCTTCGTACGTCGAATCCTTGATGCACAACCCGGCTTCGGCCGTGATCAGCGCCGCGATCTCGGCCGTGCGCGAGCGCACGATGTCGGCCGCGCGGCGCAGGATCGCCGCGCGATCGTGGCGCGTGAGCGTCGGCCGGTACGCACGCGCGACCGCAAACGCGCGGCGCACGTCGTCCAGCGTCGCCTTCGGCACGGTGCCGACCAGCGTGCCGTCGTACGGGTTGCGCACGTCGATGATCGCGTCGCGCCACACGCGCTGCCCGTCGATGCGCAACGCTTCGTGCCGCACATCGGATGCGGGAATCGGCTTCAGGACCGTGCTCATGTCGTCTCCGTTGTCGTGATGCGTGGTCGTGGCCACGCTATCGGGTGCCGCGGCGCGCGCTAGCGAACCACGACCAGCCCTTCGTATTCGAGGCATCGGCACAGCGTCGCCCAGGCCGGCGAATCCGGCCATTCGCGCGCACCGGTGTCGATGCGGATCGGCCGCCCGAACTCGCGCGACACACACGCCAGCAGCGTGTGCGCGATGCCGCTGCGCCGGTAGGCGGGTTCGACGTACAGCCGGGCGAGCGACGGCGATCGCACGGCACCGCCGTCATCGGCGTCGATACCCAGCTCGCCGATCGCCTCGTCGTCGCGATAGGCAACCGCGGTCGCACGCGCATCGTCGAACACGATGCGGATCACGCGCTCGCAGCGATCCCTGAACACGACGACGTGCATGGCGGCCTCCGGATGACGACAGGGGTGAACGCAACGCGCGCACGCCTCCCTGCGCCCACGTACCGGGGAGTTATCCGGATCGTCCGGGCGCGACGAGTTGAGTATCGTCTTGCCACGTCGGCACGCAGTAGTGCCAGACGACACATTTCATTGAGTCCACATCCGCGGCGCGGCGCGCGTATTCTCGCGACACCGCGCCCCTCGCGGGCCTGCGCCGCCATCGCGCGCACCGCCTCGCGTTCCCCGTACCGATCACAGGAGGAAGCATGCCGAGTCGTACCCCGACCGCCTTATGGGCCCAGCAGTTCCGGCGGTCGTCGGCGTCGAGCCTGCAGGACCAGATCCGGCGCATGCTGGTGGCCGCGATCCTCGACGGCCAGCTCGCGCCCGATGCCGCGCTGCCGTCGAGCCGCGAGCTTGCCGACCAGCTCGGCGTCGCGCGCAACACCGTCGTGCTCGCGTACCAGATGCTCGTCGAAGAGGGCTACCTGATCTCGCGCGAGCGCAGCGGGCACTTCGTGAACCCGAAGATGCTCGAAGGCGTGCCGGGCTTCGCGGCCGCCAAACCGGATGCGAAGCCCGGCGACGAAGGCAACGCGCCGGGTCGCCCCGCGTGGGAGCAACGCATCGCGCATCCGCCGTCGAGGCAGCGCAACATCGTGAAGCCCGCGAACTGGCAGCACTACGAATTCCCGTTCATCTACGGGCAGTTCGACCAGTCGCTGTTCCCGACCAACGACTGGCGCGAATGCTGCCTGAAGGCGCTGTCGGTGATGGAGATCCGCAACTGGGCGCCCGACCTGATCGAGCGCGACGACGAATCGCTGATCCAGCAGATCCGCACGCGCGTGCTGCCGCGGCGCGGCGTGTTCGCGATGCCCGACGAGATCGTCGTCACGAACGGCTGCCAGCAGGCGCTGTACCTGATCGCGGATCTGCTGTGCGGCAAGCACACGACGGTCGGCTTCGAGAATCCCGGCTATCCGGACGCGCGCAACATCTTCGAAAACCGCAACGCGCGGCTGCTGCCGCTGCCCGTCGATGGCCACGGGATCGCACCCGATGCGCTCGGCGACACGCTGTCGCGCTGCGACTACGTGTACGTGACGCCGAGCCACCAGTGCCCCACGACCGCGACGATGCCGGTCGAGCGCCGCCGCGCGCTGCTCGATTGCGCGCAACAGCACGACTTCGTGATCATCGAGGACGACTACGAGAGCGAGAACACGTTCTCCGGCACGCCGCATCCGGCGCTGAAGAGCCTCGACACGGCCGACCGCGTGATCTACGTCGGCAGCCTGTCGAAGACGTTCGCGCCGGGCCTGCGGCTCGGCTATGTGGTCGGGCCGCGCGAGCTGATCCGCGAGCTGCGCGCGTTGCGGCGGCTGATGGTGCGCCACCCGGTCGCGTACATCCAGCGCGCGTTCGCGACCTTCCTCGCGCTCGGCCATCACGACGCGCTGCTGCGCCGGCTCGCGCATGCGTACAGCGAACGCTCGCAGGCGCTGATGGCCGCGCTCGACACGCATCTGCCGGAAGCGCGGCACGTCCGCGTGACGGGCGGCGCATCGTGCTGGGTCGAAGGGCCGCCGTGGCTCGACGCGGCGCGGCTTGTGGCGGATGCGCAGGAAGCCGGGATCCTGATCGAGCCCGGGGGCGTGTTCTTCATGAACGACGACAGCGATGCGCGCCGCTGCTTCCGGATGGGTTTCTCCGCGATTCCGCTCGACCGGATCGAACCGGGCGTACGGGCACTTGCGCAGTGTGTGCGGGCCCAACGGCCGGACGCCTGAGCGGAGGCGAAAAGGCGTCGTGCGCCGGCGCCGCGCAGGTCGTAAAGCCCGTTTCGACGATCGGCCGGAATCCCCCTGCGGGGTAACGCACGGCCGCACGCTTGCGGACTGCCTCTCGGGCATCGATGCATGACAGGCACGAACGCAGGATGCGTCGATTCGACCGCCGAGCCGTTCTCCGTTGCTTCACCGAGCACGACGTGCATCGCTCGCGCCCGCCTGCCGCTGCAGCGAAACTTCAACACGACATCGCCGGGATTCGTCCCGTTTCGATTCGTTTAGTAAAACCAATAAAAACATTACAACCCTTCCATTCCCGTTGACAACGGATTCATCCAAATCCTAGTGTTACGACGCTGAAAGACGGCAACGAGCCACGACGAACCGATGGTTCGATCGGCTGGATTGCCAAAGAAAAAAGTGCGTGGACAACCGGAGGGGGCGATCATGATTCGATTCACGACGCTCGCGGCAATCGTGGCCGCGACGTGCGCGTTGAGCGGGTGCGGAGGCGGCGACGGCAGCGACGGGGCCGCGGCGTCGGTACTGGCCGCACGTCCGTCGGACACCGCGGCCGATACGACCCGGCTCGACGACAACCGCAGCCTGTCGTTGACGCAGTATGTCGATCCGCTGATCGGCACGCTCGCGAGCAATTCGCCGAACCCGGTACCGGCCGGACAGGCCGGCAGCGTCGAACCGGCCGCCGGCCTGCCGTCGGGCATGGTGCAGTGGGCGCCCGACACCAACACCACGCCGGCGCCGAACAGCAGCCAGGAACCGAACTCGCCCGCCGGCTACTACTACGACATCCACTCGATCCAGGGTTTCAGCCTGACGCACATGCCGGGTGCCGGTTGCAGCGGCAACAACGGCGAATTCCCGGTCATGCCGACCACCGACCCGGCGCAGCTCACTCCGACCTTCAGTCATGCGAACGAAACGGCGAAACCGGGCTACTATTCCGTGCTGCTCGACTCGCAGATCAAGGTCGAGCTGACCGCCACCCTGCGCACCGGCTTCGGCCAGTTCGCGTACCCGGCCGGCAAACCCGCGCTGCTGGTGCTCGACGCGACCCGCACCAACACCAAGACGTCGACCACCGGCGCCATTACGCAGGATTCCGACAGCACCATCTCGGGCAGCACGATCGGCGGCGGCTTCTGCGGCAACTCGGTGCCGGTCCCCGTCTACTTCTACGCCGCCTTCGACCACGCCTTCACGTCGGCCTCGATTTCGCACGGCGTGGCCCAGCTCGGCTTCCGCTCCGGCCAGACGGTCAGGATGAAGATCGGCCTCTCCTACGTCAGCGTCGCCAACGCGAAAGCCAACCTCGACGCGGAAAATCGCGGCTGGGACTTCGCGGGCGTACGCACGCAGGCCGACCGCATCTGGAACGACCGCCTCAACAGCATCCGCGTGGCGGGCGGCACGCTCGACGCGAAGAAGAAATTCTATACGGCGCTCTATCACGCGCTGTGGGCACCCAGCACCTTCAGCGACGTGAACGGCCAGTACATCGGCTTCGACAATACCGTGCATCAGGTCGCCAAAGGCCAGCACGCGCAGTATTCGTCGTTCTCGGGCTGGGACATCTACCGCTCGCTGATCCAGCTGAAAGCGATCCTCAACCCGTCCGAAACCAGCGACATGATCCAGTCGCTGATCAACGACGCGGATCAATGCGGCGCGATTCCGCACTGGGTCAACGACAACGTCGAGGACGGCGTGATGCCCGGCGACGCCGGTTCGCTGATCGTCTCCAATGCCTATGCGTTCGGCGCGCGGCGCTTCGATACGCGGTCCGCCCTGCAGCACATGGTGAAGATGGCGAACCTCCCCGGCACGGCCTGCAACAACGTGACCACCAACGGCGGCCGCGCGAGCTACCTGCAGACCGGCTACATCACCGGCGGCGAGTGGGGACAGGCATCGTCCACGCTCGAATACACGGGCAGCGATTTCGCGATCTCGCGCTTCGCCGGGGCACTCGGCGATACCGCCACGCAGCGCATGCTGCTGAGCCGCTCCGCCTACTGGCAGAACCTGCTCAACACCGCGCTGACGCCGCCGCTGATCGCGGCGCGCCAGTCGAACGGCGCATGGATTCCCGAGACGCCCAGCAGCGGCGACAACTATGTGGAAGGCAATGCCGAGCAGTACACGTGGATGGTGCCGTACGACGGCGCCGGCCTGTTCGCGCAGCTCGGCGGCAACGCGGCGGTCACGTCGCGGCTCGACCAGTTCTTCACGGTGCTCAATGCGGGCATGAGCCTGCCCAACTTCTACATGGGCAACGAGCCGACTTTCGAGGTGCCCTGGTTCTACAACTGGGCCGCGCAGCCGTCGGGCACGCAGCGCGTGGTGCAGCAGATCCTCGGCAGCGCGTTCGGCACCGGCCCCGACGGCCTGCCGGGCAACGACGACCTCGGCGCCGTGTCGGGCTGGTATGTCTGGGGCGCGCTGGGCCTGTATCCGCAGATTCCCGGCGTGGCGGGCCTCGCGATCGGCAGCCCGCAGTTCCCGCAGATCGACGTACGGCTCGGCAACGGCCGCACCTGGCGGATTCGCGCCGAGGGAGCGCCCGCGTCCAATTATGTGCAGTCGCTGTCGATCAACGGCCGCGCCCATGACGTGCCGTGGGTCGCCTACGACGACATCGCCAACGGCGCGACGCTGCGCTTCGCGATGGGCAGCGCGCCGTCGCAGTGGGGCAGCCGGAAGCAGCCGCCGTCGTTCGGCGTGCCGGTCGCGCTCAATGCGGCCGACAGCTACAACAATCGCGGCTTCAGCGCGGACGGCGCGACCAATACCGACGGCCAGGGCGCGGATTTCGACGGCAGCCTGTTCAGCTACTCGCTGAATGCGCTGGCGGCAGCGGGCGTGCAGCCCGGCAAACCGTTCGCAGTGGCCGGCGCCAGCGTCGCGGTGGCGGGCGGGCCGCTGTCGCTCGACAACACCGTGACCGTCGGCCAGACCGTGATGCTGCCGCCGGGATCGGCCGGCACGGGCGTGGTGGTGCTCGGCTCGGCCAACAATGGCCCGAGCAGCGGCACCGCGCAGCTGAATTTCGCGGACGGCTCGAGCCAGGCCGTCACACTGGCGTTCGACGACTGGACCCTGAACGGCGGCAGCGCACACCCCGGCGCGGCGGTCGCCGTCACGATGGCTTACCGCAACACCGGCAGCGGCCAGCAGGACAACGTCAAGACCTACATCTTCGCGCAGAAGATTCCCGTGCCGCCCGGCAAGGTGGTGACGAGCATCGTGCTGCCGCGCCAGGTGAGCGCCGGCAAGATGCACGTGTTCGGCATCGGCATGACGGCGTCCTGACGCACGCATGACCGAGGGGGCATCGTGCGTTCCGATGCCCCCTCGCCGGCCGTCACCGCTGCCGCGCGATCCCCGGCCGCGATGACGTCATCGCCCAACTGCAACGGTTTGGCGATACGCACCTGCGTGCCGATCTTGCTGCCCGTCGCTCCGCGTCGACAACTGTCATCGATGCGCGTCAACGCACCCCACGGTGCACCGGCAAGCCGGCCCATCGGTCCGGCTTCCGCCGCTGGCCCAACCGAATCCCCCGAACTGGCGCTACCGTCAAAAACGAGCGCTCACTAACGTGTCGATACCGCGTACCGCATGCGCGCCAGCGTCTTGCGCACCGACTACCACTCGACAGGAGACACGTTATGTCCGACACGCTCACCGCCCCCGTCACGGCCGCCACGCTCGCGGCATTTTCCGACGCCTTCAACCGGCATGACGCCAACGCCCTGATGGGCTTCATGACCGAGGACTGCGTGTTCGACGCGGCCGGCGGCCCCGATATCCACGGCACCCGCTTCGTCGGTCGCGACGCGGTGCGCGCCGCGTTCGAAGCCGTGTTCAAGACCTTCCCCGATGCGCACTGGGGTCACGGCCGCCACACCGTCGCCGGCGAGTGCGGCGTATCCGAATGGGTGTTCACCGGCACGCACGCCGAAGGCTGGCGCATCGAGGCCGAAGGCTGCGACCTGTTCGAATTCCGCGACGGGCTGATCGCCGTCAAGCGCGCGTTCCGCAAGGAGCGGCCGAAACAGCCGGCCTGAGCGCGTGCCCCGCGCGCCGGCTTGGCCATCCTGTCCGGCACGTATTTTGAAACGAATCATTTCATTTCATTCCACATTCCCCGGCAGCGGGCGGAATGACTTGACCGGTTTTTCCCGGCAAATAGCATCTGGAACAAGACGTTCCGTTAATTGAACAATCGGAGACAACCCATGAGCGAACAATCCACTTCCCTGCGTGCATCGACCAGCGGCCCGCAGGACATGACGCCGTCCGAAGCCTTCGTCGAGACCCTCGCGGCCAACGGCGTGACCGACATGTTCGGCATCATGGGCTCCGCGTTCATGGATGCGATGGATATCTTCGCGCCGGCCGGCATCCGGCTGATCCCGGTCGTGCACGAACAGGGCGCGGGCCACATGGCGGACGGCTATGCACGCGTGTCGGGCCGCCACGGCGTCGTGATCGGCCAGAACGGCCCCGGCATCAGCAATTGCGTGACCGCGATCGCCGCCGCGTACTGGGCGCACAGCCCGGTCGTGATCGTCACGCCGGAAGCCGGCACGATGGGCATCGGCCTCGGCGGCTTCCAGGAAGCGAACCAGCTGCCGATGTTCCAGGAATTCACGAAATACCAGGGCCACGTCACGCACCCGGCGCGGATGGCCGAATTCACCGCGCGCTGCTTCGACCGCGCGCAGGCCGAGATGGGCCCGACGCAACTGAACATTCCGCGCGACTACTTCTACGGCAAGGTCAAGGTCGAGATCCCGCAACCGCGCCGGCTCGATCGCGGCGCAGGCGGCGAACAGAGCCTCGACGACGCGGTCGAGCTGATCGCGCAGGCGAAATTCCCGGTGATCATCTCGGGCGGCGGTGTCGTGATGGCCGACGCGATCGAGGAATGCAAGGCGCTCGCCGAACGCCTCGGCGCGCCGGTCGTCAACAGCTACCTGCACAACGACTCGTTCCCGGCGAACCATCCGCTGTGGTGCGGCCCGCTCGGCTACCAGGGCTCGAAGGCCGCGATGAAGCTGCTGTCGCGCGCGGACGTCGTGATCGCGCTCGGCTCGCGCCTCGGGCCGTTCGGCACGCTGCCGCAGCACGGGATGGACTACTGGCCGAAGGACGCGAAGATCATCCAGATCGATGCCGATCACAAGATGCTGGGCCTCGTGAAGAAGATCTCGGTCGGCATCTGCGGCGACGCGAAGGCAGCCGCCGTCGCGCTCGCGCAGCGCCTCGAAGGCCGCACGCTCGCGAGCGACGGCTCGCGCGGCGACCGCGCCGACCAGATCGCGACCGAGAAGGCCGCGTGGGAAAAGGAACTCGACGACTGGACGCACGAGCGCGACGCATACAGCCTCGACATGATCGACGAGCAGAAGCACGAGAAGACCTTCACCGGCGGCCGCTACCTGCATCCGCGCCAGGTGCTGCGCGAGCTGGAAAAAGCGATGCCGGAGGACGTGATGGTGTCGACCGACATCGGCAACATCAACTCGGTCGCGAACAGCTACCTGCGCTTCAACAAGCCGCGCAGCTTCTTCGCGGCGATGAGCTGGGGCAACTGCGGCTATGCGTTCCCGACGATCATCGGCGCGAAGGTCGCCGCGCCGCACCGCCCGGCCGTGTCGTATGCGGGCGACGGCGCGTGGGGCATGAGCCTGATGGAAACGATGACCTGCGTGCGTCACAACATTCCAGTGACGGCCGTCGTGTTCCACAACCGTCAATGGGGCGCGGAGAAGAAGAACCAGGTCGACTTCTACAACCGCCGCTTCGTCGCCGGCGAACTCGACAACCAGAGCTTCGCGGAGATTGCGCGGGCGATGGGCGCCGAAGGGATCACGGTCGACCGCCTCGAGGACGTAGGCCCGGCGCTCAAGCGCGCGATCGACATGCAGATGAACGAAGGCAAGACGACGATCATCGAGATCATGTGCACGCGTGAACTCGGCGATCCGTTCCGTCGCGATGCGCTGTCGAAGCCGGTGCGCATGCTCGACAAGTACAAGGACTACGTGTGATGCCGCGTCGCTGACGCACTCCGCTGCCGGCCGCGCGCCCCTCTCGCGCGGCCGGCCCTCCGGCCGGACGCCGTGCCCCGTGCGGGCCGCCGCATCCGGCCTTTTTACTTCGAACTCCCGATGAAAGCCCTCGACCGCATTCTCGAATCCGCGCGCCGCCAGCCGATGCGCATCGCGCTGTGCGAAGCCGACGATCCGCGCGTGCTGCAGGCCGCCGCGCGCGCGACGCGCGACGGCATCGCCCGCATCGTGCTCGTCGGCGACCGCGCAGCCATCCATGCGGCGGCCGCGCGCGACGCGATCGACGTCGACGGCATGACGCTCGTCGATCCGGCCACCGCGCCGCAACGCGACACGTATGCCGACACGCTGCATGCGCTGCGCAAGAGCAAGGGCATGACGGTCGACGCCGCGCGCGACGCGGTGCTCGACCCGCTCTGCCACGCGAACCTGATGGTGCGGCTCGGCGACGCGGACGGCTCGGTCGCCGGTGCCGTGCATGCCACGGCCGACGTCGTGCGCGCGGCGATCCAGCTGATCGGTGTCGATCCGGCCTTCCGGATCGTGTCGAGCTTCTTCCTGATGATGCTGTGCGAGCCGTTCCACACGATCAAGGGCGGGCTGATCTTCTCCGATTGCGCGCTGGTCGTCGATCCGGATGCCGGCCAGCTCGCCGAGATCGCGATGGCCGCCGCCGACAGCGCGCACGCGCTGCTCGGCGAGGCGCCGCGCGTCGCGATGCTGTCGTTCTCGACGAGCGGCAGCGCGCATCACGCGGCGGTCGACAAGGTGACGGCCGCGACCGAGCGCGTCCGCGCGTTGCGCCCCGCGCTCGCGATCGACGGCGACGTGCAGCTCGATGCGGCGATCGTCGCGGAAATCGCCGAACGCAAGATCGTGCATTCGCAGGTGGGCGGCCACGCGAACGTGCTCGTGTTCCCGAGCCTGGAGGCCGGCAACATCGGCTACAAGCTCGCCGAGCGGATCGGCCGCGCGAAGGCCGTCGGCCCGCTGCTGCAGGGGCTGCGACGGCCCGCGAACGACCTGTCGCGTGGCTGCAGCGCCGACGACGTGTATCACGTGATCGCGGCGACTACCGTACAGGCGCAGGCGGCCGCGCAGCGCGCCGCGACCGGCGAGGCCGCGCACGCATGACGGCCGACAAACTGGCGATCCTGATCGCGGTGATCGGCGCCGGCAGCTATTTCCAGACCGTCACGGGCTTCGGGCTCGGGATGATCGTGATGGGCGCGACGAGCGGGTTCGGGCTTGCACCGCTCGCCACCGTCGCCACGCTGATGAGCGTCGTATCGCTCGCGAACGGCGCGACCGCGCTGCCGGGCCGGCTGCACCACATCGACTGGCGCGCGGTCGGCGCGGCGACGCTCGGCATCCTGCCGTCGGTCGTCGCCGGCGTGCTGCTGCTCGAATGCCTGAGCCGCTCGGCGGCCGACCTGCTGCAGCTGATCCTCGGCGTGGTCGTGCTGTACGGCGGCCTGAGCGCGGCGCTACGCCCGGCACCGCTGACGGAACGCTCGGACAACCGCAGCTTCTTCGTCAGCGGCCTGTTCGGCGGGCTGCTGAGCGGGATGTTCGGCGTGTCGGGCCCGCCGCTGATCTTCCAGTTCTACCGGCAGCCGCTGACGCTCGTGCAGATCCGCTGCGCGCTGATCGTGCTGTTCACGACGACCTCCGCCACGCGCGTGCTGTACAGCGCATGCGAAGGCCAGCTCGATCGCGACATCTGGCTGCTGGCCGCGCTCGCGATGCCGGTCGTGATGCTGACGACGGTCGCCGGCCGGCATTACCCTCCGCCGCTGTCGCCGGTCGCGCTGCGCCGGATCGCGTTCGGCGTGCTGATGGCGATCGGCGCCGGGCTGATCGCGACGTCGCTGCCGCCGCTGCTGCATCGCGCCTGACGTCCGTCGGGCTTCACCGCCGCGCGCCGATCCAGCCCGCGATTTCGACGAGACGTTTCATGTCCGGTGCCGACGCAAGATCGATCGCGAGCCGGTGCCGGTAATACGGGCCGAGATCGAGCCCGACACCGAGCCCGAGCACCTCGACCTGTCCCGCCGCTTCCTGGCGCGCGACGACCTGCTTCAGGTGATTGTCGAGATAGAACGGATCGTTCGCGAGCGCCGTCGCGCCGTCCATCGGGCTGCCGTCCGAGATCACGACGAGGATCTTCCTCGCCTCCGGCCGCGCCGCGAGCCGCCCACATGCCCACTCGACCGCTTCTCCGTCGATGCCTTCACGGAACAGGTCGGCCTTGAACAGCGCGGCAATGCCGGTGCGCGTATGCCGCCAGCGCGTGTCGGCGTCCTTGAACACCAGGTGCCCGATTTCATTGAGCCGCCCCGGATGGCGCGGCTTGCCGCGCGCGAGCCAGTCTTGCCGCGCACGGCCGCCGTTCCACGCGAGCGTCGTGAACCCGAGCACTTCGGTCGCGAGCCCCGCGGCATCGCCCGCGCGGGCCAGCGTGTCGACCATCAGCGCGACGCCGTCGATCCATGCCTTCATCGATCCCGAGCAGTCGATCAGGAACGCGAGCGTGCAATCGGGTTGCGGCCGCACGCGTTCGAGCCGGAACAGCCGCCGCTCGGCCGGCGAGCTGACGAGCTGCGCGAGCCGGCGGCCGTCGAGGCGGCCATGCTCCTCGCCGAACGACCAGCCGTCGGCCTGCGGCACGACGAGCGCCGAGCGCAGTACGCGCGCGAGCCGCGTGACGTTGATCCGCCGAGCGGCGACCTGTGCGTCGAGCCGGTCGCGGTATTCGCGCAGCAACGCCGTGCGAATTTGCTCGGCCGGCCGCCATTCGCGGTCGTAATGCGTCGTGTACGCGCGATAGACGGCATCGCCGCCGTGCAATACGACACTGTCGCCCGTTTCCACGAGCGCCGGCAGGTCGATGCCCGTGTCGTCGAAATCGACCCACAGCGAGAAATTCGTCAGTGCGTCGTCCTGCTCGCGCGCATCCTCGGCCTCCGTGTCGACGACGGCTGCGCGCGCGTCGCGGATCATCGACGCAATGTGCCGCGCAAGCGCCAGCGCATGGTCGGCGAATGCGCGCTGATCGTGCCGGCACCGGCGCAGCCCCGCGAGTTGCACGCCGATCTCCGGCACGATTGCCGCGCGCGACGCTTCGATCAGGTCTTCCGTTTCTTCCAGCACCGGCCAGCCCGTCAGCCGCGACCACGCGATCTGCGCGACCGTATAGACCAGAATCCCGACGTGCGTCTCTGCCTGCCCCGACCGGTGAAACGCGCGCGACCAGGTTTCGAAACGATGACGCAGGTTCTGTACGACACCGCGCATCGCGGGCGGCGCCAGCGATTCGCAGCGCAGTTGCTCGAGCATCTCGAACAGCACGCGTTCGACCGGATCGTCGCCGGACAACGCGCGATGCAAATCGTCATCCGAATGCAGGATCCGCAACGCGGCGCAATCGGCCGCGCCGCGCCACGACGCAAGATCGTCGGCGGCGGCTTGCGCGCGCACGTGCGGCGCATGGATCGGCAGCGGCCGCAGGTCGCGGCACACACGGCCTGCACGGTAATGCAGCGCCGCGTCACGCGTCAGCGCGCGCACGGTCGATGCGCCGAGCGCTTCGCGCGCGGAAGCGCGGCGGGCCGCGTCGCGGTCGGCACTCACCGCCCTGCTCCCGGTTCGCCGCCGCCGGCGCGCGACGCCACCGCCAGCTCCTCGCCGAAGCAGCGCTGGTAATACTCGGCGACGACCGGCCGCTCGGCGTCGTCGCACTTGTTCAGGAACGTGAGCCGGAACGCGAGCGCCGGATCGCGGAAAATCTGGCAGTTCTCGGCCCAGTTGATCACCGTGCGCGGCGACATCAGCGTCGACAGGTCGCCGGTCGCGAAACCGTTGCGCGTCAGCTCCGCGAGGCTCACCATCGATTCGAGCAGCGGGCGGCCGGCTTCGTCGGCCAGTTCCGGCACGCGGGCACGCACGATGCCGATCTCCTCGTCGCGCGGCAGGTAGTCGAGCGTCGCGACCACGTTCCAGCGGTCCATCTGCGCATGGTTGAGCATCTGCGTGCCGTGGTAGAGCCCGTTCAGGTTGCCGAGCCCGACCGTGTTCGCGGTCGCGAACAGCCGGAACGACGGATGCGGATGGATCACGCGGTTCTGGTCGAGCAGCGTGAACTTGCCGTCACGCTCCAGGATCCGCTGGATCACGAACATCACGTCGGGCCGCCCCGCGTCGTATTCGTCGAAGATCAGCGCGACCGGACGCTGCAACGCCCACGGCACGATCCCTTCCTGGAATTCGGTCACCTGCACGTCGTCGCGCACGACGATCGCATCCTTGCCGACGAGGTCGAGCCGGCTGATGTGGCCGTCGAGATTCACGCGCACGCACGGCCAGTTCAGCCGCGCCGCGACCTGCTCGATATGCGTGGATTTGCCCGTACCGTGCATCCCCTGCACGAGCACGCGGCGGTTGCGCGCAAAGCCCGCGAGGATCGCGAGCGTGACGTCCGGGTTGAAGCGGTACGCATCGTCGATATCGGGCACGTGATCGTCGCGCGCGCTGAACGCGGGCACCATCAGGTCCGATTCGAACCCGAACCGTTCGCGGACCGACACCATGCAGTCCGGCTTGTTCGTCACCGCATCCATTGCGTTGCGCTCCTGTCGTTGCGTATTGCGCAGGCGTCGGTCGCGCCTGCGTCGATCATGTTGACGGAACGATTCGTTCCGCTGCCGAAAATGCGTGCCGGTTTGCCGCGCCTACCGCCCCGTGAGGCCGGCCTGCCGGGCCGTTCGGTACAATGGCCGCAGTCCAGTTTCCGGAACGCCCGACATGCTGCCCGCGGATACGCCCACCCTGCGCGCCTTCGCGCTGCTCGAACATCTCGTCCAGGCCGGCGACGCCGTGTCGCTCGCCGATCTCGCGCGTGAAGTCGATATCCCGAAGGCATCGCTGCACCGGATGCTCGCGTCGCTCGAAGCCGGCGGCCTCGTGATTCGCGAGCCCGGCCGCAAGAACGCGTACGCGGTCGGCCCGCGCCTTGCGCGGCTCGGCACCGGGGTGATGCTGCATGCGGGCGCGCGCCGGCTGCGTCATGCGATCCTCGAACGGCTCGTCGCCGATCTCGGCGAGACCTGCAACCTGACCGCGCTGCACGATACGGAAGTCGTCTATCTCGACCGCGTCGAGGCCGACTGGCCGCTGCGGCTCGACCTGAAACCGGGCTCCCGCGTGCCCGCCTACTGCAGCGCCAGCGGCAAGCTGCTGCTCGCGCTGCTGCCGCGTGTCGAACGCGCGGCGCTGGTGCATGCGATGGCGCTCCCTCGCCATACGCCGAACACGATCGCCGACCCCGAGCTGCTCGAAGCCGAGCTCGACCGCACCGCGCACAAGGGCATCGCGATCGACAACGAGGAATTCGTCGCAGGCATCGTGTGCATCGCGGCGCCGATTCTCGGCGACGACGGCGCATGCATTGCGGCGGTCGCCGTCCATGCGCCCGTGTCGCGTGCGCCGCTGTCGCGGCTGCTCGATCACGTGCCGCGCCTGCAGGAAGCGGCCCGCGCGCTCGCGGATACCTTCTAGTCCGGCGTGGCGACGCGCCCGCGCCGTCATGACGCGCGCTGGTAGTAGAGGTTCTGCGGATGCCGCGCATCCGCGAAGAAGAACCAGCGTTCCGCGACCAGCCCCGCATACTGGATCACGAACGCCGCGCCGAGCGCGACGGCCGCCGCAACCGACGTCGGCGCGAGCGCGCCGGCGCCGGTCAGCACGAACGGCACCGCGAATGCGCCGATCAGGAAACCGGCCTTCACCGCGCGCAGCGTGCCGTTGCCCTGCCCGTGAAAGAACTCCTTCGTGTTGAACGCGCTGGCCGTGAAGCCGCGCGACTTCTGCTCGACCTTCGCGTTGCGGATCCCCGTCGCGCTCTGCACGGTCGACTTCGGCCGCAGCCGTGCATTGCGTGCGAGCGACGCGAGCCGCGCCACCCCGCCCGCGAGCGTCAGCACGCAGGCGGCTACCGCGAGCCGGCCGACCAGCGCCGGCGCGAGCCACGCGGCGCAGGCCGTCGCGAGCGTGCAGCCCGATGCGCAGCCGAGCAGCACGAAGTTCACCAGCGTCAGCGGGCTCGCCCATTCCTGCAGGAAGCGCAGGCACGCGTAGATCATCGCGGTGCACACGAACAGCGCGACGCTCGCGAGCGCGCCCGCCGCGCCGATCAACAGCGTGCCGGGCCAGCCGAACAGGTGCGCCGCGCCATACGCGAACGCACACGCGAGAAACACCGGCAGCGCGATGCATTCGCGCGACAGCCACGACGTGCGCCACATCGCGATCGCGCGCCATGCACGTTCGGGGTGGCCGAGATGGAAGAACGACGCGAACAGGCCGAGCACGCCGAGCACGACCGACAGCGCGGCGCCGGTCACGTAGAACGCGGCCGCCACGTCGAGGCCGGCCAGCCGCGCCAGCGCCTCGACGATCACGAGCGTCAGCAGCAGGCCCTGTGCGGCACCACACAGCGTGGTGAGGAAAACGACCGAAAAGGCTGGGCGCATGGAAACTCCGAGTGGTTCTGAATGAAATGCGCGGCGCTCAGCGCGGCGTCGCCAGCGAAACGAGATCGATGTCGCCGCGCGCCGCGCGTGCCTCGAACGATTCGTCTTCATCTCGCCCGTTCGATGCGCTGCCGCATCCGCCGCTGCTGCCGCAACCGCACGACGCCTCGGTCTTCACGCGCGGCAGGTAGTGGTTCGACGGCCGCGTGTCCCATTCGGGCATCAGCGTATAGCCGCCGCGTTCGCTGATCGCGCGCGACACGTCCGATTCGGGATCGTGCACATCGCCGAACAGCCGCGCCGACGTCGGGCACGCGAGCACGCAGGCCGGCTTGCGGTCACGCTCGGGCAGCGCTTCGTTGTCGATGCGGTCTGCGCACAGCGTGCACTTCGTCATCTCCTTGCGGCCTTCGTCGAGCTCGCGTGCGCCGTACGGGCACGCCCATGCGCAGTACTTGCAGCCGATGCACTTGTCGTAGTCGACCAGCACGATCCCGTCCGACTTGCGCTTGTAGCTCGCGCCGGTCGGACAGACGGGCACGCACGGCGGATCCTCGCAGTGCAGGCACGACTTCGGAAAATGGATCGTGTCGGTCATCGGGAACACGCCGGCTTCGTATGTCTGCACGCGGTTGAAGAACGTGCCGGACGGATCGTCGTCGTACGGGCGCAGGTCGGCGAGGCTGCCGGCTTCGCCCGACGTGTTCCATTCCTTGCAGCTCGTCACGCAGGCATGGCAGCCGACGCACACGTTCAGGTCGATGACGAGGGCCATCTGGGTCATGGTTCTGCTCCTTCGTTCAACGATCGTCGGAATTCGGGCCGGCCGACGCCGCGCGCCGCAGCCGCGCGGCGAATGCGCCGGTTCCCGCGAAATACGCCTGCACGCGCTGCAGCACGCGCGGCGTGCCGGGCAGCGCCGGCATCGGCGCGAACTGCGGCAGCGTCGTCGCCGCATCGGCTTCGGCCGGATAGATCCGCACCTGCACGTCGTACCAGCCGGCCTGCCCCGTCACCGGATCGGAGTTCGACAGGCGCGCCCCGCCGCGTGCCGCATCCGGCAACTCGTCGGTGATCACGTGGTTGAGCAGGAAGCCGCGCTGCGATTCGCCCGCGTCGGGCCCGAGGTTCCATGCGCCGGACGCCTTGCCGATCGCATTCCACGTCCATACGGTGCCGGGCTCCACGGCCTCGCTGTAGCGCGCGCGGCACCGCACCTTGCCCCACGGCGATTCGACGTAGATCCACGCGCCGTCGTCGATCTGCTGCGCGGCGGCCGTCACCGGGTTCACGAACAGGTGGTTTTCTCCGTGGATCTGCCGCAGCCACGCGTTCTGCGAATCCCACGAGTGGTACATCGCCATCGGCCGCTGCGTGATCGCCGCGAGCGGATAGCGGTTCGCATCGGTCAGCCCGCTCTCGAGCGACCGGTGCCAGAACGGCAGCGGATCGAAATAGCGCGCGATGCGCTCGCGCAGATGGTCGGGCGGCTGGCGGCCCGACGTGCGGCCCTGCGCGGCGAGCCGGAACTTCTGCATCACGTCCGAGTACAGCTGGATCACGATCGGCACGCCGAACTTGCGCATCCCGTTGTCGACCGCCCACTGCATGTACGGGCCGTTGCAGTTGCGCATGTACTGCAGCGGCTCCGGCAGCCGGTGGTGGTACACGCAGTTGTTCTCCGCGTAACGCTTCCACTGGTCGGGGTTCGGCTCGCCGACGACGGCCTTGTCGCCGTCCTTGCCGCGCCAGCCGATCAGGAAGCCGGTGCCCGAATTCGGCGCGGTCTGGAAGTTGATGACGAAATCCGGATAGTCGCGATACTTGCGCTGCCCGTCCGCCGTCGTGAAGGCCGGAAACTTCAGCCGGCTCGCGAGCTCGATCAGCACTTCCTGGAACGGCTTGCATTCGCCGGTCGGCGGCACGACCGGCACGCGCACCGAGTCGACCGGCCCGTCGAATTCGGAGATCGGCCGGTCGAGCACCGACATCACGTCGTGCCGTTCGAGGTAGGTCGTGTCGGGCAGGATCAGGTCGGCGAACGCCGTCATCTCCGACGCGAACGCATCGCACACGACCAGGAACGGAATGCGGTACTCGCCGTCGTCGCGCTTGTCGACCAGCATCTTGCGCACTTCCGTCGTGTTCATCGACGAATTCCACGCCATGTTGGCCATGAAGATCAGCAGCGTGTCGATCGGATAGGGATCGCCGCGCCACGCATTGGTGATCACCGAATGCATGAGCCCGTGCACCGCGAGCGGGTATTCCCACGAAAACGCCTTGTCGAGCCGCGCGGGCGTGCCGTCCGGATGGATGAACAGATCCTCGGGGCCGGCCGGCCAGCCGAGCGGGCCGGTCGCGAGCGGCGTGTTCGGCTTGACCTGGCCGGGATCGTTCGGCGGTTTCGCCGAAGGCGGCACCGCACGCGGATACGGCGCCTTGTGGCGGAAGCCGCCCGGCCGGTCGATCGTGCCGAGCAGCGACATCAGCACGGCCAGCCCGCGGATCGTCTGGAACCCGTTCGAGTGGGCGGCCAGCCCGCGCATCGCGTGGAACGCGATCGGCACGCCCTTCACCGTCGCATGTTCCTTGCCCCACGAATCGGTCCAGCGCACCGGCAGCTCGATCGCCTGCTCGCGCGCGACCGTCTCCATCTCGCGGGCGAGACGGCGGATCGTGTCGGCCGCGATGCCGGTGATGTCGGCCGCCCATTCCGGCGTGCAATCGGCCACCTGCTCACGCAGCAGCGTGAACGACGGCGCGACCGGCGTACCGTCGTCGAGCGTATAGCGGCCGTCGAGCGCCGGCTCGGCGCCCTCGGTGTGGTGCAGCACCGCGCGGTTCGTCTTCGTATCCCACCACATCCGGTTCTGCGGATACAGCGCGTTGACCTCCGGCGCATCGGCGTCGCGCACGAACAGTCCCGACGTATCGGCATCGGCGCGCAGGTCGATCAGTTCGCCCGCATTCGTGAAGCGCGACACGAACTCATGATCGAACGCATCGCGCGCGATCAGCTCGTGCATCAGCGCCATGAACAGCGCGCCGTCGGTGCCGGGGCGGATTGGAATCCATTCGTCGGCGATCGCCGCATAACCGGTGCGCACCGGATTGATCGCGATGAAGCGGCCGCCCGCGCGCTTGAACTTGCCGAGCGCGATCTTCAGCGGATTCGAATGATGGTCCTCCGCGGTGCCGATCATGAAGAACAGCTTCGCGTTGTCGAGATCGGGGCCGCCGAACTCCCAGAACGAGCCGCCGATCGTGTAGATCATCCCGGCCGCCATGTTCGCCGAACAGAAACCGCCGTGCGCCGCATAGTTCGGCGTGCCGAACTGTTTCGCGAACAGCCCCGTGAGCGCCTGCATCTGGTCGCGGCCCGTGAACAGCGCGAAGCGCTTCGGATCGGTCGCGCGCAGGTGCGACAGGCGCTTTTCGAGCACGTCGAACGCGACCTCCCACGACACGGGCTCGAACTGCGCTTCGCCGCGCTCGGCGCCCGGCTTGCGCATCAGCGGCTGCGTGAGCCGCGCGGGCGAATACTGCTTCATGATTCCCGACGAACCTTTCGCGCAGATAACGCCCTGGTTCAGCGGATGCTGCGGATTGCCGTCGATATAGCGCACTTCGCCGTCGCGCAGGTGTACGCGGATGCCGCAGCGGCATGCGCACATGTAGCACGTCGTCGTCTTGATCTCGGCCTGCTCGTCGCGCTCGCGTGCCCGATGTTCCATCGTCTGTCCTCGTTCGCGGATGACGGCGCACCCCGCCGGAGCGCGCCCGTGAATCGGTTCATCCATGCTATGCCGGCGGGCAGCCGACATAAAGTCGCATCCTCCGATCGGTCCTATCGGTCGGCCTGATAGTTGGCCGGGCCATCCATCGGATCGCCGCCCGGATGGCATGCGCGAAGGCCCGGCGCGCGCACCGGGCCTTCGGCGTCATGCATTACCGCCCGTTACCGCGGCGGAAACGCGAGCAGTTCGCTGTCGTCGAGATGCTCGCGGCGGCTGCGGCGCGTCAACCCGTATGCGACGACCAGCACGCCGAGGCTCGCGACGCCGAGCCACAACGGCTTGCGCTGGTCGGGAATGAACGCCATCGCGACGAGGATGCCGATCATCCCGACGATCGCGACCCAGGTGAGGTACGGGTACGCCCACATCTTGACGCGCAGCTTGCTCGCGGCCACCGGGTCGAGACGCTTGCGCAGGCGCAGTTGCGAGAACGCGATCAGCACGTACACGAACAGCGCGACGGTGCCGTACGAATTGACGAGGAACGCGAACACGGTCTCGGGCGACACGTACGACATCACGACCGATGCGTAGCCGAACACCGTGCCGAGCAGGATCGCGCGCACCGGCACGCCGCGCTTGTTGACCTTCGCGAGCGCGGCCGGCGCGTCGCCGTGGCGGGTCAGCGCGAACAGCATCCGCGAGGCCGCATAGAGGCCCGAGTTGAGCGCGGACAGCACGGCGGTCAGCACGATCGCATTCATCACGTTGGCCGCGGCCGGCAGGCCCATCACTTCCAGCGCACTCACGTACGGCGTGGCCATCTGCGCGGAATTCCACGGCACCAGCGCGACGACGAGCGCGACCGAGCCCACGTAGAACACCAGCACACGCGTGATCACCGAGTTGGTGGCCTTGGCCACCGCCTTGGCCGGCTCCTTCGCTTCGGCCGCCGCGATCGTGACGATCTCCGCGCCGAAGTAGAACCCGGTAGCCGCAACCGCCCCGCTCATCACCGGCCCGATGCCGAGCGGCATGAAGCCGCCGTGGCCGAGCAGCGTCGGCAGCACGGCCGTCGTGTGCATCGACGACGGCCACAGGCCGAGCACGTAGAGGCCGCCGAGGAACAGGAACACGATGATCGCGCCGACCTTGATCGACGAGAACCAGAATTCGAACTCGCCGTAGCTGCCGACCGAGATCAGGTTCGTGAGCGTCAGCACGACCAGCAGCGCGAGGCTGATGATCCAGGCCGGCGTGTCGGGCAGCCAGAACTGGATCAGCTTCGCGCCGGCGACCGCTTCCAGCGCGACGACGATCACCCAGAAATACCAGTACATCCAGCCGGTGAGGAAGCCCGCCATCTTGCCAGGCCCGCGCCAGTTGCCGAACGCGAGCCGTGCGTATTCGTAGAACGAACCGACGGCCGGCATCGCGCACGCCATCTCGCCGAGCATCCGCATCACGAGCACGACCAGCCCGCCCGTGATCAGGAACGACAGGATCGCGGCCGGCCCGGTCTGCTGAATCACCACGCCGCTGCCGACGAACAGCCCGGCACCGATCACGCCGCCAAGCGCGATCATCGTCATGTGGCGCTGCTTGAGCCCACATTTCAGGTCACTCTGGTTCGAGGGTTGCATGTCTTCTCCATATCCAGTTGTCCGGCGCCGCCCGCGTCACCGTCGGGTGAACGCGTGCGCCGCCGGCGACGGCGCGTACAGGGGCGCCTGCAGCCCCGGCCGCACGGATTTCCGTTGCTTTTCTTGTATGGGATGCCCCGGCGCGAGCGCGCTGCGCCGGGCGGTGCATGCCGCGTTCAGGGCTTCTCGTCGTTCCTGAAGTACGACACGTAGAGCATTCGCTGCCCGAGACGCCGGAACGGCGCGAACGGGTGGCCGGGCAGCGGTGAAGTGAAGATCGGCAGCGTCTGGCGTGCGCCTTTCCCCGCGATCTGCTCGGCAAGGCGCCGGCCGGCCTGCTGCGAGTACGACACGCCGTTGCCGCCGTAGCCGAGCGCGTAGTACACCGACTGCCGCGGATCGGGCTGGCACACGCGCGGCATCATGTCGTGGCTCACGTCCACCCAGCCCCACCACGAATAATCGATCTGTACGTCGCGCAGCGCGGGAAACTTGCGCGCCATCCCTTCCTTCAGCAATTCGAAGTGACGCGGGTTCGGCGCGTCGTCGCCGGTGATCGCGCTGCGGCTGCCGATCTGCAGGCGGCGATCGGGCAGGAAGCGGTAGTAGAAGCGCAGCGTGCGCGTATCGGTCAGCACCTGGGTCGTGCGGAAGTTGCACGCGTCGATCTCGGCGTCGGTGAGCGGCCGCGTGACCATCGAGTTCGACAGGATCGGCATCACCTTGCTGCGCAGCGACGGATGCAGCGTCTGCGCGGTGTACGCGCCGGTCGCGATGCCGACCGCGCGGGCACGCACGACGCCGCCCGGCGTGCGCAGGTGGTGCACGCCGTCGATCGTCTCGAAGCCGAGCACGGGGCTGCTCGTATGCACCTTCGCGCCGGCTTCGCGCGCGAGGCGCAGGTAGCCGAACGCGAGCTTCAGCGCATGGATGCCGATGCCTTCCGGCTCGTGCAGCGCGCCGGCCGCCTCGTGGTCGTTGATGAATTCGCGGCGGAACGTCTCCGCGCTCAGCAGTTCGGACGGATAGCCGAACACGTCCTTCCAGACCTTCGCCTCGGCCGCGAGCTTCGCCATGATGCGCGGGCGGTGCGCGATCAGGAAATGGCCGCCCGGCTGCGGATCGCAGTCGATTTCCGACACGAGCGACTTGAAATGCTCGAAGCCCTCGAGGATCTCGTCGTGCATCTTCAGCGCGACGTCCTTGCCCCAGCGCTCGATCCACTGCGAGCGCGACAGCCGGCCCGACGCGTTCTGCCCCTGGCCACCGTTGCGGCTGCTGCAGCCCCAGCTGGTGCGGTTGGCCTCGAGCACGACGGCCTTGATGCCGTGGTCCCGCGCGAGGCACAGTGCGGTCGCGAGGCCCGTGTAGCCGGCACCGATGATCGCGACGTCGACATCGAGGTCGCGCGTGACGGGGCCGTCGTCGGGCGGCGGGGTGCCGGCCGTCGCGACCCAGTAGGTCGGCGCGTACTGCCTGCCGCATCCGGGGCCCGGCGACACGAGCGGATCGTAGGTCGGGTCGTAGCGCGTATCGTTCGGCCGGCCCTGGGCAAAGCCGCTCGCGCTGCGTTCGATGGAGCTGGTCGACATGATCAGCCCTCCGACACGGGCGTGCCTGCTGCGCCGCAACGGGCGCACGAGGCGTTTCGACTGACTGATGCGGGGCGCGCGCTCGCCGCGCGGGCGGATGCTGCCGACTGCCTGTGGGTCATGCCTGTCTCCTGATCGTGCTCTTCGGGTCGATCGTGTGCAGATGCTTCAATGCGGCGATCTGTCGAGGCAAGTGTAGGCAGGCCGATTTTTCGCAGGTAGGTCCAGTGGACCGGATTCGCTTGGACCAGCGCGCGGGCCGGCGCGCGGCGGGCCGACACGGGGCGCGGGCAGCGGGCGAATGCGCGAATGCGGGACCACCGGCGACCGGCACGCCGATACGGCCCCGCCCACCGCCCAGCCGGGCGCAACGTCACATCGCGCGAACCGCGACGCCGGCCATTGCGCCGCGTTTCTCGATCGCCCGCGCGGACACGATCGACAGGAGTGCAGACAACATCACGTAAACCCCGACGAGCCACGGCGCACCGCCGTTCACGCGCAGCAGCGCGGTCGCGACGATCGGCGTGAGGCCGCTCGCGAAGATGCCCGACACCTGGTAGACGAACGAAATGCCGGTGTAACGCACGTTCGCGTCGAACAGCTCCGCGAACAGCGCGGCCTCCGGCCCGTACGCCATCGCGTAGAAGATCCCGAACGGGATCACCAGCGCGAGCCACACGGCGAGCAGGTTCGTCGACTGCGTCTGCAGCAGCCAGAACGCGGGCAGCACCGACAGCCCGCACAGCGTCGCGCCCCACCGGTACACGCGCGCCCGGCCGAGCCGGTCCGACAGGCCGCCGAACACGGGGATGAACACGCACATCACGACGGCCGCGCTCATCACGCCGAGCAGCGCGTCGCCGCGCGAGATCGACAGGTTGCGCGTCATGTAGCCGATCGAGAACACCGCGAACACGTTGAAGAACACGCCGTCGATATAGCGCGCGCCCATCCCGAGCAGAATCGCCTGACGATAGTTGGCGAGCAGCTCGACGACCGGCAGCTTCGTGTCGCGCCGCTGGCGCTTGAGCGCGACGAATTCGGGCGTATCGGCCACCCGCGTGCGGATGTAGAAGCCGATCGCGACGAGCAGCAGCGACGCCGCGAACGCCACGCGCCAGCCCCATGCGAGGAACGCGGCGTCCGGCAGCACGCGCGACAGCAGCGCGACGACGCCGGCCGCGAGGCACAGACCGATCGCGAGGCCGATCTGCGGCAGGCTCGCGTACAGCCCGCGCCGGTGCGGCGGCGCGTATTCGTACGCCATCAGCACCGCGCCACCCCACTCGCCGCCGAGGCCGATGCCCTGCAGCACGCGCAGCGTCAGCAGCAGCACCGGCGCCCACATGCCGATCTGCGCATAGGTCGGCAGGAACGCGACGCCGGCCGTCGACACGCCCATGATCAGCATCGTCAGGATCAGCGCGGACTTGCGCCCGACGCGATCGCCGAGATGGCCGAACAGCAGGCCGCCGAGCGGCCGCGTGACGAAGCCGACCGCGAACGTCGCATACGCGAGCATCGTCGACACGAACGCATCGTCGACCGGAAAGTACTGCTTGTCGAACACGATGCCGGCCACCACGCCGTACAGGAAAAAGTCGTACCACTCGACGGTCGCGCCGATCACGCTGGCGGCGGCCACGCGTCGGACGACCCGGGAATCGATTGCCATGCGAGCTTCTCCAGGTAAGGATGCGCCGCAACCTGCCCCGGCGCCGTGCCGGCGGGGGCATCGATGAGCGCGCGGCGGCCGTCCGGGCGCAGGAGCACGGGCCGCGCGGGCGCCCTGTCCTACGCGACTGCCTCGGCGGCCGGCGCGACGCTGCGGCCGCGATCGGCCTCGCGCGCGTCCTCGAGAATCATGTCGGACGCCTTCTCGGCGACCATCACGATCGGTACGTTGGTATTGCCCGATACGAGTGTCGGCATGATCGAGCAGTCGACCACCCGCAGCCCGCGCGTGCCGTACACGCGCAGCCGCTCGTCGACGACCGCGAGCGGATCGCCCGCGACACCCATTTTCGCTGTGCCGGACGGATGGAAGATCGTCTGGCCGTATTCGCGGCAAAACTCGAGCAGTTCGTCGTCCGTCCGCGCATCCGCGCCGGGCCGCACTTCGCGCTTCATCAGCGGCGCCATCGGTTCGGCGGCCGCGACGCGACGCGCGAAGCGCACGCCGGCCACCGTCGTGCGGCGGTCACGCTCGGTGTCGAGATAGTTCGGCTGGATCGACGGCGCGTCGCGCGCATCGTCGGTGCGAATCCGCACGGTGCCACGCGATTCGGGCCGCAACTGGCAGATCGAATACGTGCAGCCGGGAAACGGATGCACGCTGCCGCCCGCCGAATCGGCCGACAGCGTCGAGAAATGGAACTGGATGTCGGGCGTCGCCGATTCGTCCGGCAACACGCGGCAGAACATCCCGCCCTGGTTGATGCCGATCGCGAGCGGGCCGTCGCGGAACAGCGCCCATTGCAGCCCCATCTTCGCGCGGCCGACCCACGAATGCAGTTCGTCGTTGGTCGTGATCGGCTTCGTCACCTCGTAGATCAGCCGCACCTGCAGATGGTCCTGCAGGTTCTCGCCGACGCCCTTGCGGTCGGCCACGACCGGAATCCCGTGCCGGTCCAGCAGCGCGGCCGGCCCGACGCCCGACACCTGCAGCAGTTGCGGCGACTGCAGCGCGCCGGCCGCGAGGATCACCTCGCGCAACGCGCGCACGTCGTGCACCTTGCCGTGCTGCACGTAGCGTACGCCGGACGCCTGCGCGCCGTCGAACAGCACCTTCAGCGCCTGCGCGTCGGTTTCGATGTGCAGGTTCGGCCGTCCGCGCGCGGGCTTCAGGTACGCGACGGCCGTCGAGCAGCGCAGCCCGTTGCGCGTCGTGAGCTGATAGTAGCCGACGCCCTCCTGGTCGCCCGTGTTGAAATCGTCGACCGTGCGCACGCCGAGCCGGTTCGACGCGGCGACGAACGCATCGACGAGCTCATGGCGCTGCCGGATCGCCGACGCCCACAGCGGGCCGCCGGTGCCGCGCGTCGGCCCGTCACCGAGCGTGTTGTGTTCGAGCCGCCGGAAATACGGCAGGCACTCGCGCCAGCTCCAGCCGCGGTTGCCGAGCGCGGCCCAGTGATCGTAGTCCTGCTGCTGCCCGCGCACGTAGATCAGCCCGTTGATCGAGCTGCAGCCGCCGAGCGTGCGGCCGCGCGGCCAGTACAGGCGGCGGTTGTGCATGTTCGGGTCGGGATCGGTGTGGAAGCCCCAGTTGTACACCGGGTGGAACATCGTCTTGCCATAGCCGATCGGCACGTGGATCCACATGTACTTGTCGGCGGGGCCGGCTTCCAGCAGGCACACCGTATGGCGGCCGCCGTCGGACAGCCGGTTGGCGAGGACGCAACCGGCCGATCCCGCGCCGACCACGACATAGTCGAAGCTGCGTGTCATTCCGTGTCTCCGTTCCGGGGTATGAGAAAAATCCGGTATGTTTTGTCCAAATTTATGGAGCACACGAAACACGTACAAGCCGATTTATTGTCCACGCCGCGAATGTGGTACAAAAACCGTTCAATTCGTTTCATTTTTGCCTGATACGACCATCCCGGGACGCACGCCGATCCCGACGGAGGAGACACATGCGCGACACCGCCCCCGCGCCGCCCGACGGCGCGCCCGCCGACGACGCACGCGTGCTGCGCGCGCTCGCCGTGCTCGAAGCGCTCGCGTCGGCCGGACAGCCGTACACGCTGTCGCAGCTCGCCGCCCGGCTGCACATCCCGAAGGCGACGCTGCTGCGGCTGATCGAATCGCTCGAGACGCGCGGCTACGTGATCCACATGCCCGACTCGCGCGGCCACGACCGCGGCATCGCGCTCGGCCCGCGCGCCGCGCAGTTCGCGCTCGCGACGCTGTCGAACAACACGTTCACGCGCGGCTGCCGGTCGGTGCTGCGCGCGCTCGTCGACGTGCTCGGCGAGACCTGCAACCTCACCGCGCTCGACGGCGACACCGTGCTGTACGTCGAGCGCGTCGAGACGACCGAGCCGCTGCGGCTCGAGATGCGGCCCGGCATGCGCGTGCCGCTGCATTGCACGGCGAGCGGCAAGCTGTTCCTGTCGCAGATGAATGCGCTGGAGCGCAACGCGATGCTCGCGCGGCTCACGCTGAAGAAGATGACCTACCGGACGCTGACCGACGCGCAGTTGCTCGCGGCCGAGCTTGACCGGCTTGCCGCGCGCGGCGTCGGGATCGACAACGAGGAATTCGTCCGAGGGATGGTGGCCGTGGCGGTGCCGGTGAAGGATGCCGCGAGCGGCCGCGTGCTCGCGGCGCTCGCCGTGCATGCGCCGACCGCGCGCGCGACGCTCAACGACCTGCTCGAGAACGTGCCGAAGATGCGCGATGCGGCCACGCGGCTCGCGCCGCTGCTGCACGGGGCCGACGAAACGCCGCCCTGTTGATGCTGCCGCGCGCGCTCAGAGCTTCACGCGAGGTGGTAGCGCAGCCAGAAGGTTTCGCGGCACGCGTTGTCGAACGTCAACCGCGACGGGCTGATCGGCTGCGCATCGGGATGATGGAGCACGTCGTAATCGATCCAGCATTCGGCGCACAGCAGGTCGGACGGTGCGCGATCCTGCTCGACCGAGCGGCGCACGATCGCGCCGTTGTCGAAACGGTATTCGGTTTCGTCGCGCGTGACCTCGACATCGTCGTCGGTCCAGCGGTCGTGCGACGTCGCGTGCGACACGATCCGCACCGGGCCGGCGAGCCCGTGGATCGCGGCAACGTAGGAAATCAGCTTGTCCATGGCGAGGCGGTGAACTGGCGGATGGCCGCTTCGCACAACGCATGCTGCGCGAAACGGCCCGAGCGGCGAGTATAGCCGTGCGCCGAAGACCTTGCCGCCGGCGGGGTTTCGCGCGCTACGCCTCCAGCGCGAGCACCGCGAGATACCGATCCGACTAGGCGAACAACGCTTGCACCGCGCCAAGATGCGGCGAGAGAAACGCCGCGCGATCGGTCTTGCCGGTGAACACGTCCACTGCCCCGTCCGCCATCAGGAAACGCATGTCCTCTACGCCCAGATAACCGAACAGCGTTCGCAGCCACGGTTCGAGGAAATTGCGCTGCGCCCGTTCCGCGTCCGGCCCGTAGAGCCCTCCTGCCGCGATCACGAAGGTCGCACGCCGCCCCCCGAGCAACCCGCGCGGCCCGGACGGCGTCGTCTCGATGGTCTCCCCTTGCCTGACGATGTGATCGAGCCAGAGCTTGAGGTGCGCGGACGGCCCCCAGTTGTGCATCGGCACGCCGATCACGTATTCGTCGGCATCGCGCAACTCGGTCGTGAACGCGGTCGACAATGCCAGCATCGCGTTCTGCTGTTCGGTCCGTACATCCGGCGGCGTGAAGTTCGCCGCGATCCACGCCGCGTCGATCGGCGGCATCGCCATGCGACACAGATCACGTTCCACGACCCGCCCGCCGGGATGCGCGTGCAGCCAGTTACGCGCATACTCCTGCGTCAGTCGACGCGAAATGGACGCATTGCCCATTGGGCTCGAATCGATTTGCAATAACGTGAACATCGGATCCCTCCGGTTGAAGTCGGTCCGATGTTATTCAACCCAAAGGTTGATTGTCAACCTTTGGGTTGAATATAATTCCGCCATGAGTCCCTCCATGAATCCACACGATCGTTCGCCCGACCGGCTGGACGCCATCTTCAGCGCGCTTGCCGATCCGACCCGCCGGTCGATACTTGGACGGCTGCGCGACGGCAGCCTGACCGTCGGCGAGCTGGCGGCGCCGTACGACGTGAGCCTCAATGCGATCTCCAAGCACGTCAAGACGCTCGAGAAGGCAGGGCTGATCCGCCGCGAAATCCGGGGGCGCGAACACGCGTGCCGGCTCGATGCGGCGAATCTCGAGGAAGTACAGCACTGGCTCGACCATTACGCCGAGTTCTGGGGCGAACGGCTCGATGCGCTCGATCGGCACCTCGCCGCCAGGCGAAAGCTGAAGCCGTCCCAGTCATGAGCAGTCCCGCGATCACGGTCCGCAAGCTGCTCCATGCGTCGCGCGACGAGGTATTCGACGCATGGCTCGACGCGGACGGCCTGTGTGCGTGGATGCTGCCCGGCACGATGAAGCATTGCGACGCGATGCTGGAGCCGCGCGTCGGCGGACGCTTTCACATCCTCATGCGCTCGTCGCGCATCGAGTACACGCACACCGGTGAATACCGGGTGCTGGACCGCCCGTCGAAGCTGGTATTCACGTGGCAGTCCTCGTACATGAGCCAGCAGGAAACGCTCGTCACGATCGATCTGTTCGACCGCGACGGCCTGTGCGAACTCGTGCTGACGCATGAGCACGTACCGCTCGAGATGGCGCCGAAGGGCGTCGCGACCGGCTGGCGGCAGATGCTGGACAAGCTGGACGTGTCGCTGCAATCGCAGGGCGACGGCATGATTGTTCGGCCGCGGACCTGACCCACCGGACCGCGCCCCTTCCCGCTCGCGCTACGCCTCCAGCGCGAGCACCGCGAACGTCGCGAGCCAGTGCTCGCCCATGTAGTCGCCGGCCACGTGCGCGAGCGCGCTCGCGAGATGCCGGTCGGCCGCATCGAGCAGCTTCGCACGCCGCGCATCGCCGTCCGGCAGCGCACCGGCCAGCGCGCGCTGGCACCATGCACGGCTCAGGTTCAACCCGTCGAGGTGTGCGATCTTGCCGTCGCTGCGGTCGCTGACCGTCGCCGGCTCGAACAGCGTCGCCGGCTCGCCGCGCGCGAGGTCGGGCAGGAAGCGTGCGAACCAGCCGTCGAATTCGGCCGCCGGCAGCACGCGCCGCATCAGCTCGGCTTCCATCAGCGCGGGCGACAGGAATTCGTCGCCCGACGGCTCCCACGCCTGGCATGCGACGTCGTTCAGGTGCCAGCGCTTCGCGGTATCGACGATCAGCGCCGCGAGCCCGTCGCGCTGGGTGTCGCGTGCGAAGTCGAGCGTGAGCGCCAGCGCGAACGCGGTGTTGAAGTGCGTGCCGACGCGCAGCGGATAGGTCGCTTTCGGCAGGAAGGTTTCGAAGCGCGACACGAACAGGTCGGTGAGCGGCGCGATCGTTTTCGCCCAGCGCGCGGCCTGCGGCAGCACGCCCTTCAGCGCGAGCCGCTCGAGCTGCGCGGCGAGCGCGAGCAGCCACGCCCAGCCGTATGGCCGCTCGAAGCCGCTGTTGTGCGGCAGTGCGAGATACGCGCGCTCGCCGGCGACGTTCGCGTCGGTGAAGTGCGCGTCGACGATCGCGACGATGCGTTCGGCCTCCGGCAATGCCGGGTAGCGTTCGAGCACGCGCAGCACGAGCCAGTAGCCATGCACGCACGAATGCCAGTCGTAGCTGCCGTAGAAGATCGGGTGCAGCGCGCGCGGCCCCTGCACGTCGTGCGGCCCTTCGAGCGAATGCGTGAGCTTGTTCGGATATTCGCGGGTCAGGTGCGCAAGCGCGAGCGACGCGAATTTCGAGGCGAGTTCGGGAGTAAGTCGGTCGGTCATGTGGGCATCTCGTCAGAAACGGAATACGAACGCATACATCAGCAGCGTGTTCACCGCGAGCAGCAGCACGGCTGTCGGCCACTGCGCCTTGATCACGCCGTTCTTGTCCTTCAGTTCGAGCAGCGCCGCCGGCACGATGTTGAAGTTCGCGGCCATCGGCGTCATCAGCGTACCGCAGAAGCCGCTCAGCATCCCGATCGCGCCGACGATCGCCGGGTTGCCGTGGAACTGGTGAACGATCAGCGGCAGCCCGATGCCGGCCGTCATCACGGGGAACGCGGCAAAGCCGTTGCCCATGATCATCGTGAACAGCGCCATGCCGACCGTGTACGCCGCGACCACCGCAAACGGCGAATCTATCGGCACCCAGTCCTTCACGAGCCCCGATACCACGCCGCCGACGCCCGCGACCGCAAACAACGCGCCGAGCGCTGCGAGCATCTGCGGCAGGATCGCAGCCCAGCCGACCGCGTCCATCGTATGGCGCGCCTCCTTCAGCGCATGCACGGGCGAGTCGCGCAGCATCGCGATCGCGACGACGAACGCGACGATCGTGCCGAGCACGAGCGAGATCAGCGTCACGCTCTTCGGGTCGATGAACGGCACGAGCTTGAGCGTGAACGTGCCGATCAGCGTGACGACCGGGATCAGCAGCGCGGGCAGGAACAGCCGGTTGCCGAAGCGCTGCGCGAGCGTCTCGCGCCGCGCGGCCGCCGCTTCGCCGGTTTCGTCGGATTTGCCGCGCCCGAGCTTGCCGGAGCCTGCGATCAGCGCGAGCGCGATCGCGAGGCAGCCCGTCACGAAATGCGGCAGCAGCGCGCCGAACAGGAACGTGACCGCGTAAATGGCCCAGAACGCGAAATTGACGACCCGGCGCGGGTTCGTGCGGTCCGTCAGGTTGAAAAACGCGAACGCGGCGAACATCAGCCCCGCGAGCGTGTACAGCGATTCGAGGCCGATCATCGCGTGCCCTCCTGCCCGACCAGGCCGAAACCGCGCGTCAACCGGCGGTCGAGCAGCGCGAGCCGCGTGCAGTGGATCAGCAGCGCGGCGATCGCGGTCGGGATCGCCCATACCGACAGATGCAGCGGCTCGATCGAAATTCCGTTCTGTTCGAGGAAGCCCTTGATCAGCAGGATCGACTGGATCGCGATGAAGATGTCCTCGCCGAAGAACACGGCGACGTTGTCGACACCCGACGCATGCGCGCGGATCTGCTGGCGGACCGACTCGGGCAACTCGCCATGCCGGCTGACGGCGGCGGCCTCGGCCATCGGCGCGATCAGCGGCCGCACCATCTGCGCATGGCCGCCGAGCGACGTGAGGCCGAGCGCGGCCGTCGCCTGGCGCAGCACGAAGTACAGCATCAACACCCGGCCCGTGGTCGCCGCGTGCACGCGCGAGATCATCCGCTTCGCCTGCTCCTTGAGCCCGTTGCGCTCGAGCAGCGCGATCACCGGCAGCGTGAGCCAGATCAGCCCCATGTAGCGGTTTTCGGTGAACGCCTTGCCGAACGCGCTGACGATGTCGACGAGATTCAGCCCGCCCGCGAGCCCCGTTGCAAGCCCCGCGATCGTGACCACCAGCAGCGCATTGAAGCGCAGCGCGAAACCGATCACGACGATCGGCACCCCAATCAGCACCAGCATTTTCCCCTCCTTGTGTCGGATGCGCGGCACATCGGCAACGCGCTGCCGGCCCGGTTTCGACCGGGCTCGGACGGCGAAATCTAACACGAGACTTTATCGATAAAAAGTCGACGATTTACTGCTTCGGGTAAACGTTGAAGCGGGCAAGCACCGTGCCCGGGCCCTGTATCGACGGTGTTTCATCGGACGAATCGGTGGCCGGCGAGCCCGTCTTGCGCGCGTCGGTCGCCGCACGCGACGGCGCGTGACGGCGCGCGACGGGGCGGTGTGCAACGGGCCGTCGCGCGTGGCGGAGCCCTGGTGCGGCGACTACACTGGAAAGCATCGGCAACGGACGGGAGAGCCGCCATGATTGACGTATTCCAGACCATCGGCAGCCGCGCGTTCTCCGCTCATCTGGCGAAGGACGGGATGGTGACGCTGATGGAGCAACGCCATGAGGTCGACCGCGTGACGCTCGCGACCGCCTATGCCGCGCTCGTCGAGGAGGCCGAGCAGGAAGGCGACCTGCGCGACGCGACGGTCGAAGGGATGATGCGCGCGCTGATCCAGGGGTATGCGCGCAGCCATTGAGCGCCCTGCCGCGCACCGGCTGCGCGGCAGGCGGCCCGGTGCGCCGCGCTATGCGGCCGGCGTGCCTGCGCCCATGCCGAACCACCGGCCCTCGCGCAGTTGCCGGTAGTCGGCCTGCGTGAAGATCCTCAGCAGGTTCGCGACGGCGCCGTTGCTGGCGCGGTCGCGCTCCGTCATGAAGGCTTCGACTTCGTCGCGGCCGGCAAACAGGATCGTGCTGAAGTACCGTTCGCGCTCCGCGTCGGACAGGTTCGTCGCGCGCAGCTGGTACGGATGGTGAAGCGCCGCGAACAGGAAGTAGTAGCGCTCGGCGTCGTCGCGCAGCACGCGCACCGCGTCCGGGTCGACCGGAAAATCGCGGTCGAACGATGCATGTCCGCTCTCGATGGGGATCCTGTACAGCAATTGCCCGTCGCGCTCGATGACGATCGGTGCGTACGGATCGCGGCTGACGAGTATGGTATCCGGCACGGCCATCCGGTTTTCCCCCTTTCTTTTTTGTCGAAGCCGGCACGGTAACATGCCTGCTTCGGCGGCCTGCCGTAGCGGAATCCGGCATGCACGCGTGCGCGGGCCGGGTTCTCGCCGCCGCCGGAAATGTCGCGTCGTCATAGAGGAAACGCACTGAAACGGCACAATGCGAGAATTTTTCGATTGCCGCCGCCCGCGCCGCATGACAGCATTCGGGGCGTCGCCAACCGAAAAGAATGCCGTGCCGTCCGGCCGCCGATGCCGCCCGGCAGCGCCCGACAGGCTACGCCTTCCATGAACCCGGCCCACCTCCAACATTACGAACCGACCGGAGAATTCCGCTTGTGAACATCGGCATCGTCAACGACCTCCCGCTTGCCGTCGAGGCGATGCGCCGCGCGATCGCGCGACGGCCCGAGCACCGCGTGCTGTGGGTCGCGACCGACGGCGCGCAGGCCGTCGAACTGTGTGCCGCGCAGCCGCCCGACATCGTGCTGATGGACCTGATCATGCCGAAATTCGACGGGATCGAAGCGACGCGGCGGATCATGCGTTCCGAACGACCGTGCGCGATCCTGATCGTGACGAGCTGCATCGGCGCGAACGCGTGGCGCGTATTCGAGGCGATGGGCGCCGGCGCGCTCGACGCGGTCGACACGCCGCGGCTCGGCGACGGCGCCGCCGGCGACACGACGAAACTCCTGCTCGCGAAGATCGACCAGATCGGCCGGCTGCTCGACGCGCCGGGCGGCACACGCGCGGCCGGTACGGCCGTCCGCGCCGGCGGCGGCCCGCTGATCGCGATCGGTGCCTCGGCCGGCGGCCCCGGCGCGCTCGCGTCGGTCCTCGGCGGCCTGCCGGCCGATTTCAATGCGCCGATCGTGATCGTGCAGCACGTCGATCGCGCCTTCGCCGAAGGCATGGCGCAGTGGCTCGATGGTCAGACCCGGCTCGCCGTGCGCGTCGCACGCGAAGGCGACCGCCCGCAGCCGGGCGTCGCGCTGCTCGCCGCGACCGACGATCACCTGCGCATCACGCGCGCCGGCACGCTCGAATACACGCGCGAGCCGGCCGCCACGCCGTATCGCCCGTCGGTCGACGTGTTCTTCAACAGCCTGACCGAGCACTGGCCTGGCCGCGTGATCGGCGTGCTGCTTACCGGGATGGGGCGCGACGGCGCAATCGGCCTGAAGGCGCTGCGGATGAAGGGCTACCATACGATCGCGCAGGACGAGGCGACGAGCGCCGTGTACGGGATGCCGAAGGCCGCCGCGACGCTCGGCGCGGCGCGCGCGATCCTGCCGCTCGGGCGCATCGCGGGCGAGCTGGCGGCACTCGCGCGGATCTGAACCCGACGATGAACACCCGCAATACCCATGCCGGCCCCTGTCACGACCGTAACGACCCGCATCGACCATGACCATTGACCTGACTCGCCCGCCGGGCGGCCCGACCGCGCCGTGCGCCGACGTGCCGGCGATGGTGCTGCTGGTCGACGATCAGACGATCGTCGCGGAAGCCGTGCGGCGCGCGCTCGTCGACGAGGAAGGCATCGACTTCCACTACTGCCCGCGCTCGGACGACGCGATGGCCACCGCGATCGAGACGCGGCCGACCGTGATCCTGCAGGATCTCGTGATGCCCGGCACCGACGGGCTGAGCCTCGTGAAGGCGTACCGCGCGAATCCGGCCACGCGCGACGTGCCGATCATCGTGCTGTCGACGCAGGAAGAACCGGTGATCAAGAGCGCCGCATTCGCGTGCGGCGCGAACGACTATCTCGTGAAGCTGCCCGACCGCATCGAGCTCGTCGCGCGCATCCGCTATCACTCGCGCTCGTACATGAACCTGCTGCAGCGCGACGAAGCCTATCGCGCGTTGCGGCAGTCGCAGCAGCAACTGCTCGAGGCCAATCTCGAACTGCGGCGCCTCACGCACTCGGACGGCCTGACCGGGCTGTCGAACCGGCGCTATCTCGACGAATACCTGGCCGCCGAATGGCGGCGCGGCACGCGCGAGCGCAGCGAGCTGTCGCTGCTGATGATCGACGTCGACAACTTCAAGCTGTACAACGACACGTACGGGCACGTATCGGGCGACAGCGTGCTCAAGCAGATCGCGTCGACGATCGAGCGCTGCCTCGGGCAGTCGGGCGATCTCGCCGCACGCTTCGGCGGCGAGGAGTTCGCGGTCGTGATGCCGGCCACGTCGCCCGGCGCCGCGCGGCTGCTCGGCGAGAAGATCCGGCTCGCGGTCGAGGCGCTGCGGCTGCGTCATGCGCATTCGTCGACCGGCGACACGGTGACGATCAGCATCGGCGGTGCGACCGTCGTGCCCGCGCCCGGCCTGCCGACGACCCTGCTGATCGAGGCGGCCGACCGCGCACTCTATCGCGCAAAGCACGAAGGCAAGAACCGCGTCGAGATCGATGCGACGCCAACGACGCCGGGCGCCGGCGGGTTCGGCGCACCGCGCGACGAATAATCGCGCAGTTTATTCACGCGGCGCCGAGCCGGCGCGCGTAGTCCTTCGGGTCCAGCGGACGGCTGAACAGGTAGCCCTGCTGCATGTCGCAGCCGATCTGCTGCAGGAACCACGACTGCGCCTGCGTCTCGACGCCCTCTGCCGTGACCTTCATCCCGAGCGAATGCGCCATCGCGACGACCGCCTGCGTGATCGCGACCGAATCGTGATGATCGGGCACGCCCGACACGAACGAGCGGTCGACTTTCAGGTTGTGCAAGGGAAAGCGCTTCAGGTAAGCGAGCGACGAATAGCCGGTGCCGAAATCGTCGACCGAGATCCGCACGTTCATGTCCGTGAGCGCCTCGAGCATCGGCAGCACGGTGTCCGTGTCGTTCATCAGCAGTCCTTCCGTGATCTCGAGTTCGAGCGCGGACGGATCGAGCCGCGTCTGCGCGAGACAGCGGTCGACCGATTCGACGAGCCCCTCATGAAACTGCCGCGGCGACAGGTTGACGGCCAGCATCAGGTCCGGCGCGATCGTGCGGCGCCATTCGGCCGCCTGCCGGCACGCGGTTTCGAGCACCCACTGGCCGATCGCGACGATCAGCCCCGTGTCTTCCGCGACCGGAATGAATTCCGCCGGCGACATCGGCCCGAGCTCGGGGCTCGTCCAGCGCAGCAGCGCTTCGGCGCCGACCGTGCGGCCGCTGCGCGCATCGACGACGGGCTGGTACGCGAGCCGCAGCATGTTCGACGCAAGCGCGCGCCGCAACGACTGCTCGATCGCGAAGCGGCGCTGCAGCCGCAGGTTGAGCTGCGCGGTGAAGAACGTGAAGTGGTTGCGGCCGCGCTGCTTCGCGTCGTACATCGCCGAATCGGCGTTGCGCATCAGCGTGACGGCATCGTCGCCGTCGCGCGGCGCGACGCTGATCCCGATCGATACGCCGAGCCAGTACTCGTTGTTCGCGATCGCGAACGGCTTCGCGATCGCGTCGATCACTTCGCGTGCAAGCACCGTGAGACGATCGGGATCGTCGCAGTCGTCGACGAGGATCACGAACTCGTCGCCGCCGACGCGCGTGAGCGCATACCGGCCGCCCGCGCACGCCGCGAGCCGCGCCGCGACGCTGCGCAGCAGCGCATCGCCCGCGTCGTGACCGGCCGTGTCGTTGACCTTCTTGAAGCCGACGAGATCGATGAACAGGATCGCGACGTGCGCGGGCCCCGCCGCCGCATCGTGCCCGCCGAACAGCTCGCGCATGCGGTCGGCGAGCCAGCGGCGGTTGTAGAGGCCCGTGAGCGCATCGCGCGTCGCCAGATATCGCAACTGCTGCTGCGCTTCGCGCACGGGGCCGATGTCGTTGAACGACACGAGCACCGAGTCGGCCTGCGTCTCGCCCGGTTTGACGATCGGCACCGCGTTGCCGCGCACCCAGATGACGTCGCCGTCCGCGAGGCCGAACCCGACCGTGTAGCCGAGCATCGACTCGCCCGTTTCGAGCGCGCGCCGGCTCGGCCACGCGTCGGGCGCAATCGGTGTGCCGTCCTCGTACAGCTTGCGCAGGATCACCGTCGACAGCCGGCGGCCGACGAGGTCGCCCTTCATGCGCATCATCCGGCTCGCGCTCGGATTGCTCGCAACCACGACGCCGTCGCGCGATACGACGAGAATCCCCTCGTTGAGGCTGTTGACGACGAGCCGGTGATGTTCCTCGCTGCGCGCGAGCTGCCGCGCGATCCGGTCCTGGTGCACCGCGAGGCCGACGCTGTTGCCGATGTCGCGCAACAGTTCCGTTTCCTCGTCGCTTGGCCGGCGCGGCCGGCGGTGATAGACGGCGAACGCGCCGAGCACGGCGCCCGCCTCGTCGAGAAACGGCACCGACCAGCATGCGCGCAGGCCGAGCGGCAATGCGACGGCACGGTAGTCGGCCCACAGCGGATCGGTTTCGATATCCTCGACGGCGACCATCCGGCGCTCGTACATCGCGGTGCCGCACGAGCCTGCCGCGGGCCCGATCGACGCCCCGTCGATCGCGGCGCTGTACTGCGCGGGCAACGACGGCGCCGCGCCGACGCGCACGTGCACGCCGTCCGTATCGAGCAGCAGGATCGTGCAGGATGCGCCGTCGCCGAGCAACGCCTCGGCGCGCCGGCAGACTTCGATCAACAGTTCCGGCAGCGGAGTGTTGCGCGTGATCAGCCTCAGCACGCTTTGTTCGGACGCGAGCACTTCCGCCGCGAGCCCGAGGCTGTAACGAGAACTTTGCGGTTCGGTATTCAAGATGAATCCTGCCGTCTGTCCGACCGGGTCTGATGCGCCCGGTTCGTTATCGATCCTTCGTGCCCTGTTTCGCCCCGGGCTTACGCCGATGCCCGGTGCGCCCCGTTTGCGCACCGAGCCAGGGTGCGCCGAAATATATTTAACACCAATCCGTGGCAACCGGCGTGTCCGCGTGCATCAGGGGTTACGCTCGGTTTGCGCGCGCGTCGCCGGCGGCGGTCAGCTTGCCGAAAGGCTTGCGCACCGTACGACGGTCTCGGGCATACCCGCGCACCTACCGCGAAACCGGATCGTCAGATTGTGACCGCGCGCAGCCCCTCGCGGTCAATCGTCCGCGCCGGGATGGATGCGCGTCACGGCCTTCAGCGCATCGATCGCGGCGGCGACCGACCCGCTCGCGGGAGCGGCATACAGCGCGCCGACCGTATCGGGCATCGTCGACAGTTTGAGCGGCAGCCGGCCGACGCGCTCGTTAGCCCGTGCAGCCAGGTCGAACGCACGGGCCGACTGCACGAACAGGCACGGCGACTGTTCGGCCACCGCGCGGTTGGTCTGCCATGACACCGATTCCATCAGCACGGACGGCGGCGCAAGGCCCGCCTTCGCGAACTCGGCGTCGAGCGCCGTGCGCGCGGGCGACCCGAGCGGCGGCGCGATCCACGGAAACGCGGCCGCATCGCGCCAGCCGATCCGCGCGCGCCTGAGCAGCGGATGGCGCGGGCCGCAGACGACGATCATGTCGTCGCGGTACAGCGGCGCAACGTCGAGCCCCGCACTCAGCGCCGACGCGTCGAGCCGGCACACGAGCAGGTCGAGCTCGCGGCGCTGCGCCTGCGCGAGCATCCGGTCGAGCGTGTCTTCCCGCACGTTGAGCTGCACGGGGCGGCCGGCTTCCTGCAACCACGCGAGCGCACCGGGAATCAGCTGCGGCGCCATGTTCGGCAGCAGGCCGATCGATACCGGGCGGCCCGCGCCCGTGCGCAACGCGTCGAACGCCGGCGCGACGCCGCGCATGTCGGTCAGCACGCGGCCGATGCATTCGAGCAGCGCATCGCCGTACGCGGTCGGCGCGACACGCCGCGACGTGCGCTCGAACAGCGGCAGGCCGAGCGATTCCTCGAGCTCGCGCAGCCATTTCGACAGCGCCGGCTGCGTGATCGACGCGGCCTCGGCCGTGCGCGCGAAACTGCGCGTCCGGCCGAGCGTGTCGAGCGTTTCCATGTCGCGCACGCGCAACCGGCGCAGCGCCTGCGCGACGCGCTGCTCGTGGGCCGGCGCGCCGGGCGGCGCAAGCGGTTCCGGTCGCGTACGGCCGGTCGGGCTGCGGGGGTCGAGGGTCACGGGCGTCTCCGTCATTCATGTTTTGCAGGTTATCGATCGATCCCGATCTTTCATCGATCGATACGTGATCCTGCCGCATAGTCGTCGGCATGAAAACCCCCGGCACGAGCCGGCATGACCAGGAGACCGCCGACGTGAAAGACGATCAGGACACCCCCGCCCCCGAGCCCACCGCGCGACGCCAGTTCCTCAAGCTGGCCGGTGCGGCGGTCGCGTCGGCCGGTTTCGGCGCCGATGCGCTCGCCGCGAACGTGCCGCCCGCCGCCGCGGATATCGCCGGCGTCGATCCGGCGCCCGCGTTTCACGGCGCCGCAACCGCGCCTGCCGCTCCGCCCGCCGGCTACAACATCCTGTTCATCCTGACCGACCAGGAACGCCACTTCGACCGCTGGCCGTTTCCGGTGCCCGGCCGCGAGGCGCTGCGCCGCGACGGCATCACGTTCATGCATCACCAGATCGCCGCATGCGTGTGCTCGCCGTCGCGCTCGACGGTCTATACCGGGCAGCACATCCAGCACACCGGCGTGCTCGACAACGCGGGCGTGCCCTGGCAGAAGGACATGTCGCCGGACGTGCGCACCGTCGGCCACATGCTGCGCGATGCCGGCTACTACGCAGCGTATCTCGGCAAATGGCACCTGAGCGCGTCGATGCACGAAACCGCAAGCCCGTACACGGCGCCGGTGGCCGACTACAACCGTACGATCCGCGCGTACGGCTTCGACGACTATTTCGGCGTGGGCGACCTGATCGGCATGGTGCGCGGCGGCTACCAGTACGACGGGATCACGGCCGAGGCCGCGGTGAGCTGGATGCGCAACCATGCGCCGCGCCTCGCGAAGGAAGGCAAGCCGTGGTTTCTCGCGGTGAATCTCGTGAACCCGCACGACGCGATGTTCGTGAACACCGACACGAACGGCTCGACGGTGCAGGATGCGAACCATCCGATGCTCGGCAACGCGCCGCCGCCAAACGATGCGCTGTACCGCACGTCATGGCGCGACGAGCCGCTCGCCGCGTCGCGGCGGCAACCGTACGACGAGCCCGGGCGGCCGCCCGCGCACGGGATGTTCAACGCCGCGCACGCGAACCTCGTCGGGCGCTACCCGTTCACCGACGAACGCCTGCGCATCTATCAGGACAACTACTTCAACTGCGTCCGCGATTGCGACACGCATGTCGTGCGCCTGCTGCAGTCGCTGCAGTCGCTCGGCCTCGACGAACGGACGATCGTCGTGATGACGGCCGACCACGGCGATCACATCGGCGCGCACCAGCTCGTCGGCAAGGGCGCGACCGCGTACCAGCCGCAGAACCACGTGCCGCTCGTGATCCGTCATCCCGCGTATCCGGGCGGCATGCAGTGCGACGCGCTGACGTCGCACATCGACATCGCGCCGACGCTGCTCGGCCTGACCGGCCTCGACGACGCCCGCCTCGCGACGATCCGCGGCAGCGCGCTGAAGGGGCACGACCTCACGCGCTGGCTCGCGAAGCCGGCCGACGCGAAATGGCATGCGGCGCGCGACGCGACGCTGTTCAACTACGCGATGCTGCTGTACTACGACAGCGAATGGATGCTGAAGGAGCTGGGCACGCTGCGGCAGAAAGGCGTGCCCGAGGACGAGTTGTTGCGCCGCGCGCTCGCGCAGCAGCCGGATTTCCGGTTGCGCGGCACGATCCGCAGCGTGTTCGACGGCCGCTACCGGTTCACGCGCTATTTCTCGCCGCTCGAGTTCAACCGGCCGACGACGCTCGAGGCGCTGTTCGCGCGCAACGACGTCGAGCTGTTCGATCTCGCGAGCGATCCGGGCGAAATGCGCAATCTCGCGACCGACCGCGCGAAGCACGGCGATCTGCTGCTCGCGATGAACGGCCGCCTGAACGCCCTGATCGAGCGTGAAGTCGGCGACGACAGCCCCGACGTGATGCCGATCCGCGACGGCAAGGTGCAGGTTCAGGTCAGGAAGTGGCACTGACGGCGCGGAGAGCGGCTTGAGGCAGCTAAGTCATTCCAGAAACACGATGTCAGGGTATCCAGCTCGAACGGTCTCTTGAAATATTGTCGCGCGCTTGTTGTCGACGATATGTGCGAATCCAAGCTTTCGACACTGTTCCATGACCGAATCATCTGGATGCCTGTATCTCCCGGTCGGCAGCGCCGGAGCGAGAAAAAGAGGCTGGTCATCGATACATTTGGTCAACGTGACCAGTCTCTCGAGATTTCCGCCGTAGCTGTGCTCCGATCCGTGGTGCGGCAACACCAGTATCGAAGCCATTCGCAACTCGGCATCATAATGCTGCAGAAATTTCGCCAACTTCGTATCGTCATCCAGATTCAGATCCCCGGTATGAATCCAACCGACATTCCGGATGTTTCGAGTTTCTTTGCTGCGCGCCCACGCAGCACCGTCCTCGGTCGTCAGGACACATCGTTGAAACCAAGTCACGGGATGGTTCGTACCACGTTGTACTGGACCGGAGTACACGCACATCGACGCGTCGTTGTAGTTCGTCAATCCAGGCGTGCGTTGATACACTTCGCCAAGAAGACGTTTGACACTGATCGCACGCTCGAAGTGCGTCTCTTTGCCAGTCAACGTGAAAATTGCACCGTTTGCATGTTCCGGAGGGATTATCTCCCCGAGTCTGTCGATAATGCATTGCGCCACACCCGGACGTTCCGGGTTGACCACAAGATCGTCGATCGCATCCCTCAGGTTATCGAAAAATGGATGCATCCAGATTTTCCCGAACTCGACCGGCGGCTGGGTCCACTCGTACGAATAGAAGCGAAACTCCCAGTCGATATACTCGAGGCCGATTGAAGTCGTCGATGGCCAACCCGTTCCTGCACCATTCAACAAATTGCGAAGATCGTCGGACAGCAGCGGGTTGTCGGCGCCGGGCTCGGGGAGCGGCAAGTCTTCCCGGTCCCACCTGGGCTCAATGGGATCCGGGCCGCGCACGATAACCGGCTGGCCATATCGCCCTCCATATAACCCGACGGTGACAGCGATTGCTCGAGCGATCGAACCGGCTTCAGTCTCCTCTACCCCGAACGCGAGTCGAGTTGTCATCCAGCGTGCGTATTCCCTCTCGTCAACGTGAGGGAGAAATACATATCTGAATTGCGCCATTCTCGTGAGTTCCGGCACACCGTCGATATGATCCAAGTCCAGATGACTGATTGCCAGGATGTCATGGTGCGTAGGGACGCCACCGGTGAATGTTTCGATGAGCGGTTGCCTGGTTTCCTTGCTGCCGCCGCCACAGTCGACGACGACACTGAAACGCTCGCGGCAACAATGAACGACAGTCGAATGGAATCCACCCTGACCGATAGAGAATTGAATGCGATCGACTGAATAGTGCAAAACCTGCCCCCGTAGTAAGTTAATGGTGCATACACTGATTTTTCACACCTCTTCACCGCTGCACCCCGCTCGGCTTTGGCTGCACTTTATACCCCGCGACGGAAATTCTGTCCCGGGATGAGATAAATGCGGCATTCGACAGTGCATGGCGTCGAGAACCACCTGCAATATGGCACTTCAACGGGAATCCGCATCGAAATCTTCCAGTAAACCGTGCCCCAGCCATCTGCTTGCGCTTACGGTCGTGTAACTCATCTCACTACGCCAATCGCACGGACACGCCGGGATATGGGTCGTTCGCATACGTGATCTAATGTCGACTGAAGGCCCTCCCTGCCCTTGTCGGCCTCACCTCGATTGCAGCCTGTTCCGATCACCCGCCCCCGCAAAGGACCGCATGACGAACCCTGCCGAAATCAAGGCGCTCGTTTTCGATGTCTTCGGAACGATCGTCGACTGGAGAAGCGGTGTCGCACGCGGCACCGCCGCGTTCCTGGACCGCCACGCGCCGGCGCTCGACCCTTACGCGTTCGCCGACGCGTGGCGCGCCGAATATTCACCGTCGATGGAAGAAATCCGCAGCGGCCGCCGCCGCTACGTGCGGCTCGACGTGCTGCATCGCGAGAACCTCGTACGCACGCTCGACCGCTACGGGATCGAGGATGTCCCCGACGCCGAGATCGATGCACTCACGCTCGCATGGCACCGGCTCGACCCGTGGCCCGACTCCGTCGCCGGGCTGCACCGGCTGAAGCGGCGCTACATCATCGCGCCGCTGTCGAACGGCAATATCCGGCTGATGGTCGACGTCGCGAAACACGGCGGGCTGCCGTGGGACGCGATTCTCGGCGCCGAGGTCGCCCACGCCTACAAGCCGTCGCCGAAGGTCTATACCGAAGCGGTCGAGATTCTCGGTATCGCGCCGGCCGAGCTGTGCCTCGTCGCCGCGCACAACGGCGACCTCGCCGCCGCGCGGCAGCTCGGGCTGTCGACCGCGTTCGTGCTGCGGCCGACCGAGCACGGGCCCGCCCAGACGACCGACCTGAAAGCCGACGCCGCGTGGGATTTCGACGTCGGGAACCTGAACGAACTCGCGGACCGGCTCGGCTGCCCGGATTAATCGCCCGGCCCGCCGGGCGATGGTACGGCGGAGCCGGCGACTGCTAGACTCCGCCATCACGGCCCTTTCCGATTCGCCCATCCCCATGTCATCTCCACTGCATCTGGTAGAAGGCAAGCTGACCGCGCTGCGCTTTCTCGAACGCCCGGATCAGGACAGTTCCGACAGCCATCGCGTCCCGCCGGTCGACCCGCAGGCCCGCAAGCAGTCACTCGGCTACTGGTTCACGCACACCGCGGTGCCGATCATGGCCGCGCTGACCGGCAACGGCGCCGCGGCCAATGCGCTGGTGTTTCAGCAAGCCGACGAGGACCGCATCCTCGCGAAACTCGATGCCGAGGCCGACAAGATCGCGCACCCCGCAACGTGGTCGTATGCAAATATCCGCGACAGCCAGACCTACGTGTCGGAAAACGCATCGGTGACCGTCGGCAAGAACGGCAGGATCGTCGCGGCCAGGCTGCCGGTGGAAATCGAAATCGGCGGCGGCACGTATCGCGGCTTCCTCGGCGGGCAATGCTTCGAAGCCGGCGACGAGGTCGCGGCCGTCGTCAATCGGCAAGGCCGCCTGTTCGCGCTGTCGTCGCCCGACCGGCGCTTCATGGCGATGGATTCCGCGTGCGGCGATACGGGGCTGGCCGGCCTGACGCACACGCTGTGGCTCGCGTGGAAATGGATGTTCATCGGCGTGAACTGCCTGCTGATCCCGATGATGATCGTGGTGCTCTGGACCGGGGACGGCGGGTTCTCGAATCTCCGGGTCGACCTGTTCATGCTGCTGGGCGGCCCGCTGGCGATGGGCGTCCTGCTGGCGCTGATCCTCGGCGTGCGGCTGTCGTGGTCCGACTGGCTGCCGGCGTGGCGTACGTCGGGCATCCTGAAGGCGCTGGGGCGCCCCGACCTGGGTACGCGCGATTTCGCGGAAGCGCGCATCGCGGCCGAACGCAACGGCCAGGCGCGCGACACGGATATCGGGCAGATCTACTACACGCAGGCCTAGGCGTCGCCCCGGACACCGGACACCCGCGTGGCGGCGGCGGAACGCCCCTTCGCCGCGCTCGCGAGGCGCCGCCAGTTGCGCGCCGCATACCGGTGAGCCTGCAGCAGCGCGATCCACAAGCCGATCTGCCGCACCGGCTTGAAGAAGCCGCGCGCATGGAACACGGTGCGCCGCTCGACGCGTGTCCGGCCATCCCCGACGGGCGTCAGCGTGAATTCGTCCTCGAGCAGCCCGACCCAGCCGCGACACCAGACCGTCGACGCAATCATCCGGTAACGCAGCCGGCGCTGCTCGTCGAGCACGAGAATCCGCTGGTCGATCGTGCCGCGATCGGTCGTGCACTGCCGCGTGTTGCCGACGGCCGGCGTGCCTTCGAGCACGCGGCAGCTGACCGGCTTCGGCACGCCGAGGCGGAACAGCAGCGGCCGCGTGTCGTCCATCCGCGCATGCAGGAAGTGCGGCCACACGTGCTCGGGCCGGCAATCGAACGTCCATTGCGAATGAATTTCCACGATACGCTCCTCGCGGCTGGCGGTACGCCCATGATGGCACAACCGTTCCGGCCCCTCCGTTACTTCACGATCGCCCGCCATGCGGTGCGCGCATAGACGAGCAGCAACGGCAGCAGCGCCAGCGCGAACAGCGTGCACAGCGCGAGCACCCACACCGGCCAGTCCTCGGGATTCCCTCGCACCCAGTAGCGGTAAGGCACGCTCAGGAGCCCGATTTCCATCAGCAGCGCACCGAGCGGCACGAGCCCGTTCATCACCGCCGCCACGCCGAAGCGCGCCGCACCGTCGATATTCTTCCCGGCTCCGTAAGCCGCGATCAGGTAAACGAAATAACCGAGCATCGCGACCATCACCCCGCCGCCGACCAGCAGGCCGACACTGCGCAGGCTGCGCTCATGCAGTTGATGCGATCCCGGTGGCAGTACGACATCGACCTTCTCGCCGATTTCCGGCACACCGCCCGAGCGAATGTTGCCCGGCAGCACGATGTGCCTGCCATCCGGCATCACGGTTTCCAGGATCGACGTGTACTTGATGCACGGGTATCGCTCGGTTCGTCCGCTGCTGTCGCTCCGCTCGCAGGTGTCCCACTCGGACTGGTAGGAAACGACGGTCGCCTCGTATTTCGGCGACACCGCCAACGTGTAGAGCTCGCCGCCGATCCAGTACGCGAACGGGAAGAACAGCGACACCAGGCAAAAACACACGAGCCACCAGAACGCAACCGCGCCGCCGGACCCGCGCTTGCCGCCGGTCTGCCGCCGCACCATGCGCGACGCGAGCCAGTACGCAGCCACGCCGAACACAGCCACACAGACCACGAACACCTTCCCCTCATGCGTCAACGCCATCTGTCTTTCCCCCGATGGCCGGTCGAATCACCGCCGGCCGTTTTCTCATACGAGATGGAGCATGCCGTCGCCGTCGCGACGTGCACGCCGCCTGCTATTCCGGCTCGCCGACGAACTTCAGTGCCCCCGATTCCCCCGACAGCAACGCGCGGTTCGCGTCCGCCGCCGCGCGCAGGTAATCCCACAGCGCGGTCACACGCCGCAGCTTGCGCAGATCCTCGCGGCACGTCAGCCAGAAACACCGCGTGACGACCACGTCGTTCGGCAGCACCGGCACCAGCGCCGGCTGCGTGGCCGCCATGAAACACGGCAGGATCGCGAGCCCGCCGCCCTGCAGCGCCGCGAAATACTGCGCGATCACGCTCGTCGTGCGCAGCCCGGCCGTCGCGCCCGGCACCGCGCGATCCAGGTACAGCAGTTCGTTGCTGAACGCGAGATCGTCGACGTAGCTGATGAACGTGTGCTGCGCGAGATCGTCCGTGCAGGTGATCGGCGCGTGGCGCGCGAGATAGTCGCGCGTCGCGTAGAGCCGCAACTGGTAGTCGCACAGCTTCGTGACCACGTAGGGCCCGCGTTCGGGCCGCTCCAGCGTGATCGCGAGGTCGGCCTCGCGCTTCGGCAGGTTGACGAAATGCGGCACCGGCAGCAGGTCGACCGTCACGTGCGGATGCTCGGCGCGAAACTGCGCGAGCTGCGGCGCGAGGAAAAAGCAGCCGAACCCTTCGGTCGACCCGATCCGCACGTGGCCGGACAGCGCCTCGCCCGTGTTCGCGACCTGGTCGCACGCCGACTGCACGGTCGTCTCCATCGCGTCCGCATAGGCGACGAGCCGCTGCCCTTCGGCCGTCAGCGTGAAGCCGCCGGAGCGCGACTTGTCGAACAGCAGCGTGCCCATCGCGGCCTCGAGCGCGCGGATGCGCCGCGCGACGGTCGTGTAGTCGACGCCGAGCCGCTTCGCGGCGCCACTCGCGCGCTGCGTGCGCGCGACTTCGAGGAAGAAACGCAGGTCGTCCCAGTTCAGGTTGCCGGAAACCGGCTCGGTGGCATGTCGCATCGGCGAGGAAAAAAGGGCGGGTGTCCCCGGGCCGGTCGTCGATATGCATAAATGCACATCCAACCGGTTTCTTTATCGGTACATGATGAATCTGCGCATAACTATACTCGACCGTGACCTGCGGACCACGAGCCGCGGCACCCACCACGGAGACACCATGCAGACGCGATCCACCCTCGATGAGCATGCGACAGCCGCGACGCCGGCCCCCGCCCGCACCGCGAAGCACTACCTGCTGGCCGGCTGGGCCAGCATGGCCGGCACGACGATCGAGTGGTACGACTTCTTCCTCTACGGCACGGCCGCCGCGCTCGTGTTCAACCGCATCTTCTTCCCGTCGCTCGACCCCGTGGTCGGCACGCTCGCCGCGTTCGGCACGTTCGCGGTCGGCTTCATCGGGCGGCCGATGGGCGGCATCGTGTTCGGCCACTTCGGCGACCGGATCGGCCGCAAGTCGATGCTGATGATCACGCTGCTGCTGATGGGTGTGCCGAGCATGATCATCGGGCTGATCCCGTCGTACGACAGCATCGGCTACTGGGCCGCCGCGCTGCTGATCGCGATGCGCTTCCTGCAGGGGATGGCCGTCGGCGGCGAATGGGGCGGCGCGGTGCTGATGGCCGTCGAGCATGCGCCGAAGGGCCGCAAGGGGCTGTTCGGCAGCCTGCCGCAGACGGGCGTCGGGCTCGGCCTGATCCTGTCGTCGGTGGCGATGGCCGCGGTGGCCGCACTGCCGGACGCCGACATGCTGTCGTGGGGCTGGCGCGTGCCGTTCCTCGCGAGCATCGCGCTCGTCGGCCTCGGCTGGTTCATCCGCGCGAAGGTGCCCGAATCGCCCGACTTCGAGAAGATGCAGCGCCAGGGCAAGGCCGAGAAGTCGCCGGTAACGGCCGCGCTGCGCCGCCATCCGCGCGAAGTGCTGACGATCGTCGGCGCGCGCGCCGCCGAGAACACCTGGTTCTACATGGTCGTCACGTTCGCGCTCGCTTACGCGACGCAGCAGCTGCACCTGCCGAAGGCCGAGATGCTGCACGCGATCACGGCCGGCGCCGCGCTGTCGCTCGTCACGATGCCGCTTTGCGGCCACCTGAGCGACCGCATCGGCCAGCGCCGGATGTTCGCGATCGGCCTCGTGCTGATGTGCGCGTTCGCCGCACCGTTCTTCATGATGCTCGGCACGCAGCAGACGTCGTACGCATGGTGGGCGATCGTGCTCGGCCTCGGCGTCGTGTTCCCGATTCTCTATGCGCCGGAATCGCTGCTGTTCGCGCAGCAGTTCCCGGCGGAAATCCGCTACAGCGGCATCTCGCTGTCGGTGCAGCTGGCCGGCGTGATCGGCGGCGGCTTCGCGCCGATGATCGCGACGTCGCTGCTCAAGGCCGGCGGCGGCCAGCCGCACTACGTGATCGCGTACCTCGTCGGTTTCGGCGTGTTCGCGCTCGTGTGTACCGCCCTGATGCGTCCTCCGCGCGCGTGAGTTCGCCGGCCGCATCCGATCGATTTCAGTTCAGCCTGCCGCTCGCCGTGCGTGAATGCGCGGCGCAAGCAGACGCCCTTTTTCATCGCCACACCGTTTTCCGGAGAATTCCATGAACGCCGCAGTTCCCCAGACCACCCTCGCCGTGCCCACCGCCAAGCTGCTGATCGACGGCGCATTCGTCGACTCGCGAAGCGCCGAATGGGGCGACATCGTCAACCCCGCGACGCAGGAGGTGATCGGTCGCGTGCCATACGCGACGCTCGACGAGGTCGATGCCGCGATCGCCTCCGCGCAGCGCGCGTTCCAGACGTGGAAGACCACGCCGATCGGCGCGCGGCTGCGCATCATGCTGAAGTTCCAGGATCTCGTGCGCCGCAATCTCGAACGGATCGCGCACACGCTGACGGCCGAACAGGGCAAGACGCTGCCCGATGCGCAGGGCGACATCTTCCGCGGCCTCGAAGTGGTCGAGCACGCGTGCTCGATCGGCACGCTGCAGCAAGGCGAATTCGCGGAAAACGTCGCGGGCGGCGTCGATACCTACACGCTGCGCCAGCCGATCGGCGTGTGCGCGGGGATCACGCCGTTCAACTTCCCGGGGATGATTCCGCTGTGGATGTTCCCGATGGCGATCGTGTGCGGCAACACGTTCGTGCTGAAGCCGTCGGAGCAGGACCCGCTGTCGACGATGCAGCTGGTCGAGCTCGCGATCGAGGCCGGCGTGCCGCAAGGCGTGCTGAATGTCGTGCACGGCGGCAAGACGGTGGTCGACCGCCTGTGCACGCACCCGGACATCAAGGCGATCTCGTTCGTCGGCTCGACGCGCGTCGGCACGCACGTGTACAACCTCGGCAGCCAGCACGGCAAGCGCGTGCAGTCGATGATGGGCGCGAAGAACCACGCGGTCGTGCTGCCCGATGCGCACCGCGAGCAGTCGATCAATGCGCTCGTCGGCGCGGGCTTCGGCGCGGCCGGCCAGCGCTGCATGGCGACGTCGGTCGTCGTGCTCGTGGGCAAGGCGCGCGACTGGCTGCCCGAGCTGGTCGAAAAGGCGAAGGCGCTGAAGATCAACGCGGGCCACGAGCCGGGCACCGATGTCGGTCCGGTCGTATCGAAGGCCGCGCATGCGCGCATCACCGCGCTGATCGACGAAGGCGTGAAGGCCGGCGCGAAACTCGAACTCGACGGCCGCGACGTGAAGGTGCCCGGCTACGAGCAGGGCAACTTCGTCGGCCCGACGATCTTCTCGGGCGTGACGACCGACATGTCGATCTACACGGAAGAAATCTTCGGGCCGGTGGTGGTGGTGCTCGAAGCCGACACGCTCGACGAAGCGATCGCGCTCGTCAACCGCAACCCGATGGGCAACGGCGTCGGCCTGTTCACGCAGAGCGGCGCGGCCGCGCGCAAGTTCCAGAGCGAGATCGACATCGGCCAGGTCGGCATCAACATCCCGATTCCGGTGCCGGTGCCCTACTTCAGCTTCACGGGCTCGCGCGGCTCGAAGCTCGGCGATCTCGGCCCGTACGGCAAGCAGGTCGTGCAGTTCTACACGCAGACGAAGACGGTCACCGCACGCTGGTTCGACGACGACGCGACGGCCGGCGGCGTGAACACGACGATCGCGCTGCGCTGATTGCGTTGCATGGAACCGGACTAAGCGCTAAAGCGTCAAGTCCGGTCGACACGGAGACCCACACATGGAAATTGCATTCATCGGACTCGGCAACATGGGCGGCCCGATGGCCGCCAACCTGCTCAAGGCCGGCCACGCGCTGACGGTGTTCGATCTCGACGCGCACGCGGTCGACGTCGCGGTGCGCGCGGGCGCGACGGCGGCCGGCTCGCCGCGCGAAGCAGCTGCACGCGGCGCAGTCGTGATCACGATGCTGCCGGCCGCGCAGCACGTCCGCGCGGTCTACCTCGGCGACGACGGCGTGCTGGCCGGCGCACGCGCCGGCGCGACGCTGATCGACTGCAGCACGATCGATCCCGGCACCGTGCGCGCGGTGGCCGAAGCCGCCGCGCAACGCGACTTCCCGCTCGCCGACGCACCCGTGTCGGGCGGCACGGGCGGCGCGCAGGCCGGCACGCTGACCTTCATGGTCGGTGCGGACGGCACGCTGTTCGAGCGCATCCGCCCCGTGCTGCTCGACATGGGCAGGAACGTCGTGCATTGCGGCGGCACGGGCACCGGGCAGATCGCGAAGATCTGCAACAACCTGCTGCTCGGGATCTCGATGATGGGCGTATCGGAAGCGATGGCGCTCGGCGCCTCGCTCGGGATCGAGCCGGCCGTGCTGGCCGGCATCATCAACACGTCGACCGGACGCTGCTGGAGCTCGGACACGTACAACCCGTATCCGGGCGTGAGCGACACGGCGCCGGCCGCACGCGGCTATGCGGGCGGCTTCGCGGCGAACCTGATGCTGAAGGATCTCGGGCTCGCGACCGAAGCCGCACGAAGCGCGCATCAGCCGGTGTGGATGGGCGCGCTCGCGCAACAGCTCTATCAGTCGATGAGCCAGCAGGGGCTCGGCACGCTCGACTTCTCCGCGTGCGTGAAGCTGTACGAGGCGCAGCCGGCCTGACCTGGGCGGCCGATGCCGCGGACGTGCACCGACCCGCGATGTGCCGGTACGGCATCGCGGGTCGATTTGCATGCGGGGAAAGAAAACGCGGGGCCGTATCAGGCATGGGCGGCGCAGCCACGCCGTCGGTCGTTCAACCGCGCGGGTTCGATGCCGTCTCGAAGGTCGGATGGCACTCGAACGCGAGTTCGGAGCGTGCGTCGACGCGGCGGCCCGTGCTCAGCGATTCCGTCTTCATGCTCGCGCGCATCCCGCGCTGCGTGCAGTAGTTGGTGGCTTCGTTGACGGCCTTCTCGTGGGCATCGGCCCACGTCGTAGACACGCCGACCGTGCGCGTCGTCACGGTGTACACGTTCGGGTTCGACGTCGCGGTCACGTCGGAAGCGGTCGAACACGCGGCGAGCAAGCATGCAGCAGCCGCGACGGTCAACCATCGCAGGGATCGAAAAGAAACTGGAATGGACATGGGGGGCAAGCGCACGCCGTTCGGCGTGTATTGAGCAACATAGGCCACAGTATGCCTGCTCGATCGCCGCAGATCATGCCCCTTTCGGTGAACACATTGTTTCCAATGGTTAAACGATGGCCGGCGCAAGCAAGATTTACAGCCATCGCCGGCGGCTGTTCTCGTCCGGCAGGTCATTCCGCCCGGCCCGCCCGCCATTCCGGGCGCTCACGCCGGCCCGGCGCTCAGTGCGCGCCCGCCCGCCGGATCTTCGCCGACGCTTCCGCGAGGTTCCGCCACGCCGGCTGCCCCGGCGCGTAGCGCGCGCGGATGTACGCGGCAAGCTCGGCCATCTGGCGATCGTCGAACGCATCGCCGAAGCCCGGCATGTAGCCGAGCCCGTCGGTGGCCGGCTGGTCGATCCCGTGGTGCAGCACGCGCAACAGGTTGTCCGGCGTCGCCTGGCTGACGCTCGTGTTGAGCCCCATCAGCGGACGCACGCCGAAATGGCCGACCCCGCCCGATTCCGCATGGCAGACCGCGCACGCCGCGTCGAACGCGCGGCGGCCGTTCTCGAGGCCGAGCGTCGCGACGGCTTCCGCGCCGCGCGCCTGGCGGGCCGCCGCGTCCGCGGCCACCGTGGCATCGACGGGCGGCGACAGCGACGCCAGATAGTGCGCGATCGCCCGGACGTCGGCCTCGGGCAGCGCCGCGAGCCCCGTGACGACGGGCGCCATCGGCCCGGCCGCGACGCCGTGCTGCGCCGAGAACCCCGTACGCAGATAGTCGAACAGCGCACCTTCCGTCCACGGCACGGGCGAAGCCGGCGACGCGACGAGCGGCGGCGCGACCCATCCTTCCGCTTCGCCGCCCGACAGGTAGGCCAGGCCGCCCTTCTCCGCGCCCAGCGCGTTGCGCGGCGTGTGGCATGCACCGCAGTGCCCGGCGCCGTCGACCAGGTACTTGCCGCGATTCCACACCGCGGAGCGCGCCGGGTCCGGCGCGAACGGCCGCGTGTCGTGATACAGCCAGTTCCAGCCGGCAACGAGACGCCGCTGGTCGAGCGGGAACGGCAGTTTCGTCTTCGGCGGCACGTGTTTCACCGGCGGCTGCGACATCAGGTACGCGTAGAGCGCGAGCAGGTCGGGCTCGCTCAGCTTCGCGAATGCCGTGTACGGAAACGCCGGGTACAAGTGCGTGCCGTCGCGCGAGATGCCTTCGCGCATCGCGCGTGCGAACGCCGGATACGACCAGGTGCCGATCCCGGTTTCCGGATCGGGCGTGAGGTTCGTCGTATAAATCGTGCCGAACGGCGTGTCGAGCGCGAGCCCGCCCGCGTTGGTCATGCCGCCGGGCGCCGTGTGGCACACCGCGCAATCGCCGGCGAGGGCGACCTGGCGGCCGCGTTCGAGTGTCGCCGCGCTCCACATCGCGCCGTCCGCGCCGCCGGGTGCCACGGGGGCGATCGGCGCGGGGCCCGGCAGGATCGCGCACGCCAGGCCGATCAGCCCGCCGACCACGCCGCCCGCGCCACCGCCGGCCAGCCAGCGGCGCCAGCGCGATGCGCGGCGCGGGGCCGCATGCAGCCCGTCGCCGGCATCGACCGGCCGAGGTTGCGCGAGCGCCGCGCGAATATGGGCGGCATCGAACGGCGGTGCGCGAAAACGCACGCCCGTCGCGTCGTACAGCGCGTTGGCGATCGCCGCCGCGGCCGGCGCCGCCGCCTGTTCGACGCGGCGCGCATCGTGCACGGACAGTTCGCCGTGCGCGCGGTGTGCCGCTGCGTCGAACGCAACCAGTTCGTGTGCGATCGCGTCCGGCCGCGCACCGGCCCCGGTTTCGTCGTGCGCGGGCCGCGCGGACAACCGGGCGCCCATCACGCGCGAGATCGCCGCCTCGATCTGCCACGCGGGCAAACCGGCCATCGACGGGTCGCCCGGCTCGCCGGCGCCTTGTCCGGCCACGACGCGCCGCACCGCGACGTCGCCCGTCGCGCGATCGACCTCGAGATCGACGACCCACGCGGACCAGTGCGGGTCGCCGTCGTGATCGGCGTCGCCGGTTGCGGGTGCGCTGGCGCGCTCGCCATCGAATGCGAAGCCGCGGCCGCTGACCCGCGAAGCCGCGTCCGAACGGGCCGCAACCGGTGTGCCCCAGGCCGCGCGTTCGCTGACCAGCCGGATCGTCTCGCGCGGCCCTGCATCCCGCGCGGCATCGAGATGCTGCAGCCGCAACGCGACCGGGTCGCGCCGCAACGCACCCGCGAGTTCGTCGACAAAGGATTCGCGGGCAAACACGTGCGCGTAACCGGGAATTGCACCGTCGGCATCGGCCAGCTCGACCGAGGTCTGCGCGTGACGGTAGACGAACGGCGACGCGCCGCCGCCATCCGCTTGCTCCGCCGTCGCCCTACGCGATTCGTCCGTGTCCGCCCCGGCCGCCTGCGCGCGATAGCGCCAGGTCGTCATCCGCCCGTCAGGCGCGGTCCGCGTTTCGATCTCGAACGACGCGTGCGTGTGTGCGTCGCCGATCGGCCATGCATAGCGCGCACGGTGCGCACGCGACGCGTCGGCGCACGCATCGTCTTGCGGCGCGCGTTCCGTCGCACGCGCCGGCTCCACGGGCACGCCGGCGTCATGCTTCATCGCCGTCTCGCAGATAGCGTGCGGCGCGATGCACCGCGCGGATGATCTCCAGATGCGTGCCGCAGCGACACAGGTTGAAGCGCAACGCATCGCGGATCGCCGCATCGTCCGGCGCGCGGTTGCGGTCGAGCAGCGCCTTCGTGCTCATGATCATCCCGTTCAGGCAGTACCCGCATTGCGCGGCCTGCTCGTCGATGAACGCGCGCTGGATCGGGTGCGGTGCGTCGCGCGCCCCGAGCCCTTCGAGCGTCGTGACGTCGCGCCCGTTCGCGGCGGCGGCGGGCACGACGCACGAACGCGTGGCCTGCCCGTCCACGAGCACCGTGCATGCACCGCACTGCCCGAGCCCGCAGCCGTATTTCGGGCCGTTGAGCGCGCAGTCGTTGCGCAGGACCAGCAGCAGCGGCGCGTCGGGTGCGGCCTCGTCGAAGGTGCGCGGCGTGCCGTTCACGCGAAACGCCAGCGGCCGCGACGGAGAAGCGGGATGGGACATGAATGGATCCGGAATGCGGAGTACGGGCCAGGAGGCGGCCGGCGGCGGGCACTGCCGCCGGCTGGCACCTGCCGGCGAGCGCCTGACATATAACACGCCGAAATGCGCGCGTAGCGGCGCATCGATCCCGCGACGGCGAAGCGCCGGCCAGCGCGGGCACCGCGGGCGCGTCAGGCCGCTGCCGCCACGTTGCTGCGCGACGGCGCCACGAGCGGCACGTCGAACACGTCGTAACCGAACACCCACGACGGATCTTCGTTCGTGCGCAGCCACGTGTTGTTGTGCGACACGAGCTGCACCTTCGACGCGCGTGCCGCCCGGTTCGCCTCGTACAGCGCGAATGCGCCCGCGTGATCGCCGATGCCGACTTCGTCGAGGCAGCGCGCGAGCATCGCGGCATCCTCGATCGCCATCGCCGCGCCCTGCGCCATGTGCGGCTTCATCGGATGACATGCGTCGCCGAGCAGCACGAGCCGGCCGCGGCTCCACAACGGCAGCGGGTCGCGCTCGAGCAGCGGCCACTTGGTGATCGACGGCGATACGTCGATCAGGTGCTGGATGTCGGCATGGAAACCGGCGAACGCCTCGCGCATCTCGTCGCGGCTGCTGTCGACCATCGACACGCCCTCGGGCCATTCGGCCTGCGGCACACCGGTCACGTAGTAGTACTCGTCGCGCTTCTCGGTCACGTAGTAGACCATCATGTGGCGATCCTCCGACCACCACTTCACGCACATGTCGTACGGCTTGTTGCCGAGCAGCGACGCCGGGAACACCGCGCGGTGCGCGACATAACCGGTGTAGCGCGGCGGCTCCGCGCCGAGCAGGTGCTCGCGGATCCGTGAGTTCACGCCATCCGCGCCGATCACGATGTCGGCCGTCTCGACGCTGCCGTCGGCAAACGTCAGGCGCACCGCGTCGCCGGTGTCCTCCACTGCCGCGAGCCGCTTGCCGAAGCGGATCGTGCCGGGCGTGACCGCCTGCGTCATCAACGCATGGAAATCGCCGCGATGCACGGTCAGGTAGCTCGCGCCGTAGGTCTTGCGCGCGTAATCGCCGAGCGGAATCTGCGACAGCACGTCGGCCGTCTGCCAGTCGCGGCTGTACCAGAAATCCGGATGCGAACCCATCGTCTCCAGCGCGTCCTCGCAACCGATGCGCCGCATGATCTTCATCACGTTCGGGCCGAGATGGATCCCCGCGCCGAGGCGCGAAAACGCGGGCGCCTGCTCGTACAGCGCGACGTCGTAACCGCCGCGCTGCAGCAGCGCTGCCGCGGCCGTGCCGCCGAGACCGGCGCCGATGATTGCGATACGGGGTTTGCTCATGCGGATCTCCTGATCGTGGGCCCGTTGCCTGATGCGGCACGGAGACGGGCTGATTGAATGGCGTTTATATAGCGTACACACTCAATTTATTCAGGACAAGCGGATTATCGAGCGTCATCACTGCATTCGGGAAAACACCGATAAATCCTCCAAAACGCACGCATACAAACAACCTACCTGAATTGAACGTCATTTTGACCCATTGTCATTTTCAAATGTACACACTAGACTTTGCTCGACATACGGCGATCCCGCACCCGCGTGCCGCCCCACCCTTACCGACACGGAGCCTCCCGTCATGAGCAAGACCTACCGCATCGGCCAGATCGTGCCGAGTTCCAACACGACGATGGAAACCGAGATTCCCGCGATGCTGCGGTTGCGCGAAGCGATTCGCCCCGAACGCTTCACGTACCACTCGAGCCGGATGCGGATGAAGAAGGTCGTCAAGGAAGAACTCGCGGCGATGGACGCCGAATCCGACCGCTGTGCGGTGGAACTGAGCGATGCGCGCGTCGACGTGCTCGGCTACGCGTGCCTCGTCGCGATCATGGCGATGGGCCACGGCTACCACCGCGTGTCGCAGGCGCGCCTCACGAAGCACACGGCCGACAACGGCGCGCAGGCGCCCGTGCTGACGAGCGCCGGCGCGCTCGTCGACGCGCTGAAGGTGATCGGCGCGAAGCGCATCGTCGTCGTCGCGCCGTACATGCTGCCGCTCACCGAGCTCGTGGTCGACTACATCCGCAACGAAGGCTTCGACGTGCTCGCCTACCGCGCACTGGAGATTCCCGACAACCTCGACGTCGGCCGCCACGATCCGGCGCGCCTGCCCGACATCGTGAAGACGCTGCCGTACCAGGATGCCGATGCGATCGTGCTGTCCGCGTGCGTGCAGATGCCGTCGCTGCCGGCCGTCGCGAAGGTCGAGGCGATGACGGGCAAGCCCGTGATCACGGCCGCGATCGCGACCACCTACGCGATGCTGCGCGAGCTCGACCTCGAGCCCGTCGTGCCCGGTGCGGGCGCGCTGCTGTCCGGCGCGTACTGAGCGCGGCCCTTCCAACGGAGTTCATTCATGCCCTCGACTTTCCTGTATGGCGCGAACGTCCGCGCGAACGGCATCCGCCAGCACTACCTGCGCTACGGCGGCGCGACGGGCGAGCGCGCGCAGCGCCCGGCGATCGTGCTGATTCCCGGCATCACGAGCCCCGCGATCACGTGGGGCTTCGTCGGCGAAACATTCGGCGCGGCGTTCGATACCTACGTGCTCGACGTGCGCGGCCGCGGGCTGTCCGACGCATCGCCGGCGCTCGACTACGGCCTCGACGCACAGGCGGACGACATCGCGGCGCTCGTCGCGGCGCTCGGCCTGCCGCGCACGAGCCTCGTCGGCCACTCGATGGGCGCGCGGATCGCCGCGCGCGCGGCGCGGCGCGGCATTCGCGGGCTCGAATCCGTCGTGCTCGTCGATCCGCCCGTCTCGGGCCCGAACCGCCGCGACTATCCGGGCAAGCTGCCCTGGTACATCGACTCGATGGCGCTCGCACGCGCCGGCACCGATGCGGAAGGTATGCGCGCGTTCTGCCCGACCTGGACCGATGCCGAACTGCAGTTGCGCGCCGAATGGCTGCACACGTGCGACGAGCGCGCGGTGCGCGCGACCTACGAAGGGTTTCATACCGACGATTTCCACGCGGACGCCGCGCGACTGGCCGTGCCGTCGCTGCTGATCACGGCCGAACGCGGCGACGTGGTGCGCGACGACGACGTCGCCGAACTCCAGCGCGCAACGCCGTCGATGCGGCACGTGCGCGTGCCCGATGCCGGCCACATGATTCCGTGGGACAACGCAGCCGGGTTCTACGCGGCGTTCGGCGACTTCCTCGGCGCGCCGCTCGCGGCCTGATCGCGCGGCGCCCGCCCCTTTTCCCTCACGCCTTTACCGGAGCCGACGATGCCAGTCAGCGATACCCAACTGATCGACGCGTGGAAGCAGGTCCTCACGCTGTCGCGCCTCGAACCGGGCCAGACCGTCACGATCCTGACGAGCGCGGCCACCCATCCGCAGACGCTGTCGTGTGCGCTGATCGCGACGCAGTCGATGGGCGCGATCGTCAACCGGCTCGACCTGCCGCCGGTCAACGGCGACAAGGCGTTCAGCCGCGATCCGCTCGCGTATCTCGGCACGACGCCGCTGACCGGCAACAAGGCCGCGATCGCCGCGCTGCGCGAGAGCGACCTCGTGCTCGACCTGATGACGCTGCTGTTCTCGCCCGAACAGCACGACATCCTGAAATCGGGCACGAAGATCCTGCTCGCGGTCGAGCCGCCCGAAGTGCTGGTGCGGATGGTGCCGACGCCGGCCGATCGCACGCGCGTGCTCGCCGCGTCGAAGAAGCTCGCCGCCGCCCGCGAGATGCGCGTGAGCTCCGCGGCCGGTACCGCGCTCGTCTGCCCGCTCGGCGATTTCCCGCCGACGGCCGAATACGGTTTCGTCGACGCGCCGGGCCGCTGGGATCACTGGCCGAGCGGATTCGCGCTGACCTACCCGAACGACCGCACCGCGCGCGGCACGATCGTGATCGATCGCGGCGACATCCTGCTGCCGCAGAAGCACTACGTGAGCGAGCCGATCGCGCTGACCGTCGAGGGTGGTTATGCGACGCGCATCGAAGGCGGCGTCGACGCCGATCTGCTGCGCGACTACATGGAAACGTTCGCCGACCCGGAAGGCTATGCGATCTCGCATATCGGCTGGGGGCTGCAGCCGCGCGCGCGCTGGTCGACGCTCGGGCTGTACGACCGCGAGGCGACGATCGGGATGGATGCACGCGCATTCGAGGGCAACTTCCTGTTCTCGCTCGGCCCGAACAACGAAGGCGGCGGCAACCGTACGACCACCTGCCACATCGACATCCCGTTGCGCCGCTGCACCGTCGAACTCGACGGCGAAACCGTCGTGCGCGACGGCCGCGTGACCGACCAACCCGCCTGACCGACAAACACCAACACCATGAACGATCTTTCCCGTCACGCCGAAGCGAACGTATATCGTCAGCAGGGTTTCGGCACGCCGCTGCCGCCGCACGGCAACATCGGCCTGCTGATCGTCGATTTCGTGGTCGGCTTCGCCGATCCCGCGACGTTCGGCGGCGGCAACATCGCACCGGCGATCGCGCGCACGACGCGTGCGCTCGCGCTGGCCCGCGAACGCGGCTGGCCGGTCGCGCACAGCCGCATCGTGTATGCGGACGACGGCAGCGACGACAACGTGTTCTCGCTGAAGGTGCCCGGCATGGCGACGCTGACCGAGCACCATCCGAACAGCGCGATCGTGCCCGAGCTCACGCCCGCGCAAGGCGAACTCGTCGTGCGCAAGACCGTGCCGTCGGCGTTCTTCGGCACGCAGCTGGCGCCGTGGCTCGCGCAGCGCGCGGTGCAGACGCTGCTCGTCGCGGGCGCCGTGACGAGCGGCTGCGTACGCGCAAGCGTCGTCGACGCGATGTCGCACGGGTTCCGTCCGCTCGTGCTCGCCGATTGCGTCGGCGATCGTGCGATCGCGCCGCACGACGCAAACCTGTTCGACATGCAGCAGAAGTATGCGGCCGTGATGCCGCTCGACGACGCGATCGCGGCAATCGATGCCGTACAGGCCCGTGCGCGCTGAGTCGCCGCGGATCGCGGGCTGCGCATGTGCCGAGCCGCCCGCGATTGACGCTGCACTTTTGGCGGCCTAGATTGGCTTCACGCGCGCCGCTGCCCGAACGCTCCCCGACGCCACCGCCCGCCGGCCGCGCCGCTCCCGACAGGATCTCTCCCCCGTGAACCGTTCCGAACTGCTCGCGCGCAACGGCTGCCTGACCGTGATCCGGCCGCCCGCGCCGCCCGTCAAGCCGGCCCCCGGCCAGCCGGGCAGCCTGTCGTCCTACGTACCGGCGCTGCCGGAAGTCTTCGTCGCGATCCTCGACGACGGCCGCATCCTCGCGTTCAACGGACACGTCGATCTCGGCACCGGCATCCGCACGTCGCTCGCGCAGATCGTCGCCGAGGAGCTCGACGTGCCGGCCGCGCGCGTGACGATGGTGCTCGGCGACACGGCCGCGACACCGAACCAGGGCCCGACCATCGCGAGCGCGACGATCCAGATTTCCGCGACGCCGCTGCGCTGCGCGGCCGCGCAGGCGCGTCATGCACTGCTGGCGCTCGCCGCCGAGCGGTTCGGTGTCGATGCGGCACGGCTGACCCTCGACGACGGAACGATTTCGGCCGATGGACAGACGATCACGTTCGCGGCGCTGGTCGCCGCGCATCGCCTCACGCTGACGCTCGACCTGAACGCCCGCACGAAGGATCCCGCGCACTACCGGATCGTGGGCAAGTCGTCGCCGCGTGTCGACCTGCCCGCGAAGGCAACCGGCCAGCTCACGTTCGTGCACGACATGCGCGTGCCCGGCATGCTGCACGGCCGCGTCGTGCGGCCGCCGTATGCGGGCCACGACAGCGGCCCGTTCGTCGGCACGTCGCTCGTGGGCATCGATCGCGCGTCGGTGGCCGACGTGCCGGGGCTCGTGGCCGTCGTCGCGCTCGGCGATTTCGTCGGCGTCGTGGCCGAACGCGAGGAACACGCGATCCGCGCGGCGCGCCAGTTGCGCGTGACGTGGCGCCCGCTTCCCGCGCTGCCCCCGCTCGACGAGCCGGCCGCCGCGATCGCCGCGGCGCCGGCCAGACGCCGCGTGCTGCTCGACGAAGGCGACGTCGACGCCGCGCGAACGCAACCGGACACGATCACGTTGTCGCGCACCTACACATGGCCGTTCCAGATGCACGGCTCGATCGGCCCGTCCTGCGCGCTCGCCGACTATCGCGAGCCGGGCGACGGCCGGATCACCGTGTGGTCCGGCACGCAGAACCCCGTATCGCTGCGCTGCGACCTCGCGACGCTCGTCGCGCGCGACGAGGCCGACGTCGATGTCGTCCGGATGGAAGCAGCCGGCTGCTACGGCCGCAACGGCGCCGACGACGTGTGCGGCGACGCGCTGCTGCTGTCACGCGCGGTCGGCCGCCCGGTACGGGTGCAGTTGTCGCGTGCGGACGAACATCTGTGGGAACCGAAAGGCGCGGGCCAGTCGATGCAGGTAACGGGCACCGTCACGCGCGACGGCCGCCTGCTGGGTTACGACTTCACGACGCGCTACCCGTCGAACGATGCACCGCTGCTCGCGGCGCTGCTGACCGGCGCGATCGCGCCCGAGCCCCGAGTGTTCGAGATGGGCGACCGCACGGCCGTATCGCCGTACGCGAGCCCGCATCGCCGCTTCGTCTGCGAAGATCTCGCGCCGCTCGTGCGTGCGTCGTGGCTGCGCGGCGTGTCGGCGCTGCCGAACTCGTTCGCGCACGATGCCTTCGCCGACGAATGCGCGGCGCTGGCCGGTGTCGATCCGCTCGCGTTCCGGCTGCGTCACCTGCAGGACACGCGCGCGACCGAGCTGCTGCAGGCCGTGGCCGACCGCGCGGGCTGGACGCCGCGCATGCAGCGCCCGCCTCGCGAACGCGACGGGCCGCGGCTCGCGCGCGGCCGCGGGATCGCCTATGCGCGCTACGTGCACAGCCGCTTCCCCGGATTCGGCGCCGCGTGGGCGGCATGGATCGTCGACCTGAGCGTCGACCGCGTGTCCGGCGAAATGCGCATCGAACGTGTCACGGTCGGCCAGGACACGGGCACGATGATCAACCCGGACGGCGTGCGCCACCAGATCCACGGCAACGTGATCCAGGTATTGAGCCGCACGCTGAAGGAGCGCGTGCGGTTCGCGGACGGCAAGGTCGCGTCGCGCGAGTGGGCGAGCTACCCGATCCTGACGTTCGCGGAAGTACCGGACGTCGATGTCGTATTGATGCCGAGGCAAGGCGAGCCGCCGCTCGGCGCGGGCGAATCGGCATCGGTGCCGGGCCCGGCTGCGGTCGCGAACGCGCTGTTCGATGCAACCGGCGTGCGGTTCTACGCACCGCCCTTTACGCCCGAGGCGGTGCGCGCCGCCCTGCGCGAGGCCGGCCGGCTGATGCACGCCGGCGAGGCCGGCTCAGCCGTCACGGCGGGCTCGCCATAGGCGGGGGCCCGTGCCGCGGGCACGTCACGCGTCGTCGTCTTCCATCATCTTGCGCAGCAGGAACTGCAGCGCGACCCGTTCGCCCGGATTGAGCGCGCCGTACGTGCGCTCCGTCACCTGTCGCGCGAACGGCACCGTGCGGTCGATCAGCGCGAGGCCGGCCGCGGTCGCGCGCACGATCAGCTTGCGGCCGTCGTTCGGGTCGGGCAGCACCTCGATCAGCGCCCGCGCCTTCAGGCGCTCGACGACGCCGCGTATCGTCGCCTGGTCGATCGCGGTGGCCTTGACGATGTCGTTCAGCGAGCACGCCTGCCGCTCCTTGACCGCGCACAGCGTCACGAACTGCGCGGCCGTGAGGTCCGAATCGGGAATCGCCTCCTGGAAGATCGACACGTGCCGCTGATACGCGCGGCGCAGCAGGTGCCCGACCTGGTCGTGAAAGTCGTAGGAATCCTTGGAAGACGCCATGAAAGTGCAGGCCCGCGCCGCATGTAAGTGAAAGACAAGCAGTGTACACCCTCAAATCGGCGTGACCGGCGGCCGGACGGGCACGTCATTGCGGTGCATCAGGATTCCCGTCGCCGGGTGCGCAGCGTGGCAGACAATCGCCCGACCGTAGCGGATCACCAGACCGCCGCGCCGGTGCAACGCAGCCGCCGCGCACATTCGCGGCCGTTGCCGAACGCGCTTTCACGCGTCGCGTCAGGCTTTCGCGCACACACTTCATTTTTGAGCGCATACGCACGAATTTTGTGCACGCCACGGTGTGCGGCACGAACTTTTCAGCACGTGCTCCACACTCTGAAAAACCCCTTTTACATCGCGGATTTCCATACGAAATCGCGTGCCGGCACGCGGCCGGATTCATGCCTGTGCGATTCGGTATTTTCTAGTGTGTACGCTACTTAATTGCCATGATATACAGACTCCAGTGCGCAGCGGACCCTCCGCTCGCGTCGATCGAGCCACCCATTCATCCGTCACACTCGAACAGGGGCAGTCCCATGTCTACCGCACACCCGAGCGCCGCCGTTTCCCCCGACGACGCGCTGCACGGCAATCTCTATCGCAAGGTCACGCTGCGCCTCATCACCCTCTTCTGCCTGTGCTACTTCGCGGCCTATCTCGACCGCATCAACATCGGCCTCGCGAAGCTCCAGATGCTCGACGCACTGAAGTTCAGCGATACCGTGTACGGCCTCGGCGCCGGCCTGTTCTTCGCCGGCTACATCCTGTTCGAAGTCCCGAGCAATCTGGTCCTGCAACGCGTCGGCGCGAAGCTGTGGATCGCGCGGATCATGATCACGTGGGGCCTGCTGTCGGGTGCGACGATGTTCGTGCACACGTCGACGCAGTTCTACATCGTGCGCTTCCTGCTCGGCGCCGCCGAGGCCGGTTTCCTGCCGGGCGTGCTGCTGTACCTGACGCAGTGGTATCCCGATGCGCGTCGCGCGCGGATCGTCGCGCTGTTCATGGTCGGCCTGCCGCTGTCGAGCATGATCGGCAGCCCGATCTCCGGCTGGATCATGCGTGCGTTCGACGGCGCGCACGGGCTCGGCGGCTGGCAGTGGCTGTTCCTGCTCGAAGCGCTGCCGTCGGTGCTGCTCGGTTTCGCGGTGCTGCGCTGGCTGCCCAACAGCATCGAGTCGGCGCAATGGCTGAGCGCCGACGAGAAGCGCGTGCTGCGCGCGAATCTCGACGCCGATCCGGCCGGCAACAAGAGCCACGCGCTCGCCAGGGCGTTCTCCGATCCGAAGGTATGGGCGCTCGGCCTGATCGACCTGTGCGTGCTGCTCGGCCTGTATGCGGTGAGTTTCTGGCTGCCGACGATCCTGCGCGACACCGGTGTGAAGGACGCGTATCACATCGGCTGGCTGATGGTGATCCCGAATGCCGCCGCCGTGCTCGCCACGCTGTACTGCGGCGCAAGCTCCGATCGCGCGCGCGAACGCCGCTGGCACATCGTCGTGCCGTTCATGGTGTCGGCCGTCGCGCTGGCAGTCGCCGCTTCGGGGTCGCACGGCACGCTCGGGACGGTGCTGCTGTTTTCGCTGATCAACGCAGGCGCGGCTGCCGCGATGCCGGTCGTCTGGGCGCTGCCCTCGACGTTCCTGAAGGGTTCGGCTGCCGCCGGCGGGATCGCGTTCGCGTGCTCGATCGCGAACCTCGGCGGATTCGGCAGCACCTACTTCATCGGCTGGCTGCGCGATACGTTCCATTCGCAAAGCGCGGGACTGTACGGGTTCGCCGCCTGCATGCTGGTCGGCTGCGCGCTCGCGCTCGCGTATCCGGCCAGGCTCGTGAACCGCTGACGCGACGCGGTCGTTTTTACAACCGCGCCGCTCACGCGGCACGTTCGCCCCCGCGTCATCCCGCGCGCGCCGCCGCACCGGCGCGTGCGCACGCCTCCCGCCGTCACCCTGCCGTCACTCCGTCGTCGCCGCCCGCCATCGTTTGCCGTCCAGGCACATCGCTTGCGTCATCCCCGCGCCCGCCATCCCGGCGGACAGCAATCTTCCTTCCAACCGGCGCTGCGCACCGCGCGATCCTTCGCGCGGCGGTCCCGCATCGCAAGCAGGTTCCCTGAACGAGAGGACGACATGAAATCAATACGAACGATAGTGGCCTTGTGCTCGGTCATTTCCGTGCTCACGGCGTGCGGCGGCGACGGCAACGACGTCGGTACCGAACTCGGCATCTCGAAGCCGCAGGCGCGCTTCATCAACGCGGTGCCGGCCGGCCCGAACCTCGACTACTACCTGAATGCGAAGGTCGACCAGTCGGGCGTCGCCTACAAGGGCGTGACGCGCTATCACGACATCGATTCGGGCACGCAGACCGCGAGCTACGACGTCTCGGGCACGACCACGACCATTGCGTCCCAGTCGTTCAGCGCCGCGAACGGCCATCACTACACGACGATCGCACTGCCGAGCACGACGTCGCTGATCTCCGTCGTCGACGATCCGTACGATAAGGGCCTGCTGTCGGACAAGGCGCGCGTGCGCAGCTTCAACGCGTCGCCGAATGCACAGAACGTCGACGTGTACGTCGTCCCGCCGGGCACCGACATCACGACGCAAAGCCCGACGATGGCGGGTGCGGCCTACCAGAACGCCGTGCCGGCCACGACGCAGGATTCGATCTACCTGAGCGGCGGCAGCTACCAGGTGATCGTCACGACGGCCGGCAGCAAATCGCCGATCCTCAAGACCGCGCCGGTCACCATCAACAACAACGCCGACTGGCTGCTCCTGACGATTCCGTCGGGCGGGGTCGGCGACGTGACGCCGAACGACATTCACGTGCTCGTGGCCCAGGGCAACGATGCCGATTCGGCCGCGCAGGAACTGGGTCCTCAGTAAGGACTACAAATGGTCGCGGCTGCTGGCGTGGTTGCGCCGGCAGCCGGACCTCGCACACCGGCATCAGTCGACCCGCTCGAGGCAGATCACGTGCTCGGCGCGCGTGCCGTCGCCGTGCTCGATGTCGACATCGCCGACATGGCGCACGCGCCAGCCGGGCCGTGTCGCGATCTGCGGCAGATTGCCGGATACGCGGCTCTCGATGCCGCCGAGCCCTTCGTCCGGCGTATCGACCGCCTCGTCGAGCGACGCGTTCGAGTAAATCACGTTGTCGTGCCACTTCGACGCGCCCGCAGCTGCTTCCATGCCCTTGCCGTCGACGTCGACGGTGCTGTCGGTCATCGCCATGTTCGCATTGTCGAGCGTCGGAATCCGGGCCGCCGCACGCCGCACCGGGTCGCCGCTGTCGACCGCGTGCGTGCCGCGCTCGATCGGCGGCAGGCCGGTCGGCATTTTCCCGGCGATCGCCTCCGGCGTCATCGGACGCCCCGCCACCGGCGCCGCCTGGGTCGCCCGGGTCGCGGCACCCGGCATGTCGCCGGCCGCCGGCGTCTTCACCGGGCGCTTCTCGATCTGTTCCCGCTGCTGTTCCGGGGTCGGGTTCGATTTCGCGTTCTGCATCGCACCTCCTTGCCCGGCCGGCGTACGCCGGCATCCCGCCGTCGGCGCCGGTCCGGAAATCGCTACAACCGTCCTTGCAAATCCTTCATCCGCACGGCCGCGCGCACGCGCACCACCCGGCGCACGTGCCGGGCCGGCACGGCACGCGAAAAGGCGGACGACACACCCGCACGCGGCCGGCGTGCCGCCCGTCTTGCCTGCCGCGCGTCAGCCGCCGCTCGCGCCGCCCGGCGCGGAGGCCGCGCCCGGCATGCTCGCGCCGCTGTCGCCGCTGCTGCCGGCCGCTCCGCTGCTCGGCGTGCTCGACGGCGCAGTGGACGGCGCAGCCGACATGCCGCCCGTCGCGCTCGAATCGGAACTCGCCCCGCCACCGGTGTCGCTGTCGCTTTTCTTCTGACAGCCCGCACCTGCCGCCAACCCTGCAATCAGGATGCCGGCGAAGACGGCTCGCGATACTTGACGAAAGGAATATCGCTGCATGGCACCTCCGCTGATGTCGATGTGGATGGAGCCCCGTTACGAGCAAATCGCGTGCCGCACCCGGCCGCTGCCGGCGTGCGCACTCCATTCATTTTTCAAATGGCACCCAGCCGAATATTTAATTTCCCATCACCGGGACCGCCGCCCATACTCGCGAACAAATCCGAGACATAACGTCCACGGCGGCCAGGCCGGTGCTGCGTACCCACGCTGCCGGTTTCGCGCCCCGCACATGGAAGGAGACAACGGCGTGCAACTGGAAGCCACCCACCGCCCGGGCATCGTGCTCGGCGCGGACGACGCATCGTATCGAACCGATTCGGCCACGCGCGACCCTGCGCTGAGCCCGCGGCTGCACAATCCCGACCTCGCGCCGACCAAGACCGAGGGCCGGACCTGGGGCCGCTACAGCATCTTTGCGCTGTGGACCAACGACGTGCACAACATCGCGAACTACTCGTTCGCGATCGGGCTGTTCGCGCTCGGCCTGTCGGGCTGGCAAATGCTCGCGTCGCTCGCGATCGGCGCGGTGCTCGTGTACTGCTTCATGAACCTCACCGGCTACATGGGCCAGAAGACCGGCGTGCCGTTCCCGGTGATCAGCCGGATGAGCTTCGGCATCTACGGCGCGCTGCTGCCCGCGATGATCCGCGCGGTGATCGCGATCGCGTGGTTCGGTATCCAGACCTATCTCGCGTCCGTCGTGCTGCGCGTGCTGCTCACGGCGATCTGGCCGGGCCTCGCCGCGTTCGACCAGAATGCGATCTTCGGGCTGTCGACGCTCGGCTGGATCACGTTCGTCGCGATCTGGCTCGTGCAGATCGGCATCCTCACGTACGGGATGGAAATGGTCCGCAAGTACGAGGGGCTCGCCGGCCCGGTGATCCTCGTCACGACGCTGTCGCTCGCCGCATGGATGTACAGCCGCACGGGCGGCCATCTCGCGATGTCGATCGGCAAGCCGATGACCGGCTTCAAGATGTGGACGGAAATCTTCGCGGGCGGCTCGCTGTGGCTCGCGATCTACGGCACGCTGGTGCTCAACTTCTGCGATTTCGCGCGTTCGTCGCCGAGCGCGAAGACCGTGCGCGTCGGCAACTTCTGGGGCCTGCCGGTCAACATCCTCGTGTTCGCGACGATCAGCTTCGTGCTCGCGGGCGCGCAGTTCAAGCTGAACGGCCACATCATCCACAGCCCGACGGAAATCATCGCGACAGTGCCGAACAAGCTGTTCCTCGTGCTCGGCTGCCTCGCGTTCCTGATCGTGACGGTCGCCGTGAACATCATGGCGAACTTCGTCGCGCCGGCCTTCGTGCTGACGAGCCTCGCGCCGCACCGCCTGTCGTTCCGCCGCGCGGGCCTGATCAGCGCGACGATCGCCGTGCTGATCCTGCCGTGGAACCTGTACAACAGCCCGATCGTGATCGTCTACTTCCTGTCCGGCCTCGGTGCGCTGCTCGGCCCGCTGTACGGGATCATCACGGTCGACTACTGGCTCGTGCGCAAGCAGCGCGTGAACGTGCCCGACCTCTATACCGAAGCGCCGACCGGCGCGTACTTCTACACGCGCGGCGTGAACCGCAAGGCGCTCGCGGCACTCGTGCCGTCCGCGCTGATCTCGATCACCCTCGCCGTCGTACCGGCCTTCAGCGCGATGACGCCGTTCTCCTGGCTGCTCGGCGCGGCCATCGCGGGCAGCGTGTACTGGCTGACGGCCGATCGCACACGGCACTACGAAGAGCGCTCGGGCGAACACATCGCGGTCGCCTGCGCGCAACACTGACACACACGCATACGGAGTCACGATGAGGATCCTGGTAGTCAACGTCAACACGACCGAGTCGATCACCGACGCGATCGCCGCGCAGGCGCAGGCCGCCGCGTCGCCCGGCACGGAGATCGTCGGGCTGACGCCGCGCTTCGGCGCGGAGTCGGTCGAAGGCAACTTCGAGAGCTATCTCGCGGCGATCGCCGTGATGGATCGCGTGCTGAGCTACGACGAACCGTACGACGCGGTGATCCAGGCCGGCTACGGCGAACACGGCCGCGAAGGGCTGCAGGAACTGCTGACGGTGCCCGTCGTCGACATCACCGAAGCGGCCGCGAGTGTCGCGATGCTGCTCGGCCATCGCTACTCGGTCGTCACGACGCTCGACCGCACGGTGCCGCTGATCGAGGATCGCCTGAAGCTCGCCGGTCTCGATGCGCGCTGCGCGTCGGTGCGCGCAAGCGGCCTCGCGGTGCTCGAACTCGAAGAGAATCCGGCCCGCGCGATCGAGTCGATCGTCGGCCAGGCGCAGCGCGCGGTGAAGGACGATCACGCGGAAGTGATCTGCCTCGGCTGCGGCGGGATGGCCGGCCTCGACCGGCAGATCGAGGAATGCACGGGCGTGCCGGTCGTCGACGGTGTATCGGCCGCCGTCGCGCTCGCCGAATCGCTGGTGCGCCTGAAACTGAAGACGTCGAAGGTCCGCACGTACGCGCCGCCGCGCCCGAAGCGGATCGTCGGCTGGCCGGGAACCTTCGCAAAATGACGGGCCGCCGGCCGGCTGCGGCATCGCGCACGCACCCTGTCTCGCCGGGAGGCGTATCGGCATGCGGGACCCGCTAGACCCGGCCGCGCTGCCCCGCCCCGCGGCCGACGCCGCGGGCGCGCTCGACGTGCTCGACGCACGACTGATGCGCATCCTGCTCGTGCTGCTGACCGAGCGTACCGTGTCGCGCGCGGCCGTACGCCTGAACATGTCGCAACCGGCGACGAGCGCCGCACTCAAGCGGCTGCGCACGCTACTCGGCGATCCGCTGCTGGTGCGCAGCCGCTACGGGATGGTGCCGACCGAGTTCGGTTCGCGGCTGATCGAGCCGCTGCGCAACGCGCTGCGCGTGATCGACTTCATCCGCATCCAGCAGCCGACGTTCGACGCGCGCACGTCGGTGCGTACCTACCGGATCGGCTGCCCCGACTACCTGAACGTGCTGTTCGTGCCGAAGCTCGTCGCGCTGTTCCGCGAACGCGCGCCGAGCGCGCAGCTCGTGTTCCATCCGCTCGGCGACGGCTTCGACGACGAGCGTGCGCTGGCCGACGGCGAGCTCGACGTCGTGATCGACAACCGTCCCGCACGCCAGTCGCGATTCCGGCGGGACGACCTGTTCGACGACCGCGTCGTGTGCCTGATGCGCGCGACGCATCCGCTCGCGCGGCGCGGCGCAATGACGGCCGCCGAGTTCGCGGCCGTGCCGCAGCTGTGCCCGACGCCGTCATGGCTCGAAGCGTCCGGCGCGATCGACCGGCAGCTCGAACGTGTGGACCTGCAGCGGCGCATCGTCGTCACGCTGCCGCACTTCGAACTGGCCGCGCACGCGCTGGTGCGCACCGACATGATCCTCACCACCACGTACCGGCTCGCGCGGCACTACGCGAAGCTGCTGCCGCTCGCCGCGGTCGCACTGCCGGCCGAACCGCCGGACATCGTGTACCGGATGACGTGGAACGAATCGGGTTCGTGCGCCGATGGCGTGCGCTGGCTGCGCGGGCTGATCGCGGAAGCGACGCGCAGCTGGCTCGACGCCGAAGCCGCGCAACCCGCCGTTGCCGCGGTAGCCGCCAATGCCGATGCGCGAACGACGGTGCCGGCCGCGAACGATCCGCCGGAACCCACGCGGCGCACACGCCGCCGCCAGCCGACCCATTGCCGCGCATCGCAGCGCCCGCGTGTCGCGCGCGCTGCGCGCATCCACCGGATCGCGACGAAATCGCATTAAGTCGCATCGCGCGGCGCATGACGCATCTCAAGGATTTGCACGGATACGCGCGACGCCGGCGCGTCAGAATGGTGCGATCGTCAACCCCAGGTAAGACTGCTCTTACTTACCGACCCTGCGCCGGTTCGTCAGAATGTCGCCTTGAATCATCGGCTCTTGAAGAGAGGAATACCGAATGCCCATGAAAAAGGCGCTGATCGCCATTACCCTCCCCGCGTTGCTGCTCGCCGGCACACCCGCCTTCGCCGACACGCAGGACTGCGCAACGCGCATCCACGCGCTGCAAACGCAGATCGACAACGCGAAGCGGTTCGGCAACACGCAGCAGGCAATGCATCAGCAGGCCGCGCTCGAACAGATCCGCGCGCATTGCACGGATGCCGGCCAGCGCGCACGCGCCGACCGCAAGATCGCAGACGCGCAGCGCGATCTGCACAACACGCAGGACGACGTGCATGATGCACAGGCGCGCGTCGACGAAGCAGTCACGCGCGGCGACGCAAAGAAACTGAACAAGGCCCGGCACAAGCTCGCCGACAAGCAGGCGAAGCTGCGCAAGGCCGAACACGACCTGCGCGACGCGCAGGCCGATCGCACCGCGCTGGGCCACTGAAGCCGGTTGCGTCCGTCCGGGCGCCGCGTCACACGTGTCGCGCAAGCATGAGCAGTACCGACAGCGACACGATCGACCCGAGCGTCGACAGCAGGATCGTGCGTGACGTCACATGTGCTTCGCGTCCGTAGAATTCGGCGAGCATGTACGGCCCGGTGCCGGTCGGCAACGCGGCGAGCACGACGGCGATCTGCGCGAGCACGGGCGGCATCGCGAACACGCGCACGCCGAGCCACCACGCGAGCGCCGGTTGCACGAACAGCTTCACCGCCGTCAGCGCGACGCTGCCGCGCGGCGCCGTCCCGGCACCCTCGCGCTTCTCCGCGAGAAACAGCCCGAGGCTCACGAGCGCGCACGGGCTCGCGGCCGCACCGAGCAGCTTCAGGAACGTCTCGACGGGTGCGCCGAGCGTCACCTGCGCAGCCGACACGCACACGCCGGCCAGCGGCGCGACGATCAGCGGGTTGCGCAACAGTGCGCCGACCACCTTCCACATCAGCTTCAGCGGCGCGCGGTCGCGCTGCAGCCCGATCTCGATCAGCACGATCGCGCCGGCGAACAGCACGCACGCTACGAGAATGGTCGCGATCGTGGTTGGCGTGAGGCTATCGGTGCCGAACGCGAGCAGGCACAGCGGAAAGCCGAGATAGCCGGTATTCGGATACGACGCGGCGATCGCGTCGATACTCGCATCGGCGAGCCCGCGCCCTGCGAACAGGCGCCAGGCAAGCACGCCGGCGAACACGAGCGCGCAGGTCAGCGAGAACGTCGCCACGAAGGCCGGCTGGTACAGCTGGTGCCACGATGCGTGCGCCATGATCTGGAACAGCAGCGCGGGCAGCGCGAGCCACACGACGAACCGGTTGAGCTCCGACGCTGCCGCCGGCCCGAGTACGCCGCGCCGGCGGCACAGGAACCCTGCCGCGATCAGCCCGAACACGGGCAACAGAATCTCGATCGTCGATGACATCTTGAATACGCTGCGTGAAACCGGAACGCGCAAGCTTAATGGTTCCGAGAAAGCGCGTCCAATGCGCCGCGCGTGCGCCGCTATCCGTCACGCACCATCGCGCACCGGTTGCGTAAGCAACTTGTATGCAACGACGGCCGCGCCGAGCGCCAGCACGCCGCTCACCGTCAGTGCGTCGGCGAACCCGCTCGCGAATGCAACGGGCGCCGCGTGTGCGAGTACGCCGGCGGCCGATGGCGGCACGCGGCCGAGCGCCTGCGCCAGATCGCCGGCGAGCAGGCTCGACATGAACGGCGCATCGGCAAACGCACGCAGGCCGGGTGTGGCCGACAGCAGGCCGTCGAGCCGCGTGTGCGTACTCGCGGCCAGCACCGCGCCGAGCACGCCGACGGCCGTCACGATCGCCGAGAAGCGCGTCGTCGTGCTGATGCCCGACGCCATGCCCGTGCGGTCAGGCGGCACGCACGCCATGATCGCCTTCTGCGTGTCGCCGTTCATGATGCCGGCGCCGCACCCCGTCACGAACATGCCGATCGCGACGAGCCGGTAGTCGCCGCTCGCCGTCAGCGCGGCCGTGACCAGGTTGCCTGCGCCGATCAGCGCGAGCCCGCCCGCCAGCACGCCGCCCTGCGACACGCGTGCGGCCAGCGTCGCGCCGAGCGACGGGCCGGCGATCATCGCGAACGCGAACGGCAACATCCCGAGCCCCGCGTCGATCGCCGACATCCCGAATGCGTTCTGCAGATACAGCGGCAGGAACGTCATCATCACCTGCGCACACGCGGCATAGCCGAACATCGCGAGCACCGCGCCGACGAAGCGCGGCTGGCGGAACAGCGCGAGATCGATCATCGGCCGCGCCTGCCAGCGCTCGGCGCCGATGAACGCCGCCAGCAGCGCGGCGGCGAGCGCGAGCCGGCCGAGCGTCGCTGCCGACAGCCAGCCGTGCACCGGCGCGCCGATCAGCGCCGCGATCGCACAGGCGAGCGCCGCACCGAACAGCAGGCTGCCGGCAGCGTCCACGCGTTTCGCATGCGGATCGCTCGATTCGTCGATCGCGGCACGCGCGCCGGCCGCCAGCAGCAGGCAAACCGGCAGGTTCAGCAGGAACACCCAGCGCCACCCGATCCATTGCGTGATCGCACCGCCGACGAGCGGCGCGATCGCCGTCGCGATTCCCATGCACATGCCCCAGATCGCCCATGCGCGCGCCCGTTCGCGCCCGTCCGGAAAACGGTTCGCGATCACCGCGAGCGCAGCCGTCAGCAGCAGCGCGGCGCCACCGCCCTTCACGGCGCGCGCGGCGATCAGCCAGCCGGCCGACGGCGCGACGCCGCAGCCGAGCGACGCGAGAAAGAACAGCGCGAGCCCCGTGAAAAGCATTCGCTTGCGCCCGAAGCGGTCGGCCAGCCCGCCGGCCGGCAGCAGGCACGCGGCAAATGCGGTCATGTATGCGCTCACGACCCACTCGATGTCGGCGAAGCTCGCATGAAAGCTGCGCGCGATGCTCGGCAGCGAAACGGCCACCACGTTCGTGTCGAGCACGATCAGCGAACAGGTCGCGGACGCGACGGCGAGCGTCGCGGCGGCAGGCAGGCGGGCGCCCGCGCGCGGGGCGGCAGCCGCGCCCGTACGCGACGCCGGTGAAGACTGGGACATCGGCCACTCCGGAACAGGATCAAGGAGCCGTATGCTAGGCTTGCCCGGTATTGCCTGTCATTGACATCCCGATGCTGTTTTATTGACAAAAATTGCAATCATGGACCGGCTCGAATTCCGTCACGTCCGCGCGTTCCTGAGTGTCGCGCAACACCTGCATTTCGCGCGCGCCGCCGAAGCGCTCGACATGGCGCCGCCCGCGCTCACGCGGCAGATCCAGGAAGCCGAACGCGTGCTCGGCGTGCGGCTTTTTCACCGGTCGCGCCGCGCGGTCACGCTGAGCGCGGCCGGCGAGGCCTATCTCGCCGAAGCGAGCGCCGCATTCGAGCACCTGCAGCGCGGCCGCGAACTCGCCGCACTGGCCGAACGCGGCGAGCTCGGCCGGATCGAGATCGGCTACGTGTCGTCCGCCGTCTATTCGGGCACGCTGCAGCGCACGGTCGGCGCGTTCCGCGCCGCGCACCCGCGCATCGAGCTGAACCTGCGCGAGGTCCCGATGGACGATGTCGCGAACCAGCTCGACGCGGGCCGGCTCGATCTCGCGTACGTGCGCCCGCCACTGCCGCTGCCCGGCGGCCTGCGGATCGTCACGCTGCAGCGCGACGTGTTCGTCGCGGCCGTACCGGCCGATTCGCGCTATGCGGCGATGACGGCCGTGCGCGCGGCCGATCTCGCCGACGCGCGTTTCGCGGTGCCCGAACAGGAGCGGGGCACGCTCGAAGTCGCGCGCCGCGGCCGCTTCGCACCGGTCGTCGCCGCGCGGCCGGGCGGCCTGCTCGCGGTGCTCGCGTGCGTGTCGGTGAACGGCTGGGTCGCGGTGATTCCCGATGCGCTCGCCGGTTGCGTGTCGCTGCCGGGTGTCGTGTACCGGCCGATCGCCGGCAAGCCGATCACGTCGGAACTCGCGCTTGCGCACCGGCGGTTCGAAAAGGCGCCGGCGGTGCGGGCGTTCCTGCGCACGGTTCCGCCGGCTGCGTAAGGCATCCGCGAAAGCGGCCGGGCGCCGGATCGCCCCCGGCCGCGCGAGCGGTCGCCTCGCGAATATGCATTTCACGATTCGATGTTTGTCGGCCGGAAACCGATTCCGGAACCTGCCGTCGATGAATCGCTTTTCCGTCGTAGCGCGCCGTCGCGCGCTCCAGCGTCTTGCCGCCCTTGCCGCCGCACCGCTCGCCGCCGGCATCCCCCTGCCCGCTCGCGCGGCCGGGGCCGACCTGTCGGGTGTCACGCTCGTGCTCGGCGACCAGGCCGGCGGCCTGCGCGCGCTGGCCGAAGCCGCGCGCGTGCTGGACGACACGCCGTACCGGTTCCGCTGGGCCAATTTCCAGGGCGCCGCGCCGCTGTTCGAAGCCCAGCGCGCGGGCGCGATCGATCTGGCACCGGCCGGCGACCTGCCCGTGCTGACGGCCGCGCTCGGCGATCCGTCGTTGCGGATCGTCGCGACACGTGTCGGCTCGCCGGCGTCGCTCGGCATCGTCGTGCAGCCCGACTCGCCGGTTCGCGCGGTGGCCGACCTGAAAGGGCAAACCGTCGTCGTATCGTCGGCGCGCGGCAGCATCTCGCAATACCAGTTGTACGGCGCGCTGCGCGAACACGGCCTCGCCCCGCGCGACGTCGACGTGCGCTTCGTGCTGCCCGTCGACGCATTCGCCGCGTTCGAGGCGAAACGGATCGGCATCTGGGCGACGTTCGACCCGTACTACGGGCACGCGGTGCGGCGCGGCGCGCGCATCGTCCGCGACGGCAGCGGCATCAATTCGGGGCTCGCGTTCCTCACGTCGCCGGTCGACACGCTCGACGATCGCGGCAAGCGCGCGGCGCTCGCGGACGTGCTCGCCCGGCTTGCCCGCGCCGGCCAATGGGCGCTCGCGCACCCGGCCGACTATGCGAACGTCTATGCGTCGCTCACGCGCCTGCCGCCCGACGCGGCCACCGACATCGCCCGCCGGGCCGCGCTCGCGCAACGCAGCGTCAGCGGCGCCGACATCGACGTGCTGCAACGCGTCGCCGATCGCGCGGCGGCGGACGCGATCCTGCCGCGGCGCGTCGACGTCGCGTCGATCGCGATCCGGAGCGTGCCTGCCTGAGCGATGCCGCGCGTGGCGGCGCTCAGCGCGGCCGCGCCATGTCGAGGTCCGGCACGTCGTCGCCGAACGTCGATGCCACCAGCGTGCGCATCGCGGCAATCAGCAGCGTCGGCCCCGACTGGTTGAACGTGCAGCGCTCGCCCGCGGCCGGCACGGCCCGGTGCAGCACGGCACGCCATGCCCCCCGCCCGCCGTCGCGCTCGAGAGCGGCGAACGGCAGCCGCTCGACGATCGGGCCGCCGTCCGCCCAGGACGACGATGGCGAAAACGGCACCGGCACGCCATCCGGTGCGCGGATCGCCATGCATCCCGATGCGTCGACGCGCGGCGCGCCGAGGTCTTCCGCCATGGCCACCCAGTAGTCGAGTGATGCGCCTGTCAGATCCTGGACTTGCATGACCGTCTCCGTATGACCGTCCTCATGAGCGACATCCTAGCGGGTGCACGCGCCGTCGCGCCAGATCGCCCGCCGGCCTGAGCCCCGGCAAACGCCATTCCCGGGTGCCCGTGCCCCCGAACAAACCCGCGCCCGCCGCCATCTTGGCGTCATTCGTGCGTACAATGATCTGACGGCTCGCCGCCAGGCCTGCGGCGGGCAACTCGGGCCACCAGAAACAGAAATTTTGCCGAACCGGACCCATTTTCGGACATCGGCGGCACAGGATCAGACCATGCGGCGCAGACCGGATCTTTCGGGGGGACGTATGTCCACGCACGCCAGAAAACCGCTGGTATCGCTCGTCGTGCCCTTTCATGACGAGGCGGCTGCCATCGAGGCCTTCTTCGCGACCACCCTTCCCATCCTCGAATCGATCGATTCCGTGCGCTTCGAGATCGTCTGTGTGAACGACGGCAGCCGCGACGGTACGCTGGACAAGCTGATTGCAATCGGCGCCGACGACTCGCGCGTGCGCATCATCGATCTGACGCGACGCTTCGGCAAGGAGGCCGCATTGACGGCCGGCATCGACGACGCCGCGGGAGCGGCCGTCATCCTGATCGACGCCGACCTGCAGGACCCTCCTGCACTGATCCCCGCCATGATCGAGCGCTGGCTCGCAGGCGCAGAGGTCGTCGCCGCGAAGCGTACCGACCGCATGTGCGATCCCATGATGCAGCGCGTGGCCGCCGCGCTCTACTATCGCGTGCACAACCAGCTGTCCGAAGTCGAGATGCCGGAGAACGTCGGCGATTTCCGCCTGATGGACCGCCAGGTGATCGACGCACTGTGCGCGCTGCCCGAGCGGCGGCGCTTCATGAAAGGCCTGTTCGCGTGGGTCGGCTTTCATGTCGAGATCATCGAGTACACTCGCGCACCGCGCAGCGGCGGCCACTCGAAGTTCTCCGGATGGCGGCGCTGGAATTTCGCGCTCGAAGGGATCACGAGCTTCAGCACCGTTCCGCTGCGCGTATGGACCTATATCGGCCTTGCATTCGCGCTGCTCTCGCTCATCTACGCCGCATTCATCGTCACGCGCACGTTGCTGTACGGCAATCCCGTGCACGGATACGCGTCGCTGATTTCCGTCGTGCTGTTCATCGGCGGCATCCAGCTGATCGGGATCGGAGTGATCGGCGAATACCTCGGCCGCGTCTATCACGAAGCGAAACAGCGCCCGGTCTACCTCGTCAGGCGACGCTATCGCGCCGAAGCACATGTGGCGCAGCAACCTGCACGTCAAGGCACATCCCAGGCCGGCTCGAAGCTGCTGCAGTTTCCGGCCCGGCGCATCGTCACGATCCGGCGCCGGCAATCAGGCGCCGTCGGTGCCCAGTCGCCGCGCAAACTGTCGGTCAAGTAACGCGACGCATGGATATTCCCCGCCTGTCGACGCGCCCCGGCGAACGCCACGTGCATGTCTGGCTGACGCCAGTCCGCATCGTGCTCTACAGCGCATTGGCGCTGACCGCTTACTGCGTCTTCGTATCGTTGTGGTCATGGGTCAGTCATCGCTCGCCGGGCCCCGGCTCCATTCGGCCCGGCGCCGACTACGTGGTGTTCTGGACCGCATCCTGGCTCGTGCGGCACGGTGCGATGCTGCAGGCCTACGACGTGCCCGCATTTACGCGGCTGCTCTCCGAATTCTTTCCGTCGACGCCGCGCAACGCCCTCCTTCCATGGCTGTATCCGCCGACCTATCTGCTGATGGTGGCGCCGCTCTCGCTGATCCCGCTCGCATTCAGCTACCCGGCTTTCATCGCAACCGGCATCGCGGCACTTGGATTCGCGTCGTGGCGCGTCTCACGGCTCGCGGCTACTCCGGGAGCGAAACGCTTCGCATGGATTGCGCTGCTCGGCTGCCCCGGTGTCTTCGTGACGACGATGTACGGACAGAACGCAATGCTCACGGCCTCATGTGCCGCGCTGGCCGTGTATTGGGCCGACCGGCGACCGGCGTGGTCCGGCTTCTGCATCGGCCTGATGGTCGTCAAGCCGCAACTGGCCATGCTGTTCCCGTTCGTGCTGATCGCCACCCGGGCATGGCGCACGTTCGCATGGGCCGCGCTGTTCGCGAGCGCATTTGCCGCACTCGGCGTGCTGGTCGCGGGCATCGGGTCGCTACGCCTCTTTGTCGAGAACGCAGCACTTGCGCGGTCGATCGTCCTCGAGCACAGCGTCGCATTCTGGCTCACGTCGCCGACGCCGTTCGCGGCACTGCGCCTCTCGGAAGTCTCGCTGGCGGCCGCCTATGTCGCGCAGGCCGGCATCGCCATCGTCGCTATCGCGTCGGCCTGCATTCTCTGGGCGCGCAGCCGCGATACGCGCCTGCGTGGCGCCGTGTTCGTCATCGCAACGCTCGCCGCGAATCCGTATGTGTGGCACTACGAACTCTCGTGGCTATGCATCCCGCTCGCATGCCTGGTTGCGCTCGGCACCCAGGACGGCTGGTTGCGCGGCGAACAGACCGTCGTCGCGCTCGTGTGGGCGCTGCCGCTCTACGAATACGTGAATCCGGTATTCGAGCTGCCGCAGATCGGATCGATCGTGATGCTCGGCACGCTGCTCACGCTGCTTCGCCGCGCGCGACTGACCGGCGGACACTTGCTCAGCACCGTCCGCTAACCCCGCCCCACCATCCCCCCGAGCGGCGATAAGCATAGTTCAAATCGTTTCTTGTCCGGCCCCGGGACGTCATCGAGAATGACCCGACGGGCTGCGGCCCAGCCTCGTTCCCCAACGTCCCGGAACCATCGATTCATGCTTCCACTGCGCCTGCTGCGATCGCTGCTGATCGCGTCCCTCATTGTGTTGCCGGCAGCCGCCGCGCATGCCGAAAAACCCGCCACCATCCGCATCGGCGTCGCCCAGCAAGGCGCCGGCGATCCGCCGACCTTCGGCGGCTCGAGCGCCGCCACCGTGCAGTTGCAGCAGCGGGTCGAACAGGAATTCGCCGCCGACGGCATCAAGGTACAGTGGCTGTTCTTCAAGGGCGCGGGGCCGGCCGTCAACGAGGCGATCGCCAACAAGGCGCTCGACTTCGCGTACCAGGGCGACCTGCCGTCGGTGCTCGCGCGCTCGAACGGCATCAGGACACGCCTGCTGCTCGCGGCGAGCGTGCGCTCGGGCATCAAGATCGCGGTGCCGCCCGACTCCGCGATCCGTTCGATCAAGGACCTGAAAGACCGCCGCGTGTCGATCTTCCGCGGCACCAACCTGCAGCTCGTCGCCGACAACGCACTCGCGAAGAACGGCCTCGGCGAACGCGACCTGCGCGTGATCAACCTCGATTCCGCCAGTTCGCTCGCCGCGCTCGCGTCGAAAGGCATCGACGCGTCGGTGGGCGATTACCAGCTGTACAAGCTGCGCGACGCAGGGCTCGCGAAAATCATCTACGAATCGCAGAACGATGGCCCGCAGTTGACGCGCCAGACCCACCTGCTCGTGCTCGACGACTTCGAACGCGCCCACCCGGACATCGTGCAGCGCGTCGTCACCGCGTTCGTGAAGGGTGCGCAATGGTCGTCCGACGAGGCGAACCGCGACGCGCTGTTCAAGCTGTGGGCAAAGAGCGGCGTGCCGTATGCGTCGTGGCAGGCCGACTATGCGAACCAACGCCTGAAGGACCGCCTGTCCCCGCTGATCGACCCGTTCCTCGTCGCGCGCTACAAGGCCGTCGCACAGGATGCGCTGAACCTGAAGCTGATCCGTCAGCCGGTCGACGTCGACGGCTGGTTCGAGCCGAAGTATCTCGACCATGCGCTGCACACGCTGAAGCTCGAAAACTACTGGCAACGTTACGACGCGGCCGGCAAACCCCTCTCCTGACCCGGAGCCGCGCCGATGAGCGATACCGCGATCCCGATTCCGTCTTCCGCGCCTCAGGCGCTCACTGCGCAGCCGCGTCGCGCGGCAGTCGTGAAGCGGCTCGCGTGGCAGCTCGCGCCGTGGGTGCTGCCCGCGCTGCTGTTCGCGCTGTGGACGGTGGGCAGTGCGCGCGGCTGGATCGCACCGCAGATCCTGCCACCGCCCGAACGCGTGTTCGAGTCGCTCACCGAACTCGCGACGAGCGGCGATCTCGCCCGCCACACGCTGATCAGCCTGCAGCGTGTGCTGGTCGGCTTCGCGGCCGGCACGCTGCTCGGCTTTTCGATCGGCATCGCACTCGGCCTGTCGCGCACGCTCGAGGCCTACGTGCTGCCGAGCTTCAACGCGCTCGTGCAGATCCCGGTGCTCGGCTGGCTGCCGTTCCTGCTGCTGCTCGTCGGCGTCGGCGAACCGCTCAAATACCTGCTGATCGCGCATGCGGCGCTCGTCCCCGTCACGCTCGGCACGTTGCAGGGGTTTCGCCAGACGCCGCCCGCCCTCGACGAAGCCGCGCGCGTGTTCGGCTATACGCGCCGGCAGCGCATCGTCCACGTCGTGCTGCCGGCCGCGATCCCCACGCTCGCGACCAGCGTGCGGCTCGCGTTCACGAAGTCGTGGCTCGCACTGGTCGTGGTCGAGCTCGTCGCCTCGTCCGAAGGGCTCGGCTACCTGATCGTGTACGGGCGGCAACTGTTCCAGCTCGATCTCGTGATGGCGGCCGTGGTCGTCGTCGGCGCAGTCGGCCTGCTGATCAACCGCGCGCTCGACGCGCTCGAAGCGCGCCTGCGCCGCGGCGTGCCCTCTGCGTTTCGCGGCTGAACCGGCCCGCCGGCCCGATCGAAGGAGAAGCATCCATGGCGCATTCCGCCCAGCAGGACGAAACACCGCCCGTCACGGCCGCCCGCCGCCTGCATGCGCCCGACTGGCGCGGCTTCGTGCTGCCGCTCGTCGCGTTTGCCTGCTGGTGGGTCGTCGCTTCCGCACACCTCGTGAAAAGCGGGCTGCTCGTCGGCCCCGCCGACGTGCTGCACACCGCGTGGACGCAGGCCACGAGCGGCGCGCTGGGCCGTGCGCTGTCGGCATCGCTCGCACGCGAAGCGTGCGGCTTTGCGATCGGCGCGACAGGCGGCCTGCTGCTCGGCACCGCGCTGGGGCTGTCGCGCGTCGCCGCACGGATGGTGGGCCCGAGCTTCGACACGTTCAAGCAGATCTCGCTGTTCGCGTGGATCCCGCTGATTTCCGTGTGGTTCGGCCTCGGCGACGTCGCCAAGGTCGTGTTCCTGTCGCTCGCCGCGCTGCTGCCCGTCGCCGCGCACACGTGCGACGGCATTCACGCGGTGCCGCGCGCGTATGTCGACGTCGCCCGCGCACTACGCTACTCGCGGCTCCAGCGCGGCCGCCACGTGATCCTGCCGGCCGCGCTGCCGTCGATCTTCACCGGGTTGTATCTCGGCCTGATCTATTCGTGGCTCGCGACGCTCGGCGCCGAATACCTGCTCGTCGCCGGCAGCGGAATCGGCAACACGCTGATCGACGGCAGCGAGCAGTTCCGGATGGATCTCGTGCTGTTCGGAATCATCGTCGTCGGCGTGACCGGCTGGGCCCTGAATGCGATCGCGCGTGCGATCGAGCGCAAGGTGCTGGCCCGACGCGGCGACCTCACACACTGATCGTCCCTCCCTTTCCTGCCGCAACCTTCATCGGGCCGCCATGACGACTCTCGCCTCCGATTCGCTCGACATCCTCCATGTCAGCAAGCACTACGCCCAACGCGGCACGACGCTCGCCGTACTCGACGACGTGTCGCTGCACGTACGCGCCGGCGAGTTCGTCACGATCGTCGGCGCCAGCGGCTGCGGGAAATCGACGCTGCTGCGGCTGGTCGCCGGGCTCGACACCGACTATGCAGGCGAAATCCGCGCCGGCGACGAACGCGTGCGCGACACGTCGCTGCAGCGCGGCATCGTGTTCCAGGATCACCGGCTGTTTCCGTGGCTGACCGTCGAACAGAACATCGGCGCCGCGCTGCGCAACGCACCGCTCGACGCCGCCGAAAAGCGGCGCGCGGTCGCGGATCACGTCGCGCTCGTCGGCCTGAACGGGTTCGAACACGCATTTCCGAACCAGTTGTCGGGCGGGATGGCGCAGCGCGTGGCGATCGCGCGCGGCCTCGTGAACCGCCCGCGCGTGCTGCTGCTCGACGAGCCGTTCGGCGCACTCGACGCGCAGACACGCGCGCGGATGCAGAACGAACTGCTGCGCATCTGGGAACAGGAGCGCATCACGATGATGCTCGTCACGCACGATGTCGACGAAGCCGTCTATCTCGGTGACCGCGTCGTCACGATGGCGCCGCGCCCGGGTCGCATCGAGCGCATCGTCGATGTCACGCTGCCACGGCCGCGCCGGCGCGATTCGCCGGAATTCGCGCAATTGCGCGCGACCGTGCTCGCGGATTTCGATGACAGCGAACCACCCGGAGGCAACGGTACGGGCGGCAAGCGCATCGCCCCGCCGCACCCGCACCGGATCGGCGAATGGCGGCTCGCCTGGTAGCCGCGTGACGCGGCCGGATTGTTCTGCATGACGACACATATCGATCATCACAGCATGCACGCTAAGGTTGTGACGATTCATCGGTTCCGGTTCCGCGCGGTCCCTGCTTGAATGGAGACTCGACCGACCCGACTCCAGGAGACTCCCGATGTCCGAAGTCCAGCACGCCGCTCACCCGTCCTCGCATGCTTCGCACGCCGCGCCGCGCACGGCCGCCGCCCCCCTTCAGCTTCGCCAGGTCGCCGGCCGGATCGGCGCCGAGATCGCCGGCGTGCGTCTGTCGGCCACGCTCGACGACGCGACATTCGACGCGATCCAGGCCGCGCTGCTGCGCCACAAGGTGCTGTTCTTCCGAGGCCAGCATCATCTCGACGATACCGCGCAGGAAGCCTTCGCCGGCCGCTTCGGCGAGACGGTCGCACACCCGACCGTGCCGTCCGTCGACGGCAGCGCGCACTTGCTCGAACTCGATTCCGCGCACGGCGCACGCGCCAATTCATGGCACACCGACGTGACCTTCGTCGACGCGTACCCGAAGATCTCGATCCTGCGTGCGCTCGTGATTCCGCCGTTCGGCGGCGATACCGTGTGGGCCAATACGGCTGCCGCGTACACGCACCTGCCCGATCCGCTGCGTGCGCTCGCCGACACGCTGTGGGCGCTGCACACGAACGCCTACGACTACGCGTCGACGCACGTGCATGCGGACGACACGCAACTGAAGCGATATCGCGAAGTGTTCACGTCGACCGTCTACGAAACCGAGCACCCGGTCGTGCGCGTCCATCCGGAAACCGGCGAGCGCACGCTCGTGCTCGGGCACTTCGTGCAGCGGCTCAAGGGGCTGTCGGCGCAGGATTCCGCGCACCTGCTGCAGGTCTTCCACGAGCATGTGACGCGCCTCGAGAACACCGTGCGCTGGAACTGGCAGGAAGGCGACGTCGCGATCTGGGACAACCGCGCGACGCAGCATTACGCGATCAACGACTACGGCGATGCGCGCCGCGTCGTGCGCCGCGCGACCGTGCACGGCGATGTGCCGGTCGGCATCGACGGCCGCCAGAGCGTCGTGCTGAAAGGCCCGGGCGCGACGCTGCAATAACACCCGCGTCTCGCGGCGGCGCCCGTTGCCGCACGCCGCCGCGCGATTCCCCGCGGGACACCCGACCATGAGCCTTCCACCCCCGGCCAGACGCTTGCACGCGCAACGATGTCGACCGTCCATCCCGCCCACTTCCGCCAGGAGCGTCTCATGAGCGCCCTACCCGAACCCGCCGCCCATCCGGTCGACGTGATCCCGCTGTCCGCCCATATCGGCGCGGAAATCCGCGGCGTCGACCTCACGCAACCCCTGACCACGCCGCAGATCGCGGCAATCCGCGCCGCGCTGCTGACATGGCGCGTCATCTTCTTCCGCGAACAGTTCCTCACGCACGAGCAGCACGTCGCGTTCTCCGCGCAGTTCGGCGAGCCGACGGTCGGCCACCCGGTGTTCGGGCACGTCGACGGCCACCCTGCCGTCTATTCGATTGCAAAACATCGCAAGGCGACGCGCTTCGAAGGCGAACCGGTGCGCCGGCCATGGACTGGCTGGCACACCGACGTGACGGCCGCCGTGAATCCGCCGTGGGCGTCGATCCTGCGCGGCGTGACGATCCCGCCATACGGCGGCGACACGCACTGGACGAACCTCGTGCGTGCGTACGAAACGCTGTCCGCGCCGCTGCGCGGCTTCATCGACGGCTTGCGCGGCATTCACCGCTTCACGCCGCCGGCCGGTGCCCGCGCCACCGGCGCGTTCGACGAAGCCGTCGAGCGCCGCCCGCTCGTGACCGAACATCCGCTCGTGCGCGTGCATCCCGAAACCGGCGAACGCGCGCTGTACGTGAGCCCGAGCTTCCTGAAATCGATCGTCGGGCTGACACCGCGCGAAAGCCAGGCGTTGCTCGAACTGCTGTGGGAGCACGCGACGCGGCCGGAATTCACGATCCGCTTCAAGTGGGAGCCGCGCAGCATCGCGTTCTGGGACAACCGGGCGACCGCCCATCTCGCGCCCGTCGACATCTTCGATCTCGACTTCGACCGCCAACTCTATCGCACGACGCTCACCGGCGACGTCCCGGTCGGCCCCGACGGCCGGCCGTCGGTCGCGCTCGAAGGCTCGCCGGTGGAAGCCGCTGCCGCCGTCGCGCTCGACTGATCGCCATCGGCACCGGCGCGCCCGCGCGCGCCGGCCCCTTCCCCGTCAATCGAGCCAAACGCCGTCGAACCGGTGCCCGCCGAGCGGCGAGAATGTCAGCCCGTGGACACGCTTCGACACCGGCAGCGACACGATCGACGTCGCGATTGGCGTGAACGGCACCTGATCCTTGAATACGACCTGCGCCTGCTCGTACAGTGACGTGCGTTTCGCGACATCCGCGTTCGAACGCGCCGCGCTGACGAGTCGTTCGAAATCCTGATTGCACCACTTCGCGAGGTTGCTGCCGTGCACCGCATCGCAGCCGAGCAGCGTGCCGAGCCAGTTGTCGGGGTCGCCGTTGTCGCCCGACCAGCCGTACAGGATCGCATCGTGCTGGCCGTCGTGCTTCGCGCGGCGGTTGTATTCGCCCCATTCGTAGCTGACGATCTTCGCGCGCACGCCGATCTTCGCCCAGTCCTGCTGGATCAGTTGCGCCATCAGCTGCGCATTCGGGTTGTACGGACGCTGCACGGGCATCGCCCACAGCGTCAGGTCGAAACCGTTCGGGAAACCGGCCTGCGCGAGCAGCGCCTTCGCAGCGGCCGGATCGCGCGGCGCATCCTTCAGGCGCGGGTTGTACGACCATTGCGCGGGTGGCATCGGGTTCGTCGCGATCTTCGCGTCGCCGTTGAAGACGGTCTTCACGATCGCCGTCTTGTCGATCGCGATGTCGAGCGCGCGCCGCACGTCGACGCGATCGAGCGGCGCATGCTGCGTGTTGTACGCGACGAAGCCGACGTTGAAGCCCATCCCCGAGAACAACGTCAGCTTCGGGTCGCGCCGCACCGTCTCGAGGTCGGCCGGCCGCGGGAACACCGACACCTGGCACTCGCCGGCCACGAGCTTCTGCAGCCGCGCGGCCGGATCCGGCGTGATCGCGAATACGAGGCGCGCGAGCTTCACGTCGTCCGGCTTCCAGTAGTCGGGGTTCGCGTCGTAGCGGATCAGCGCATCCTTCTGGTACGTGCGCAGCATGAACGGCCCCGTGCCGACCGGGAACTGGTTGATGTCGGACTCGCGATGGCGCGCGGCAAGCTGCGACGCATATTCGGCCGACAGCACCGACGCGAATGCCATCGCGAGATTGCGCACGAACACGACATCGGGGGTCTTCAGCACGAAGCGCACCGTGTAGTCGTCGACTTTCTCGATGCGCTCGACGTTGCGGTCGAAGCCGAGATCGCTGAAGTACGGAAAGCTGACCGGGTAGGCCTTGCGGAACGGATCGTCCGGATCGAGCATGCGGCGGAACGTAAACACGACGTCGTCGGCCTGGAATGGCCGCGTCGGCTTGAACCAGGCGGTCGTCTGGAATTTCACGCCGCGCCGCAGGTGGAACGTGATCGTGCGCTGATCGGGCGACACGTCCCAGCTCGTCGCGAGCGACGGTTCGAGATCGAGCGTGCCGCGCTTGAACTGCACGAGCCCGTTGTAGATCGTGTACGTGCTCGCATCGAAATCGGTGCTCGTCGTGTGCTGGCCGGGATCGAAGCCGGCCGGGCTGCCTTCGGTGCAGTACACGAGCGTCTTGCCCGCGGGTGCGGCGAGTGCGTATGTCGCCGCGCCCGCGAGCAGCAGCGACGCGGCGATGCAGCGGAGTGCGGCAACGGTTTGCGGTGCGCCGCGCACACGACGCGCGGCGGACGAAACGAAAGGATTCTTCATGATGGCGGAGGGAAGAAAGGGCTGTCATGCACATGACGACGGCCGATCTTCGCGCGCATCGCGCCGATCGCTTACCAATTAATTCGGCGTTGCTTATCGTCGCGGCTGCATCCCGCTGCCCGTGCGCGGGAACGTCCATGCAAGCGCCGGGCGACGCGCCGGCTGCCTGTCGCGCGACGGCCTTCCGGCCCCCTGCAGACTTTCCGGAATGGGCGCATCGTATCGGCTGGCAAACGTCGGCACCGGCGCGCCGGGATCCGCCCGGCGCCGCGCGCCGCCACGTCCTGGAGGACCCACGATGTCGAACAGCCCCGATACGCCCTCTCGCCCCGTGAAATCGCCGGGCCCCGATCACCCGATCACGGTCGAGCCGCATCCGCGCCGTGTCGTGGTCAAGGTAGCCGGCAAGGTCGTCGTCGATACCCACCGCGCACTGGCGCTGCGCGAGGCCAGCTATCCGGCCGTGCTCTACCTGCCGCGCGAAGACGCCGACATGTCGCTGCTGCAACGCACGGACCACGCGACCCACTGCCCGTACAAGGGCGACTGCGCGTACTACTCGATTCCGGCCGGCGGCGAACGTGCGATCAACGCGGTATGGACCTACGAGCATCCGTATCCGGCCGTCGACGCGATTCGCGGGCACCTCGCGTTTTATCCCGATCGCGTCGACTCGATCGAGGAAAGCGCCGCCGGCACCGATTGAGCACCGCTGCGCCGCTGATTTGCATATCAGCATTCGTTGGTTGGCCGCCGGCCGGCGCGGCCGTATCGTCCTGAATCCGGCGCGGGCCGGCCCGTTGCGTGCATCGCCCGCATCCGGCCCTGCCTTGCGCCCGCCGCGCCGCCTTCGCGCGCGGCCCGTGAACCCGCACGCAGGACGCCCCGATGAACGACATACCGCACGCAGACCTTGAAACGAACCCGGCGAACCCGCGCCGCCGCCAGTGGCTACACGGCGCGGCCGCCGGGCTGGCCGGGCTCGCGCTCGGGCCGCTCGCGGCGCTGCCCGCGCGGGCCGACACCGGTGGCACGCGGCTGCGCATCGGCTTCCAGAAATACGGCAACTTCGTCGTGCTCAAGGCGCGCGGCACGCTCGAGAAGCGTCTCGCGAGCCAGGGCGTCACGGTGCAATGGCTCGAATTTCCGGCCGGGCCGCAACTGCTCGAAGGGCTGAACGCGGGCGCGATCGACGTCGGCACGGTCGGCGAAACGCCGCCGATCTTCGCGCAGGCGGCCGGCGTCGATTTCGTCTACATCGGCAACGAACCGCCGGCGCCGCAAGGCGAGGCAATCGTCGTGCTGCCCGATTCGCCGATCCGCAACGTCGCGCAACTGCGCGGCAAGAAGGTCGCATTCAACAAGGGCTCGAACGTCCACTACCTGCTGGTGAAAGCGCTCGAGCATGCGGGCCTCACGTATGCCGACATCCAGCCGATCTACCTGACGCCGGCCGACGCGCGCGCCGCGTTCGTGCAGCGCAGCGTCGATGCGTGGGTGATCTGGGATCCGTATCTGGCCGCCGCCGAACGGCAGCTCGGCGCGCGGGTGGTCGCGAACGGCGACGGGCTCGTGCGCAACACGCAGTACTACCTCGCCGCGCGCAAGTATGCGGCCGCGCATCCCCAGGTGTTGCGCGCACTGCTCGACGAAGTCGACGCGGTCGATCGCTGGGCACGCGATCACGTTCCCGAGGTCGCCGCGCAACTGTCGCCGCTCGTCGGACTCGACGCGCCGACGCTCGAAGTCGCGCTCAAGCGCGCCGGCTACGGCGTGCAGCCCGTCACCGATGCGACGGTCGCGTATCAGCAGAACATCGCCGACGCGTTCAGTACGCTGAAGCTGATTCCCGGCAAGCTGTCGGTCGCCAGCGCGCGCTGAGGCGTCACGACGCAGGCGTCGCGCCGATGCGTCGCCATTCGTCGTAGTCGGTAACGAGGCCCGCGTCGTCGATCCCGATGTCGGCCGCATACGTGCCGCTCTCGTAGCGATACACGCATGGCGTCGTGTGCGTATAGCGCTGCTCGCCGCGCACGATGTCGAAATCCGGGAAGCGCAGCCACGCGGTGCGAATCACGGCCGACTCGCCGACGGCGAGCGCCAGCCGGCGGATCGGCAGCGTGTTGGTCGACGGACTGAAACCGAGATCGATGTCGGTCGCGCCCGCCAGCGCCGGCGCGTCGACACCGTCGATCGTCCAGCGCCCCGCCTCGCAGGTTATGTGCAGTTGCTGCGCCGCCGCCGCGCCGATCCACCGTGTCACGCGCGCCGAGCGCGTGAGCCAGTCGATGCCGCACGCGATCGCGTAGTCGATGCGAAACGGCGTGCCGTCGATTGCACCGGACACCGAGCCCGACAGGTCGATGCCCGCCGGCGATTCGACGAGCCTGCACCATTCGGCGGCCTGCCACGTCTGCACGACCTGCCATGCGACGCCGTGCGACCGTGTGGCCTCGTTGCGTTGCGCCATGTCGTGGTCTCCAGTCGGTCGCGCGGAAGGAAGCCGATTTTCGCTCACGATGCCGACGAACGCACGCGGCTTCGGCAGCCCGATCCGTTGCGCGGCAGCCGGCGTGCGCGACGGCATCCGTCACCTGCGCGCCGATGGTCAGTATCGGCCCGACACACACCGCCAAGCCGGCGCCGCTTTGGTACCATCCGACGATCGGCAAAAATCGAACCGGAAGAAAAAGGCGCGACTTCATGGATTTGTTGGCGACGATGCGTATCTACGTCAGGGTCGTGGAGCGCGGAACGATGTCCGGCGCAGCGCGGGATCTCGACATGGGTCAACCGGCCGTCAGCGAGCGCATCGAGAAACTGGAAAAACATCTCGGCACGCGGCTGCTGATGCGCAGTGCGCGCACCCTCGCCTGCACGGAGGAAGGCCGCCTCTTCTACGAGCGCAGCAAGGCGCTGCTCGAGGCGGCCGAACTGGCCGTCGCGGCGGTATCGAAGACGGAAAACGCGCTCGACGGCACGATCCGGCTCGCGGCGCCGCAATGCGTCGGCGAGGTCGTGATGCCGGGCGTGCTGATGCAGATCCGCACCGCGTATCCGAACCTGCACATCGACCTGGTACTGAACGACGATATCGTCGATCCGGTTACCGAGGGCGTCGACATTTCGATCCGGGTCGGCCAGCTCGGCGACGGCGGGTTCGTCGCGTACGCGCTCGGCGCGGTCGGCCGTGTACTCGTCGCCGCGCCGTCGTATCTCGACCGGCACGGCCCGATCGAAACGAAGGCCGACCTCGCGAGCCATCCGTTCATCCGCGTGAAAGGCGTATTCGCCAACGAACAGGTGCCGCTGCAGCGTGGCGGCGACGCGGTCGAGTACGCACGGATCCGGACGGTCATGACCACGAGCCACTGGCGCCCGATGTTCGACACGATCGCGGCGGGCGGCGGCATCGGCGTGGTCCAGCAACCGGCTTGCGCCGACGCGCTCGCGCGCGGCCAACTGGCCCGGATCCTGCCGCAATACGATGTCCCCGACTTCGCGCTGCATGTGCTGGTGCACGCGCAGCGGCCGCTGCCGCCGCGCGTGAGGACCGTCGTCGACCTGCTGAAGAAGACGCTCCCGCCGCTGCTGACGCAGCACCGCCGGTAGCCGTCAACGGCCACCGGCGGCCGCGGTCATGCCTGCAGCGACTTCCCCGGCTCCTTCACGTGCGCGTCGACTTCCATCTGGTAGAAGCGTGCGCTGACGAAACCGAACAGCGTCCAGCCCAGGAACACGCACAGGCCGCCGAGCATCAGCGCCTGCTCGCCCGAGCTGAACAGCGCATAGAAGCTGTACGCGGTGGCGGCCATCGCGATCACGTTCGTCACCAGCGCCTTGCCGGGCGGCACCTTCGCGACCTTCTGGATCGTGATCAGCGCGGCCATCGACATCACGTAAGGCACGAGGTTCGTGACGACCGCGAGATCGACGATCTTCTGGAACTGGCTGCTCAGTTCCGGGCTGATCGTCATCAGCGCCAGCGCGACCTGTGCAACGAGCAGGATCACCATGCCGACGATCGGCGTGCCCGTGCGCGTTGCGCGAGCGAACACCGGCAGGAAGTAGCCGACGTCCGCCGAACTCTTGAACACCTGCGCGACCGTGAATTGCCAGCCGAGCAGCGAGCCGATGCACGCGATCACCATCAGCGCGGTGACGATCGTGCCGACGGTCGGCGTGAACATCGTCGCGAATGCGATACCGAACGGCGCGTTCGACGCCGCGAGAATCGCGTTGGGCACGATCCCCGCGATCACGTTGGTCGACACGATGTAGAAGATCGCCGACGCAATCGTGCCGCCCAGCACGGCGATCGGCACGTTGCGCTCCGGATTCTCCACTGCGTCCGAGTTCGCGCAGGCCGATTCGAGCCCGAGAAACGCCCACAGCGTCACCGCGATCGAGCTGCCGACGGCCGGCCCGAACGGCAGGTTGTGCGGATTCCACGCGGCGCCCCAGGTCGCGCCACTGAACCAGAACCAGCCGATCAGCGACACGATGACGACCGGGATGATCACGCCCCACACCGTCACCGCGCCGATCCGGCCGGTGATGCGCGAGCCGCCGAAGTTCGCGACCGTCGTCAGCACGAGCAGGAAGATCGTCCACAGGCCCGTCTGCAGCGGCGACAGCGTCGCGTCGAACAGCACGGTGCCGTAGCCGACCGCCGTCACGCCGATCGCGACGTTGGCGATCACGAGCGACAGCCCGTACGTGTAGTTCGCCATGTAGTTGCCGGCCTTGCCGAACGCGTATTCCGCGTAGCCGCCCATCCCGCCCGGCTTGCGGCTCAACATCCCGCAGCGCGCGAACGCATAGGCCAGCGCGAGCGAGCCGCCGGCCGTGACGATCCACGACAGCAGCGAGATCGTGCCGACCTGCGCGAGCTTCGACGGCAACAGGATGATGCCGGAGCCCATCATGTTGACCGCCGTGAGGATGGTGAGCTGCCAGACGTTCATCCGGTTCTTCGGCGCGGCCGCCGGGGCCGCGTCGGTCATGCGCGCTGCGTTTTCCATGATGTCGATCCTTCGATGTGGGGCCGCCGCGCGGCCGGTCGCTCGTTCGTCCGCTCGCGCGCTCAGGCCGTCAGGCAGTACACGCGGTACGTACCGTCCTCGACTTCCACGCCGTGCGTATCGTGCGCGAAGCCCGGGAAACGCCGGTCGTACGCTTCGAGCGCCTTCAGGTAGCCGAGCACCGGGCCGCCGGCCGGCCCCGCGTTCTCGCCCGGCATCAGGAGCGGAATGCCCGGCGGATACGGCACGACGCCAGTGGCCACCGTGCGCCCGGCCAGTTCTTCGAGCGTGACCTGCTCGACGCGGCCCTGTACGAGATGCTCGTACGCGCGCACCGGGCTCATCTCCGGCTTCGGCAGGAGCGAGAACGCCTCCGACATCAGCCGCGTGGTGCCGAGCTGCTCCATCGCCGCGAACATCGTGTCGGCGAGATCCTTCAGCCCCATGCCCGCATAGCGCGAGCCATGCTCCTTCGCGAGCGCCGGAATCGCCATGTCGAGCGGCAGGTTCGCGTCGTAGTCGCGCTTGAAGTCGCACAGCGCGCTGACGAGCGAGCCCCACTTGCCCTTCGTGATGCCGATCGAGAACAGGAACAGGATCGTGAAATCGGTCGTCTTCTCGACGACGATCCCGCGTGCATCGAGATACGCGGTGACGACGCTCGCCGGGATGCCGACCGGCATCAGGCCGCCGGCCGGCGCGACGCCCGGCGTGACGATCGACACCTTGATCGGATCGAGCATGCAGTAGCCGTCCTCGATATTGCCGAAGCCGTGCCATTGCGCGCCGGGGCGCAGCACCCAGCATGCCGGGTCGCTTGCGAGCAGTTCGGGCGGCGCATCGTGGAACGGCAGCGTGCGGCCCGTACGCGCTTCGAGCACGGTTTCAGGCTGCCAGCATTCGAAGAACCAGTCACCCTTCGCGCCGAATTCGCCGTTCATCCGCGCGATCATCTGCCGGAACGCGACGGCTTCCTCGATCGACTCGTGCGTCAGCGCGGCGCCGCCGGGGCCGTCCATCATCGCGGCCGCGACGTCGTTCGACGCGATGATCGCGTAGTTCGGCGACGTCGACGCGTGCATCATGAACGTTTCGTTAAACTGACCATGCGGAATCGGGCTGCGGCCGTCGCGCACGTGGATGTACGACGCCTGCGACAGCGCGGTCAGCAGCTTGTGCGTCGACTGCGTCGCGAATACCGTGGGGCGATCCCCATGATGGTCGCGCGGGTCGCCGTGCATCGCATGGCGGTCGCGGTAGATCGGGTTGAAACGCGCGTAGCCGTACCACGCCTCGTCGAAGTGCAGGCGGTCGACGCTCGCGCCGAGCAGCTCTTCCACGCGCGTCACGTTGTAGCAGAGGCCGTCGTACGTCGAGTTCGTGATGATCGCGTGCTTCGGCTGGCGATCGGCCAGCCCGGCCGCGAGCGGGTTCGACGAGATCGCTTCGCGGATCGCCGTCTGCGTGAGGCGCTCGGATGCGATCGGCCCGATGATCCCGTAGCGGTTGCGCGTCGGCACGAGGTAGGTCGGGATCGCGCCCGACATCGTCATCGCGTGCTCGGCCGACTTGTGGCAGTTGCGGTCGCACAGCGCGATCTGGTCGCGGCTCACGCTCGCCATCAGGATAATGCGGTTCGACGTCGACGAGCCGTTCGTCACGTGATACGTGCGATGCGCGCCGAACACGCGTGCCGCGTAGCGCTCGCTTTCGCCGATCGGGCCCGAGTGATCGAGCAGCGAGCCGAGCTCGCCCACCGAGATCGACAGGTCCGAGCGGAACAGCGATTCGCCGAAGTATTCGAAGAAGGCGCGCCCGACCGGCGATTTCAGGAAGCCGGTGCCACCCGTGTGGCCGGGCGTATGCCACGAGTATTCGTAGACGCGGGAGAATTTCGCGAGCGCGCCGAACATCGGCGGCAGGACGGTCGAGCGGTAGCGTTCGATCGCCGCGTGGATGCGCCCGCCGATGAAGTCGGCGGTATCTTCGAGCAGCCACACGAAATCGTCGACCTTGCCCATCACCGCCGACGGCACCGACGACGCGACGCTGCGGTCGGCCAGCAGGAAGATCGGCACGTTGGCGTTGCGATGGCGAATCGCATCGACCACGGCCTCGGACGGCCCGTGGCCGTCCACGCCGAGATCCCAGTCGAGCAGCACGCACTGGATCGACGGATCGGACCGGACCAGGACGATCGCATCGTCGGCGGAGGTCGCCGTGAGCACGTCGATACCGCGTTCCATGAGTTCCGCGCTCAGCGTGCGGACCGCGCGCCCGGTCGCGGTTTCCTGCGTGATTTCGTCGTCGACCAGCAGTGCGCGCATGCCCAGGCGACGAATGCCACCGGCAGAAGTATTCATGTTGTTGCCCTCGCTGTTGCGTTGCTTCGATTGGTATTGTTCGTCTCACGAGCACGCGGACAGCAGGTCACGGGCAGCGGCATGAGACGCTCGCAATTCCGGCTTGATTCGCCATCCAATTCGGAGCCGACTATGCCATAGATGCCTTTCGATGAAAAGCTGGCGATTCGTTGAAACCATCGGCGCCTTTCAAATCGGATTTCATGATTGGATCATTTTCATGTGCACCGCAGCATGTCAATTCCCGATTATTTGATCATTCTCATCCTGCAATGACATTGTCGATTCCGGTCGATTGAATTTGCCTCCTTTTGTTGCTACGATCGGCTGCGCCGGGCACTGTCCGATCGCGGCTGTGCCGCGCCGCGCAAGGCTTTCTCGTGCAACGCGCATTCGGCACCCGGCATTCGCGGGAGCGTTTCAACCGGCTACGGCGCATGTCGAATCAGAACGATGCGCCGGCGCGAATAGCGCTCCTGCTTCCGCACCTTTACCGGAGAGTTCGCGTGAGCCTGTTGAAAATCGCAGTCGAGCCGGCGCTGATCGGCGCCTTCCTCACCACGCACGAACAGGTCGATGTATTTCAGACCGACTTCACGAATATCGCGGCAATCGTCGTCGGCATCGATTCGGCGCAACAAGTCCTGAAAGCCGTCGAAAAAACCGGCTTCGCGATTCCGTTCTTCGTCGCGGTCGAGCCCAGCCAGGAAGTGCCGCCGTCGATCCTGCCGAGCGCGAGCGGCGTGATCCAGCTCCGGCACGGCGGCCGCCACTACTACGGCCGGCAGATTTCCGCCGCCGCCGACATCTACAGCGAAAACCTGCTGCCGCCGTTCTTCAAGGTCATGCGCGAATACGTGCAGCGCGGCTACGTCGAGTTCGACTGCCCGGGCCATCAGGGGGGCCAGTTCTTCTCGAATCACCCGCTCGGCCGGATGTTCTTCGACTTCTTCGGCGAAACGATCTTTCGCGCCGACCTCTGCAACGCGGACGTCCGGCTCGGCGACCTGCTGATCCACGAAGGGCCCGCGCTGGAAGCGCAGCGCAACGCCGCGCGCATCTACAACGCGGACAAGACCTACTTCGTGCTGAACGGCACGTCGACGTCGAACAAGGTCGTCACGAGCGCGCTGCTCGCACCGGACGATCTCGTCCTGTTCGACCGCAACAACCACAAGTCGGTGCACCTCGGCGCGCTCGTGCTGTCCGGCGCGCGGCCGGTCTACCTCGAAACCGCGCGCAACGCGTGGGGGCTCATCGGCGGCGTCGACAGCGCGGCGCTCGGCGAAGCGCGCATTCGCGACGCGATCCGCGAGGTCGCCCCCGAGCGCGCCGATCTGCCCCGCCCGTTCCGGCTCGCGGTGATCCAGCTCGGCACCTACGACGGCACCATCTACAACGCGCGCGAAATCGTCGACCGCATCGGGCATCTGTGCGACTACATCCTGTTCGATTCGGCGTGGGTCGGCTACGAGCAGTTCATCCCGATGATGCAGGACTGCTCGCCGCTGATGCTGACGCTCGGCCCCGACGATCCCGGCATCTTCGTCACGCAGTCGGTGCACAAGCAGCAGGCCGGCTTCTCGCAGACGTCGCAGATCCACAAGAAGGACAGCCACATCGAAGGCCAGAAGCGCTTCTGCGATCACCGCCGCTTCAACAATGCGTACATGATCCACGCGTCGACGAGCCCGTTCTACCCGATGTTCGCGGCGCTCGACGTCAACGCGCAGATGCACGCGGGCCCGGCCGGCAAGCGCCTGTGGCGCGACTGCGTCGCGCACGGCGTCGACGCGCGCAAGCTGCTGCTGAAGACCTGCCGCCAGATCCGCCCGTTCGTTCCGCAGCAGATCGACGGCCGCCCGTGGGCCGACTACCCGACCGAGCAGATCGTCGACGACCTGCGCTTCTTCCGCTTCCACCCGGCCGACTCGTGGCACGGCTTCGAGGGCTATGCGGACAACCAGTACTTCGTCGATCCGTGCAAGCTGCTGCTGACGACACCCGGCATCGATCCCGACACGCACGAGTACGCATCGTTCGGCGCACCGGCGCCGATCCTGGCACGCTACCTGCGCGAGCACGGCGTCGTGCCCGAGAAGGCCGACCTGTACACGATCCTGTTCCTGCTCACGCCGTCGGAGAGCTTCGGCAAGCTGCAGCACCTCGTCGCGCACCTCGCGCAGTTCGAACGCCATCTCGACCAGGACACGCCGCTGCGCGAAGCGATTCCGTCGCTGTGCGAAGCGTATCCGGAGCTGTACGGCAACATGCGGCTGCGGCAGCTGTGCCAGCGCATGCACGACTTCTACCGCAGCCACGACATGAAACACCTGCAGAAGCAGATGTTCCGGCGCGCGCAGCTCCCGAAGCAGGCGATGCAGCCGCAGGCCGCGAATGCCGAGCTGATCCGCAACAACGTCGAGCTCGTCACGCTCGACCGCATCGCAGGACGGATCGCGACCGAAGGCGCGCTGCCCTATCCGCCCGGCATCTTCTGCGTGGTGCCCGGCGAAGCCTGGGGCGGCCCCGCGCTCGACTACTTCCGCGCGCTGGAAGCCGGGATCAACGCGCTGCCGGGCTTCGAGCCGGAAATCCAGGGCGTGTACCTGCAGACGAAGCCGGACGGCACGAAGCAGGCATCGGCCTACGTGGTCACGGCCGGCGCCGACGCGTCGCACCGGTAAGCACGGCGGGCGGCCTCGCGCCGCTCACTGCCCCTCTTCGAGACCACCGCCCATCGCGGGAGCAGGCGCGGGAACCGGCGCCGGATCCGGTTCCCGCCTCGGCGCCGCGCCGCGCACGCGCCGCCCGTAGCGCTGGGTCAGCAGCGGCCCCGCCACCGACGTCAGCACCACCAGCACGAGCACCGCGTTCAGCACCGATTCGTCGATCAGGCGCACGCCGGCATGATTCATCGTCCGGTACGCGACCGTCGTCGCCGCGAGCGTGGCCGCGACCTGCGGCAGCGACAGGCTCCAGACCATGTTCGTCTCGTCGCGCGAATAGCGGAACGTGAGCCCGACGGCGCCCGCCGCCAGCCACTTGCCGGCCAGCAGCGCGATCAGCAGGCCGAGCGGCAGCAGCGGCTGCGTGAACAGCGTCTTCAAGACCGCGAGCGGCTGGAACAGCATGCCGGTCGCCATGAAGAACGCCGGAATCAGGAAGGTCTGGCTCAGCACCTTCAGCACGTCGGCCGATTCCTCGGTGACCACCGCGCGCCGTACCGCGATCCCGGCCAGGAACGCACCGACGATCCCGTCGAGCCCGAACAGCGCCGCGCATTCGGTCGAGATCGCAAGAAACAGGAAAAACACCACGAGGCGCGGCTCGTTGCGGTTCCGGAAGCGGCCGAGCAGCCATTTCACGATCCAGCTGCCACCGAACACGATGATCGGCACGAACACCGCGATCTGCACGAATTGCAGGATCAGCGCGCGATCGGAGAAGTTGCCCGACTGATGCGTGAGCAGGCAGATCGCGAGCACGACCATCGACGCGATGTCGGTGAAGATCGTCGCGCCCGCCGTCGCGACGATGCTGACGCGGTCGGTCAGCCCGAGCCGCGTGACGACCGGATACGCGAGCAGCGTGTGCGACGCGATCAGCGAGCCGATCAGCAGTGCCGGGTTCGGTGCAAAACCGAGCAGATGGGCAACGCCGTAGCCGAATCCGAACGGCAGCAGGAAGGTCAGGAGGCCGAACATCGCGACCTGCGCCTTCGCACGCCGCAGCAACGCGAAGTCGATGTCGAAGCCGACGAAGAACAGCAGCAGCGACACGCCGAGTTCCGACAGCAACCGGCTCGTCGCGTCATCGGGGTCGAGCAGGTGAACGCCCTGCGGCCCGAGCAGGAAGCCGACCAGGATGAAGCCGAGCACCGACGGCAGCTTCAGGCGCTCGCTGAGGTTCGGCAGCATCAGGAACAGCAGCATCCACAGCGAGAACTGCCCGAGCAGGGACAGGTGCGGCAGATGGGCAAGCAACGCGGTCATGTCGGTTCCCCGTCGAAAAGGAGCGGCGCGCACCGCCGCCGTCGATCGCCGCACGCCGGGCCCGGCACGGGCTGCGCTGCGGCAACGCCACGCACTGCGACGACGCGGCGTCAGGCGCACGGCGCGCGAACGTGCCGTGCCCGAAGCGCGCTGCCGGTGCGCCTGAAGCCGATGTTCTGTTGCGGAATGCGGTTGCGGAAAGCGGGCCGCCCGGGCCGATGCGCGACGCTTCGTGCTGATCGTTCTGTCGCGTCGCATGCCCTTGCGTTGCGATCCGGCCCGGGAACCGGGGCCGGATGCGCGGCTCATTATGCGCGTGGCCGCAGGCGGTGTAAATCGCGCCGGCGCGGCCGCGATTGCGCCGCGACAACGGACACGAGAACGACACTTGCCTGCGCCTCCGGCGTGCGGTACCGTCCATCTTTCCGGGATAACCGAAGCCTCGCCTCGAAACCCATCCGTCGATTCGATCCGATGCGGCCCCGCCCCTGCCCGGCGCTGTCGCGTCGACCGTACAGGAGGGGTTTGCGATGGACGTTCGCGTGTACCTGCTGGCCGCCGCCGTGTTCCTGGCCGGCGTCGCCGAAAACATCTGCGTCGGCATCCTGCCGGCGATCTCGGCCGGCCTTCATGTGTCGATCGCCGCGGCCGGCCAGCTCACCACGATTTTCTCCGCCGTATTCGCCCTCGCCGCGCTCGTGGCGGCCGCGTGCGTCGCGCGCGTCGAACGGCGCACCGCGCTGCTCGCGGCGCTCGGCGCATTCGCGGCCGCGAACCTGTTGGCCGCCGCGAGCCCCGGCTATGCGAGCCTGTTCGCCGCGCGCGTGCTGATGGCCGCGAGCTGCGCGACGCTGATCCTCGTCGCGACGCGGTTCGCGGCCGAACTCGCGCCGGCGTCGCAACGCGGCCGCGCGATCGGCATCGTCTTCATGGGGATCAGCGCGTCGCTCGTGCTCGGCGTGCCGATCGGGATGCGCATTGCGGAATGGGCCGGCTGGCGCGCGGTGTTCGTGTCGATCGCCGTGCCCGCGCTGCCGCTCGGGATCTGGCTCGCCCGCCGGCTGCCGCGCCTGGCGCCTGCCGCGGCCGGCACGCCCGGCGTACCGTCCTATCGCGCGGTGCTGTCGCGGCCGCGGCTGCTGGCCGCGCAACTCGTCTCGATCGCGATGATCGGCGGGCACTTCACGTTGTTCGCGTATCTCACGCCGTATCTGCAGGCCGTGCTGTCGCCCGGCGCGGTCGCGCTCGAAGGGCTGTACGTCGCGTTCGGGATTGCCGGCGTGACGGGCGCATGGCTCGGCGGACTCTTCTCGGACCGGCTCGGCGCATCGCGCGCGCTGTGCGCATGCCCCGCCGTGTTTCTCGTCGCGATGGCCGTGCTGCCGGCGGCCGGCGCCTCGCCGCTCGCGTTCGTGCCCGCGATGATGCTGTGGGGCGGCATCAGCTGGTCGATCTCGCCAATCGTGCAGAACTACCTGATCCACACCGCGCCGTCGCTCGCCGATGCGAGCGTCGGCATCAACGTGTCGGCCATGCATGCGGGCGTCGCGCTCGGGTCGGCGTTCGGCGGCGTGCTCGTCGGGCGCGATGCGCTGCTCGTCACGCCGTGGGCCGGATGCGCGCTCGTGGCCGTCGCACTCGCATGCGCGTGCGTCGCGGCACGGCCCGTGCGTCGGCCCGTACGCGCATCGTGAGCCGTAACGGGCGACGCCGTACGCTCGCCCGCTGCCTTACCAAGCCTGCCGGTATATCTCCAGCGCGTCGGCCTCCGTCACCTCGCGCGGATTGTTCACGAGCAGACGCGTCTGCAGCATCGCGTCCGATGCCATCCGCGGCAGGTCGCCTTCGCCGATGCCGACTTCGCGCAGCGTGCGCGGAATGCCCGTCGCGACGATCAGCCGGTCGATCTCGGCGACCAGCGCGTGCGTGCGCGCTTCGTCGCTGCCCGTCGCCGACGGTGCGACGATCGCCGCGAGTTCCGCATACAGCGGCGCGGCGGCCGGCGCATTGAAGCGCAGCACGTGCGGCAGCACGAGCGCATTCGACAGCCCGTGCGGCACGTGGAAGATCCCGCCGACCGGATAGGCCAGCGCATGCACGGCCGCGACCGGCGCATTCGCGAACGCCTGCCCCGCGAACATCGCGCCGACCAGCATCGCTTCGCGCGCGTGCCGGTTCCCGCCGTCGTCGCACGCGGCAAGCAGGTTGCGCGACAGCAGCATCAGCGCGTGCGTCGCCAGCATGTCGGACACCGGATTCTTCAGCCGCGCGGACGTATAAGCTTCGATCGCATGCACCATCGCGTCGATGCCGGTCGCCGCCGTCGCCGCGCGCGGCAGGCCGAGCGTCAGCTCCGCATCGAGAATCGCGACGTCCGCGAACAGGTGCGGCGACACGACGCCCATCTTGCGCGCCTCACCGACCGTGACGATCGACACGGCCGTGACCTCGGAGCCCGTGCCGGCCGTCGTCGGCATCTGCACGAGCGGCAGCCGCGCGCTCGCGACCTTGTCGACGCCGTACATGTCGGCCAGCGCCTGCTGCCCCGGCGCGAGCACCGCGATCAGCTTCGCGACGTCCATCGACGAGCCGCCGCCCAGGCCCAGCACGATCTCGGCATCGGCCGCGATGGCCCGCTCCGTCGCTTCGAGCACCACGTGCTCGGGCGGGTCGGCGATCACGTCGTCGATCACGGTCACCTGCCAGCCGTGCGCGGCGAGGCTCTCCAGCGCGGGCGCGAGCACGCCGCTGCGATGCAGGAACGCATCGGTGACGACGCACAGCCGCGCGAGCGCCGGAAAGCGTTCGCGCAACAGCGCGCCGAGCCGGCGCGCGGCGCCGAATTCGACGATCTGCGTCGGAACGGTACGGAATTGAAACGGGTTCATCGGGTGCCTCCCGGTGGCGTCGCCGTGCCGGTGTCCGGCTGCACCATGTAGCGCGACACGTCGCGGCGATCGAGCAACGGAATGATGGCCCCGATTCCGATGCGCTGGAAATGCGGCGTTTCCCGATGCGCGTCGAGGCCGTCCGCATCGCGGTAGCGCTCGAGGATCACGATGTGGTCGGGATCCTCCGGCGAGCGGAAATACGCGTAGTCGAGATTCTTCGGCTCGGCGCGCGTGGCCGGCGCGAGTTCCGCAAGCAGTTCGACCACGCGGTCGCCGTTGCCCGGCTTCGCGAAGTAATGCGCGATCACCTGCAGGTAAGGTTCGTTCATGCTGCGCTCCCTGTTCGACGCAAGCCCGTCACGACGACGGGTCGAAATTCCACCACGCACTGTCGCTCGTCGACACCGCGACCGCCCCGTGCCGCATCGCGCTGCGCACGTCGTCCGCGTTGCCGACGAAGCCCGACGCGACGATCGGCGGCAGCGCCTGCCGGTCGGCTTCGCTCAGGTGCGCGAGCATCGGCGCCGGCATAAGCTGCACGAGGTTCGGATCGCTCTGCTCGATCGCCTTCATGCTGCGCGGCCACGTCGAACGGTCGGTCACGAACACCTTCTGCATCGTGATCAGCCCCGCGCGGTTCGCCCGCTGGATCGTCGCGACGCGCGTCGACACGACGCTCGCGACGCCGATATCGGCCAGATATTCGACGCCGCCCTTGTCCTGCGACAGTCCATCGCAACTGTCGATGTTGACGATCACGAACTTGCCGGCCCGGGCGAGCGCCGCGACCACCGCCTGCAGCCGGCGCAGGTCGACGTTCGCGACGATGCCGACCTCGGCCTCGCTGTCGATGAAGCTGTCGGCCTGCTCGACGCCGTACAGCGTGGCGATGACGGGATGACGGGCGAGACGCGCGCCCAGCGACTTGTCCATGGCGTTTACCGGTCGACGTGCGGGCCCGTCTCGTCGCCGAGACCGAGCTTGCCGGGGTTGAGGATGTGCTTCGGATCGAGCGCGCGCTTCACCGTCTGCAGCACCGGGAACGCGGTGCCCAGCGAATCGCGCATGTACGGCGAACGCAGCAGCCCGACGCCGTGGTGATGACTCAATGCGGCATTGTATTGGATCAGCACCGCGTTCGCCGCGTCCCATGCGGCGCGATACCACGCGGCCCGCTCGGCCACCGCGACGTCGCCGCGCAGCGAGAAATACAGGCACGCGCCGTCCGCGTACGCATGCGACTGGTGCGCGGATCCGGCCAGCGTGCCCGGCACCGCCTGCAGCGCGGCCACCACGTCGCGATAGATCGCCGCGAGATCGCGCCAGCGGCCGCACATCTCCAGCGTGTCGGCGACGAAGCCCGGGCTGCGCTTGAAGCCTTCCGCACTCTTGCCGGTCAGGTAGCGCGTATCGAGCCATTTCTCGAAGATCGCGTCGCCGTCGAGCTTGCGCCCGCTTTCCTCGCCGACACGCGTGCCGATCGCCATCACCGCGTCGACCATCTCGCGCGCGCCTTCGTCGGCGATCAGCAGCACGTTCGTGTCGGGCAGGCCGAACTGCACGCCGCTTTCGAGTTGATCGTAGAGCCGCAGTGCCGCAGGATTCGCGCCGCGCTGCAGGATCTCGCGGCACGCGTCGAGGCCGGCCGCGAACGTGTCGAAGCCGTACGCGATCGCGCGGCCGTAGTCGGGCAGCCGATGCAGCTTCAGGCGTGCACGCACGATGATGCCGAGCGTCCCTTCGCTGCCGATGAACAGTTGCTGCAGATCGGGGCCGACCGCCGCGCGCGAATAGCCGCCGAGCGTGACGAGGCTGCCGTCCGCGAGCACCACGTCCATCCCGAACACCATGTCCTCGATCTTGCCGTAGCGCGTCGACAGTTGCCCCGCGCCGCGGCACGCGATCCAGCCGCCTACCGTGCTGATCCCGAACGACGACGGCCAGTGCCCCATCGTCAACCCGTGTTCGCGCTGCAGCGTGTCCTCGAACACGTCGCCGAACATCCCGGCTTCGACGTCGACGATCTGGCTCTCGGTGTCGACGCCGACCAGCCGGTTCAGCCCGCATACGTCGAGCACGATGCCGCCGCGCACCGGCAGCGCCGCGCCCGTCACGTTGCTGCGGCCGGCCGATGCCGTCACCGGAATCGTCGCCGCGTGCGCGATGCGCATCACGGCCTGCACCTGCTCGACCGTCGACACGCGCACGACGACCGCATACGGCGTCGCCGGTCGGCCACCCGTTTCCGCGACCATCGACGCGGCCCACCAGTCGCGGGTCCATGCGACGACGTCGGCCGGCTGCACGAGCACCTCGTCGGCCACCGCGCGCAGCGCATCGACCTGCTGCGGCGAGACCGCGACCGGCGCGCGCTGCATGCCGGCCTCGAGCGGCGCACCGCCCGTCGCTGCCAGGTTCAGCGAATATGGCGGCGGCGTATGCGCGCCGACGACGTAGTTGCCGCGGTTGTAGCCGCGCTTGATGGCTTCCTTGCTGATCATCCGTTTTCTCCCATGAGGATGGCTTTTTCGAGTGCCACGGCGGCGACGTAGTCGCGCACCTGGCTGGCGACGGCCGCGTCGGACAAGCCGAGCTCCGCCTGAAGGATCGCGCCGACGCGCGGTGCCGCCCGCGCCGACGCATCGCGCGCCATCAGCCGCGCGCGGGTGCGACGCGACAGCACGTCGTCGACGCTGCGTGCGAATTCGTGACGCACCGCATAGAGCACTTCCGCTTCGCTGTACGGCAGCCCTTCCACGATCGGCGCGAGCAGCGACGGCGTCGCATCGGCGAGGTCGCCGACAAAGCGCGCCTCGGTGCCGTAGCGTTCGCCGAGATGCGCGGCGAGCCCGCCCGATGCGACGATCGCCTGCGGGTCATAGCCGGCCGCGCCGAGCAGGTATGCCGATTTCGTACGGCAGCGCGCGCGGCGGCCGAGCAGCTTGCCGACCGTATCGATGGTCTGCTCGGCCATGTGTCGCGACGTGGTCAGCTTGCCGCCGACGATCGTCACGAGCCCGTCGGGGGCGACGTGAATCTCGTGATTGCGCTTCATCTCGATCGTCTTGCCGCCGGGCGGCCCGACGAGCGGCCGGCATCCGGCGATGCTGCCGACCACGTCGTCCGCGCTCAGGTCGGCCTTCAGCGCGGAACGTGCGCCCTCCAGCAGGAAATCGAGCTCCTGCCGCGTGCAGTGCACGTCGTCGAGATCGCCGTCGTAGTCCTCGTCGGTCGTGCCGAGATACGACACGTTGCCCCAGCGCGTGATCGTCGCGCGGCGGTTGCGGCCCGGCACGGGGATCGTCACCGTGCAGTCGTTGCGGATCTTCAGCCACGGGATCGCCACATGCACGCCCTTCGCGGGCCGTACCTGCAGCGCGGGCGTGTCGCCCTTGCGCGCGCCGGTCCAGTCGCGCAGCCATACCCCCGTCGCCATCACGACCACGCGCGCCCGCACGCGCCGCTCGCGGCCGTCGGCATGCACGATCGCGCCGTCGACCTTGCCGTGGCCGTCGCGCGTCAGCTCGACCACCTGCGCATGGTTCGCGACCGCCGCGCCATGAAACGCGGCCGTGCGCACGAGGTTCAGCGTCAGGCGCGCATCGTCGACGCGCGCGTCGAAATACAGGAAGCCACCCGTCAGGTAGGTTTCGTTGAAGGTCGGGCAATGCGACAGCACCTCGGCCTTGGTCAGCTTCTGGTGCAGGATGCCCTCGCGCCAGCCGCCGGCGATGTCGTAGGTCCACAGCAGGCTTTCGAAAGCCTTGGCCAGACGCCGGTCGAACACGCCCTCGCGCTCCATCACCGGGAACAGGAACGGCAGCCGCTGCACGAGATGGCGCGCGTTGCGCCGCAGCCGCTGCCGCTCGAGCAGCGAATGGCGCACCAGCCCGAGATTGCCCTGCTCGATGTAGCGCAGCCCGCCGTGCACCATCTTCGACGACTTCGACGACGTGCCCGACGCGAAGTCGCTTTTCTCGACGAGCGCGACGCGCAGCCCGCGCAGGCTCGCGTCGAACGCCGCGTATGCGCCCGTCACGCCGCCGCCGACGATCAGCACGTCGAAGGTATCCGCTTCGAGTCGTGCCAGATGCTCGTCGCGGTTCACGCGCAGCGGCTCCGTGCCGGTCATGCCGGCGCGGTCCGTCAGCGGTTTTCTGGATGGCAAAAACATCATGCTGGTCGTTCTCCGTGCTTACGCATGTGCAAAATCGGCCGCGTGCGCGAGCTCGGACGCGATCCGCGCATGCCAGGCCGCGCGCCGGCGCTGCCGGCTGTCCGCATCGATCGAGGGTTCGAAAACGGCGTCGGTGACGAGCGTCGCGCGGGCTTCGTCGAGCGAATCCCACAACAGCCCCGACGCGCCCGCGAGAAACGCCGCGCCGCGCAGGCTCGCGCGATCGCCTTCGCGCATCCGGCGCACGGGCATGCCGCTCACGTCGGCCTGGATCTGCAGCAGCGTGTCGCTGCCCGCGAGGCCGCCGCCGACGATCAGCTCGGACACGTCGGCCCCCGCCACCGCCTGGTTGGCTTCCATGCACGACGCGACCGAATGCGCGATGCCTTCGAGCACGGCATGCGCGACTTCCGCCTGCGTCGTCGCGATCGAGATGCCCGACAGCAGCGCACGCGCGTTCGGCTCCATCCGCGGCACGCGCAGGCCCGTGAGCGCCGGCACGAACGTCACGCCGCGCGACGACTGCACGGTGCCCGCCAGCGCGCTGATCTGCGCGGGATCGTCGAACCAGCGCAGTTTTTCGCAGACCCAGCGCAACGCCGAACCCGTCGTCGCGACGAAGGTTTCGAGCGAGTAATGCGACACGCCGCCGTGCCGTCGCGCGGTCATCGCGAGCGTGCCGTCGTGCGCGTGACCGGGTTGCGCATGCGATCCGGCGTCCGGGCGCGCCGTCCCCGTCAGCAGGTCGACGAAGCTGCCGGTGCCGTGCACGCACATCGCCTGCCCGCGCTCGACGCAGCCGAGGCCGACCGCCCCCGCGAACTGGTCGCCCGCACACGCGAGGATCGGCACGTCGATGCCGAGCACATCGCGGCGCGTGCGGCCGAACGTGTCGGCATCCTCGCGCAACGCGGGCAACAGTTCGTGCGGAAACCCGAGCGCATCGAGCCACGAATCGAAGTAGCGGTGTTCGCCGAGCAGGTACGCACTCGCGGAAGTCGCGTTGGTCGGTGTCGTCACGCACGTGCGCGCATCGGACAGATGCCACAGCAGCCACGTATCGATCGTGCCGAACGCGAGACAGCCGGCGCGCCGTGCGTCGGCCACCGCCTGCGACGTGCGCAGCTGGTGCACGGCCCACAGATACGGCGAGCGCACGCCCGCCGGCCGCCCGACCTGCGGCACCAGCACGCGATCCCAGTCGGCCGCGAGGCGGTTGAGTTCGACGGCATGGCGCGTGTCCTGCCAGACCATCGCGGGCACGAGCGCGCGCCCGGTCCGCGTGTCCCACAGCACGGCGGTCGCACGCTGCGTCGCAAGCGCCAGCGCGACGATGCGCACCCCCTGTTCATGTGCGCGGGCGAGCGTCGCGCGGCAGACTGCGAGCGTCTTGTCGAGGATCGCGTTCGCGTCCTGTTCGACGACGCCGGGCTGCGGGCTCTCGACCGACAGCGGCAGGTATTCCAGGCACGACACGTGTCCGCTCGCATCGACGAGTGCGGCACGCGTGCCGGACGTGCCTTCGTCGATCGCGAGAATGGCGTTGCGGGATTCGGTCATCGCTGCGTTTTCTCGATGGCGGGTTCAAGGAAGGTCGACGTGGCGCGCGCGTCGTCGCCGAAGTGCGGCGCGTCGGGTTCGTTGTCGGGGTTGATCGTCGTGCGGGTCGGATCCCAGCGGATCGCGAAGCAGATCGCGCTTGCGACGCACGGCACGATCGCGAGGATCAGGAACGTGTGTTCGAGGCCGTAGCGCGCACGGAACAGCGGAAAGACCAGCAGGCCGAGCGCCGCGCCGATCGAGCCGAGCGCCCCGACGATGCCGTTCGCGCCCGCGCGCAGCTCGCCGCGAAACGACAGCGACGACAGGCTCTTGCCGTTCGCGCCGGGGCCGGCCGAGTGGAACAGGATGAACAGCGACGGCACGACGACCGACAGCCACAGCGGCATGTGCGCGTGAAACAGCCCGAGCGCGACCAGCATCGCGCACACCGCCGCGAACCCGAACGCCGACGCACGACGCAGGCCGACACGGCGGCCGACCGCCGACGACGAGAAGCCGCCGACGATCCCGAACAGGTTGAACACGAGCGCGCCGAGCGTCGCGTAGACGAAATCCTTGCCGAACAGCGCGGCGCTGATCAGCGGCAGGTACCAGCCAATCGCGAAGTATTCGATCGACTGGCCGATCTGCACGGTCGCGGCGAGGATCGTGCGCGGCAGGTAGACGCCGCGGAAGATCAGCAGCACGTTCGCGAGGCCGCGCGTGGCCGGATTGACGACAGGCGTACGCTCATGCGCAGGCGCGGCGGCGAATGCCTGCCCGTAGATGCGCGTCATCGCGCGCGCCGCATCGTCGAGCCGCTCCTTGCGCGCGAGCCAGATCGGGCTTTCGACGAGAAATGCGCATTGCAGCGCGAGGATCGCGACGCCGAATATCGCAGTGGCCGCCACCGAGTAGCGCCAGATCGAATCGCCGACCTGCCACGCATGGAACAGCAGCGCGAGCAGCAGGTTCAGGCAGACGGCCGTGTACCACATGCCCTGCCAGGTATTGAGCCGGCTCTTCAGGCGGCCCGGCGTGAACTCCGCGAGCATCGCCATCGCGATCGCGAAGTCGATGCCGTACGCCATGCCGACGAAAAAGCGGCCCGCGAGAATCGCGTTGAAATCCGGCGCGAACACCACCAGCAGCGCGCCGATCACCGACAGCAGCTTTGCGGCGATCAGCGGCCGCACACGGCCCCACCGGTCGGCCATCCAGCCGCCGATCGGGTTGAACGCGATCGCGACCCACGATGCGAACGACGTCATCCACGCGACCTGCGCGGCCGACAGATGCAGTTCGTGCGTCATCGGCCCGAGGCCGGCGCTCAATGCCGAATTGGAAAATGCGTCGAGAAACAGCCCGCCGAGCGACAACCACCAGACGAGCCCCGCCCTGCCCGCGATACCGGGGCGTGAGTCGAGAAAGGAGATGACGTCTTCAATGCCATGAAGCTTGACCGCGATCGTTCGCACAATCGGCCTCCGTATATTTGTTCTGTAAGAGGCTCGACATTGCAGATGCGATCGACGCATGGAGAGACCATCTTACAGATAGTCTCTTATCTAGATCTGCCAGCGCAATTTACGGCGGGCAGCGCGCCTGTGTCAAGCGCGGTCGGTTGTGCGTTGCAGCGAGAGGTGCATCAGCGCACCGCGAAATCGTTGCGGACGCAACGTCGTTCTCAAGCGGGTACGGTGCTGCGATCCACGCGTTTACCACGGTACCGTCCGCCCCAGGTAGTCGAGGTATTCGAGCCCGGGCCGCGCCCGCTTCGCCAGCAGCACGTCGACGAGGCTCGGCACGCTCTCATCGATGGTCAGGCGCGCATCGGGGCCGCCGAGTTCGGTACGAACCCAGCCGGGCGCCATCAGCGCCATCGCGCGACGCGTATCGGCCTGACGCGCCGCGAAGCTGCGCATGAACTGGTTCAGCGCGGCCTTGCTGCCGCGATACACCTCGCGCATCCCGCTGACGTTGTTCGCGACGCTGCCCTGCCCCGACGACATCGCGCCGATCAGGCCGTCCGCGGTCACGAGATCCTGCAGCGTCTCGATCACGCGCATCGGCGCCAGCGCATTCGTGATCATCACGCGCACGAATTCGTCGGTCGTCACTTCGCCGATCGTTTCATTCGGATCGTTGGTCGTCCCGGCATTCACGAACAGCATGTCGAAGCGCCTGCCCGACAGGCGTTCGCGCAATGCGGCCAGTTGCGCGGAATCGCAGATATCGAGCGTCGCGATATCGAGCCGGCCGTCGAACCGGTCGGCCAGGTCGTGCAGCTTCGTGCGCCCCGATCCTTCGCGCACGGTACCCGTCACGTTCCAGCCCTTGTTCAGGAATGCCTCCGCCATCGCGAGCCCGAGGCCGCGCGAGGCCGCGACGAGCAGGAGTGTGGGAGCGTTTCGATTCGATTCAGTCGATTGCATGGTTTCCGCCTTTGCCGTGTTTCGTCATGCACCCACTATAGGCGCGCACCACGACAGGTGCCAGACGCATGGAATGCAATCCATAGTTGCACTCAACGCCCTGCCAACCCAACAAAAGCGTATCCTGTCCGCATGGAAGACATCGACCTGAATCTCGTTACCGCGCTCGACGCGCTGCTGTCGGAAAGCAGCGTGACCGGCGCCGCGCGCCGGCTGGGCCTGAGCACGTCCGCGATGAGCCGCACGCTCACGCGGCTGCGGATCTCCACCGGCGATCAGCTGCTCGTGCGCGCCGGGCGCAAGCTCGTGCCGACACCGCACGCGGCCGCGTTGCGCGACCGCGTGCATGCGATCGCGCTCGACGCACGCACCGTGCTCCGGCCGGCGGCGACCGACGTCGACATGACGACGCTCGCCGCCACTTTCACGATCCGGGCCGCCGCGTCATTCATGGAAATGCTGTCGGGCCCGGTGGTCGCCGCGCTTGGCGAAGTCGCGCCGCACGTGCGCATCCGCTTCGTCCCGAAGCTCGACCGCGATCCGCAGGCGCTGCGCGACGGCGCGGTCGACCTGGAAATCGGCAAGCGCGGCGACGATGCGCCCGAACTGCACACGCGCATGCTGTTTCACGACTGGCACGTCGCGGTGGCGCGCGCCGGACACCCGCTGTTCGCTTCGGCCAGGATCACGCCCGCACGCTATGCGGCCTGCCGTCACGTGATCGCATCGCAGCTCGGCGATTTCGGCGGGCCGGCCGACGACCCGGCCGACGGCGGCGGCCCCGGCCACACCGTGCACGTCGTGGTGCCGGGCTACCCGGATGCGATGCGCGTCGCCGCCAGCACCGACCTGATCGCGCTGGTGCCGCGCTCGAGCCTCGGCAACGCGTTCTCGCCGGGGCTCACGGAAGCGCTCGGGCTGCGCGGCTTCGACGTTCCGGTCCGCCTGCCGGCGATCCTCGTTTCCGCGCTCTGGCATCCGCGCATGCACGGCGATCCCGTGCATCGCCGGCTGCGCGATGCGGTCATTGCGGTCTGCCAGCGCGCGTATCCCGACTCCCGCCCGCCACGCGCAACGGCGCGCGGCACCGGAACACGCACCGCCGGCTGACGTCGCCCCGGCTCAGACCAGCCGGCCGCCGCCGTCGATGTGCAGGATTTCGCCGTTCATGAAGCCGTTGCCCAGCAGGAAGGCGATCGCCTCCCCGACTTCGTCGGCGCGGCCGACACGGCCACCGGGCAGCGCCGAAGCCGCGCCCGCGAGGATCGCGTCGCGCGCTTCCGGGCCGAACGCGTCGTAAAGCGGCGTCTCGACGAAACCCGGCGCGACGACATTGACGCGGATCGGCTTCAGTTCCAGCGCGAGCGACTGCGCCAGCGCCTCGACGCCGCGCACGGCGGCAGCGATAACGGACGTGCCTTGCGCGCCGGGCCGATCCGACAATTGCCCGCCGGTCAGCACGATCGAGCCGGTCGCGGGCATCAGCGGCAACGCGGCCCGGATCGCGTACACGGGCCCGGCGATCCGCTCGTGCAGCGCGGCGAGCAGGTGGTCCGGATCGGTCTCGTTCAGCTTCCCGGCAATGAATTGACCGGCCGTGACGACCAGGTGATCCACGCGCGTCAGCGTGTCGAATACGGCCTGCACGGCGTGCCGGTCCGCGATGTCGGCCACCGCGATGCCCGCACCGCCGATCGCCTTTGCGGCGGATTCGAGCTTCGCGCGGGTCCGGCCGACCAGCGTGACGCTGGCGCCTCCGGCCTTCGCAGCGGCCGCAGCCGCGAGACCGATTCCGGAACTCGCACCCAAAACCACGACGTGCGCGCCGTCCAGCGCCGAAGATTGCGTTGCCTCGTTCATGTCGATTCCTCATCAGGGGGTGAAGGTTCACGAACGTTAGGTCATTCTCCATTTAGCAGGAACGTGCGAGACTTGCATAAGGTTCATGCCATAAAGGAATGAGATGGATTCACTGCGCGCCATGCGCGTGTTCGTCCGCGCGATCGAGCTGGGCAATTTCTCGGCGGTCGCACGCGAGGAAGGCACCGGCCAGCCGACGATCAGCAAGATCGTCGCCGCGTTCGAACGGCAACTGGGTGTCCGCCTGCTCGAACGCTCGACGACGAGCCTCGCGCCGACCGACGAAGGCCGGCGGTTCTACGACCGCTGCAAGCGTGTGCTCGACGAATACGAAAACGCGGTGGCCGACGTGCGCGGGCAAACGCTGCGACCGGTCGGCAAGCTGGTCGTCAACGCGCCGCTGGGGCTCGGTGAACTGAGGCTGAATACGCTCGTACTGGAATTCCTCGCCGCGTGGCCGGAGATCGACGTCGAACTGCACCTGACCGATCGCGTGATCGATCTGGTCGAGGAAGGCGTCGATGTCGCGATTCGCCTCGGCCACGTGCTGCCGCCCGATGTCGTCGCGCGCCACATCGCGTCGTCGCCACGCCTGCTGGTCGCCACGCCCGGGTACGTGGCGCAGGCACCGAAGCTGCGCCGGCCCAACGACCTGGCGAAGCACGAATATGTCGGCTACGCACGCACGGACATCATCGGCAGCGAACTGGAATTCGCGCGCGGCGACGAACGGGTCGCCGTTCCGGTGCGCGGCCGATACCGCGTGAACAGCTCGATCGCGCTGCGGGAGTGCTTTCTTGCCGGGCACGCGGTCGGCAGTGCGCCGGCCTGGCTCGTGCAGGACCTGATCGACGCCGGGCGGCTCGTCCGGCTGCTGCCGAAATGGGATATGCCGCCGCCGCACGCACTCCATCTCGTCTATGCGTCGCGCCGGTATCTGCCGCTCAGGACCCGCACGTTCCTGCAGTTCATGGAACGGCGGATTCCCGCGCTGCCCGGCTTCCGCGCGACGCCGGCACCGTCGCAGCGGACGCGCTGACGGCCGCCGCTAGTACGCGAAGCCGATGCGCCCCTGCCCGACCGGATGCGCGACCGTCCCCATCCGGATGTCGTAGACACCGGTCAGCACGTCGTCGCGCATGAACGCGTCCGGCGTGCCCTCGACCACGATCCGCCCCTGCCGCAGCGCGACGAGCCGGTCGCAATAGCGCGCGGCGAGATTCACGTCGTGCAGCACGACGACCACGCACAGCCCGCGTTCGAGCGCCAGCGCACGCACGAGCGCGAGCACCTCGATCTGGTGCCGCACGTCGAGCGCGGAAATCGGTTCGTCGAGCAGCAGGCACTCGCTGCGCTGCGCGACGAGCATCGCGAGCCACGCGCGCTGCCGCTCGCCGCCCGACAAACTATCGGCCGCCCGATCGGCAAATGCCGCGACATCGGTTGCCCGCAACGCATCGTCGACCATCGCACGATCCTCGTCGCCGAACCGGCCCAGCGCACCGTGCCACGGATAGCGGCCCAGCGCGACCAGCTCGCGCACGGTCAGGCCGTCGGTCGCGGGCAGGTGCTGCGGCAGATAGGCGATGGCGCGCGCGAGCGCCCGGTTCGCCCAGGTGTCGAGCGGGCGCGCCTGGAGCAGGATCGTGCCGCCCGACGGCCGCTGCTGTCGCGCCAGCAGTTTCACCAGCGTCGACTTGCCCGAGCCGTTGTGGCCGAGCAGGCCGACCACGCTGCCGCGCGCGAACGCGAGATCGACCGGATGCAGCAGCGTGCGCCCGGCCGCTTCGAACGACACGCGCTCGAGCGCGAAGAACGGGGCGTGCGACACGGCTGTCCGCGTGGCCGCCGCAGCGGTGTCCGGCGCGCGTGACTGCGCCGGGATGGAAGCAATCGGATTCATGTCGGAGATACCGTCGAATGCGGCGCCACGGTGCCGGACTGCGCGACGATCTGCCCGTAGTCGAGCTTCACGCTGCGATCCGCCAGCGCGAAATAGCGGTCGTCGTGCGAAATCACCAGCACCGTCTTGCCGCGCGCCTTGAGTTCCGGCAGCAGCTGCCGGTAGAACACGTCCTTGAACAGCGGATCCTGGTCGGCCGCCCATTCGTCGAACACGTAGAACGGCCGGTCTTCCAGGTACGCGACCAGCAGCGCGAGGCGCTTGCGCTGCCCCTGCGACAGGTCGAGCGTCGAAAATGCGCCGCCGTCGACCGCCACCTTGTGCGACAGCTGCAGCGCGTCGAGCAGCGTGCGTGCGCGCTGGCGCGACGCCGCATCGATCCCGAACAGCCGCTCGAACAGGAAGAAATCGCTGAATACGGCCGAGAACAGGTGCCGGTAACGCGTGCGCGACGCCGCGTCGACCGGCTCGCCGTCGAGCAGGATCCGGCCGCCCTCGGGGGCGTAAAGCCCCGTGATCAGCTTCGCGAGCGTCGTCTTGCCGCTGCCGTTGCCGCCGATCAGGAACACCGTTTCGCCCGGCACGAACGACAGGTCGATCGGCCCGAGCGTGAATGCTTCGCCGTCGCGCACATAGCGATGCGTGACGCCGTCGAGCGCGATCCGCCCGAACCCGTGCACGGGCCGCTCGCTGCTCACCGGCTCGCGCGGCAATTCGGCATCGAGCTGCTCGATGCGTTCGAACGCGACGCGCGCGATGCTGACCGACGGAATCGCCGCCAGCAGCCCTTCGATCGGCATGATCATGTACAGGAACACCATCGCGTAGCCCGACGCGACGTGCGCATCGATCTCGAGCCAGCGTGCGAGCACGAACAGCGTGAGGCCGATGAACGCGAACAGCACCAGGTTGCCCCAGCTCGCCGCCGCCGCGTACAGCATGTAGCCGCGCGTACGTTGCACGCGCACGGCCTCGACGCCCGGTTCGAGCATCTCGCCGACGAACGCATCGCGGCGCGCGCGATGCAGCTTCAGTTCCTTCGCGCCGTCGAACAGCGCGCGGAAGTGGCGGACGAGATCATCTTCGCGCCGGCGCGAATCGCGCAGGTCGGCCAGCGCACGCCCCTGGACCACGCGAAAGCCGAGCATCGCGACCCCGATCGTGACGGCCGCGAACAGCAGGATCTGCCACGACAGATAGCCGAGGTAGGCGAGACAGCCGGCGATGACCGCACCCTGCATCGCGATCGTCGGCAGGTTGACGAAAAACACGACGATCGTGTCGAGATCCTGCGTGAGCACCGACAGCGACTTCGCGCTGCCGAGCCGTTCGAGATCGGGATACGCGGCGTCGCCGATGCGGCGGATCGTCCGCATGCGCAGCATCGCCTTCGCGCGCTGCCCGAGCGACATGAACAGCATCTGCGACACGGCGCGCGCGGCGAGCACCGCGGCAACCACGGCCGCGAAGCGCCAGCCGAGCGCCGCGAGGCGTTCGGGCGGCGCGCCGAGCGCCTGGTTGATCAATGCAATCAGCATCGCATTGCCGATCCCGCTCGCGAGGCTCGTCAGCAACGCAAGCGGCAGGGTCCAGCGAAAACTGCCGGTCAGAAAACGGAACAGCGACATGGGGTGTCCTTCGGCGTGCGACACCGCCCCGCCGCGCGCGCGACGGGCGGCGGGCCGCCATCAATGAGTGTGGGGGTGCGGCCTGCGATCGGCGTCATCGTCGCAACAGCCAGAGCAGATACGGTCCGCCGACCAGCGTCGCGAGAATGCCGGCCGGCAACTGCTGCGGAAACAGCAGGTTGCGGCCGAGCCAGTCGGCGGCCACCATCAGCAGCCCGCCGATGAGCGCCGCGATCAGCAGTTGCGCACGCGCACGCGTGAAACCGAGCAGTCGTGCGAAGTGCGGCGCCATCAGCCCGACGAACGACATCGGCCCGATCACGATCGTCGCGCCGGCCGTCAGGATCGCGGCCACCGCGAACAGCGCCGCGCGCGCATGGCTCGCGCGCACGCCGAGCGCGTTCGCGACGTCGGCGCCGAGCGGCAGGATGTCGAGCCAGCGCAGCGCGAGCCACGCGAGTACGCCGGCCGCGACGGTGCAGATCCAGACCGCGATCGCCGTCTGCGGCAGCACCACGTAGGTCGAGCCGTACAGCAGCGCGCGCAGCAGTTCGGCCTGCAGGCCGCCACGCGCGGTTGCCAGCACGATCACGGCCTGCGAGAACGCGCTGATCGCCATGCCGACGAGCAGCATCCGGTCCGGCGCGAAACCGCCGCGACGGCCGAACGCGACAATCGCCACCAGGCACGCGAGCGCGCCGGCCGATGCGCCGCCGAGCAGCGCGGGGGCCGACGGCACGCCCGCGCCGAGTGCGACGACCAGCAGGCCGAGCATCGCGCCGCCGCTCACGCCGAGCAGGTCGGGGCTCGCCATCGGATTGCCGGTCAGGCGCTGCAGCACGGTGCCGGCCAGCGCGACCATCACGCCCGCGCCGAGCGAGGCGGCCACGCGCGGCACGCGCCAGAACGCGACGGCCGGCCAGTGCGCGGCAGGCGTCCATTGCCAGCCGTCCACCGTCACCGCGAAGTGCAGCGATACCCATACGGCCAGCACAAGCGCCACGCCGCCCGGCAGCACGAACCGCATGACGGAACGGCGCCGCACGTCGTGCGTGTCCATCGCCGGGCGCACGCCGCCCGTACGCACACGCCGCAGCATGACAAGCAGCAGCGGGCCGCCGAGCAGCGCCAGCGCCGCGCCGGTCGGCAGCCGTTCGCCGAGCACGCCGGGCAGGCATTGCACGACCTGGTCCGCCAGCGTCAGCAGCAGCGCGCCGATGCACGGCGCCCATGCGAGCTGGTCGCGCAGCCGGCGCGCACCCGCGAGCCGCGCCAGCGCGGGGCCGCCGAGCCCGATGAAGCCGATCACGCCGACCGCGCTCGTCGCCAGCGCACTCAGGCTTACCGCGATCGCGAGCGCGACGAGCCGCACGGCCGTGACCGACAGCCCGAGCTGGCGCGCCCCGCGATCGTCGAGCGCGAACAGCGCGAGCGGCCGCGCGAGCAGCCATGCGGCGACCATGCAGCCGGCCACGCGCGGCACGAGCCAGGTCGCGACATCCCAGCCGTTCTGCACGAGCGAACCCGCGCCCCAGATGAACACCGCCACCAGCGAGCGCTCGTTCACGATCGCCAGCAGCACCGCGAGCGCGCCGCCGTACAGGCTCACGACCATGCCGGCGAGCGTCACCGATACCGGCGCGAAGCCCTTGCGCCACGTCAGCGCAAGCGTCGCCGCGATCGCCAGCGCCGCGCCGCCGAGCGCCACCGCGAACCGTTCGCCCGCCACCAGCGCCGGCGCCATGATCGACGCGGCCGACAACGCGAGCGACGCCCCCGACGACACGCCGAGCGTCAGCGGCTCCGCGAGCGGATTGCGCAGCACCTGCTGGAACACGACGCCCGCGAGCGCGAGCGCGGCGCCCGTCGTCAGCGACACGACGACGCGCGGCAGCCACGCATAGCGCACGACGAGCTGCGCCAGCGACACGTCCGCGCCGCCCGTCAGCACGCCGGCCCACTGCGCGACGGGAAGCTGCGCGGACAGCGTGTGAACGACGGCCCATATCGTCGCCGCCGCGAGCAGCGCCGGCAGCGCCCATGCGCGCGAACCGGCATCGGCCGCCATCGTGTGCGCCTTCATGACGGCACCCCCTGCAATGCGCCCGCCAGACCGTGCGCGAAACGCATCGATGCAACGACGCCGCCGAGCGACGGCAGCGCACCGAGCGTCTGCACGCGGCGCGCCTTCACGAACGGCAGCGCATTCCACAGCGGGCCACGCGCCAGTTGGGCGCCGACGCCGGCCGGCATGTCGAGCACCAGCGCCTGCGCGTCGGGCTGCCGTGCGAGCGCCGCGAGATCGGTTTGCGTCGCGCCCTGCGGATCGGCGTCGCCGCGCCACGCGTTCGCAATCCCGACGCGCGACAGTACGCCGCCATACAGGCTGTTCTCGGCGAGTACCGACATGTGCCGGTCGTCGATCGGATACAGCAGGTAGACCGGCCGCGCCGTCGCACGAAAACCCGCCAGCCGCCGCGTCACGTCGCCGAGCTGCGCATCGGCCCGCGCCAGCAGCGCATCGGCCGCCGCCGGGCGCTCGAACCGCTTCGCGAGTTGCACGGTTGCGTCGCGAACGGCCGAATAAGTATCGATGCCGCGCCCGAACAGCCCGACGGTCAGGGTCGGCGCAATCCGTTCGAGCATCGGGCGCAACGGCGCATGCAGCGGCGTGATCACGACGAGATCCGGCTTCAGCGCGTCGAGCACCTCGAAGTTCGGCTGGAACAACAGCCCCGTATCCGCCACGCCGGGCGGCAACGGCGGATCGCCGTCGACGCGCATGTACCACGGCGGGCGCGCAATGCCGACCGGCACGACACCCAGCGACAGCACGATTTCGGTGAGCGGCCAGTCGAGCACGACGATTCTCGGCACCCCCTGCCCGGTAGCCGCCGCTGCCGCAACGGCTGCACGCGCCACGCCGCCCGCACCGCCGAGCGCGGCCGCCGTACACCACGCGAGCGCGCGGCGGCGCATGGCACTGGCCGGCTCCGCCGCGCGACCCTCATTCAGCGGCACCGGGTTCACCATTGATAGCGCGCCGTGCCGAGCACCGTCCGCGTCGCGCCCCAGTAGCACAGCGACGCCGACGAGCAGTACGAGACGTATTCGCGGTTGAACAGGTTGTTCACGTTCAGCGCGAGCCGCCAGTTCTTCAGGTCGTAGTGCACGCCCAGATCGACCAGCACGCGCGCCGGCACGTCGAACGTGTTCCCGTTGTCGCCCGCCGAACTGCTCGTGTACCGCACGCCGGAGCCGATGCCGAAGTGGCGCAGCGGCCCGGCCAGGAACGTATAGTCGGCCCATGCCGCCGCCGTGTGGCGCGGCGCGATCGTCGGCCGCTTGCCGAGGTTCGCCATCGTGCTTTCGGTCACCGACTGGTTCAGGTACGAGTACGACACGATCAGCTTCAGGTTCGGCGTGACGTTCGCGTGCGCCTCGGCCTCGATGCCGCGCGAGCGGACCTGCCCCGTCTGGATCGCGAACTGCGGATGGACGGGATCGGTCACCTGCACGTTGTCCTGCGTGAGCGTGAACGCCGCGACCGAGAAGAACCCGTCGAACCCCTTCGGCTGGTAGCGCACACCGGCTTCGAGCTGCTTCCCCTTCGTCGGCGAGAACGGCACGCCGCCGAAGGCCGCGCCGAGCAGCGGCTGGAACGAGCGGGCGTAGCTGACGTACGGGGCGATCCCGTTGTCGAAGCGGTACGCGAGCCCCGCACGCCATGTGAACGCGTGATCGTTCGAGTGATAGAGCGTGCCGGCCCCGGTCGCGATCGACGTCGTCTGCTGGTTGCCGCCGGCCCAGTCCTGGCGCACGCCGAGCGTGAGCACCCAGTTCCGGTAGCGCGCTTCGTCCTGCGCATAAATCCCGAACGTGCTGAGCGCATAGTCGAGCCGCGTGTTGACCGGCTGGGTCGCCAGCGCCGCATAGTTCGGCTGGAACAGGTTGACCGTGCCGACCACCGCGTTGCCCTCGTTGTCGCCGAGCATCGAGCGCTGGTAGTCGACGCCGAACAGCGCCGTGTGCTCGACCGGGCCCGTCGAGAAGCGCGCCTGCGCATGCGTGTCGACCTCGAACTGCGTGTAGTGCTCGTTGTCGACGTTGCCCCACATCGCGACCGTCTTGCCGTCGGCGGCGAACGGGCTCGTCACCGACGTCTGGTAATAGTGCTGGTCGATATGCAGATAGCGCAGCGTCTGCGACACGCTGAAGCGATCGTTGAATGCGTGGTCGAACTGGTAGCCGAACCAGTATTGCGTGCGATGCATGCCGTCCCGGTCGGGATCGCCGAAGTAACGGTCGGGGCCGAGCCGCCCGTTCGGGTTAGCGAACAGCGTGCCGCTCGCGGGCACCGGGTTGAACAGGCCGCCGTTCGGGTCGCGCTGGTAACCGCCCTGCAGCGTGAAGGTCGTGTCGCGGTCCGGACGCAGCGTGACCGACGGCGCGATCGCGATCCGCTGGTCCTTGATCTGGCTGACCTGCGTGTCGGCCGTGCGCCCGAGGCCGACCACGCGATACGACACCGTGCCCGCCTTGTCGACCGGGCCGCTGAAATCGAAGCCGAGCTGGTAGTTGTCGTGATTGCCGGCCTGCAGCATCACCTCGTGATACGGCTCGGCAGTCGGCAACTTGCTCACGTAATTGACGAGGCCGCCCGGGCTGCCCTGCCCGTACAGCACCGAGGCAGGCCCGTGCAGCACTTCCATCCGCTCGAGGAAATACGGATCGATGCGCGGCGTCGCGAAGCGCGGCGACTGGTACAGATGCAGGCCGTCGAGATACGAATCGAGCGAGAAGCCGCGCCCCGACAACTGGTCGAAGCGGATGTCCGTGCCGTCCTGGGAATAGACGCCGGGCGTATAGCGCAACGCCTGGTCGACGGTCTGCACGCCGAGATCGTCCATCTGGCCGCGCGTCACGACCGACACGCTCTGCGGCTGCGTGAGCCGGTCCGAGTCCGTCTTCGTCCCCGTCGTCGAGCGGGTCGCGACGTATCCGACACCCGGCCCCGCCGGGTCCTGCATCGACGGCGCCCGCACCTCCACGGCCGGCAGCGTGCCGCCCTGCGCCGATACCGGCGGCGCCCCGTCATCCGCCGCGCTCGCCCGCAACACCGTCCCGCCGAGCAGCGTCGCCGCGATGCCCAGCTTCACCGGCCTCCCCATTTCCCCGAACCTCATCCCAGTCGCCCTTGCGTATGGCTGTCGCCGATTCACGTAAAATTTAATGCGACTCATTACTATTTGTAGTCGCATTATCGTTTTCATTCAATTGACACCCGGCAAGCATAGCGGCTACCTTATTTCGCAGGTAGACAACAAATGTTCAGTTTCGGCCAAATTCTGTCCGGTGCTGAACAGCCTGCACCCACCGACCCAGATCCCGGATGAAGGAATTCCTGCTCAACCGCTATCCGCATGAACGGCGGCGCCTGCCGCGCCCCGTGATCGTGCGCGCCATCGCGTACGAGAACGGCCAGCACGAGCCCTGGCACCAGCACGAATTCGGCCACGTGATCCTTGCGCTGAAGGGCGTCGTGCGCGTGCTGACGCCAAACCGCACGTGGACGCTGCCGCCGTCGCGCGGCGTGTGGCTGCCGCCGAACATCGACCACGAGCTGCATGCGGTGGGACGCCTCACGCTGTGCACGGTCAGCGTCGAGCCGGACGTCACGCCGTGGCGCTGGCCGACCGGCCGCGTGATCGCGATCGACTCGCTGATCCGCGAGCTCGTCACGAACATGCTGCGCGACGGCTACGACTACCCGCCCGACGGCAGCACCGCGCTGTCGGTGCCGCTGCTGCTCAAACTGCTGGAAGAAGCGCCGCCGCTCGGCGAAGGCGGGTTGCCGCTGCCGCGCGATCCGCGCCTGCTCGCGATCTGCGAGCACATGATGACGGACCCGGCGAACGACTACACGCTCGATCGCTGGGCCGACGAGATCGGCACGAGCAGCCGCACGCTCGCGCGGCATTTCCGCGACGAGACGGGCATGAGCTTCGGCCACTGGCGGCAGCACATGCGCGCGGCCGAGGCGATGACGCGGCTCGCGCACGGCGCGAGCGTCGCGGCCGTCGCGCTCGATCTCGGCTACAGCACGCCGAGCGCGTTTACCGTGATGTTCCGGCGTCTGTTCGGCCAGGCTCCGCAGCAATATCTGTCTTCCGGGAACTGAGCACGCGGCGTCGGCGCAGCGAATCCCCGTTATTGCAGCGCGTGCCGGCGGCGCCGGCGGGCCCTTCGGCTAAAATGCCGCACTTTCCACCTTGTCCGGCCCGCTCGCCATGCAACCCGCCTCCTCCGCCCAACCCGCCTCCCCCGGCGCCGATGCCGCCGAATCGGCCCGCGACCTCGTCTACGGCCCGAACGACCGGCCGGCGCCGATGGTCGCCTTCGTCGCCGCGCTCCAGCACCTGCTGGCGATCATCGTGCCGATCGTCACGCCCGGCCTGCTGATCTGCCAGGCGCTGGGCGTGTCCAGCCGCGATACGACCCTGATCGTGTCGATGTCGCTGGTGATTTCCGGCATCGCCACTTTCGTCCAGTGCAAGCGCTTCGGCCCGCTCGGCGCCGGCCTGCTGATCGTCCAGGGCACCAGCTTCAACTTCGTCGGCCCGCTGATCGCCGGCGGCAGCCTGATGGTCAAGCAAGGCACGCCGGTCGAGACCGTGATGGCCGCGATCTTCGGCGTCGTGATCGCAGGGTCGTTCGTCGAGATGGCCGTGTCGCGCATCCTGCCGTTCGTGAAGCGCCTGATCACGCCGCTCGTCACCGGCATCGTCGTGCTGCTGATCGGCCTCACGCTGATCAAGGTCGGCCTGATCAGCATGGGCGGCGGCTATGGTGCGATGGCCAAGGGCACGTTCGCGAGCGCGGAGAACCTCACGCTGTCGGGGCTCGTGCTCGGCACGATCATCCTGCTGAACCGCGTGCCCGTCGTCTGGGTGCGCAGCACTGCGCTCGTCATCGCGCTCGTGATCGGCTACCTCGCGGCCGCGTTCCTCGGCCGCCTCGACTTCACGGGCATGCACCAGGCCGCGCTGTTCCAGGTGCCGACGCCGCTGCACTTCGGTATCGGCTTCTCGTGGTCGCTGTTCGTGCCGATGCTGATCATCTACCTCGTCACGTCGCTCGAGGCGATCGGCGACGTCACGGCCACCAGCAAGATCTCGAACGAGCCGGTCGAAGGGCCGGTGTGGATGCAACGGATCAAGGGCGGCGTGCTCGTCAACGGCGCGAACTCGCTGCTGGCCGGCGTGTTCAACACGTTCCCGAGCTCGGTGTTCGCGCAGAACAACGGCGTGATCCAGATCACCGGTGTCGCGAGCCGCTACGTCGGCATCTGGATCGCGGGGATGCTGGTGGTGCTCGGCCTGTTCCCGGTCGTCGCCGGCGTGCTGCAGGCCGTGCCGGAACCCGTGCTCGGCGGGGCGGCGATGGTGATGTTCGGCGCGGTGGCCGCCTCGGGCATCAACATCCTCGCGGGCGTCCAGCTCGACCGTCGCGCGCTGCTGATCATCGCTGTGTCGCTGGCGCTCGGCCTCGGCGTGTCGCAGGTGCCGGACATCCTCAACAGCCTCCCGCACGCGCTGAAGAACGTGCTCGAGTCGGGCGTGGCAACGGGCGGCATCTGCGCGCTCGTGATGAACTGGTTCCTGCCGGAAAAGAAGTAAAGGAAAACGCGGGTTGCACCGCATGACGACGCGGCTGCGTCGTTCGTCATGCGAAGCCACATCGGGCGTTCGCGCGGACAACACGATCGACGCCCGGTCTCACGCCCGCCCTGGAAAGGTCGACCTCACGCCGGCGCGATCGATCGTCAAATCGGGTCATGCCGTCTTGGCCGATCGATGCGCGCTGGTTAGAATGCCTTCATGTCCCAGGCACCCGCGTCCAACCATTCCCCCGAAACGATCGTCGCCCCCGTCAAGGAGCGCGCGACCGTCGTCTGCTACCGCGACGGGCAAGTGTTGCTCGTTGCGCGCGCAGCGTCGCGCTGGGCCCTTCCCGGCGGCACGATCAAGCGCGGGGAAGCACCGCTCGAAGCCGCGCATCGCGAGTTGTGCGAAGAAACCGGCATGACCGGCCAGAATCTCGTGTACTCGATGCAGTTCACCGGGCTCGCAAAGATCCATCACGTGTTCTTCGCGGAAGTTGGCCTGGACCAGACGCCGCAAGCGGACAACGAGATCGAGAAATGCAAGTGGTTTCCGGTCGACAGCGTCGACGAATTGCGCGCCAGCATTCCGACGAAACGCATCGTCGAACTCGTCTACAACCACGAGATCCGCAAGGCGTGACGCATCGACGGCGAGCACACGCCTGAGCCGTCGGCCGGCCCGGGTCGAGTTCCTGGATCGGTAGCGCGCGAACGCTCAGTGCATGCGCTTTCTGCGCAACTCGTGCGTGGAGTAGACGACGAGGAAGATGCCCAGCATCGCCACGCCGGACGCCATGAAGTCGTTTGCGCTTCCCGAGCTGTGCAGGGACTTCGGGAAGAGGCCGAGACTCAATCCTGCGACAGCGAGAAGCAATCCTGCTGCCACGCCCCAGATCGGTCCGGCGGTCTTTTCGATTTTATTTTTCATACAGCACCCGTCTACGGTCATTACCTGAACGGTATCGGCACCATGCGCCGCATCTACCTTCAGTGATTCCACTATAGCCGGGAAATAATTCGGAAACTTTCAGTACTTTTCCCCATCAAGTTTGCCTGGTCGCGACCGTTGCGCAGCACCGGCCTTCGACGCAAGCGCGCGGGTCAAAGCAGGTCGAACCGCGAGAAAACGGGATGGCGGAAGGCAGCCGGAGTCGAACCGACCCGGGAGTGTCTGACACCCCCAACCGGATTTGAAGTCCGGCCGTACCACCGGATACGAATGCCTTCCGTGGAGAAAAGAACCCAAAGAACAACGAGCGCCTACGCCTGAATACCCACCCAACCGCTGTCAGGCCGCAGGTAGTGAAGATCGCGGTGGAAGCGAGTATACCCAACCCGGTCGAAGAACTCGAGAATCTGGATCGCACGCTTGCGGCCGAGCCCCGTTGCATCGCGGAACGTCGCGGCGTCGAGCCCGCCGCCGCGCGACGGCGCGAGATGCGCGACCAGTTCCGCGAGTTCGCGTGCAACGTCCGCGTGATAGAACAGGTCGCGCACGACCTGGTGCACGTCACCGCGCCGCGCAAGCTTGCGCAACAGCGTGCGCACCGCGTCCTCTGCCGCCCCCGTGTCGCGGGCCAGGTCGCGCACCCACGGCGGATCGAAACGCCCGGCGTGGATCAGCGGCAGCAGTTGCTGCGCCAGCGCTTCCTCGCGCGGCTCGAGGCTCACCGAATGCGACGGCAGATGCAGCCACGGCCCGCTGCGTGCCACTTCGCCGCCCGTCACCAGCGCATCGACGAGCGCACGCCACAGCGCATCGCCCGCGAGCGGCGCAGCCATACGCCGCAGGCGTGCGGCATCGAGCCCCTGCTCGTCCGGCATGCGTTCGTGGTACACCCGCAGCGTATCGATCGCCCGCGTCTGCAGCGCGCGCCAGTGCGCATGCGAAATCACCGCGCCGTCGTTCGACGCGGCATCGCGTTGCCCGATCGCCAGCGCGTCGTCCGGCAACGCCAGCGCATCCGGCGCGAAACCCGTCAGATGCGTGAGCGTCGCACGAGGAAGGCCGAGCGGCGCCTGTGCGAGCAGCGCATCGAGACGCCCTTCGTCGAGCCACGCGGCCAGTGCATCGAGCCACGCGCGGCGCGCGGGCGTGCGGCGCTTGCGTGCCGGCCCGAACGGATCGAGCACGCGGCCGCCGCCGACGGTACGCGTCGCCTGCGGATTGCGGACGATGAACCGGTCGCCCGGCAGCGCGAACACCGGCTCGTCGAACACCAGTTGCACGCGCATCCGCTGGCCCGCCGCGAGCGTGTCGCCGTCGAGCAGCGCCACGTGTGCGACGCGATGCAGCGTGCCGAGATGCACATGCAGCGGCGCCCAGTGCGTCAGCGTCAGCCCCGCGTCCGCAAGCAGCGTCAGCTCGACGTCAAGCCGCGGCGACGCCGCGACGAGCCGCGCGTCGGCAACCGTGTCGCCGCGCTCGATATCGGCCTTGTCGACGCCGGCGAGATTCAGCGCGCAGCGCTCGCCCGCGCGGCCGGCCTCGACCGGCCGGTTCTGCGCATGGATGCTGCGCACGCGCGCCGTATCGCCCGTGCGGACGATCGCCAGCGTGCCGCCCGTCGCGACGCGGCCCGCGAACGCGGTGCCCGTGACGACCGTACCCTGCCCGGCAAGCGTAAATACGCGATCGACCGCGAGCCGGAACAATCCGTCGTCGCGGCGCGCACGCCACGCGATCGCCGCGTCGGCCAGGTGGCGCTTCAACGCCGCGACGCCCGGATCGTCCGCGGCCGTCGCACGCGTTTCGAAGAGCGGCACGCCGGCCAGCGTCGAGTCGTGCAGCCACGCGGCGATCTCGTCGCGCACCTCGGCGACGCGCGCGGCGTCGACGCGATCGCATTTCGTCAGCGCGACGGCGCCATGCGTGACGCCAAGCAGTTGCAGGATCGCGAGATGCTCGCGCGTCTGCGGCATCACGCCGTCGTCGGCCGCAATCACGAGCAGCGCGAAGTCGATCCCGCACGCGCCGGCCGCCATCGTATGAATCAGCTTCTCGTGGCCCGGCACGTCGATCAGGCCGAGCACGTCGCCGTTGTCGAGCGGCGTATACGCGTAACCGAGTTCGATCGAGATGCCGCGCGCCTTCTCCTCCTTCAGACGATCGGTATCGACGCCCGTCAGCGCGCGCGCAAGCGTCGTCTTGCCATGGTCGATATGTCCTGCGGTGCCGACGATCATGCAGCAGGCCCTGCCGGCGGCACGCACTGCGCGACGAACGCCGCTTCGTCGGCCGCCTCGAGGCAGCGCAGGTCGAGCCGCAGCGCATTGTCGGCCACGCGGCCGATTACCGGCCGCGGCCATTCGCGCAGCCGTTTCTCGAGCTGCGCGAGCGCGCGGCCACTGCGCTTGCCGTCCACCGTGCGCACGACGAGCCCGGCGCTCGGCAGCTGGTCGACCGGCAGCGCACCGCTGCCGATCTGGCTGAACATCGGCTCGACCGTCACGTCGAAACCGCTGCCGAGCGCGGCCTGCAACGCCGGCCGCATGCGGTCGGCCGCTTCGGCGATCTCGCGCTGCGGGCGCGTCAGCAGGCGCAGCGTCGTGAGCCGGTCGCGCAGGAATTCCGGCGACTGGTACAGGCGCAGCACGGGCTCGAGCGCCGCCAGCGTCAGCTTGCCGACGCGCAGCGCGCGCTTGAGCGGATGTTTCTTGATCTTCGCGACCAGCGCGCGATCGCCGACGATCAGGCCGGCCTGCGGCCCGCCGAGCAGCTTGTCGCCGCTGAACGTGACAACGTTTGCGCCGGCGGCAACGGTTTCCTGCACGGTCGTCTCGTGCGGCAGCCCCCATTGCGTCAGGTCGGCGAGCGTGCCGCTGCCGAGATCGACGGCGACCGGCAACCCGTGCTCGCGCGCGAGCGGCGCGAGTTCGGCAAGCGTCACCTCCTTCGTGAAGCCGCTGATCGCGTAGTTGCTGCAGTGCACCTTCATCAGCAGCGCCGTGCGCGGGCCGATCGCGTCCGCATAGTCGTGCAGATGGGTGCGGTTGGTCGTGCCGATCTCGCGCAGCTTCGCACCGGCGCGGCTCATGATGTCGGGAATGCGGAACGCGCCGCCGATCTCGACCAGTTCGCCGCGCGACACGACGACTTCCCGCTTCGTCGCGAGCGCCGACAGCGTCAGCAGCACGGCCGCCGCGTTGTTGTTGACGACGGTCGCGGCTTCCGCGCCCGTCAGTTCGCACAGCAGATCGTCGATCAGGTCGTCGCGGTCGCCGCGGCGGCCCGTCGCGAGATCGAATTCGAGGTTGACGGGCTGCGTGAGCGCATCGACCACCGCGCGCACCGCTTCGTCGGGCAGCAGCGCGCGCCCGAGGTTCGTGTGCAGCACGGTGCCGGTCAGGTTGAACACGGCGCGCACGGCGCCCGTGCTCTGCGCGGCCAGCGTGCGCGAGACGGCTGCGGCGATGCGCGGCTCGTCGAGCGGTTCGGCCGCTGCCGGATCGTGCTGCGCGGCGGCACGCCAGCGTTCCAGCTCGGCACGCACGGCATTCAGCACGCGCGTGCGGCCATAGTCCGCGATCAGCGGTTGCAGCGGCGCCGACGACAGCACGCGCTCGACGGAGGGCACGCGCGCCAACACCGCATTCAATTCATTCACACCCGGTTCGGTCACGTGGTGGTGGCTCCAGTCTCATGCTTCGCAGTCGGCCGGCGCCGGCGCTCGCGCGCCGCCCCCGGCCTCGTGCCGTCAGTCCGCTTCCCGCGAGACGTCCGGCCACAGCAGCGGATTCGGCGAACTGCGCTGGTAGCCGGCCTCGTTCATCAACAGGTCGAGCGTGAGACTCGCGAGATCGTCCGCCAGCGGCTCGAACTCGTAGTCCTTGTCCTGATAGCCGATCTTGCGATAGGTCTTGCACTCGTCGCACGATTCGGCCTTGATGGCCTCGCTGCCGCCCTCGATCCCGTGATACGCGATGCCCTTCGTCGAATCGCAGTGCGAGCACTTCGTACGCACCATGTGCCACTCGGTCGTGCACAGCCCGCACTGCAGGAAACGGTAGCCCTGGTACTGGCCGCCGACCCGCACGACGCTCGCGACCGGATGCGTGCCGCATACGGGGCACAGCCCCGGCTGGTCGAGATACGGGACATCGGCCGGCGTCACGCGGCTCGCGAGGTCCGTCCAGACCACCTGCAGCGCCGCCATCAGGAACGGCGCGGTGGCCGGGTCGACCTCGGCGAAGCGCAGCGCGAGGATCGCGTCGGCCTGCGCGTCGAGTTCGGCCGGTGCCATCAGGCGCAGCCGGTCGAGCAGTTTCGCGAGCTGCGGGTTGACGAGCCCCGCGCCGTCGACACGGTCGAGCAGTTCGTACAGCACGGCGCGCCAGCGCGCATCGCGCTCGCCGTCGAGCGCCGGTACGAGCGGCATCGAATGCTGCTGCGCACGCGCGATCGCTTCCTTCGACGGCAGCGGCAGGTCCAGCGTCTGCAGCGTCGCGTGCTGCGCGTCGGCGACGGTGGCCATCAGCCGCAGGTAGCCGCTGATCGGGTTCAGGTCGGCCAGCTTGCGCAGCCGCGCGGCGCGCGCCGCGAACGCGGTCGTGCGCTCCGGCAGGCGAAAGCGCGGAATGGCCGAATGATCGAGTGCCGAGATCTCGGTCGGTTCGAGAATGCGTTGTGTCACAAATATGTCTTCCAAAAAAACAAGCGCCGACAGGTCGGCGCTTTCAGTCGGTTCCGACGGCTGACGGGGCGGCCCGCCGCAAACGGCGAGCCGCCCCGCTCCGGTGCGTTATTTCACGCTTTCACGGAACCACTTCGGGTGATGCTTGCGGGCCCAGCCCAGCGTGACGGTGCCACGCACCATCGCGCCGATCGAGCCCTTCACCCACAACGCCGCGTAAATGTGCACGATGATGCTCGCGATCAGCACGAAGGCCGCCACGGCATGCACGACAGCGGCCGCGCGGATCACCCCGATCGGGAAGTAGAACGAGAAGTAGCGCCGCCAGATCACGACTCCCGACAACAGGAGCAGCAGCAGGCACGCCACCAACGTAAAGAATAGCAGCTTCTGCCCGGCGTTATAGCGCCCGACGGGCGGCAGCTTGTCTTCCTGGTTGGTCAGCACGTCGCCGATCTGCTTCAGCCACTGGCGATCGTCCGCGTCGAGCGCGTTGTGGTGCCAGAAGCGCACGACCAGGATCGCGAACGACACGAACATCACGAGGCCGACGAACGGATGCAGGATCCGCGTCCACTGGCCGCCGCCGAACAGCGCGGTCAGCCAGAACATCGACGGATGGAACAGCGCGAGCCCGGACAGCGCGAGCAGCACGAACGTGATCGCGGTGATCCAGTGGTTCGTGCGCTCGTTCGCCGAGTAGCGGACGATCAGGTTGGGGTCGTCGTGGTTCATTTCGCGTCCTCCTTGATGCGTCGCGCCTCGTCGCGCGCGGCCGATTCCTCTTCTTCGCTCACCTCGTTCGGGCCGACGCGGACGTAGTGGAAGAACCCGGCAAGCGCGGTCAGCGCGATGCCGGCAACCGCGAGCGGTTTCGCGATGCCCTTCCACAGCTTCACCATCGGGCTGATCGACGGGTTGTCGGGCAGCCCGTGGTACAGCGACGGTTTGTCCGCGTGGTGCAGCACGTACATCACGTGCGTGCCGCCGACGCCCTGCGGGTCGTACAGCCCCGCGTGCTCGAAGCCGCGCTCCTTCAGGTCCTCGATCCGCTCGGCCGCGTGCTGCTTCATGTCCTCCTTGGTGCCGAACACGATCGCGCCCGTCGGGCAGGTCTTCACGCAGGCCGGTTCCTGCCCGACCGCGACGCGGTCGGAACAGAGCGTGCACTTGTACGCGCGATGATCCTTCTTCGAGATCCGCGGAACGTTGAACGGGCAACCGGTCACGCAGTAGCCGCAACCGATGCAGTTCTCCTCGTGGAAGTCGACGATCCCGTTGTTGTACTGCACGATCGCGCCCGGCGACGGACACGCCTTCAGGCAGCCCGGATCCTCGCAATGCATGCAGCCGTCCTTGCGGATCAGCCACTCGAGGTCGCCCGCCGGGTTCTCGTATTCGGAGAACCGCATGACCGTCCACGAATGTTCGGTCAGGTCGGCCGGGTTGTCGTACACGCCGACGTTGGTGCCGACCTCGTCACGCAGGTCGTTCCACTCCATGCATGCCGTCTGGCATGCCTTGCAGCCGATGCACTTCGATACGTCGATCAGCTTCGCGACACTCCCGGTCACCGGTTCGCGCACCGTGGGCGGTGGCGTCGTGGTGGCCGAGACGCGCTTGATATCCAGCGATTGCAATGCCATCTCGTTCCCCTTACGCCTTTTCGACCTTCACCAGGAACGACTTGAATTCCGGTGTATAGGAGTTGCCGTCACCCACGGACGGAGTCAGGGTATTGGCGAGATAGCCGGGCTTCGTCAGCCCCTTGAAGCCCCAGTGCAACGGGACGCCGACCGTCTGGACCTTCTTGCCGTCGACCGTCAGCGGCTTGATCCGCTTCGTGACGAGGGCGACCGCGATGATGTAGCCGCGCTTGGACGACACCTTCACACGTTCGCCATGCGCAACGCCGACTTCCTTCGCGAGGTCTTCGCCGATCTCGACGAATTGCTCGGGCTGGATGATCGAATTCAGCCGCGCATGCTTGGTCCAGTAGTGGAAGTGCTCGGTCAGCCGGTACGTGGTTGCCACGTGCGGGAAATCCGCCACCTTGCCGAACGACGCACGGTCGTCCGGGAACACGCGGGCGGCCGGGTTGTTCAGCGCCTGCGGGTTGTTCGGGTGCAGCGGGTTCGCGTCGAGCGGCGTCTCGAACGGCTCGTAGTGCTCGGGGAACGGGCCTTCGTTCAGCCCCGCGCGGGCGAAGAAGCGCGCGACGCCTTCCGGGTTCATGATGAACGGCCCCATCCCGTTTTCGGGCGGTTCGTCCACCTTGAAATCCGGCACGTCGACGCCCTTCCACGCGCTGCCGTTCCAGCCGACCAGCTTGCGGGTCGGGTCGAACGGCTTGCCGGCGACGTCGCACGACGCGCGGTTGTACAGGATCCGCCGGTTCGCCGGCCACGCCCACGCCCAGTTCAGCGTCTGGCCGATGCCGGTCGGGTCGGAATTGTCGCGCCGCCCCATCTGGTTGCCGGCCTGCGTCCACGCGCCGCAGAAGATCCAGCAGCCGCTCGCGGTCGTGCCGTCGTCCTTCAGCTGCGCGAACGCGGCGAGCTGCTCGCCCTTCTTCACGAGCGTTTTGGCCGGATCCTTCGGGTCGGGCAGATCGGCGAGCGCACGGCCGTTGAACTCCATCGCAAGCTCTTCGGGCGTCGGGCTTTCCGGGTTCGCATACGGCCACGTGAGGTTCACGATCGGGTCCGGATACTTGCCGCCGTCCGTCTGGTACATCTTGCGCATGCGCAGGAACAGGCCCGACATGATCTCGAGGTCGCTCTTCGCCTCTCCCGGCGGCTCCGCGCCCTTCCAGTGCCACTGCAGCACGCGGCTCGAACTCACGAGCGAGCCGTTTTCCTCCGCGAAGCAGGTGGTCGGCAGGCGGAACACCTCGGTCTGGATCTTCGACGCATCGACGTCGTTGTAGTCGCCGTGATGCTTCCAGAACTCGGACGTCTCGGTCGCGAGCGGATCCATGATCACGAGCCACTTCAGCTTCGCGAGGCCGGCCGCCGTCTTCACCTTCGACGGCGCCGCCGCGAGCGGGTTGAAGCCCTGGCAGATGTAGCCGTTCATCTTGCCGGCATTCATCAGCTCGATCACCTGCAGCAGGTCGTACTGCTTGTCCAGCTTCGGCAGGTAGTCGTAGCCCCAGTTGTTCTCGGCGGTCGCCGCATCGCCCCACCAGGACTTCATGAAGCTGACGTGGAAGGCCTTGTAGTTCTTCCAGTAGCTCAACTGGTTCGGCCGCAGCGGCAGCTGCACGCGCTTCTTGATGTAGCCGTCGAAATCCTGCTCGGACTGCATCGGCAGCGTCATGTAGCCCGGCAGCAGGTTCGACATCAGCCCGAGGTCGGTCAGCCCCTGGATGTTCGAGTGGCCGCGCAGCGCGTTCATCCCGCCGCCGGCGATGCCGATGTTGCCGAGCAGCAACTGCACCATCGCGCCGGTGCGGATGATCTGCGCGCCGATCGAGTGGTGGGTCCAGCCGAGCGCGTACAGCACGGTGCCGGCGCGGCCGGGAACGGCCGTCGTCGCGAGCATCTCGCACACCTTCAGGAATTTCTCCTTCGGCGTGCCGCAGACCTGCTGGACCATGTCCTGCGTATAGCGCGCGTAATGCTGCTTGAGCAGGTTGTACACGCAACGCGGATGCTGCAGCGTCGGGTCGACCTTCACGAAGCCGTCGTCGCCGCGCTCGTAGTCCCAGCTCGATTTGTCCGGATACGCGTGTTTCTCCGCGTCATAGCCGGAATAGATGCCGTCGTTGAACGCGAAATCCTCGCGCACGATGAACGAGAAGTCCGTGTAGTTCTTCACGTACTCGTGCTGGATCTTGTCGTTCGTCAGCAGATAGTTGATGACGCCGCCCAGGAAGACGATGTCGGTGCCGGTGCGGATCGGCGCGTAGTAATCGGCCACCGAGGCCGTACGCGTGAAGCGCGGGTCGACGACGATCAGCCGCGCCTTGCGGTGCGCCTTCGCCTCCGTTACCCACTTGAAACCGCACGGATGGGCCTCGGCTGCATTGCCGCCCATCACGAGAATCACGTCCGCGTTCTTGATGTCGACCCAATGGTTCGTCATCGCTCCACGGCCAAACGTCGGGGCAAGACCTGCCACCGTCGGGCCATGTCAGACACGCGCCTGATTGTCGAATGCGAGCATTCCGAGGCTGCGGACAGCCTTGTGCGTCAGGTAGCCGACCTCGTTGCTGCCCGCCGATGCGGCCAGCATGCCGGTCGTGAGCCAGCGGTTGACCTTCGAGCCGTCGTCGGCCGTCTCGACGAAGTTCGCGTCGCGGTCGGCCTTCATCAGCTTCGCGATGCGGTCGAGCGCGTCATTCCACGAGATCGGTTCCCACTTGTCCGAGCCGGGCGCGCGATACTCGGGGTGCGTCAGGCGGTTCGGGCTGTGGATGAAGTCGATCAGGCTCGCGCCCTTCGGGCACAGCGTGCCGCGATTGACGGGATGGTCGGGATCGCCTTCGATGTGGATGATGCTCGGCTGCGCATTTTTCGCGCCGTCTCCGAGGCTGTACATCAGGATGCCGCAACCCACTGAACAGTAAGGACAGGTGTTGCGCGTTTCGACTGTGCGCGCCAGCTTGTACTGTCGGACTGCGGCAAGCGCTTCGGACGGAGAAAAGCCCATCAGGGCAAGACTCGATCCGGCAAGCGACGTGGCCGTCACCTTCAGGAACTGGCGCCGGGACATTTGTAGCATGGCGGTCTCGGCGTTATTGTGGGGTGGGGTGAAACTGAAAGGAATTATAGACAGTTCACGCAACTCTGATCGATTCCTCGGATCAATACTGAATTGTCTGATTACCAACGATGATCCGCGTTCCGCGCGCAACCGAACCGTCATGAAACGACAGATCACTTCCGAAGCAACCCGGCTTGCCCAGCGACAGGCCAACTGGGCCCTCACCGCGTTCAAACGCTTCTCGTCCGACCGCTGCTCCGCGATGGCCGCGGGCATCGCGTTTTTCTCCGCGTTCTCGCTCGCGCCGATGCTCGTGATGGTGATCGCGGTGGCCGGCTGGTTCTACGGCGACGATGCCGCGCGCGGCCAGGTATTCGAGCAGGCGCACCAGCTGATCGGCGACGATGCGGCGGCCAGCATCCAGACGATCGTGCAGAACGCGCATCGCGCGGGTGAACGCGGCGGGCTTGCCACGCTGATCTCGTTCGCCGCGCTCGCGGTCGGCGCGTCGGCCACGTTCGCGTCGCTCAGCGCCGCGCTCAGCGTGATCTGGCCGGCCACCGAGAACCGCTGGTCGAGCATGCTCGGGCTCGTGCGCGTGCGGCTGATCTCGTTCGGGCTCGTGCTCGGCGTCGCGTTCCTGCTGATCGTGTCGCTCGTGCTCGACACCGCGATCACGTTCGTCGGCACCTGGCTGCTCGGCAATTCGCCGTACGTGATCGTCACGAACCTCGTGCAGTTCTTCGTCGGCGTCGCGGTGCTCGCGGCCGCGTTCGCGTCGCTGATGAAGTTCCTGCCCGACGCGCGCGTCGCGTGGCGCGACGCCGCGGTCGGCGGCGTCGTGTCCGCGATCCTGTTCTCCGGCGGCAAGAAGCTGTTCGCGCTGTACCTCGCGCACGCAGGCACCGCGAGCGCGTTCGGCGCGGCCGGATCGTTCGCGGTCCTGCTGATGTGGCTGTACTTCTCCGCGATCGTGCTGCTGCTCGGCGCGGAATTCGCGGCGGCTCGCGGCAACGCGCACCAGCCTGCCGGCATCGTCCCGGCTGCATCCGTTCAAACCGGTCGCACCGACGACCGTACGCACGACTGAGTCGCGCGCCCGCAGCAAAACGGCTGCGCATCGCGCTTGCGCATGCCCGGCACACCTGCCCGCTCCTCGGCAACCCCGCCGTCCGCCGCGCATTCGCGCGGCGTTGACGCGCTCTTTACACGCCGGCGCGCTCGCATCTGCAACAGCAAACGTTTGCATGCCCTCGTTTCCCTGCTGCAACGGGCCGAAACAGGGGGAATGTCTCGACGCGAACCACCCACCGAAACAATCGCGCCGCAACAATTGTCAACTGTTTCATAAATGGAAATAGTTGCTGATGTGCTTGATATATATAGGATTTTTAACGCTGTTACCTTTTCGAGACACTTTATTTTTTAAGCTTTCTTGCGTGTATGGCACTGAGCTATTCTCCAATCCGCAACAAATAACGATGAATCACTTGCGTGGAGAAACTCAACGATGAAGAAATATGCTCTCTCGGCCCTCTCGCTCGCCCTGCTGGGCGCCGCCGGCGCCGCTCAGGCTCAATCGAGCGTGACGCTGTACGGCGTGATCGACACGTCGATCACCTATGTTCACGGTAACGCCGGTCAAGCCAACAATTCGTGGTCGATGGGTAGCGGCAACCTGCAAGGCAGCCGCTTCGGCCTGAAGGGTGCAGAAGACCTCGGTGGCGGCCTGAAGGCAATCTTCCAGTTGGAAAACGGCTTCAACTCGGGTACGGGCTCGCTGGGCCAAGGTGGCCGCATGTTCGGCCGCCAGGCATTCGTCGGCCTGCAAAGCAACCAGTACGGTACGCTGACGCTGGGTCGCCAGTACGACCCGCTCGTCGACCTGGTCCAGGCAGTCACGGCAGACAACTATTTCGGCAGCGTGTTCGCCACGCCGGGTGACGTCGACAACAACGACAACAGCCTGCGCGTCAGCAACGCGATCAAGTACACGTCGCCGGTCTGGGCAGGCTTCCAGGTCGAAGGCATGTACGCCCTGGGCGGCGTTGCAGGCAAGACGGGCGCAGGCCAGACCTGGTCGGTCGCAGCGGCCTACAACAACGGCCCGATCGGCATCGCCGGCGGGTATTTCTACGCGAACAACCCGACGCCGGCTGCCGGCGTGCGCAACAACTGGACGTCGACGACGTCCGACAACATCGTCGACGGCCCGATCAACGCGGGTTACGTGTCGGCGAAGTCGATCGGCATCGCGCAAGTCGCCGGCCAGTACGCATTCGGCCCGGTGACGTTCGGCCTCGGCTACAGCAACTCGCAGTACAAGCCGGACGCATCGTCGGGCTTCGGCTCGACCGAGAAGTACAACACGGGCCGCGCGTTCGTGACGTACCAGGCCACGCCGCCGCTGCTGCTGGGCCTCGGCTACTCGTACACGAAGGCTAGCGGCAACACGACCGCCAAGTACCATCAGGTTTCGCTGGGCGGCGACTACTCGCTGTCGAAGCGCACGGACGTGTACCTGGTCGGCGCTTACCAGCACGCAAGCGGCACGCAGCTCAACGCGGACGGCACGACGTCGGCAGCGCAAGCATCGATCGGCTCGTACGGCATCGCCGGCACGAAGTCGCAAGAGCTCGTCGCACTCGGCCTGCGCCACAAGTTCTAAGAAGTACGTTTCCGGCGTGCATGGCGTCTCCGACGCCTTGCCGCCGACCTGGAAAGCCAGCCCCGGTTTCGGCCGCGGCTGGCTTTTTTTCGTCCGTCTCCCGCAGACAGGCCGGCATTCGCTGCACGGGCCGCCGCGCACAATCCGGTCCCGACGTACGTCGGCCAGCCGGCAGCGGCACCTGACGGCTGCAACGCGCCGGAGAAGCCGTTTCCGGATCGCCGGGCAGCTCGCCATTTCCCGTCGCGATGACTACCATCCGCACTGTCAGCGCCACCCGCGCGCCCGGCGCGACGATTGTTTGCGCCACGTGTCGATTTCGGCGGGTGTCGTCCGTCGTATCGATGGCGGCACATGGTTTGCCCCAAACCCGTAGAGACAGGAGATTCGCCATGACGATTCAGAAGATCACGCCTTTTCTCTGGTACGCGGCGGAAGCCGAAGAAGCAGCGGCCTTCTATGCCCGCATCTTTCCCGATTCGCGCATCGTGCGCGTCACGGCGGTGCCCGGTACCGACGGCACGCGGATGGTCGAGTTCGAGCTGTTCGGACAGCCGTTCTTCGCGATGAGCCACCCGCGCACGGACACGTTCAATCACGCGATCTCGCTGCTGGTCAGCTGCGCCGACCAGGCGGAACTCGACCGCTACTGGAACGCGCTGCTCGACAACGGCGGCACGGCCGACGCCTGCGGCTGGCTGAGAGACCGCTACGGCGTGTCGTGGCAGATCGTTCCGGAAGCGCTCATTCCGATGATGACCGACCATGACGCGGTGAAGGCGACGCGCGTGGCCGCGGCGATGATGCAGATGATCAAGCTCGACGACGCCGCGCTGAAAGCGGCCTTTGCAGGCACGGCAGGCTGACGAAATGCGTCGGGCTGCGCGTGCGTGACGCCGCGCCGGGTCGCCGGCACGGGCCCGGATCGACGGTTTGCGCATGCCTTCGCATCGCAGGCGTTCACGACCCGCGGCAGGTCGGCCCGCAAACCGCTGGCGCGCCTCGCGACGCCAGCTGCTACGCCGACAGCATCGACTCGACGACCCGCCGCGCGTAGCCGATGAACGCGGCAAGCGGTTCGCCCGACAGGATCGCCGCGCCCGCTTCGCCGCCGAGATAGGCAGCGCGTGCAGCCGCCACGACCGGCCGGTGTTCGTCCGGCAGGCGCTCCAGCACCCATGCCGCGGCGACGTCCTTGGGCGCGATCCTGCCGGTCGCCGCGCTGTACCAGATGCGTGCGAGCGCGAGCACCACGTTGCACTCGTCGCCGCGCCAGTTCGGCTCGGCATCCCACTGCGCGACGGTCGCGAGCAGCGCGACGACGAAATCGCGTACGGGCACCGGATCGAACAACGACGCAGCGTGCGGCCCGACCAGCACAACACTGTGCTGCCGCACCTTCGTCAGCAGGATGGCCAGATCGTGATCGACGAGCGGCGGTTCGACGATGCCGGCTTCGAGATCGCGGCGCAGCCATTCGCCGAATTGCAGCTCGCGTCGCGCCGGATATCGCCACGGCACCACGTCATCGTGCGCGACGACGGTGACCTCCAGCGCACGCACGCCATCGGCACACCCGGGCGGCGCCGATGCGGCGAGCAGATCGTCCATCAGCGCACGCCGCACCGTTTCGGCAGGCCGTGCCGTCACCGTCACCAGCAAGTCGATGTCGCTGCGCGGCTTCAATCCGCCGTCGAGCGCCGATCCGAACAGGTGGATCGCTTGCAGCGTCGCGCCGAGATGCCGTTCGATCGCGGCGCGTGCGGCGGCGACCTGTGCGGCGATGGCGTCCGGGATGAATTCAGTCACGCCGGCGTGCGTTGCGATGCGCACGCAACGGGTGGCCGCGAAACAACGCCCCCGCGCATGCGATTTTCAGTTTGCCGTTCGGCATCGCGCGGCATGCGATGCATCGCGCATCGTGCCGCACATCGCTGTCGCGCAATTTGCGCAGCGCAATAAAAATCCCCGGACGCTTTCGCGTACGGGGATCGCAGGACACCGCAACGGCTGCCGACATGTATTCGGCAGTCGTTGCGCGGCATTACGCTGCCGCGTCCTTCAGCTTCTTCAGCGCACGTGCCTTCACGCGCACGCTGGCCGGCTTCGCCGGGAACCAGCGCTCTGCGCCCGTGAACGGATCCTTGCCGAAGCGCTTCTTCTTCGCCGGCACGACTTGTGCCGTGATCTTCAGCAGGCCCGGCAGCGTGAACTCGCCTGCGCCCTTCTTGTGAACCGAGCCCAGCACGACGTTCTCGAGTGCGGCGAGCACTGCCTTGACCGCCTTCACTTCGACAGCTGCGCGCTCAGCGATGTGCGTTGCGAGCGATGCCTTCGTGAACTTGTCCTTCAGCGGCGTCGGAGCAGCCGGTGCTGCCTTCGCGACAGCCTTCTTGGCTACTACTTTCTTCGCGGGCGCAGCCTTTTTTGCAGCCACTTTCTTGGTGGCCGGTGCGGCAGCCTTCTTGGCCACCTTTTTTGCGGAAGTCGCCATGTTTCTCCTACCAGGTGTGGTCGTTGGATACACGAAGCGTGCAACGCGCGCGCTTCAACGCCGGATTCTACAAGCGCCTTGACGCTTCGTGCAGTACTTTTATGCGTTTTCGCGGGGTTTCCCGCAGGTTTTGTTGCGCGCGACCGACTTCATCGACGCTCGAGCGTCAAAAAACGCCTTCACGTATACGCCGGAACGCGAATTACGTTCGATATTTGCGCACCTATACTGGCCTCGCTCAATGCCCGGATGCCTCCATGCGCGAAGCCCGATACGTCAAAGGACTCGACGGCCTGCGAGCCCTCGCCGTCATCCTCGTTTTCCTGTCCCACAAGGGCCACGTCCTTGCCGTCGACGTCGGCAAGCTTGGTGTGTGGACGTTTTTCCTCATCAGCGGATTCCTGATCGTCGGCGAGCTGCATCGCAACCGCCAGGCGGTCGAGTGCGGCACCATGACGCGCCGCCACGCGCTCGCGCTGTTCCTCGCGAAACGCGCGCTGCGGATCTTTCCCGTGTACTACCTGCTGCTCGCCGCGCTCGCGATCGCGCACGCGCTGTTCTACCAGCGCGGCGTCAACCTCGGGCTCGCGTGGCACGCGGTGTTCCTGTCGAATTACTGGATCGGCGTCGTCAAGGACGGCTGGCCGGGCTCCACGTCGCACTTCTGGAGCCTCGCCGTTGAACAGCAGTTCTATCTGATTGCACCGCTCGCGCTGCTCGCGGTACCCGCCGCGCGACACGTCGCGCTCGGCATCGCGGCCGTCGCGCTGTGCGCGGTCGCGCATCTCGCGCTCTACCTGTCGGACGCGTCGCCGGTCCTGATCTACGCGTTTTCCCCGTGGAATTTCGCATTGATCGCACTTGGCGGCGTCGGCGCGATGGCGCTCGCCGATCGCGGCGCGACCGCCGTCCGCCGCGTTCCGCCCGGCTGGCTCGGCGCGGCCGGCGTCGTGTTCTTCCTCGTGCTGCCGGCATGCACGGCGCTGCCCGACGCGGTCGCGGGGCTCGCGGATCTCGGCCTGTCCGCATCGCTCGGCGCGCTGATGCTGTGGATCGTCAGCGAACCCGAGCATCCCGTCGTTGCGCTGCTCAGCTGGAGCCCGCTCGTCTACCTCGGCACGATCAGCTACGGCTTCTACCTGTTTCACAACCTGATTCCGACGCGCTTCGGCGTGCTCCCCGCTTACTTCGCGCACGTGCCGATGCCGGAAATCGTCCGCGACGCGCTGCCGGAGATGCTGCAGTTCGCGCTCGCCGTGCTGCTCGCGCACCTGTCCTGGCGCTATCTCGAAAAGAAGCTGCTCGACTTCAAGAAGCCGGTCGCCGCGATGCTGGCCCGGCACTTCGCTGCGCAGCCGAGCGCGTCGGCGCGCTGAGCGTCACGCACGCGCGACGGCAACCGGACCGCAACATCGCCGCACCGGTCACACCCGGCAGGCCGACGCATCGCAATCGGCGCTGCGTCATCGAGCGGCGTCCACGCGAACGTCGATGCATCTCGCGCAACAAACCCGCCGATCCGGTCACCCGGTGAATGCTTCGGCACCGGTTTCATGCGCAACGCCCCTACTTCACCGGCACACGTCGCACGGCGTTGCTCCCCCCACCTTCCCGACACGACGGACAGGCGTCACGCACCACGATCGCGCACCCGCAAAAGCAAAAAAGCCCCGGCGCGTGAGCGGCCGGGGCCAACGGAACAACCACCACCTGAAACAACGGAGCGCGCGGCTGCTTATGCGACGGCAGCCAGCGCGGGCAAACAGGTACGCAGGTACGCCTCGAATTCGCGGCTCACTTCCGGATGCTGGAGCGCGAGCTCGACGGTCGCCTTGAGATAGCCGATCTTGCTGCCGCAGTCGAAACGCGTGCCGTAGTAGCGATACGCGAGCACCTGCTCGTTCGCGAGCAGCGACTGGACCGCGTCGGTGAGCTGCAGTTCGCCGCCCGCGCCCGGCTTGAGCTTGCGCAGGTGATCGAAGATCGTCGGCATGAACACATAGCGGCCGACCACGCCGAGATTCGACGGCGCATCCTCGGGCGCCGGCTTCTCGATGATGCCCGACAGCTTGATGATGTCCTCCTCCCATTCGCGGCCTTCGACGACGCCGTACGAGCGGCTGTCCTCGCGCGGGATCGTCTCGACCCCGATCACCGAGCTGTGATAGTGGTCGAACACGTCGACGAGCTGCTTGAGCACCGGCTGTTCGCCGTGCAGCAGGTCGTCGGCGAGGATCACCGCGAACGGCTCGCCGTGCACGAGCTTCTCCGCGCACAGCACCGCGTGACCGAGACCGAGCGCTTCCGGCTGGCGCACGTAGAAGCAGTTGACATTGCTCGGCTTGATGCCGCGCACGAGTTCGAGCAGCTTTTCCTTGCCGCGCGCCTCGAGTTCGGCCTCGATCTCGTACGACTTGTCGAAATGATCCTCGATCGCGCGCTTGCTGCGCCCGGTGACGAAGATCATCTCGGTGATGCCGGCGTTGATCGCTTCCTCGACCGCGTACTGAATCAGCGGCTTGTCGACGACGGGCAACATTTCCTTCGGGCTCGCCTTCGTTGCCGGGAGGAACCGCGTGCCGAGACCGGCAACGGGGAACACGGCCTTGGTGACTTTCAACATGTTCGCGTCCTGATAGCGTTGACTGCACCGCGTCGCCCAGCGACCCGGCGCGATTGTGTTCCGAACGGCATATCGAGAATCGACGGTACGGCCAATTCCACTCCGCTCATTTTCGATATGGACTGAATGCCCAATGACTCCGAAAAAAACATAATCCTGTAAATCCGGTCGATATTGCCGGGACGATTACCGGATCATAAACAAATTACCGATTTTCCGGATACAAATTCTTACGATTCGAATTCCTCGATATAGGGCACGCCGCCCCGCTCGAGGCCCGGGCGAATCGGTTCGTTCTTCAGCGCCTCGCGGTACGCCGACAGCACGGCCATGACCAGCAGTACTGCAGCGCTCGCGATCCAATGCATGTCCATCTTGCCGCTCCTTGCATCAATCAACTGGAGCTTCAAATTATCAGAAAAAAATCGGCAAATAATTGACGCGCCTTGTGGAACCGCTTTCGGATCGCGATAAAACCATGATGTGGAATACCGATATTTCCCGGCGAGATTTTTTTATTCATTGATCGAATTCTTGCGCATTACGATTGAATGAAACTCCCCGTCAATCCGTCGCAAGGAATCGAATCGCATGCAAGCTTTCAGCGGATCGTCTCTGACCGCGCCGCCCGTCGCCGATCACAAGGAACACGTGATCGACGCGATGCGCGGCTTCGCGGCGCTGCTCGTCGCCTATTTCCACTGCCGCCAGGTCGTCTGGGTCGGCATGCAGAGCTTCCATCACGCTTACGGTCATGCCCTGAGCCCGGGCGTGATCGCCGGCTACCTGACCTTCCCGTTCGCGTGGGGCTCGGCCGGCGTGCCGATCTTCTTCGTGATCAGCGGCTACTGCATCCACCGCAACGCGGCGCTCAAGCTCGCGGCCAACCCCGCGTACCGGCTCGACGCACCGAACTTCTGGGTGCGCCGGTTCGCGCGCATCTACCCGGTGCTGCTCGCCGCGCTGCTGTTCACGCTCGCGCTCGACTCGGTCAGCCTCCAGATCGAGCCGGTCAGCCACAAGATCCGCGACGTCGGCCTCGTCGCCTTTCTCGTGAACCTGTTCTCGCTGCAGGGCGTCGCCGGTTACACGTACGGATCGAACGGCGCGCTGTGGACGCTGTCGCTCGAAGTGCAGTTCTACGCGATCTACCCGCTGCTGTTCGCGCTCCGCCGGCGCATCGGCATGCCGGCCGTGGTGGCGGCGGTCGCGGTCGTCAACGTCGCGTCGGCGTGGCTGCTCGAACGGCACGACCTGCAGTTCTTCACGTCGTACTGGCTGTCCTGGACGATCGGCGCATGGATCGCCGACGTGCGCGCGCAACAGTCGCGCGGTGCGGCCACCGTGCCGTCGCGCGCGTGGTACGGCGCGGCCGCGGTGCTGCTGGCCGCCGGTTGCGGCGCGTTCCATTTCGGCCAGTACGGCGCGTTCCAGCTGTGGTCGGCCGGCTTCGCGTGCTGCCTGTACCGCGCGCTCGCCCGCCCGCCGCGCCCGACGCCGCCGCTGCGGGTGCTGAGCTGGTTCGGCGATTTCAGCTACTCGCTGTACCTGGTCCACCTGCCGCTGTTCGTCTGCCTCGGCTCGGTGCTGTTCCATTCCGGGCTGCAACTGTCGATCTGGCCGTCGCTCGCATTCATGGCCGCCGCGATCCCGGTCGCGTACCTGTTCTACCGGATGTTCGAGCGGCCGGCGATGATGTGGTCGGCCAGCTTCAAGCCGGCACGCCCTGCCCGCGTGGTCACGCCGGCGCCCGAACAGCCCGCCTGACGCATCCGGAACGGTTCCGGAGCCCCCGTGCGGCATCTCGCTGCGCGGGGGCTTTTTCGTGGCCGCAGCGCGGCTGCACGCCGGCGAGGACGAAACATGCAGCGCACGGCTGACCGGCCGCGCGACGGCCCGCGTGAGCCGTCTTCGGCGGGCTCCGTGATGCCGCTTCCGCCAGTCCGGCCGGGTGCATCCGATCGACACGACGATCGCCCGAGGTCGCGCCCCGCCGGGCGTGCGCCGAAAAGCAAAGCCCCCACGCGGCGCAACACCGCATGAGGGCTCGTTTCCCGCCGGCACGCGCCGGCTGCGGCTATGACTTCTTCGCCTTCGCGGCCTTCGCCGTATCCGCGAGGATCTTCTCGACCCGCTCCACGTAGGTTTCGGTTCCGAACCGGCGCACCGCGGTCGCGCGCCCGCTCGCGACCAGCCGCTCGCGCAGCGCGCCGTCCCGCTTCAGCGCATCCAGCGCATCGGCCAGCGCGGTTGCGTTGCCCGGCTCGCAGAGCAGCCCGTTGCCGCCGTCCTCGATGATCTCGACGACGCCGCCCGCCCGGGCCGCGACGACCGGCCGGCGCGCGAGCATCCCTTCGACGATCACGCGCCCGAACGGCTCGGGCGTGATCGACGTGTGCGCGACGACGTCGACCGCCGTCATGCACGCGGCCACGTCGCGCTGGAACCCGAGGAAATGCACGCGCTTGTCCATCCCGTGCCGTGCGACGGTTTCGTGCAGCTGCGCCGCATAGTCGTCCTCGCCGAACAGCGGCGCGCCGACCAGCACCACGTGCATGTCCGGATGCCGCGCGGCCGCCTCCAGCAGCACGTGCTGCCCTTTCCAGCGCGCGAGACGGCTGAACGAGCCGACGAGCCACGCATCCGCGGGCAACCCGAAGCGCGCGCGCAGCGCGGCCTGGCTCACGCCTTCCAGCGCGTCGAACGGTTCGGCCGAAATGCCGTTGAACACGACGTCGACGTGCTGCGGCGTGAAGCCCGTCAGCGCACGGAACGCCTGCGCGGACGCGTCGGAGTTCGCGATCACGCGCGTGACGCCGAGCCGCGCGCAATACTTGATCGCCAACAGCTGCTTGCTGCCGAAATGATCGGTGCTGACGATGTCGCGCAGGTGCCAGACCACCGGCTTGCGCGCGAGCCGCCCGGCGAGCGCGGCGACCACCATCGCGCGCTGCGTGTTCGCGTAGATCACCTCGGCGCGGCGCGCGCGCCGCGCGACGTCGCGTACCAGCCGCACGAGCTGCTTCACCGCGCCGAACGACACGCCGCCCTGCTTGCGCACGCCCGCGAGCGCGCCCTGGTCGACCACATCGACGCGCGCGCCGATCTCGTCGAGCGCCGCGCGGAACGGGCCGTCGTCGAACAGCAGCACATCGGCGTTCGCGCGCATGTGCTTCATGATTTCGAGCAACGACAGCTCGGCGCCGCCGAGCACGCCGCTCTGGTCGAGCACGAGCGTGGCCGGGCCGCGCGGGACCGGCATCGGTGCGGCCGTGCCGCGCTGCGCGGTCGAGCCGGGCAGCGCTTCCTCCACGTAGTCGAGAAAGCGCCGCCGGAACGTATCGGCGGAAAACCGCTCCGCGTTCGCCCGGCAGGCGTCCGGCGTGAAACGCTGCGGCGCCCGCTCGAAATCGTCGACGGCCGCGACGACCGCGTGCGGCGTCTGCTCGTCGAAGAACAGCCCGGTCGGGTTCAGGTTCGATTGCGGATCGAGCACGGTCTCGAGCGCGCCGCCCTTGCCGTACGCGATGACCGGCGTGCCGCACGCCTGCGCCTCGACGACCGAGATCCCGAAATCCTCCTCGGCCGCGAACACGAACGCCTTCGCGCGCCGCATCCGGTCGTGCAGCACCGCAAACGGCTGGTAGCCCATGATCTCGACGTTCGGGCCGGCCTTCGCACGGATCTTCTGCATCTCGGGGCCGTCGCCGATCACGACGAGCTTGCGCTCGGGCGTGCGCGAGAAGGCTTCGACGATCAGGTCGATCTTCTTGTACGGCACCATCCGCGACGCGGTCAGGTAGAAATCCTCCTTCTCCGCGTTCAGCGAAAACGCGTCGACGTCGACCGGCGGGAAGATCACCGCCGCGTCGCGGTGGTAGACCTTCCTGATGCGCCGCGCGATGAACGCCGAGTTCGCGACGAAGCCGTCCACCGCATTCGCGGTGCGCGTGTCCCAGTTGCGGATGTAATGCAGGATCATCCGCGCGAGCAGCGATTTCGGCCCGTGCGTGAGGTTCGACTGTTCCAGATACTGGTGCTGCAGGTCCCACGCATAGCGGATCGGCGAATGCACGTAGCTGATGTGCACCTGGTCCGGCCCCGTCAGCACGCCCTTCGCGACCGCGTGGCTGCTCGAGATCACGAGGTCGTACTCCGACACGTCGAGCTGCTCGATCGCGAGCGGCATCAGCGGCAGGTAGCTGCGGTACTTGGTACGCGCGAACGGCAGTTTCTGGATGAACGACGTCGTCACCCGCTTGCCGCGCACGAACGCGCGATCGTCGAGGAAATCGACGAGGCTGAACAGGTCCGCGTCGGGAAAGCACGCGACGATCTGTTCGAGCACGCGCTCGGCGCCGGCATAGGTCACGAGCCAGTCGTGGACGATTGCGACGCGCAGCGCGCGCGCCGGCTGGCGCGCACGGGCCCGCCCGGCCGGCACGGGCCGGTGCAGTGCGGCGACATCGCCCGCTTCGGCCACGGCGGCATCGGCCGTGGCGAGATTCAATACGGCGTGTTCCGCCAGATCGCGATTCATGCAGTTTTCCTCGCATTGAGACGGACAAACAGGTCACGCACGAGTGCGCGCAACCCCGGCGTCATCGTGAGCGACCACGCGACGTTCAGCACCAGCACGACCGCGCACAGCCCGACCGACTCGACCAGCCCCGGCCACGCCTGCGCGAGAAACAGGCTCGCGAGCAGGAAGGCGAGGTGCGCGAGCATGTCGAGCACGATCGCGCGCATCCGGATCGCCGACAGGTACAGCAGCACGCCGTAGTCGACGAGCGCGCGCGCCGCGACGACCACCGCCGCGCCGATCAGCCCGAAGTGATGAATGCCGAACCACAGGCCGCCGACGAAGAACGGCATCTCGACGAGCCCGGCGAATGCCGCGCGGGCCGGGTTGACCTGCGACTGGATCAGGATCCGCGTGACGCTCGCCTGGCCGACGAGCCACACGCTGATCACCAGCACGCGGCCGACCGGCGCAGAATGCGCGGCAAGATCGGCGCCGACCCACAGCGTGAGGAACGGCGCGAGCGCGAAGATCGCGACGATGCCGACCGGCGTGAACACGCCGTTCAGGAATTCGAGCGACTGGCGCGCGAGCGTATCGGCGTGATCGCGGCCGACCGCCGACAGGCGCGGGAACAGCGTGCGCACGAGCGCGTTCGGCAGCATGTTCAGCCGCGTGACGAGGTTCTGCGGCACCGTGTAGTAGGTGACGAACTTCGCGCCCATGCCGGCGCCGAGCAGCACGCGGTCGAGCGTGTCGGCGATCATGCTCGTCGTGCTCGCGATCAGCATCCAGCCGCCGAAGTTGAACAGCCCTTTCGCGGTGCCCCACTGCGGCGGATCGATGCGCCGGATCCCCAGCACCTTGATGCTCGCGTGGCCGAGCATCACCGCGGCGACCAGGCGCGCGACGACAGCCGCGGCGAGCACCGTCTGCAGGTTCGGCGCGATCCACCACGCAGCGCCGAGCGGCAGCAGCTGGAACAGGAACGTGCCGATCGTCTGGTTCGTGTTGAACACGCCGAACCGTTCGGCGCCGTTGATCGCGCCGGCGAACACCCACGACACGTTCGCGAGCGGAATCGCGAGCGCGAGCCACGGCAGCGCGAGATACACCTCGTGCTGCATCGCGGCCGATACCTTCGTGAAATACGCGGTGTAGATGAACGCGCCGAAATAGATCAGCAGGCCGCCCGCGATGCCGGTGCCGAGATTCAGCCAGAACGCGCTCCAGAACACGCGCGCGCTTTCTTCGGCGTTGCCGCTCGCGAGCGCCTTCGAGATGTGGTTCTGCGCAGCCATGCTCATCCCGAGATCGAGAACCCCGAAATAGCCGATCAGCGTCCACACGAGGCTCACGACGCCGTAGCGCTCGACGCCGAGCGCGTGGATATACGCGGGCACCGTCACCAGCGACACGAAGGTCGGCAGGATCAGCCCGACGAAGTTGATCGAAACGTTCTTGAGTATGCCTTTATCCATGCTTCTGCCTTGTGTGACGTTGACGTCGACGAAGCGCCGCCCGTCACGGTTTCCAGCGATACATCAGCACCTTGCCGCGTGCGTCTTCCTCGACGAACACGAGGTATTCGCCGTTCTCGCGCCGGAACGCGCTGATGCCGAACGGCACGTCGACCCAGCCGGATGCGTTGCCGACCTCGGCGCCCGGGCTCATCACGCCCACTTCCTTGCCTGTGTCCTTGTCGTACACGTGGATCTTGCCGACCGGCTCCACGGTGAAGATGTAGCGGCCCTCGACCGTGATCCCGATCAGGTCGAAGATCGGCTTCGCGTCGAGCTTCCACGGCAGCGCCACCTGGTAGCGCACCACCGGCGAGCCCGTCGACCACTTGTCGAAGCGGATCAGCACGCGCCCCACTTCCTTGTTGATGCCCGGCTGCGGCGGCGCGTCGGCCGTGTAACCGGTCACGTACAGCGTGTCCGTCTGCGGCTCGTAGATCGCGCGGCGCAGTTGCGTGAACGGCTGCGGCATCGGATAGGTCGTGACCTTGTCGTACGAGTAGATCGGGTTGCCGGCCTTGTCGACGCCGCCGTACTGGAAGCGGTGGATGCCGCGCACGTCGCTCGTGCGCCAGATGTCGCCCTTCGTGTCGACCCACCAGCCCCAGCCGCCCGCCTTTGCCTTGCCGGTCGTGTTGATCTCGAACTCGTCGGCATCGAGCCGGCCGTTGCCGTTCGCGTCGCGCCACAGCCAGTCGCCGCCCGGCGGCTTGTTCGGCACCTTGTCGACCGGCCGCGCGCGGCCCGCGATCAACCCCGACGGAATCGCGACTTCGCCGTCGCGCTTCGCATCGAAGCGATAGATCTTCAGGTGATCCGCGTACATGTCGGTCAGGTACAGGAACGTGCGGCCGTCGAGGCGACGCGCGATCGGCATCCCCGGCCACTGGTCGGTATGGAAGACGGGATCGTCCGGATACTTGAAGCGGTTCGACAGGAAGCCGACGTATTTCCAGTCCTGGCCCGGCGGCTTCGACAGGTCGAGCTCGAAGCGCTTGTTGCCCGTGTACACGCTGTTCGGCCGCGCGGGGTCGAGCCACGCGCCGTCGACGAACAGCAGCCCCTGCACCTGCCAGCGCGGCTTGCCGTCCGGCGTATAGCTTTCGAGCACCGCGCCGAGCCCGGCGCCGATCGTGTCGTGGCGCGGCCCGATGCCGTTCATCGACACATAGATGTTGCCCGCGCGGTCGACGCCGACGCCCGTCAGCCCGTTGAAGCGCTGCGGCCCCGGCCGCCCCGGCACAGGGCCCGCGAAGATGCCGCCGCGCGCGCCGAACGTGCCCGACTGCGCATAGCCCTTGCCGCCTTTCGAGAAGATCAGGATCTGCTGGCGCGGCCCGTTGTCCGCGACGAGCACGCGCCCTTTCGGGTCGACCGCCACGTCCACCGCATCGGTGCCTTCCGGCAGCGCGGGCGCGTCGTCGAGCTTGCGGCCGTCGGCTCGCACGTGCACGAGATGCGCAGGCCCGTTCAGCGTATCGGTCAGCAGCCACAGCGTGCCGTCACCGGCGAGCGCGATGCGGCCCGGCTCGTGCGCGCTCCACGTACCCTTCTGCTGCATCGTCTCGGCGTCGTAGACATCGACGACGTCGCGCGACGGATTCGTCGCGAACAGCGTCTTGTCGTCGGCCGCGAGGCCGCCCACTTCCGCCTTCGCCTCGCCCACGTCCGAGCGCGCGGGCGCCGGCACCTCGTTCATCATCATGAAGCTCGCGGCCATCCGCGCGCGGCCGGCGTCGGCGCGCCCGCCCGGCGCGACCTGCGGCGACGCGCGAAACGGCGCCGGCTGCTTCATGTCGCCGATCGTGCGCCGCGAAATGCCGAACCACTGCTTGCCCTTGTCCGGCCAGATGCCGGGCGACTGCAGGTGACCACGCTCGTTGCCGACGCCGATCGCGACATACGCGTACTTGCTGTTCACGGCGATCGCGTTGCCGCCGAGGTTGCCCCAGCCGTGCGTGCCGCCCGCGAAGCCGAGCATCTTTCCGTCCTGGTAGACGCTCGCCTCCGCCCCGCTCTCGTCCCACGGCGCATTCGTATACACCTTGCCTTCAGGCGTCACCGCGATCGCGCGGATGTCGATCTGCGTCCAGCTGCCGTCGCCATAGCCGAACGTGTTGCCGATCCACGACGTCGTCGCGGGCAACACCGTTTCGGCCGATGCAGCGCTCGTCAGCAGCGCCGCGCATACCGTCATGCCAACCAGAATCAGACGTCGCAATGCGCTTCTCCAGACTTGATGCAACAGCGACCGGCACCGCCGCGAACTGCCGCCGGCGCACCCTGTCGCTAAATAGGTTTCAAACGTCGCGATGCAGGTTACAAGCAAAAATAATCACAAGAAATTTGGAAATATTTGAGGATGTTTCTGCCTGAAATATTGAACCGGAACAGGCAATAAATGACCTTCCGAAACGGCAATAACGACCGCCTTTCACGCGCCGCCGCGTAGAAAATTCCGCTCCGCACCGCCTGCAGCCCCGTCCGGGCGCGAACCTTTCATCCCGTGACCGTAATAATCGGCATTTGAATGTTTGTCGTCAGATAAATGACGCGCGTTTTTTTACCGATTTCTTTTCCCTAGAATCGATTTCGATTCGATATTCCATTTAAAGGCATGCAATACGTACACGCATTGGATACAGGTCGTGAAGGAGCCGCGCGATGACGGCCCTTTCGCGCCCCGCCGACCTCGCCCCGCCGCAACACGGCCGCATCGTGCAGCTCGACGGGCTGCGCGCGATCGCGGTGGGCGCCGTGTTCCTCCAGCACGCGCTGAAAGCGCCGCTATGGATGGGCGTCGACCTGTTCTTCGTGCTGAGCGGCCTGCTGATCACCGGCATCCTGCTCGACCGCAAGGCGCGCGGGCAGTCGTACTTCAGCCACTTCTACGCGCGCCGCGTGCGCCGCATCCTGCCGCCGTACGTGCTGCTGCTGGCCGTGTCGACGATCCTGTTCGGTGCGAGCTGGCTGCCGCACTGGCCGTGGTTCGCGTTTTTCTCGACCAACATCGGACTGTCGCTGGGCAGCATCGGCCACGACAGCCTGAACGTGCTGTGGTCGCTCGCGGTCGAGGAGCAGTTCTACATCTTCTGGCCGTTCGTCGTGCTGTGGTGCTCGGAGCGCGCGCTGCTGTGGGTCGCCGCCGCGCTGATCGTCGCGGCGCCGGTGCTGCGCGCGATCGCGACGCCGTGGTTCGACTCGTTCTGGCCGATCTACTACCTGACGCCGTTCCGGATGGACCTGCTCGCGGCCGGCGCGCTGCTCGCGATCGTGCTGCGCCGCGACCGGCGCGCGCTGGAGCCGTTCTATCCGCTCGCGATCGTCGGCGCGCTCGTGTCGCTCGCGATCCTCGGCTGGCTGCACCTGTCGTTCCCGCGCTTTCGCGCCGCGAACACGCCGCTGTCGAACGCGGCGCTCTACAGCATCTCGCTGCTGCTGTGCACGTCGATCGTCGTGATCGCGCTGCGCGGCCGCGGCATCGTGCAGCGCGTCCTGACGAACCCGATGCTCGTCTACGTCGGCACCGTCAGCTACACCGTCTACCTGATCCACCTGAGCGTGCTGTATGCGCTCTGGCCGCTGCACCTGAACCGCTTCGTCACGGCCGCGCTCGCGCTTGCGATCACGCTCGCGTACGCGACCCTGAGCTGGTACGGCTTCGAACGGCGGCTGACGCGCGGCCCCGCCCGCCGCGCGCTGCCGGCTGCCGCCAGCACGACGGCCTGATTTTCTCCATCCAACGATTTCGACAAGGACACCGCCATGAGCCAAACTCGCAAGAAGGCCATCATCACGGGCATCACGGGGCAGGACGGCGCCTACCTGACCAAGCTGCTGCTCGACAAGGGCTACGAGGTCACGGGGACTTACCGCCGCACCAGCTCGGTCAACCTGTGGCGCATCGCCGAGCTCGGCGTCAACACGCACCCGAACCTGACGCTCGTCGAACATGACCTGACGGATGCCGGATCGAGCATGCGACTGCTGGAACGCACGCAGCCCGACGAGCTGTACAACCTGGCCGCGCAAAGCTTCGTGGGCGTGTCGTTCGACCAGCCGTCGACGACCGCCGAGGTGACCGGCATCGGCCCTCTGAACCTGCTCGAGGCGATCCGCGTCGTGAGCCCGAAGACGCGCTTCTACCAGGCATCGACGTCCGAGATGTTCGGCAAAGTGCAGGCAATTCCGCAAATCGAAACGACGGCGTTCTATCCGCGCAGCCCGTACGGCGTCGCGAAGCTGTACGCGCACTGGATGACCGTGAACTATCGCGAGTCGTACGGCCTGTTCGGCAGCAGCGGGATCCTGTTCAACCACGAATCGCCGCTGCGCGGCCGCGAATTCGTCACCCGCAAGATCACGGACACGGTCGCGAAGATCAAGCTCGGCAAGGCGACGCGCATCGAGCTCGGCAATCTCGACGCGAAACGCGACTGGGGTTTTGCACTCGAGTACGTCGAAGGAATGTGGCGGATGCTGCAGGCCGACGAACCCGACACTTACGTGCTGGCAACCAACCGGACCGAGACCGTGCGCGACTTCGTGCGGATGGCGTTCGCGGCGGCCGGCTATCAGATCGAGTGGGCCGGCAAGGGTGAGCAGGAGCGCGGCCTCGATGTGGCGACGGGCAACGTGCTCGTCGAAGTGAATCCCAGGTTCTACCGCCCCGCGGAAGTCGATCTGCTGATCGGTTGCGCGGACAAGGCCAGAAGCAAGCTCGGCTGGGCGCCGAAAACGACGCTCGAACAGCTTTGCCAGATGATGGTCGAGGCGGATCTGACGCGGAACCAACACCATGACACGTTCTGACATCGAACACGCACCGCGCCGTGCATTCGTCACGGGCCTGACGGGTTTCACCGGCCGCTACATGGTGCAACACCTCAGAGAGGCTGGCTACGAAGTCTGGGGCACCGTCGCGCCCGGGTCGCCGCCAACCGACGATCCGGCGTTCGCGAACTGTACGCTGCTGCCCGTCGACCTGCTCGATGCGGATGCGGTACGCGCCGCTGCGGCCGACGCACGTCCCGACGCAGTCGTGCATCTCGCCGCGCGCGCACATGTCGCGCAAGACGACCCGTCGCAAACCTATGCGGTCAACGTCGTCGGCACGCGCAACCTGCTGGCCGCCCTCGCGGGTCTCGACCGCCGCCCGTCGGCCGTGCTGCTCGCGAGCAGCGCGAACATCTACGGCAATTCGACGGCCGGCGTACTCGACGAAAACGTCCCGCCCGCTCCCGCGAACGACTACGCGATCAGCAAGCTCGCGATGGAATATGCGGCGAAGCTGTGGGCCGACCGGCTGCCGATCGTGATCGCGCGGCCGTTCAACTACACGGGCGTCGGCCAGAGCGACACGTATCTGCTGCCGAAGCTCGTCGCGCACTACGCGCGCAACGAACCACGGATCTCGCTCGGCAATCTCGACGTGCGCCGCGATTTCTCCGACGTGCGCGACGTGACGGCGGCATACCTGAAGCTGATCGAAACCGCGCCTGCCGGCGAGATACTCAATGTCTGTTCGGAACGCGCCTATTCGCTGAAGGAGGTGCTGGCGATACTGTCGCGCATCGCCGGCTACGTGATCGACGTGACGATCGATCCGCGCTTCGTGCGGCACAACGAGGTGAAGACCCTGAGCGGGTCGCGCGACAAACTGCGGCGCGCGGTAGGCGAACTGCCCGTCACGCCGCTCGACGAAACGCTGCGATGGATGGTGAGCGCGGTGCGCGACGACCTGCCGGCGGATGCGCCGGCCGCGTCTGCACGCCCGCTGAACGCTTCGCGCGCGCGTGAAAGCGTGCGCCGCGACTACGTCGCCGATGGCGACAGGACGTCCGCGCAGGCGCGCCCCGTCGCCTCGCTGTGAGGAGGCCTGCCGCCTCGCTCAGCCGTCGAGACCGCGCGCGAGATCGGCGCGAACATCGCCGGCATGCTCGAGGCCGACCGCCAGGCGGATCAGCCCTTCGGTGATCCCGGCCGCCGCGCGCGCTTCCGGCGTGATGCGGCCGTGCGTCGTGGTGGCCGGATGCGTGATCGTCGTGCGCGTATCGCCGAGGTTGCCGGTGATCGACACCAGCTTCGTGCCGTCGATCACGCGCCATGCGTTCGCGCGCTGCTGTTCGGGCGTGTCGCCCTTCAGCTCGAACGACACGATCGCGCCGCCCGCCTTCTGCTGGCGCTTCGCGAGTTCATGCTGCGGATGCGATTCGAGGCCCGGATAGAACACGCGCGCGACGGCCGGATGCGAATCGAGCCAGCGCGCGATTTCCAGCGCATTCGCCGATTGCTTCTCGACGCGCAGCGACAAAGTCTCCATCCCCTTCAGCAGCACCCACGCGTTGAAGGCCGACAGCGTCGGGCCGGCGCTGCGCACGAACGGGAACACCTTGCCCATGATGAATTCCTTCGAGCCGACCAGCGCGCCGCCGAGCACGCGCCCCTGCCCGTCGAGGAATTTCGTCGCCGAGTGCATCACGACGTCCGCGCCGAGCTTCAGCGGCTGCTGCAGCACCGGGCTGCAGAAACAGTTGTCGACGACGAACAGCGCGTTCGCGGCCTTCGCGATCTTGCCGATCGCCTCGATGTCGGCGAGTTCGGTCAACGGGTTCGACGGCGTTTCAAGGAAGAACATCTTCGTTTCCGGCCGGATGGCTTCCTGCCATGCGTTCAGGTCGGTGGGGTCGACGAAGGTCGTCGTGATCCCGAACTTGCTGAAGATCTGCGAGAACATCCCGAGCGTCGAGCCGAACAGGCTGCGCGAACTGACGAGGTGGTCGCCTGCCTGCAGCGCGGCCATCACGACCGACATGATCGCGGCCATCCCCGACGCCGTCGCGATGCACGCCTCGCCACCCTCGAGCGCCGCGAGACGCTCCTGGAACATGGTGACGGTCGGGTTCGTGAAGCGCGAATAGGTGAAATAGTCTTCCGAATTCGCGAAGCGCTCGGCCGCGTCGGCCGCGCTCGAGAAGCAGAAGCTCGACGTGAGGAACAGCGCTTCCGAGTGTTCGTTGAAGTCGCTGCGCAGCGTGCCCGCGCGCACGGCAAGCGTGTCGAAGTTGAGGGAGTCGTCCATGTTCCGTTTTCCGTATCCGATGGCCGCGCGTCGCGCAGGCCAGATCAAAACCAGGCCCAAAAACAAAAAGCCCGCTATGCGTCGGCATCAGCGGGCTTCGGTGCGGTACGACAGCGATCGACTCGGGCCGGCTGCCGCCGGCCTTCGCTTTAGCTGTTTTGGGAAGTCGCCCCGCGTCCGCAAGCTGATATCAAATCGACGCAAGACCACATCCTATCACGCCTCGACAAAAGCGTGCGCCGGTGTCACTCGACCGACAATTGCAGGTTCATCTGCGAACGCTCGGTGTCGCCGGCCGTATCGCGATCGGCCTGCGACGCCGGCGCGAGACGCGCACGCTCGATCGCATCGAGATACTCGGGCGTCACGTCGCCGGTGATGTAGTTGCCGTCGAAGCACGATGCCTCGAAGCGCTCGAGCTTCGGGTTGATGTCACGCACCGCGCGGCGCAGATCGTCGACGTCCTGGTAGATCAGATGGTCGGCGCCGATCATCTTCGCGACTTCTTCGTCGGTGCGGCCGTGCGCGACGAGCTCGCCGCGCGTCGGCATGTCGATGCCGTACACGTTCGGGAACTTCACGGGCGGCGCGGCCGACGCGAAGATCACCGATTTCGCGCCCGCATCGCGCGCCATCTGCACGATTTCATGCGAGGTCGTGCCGCGCACGATCGAATCGTCGACGATCAGCACGTTCTTGTCCTTGAACTCGATGCTCATCGCGTTGAGCTTCTGGCGCACCGACTTCTTGCGCACGGCCTGCCCCGGCATGATGAACGTACGGCCGACGTAGCGGTTCTTGAAGAAGCCTTCGCGATACTCGACGCCGAGCTTCGCGGCGACCTGCATCGCAGCCGGGCGCGACGAATCGGGAATCGGCATCACGACGTCGATCGGCACGTTCGGCAGTTCGCGCTTGATCTTCTCGGCGAGATAGTCGCCCATGCGCAGGCGCACGTTGTAGACGGGCACGCCGTCGAGGCACGAATCCGGACGCGCGAGATACACGTATTCGAACATACACGGATTCAGCGTCGGCGTCTCCGCGCACTGCTGGCTGTGGAAGTTGCCGGCCGGATCGATGAAGATCGCTTCACCCGGCTGCACGTCGCGCACGAATTCGAAACCGATGCCTTCGACCGCCACCGACTCCGACGCAACCATCCACTCGGTGCCGTGTTCCGTTTCGAGCTTGCCGAGGCAGAGCGGGCGGATGCCGAACGGGTCGCGGAACGCGAGCAGGCCGTAGCCGGCGATCAGCGACACGATCGCATACGAACCCTGCAGGCGACGATGCACGCCCGAGACCGCCTTGAACACCGACGCCGGATCGAGCTCGAGGCCCGTCGTCGACAGTTGCAGCTCGTGCGCGAACACGTTGAGCAGCACTTCGCTGTCGGAATTGGTGTTGATGTGCCGGCGGTCGATCCGGAACATCTCGTCCTTCAGTTGCTGCCAGTTCGTCAGGTTGCCGTTGTGCGCGAGGATGATCCCGAACGGCGCATTCACGTAGAACGGCTGCGCCTCGGCTTCGCTCGACGCCGAACCGGCCGTCGGGTAGCGCACCTGGCCGATGCCGTAGGTGCCGGGCAGGCTGCGCATGTTGCGCGTGCGGAACACGTCGCGCACCATGCCGTTCGCCTTGTACATGTGGAAATTGCTGCCGTCCACCGTCGCGATGCCCGCCGCGTCCTGACCGCGATGCTGCAGCAGCAGCAAGCTGTCATAGATCAGCTGGTTGACCGGGGATTGGGAGATAACACCTACGATGCCGCACATGGCATGTCCTTCAAGATGACAAAATCGGTTCCGTCCTGCCCGGCCGCGTCGTCACACGCGTACGTACTGGGCCATGCCGTCGGGCAGGAGCTGCTTCAGCTCGTGCACGCCCTGTTCGGCGAAAGGACGCAATAGCGCATTGCGCCAGAAATCCTGTTTGGGCAGTTCGGTCAACCCGGCCGCCGCGACCAGCAGCACTACCAGCACGCAGCCGCGGACGAGCCCGAACATCATGCCCAGCGAGCGGTCGACGCCGCCCAGGCCACTCGCCTGCGCGATCCGCGACAGCAGCGCGTTTGCCACGCCGGCGACCAGCACCACGCCGATCACGAGCAGCGCGAAGGCGATCACCCACTGCGTCAGCGCACCACCCGGCCAGTTCGCCGGAATATACGGCACGACCAGCCCGACGTAGCGGCCTGCGATCACGATCGCCGCGATCCAGCCGATCAGCCCGAAAATCTCCGACACGAAGCCGCGCCACGCACCGCGCAGCGCCGACAACACGATCACCGCCAATACAGCGTAGTCGAAAGCCGTCAGCATCGTGCGTTACTGTGTCAAACCGGCTTCGCGCACCTTCGCGATCGCGGCGGAGGCCGCCGAGCGATCCGCGAACGGGCCCGCACGCAACAGTGTAGCCGTGCTGCCATCCGCCTGCTTGCGATGCTCGACATATGCGGGCACGCCCGCCGATTTCAATTTGGTCGCCCACGAACGGGCCGTCGCGTCATCCTTGAACGAGCCGAGCTGCACCGCGAAGCGCGCACCGGCCGGCGACGCCGGCGACGATGCGTCGCCGCTGTCCGGGCTCGCGGCGTCGGTATTCGCGACGGTCGCGGGCTTCGGTGCAGCAGGCTTCGCCGCAGCCGGTTTCGCCGCGGGGGCGGCCGGCTTCGGCGGTGTCACGCTCGCCGTGGTGGTCGTGTCGGGTTTGGCGGCCGGCTTGGCTGCGGGGGCCGGCACCGGCGCCGGTGCGGCCGCAACGGCCGTGTCGGATGCCGGCGGCTCGTCATGCGCGACGCCTGCCTGCACGTCGGACGCATCGTCGTCGCGCGACGCGACCGCCTGGTGCGCGGGCCGGTTCGGGATGTCGATCGCGATGTCGTCCGTGACCGGCTTCGGGTGCGAATCGAGCACCATCGGCAGCACGATCACGGCCGCCACGACGAGCGCGATCGCGCCGACGAGGCGACGGCGCGCGCGTTGCTTTTCTGGAAGGGTCGGATCGAGGAGCAGTGCGTCCGATTCCGGACGCTCGGTGCGGCGCGAGCGGCGCTCGACGCGTTCAGTGGTGCGCTCCGTGCGCACGTTCCGGGAGGCCCCGGTGCGACCGCCGCGCCGCTGGGGCGCGTCGTCGTCTTTTTTGCCGAACGAGAAAATTCCCATGAATGGCTGAATCCGAAACTGCCCGTCAGTCAGTGTTGCTGCGATTTACGGTAGGCCAGCACGCCGGCAACCGTATGGAAACTGCCGAAAACCACGATTCTATCATTCTCGGATGCTCTTTTTAGTGCATCGCGAAACGCTTCTGCAGGCGACGCGTAACGCGTCACGCTCGAATCGGACCCCTCTTCCACACCGGCCTTGCGCAGCGCGGCTTCGAGCTGCTCCGCGGAAGCCGCGCGCGGCAGCGGCAGGTCGGTCACGCACCAGTGGTCGATCTCGCCCTTCAGGTGCTGCAGCACGCCGTCGATGTCCTTGTCGTGCATCGCGCCGAACACCGCATACGTGTACGGGAAGAAACCCATGTTGCCGAGATTCTGCTCGAGCACCGCCGACGCATGCGGGTTGTGCGCGACGTCGAGCACGATCGCCGGCTTGCCGGGCAGCACCTGGAAGCGCCCCGGCAACTCGACGTTCGCGAGCCCGAGCCGGATGTCCTGCGCGGACACCGGCAGCACCGGGCGCAGCGCTTCGAGCGCAGCGAGCGCGGCCGACGCATTGATCAGCTGATTCGCACCGCGCAGCGCCGGATACGCGAGCGCCGGATAGCGCTTCTCGCGGCCGAGGTAGCTCCATTGCTGGCGCTCCGTGCCCGCCTGCGCCTCGTAGCGGAAATCGCGGCCGACGAGCCACAGGTCGGCGCCGATTGCTTCGGCGTGGTCGATCAGCGTCTGCGGCGCGGCCGGATCGCCACAGATCGCGGGCTTGCCCGCGCGGAAGATCCCGGCCTTCTCGAACGCGATCTTCTCGCGCGTGTCGCCCAGGTATTCGGTGTGGTCGATGTCGATGCTCGTGACGATCGCGCAATCCGTGTCGATGATGTTGACCGCGTCGAGCCGGCCGCCGAGGCCGACTTCGAGGATCACCGCGTCAAGCCCGCGCGACGCGAACAGATGCATGATCGCGAGCGTCGTGAATTCGAAATACGTGAGCGACACGGGTTCCGGCAGCGACGTGCGCGCGGCTTCGACGGCCTCGAAGTGCGGCAGCAGTTCGTCGTCGGTGACGTTCTGCCCGTTCACGCGCGCGCGCTCGTTGAATTCGAGCAGGTGCGGCGACGTGTGGCAACCGACCTTGTAGCCCGCGCGCACGAGGATCGCCTCGAGGAATGCGCAGGTCGAGCCCTTGCCGTTCGTCCCGCCGACCGTGATGACGGGGCACGCGAATTCGAGCTGCAGCGCCGCCTTGACCTGCCCGATGCGGGTCAGGCCCATGTCGATGCCGACCGGGTGCGCGCGTTCGAGATGCGAAAGCCACGCGTCGAGAGTGGGAAAAGTGCTCATCGGATCAAATCTGGATCGGTACCGCCACTACGCCAAAAAACGAAGCGCGCCGCCTGGCGCTGAAGCCGGGCGACGCGCAGAGTTCACAACCTTGCGCCGGTCAAGCCAGCGCGTCGGCCGGCTGTCGCTGCAGCAGCGCGAGCAACTGCGCGATCTCGTCGCGCATCCGGCGACGGTCGACGATCATGTCGATCGCGCCCGTCTTCAGCAGGAATTCGGCGCGCTGGAAGCCTTCCGGCAGCTTCTCGCGGACCGTCTGCTCGATCACGCGCGGGCCGGCGAAGCCGATCAGCGCCTTCGGCTCGGCGATCACGACGTCGCCGAGGAACGCGAAGCTCGCCGACACGCCACCCATCGTCGGGTCGGTCAGCACCGAGATGAACGGCAGCTTCGCCTCGGCCAGCTTGGTCAGCATCGCGGTGGTCTTGGCCATCTGCATCAGCGACAGCAGGCTTTCCTGCATCCGTGCGCCGCCCGATGCGGTGACACAGATGAACGGCACGTGCTGTTCCAGCGCGTTCTGCGCGCCGCGCGCGAAGCGCTCGCCGACGACCGAGCCCATCGAGCCGCCCATGAACGAGAACTCGAAGCAGGCCGCGACGACGGGCAGCGTGTGGATCGCCCCGCCCATCACGACCATCGCGTCGGTCTCGCCCGTCTCGTCCATCGCTTCCTTCAGACGATCGGGATACTTGCGGCTGTCCTTGAACTTCAGCGTGTCGACCGGCACGATTTCCTGGCCGATTTCATAGCGGCCTTCCGGATCGAGCAGCCCGTCGAGGCGTTCACGCGCGCCGATGCGCATGTGGTGATCGCACTTCGGGCATACGTGCAGGTTCGCGTCCACGTCGTTGCGGTACAGCACGGCCTCGCAGGACGGGCACTTGACCCACAGGCCTTCCGGAATGCCCTTGCGGCTTTTCGGATCGGTCTGCTTGATCTTCGGCGGCAACAGTTTGTCGAGCCAGCTCATCGTATGGTTTCCTGTTCCGTGGCGGGTCGGGCCGTTCGGCCCGCCCGCTTCCTGTGTTGTGTTTATCGCGCCGTCTTGCCCGCGCCGTCCAGGGCGGCACGCAGCTCGGCGATGAAAGTCTTCAGCGCGGCGGCAGCAGCGTCCGGCGCAGCGCTCTCGAGCAACTGCACGAGGCGGCTGCCGATCACGACGGCGTCCGACACTTCGGCCACCGCGCGCGCCGTTTCGGCGTCGCGGATACCGAAGCCGACGCCCACCGGAACCGGCACGCGCGACTTGATGGCCGGGATTTTACCCGCAATGCTCGAAACATCCAGATTTCCCGCGCCGGTCACACCCTTGAGCGACACGTAATACACGTAGCCGCTCGCGATCTTGCCGACGTCGGCGATGCGTTCGTCGGTCGACGTGGGCGCGAGCAGGAAGATCGGATCGATCTGCGCGGCACGCATCTTTTCGGCGAATACGCCCGCCTCTTCCGGCGGATAGTCGACGACCAGCACGCCGTCGACGCCGGCCGCGTGCGCGTCGGCCGCGAACGCGTCGACGCCCATCCGTTCGATCGGGTTCGCATAGCCCATCAGCACGACGGGGGTTTTGGGGTCAGTCTCGCGAAAACGCTTCACGTCGGCGAGCACGCTCTTCAACGTGACGCCGCGCGCGAGCGCGCGCTCCGACGAGCGCTGGATCACGGGGCCGTCGGCCATCGGGTCCGAGAACGGCACGCCGAGCTCGATCACGTCCGCGCCGCCGGCGGCGAGCGCGTGCATGAATTCGACGGTTTTCGCGGGATCGGGGTCGCCGGCCGTGATGAACGGGATCAGGCCCTTACGGCCTTGTTCGGCGAGCGCGGCGAAGGTCTGCTGAATACGGGACATGGCAATTTTCCTAATGCGTTGCATTCGGCGATGCGGCGGCGCGATTCACGCGCACGCCGGCGCAGCGAGCGCGTTCACGCGCTCGTGCGCGATCGCACAATAGCTTTCGTTGATCTCGTAGCCGACGAAGTCTCGCCCCTGCCGTGCGCAGGCCACCGCGGTCGTGCCGCTGCCCATGAACGGATCGAGCACGCGGCCGCCCGGCGGGCAGCTTGCGAGCACCATCCGCTCGATGATTTCCAGCGGCTTCTGGGTCGGATGATCGACGCGCTCCGCGTGCTGCCGGTGCAGGCGCGAGACCGACCAGACGTCCTTCGGGTTGTAGCCCATCTCCAGCCACTTGCTGCCTTCGAACAGCTTGCGCGAGCGGGCCTTCTTCGTATCGGCGTCGTACGGGATGCGAACCGGATCGAGATCGAAGTAATACGCTTTGGAAACCGCGAAAAAGCCGATGTTGTCGTGCACCGACGTGAAACGGCGCGTCGTGCCGCCCATGCTCGGCACGCGCCGGTCCCAGATGATCTCGTTGACCATCGTGAGCTTCGTCTTCAGGAAGCTGAAGATTTCCGGCGCGTACTGCCACGTGCAGAAGATGTACATCGACCCGCTCGGCTTCAGCTTCGGAATCGCGAGCTCGAGCCACTCGCGCGTCCACGCGAGGAAGTCGTCGCCCGAACGCTTGTCCGAGTCGTTGCCGTAGTCCTTGCCGAGCCCGTACGGCGGATCGGCGACGATCAGGTCGATCGACGCGTCCGGCAGGTGCACGGAATCGGTCAGGAAATCGCGGTTGTGCAATTCGATACCGGCCGGCAGCGCGCGCGGCACCGCGGCGGCGGGCTGAACCGCCTCCGCCTCGCTCGCGGCACCGCCGCCCGGCTCTTCGATCAGGTCACGCATCGGTCGGGGTCAGAGGTCGATGCCCGATCGCTCGGCGACCGTGTGCATGTCCTTGTCGCCGCGGCCCGACAGGTTGACGAGCAGGATCTTGTCCTTCGGCAACGTCGGCGCGAGCTTCACGCCATACGCGATCGCGTGGCTCGACTCGAGCGCGGGAATGATGCCCTCGATCCGGCAGCAGTCGTGGAACGCCTTCAGCGCTTCGTCGTCGGTGATCGGCACGTACTGCGCGCGGCCGCTGTCCTTCAGCCACGCGTGTTCGGGGCCGACGCCCGGGTAGTCGAGGCCCGCCGACACCGAATGCGTCTCGATGATCTGGCCGTCGTCGTCCTGCAGCAGGTACGTACGGTTGCCATGCAGCACGCCCGGGCTGCCGGCGATCAGCGATGCCGCGTGATGGCCCGTGTCGAGGCCGTCGCCGGCCGCTTCGACGCCGATCAGCTGCACCGACTTGTCGTCGATGTACGGATAGAAGATGCCCATCGCGTTCGAACCGCCGCCGACGCAGGCGATCACCGCGTCGGGCTGCCGGCCCGCGAGTTCGGGCATCTGCACCTTGCACTCGTCGCCGATCACGCGCTGGAAGTCGCGCACCATCATCGGGTACGGGTGCGGGCCCGCGACCGTGCCGATGATGTAGAAAGTGTTCTCGATGTTCGTGACCCAGTCGCGCATCGCTTCGTTCAGCGCGTCCTTCAGCGTGCGCGAACCCGATTCCACCGGTACGACCGTCGCGCCGAGCAGCTTCATCCGGTACACGTTCGCGGCCTGCCGGCGCACGTCCTCGGCACCCATGTAGACGATGCATTCCATCCCGAAGCGCGCGCAGATCGTCGCGGTCGCGACGCCGTGCTGGCCGGCGCCCGTTTCCGCGATCACGCGCTTCTTGCCCATGCGCTTCGCGAGCAGCGCCTGGCCGATCACGTTGTTGATCTTGTGCGCACCGGTGTGGTTCAGGTCTTCGCGCTTCAGGTAGATCTGCGCGCCGCCGAGCATCTCGCTCCAGCGCTGCGCGTGGTAGATCGGCGACGGACGGCCGACGAAATACTTCAGCTCGCGCTCGTATTCCGCGACGAAATCGGGATCGTTCTGGAATTTTTCATACGCCGCGCGCAGTTCGTCCAGCGCGTGAATCAGCGTCTCGGCGACGAACACGCCGCCATACGGGCCGAAATGGCCGCGATCATCAGGAAGGTTGTACATGGTGTCTCTCTCGATCGGTCGGCGCGCCCCGCTTGTCAGGCCGCACCGGCTTGCATCACCCGGCGTCCGCTTCGCGCACCGCGCGTACGAACGCCGCCATCCGGGCGTGATCCTTCACGCCCTTCGCGCCCTCCACTTCGATGCCACTCGAGACATCGACAGCAAACGGACGCAGCTGGCGGATCGCATCACCGACGTTTTGCGCGTTCAAGCCACCACTCAAAACGGCCCGACGCGCGAGCTCTGCGGGAATAAGAGACCAATCGAAGACCTTGCCGCTACCACCGTAATCCGGCACCAGGGTGTCGAACAGGAGGCCGCGCGCTTTCGAATAATGAAGTGCCGATTCTACCAAATCGGACGGCTGCGTCGAGGGGCCGACGCGCACGGCGCGCAGCCACGGCAGCCGTGCCGCGCGGCCGAGCGCGTCGCACTGCGCGGGCGTCTCGTCCCCATGGAACTGCAGCACCGTGAGCGGCACGTCGCGCACGACGGCCTCGATCTCGGCTTCGGTCGCGTTCACGAACAGCCCGACCACCGACACGAACGGCGGCGCGAGGCTGGCCAGCTCGGCCGCCTGCGCGATCGTCACCGCGCGCGGGCTCTTCGGGTAGAACACGAGGCCGATCGCATCGGCGCCGAGCGCCGCCGCGTGCAGCACGTCCTCGGGACGCGACAGCCCGCACAGCTTGATGCGCGTACGCGGCGCCAGGCCGGTCGCGGCGGAATTCGAAGGGGTCACAGCGTGCTCCGTCATGATTGAGGGTCCAGATCGGCCCAGACGCTGCTCCACGGCACGCTGCCGAGCTGCGCGGCCGGAACGGCGAATTCCGCCGGGTAGCCGACGCGGGCGAGGTACAGCCCGTCGGCCATGAACGTGGGCGCCGCAAGGTTGCGGTCGCGCCCGGCCAGCACGTCGGCGAGCCAGTCGGCCGGATAGCGGCCGCGCCCGACCGCGACGAGGCAGCCCATCAGGTTGCGCACCATGTGATGCAGGAACGCGTTCGCGCGAAAGCGGAAATGGACGAAATTCCCCGCGCGACGCACATCGATCCGATACAGGTGTTTGACCGGCGTCTTCGACTGGCATTCCGACGACCGGAACGACGAGAAGTCGTGCTCGCCGATCAGGTGCGCGGCGGCGGCGCGCATCGCGTCGTCGTCGAGCGGCGTGTGGATCCAGCCCGCGCGCCCGGCCAGCATCGGCGAACGCACGGGATGCACGTACAGCGCGTAGTAATAGGTGCGCTCGAACGCCGAGAACCGCGCATGGAACGTATCCGGCATCGGTTTCGCCCACTGCACCGACACGGTCTGCGGCAAGAATGCGTTGGTGCCGCGCACCCACGAGAACACCTCGCGCTCGAGATCGGTATCGAAATGCACGACCTGCCCGAGTCCGTGCACGCCGGTGTCGGTCCGCCCGGCCACCGTCGTGTGCAACGGCACGCGCGCGAACTCGGCCAGCGCGTGTTCGAGCCGGTCCTGGACGGTCTTGCCGTGCGGCTGCGCCTGCCAGCCGCAGAACGCCGCACCGTCGTACTGGATCCCCAGCGCGATCCGCATCACGCCTCGTCCGCCAGCTTCGCGAGCAGCGCGCGCGCATCGTCGCGCGTCGCGGCGTCGTTCGCGTCGACGACTTCCTGCAGCAGCGTCCGCGCACCCGACAGGTCGCCCAGCTCGACGTACTCGGCCGCGAGATCGAGCTTGTTGCGCGCGATGCGCACGAGCTCTTCAGGCGTGAGCGCAGGCAGCGCGGCGCCCGGCGCGGACGGCAGGTCGAGATCGAAATCGAGCTTCAGCGCGCCGAACTGCGCGCCGCCGAGCGGCGGCAGCGATGACGTCGCGAACGGGCTGCCCGAGTGGCCGGCAGGTGTTGCCGCGTCCGGATCCCAATCGAACTCGTCGTCCTGGTCGGCCGGGTGTTCAGGGGCCGGTTCACTCGCGCCAATCGCCGGATGCTGCGCGACTTGACCGTTAGTTGCGATTTTTTCGGCATCGAACTGCCCTGCCTGCGCGGACAGCTCGTCCGGCGTCAACGACGGTTCGTCCGACGTGCGCGGCGGCAGCGGCATGTCGAGGCTGCCGAGCGCGCTGATCGCGTTCTGCATCAGGGCGGCGTGCTGCGCTTCGGCCGCCGCAGGCGCGACGGGTGCATCGACCTGCCCTGCCTGCTCGGCCGGCTGAGCCGGCTGGTCGTCAACTGCTGCTTTTTCTGCCGGCTCCGCGTCATGCCGCGCCGGCGCCGCAACCGGCACCGCATCGCTCACGGGCGACACCTCGGCATGCGCAGGTGGCCATTCGTGCGGCTCGTCGCGTGTCGCCTCTTCAGGCGCAGGCGATAGCTCTGCCGCAGGCGGCTCGATCGTCTCTGCCGCTGCGGCAGTCGCCGCGGCGAGGTTCATGTCGGAGGCCGCGTCGCGCGCAACTGGCATTTCCGGCTGGATCGGCAGTTCGCGTTCGACGGACGGTCCAGCTTGCGCTTCCGCAACCGCCGCGCCACCCGTTGCTGCGGCACCGGCCGCCGCCGTACCGGCATCGTCCGATTGCCGGCCTTTCCGGCGCTTGCGCCACGCAAAACCGGCCGCGAGGACGATCACGGCAGCACCGGCCACGGCGGCCGGGCGCCAGTCCATCTGCTCGGTACGGCGTACCGGCGTCGCAACAGGTGCGACAGGTGCGACCGGTTGCGCAGAAGCCGACGCCGGCTGCGGCGCACTGGCGGCCACATCCGATGCGGCTTCGCCCGCCGTCGACGCAGCGGCCGACGCACCAGCGTCATTCGCGGCCGGACGCGGCGCGGCGGGCGCAGGCGCCACGCCGGTCGTCGCCGGCTTGCCGATGCCGTGCTTCTGCAACTCCATCAGCACACGATTCTTCAGCGCCAGCAATTGCTGCAAGCTCGACGGGCGCGGTTGCGACGCACCCGTGGCCGGCGCCGCGCCGGCCGGTTCGCGGGCATCCGAAACCGGGCTGCCCGGCATCGGCTGAACCGCGGCTTCGCTCGTGGACGACGGTGCCGACTGGATCGCCCCGCTCCACACATGCGGCCCGCTTGCACCTGCGGCGGGCGCCGCCGGCGTACTCTCGACAGGCGACGACGCACCATGTGCGGCCGAAGCGCCGCCCGAAGCCGACGCCCCCGCAACCAGCGCGGCACTCGCGCCGCTCACCGGCACCGCATGCACGGCCGGCGCCACCGGCGCGGATTGCACGGCCGAAACGGGATGCGGCGCGGACGCGCCATGCTGCACGCCGGCCGCCCCGCCCGAAGCGGCGGCGGGCGCAGAAGCGGCCGCCGTACCGGAGGCGGCGGATGCACCGGCCGGCACGAGGGCCGCGCCGGTGGCGTCGAGTGCGGGCACGGTCAGCGTCGCACCGACTTTCAGGCGGCTCGCGTCGTGCTTCATGAACGCCTGCGGATTGGCATCGAACAGCGCGCGACCGGCGCGCGCGAGCACGCCGGGATCGTGCGACTGCGTCGCCGCTTTCGCGATGTCGTTCAGCGACTGGCCGGGCTGGACCGTCACGGTAAGCGGCGCGGCGCCGCCGGCAGCGGACACCGGCAGTTCGCCGGTGCCGGCCGCCCAGGCCGATGCGGCTGTGCCGAGCGCCAGGATCGCCAGCGCGCCACGCACGGCACGCGACAGACGGGACTGACGCGGAAACAAGGAAATTCGGGACATCGTTGGCTCTATCGCCGCGCGCGGGCGCGGCTCGGATTCGCGGTTGAAAGCGTCAATAAAGTTGCCGCAGAAATGCAAAAGCGTCGCGCGGAACGCGACGCTTTCGGCGGGTCTGTGCGTCGTAACCGCGTAGTTTACTTCACGCGATCGGGTTCGGGCCGAATTCATCGCCGACAGGTGCAACCAGGCGCGATCTGGCATCCGTGCCGTTCGGTCCGCCCGCCGCAACCAGCGCTCCGGATCGATCGACACGAGCCCGCGCAGGTGCGCCGAAAGCGGGCGCGGCCGCATCGCTCCGCGCCAGCCGCATGACGCGGTTTTCCGCGCCCGCCAGGCGTCGGCTGCAGGATCATGGCGACGGGATCGGGCGAGTTCGCTCAACAATTCGCATCCCCTGCCGTTAATGGATTAACAGCCGGAAATCAAAAAACTCCCAACCGGCAGCCAATCCCATTCCAATAAATTTCAATTCCACGATAAGAAGGCAATTCCCCTCTCTTATCGGAGAAATGAAGATTTCCCCCGCCAAACCCCCGCCCCATAAGGCTTTCATAGCCTACAACCCGATCCATTGCTCATACAAAAGCAGTCATTTCTTCATCAATTCAATTACATTACACAAAATTACACAGATCAAATAATTGCCGTCGCTAGGATCGTCTTCAGACAGGAATCGGCACATTTCGACCTTCGTGCCTGCACATGCCGGAAAGGCTGGAGCGCGATCGGCCGGGTTGATGCCGTGAAGTGCCAGAGGGTCATCGCGCAGTCGCACGACTGCATTCACTCACCAGCTCGTTACGGGGATCGAACATGGGCTATCAGCAGGGTTTGAGCGGGTTGGCCGGCGCGTCGAGCAATCTCGACGTGATCGGCAACAACATCGCGAATGCAAACACGGTTGGCTTCAAGCAGGGGCGCGCGAACTTCGCCGACATGTACGCGAATTCGGTCGCGACATCGGTCAACACGCAGATCGGCATCGGCACGCAGCTCGCATCGGTGGAGCAGAATTTCAGCCAGGGGACGATCAATACGACGAAGTCGTCGCTCGACGTCGCCATCAACGGCAACGGCTTCTTCCAGATGTCGAACAACGGCGTGACCACGTACTCGCGCGACGGCACGTTCCACCGCGACAAGAACGGCGCCATCGTCGACGCGCAAGGCCGCAACCTGATGGGCTATACAGCCGGCGCGGGCGGCGTGATCAACACCGCGCAGACCGTACCGCTGCAGGCGCCGACCAACAACATCGCGCCGCGGGCAACGAGCAAGATCACCGGCCAGTTCAACCTGAACTCGCAGGACAAGGTGCCGACCAAGACGCCGTTCAACGCGAGCGACAACACGACATACAACTACAACTCGTCGATCCAGGTCTACGACACGCTCGGCGGCTCGCAGCAGGTGACGATGTACTTCGCGAAGAGTGCAGCCGGCACGTGGCAGGCCTACGCGGGCGTGCAGGGCCAGACGCCGACGAACCTCGGCACCGTCACGTTCGACACATCGGGCCGGATCAGCTCGACGACGTCGGCCGCGACCGGCCAGCCGACGCCGAGCCTCGGCCAGTTCGCGTTCTCGATCCCGAACACGACGGGCGGCGCCAACCCGCAGAACCTGACGCTCGACCTGGGCGGCACGACGCAGTTCGGCGGCAAGGACGGTGTGACCAATCTCGCGCAGGACGGCTTCGCGAGCGGCACGCTGACGACGTTCTCGATCGGCACCGACGGCAAGCTGACCGGCAACTACTCGAATGGCCAGAGCGCGGTGCTCGGCCTGATCGCGCTCGCGAACTTTAACAATCCGAACGGGCTCGTGAACATCGGCGGCAACCAGTATGCGGAAACCTCCGCGTCGGGCGTACCGCAGATCTCCGCGCCGGGCAGCACGAACCACGGCACGCTGCAGGGCAACGCGCAGGAAAACTCGAACGTCAACCTGACGACCGAGCTCGTGAACCTGATCACCGCGCAGCGCAATTACCAGGCCAACGCGCAGACGATCAAGACCCAGCAGGCGGTCGACCAGACGCTGCTGAACCTGCGCTGATCCGCGCATGAAAAACGCGCCGCGCCAGCCTCGAATCTCGAGGCCGACGCGGCGCGTTGTCATGCACCGCCCGGCCCGCAGGCCGGACAGGCAGCGTACTTACTTGTCGAGCAGGATGCGCAGCATGCGGCGCAGCGGCTCGGCCGCGCCCCACAGCAGCTGATCGCCGACCGTGAACGCCGACAGGTATTCGCCGCCCATCGCGAGCTTGCGCAGGCGGCCGACCGGCACCGTCAGCGAGCCCGTGATCTTCGCCGGCGACAGGTCGCGCATCGACGCTTCACGCTCGTTCGGCACGACCTTCACCCAGTCGTTCGCCGACGCGAGGATGCCGTTGATCTCGTCGAGCGGCACATCCTTCTTCAGCTTGATCGTCAGCGCCTGCGAGTGGCAGCGCATTGCGCCGATTCGCACGCACAGGCCGTCGACCGGGATCGAGCCCGGCTCGCCCATCGCCGGCTTGCCGAGGATCTTGTTGGTTTCCGCGCCGCCCTTCCACTCTTCCTTCGACATCCCGTTGCCGAGATCCTTGTCGATCCACGGGATCAGCGAGCCGGCCAGCGGCACGCCGAAGTGGCTCGTCGGCATCGCATCGCTGTTCATCGCGGCCAGCACGCGGCGGTCGATGTCGAGGATCGCGGAAGCCGGATCGGCGAGCTGTTCCTGAACCGCGCCGTTCAGCGTGCCCATCTGCGACAGCAGCTCGCGCATGTTCTGCGCGCCCGCGCCCGATGCGGCCTGGTAGGTCATCGCCGTCATCCAGTCGACGAGGTTCTCGCGGAACAGGCCGCCGAGCGCCATCAGCATCAGGCTGACCGTGCAGTTGCCGCCGACGAAATTCTTCGTGCCCTTGACGAGAGCGTCCTTGATCACGTCGAGGTTGACCGGATCGAGGATGATGACTGCGTCGTCCTTCATCCGCAGCGACGATGCCGCGTCGATCCAGTAGCCGTTCCAGCCGGCCGCGCGCAGCTTCGGGAACACGTCGTTCGTGTAGTCGCCGCCCTGGCACGTGATGATCACGTCGCACTTCTTCAGCTCGTCGACGTTGGTCGCGTCCTTGAGCGTAGTCTCGTTTTTCGCGAACGACGGCGCTTTGCCGCCCGTGTTGCTGGTGCTGAAAAACACCGGTTCGATCAGGTCGAAATCACCTTCTTCCTGCATGCGCTGCATCAGGACGCTGCCGACCATGCCGCGCCAACCTACGAGACCTACGTTCATGACTAACCCTTTGCTTTGAATGGAGCTTCCCCGCCATTTCCGTCCCCGCGTGACCGCGCGGGGAAACAGGCGGGCACGACGGCGATCAGCGTTTAATGATCGTTTTCGTGGTAATGGTTTTCGTGATGACGATGGCGCGCGCACCCGCACGGGCAGTGTTGCCGTGGAGTTTCAGGACCGGGGAGATCAGGGAAATCAGCGCCATCGTTCGAGTCTACACAAAGCCGGTGGCCCGCACAACGGCCAACCGTGGGCGAACCGGCCGAATTTCGCGGCCCGTTCGCGCCCTTTCTACATTATGCGTGCCGCATCGCGTTACAGCGCCGCGAGCACGGCGTCGCCCATCGCGGTCGTACCGACCTGCTTGCAGCCCGGCGTCGCGATGTCGCCCGTGCGGTAACCCTGTTCGAGCACCGTTTTCACCGCGCGCTCGATGCGATCGGCCTGCTCCGCGCGATTCAGCGAATAGCGCAGCATCATCGCGGCCGACAGGATCGTCGCGAGCGGGTTCGCGATGCCCTTGCCCGCGATGTCCGGCGCCGAACCGTGCGACGGCTCGTACAGGCCCTTGTTGTTCTTGTCGAGCGACGCCGACGGCAGCATGCCGATCGAACCCGTCAGCATCGACGCCTCGTCCGACAGGATGTCGCCGAACATGTTGCCCGTGACGATCACGTCGAACTGCTTCGGCGCCTTCGCGAGCTGCATCGCCGCGTTGTCGACGTACATGTGCGACAGCTCGACGTCCGCGTATTCCTTCGACACGTCGATCATGACGTCGCGCCAGAACTGCGACGTCTCGAGCACGTTCGCCTTGTCGACCGACAGCAGCTTCTTCGCACGCTTGCGCGCCGCCTGGAACGCGACGTGCGCGATGCGGCGCACTTCCGGCTCCGAATAGCGCATCGTGTCGAAGCCTTCGCGTTCGCCGGCGAACGGGCCGTCCGGTGCCGCGCGCACGCCGCGCGGCTGGCCGAAGTAGATGTCGCCGTTCAGTTCGCGCACGATCAGGATGTCGAGGCCCGCGACGAGCTCGGCCTTGAGCGGCGACGCATCGACGAGCTGCGGATAGCAGATCGCCGGACGGAAGTTCGCGAACAGCTCGAGGTGCTTGCGCAGCCCGAGGATCGCCTGCTCGGGGCGCAGCGCGCGCTCGAGCGAGTCGTACTTCCAGTCGCCGACCGCACCGAACAGGATCGCATCGGCTTCCTTCGCGAGCGCCAGCGTCGCGTCGGGCAGCGGATGACCGCTCGCCGCGTAGCCGGCGCCGCCGACCGGCGCCTGTTCGAGTTCGAACTTCTCGTCGAGTGCGTTCAGCACCTTCACGGCTTCATTGACGATTTCCGGACCGATGCCGTCGCCGGGCAGCACTGCAATCTTCATGCGAAATTCCTGACTGGGTAGGGTGTTATGGAGGCAGGCCGGCGAACGCGCCGCCGGCGCGCCCGCCCGAAAGGCACGATCAGCCGATCAGCTTGGTGTTGAGCCACGGCTGCTTCACGAGCCGCTCGGCTTCGAACTGGCGGATCTTGTCGGCATGGCGCAGCGTGAGGCCGATGTCGTCGAAGCCGTTCAGCAGGCAGTACTTGCGGAACGCGGTGATCTCGAACGGATACTCGCGGCCGTCGCCCGCGCGCACGACCTGCGCGTCGAGATCGACCGTCAGCTGGTAGCCGTTGAACGCGACCGTCTCGTTGAACAGGTGATCGACCTGCTGCTCGGTCAGCACGATCGGCAGCAGACCGTTCTTGTAGCAGTTGTTGAAGAAGATGTCCGCGAAGCTCGGCGCGATGATCGCGCGGAAGCCGTACTGCTGCAGCGCCCACGGCGCATGCTCGCGCGAGCTGCCGCAGCCGAAGTTCTTGCGTGCGATCAGCACCGATGCGCCCTGGTAGCGCGGCTGGTTCAGCACGAAGTCCGGGTTCAGCGGACGCTTCGAGTTGTCCTGGCCCGGCTCGCCGTGATCGAGATAGCGCCATTCGTCGAATGCGTTCGGACCGAAGCCCGTGCGCTTGATCGATTTCAGGAACTGCTTCGGGATGATCGCGTCGGTGTCGACGTTCTCGCGATCGAGCGGCGCCACGACGCCGGTATGTACAGTGAATTTTTCCATGATCCGTCTATCCGGTTGAAGGGCCGGCACGCGGCCGGCACACATCGACAAATTCTCGGTGGCGGTGTCAGTCCGCCGCGCGCTGAAGCGCGTTGCCGGCGGCGTTGACGTCCTCGCCGAAGCCTCGGACGGTATTGCAGCCCGCGAGGCCGAAGCCCAGCCCCGCCAGGGCCAGCGCGGCGACCAGCCGCGCAATGACCTTCGATGCCGTCACGCGTTACCCCAGCTTGCGAATGTCGACGAAGTGACCTTCGATCGCTGCTGCCGCCGCCATCGCGGGGCTCACGAGGTGCGTGCGGCCACCCGCGCCCTGCCGGCCTTCGAAATTGCGGTTCGACGTCGATGCGCAGCGCTCGCCCGGATCGAGCCGGTCGGCGTTCATCGCGAGGCACATCGAGCAGCCCGGCTCGCGCCATTCGAAGCCGGCGTCCGTGAACACCTTGTCGAGCCCTTCTCGCTCGGCCTGCGCCTTCACGAGGCCCGAGCCCGGCACGACCATCGCGAGCCGCACGTTCGATGCGACGCGACGGTTCAGCTTCTTCACGACGTACGCGGCCGCGCGGATATCCTCGATCCGTGCGTTCGTGCACGAGCCGATGAAGATCTTGTCGATCTTGATCGATTCGATCGGCGTGTTCGGCTCGAGCGCCATGTAGGCCAGCGCACGCTCCATCGCGTCGCGCTTGACCGGATCCTTCTCGCGCTCGGGGTCGGGTACGCGACCGTCGATCGACGTGACCATTTCCGGCGACGTGCCCCACGTGACCTGCGGGACGATCTCGGCGGCGTTCAGCTCGACCACGCGATCGAACTGCGCGCCGTCGTCGGACTTGAACTGGCGCCAGTATTCGACGGCCTGGTTCCATTCCGCGCCGGTCGGCACGAACGGACGGCCCAACAGGTAATCGATCGTCGTGTCGTCCACCGCGACCATGCCCGCGCGCGCGCCGGCTTCGATCGCCATGTTGCAGACGGTCATGCGGCCTTCCATCGTCAGTGCGCGAATGGTCGAGCCGCCGAACTCGATCGCATAGCCCGTGCCGCCGGCCGTACCGATCTTGCCGATGATCGCGAGCACGATGTCCTTCGCGGTACAGCCGCGCGGCAGTGCGCCCTCGACCTTCACGAGCATGTTCTTGCTCTTCTTCTGCAGCAGGGTCTGCGTCGCGAGCACGTGCTCGACTTCCGACGTGCCGATGCCGTGCGCGAGCGCGCCGAATGCACCGTGCGTCGACGTGTGCGAATCGCCGCACACGATCGTCATGCCCGGCAGCGTCGCGCCCTGCTCCGGCCCGATGATGTGGACGATGCCCTGGCGCACGTCGTTCATCTTGAACTGCGTGATGCCGAACGCGTCGCAGTTCGAATCGAGCGTGTCGACCTGCAGCTTCGAGACGGGATCGGCGATGCCGTGGCTGCGGTCCGTCGTCGGCACGTTGTGGTCCGACACGGCCAGGTTCGCGCTGATGCGCCACACCGGACGCTGTGCAATCTTCAGCCCTTCGAATGCCTGCGGGCTCGTGACTTCATGCAGCAGCTGACGGTCGATGTAGAGCAGGGTCGTGCCGTCTTCCTCGGTGTGGACCACGTGGGTGTTCCACAGTTTGTCGTAGAGAGTCTGTGCCATGGGTATGCGGGGTCGTTGTGACTACAAGCCTTTCGGATGCAATCGATTATGCCACGCAGAACGCGCCACGGCGCAGGCCAGACGCGAAAAAACCCATTAAAAACAGTGGTTTGGCTGGTAGTGCCAATACCTGTATCGGCATTACCCGGCAAAACGGGGCACGCACGATCCGGTGGGCGGCGATCGCGCGGATGCATCGCCCGGAGCGCGCTTCGTGCATGCGCCCACGGGCCTAGCCGTTCGGATATTCGCGATTGATCAGGTCGAGCCGCAGCATCGCGAGCTGCATGCCGGCGTTGCTCATCAGGTAGAGATCGCGCCGCCGCATCGCCGGCTGCTGCGCCGATGCGTCGTAGGCGCCCGGCAGCGACAGCCCTGCCGGCACCGCAGCCTGCATCCCCGCCGCATTCGACACGCGCACGGCGATCGATGCCTGATCCCGGTGCGTGACTACACCGACCTTGCCGAGCGCGGCGGCCGAGCCGGCCTTCCCTACGATCGCGGCGGCCACCCCGTCGGGCGTCGGAATCGGGCTGCCGGCCACCGCGGCCGGCGTCGCGATCGATGTCACGCCAGCCGTCAGTCCGTATTTCGACGCGAGCACGCTCGCGACTTCCTGCTGCGCGAAGACCGGCACCGCGGCCTTCTGTCGAAGCTGGTACACGGCGTCGGCGATCGCCTCGTTCACGGGGCCCGGCACCGGCGCGGTGGCCGATGCGCCGGCGCGACTACCGAAGCTGAACGCGGCAATCGTGTTGATGGCTGCCGCGTCGACGATCGGCGGTGTCCACGAGAAAAACGTGTCGAGCAGGTAGCCGGTCTCGTCGGCGGCGGCCGCGCGGTCGTTGAGTTCGTTCGTCAGTTTGCCGAGCATCTGGCGCTGCAGTTCGGCATCGGAAGCGGGTGCGTCGCTCGCGAAAACGGGCGCAGCGGCGGCGCACGAGGCGGCGAGCAATGATGTGGAAGCCAGGAAATGGCGGCGGTTCGTCATGGTCACGGAATTCGAATGGGAAACGGAAGGCATCAGCCCTTCGGGAACGCCTGCATCGTCGCGGTCATCGCGCGCGTCAGCATCTGCGCATACATGTCGTGCACGAGATAGAGGCTGCGGTTGCGCGTCCACGGCTGGCCCGACTGCGGGTCGTACGTCGTCGGCAGCGACACCTCGGCGACGGCAGCCGCCTTCATGCCCGCCTGCTGCGAGGTCTGGATGCAGCGCTTCGCATGATCGCGATGGCCGACCACCGCGACGGTGCCCATCGCTGCCGCGCCGCCCGCGCGCGACACGGCCACGGCCGCGACGCCCGCGGTACTCAGGTACACGATCGAACCGTCGTTCGCGATCACCGGCTCGACCGACGACAGCGCGTCGGCGCCCATCCCGTATTTCGACACGAGAAAGCGCGCGATTTCCCACTGCGCGTAGACCTTGACGGGCTTCAGCTGACGAATGCGGTACACGGCATCCGCGAGCGCCTCGTTGACGGGCCCCGGATCGGGCAGCGCGGACTGGTTGCCGCCCGTGCTCGACGTGTTGCCGCTCGCCGCGTTCGGACGATTGCCGAAGCTGTATGCAACGATCGCGCCGACCTGCGCGGCCGGCACCGTCGGCAGGTCCCACGTGAAGCCGACATCGGTCATCGCCGGCACGATCGCATCGACCGTCGCCGCATCGCCGAGCTGGGCGTTCAGCTTCGCGGACATCTGCGCGGCGAGCGCGGCGTCGCTGATCGGCGCCGACGTGACATCGTCGCCGCCGCACGCGCTCAGCAGTGAAGACGCTGCGACGGCCGGCGCAGCGGCAAGGAAAGTTCTTCGGGACGAAGCCGGGGAATGCTGACTCATGGGCACGCTACGCAATGATGCGAATGACGACCGTGCCCGATATCGGGCACGGTCAACGGAATTCGCGGGGTCAAGGGGAAAGACGATCGGGTCGCGGCGCGCGAACCGGATTCGCGGCGCATCACCGATGGGCGAAGCGCGATCGTAGGCGGCGTTGGTTAAATTGCGGTGAAAGCACCGGTCGAATCCGTGCGGCCGCCGCCCGATTCCGCCATTGTTTCGCCAATGGACGAACCCGTTTCACATGTGGCGAGCGAATCGCCTCCCTGTTCCGCCGGTGGCAAAATCGCGGCAAGCACGAAGTGTCGACGACCCGACGCTCGCGCGACGACGACGCAACGCACATTCCCACGATCCGGACCTGGAGCCCGCCACGATGAAGCTCGGCCTGAAAGAATCGCTCGCCCGCCTCGACGACGAAGGCACGCTGTTCACGACGCTGTTTCGCCACGGTACGCTCGACATCGAGCTGTACCGGCCGCGCATCGAGGACCGGCAGAAGCCGCACGCGCGCGACGAGGTCTACGTGGTCACCACCGGTACGTCGCGCTTCATCGTCGACGGGCGCGAATTCGACGTCGCAGCCGGCGACGCGCTGTTCGTCCCCGCATACGCCGAACATCGCTTCACCGGCTTCTCCGACGATTTTTCGACATGGGTGTTCTTCTACGGCCCCGACGGCGGCGAACGCGGCGCGTGACACGTGACGCACGCGGCACGTTTCCTGCGATCTCCTAGACTGTCTATTCGCAGCGGGCGCCGCATGGTCGCCCCGCCGTCACGCAGCCGGCAGCGTCCGGTTCAACGAACAGGAGCACAGCATGCGATATGAACTCTATTACTGGCCCGAGATCCAGGGCCGCGGCGAATACGTGCGGCTCGCGCTGGAGGCCGCCGGAGCCGACTATGTCGACGTCGCGCGCGAATCCGGGCGCGGCATGGGCGTCTCGGCCATGATGCGCATGATGGACAGCACGAAGGCCGAATGCGTGCCGTTCGCACCGCCGTTCCTGAAGGCGGGCGACGTGGTCGTCGGGCAGACCGCGAACATCCTGCTGTTTCTCGGTGCGCGGCTCGGGCTCGCGCCCGAGGACGAAGCCGGCCGGCTGTGGGTGCACCAGATCCAGCTGACCCTCGCCGATTTCGTCACCGAGATCCACGACACGCATCATCCGATCGGCAGCGGCCTGTACTACGAGGACCAGAAGGCGGAAGCGGCCGAGCGCGCGGCCGATTTCCTCGAGAACCGGCTGCCGAAATTCCTCGGCTATTTCGATCGCCTGCTCGAACAGAATCCGCACCGGAGCGGCTATCTCGCAGGCAGAGCGCTGACCTATGCAGACCTGTCGATGTTCCAGATCGTCGAAGGCCTGCGCTATGCGTTCCCGAAAGCGATGAAACGCGCGGAGCGGAAAGTCGCGGCGCTCGTCGCGCTGCACGATCGCGTCGCGCAACATCCGCCCATCGCGCGCTATCTCGAGTCGGAACGCCGGATCCCGTTCAACGACATGGGGATCTTCCGGCACTATCCGGAGCTGGACGCATAGCGGCGCGGCGCTCGCTCACGCTTGTGCCGCGACCGGCGTTTCGTGCAGATGACGCCACACGATCAAGCCATCGGCCTCGCGCCGGAACATGGCCGTCGAGCGCCGCACCGTGCACCGCCCTTCTCCGTCGGTTTGCGTCTCGCGATAGCCGATCGCCGCGCCGTCGGACCACACGGCAAGCGCGCGCAGTTCGTCGATGCCGATCACCAGCCCGGGACGCGCGCCGTGCCCATCTGAAAACAGCGCATCGACGCCTGCGTAATCGAGCACCGTGCCCGACATCGTGATCATCGAAAATCCCGGTGAAAAACGCGCCATCAGCGTCGCGAGCCGCTCGCGGCCCGCGCGGCCGGACAGCCAGCATTCGATGTCGGCGACGGTATCGACGACTTCCTTGAAAAACGGATTCGGCAGATTCATACGGCTCTCAGGTTCTCAAAAGTGGGATGAAACGGGTTGCGCGACCGGCGCGTGGTGCCCGGGCAGTCGCGCGATCAGGCCGAGCGGCAGCAACGTCAGCAGCACCGCCAGCCCGAAACACCAGCGGTACGGCGCCAGCGACGAATGGCCCGCATCGAACGCGAGCAATGCATTGAGCGCGCTGCCGAGCACCGCGACGCCGATGCAGAAGCTCAGTTGCCGGTTGATGTTCCACAGCGCGCTCGCGTCGCCCATCCGGTCGGACGGCACTTCGGTGAAGGCCGCGCTTTGCGACGTGCTCGTGCACAGGCTCGCGCCGAACCCCATCGCGACGAACGCCGCGATGCGCACGGCTTCGGTGCTCGCCCACGGTGTCGCGAGCAGCGCGATGCCGACGCAATCGATCGCGATTCCGCCCGCGAACAGCGGCTTCGCGCCGTAGCGCGGAAAACAGCGGCGCGTCGTCGCGATCGCGAAGAACGCCGCGATCGCCCACGGCAGCATCAGCGCGCCGGCATGCGCGGCGCTCAACCCGAGCGCGTTCTGCAGATAGAGCGACGCGACGAGATTGACGCCGGTGAAGATGCCCGGCACGCACAGATAGACCACGACGCCGGTGCGCAGCAACGGCTGCGCGAGCAGGCTCAGGTCGAGCACCGGTGACGCGGCACGACGCGCATGCCGCACGTAACCGGTGGCGGCGGCAACCGCGATCGCCAGCGTCGCGAGCGGGAATACCGCACTGCCGGGCTGCCCCGCCGCGGTCAGCCCGAGCAGCAACGCGACGAGCGCCGCGGCGCTCAGGCCGAGCCCCGGCCAGTCGAGCCGCGGCGGCCGTTCGCGCGCAGCGTCGCGCGGCAACCACGCACATGCGAGCAGGCAGGCCGCTGCCGCAATCGGCACCATCGCGAAGAAAATCGCGCGCCACGACCCGCGATCGACGATCGCACCGCCGATCGCGGGCGACAACGCGGGCACGAGCAGCGCGACCATCATCACGATCGACGTGAGCCGCGCGTGGGCCTGCGGCGGATACGCACGATAGGCCATCGTCTGTCCGACCGGAATCAGCAACCCGCCGCCGAGCCCCTGGACCAGCCGCCACGCGAGCAGCGCTTCGATCGACGACGACGCGCCAATGGCAGCGCTGCCGAGCGCGAACAGCAGCAACGATGCCGCGAACACGCGGCGCTCGCCGCAGCGGCGCGCCAGCCACGTGCCGAACGGGATCACGACGGTCAGGCCCAGCACGTACATGTTGCCGACCCACGCCAGCTGCGCGACCGACGCGTGCAATTCGCGCTGCAGCGCCGGATAGGCGGCGTTCAGCATGAACATGTTCGCGAGGTCGATCGCGAATCCGAGCAGGTAGACGACGGCGATTCTGGAACGGACTGGCATGGCGCGGCCGGGACATCAGGAAACGCCGCAGTGTAGAGGCCGGCAGCCGGGCCGGTAAGCAGCCGGATTCGACCAGTCCGGTCGAAAAATTTTGACAATCGGCGCAGGCACGGCCGCGCCGCGTGTCACACGCGGCCGCACATTCGGGTACCCTTCGGGCGATCCAGTGCACTGACAGGACCCGCAACCCGACCATGGTGAGCCTCGATCGTTTCGTCGTATTCCGTGCCGTGGTCGAGGCCGGCTCGTTCACGGCCGCCGCGACCGCGCTGAACCAGGCACGCGCGGCCGTCAGCTTCAACATCAAGCAGCTCGAAGCGGAGCTCGGCGTCACGCTGCTCACGCGGACGACCCGGCGCGTCGAGCTGACCGATGCCGGCGAGCGCTTCTACCGGCGCTGCCTGCGCGTGCTCGACGAAGCCGAAGGCGCGATCGACGAGGTGCGCGGCGAACACGGCGGGATGGCCGGCGTCCTGCGCGTAACGTCGACGGTCGAGTATGCGGCGCGCATCCTCGCACCGGCGCTGCATGCGTTCACCGCACTGCATCCCGCGCTGCGCGTGCGGCTCGACACGCATACGTCGCAGGCCGATCTCGTGCGCGACCGCTTCGACGTCGCGATCCGGCTCGGCCGCCACGAGCACTTTCGCGACCTGCCGTATCGCGGCGTCTGCCTCGGCACGTACGACGTGCTGCCCGTGATGGCGCCCGGCCTGCCTGCGCAGGCCGGCGTCCCGCAACCGGCGTCGCCCGACGACCTGGCGCGCCTGCCGCAGCTCGGCCACAGCCGGCTCGAGCGAATCGCGGAATGGACGCTCACCGATCGCGCGGGCAACGAACACGCGTTCCGGCCGCATGCGAAACCGCGCATCGTCGTCGACAACGCGTCGGTGCTGTGCGAACTGGCACGCCAGGGCAGCGGCGTCGCGCTGCTGCCCGAATGGCTCGTGCACGACGATCTCGAAAGCGGCGCGCTGGTCGATGCGCTGCCTGCGTACCGGTTTCCGCAACAGAACGTCTATGCACTGTACGTCGCGACGCGACACGTACCGCAAAAAGTACGCGCGTGGGTGGATTTCATGAAGGCGCAGCTGAAGCAGGCGCGCTGACCGCGCATTGCGGCGTGGCCCGTTTCGACGGGGCCGGCCGCGCGACGCAGCCGGCTCCCGTTGCCGCGCTACCCCCGCGTGCGATCAGTGCGGCTGCCCGTGCTGCGTGGCCGCCGCGTCGACGGCCTCGACCGAGCGCGTCAGCCACGGCCCGATATCCATCTCCTCGTAGCGCACGAGCCGGCTCTTGCGCGCACGGCGATACGCCCACCAGATCGCGACGAACAGCGGAATCCACACGTAGATCGACAGCACTTCCATCCAGTCGATGCGCGCCGCGAAGAATGCCTGGTAATCCTGCCCGAGCGAAATCACGATGCAGATCGCGATCGCGAACAGCGGCCCGAACGGAAACCATTTCGCGCGATACGGCAGTTGGTCGAGCCGGTAGCCCTGCTTCAGGAACCCCTTGCGGAACCGGTAATGGCACACCGCGATGCCGAGCCACGCGATAAAGCCGGTGATGCCGACCGTATTGAGCAGCCACAGATAGATGCTCTGGTTGTTGGTGAGCGACGTGAGGAAGCACAGCCCGCCGACCGCCATCGTCGCGTACAGCGCGTTGCGCGGCACGCCGCCCGGCGACAGCGTCGCGAACATCGCCGGCGCGCGCCCTTCCGATGCGAGGTTGTACAGCATTCGTGTCGCCGCGTAGGTGCCGGAGTTGCCGGCCGACAGCACGGCCGTCAGGATCACCAGATTCATCGCGCCGGCGGCCAGCGGGAAACCCGCGTGGCTGAACACCAGCGTGAACGGGCTCACGCCGATGTCGGTCACGTCGCTCTTCAGCAGGTTCGGGTCGGTGTACGGCACGAGCAGGCCGATCACGAAGATCGCGAGCACGTAGAACAGCATGATCCGCCAGAAGATCTGCTTCACCGCGCGCGGAATCGTCTTGCGCGGATTTTCCGATTCGCCGGCCGTGATCCCCACCAGCTCGGTGCCGAGGAACGAGAAGCCCGCGATCAGCGCGACGCTCATCATCGCGTGCACGCCGCCGACGAACGGCGCGTCGCCCGTCGTGAAATTGCGCCAGCCGACCGGATGCCCGGTGCCGAGCACGCCGGCCGCGATCAACAGCCCGGCCGCGATGAACGCGATCACGGTGACGACCTTGATCAGCGAGAACCAGTATTCCGATTCGCCGAAGCCGCGCACCGACAGCGTGTTGAGCAGGAAGATCAGCACGAGGAAGCCTGCGCCCCACCACACGCCCGGCACCGACGGGAACCAGTAGCGCATCACGATCTGTGCGGCGACCAGCTCGATCGCGATCGTCACGGCCCAGCTGTACCAGTAGGTCCAGCCGAGCGCGACGCCGAAGCCTTCGTCGACATACTTCTCGCCATAGATCGCGAACGAACCCGACACCGGCATCAGTGCGGCCATCTCGCCGAGCCCGGTGACGACGAAGTAGACCATGATCCCGATCGCGAGATACGCGGCGATCGCGCCGCCCGGCCCCGCCTGCGCGACCGACGCGCCCGACGCGACGAACAGCCCCGTGCCAATCGAACCGCCGATCGCGATCATCGCGATGTGGCGGCCCTGCAGACGGCGCTTCAACGCCGTCCCGGACGGTGCGGCCGTCTCCGCTGCCGCTTGCATAGCATCCATAGTGTTCACCCTGATTGTGATCCGGCCAGCCGATTTGATTCGGAATGCAAATCGATTGCCCTGGTCATTCGCCTCGAAACCGGCCCTGCCCGGCCGGTCGCCTCACACGACGCTGCGCTTGATCGCCTGCAGTTCGGCCGTCGTCACGATCTTCTCGATCCGGAACCGCGGGCTTTCCAGCCACACGTTCGCGATCCGCCGGTACTCGTCGAGATCCTCGCACGCGAGCCGCACGAGAAAATCGAACGTGCCGCTGACGAGCCAGCAATCGAGCACGGCCGGATTCGCGCGCATTTCGTCCTCGAACGGCGCCTGCGAACGCCCGTGGTCGGCCAGCACGATCTGCGCGATCACGACGATCGGCTTGGTCGCGCGCGGCGCCTTGATCACCGCGCGGTACCCTTCGATCACGCCGAGCGCCTCGAGCCGCTCCACACGCGCCTGGCAGGGCCGCGGCGTGAGGTTCACGAGCTCCGACAGCTTCCGGTAGGAAATCCGTCCGTCGGTACGCAGGATGTCGAGGATCCGGAGATCGATCTTGTCGAGCTGCATCTTCTTGTCGGTCATCCGCGTTCGCTCCGGTCGGATCGTGGCTGGTACGCGGAACGCCTGCCGTTCCGCGCGGGGGCCACATTATCCGGCCGAAGCGGCCGCGCGCCAATCGGCTAGAACCGCAACGACAGGCAGGTCAGGCCGCCGTCCATCTTGCGGAACTCGCTCGTGTCGATCACGTGCAGCGGCATGCCGAGCGACGCGATCGCGTCATGGACGCGCGGATAGCCGGCCGGCGTGATCAGCGTGCCGTTCACGCGCAGCGTGTTGCCCGCGTATTCGTCGGCGGCCGACACCGCGATCCGGCGATAGTCGGCAAACGCCGGATGGGCGGTCAGCGCTTCGGTCACGAGCAGCGTGTCGTCGCCGAGCGCGTTGACGACCGATTTCAGGTGCAGGCCGGCGCCGACCGGCACCGCGACGACCGCGTAGCCGTAGCGCGACACCAGCGATTCGAATTCGGCGATGCCTTCCGCGTCGGTGCGGCCCGTCAGACCGATGAAGAAACGCTTGCCGACCAGCATCACGTCGCCGCCGTCGAGACGGCCGGCCTGCATCGGCAGCAGGTCGCGATGCGCGGCAAGCGCCGCTTCGATATGCTCCGTCTCGCCGCGCCGGGCCGGCGCGCCGGGGCGCGTGATCACCGCAAATTCCGGCGTCACGACGGCGACGTCCTCGACGAAGTGCGAATCGGGGAACCCGTCCAGCGGCGGCAGCTCGGTCAGTTCGACGCCAAGCGTGCGCAACGCGTCGCAATACGCATGGAACTGCGTGAGCGTCTTGTCGTAGTCGGGCGCGCCGAGTTCGGCGGTGGTCAGGCCCGCGCCACAGGACGGCGCGGGACGGCGAACGATCGCTTGCGTGAATTGCATCGACTCCTCCATGATCTGCGCCGCACCCGTGCGGCGCACGGGCCGGCGGCGTTGTGTCCGGACCATTATCGGAAGCCAAATTGCGCAATTCGTGTCGATTTCGGCTGCGCCGACAGCCGATTGCGTCGAATTGCGCGCGGCACGCAGCCGATTCGGCAGATGGCCGTTCCCCGCCGTGCGAACGGCGGCTTTCGCACTCGGGGCGGCCGTTACGCGCCCTGCCCGAACCCCATCTGCGCGCGGCCCAGCGCCGTCAGGTCGCCGGCCTCGCCGCGCCCGTCGAAGTCGACCTCGAAATGGTCGGCCGGGAAATCGGGCGGGCTGTCGCCGCGCAGGAACGCGTGCCGCTGGCGCTGCAGGTACGCGTCGTTCTTCGCGCGGCCCGGCGCGGCCGCGATGTACATCACGTTGCTGTCGCCGCTGCCGCGATGCGCGTCCTCGACCGCATGCACGACGTCGCCGTGCCAGAACACCGCGTCGCCCGGCTCCATGTGCGGGATCGGCACCAGCGCGTCGAGCAGCAGCGCGTGCCATTCGGGCCGGATCGACAGCGCGCGGCCGGGACGCGCGCCGCACAGGTCGTCGTCGGCGACATCGTCCTGCAGCGCGCGCAGCACGACGTAGGCCATCGCGTTCGCAACCGGGATCAGCTGCAGCGTGCCGTCGCCCGGCCCCTGCGGCGTCAGCGCGGTCCAGCCCTGGAACGTGCGGAACATCGAACACACGGCCGGCGACGGAATCTCCTCGACGTCGGGACGGAACGCCGCGTCGAACGGGTCGTAGTCGCGCCAGTGGCCGGCCAGCACGTGGCGATAGACCTGCCGGAAGTTCGGGCCGAGCCAGCGTTCGACGGAACCGCCGTCGACATGCGGCGACAGCCCGAGCGACGTCGAACCGGGCGGCCGCCGGCGAATCCGGTCCGCATACACGGGCACCTGGCCGGGATCGAAATGTGTGCGCGCTTCGTCCGCGTGCTGCCACAGACGGTTCAGGAACACCCGTGCCTGCGTGAGTGCCGGCGACTGGCGCGCGGCCACCTGCGGCTTCGACCAGTAGACGCCGTAGATCTGCGGCTTGCCCGATGCGAGATTGCCGAAATAACGGTCTTCCGCACGCGCATTCAACCGGTCGGCGAAGCGGTTCGCGTCCAGATACGCGCCGATCTCGTCGTTCCAGTCGCGTGCCTGCCGCGCATCGAACACGCCGCGGATCACGACCGCGCCATGCGTACGGATCGCGGCAATCGCGTGCGGATCGACAGTCCCGCCCGCGATTGCCGCAAACGGCACGACCGGAATCACGTCCTGGCCATGCGCCTGCGCGCGGCGGATCGCATCGACCTGCCGCGCGATGTCGCCCTCCAGTTCGCGGAACGTGGCCGCATAACCGGGCAGGTCGGCACGCAGCCCCCGTTTCGCCGCCCGGATCGCAGCAGGCAGATCGTCAATCGTCAGTTGCATCGTGGTCTCCTCGCTGAAGCCTGTCGTGATGTGCTGTCAGCGTAAGGCCGGCAGATGGCCGCGATCACTTCTATCCGGCCAACTATCGATACAATCGTGACAACCCTGCGTCACTCGGGACGATGGCAGACCACGCAGAGCTTGTTGCCGTCCGGGTCGCGGAAATAGGCGCCGTAGTAGTGGCGGTGATAGTCGGGCCTCAAGCCGGGCGGCCCTTCGCAGGTGCCGCCATGCCGCAGCGCGAGCGCGTGGCAGCGATCGACGTGCGCGCGAGTCGGCGCAGCGAACGCAATCGTGTGGCCATTGCCCGGATCCGGCGCGCGGCCGTCGAGCGGTTTGCCGAAGAAGAACAGCGGCCGATCGACGTCGGCCGGCATCCAGCCGGACCAGCCGTCCGGCTCGCGGAATTTCAGGCGCAGCCCGAGTTCCGCGAACAGCGGCGCGTAGAAATCGTAGGCGCGTGTCGTATCGCCAACGCCTACGCAAACATGTGAAAACATGGCATCGCTCCGTGGTCACGATCGCGTTCACGATCATGCCACGACACGCTGCCGCCCCTCCGGAGCCCGCGATGAAACCGCACTACGAGCATGTGACGTTCGCGCCCGGCTGTTCGATCCGCGTCTACCACCGCCAGCTCGCGCGCATCCCGTTCGAATGGCACCGCCATCCCGAGCACGAACTGACGCTGACGCTCAACAGCCGCGGCCAGCGTTTCATCGGCGATCACGTCGCGCGCTACGCGGACGACGATCTCGTACTCGTGCCGCCCAACGTGCCTCATACGTGGTCGTCGAACGCGCGCATCGATCGCGACGCGCCCGAAGTCGCGCTCGTCGTCTGGTTCGACGGCGACTGGGTGCGGCGGCTGGCCGACTGCTGTCCCGAATACGCGCCGCTGCGCTCGCTGCTGCGACGCGCGGCGCCGGGCCTGCACTTCGGCGTGGAGACGGCCCGCGCGATGCGCGCACGGCTGCCGCAATTGCTCGATCCTTCGCCGCGCGTGCGGCTCGCGGCCACGCTCGATACGCTTGCCGATCTCGCGGAAGCCGGTGGCGAACCGCTCGCCACCGCGCATGCATACGACAGGCCCGACGGCTCGGCCTCGCCGGCCGACACGGCCGTGCCCGACACCGAACGCCTCGACCGCGTGCTCGACGCGATCGACCTGCATTTCCACGAACCGCTGCGCATCGACGCCCTCGCGGCTGCCGCGCACATGTCCGAACGTACGCTGCAACGCCTGTTCGTCCGGCATCTCGGCGAAAGCGTCGGCCGCTACGTGCAGCGGCTGCGGCTCGCGCACGCGTGCCGCCATCTGGTCGGCACCGACTGGCCGATCGCGACGGTGGCCGCACGCTGCGGCATTCCGAATGCCGCGAACTTCAACCGCCAGTTCCTCGCCGCGCGCGGCACGACGCCGGGCGCGTACCGGCAGTTCTTCAAGCAGCACGGCCACGCGCCCGACGACGAAGCGCCCGCGCTCGATACGCGGCCGCCGTCGCTGGAACGCCGCGCCGGATCGGGCAAACCCCGGGCGCACAAATGAAAACACCCCGACGGGCGGACCCGTCGGGGTGTCATGGCGCGGCGATTGCCCGACGCGAGCGGCCTGCCGGCCGTTCGCGCCACACACGGCTTAACGTGCGCTGATCGGCTTCGCTTCGCGCGGCGTATCGCCGATGAACAGCTGACGCGGACGGCCGATCTTCTGTTCCGGATCGGCAATCATTTCGTTCCACTGTGCGATCCAGCCGACCGTACGTGCCATCGCGAAGATACACGTGAACATCGACGTCGGGATGCCCAGCGCGCGCTGGACGATGCCCGAGTAGAAGTCGACGTTCGGGTACAGCTTGCGCGACACGAAGTATTCGTCTTCCAGCGCGATCTTCTCGAGCTGCATCGCGAGCTTGAACAGCGGGTCGTCGTGCAGGCCCAGTTCGTTCAGCACTTCGTAGCACGTTTCGCGCATCAACTTCGCACGCGGATCGTAGTTCTTGTACACGCGGTGACCGAAGCCCATCAGCTTCACGCCCGAATTCTTGTCCTTCACCTGCTTGATGAATTCGGGGATGTTGTCCGGCGAACCGATCTGCTCGAGCATGTTCAGCGCGGCTTCGTTCGCACCACCGTGCGCCGGGCCCCACAGACATGCGATACCGGCTGCGATACAGGCGAACGGGTTCGCACCCGACGAACCCGCGAGGCGGACCGTCGACGTCGAAGCGTTCTGCTCGTGGTCAGCGTGCAGGATCAGGATACGGTCGAGCGCGCGGACGAGCACGTCGTTGACCTTGTACTCTTCGCACGGGTTCGAGAACATCATGTGCATGAAGTTCGCGCTGTACGACAGTTCGTTCTTCGGATAGACGAACGGCTGGCCGATGCTGAACTTGTACGCCATCGCGACGAGCGTCGGCAGCTTCGCGATCATGCGGATCGCCGACACTTCGCGGTGACGCGGGTCGTTGATGTCGAGCGAGTCGTGATAGAACGCGGACAGCGCGCCGACTGCGGCGACCAGCACCGCCATCGGGTGCGCGTCGCGGCGGAAGCCACGGAAGAAGAAGTGCATCTGCTCGTGCACCATCGTGTGCTTCGTGACGGTGTCGACGAATTCCTTCTTCTGCGCGGCGTTCGGCAGCTCGCCCTTCAGCAGCAGGTAGCAGCTTTCGAGGAAGTCCGCGTTTTGCGCGAGGTTGTCGATCGGGTAGCCGCGGTACAGCAGCTCGCCCTTGTCGCCGTCGATGTACGTGATCGCCGAATTACAAGCTGCCGTCGACATGAAGCCCGGGTCGTACGTGAACTTGCCGGTCTGGCCGTACAGCTTGCGGATGTCGATTACGTCCGGGCCCAACGTGCCCTTGTAGATCGGCAGTTCGACGCTAGGCGAATTGTCGCTGAACGATAGCGTGGCTTTAACATCAGACGGAGTCATGGCACATCCTCAATCGAAATAAAGAAACGGGATTCGATAACGGGCGTAACGCGTTACACGTTGCGCAGCATCTCCAACAGCCGGTGAATGTCCGGGCTGTCTAGGTCGCCTTCTGGTTCCTTGCGCGCGAGGAGCAAGTCCATCAGGTCGTTGTCGCTCAGATCGAGCAGGCGCGACAACGCGCCTACGTCTGCATCGGTGAGGTCATGCTCGTATCTGCTGAAGAAACGCTCGAAGATGATGTCGTTTTCCAGCAGACCCCGCCGCGCGCGCCAGCGGAGGCGCGCGCGACGGTGCGGGTCGGATTGATGCGAATCGCTCATCTCGACCTTAAACAGCGCGGCGGACCATCAGTTCCTTGATCTTGCCGATCGCCTTCGTCGGGTTCAGGCCCTTCGGGCAGACGTCGACGCAGTTCATGATCGTGTGGCAACGGAACAGACGGTACGGGTCTTCCAGGTTGTCGAGACGCTCGCCGGTGGCCGTGTCGCGGCTGTCCGCGATGAAGCGGTAAGCCTGCAGCAGGCCGGCCGGGCCGACGAACTTGTCCGGGTTCCACCAGAAGCTCGGGCACGACGTCGAGCAGCTCGCGCACAGAATGCACTCGTACACGCCGTCGAGCTCGTCGCGTTCTTCCGGCGACTGGAGGCGTTCCTTCTCCGGCGGCGGCGCGTCGTTGATCAGGTACGGCTTGATCGAGTGGTACTGGTTGAAGAAGTGCGTCATGTCGACGATCAGGTCGCGCACGACGGGCAGGCCCGGCAGCGGACGCAGCACGATCTTCTGCGGCAGGTCGTTCAGGTTCGTCAGGCACGCGAGACCGTTCTTGCCGTTGATGTTCATCGCGTCCGAACCGCACACGCCTTCGCGGCACGAACGGCGGAACGACAGCGTCTCGTCCAGTGCCTTCAGCTTCACCAGTGCGTCGAGCAGCATGCGCTCATGCTGGATGTCGAGCTCGTACGTCTGCATGCGCGGCGCTGCGTCCTTGTCCGGATCGTAGCGGTAGACTTCAAAAATGCGTTTTGCCATTTCGGATTCCTTTGACTCGGCTTAGAACGTGCGCGGCTTCGGCGGCACGGATTCGACCGTCAGCGGCTTCATTTGAACCGGCTTGTAGTCGAGGCGATCGCCTTCGCTGTACCACAGCGTGTGGCGCAGCCAGTTCTCGTCGTCGCGATGTTCGTAGTCGCTGTGTGCGTGCGCGCCACGGCTTTCCTTGCGCGCTTCCGCCGACACCATCGTGGCGCGGGCCACTTCGATCAGGTTCTCCAGCTCGAGCGCTTCGACGCGCGCGGTGTTGAACACTTTCGACTTGTCCTTCAGGTGGATGTTTTCCACACGCGCTGCCAGGCCGGCCATCTGGTCGACGCCTTCCTTCAGCAGTTCCGACGTGCGGAACACGCCTGCGTGCTTCTGCATCGTCGCGCGGATGTCGTTCGCGACGTCCTGCGTGTACTCGCCCGACGTCGACTTCTCGAGCTTCGCCAGGCGCGCCAGCGAGAACTCGCCTGCGTCGGCCGGCAGCGGCTTGTGGTCGCGCTGGTTCTTCACGTGCTCGACGATGTGGTTGCCGGCCGCACGGCCGAACACCACGAGGTCCAGCAGCGAGTTCGTGCCGAGGCGGTTCGCGCCGTGCACGGACACGCACGAGCATTCGCCCACTGCGTAGAAACCGTTGACCGGTTCCTTGTGATCGCGCGACGTGCCGACGACCTGACCGTGGATGTTGGTCGGGATGCCGCCCATCTGGTAGTGGATCGTCGGGACGACCGGGATCGGTTCCTTGATCGCGTCGACGTTCGCGAACTTCAGCGCGATTTCGCGGATCGACGGCAGACGCTTCATGATCGTCTCGGCGCCGATGTGCGACAGGTCGAGCAGCACGTGATCCTTGTTCGGACCGACGCCGCGACCTTCCTTGATTTCCTGGTCCATCGAACGCGACACGAAGTCACGCGGTGCCAGATCCTTCAGCGTCGGCGCGTAGCGCTCCATGAAACGCTCGCCGTTCGCGTTGCGCAGGATACCGCCTTCGCCGCGCACGCCTTCGGTGATCAGCACGCCCGCGCCGGCCACGCCGGTCGGGTGGAACTGCCAGAACTCCATGTCCTGCAGCGCGATGCCCGAGCGGGCAGCCATGCCGAGGCCGTCGCCGGTGTTGATGAACGCGTTGGTCGATGCCGCGAAGATCCGGCCTGCGCCGCCCGTCGCGAACAGCGTCGTCTTGCCTTCCATGATGTAGACGTCGCCCGTCTCCATCTCGAGGGCCGTCACGCCGAGCACGTCGCCGTCCGCGTCTCGGATCAGGTCGAGCGCCATCCATTCGACGAAGAACTGCGTCTTCGCTTCGACGTTCTGCTGGTACAGCGTGTGCAGCAGCGCGTGACCGGTACGGTCGGCGGCCGCGCAAGCGCGCTGGACCGGCTTCTCGCCGTAGTTCGCGGTGTGGCCGCCGAACGGGCGCTGGTAGATCGTGCCGTCGGCATTACGGTCGAACGGCATGCCGAAGTGCTCGAGCTCGTACACGACGTTCGGCGCTTCACGGCACATGAATTCGATCGCGTCCTGGTCGCCGAGCCAGTCGGAGCCCTTGATCGTGTCGTAGAAGTGGAAGTGCCAGTTGTCTTCGCTCATGTTGCCGAGCGACGCACCGATACCGCCCTGCGCGGCCACCGTGTGCGAACGGGTCGGGAACACCTTCGACAGCACGCCGACCGACAGGCCCGCGCGCGACAGTTGCAGCGCTGCGCGCAAGCCGGAGCCGCCCGCGCCGACGATCACCACGTCGAACTTGCGGCGCGGGAGGTTAGTTTTGATTGCAGCCATTCTTTACACTCTCCAGAGAATCTGCGCGGCGTAGCCCGCACATGCGAGCAGCCAGACGATGGTCAGCGATTGCAGCAGCAGGCGCACACCGACGGGCTTCACGTAGTCCATCCAGATGTCGCGCACGCCGACCCATGCGTGGTAGAAGAGGGAAAGCAGCATCACGAAGGTCGCGAGCTTCATCCATTGTGCGGCGAAGATCGAAGCCCAGCCTTCGTACGAAAAATCGTGCGCGCCGAAGAACAGGACGAGCAGAATGACCGTGTAGACCGCCATGATCGTGGCGGTGATGCGCTGCGCAAGCCAGTCGCGCAGGCCGTAGTGTGCGCCGACGACGAGGCGCTTCGAGCCGATTCGGTTGTTGGCTGCCATTTTCTTAGAATGCTCCGAACAGTTTGAGTGCCATGGCGATCGTCAGTGCGATCGAGACGACAAAGACGACGACTGCCGTCCGCTTGCCGCCTTCCTTCGTGACGGCGTCGTGGTTGACGTCCATCAGCAGGTGGCGAATGCCGGCGCAGAAATGGTGGAAGAAAGCCCAGGACAACGCGAGGACGATCAGCTTGACGACGATGTTGGAGAGGAAAGCCTTGAAGACTTCGAAGCTGAGCTCAGACGTGAGGCTCTGGTCGAAGAGGAACAGCAGGAACGGCAGGAACAGGAACAGCAGCGCGCCGCTGACTCGATGGAGAATCGACAATATCGCCGCCAGCGGCATGCGATATTTCATCGTGATATCGCCGAATCCGATGTTCCGGTATTCCGGCCTCGGCTTTCTTACTGCGTCAGTCATGCTAGACCCCTACTATGTTGTCACACTAATCCGCGATTTTAGCGCCTTTTTATATCGCGCTGCAGCGAAAGTCTGCTCTGGATAGTTGCGCGAACAAGAACAAAGGCGGCCCGAAACGTGCTTCGCGAGCGTGGGAATCGCGAAACACTCGGCCTGAGCCGAACCTCGTCAGCTCAAGTCATTCTGATAGTAGTACCCGGTTGTGACATACCAGCCGCGACGCACTTCCACCGGCCGGTCCCCGTATGTATAGGACACGCGCTCGACCGACAGCAAAGGGAAACCCGCCGGCACGTGCAGCAGGTCGGCCACCGCCGGATCTGCCGCGACCGCGCGGATCTTTTCCGTCGCGCGGATCATCCGCGTGCCGAACTCCGTCTCGAACATCGCGTAGAGCGGCCCCTTGTAGTCGCTCAGCCGCTCGAAGGTGAGCCCGCGGAACATCGCGCCCGGCAGCCAGATCTCGTCCAGCACCGTCACTTCGTTCTCGAATTCCAGCAGCCGGCGCACCTGCACGACCGGATCGGCCGGTTTCAGGTCGAGCTGCCGCGCGATCTCGGCCGGCGCGCGCAGGCGCCGGCATTCGAGCAGCCGGCTCACGTGCGGGTGTTCGGCCCCGTCGTCGGCCAGCAGGCGCAGAAAGCGGAATTGCGCGCGATCTTCATTGTGCGTTGCAACAAAAGTGCCCTTGCCCTGCCGCCGGACCACGAGGTTTTCGGCGGCCAGCTCGTCGATCGCCTTGCGAACGGTGCCCTGGCTGACCTTGTAGCGGGCCGCGAGCTCCACTTCGCTCGGAATGATCTCGCCCGGCTTCCATTCACCGGTTTCGAGACTTTGCGTGATCAATGACTTAATCTGCTGGTATAACGGGCTGAACGTCGGCGACGGAGAGGCCGCAGGCGAAGCTGCGGGATCACCCGCGCCCGGCTGCCCTGGGCCGCCTGCGCCGGTCTGATTCGCGGTATTCGCCTGGTTCGATGTCATGGCGCGCATTTCATCACAATCCGCACTTTTTCGTCCACTCAATTTCCGCAAAACATCTGTCTTATATAAGACATATGATACCGTTTGACTTTGCGCGTGACGGCTCCTACACTCCCGGTCGAGCAAGGGTTCGCGGGTGCAACAGCGCGTCCCCGGCTACGTGCCACGGCCGTCTCCAGGTTCACCGCGTCTGCCATCGCGAGTCCTCCGCCCTGCTTCAATGCAACGCTACGCACAACGCGCATAGAATGGCGTTTTCGCTAGCGTCCAACGCTTCACCCGTCCTGGAGATTTTCAATGGCTAAGCCCGCAAAGCGCGTTGCCGTCACCGGCGCCGCAGGTCAAATCGCTTACTCCCTGCTGTTCCGCATCGCGAACGGCGACCTGCTCGGCAAGGATCAGCCGGTCATCCTGCAACTGCTCGACCTCCCGCAAGCCCAAGCCGCCGTCAAAGGCGTCGTGATGGAACTCGACGATTGCGCGTTCCCGCTGCTCGCGGGCGTCGTGATCACCGACGATCCGAAGGTTGCATTCAAGGATGCAGACGTCGCGCTGCTGGTCGGTGCACGTCCGCGCTCGAAGGGCATGGAGCGCAAGGACCTGCTGTCGGCAAACGCGGAAATCTTCACGGTTCAGGGCGCTGCGCTGAACGAAGTCGCCAGCCGCGACGTGAAGGTGCTGGTCGTCGGCAACCCGGCGAACACGAACGCGTACATCGCGATGAAGTCGGCGCCGGATCTGCCGAAGAAGAACTTCACGGCCATGCTGCGCCTCGACCACAACCGCGCGCTGTCGCAACTCGCCGCCAAGTCGGGCAAGCCGGTCGCGTCGATCGAGAAGCTCGCCGTGTGGGGCAACCACTCGCCGACGATGTACCCGGACTTCCGCTTCGCGACCGCCGAAGGCGAATCGCTGCTGAAGCTGATCAACGACGACGTGTGGAACCGCGACACGTTCATCCCGACCGTCGGCAAGCGCGGCGCGGCGATCATCGAAGCGCGCGGCCTGTCGTCGGCAGCGTCGGCAGCCAACGCGGCAATCGACCACGTCCGTGACTGGGTGCTCGGCACGAACGGCAAGTGGGTCACGATGGGCATCCCGTCGGACGGCTCGTACGGCATCCCCGAAGACATCATCTACGGCGTGCCGGTCGTGTGCGAAAACGGCGAGTACAAGCGCATCGAAGGCCTGGAAATCGACGCGTTCTCGCGCGAGAAGATGGACGGCACGCTCAACGAGCTGCTCGAAGAGCGCGACGGCGTCGCTCACCTGCTGAAGAACTAAGCATCACGCGCGTTTGCCGGGCCGCCCTCGGGCAGCCCGGTTTCGGCCCGGGCCGGCGCATGCCGCCGGCCCTGCCGACCGATCCGATCCGCGCACGTTTTGCCGCCCCGCGCCCGCCGCGCACCGGCCCAGAACCTGCCCGAATCCGATTTTCTCCACGTTGACCCGCTTCCCTGACGTAGAAGAGATGGCCGCGCTCACTCCTGCACAAGTGCTGTACGACGGGGCGTCCCCGCCCGCGATCCTGCCCTGCTGCGATCACTACGCGGGCAGCGAAAAGCTGATGCGCAAGTCGCTCGCGCTGCAGGCCGAACTGGGCCCCGTATTCGATCTCACGCTCGACTGCGAGGACGGCGCGGCCGTCGGCCAGGAAGCCGCGCACGCGGCGCTCGTCGCCGATCTGCTCGGCAGCGCCGAGAACCGCTTCGGCCGCGTCGGCGTACGCATCCACGACTTTTCCCATCCGCACTGGCGCGACGACGTACGCATCGTGCTGCGCGCCGCGCGCGTGCCCGCCTACATCACGCTCCCGAAGATCGCGAGCGCCGCCGACGCGGCCGAAATGACCGCGTTCATCGAAGGCACGCGCCGCGAGCTCGGCATCGCGCAACCGATTCCCGTCGACGTGCTGGTCGAGACGCACGGCGCGCTCGCGCAGGCGGCCGCCCTCGCCGCGCTGCCGACGGTCGGCACGCTGAGCTTCGGGCTGATGGATTTCGTCTCCGCGCACCATGGCGCGATCCCCGATTCCGCGATGCGCTCGCCCGGCCAGTTCGACCACCCGCTCGTGCGCCGCGCGAAGCTGGAAATCGCTGCGGCCTGCCACGCGCACGGCAAGACGCCGTCGCACAACGTGACCACCGAAGTGCGCGACATGAGCGTCGTCGCCGGCGATGCACGGCGCGCGCGCGACGAATTCGCGTTCACGCGGATGTGGAGCATCCATCCCGCGCAGATCCGCCCGATCGTCGACGCCTTCGCGCCGCGCACCGACGAAGTCGCGCTGGCCGCCGAGATCCTGCTGGCCGCGCAGGCCGCCGACTGGGGCCCGACACGCCACGGTGATACGCTGCACGATCGCGCCAGTTATCGTTATTACTGGTCGGTGCTGCGCCGCGCGCGCGCCACCGGCCAGCCCGTACCGGCCGAGGCCGCGCCGCTGTTCGGCCCGGCCGCCGCGGGCGACGCGCGTTGAGCGCGCCGCCGGCCGATACACGAGTTTCATGCATTCGCCGATACGCAAACCGGACAGAGGTTTGCGAAACGACAAAAAACGTAACGGAGCCCGAAAACCTGATGTATGCGCGGCCAAATAGGTGAAAATAGCGGCCGCTGCGCGCTTTCGGGGCGCGTGCAGTTTCAAACCGGTCGGCGGTTTCGATTGCCGGCCCTTGTCAACTGATTATCGAAAGGTTCTGACTCCATGAAGAAACTCCTGATCGCTACCGCCATCGGCGCCTTGTCCGCCACGATGCTGGTGTCGGCTCCGAGCGCGTTTGCCCAGGGTACGACCACGACGACCGCGAAGAAGGCAACGGCCAAGCGCCCGGCGCCGGCCAAGCGCATCATCCCGCGCAGCAAGAAGGCACAGGCCCGTGCCGCTGCCAAGGTCGATCCGGTACCGGACGGCGCGGTCAAGTGGGCGTGCAAGGACGGTCTGTCGTTCGACCTCGCCGGCGACATGAAGCGCGACCAGGTCGTCACGGTTCACTGGGCGAAGAAGAACTACAAGCTCCCGCGTCAGGCCACGACGACGGGCGCCGACACGTTCTACGATCCGGCAGCAGGCTTCAAGCTGATCGTGATCCCGACCAAGGCGATGCTGTTCACCGACGCAAACGGCGGCGAGCGTCTCGCGGACGAATGCGTGACGCCGGAAATGGCGCAAGGCGCCGCAGCGCCGACGCAGTCGAACGAGCTGAAGCCGGCAACGAACTAAGCGCGTTCCCCCCGGCCCCTCGATGTCCGCCCCGGTCTCCAACGTCCGCCCTGCCCCGGATACGGTACTCGTCGATATCGTCGACTACGTGCTGAACACCGGGATCGACAGCGCGCTCGCGCTGGAGACGGCGCGTCATTGCCTGATCGACACGCTCGGATGCGGACTCGAGGCGCTGTCCTACCCTGCCTGCACCAAGCTGCTCGGCCCCGTCGTGCCCGGCACGATCGTGCCGAACGGCGCGAAGGTGCCGGGCACGTCCTTCCAGCTCGATCCCGTCCAGGCCGCGTTCGGCATCGGCACGATGATCCGCTGGCTGGACTTCAACGACACCTGGCTCGCCGCCGAATGGGGCCATCCGTCCGACAATCTCGGCGGAATCCTGGCGACGGCCGACTGGCTCTCCCGCACGGCCGTCGCGGCCGGCCGGAAGCCGCTCCCGATGCGCGACGTGCTGGTCGCGATGATCCAGGCCCACGAAATCCAGGGCTGCCTCGCACTCGAGAATTCGTTCAACGCGGTCGGGCTCGACCACGTACTGCTCGTGAAGGTCGCGTCGACCGCCGTCGTCGGCCGGCTGCTCGGGCTTACGCGCGACGAGCTGATCAACGCGGTGTCCAACGCGTTCGTCGACGGCCAGGCGCTGCGCACCTACCGCCACGCGCCTAACACCGGTTCGCGCAAGTCGTGGGCGGCCGGCGACGCCACCTCCCGCGCGGTGCGCCTCGCGCTGATCGCGAAAACGGGTGAAATGGGCTACCCGTCGGCGCTCACCGCAAAGACCTGGGGCTTCTACGACGTGCTGTTCGGCGGCAGGCCGTTCCGCTTCCAGCGCCCGTACGGCACGTACGTGATGGAAAACGTGCTGTTCAAGATCGCGTTCCCCGCCGAATTCCATGCGCAGACGGCCGCCGAGGCCGCGCTGCAGCTGCACGCGCAACTCGCCGCGGCGGGCCGCACGACCGACGACATCAGCAAGATCACGATCCGCACGCACGCGGCCGCGATCCGCATCATCGACAAGCAGGGCCCGCTCGCCAATCCGGCCGACCGCGACCACTGCATCCAGTACATGGTCGCCGTGCCGCTGCTGTTCGGCCGGCTGACCGCGGCCGACTACGAGGATTCGGCCGCAGCGGACCCGCGCATCGACGCGCTGCGCGCGAAGACCGTCTGCGTCGAGGATCCGCAGTTCACGAAGGATTATCACGATCCGGACAAGCGATCGATCGCGAATGCGCTGACGATCGAGTTCGCCGACGGATCGACGCTTGCCGAAGTGGCGGTCGAATACCCGCTCGGCCATCGGCGGCGCCGCACGGACGGCATCCCGCTGCTGGTCGAGAAGTTCAGGACCAACCTCGCCCGCCGCTTCCCGGCAAAGCAGCAACAAGCGATTCTCGACGTGTCGCTGGACCAGGTAAAGCTCGAAGCGATGCCGGTCGATGAGTACGTCGATCTGTATGTGATATAGCCGTCATCTACAGGACACGTTGTTTCCTAGCCTTAAACCCAGGAAAATCACCATGGCCCACAATCTCCACAAGACCCTCAAGGAATTCGACAGCGGTTCCGGCAAAGGCAAGTTCTACTCGCTGCCGCAACTCGGCAAGGAGCTGAAGACGAAGATCGAACGCCTGCCGGTGTCGATCCGTATCGTGCTCGAGGCCGTGCTGCGTAACTACGACGGCAAGAAGATCACCGAAGAGCACATCGAGCAGCTCGCGAACTGGAAGCCGACCGCGAAGCGCGTCGACGAGATTCCGTTCGTGGTGTCGCGCGTCGTGCTGCAGGATTTCACGGGCGTGCCGCTGCTCGCCGACATCGCGGCCATGCGCGGCGTCGCCGAGCGCACGGGCAAGAACCCGAAGAAGATCGAGCCGCTGGTCCCGGTCGATCTCGTCGTCGATCACTCGGTGCAGATCGACTACTTCCGCCAGAAGGATGCGCTCGACCTGAACATGAAGCTGGAATTCCAGCGCAACAACGAGCGCTACCAGTTCATGAAGTGGGGCATGCAGGCCTTCGATACGTTCAAGGTCGTGCCGCCGGGCGTCGGCATCGTCCACCAGGTGAACCTCGAATACCTCGCGCGCGGCGTCCACAAGAAAGCGGACGGCGGCGACACCGTGTACTACCCGGACACCCTCGTCGGCACGGACAGCCACACGACGATGATCAACGGCATCGGCGTGGTCGGCTGGGGCGTGGGCGGCATCGAGGCGGAAGCCGGCATGCTCGGCCAGCCGGTGTACTTCCTGACGCCGGACGTCGTCGGCGTCGAGCTGAAGGGCAAGCTGCGCGAAGGCGTGACGGCCACCGACCTGGTGCTGACGATCACCGAAATGCTGCGCAAGGAGAAGGTCGTCGGCAAGTTCGTCGAGTTCTTCGGCGAAGGCACGAAGTCGCTGTCGCTGCCGGACCGCGCGACGATCGGCAACATGGCGCCGGAATACGGCGCGACGATGGGCTTCTTCCCGGTCGACGAAAAGACGATCGACTACTTCGAAGGCACGGGCCGCACGAAGGCCGAGATCGCCGCGTTCGAAAACTACTTCAAGGCGCAGAAGCTGTTCGGCATCCCGAAGGCCGGCGACATCGACTACACGAAGACTGTGACGCTCGACCTCGCAACGGTCGCGCCGTCGCTGGCCGGCCCGAAGCGCCCGCAGGACCGTATCGAGATCGGCCACGTCAAGTCGACGTTCACCGACCTGTTCTCGAAGCCGGTCGCGGAAAACGGCTTCGCGAAGAAGGCGGACGACCTGGGCACGCAATACACGACGAGCAACGGCGTCGACGTGAAGAACGGCGACGTGCTGATCGCCGCGATCACGTCGTGCACGAACACGTCGAACCCGAGCGTGCTGCTCGCTGCCGGCCTGCTCGCGAAGAAGGCGGTCGAGGCCGGCCTCACGGTCGACGCGAAGATCAAGACCTCGCTCGCGCCGGGATCACGCATCGTCACCGAGTACCTGACGAAGACGGGCCTGCTGCCCTACCTGTCGAAGCTCGGCTTCGAACTCGCGGCGTACGGCTGCACGACCTGTATCGGCAACGCGGGCGACCTGACGCCGGAACTGAACGAAGCGATCACGAAGAACGACATCGTCGCGGCAGCCGTGCTGTCCGGCAACCGCAACTTCGAAGCGCGCATCCACCCGAACATCCGCGCGAACTTCCTCGCGTCGCCGCCGCTCGTCGTCGCGTACGCGATCGCCGGCAACATCACGCGCGACCTGATGACCGAGCCGGTCGGCAAGGGCAAGGGCGGCCGCGACATCTACCTCGGCGACATCTGGCCGACGAGCGAAGAAATCCACGCGCTGCTCAAGTTCGCGCTCGATCCCAAGAAGTTCGAGGACAACTACTCGAAGCTGACCAAGAAGGGCGACCTCTGGAGCAAGATCGAGGGTGAATCGGGCCAGGTCTACGACTGGCCGAAGTCGACGTACATCGCCGAGCCGCCGTTCTTCGGCAACGACTTCTCGATGGAGCCGGCTGCGTCGATCCCGACGGTCAAGGGCGCGCGCGCACTGGGCATCTTCGGCGACTCGGTCACGACCGACCACATCAGCCCGGCAGGCTCGATCAAGGAAGATTCGCCGGCAGGCAAGTGGCTGAAGGAAAACGGCGTGCAGAAGGCCGATTTCAACAGCTACGGCTCGCGTCGCGGCAACCACGACGTGATGATGCGCGGCACGTTCGCGAACGTCCGGATCAAGAACCTGATGATCCCGGCGAAGGCCGACGGCACGCGCGTCGAAGGCGGCCTGACGATCCACCAGCCGAGCGGCGAACAGCAGTCGATCTACGACGCGGCGATGCAGTACGTGTCGGCCGACACGCCGACCGTCGTGTTCGCGGGCGAAGAGTACGGCACGGGCTCGTCGCGCGACTGGGCCGCCAAGGGCACGCAACTGCTCGGCGTGAAGGCCGTGATCGCACGCAGCTTCGAGCGGATCCACCGCTCGAACCTCGTCGGCATGGGCGTGCTGCCGCTGCAGTTCAAGGGCTCGGACAGCATCCAGTCGCTCGGCATCACCGGCGAAGAGACGTACGACATCGAAGGCCTCGGTGACGACTTCAAGCCGCAGCAGGACGTCACGCTGGTGATCAACCGCAAGAACGGCGACACGCAGCGCGTGCCGGTGCTGCTGCGCATCGATACGCCGATCGAAGTCGACTACTACAAGCACGGCGGTATCCTGCCGTTCGTGCTGCGCTCGCTGCTCGCAGCGTAAGCGCACCTGCTTTTGCAGGTGCCGCAGCCGCCTCGCGGCGGTTGCGGCCGATTTGGATGCCCGACCTCGTGTCGGGCTTTTTTTTGCCTGCGCGCTGCGCCGCCCTACGCCGCCTTGTCGCCGCGCGCCTTCGCCGCCGCGCCCCGCGCGTTCTTCTTCAGATGCGTGCGGTTGTATTCGATCGCCGCGCGCACGAGGTTCTTCAGCGCACGCTTGTCGATCCGGTCGCCTTCGAACAGATCGATCGCGCGCCGCGCATTGCCGTCGAGGCCATCGTTGAACAGCTTGTCGGGATCGGGGAGCTGCGCGCCGTGCATGAAGGTCACTTTCACCTTGCCCTTGTGCGCGTTCGCGACCGCGATCATCCCGTCGCACGACCAGACGGGACTGCCCATCCATTTCCATTCCTCGACGATGCCCGCTTGCGCGGCGAGGATCGTCTGGCGCAGGTCGGCGAATGTCTTGCCGCGCCAGTCGGCGATGCCTGCAATCAGCGCATCGATGCGCGCCGACGGTGTGAGGTCCGTTGCACTCATGCGCGGGCCTCCGTGCCTTCATCCGGGCGCGCGAGCACCTGTTCGAGCGACTCGAGGAACCGCACCCAGCCGTGCTGCGCGCCGCGGTACGCCTGCTCCTGATCCGCGCGGAAACCGACCTGCTCCATGCGCAGGTGCGTGCCCGCCGGCGTCGGCACGAGCGTCCACGTGACGACGCTTTCGAGACCGTACGCGGCCCATGTATAGGACAGCGTGTGCGGCGGCTCGATCGTCAGCACCGTGCAGTCGACCGAGCCCCAGTCCGCGCGGAAGCTGAATGCACGGCCCGCGACCGGTTCGAAGTCGCTCTTCATCAGCCACGCCTCGATCAGGTGCGGTTGCGTGAGCGCGCGCCAGATCTTCTCCGGCGGATGGGGCAGCTCCCGGTCGACGACGACGGAGCGTGTTTCGGTAGTGGCTTGGTTCATTACTGATCCATCCTTTTGAGCAGATCTTCGAGGGCATCGAACCGGCTCTGCCAGAAGCCTGCCATCTGGCTCGTCCAGTCGATCAGCGGGGCCAGCGCCTGCGGCTGTGCGCTGTAGTGCGTCTGCCGGCCTTCGTGACGGTCATTCACGAGTCCGGCCTGTTTCAGTACGCCAAGGTGCTTCGACACGGCCGGCTGCGAGACGCCCGCATGGGCCGTCAGCGCGGCGACCGTCAGCTCGCCCTCCTCGCACAACCGCTCGAAAAGCGCGCGGCGCGTCGGATCGGCAAGCGTCCTGAAAAGCATGTCGTGAGCGTTCTGCATGTCGTTCAAAATCCATAACTCGATGGTTATGGATTGAAGGATATCCGCTCGTCGGCACGCGTCAAGGCGGAATTTCACGGACGGCGCCGTTCGATCCCGAACGGCCGGCGGGTACGTCGCGCCGGCTCGCGTCCGTCGCCGGATTCGAGTGTTTCCTCTAATTCGCATTTGCGGCACGCGATCCGAAAGGCACCTGCAAGACTGCCCGTCACGCTGTTCCACAGTTCGGGAAACGTATGCGTGTAGCCGGCCCCGTTTTTGTGCATGCGCGAATCCGTTCCTGACGGGGTGCTTTCGCTTGACCACATAGTGCGACTCGGCGAGTGGCAATGGACACGCAAACGTCATGCATTTACGCGCCTGTCCGCTCCGTGATCGCGCACGTTCCGATGCCGTGACGAATGACTCGTGCGTGCAAACGTCGAGCCGCGTCATGCCCCCGTGCCGCGAACCGGTTCCGTTCGCCGGGCCGGCCGTCGCGTGCACACACGACGCGACGGGCGCGTGCATGCGCGCCGTTGTTAGAACTACCAGCTATGGAAAATGGCAGCTACCCGAACGGCACCGACGCCCTACGCTCGTCACCGCTCGCGGCCCCACAAGGGCCGGGGGTTCCAGTAACGTCGCCTCTCCTAAAAAAGGACTCCCGATGAAAAGGAACGCCTGGTTTGCCCTTCCCCTTCCGTCGCCCCGCCGCCTCGCGTGCGTGGCGCCGCTCGTGTTCGCCGCTGTCGCGGCGCATGCGGCGACGGATTGGGTCGATACTCATACGAAGGCCTTTCTGACCGGCCCGCAGTTGATGGCGCGCAGCGCGGCGCCGTCGCTCGAACTGGCAGCCGGTGAAACGACCAACGTCGTCGTCAGCCTGAACCTGCGCAACGCCGCGCAGCTCAAGCAACTGGCGCGCGACGTGAACCGGCCCGGCAGCGCGCATTACCGCAAGTACCTGACGCACGCGCAGTTCCTCGCCAACTACGCACCGACCGAAGCGCAGGTGAAGTCGGTCGTCGACTATCTGCACAAGAGCGGTTTCACGAACGTCGAGGTCGCGCCGAACCGGCTGCTGGTATCTGCCAGCGGCACGGCCGGCACGGTGAAGGCGGCCTTCAACACGTCGCTCGTGCACTTCCAGTACGCGGGCCGCTCGGGCTTTGCCAACACGTCGACCGCGCAGGTGCCGCGCGCCCTCGGCGACGTCGTCGGCTCGGTGCTCGGGCTGCAGAGCGTCGCGCATGCGCGGCCGATGCTGCGCATCGGCAACGTGGCCAAGCCGCAGGCGCTCGCGGCAGGCACGGCGACGGGCCACTATCCGAAGGAATTCCCGGGCCTCTACAACGCGACCGGCGTGCCGACCGCGGCCGGCGTGACCGTCGGCATCATCACGATCGGCGGCGTGTCGCAGACGCTGCAGGACCTGAAGCAGTTCACGTCGAGCAACGGCTACGGCACGGTCTCGACGCAAACGATCCAGACCAACGGCTCGGGCGGCAGCTACACCGACGACCAGGACGGCCAGGGTGAATGGGATCTCGACAGCCAGTCGATCGTCGGCTCGGCCGGCGGCCAGGTCGGCAAGCTCGTGTTCTACATGGCGGATCTCAACGCCGCCGGCAACACGGGTCTCACGCAGGCGTTCAACCGCGCGGTGTCGGACAACACCGCGAAGGTGATCAACGTGTCGCTCGGCTGGTGCGAAACCGACGCGAACGCGGACGGTACGATCAACGCCGAGGAACAGATCTTCACGACGGCCGCCGCCCAGGGCCAGACGTTCTCGGTGTCGTCGGGCGACGAAGGCGTGTACGAGTGCAACAACCGCGGCTATCCGGACGGCGCGAACTACACGGTGTCGTGGCCGGCCTCGTCGCCGCACGTGCTCGCGATCGGCGGCACGACGCTCTACACGACGTCGGCGGGCGCGTTCTCGAACGAGACGGTGTGGAACGAAGGGCTCGATTCCAACGGCAAGCTGTGGTCAACGGGCGGCGGCGTCAGCACGATCCTGCCCGCACCGTCGTGGCAGTCGGGCAGCAATCGCCAGTTGCCGGACGTCGCGTTCGACGCCGCGCAAAGCACGGGCGCGTACATCTACAACTACGGCCAGTTGCAGCAGATCGGCGGCACGAGTCTCGCCGCACCGATCTTCACGGGCTTCTGGGCGCGTCTGCTCGCGGCGAACGGCACGGGCCTCGGTTTCCCGGCCGGCAACTTCTATGCGGACATTCCGTCGAACCCGTCGCTCGTGCGTTATGACGTCGTATCGGGGAACAACGGCTATCAGGGGTATGGCTATACCGCGGGCACCGGCTGGGATTACACGACCGGCTTCGGCAGCCTCAACATCTCGAACCTCAACCAGCTGATCAAGTCGGGCGGGTTCTGAGCGAAGCGTGAAGGCCGGCGTGCGGCGGAGTGTGCCGCGCGCCGGTTCGCAACAACCGTCCCGTGCGCTACTCCGTCGCCCGCTCCTTCACGCGCTGGGACGCGGCCGGCACGCCGTTCCGATGCGACGGCGCAAAGAGCCGCAGCCCGCTCGCGACGCTCGCCGCCCCGGCGAACCCCGCACCGAGCATCAACGCGAGCGTCGGCCCGTGACGCCCCGCGATCCCGAACGACAACGCGACGAGCGCCGCTCCCGTCGCCTGCCCGATCAACCGCGCGGTCGCGATGATCCCGCTCGCGCCGCCGCTGCGCTCGGGCGGCGCACTCGACATCAGCGCCTTCAGGTTCGGCGACTGGAAGAAGCCGAAGCCCGCGCCGCACAACATCATCCGCCAGCCGATGTCGACGACACCCGGCGACACCGGCAGCGCGGCAAGCGACACCATGCCCGCGCTCAGCAACGCGAGCCCGATTGCACCGAGCAGGCCCGGCGGGTAACGATCCGACAGCCGTCCCGCGATCGGCGCGGCGAACGCGACGATCGCCGACCACGGCGTCATCAGGAACCCCGTCTCGACCGCGCTGCGATGCAGGACGGTTTCGAAATAGAACGGCAGCGACACGAACGCGAGCCCTTGCGCGGCGAACGCGCACACGGCGGTCAGCGCGGACAGCGTGAACACGGGCCGGCGAAACAGGTCGACCGGCAGCATCGGCGCCGGGTGCCCGGCCTGGCGGCGGATCAACAGCCAGCCGAACGCGAATGCCACCGCGGCCGCCGCGAACACGACGGCAAGCGGCCCGCGCTGCGCGAATTCGCCGAGTGCGAAGATCAGCGACGCGAACGTGATCACGTTGAACAGCGCGGCAACCGGATCGAACGCATGCTTGCCGCGCGCCGTCTGCGGCAGCGACGGAATCGCCACGGCAAGCGCGAACACGCCGAGCGGCACGTTCACCGCGAACAGCCACGGCCACGCGGCAACCGACAGGATCAGCGACGCGATCGTCGGCCCGACCGCGAACGACACACCGACGACGAGCGCGTTGAAGCCGACGCCGCGCCCGAGCCGGTGCGCGGGAAACAGGCCGCGGATCAGCGCGACGTTGACGCTCATGATCGCGCTCGCCCCGAAGCCCTGCACGATCCGCGCGGCCGTCAGCATCGGCAGCGTCGACGCGAGCGAACAGCCGAGCGACGCCAGCGTGAACACCGCGAGCCCGGCGATATACACGCGCTTGTGGCCGACGATGTCGCCGAGCGATGCGAACGGCAGCAGCGTCGCCACCATCGCGAGCTGGTACGCGTTGATGATCCACACGGACGCGGCCGGCGACGCATGCAGGTCGGCGGCGATCGCGGGCAGCGCGGTATTCGCGATCGCGGTGTCGAGCGTCGCGAGCGCGACGGCCAGCAGCACGGCGGACATCGCGCGCCAGTTCACGGCCGGCTCGTGCGCGCCGGCGGGGGAAGCGAATTCGGACAAGATGAGGCTCGGCTGACGAGCGACGCGTTGCACTGCGTCGCGAATTGGACTCGCGGCGGCGTTCCGGCCGGACCGCCCGGAACGCGCGCCGCCGCGCCCCGTATTGTTGCAGAGCCGCATCGAACCTGCAGGCAACTGCCTCGCCAGTCAGCGAAATGAAAGAAACCGCGGTGCGCGGTGTGTCAGCTCACCGCGCGCCGCGCATTGCGCCCGCGCAGCCATTCGAGCGCCAGCAGCAGGCTCGTCGAGAAGATGATCAGGATCGTGGCGAGCGCAGCGATCGTCGGGCTGATGTTTTCGCGAATGCCCGTGAACATCTGGCGCGGCAACGTGGTCTGGTCCGCACCCGCGAGGAACAACGTGACGACCACTTCGTCGAACGACGTCGCGAACGCGAACAGCGCGCCCGACATCACGCCCGGCGCGATCACCGGCAGCGTCACGCGAAAAAACGTCGACACGGGGTTCGCGCCGAGCGACAGGCTCGCGCGCACGAGGTTCTGGTTGAAGCCCTGCAGCGTCGCGGCAACCGTCGTCACGACGAACGGCACGCCGAGCGCCGCGTGCGCGGCGATCAGCCCCGTATAGGTATTCGCGAGCCCGAGCGGCGCGAAGAACAGGTACATGCCGACGCCGACCACGACGACGGGCACGATCATCGGCGACAGCAGCACGGCCATCAACAGCCCCTTGCCGCGGAAGTCGGCCTTCGTGAGGCCGATGGCCGCGAGCGTGCCGAGCACGGTCGCGACGATGGTCGCCGACGGCGCGACGATGAAGCTGTTCTTCGCGGCCATCCGCCACTCGTCCGATGCGATCAGGTTCTCGTACCAGCGTGTCGAGAAACCGGGGATCGGATAGACGAGGAACGTGCTCGACGAGAACGACAGCGGCACGATCGCGAGCACCGGCAGGATCAGGTACAGCAGCGTCAGCACGACGAGCACGCGCAGCGCGACGTACCACGCGCGCTCGACGAACGACATGTGCGGCGCGAACAGCGGCCTGGCGAGTTTCATGATCGGAATCCCCTTCCCGTTTCGTTGCGTGTGTCTGTCCGGGCGCTCAGCCGAGGCTCACGTTCGTGCGCGTGAAGCGCCCGTACACCGCGTACAGCACGAGCGTCGCCGCGAGCAGCAGCCCGCCGAGCGCACACGCCATGCCCCAGTTGATCGTCACGTTCGTGAAGTACGCGACGTAGTAGCTGACCATCTGGTCGTCCGGTCCGCCGAGCAGCGCGGGCGTGATGTAGTAGCCGATCGCGAGGATGAACACGAGCAACGCGCCCGCGCCGACGCCCGGATAGGTCTGCGGCACGTACACGCGCCAGAACGCGGCGAACGGATGACTGCCGAGCGACACGGCCGCGCGCTGGTAGGTCGGCGGGATCGACTTCATCACGCTGTAGAGCGGCAGGATCATGAACGGCAGCAGGATGTGCGTCATCGAGATGTACACGCCGACCCGGTTGAACAGCAGCGCCAGCGGATGCGAAATCAGCCCGCTGCCGATCAGCGCCTTGTTGATGAGCCCTTCGTTCTGCAGCAGCACGATCCAAGCGGCGACGCGCACGAGCACCGACGTCCAGAACGGAATCAGCACGAGGATCATCACGAGGTTCGCGCGCCGCTCCGACAGCGTCGAGATCCAGTACGCGAGCGGATAGCCGAGCAGCAGCGCAAAGAGCGTGACGGCGATGCCGATGACGAACGTGCGCCCGAAGATCGCGAGGTAGATCGACTGGTCGGGATCGGCCTGCACGATCTGGCCGAAGCCGTCCTGCCGGTGGTCGAGCGCGGCGAGCAGGTAGAACGGCGACACCTGGCTCGCGTTCTTCGCGATCGACTGCCAGTACGCGACATCGCCCCAGCGCGCGTCGAGGTCGACGAATTTCGCACGCGTCTGCGCGGGTGTCAGCGCCACGTCGTTGTCGCCCTTCAGCGGCATCGCACGCGCCGTCTTCGCGACGAGCGAGCGATAGCCGGGAATCTCGGTGTTCAGCCGCCGCGCGAGCGCGCCCATCGCCTCGCTGTCGGCCACCTTCGTCATGTCGGCCGCGAGCGCGACGTACGCAGCGTCGGCCGGCGGCGCCTTGCGGTCCCAGCCCGACAGCGCGGCGATCGTGTTCGGCAACGCGGTCGCGATCTCCGGGTTCTGCACCGCACGCGTGAGCAGCGTGCCGATCGGCACGACGAAGATCAGCAGCAGGAAAATCGCGAGCGGTGCGACCAGCAGCAGCGCCGTCGTGCGCTTGCGGGCTTCGGCGGCCTTCAGCTCGCGCTTGAGCGCGGCGGTCGACTGCGAGGGAGGCGCGATCGTCATCGTTTCCAACGGTTCTCTCCGGCCGGGCACGTTCCGGCGGCATGCCGCGCGACGCGATCGACGCGCCGCGCGGCCGGTTGCATCAGGGCACCCATCAGGACGCCTGACCGGTTACTTCGTTGCCCACGCGGTGAAGCGCTGCTCGAGCTCGTCGCTGTGATCGGTCCAGAAACCGATGTCCTCCAGCACCGCGTTCTTGCCGTTGGCCGGCGAGTTCGGCAGGTTCGCGAGCGTCTTCGCATCGAGCGACTTGATCGCGGCGATGTTCGACGGGCCGTACGCGATGTGCTGCGCATACGCCTGCTGCGGCTTCGGCGTCAGCGAGTACGCGATGTACTGCTCGGCCAGCGCCTTGTTCGGCGAGCCCTTCGGAATCGCCCAGTAGTCGAGGTCATAGATGCTGCCGTTCCACACGACCTTCAGGTTCTTGCCTTCCTTCTGCGCGGCATCGATGCGGCCGTTGTACGCGGTCGACATCACGACGTCGCCCGCGACCAGGAACTGCGGCGGCTGCGCACCCGCTTCCCACCACTGGATGTTCGGCTTCAGTTCGTCGAGCTTCTTGAATGCGCGATCCTGGCCGGCCTTCGTGCCGAGCACCTTGTAGACGTCCTTCGGCGCGACGCCGTCGGCCATCAGCGCGAACTCGAGGTTGTAGCGCGCGCCCTTGCGCATCCCGCGCTTGCCGGGAAATTTCTTCACGTTCCAGAAATCGGCCCAGCCGGTCGGCGCCGACTTCAGCTTGTCCGCGTTGTACGACAGCGCGGTCGACCACACGAAGAAGCCCACGCCGCACACCTGCGGCGATTCCGGAATCAGGTCGGACTTCTTCGCGATCTTCGACCAGTCGAGCTTCTCGTACAGCCCTTCGTCGCAGCCGCGGTTCAGGTCGCCCGATTCGACTTCGACCACGTCCCAGTTGACGTGCTTCGCCTCGACCATCGCCTTCACCTTCGCCTGCTCGCCGTTGTACTCGACGGCGGTGACCTTGTTGCCGGTCGCCTTCTCGAACGGCTGGTTGAACGCGACCTTCTGCGCGTCGCCGTTCGCGCCGCCGAAGTTGACGACCGTGAGTTCGGCAGCCGATGCCGATGCGCCGACGACGGCGAGCGCCAGGGCCAGCGCGGTGCGACGCGCGGTAAAGCTTGCTCGGTTCATGGTGGTTCCTCTCCTCTCGTGGTGGAAGTGGGCAGTTGTTGTTGACGACGTGCTGCGGAATAGCGGGGAAACCGGGGTCACGCGAACACGCGCAGGTGGTCGGGCGAAAACGCGAGCGAGACCGCTGCGCCGGGCGAGAACGCGTCGAGCGCGCCGGTGCCGAGCGGCACCTTCACGAAGCATTCGTCCTGGCCGGGCAGCGCGCAGCGCATGCGTACGTGATCGCCGAAATAGATGAGGCTGCGCGCTTCGCCGCTCAGGCGGTTCGCGGCCGCGCCGTTCGCGTGGCCGCCGGCGGCGAGGCTCATGCGCTCGGGGCGGATGCACCCAACCGCCGACGCGCCCTCGGCGGCTTCGCCGATATGGCGGCCGACGAGTTTCGTGCCGTCGTCGAGGCGAAACTCGCAGAACTCGCCGTCGACGCGCGCAATGGTGCCGCGCAGCCGGTTGCTGTCGCCGATGAAGTTCGCGACGAATTCGTTGCACGGCGATTCGTACAGGCGGTCGACGGTGTCGAGCTGCTGCACGATGCCCTTGTCGAACACGGCGACGCGATCGGACATCGTCAGCGCCTCGCCCTGGTCGTGCGTCACGTACACGAAGGTCACGCCGAGCTTTTCGTGCAACGCCTTCAGTTCGTACTGCATGTGTTCGCGCAACTGCTTGTCGAGTGCGCCGAGCGGTTCGTCCATCAGCACGAGCTTCGGCTCGAACACGAGCGCGCGCGCCAGCGCGATGCGCTGCTGCTGGCCACCCGACAGCTGCGCCGGATAGCGTTTCGCGAAGCGCTCCATCTGCACCATCTTCAGCGCGTGCGCGACGCGTTCCGCGCGCTCGGCGGCCGGCAGCTTGCGTACGGTCAGCGGATACGCGACGTTCTGCTCGACCGTCAGGTGCGGGAACAGCGCGTAGTTCTGGAACACCATGCCGATGTTGCGCTTGTGCGGCGGCACGTGGTTCAGCAGCTCGCCGTCGAGGCGGATCTCGCCGCCGGTCGGGAATTCGAAGCCGGCGAGCATCATCAGGCAGGTGGTCTTGCCCGAGCCGGATGGCCCGAGCAGCGTCAGGAATTCCCCCCGGTGGATGTCGAGGTCGAGCGATTTGACGACGAGCGTTTCGCCATCGTAGGTCTTCCGCACGCCGCGAAAGCTGACGATCACATCATCGGACTTCATCGTGGCTGTCCCCCTGCTTCGCGGCAATTGATTTTGAGATGCGAGCCACTATACGGCGCACACGGTTCTACAATAGGGAACCATTTCAATATTCCGCATGGGACCACTTTGGACACCGTGATCGTCGCCGACTGGCTCTCCGCCCGCCTCGACCGCAGCTCGCCCGAGCCGATGTACCGGCAGCTGCTGCAGCTGATGCAGCAGGCCATCCTGACCGGAGAATTGGGGCCAGGAACCAAGCTGCCGAGTTCCCGCACGCTGGCGGGCGACCTGTCGATCGCGCGCAATACCGTGCTGCACGTGTACGACCAGTTGACGGCCGAGGGCTACGTGCTGACGACGACCGGCAGCGGCACCTACGTGGCCGACACGCGGCCGGACACCGCCGCGATCCACGTGCCGGGTGCCGCGTCGTCGCCGTCAGCCGCCGACGACCTGCCGCTGCCCGACGCGCAAGGCAGCCTGTCGACGCGCGGCCGTCAACTGATCGAGCATGCGGGTGTATCGCGGCGCCAGTGGGGCGCGTTCATGCCGGGCGTGCCGGACGTGTCGGAATTCCCGAGCCGCACGTGGAGCCGCCTGCAGGCGCGCTTGTGGAAGGAAGCGAATCCCGAACTGCTGACCTATGCGCCCGGTGGCGGCTACCGGCCATTGCGGCGTGCGCTCGCCGATTACCTGCGCGTCGCGCGTTCGGTCAAGTGCTCGCCGGACCAGGTGATCATCACGACGGGCATTCACCAGTCGATCGACCTGGCAGTGCGGCTGCTGTCCGACATCGGCGATCGCGCGTGGGTCGAAGAGCCGTGCTACTGGGGCGTGCGCAGCGTCCTGCAGGCGGCCGGCCTCACGCTCGCGCCGGTACCGGTCGATCAGGAAGGGCTCGACCCGCGCGCGAGCGACATGCAGCATCCACCGCGGCTCGTGCTCGTCACGCCGTCGCATCAGTACCCGCTCGGGATGGTGATGAGCCTCGCGCGACGCCGCATGCTGCTCGAATATGCGCGCCAGCACCGCTGCTGGATCATCGAGGACGACTACGACAGCGAGTTCCGCTACGGCAGCCGCCCGCTCGCGTCGCTGCAGGGGCTCGACGACGGCGGCCGCGTGATCTACGTCGGCAGCCTCGGCAAGATGCTGTTCCCGGGGCTGCGGATGGGCTACATGGTCGTGCCCGAGCATCTGGTCGACACGTTCCGCACCGGGTTGTCGGAACTGTACCGCGAAGGTCAGCTGATGCAGCAGGCCGTGCTCGCCGAATTCATCATGGACGGCCACCTGACTTCGCACGTCCGGCGGATGCGCACGCTGTACGGCGAGCGCCGGCAACTGATGATCGACGCGATCCGCGCACGCTTCGGCGATGCGCTGCCCGTGATGGGCGACGAGGCCGGCCTGCATCTCGTGCTCGGCCTGCCCGATGCCTGCGACGATCGCGCGGTCACGCAGAGCGCATTCGATGCCGGCGTGATCGTCCGCCCGCTCACCAGCTACTACAACAACCTCGCCACCGCGCGGCAGGGCCTGCTGCTCGGCTATGCGTGCGTCGCGCACGAAGGCATCGGCCCCGCGTTCGACACGCTCGCCGACACCATCGAGCAACATTTGCCGCGGGACGTCGTGCGCGTCGCATGAGGCCGGCCACGCGCGGCAACGCCCGCGTCATTGCGCGCCGCCCGCCCCGCGATCGAGCGATGCCGCGCGCACGGCTTCGCCCGGCTTCGTGAACACACGCTGCCGCAGCGCGCCGATCTGCGCGTCGCGATCCTGCGGCGACAGGCCAGCCGATTCGATCTGCGCACGCTGCGCCGAATAATCGGCGTAGCGGCTCTGCCACGACGCATCGTCCTGCTGCATCTGCGCGACGCGTGCGGCGGCGTCCGGGCCGAGCGTCTGCGTCAGTTGTGCGCGCATCGCATCGGGTGTCGCACCGCTCTTCTGCAATTGCGCGATCTGGTCGATCGCGGCGCGCTGCTGGTCGATCCGCTGCTGCGCGGCGCGTTCGTCGGCCGGCATCTGCTGTTCGAGCGCCGCGAGCCGTTCGGCCTTCTGCGCATCGGTCAGTGAGCGATCCTGCGTAATCTTCAACCGCGCGAGGTCATAGCGCTGCCGCCACTGCTCCGCACCGAAGAACGGCTGGCTCCAGTCACCGAGCGTGCGGTACGCGATCGACGCGCGCTGATCGAGCGCGAGCTGCAACGCGCCCAGGTCGGACTTGTCGACCGCGCCGGCATCGCGCAATTTCGCGAGCGCGTCGAGATACGCGCGATACCGGTGCCATACGTCGAGCGCCTCGGCCTGCGCGACCGTGCCGTCGAGCTGCGCGGCGATCTCCCGCACGACGAATGCATCGAGCGCGGCCGCGCTCAGGTCGCTCTGCGCGGTCAGGCAGTAGTCGAAGAAATCGCGCACCGCGCGCGACTTCGCGAGATGGCCGCCGGCATCGAGCGGCAGCCGCGGTGCGCTGGAGCCGGCCAGCGACGGCGGCAGGCCGGCACTCGACGGCACGGCGGCCGGCAGCGGTGGCGCCGCCACGCCGCCCACCGCCGCCGCATCCGGCGAATCGCCCGCCGCACCCGAGCCGCGATGCCATCCCGCACTGCTCCACATCGCGACGCCGGCAACCGCCGCCAGCCCCACGACCCCATAGATCGCAGCGCGCCGCGCCAGCGGCGCGCGCCCTTCACGTGCCGTCATCGATCACACGCCCGCGAGCTTCAACCGGTTCGCATGCGTGCGGATCACCGCGACCGGATCTTCCGCATACGCCCCGCGCACGCCGAGCAGCTGGTTGATCTCGTCGAGATGGTTCCACTTGTAGCTCGTGCTCAGCACCTTGCCGTACAGCGCACTGCACCTCGACACGACCCCGTCGTTCTGGCCCGAACCGCGGTTGATCATCACCGTGCCCGTGCCGAACAGCGCGAGCGTCGACGGGTCAAGCGCGTTTGCCGGATCAACGAGCGGAATCGTGCTCGTATCCGTCGCGCCCGTCACGCCGAACAGCGAAAGTGTCGGCTGGATCGCCGTGCCGGCCCACGAATACAGCAGATGCGTGTTGCCGCCGACCGTTTCCGTCGGTGCGCCGGTCTGGCAACTGCCCGGTGCGCCAAGGCCCGCGCTCGGATAGTTCTGGTTGTACGTGGCAGCCTGCGCGGTCGTCAGCGTCTGCAGCGCGGCCAGCGCATCCTGGTTCGTGTTGTGGCTGCTGCTCGTCAGGATGCCGAACACATTGACGAACGCGGCAATGACCGTCGAAGACAACCCGGTCGGATCGTAAGCGAGCACGCCCTGCACGAAGTCGGCGAACTCGGAGCCGCGATGCGGCGTGCCGATCGTCGTCACCGACGCGACGAGATCCGGCGCAACGGCCGCGACATAACGCGACGTCAGCCCGCCCTGGCTGTGGCCGACGAGATTGACCTTGGTCGCGCCGGTCGCGGCGAGCACCGTCTTCACGTAAGCGAGCAGCTGTTCGCCGCGCCCGTTCGGGCCGTCGTCGCTCTGGAAGCCCGACAGGTTCGCAACGTAGACGGTCGCGCCATGCTGCTGCAGGTCCTCCTGGATTCCGTACCAGTACTCGAGCACGCCCGCGTACTTGTCGGTGCCCGTGAGTCCGTGCACGAGAATGATCGGGTAGCGCGTCGTCGCATAGTTGTCGACGGGCGCGGTTGCCGCCATCGCCGCCTGCGTCGTCGCGAGGGTCATCAACGCCGTCGTCCCCGCGAACGGCGCAACACTCATCGCGCATGCCACTGCCCCTGCCACCACCCTGGAACGCATCGATCTGGCCATGCATGTTCTCCTGATTATTGTGCTGCCGGTGAGAATGAAACCGGATCGACGCGCACAATGCATCGCAATCGTTGCAAGCACCGTGTGCGTCGAATGCGGGAGTGAAGCACGAGTCGCGAACGTTTGCGCCCTGACTAGATACGGTTCTCTAATCGGTTGACGCGACCCGCCCGTTCGGGCGGGGCCGCGTTCATGCGCACGCATGCTGCAACGCACACGCACCGCACGCTACATCTTCGCGCTTACGCGCACCCAGGCAGTCCGGCCCGGCTCCATCACCGGCGCGTTCGCCGGATAGCCGAAACCCGCGTTGCCGGCGAGGTTCAGATGCTCGGTGTAGGCCTTGTTCAGCACGTTGTCGACGCCGATCGAGATCTGCACGGTCTTGCTGACGTTGTACTGCGTATGCAGCGACAGCACGCCGAATCCGGCGCTTGGGCCGAAGTCCTTGCCGACCACGTTGCCCTCATTCAGTGCATAGCGATGCTGCGGCGCAACGATTCGCCACAGGCCGCCGGCCGACCATGCGCCGCGCGTGTATTCGAGCCCGATGCGCGCCTCGAGCGGCGGCATCTGCGGCAGCGGATCGCCGCTCGCCACGTTGCGCCCCCACGCGTATGCGAGCGACGTCTCGATGCGCAGCGGCGCAACCGGCCGCCACGACACGCCGACTTCGCCGCCCATGATCTGCGCATTGACGTTGGTCGCCTGCGTGGTCGGGCCCATCATGCCGGCCGCGTAGTTGAACAGGATGAAGTCCTGAACATAGCCCGCGTACGCCGATACCCACGCATCGAACCGGTCGCTCCTGTATTGCGCGCCGATGTCGAGCTGCGTGGTCTTCTCCGGCTGCACCGCCGAAAACGCGTTGACCGAACCGGCCGGCCCGCGCGTCGCGGAGAACAGCTCCCAGTAGTCGGGATAACGCTCCGCATGGCCGATCCCCGCGTACCACGTGACGGGCAGCGACGCGAGATCGCGCTCGTAGCGCACGAAGCCGCTCGGCAGCACGCGCGCGCGATCGTCGTCGAAAGTCGGGTTAGGCATGCTCATCATCATGCCGCTCGTCATCGCGCGCTTGTCGCGTGCGCTCGCATAGTCGACGCGCGCGCCGCCGATCACGCGCGACACTTCGCTCGCATACCACGTCAGCTCGCCGAATACGCCCGCGTTCCACATCGTCGCCTGGGCATCCCACGGCTGGTCGCGGTAGTTCTGCTGCCCCATCGACGAGCGCGAGTCGAGCCGGTTCGATTGCGCGTCGACACCCGTCACGAGCTTGAAGTCGTCGCCGAAGCGGAAGGTCGCGGCCGCACGCGCGCCGACCGTGCGGCGACGCACGTCGGCTGCCATCCGCATCGGCATGCTGCTGGTCGGGTCGGGCTGCCGCAACGTGTAGTTGTCCATCACGTGATCGGCTTCGTTGTAGTACACGCGCGCCTCGATCCGGTCGAGCACGTCGCCGAGATGCTGCTTGTCGAACGACAGGCCGAACGTCTCGCGACGGAAATGCGCGCCGTCCATCCCGCGCCCCGCGTAGCGCGCATAGCCGTCGCCGGTGCCGGCCGTCAGCTCGACGCGCGTGTGGTCGTCGGGCGTCCAGCCGAGCGCCGCATCGGCGTTCCACTTGTCCCACTGCGACGGCACCGTGTTGCCGTTGCCGTCCTTGTAGTCCTGCGAATGCGCATGGTTTGCGGTCACGCGGCCGTAGACGTCGGGCGTGCCGGCCGTCAGGTCGATGTTCTGGTCGTTGCGGCCGAACGACCCGCCGACCAGGCTGCCGTCGAAACGCATGCCGGGGCGCTCGAAACGCGGCGTCACGCGCTCGAACATCACGGTGCCGGCCGATGCGCCGGGACCGTACAGCACGGTCTGCGGCCCCTTCACGACGGTGACCTTGTCATAGCTTTCCGGCGCGATGTACGACGTCGGCGCATCCATCCGGTTCGGACAGGCGCCAAGCGTCGGCATCCCGTTCGCCAGGATGTTCAGCCGCGAGCCGAACATCCCGCGCAGCACGGGGTCGCCGTTGGTGCCGCCGCTGCGGATCGACGTGAAGCCGGGGATCGTCTTCAGGTAATCCGCGCCGTCGCTGGCAGGCAGCGGCTGGCGCGGCGCCTTTGGATTCGTGATGACGACCAGCGGCGTCGACAGCGGCGACGCGACAACCTCGACGGGCGGCAGCGGCGCGGCCACCTCGTTCACGGGCACGTCGGCCGCACGTGCCGTTTCGGCCGCCGCGGCACTCGCGGCCAGCGCGCCGGCGGCCAGCGCAGGCACGGTAAGTTTCAACATTCGCGGCACGCGCCGCGTACAGGCATTGCGTGACGCCCGCGGCGCACGCAACTGGAAATTGGTCATGATCGAAAGCCCGAGTGACGCCCTCCACGCGGCCGCGACGGGCCGCACGGATATCGGCGGTGGTAAGAACGGATAACAGCGCGTCAGGCGCGCTCGGGCGGTGCGCGCGGATAGGCGCGCGGATAGCGGTCGGCACGCGCCGCGAAGGCAGGCGGCGCGGCGGTGGAAACGGAAACGGCGGGAATGGAACCGAACGACGCGGCGGCAGGTGCGCCGATCGCGGGGCTATGGGCGAAGAAGCCGCAGTAGCCGCATGCATCGAGATGCAGCGCATGGTCGTGCATGCTGCCCGCATCGGCCGACCGATGCGCACCATGCTCGGCACTGCAGACGATTGCGTCGGGCGTGGCCGCCTGCACGATGCGCCACTGCGACACCAGCGGCGCCGCGATCGCGATCCAGATCGCGAGCACGCCAAGCCAGGCGGTCAGGTGACGATATCGGTGCAGCATGCTCGGCGACGAGTAAGCGGAATGTAAAAACAGCCGAGATGTTACAGAATGTTCAACGTAATGACCAGCGCGGAAGCACGTAAACGAACCGGGGGCGCATGGTTGTCAACACAACCATGCATCCCCGCCTGCTGCGTTTTTCCGAACGTCGCGATCAGGGCGCCATGCGTCGCAGCACGTCGTCGCGCCGGATGAAATGATGATAGAGCGCAGCCAGCGCATGCAGGCCGATCACGAAGTAGAACGCGTTGCCGATCAGCTCGTGCGCCTCCTTGATCGTCGGCCGCAGCGCCTTGTCCGGGCCGAACAGCGTGAACGACACGCCGAGCCAGTCGAGCGACACCGGCTTGCCGCCCATGTTGACCATCATGATGCCGAGCAGCGGCTGCGCGATGATGAACGCATAGAGCGCGAAATGCGCGAGCTTCGAGAGCCAGCGCAGCAGCGCCGCCTGCGGAATGGCCTCCGGCACCCGGCTGACGACCCGCCACAACACGCGCAGCACCGACAGCACGAGCACGAACGTACCCGCGAGGAGGTGCACGTTCATCCAGAACACGCGGCTGTCGCTGCCCTTCGGTCCGCGAATCTCGATGGCCAGGTAGGCCAGCGCCACCAGCAGGAAGATGGCCCAGTGGAAGAAGATCGCGGGCGAGCTGTAGCGCGTCTGTTTCGCGAGGATGTTTCTCATGCTGTGTCTCGTGTTGTATGCGGGGAGGGTCGCAGGCCGCAACCGGCCGGCAGCCCGGCAGAGCTGTGTCGATTGTAGCCGCACGGGCGTCCGGATTCGCGCGGCGCGGTCAAATATCCGACGAATCGTCAACGCGCGCCGCACGGCGCCCGCCTATGGAAAGTCCGCATCGCGCGCCGCACCGGCTGTGGGCACGATGAAGCTTTGGTGCGACGGCTCGCGGGCATCATGAGCAAAGCGTTCTTCGTTGCGGCCTACCGGCTGACCGCCGCGCTGCTCGCGGTGTCCACCACGCTGCACAGCGTCGCCAGCTACTGGCATCTGCCGGACTTTCGTCTCGGCAACTACCTCAGCTACTTTACGCAACTGAGCAGCCTTTACGCGGCCGCGATGCTGGCCGCCGGGCTCTGGCGCATCGCGCGCCCCGGCGGCTCGGCCCGCTACGAATCGATGCGCGGCGCCGCCGTGCTGTACGTGCTGATCACCGCGATCGTCTACGAAATCCTGCTCGCGCGACTCGATGCGCTGCACCACATCACACCGGCCTTCAACAACTGGGCCCTGCACCGGATCGTGCCGTTCGTGATGCTGTGCGACTGGCTGTATGTCGAACCGCGCTCGCCGATCCCGCGACGCAGCGCGTTCGCGTGGCTCGGTTTTCCGCTCGTCTATCTCGGCTATACGCTCGTGCGCGGCGCGCTGGAGAACTGGTACCCCTACCCGTTCGTGGATCCGCGGCCGCACGGCTACCTGCCGGTCGCGATCCAGTGCTCGCTGATCGCGCTCGGCGCGGCGGCGCTCGCACTGGGCATACGCTGGCTCGGCAATCACGTGAGACGGCCCGGCACTGCGACACTCAGGGAAGGATGAAGGGGGAAGAGGAAGTCGGGAACGTGTGCGCCGCCCGGCGCACACGTGGCAAGGCGGCGGGTCAGCCGCCGTTGCGCGGCAGGAAGTTCATCGGATCGACGACCTTGCCGTTCTGGCGGACTTCGAACTCGAACGTCGATCGACCGCTCGCGTCCGTACCCATTTCGGCGACCGGCTGGCCTTGACGCACCGCGTCGCCCTCGTTGACGAGCAGCTTGCCGTTGTGCCCGTAGGCCGTGATGAGCCCGTTGTCGTGCTTCAGGATCACGAGCGGGCCGTAAGCCTTCACGCCGGACCCGGCATAGACCACGCGCCCGTTTGCCGCGGCCCGCACCGAATGGTCGGGCCCGGAAGCGGCGATCACGACGCCGCGCGTCTTGCCTGCCGTGAACGGCGTCGCGACGACGCCGGTGGCCGGCCACGCGAGCGAGCCCGGCTGGGCGCCCGCTGCGGACGGCTGCGAGGTCGCAGCCTGCGGCGGCGCGACGCGCAGCACCTGGCCGGGCGACACGGCGTCGGTAGGCGCCATATGGTTCCAGCTGGCCACGTCCTGCACGCGCTGCCCGTACGCGCTCGCGATGCTCGCCAGCGTATCGCCCGGGTTCACGCGGTAATAACCGGCAATCACGCCCGGCGTCGCAGCCGACATCGGCGTCGACTGGCGTGCCGGCTGCCAGTTGTCGGTCCACGGCGTCATCGTGCAGCCCGTCAGCGCGATGGCCGCGGCAACGAGCGCCGCCTGCGGCAACCAGCGCGTCAGCGCATCGTGGATGGGAATAGTTTCTCTCAAGGGTCCTCCCGGATTTGCGTCGTTGCGCCGCCCACCGCCCCCCGGCGCGCGACGCACGATGTCCGGCCGAACGGCCGGATCAACCAGTATCCGACCGCTCTCGCGGCCGTCAGTTTCCACAACGGAACGTTGGTGCGAACGGGCTCATCGGCCCCTTTTTCGCGTCGTCCGATCGGCAAAGATACCATTTGTCGCGGTCAAGGCCGCGACAGTTGCCCGATCCGGCAACAATCTTGCGGTGCCGCACCGCGGCACCGGCGGCCTGCAACCCTTGCCGAGCGGGCCGTCCGGCGGGTTTCTCCCGGGTTTTCGCCTGTCTGGCCGCCGTCGCTCGGCGTATCGGCCCCGTCATATTCTCCACCCGGATCGCCACCTATACTCGGTGATGCAGCGGACAAGCCAACGACAACGAGGAGCATGACAATGAATAATGCGACGTTTCTCTCCGTGCAGCTCGACGCCGACGATTTCGCCGGCTCCAGCAGTCTGGTCGACTTGCTCAACCGGCACCTGCTGTTCGCGACCGACGTCGCCGAAGCCGCGGACGCGCTCGTCCAGCTGGCAAGCGTCACGCACCTGACCGGCGCCACGCGCCACAGCGTCGAGCTGCCGGTCCTCGCGATCGAACGGCTGCGCGACGCACTCGACACGCTGAGCGGCTACGACGAAACGTGGCTGCAGGTACTGGAACCGGCCGAAGCGCTGTTCCGCGATATCGGGCGAGGCAGGCACTCGCTGCACTGAGCGCCGGCGCATTTCGTGCCACCAATGAAAACAGCCCGCCGTTCCGCTATGCGGAACGACGGGCTGTTTGTACTACTGGGGGTCGGATCCAGCCGTCGAAGCGGCCGCACCATTAACGACCCTTGTAGACCGGCGCGCCGTCAGCGATGCGCTTGACTTGCCAGCCGGTCTTGGCAGCAGCCGGGGCACCCGATTCCTGGCCAGCGGCCGGTTGCGCGCCGTAGCCGGTCGTGTCGGCGGCGGCAACGTTTTGTTGCGGGTTCACGCGGGCTTCAGCAGCCTGGATGCCTTCCGGGTAGTTCGTCCGGTCGCTGCCCAGCTTGTAGCCGGCCTGTTGCAGCTGGGCCAGTTCGGCCTTCACCTGGGCACGGGTGACGGGCGCGTTCTGTTGGGCGAACGAGACGGCGGGGACGGCGAGGACAGCAGCTGCAGCGAACGTTGCGATCAGCGATTTCATGATTACCTCCGGGATTTTTTTGCTCCGCCGCACACACCATGTCTGCAGCGATGGAACAGAGTTTAGTCCCGGCAGCACCTAGGGAAAACCATGAAAGAACGAAAACACTGTTTCCCCGGAGCCAACAATGTCGGCATCCGGGATAGAAAAACCCTATTCATAGAATAGATTTTCGCAACAATGCTGTCCCCACGAGCCGGTTACGACCAGTTCGCGTGGAAGCTGCCCGGCTTGTCGGTGCGCTCGAACGTGTGCGCGCCGAAGAAGTCGCGCTGCGCCTGCACCAGGTTCGCCGGCAGCCGTTCGGAACGGTAGCTGTCGAAATACGCGACCGCCGACGCGAACGCCGGCACCGGCACGCCGGCCTTCACCGCGGCGACCACGACGTCGCGCAGCGCCGTCTGGTAGTTCGCGGCGATGTCCTTGAAATACGGGTCGAGCAGCAGGTTTGCGAGCGCCGGATCCTTCGCATAGGCGTCCGTGATCTTCTGCAGGAAGCGCGCGCGGATGATGCAGCCCGCACGGAAGATCTTCGCGATCGTCCCGAGATCGAGGTTCCAGCCGTACTCTTCCGACGCCGTGCGCAACTGGGCGAAGCCCTGTGCGTATGAGATCACCTTGCTCAGGTACAGCGCGCGACGCACCGCTTCGACGAACGCGGCGCGATCGCCGTCGAACGGCGCGGCGGCCGGGCCCGACAGGATCTTGCTGGCCGCGACGCGCTCGGTCTTCAGCGACGACAGCACACGCGCGAACACCGACTCGGTGATGAGCGGCAGCGGCACGCCGAGATCCAGCGCGTTCTGGCTCGTCCACTTGCCGGTGCCCTTCTGCGCGGCGCGATCGAGGATCACGTCGACGAGATGCTTGCCGGTCTCTTCGTCCTTCTTGCCGAAGATCTTCGACGTGATCTCGATCAGGTAGCTGTCGAGCTCGCCCTGGTTCCATTCGGTGTACACCGCGCCGAGTTCGTCGTTGGTCAGGCCCGCGACGTCCTTCAGCACCGAGTAGCTTTCGGCGATCAGCTGCATGTCGCCGTATTCGATGCCGTTGTGGACCATCTTCACGTAGTGGCCCGCACCGTCCGGGCCCATGTACGCGACGCACGGCTCACCGTCCGACGGCGCCTTCGCGGCGATCTGCTTGAGGATCGGCTCGACGAGGTCGTACGCGTCGCGCTGGCCGCCGGGCATGATCGACGGGCCGCGCAGCGCGCCCTCTTCGCCGCCCGACACGCCGGTGCCGATGAAATGCAGGCCCGATTGCGCGAGTTCCTGGTTGCGGCGGATCGTGTCGGTGAAGTGCGTGTTGCCGCCGTCGATCAGCACGTCGCCCTTCTCGAGCAGCGGCTTGAGCGATGCGATCGTCGCATCGGTCGCCTCGCCGGCCTTCACCATCATCAGGATCCGGCGCGGTGTCTCGAGCGATGCGACGAATTCTTCGAGCGTATAGGTCGGTACCAGGTTGCGGCCGGGGAATTCGGCGATCAGTTCGTCGGTTTTCTCGCGGCTGCGGTTGTACACCGACACCGCGTAACCGCGGCTCTCGATATTGAGTGCGAGATTGCGGCCCATCACCGCGAGCCCGATCACACCGATTGCTTGTTTGCCCATTAGTCAATTCTCCGGAAAAAACGGGGCGCGACCCGAGCCGGGCCACGCGCACAGGCGAAAGGATAGTGGAAACCCGGCGGCGATGCGCGCTTGCCTGTCATTGCTCCGCGTGCGGCAGGCGCCGGAACACGACGCTCAGGTTGTTCGCCGGCATCTCGACGACCTCGATGCAGTCGAGCCCGCGATCGAGGCCGAGCGCGACGACGGTCTCGAGATCGCGCACGCCCCACGACGGATCGCGGCCGCGCAACTGCAGGTCGAAGGCTTCGTTCGACGGCGCCGTGTGCCGGCCTTCGCGGCGGTACGGGCCGTACAGGAACAGCACGCCGCCCGGCCGCAGCACGCGCGACGCGCCGGCAAACAGCGCATCGGTGCAGGCCCACGGCGAGATATGAATCATGTTGATGCAGACGATCGCGTCGAGCACCGCGACCGGCCACGATGCGTCGCGCACGTCGAACGCCAACGGACCTGCAACGTTCGCGAGGCCCGCATGCGCGATCCACGCGGCGATCGAGTGCCGCGCCTGTTCGTCGGGGTCGCTCGCCTGCCAGCGCAAACCCGGCAATGCCCGGGCGAAATGGACGACATGCTGGCCGGTGCCGCTCGCGATTTCGAGCACGCTGCCGCTCGCCGGCAGCACGCGGCGCAACACGTCGAGGATCGGCTCGCGGTTGCGTTCGGCCGCGGGCGCCAGCAGCCGCGCGGATGGATCGGGCGAGGTTTTGGCGTCAGTCAAGATGCATGCTCCATTGTGTTGCCGCGCAGACCGAGCCGTGCCGTGAGCGCGTCGAGCGCGGGTGCGCACGGCGCCTCGACCTTCAGCGTCAGCATCGGATCGGCGCGCGTATGGCCGAGATTGAGCGCCGCGACCGGCTTGTGCTGGGCCTGCGCCCACACGCAGAAACGGTAGCCGGAATACACCATCAGCGACGAGCCCACGACGAGCAGCGCGTCGGCGGCCTCGAGCGCCTCCGATGCCAGCGCCACGCGCTCGCGCGGCACGTTCTCGCCGAAGAACACGACCGCCGGCTTCAGCAGGCCGCCGCACGCGGGACACGCCGGGATGCGGAACGTGTCGAGCCCGGCCCATTCGAGGTGCGCGTCGCCATCCGCGGCCGGCTCGGCCTGCGCGCCCAGCAGCTCGGGATTGTCGGCTTCGAGCACGGTCTGGATCGTCGAGCGCGCATGATGTGCGCCGCATCCAAGGCACGTCACGCCGTTGATCCCGCCGTGCAGTTCGATCACGTCATCGCTGCCCGCGCGCTGATGCAGGCCGTCGACGTTCTGCGTGACGAGGCGCTCGATCCGGCCGGCGCCGCCGAGCCGCGCCAGCGCAACGTGCGACCCGTTCGGCCGGGCACGGCCGACGACGGGCCAGCCGATCATGCTGCGCGCCCAATAGCGTCGCCGCGCGGCATCGGAGCCGAGGAATTCGTGGAGCTGGATCGGCGGCGAGCGCATCCATTGGCCGTTGCGGTCGCGATAGCCGGGAATGCCGGAATCGGTGCTGATGCCCGCGCCGGTCAGGACGAGCAGGCGCGGATGACGTTCGACGAACGTGTGCAGCGCATCGAGCGCGGCCGGATCGACGCCGGCGGTTGAGGAGTCGTGCAGGACTTTATCGTTCATGTTGGCAACGCGTGGTCGTGCGCGCCGGCAGGCCGTGCGCCCGCACGGGCGGCCAGGCACGCCAGCACATGATACAGAACGCAGCGCGATCGGGCGGGCGGCGCCGCGCCGGATCGCGGTACAAAAAAAGACGCCCGTCACCACTCGGCGACGGGCGCTTCAACAATTGATCCATCGGGGTAGTGGATCAACTGACAGCACAAAATTTGCGGCGTCCGCCCTGCTGCGAATGAAGGACGCTTCCCCCAGGACTACGCGTATTCAGCCATGCCGTGCGCGTCGTTGCCTCACCGGCTTGCCGGTCCGGCCCGGTGCTTCGGGCCCGTCATGCCGATGCGATGCACGACGCACAAACGCATCCGCCGCGCGACGACTTGCGTGGCGTCATGACATGACGATCCGGGATCCAGGCCGGGGCCATCCGCCTGCGTTCGCGGCTCGTCCCCGACGGCCGACCGGCACCGGTCGGCCTCGTGCGTCACGCGTGCACGTCGTCGTTCAGAACGAACCCGATTGCTCGGATGGAACGGAAAGCCGCCCGCTCACGTCGCCGCAATCAACGGCGAAGCGAATACCCTGGCAGGTCGGCGATTCATGTTTGCAACACGACACGTTGCGTTTCGGTCTTTTTTCATTCTCTTGTCCCCGTCTTCGATACGTCCGACCCACTGAAGCGATTGCCGGGCCGACTGCGCCCGCGATCGCGCTCACGGCCCATACAGCTATGCAAGGAGCGCACCATGCTTCGTGCAGCAAGGCCGCGCGAGGGGATATCGGGCCGGCGGCGCGAATCGCGCACCAGCAGAAAGCGCGAACGTTTCGAAACTGAAACGCGCGCGGCAGGCGCCCGGCGGGAAACGGCCGGCCGTGCCTGCCGGCGCGGCGCTCGCGTACGACCCGGGCGTGTACCGCGGCGTTGCATCCGCGCGCCATCGTCGATCGGCTTACAATCGCCCCACTGTGGCCGCACGCACGTGAACGGACGGGCACGCCCGACTTCGCATGCTTCGCGCGGCACCCCGCCGCCTGGCCGGAGACGCATGACCGACGCAAAAGACTGGCTGGATATCGACTTCCGGACACTGTTCCGGCTGCACCCGGATCGCCGTATCGAACGCGAGAACGATCCCGACTGCTCGCCGGGGCCGCGCTTCTGGCTGGGCCGATGCGCAAACGGCACCCTGTCGGGCGTGCGCGCCGACGTATCTGCCGAGCTTGCGGGCGAACTGGCGCGAACGGCCGACAGCGAGCCGCCACCGGCGGACGGGATGCAGCCCGCGCATCTCGAACGCTATCTCGCGCTGCTCGCGCCCGTTTCGCACTGGAATATCGGCCTCGTGTACGCGCTGCCGAACGCGCTTGAATCCGACACCGACGCGCGCGTCACGCTGGTCGACAGCGACAGCGACACGGGCCGGCAATTGCTGCAATCGCTGTCCGTGCACGGGATGCCGGACGGCCTGCTCTCGATGGGCTTTCGCAGCGTCGCCGATCTGTGGGCGCCGTGGCGTGCGGCCGCCGTCGACGGCGAAGTCGTGTCGATCGCGTTTGCCGCGCGCCTGTCCGACGCCGGCGCCGAACTCGGTGTCGCGACGGCCCCGGCATTCCGCGGGCGCGGCCTCGCGGCCGCCGTCACCGCCGCATGGTCGCGATTGCCGTCGCTTCGCACGCGCACGCTGTTCTACAGCACCGATCGCGACAACCGCGCATCGCAACGCGTGGCGTCACGCCTTGGGCTCGTGTTGCGCGGGACGACGCTGCGGGTCACGTAGCCTCGCGGGCGGCACGGGCCGCCCCGCTCGCGCACGGCGCAAACACGCTAGCATTCCGACACGGAACATCGTGCGTTCGCCCAGCCTCGCCCCCCAAGGATCCGACATGACCACACCCGCTCCCGCCCGCCCCGACGTCGCACACCGCGTCTTTTCGGCCGGGCGGCTGTCGATCGGCCTCACGCTTCCGCTGCTGCGCAGCGGCCACATCGTCGCCGACTTCAACGAACAGATCGAACTCGCCGCGCTGGCCGATACGCTCGGCTTTCGCGCGCTGTGGATTCGCGATGTGCCGCTGAACAGCGCCGACTATCCCGACCCGGTCGGCCACCTCGACCCGTGGGTGCTGCTCGGCGCACTGGCGTCGCGCACACGCCGGATTGCGCTCGCGAGCGGCGCGATCGTGCTGCCGCTGCGTCATCCGCTGCATATCGCGAAAGGCGCGCTGTCGGTCGCGACGCTGTCGGACGGACGCTTCATCCTCGGGCTCGGCTCCGGCGACCGGCCGCCCGAATACGCGGCCTTCGGCGTCGACGCGGAAACGCGGCGCGACCGCTATCGCGCACACTGGGACGTCGTCGCGGCCGCGCTCGGCGTGCCGTCGCGCGTGCTGCCCGACGAAGCGCCGCCCGATGCGCCCGAATTCACGCTGCTGCCGCGCGGCGAAGACGCGGTGCCGATGCTTGCGGTCGGCTCGGGCGGACAAAGCGTCGACTGGATCGCACGGCATTCGATCGGCTGGATGACGTATCACCGCGATCCGGATACACAGCGCGCACGCTATTCGATGTGGCGCGCAGCAGTCGACCGGCTTGCAGCGCCGGCCTTTCGTGCATTCGGCGTATCGATGCGGCTCGACCTCGCCGCCGATCCCGATGCGCCGGCCACCGCGCTGCCGCTCGGTTATGCCACCGGTCGCCGCGCATTGGTCGACGTCCTGCAGGACATGCGCGCGGCCGGGACACATCACGTCACGCTGAACCCGGGATCGGACCGGCCCGTGCGCGAAGTCATCGAGGAAATCGCCGAACACGTGCTGCCGGTTTTTCACGACGATCAGGCGTAATTCATAAGGAATCCAAATCCATTTGATGCGATGCGCATGCCGACCGTGACCAGACGCGCGCTCATGGTGCAACGCATCGCCCACCGGCGCCGGCAAGCACGCGTGACAGGCGCCTTGCGAGCAGGCACGCGGAATGCTCTCCACGCAGGACCGTGCCTCGTCTACATCCGGCACCTGCCTGTGCATAGGCACCGCAAACGCTCGCGCCGCCTCGTGCATGCCCGATTCGAATAGTTGTCGACGGAACTATTCGGTCCCGATCGCGATCATGTTAACTTCCGTCCATCGTTCAGCCTGGCGGGTCGCGTGACGATGCGCGCCCGCATGCCCACTCCATGCGCCCTTTCCTTCTCGGCTGGCTGCTTGCCGCCGTCATCTCGGCCGCCCACGCGGCCGCTCCCGCACCGGCCGCCGCGTCGGCCGCCTCCGGCACCGCGCCCGCGCTGACGCCGCAACAGGCCCAGCAGGCGCTCAATGTGCTCGAAAATCCGCGCGATCGCGCACAGGTCGAAACGACGCTGCGCGCGATCGCGGCCGTCGGCGCGTTGAGCGCGCCCGCGGTCGCGGCAAGCGAAGCGGCGGCGGCCAGTGGTGCATCGGCCGCCGCCGCCCCGACCGCGCTCACGTCGAACGGGCTCGCATCGCTGCTCGTCCGCCAAGGGTCGCGCTGGACCACCGAAATCGGCGGCGCGCTGAAGGAATCGCTGCGCTCGCTGCTCGATATCGGTTCGGTGGGAAGCTGGTGGCATGACAGGCTCGTCCGTGCCGACGAACGTGCGGATCTCACGCACGCGATCTGGATCATGCTCGCCGTGCTCGTGCCCGCGCTCTTCGTCGAATGGCTCGCGAAGCGGCTGCTGCGACGCGCGCTGGCTGCGGTGGCCGCGCGTCGCGCCGATACGTCGTCGCGACGCGCGGAGCCCGATTCTGACGCATCCGGCGAGGACGAAGCGGCGCCGGCAGACCCGCCCGCCCCAGCCGACGCCGGCACGTCGGATGCCGCCCCCTCGTCATCGCAGGGCCGAGGCCATGCGCGGCGACACACCACACTGCTGCACCGGATGCCGCGCGCACTCGTCAGCCTCGCGCTGCGTGCGGTGCCGCTGCTGGTGTTCGTCGGCGTCGCGAGCCTGACGATGTCGCTGATCGACAACGCAGGCACGCCGATCGAATCCGCGCTCGAAGCATTGATCGACATCTACGTGATCTGCCGGCTCGTCACGATCGTCAGCCGGCTGTTCTTTCAGCCCGATGCGCGGCAGTTGCGGCTGCTGCACATCAGCGACGCCTGGGCCGATTTCGCGCAGCGCTCGATCGCGCGGATCGTGATCGTGGTCGGCGCGTGCACGGCCGCCGTCGAGATCGCCGCGAACTTCGGCCTCAGCGACGCCGGCCACGTCGCGCTGCTGAAGGCCGTCGCGCTGATCGGCCACGTGATGATCTCGGTGCTGATCCTCCAGTGCCGGCGGCCGGTCGCCGCCCGGATCCGGGCCGCCGGCGCGGATCGCCCGACCTTCACGGTCGTCGGCAACGCGCTCGCGGACGCGTGGGCGCCCGTCACGGTCTTCATCGTGATGGCGCTGTGGTTCGTGTGGGCGCTCGACGTTCACAACGGCTACCGCGTGCTGATCACCCTCGGCGGCCGCTCGATTGCCGTGATGATCGCGATGCGGATGGTGTCGATCGTCGTGTTCGGCGCGCTCGCGCGGCTGTTCCAGGGCCGCGACGAAGACCGCACGCTCGTCCATCTGCACGCGTACCGCTATTACCCGCTGCTGCGCCAGATCCTGTCGGGAGCGATCGGCATCGTGACCGTCGTGCTGCTGTTGCAGATCTGGGGCGTACCGATCTTCCACGCGTTCGAGACGGGCACGATCGGCCACCGGCTCGCGTCCGCGCTGGTGACCATCGCGATCGCGGCGATCGTCGCGCTCGTCGTGTGGGAATCGGCCAACATCGCGATCGAGCGCCGCCTGCAGGGCTGGACGCGCGAAGGCAACCTGGTCCGCGCGGCGCGGCTGCGCACGCTGCTGCCGATGCTGCGCTCGCTGCTGTTCGTGATGATCGCGCTCGTCGTCGTGCTGACAGGCCTCAGCGAACTCGGCGTGAACGTCGGCCCGCTGCTGGCCGGCGCCAGCATCTTCGGCGTCGCCCTCGGTTTCGGCTCGCAAAAACTCGTGCAGGATTTCATCACCGGGATCTTCCTGCTGATGGAAAACGCGATGCAGGTCGGCGACTGGGTCACGCTCGCCGGCGTGTCGGGCACGGTCGAATACCTGTCGATCCGGACCGTGCGGCTGCGCGCGGGCGACGGATCGCTGTACACGATCCCGTTCAGCTCGGTGACGACCGTCAACAACACGAATCGCGGGCTCGGCAACGCGGCCGTCAAGGTCAGCATCGCATACGGCGAGGACATCGATCGCGCGATTGCGACTTTGAAGGAAATCGGCGCCGCGTTGCGCGAGGATCCGAAGTACCACGACGGGATCCTGTCGGACTTCAGCTACTGGGGCATCGACCAGGTCGACGGCGCGGCGCTCGCGCTGTCGGGACAGATGCAGTGCACGGACTCGACGCGCTGGGGCGTGCAGCGCGAGTTCAACCGGCGGATCGCGGAGACGTTCCGCGAACGCGGGATCCGGATCGCCAATCCGCAGCGCAGCCTCGTCGCCTATGCGGACGGACCGCGGCCTGTCGTCAACGGTGACGCGGACGCCAGCCCCGACACCCGGAATGCCGCCGAAACGGCGCCCCCGCCGCCGTCGCCCGGCACAGCCGAGCGCAAGCCGGGCTGACCGTCCGGGGCGGGAGGTGCGCCACGCTCAGCGCGCGGCGGGCTTCTTCGCGCGCCCCGCGCCATTCGCCACGGGCGTTGCCCCCGGCTTCGTCGTGCGTTTCACCGCGGCGCCCTGCCCGCGCTTCGCCGTGGTGTCCGGACCGGCGGCCAGCGCATCGCGCTGCGCGTGCCATTGTTCCAGCAGCACGCGCGTCTGGTCGGCAATCGTCTCGATCAGCAACGCCGAGCGCTCGCCCTCGAAGGCCTCCCATTCGAGCAACTGCAGCGCCGAACGCTGCGCGATGTGGAACACCGTGAGCTGCCCGAACAGGCTCAGCGCGCGCAACCGCGTGACGGGATCGCCGGCCGGCCGCCCCGAGATGCGGCCGATCAGTTCGGCGCTCACGTCGTTCAGCGGCTTGCGCATGCGCGTCATCAGGATTTCGCTCGCGCTGGCCGGTTCCTGCCCGCCCTGCTCGCGCGCGAAGAACATTCGCTGGTTCATCGTCTTCGGCGCAGTGAACATCCGGTCCGACAGCGCGCGCAGCAGGCCGATGAACGCGTCGATCAGCACGTCGACGTCCGCGTCCGCATCGAGCATCGCCCACGCATGGCCGACCGCCGGCGCGAACACCTCCCAGCCGTGCTCGGCGATCGTCTCGACGCACGCGCGGTACACGCCTTCCTTGTTCTCGAAGTAGTACTGGAGCGCCGGCGCGTTCACCCCCGCCATCGCGGCGATCTCGCGCGTCGACGCGCCTGCGAACCCGCGTTCGCCGAACAGTTCGATTGCCGCCTCGATGATCCGCTGGCGCGTTTCGTCGCCGCGCGCGTAGCCGCCCGCCGACGTGCGGCGCAGCTTCTTCGCTTCGTTCATGCCTTCCTCGTCATTCGATCGATCGACATTCTACTTGACACAATTTTATCAACTGGAATAATTCTTCCAATTGGAATAAATTGGATCCAGCATGTCGACGCCGCAAGACTCGCCACAGAAAGCAGATCGTCAGGAAAACGGAGCAACGCCGCGCAACGGAAACGGCGGATCGAAGCGACGCATCCTGCTCGTCGCCGTCGTGCTCGCGGCCATCGGCGGCGCCGTCTGGCTCGGCCGCTGGTGGACGGTCGGCCGCTTCATCGAAAGCACCAACGATGCATACCTGCAGGCGGACAGCATGACCGCCGCGCCGAAAGTCGCCGGCTACGTGACCGATGTCTACGTGCGCGACAACCAGGCCGTGAAGGCCGGCGATCCGCTCGTGCGGCTCGACGTGCGCCAGTACCAGGTCGCGCTCGCGCAATCGCTCGCGACTGTCGACGCCCGCCGCGCGGACATCGCGCGCGCCGAAGCCGACATCAGCCAGCAGCAGGCGAATCTCGAACAGGCCGACGCGCAGGCGAAGGTGTCGCGGATCAACGCGCAGCACGCGAGCGACGAATACACGCGCTACGCGCCGCTCGCCGCGACCGGCGCCGAAACGCACGAACGCGTGGCCGACCTGAAGAGCACGCGCGACCAGGCCGCCGCGACGCTCGCCGCGAACAACGCGTCGATTGCCGCCGCCCGCACGCAGATCGCGTCGTTCACCGCGCAGCGCCAGCAGGCGCGCGCGCAGCTCGAAGCCGCGCAGGCCAGCGCCGCGCAGGCGCAGCTCGACCTCGACAACACGATCGTGCGCAGCACGCTCGCCGGCCGCGTCGGCGATCGCACGGTGCGCGTCGGCCAGTACGTGCAGCCCGGCACGCGCCTGCTGACCGTCGTGCCGGTCGACTCGATCTATATCGTCGCGAACTTCAAGGAAACGCAGATCGGCAACATGCGCATCGGCCAGCCGGTCGAACTGCATGTCGACGCGCTGCCGGACGGCGCGCTGTCCGGCGTCGTCGACAGTTTCGCGCCCGGCACCGGCGCCCAGTTCGCGCTGCTGCCGCCGGAGAACGCGACCGGCAACTTCACGAAGATCGTCCAGCGCGTGCCCGTGCGCATCCGCCTCGACGCGAACGCCCGCGCACAGCGCATGCTGTTGCCGGGGCTGTCGGTGACGGTCGACGTCGATACGCGCTCGGCTCGCGACGAGACGCATCATGGCTGATACGCCCGCCACGATGCCCGCGCCGCCGCACGAGGGCCGCGCGAGCGTGACCGACTGGATCGCGGTCGCGGCCGGCGCGCTCGGCGCGCTGATGGCGACACTCGACATCTCGATCACGAACTCCGCGCTGCCGCAGATCCAGGGCGAAATCGGCGCGACGGGCACCGAGGGCACGTGGATCTCGACCGGCTACCTGATGTCGGAGATCGTGATGATCCCGCTCGCCGCGTGGCTCACGCGCGTGTTCGGGCTGCGCAATTTCCTGCTGACGAACTCGGCGCTGTTCATCGCGTTCTCGATGATGTGCGGCTGGTCGCATTCCCTGCCGATGATGATCGCCGGCCGGATCGGCCAGGGCTTCACGGGCGGTGCACTGATCCCGACCGCGCAAACGATCATCCGCACGCGGCTGCCGCTGTCGCAGCTGCCGGTCGGGATGACGCTGTTCGGCCTGATCGTGCTGCTCGGGCCGCTGTTCGGCCCCGTGCTCGGCGGCTGGCTCGCGGAAAACGTGAACTGGAGCTGGTGCTTCTTCCTGAACCTGCCCGTGTGCCTGCTGCTGATGGCGCTGCTGGTGTTCGGGCTGCCGTCGGACCGCCCGCAATGGCACTCGTTTCTCAACGCGGACTGGCTCGGCATCTTCGGCCTCACGATCGGCCTGAGCTCGCTGACCGTCGTGCTTGAGGAAGGCCAGCGCGAACGCTGGTTCGAATCGCAGATGATCGTCACGCTGAGCATCGTGTCGCTTGCCGGAATGATCCTGATCGCGCTGTCGCAACGCTTCGCGAAACGGCCCATCATGCGGCTGTCGCTGATGCGCAACCCGCGCTATGCGAGCGTGATCGTGATCGTGTCCGCGGTCGGCGCCGGGCTGTACGGCGTGTCGTACCTGCTGCCGCAGTTCCTCGCGATCGTCGCCGGCTACAACGCGGAACAGGCCGGCGCGATCATGCTGCTGTCGGGGCTGCCGGCCTTCCTCGTGATGCCGATCCTGCCCCGCCTGCTCGGCAAGGTCGATTTCCGCATCCTCGTGATCTCGGGGCTGCTGCTGTTCTGCCTGAGCTGCATGCTCGACATCAGCCTGACCGCGCAGAGCGTCGGTCACGATTTCGTGTGGTCGCAACTGATTCGCGGCGTCGCGCAGATGCTCGCGATGATGCCGCTCAACCAGGCATCGATGGCAGCCGTCGCGCGCGAAGACTCCGGCGACGCGGCCGGGCTCTACAACATGGCGCGCAATCTCGGCGGCTCGGTCGGGCTCGCGATCATCGGCACCGTGATCGACCGGCGCACGACCTTCCACGCGGCCGCGATCCGCGAATCGGTGACCGCGAACTCGCTGATCGGCCAGGATCGATTGTCGGCCTACGCGGCCAACTGGTTCGCGCACACCGGCGATCTCGCGTATTCGAACATGCGCGCGCTCGGACAACTGGCGCAGCAGATCCAGATCCAGGCCGTCGTGATGACCTACTCCGAAACCTTCTACCTGCTGGGCCTCGCGCTGCTCGCCTGCGTGCCGCTCGCGCTGCTGCTGAGAACGCCGCGCGGGCCGCAACCGGCGTCGTCCGGCCATTGAACCGTCTTACGCGATGAAACCCTTCTCCCTGCCCCGCCGCCCTGCGCTCACGCTGTGCGCGGCCGCGTGCCTGCTTGCCGGCTGCACGGTCGGCCCCGACTATCACGGCGCGCCCGCCGCACCGGATGCGCCGACCTTCGTGCGCGCACCGGCCTCCGGCGTCGACACCGCCGCGCCCGCGCCGAGCGCGTGGTGGCACGCGCTGAACGATCGCCAGCTCGACGACCTGATCACCGCCGCGCTCGTGTACAACCCCGATCTGCACGCAGCGCAGGCCCGCCTGCGCGCAGCACGCGCGCAACTCTCGCAACAGCGCGCCGCGCAGTTGCCGAAATCGTCGGCCACCGTCGCGGCCATCCGCATGCGCGAACCGGACGTCAGCGCGCTCGGCTCGCTGCTGCCGTCGAACGGTGCGAACCAGTCGGGTGGCACATCGCCGTCGCTCGGTGGCGCGGGACCGCTGCAACTCTATTCGGCGGGCTTCGATGCAACCTGGGAGATCGACCTGTTCGGCGGTACGCGGCGCGCGGTCGAAGCGGCGTCCGCGCAAGCCGAAGCGGTCGATGCCGATCTCTCCGATACGCAAGTGTCGATCGCAGCCGAAGTCGCGAATGCGTATGTCGACCTGCGTGATCAGCAGCAACGACTTGCGTTGTCGCGGCGCACGGCCGAATTGCAGCAGAAGATGCTCGAACTCACGCAGCAGCGCCGCGCGCGCGGTGTCGCAGCCGATGCGGACATCGAACGCCTGACGACGCAGGTCGAGAACACGCGTGCATCGCTGATCCCGCTCGATGCGCAGGTGACGGAATCGCTCGACCGGCTCGCGATCCTGACGGGCCGCGCGCCGGGTGCGCTCGACGCCGCGCTGTCGACCCCGGATGCCCCGCTGCCGACGCTGCCCGGCACCGTCGCGATCGGCGATCCGGCCACGCTGCTGAAGCAGCGTCCCGACATTCGCGCGGCCGAACGCCGGCTCGCGTCGAGCAATGCGCAGATCGGCGAGCACATCGCCGACTATTTCCCGAAGGTGACGCTGCTCGGCGATCTCGGCTTCAGTGCGACGGACCCCGGCCACCTGTTCCGCAAGCAGAATTTCACATGGGTCGGTGCGCCGTACCTGCAATGGAACATTCTCGACTTCGGACGCACGCGCGGTGCGGTACGTGCGGCCGAAGCGTCGCGCGACGAAGCGGAAGCGAACTATCAGAAGGCCGTGCTCGGCGCATTGCAGGATGCCAACACCGCATTGCAGCGCTATGGGCACCAGCGCGAACACGTCGTCGCCTTGACGAAGGTGCAGACGTCGGCCGTGCATTCCCGCTCGCTGATGGACGAGCGCTATCGTGCGGGTGTCGCGTCGATGATCGACCTGCTCGATACGCAACGCGAGGCGCTGTCCGCGCAACAGAACGTGATTGCCGGGCAAGCCGAGCTGATCAAGGACTACGTGTCGCTGCAGAAAAGTCTCGGCCTCGGTTGGCAGACGAACGCCGGTTGACGATGTTGCCGCAATTCATGCACGACCGATGCATCATGCGCGCTGCAACCACTCATTGCGCACGCAACAATACCGGTTCGTTTCGTCCGCAACGAACGGGTTTGCGCCGCGTCGATTTCGCAGCTATCGAACACATATCGAATATCAATTAGCCAATCATCTGACGATCTCTTCTAATTCAGTCGGCTTCCCCACCACCGATCGGATTCAAGGAGTTCCATCGTCATGTCCCCATCCTCCCATCGCGTGCTGCGGCACGCAGTCGCCGCGATCTGCGTAGCGCTCTCCGCTTCTCCGTACGCCGCCGAACTCACGCGCGACACCGGCGCACCCATCGGCGACAACCAGAATTCACAGACGGCCGGCCCTGCGGGCCCCGTGCTCCTGCAGGACTCCGCGCTCATCGAGAAACTGCAGCGCTTCGATCGCGAGCGCATTCCGGAGCGCGTCGTGCATGCACGCGGCACCGGCGCATTCGGCGAGTTCGTACCGAGCGCCGACATCTCCGACCTGACGAAAGCGAAGGTCTTCACGCCGGGCACCCGCACGCCGGTGTTCGTGCGCTTCTCCACCGTGATGGGCTATCGCGGTTCGCCCGAACAGGCACGCGATCCGCGCGGCTTCGCGGTGAAGTTCTATACGCAGCAGGGCAACTGGGACATGGTCGGCATCAACCTGCCCGTGTTCTTCATTCGAGACGGCATCAAGTTCCCCGACTTCGTTCACGCGAACAAGCCGAGCGCCGTGACTGGCGTGCAGGATCCGAACCTCGCGTTCGACTTCTTCGCGCACACGCCCGAAGCGACCCACATGCTGACGATGCTGTACACGACCGCGGGCATGCCCGATTCGTATCGGCACATGGACGGCTTCGCGGTGCATGCGTTCAAGTTCGTCAATGCGCAAGGCGACGTGCACTACGTGAAGTTCCACTGGAAGAGCCGGCAAGGCGTGCAAGGCCTGCGCCCGCAGGACATCGCCGCGTCGATCGGGCGCGACTGGAACATGATGACGAACGACCTGTACGGCACGCTGAAACAAGGCGATTTCCCGAAATGGGATCTGTACGTGCAGGTGCTCGCGCCGAAGGACCTGAACCGCTTCGACTTCGATGCACTGGACGACACGAAGATCTGGGCCGGCGTACCTGAACGCAAGATCGGCACCATGACGCTCGATCGCGTGCCCGACAACTACTTCCAGTCGACCGAGGAATCGGCGTTCGCGCCGTCGCGGCTCGTGCCGGGCATCGAGCCGTCCGAAGACCGGATGCTGCAGGATCGCCTGTTCGCGTACGCGGACACGCAGATGTACCGGCTCGGCGCGAACTTCATGGACCTGCCGATCAACCGCCCTGTCGTACCGGTGGTCAACAACAACCAGGACGGCAGGATGAATGCGGGCGACCGCAAGGGCGAAGTGAACTACGAACCGTCGACGCTGAACGAACACGCGCCGGACCCGCAGTACAAGTCCGTGCGCATGACGCTCAGCGGGACGACCCAGCAGGAAGCGATCCGCAAGAAGCTGCCGTTCCGTCAGGCGGGCGAGTACTACCGCAGCCTGTCGCAGCAGGACAAGGACGATCTCGTCACTGCACTGTCCGGCGATCTCGGCCAGGTGAAGAACGCGCACAACCAGTACGCGATGCTGTCGTACTTCTACAAGGCCGACGCCGACTACGGCACGCGTCTCGCGCAGGCCGTTCACGCCGACGTTCAGCAAGTGCAATCGCTTGCAGCGAAGCTGAGCGACAACTGATCCCGTGACTCCGGTCACGGCCGACGTGCGCGGTGATGCCGCGCACGTCGGCCCGACTTCTTCATCAGGACATTCCCATGCGATCAGAACGCTTCACACGTGCGATCCGCGCGGGCGCCACGGCGCTGGCGCTGGCCGCGATCGCCGGCTGCGCGCACCTGCCCGACCAGCCGGCCTACGCCAAGGCCGATCCCGCCGCGCTGCGCCGCTACGACGGCGACTGGTTCGACGCCGCGCGCGTCGGCCGCGTCGACATCCTGCGCGCGCTGCACGACGCCGGCTATCCCGTCGACGCGACCGACAGCCACGGCTACACGGCCGTGATACTCGCGTCCTACGACGGCCAGCCTGCCGCGCTCGACTACCTGCTGTCGGCCGGCGCCGATGCGTGCGCCGGCGACCGCCACGGCAACACGGCGCTAATGGGCGCCCTCTTCCGGAACGACCCCGGCATCGCGCGGCGGCTGATCGCTACGCGCTGCCCGATCGACCAGACCAATGGCGCCGGCGAAACCGCGCTGGGTTTCGCGACGCTGTTCAATCGTTTCGAGCTGATTCCGCTGCTCGTCGCGCACGGCGCGAACCCGAACCATGTCGACCGGCGCGGCCAGTCGTTGCTGCAGATCGCGCTCACACACGACAATACGGATGCCGTAGACGCCCTGCGACGCGCCGGAGCAAAACCGTAACGCGACTACGCGTCAACCGTCTGAACAATGCGAATGCCCCGTGCTATCGTGCCGTTGGTTTCATCGCACGGAGACAGGAAAATGCTGAATCGCTTCGCCATTGTTCTTGTTGCCGCCGGCGCGGCAACCAGTCTCGCGGCCACCGCCGCGAGCTCCCAACCGGACAGCGCCAATTCGTATCGCCAGTTGCGCACGCGGCTCTTTGCGGGCGTAGCCGTCACCGCGATCTTTTCGCCGAACCAGTGCCAGAACGCCCAGCCGGCAGCCGCCAAGGCACCGGTGCCCACCGTGTCGGGCGGCTTCGCGATACGCGACTTCATGGAAGTCGGCGGCAATACGCTCGCGTTCGCCAACCAGCACCTCACCGTCCAGCCGAGCGGTGCGACGGTGCTCGAGCTGATCCAGTACCGCGTGATGCAGGATGAAAGCGCGACGGTAACGGTGCGCTCGCTTTCACCCGTCACCTACCAGCCCGTCGCGCCCGCCATGGTGTTCCAGTGCACGCTCGGCGACGGCCTCCGTTTCAGTGACGCATGGAGAAATCGCGACTGACGCAGGGAATGCGTAGCGAACACTGAAATCCGCACCAAAACAGCAGGAGTACTACGAAATTCAGACAGTGCATGAAACGGGAAAATCGTCTCGTGCACTGTCCGCGATTCCGTCCGGATTCAGAAAAATTCGTCGAGCAGCCGATAGAATGCGATCCGCTCCGGATCGGGATGCCCGATCCCGTAGCGTGCGAAGAAAGGCGCGACCCACTCGCTGCCCAGGTCCGCTTCGATATCGCGAGCCGCCAGCGCCAGATCCTGGTGACGATCGGCGACACCGAGGCGCCCGCAATCGATGAAGCCGGAAAAGATGCCTTCATCGACCATGATGTTGGGCAGGCACGCATCGCCGTGCGTGACGACCCGGTCCTCGATCGCCGGCTGTTGCACCACCAGCCTCGCATACATCGCGTCGAGCGGGACACCCGTATTCGCATCGTCGAGGTTGTCCTCGTCGACGAGCCCCGCGTCGATCCGCGCACGGGCGCGCGCGATCCGCAGCGCGGCGCCGTGATCGAACGGGCACGTGGCCGGATCGAGCCGATGCAGCGCACGCAGCGCATCGGCGAGGATCGTTACTTTCTCCGCCGGCGCGAGTTGCGTCATTTCGAGGTTGTCGCCGCGCACCGCGCTCAGCAGCATCCACTCGCGCCCCGCCGTCGACGCCACCTCCAGCACCTGCGCGCCCGGCAGGCCGGTCGTCGCCAGCCAGCGCAGCCGCGCCGCCTCGTCGTGCAGTTCGCCCAGGGGCCCCGCGGGCGCGGTCTTCACGAACCGGCGCGAACCGTCGCGCGCATCGAGCCGGAACACGGCGGCGTCCGACTGACCGTCCGTCTGTCGCGTCCATCGGCAGCCGGCCAGCGTGGCCTTCCACGCCGCGGGCACGTCGTTGCCGAGCGGGTCGTTGTCGATCATGTCGGGCGTGCTCCTCGTTGACCGGGCTGCCGGCGGAATCCCGGCAACACCGCACGCATGATACAGCGCCGCACATATTTGTCTGACCCTGCTCGCGGCCGCCAGCCCCCTCTTTTCGGCTCCTTTCGCCGGCTCCATCGAATCTCCATCTTTCCGCATAAAAGACACCAACTAATCCAAGCAAACTCCGCCCCGTCAAAGCAGGCAGTGGGCTGCCTGCGTTTCCTGGAGTCGCTATGAAGAATCAGAAACGATGCTGCTACGGCGCGGTCTGCGCGCTGGTCGCGGCAATGCTGGCGGGTTGCGGGCCCTCCGAACAGCAGGCCGCCGCACCGGCCACGCCGGTTGCCGCGATGATCGTCGCAGCCACGCGCCTCGACGTGACCGAAGACCTGCCGGGCCGCGTCGCGGCCGTGCGGGTGGCCGAGATCCGGCCGCAGGTGAGCGGCATCGTGCAACGCCGGCTGTTCGAACAAGGCACCGAAGTGCGCCTTGGCCAGCCGCTGTTCCAGATCAATCCGGCGCCGTTCAAGGCCGAAATGGACACGGCTGCGGCATCGCTGCAGCGTGCGCAGGCCGCGCTCGAACGCGCGAAGGTGCAGACGGCGCGCTTCAAGCCGCTCGTCGAAGCCGACGCGATCAGCCGCCAGGTGTACGACGACGCCGTATCGCAACGCGACCAGGCCGCGGCCGACGTCGCACAGGCCCGCGCGACGCTCGCGCGCCGCCAGCTCGACCTGAAGTTCGCGACCGTGGAAGCGCCGATCGCCGGCCGCATCGACCAGGCGCTCGTGACCGAAGGCGCGCTGGTGTCGAGCAGCGACAGCCAGCCGATGGCGCGCATCCAGCAGATCGACCAGGTCTACGTCGATGTGCGCCAGCCGGCCGCATCGCTCGAGTCGCTGCGCGGCGCCCTCGCGGCGCAGACACCGGCGTCCAACAGCAACGGCCTGCCGATCGACGTGCTGCGCGACGACGACACGCACTACGACGTGAAGGGCCGCATGTTGTTCTCGGGCGTCAACGTCGATCCGGGCACCGGCGATGTGCTGCTGCGCGTGCTGGTCGACAACCCGAAGCGCCAGTTGCTTCCGGGCATGTACGTGCGCGCCCGCATTCCGCGCGCGCACTACGCGAACGCGGTGATGGTGCCGCAACAGGCGGTCGTACGCGCCGGCGGCAAGCCGCAGGTGTGGGTACTCGACGCGAAGGGCACCGCGCACCTGAAGGCCGTCGAAGTCGGCGAACTGACGAACCGCAGCTATCGCATCAAGTCGGGCCTGCAGGCCGGCCAGAAGGTCGTCGTCGAAGGCATGGAACGCCTGATCGACGGCGCGCCGGCTGCCGCGACCGACTGGAAGTCGCCTGACGCGGCCACCACCCCGTCCGCGCACTGAGTCACGAGGAGCCTCCAGTCATGGCTGAATTCTTTATCCGACGCCCGGTGTTTGCATGGGTGATCGCGCTCTTCATCATCCTCGCGGGGCTGATCGCGATCCCGCAACTGCCGGTCGCGCGCTACCCGTCGGTCGCGCCGCCGTCCGTCACGATCACCGCGAGCTACCCGGGCGCCACGCCGCAGACGATGAACGACGGCGTGCTGAGCCTCATCGAGCGCGAACTGTCCGGCGTCAAGAACCTGCTGTACTTCGAATCGTCGGCCGATACGTCCGGCTCCGCGGAAATCACCGTGACGTTCAAGCCGGGCACCAATCCGGAGATGGCGCAGGTCGACGTGCAGAACAAGATCAAGTCGGTCGAGCCGCGCCTGCCCGCGGCCGTGCGCCAGAACGGGCTGATCGTCCAGTCCGCGTCGTCCGGCTTTCTGATGATCGTCGGCCTGCGCTCCGACAACGGCCGCTTCGACGAAGGCGCCCTCGCCGACTACATGGCGCGCAGCGTGTCCGAGGAGTTGCGGCGAGTCGACGGCGTCGGGCGTGTGCTGCAGTTCGGCTCCGAACGCGCGATGCGTATCTGGGTCGATCCGCAGAAGCTGATCAATTTCGGCCTGTCGATGAGCGACCTGACGACCGCGATCGGCCAGCAGAACGTGCAGATCGCGCCGGGCAGCCTCGGTGCGCTGCCCGCGCTGGCGGGCCAGCGCGTGACCGTGCCGCTCACCGCGCAGGGCCAGCTCACGACGCCTGAAGAGTTCGCGAAGGTCGTGCTGCGCGCGAACGCGGACGGCTCGAAGGTCGTGCTCGGCGACGTCGCGCGCGTCGAACTCGGCTCGCAGAACTACACGTTCGTGAGCCGCGAGAACAACAAGCCGGCCACCCTCGCCGGCGTGCAGCTCGCACCGGGCGCCAACGCGGTGAAGACCGCGGAGGCGATCCGTGCGCGCATGGCCGAACTGAGCAAGTCGATGCCGTCGGGCATGACCTACTCGATTCCGCTCGACACGTCGCCGTTCGTGAAGATCTCGATCGAGAAAGTGCTGCACACGCTGCTCGAAGCGATGGTGCTCGTGTTCCTCGTGATGTACCTGTTCCTGCAGAACGTGCGCTATACGCTGATCCCGGCCATCGTTGCGCCGGTCGCGATGCTCGGCACGTTCACGGTGATGCTGCTGACCGGTTTCTCGATCAACGTGCTGACGATGTTCGGCATGGTGCTCGCGATCGGCATCATCGTCGACGATGCGATCGTCGTCGTCGAGAACGTCGAACGCCTGATGGCCGAGGAAGGACTGTCGCCGAAGGATGCGACGTCGAAGGCGATGAAGGAAATCACCGGCGCGATCATCGGCGTCACGCTGGTGCTGACCGCGGTGTTCCTGCCGATGGCGATGGCAAGCGGCTCGGTCGGCGTGATCTACAAGCAGTTCACGATGTCGATGGCCGTGTCGATCCTGTTCTCGGCGCTGCTGGCGCTGACGCTCACGCCGGCCCTGTGCGCGACGATGCTCAAGCCGCTCGAACCGGGCCACCACGAGAAGCGCGGCTTCTTCGGCTGGTTCAACCGACGCTTCGACCGCCTGACGAAATGGTACGAGACGCGTGTCGGCCGCCTGGTCGGCCGCACGGGCCGCGTGATGCTGGTGTTCGTCGCGATTTCGGGCGCGCTGGTGTTCGGCTTCCGCAGCCTGCCGTCGTCGTTCCTGCCGGACGAGGACCAGGGCTACTTCATCACCAGCTTTCTGCTGCCCGCAGACGCTACCGCCGAGCGTACGCATGACGTGGTCAAGACGCTGGAGAAGCATCTTGCTTCGCGTCCGGCGATCCAGTCGAGCATTTCCGTGATCGGCTACGGCTTCTCGGGCCAGGGCCCGAACGCGGCCATCAACTGGTCCGTGATGAAGGACTGGAAGAACCGCGGCGGCTCGTCGACGATCGAGGAAGGCATGCTCGCGCAGCAGGCGATGGCCGGCGTGACCGAAGGCACGGTGATGAGCCTGCTGCCGCCGGCGATCGACGAACTCGGCAACAGCTCGGGCTTCTCGATGCGCCTGGAAGACCGCGCCAACCAGGGGAATGCCGCGCTCAAGGCGGCCGAAGCGAAGCTGCTCGAACTCGCCGCGCAAAGCAAGGTCGTGACCGGCGTGTATCCGGACAGCCTGCCTGCCGGCACGAGCATCCGCCTCGAGATCGACCGCGCGAAAGCGGAGGCGCTCGGCGTGTCGTTCACGACGCTCAGCGACACGCTGTCGACCGCAATGGGTTCGACCTACGTGAACGACTTCCCGAACGCGGGCCGCATGCAGCAGGTGATCATCCAGGCCGATGCGCCGGCGCGCATGCAGATCGACAACGTGATGAAGCTGTACGTGCGCAACGCGGCCGGCGGCATGGTGCCGCTGTCCGAAGTGGTACGCCCGGTATGGGCCGAAACCCCGCTGCAGATGGTGCGCTTCAAGGGTTACCCGTCCGCGCGGATCTCGGGCACCGCCGCCCCGGGCCAGTCGAGCGGCGCGGCGATGGCCGAGATGGAACGGCTTGCCGCGCAACTGCCGCCGGGCTTCGCGGTCGAGTGGACCGGTCAGTCGCTGCAGGAACGTCAGTCGGCGTCGCAGGCACCGATGCTGATGGTGCTGTCGATGATCGTCGTGTTCCTGGTGCTCGCGGCGCTGTACGAAAGCTGGTCGATCCCGCTGTCGGTGATGCTCGTGGTGCCGCTCGGCCTGATCGGCGCGATCGGTGCGGTGATGTTGCGCGGGATGCCGAACGACGTGTTCTTCAAGGTCGGGATGATCACCGTGATCGGCTTGTCCGCGAAGAACGCGATCCTGATCGTCGAGTTCGCGAAGCAGCTGCGCGAAGACGGCAAGGGATTGATCGAAGCGGCCGTGCAGGCGTCGAAGCTGCGCCTGCGCCCGATCCTGATGACCTCGCTCGCGTTCGGTCTCGGTGTCGTGCCGCTGATGATCGCGACCGGCGCCAGCGCCGAAACGCAGCACGCGATCGGTACCGGCGTGTTCGGCGGCATGGTGACCGCCACGGTACTGGCCATTTTCTTCGTCCCTGTTTTCTTTGTGTTCGTGATGAGCATCCAGGAGCGCATCGGCGCATGGCGGGCCTCCCGCAAGCAGCCGGCCGCCCCGACTCACGGACAGGAAGGTTGATGCCATGCGATTGCTCATTCTCCCCCTCGTCCTCGCCCTGTCGGCCTGCTCCCTGGCGCCGACGCTCGTCAAGCCCGAGGCGCCGGTGCCGACGGCCTACACGGCCGCCGCTGCCGCCGACCTCAAGGCCAACGCCGCCGATCTCGGCTGGCGCACGATGTTCGGCGATCGCCGCCTGCAGCGCCTGATCGAGCTTGCGCTCGAGCACAACCGCGACCTGCGCCTGGCGGCGCTGAACGTCCAGGCCGCCGAAGCGCAGTACGGCATCCAGCGCGCCGCGCGCCTGCCGTCGGTCGGCGCCGGCGCGAACCTCACGCGCCAGCGCACGGCGGACGACACGCAGTCGAATCCGCCGCTGTTCGGCACGACGCAGAACCAGTACGGCGTGAACCTCGGCATCAGCGCGTTCGAGATCGACCTGTTCGGCCGCGTGAAATCGCTGTCGGATGCGGCCTTCGCACGCTACCTCGCCACCGATCACGGCCGCCGCGCGGTGCAGATCTCGCTGGTCGGCGGCGTCGCGGACGCGTACTTCGCGGAACGACTCGCGCAGGAGCAACGCCAGCTGTCCGAGCGCACGCTCGGCGACTGGCAACAATCACTCGATCTCGCACGCCGTCTGAAGGAAGCACATCAGGCGAGCGGCGTGGACATCGCGCAGGCCGAAGGCCAGGTCGCGAGCGCCACGGCCGATCTCGAGGCGCGCACACGCGCCGTCGAGCAGGCACGCAACGCCCTGCGCCTGCTGGTCGGCACCGAGCTGCCGAAGGATCTGCCCGATCCCGTGCCGCTTCAGCAGCAGCCGGTGATGACGCAACTGCCTGCCGGCCTGCCGTCCGAGCTGCTGTTCCGCCGGCCGGATATCCAGCAGGCCGAACAGAATCTCGTCGCCGCGAATGCCGATATCGGCGCCGCGCGCGCCGCGTTCTTCCCGCGCCTGTCGCTGACGTCGTCGATCGGCTTCCTCAGCCCGGCGATGGGCAGCCTGTTCGACGGCGGCCAACGCGTGTGGAGCTTCGCGCCGCAGGTCACGGTGCCAATCTTCCAGGGTGGCCAGCTGCGCTCCGAGCTGCGTCTCGCGGAAGTGCGCAAATCCAGCGCGGTTGTCGAATACGAGCGCTCGATCCAGACCGCGTTCCGCGAAGTGGCCGACGGTCTCGCCGGACGCGAAACCTTCGGACGCCAGATCGAAGCGCAGACGCGCGTGGTCCGCTCGGCCGAACGCCGCACCGACCTGTCGAACCTGCGCTATCGCGCGGGCGTCGAGGGACGGCTGGAACTGCTCGATTCGCAGCGGCAGCTCTATTCGGCACGGCAGGCGCTGCTCGACCTGCGCCGCAGCGAGCTCGGCAACGCCGTTGCGCTGTACAAGGCACTCGGCGGCGGCCTGACGGACAAGGACGTCGCGGCGTCGAAGAGCGTGGTGCAGGACTGAACGAACGGCACCGTTCCGCCCGGCACGACAGCGGGACGGAACGGTGCAACCCGGCCCGGCAACGGGCTGCCCCGATTGTTCGACATCGCACGGCAAACTCCATGACGAATTCCCTGATACTGATTGCAGAAGACGAGCCCGACATTTCGGACATCCTCGATGCCTACCTGAAGCACGACGGCTTTCGCACCTACCGCGTCGCCGACGGTCAGGCGGTGCTCGACGTGCAACCGCACCTGAAGCCCGACCTGATCCTGCTCGACGTGAAGATGCCGCAGATGAACGGCTGGGACGTGCTCACCAGGCTTCGACAGCGTGGCAATACGCCCGTCGTCGTCCTCACCGCGTTCGACCGCGACCTCGACCGGCTGCAGGCACTGCACGCGGGCGCCGACGACTACATCGTCAAGCCGTTCAACCCGGCCGAAGTCGTCGCGCGGCTGCGTGCGATCCTGCGCCGGTCGGCCGCGCCGCCGTCCACCCGCATGCTGCGCGTCGGCGACCTGGAGATCGACACCGACAGCTATCTTGCCCGCGTGCGGACGGATTCCGTCGAGGTGCCGATCACGCTGACGCTGACGGAGTTCCGGCTGCTCGCGCACATGGCGCGATCGCCGAGCCGCGTGTTCACGCGCGGCGAACTGCTCGATGCGTGCATGGCCGACGTGAGTGCGCTGGAACGCACGGTCGACAGCCACATCTGCAGGCTGCGCAAGAAGCTCGAACAGGCCGGTGCACCGGGCATGCCCGAAGTGATGCGCGGCGTCGGCTACCGGCTGCGGGGCTTGCAGTGACGCCGCCGGCACGACCCGGCCGGCATATCGGGCAGACGATCGGCACGGGCGCGCTCGTCGTCGTGCTGATCGCCTGCACCGTTGCCTTCTTCATCTACGCGCTGCATGAGCCGGCCGCGCCGCCGCACGACGCAACAGCCGACGCGATGATCCACAGCGCGTCCACTTACCTCGTGATCGCGACGGCGCTGCTCGCCTGCCTGCTGACGGCTGCGTTCGATCTCGTCAAACTGATGCGTCGCACGCTCCGCTCGCTCGACGCGGTTGCGGAAACCGCCGGTCGCATCGTCACTGGCGATCCGTCGGTACGCGCAGTTTCCCGCGACGACTGCCCGGCCGACATGTCGCGCTTCATCGAGCACTTCAATGCGATGACTCATCGACTGAAACACCCCGCTTCATCCAGTGCGACCGCGACCGCCACCGGCCCCGCCCGTCACGACATGCGCACGCCGCTCGCGGAACTCGAAACCCGCCTCGACGCCATCAAGGCGCTCGCCATCGATGCCGATGCGCCGTCGCGCGACGCGCTGCTTCACCATGTCGACGGGCTATTCCGGCTCGTCGACGATCTTCAGGTTGCCGAACGACCCGGTGCGCTGAGACTCGATCTGCAACCGGCGGCACTCGACCGCGAGATCGAACGTGCTGTCGATTCCGCACGCGACGCGTTTCGCGAAGCGGGGTTCATCGTCGACCTGGAGGCCGACACGATCGTCCTGGCCTGCGACGGCGCGCGCATCCGGCAGGCCGTGCTCGCGTTGTTCGACGACTTACGGCGACGCTCCACCCCCGGCAGACTGAAACTCTCCGTCAAAAAGCGGCCCGCGGGCGCGGTCGTCCGGATCGAGGACGAAGGCGCGCGCCGATTCGACGAAACCGGCCTCGGCATGGCCGTCGTTCGCACGGTCGTCCACGCGCACGGCGGACAGGTCCGCCATCTCGCGTCGCTTTGCGGCGATGCCGTCCTCGAATTCGACATCCCGCGACAGGCCCCGGCCATTCGAGCCTTTCCTCGATAGCGATTGCCCGTTTCAAAACGCATCGGAAATGATTGGCGAGCCGTACTCGCCATTACCTGCCTTGGCGGTTTCGAACATTACAAAACGCCGCCAATCTTTTCAAAAACATTGCGCTTTATTCGATTTAATTTTGTTTCATATAATCAAAAAAAGTTTGACACCCAGCTTTCGCTCTTGATACCGTTCGATGCAAGCAATCTGACGAATTGCCCACTACGCAATCGATTCCGCTCCACGTTTTTTCGCTTCCGCTGCACCGCAGTGCTCGCCGCCGGATGATTCGTTCTCGCGCCGGCGCGTGCAACATCCCGATGCATATCACTGGACGGCTGCCATCCGGCAGCGGGCCGAAGGATCGAATCAAATGAGCAGGACTACGAAGTTGTTGCTCTAGCAACCCCGCCCGCGCCATACCCCGGCGCGGCTGCCCCGCCACGCGGCGCAGCCTTCCCGCTACCGAATTTTCCGTATTTCGCCCCCGGAGCAAAACCGCTGTCCGGATCGGGCGAAAGGCCCTGTCGCATCCGTGCCATCCGCACGCATGCGGCAGAAAGCGGCGATGCGACCCGCACCGTCGTCGACCGTTGTTGTTCGTGCAGTTCGATGTTCAACCGGAGGGGTAATTAAAATGAATCAGGTTGCAAACAAGAAACAAAAGCACATTCGCGTCATCAAGCTCGCATTCGCCGCCGCGGCAGCCGCATCGTTCGGCATGGCGACCGTCCATGCCGCACCTGCGGCCGGCTGGACGGAAACGCGTACCAAGGGATTCCTGCCGCTCGTTCAGCAAAGCGAAGCCGGTACCGCCGGCGCGCCCGCTGCGAGTACGGCCGCGGCCGCCGCCGCGGCGATCGAGATGGCGCCCGGCGAATCGGTGGACATCGTGCTCGGGCTGAACCTGCGCAACGAAGCACAACTCGACCAGTACCTGCGCGACCTGCATACGCCCGGCTCGCCGCACTACCGGCAGTTCCTCACGCCTTCGCAGTTCGCCGCGCAATATGCGCCGACCGACCAGCAGGTCGCGTCCGTCGTCGCCCACCTGCGCAAGGCAGGCTTCGTGAACATCGTGGTCGCGCCGAACCGGCTGCTGGTGTCGGCATCCGGCACCGCGGCGACCATCAAGTCCGCGTTCCGCACGACCCTCAAGCGCTTCACGCGCAACGGCCGCAGCGTCTATGCGAATACCGACGCCGCACAGGTGCCGAACGCGATCGGCGGCATCGTCGGCGCGGTGCTGGGCCTGCAGAACGTCGAGCTGATGCATACCGGCGCGGGCAGCAAGCCGCAAGGCAACACCAGCAACCTGACGATCCCGGCCGGCGCGTCGGCGGTGCCGCACAACCCGACCGAGTTCTCGTCGCTCTACGGCGGCGACGGCACGCCGACGGCCTCGCAGACCACGGTCGGCATCATCTCCGAAGGCGACCTGTCGCAGACGGTGAGCGACCTGAACACGTTCGCCGCGAACAACGGCCTCGGCTCGATCAGCAGCAGCATCGTGAAGACGGGCCCGTCCGGCAGCTCGTACACCGACACCGACGGCACCGTCGAATGGAACCTCGACAGCCAGTCGATCGTCGGCGCGGCCGGCGGCAGCGTGAAGCAGGTCCTGTTCTACGTCGCGCCGTCGATGTCGCTCACCGCGATCACCGCCGCGTACAACAAGGCCGTGACCGACAACGTCGCGAAGGTGATCAACGTGTCGCTCGGCGTGTGCGAATCGTCCGCGAACAGTACCGGCTCGCAGGCAACCGACGACACCATCTTCAAGCAGGCGGTCGCGCAGGGGCAAACCTTCTCCGTTTCCGCCGGTGACCACGGCGCGTACGAATGCGCGGGCGGCACGCCGTCGCGCTCGACCTACACGGTCAGCGAACCGGCAACGTCGCCGTACGTGATCGCGGTGGGCGGCACGACGCTGTTCACCAATACGTCGACCAATGCGTACAACAGCGAGATCGTCTGGAACGATCCGAGCTGGCAGCCGGGCACCGTGTGGTCGACGGGCGGCGGGTACAGCAAGTACGAGGCCGCGCCGACGTGGCAGTCGTCGAGCCTCACCGGGTCGACCAAGCGCGCACTGCCCGACGTCGGCTTCGACGCCGACCTGCGCACCGGCGCGATTCTCGTCGTGAACGGCCAGACGTCCGACACGCTGTGGGGTTCGGGCTACCTGAACAACGAAGGCGGCACGAGCCTCGCCGCGCCGATCTTCACCGGCATCTGGGCGCGGCTGCAGTCGGCCAACAACAACACCCTCGGGTTCCCCGCGTCGAGCATCTACAAGTACTTCCCGTCCAACGCGACGCTGGTGCACGACGTCACGTCCGGCAACAACGGCAGCGGCACCTACGGCTACAAGGCGAAGGCCGGCTGGGACGCGACGACGGGCTTCGGCAGCGTGAACATCTCGAAACTGAACGCGTTCATCCAGAGCACGTCGGATTTCGCCCGCTGATGGACCGCTGACCGGCCCGGTTCCGGGGCTCACCGTTTCGCACGCCCCGGAACCGTACGCAACCCTGTCGAAAACCCGCGAAGGCTGCAAAGCCGTCGCGGGTTTTCTGCATTCAGCGCCCACTCGTTTCGCGCGGCGAGCATCGCGCGTGACGCTCCTTCCAACCTTGCAATCGTTGCGAAATCAACTTTCACGCACATTACCGAACATCCTCCGGCGTGCTTACGAACCGCAAGGTACACACTGTTACATAACATCCAGACAACTTCCGCGCGTGTCGTGCGTTTAACTGAATGTATCGATTCGTCGCGGGACAACCACCATGCGAACACGATCCTGCTGCCCGCTCCGGCCGATGCCGCCGGAGCATGCGCGGAGGGTCGCGGCACAGTGTTCAAGCCGATCGCGCGGCCCGCGTGCCTGCCAACGCTGCCACAACACCGAACGAACAACATGAACCACACACGTGCCCACCGCCCCGTCAGAACGCTGATCGCGTCGTCCCTCATCGTGTCGCTGCTCGGCCTGTCGGCCTGCAACAAGAACAGCGACAGCACCGCCGCCGCCCCGGCCAGCGATGCGAGCGCCGCGTCGGCGGCGCAGCCCGCGTCGACGCCCGTCGCGTACACCCCGCCGAGCGCCGACCAGCTCTACCAGATGGTCGCGCCGATCGCGCTGTTCCCCGACAAGCTTGTCGCGCTGGTGCTTGCGGGCGCGACGTATCCTGACCAGATAACGGCCGCCAATACCTGGGTGGCGCAGAATCCGTCGTTGAAAGGCCAGGCGCTCGCGACTGCCGCCGATGGGCAGCCGTGGGACCCGTCCGTCAAGGCGCTGACCGCGTTCCCCGCGGTGCTGTCGCAAATGGCGTCGAACCCGGCCTGGACCACGTCGCTCGGGCAGGCGTACTACAACGATCCGACCGACGTGATGAATGCGATCCAGGTGATGCGTCAGCGCGCGCAGAAGTCCGGTCATCTTCGCTCCGGCGGCCAGATGCGCGTCACGCAGGTCGAACAGGCTGCGCCGGCCGGCTACACGGCGGCCACCGATGCACCGGTGGTCTACAGCGGCCCGGCGATCGTGCCGCCGCCCGCACAGGCGATCGAGATCGAATCCGCACAGCCCGACGTCGTCTACGTGCCGTCATACAACCCGACCGTCGTCTACGGCGAGCCGGTTTCGTACTATCCCGGCTACGTGTACCGGCCGCCCGTCTACAGCACCGGCGAAGTGGTCGCGGCCGGCGTGATCACGTTCGGCGTCGGCATCGCCGTCGGCGCCGCGATCTTCGGGCACCACGACTGGGGCTGGCATGCATGGGGCATGAACTGGGGCGCGCCGCGTCCGGAAGGCCCGGGGTGGAACGGCGGCTGGCAGCGTCCGGCCGTGGTGTACAACCACACCACGTACGTGACGAAGTCGACCACCGTGATCAACAACATCACGAACATCCGCAACACGCGCATCACGAACAACTACGGCGGCAACGTCACCAATAACAACACGACGATCGAGCGCAACGCGATGCAGCCGGGTGCCGGGCAGATGCGCGAGCAAGCGATGCAGCAACGCCCCGGCGCCGCACCGATGACGATGCCGCACTTCGGCGCGAACGATGCGCGCCCCGGTGCGCGACCGGCGCCCGACGCATTCGCGCAGAACCACGCGAATGCGCCGCATGCCGAGGCACCGGCACAGCATCCGCCCGGCGCGATGCGCGACGAGCGCCAGCAGGCGATGCAGCAGGAACGTGCCGCGCAGGAAAATCGTGCGGCCGCGCAGCAACAACAGCAACAGCAACAACGCGAGGAAGTGCAGCAACACAACGCGGCTCAGCAACGCGAAGAGATGCAGCAACGCAACGCCGCACAACAGCAGGAACGCGCTCAGGCCCAACAACGCGACGAAGCGCAGCAGCAGCAACGCGTGGAAGCACAACAACGTAGCGAGGCCGAGCAGCAACAAGCGCGCGAAGCGGCGCAACAGCAACAACGCAAGGAGATGCAGCCGCGCCCCGAAGCGCCGCCGCAGGAACATGCGACACCGCAGCCTCGGCAACCGGCGCCCGAGCACGCGGCTGCACCTCGTCCGCACCCTGCCGAGTCGCAACCGCCGCACGAGTCGCGTGAACATCACCCGGAGTAAAGCGGCCGGCAGCCCGCTCCGGCGCCTTCTGATCGGCCTCGCATCGGGCGCCTGCGCACTGTCGGCGGTACCGGCAGGCGCAGCCCCGTCGACAGCGCATGCCGCGTCACCCCTTCGCGATTTCAATGGCTGGGAAGTCGTTTGCGACAACGTCAGGCGATGCGTGGCCGAAGGCGCCGACAACGACAACCCCGGCCTCGTTGTCTGGCTGTGGCGCGACGCCGGCGCGAACGGCGCGGTGAAGCTGCAGATCGCGGCGGACAAGCCGCTGCACGCCGACCAGATGCGTATCGACGACCATCCGTTTCGCCTCGATCCTGCCACCTCCACCACGTGGCAGGACAAGGCCGCCCAGACCTACCCGCACCGGATCGCGACAACAGACGCCACCGCCGTATCGACGTGGATCACGGCTGCCCGCGACGCGCACGAGATGGCGATCGGCGACCAGCGCGTCTCGCTGGCGGGTTTGAGTGCGGCGCTGCTGGCTATCGACGATGCCCAGGGACGAGTCGGCACGGTCACCGCATGGCGTCGCACGGGCCCCGCGCCGGCTTCGTCGGTTCCGGCGCCTCAACCGCTCCCGGTCGTGACCGCAGCCAGGCCCGGCCCCGCGCTTTCCCCCGCAGAACAACGCCGGTTGATCGACTCGACCTTCGCGCGTGTTCACGCAGCCGTCGCACGCTGCGATGCGGACAGCGGCGCGCCCGATGGCGGAAAGGGGCCGCACGACGGCAGCGCCGCATTCGCGCTTTCGGCCGGCGAAGCGCTGGTCTCGCTCACGTGCGGCGACAGCGCGGCGTACAACGCATCGAGCCTCTGGTATCGCGTAACGCGCACGACACCGTTTTCGGCGAAGCCGCTCGTCCTGCCGGTCGATACCCGTGCGGCAGGCGATGACGCGCCGCCGCCGAACCAGCTGACCGGCGCGAGCTACGATCCGGGGAAGGCCACGCTCGCCAGTTTCGATCGCGCACGCGGGATCGGCGATTGCGGCGACGCGATGAAATGGGTATTCGACGGCACGCATTTCGTTCTGGCGGAAGATCGCGTCCAGGGCGCCTGCGTCGGACTCTTCATGGACGACTGGCCCTGGCTGCATCGCACGCTCGCGCGATGAACCGGCATCGACCGCGGCGTCGGCCGGTGATGCACCGCGCCGCTCAACCGGCCCAGTTCCGGACATAGTCCGGCACCGGCACGTCAGCGCTTTCGTCGGCACGGACCGGCGCGCCGCGCGTCGTCTTCAGCGGCAATATCCCCGCCCAGACAGCGAGCCCGAGATCCTCTTCCTTGTCGGACGGCAGCGAATCGCTCACTTTCACGGCCGCTTCCGCCATGGAAATCCGCAGCACGCTGGTCGCATTGATTTCCTTCGAATTGCCCGGTCGCGCTTCATGCCTGCGGCCCGGCGCGATCTTGTCCATCAGCGCATCCAGCGCGGCGAGCTTGTCCGCACTGCCCTCCACCACGTCGAACTGCCCGTAGATCACCGCGGATCGATAATTCATCGAATGGCTGAACGCCGACCTGGCGAGTACGAGGCCGTCCAGCAACGTGATCGCGACGGAAACCTGCGCGCCCGCGGACAGCGCCTTGATCATCCGGCTGCCGTTGGATCCGTGGATATGGAGATCATCGCCGCTTCTCCAGTGCGCGGTCGGGATGCAGTGCATGTCCTGTCCGTCGCCGAATGCGATGTGGCAGACGTAGGCCTCGTCCACGATGCGGTGGAGCATCGTGCGATCGTGACTCGCCAGCTCGGGCAGACGACGAATGGTGGTACGTGAGGTGGGAGAGATGATGGCCTGGTCTTTCATATATTCGCACTACGAAATTGATTGAATCGGTATCGGATCGTACCGATGCCCGGGTGACCGGCCTCCTGCCCGTCGACAGTCGCTCGCCGAATCGAGCACAATACGCGCGTGCGGCAGCCGGCAACGATCACCGGACATGCCGTGCACCGGCCTGCCCCGCGAGAACGTGAACGATACGATGCGCGTGACGTCTTCGAAAGAACCAGCACAAGGAAAATTTCTGGAACCAGCCTATGGATCTCGCGCTGCTCATCTCGTCGCTTTCCAGACAGGACGGCACGGCAAGGCATAGCCAGCAGGAAGCCCTCTACCGGAGCCTGCGCAACATGCTGCTGGATGGACACCTGCCGCGCGGCACCCGGCTCGTATCGACGCGCGTGCTCGCGGCCGAGCTGGGCATCGCACGCAATTCCGCGGTCTATGCGTACGAGCGTCTTGCCGAGGAAGGTTTCGTGGCGGCCACCCGCAACGGCACGATCACGCTCTGGGACGAATGCGGTCGCCCGAGCGCCGGGAACGACGACGGCCTCGCCACGGTTCGCCTGTCGGAGCGCGTGCACGGGCTGGAGAATGCCGATCCCGAGCCTGAACGCATGCTGCCGTTCGTTCCCGGCCTCCCTTCCCTCGACGAATTCCCCGTCGCCCAGTGGCGCCGCTGCATCGAGCACGCGTGGAAGACCATCACGCCCGCCCGGCTCGCGTACGGTCCGGCCGAAGGGCTGCCGGAACTGCGGCGCGCGGTGGCCGCCTACATCCGCGTCTCGCGCGGCGTGCGCTGCGAAACGGATCAGGTGTTCATCACCGACGGCACGCAAGGCAGCCTCGAACTGTGCGCGCGCATGCTGGCGAATCCGGGCGAAAACGGCTGGCTCGAGAACCCTTGCTACAACGGCGCAAGCACCGCATTCCGGTCGACCGGCCTGACGCCCGTGCCGATCGAGGTCGATCGCGAAGGCATGGCGCCGACCGACGAACAGTGGCGCACCTGCCCGCCCCGGCTGATCTATACGACACCGTCACACCAGTACCCGCTCGGCGCGCTGATGAGCCCCCTGCGACGAGCGGCGCTCGTCGAGCGCGCACGTGCCTGCGGCGCGTGGATCATCGAGGACGACTACGACAGCGAGTTCCGTCACGGCGGCCAGCCGCTGCCCGCGATCCAGGGCCTGCACGCCGATGCGCCGGTCTGCTATCTGGGCACGTTCAGCAAGACGATGTTCCCCGCCCTTCGGCTCGGCTTCATGGTGGTGCCGACGGTGCTCGTCGACCGCTTCACCAGAACGCTGCGGGAGCTCGTCCATCGCGGTCATTCGGCCGACCAGCTGGCGATGGCCGAATTCATCGACACGGGCCTCTTTGCGCGGCATCTGCGCAGGATGAGGGCGCTCTACGCCGACCGGCGCAGCAGCCTGGAGGCCGCACTCGCCCGCCACCTCGGCACGTCGCTGAGCGTGCGCGAAAGCCCCGGCGGCATGCATCTGTCCGCGGATCTCGCGATGCCGTTGCACGACACCGACATCGCCCGCGCCGCATCCGCGCACGGCCTGCTGCTTCAGCCGCTGAGCAGCTACCGCATCGGCGCAGGCCGCCGCTACAACGGCTTCGTGCTCGGCTATTCGGGGCTGAACGATGCGACGATCGAGACAGCGACGCGGCAGTTCGCGGACATCATCGACCAACACCGCCGCGCGCTGAGCTGAACGTCGCTCAGAGTTGCGATTCGATCGGAAACAGCCCGAGAAACCACACTTCCATTCGCCGCGCGGCTGACACCTCCGGCTCGTGATCGATCTCGGTGACCTTTCCGTCCGCATCGGTCTGAATCCACTTGAGCCGCCCCTTTCCGACCGGATCGGTTCTCGGCTCGACCCGCCACGCGATCCGGTCGAGCCGCGCCTCCAGATCGTCGGCGACCTGGGACGCGATCGCCGGGCTTTCGCAATACACGCCGATCTCGGTGTTGAGGTTCAGCGAGCGCGGGTCGAGGTTCATCGACCCGATGAAGATGCTCTTGTGATCGAACACGTAGGTCTTCGCATGCAGCGACGCACGCGACGAGCCGATGATGACCTGCTTCGAAATGCTCTTGTCGCCCGACGGGCGGCGCTCGTAGAGCCGCACGCCCGCGTTCACCAGATCGCCGCGATAACGCCGGTAGCCGGCATGCACGGCCGCCACGTCGGTCGAGGCAAGCGAATTGGTCAGCACCGTCACGCGCACGCCGCGTGCCGTGAGCGCGCGCAGCCGCTCGACGACGTCCTTGCCCGGCACGAAATACGGCGACACGATCAGCAGGTCGTGTTGCGGCTGCAACGCGAGCGCGCGCAGCTGCGGCATCAGGTGCCCGTCGGCGTCTTTCGGTGCGTGCGCGATCTTCGACGGATCGTCGTACAGCACCGTCGCGTGCCCCCACGACAATTCGGTGCCCTGGCCATGCACGATCCGGTCGAGTCGCTGTTGCGCCTCGAGCACGTACGGATTGTCTTCCATGGCGCGCAGGTAGTCGCGCAGCCGTTCGCGCTCGCGATCGAGCCCGTCCGGTGCCGCCTCGTGCCCGACGAGCGTATCGATCGGATACGCATACGGCGAATTCCAGAACGTATCGAATTCCGTCGAGATGTCCTTCACGGCCGGACCATGGACGACGACGTCGAGATCGCCGAACTCCAGCATCGACGATGCGCCGAAGTATTCGTCGCCGATATTGCGGCCGCCGACGATCGCCACCTGGTTGTCCGCGATCATCGCCTTGTTGTGCATGCGCCGGTTGACGCGCGAGAACTCGAACACCGTACCGAGCTTCTTGAAGCGGCGCGCGGCCACCGGATTGAACAGCCGGATCTCGATGTTCGGATGCGAGCTGATCTCGAGCAGCTTGCGGTCGTCCGCATTCGTGCCGAGATCGTCGAGCAGCGCGCGCACGCGCACGCCGCGATCGGCCGCGCGAATCACCGCATCGGCCAGCTCGTGCCCGGTCAGGTCGTCGTGCCAGATGTAGTACTGAAGATCCAGCGAGCGGTCGGCGCGATCGGCAAGCAGCACCCGCGCATCCAGTGCGTCGACCGGGTCGGTCAGCAAGTGGAACGCGTCCTGCCCCGGATGGGTGCCGGCCTGCTGCTGGAACGCTGCGCCCAGCCGCGTGTGTTCCGTATCGGTGAACGCGTGCGTCGGCGTGCGATCGGCCTGCGGCGGCAGGCTCGCGCACGCAGCGAGCACCAGCAACGAGAGAATCGCACCCCACGTACGCAGCATGGTCATGATGGCCGCCCCTGCTCCCGGCGAAATCTGATTGTTCTGGTCGCCGGATGGAGCGCGGCGCTGGTCGGCGATCCGGGCGGGCGCAGGGTTCGCGCACCGGCCGGTCGCGCCACAGCATACTTCGATTGCGATCGGCACGGCAGCCTCTCCGTGTTTCCCCGATCCGGCCGATCGTCCGCGCAAAGAAAAACCCGCGACGCATGAAGCCATCGCGGGTTTTCGGCATGCCGCGACACGGTGTGACGCGGCATGAAATCTGGTGGGCCCGGCGGGGTTCGAACCCGCGACCAATCGATTATGAGTCGACTGCTCTAACCGCTGAGCTACAAGCCCTGATGTGAGACGAAGCGTGCTACACGCCGCTCCGGCGAAGAAGCCGGGCCGGCATTGTAACAACAAAGGGGACAAACGCCACCGGCATCACGCGGATGCCGGTGGCGTTCGCAGCAGAGACGCTGGAAATCAGTTCCCTTCGAGGAACGACTTCAGCTTGTCGGAACGGCTCGGGTGACGCAGCTTGCGCAGCGCCTTGGCCTCGATCTGACGGATCCGCTCACGCGTGACGTCGAACTGCTTGCCGACTTCCTCGAGCGTGTGGTCGGTGCTCATCTCGATACCGAAACGCATCCGCAGCACCTTCGCCTCGCGCGGCGTCAGCGAATCGAGCACGTCCTTCACGACGTCGCGCATGCTGGCATGCAGTGCGGCATCCGCCGGCGCGACCGTGTTGTTGTCCTCGATGAAGTCGCCCAGATGGGAATCGTCGTCGTCACCGATCGGCGTTTCCATCGAGATCGGCTCCTTCGCGATCTTCATGATCTTGCGGATCTTGTCTTCCGGCATTTCCATCTTCTCGGCGAGCGTTGCCGGATCCGGCTCGAGACCGGTTTCCTGCAGGATCTGCCGCGAGATGCGGTTCATCTTGTTGATCGTCTCGATCATGTGAACCGGAATACGGATCGTGCGCGCCTGGTCAGCGATCGAGCGCGTGATGGCCTGACGGATCCACCACGTCGCATAGGTCGAGAACTTGTAGCCGCGACGGTATTCGAACTTGTCCACCGCCTTCATCAGGCCGATGTTGCCTTCCTGGATCAGGTCGAGGAACTGCAGGCCGCGGTTCGTGTACTTCTTCGCGATCGAGATCACGAGACGCAGGTTCGCCTCGGTCATTTCGCGCTTCGCCTGGCGGGCCTTCAGTTCGCCGGCCGCCATCTGGCGGTTGGTTTCCTTCAGATCCTTCAGCGGCAGCACGACGCGCGCCTGCAGGTCGAGCAGGCGCTGCTGCTGTTCGCGAATCGCCGGAACGTTACGCGACAGCACCGCGCTGTACGAATGGCCTTCGTTGGTGACCTTGTCGGACCAGTCGAGATCCGTCTCGCTGCCCGGGAAGCGCGAGATGAATTCCGAGCGCGGCATGCCGCACTTGTCGACGACGATGTGCAGGATCTGGCGCTCGACCTGACGCACTTCGTCCACCTGCGCACGCAGCGTGTCGCACAGGCGCTCGACGGTACGCGCGGTGAAGCGGATCGTCATCAGTTCGGTCTGGATCGTTTCCTGCGCCTTCAGGTAGGCCTTCGACTTGTAGCCTTCCTTCTCGAACGCGCGGCGCATCTTGTCGAACCACTCGCTGATCTGCGAGAACTTGTCGAGCGAGGCACGCTTGAGGGCTTCGAGCTGGGCGGCGTTGGCCGATGCCTGCGCGGCACCGTCGTCTTCCTCCTCTTCCTCTTCTTCCTCTTCCTCTTCGGCTTCCTCGTTCTCGTTCTCGATGGCTTCCGCTTCCTTCGCTGAGAAGCCGTCGGTATCGGCGGAGTCCGAAGCATTCGGATCGAGCAGGCCGTCGACGAGCTCGTCGACGCGGATCTCTTCGTTCGCGACGCGTTCGGCCATCGCGAGGATATCGGCGATCGTCGTCGGGCACGCGGAGATGGCCATCACCATGTGGCGCAGGCCGTCCTCGATCCGCTTCGCGATCTCGATTTCGCCTTCGCGCGTGAGCAGCTCGACCGTGCCCATCTCGCGCATGTACATCCGGACCGGATCGGTCGTGCGGCCGAATTCCGAATCGACGGTGGACAGCGCAACTTCCGCTTCCTCTTCGACTTCATCGTCCGACGACGCGGCGGGCGCGTTGTCGTTCAGGAGCAGCGTTTCCGCGTCCGGAGCCTGCTCGTAAACCGCCACGCCCATGTCGTTGAACGTGCCGATGATGCCTTCGAGGGCTTCGGTCTCGGTGAAGTTGTCCGGCAGGTGGTCGTTGATTTCGGCATACGTCAGGAAGCCGCGCTCCTTGCCGAGCTTGATCAGCGCGCGCAATTTCACACGGCGCTCTTCGAGCTCCTCGGCCGTACCCGGCGTGCTCGTCGCGAACGCTTCCTTCAGCAGCGCCTTTTCCTTGGCGCGACGATCGCGCACCTTGGATTTGCCCGGTGCAGCCGTGGCTGCGGCCGCGGGCTGCTCGTCGCTCTGATTTGCGTCGTCTTCGACGGATACTTCGTTCAGCTTTTTGGTCATGGAGTTCGCCGTACCGGCTATATCGACTCGCGGCTGCTGGACGACAGCCGGTTGAACCGTAGGTGCATGAGTAGTACGTACTGCCGTTTCGTCCGCATCGGCAGTCGTGTCCCTTGCGCTTTTCGCACTTGCCCGCTTCGCCGCCGGCTTGGCCGGCCCGGAGTCGGGTCTGGCGGCAGCCCGTGTTCTGGCTGCCGGCGCCGGCGCAGCCTGAGCAGTGCCGGCCGCGGTTTTCTTTCCTGCAGGGGCTGACGTGGCTGAAGACGTTGTCCTGGTGGAAGAAGCAGACTTGGCCGCTGTGACCTTCGTGGTCGGCTCCGTCGAGCCCTTGCCTGCTGCTTTCTTTCCGCCTGTCGTCTTTGCCATCGCGATTCTCGCCTCTGCTTAGAAAACAAACCGCTGGAAACCTTATATTATAGCACGCTGGTGCGCCCTCTCTAAGCGCCCCGGCCGCCTACAGCCCGAGCCGACGCTTCATGTCGGTTCGCTGCTGGTTCAATTCCGTCAATTCAGCCAATTCCTCGGGGGTGAAGGTGGATTGCCGCGCCAGCCGGTCAAGCCGGTCGCAGCAGGCGTCATAGCGCATCTTGAGCACCGCTGCCTGCAGTTCCTCCCCCGCGATCCGTTCCTGTTCACGCTGCCGCTCGGGCACCGTCTCGTCTTCCGGATTCTGTAACAGCAAGTCGCGGACGTTTTCATCATAGTCCAGAATTTCGCGGAAGATTTCCTCGTAAGTCGCCCCGTTCGAGGACGCCCGCAGGACATCCGACAGCAGCCGAAACTCCGCGCCGTCGCCCAGCGCACGCGCATGATCGACGACTTCCGCGAACAGTTCGCCGATGCGCGGCAGCGCACGCAGGGTCGCAAGCTGTTCGTCGTCGAGCAGCAACGCGATGCGCGGATGCATCACCAGCGTGCGCAACGCACGCTTTTCGCTGTCCGTCACACGCCGCCGCTCGCTGCGCGCAGGCGCCTGGCGCGGCGGCGCCGCGATCCGCGTATCGACTTCGGACAGCCCCGCGACCTCTTCGAACGGGATATCGAGACGGTCCGCGAACATGTGCATGATCTGCGCGCGCAACGCATTCGCGGGCAGCGCCTGCAACAGCGGCTTCGCATCGAACAACGCCTTCGCGCGGCCTTCCGGCTGATCGAGCGCCTTCCCGGCAATTGCTTCGTTCAACAGAAATTGTGACAACGGCATCGCACGCTCGACCTGCTCGGAGAACGCTTCGGCGCCGAACTCGCGCACATAGCTGTCCGGATCGTGCTCGGCCGGCAGAAAAAGGAACCGGATCGTGCGGTTGTCGCCCGCATGCGGCAGGCAAGCCTCGAGCGCACGCCGCGCCGCGCGCCGGCCGGCCGAATCGCCGTCGAAACTGAACACGACCATGTCGGTCTGGCGCAACAGCTTCTGCACGTGAATCGGCGTACACGCGGTGCCGAGCGTCGCGACCGCGTTCGGGAACCCGAGCTGCGCGAGCGCGACGACGTCCATGTAGCCTTCGACGACCAGCACGTACTTGCGCTCGCGAATCGCGAGCCGCGCCTCGAACAACCCGTACAGTTCGCTGCCCTTGTTGAACAGCGGCGTTTCGGGCGAGTTCAGGTACTTCGGCTCGCCGCTGCCGAGTACGCGGCCGCCGAACCCGATCACCTGCCCCTTCACGTTGCGGATCGGGAACATGATCCGCTCGCGGAACCGGTCGTAGCGGCGCGCGACGCCCTGCGCGTCGGTTTTCTCGCTGACGATCACGAGCCCCGACTCGACCAATGACTCGTTGCGATAGTCAGGGAACGCGGCTTCGAGGTTCTGCCAGCCGTCGGGCGCATAGCCGAGACCGAAGCGCGCGGCGATCTCGCCGGTCAGGCCCCGGTTCTTCAGGTACTGGATCGCGACGGTCGCGCCGCGCAACTGCTTGCGGTAATAGTCGCACGCAGCCGTCATCGCGTCGGACAGCGCGGTCGACACCGATTTCGACACGGGCGCCGGATAGTCGCCGCCACCACCACCGCCCCCACCGCCGCGCATCGACGGCTCGTGCGGCACGGTCAGCCCGACCGATTGCGCGAGCTCCTGCACGGCTTCCGGGAACGTGAGCCCCGCGTGCTCCATCAGGAAACCGATCGCCGTGCCATGCGCGCCGCAGCCGAAGCAGTGATAGAACTGCTTGGTCGGGCTGACGGTAAACGACGGGCTCTTCTCGTTGTGGAACGGGCACAAGCCCATGAAGTTGGCGCCGCCCTTCTTGAGCTGCACGTACCGGCCCACCACGTCGACGATATCGACGCGGTTCAGCAAATCCTGCAGGAAGGAAGGCGGAATCACCGTGGAATCTAGCGAAAAAGACAATACGATGCCCGGCGCACGCATCGCCGGGCGCACCGGGAACGGGCTTTACTTCGTGAGTGCGGCCTTGACCTGCGCCGAAACGGCCGTCATGTCGGCACGGCCGGCAAGCTTGCCCTTCAGCACACCCATCACCTTGCCCATGTCCTGCGGGCCCGCCGCGCCGGTTTGCGTGACGGCCGCCTGGATTTCGGCCGCGACTTCGGCGTCCGACAGTTGCGCGGGCATGTAACCGCCCAGCACGACCAGTTCGGCCTGCTCCTTCGCGACGAGATCGTCGCGACCGGCGGCCTGGAACTGGCTGATCGAATCCTTGCGCTGCTTGATCATCTTGTCGATCACGGCCGTGATGCCCGCGTCGTCGAGCATGACCCGGTCATCGACTTCGCGTTGCTTGATCGCGGCCATCAGCAGGCGAATCGTTGCCAGGCGCTCGCTTTCCTTCGCGCGCATCGCTGCCTTCATGTCTTCGCTGATCTGCTCTTTCAAACTCATCTTTCACCCGGGATGGAAACGTGAATCCGACGCCCGCGAACGGGCGTCAACACAAAAACCCGCTTGGGACAATGTCTCAAGCGGGTTGCTCGAATCCGGCATCGGCGACTCGCCGCCTGATCGGCTGTGCGACCTCATCCGGTGGCACGGAGCCGCCGGTGCGCCGCTCACCGAACCGCGCGGCGCCCAATCCATTCAGTACAGCTTCTTCGGCAGCGTCTGGCTGCGAATACGCTTGTAGTGACGCTTCACCGCAGCAGCCTTCTTGCGCTTGCGTTCTGCGGTTGGCTTCTCGAAAAACTCGCGCGCGCGAAGCTCGGTCAGCAGACCATTCTTCTCGATCGTGCGCTTGAAGCGACGCATTGCAACTTCGAACGGCTCGTTCTCTTTAACGCGAATGATCGTCATGATCCGACACGAATAAAGGATTGCAAGGAAAGACTACCGAGTATAGCAGAGCGATTGCCTAAAGGCACGGGGGCCTGGTCCCGCTAAAACGGGCCCTGCCGGCCCGTCAGGCGCCGCGCGAATACTCCGCCGCCGCCTGCCCGGCCGCCGTGCCGGACGCCCACGCCCACTGGAAGTTGTAGCCGCCGAGCCAGCCCGTCACGTCCACCGCCTCGCCGATGAAGAACAGCCCCGGCACGCGCGTGCTCATCATCGTCGCCGACGACAGCTCCCGCGTATCGACCCCGCCCTTCGTCACTTCGGCCTTCTTGTAGCCCTCGGTGCCGTTCGGCGTCAGCGTCCAGCCGGACAACGCCTCGCCGATCTGGCGCAGCGTCTTGTCGGGCAGGTCCGCGAGCCGCGCGTCGGCCGCGACGCGGTGCGTATCGAGCCACGCATGCGCGAGACGCGACGGCACCCAGTCCGCGAGCAGCGAGCCGACCTGGCGCTTCGACGTGCGCTTCGCATCCAGCAGGTCGGCCACCGTGTCGCGCTGCGGCAGCAGGTCGACGCGGATCGGGTCGCCGGGCTGCCAGTAGCTCGAGATCTGCAGGATGCCGGGCCCGGACAGCCCGCGATGGGTCAGCAGCAGATCCTCGACGAATTCGCCGCCACGCTTCTTGTCACCGGTCGACACGCGCACTTCGAGCGACACGCCCGACAGCGCCGCGAACGGCTCCCAGTCCTGCGGCGCGAACGTCAGCGGCACGAGCGCGGGCCGCGTATCGACGAGCTTGTGGCCGAACTGCTTCGCGAGCCGGTAGCCGAAGTCGGTCGCGCCGATCTTCGGGATCGACAGGCCACCCGTCGCGATGATCAGTGCGCGCGCACCGATCGTCCCGGCCTGCTGCGTATCGAGCATGAAGCCGTCGGCCGATTCATGGCGCACCGTGTCGACGACGACCGGCCGGCGCCACGCGATGCCGCCCGCGTCGCACTCGTGCTTCAGCACGTCGATGATCGCGTCGCTGCCGTGGTCGCAAAACAGCTGGCCCTTGTGCTTTTCGTGCCAGGTCACATGATGGCGCTTGAGCAGCCCGAGGAAGTCGCGCGGCGTATAGCGCGCCAGCGCCGAGCGCGCGAAATGCGGATTCGACGACAGGTAGTTGTCGGGGCCCGCATACAGGTTCGTGAAGTTGCAGCGGCCGCCGCCCGAGATGCGGATTTTCTCGGCCAGCCGCGGCGCGTGATCGATCAGCACGACGCGGCGGCCGAGCTGCCCGGCGACCGCGGCGCTCATCATCCCGGCGGCGCCCGCGCCGATCACGGCGATGTCATAAGTTTCCATGGCGCGGATTGTTCAGGAACTTTGCATAGGTTAGGAAAATTATGTAGATTTATCAGCCACTTAGAGGTAGGCGACCGATGACTATCTTAAGGAAGGGCGAATGATACATGCGACGACGGAGAACGCAACGCTTCGATGGTGGTGCAGCCTCGATTCGCAGATGGGGCCGCCGCACACAACCGCCAATCGACAGTCTTCATCCTTGCTGTTCGGCAGGAGAACCTGAATGCGGCTGATCTCTTCCACCTGCGACCTCCTCATCAGCGGCCGGCCCTATCCCGGTTTTCCGATCCTGCTTTGGGACAGCATGGATGGATGCCGCCCGGCCAACGAATTTTTCCGGTTCTATCTCTTGCGCGGCGCCATCGGCTCAAAAAAGTCATGGATCAACACTGCACGAGCGCTCTACGACTATTTCAGCTTTCTCCAAACGCATGATCTCCGCTGGGACGATGTCAGCCGTGGGGAACAAAAAACACTTGTTGCTGCTTATCGTGACTATTGCCTCGAGGAGTACGGCCTGGCCCGCACGACGGTGCGCAATCGTCTCGTCTACATCTGCAAGTTTTATGAGTTTGCGATGCACCAGCAATGGATTCCGACACTACCGTTCTCGTACGACATTCGTCGAATGAGCGTCGGTGGGCGATTTCTTGCACACGTAAACGCCTCTGGCGGCGTTGTGACCACGCCCGACGTAATGCCGCGAACCCACAAAGAGCTGCCAAAATTTCTTTCGTCGGCACAGGTAAAACAACTTCTGCATTCGGCTGAGAATCCGCATCATCGGATGATCATTCGCCTCGCTTTGGGAACCGGTCTTCGCAAAGAGGAACTTGCAACGTTCCCACTGGCATATGTCTTCGATCCAGACCGCCCCTACCGTCACGAGCGCAATGTCCGAGTAAGTCTTGATCCTCGCGATGGTCACGGCATGAGGACCAAAGGTAGCAAAGCCCGCGACATATATGTCAGCCGGCAACTGATGCAAGACCTCCATCACTATGCAGTCCATCAACGAGGTCTTCGCTCCGCGCTGAGCTCGCATGAACGCTCGCCGCTTTTCCTGAATCAGTCTGGCGAACCATACAGCTCAGACGGTAAGAGTCTCGACCGGATCGTACGTCTGATCGGACAGAGGATCGGACTCCACGTGTGGACCCATATGCTGCGACACACGTACGCAACTCACACCCTTGTAGCGCTTCAGCGTGAACGCAACCGAAACCGGATCGAGCCGGTGGTGTTCCTTCAGCGTCAACTCGGACATGCATCGATACAAACAACTATGGTGTATCTGCATCTGATCAACGAACTGGCCGACGACGCTGTACTGGCTTACGACGACGAACTGAATAACCTCACGGTGGAGAAGTGATGGGACAGCGCAAAGTCTTTGTGAGGACCGATCTGACCACGATAGAGGTCGAACGTACGGCTAGCGATGCCGGGGGCATCGGCATCCCACCCGACGTGATACCTCCTGCCAGCACTGTAATCCACTTCGAAAGAAGCGCATCAAAGTGTCGTCGGTTTGATTTTGGCCCATGGTACACCGTAGGTATTGATCAGATTACGTACGCCTGCCAGCGACAGATTGAACGTTTTCTCGACAAACAGGACCTCGACGTCGAGGTCTCAACTATCGCAAGCTACTGTACCTCTGGGCTGAAGCACCTCCTTACCTACCTGGCCATACACGCAACGGCAATGAGCCGCGCTCTCGAACTGCGCGATATCAATCGCGACATGATCGACAGCTACCTCGCTTATTTGCGAGACCGAGGTGTTTCAACACTGTCTCAGCGTACCTGCTACGCCTACACGAAATCGGTCTTAGTTACCCTTGGACGACGTGGCCTATTCGAGCTCGTGACCAGCGGTGACAACGTCACCTTCCCCAACAACCCGTTTCCTGGAAGCCATCGGCACGACAGAGGCGAGAGCCCTCTCACGCGAGCTGAACGCAAGGCATTTACCGCAGCAGTGAAAACCGCCGTGATGCCCATTCTGACAAGCAACAAAGCGCCAACGAGCACCTTGCTCGCGTATGCGCTTCTGGTCGTCGCACTCCATACTGGTAGAAACACGACGGCACTGATGGAAATGCCCATCGACTGCTTGAAGCCTCACCCGAAAGACGACCTCGAGTTCTTGGTGCTATACAAGCGCCGTGGACATACGACAACAAAGGTCGTGGTCCGCTCCGAGACAACGGCAGAGCGAACTGTGGAATCGACTCCTACATTGCGGCCGGGAGTCAGTCGACTGATTCGGCGGGTCATTGAACTCACTGATCAAGCTCGGATGGACGCGCCTCCAGATATTCACACTCGCGTCTGGTTGTACTCGAAGCGGCAGACAGACGGACAGCGCCGGACCGTAAATTTGAAGATTGGAACGTTGGACGAAGCGATCAAGAAACTCGTGCACGACTACAATCTTGTAGACAACGACGGCAAGCCGATGCGTATCAATATCAGCCGCCTCCGCAAGACGTTCACCAATCGCGTCAACGAAATCCTAGAAGGCGACGTTGTCACCACAGCCATCGCCGCGGGAAATACCCCACCAGTGACATCTCGTCACTACCTGCGTCCAGGGGAAGACTCAAAGCAGGACTGGCGATTCATGGGGATATGTCTTGTCAGCGAGTTGCTCTCAGGGACACTTGGGGCGACCGAACGCACACCACTCGGCAGGTGCTCCGACATCAAGATGGGGGAATACGCACCCAGACGCGCGGATGCTCCCTGCGAGAGCTTTCTGAACTGTTTGCGCTGCAGAAACTATGTTGTGACCGGCGATGATCTCTGGAGACTCTACTCCTTCTATTGGCGCGTGCTTAGAGAACGATCACGCATGGACCGAAAGCGCTGGAATCAGCAGTTCAAACACATCCCCCGTCTAATCGAACGCGACGTCATCGCGACAGGCATTGCACGGAGGGCATTCAGGGAAGTCGAGGTAACAGCAGCTCGAGAGCGGGCTCGACATGACCCGCACCCGTTCTGGGCAAGCCAGACAATCCTCGACGATCTAGATTCTCTGCAATGAACCACTCTCCAGCGAGCACCTCAATGGAACACATCCACCAGCATCAACCGCTGACAGTTCAAGGTGTGCCCAAGCAAGAGCGCGATGCGCTGATTATTTCAACGCAAGAGGTTTCCGGCTACTGGATTGTTCTCTCTCACTACGGCGACGATCGGTGGCAATTCGCTGGTCAGCCAACGAACAAAATGCCGTCCCAGAAGGTGATCGATTTCGGGGGAATACCGGAGTCTTATCGGGAAACAATGAAGGCCGTTCTCTATCGCTACATGCGCCGGGGCCGCCCAGGGCAGAAGCGCCCGTCTGCTCGCAGCATAGTGAAGCTAGCCGGCGACGCACGTCCTTTCCTAAAACATCTGGAACGCCGCGGTATTGCAAGGCTGGCTGACGTTACGCCGATAGTTTGTTCAGAATACGTAGATACATGCAGACAGCATCGAACAAGCCAGCATAGCCAACCTCTAAAAGCTTCAACGTTAAGGCACCGCTTCGACGTGGTCGAGGCCATATACGAACTCAGCCAATACACCACCGATCAAATGCGCAGCCATCCGTGGCCAGGCACCTCGTCCACGCACCTCGCGGGACTTACCGGCGCAGGGACCGGCCGCCGCGAAGATAAAACACCACTAATCCCCGATGACGTATTCACCGTGCTCTTCCAGAGAGCTTGGTCAATAGTCGAGAAAGGTAATGCACTGCTCGATCTCCGCGATAAAATGGGCTCGGCCGGAGCACTGAGAGCTGATGATGCGACTCCGTCGGATTTCGTGGTTGACAATCGCCTCAAACGCAACGGCTGGTCAACTGGCGTAGGCAGTTTCAGAAAATCACTGCGCGAACTTCGCACTGCTGCTTACATCGTAGTCTCCGCAGTCTCAGGCTGTCGCAATCACGAGCTCGCCTTCATCCAGTCGGGAGCCTGCTATAGCACGCTAGAATCACCAAAAAGTGCGAGCGAGGATGATAGCGAGACTACTTACTGGTGGATGCGTTCTCGGTCAACAAAGACAGATGCGGGTCGTACCGAATGGATGGTTCCTGAGGCTGCGGTCATTGCCCTTCGAATCATGGAGCGCTGGGCTCAGCCATATCAGAACATGATCACAGCAGAAATCTCGGCGCGCCGTGCAATCAATCCTTTCGATCCCGAGATTATTGAGGCCAAGCGACACGAAAATGCAATTTTCTTAGCCATCTCGCCACGCAAGCAGAATCAGGTTCGCACCATGTCAGGAGACGCGTGTGGTATCGCACTGAAGAGCTTCGCGCTGGAGTGCGGTCTGACCTGGGATCTGACAACTCATCAGTTTCGACGTAAGTTCGCGAACTACGCAGCTCGCAGCCAGTTCGGAGATCTACTCTACCTGCGGGAGCACTTCAAGCACTGGTCGCTGGATATGACACTTGGCTATGCACTCAACGAGTCACAAGAGTTGGCACTTTACGTCGATATCCAAGATGAACTTGATGATATTAAAGCTGGCGTAGTTGATACTTGGTTACAACCCGGGGAACCGCTTGCTGGTGGCTATGGAAAAAACCTCGTAGCGTGGCGAGGGAACGAAGCCGTGACCATCTTCAAGAATCACAAACAGATGGTCCGATCACTTGCGAGTAGCACATCTATTCGGAGTAACGGACACGCATGGTGTACAGCCGATGATGATCGCTGCGTCGGAAACGACATGGAGCGTACTCGTTGCGGCAATTGCAATCATTCGGTGATCGGCCGCCGACACAAAAAGCTCTACCAAGGTCTTCACGATCATCTTAAGGAAGTCCTGAGCTGTAACGATATCGGCGAAGCAGGTTTGAACATAGTTCGCCGAGATATGGAACGCTGCCGTGACGTGTTGTCGTCGCTGGGCCACGAAATTCAGAAGGTAACGTAATGGCCGAAACCCGCAAGAGCGGTGAGGCACGCGAAAAGGAATTACGCCTCGCGATCCATCGCATCCAGAGGGGCCGCGCACATACGAAAGTGACAAAGCTGAGTATCGCGGCTGTTGCCCGAGAAGCGGGCGTCAGCCCGGCTCTCATCCACAATCATTATCCAGGCATCGCAGAGACCATCCGGAATGCTCAAGGTCGCGACAGCCGTGCTCAACGCGATGAAAAGCATCAGGAACTTATCGATGAGCGGAACAATCTCGCTTTGCTGCGCAAAGAGATTGCCGCCCTTCGATTCGATATCGCACGCCTTTCATCTATCAATGAAGTGTTGACGTTCGAAAATGCAATACTGAAGTCAAAGCTTGACAACTCCAACGTCATCGAACTTCCGCGAACTCCGACGGATAGGAAGCGCAACGATGCGTAGACCTGGTAGGTCTAGACCTGATCTCTCAATCAGCATCAGATCCGGTCTAAGATTGCTTCGACGTCGGCTCGTCAAGGACCGTGATCGACCCACAACCGCCTTTCGGGCCAGTGCTGGGACTATGGCCGGTAGAAAGCTGGAACGGGCCTTCACTCGGTTTCCACACTGGCAAGTTGCGGCGGTTGCCGACGTTCGTTCACCGCCGCTGGCATCCCGGCTCGCCGTCGCAAACCGGTCGTTCGGCGTGGGCGTTGTTGAGCGGCCGCTACTCGGTTTAACAAGGAGCCGCTTCCTACACGGAGCAGAGTTCCCCGTTTAGCAACCGTGTCTTTCGAGAGTCAACAGCAGCAGTCAGGTGGCAACGACAATTGCAAAGCTGAGAAGATCGACATGCTGCGGTCGCGGCCAACGCGGCGCGCGCTACCGCTCCAGGCCAATTGATGCGGCCACGCCAGCTCGTAATGCGCCGCGCATACCTTGCATCACTGCAGATAGTACAATTCCGAATCTTGTAGGAGACTTGCATGTCGCTGCTTTTCGTTTTGAAAACGCCGCCGCCCGGTACGCAATTCGATAATCTTGTTGTCCTTACTCTTGACAACTGGGACGATTACTCGTTTAAAACGTCCTTCTCTGCCAGGATCTATGATGAAGCCGGAGTCACGCACGACCTTGGTAGCCTGAAAATTGCATTTTTTGGACAGCAGCCCAGTCGCACCTCCGACAGCCTTCGACCTTCGTTTCCAGAACTCCCAGATCAATATTTTTCGCTCGGCCAGGATCCGGAATATTACGAACGCCTGATGAAACTGCCAACGAAGCTTCGAGAGGACTACCTTGGCGCTATTCGAGACGTCGTTTTTGATTCTAAGCGATTTGCAAGGGCTGAACAGGAACCAGTTTTCTCGACGTCCTTGCTTCGGGGCGTTAGTCGTTCTGCTATCGAAGGACAGTTCCGACGGATACTGGCCGGCGGGGCCATGCTTACGGAGTACAGATTCTTCTACACAGCGCCGTTCGGAGACAGCATCGGGCCGATGCAACTCGACTTTGAGGTCGTGCCCAACTCGCTACCCCCGACGAACATTCACATTCTGATCGGTCGCAATGGCGTCGGTAAAACGACGCTGCTCAACTTCATCACCGCTTCGATCGTCGAACGGGGAGCGCATCAGGAAGTCGGTAGCTTTGAAATTTTGGAGCACGAATATCAAGCCCGCGCTGCGATGCCGGAAAACTACTTCAGCAGTGTAACCTCCGTTGCCTTCAGTGCATTTGATTCGTTCCCACCGCCCCCGGACCGTACTGACAGATCGAAAGGAGTCGGCTACTTCTACATCGGTCTAAAGAAGAGGATTAATTCGGCAAATCCGAACGAATTTTCGCTTAAGGCTCCCTCTGAACTTTCGGGAGACTTTGTTGCTAGTCTTCACGCATGTTTTAGTACGGAAACCAAAAGACAGCATTGGCGCAATGCAATTAGCGCCCTTGAGTTCGATGAAAATTTTGCTGAGATGAATCTTTCCCATCTCGCAGAAAGTACTTTGACCAAGGATGAAGTGTCCGATCAAGCGCATAAAACTTTCATTCTCATGAGTTCTGGTCACAAGATTGTGCTTTTGACCATCACAAAGCTGGTTGAAACAGTTGAGGAAAAAAGCCTGATACTACTGGACGAGCCTGAGAGTCATCTGCACCCCCCTCTTTTATCCGCGTTCACCAGAGCACTATCGGAATTACTAATTGCGCGTAACGCAGTGGCACTCGTTGCGACCCACTCCCCGGTTGTTGTACAGGAGGTTCCGAAATCGTGCGTATGGAAGATCAGGCGGTACAGGAATGCAAGTCGCGCAGAGCGCGCTGAGACAGAGACCTTCGGAGAAAATGTTGGCGCGCTGACTCGAGAGATATTTGGTCTTGAAGTCAGCAAATCGGGCTTTCACGACATGCTGGCCAAGGCAGTCGACCGTGGTCAAACATTTGATCAGGTTCTGCTCAGTTATGGGGAGCAAATCGGACTGGAGGGGCAGTCCATCCTGCGGGCCCTGTCCGCGTCGAGGAAAGGCTGAACATGCACGCAATAGCCAAGCCGTTATACGAACCAAACTATGCGTTCAACGCATGTGTTAACGACACCGCTAACGCGGATCTTCAACTAAGGCTGCGTGCGATCGCGCCGGACATGATCGAAGCAGGGCAATACTACGACCGACTGGCGACCGAGGGACGATTGCACCAGATGGCACGTGCCGATCAACCTGATGCTGACCTAGCGTTGGGACTTGTAACCAAGGGCGAACTGCGAAATCTGTATGAGGCACAGATGATCCCGCGTCACAAGACCGCTCGCGAAATCTATGACAACATTCGAGCAGCGGCGCCAGATGGTAAATGTCCGACCTGTGGTTTTGGCCATGTCCACACGGTCGATCATTTTCTTCCCAAATCTGCATTCCCCTGGTTTTCGGTCCTTCCCGAAAATTTGGTGCCCGCTTGCCGTGATTGCAACACGGGCAAGATGGCAGCCGCCGCGAACGACGCACAGAGTTTTCATCCGTACTACGACAGTGTAACTTTGATGCAAGATGAATGGATTGTTGCAGAGGTCGTACGTACGAAGCCCATTCGGGCCGATTATTTTGTCCGCGTGCCTCCGCACTGGAATGAACTGCAGGCTCTTCGAGCCGCCACCCATTTTCGCGACTACAAAATTGGTCAGCGATTTGCCGTAGAGGCGGGTAGCGAACTGAGTTCACTCGTGCATTATTTTTCTAATCCACCGATGACGCCTAACGAAATTAAGGACGTACTAAGTCGGAAACTTCGAGCTGAACGTCAACGTCGTTGTAACTCTTGGAAAATAGCGCTTTTCCAGGCGCTCCACGACTGCGAATGGTTCTGCGCACTCGATTTTGAGGGCTTGAACGCGTGATGTGCGTTGGCGCGCTTCTAGACCGCAGAGGTCTGTTTTCCGCGGCACACCTACGTCCTGCGTTTCGCACTCGGCAACCCCGCCTGGAGAGCCCGCGTGGAAGCGAGCCCATGTGACCAGCTCGCCAGCGTTGTCACTCACGATCCTCGAGCTCATCGCGAACGTGCCCCAGCGGCGACGTCATCGACGCGCGTGATCAGCCGCTCGTCGGGATCGAAGACAAGCTGGAGGCTGTGGGCGTCACATCACGCTCGATGCGGTCCCAACCAGCGCGCGCTGGGTTGTGCGGAACAAACCCGGCCAACGGTCCATTCCACCAAGACCGCGGCAAGCAGGCTGTCAGGTTTGCCGACTGCGCCGGAAGGCTCGCCTTGCTTTTGAGCGCGCAGGCGCAGTCGATCCACAGGGTTATCACGGTTGCTTTACGGCCTGCTCCACCTTGGTCAGCGCAACCTGCGCATTGATATTGGTCGCCTTCGCATTCACGAGAGTCGTGTTTGCATTGAGCGCATCGACGGCGGGGGCGATCGCCGCATTAGCTTTCACGCTTGCCAGCGCGGCCTGCTGTTGCTGGAGCGCGAGTTGCTGCTGGGCCAGCGCCGTTTGTGCGGCTAGACGTGTCGCTTCGAATTGGGCTGCACACGTAGCCGAAAATCAGAATGGCTGGCAGTCTAGCGACTCGGCTGTGGCCATAAGCGGGTCCCCTCGCGAACCAGCTCACCAATGCCGCTCAGCTCTGCAATACGTCGAACCCGAGCTTCGTCGTTGGTTGCATAGCCCATTGGCACACACACCGATTCGCTCAGGGCAACCATCACTGAGACAACAGCAACTCGCTCAGCGATGAGGAGCACCTCAAGCGCTGTTGGCACCTTCTTTGTTGGTGCGCGGACACCCATGTCGAAGACCCGCGTGAACGTCTTTGACAAAGCGTCGGCCACTGAGGCCGGCGAAATCACTACAGACGAGAGCATCCCTCCTTTGGCCCGCGCTCTGATGACTCCCCGCAGTGCTTCGAGGGTCGCCGGCACATCCTCCGTTGCCCCCCACAGCGAGCCACCGGGTCTGAGCCACCAAGTCTGCCAACGATGGTCGCCGCTGAAGTCCAGCGGCGCATCCTCGAGCAGCGAGGTAATGGCTCGTCGGTTGCGTTCGACGTACGGGTAGCCCACCAGCGGAACCGTACCGGCAGGACTGCTGTTCATCTCCAGCTGGAACCAGCTGGCTAAATCGAAGTGCCCCTCGGGCCGGAACCACTGCGACCAGTCTCGGTGGTTGAACATGCGAGCGAACTCGCTGAAGGAAATTTGGCTTGGGCTGACATGATCCAGCTTGCGTAGCTCGACGGACATTGCCTCTGTCAACTGCTTTCCTCGCCCCCTCGAGTCGGTCTCACTCAGATTTAAGTGTGACTCGAGCCTGGGCGCACCCTGCAAAGTCAGCCGTTCGCTACCGCCAATCTGAACAAAGCTGTAGCGGCCAGCGTGCACGTCAAGAATAGAATAAAGGCTCCACTGGTCCGCCTTCTGATCGTTGCGCGCGATGCGCAAGTAGTCCCGGAAGTTGTCGTGGAACGCCGCGCGGGCCTCGGCCTCGTCTATCTGCTGACGCAGCGGAATCGGAATGAGATGCGGGATGTTGCGTAATCCACGGCCGCTCACCATGTTCTTGGTCACCAGATCAAACCAGACGTCAGCGTTCAATGGTTCTGCCACCGTGATGGTCGGTACGTCTTCGGTAGATGTTCGAAACATTTCCGCCGCCGACGGATGCAAGCTGAGGTTGTCGCCATCCACCGTGACCAAGCTACGCGCCTGGAGGTCAGAGACAGCGATGCCCAGATCCCGACCTTCAAAGCCGAAGAAGCGCGCCAATCTGTCCGCGGAGATGGACTTCACCACGAGAAGGGTTCTCAGGATGAACTCATCCACCATTGGCAGCCGTCGCTCCTTCGTCCTCTCGGCTGCGATTACGAACTGACGGCAAGGAAGGTTGAACCCGAACGTGTTCGTTTCGAAAGTGTTGTTCTCATTCATGTTTACGCAACCTCCGATGCCTTGAGGAACGTGGCATGGTCAGGGTTGCTCTTCATGTGCTCAAAGACCCTGCGCATGGGTGACTTCGGATCAACCCTACGCTCCCACATTTCCGCATCTCCAACAACAATGAGTCGTTCTTGGGCACGCGAAACAGCCACGTTGCAGCGGTTTGAAATTCCCACGTGTCCCGGTGACCCTTTCGGATTGCTGCGCACCAGGGAGAGGATGACGATGGCGTTCTCCTTACCCTGATAGGAGTCGACCGTGTCGATACGCACCAGGCGCTTGAACTTCGGATCGAACGGACGGCGCGACCACGCCAGCTCAATCTGACGTTTCTGCCCCGCATACATACAGATGACACCGATTGGCGTCTCATCATCAACCTTCGCTAGCGCCGTGACCAAGGCACTGTCCGCCGCCAGCGTCTCCAACACCGCGATGATTGCGTCGACTTCGCTGCGGTTGTGGATGGTGGTCTCACCCTCCGGGCGATATTCTGAGTTCATATGTTCGTTACTGGCATCGATCCAGACGAGCGGCTTAGACAACCAGGGCACTCCAAAATCGGTCGGCTGCAGCGCCGACTTTCGCGCCGCGGAGGTCACCAGCCGAATACCGCTCTCCTCGTAGAAGCATTCCGAAACCAGATCGCAGATGGCGCTGTCCATCCGGTACTGCTCCGTCAACCGCACGCCGACGGACTGGCCATAGGTCGACGTAAAGGCACGCTCGAAGTCGCTGCGCGCGAGCTCCTCGACCGAGACGTCTGGCTCAACCTCCCTAAGGTCGCTCAGCATTTGTTCGTCCATCATCGGTAGCAGCTGCAGGTGATCACCCACCAGCAGGACGCGCTTGGCCATCTGGATGGGCACCGCTAACTCCCCAGGCGTGCACCGGGCAGCTTCGTCAACGATGACCCAGTCGAACACTTGCGTCTCGATCTTGATACGCGTCTGCCCAACGCCAACGCAAGTCGCCGATACAACGCTGCGCGTTTTGGCCAAGAACTCTTCGAAGTTTCGTCCAGGCGACCCCAGCGAAGCCAGCCAGTCATTGGTGAGCTTCAGCGCACGCTGAGCCGCGCTGGCATCTGCCGGAGAGACGTTTGGATGCTTCAGGTGTAACGCGTTGACCAGGTGGTCGTATGCCTGAAGTGGCGACACGCCGTCCGTTTCTTGCCCTGCCACGGCCTTGAACGCGGCCGTGAAAGCATCCTGGACCCTTGCTCGTTGCACGCGGTTGCGCTCACGATCAACGGCCAACTGCCCTTCGTCGTCATCCAGGGCCTCCTGTACCGTGCTTAAGCGCCGCGCGAGGGTTCCGATTTGCTTGTCCAGGTCAAACAGCTCAGATGCGAACGTTCGGTCCACACCCAGCGCCTTGGTAAGCTGGCCAAACCGGTTCTTGGCGGCGGCATCGAACTTGACCCGGTAGCGTTCTCGCAACTCGGACGTGTGGAAGGGGCGAATGCGGTCGGTGATGCCCTTGGAGCCAATTCGCAGGAGGCTCGGCCGTGTCTCACCACGTCCCTTGTGAAGGCGCAGCAACGACTCGATCGCATTGTTGACAGCCTCATGTGACTGGCTGGCAATAAGGACGCGCTGGCCGCCTCCCTTGGAGATGAGCCAGTGCACGAAGGATGCGATGAACCTCGTCTTGCCGGTGCCAGGCGGGCCCTGAAGCAGGCCAACCGGTCCGGAAGAAAGCAGATGCCGGAACGCGTGCTGCTGCCCAGCATTGAGCCCATAGGCAGCAAGCTGCGCGTCGTCGATACAAAGGTCGAAAGACTTCGGTGGGACGCTCTTGTGCGGATCGAAGTACTCCACCAGGTCGCCGATAACCGAACGGCCGTCCAGGATGCGACGGACAGCCCGCGAGCGCCGTTCCATCGAGGTCTGCTCTCGGCGCTCCGCCAGACGAAGATGATCTCCGTTCGAAATGTTCCCGCGCTCGCACACGATCCCAATGGCACTCGGGAACGAACTCGCAGATAGGTCGACGTACCCAATTTTGCGGTTGCCGACGAAGACGTCGATAGAGTCGTCCTCATCGAAATCGAAATCCCTCCCCAGGTTTTCGTAGGCCAGCACAAGCGCCTGGCCCTTTTGAGCCAGGATCTCGGTAACAGCGATCTCGACGCGAGATTCCTCTTCGATTTCGAGCAGCTTCGTCCAGTGCCAAGTCACCTCGAACTGCGTAGGAGGCGCTGACCGATCCTCCTCGGCAGGAAGGACGGTGAATCGTTCGTGGCTGCATAGGTAGGCGTAGAGCTCATCAAAGCCACCGATATCGCCCTCTTGAACCGCCACCCTAATGGGGAGATCGCTATGTGCCGAGCGGGATTCGCGCTCAAGAGTCGCGAAGAAGGTCTGCCTGAAATAGTACTGTTGCAGCTCGATCCCAGTGCCCTTCAAGACCAACTGAGCCTTTTCGGTCGTGAGGTCGAAGGCCACCGCACCAGACTGCTCAATGCGTCGCCGCACATACAGCTTGTCCGTTTGAGAAAATCCATGCGTTGGGCCCTCAGTCTTTAGGTGGAACTCGATCACTTCGGCCGCAGTCAGCGCCTCCACCGCTTGAGACACCTTGGCCAGCGCATACTGAAGCGATTCGATAACCGGTTTCTTCAGCTCGGCGTCAAGTTCGGACTGAAGTGCCCCGGCGGCACTGCTCGGATCCAGCACCAGCAGCATCTGGACCGCCTTTAAAGCGGCAAAGCGATCGATTGCTGCCTGCGGCAAGAGCTCCCAGTTGTCAGGCAGCATCGACGGCGTTCTTGACGCCCCGTCGCCAACCTGCGAGATATCAAACGGGTCAATCAGGCAGATGGTTCGATCATCGACGTTCACCAGCACATTGGAAGGCGAGATGTCTCCATGTTCGCAACTGCGTTCGTGTAGCGAGGTGACCGTACGCAGAAGATCGGCAGCAAGTTCCAACCCCGTGTTCTCAGGGAGAGACTTGAGCTCCGCCAAAGGCGTTCCCTCGCTTCGTTCATACACCACGAAGGCGCCCAGCGGAGAAAGACCTCTTGCGAGAAATCGTGGGAGTCCCTTGAGCGGGGCGTCGATCAGCTGATCAACGCTCAACAGCAGCTTCAGCAGCGCGCAATCGCTCTGCGTCGAACGGCCGCGCAGCCACGACATCCAGACCTTGACCATAACGGTCGCGGCTCCGTTGATGTGCTCGTAAACCTGCTTCTGGCTCGATGACGAAACGACTGCCGAAAGCGGCCAGCGCACGTACGGGACGTCAATGGTCTCAAACCGGTCCAACAAGCTTTGGTCGAATCCATCAGCTGGCCCAGCCTCGACAACGACCGCAAACGCATCCGTGAGCTCTGCCGCGCTCGCGTATCGCGATAATGGATCGGCTGAGAGTCCTCTTCGCACCCAGTCACCGAGGTTCTTAAGCTCCGGCGGTAGTGCCGCAACGGTTGCCTCGATATCCGAGGTCTTTGGAACCTCGCCGATGAGCACTTGGGTGGCCAGGTAAGCGCAACTGTAGACGTCCCTCTGCCGACCGGTGCTGGGGCAGCCACTGACGTCTTCTGGCAGGAACCCTGCGTAACCCCGCAGGTCTTTCAACCAGTCCATCACCGTTGTCTTGTCTGGCAACTGACAAGACATAAAACCAGTCAGGGCGAGATCGCTGTGCCCGCCCACCCAAATCGCCCGAGGACCGAGGTCCCGATGGGTCACGTTGACCCGGTGAAGCTCAGCGACGATGCCGAGCAAGCTCATGACGATGGTGATGCGATCCAAAACACTCAGTGCATCCGTGTTGCGCACAATGTATTGGTCAAGCGGATACCAGCCTGGCGCAATCTGGCGAACTTCGAAGTGTTCGGTCGACACCTCCTCGTCCGGGGTGGCGACCTCTCGAAGCACGCGCTGACGACTGATAAGTTCACTGCCGACGTCCTGAAGGTAGGCGAACGCATTGGTCTCGCGCATCGCCACGAGCTTGCGCATCTCCGAGCTATTGAGGCCAACCGGCAGATTGTTAAACGACCATGTTCGCACCATTGCCTTCAAGCGCTTCTCTTCACTTCGCTCGGCCAAGTGGTCGCGCCAGACTTGCTTCGGGTGCACGAAAATGTCCTTCTCCGTGACCGTGTAGCCTGCCCAATCCGCCTCAAGCCGTTGGAAGAGTTGTGTGTTGTTGAAGACCCTGTCGAACTCCGCCTCGAGACTACATGCTTTGGTGAGTGACACCTTGCCGCGCTTTACATATAAATGGCGCTTGGTGGGATCCCCGATGGCCATCGCCTCCACGAGCGTCAGGCATCGCACCTGCTCTTGCGGTTGAAGGTTCGCCGCATTGGCAGTGCCCGTGAAGACAACGCGCGAGTCCACATAGAATGCACCGGCTAGCGAACTCTGACCTTGAATAACGGACTTGAGCTTCTTAGCCTTCTCATCGACAAGAACAACAGCAGATCGCTTGCGCGGCGCCCCATTGACGAACCAGCGGTCACCTTTGTAGGTCAGCTTGCCGTTCCAGTCCTTGATCTCAAGAAGGAGGATAAGGTCGTCCATGACCACAACTGCATCAATCTCCATTGGAGATTGATTGCGCGGGAAGCAATTAAGGGAGACGTAAAGCAGCCAGTTTGGCGGAAATGCCTTAGATAATGCATCAATACCCTTGATCTCGCGAGGCATGATGCCAGCGCTATTCAGATATCTGACCTTGCAGGCCATTGCTGTTCCCCGAATTAATGTTCGCTCGATCGACGAACTATTCATAATGTTTATACACGCTGCTCATGGTGAGCGAGGGTTCTCCTCTAAGAAGAGGCGCCAGCATGCCACTAACTCTCGTCAATGGTTTCCAACGTCAGCAAAGCACTCACCAACGCATGACCGCACGTAGCATGCAGCCATTTTGCCTTACAGAAAGGCTGAAGCGGATCAAGCACCAGCACTCGGGAAACACCAAAATTGCCCAAACGCGAGCGACCGAAGAGCAAGGTGCCCCGGCCACACAACCGAACAGCTTGCCAGCGGCCTCTTCCGGAGGGTGACATCCCCTCCACCATTGAAACCTGACCGGCCGTAAGCAGCACCGGTAGCGATCGCTCACCATCTCCGACAACTGATTGGATGGCAAACTTCGAGCAGTCCCACTTAGGCCACTGGTAACCTCGGGCTACTTTTCCCGGCCACATTAGCACACTCCGCCGCCCCACCTGCAACTGCGATCCTAATGATGCAGCAGCCACTTCATTTCGCTATCAAGACTTCAGCCATATACTACGCCTTCGTTTCGGAGCCGAGTATCACGATTTCGATTTTCTGGCAGTGCGACTCTACCGCGATCACCACATCGCGAGTTCACTCGTGGTGAGTTGCGGCTGGAGCGTCACTTATATAAGTCTCAAAGAATTTTTTGACTCATCTCAACCCCTGGAGCATTGTAGTGGCGACACTAGCTGAACTTGCCAGCAAGTTCGATCTGAGTAGTCTTTCAGCCGACTGGATGGAGACATCCATGTGGGGATGCATAAAGACACGCACGGAGCCCGTCTCCGCTCGTCAGTATCTGAGATTTGCCGAACATGACATTGAGGAGGGCGACACCCCACGGCATCTTGTAAATGCGCTCACCAACGCGAAACGGGCGCTACATCTCCGCATGGAGGACACTTGCAATGGTTTCGGTTTCGAGAAGCTTGGCGGCTCACGAAGTTTTCCCAGCATGGTCAACTTCATTTCATCGCTTGGCATTACCGCTCCACGCTTGCTCGTTCGACTCAACAAGCTGAGGAATGAAGTCGAGCATGACTATGTATTACCTAGCCGCCAGGATGTCGAGACATTTCTCGACGTGGCGAGTCTGTTTGTCGCCGCCACCGACAGGTGGGTAGATAGGCAACCGTGCGAGGCCGGGAGTTATGGGGATACGGGATCAGTCGTCGGAGGCATTGAGTTGACGACGATGAGTTTTGACTGGGGGCTCGGAACTGTAAAGCTGGACTTCAGGGAGGTCGGCTCAGGACGGATGGGCCCATATGTGACCACAGAGTTTCATATTCCATCCGATGAATTCTTTGTCTGCGCCAGATTCGCCATTGAATTGGACAGTGTGCGTTGACTGCCAGTAAAGACGTGAGAAAATCGGTACCGGCATTTTGAACAGTGGGTACGCACCGGTCGCTGGCAAAAGACCAGCACTTAGAAATCACTCCAGCAGACCGGATGCAGAGATCGGCAAGTACACCGCACTCAAGGCACCCGAAAAATCACACGAGAAATTACTTGAGAGAGCACCATGAAACTTCAGAAAGTTGTGATCCGCAATTTTCGGCGCCTCGAGAATGTGATGATCGACGTCGAAGAAAAGGAGACGCTGTTCGTAGGCCCCAATAACAGCGGCAAGACTTCCGCCACCGCTATCTTCCGTGCCTTTCTCGGTGGACGTGAGTTCAAGATCCATGACTTCTCGGTCTCGCGCGTTGCAGATTTCGACCGCTTTGCCGAAACAGGCGACGTTGATAACCTCCCCGAGATCGGCCTCGATCTCTGGTTCGAGATCGATCCCAACACCGTCGCTTTCGGCCGCGTCTTCACCCTGCTTCCGAAACTGTCGGATTTCACACAAGTTGGCTTTCGCCTGCAGTTCGGCATCGACGATGCCAAGAAACTGCGTGAAGAGTATTTCGTGGCGTATCCTGCCGGCGATGACGGTCGGCGCGCTCGCGGCCTTTTTCAGTACCTCGCCACTGACACAAACCTCCACCGCCATGCTACAACGCGCTATGCCTCGCTTGAGGCGGTGGCGGGAGATGGCGGCGAAACTGCTATCGTCGCGACCCCGCTGGAACCAGATGAGGGGAAACGGCTCGTGCGCCAACTGGTGCGCGTCGAGTTTGTCGATGCCCAGCGCAACATCAACGATGATGACAATAGTCGCAGTAACCGTCTCTCTGCCGCCTTCGCTTCCTTCTACCGCAAGAATCTCGACCAAGCTGAATATGCCGCTGAAGCGCACCGGGTTATCGACCAGAATAACGCGGACCTGACTCGGCATTATGAGAAGCAATTCGCCCCGCTGATGGACCTCATCAGGGGGCTTGGCGTGCCATCGGTCAACGACCGTGAACTGAAGATCATATCCTCGCTCAGCCCGGAAAGCGCTCTGCGCGGCAACACCGAACTCCTCTATGTCGATCCTGGGCGACAACATGAGTTGCCCGAGCTTTATAACGGCCTTGGTTTCAAGAACTTGATCTATATGGCGATCCAGGCCCGGCACTTCCATTCACAGTGGCTCGCCACGGCGGACAGCCGACCGCTCTGCCTGTTGATTTTCATAGAGGAGCCGGAAGTCCATCTCCACGCTCAAGTCCAACAAAGTTTCATCACCAATATCTGGAGCGTGATCGAGGCCTCCGCCAAAACCGCCGGTCAGCCAACGCTCATGCCGCAACTCGTCGTCACCACCCATTCCTCTCATATCCTCGATGCGGTGGATTTCGAGAAGGTGCGCTACTTTCAGCGCTGCCATCTTGGTGGAGAAGCGGCACAGGACGGCATCCGTAACGCGTCCGATGTTCGCAGTCTGCGCGCATTCCAGCCTGAGGCCGATGTCGTCGACGGTGTGGCGATCACGCCTGAGAATACGCTATCGTTCCTGAAGCGCTATCTGCGGCTCACACACTGTGATTTGTTCTTTGCTGACGCGGCAATCCTGGTGGAAGGCGCCGCCGAAAAGCTGCTGCTGCCTTCGATGATTGAAATTTCGGCGGTACGCCTGCGCACTTGCTACCTAACCATCCTCGAAGTGGGAGGGGCCTATGCGCACCGCTTTGAAGGGCTGCTCGAATTTTTGCGTATCCCGTATCTCGTCGTGACAGACCTTGATTCCGTTGAACCAACGGGCTACCCAACCACGTGCCGCGCCGACGTCGCGGGTGCACGAACCTCGAATGCTTCGCTAAAAAAGCTCTGTGGGAAGAGCACAGTGGCCGAGCTAATTGCAATGTCACCCGCCGACAAGATCCACACCTCCAAGGATCGCTGCATCGCCTTCGAGGTTGGTGTGCAAGTTAGCGAAGGCGGTGCTCAACTCGAGATGATTCCGCGTACGCTCGAAGAAGCAATCGCATATGAGAATTTTGTGTTGCTTCGCACTGAGGCTCTGTCTATCGGCAAAGATATCCCGTCAAACCTTTCCGAGGCCTACACGGTTATCTACGAGCGCATCAGCTCTAAGGAATTCAAGAAGACGGAGTTCGCGATGGACCTGCTCGCGACCAAATCGCGTTGGACGGTGCCCACCTATATTGCCGAGGGTCTGCGCTGGCTCGAGCTCCGACTGCGCGGTGGGCAGGCACCCCAGCACCCACAAGAGGCTACGCCAGAGGCAGGAGTAACCGTATGAGCAGCAAGGTAGAAACGCAGGCCGACGTCGACGTGCGCGCCTGTATCGACGGACATCATAGCTTCGCGCTAGTCGCAGGCGCCGGATCAGGCAAAACGACGTCGCTCATCGACGCTCTAGCGCGAGTACGGGAGCGCGAGGGCCGGCAGCTGCGACAAAATGGTCAACACGTTGCCTGCATTACCTTCACCAAGCGTGCGGTCGAAGTAATTAAGGCCCGCCTGGGATTTGACGAGCTTTATCTGGTCTCGACGCTGCACAGCTTTCTATGGGGCCAAATCGGCCGTTTCAACGACGATATTCGCGCAGCGCTGCGCGAGGCGCGGATCCCGACACTAATTCAAAAGGAGCGTGACAAGGACAATGGTGGCAATAGTCGCGCAGCGACTGATGCACGCGCAAAGGTACTTCGGTACGAGCAGGATTTAACCGAGCTCAATTCGGTCCGGACCTTTGTCTATGACGACGCCCAATGGGGTGACTATTCGGCAGGCCGGCTCGGGCATGACGACATCATCGAAATCGCCGCCCATCTTTTCGAACACAATGCGACGTTTCGGCGGATCATCGGTCTTCGATTCCCCTATATCTTCGTCGACGAAGCGCAAGATACCTCCCCGGGCATCGTCACAGGCCTCAATATGGCTTGCAGTGGCGATGGACTCCCAATCGTCGGTTATTTTGGTGACCCTTGGCAGCAAATCTATGACGGCAGCGCTGGGGAATTCGCGCCTCCCCTTGGTGGCAAACCGATCACTAAGACTGAGAACTTTCGCTGCTCCAAGAGTGTCATCCGCCTCCTCAATGCCTTCCGATCCGACGTCGAACAGTATCCCGCGGGCGAAAATAAGAATCGTGAGGGCAGCGTTCTTTTCCGGTTAGTCCAAGCGGAAAAACCAGAACTGCCACGCAACCGCTACTCCGAGGACCAGATCACCCGCGCGTTAGCCCGAATGGACGCCGCGATAGCGGACTGGGGCTGGGTAGAGCGTGACGATGTGATCAAACTGTTTCTGGCTAACCAGATGATCGCGCGCCGAATGGGCTTCGCCGAACTCAATCGCCTGTTCAACGGTCCCTATGCGTCTACTCGCGCAGAAGAGGCATTCGAGGCGGGCGAGCATTTTTTGATTCGGCCGCTCACCGATATCGTCTATCCGCTCGTTGCCGCTCGTGCCGTCAATGACAACCGCGCCATCGTCGATATTCTTCGCCGCAACAGCCCTGCCTTCGCTGCCGACGGGATCAATGCAGAGAATACGCTCAAGGCGATGATCGAGACATCTCTAAGCCTAGTTGAGCAGCTCGAAGTGCTTTGGGCATCGGCGTCAATCGGCGAGATTTTGCGGTTCTGTGCTGCGAAGCAGATCATCCCAGTTTCGAACAATCTAAGCGAGCAGCTTGATCGTGCTCCACACAATGAGGATTATGTCGAAGAATTGCATGTCCTCGATAAGGGCGAATGGCTCGCCGATGCATTGTTCGCGATGAAGCCAAATGAGATTGCCGCTTATGCTTCCTTTATTGCCAAAAATTCAGCCTACAGCACCCAGCACGGCGTTAAGGGAGAAGAATACGCCAAGGTGCTGATCGTGTATGACGATGTCGAAGCCGCTTGGAATCTCTACAATTTTGGCAAGACGCTGACGCCCGTAACGGCCGGCGAACCCACAGATGGGCAGCGAAACAGAGGGCAGCGGCTTGCTTATGTGTCTTTCTCGCGGGCGCTTGAAGACTTACGGGTGCTGTTCTTCACCTGCAACCCGGACGCGGCACGGCAGGAATTGATCGACCGAAAGCTGGTGACCGCAGAACAAATCGAGATTGTGCCCACTTAAGTGTGACCACGTATCAGCGGATGAATACCCTCGGGCCTCCCTCAAATGAAGGCCCTTGCGAGTCTGTCACACGAGCAATTGAAGTTAGCCCGCCTGTTTTGCAAAGTATGCCGCAGCTTTTTCTAACATATCCCTCTCTTCAGTTACCCGTATCAACTCAGCTCTGAGCCATTGAATTTCCGACGAACTCTCGAGACCAACGGCTGCCTCAGATTGCTGCACATGTCGCTCCCGGATCCAACGATGCAGACTCCAAGCCGACACACCTAACCTTGCAGCAACCTGCTTTACGGAAGCACCAAGCTCCACAACTTGCCGCACTGCCTCTGCCCTGAACTCTTGCGTATAGCGCTTTCCGTTTGGAAGTTTTCTGCGCGTCTCCTCACGAGCTCGCGGTACGTGCACCACGCTAAAAAGATCCAGATTGTGCGCTCCTTGGTGCTGGGAGAGCACTCGCTCAATCGCTATCAACACTTTTGAGGATTCCGAGGCACGATCATGTCGATTCGGAGATGACGCGCTACCGCGCACCGGACGTGCGGTGTCTTTCATAAAACAAAACGAGATAGGGAAGCGGGCCTAGTCGGAGCAGCAGCAAGTTCTGAACTGCCTCCCGATCGAAGCCATGCGAGGAATGGGTCGTAAATGCCGTGGCCAACATGGGATGATAACCGGACGATACCCGGATGGAAAGGGTATCTGGACGAAACGACGCGGAAGCACGCCTCAAAGCGTTGGGACGCTCTATTCGAGCTCGTCGGGAAATCCTTGAGATCTCACAAGAGTCACTCGCACACCTCGCGCAAATCGACCGAAGTCACATGGGGAAGATCGAACGAGGCGAGCGAAACGTAACGCTCCTAAATCTCGTCAAGATCGCCGGAGCACTCGCGTGCAAGCCGTCTGAGCTACTTCAATCTGCGGGGCTTTAGGCCACCGCGTCGCCATGTCTGCGCCACCAGTCACTCTTGGCTAGTCCAGCCAAACACAGCACAGCCACACTCACCCACATTTCCGCCTCGTGCTCCATCAACACTTCATCGGCGTGACATTTTGAGCGAGGATGAACGATGCCCGCCTAGTCCCTCCGGTAAAGGAACGTACACGCTGATGCACGAGCGTACGACCGGCGCGCGCCGTTGAGCGACACGGCCGGTCGCCGCTATAATGCATAAGACCCTACCTAACGAGTTAGGAAGGTTCCAGAAGCGTTATACCTGCCCGGCATCGGGCCCGGGCCGCCGCCAGCGACGGCCGGCCCTCGCCTGCTATACTTTACGGTTACGTTGACCTTCCTGCGGCGCGTCCGACCCGGCGCGCCCTGCCCGTTACCCATGCTCGTTCTCGGCATCGAAAGCTCCTGCGACGAAACCGGCCTTGCGCTCTATGACACGCAGCGCGGCCTGCTCGCGCACGCGCTCCATTCGCAGATCGCGATGCACCGCGACTACGGCGGCGTCGTGCCCGAACTCGCGTCGCGCGACCACATCCGCCGCGCGCTGCCGCTGCTCGAGGAAGTAATGGCGCAAAGCGGCACGCGTCGCGACGACATCGATGCGATCGCGTTCACGCAGGGCCCCGGCCTCGCCGGCGCGCTGCTCGTCGGCGCGAGCATCGCGAATGCGCTCGCGCTCGCGTGGAACAAGCCGACCGTCGGCATCCATCACCTCGAAGGCCATCTGCTGTCGCCGCTGCTCGTCGACGAGCCGCCGCCGTTCCCGTTCGTCGCACTGCTGGTATCCGGCGGCCATACGCAACTGATGCGCGTGACGGACGTCGGCGTGTACGAGACGCTCGGCGAAACGCTCGATGACGCGGCCGGCGAAGCGTTCGACAAGACGGCAAAGCTGATCGGCCTCGGCTACCCGGGCGGCCCGGAAGTGTCGAAGCTCGCCGAAACGGGCACGCCGGGCGTCGTCGTGCTGCCGCGCCCGATGCTGCATTCGGGCGATCTCGACTTCAGCTTCAGCGGCCTGAAGACGGCCGTGCTCACGCAGATGAAGAAGTTCGAAGCGGCGAAGCTGGAAGGCGAAGCGCTCGAACGCGCAAAGGCCGACCTGGCGCGCGGCTTCGTCGATGCGGCCGTCGACGTGCTCGTCGCGAAGTCGCTCGCCGCACTGAAGAAGACGAAGCTCAAGCGCCTCGTGGTCGCGGGCGGCGTCGGCGCGAACCGCCAGTTGCGCGCGGCGCTGTCTGCTGCCGCGGCCAAGCGCGGCTTCGACGTGCACTACCCCGATCTCGCGCTCTGCACCGACAACGGCGCGATGATCGCGCTCGCGGGCGCGCTGCGGCTCGGCCGCTGGCCCGAGCAGGCGAATGCCGACTACGCGTTCACGGTGAAACCGCGCTGGGATCTCGCGTCGCTCGCACGCTGATTTCCCGATACATCGCCGCCCGCAGGGCAACAAAAAGGCCGCTCGTTCGAGCGGCCTTTTTCATTGGCGCGGCAAATCGCCGCGGCGTTATGCAGCCTGGCGCTTGTCGCGCTCGATCAGTGCATACGCGCTGTGATTGTGGATCGACTCGAAGTTCTCGGCTTCGAGCACGTAGGCGACCACACGCTCGTCGGCGTCGAGACGCTGCGCGACGTCGCGCACGAGATCCTCGACGAACTTCGGGTTCTCGTACGCACGCTCGGTGACGAACTTCTCGTCCGGACGCTTCAGCAAACCCCACAGTTCGCACGATGCCTCTTCTTCCGCGATGCGGATCAGCGCCTCGACCGGCAGGTCCGCCGCGAGCTCGGCATCGATCGTCACATGCGAACGCTGGTTGTGCGCGCCGTACTGCGAGATCTTCTTCGAGCACGGGCACAGGCTCGTCACCGGCACGAGCACCTTCAGGAACAGGCGCGTGTCGCCGTTGCGGCTTTCGCCCGCGAGCGTCACTTCATAGTCGAGCAGGCTCTGCACGCCGGACACCGGCGCCGTCTTGTTCACGAAGTACGGGAACGTGACCTCGATGCGGCCGGCCTCGGCTTCCAGCTTCTCGAGCATCGACGCGAGCATCGCGCGGAAGCGCTCGACCGTCAGCGGTGCACGGTTCTCTTCGAGCAGCGCGACGAAGCGCGACATGTGCGTGCCTTTCTGGTCCGCAGGCAGGCGGACGTCGAGGTTCCAGACGCCGACGGTCGGTTGCACGTCACCGCTTTCGGTACACACCGTCAGCGGATGCCGGACCGCCTTCACGCCCACGCGCTGAATCGGAATCTGACGGGTATCCACCGTGCTCTGCACGTCGGGCATCACGAAGGCGGGATTCATCTGGTTCATCTTGTTCAATCCTTGTAAGCCGCGCGTTCGACGACGCGCACGCCGCATCACGCGGCAGCCGGAAAAGCAACATGGGCCCGCAGGCCCATGTTTTCCGCATCAATGAAGACCGGTTGCGCCAGTCGCACCGGCACCGCCCGCAGGCGGCGCCAGCTTATGCGACTCGCTTTGCCTGACCGGCGACATCGGCCGCCGGATTCAGAAAGCGTTCGCGAATCGATTTCGCGATGCCCGCGCCGTCGAGGCCGCATTGCGACAGCAGCTTCGCGGGGTCGCCGTGATCGATGAACAGGTCAGGGAGGCCCAATTGTAGTACGGGTCGGATAACCCCACTCTCCATCAGGGCTTCCACGCAGGCCGAGCCCGCGCCACCCATCACGCAGCCTTCCTCGACCGTCACGAGGTAGTCGTGCGTTTCGGCGAGCTCGCGCACGAGTGCCGCATCGACCGGCTTCACGAAGCGCATGTTCGCGACCGTGGCGTCGAGCTCCTCGCCTGCGACCAGCGACGGTGCGACCATCGTGCCGAACGCGAGGATCGCGACGCGCTTGCCTTCCGGCTGCGACGTCTGGCGACGCACTTCACCCTTGCCGACCGGGATCTCGGTGAATTCCTTCACCGTCGCCACGCCCGTGCCCGCGCCGCGCGGATAACGCACCGCGGTCGGGTTCGGCTGCTGCAGCGCCGTGTGCAGCATCTGGCGGCATTCGTTCTCGTCGGATGCGGCCATGATCGTCATGTTCGGGATGCAGCGCATGAACGCGAGATCGTACGCGCCCGCATGCGTCGCGCCGTCCGCGCCGACGAGGCCCGCGCGGTCGATCGCGAACACGACCGGCAGGTTCTGCAGCGCGACGTCGTGGATCAGCTGATCGTAACCACGCTGCAGGAACGTCGAGTAGATCGCGACGACGGGCTTCAGCCCTTCGGTCGCGAGGCCGCCCGCGAACGTCACCGCGTGCTGCTCGGCGATGCCGACGTCGTAGTAGCGATCCTTGAAACGCTTCTCGAACTCGACCATGCCCGAGCCTTCGCGCATCGCGGGCGTGATGCCGACGACGCGCGTGTCGCGCTCGGCTTCATCGCACAGCCACTCGCCGAACACCTGCGTATACGTCTTCTTCGCGGGCGTGGTCGACGGCTTGATGCCTTCGGCCGGGTTGAACTTGCCGGGGCCGTGATAGAGCACCGGATCGGCTTCGGCGAGCTTGTAGCCCTGGCCTTTCTTCGTCACCACGTGCAGGAACTGCGGACCGCGCAGTTCACGGATGTTCTGCAGCGTCGGGATCAGCGAATCGAGATCGTGACCGTCGATCGGGCCGATGTAGTTGAAGCCGAACTCTTCGAACAGCGTGGCCGGCACGACCATGCCCTTCGCGTGCTCCTCGAGCTTGCGCGCGAGTTCGAGCACCGGCGGCGCAACACTCAGCACGCGCTCGACGCCTGCACGCGCAGCCGCGTAGAAGCGGCCCGACATCAGGCGGGCGAGATGGCGATTCAGCGCGCCGACCGGCGGCGAAATCGACATGTCGTTGTCGTTCAGGATCACGAGCACCTTCGCATCTTCCGACACGCCCGCGTTGTTCATCGCCTCGAACGCCATGCCGGCGGTCATCGCGCCGTCGCCGATCACGGCGATCGAGAAGCGGTCGTCGCCGTTCAGCTGGCTGCCGATCGCCATGCCGAGCGCGGCCGAGATCGACGTGCTCGAGTGCGCGGTGCCGAACGTGTCGTATTCGGATTCGCTACGACGCGGGAAGCCCGAGATACCGTCGTACTGGCGCAGCGAATGCATCTGGTCGCGGCGGCCCGTCAGGATCTTGTGCGGGTAGGTCTGGTGACCCACGTCCCAGACGATGCGATCGTTCGGCGTGTTGAACACGTAGTGCAACGCGATCGTCAGCTCGACCGTCCCGAGGTTGGACGACAAGTGGCCGCCCGTCTTCGACACGCTGTCGAGCACGAACGCGCGCAGTTCATCCGCGAGCGGTTGGAGTTGGCGACGATCGAGGCGGCGCAAATCCGCCGGGTCGTCGATGGTTTTCAGCAAGTCGTACATCGTCGTTCCATTGTAGGAAATCAAACGCGCCCGCATTCTGTTGCACGCACCGTAGCGTGTGCGCGGCGGCGGGCTTTCGCGTCAGCTGACCCGGTTCACTACCAGGTCGGCAAGTTCGGCGAGACGCTGTGCGCGTGCGCCGAACGGTTTCAGCGCGTCGTGCGCTTCGGCGCGCAGTTGCGCTGCCAGCTCGCGCGACGCCTCGAGGCCGAGGATCGATACATAGGTCGGCTTGTCGTTCGCCGCATCCTTGCCGGCCGTCTTGCCGAGCGTCGCCGAATCGGTCGTGACGTCGAGAATGTCGTCGACGACCTGGAAGGCCAGACCCACGGCTCCCGCGTATACATCGAGCGCGGCCATCGCTTCCGCCGAAGGCGTCTCGCCGGCCAGTGCGCCCATCCGCACGGTCGCGCGCAGCAATGCGCCCGTCTTCATCCGGTGCATCGTCTCGAGCTGTTCGCGCGTCAGCTTCAGGCCGACGCTCGCCAGGTCGATCGCCTGCCCGCCGGCCATGCCGAGCGAGCCGCTCGCGAGCGCCAGCTCGCGCACGAGCGCCGCCTGCTGCACCGGCGACAGCGCATCGGCGTCGGTCAGCGCCACGAACGCCTGCGACTGCAGCGCGTCACCGACCAGCAGCGCCGTCGGCTCGTCGTACTGCACGTGCACGGTCGGCTTGCCGCGACGCAGCGCGTCGTCGTCCATGCACGGCATGTCGTCGTGCACGAGCGAGTAGACGTGGATCATCTCCAGCGCCGCCGCTGCCGCGTTGCGCGCCGCTTCCGTCGCGCCGGTCAGTTCGCCTGCCGCATGGCACAGCAGCGGGCGAACGCGTTTGCCGCCGCCGAGGACCGCGTAGCGCATCGCCTCGTGCAGTTTCTCGGGCATCGCGGTTTCCGCGGGCAGATAGTGGCCGAGTGCGTCTTCGACACGGTCAAGCACGGACCGCATCCATTGTTCGAATGTCATAGATCGTCGTCTTCGCCGTCCGTGGCGGCCGTTCCGGACGAAAGCGGCTTCAGCGTCGCGCCGTCGAGCACGCGAACCTGCTGCTCCACTTTCTCGAGCTGCTGTTGGCAAAACGCAACGAGGGTCGCACCGCGGCGATACGCCGTCAGTGAATCCTCGAGGCTCAACGCGCCGCCTTCCATCCGGGCAACCAGCGTCTCGAGTTCCGCGAGCGCCATCTCGTAATTGTCCGGCAACGGTTCGGTGCCATTGCCGGGCGGCGTGGCGCCTGGGGATGCGGTTTTCGCCATGGACGAGGGTGTCAAATTTCAAAACAAGTCGGACATTCTACGGCAAAAGAGAATTTTCCGACCTGCCGTCTTGGACACCCTCCCTCAATTCCGGCCCCATCTCCCACGCACAGTGTGCGCCTTCCCATTGGCGCCCGACAAAAAATTGACACAAATCAGGCACTTAATCCTAGCCTTGCGAGGCGAACCGGGTATAATTCCCCGTTTCCCTAAATCGATTTTTCGATGGTTGGGTTGTTCACTGCTTTCACGCTAACACCGGGAGTGGGAATGTCCAATCTGAGCGACGCGCTTCAGTTGAAGTCGGCTCACAGCCAGCTTCCAGTCACTGCATATTTCGATGAGGCGCTACTCGAGCGCGAGATCGAAACCCTCTTCAAGAAAGGACCTCGTTACGTCGGGCACGAGTTGATGGTGCCCGAGGCGGGGGATTATTTTGCGCTGCCGTCCGAGAAGGAAGGCCGCGTGCTGGTCCGCAACCCGACGAACCAGATCGAACTGCTGTCGAACGTCTGCCGGCACCGGCAGGCGATCATGCTCAACGGGCGCGGCCACACGCAGAACATCGTGTGCCCGCTGCACCGCTGGACGTACGACCTGGAAGGCGAGCTGCTCGGCGCACCGCATTTCCCCGACAAGCCGTGCCTGAACCTCGGCAAGAGCCCGCTGCAGAACTGGCAGGGGCTGCTGTTCGAGGCCGAAGGCCGGCATGTCGCGCGCGACCTCGCCAACCTCGGCACGAAGCATCATTTCGACTTTTCGGAGTACCACTTCGATCACGTCGAAGTGCACGAGTGCGATTACAACTGGAAGACGTTCATCGAGGTCTACCTCGAGGATTACCACGTCGTCCCGTTCCATCCGGGCCTCGGCAGCTTCGTGTCGTGCGACGATCTCAAGTGGGAATTCGGCGACTGGTACAGCGTGCAGACGGTCGGCGTGCACAACGCCCTCGCGAAGCCGGGCAGCGCGACTTACCAGAAATGGCACGAGCAGGTGCTGAAGTTTCGCAACGGCGTGCCGCCGGAGTTCGGCGCGATCTGGATGGTCTACTACCCGGGCCTGATGATCGAGTGGTATCCGCACGTGCTCGTCGTGTCGTGGCTGATCCCGCGCGGGCCGCAGAAGACGACCAACATCGTCGAGTTCTATTACCCCGAGGAAATCGCACTGTTCGAACGCGAATTCGTCGAGGCGGAGCGTGCCGCCTATATGGAAACGGCCGTCGAGGACGACGAGATCGCGATGCGGATGGACGCCGGCCGCCGTGCGCTGATGGCACGCGGCGAGTCGCAGGTCGGTCCGTATCAGAGCCCGATGGAAGACGGCATGCAGCACTTCCACGAGTTCCTGCGCCGCCAACTCGGCGATATCTGACAGCCGGTGCGGCGCTTTGACGCCGCACCGCATCCGGCAGACGAAAAGACGGGCTTCGGCCCGTCTTTTTTTGTTTAGACTTGGAGTGTCAGGCCATTTGCACTCCAGGGAGTCGTCATGCCACACACTCATTACACCACGCTCATCTCCGCCGCCAATCTCGCCGAGCGCCTGGCCGCGGCACCCGGCAGCGTCGCGCTGTTCGACTGCCGCTTCGATCTCGTCGATCCCGCCGCGGGCGAAGCGGCCTATGCGGCCGGCCACCTCCCCGGCGCGCACTACCTTCATCTCGACCGCGATCTGTCAGGCCGCAAGACGGGCACCAACGGCCGCCACCCGCTGCCGACCCGCGACGCGCTCGCGACATTGCTCGCCAGCCGCGGCCTCAAGCAGGGCCAACAGGTCGTTGCATACGACGCACAAGGCGGCGCCTATGCGGCTCGACTGTGGTGGCTGCTGCGCTGGCTCGGCCACGACTCGATCGCTGTGCTCGACGGCGGCCTGCAGGCCTGGGAAGCAGCCGGCGAACCGCTGACGACCGACGTGCCGCAACCGGCCGCCGGCGACTTCCGCGCAGCAACGCCGCTCGAATCGACGGTAGACGCGGCAGCCGTGCTCGCCAACGTGTCGTCGCCCACGCGCATCGTGATCGATGCACGCGCACCGGACCGCTATCGCGGCGAAAACGAAACGATCGATCGTGTGGGCGGCCACATCCCCGGCGCACGCAACCGCTTCTTCAAGGACAACCTGAGCGCCGACGGACGCTTCAAGACCGGCCACGAATTGCGCGAGGCGTTCTCCACCGTGCTGGCAGGCACCGAGCCGAATCGCGTGATCCTGCAATGCGGCTCCGGCGTCACCGCGTGTCACAACGCGCTGGCACTGGAAGTGGCAGGCCTGCACGGCGCATCGCTGTACCCGGGTTCATGGAGCGAATGGAGCGCCGACCCGTCGCGACCGATCGCAACCGGCCCGACGCCGTAAGCGGCCCCGACACAGCAGTGACGAAGCGGCGGCATGGGCCGCCGCTGGTCGTTTACATCACGCCGAACTTGTGGAACCACTCGATCGCGCGTTTCCAGCCGTCCTCGGCATCGGCCTTCACGTAGCTCGGCCGGTAGTCGGCGAAGAATGCGTGACCGGCATCCGGATAGACGACGATCTCCGATTCGCGCGCGAGCTTCGAATCGCTCGCCTGGATCGCCTTGCGCATGTCCGCGAGCGATGCTTGCGTGATGTTCTGATCCTTCTCGCCGTACAGGCCGAGCACGGGCACCTTCAGCAACGACGCATGATCGACCGGATTGAACGGCGTCATCTCGTCGGTCTTGCCCTCGACGAACCCGTACCACGCCACCGCCGCACGCACGTGCGGATTGTGCTCGGCATACAGCCACGCCTGGCGGCCGCCCCAGCAGAATCCCGTCACGCCGAGGCGCGTGAGATCGCCGCCGTTCTTGCCGGCCCAGGCGACGGTCGCGTCGAGATCCTCCGTGACCTGCCGGTCCGGCACCTTGCTGACGATGTTCTCGACGAGCGCCTGGATCGTCGGATACTTGGCCGCATTGCCCTGCCGTGCGAACAGGTCGGGCGCGATCGCGAGGTAGCCGAGCTTCGCGAAGCGGCGGCACACGTCGGCGATATGCGCATGCACCCCGAAGATCTCGTGGATCACGATGATGACCGGCAGGTTCGTCTTGTCGACCGGTTGTGCGCGATAAGCCGGCACGCTCGAATCGCCCGAGCGGATCTCGATGGTGTCGACGTCCAGCCCCGCGCTGTCGGTCGTGACCGTCTGCGCGGACACGGGCAGCACGGCCGCCGCGAAGGTGCCGCCCAGCGCGGCCTGCATGAACTTGCGGCGCGAGAACGGAACGTGGGGGACCAGGCTGTCGACTTCGGGTTTCAACATGAATGCACTCCTCGATTGGGTGCCGCCGCCATGATTCTGGATGCGGATGACGGGGCATCGCGCCGGCGCACGGCGCGGATGTCGCGGCGGTTGGCACCCCGCCGCAAACGGAAACCCGGACAAGATGCCCAATAATCCGTTGTCGCGTCAACTGTCAGATGTGTAAGACTCGATTACGGCGCGTTGCTCCGGTCGCTTCGAGCCCGGCGCAAACGCCCGCTGGCGGCCCGACGAATCAAGGTACAACGGCACGTGTCGATCGCCGTTTCGCGACCGGATGCCGGCGAACTCGAAAGCAAAACGCGGGGCCACCCGCAAAAATCAACGGGCGGGGGACACGCACAATGTACCCACGCCCCGCCCGCTCCACGTACAGACGCGCAGTCAGTGCAGCTTGACGCGCGGCAGCGTCGTGCGCCGCAGCCAGTGCGCGACCGTATCGAGCATCATGCGCGGATAGCCGTGCAGCGCGGCGATGTGCATGCGGTACAGCGACATGTACATGAAGCGTGCGAACAGCCCCTCGATCAGCATGTTGCCGCCGATCAGCCCGCCCATCAGGTTGCCGACCGCGCTGAAATGGCCGAGCGACACGAGCGAGCCCAGGTCGCGATACGTGAATTCGGGCAGCGGACGCCCTTCGAGCCGGCAGCCGATCGCCTTCAGCAGGAAGTTCGCCTGCTGGTGCGCCGCCTGCGCACGCGGCGGCACGTTGCGCTCGTTGCCGGGCCACGCGCAGGCCGCGCAATCGCCGAGCGCGAATATGTTGTCGTCGGTGAAGGTCTGCAGCGTGCGGCGCACGTCGAGCTGGCCAAGCTTGTTGACCTGGAGCCCATCGAGATTCGCGAGCACGGACGGCGCCTTGATGCCGGCGGCCCAGACCGTCAGGTCGGCACGCACCGTCTTGCCGCTCGCCGTGTGGATGGCCCCGGGCGCCACCTCCGTCACGCGCTCGGCGAGCATCAGCCGCACGCCGATCTTTTCGAGCAGTTCGGCCGTTGCCGACGACACGCGCTCCGGCAGCGCCGGGAGGATCCGCGGCCCCGATTCGATCAGCACGATACCGACGTCGTGTCGCGGATCGAGCTTGTGCAGCCCGTAGGCCGACAACACCTGCGCGGTGTTGCGCAGCTCGGCGGACAGCTCGACGCCGGTGGCGCCGCCGCCGACGATCGCAACCTGGATGCGCGGCTCCGCCGCTTCACCCGGTGCGCCCGATGCAGCCGGCGCCGGGCTCTGGTGCTCGGCGCGCATGCACGCAGCAATCAACCGCTTGCGGAAGCGCTCGGCCTCGCCCACCGTATCGAGTGCGATCGCGTTTTCCGCCGCGCCCTGCACGCCGAAGAAGTGGGTCGTGCTGCCGATCGCGATCACGAGCGTGTCGTATTCCAGCTCGCGCGCCGGCAGCAGCTCCTCGCCGTCGCTGTCGTTGACCGGCGCGAGCGTGATGCGTTTCGCGGCGCGGTCGAGCCCGGTCAGCCCGCCCTGCTGGAATTCGAAGCCGTGCCAGCGCGCCTGCGCCGCGTATTCGAGCTCCTGCGTGAACGGGTCCATGCTGCCGGCAGCGACTTCGTGCAGCAGCGGTTTCCAGATGTGGGTCGGATTGCGGTCGACGAGCGTGACGAGCGCACGCGCGGAACGATTGCCGCGCGCGCCGTAACGGTCGCCGAGCCGCGTCGCCAGTTCCAGGCCGCCCGCGCCTCCGCCTATGATGATGATCCGATGCATCTGATTCCCCCTTTGCGATTCGAAACTGCTGCCGCCGGACGAAGCAAACGCGATGCCTTCGCGCCGCCCGGTGGATTAACCGGTTCGGACATCATCGATGTGCAGTTCGAAACACTTCGATGCGCCCGGCCCCGGAACGCGGGGCGCGCCGCCCCGCGTCAATGACATGACTGACATGCATTGTCCCGGAGCTTGCGCGTTGACGACAAGCAAACCATCTCGATATTCAGCATCCCTGCAACAATATGCCGCGGGAAACGGGGGCCGCGCGGGGGTGCGTCAGTGTGCCTCTTCCCAGTTCGCACCGGCGCCCACTTCAGCGACCAGCGGCACCTTCAGCTTCGCGACGCCGCACATCATTTCCGGCAGTTTCTCGCGCATGAGCGACAGTTCTTCGTCGGGCACCTCGAGCACCAGTTCATCGTGCACCTGCATGATCATCCGCGACGCGAGCTTGTCGCGCGTGAGCCAGTCGTCCACCGCGATCATCGACAGCTTGATCAGGTCGGCTGCCGTGCCCTGCATCGGCGCATTGATGGCCGCGCGCTCGGCTGCCTGGCGGCGCGGACCGTTGCCGCCGTTGATCTCCGGCAGCCACAGGCGGCGGCCGAAAACGGTTTCGACGTAGCCCTTCTCCTTCGCGATCGAGCGCGTGTCTTCCATGTACTGCGCAACGCCCGGATAGCGGGCGAAATAACGGTCGATATAGAGCTTCGCCGCGTCGCGCGTGATGCCGAGGTTCGACGCGAGCCCGAACGCGCTCATCCCGTAGATGAGCCCGAAGTTGATCACCTTCGCGATCCGGCGCTGGTCGGAATTGACCTCCAGCGGCGTCACGCCGAACACCTCGGCAGCCGTCGCGCGGTGAATGTCCTCGCCCTGCGAAAACGCGCGCAGCAGCGACGCGTCACCCGAGATGTGCGCCATGATCCGCAGTTCGATCTGCGAATAGTCGGCCGACACGATCCGGTGGCCCGGCGACGCGATGAACGCCTCGCGGATGCGCCGGCCTTCGGCCGTGCGCACCGGAATGTTCTGAAGATTCGGGTCGTTCGAGGCAAGACGGCCGGTGACAGCCACAGCCTGCGCGTAGTTCGTGTGCACGCGGCCGGTGGCCGGGTTCACCATGCGCGGCAGCTTGTCGGTATAGGTCGACTTCAGCTTCGACAGCCCGCGATGTTCGAGCAGCAGCTTCGGCAGCGGATAATCCTCGGCCAGCTTCTGCAGCACCTCTTCGTCGGTCGACGGCGCACCGCTCGGCGTCTTCTTCACGACCGGCAGTTGCAGCTTCTCGAAGAAGATCTGCCCGATCTGCTTCGGCGAACCGAGATTGAACTCGCCGCCCGCCAGTTCGTATGCCTGCGCTTCGAGCTCGATCAGGCGCGTCGCGATTTCGGTGCTCTGCGCCTGCAGGCGCACATCGTCGATCAGCACGCCGGTGCGCTCCATCTTGCGCAGCACGAGCGACACCGGCATCTCGATCTCGCGGTACACGCGCTCGAGGCCGGGCTCGCGCGCGACCTGCGGATACAACGCGTGATGGAGCTGCAGCGTGACGTCGGCATCTTCGGCCGCGTATTCGGCAGCCTGCGTGAGCGCCACTTCGTCGAAACCGATCTGCTTCGCGCCCTTGCCGGCGACGTCTTCATACTTGATCGTCTTGACGCCCAGATGACGCAGCGCGAGGCTGTCCATGTCGTGCGTGCGGTGCGATTCGACCACGTACGATTCGAGCAGCGTGTCGTGCTCGATGCCGTTCAGCGCGATGTCGTAGTTCGCCAGCACCTGCGCGTCGTATTTCAGGTGCTGGCCGACCTTCTTGCGATCGGCCGCCTCGAGCCACGGCTTCAGGCGCGCGAGCACCTCGTCGATCGGAAGCTGCTCGGGCATGTCGGGGCCGCGATGCGCGACCGGCAGGTAGGCTGCCTTGCCCGGCTCGACCGAGAACGACAGACCGACGAGCCGCGCGAGCATCGGATCGAGCGCGGTGGTTTCGGTGTCGAACGCGGTCAGTGCGGCCGCATCGATCTTCGCGAACCACGCGTCGAACTGCTCCCAGGTCTGGATCGTGTCGTATTCGCGGACGATGTCCGCCGCGACCACCGGTGCCGGCTCGCCTTCCGGCGCATCGGCGCCGCCGCCTTCCGCGGGTGCGCTGTCGACTTCACGCAGCCAGGTCTTGAAGCCGTAGCGCGCGAAGATGTCGCGCATCAGGTCGCGCGCTTCGCCGTCGCTCTTCAGCGACGCTTCGATCGATTCGAGATGCGGCGCGAGATCGCAGGCCGTCTCGACCGTCACAAGCGTGCGGCCGAGCGGCAGGAAGTCGAGCGCACGGCGCAGGTTGTCGCCGACCACGCCCTTGATCTCGCCCGCATGCGCCATGACACCGTCGAGGCTGTCGTATTGCGCGAGCCATTTCACGGCCGTCTTCGGCCCGCACTTCTCGACGCCCGGCACGTTGTCGACGGTGTCGCCGATCAGCGCGAGATAGTCGATGATGCGCTCGGGCGGCACGCCGAACTTCGCGATCACGCCGTCGCGATCGAGCGTCTCGTTGGTCATCGTGTTGACGAGCGTGACGTGGTCGGTCACGAGCTGCGCGAGATCCTTGTCGCCGGTCGACACGATCACGTTCATCCCGTGCCGTTCGGCTTCGCGCGCGAGCGTGCCGATCACGTCGTCGGCCTCGACGCCTTCGACCATCAGCAGCGGCCAGCCGAGCGCGCGCACGGCGCCGTGGATCGGTTCGACCTGCAATGCGAGGTCAGGCGGCATCGACGGACGGTTTGCCTTATAGTCGGCATAAAGGTCGTCACGGAACGTCTTGCCCTTTGCATCGAACACGCAAGCGCTATACTCTGCACTGACTTCCTTGCGCATACGGCGCAGCATGTTGATGATTCCGTAGAGCGCTCCGGTCGGCTCCCCGCCAGGGCCACGCAAATCAGGCATCGCATGGTAAGCCCGATAGAGATAGCTCGAACCATCAACCAATAGCAGGGTCTTACCTTCCAGATTTCGTTCTTCAGGCATTATGAACAAGAGAAAAGTGATTCCGAGTCTGCGTTCGCTCGCAGATCAAGAACGCGCGACGGCCAAGAAGGCGCGCGCATCGTGGCAGATGTTCACGATTATGGCAGAGTTTATCGAGGCGACCGAGTACCTGTCGGAGATCCGCCCGGCTGTCAGCATCTACGGCTCTGCCCGCCTCAAACCCGACACGCCGCACTACAAGCTCGCCGCGCAGATCGCGCGCAAGCTGTCCGACGCCGGCTTCGCCGTGATCTCCGGCGGCGGCCCCGGCATCATGGAAGCTGCGAACAAGGGTGCGCACGCCGGCAAGGCGCCGTCGGTCGGCCTGAACATCGAGCTGCCGCACGAGCAGGCCGGCAACCACTACCAGGACATCTCGCTGCGCTTCCGCCACTTTTTCACGCGCAAGGTCACGTTCGTGAAGAACTCGGATGCGGTGATCGTGATGCCGGGCGGTTTCGGCACGCTCGACGAGCTGTCCGAAGTGCTCACGCTGATCCAGACGAAAAAATCGCGCCTCGTGCCGATCATCCTCGTCGGTAGCGAGTTCTGGCAGGGGCTGCTGCAATGGTTCCGCGACCAGCTGATTCCGATGGGCCTGATCAATCCGGAAGACATGGACCTGATGCAGGTGATCGACGATCCCGACCAGGTGCTCGACGCGGTGCTCGCGTTCTACGAGGACAGCGGCGAGGAAGAAGGCTCGGAGGAAGAGGATCACCCGCCGCGGCCCGATGAAGACCGGATGTTCTATCTGTAATTCCTTCGTGGCGAGCGCCGGCCCGACGGCCGGCGCACCGCTCATCGCGCGGCAGGCATGGCTTCGGCCGCCTGCCGCGCGTCACTTTGTAACGCACCGTTAATCCCGCTTCGCGGCCGCGTGCCGTCGAATGTCAAATTCGCTTCGCGAGCGCTGTGCGATGCCGCGTGACGCTCCGTGTCCGCGGTTCGTCATTGTCAAATGGTGCAGCCCCCTGCCCTCGACCGGCCTCTGCCGGCCGGCAACCCGCCGTAATAAACCCGCCTCGCCTTTTCCGTCGTGCCCCAGCACACTGCATTGGGTCGGTGCGGCGTTTCCCCCGGTGGAACGGTCCCCCTCGCTTCCATCGCGTCGCGCCGGCCTCTTCACAACGACATCACGGAAAAGAACATGCAACGCTCGCTGATCGCCCTCGCCTTCGCCGGCCTCGGCCTTTCGCTGTCCGGCCTCGCCCATGCCGTCAACGTCGACGTCAACATCGGCACACCCGCGCCAGTCGTCGTCGCACCTGCGCCCGTCGTGGTCGTCGGCTGGCATGGCGACCGCTACTGGGACGGCCATCGCTACTGGGAACGCCGCGAGTGGGAAGACCACCAGCGGCATCATGGTCACGACGATCATGGCGGCTATCACTGCCCGCCGGGACACATGAAGAAGGGTGAGTGCTGAACGGCACCGCGTATTCACCCGCGATGCAAGGCCGTCCGCGCGCTTCGGCACCGGGCGGCCTTGCTGCTTTTGGCGTCTCTTCAGGCCTGCCCCGACCCGGCAGGTCTGAAGAGACGCCAACCATCGCCATCACCCTCGACAGCTACCGTGTCAGCCACGTGATTCCGCAAACGAGAGCGGCTCCAGATCCGGATGCGCGCCGAGCCGTGCAACGAGGAAATCCATCAGCAATCGGTTCCTGCGCGGCAGATGCTCACGCTGCGGCATGCACAGGTAGAGGCCATACCGGCAGGTGACGTGCCGGGTCAGCAGCGGCACGAGCCGTCCTTGACGTACATGCTCGTGGACCGAATAGCCGAAGAACTGGCCGATCGCGGCACCGCTCAGCACCGTGTCGAGTTCCGCGTCGATGTCGTTGGTCGCGATGAACGGGACGATCTGCCGCGAGTCGACTCGCCCGTCGACGAGGAATTCCCACGGAAACGGCTTGCCCGTGCGAGGGTACAGGAACGTGGTGCAACGATGATCGCTCAGTGCGTCGATCGTCTGCGGTTCGCCATGCCGGCGCAAATACGCGGGCGCCGCGCAGACAATCAGTTGCAGCTCGGCAATACGCCGTGCGATCAGCCCGCTGTCGGGCAGATCCCCGGTTCGAACCGCAATATCGATCCGCTGCTCGACGATATCGGCCATGTCGTCGCTGACGATCAGCTCGGCGGTCATGCCCGGATGCTGGTCGCAGAACTCGCCGAGCAACGGTGCGAGAAAACGCCGCGCCAACGAGTAAGGCGCCGCAACGCGTAGCGTGCCGACCGCGTGCTCGCGAGCGTCGTCGAGCATGCGCAGTGCGGTCTCCAATTCCCCGACGGCGCCACGGCACTGCGCGAGGAGGCGCTCGCCTTCGGCCGTCAGCGCGATCCGGTGTGTCGAACGCTGGAACAACCGGATATTCAGCAACGCCTCCAGTGCTGCCACCTGCTTGCTGGCCGCCTGTGGCGTCATGCCGAGCTCGCGGGCACCTGCGCTGATGCCGCCCGCGACCGCGACGCGGACGAACACCGTCAGCGCCTTCAAACGATCCATTCGATGCTCCCGTCGAGCCGGGCACGCCCGGGCATTCATCAATGGCGTCGCGACACCGCTCCGTCAAGTTGAATCGGTTTCAACCGGACCGGCGCTATGCGCGTGTCGTTCCGCTTCGCACAATGGCGCCGTCTTCAACGATCCGCCCCAACGGGCCGTTCACCATGAAATCGCGCGCATTTTTCACCGCTTTCCGCGCCGCCGCCGTGGCCGCGCCGATCATCGCCGGGATGTCATCGCCCGCGCTCGCGCAGGAAACCGACGCGCCTGCCCGTACCGTCGAAACGGTACTGCTGCGAACCACGCACGCGTGGGACGGCTCGCCCTACCGCGCCTATCCGGCGGCTCAACCGGAGATGACGGTCGTACGCTACCGCATCCCGCCGCACGCCGTACTGCCGTGGCATACGCATCCGTCGATCAACATCGGCTACGTCCTGTCGGGCCATCTGACTGCCGTGCGCCGCAGCGACGGCAAGCGGCTGGCGCTCGGCCCCGGCGACGTGGTGCCGGAGATGGTCGACGGCGCCCATCGCGGCGAGACCGGCAGCGAAACCGCCGAGCTGATCGTGTTCTACGCAGGCACGCCCGGCACACCGTTGACGGTTCCTGACGGCGAAGACTGAGCGCCGGCCCATCGGGCGGCTGATTTCACCCTGGTACGGAGCCCTGCACATCATGTCCGATTCACGCATCTTATCAACCCGTTCCACCGCGGCGCAGCACCGGCTCGGCGGGCGCGTCGCACTCGTCACCGGCGGCGGCACCGGTATCGGCCGGGCGGCCGCGCTCGCGTTCGCGCGAGAAGGCGCTCGCGTCGTCGTCGCCGGACGGCGCGCGGCGCCGCTCGACGACACCGTCCGGGCAATTACCAAGCGCGGCGGCGAAGCCTTCGCAGTAGCCGTCGACGTCGCCTCCGCCGATGGCGTGCGCAAGCTCGTCGACGCGACCATCGACCACTACGGCGCATTGCACGCAGCCTTCAACAATGCCGGGACGGAGGGTACGTTCGCACCGATCGTGGAACAGTCCGAGGCCGACTTCGACGACGTGATGGCCACCAATCTCAAGGGTACGTGGCTGTCGATCAAATACGAGATGGAAGCGATGCTCGCGCACGGCGGCGGTGCGATCGTCAACACGTCGTCGTGGCTCGCGAAAGGGGCACTTGCCGGCTCGTCGATCTACTCGGCGAGCAAGGGTGCACTCGATGCACTGGTGCGCGCGGTCGCGCTCGAAGGCGGCCCCCACGGAATCCGGATCAACAACGTGAACCCGGGCATCATCGACACGCCGATGGCACGCCGCTTCGGCGACGACGAGATGTTCCGGCCGTTTGCCGCGTTCACGCCTGCACGGCGGATCGGCACCCCCGAAGACGTGGCCGACGCAGCCGTCTGGCTCTGCAGCGACGAAGCACGCTTCGTGACCGGCGAGTCGATCCTCGTCGACGGCGGCTACACGATCGGCGGCATGCGCTGACCGGCGCCGCGACGGAGGTCGAACCGATGGAATACACGAGACTGGGAACGTCCGGGCTGAAAGTGTCGAAGCTGTGCCTGGGCTGCATGACCTACGGCCATCCGTCGTGGCGGCCGTGGGTGGTGACCGAGGACATGGCGCGCCCGTTCATCCGCGCAGCGCTCGACGCAGGTGTAACGTTTTTCGATACGGCCGATATCTACTCGGGCGGCGAGAGCGAGCGCATTCTCGGACGCGCACTGCGCGACTTCGCGACGCGCGATGACGTGGTAATCGCAACCAAGGCGTTCTTTCCGACCGGTGACGGGCCGAATGCGCGCGGGCTGTCACGCAAGCATCTGCTCGCGAGCATCGACGCGTCGCTGCAGCGCCTTGGCACGGACTACGTCGATCTCTACGTCATCCACCGGTTCGATCCGGATACGCCGATCGAAGAAACGCTCGACGCACTCGATACCCTCGTGAGGAGCGGCAAGGTCCGCTATCTGGGCGCATCGTCGATGCACGCGTGGCAATTCATGAAGATGCTCGCCTTCCAGCGACATCACGGCCTCGCGCCGTTCGTATCGATGCAGAGCCAGTACAGCCTGATCTGCCGGGAAGACGAGCGCGACATGCTGCCGCTGTGCGTCGACGAAGGCATCGCGTACACGCCATGGTCTCCGCTCGGCCGCGGGCTGTTGGCCGGCTCGCGCAGCGCGGAGACGACGCGCGCCGCGACCGACCAGCAGATGGTGTCCTGGTACGACGGCCGCGACGCGGTCGCCGCAACCGTCGAAGCGGTCGGGCAGGTGGCACTGGCGCGCGGCCTGCCCCCCGCGCGGATCGCCCTCGCATGGGCGTTGCGGCAACCCGGCGTGACGGCGCCGATCGTCGGGTTGTCGAAGCCGTATCACGTGATCGACGCGCTCGCGGCACTCGATCTGGCGCTCGACGAGCGCGAAACCGCGTTGCTCGAGGCAGCCTTCGACAGGACGATCGAGCCGGTGCAGTGGTGAACGCGTTGCCTGCGCCGGATCGGTCCAAGGTATCGGTGCCGCATGGACCACTGCCGGCGCGCGGACGCGATCCGGGCCGTCGATGCGGGCGCGAGTCGATGCGGGGAACGGAGCGGAACGGGTCGAGAAAATCAGCCGCCGGGGTTGTGCGCTGACGCCGGTTCGTAAGAGGATGGCGGCCGGCCGCGGGTGACCGGAAAAAGGCAGGCGTGCCCCGGTTGGCGACACATCGCACATCGCGATGCGCCCCGCAACCGAGGCGTGTTCACATCACTGGAACGCCACTTCCGCAAAACTCCGCAGCTTCCGGCTATGCAGCTTGTCGAGCCCGTTGGTACGCAGGATCTCCATCGCCTTCACGCCGATCTGCAGATGCTGGTCGACCTGCCCGCGATAGAACGTATCGGCCATGCCGGGCAGCTTCAGCTCGCCGTGCAGCGGCTTGTCCGATACGCACAGCAGCGTGCCGTACGGCACGCGGAAGCGGAAGCCGTTCGCGGCGATCGTCGCGCTTTCCATGTCGAGCGCGACCGCGCGGCTCTGCGACAGCCGCTGCACCGGCTCGCGATGGTCGCGCAGCTCCCAGTTGCGGTTGTCGACGCTCGCGACCGTACCCGTGCGCATCACGCGCTTCAGTTCGGCGCCCTCCAGCCGCGTGACGTCGGCCACCCCGCGCTCGAGTGCAAGCTGCACTTCAGCCAGCGCCGGAATCGGCACCCACAGCGGCAGGTCGGCGTCGAGCACGTGATCCTCGCGCACGTAACCGTGCGCCAGCACGTAATCGCCCAGACGCTGCGTGTTGCGCAGCCCCGCGCAGTGACCGAGCATCACCCACGCGTGCGGACGCAGCACCGCGATGTGATCGGTGATCGTCTTCGCGTTCGACGGGCCGACGCCGATGTTGACCATCGTGATCCCGCTGCCGTCCGCGCGCTTCAGGTGATACGCGGGCATCTGCGGCAGGCGCGGCGGCGCGGCGCCCTCGGCCGGCTCGCTACCGAGGTTCGCGTTGTACGTGACGACGTCGCCCGGCTCGACGAACGAGCTGTACTGGCTGCGGTACGCGCGCACTTCCGGATCGTCGCTCTCCGTCATCACCGTGCGGCCGAGCTTCACGAACTCGTCGATGTAGAACTGGTAGTTCGTGTAGAGCACGTAGTTCTGGAAATGCGTGGGCGACGTTGCCGTGTAGTGGCGCAGCCGGTGCAGCGAGAAGTCGACGCGCGCGGCCGTGAACAGCGCGAGCGGATGCGGCTCGCCCGGCGCCGGCTCGAATGTGCCGTTGACGATGCGGTCGTCGAGATACGACAGGTCGGGCGTATCGAAGATGTCGCGCATCGCGAGCAGACGCTCGCGATCGAGTTCGCCCTCGAGATGGATACCTTCCGGAAACGCGAAATGGATCGGAATCGGCTGCGACGACACGCCGATCTCGATCTTCACATGGTGGTTCTTCGACAGCAGGCGCAACTGCTCGCGGTAGTAGTTCGCGAAGAGATCGGGGCGCGTGACCGTCGTCTCGAATACGCCGGGGCCCGCGACGAAACCGTACGAGCGGCGCGAATCGACGTGCGTGTTGACGTCGGTGCGGATCCGCACGAACGGATAGCAGGCGCGCACGTGCTCGGTAATCGGCTCATGGCGGCGATAGCGTGCGAACGCGTCGCGCAGGAAGCCCGTATTCGTGTCGTAAATGGCGGACAGCCGCGCAACGGCGGCGATCGGATCGTCGAAAGCCTCGACGGACGGGCTTTCGGGCGACAGCACACGGTGCCGGCGGCTCAAATCGTTCTTCATTTTCATCACCTCGTCTGATCGAACGACATTACCACGGAACCCGGCCACGCTTATGGCCGCCCCTGCGCACGCAAGGGCCGGATGGTGCGCAGTATTTGCTAAAATCGGTAAGTTCACTGGAGACTCATCATGAAGCCGCTCATTCTCGTCGCCGCTGCCGCCGTGTTTGCCGCCGCCAGCGCCGCCGCTTACGCCGCCGGCGGCACGCCTGACGCCGACGCGCAGGCCAAGGCCAACGAAGCCGCCGGCCTGCCCGATCTCCGCCAGATCAACCGGCCGGGCGCCGAAGTCACGTCGAAAGTCGACTTCGCGGACATCCGCCGCACACCGAGCTTCCACGAAAAGAGCAAGAACGGCACCGAAATCACCGAGTACCGCGACCGCGGCAAACCGGTCGAGATCGACGTGAAGTCGAACTTCGGCACGCGCTACCAGATGAGCTCGACGCCCGACACGTCGCCGAAGCCGCACGACGCGGGCATCCCGATCACGCGCCTGCCGTCGCTGAACCTGCGCTACTGATTCCGTGGCGTGGCGCGTCGATCGCGCCGCGCCGCCCCTTTACCTGCTGTCGCGATGCACGCCGCCCGCGTGCCGACACCCTGACCTGACGCATCCCGCATGGCCGTTTTCACCGCTGTTTCCGACTCCGATCTCGCGCAATGGATGCGCCACTACGAACTGGGCGACGTGCTTGCGTTCCGCGGCATTCCGTCCGGTATCGAAAACAGCAATTTCTTCCTGACGACGACGCGCGGCGAATACGTCCTCACGATCTTCGAAAAGCTGTCGGCGCAGCAATTGCCGTTCTACCTCGACCTGATGCGCCATCTGGCCGGCCACGGCGTGCCGGTGCCGGATCCGGTTCCGCGCGACGACGGCGCGCTGTTCGGCGAATTGCACGGCAAACCGGCCGCGATCGTCACGAAGCTCGACGGCGCGGCGGAACTCGCGCCGGGGGTCGAACACTGCATCGAGGTCGGGCAGATGCTCGCGCGCCTGCATCTCGCGGGGCGCGACTATCCGCGCAACCAGCCGAACCTGCGCAGCCTGCCGTGGTGGCAGGAAAACGTGCCGGCGATCGTGCCGTTCATCTCGGACGCGCAACGCGCGCTGCTCGAGGGCGAGCTCGCACACCAGGCCAGCTTCTTCGCGTCGGACGACTACGCGGCGCTGCCGGCCGGTCCGTGCCATTGCGACCTGTTCCGCGACAACGTGCTGTTCGCGCACGCGGCGCCCGGCACCGGCCACGCGGTACGGCTCGGCGGCTTCTTCGACTTCTATTTCGCGGGCTGCGACAAGTGGCTGTTCGACGTCGCCGTGACCGTCAACGACTGGTGCGTCGACCTCGCGACCGGCGTGCTCGACGTCGCCCGCGCCGACGCGCTGCTGCGCGCGTACCAGACGGTCCGGCCGTTCACGGCCGAGGAGCGCCGCCACTGGAGCGACATGCTGCGCGCGGGCGCGTACCGCTTCTGGGTGTCGCGCCTGTACGACTTCTACCTGCCGCGCGCGGCCGAGATGCTCAAGCCGCACGACCCCGGCCATTTCGAACGCATCCTGCGTGAGCGTATCGCGCATACGCCCGCGCTTCCCGAGATCCAAACCGCATGCAACTGATCGAAGTGCCCGCTAAAACGGGCTATGTCTGGTTCCGTCAAGGCATCTGGCTGTTCCGCCGGAATCCGCTGGCGTTCATCACGCTGTTCTTCACGTACCTGCTCGCCATTACGCTGGTGTCGATGGTGCCCGTGATCGGCTCGGCGCTGCCGCTGGTGTTCATTCCCGGCATCGCGGTCGGCTTCATGGCCGCGTGCCGCGACACGGTGGCCGGCAAGACCGTGATGCCGACGATCCTCGTCGACGGCTTCCGCTCGTACGGCACCGTCGCAACCCAGCGGCTGCTCGTGCTCGGCGTGATCTACGTCGCGGCGATGGTGCTGGTGTTCGCCGCCTCGTCGTTCGTCGACGGCGGCGCGCTGTTCCACGTGATGATGGGCGCGGCCGACGAAGCGAGCACGACACCGGAAGCGCTCGCCGCGCAAGGCACGCTCGGCGCGCTGTTCTTCGCGACGCTGCTCTACCTGCCGGTCGCGATGCTGTTCTGGTTCGCGCCGGTGCTGGTCGCGTGGCACGACGTCCCGCCCGCGAAGGCGCTGTTCTTCAGCGTCGTCAGCTGCTGGCGCAACCGCGGTGCGTTCTTCGTGTACGGCGTGCTGTGGTTCGGCGTCGCGCTCGGCACGTCGCTCGCGCTGTCGCTGCTGCTGCAGGCGCTCGGCGCCGGCGCGTATGCGCTGACGATCATGATGCCGGTGACGATCATCATCGTCACGATGCTGTACTGCTCGTTCTACGCGACCTATCGCGGCTGCTTCGGCGTGCAGGAACCCGGCGCAACGACGACCCTGTCGGGCCGCTGATCGTCCCCGCCGGCGCGCGCCGCCGGCCATCAAGCCGTTCCCCGCGCCGGGTTGCCGCCCGGTGCGCTTTCGCCCCCCTTTCCCGCCTCAGCCGTCGGCAGCCCCTCGCCGAGCGCCCCTGTTCAACCCGGTCTTTTGCGCGCAAAATAATTTGTGTACAAATTGTTCGCGCGTTCATCGCGCCCTCCGGATCATGGACCGCCCACCCGCACTGCCCCAGACGCTCGACGAGCAACTGTGCTTCGCGCTCTACTCGACTTCGCACGCGATGACGAAGGCGTACAAGCCGCTGCTCGACAAGCTGTCGCTGACCTATCCCCAATATCTCGCGATGCTCGTGCTGTGGGAACGCGACGACATCGCGGTGAAGGACATCGCCGCGCGGCTCGACCTCGACCCGGCCACGGTCACACCGCTGCTCAAGCGGCTGGAAGCGCTCGGCTACGTCGAGCGCGTGCGCAGCGAGACCGACGAACGCGTCGTGAATGTCCGCGTGACGCCGGAAGGCCGTGCACTGAAGGATCGCGCGCGCTCGGTGCCCGCCGATCTCTTTTGCGCGATGCAGCAAACGCCCGAGTTCCTGGTCAGGTTGCGCGCCGATCTCCAGCAACTGCGCGACGCGCTGTCGGCCGCCAACGAACGCTGACGCGCGAGCGCCGATCGACCGGCCCGGTACTGCCGGGCCTTTTCTTCAAAATTTCATTTGCACACTAATGATTTGTGTTCTATATTTTATTCGTGGCCGGCGACATCCCGTTTGACCGGACCGCTTTTCCCCTTTTCCCGACAGGAGCTGCACGATGAACATTCTGTACAAGACCAGCGCCACGAGCACGGGCGGCCGCGACGGCCGCGCGGTATCCGCCGACAACAAGCTGGACGTGAAGCTGGCCGCGCCGCGCGAACTCGGCGGCACGGGCGCGGAAGGCACGAATCCGGAGCAACTGTTTGCGGCAGGTTACTCGGCCTGCTTCCTGAGCGCGATGAAATTCGTCGCCGGCCAGAACAAGCAGGCGCTGCCGGCGGATACGCAGGTCACGGCGGAAGTGGGCATCGGCCCGAACGACGCAGGCGGCTTCGGGCTCGACGTCGAACTGCGTGTCTCGCTGCCGGGGCTCGACAAGGCCGATGCACAGGCGCTGGTCGAAAAGGCCCACCACGTGTGCCCGTATTCGAACGCCACGCGCAACAACGTGCCGGTGCGCCTGACGGTCGTCTGACCCGACGCCGGGCCGCGAATGCAAAAAGGGCGCGTGCGGCTACATGCCGCACGCGCCCTTTTGCGCGATTCGACGAAACCGCGGGCCCACAGGCCCGCGTGCGCTGCTTAGCGCGCGCCGATCGAGTACGGGCGGTTCATCGCCGCTTCGCGATCGATCTTGCGCATGCGGAATTCGAGATCATAGATATCGGTGGCGTCGGCCAGGTACGCCTCGGCGCGCTCTTTCGAGGCCTTTTCAGCGTTCTTGGTCAGCATCAGGAAGAGGTGGCTCAGCAGGTACATGTTCGATCTCGCAAAGGTCTTTGACTAGGGTTTCCACTTATTATAGGGAAAACCCTAGATCTTGGCCAGCATCGATCAAACCGTGCGTCGTTCGGCCGCCACAGTGCGACGATTGGTTTCGAAAAAAGCCCAGATCATCGCACTCGCATCGGGGCCGACCGCCGCATGAAACGGTACGGCTTCGTCGCCGCCGGCCCACGAGTGATCGAGCCCTTTCACGTGACAAAGCCGGACGACCGGCTCGCCGTCGCGGCAGACATCGGTGATCTGCGCCCCCGCTTCGCGCGTCTCGACGCGCTCGCCGCCGCGCAGCGCGCCGCGGGCGTCGGCCAGCCCGTTCAGGCGCATGAACTGTACGGTCAGCTGGTCGGCATTCTTCGGCGCGACGACGTGGTCGCCGTCGCCCTGGACGATCAGCGCGGGCATGCCCGGATACGCTGCGGCATCGACCAGTGCATCGACCGCTGCGGCCGGGTTCTGTCGCAGGCCGCGCCGCATCACGTCCATCGCGGCGATGCCGGAATTCGCCTCGCCGAACGCGGGGCCGGAGTGCAGCGCGACGGCTGCGAAGCGGTCCGGATGGTGCAGTGCAAGAAGCGACGCGAGACCCGCGCCGGCCGACAGCCCCGCAACGTAGACGCGCGATGCGTCGAAGCCGTATTCGTCGACGAGTGCATCGACCAGCGACGCCACCGCGTTCGCCTCGCCGCGGCCCGCACGGTCGGTATCGTCATACCAGTGCCAGCAGCCGTGTGCGTGTGCGCGCAGCGACTGTTCCGGATACAGCACCGCGAAACCGTGCTTGTCTGCCAGCAGGTTCATCCGCGTGCCCTGCACGAATTCGTCGACGGACTGCTGACAGCCGTGCAGCATCACGACGAGCGGCATCGCGCCGCGCCGGCGGCCGGGCGGCACGTACAGGCCGTACGCGAGATTCTGGACGAGGCGCCCGAGCGCGGGCGCCATCGGATGTTCGCCGCGCGTCCACTCGCCCGCCGCCCACGCGGCGGCACGGGGGCGCACACGCGATTCGCGCGGCGGGGACAGATCGGATACGGCGGGAGAGGCCGCAGCCTCGAGTGCGTCGCGCGTGATGCGCTGCGCATCGCGCGTCGCGCGCTTGGCGGCCGGAGACAGCATGCGTTTCATGCCGCCCAGCCACACCTTGGTCAGACTTTTGGTCATCGATCGGGCTCGCAGTCAGGAAAAATAGGGGCGCCATGAAGGCGCCACAACGGATGCATCGTTCGACTTTGTGCAATGCACCATAACATTGTTTCTGGGATTTTTCCTGCACGCCGATAGTTCCCGGCGGCGCAAAAAGCGGGCCTCATGCATACGCGGCGCTATACTGGGGTTTCGCCGCTTGTATCCGTTGTAGTCGTTCTTTCCGGCTCGCGCGTTGATTTAAGCATTCCCCCCGCCTTCGTTCGCCCCCTTCCCGATGTTCGACCTGTCGTCTCACCTGTGGATCATGATCACCGCGTTCGGCGGCGCCGGCCTGACCCTGCCGCTCGCGATCACGATTGCCATCTGGCTCGCGCTCGGTTACTCGTGGCAGCGTGCGGCCGCGTGGCTCGGCGTGCTCGCCGCCGCGATCGGCGTGGTCGCGCTCACGAAGATCGCATTCCTCGGCTGGGGCATCGGCATCCGCGCGTGGGATTTCACCGGGTTCAGCGGCCATGCGATGCTGTCGACGTCGGTGTATCCGGTCGCGATCTTCCTCGCGCTGATCCGCACGCGCGCGCCGGTGCGGATCGCCGGCATCGCGCTCGGGCTCGCGGCCGGCATCGCGGTGGGCGTGTCGCGCGTCGCGCTCGACGCGCATTCGCCGTCCGAATCGATCACCGGCTGCATCGTCGGCGCGATCGCTGCGCTCGCGTTCATCGCCGGCTCGTGGCGCGCGGTGCCGCACCGCTGGTCGGTGCCGGCGGTCGTCGCGAGCCTCGCGCTCGTTACCGTCGCGCTGCACGGCATCACGGTGCCGTCGCATCGCTGGGTCACCAAGGTCGCGCTGCAACTGTCGGGGCACGAGCGCCCGTTCGTCCGTGCACGCTGGAAGGCCAACCCGAACTACCATCCCGCGTCGCAACCGTCGTCGCTGCAGCGCACCGAATCGTCGACGCACACGCTCCGCACGTGACGGGCCGCCCGGCCGTCACCCTCGCACCCTTTCAGGTCTGACCATTTCATGCGCACCGCCGCATGAGCGGTATGTCGAGCGTTATAACCCGCCCTATATTACGATTACGGTTTCCACCCAACCAAAACGAATCCACCATGCGCTCAACCGTCCGTCCGCTTCGCCGCACCCTGCTCCGCCTGCTGCCGATCGCCACGCTTGCCGCGGCCGGTATCGCGTTCAGCGCGCCCGCTTCCGCCGCCGACGAACTGGTCGTGTCGGCCGCCGCCAGCCTGACGAATGCGTTCAAGGCCGTCGGCGACGCGTACGAGAAGCAGCACCCGGACACCAAGGTGCTGTTCAACTTCGGCGCGTCGGACGTGCTGATGCAGCAGATCGCGAAGGGTGCGCCGGCCGACGTGTTCGCATCGGCCGACCAGAAGGCGATGGATCGCGCGGTTGACGAAAAGGTGATCGTGCCCGGCACGCGCCGCGATTTCGCGGCGAACTCGCTCGTGCTGATCGTGCCGGCGGACAGCCATACGGCCGCACCGACGTCGCTGAACGACCTGACGGCGCCCGGCGTGAAGCGCATTGCGTACGGCGACCCGGCTTCGGTGCCGGTCGGCCGCTACACCGAAGGCGCGCTGCGCGCGGCCGGCGTGTGGGATGCGGTCAGCGCGAAAGGCGTGCTGGCCGCCAACGTACGCCAGAGCCTCGACTACGTCGCGCGCGGCGAAGTCGACGCGGGCTTCGTGTTCGGCACCGATGCCGCGATCATGCCGGGCCGCGTGAAGATCGCGCTGACGGTGCCGACCAAGACGACCATCACCTACCCGATCGCCGTGGTCAAGGACAGCCGCCACGCCGCGCAGGCGCAGTCGTTCATCGACTTCGTCGCGTCGCCGCAGGGCCAGGCCGTGCTGTCGACGTTCGGCTTCAAGCCCGCGGGCAAGTGAGCGTCACGCGATGCAAGACGCCTGGGTACCGCTGCTGTTGTCGCTGAAGGTCGCCGGCTGGGCGACCGCGCTCGACATCGTGCTCGGCGTCGCGGCCGCGTTCATGCTCGCGCGCTGGCGCTCGCCGCTGCGCGATCTCGTCGATTCCATCCTGACGCTGCCGCTCGTGCTGCCGCCGACGGTGCTCGGCTATTACCTGCTCGTGCTGCTCGGCCGGCGTGGCGTGTTCGGCGCGTGGCTCGACAAGCTCGGCATCGAGCTCGTGTTCACGTGGCAGGGCGCGGTGATCGCGTCGATGGTCGTCGCGTTTCCGTTGATTCTGAAATCGGCGCGGGCAGCGTTCGAAGGCGTCGATCCGCATCTCGAGCGCGCGGCGCGCACGCTCGGGCTCGGTGAAGTTGCGGTGTTCTTCCGCGTGACGCTGCCGCTCGCCACGCGCGGGATCCTCGCGGGCGCGCTGCTCGCCTTTGCACGCGCGCTCGGCGAGTTCGGCGCGACGCTGATGATCGCCGGCAATCTGCCCGGCCGCACGCAGACGCTGTCGGTCGCGATCTACGCGGCCGTGCAGGCCGGCGACGACAACACCGCCAACTTCCTCGTGCTGGTGACGTCGATCACCTGCGTGCTCGTGCTGCTCGCGACCGGCTGGCTCGTGCCGTCGCGTGCCCGGCGGAGCCAGCTGACATGAAGCGCCCGACTTGTCCGTATCGTGCCGCCCGTGCGGCAGCCTGGTTGCCGCGACGGAGGCCCGCATGAGCCTCGTCGTCGACATCCGCAAGACCTACGCAAACGCCGAGCGCCACTTCACGCTCGACATGTCGTTCGCGGCGACGACGCAGCGCGTCGTGCTGTTCGGGCCGTCCGGCGCGGGCAAGAGCATGACGCTGCAGGCGATTGCCGGCCTGATGTCGCCCGACGAAGGCTCGATCACGCTGAACGGCGAAACGCTGTTCGACGCCGCGCGCCGCATCGACGTACCGACCCGCGAACGCCGTGTCGCCTACCTGTTCCAGGACTACGCGCTGTTTCCGCATCTGAACGTGCGCCAGAACATCGCGTTCGGGCTCACGCCGGGGCTGCGCAACCCGCGCGCGAAGACGGTCCCGCCCGAAGTCGCGTACTGGCTGCGCGCATTCGACCTCGAAGCGCTCGCCGGGCAGTATCCGTCGCAACTGTCCGGCGGGCAGAAGCAGCGCGTCGCACTCGCACGTGCGCTGGTCGCGCAACCGCGGATCCTGCTGCTGGACGAACCGTTCGCGGCGCTCGACGGCGCGATGCGCCAGCGCATGCGTCATGAACTCGCCGAGTTGCAGGCGCGGCTCGACATCCCGATGGTGCTGATCTCGCACGATCCCGACGACGTCGCCGCATTCGGCGACCAGGTCGTGCAGTTGAGCGAAGGACGCGTGCAGGCGACCCCGCCGCACGCCGAGTGGCCGACGCGCGTCGCATGAGCGCGCGAGGCCGTGGTCGTGGCAGTCCCGTGGACGCCTGAGAGAAGCCGCTTGTCGCGGCATACGCTGAAAACGGAAACGAAGCCGGTGCCGCGCAGAGCCCGTGCGATACCGGCTTCGCTCCGTCCCCCCACGCTCGCGGAAACGCATCCGCGCCGCCCGGCCGGCTTCGTCAGCCCGTCACCGCCAGAATCACGCTCGACGCCTTGAACAGCGCGGTCGCCCGCCGGCCGGCGTCGAGTTGCAGCGCATCGACGCTTTCGTTGGTCACGACGGCCGTCAGCGTCCCGCCGCCATCCAGCGCCAGCGTCACCTCGCTGTTCACCGCGCCCGCCGTCACGGCGTCCACGCTGCCGCGCAGCCGGTTACGCGCGGATACCTTCAGGTCGGCACCGTCATCGCCGACCGCAAGCACGACCCACGACGCCTTCACCAGCGCACAGGCGTCCGCCCCTTCCCGCAGGCCGAGCGCATCGGCGCTTTCGTGCGTGAGCACCGCGACGACCGCTTGCCCGCCCGGCAGCGCGAGCGTCACCTCGTCGTTGACGGTACCGCGCACGATCGACGCGACCTTGCCGAACAACTGGTTGCGCGCGCTGGTCTTCATCCCGATCCGGCCGATCAGCGCCCAGTCGACGTCGAAGCCGGCAACGGCCGCGCTCGCGGCCTCGATGAAGCGGCGATGCTCGCGCTCGATCGTGCGGAATGCGGCAATCAGCGACGTCGCGCGCGGCGTCAGCGTCGTGCCGCCGCCGCCCTTGCCGCCCGTCGAACGCGCGACGAGCGGTTCGCCGGCGAGGTTGTTCATCGTGTCGACGGCGTCCCATGCGGCCTTGTAGCTGAGGCCGACGGCCTTCGCCGCACGCGTGATCGAGCCGGTGTCGCCGATCGCCGCGAGCAGCGCGATGCGCATCGCGCCGCCGAGTGTCCGCTCGCCGGCGCGCAACCACAGCTCGCCGCCCAGTTCGAGCGGTTCGGAGGACGAAGAAGAATGCGGTGTGTCGGTCATCGGCATGCGTGCGGGAAACGGGCGGCCATTATAGTCAGCGCGCCGGTCAGCCCGGCTTGCCGTCGAGCTTCGGCGGGCGCAGGCTGGCCAGCAGCGTCTCGGCGTCGCGTGCCGCGCGCTGTTCGAGCGCGGCGCCGTAACCGCGTACGAAACCGAGCTGGTACGGCGGGGCCGCCAGTTGCTCGAGATGTTGCAGCGCGACCATCGTGTCGTTCGCTTCACCGAGCACGCCCTGCACGCGCGTGAGCGTCTTGACCGTCTCGTTGCGCGTGCGGCGCGACGCCAGCGACGCGAAGAATTCGAGTGCGTAACGCAGCCGCTTCGCGTCGATACGCACCTGATGGCGCGCGGCCGTATCGAGCGACGTGAGCGACGGCGATGCGTAGAGATCGCCGAACAGCCTTCGCACGCGCTTGGTTGCGTGACGCCGCAGCGACGGCGCGTCGTCGCCTTCGGCCGCCGGCAGCGCGAGCGTGCCCAGCCATTCGAGCCAGCCGAGCGTCAGCCGCGCATAGCGTGCCGAATGCAGTGCCTGCCGCAGCTCGACGCGCGCGGCCATCGACTGCGCGCGGGCAGCGTCGAGCGTGCCGTCCCAGTCGCCGTCACCGCCGTCGGCCGCGATCAGCGCGGGCAGGCTCTCGGTCGAGAACACGTCCCAGTCGCGCACCGTGCCGAGCAGCGCGGCGAGCCAGCGCAGGTCGACGCCGAGCGTGTCCTGCCATGCGCGGTCGGTGAAGAGCGGGAAGAAGCGCATCAGCGTGCGCAGGCGGCGCAGCGCGACGCGCATCTGGTGCACGAATTCGGGATCGTCGCGATCGAGTACGCCGCCCTCGTTGCCGAGCCATTGCGCGGTGATGTCGCCGGACAGCGCGAACAGCGCGGCGCGCTGCGTGCGGATACCGGTCAGGTCGACGAGCTGCGCCTTCACCAGCCCGGCGGCCAGCGGCCCGCCCGCACAGACGCGATCGATCACGCTCGTCAGTTGCACGAAGGCGGGCCACGCGCCGCTCAGTTCGCGCGCCGAGGCGAACAGCGCATGCAGCGCCGCCGTGCGTGCGGGAACGGTTTCCCAGTCGGGTGCGGCAAGACGCAGCTCGACGAAGCGGCGCGGCGGCTCGCCGCCGCCGTGCACCGTGATGTCGTCGAGCGTCATTTCGACCACGACGCCGCTGTCGTCGGCCCATCGCCCGCGCCGCCGTTCGCTGACGACGCGCGATGCCGACACGTCGGGCGGCGCATCGGCGGTGTCGGGTGCGAAGCCGTCGACTTCGGCAGTCGGCGCACCGGCATCGGTCGCGGCCCCCGCTACAGGTAGCGGCAGCGGCATCGCGACGACGATGCCCGCATGCTCCGCATCGAACAGCTCGCGCTCCGTCACACCGGGCGCGAATGCCTTCGTACGCGACGCGACGACCCGCCTGCCATGCGCATTCGATTCGACCCAGGTCCACCAGCTTGCGCCGGGGCTCGGCTCGGCTTCCTCGATCTGGCACGGCTCGATCGTCACGCGCTCATGGCCGCGCCGCATCCGCACCTGCGGGCAGATCCGCCACGCGCGCACGAGTTCGGCGCCGAAATCGCGCTGCGCGCCGCGAGCGCGACTTGCAGCCTTGACCGGCCACCCTTCCAGCGACAGCGACAACACGATTTCCAGCACACGCGACATGGAAGCTCCTGCACATGAAGGATCGCCGGCGCATCGACCGCGCCGGCGTCGCCCGTGAAGCAGCTTCCATAGTACACGTCGCAAAAACGCGTCGGCGACGATCCGGCCCCGTCGCCCTGTCGCAGGTCAAACGGCGTATTGCGCGAGGCCGTTGCCGAACGACCAGTCCTCCTTCAGCACCTCGACGAGACTGATGAATACGTCCTGCTGCCGCACACCCGGCTGCTGCTCGAGGTTCTCGGCGATCGCCCGGTACAGCGCCCGCTTCTGCTCGAGCGTCCGCGTGTTGTTCGCGGTGATCTGGATCATCACGAGATCGTCGCTGCGTTCGATATCGAGGTAATGGCGGCCGTACACGAAGTTTTCGGCCGCATGCTCGGTGACGACCATGAAGATGTCGTCCTCGGGCACGTTGAACGTGTGCATCAGCGCGCGGTGCACACCGTCGACGAGGGCCGCGCGGTAGGCGGCCGGTTTGCCTTCTCGCACTGCGATACGGGTGAATGGCATGGTCCTGCTCCTGTCGGTGGGTAACGTGGAAGAACGGAAACGCAGCGTCAGGTTAGGCCCGCCGATCTATAATGAACAGTCATTGATTAATATTTCATTCATTTTCATTTGAAATGAAAGTACTCGATCTCGATGCCGTTCGCGCGTTCGTGCTGGTCGCCGATCTCGCCAGCTTCACGCGCGCCGCCGACGCGCTCGGCACCACGCAATCGGCCGTCAGCCTGAAGCTGAAGCGGCTGGAGGCCCATCTCGGCAAGCCGCTGCTTGCGCGTACGCCGCGCGTCGTCAAGCTGGCCGCCGACGGCGAGAATTTCCTGCCGGCCGCCCGCGCGCTGCTCGATGCGCACGAGCACGCGCTCGGGGCGATCTCGGCCGGCACGGTCCGCCTGTCGCTCGGCGTCAGCGAGCACGTGGCGGTGCCCGACCTGCCGGCCGTGCTGACGAGCCTGCACCGGCAGGATCCCGGGCTGTCGCTGGAAATGCATCTCGGGACGTCGACGAACCTGCTCGCGCAATACGACGAGCGCCGGCTCGACGCCGTGATCGTGCGGCACGAGCCGGGCGAGGATCCGCCACGCGACGACGCCACGCTGCTGTTCACCGAGCCGCTGGCGTGGCTCGCCGCACCCGACTGGGCACCGCGCGCGGGCGAGCCGCTGCCGCTCGCGGTACTGGCCGGCCCGTGCGGCGTACGGGCCGCCGCACTGCGCGCACTCGACCGCGCAGCGCAGCCGTGGCGCGAGCGCTTCATCGGCGGCGGGGTCGCGGCGGTCACGGCCGCCGCCGCCGCGGGGCTCGCGGTCTGCCCGCTCGCGCGGCGCGTCGCACCGCGCACCCTGGTCGACGTCGGCGCGAAATTCGGGCTGCCGCCGCTGCCGCAATCGCAGGTCGTGCTGTATTCGCGCGTACGCGACGCCCGGGCCGCCGCCGCGCTGCGCAGGTTTGCCGACAGCCTTGCAATCTCGGCGTAAACTAACGGGTTTCGCCGCCAGCAATCTCCAGAAGAATTCCGATGAAACCCGAAGCCCGCCAGCACCTCCGCGCCAACCTGCTGATGCTCGCCGCCGCCGCGATCTGGGGCTCGGCTTTCGTCGCGCAACGCCTGAGCCTCGACGTGATCGGGCCGTTCCTGTTCACCGGGCTGCGCTTCCTGCTCGGCGCGCTCGTGCTGGTGCCGCTGCTGAGCTTCAACACCGCGTCGCGCGCGCAGCTCGCGGCGATCCGCCGCGAACCGGCGCTGCTGCTGCCGGGCCTCGCGCTCGGCGGGCTGCTCGCGGTGTCGATCTCGCTGCAGCAGTTCGGCCTGCAGTTCACGCGGGTCGCAAACGCCGGCTTCATCAGCTCGCTGTACGTCGTGATCGTGCCGCTGATGGGCGTGTTCGCCCGCCACCGGATCGGCGCGGGCACGTGGTTCGGCGCATTGCTGGCCGCGATCGGCCTGTATTTCCTCAGCATCGACGAGCACTTCTCGGTGCTCTACGGCGACTGGTTCCAGCTCGCGGGCGCCGTCATCATCGCCGCGCACGTGATGGCCGTCGGCCATCTCGCGAAGCGCCACGATCCGCTCGTGCTCGCGTTCCTGCAGTTCCTCGTGTGCGGCGTGGCGTGTCTCGCGGTCGGCCTCGCCGTCGAACCGGTCAGCGTCGCGATGCTGCGCGGCGCGCTGCCGACGCTGCTGTACGGCGGACTGCTGTCGGTCGGCGTCGGCTATACGCTGCAGGTCGTCGCGCAACGCGACGCAGCGCCCGCGCACGCGGCCGTGATCTTCAGCATGGAAGGCGTGTTCGCGGCGATCGCCGGCTGGGCCGCGCTCGGCGAAACGCTGACGCTGCGCGCGCTCGTCGGCTGCGCGCTGATGCTCGCCGGCCTGCTCGCCTGCCAGCTGCTGCCGAACGGCGACGCACGGAAAAAGGACGAGGACGCGCTGCCGGCGTGACACGCACCGTCCCTATAATGGCGGTTCGCGTGACTTCCACGCCCACCGCTTCCGACAGGCCAGCTCCGTGACGTCCACTTCCGTCGATCCCGCCGCCGACCTGCTGCGCGAACGCGCAGCGCACTACGCTGCCCAGGCGGCACTGTTCCTGCGCGACCAGGCACTTTCCACCGCATCGCACGACTTGCGCAGCCCGCTGAACGCGATGCACAGCTGGGCGTACGTGCTCGAGCGCCAGCTCGCCAACGCCGACCCCAACCTGCAGCGCGCGCTCGCGGGCATCCGTACCGGGATCGACCAGCAGGTCGCGCTGATCGACGACGCGCTCGACGCGCCGCGCGCGGAAACGCGCACGCTCGCCCTCAAGCCGCAGCCGTTCGCACTGCGCGCGCTGCTCGACGACACGATCGCGCTCGTGCGCGTGACGCTCGCCGACGCACGGCAGGTCGTGCTCGACGCGACGCTGCCGGACGGCGAGCCGTCGTTGACCGTCGACCGCGAACGCGTCGCGCAGGCGCTGTGGACGATGCTGACGACGGCCGTCGAAGCCAGCGCTGCCGGTAGCCGCGTCACGTTCGCGTGCGCACGCGACGGCGCGCAGCTTACCGCGCGCGCCACCTGCACCGTGAACGCCGACGCGCTCGCCGATCCCGCACAGCCGCACGCATTCGAATCGTTCGCCCGGCGCGAGATGTTGCGCGAGCGCGACGCAAAGCGTACCGCGTGGGCGCTCGCGCTGTGTCAGCGCGTCGCACTCGCACACGGCGGCACGTTCGCGCACGACGCGTTCAGCGACGGTGCGGCCGCCACCATCACGTTCGCCATTCCCTGCGAGGCGCCGGTGTAAGCAATCGGCCGCCCGATACATTACAAAATCCTTTCTGGCTCTATACTGATGGGCCTGTCATAACCGGAGTGTTTCTTTGTTACAGATCTTCGCGCTCATCGGCGCGTTGTTCCTGGTGGCCCTCAACGGGTTCTTCGTTGCAGCCGAATTCGGCCTCGTCAAGCTGCGCGCGACGCGCGTCAAGACCCTTGCCCGCAAGCACGGCCTGCGCGGGCGCATCCTCGGCGTCGTGCACGGCCGGCTCGACGCGTATCTATCCGCGTGCCAGCTCGGCATCACGCTCGCGTCGCTCGGCCTCGGCTGGGTCGGCGAACCGGCGTTCGCGCAGCTGATCGGCCCGCTGCTCGACCTGATCGGCGTACAGTCCGAACGCGTCGTGCACCTGATCTCGCTCGTGTTCGCGTTCTCGCTGATCTCGTTCCTGCACATCGTGGTCGGCGAACTGGCACCGAAATCGATGGCGATCCGCCAGTCGGAGAAGGTCGGCCTGTGGGTCGCGCTGCCGCTGTATGCGTTCTACTGGGCGATGTATCCGGCGATCTGGGTGCTCAACAACAGCGCCAACGCGGTGCTGCGGCTCGCGGGGCTGTCGGCCGACCACGGCGGCGATGCGCACTACTCGACCGACGAACTGAAGCTGATCCTGCGCAGCCGCCGCAGCACGGCCGGCAATGCGGCACAGCCGGCGCGCGGCACGTACAGCAACGACGAGTGGAACACGCTCGCGCACTCGCTCGATTTCTCGTCGATGACCGTGTCGGACCTGATGCGGCCGGCCCATGAAATGATCGGCCTGCGGCGCGACCTGCCGCTGCCCGACAACATGGAGATCGTCGCGCGCCACCGTTTCAGCCGCTATCCGCTGTTCGAGGATGCGTCGCGCGAACAGGTGAGCGGGCTGATCCACCTGAAGGACCTGCTGCTTGCGCGTCATGCGGGCGCGGCGCTCGAGGACCTGTCCGACTACGTCCGTCCGGTGCAGTACGTGAAGCCCGACACGCCCGCGCTCGACCTGTTCCGCCGCTTCCGCAAGGGTGCGCCGCACTTCGCGCTGGTCGGCAACAAGGGCGAGAAGCCGATCGGCTTCCTGACGCTCGACAACCTGCTCGGCGCGCTGGTCGGCCAGATCCACGACGAGTTCCGCCAGGGCGATGCCGACTGGAGCCGCCTCGACGACGGCACGCTGATGGGCAAGGGCAGCCTGCCCGTCGTGTCGCTCGAGCAGGCGCTCGGCATCGACATCGACGAAGGCCGCGCGGAATCGGTCGGCGGCCTCGTGATCCAGGCACTCAGCGACCTGCCGACCGAAGGCCAGCGCGTGTCGTTCGACCGCTTCGACGTCGTCGTGAAGAAGATGAACGGGCCGCGCATCGTGCTCGTGCGCGTGTATCCGAAGACCGCGAAAGAGGCCGACGAATGACGGCCGCCCGCTACCGCGCGCGATGAACGCGACGCTGCCGCGCTGCTGCGTGATCACGCCGGAACCGGCATCCGCGTCGGCAGCCGATTGCGCGGCATTCCTCGACCGGCTGTCGGCCGTGCTCGCGCGCGGCGAGACGCTCGTGCAACTGCGCGTGAAATCGCTCGACGCAGCCGCGTTCGCGTCGCTCGCCGCCGCGGCGCTCGCGCGCTGCGACGCGGCCGGCGCACACCTGATGCTGAACGGCCCGATCGATACAGCCGGCGTGATGCGGCTCGACGGTGCCGGCTGGCATCTCGACGGCACCGCGTTGCGCGCCGCCGCGCAGCGGCCGCTGCCGGCCGGCCGATGGGTATCCGCCGCGTGTCATGCACCTGACGACCTGCTGCTGGCCGCACGCGCCGGCGTGGATTTCGTCACGCTGTCGCCCGTCCTGCCGACGCTCAGCCACCCCGGTGCGCCGACGCTCGGCTGGACGCAATTCGACGCGCTGGCCGCGCAGGCCACGATGCCCGTGTTCGCGCTCGGCGGCATGACGCGCGCGCACCTCGACGATGCGCGCCGCCATGGCGCGCACGGCATCGCGGGCATCCGCGGGTTCTGGTAATCCGGGGCACGCCGGCAACGCAGCCGGGCGCGCCGCGCCCGGCCTTCCGGCCGTCACACTTTCATCCGCTCACGCGTTCAGGTTCGGACGCATCCCGCGCCACGAGCCGTCGTCGATGCGACGCGCGTCGTGCGTCAGCGCATAGCGGTTGACGTCGCCCGTCAGCCACGCGACGAGCGAATACGGCGGCAATTCCCTTTCATCGACCCGGTCGCGTGCGCGTGCCGGCGTCTCGAACACGACCCGCCCTCTCGGCGCATCGAACGGCACCGCATCGGGCGACAGGTTCAGCGCGATCGTCAGCGTTTCGTCGTCGGCGAGCCGCCAGGACGCGAACAGCGCGTCGGCATCGCCGTCGCCGTCCGCCTTCAGCGCGCGGGCCTCCTGCGGCCGGCAATCGGACAGCCGCGGCGCGATCAGCTTCGCGCGCACCGCCAGCGCGGACTGCACGAAATGCGCACGATCGGCGTCGCGCGCGGTTTCGTCGAAGATCAGCGGGATCTGCGGCGTGAGCAGCGACAACGCCAGCGCGGCCAGGCCAGCCGCCTGCCCGTGTTCGCCCTGGCCGCTGTCGCGCCAGGCACCGTCGGACAGCACGAGCGACGTCAGCGACAACCCGCTGTCGGCAGCCATGCCGTCCCCGGACGCCGCCGGCTGGAACGCCGCGCCGGCCGCGGTCAGCGCGCGGGCGAGCGTGTGGATCGACTGGTGCGTGGAAATGCCTTCATGAGCCGACGTGTCACGCCCCGTGAGCCGGTGCAGCGCGCGTTCGCCGCACCCGTTCCACTGCGCGTCGAAATGGGTATCGGCGAGATGCACCGGATGCCGCTCGCTGCCGAGCACGAGGTGAATCAGCCGGTCGGCCGGCACGGCCGCGCGCACGCGATCCGCGATCTCGCGCAGCCACGACACGCCGATCCGGTCGGCTTCGCGCAGGCGCAGCCCGTCGCACCGGTATTCGTCGATCCAGTACAGCGCGTTGTCGCAGAAGAAATCGCAGACCTCCGGATGATCGAGCGCCAGCGGCGCGGCCTGCAGCGGGTCGTCACGCGTATGGAAGAACGGCGCCGCGTAGTGACGCAGCGCATCGGTGCCGCTGCCGAAGCGCGCGTAGTCGAGCTCCAGCAATACCGCGAGACCATGGCCGTGCGCGTCGTCGATCAGCGCCTTCAGCGCGTCGGGGCCGCCTTCGGCCGCCAGCGGCGCGAACGGCAGGCTGTCGTGCGGCGACGCGAGCAGTTCCAGCGCGGTCACGCCGAGGCGCGCGAGCTGCGGCAGGCGGCGGCGTACGCCGTCGAAACCGCCCACCGCGTGCGGGCGAATCGCGTAGAGCGCGATGTCTTCCCACGCGCGCCCGTGCCAGAACGTATTGCGCCATTTGAACGCACGTGGATCGACGACCTCGCTCGGGCCGTTGAGCCCTTCGGGTTGCGAGCGCGACGCGGGATCGGGAATCGACACGGCATCGTCGAGGCGATAGCGGTAACGCGTCCCCGCGCCGCAGTCGGCGAACACTTCGAACCAGTGCGGGCCGGCAGCCGCCATCGGGACGAGCGTCGGATCGGAACCGGAATCGAGTTCGAGTTGAACCTGTGTACTGCCCGGCGCCCACACGCGGAAATGCGTGCGCGGTGTCGTGCAGAGCGCGCCACAGGGCTGCGCGCCAAACGGCAAACAATGAATGTAGTGCTGCGCGTACGGATCGTGCGGACAATCGGACATCATGCGCTCCTCGTGCGTACCGAGCGGCATGGCCGCACCCGTGGCGCGGCGCATCGGGGCCCGGCATGCGACGGCCAGGCGGGGGGAGAGAAACGAGTATGCGCCGGATTCGCCATCGCGATACATCCTGATACGGCATTTTTAAATGCGAACCGACCCCTGGAAAACGGGCACGCCGGCAGGGTCGCCCGAGTCGGGTAGTCGGCATACCGGAATGACTGCACGCCTTGTTGCGCGGGCCGTGCGCCCCTACGCTCTGCGTGATGCTCGCGGACGCGTCGTCCGCCCTCCGATCCAAGGAAACTGCCATGTCGCTTCCCGCCAGCGCCGCGAAATTCGATCCGTCACGCGCACGCGAATACGCCGAGCAATCGCGCATCGCGCTCGCCGGCTACGATGCGTGCCACGAACTCACCGCGTGCATGCTCGCGTCGGCGATCGGCGCTGCCGATGCCCGGATCCTCGTCGCGGGCGCAGGCGGCACGGGACAGGAAATCTGCGTCGCGGCCGCGCTCGAACCAGGCTGGCAGTTCACGGCCGTCGACCCGTCCGCGCCGATGCTCGCGCTCGCGCGATCGAACGTCGAAGCCGCCGGCTTCGGCGCGCGGACGGCGTTCGTCGAGAACGGCGTCGATGCGTTGCCCGATGCACCCGCGTTCGACGGCGCGACGCTGATCGGCGTGCTGCATCACGTACCGGGCGACGCGGCAAAGGCCGCGCTGCTGCACGCGATCGCGCGGCGCCTGAAGCCCGGCGCGCCGCTCGTGCTCGCCGGCAACCATCGCCGCTACGCGGACCACCCTCGCCTGCTCGACGCGTGGCAGCAACGCTGGCGCATGAAGGGCGCCACGCCCGACGCCGTGCGCGCGCAACTCGCGAAGATCCTGCAGGGCGCCGATCCGCCCGCGTCCGAGGAAGCCGTGTTCGCGCTGCTGCGCGACGCGGGCTTCGACGCGCCTCTGCGCTTTTTCGCGAGCCTGTTCTGGGGCGCGTGGATCGCGGTACGACGGGCGTAACGGTTCGAAGCGGCCCGGAACGGCGCGCGACGCGATTCGCGTACGCGCCACATGCGCTGGGTATGATGTCGCTTCCGCCCTCTTTCCGGCCTCGACATGCTCACCGTCCATCACCTGAACAACTCGCGCTCGCAGCGCGTGCTCTGGCTGCTCGAAGAACTGGATGTGCCGTACGAGATCGTGCGCTACGAACGCGATCCGAAAACGATGCTCGCACCGCCCGAATTGCGTGCGATCCATCCGCTCGGCAAGTCGCCCGTCGTTACCGACGACGGCCACACGTTCGCCGAGTCGGGCGCGATCATCGAATACCTGGTCGAACGCTACGGCAACGGGCGCCTCGCGCCGCCTCCCGGCACGCCCGAGCGGCACGACTACACGTACTGGCTTCACTATGCGGAAGGGTCGGCGATGCCGCCGCTGCTGCTCAAGCTCGTCGCGCTGCGGATCGCGCACGCGCCGATGCCGTTCTTCGCGCGGCCGATCGCGCGCAAGATCGCGGACACGCTGCAGTCGGGTTTCGTCGATCCGCAGATCGCGCTGCATCTCGGCCATGTCGACGGTGCGCTGGCACGCACCGGCTGGTTCGTCGGCGACAGTTTCAGCGCGGCCGACATCCAGATGAGCTTTCCGCTCGAAGCCGCGACCGCGCGCGGCGGCGGCAGCCGCTATCCCGCGATCGCGCGCTTCCTCGACACGATCCACGCGCGGCCCGCATACCGGCGGGCGCTGGAACGCGGCGGCCCGTACGACCTGCTCAAGTAACCGGCGTCAGCTCAGCAGCCCCGCCGCGACGTTGATCGACAGCCCGAGCACGGCCATGTTGAAGTAGAACGACAGGATCGACTGCGCGAGCACCGAGCGCCGCGCGGAGCGGCTGGTCAGCGACACGTCGGCCGTCTGCGACGCGACCGCGAGCGTGAACGAGAAATACAGGAAATCCCAGTAATCGGGCTCGGGGTTCCGGTCCGGGAAACGAAGCGCACGGTCGCTGCTCGGCGAGCCGTAGTAGAGCCGCGCATAGTGCAGCGTGAAGATCGTCGGGATCAGGAACCACGCGCCGAACAGCGTCGCGCCCGTGATCGCGTAGTGGCTGAGCCCCGCGCTGAAGCCCACGCTCTTGGCGGTCGCGAGTTCGATCGCGATCGCCGCCACGCTCGCGACGGTCGCGAAACACACGACGGTCAGCACGGTCGTCGCGTTTTCGTCCTCGCGGATCGCGACTTCACGCACCTTGTGATGATGCGCGGTGACCATGCGCACCCACATCAGCACCAGATACAGCCAGATCGCGCAATCCCAGCCGATCAGCGCCCGGACGGCCGGACGCAGCGGAAACGGCAGCAACACCGCGCACAGCACGCCGGCGACGAACGCCGCGACCATGCGCGGCCGGTTGCGTAATACCTGCGGATAAAACGTCATCGTGTGATTCCGAAAGCGGACGGAAAGGGTTCGGCCGGCACGCGGAACGGTCCGCAGCGCCGCCCGACGGGTAACGTGCCCCGATTATCGCCATTCCATCGTGACGTGGCGATGGGCACGAGCGCCTAAGATAGGGGGATGACTGCCACCGCCCCCCTCTGCCACCACCCGGCGAACACGGCCGGCCGCGACTTCGTCGTCGGCGACCTGCACGGCTGCGTGGACGTGCTGCGCGCGCTGCTGCGCGACATCCGCTTCGATCCGGCCCGCGACCGGCTGTTCTCGGTCGGCGATCTCGTCGATCGCGGCCCGGCCTCCGAAACCACGCTCGACCTGCTCGATCGCCCGTGGTGCCACGTCGTACGCGGCAACCACGAGGAAGTGCTGAGCCTCGTCGCGCGCGGCAAGCTGTCGCCCGACGCCTGGCGCGGGATCGGCGGCGACTGGGGCGCCGACCTGCCGCCGGAACGGCTGCACGCCCATGCGGTGCGCGTCGACGCGCTGCCGCTCGTGCGCGTGATCGGCGACGGACCGGCGCGCTTCAACGTGCTGCACGCGGAATTCTTCGGCTCGGACGCCGACCTCGACACCGGCAACTATCCGCACGACGTGCGCGAGCGGCTGATCTGGGGCCGCGATCTCGTCCAGGGGCTCGCCGACCCGGCGCGGCAGGCCGGGCTGTCGCTGACCTGCACCGGGCACACGCCGGTGCGTGCGCCGCAGCGGATCGGCGCGCAATGGTTCATCGATACGGGGGCGTTCGCGCCGTCCGGGCGGCTCACGCTCGCCGAGCCGCGCACCGGCAGCACGTGGTCGATGACGCAGGCCGAAGCGCGCGAACGCCACGCGGGCGACTGGCCGCTGCCCTGATGCACCGATGCACCGACGAGCGCGTGGACGCTAACCGACCTGGTTCAGTTCGAACACCGCATCGATGCCCGTACCGTTCCAGTTGTATTCCAGATAGGCCGCGTGCTGGCAGTCGCGCAGCAGCGTCGTGCGGAACGCGGCGAGACATTCGCCGCGTGGGTCGCGCACCGACGGATAGGCGATTCCCGCACCGCCCGCGTTGCGCACCGCCCGGCCGAGTGCCTGGCCCGCGCTGTAGTCGAGCGGATGCAGCAGAGCGGGATCGCGCTGCGGCCACGTACGCACGTCGGCCACGTCGCCCTGCGCGAACACGGTGTAGAGCCGCATCTGCTGGCGCATCGGCGGCTCGTTCGTCGCAGCCAGGAACAGCCCGCTGTGATAGCGCGTTTCGGCGATCGCCGTGTCGCGCGAGCGCGCGCAATAGAACACCCCGTAGCTGCCGTCGGAAAAGCGGCTGCCCAGCGGATTCAGGTGCGTGAACGCGGCCATGATCGGCCCCCAGCCCTGCCCGTAGCGACGCTCGGCGGGCGGCACGAGATCGAGCGTGCCGACTTCGTTGCGGATGCGGTCGTTGGTCAGCGATTCGAGCGCGTACAGCGCATCAAAATCGTCCGCCGACGCGACGCGGTCGAACAGGTTGATCGCTGGAAAACGGGTGGGGATCACGCGGTAGGCCGGAGCCCAGTCGACGGAGGTCGTGGGCCATTGTTGTGTCTCGATCGATGTCGTCACGCCCAGCCACCCCGCATCGCGTCGAGATATTGCCGGACGGCGACCAGATCGCCGACGTTGCCGGCGAGCATCCGGTCGAGTGCACGCCGGCCGCCGAACGGCGCCGCGTCGTTGGGCCGCTTGACCCATGCGTCGGCCGCGGCCGGCTGCGGCAGCAGGATCTGCAGCGCCTTGTAGATGCCGAGCAGCAGCGATAGCCGCTCGAGCGTATCGCGCGGCAGGCGCGCCGATTCCGGCACGGCCTTCCACTTGAAGAACGTCGAACGGCCGGGCGACCCGAGCAGCACGATCTGCTCGTCGATCGTCAGCGCCCAGTCGCGCGCGATGTTGAAAAACGCACGCAGGCCGGCCGCCGACATCTGCGCGACCGAAGCCTGCGGCGAGGCGGAATGCGATTCGTAGGCAGGGTATGACATGACGGTTAGTCTCGAAACGAATTTACTAACAAGATTAGTCCATTTCGGTATTTTTGCAAGGGTCGCCCCCCCGTTGAGCGGCCTACGTGCCCGGCGAAACGATATTTTTTGTCCATTCTGGACTCTGATTTTATTTTCTGCGTTAATGGCCGTGCGGACACCGCGTCGGGACGCGGCGCGGGTCCGTGGAACCGTGTCGCGCAGAAACCGGATGCCCCACGCCAAGGAACGCACCATGAAGAGACTGATTGCCGCTGTTTCGATCGCCCTGCTCGCGGTATCCGCAGGCCCAGCCGTCGCGAAGGACTGGACCACGCTTCGCTTCGGCACCGATGCCAGCTACGCGCCGTTCGAATCGAAGGCGCCCGACGGCAAGCTCGTCGGTTTCGACATCGACCTCGGCAACGAGATCTGCGCGCGCCTGAAGGCGAAGTGCGTGTGGCTCGAGAACGATTTCGACGGGATGATCCCGGCGCTGAAGGCGAAGAAGTTCGACGCAGTGCTGTCGTCGATGTCGATCACGCCGCAGCGTGCGCAGCAGATCGGCTTCACGACGAAGATCTACAACCAGCCGACGCGGCTCGTCGTGAAGAAGGGTTCGCCGCTGCTGCCGACGGCCGAATCGCTGAAGGGCAAATCGATCGGCGTCGAGCAGGGCACGACGCAGGAAACGTATGCGAAGGCGTACTGGGGCAAGCAAGGCGCGAACGTCGTGTCGTACCAGAACCAGGACGGCGTGTATGCGGACCTGACGTCGGGCCGCCTCGACGCAGCGCTGCAGGATGAAGTGCAGGCCGCGATCGGCTTCCTGAAATCACCGCGCGGCGCGAACTACACGTTCGTCGGGCCCGAGCTCGTCGACGAGAAGGTGCTCGGCATCGGCGCCGGCATCGGGCTGCGCAAGGAGGACACCGACCTGAAGGCGAAGATCGATCGCGCGATCGTCGACATGGTCAAGGACGGCACCTACAAGCGGCTCGCGTCGAAGTACTTCGACTTCGACATCTACGGCAGCTGAAAAACGGCGTCGCGCGCGTACGGGCACTGCTCCCGTCGCGCGCGTCCGACCGCCCCTCCCCTTCAACCGGATGGCAACGGCATCGCGCGGTTCGCCGTCGCCTCGAATGCTTGCCTGCTTGCCTCTTGCGTCGCACGCAGCGCGACATGTCGATCATCGTTCGGATTGCATATCAATCGTTCAACGGAACGACGGACGACGCGAACGGATGTCGTGCTGCTCGAGTCAATAGGCGAAGATCGGGCGTCGCGGTACCGGCGCCCGTGTGCACATGCCCATGCGGATCGGGTTGGCGTGCAGGAAAGTGCCGACCCGGCGCGGATGACCGGCAACCAGCCGGATCCGCCTCGCACCGGGCGCGGAGAGATGGCCTGTCGAGGCATGGCGGCCGGCTGCCAGTGTGACGCTCGACCGGCGATGTCCCGAATCACTGCGATCGCGGCCTGCCTGCCGCGGCGTGTGGCGATCGATCATTTTTCTACCCCGTAGTCAGTCTGATGCTTGTTCCGGCAACCGGACGACACCGGTGCCCCGACGATCAGGCGACGACGTTCCGTGCTCGCCGTCACGCGGCCGCTGCGCCGCGCTCCGCCGCCGCATCCCCGCGGACTGCGTCCTGACCGGACCTGGCTGCATTCGCTGCCGGACCGGAGCCGGACCTCGCGTCGTCGACTCTCGCATGCCACTCTTCGCAAGGAGCGGGCCAGCTTCGTGCGAGCCCGTCCCGACAAGGGGTTGACCGGGCCTGCTGTCGCGCAAAACGGGGGTGGAATGCCGGAAGTTGCGAAACTGAAACATGCGGCGCGCGATACGCGCCGGCCGCGTGACGGCAGCGCCTTGCGGGATAAGGCTGAACAATGGAGCACGGCATTTTTACCGACGGGATGCTGGCCGGTTGACCCGGTTCATCGCGGAAATTCGGCCGGTTGCCGATGCGAAATGTTTCATGCGCTTTACATGCCGGCCTGCACGGGGCCGGCCGCTTGCGCGGCTATACTGCGACACCGCTGCACGCGCCGCCACCCCGCCCGAACGACCGCCCACGATGATCCGCACCCTCTATGCCGCCGAGCGCGCCAGGCTGATCCGCTTCGGCGTGTCGGGTCTCGGCTCGACCGTGCTGCATGCGCTGATCGCCGCCGCGATGTTCGCACTGTTCGACGCGACACCCGTGGTCGCGAATGCAACCGCGTTCGTCTGCTCGACCGCGTTCTCGTATCTCGCCAACACACTGTGGAGTTTTTCGTCGCCGGTGACGTGGGGCAACTTCGTGCGCTTTCTCTCGGTCGCGGCGGCCGGCCTCGTCGCGACGATGCTGCTTGCGCACGGCACCGAGGCGCTCGGGCTCGCACGCGCGTGGAGCATCGTCGCGGTCGTGCTGTGCGTGCCGCCCGTCACGTTCGTGCTGCACCGGCTCTGGACCTATCGCTGAGCCGGTTCCGCTCAGCCGACCCGCTGATGCCCCGCGTCGCCGGACGGCGCACCGTCGTGCCCGCCGCTGTCCCCGTTGCCGCCGTTGTTGTCGTGATCGTTCAGCCCGTGCTCGATCATCATCCGGTAGAGCGTCACGCGCGAAATGCCGAGCTCGGCGGCGGCCTTGTTGATCCGGTGATCGTTGCGCAGCAGCGCGTTCTCGATCGCGGTGCGTTCGGCCAGCGCCCTCGCCTGTTCGAGCGTCACGGGTTCGGTTTCACCGGGCGTGTCGAGCCCGAGATCGTGCGGCGTCAGCAGCCGGCTCTCCGCCATCACGATTGCACGCCGCACGCGGTTGATCAGCTCGCGCACGTTGCCGGGCCACTCGTAGCGCCGCATCGCGTCGAGCGCGGCCGACGTGAAGCCGCTGATCTTGCGGCCGCTGTCGGCCTTGAATTTCTGCAGCACATAGTGCGCAAGGATGTCGATGTCCTTGCCGCGCGCGCGCAGCGGCGGCTCGTGGATGCGCAGCACGCACAGGCGGTGATAGAGGTCGGCGCGGAAGCGCGCGGCCTCGACCGCGCCGTCGAGATCGACGTGCGTGGCCGAGATGATCCGAACGTCGACCGCGATCGACTCCTGGCCGCCGAGCCGCTCGATCTTCCCTTCCTGCAGGAAGCGCAGCAGGCTCGCCTGGCTTTCGACCGGCATGTCGCCGATTTCGTCGAGAAACAGCGTGCCGCCGTTCGCCGATTCGATCCGGCCCGCGCGCCGCTGGTTCGCGCCGGTGAACGCGCCGCGCTCATAACCGAACAGTTCCGACTGCAGCAGGTGATGCGGAATCGCGCCGCAATTGATCGCGACGAACGGCCCCTTGCCACGGCCGGAGCGCTCGTGAATCGCGAGCGCGGTCAGTTCCTTGCCGGTGCCCGACTCGCCCGAGATGAACACGCTCGCGTCCGTCTTCGCGACCTTGCGGATCGTGCTGAACAGCTGCTGCATCGCCTCGCAGTTGCCGATCATCCCGTGTTCGCCGATCGACGCCGCATAGGCGGCGCCGTCGACGCGATCGAGCGCGGCCATCCCGCGCGCATGGCCGAGCACGTGCGAAATCCATTCGTACGGCAGCGGCAGCGTCACGTAATCGAAACAATAGCTGCGGATCAGTTCACGCACGGCGGGACCGATCGTGATGCCGGCCTGCGCGATGGAAATCCAGCCGATCGCCGGCTGGCTCAGGCACGCCTTCAGCGCGGGATAATCGCGCGACGTGAACCCGGTGAAGTCGACCAGCCCGGCGGCAACGTTCACGCCGGAGGTCATGTTCTGCGCGGCGCCGGCCGTCTTCGCGACCGCGATCTCCCAGCCGAGCCCGCGCAGTTGCGCCAGCAACGGCTCGTCGGGCGTGCGCATGATCACGAACAGCTTGCGTCCGGCTTCGGGCGCGGTGACGGAGACATCCGTCAACTCGGGCGCTGCCTGCCCGTTTGCGTCGGGTGACCTTGCAACCATCGTTGTTCCCCGCTTGGCGTTGGTATCGTGCGCCGGCTCGCCGCCGCGTACGACGGACCACGATCGAACCGACATATTGGCCGTATTTCCGTCCGAATAAAATCCCCCTGCGCATGAATCGCGCGTGAGGTGGACGTTGTCATCAACGGTATAGCGATGGGTGAGGCCGGCGGCTAGATGGGTGTTATCCGGGTGGCGGGGGCAACGCGACGCCGGAACGGGCCGGCGCCCGCCGCGCACAGCCGCGCCGGTGCTGGCGCGCGGCGTTTGCGTGCGATGCGGGACACGCGGGATCGGCTTGCCGGGGCGCATGCGTCCAGCCGTCCGGCCAGGCAGGCGAGCGCCCGCTTGACCGCTTCCGGTTGACCTCGGTCAATCGTCAGAAGAAGACGGCTGATGCGGGAACGCAACAGGCGCCGCCCGACGCCGCGCATGACAGCGCGGCGCGGCGTATCAGCGGCCCGATGCGAGCGGCGCCGGGGCGCTCGCGCGGCCGCGCCCGGCCGGCGTGCCGCCGTGCTCGCCGTACGTGGCGGCCAGCGCATCGACCCGCGCGAGATGATGGTGATTGTCGTGATCCCACGGGTGGAAGCCCGGCCGGAAAAAGCTCAGCCATTCGCCGGCGATGCGCGGGAACAGCCCGCGGCGCGGCCCGTACAGGAACGCGATCATCCGCAGCATGCCGCGCACGTGATGGCCGGCGCCGCGATCGCGCCACAGCAGCGTCGCGTGCATCAGGAACACGGTCGGCCAGAACGTCAGCGTCGTCAGCAGATACACGCCGATGCGGATCAGGTAGCGGCGCAGCCCCGGCTTCATCGCGGCATTCCACACGTCGAACGACACGGCCTTGTGCTCGGTTTCCTCGAGTGCGTGCCAGATCCACATCTGCCGGTAGCCTTCGACCGAACCGTCGAGGCGCGTCGGGTCGCGCAGCAGCCAGTCGGCGAGCATCGCCGTGTAGTGCTCCGCTGCAACCGTATGCGCGAGCTGCACCGATTGCGGCAGCTTGCGCTTCATGAAGCCGAGCACCGCCCACACGCGCCGGTCGAGCTTGCGCGCGGGCAGGCGGTTCGCCTGCATCAGCTCGTTGTATTCGATGTGCTCGCGCGTATGCATCGCCTCCTGGCCGATGAAGCCGAGCACCTGCTGCTTCAGCACGGCATCGTCGATCCGGTCGCGGTAGTTGCGCACCGAATCCATGAAGAATCGCTCGCCGGCCGGAAACAGCAGCGACAGCGCGTTGAAGAAATGGGTCACGTGCGACCCGAGGCCATGCCAGTCCTTCGCGCGTTCGACCGGCAGGTCAAAGCGCAGGTCGCGGCGCACCGGCATGATCCCGGCTGCGGTAGCGAAAGCGGCTGACTTCATGTTCATGGTTCTCCTGGTTCCGGAGCGGCCCGGCGCATCGTTCGACGCAGCCGGCGCAGGCCCGGGCGGCACATCGCGCACCGCCAAAATCTTGACATCGACAGATGTAAAGATAGGCCGACCGCGCCGGCGCGCGCAAGCCGCGCGGTAGATGCGCGCTTCCAAACAGGGCACGGTCGAAACGGCAGAAAAAGCGGCGTTCGAACGACGCCTGGACGCGACCCGATTCGAACGCACGGGCTCACCGAAAGCGGTTTCGAGACGCCCGGCGCCGCGCGCCGCTGCCGGCCGGAAAACCCCGTGCGGCGGGCGTCTCGCGGCATCCGGCGCTGACCGCCCGACAGCCGGCGGATCGCATCGGCAGCACCGATTCATACGCATGGCGCACCGGAACGGTGCAACCTCGATCGCGCGGCCCGCGAAAAATTCAAACGCGCGTTCCAATTGCGTTTCGGGCGATCGCGGGCACGGCGGCCTGCCGCGCGCGCCGCCCCCCGTTCGACGATGCGCAGGCCACCTGCGACGACCCGATGCCCGCTCGCCTACAATAGCGGTTTTACGCAACCCTCTTTCAGGAGAAGTCATGTCTGTCATCACGACCGAATCGGGCCTCAAATACGAAGACCTGACCGAAGGCACCGGCACGGAAGCGCAAGCCGGCAAGACCGTCAGCGTCCACTACACGGGCTGGCTGACCGACGGTCAGAAATTCGATTCGAGCAAGGACCGCAACGACCCGTTCGCGTTCGTGCTCGGCGGCGGCATGGTCATCAAGGGCTGGGACGAAGGCGTCCAGGGCATGAAGGTCGGCGGCGTGCGTCGCCTGACGATTCCGCCGCAACTCGGCTACGGCCCGCGCGGCGCAGGCGGCGTGATTCCGCCGAACGCGACGCTCGTGTTCGAAGTCGAACTGCTCGACGTCTGACGACACACCCGGCCGTTTCCGTCCGATGGAACGCCTCGCCTCCCCCGCCATCGCGCTGCGCCGCTACGACACGAGCGAAGCGTCGGACGTGCACGACTTCCACCAGGTCGTGCTCGGCGTCGATGGCGCGATGGTGATGGCGGTGGACGGGATCGGCCAGCGCATCGACCGGCACGCGGCCTGGCTGATTCCGGCCGGCGCGCGCCACGACTACGCGGGCCTCGGCGACAATCGCCAGCTCGTGATCGACCTGCCCGCCGCGTCGCTCGCGGTGCCGCAGCGGCTGTTCGACCGCGCGCGCGCCGTGTCGATCGACCCGGCGCTCACGTCGCTCGTCGCGCAGGTCGCGGCGGCCGCCGCGCAGCACGATGCGCCGGCCGGCGACGCCCGGCAGGCTGCCGCGCACCGTTTCCAGTGGCAAGCCGCCGCGCGGCTGTGCGACGCACTGCTCGACGACGCCGGCATCGCAGCCCCCGCGTCGGGCCTCGATTTCACGCGCATCGACCGCTGGCTGCGCGCGCGGCTCGCGGAGCCGCTTCGCATCGCCGATCTGGCCGCGCACTGCGGCTACGGCATGCGCCGGTTTCATCAACTGTTCGTCGACGCATTCGGCGAAACTCCACATCGCTACCTGCAGCGGCTGCGGCTCGACGCAGCGGTCGTGCTGCTCGCCGACGGCCGGCATCCGCTCGTCGACGTCGCAGGCATGGTCGGCTTCGCGGACCAGAGCACGTTCACGCATGCATTCACGAAGCGCTTCGGCGTGGCGCCCGGACGCTGGCGCGGCGAACGCCATTGAACACACCCGGCGCGCCGGGCACGCACCGGCGCACATAGCGGATCCGCATCCGCGCCGGCATGCGTATCGACGCTTCACGTCGCGCTGAAACATCGCCTGCCCGTCGCGTCCTACGATGGGTGCATGGATACGACAACCCCCACCCCCGCCCTCCCGTCCTCGCTCGCACGCGTCGTCGCAACCGTCAGCATCGGTTTCGTCGTCACGCAGCTCGACGTGACGATCGTCAACATCGCGCTCGCGCATCTCGCCGCCGACCTGCATCTGCCGGTCGCCGGCCTGCAGTGGGTCGTCGATGCCTACACGCTCGCGTTCGCGGTGCTGATGCTGTCGGGCGGCGCGCTCGGCGACCGCTTCGGCGCGCGCCGCCTGTACATCGCGGGCCTCGTGCTGTTCGCGCTCGCGTCGCTGGCGTGCGGCGCGGCCGTCTCGCCCGCGATGCTGATCGCGGCCCGCGCGCTGCAAGGCGTCGGCGCCGCGGCCATGCTGCCCAATTCGCTCGCGCTGCTCAACGAAGCGTGCCGGCACGACCCGCGCCTGCGCGCCCGCGCGGTCGGCTGGTGGACGGCCGCCGGATCGATTTCGATCGCGGCCGGCCCGGTCGTCGGCGGCCTGCTGATCGCCGCGTGGGGCTGGCGCGGCATTTTCCTCGTCAACCTGCCGCTGTGTGCAGCGGGGCTCGCGGCCGCGTTTGCATGGGTGCCTGCGCGCCGCGAAGAAGCGGCGCCCGCCCGTTCGATCCGCGCGCTCGACCTGCGCGGCCAGTTCATCGCGATTGCGATGCTGACTGCACTGACGGGCGCAGTGATCGAATGGCAACCGCTCGGCTTCGCGCATCCGGTCGTGGCCGGTGGCTTCGCGTTCGCGGCCCTGGCCGCACTCGCGTTCATCGCGGTCGAATCGCGTACGGCCACGCCGATGCTGCCGCTGTCGCTGTTCCGCCATCGCACGTTCAGTGCAGCCGTGCTGTTCGGCATCTGCGTGAACCTCACGTACTACGGCACCGTGTTCGTGCTCGCGCTCTACCTGCAGCGCGCACGCGGCGAATCGGCATTGCAGGCGGGCCTTGCGTTCCTGCCGCTCACGGGCGGCTTCCTGCTGGCGAATCTCGCGAGCGGCCGCGTCGTCGCGCGACACGGCTCGCGCGTGCCGATGCTGGCAGGCGCGCTCGTCGCCGCGCTCGGCTACGGGTCGCTGCATTTCGTCGACGCATCGACGCCGCTCGTCATGCTGCTCGTGCCGTTCCTGCTGATTCCGACGGGCATGGGATTCGCGGTGCCGGCGATGACGACGGCCATCCTCGCTTCGGTCGCGCCCGAACGGGCCGGCATCGCGTCGGCCGTGCTGAATACCGCCCGGCAGGCCGGCGGCGCGATGGGTGTCGCGGCATTCGGCGCACTCGCCGGCGGCGGCGGCGCGTGGCAGGTCGTCAACGGGCTACGGATCGAGACGGCCGTGTCGGTCGCGCTGCTGGTCGCGGCCGCGCTGCTCGCGACACGCGTGCGGCCCGATGCGCATCGCGGCGCGGCGAGCGCGCATCAGGCGATGCCGGCGGCCGATTGAGCGCATGCGGTCACGCGTCGCCGGGGTCGGGCTGGATCAGGTGACGCCACGGAAAAACGTTGCGCTTGAAGTGGCTCACGTACCCGCCGCTGCTGGCCTGGATCACCATGAACTGCAGCCGCGGATGCAGCGCCTGCAGCGCGTCGAGCGCATCGAGATCGAGACAGGTGTTTCGCAGCGACAGCGTATGAAGCCGCTGGCCGGCCGGGCTCTTCAGCAAGCGCGCGTACGCGTCGAACGACGTCACGCTGCCGGCACCGCGCTCGTGCTTCCACGCCAAATGCAATTCCGTCGATTCGGAGAAATCGAGGCCGCCGAGGGACGGCAGGTTGTCGCTGCCGGCAAGACGATCGATGAACTGCTGGGTATCGCTGCCGCCACCGATGCGCAGCTGGTTCAGGTGCGGTAACGGCACGTCGAAGAAGCGGGCATCGGGCGCATTCGGCACCGTCAGCTCGGCGAGGAACGGTGCCTTCGCGACGAAGCGCGCAATCTCGCCGCCCTCCTGCATGATCAGGTCGCGGCGCACGATCATCGACATGTTGTGATCGGCCGGCTCGGTGGGCCGCACATACAGCGAACGCAGCATCGGGAAGTACGCATCCGAATCGAGCAGCGGCCCGAAATCCCATTCGCGCGTGCCGTTCGCGCCCTCGTCGGGGCCGCTGAATGCGAGATCGGTCACGACGCTCGCCACTTCCCGCTCCGCCAGGCATGCCAGCGTCCAGTCGAGCGGCTCGCCCCACGCTTCGCCGAAGTACCGGACATGCAGCCCGGCACGCATCGGCGCGACGTCGACATGGTTGAAATCGGTCAGCCACAGCGGCTCCGCCGGATCCGAATGGTCGCGCCCGTCCTCGGCGCCTTCACTTTCGCAATGATCGTGGATACGACGCTGCAGGTCGAGCAGCCGCCGATAACCGGCGGAATCCAGCGGGTGGGTCATGGCGAGGCGGCTCCGTTTAAAAACGATCGCGACAGTCTATCGGACGGTCCGGCCATTGCGCGTGCCACTCACCGTCGCGTCACGCCCGCATCGTCGCCGATCTTCCTCACGATCGTCTCGACCGCCTTCAAAGGCCGGCCATCGTCGTGACGCAGCGCGAGCTTGCGGACCGCACGCCCGGTGCTCCGGTCGACCAGCACCGAATGCGGCTCGCCGCGCGCGAACAGGTTCGCCTCGCCCCACTGTCGCAGCATCACGATGACCGGAAACAGCCCTTCGCCCTTCCGGGTCAGCACGTATTCCTGATACGCGGTGCCGTCGGATGCCGGCACGACGTCGAACACGCCGGCGTCCACCAGCATCTTCAGCCGGTCGGACAGGATGTTGCTCGCCGCGCCGAGGCTCGCGCGGAAATCGCCGAAGCGGCGCACGCCGTCGAACGCATCGCGCACGATCAGCAACGCCCAGCGATCGCCGACGATATCGGTCGCCCGCGCCACCGGGCACGGCGAATCCGCAAGACTTTTCTGCCTGGCCATGTTCCTCTCCGCAATCTTGACGGCCGCCTTCGCGGTTGCGCCGGCCATCCGTGCGCCGGCTATCTCCCGTCGCACAACAGGTTGCATTTTAAAACTACTTTTCCTACACTCCATACAAGTTTTAATTTGCAACTACTTTGCACGAGGAAACCCATGGAGTCGTCCTGTCATTCCGGCGCTGTTGCATCGAACGTGCCGCCCCCTGCAACGCATCCGGCCGACGGCGACCGCCTGTCCTCGGCGCGCGTCGCGCTGCTGGCGGTCTGCTGCGCGGCGAGCGTCGCCAACGTGTACTACGCGCAGCCGCTGCTCGATTCGATCGCGCGGGATTTCGGCGTGTCGCTGGCGGCCGTCGGCGGCGTCATCACCGCGACGCAGCTCGGCTGTGCGATCGCGCTGCTGTTCGTCGTGCCGCTCGGCGACCTGCTGAACCGCAAGCGCCTGATCGCCGTGCAGCTTCTGCTGCTGACGGCGGCCTGCATCGGCGTGGCCGCATCGTCGACACGCATCGCGCTGCTGGCGGGGATGGTCGCGGTCGGCCTGCTCGGCACCGCGATGACGCAAGGGCTGATCGCGTGCTCGGCGGCCCTCGCGGGCGCAGGCGAACGCGGGCGCGTGGTGGGGGCCGCACAGGGCGGTGTCGTGGTCGGGTTGCTGGCCGCTCGTTCGCTCGCGGGCGTCGTCACCGACCTCGCGGGCTGGCGTGCGGTCTATCTCGTGTCGGGGGCGCTCGCGATCGCGATGCTCGTCGTGTTGTCGCGGCTGTTGCCGGACACGCACGCGCCGCGCGAACGCATGGGTTACGCGGCGCTGCTGCGTTCGATGGTGTCATTGCTGCGGAATGAACGCGTGCTGCGCGTGCGCGGCGCGATCGCATCGCTGATGTTCGCGGCATTCAGCATCTTCTGGAGCGCGCTCGTGCTGCCGCTGAGCGCGCCGCCGCACGCGATGTCGCATACGCAGATCGGTGCATTCGGCCTCGTCGGCGCACTGGGGGCAGCGGCGGCGGCCCGCGCGGGCCGGCTCGCGGATCGCGGGCGCGGCGAAGCGACGACCGGCGCCGCACTCGCGCTGCTCGCGTGCTCGTGGCTGCCGCTCGCGTTCGGCAATACGTCGATTGCGCTGCTGATCGTCGGCATCGTGCTGCTCGACGTCGGCGGGCAAGCCGTTCACGTTGTCAACCAGAGCATGATTCTCGGTGCGCGGCCCGACGCCCATGCGCGCCTCGTCGGCTGCTACATGCTGTTCTACTCGGCCGGCAGCGGGCTCGGCGCGATTGCATCGACGATGATGTATGCGCGCGCCGGATGGACGGGCGTCTGCGTGCTTGGCGCGCTCGTGAGCGTGGCCGCGCTCGGCACATGGGCCGCAACGCTCAGGCGTGCGTGATGCGCGCCGGCCATGCGGACCGAATGATCGAACGGGAAGACCGGCCCGCCCTCGTCGGGCGGCCGGCATGCGAACCGGCCGCGAACATGCACCGGGCCGGCTTTCGGGTGCGGCGCGCAGGGAACGCGCCGCGGTCGCTCAGCCTGCCGCCTGGATCGCCTCTTCGTACACGCCGGCGACACGTCGCGCGATCACCGCATTGTCGAAATGATCGCGCGCATAACGCTTGCACGCGACCTCGTCGGGCAGCGTGATCGCCCCCGACAGCGCGGCGCCGAGCCCTTCGGCAATCGCATCCGCGCCCGTCGACGGCAGCACGAGATCGTCGGACAGCCCCGCAACCGCCTCCGGCAGCCCGCCGACCGGCGTAACCAGCACGGGCGTGCCGGACGCGAGCGATTCGACGGTGATCAGCCCGAAGCCTTCGAGCGCGACCGTCGGCACGACGCTGACCGTCGCCGCGCGGTACAGCGTCGCGAGATGGTTGTCGGGCACGAAGCCGAGCAGCTTCACGTTGTCCTGCAGCCCTGCCGCGTCGATGCGCTGCTGCAGCTCCTCGCCGATCTTGCCCTTGCCGGCGATCAGCAGCAGCACGTCCGGGTGCCGATGCTTGACGAGACCGATCGCGTCGATCAGGTCCTCCAGCCCCATGCGCCGCACGAGCCGGCGCACGGCCAGCACGATCGGCCGGTCCTGCGGCAGTTGCAGCTTGTGCCGCGCCTCGACGGGCGTGAGCGGCGTATCGAACTGCGCGGTATCGACACAGCCGGGAATCACGCGCACGCGCGACGGATCGATCCCGTAGCGGTTCGTCAGGATCTGGCCGAATGCCTGCGACAGCACGATCAGCCGCGACGAGCGCGTATAGACAGCCTGTTCGAGGTAGCGCTTCGCGCGCTGCCCGAGCGATGCGGCGCCCTCGACCTGGCTTTCGTCGGCCCACGGCCCCTGGAAATGCGAGACCTGCGGAATCCCGCGCGTCACGTCGAGCCCGGGGAACGTGTACAGCGCGAAGTGCGACGAAATCACGTCCGGCCGCTCGGCGCGGATCTCTTCGCGCAACGCGCGCCGCGCGGCGAGCATCCGGCGCGCGAGCGGCTCCGATGCGGGACCGAAGCCCTGGATCGCACCGCCGGTGTCATCGGCGACCTTCGGCGAGCCCGCCACGAGCCCGCGCACCTCGACGCCCGCGCCCGGCAACGCGCCGACAAGCGAGTAGTACATCCGGTCGAGGCCGCCCGCGCGTTCGGGGAACCAGTGCATGCCGATTTGCAACGATTTGATCGGCCGGGAAGATTGGGACATCACGGTGACTCCTGCGTGATTGCATGCTCGACCCGCTCGAAGGCGGACGGCTGCGTGGGTTGGCCGATGCGCCGGTAGAGCGCAACATACTGGGCGCCCATGTGCGCCCAGCCGAAACGGGTCATCAGTTCGCGGGCCGCGTCGCCCATCGCGCGGCAGGTGTCGCGCGAAGCCGCGAGCGAGCCGATCGCCTGCGCGAGCGCGGCCGGATCGTCCGGATCCTCCAGCACGATCCCGCATTCGCGCGTGATGATCTCCGCACCACCCGCCGTGCGCGCGGTGACGACCGGCAGCCCGGCCGCCATCGCCTCCAGCAGCGACAGGCTCATCGCTTCGTAGCGCGACGGGAAGACATACGCGTCGACCGAGCGCATCAGCGTCGGCATGTTCTTCACGAGACCGAGGAAATGCACGCGCGAATCGATGCCGAGCGCACGCGCCTCTTCCGGATACGGGCTGCCGGGCAGATAGCCGGCCACCGCCAGATGCACGTTGGCCGGCAGCTTCGTCAGCGCCTGCAGCACGGTGCCGAGGTTCTTGCGCGGCGTGCGCAGGTCGCCAACGAACAGCAGCAGGAACGCGTCGTCCGGCAGCTTGAACGCCGCACGATCGGCCTGCGCGCCCGCGAACGCGCTGCCGTCGACGCCGTTGTAGATCACGCTGATCTTGCGGCTGTCGATGCCGAGCCCGGCGATCTCGTCGGCCACCTTCTGCGACACGGCCGTGATCGCACGCGAACGCCTGTACGCCCAGCGCTCGAGCACGGTATTCACGCGCGTATAGACGTACTGGTACGCCGACCACATGCCCTTCGTGGGCCCGAACGGATAGTACGGACTCTTGAACCAGCCGCCGTGCACGAAGTGCGCGGTATTCACGTCGGCCTTGATCCAGGAAATGAAGCCGTTCACGTGCAGCACGTCGTACTCGCTGCGGTGTGCGCGCAGCCACGCCGCGCTCTTCAACGCGAACACCTGCTGCTTGACGAGATTCGACGGCCAGAAGCCGCCAACCTTCACCGGCACCCAGCGCACGCGCGGGTCGGCCAGCAGCTCGGGCGCGACGTGCGACGCGACCAGCGTGACCTCGTAGTTCTCGGCCAGCGCCGCGCGCGCGATTTCGTAATTGACGCGGCCCTGCCCGTCGTTATGTCGCACGACGTGCGTGACGATCGCGATTCTCAATGGTCGCCTCCCCGTGAACGCGCGGCGGCCAGCAGGCGTTGCGCCTTCTGCCAGTGCGCCGCGGCAAGTATCGAAAAAATGGCTGTGAACATCAGCAGGCCGCCCGTGCCGATCAGCGAGTTCGTGAACACGAGCATCGCGAGGGTCGACAGGCACAGGCTCAGGCACGCGGCGACGAACTTGTCCTTGCGCAGCCTGAACGCCGCGCGCAGCGTGCGGCCGAACAACATCACGACGCCCGCGAGATACAGCAGCGTGCCGGGCCAGCCGAGCACGAACGGCACGTTCATCACGCCGCTGTCGAAGCTGCCGTACTTGCCGAGCTCGCCGCTGTCGCTCGACAGCTTCGTCGACGCGCCCGTCGCGCCCATCCCTTCTCCGGCGACGTCGGTGAACGCGGTCTGCGCGAAGGTCGCGTAGAACTTGTTGCGGTCGTCGTAGCTACGGTCGTCCTTCAGGTTCGTGATCGACTGCAGACGCTGGCCTAGACGATCGGCCACCGGCCCGACGGTCAGCAGCGGCACGCAGAGCCCGACCAGCACGACGCCGCTGATGAGGATCCGCATCCGCACGCGGTTGTTCGACTGTGCGAGCTGGATCGCGAGCGCGATCACCCAGCCGCCCCACGTCGAGCGCACGAGACAGAGCGCGAACGACACGAAGCCGGCCGCCCCCGCGAACCAGCGGATCTTCTGCGGCGCCGCGAACACGAACACCAGCGCGCCCATGATCGCGAACGCGAACGGCCCCGACGAATTCATCGTGCTGAACACCCGCACGCCGTACGGCACCGGCTCGCCCTGCGAACCCATGTCCGAGCCGATCATCCACAGCACGTCCCACTGCGGCATCACGAAGTACTGCACGACGCCGTACACGCCCATCACGAGCGCGCCCCACATGAACGTGGACAGCAGCACGTCGCGGTACTCGGGATAGTCGCGCGAGTTGACCATGATGTGAAAGCCGATCAGCACCGGATATACCCAGTTCGCGAGGTCATAGGTCGCGGCCATCACGCCGCTCGACACGATCCCGACGAGGTACGCGTACGTCAGCCCGAACAGCATCAGCAGCACGGGTATCCCGCGCCGCTGCGCGAGCACGCGGTAATGCCTGAGCAGCCCCAGGCCGGCGATCATCGTGACCGCGAGCGGCGCGACCTGGATCAGGCTCGTCGGCGTGAATGCACCCTTCGACCAGTCGGCGAGACGCCGCACTTCCGGGCTCAGGAACCACACCCACCACATGAAGCCGACATAGCGCGCCGGGCTCTTGAAATACAGCCAGAGGCCGACCGCGATGGCCAGCACCGGGAACGCAAGCGTCAGCACCTTGCCCTGGTGGATCGCGATCAGCGCGGCGGTGAACGTCCACAGTCCGGCCTGCCCGGCCCAGTGCTTCGGCTCGGCGAACCAGCTGCGGGTGCGCGACGGGGCGCGTTCGGCGGTAATCGTACTCATCGATCCGCTCTCACCGCGACGAAGGACGCGAATCCGCGAGCGGCATCGCCACGCCCGCCGCCGCCGGCGTGCGACGCCGGCGCAGCATGTCGCGCGTGATCCGCACGTGCTGCTCCGCGAACGCCTGCGTGGTCAGGTCGCGCTCGCGCAGGCACGCGGCCGCCGCCCGCGCGCAATCGAGCGCCGCGACCGGGTCGGCCACGAAGCGGTCGGCGGCCTGGCGCATCGCCTGCGCATCGAACGCCGGCACATAGGCGGCCGTATCGTGCGGGAAATAGTCGCTGAGGCCGCCCACGTCGGACACGATCATCGGCTTGCCGACGGCTGCCGCCTCGAGCATCACGGTGACGCCCGACGCATGGAAATTCGGCCGTAGCGGCACGACGATCACGTCGGCCCACGCGTACAGTTCGTGCTGCTTCGCGAGCCCCGACGCCGAGCCGATCTTCACGTTCGGCGCATGCCATTCGCGCGGCACGCGGCGGCGCGTCGCAAGCCGCACGTCGTAGCGCTCGTCGCCGCCGAACGCGGCGAGAAACGTGCGCCAGTCGCGGTCGCGGTCGTTGCCGATCGCCGCGATTCGCAGCGGCCGGTTCGGCTGCCATTGCTGCGGCTCGGTCAGCGGGAAATCCTGCGTGTTCAGCCCGTAGTAGACGAACTCGGCTTCGCGCCCGAGATAGCGGCGGCACAGATCGGCGTTGTCGCGCGCGAGCGTCGTCAGCGCGTCGGCGCGCTTGAGCAGCTTGCGGTACAGCCAGCGACGCGGGGCGCCGAAGCTGCCCCACTTGTCGAACAGCCACACGCTCTGCGCGAGCAGCAGCGGGCGCTTGCCCTGCGCACCAGCGAGCTTCAGGATCAGCGACGCAGCGAGGTGCTCCTGTTCCGTGTGCGTCCAGATCACGTCGGTATTGAGCAGTTCGGCGCGGTTGCGCCATGCATGCACGACGTCGAAGCCGAGCGCCGCCTTCAGCGCGCGGCGCGCAATGCCCGAGATGCGGTTCTCGCCGCCATCCTGCGAATAGGTCAGCCGGAATTCGTCGGATTCGGCATGGTGATAGCCGTACAGGCAGCCGATGTTCTCGCCTTTCCGGTAGGTCCGCGGATCGGCGCCGTAAAACAGGTGGACGTGGACTTTCGTTGCAGTCATGTCAGCCTCCGCCGGGCCGCCCCATGGAGGCTGACCGCCCCCTCGGGGGTCAGCGAGCAACATGAGCGTGGGGGTTGTTTCATTTCGAGCCCTCCGGGGGGAGCCGCGCGCGTTACGCGCCGGCCGTTCAAGACGTCACCGGCGGCATCGCCGCACGGTGGGGGGCCAGATTCGTGCGGCGCGCATCGCGCGCGCCGCGGCGCACGGCGCGCCAGTGCGCAAGCACGCGAGCCCGCCGCGCGGTATGCAGCGACAGCAGCACGTGCGCGAAGCCCGGGTAGACGCGCGTGCCGACCAGCGCCCACCACCACCACGCGATCTCGCGTCGCACCGGCGGCAGATGCTCGCGCAGCGTCAGTTGCAGGTTGTACGCGCCGTTGCTGATCGCGTTCAGCGAAGCCGCATCGCGCCGGTCGTCGTCGAAGCGCTCGGCCGGGAAATGATCGACGGCGATCGCCGGGTCGTACAGCAACGTCCAGCCCGCGCGCTGCACCTCCATGCTGAACGCGGTGTCGTTGTGCGCCTGCGCGCCCGCGCCGCGCAGCCGCGTATCGAAGCGCAGCCCGGCGATCGCCGTGCGCCGGTAGCTCATGTTCGCGCCCTTCAGCGTGTCGACTGCACGCGCGCCGCCGACACCGAGGTGATGATTGCCGATGATCTTGCCCGACAGCGTGAGCTGGCCGACCAGATCGCGCGACTCGTCGAGCACGCGGCCCTTCTCGTGCACCCAGTCGCGGCCGCCGACCGCGCCTACGCGCGGGTCGGACTCGAACGCGGCTTCGATGCGCGCAAGCCAGTCGGGATGCGGCGCCGCATCGTCGTCGGTGATGGCCACGATGTCGCCGTTCGCGGCGTCGAGCCCCTTGTTCAGTGCGGCGACCTGCCCCGACACGTCGACCGGCACGACGTGCAGCGGCAATGCGCCGCCGATCGCCGGATCGGCGAGCCGTTCGTGCGTGGCATCGTCCTCCGGGCGCGCGACGACGATCACCTCGTCGGGCAGCCGCTGCTGGCGCTGCAGCGCCAGCAGGCAGCGCGCGAGGTCGGCAGGACGCCGGTAGGTCGGAACGAGCACGGAAATTTTCATCGATGGTTCTCCAGTCGGCCGGGCCGGCGGCGCACGCGGCCCGCCCGGTTACGCGCGTTGCGGATCAGGCGCTCAGGTATTCGTGCACGGCCGCATAGCCGCGACCGTAGCCGCGCGCCTTCGGCGGCACGCCGTTGAAGATGCCGCCTTCCAGATCGACACCCGCGGTGCGCAGGCGCTTGATTGCATCGGCGATCTCGCCCTCGGTATGCATGCCCGAGCGCAGCACGAGGAACGTCGAGCCGGCCATGCGGCCGATGATGGTCGCGTCGGTCACCGCGAGCACCGGCGGCGAATCGATCAGCACGACGTCGTAGCGCTTGCCGAGCCCTTCGAGGTACTGCGGCAGCCGCGTCGACATCAGCAGTTCCGACGGGTTCGGCGGGCGCGTGCCGGCCGCGATGAACGACAGGCCCTGCACCGGCGTCTCGCGCACGGCGTCCTCGATCGCCGACTGGTCGCTCAGCAGCTCGGACAGGCCCGGCTGCGCGGTCAGGCCGAAATAGCGGTCGAGCAGGCCGCGACGCATGTCGGCGTCGATCAGCAGCACGCGCTTGCCCGAATGGGCGAGCAGCACCGCGAGGTTGACCGTCAGGAAGCTCTTGCCGATGCCCGGCGTCGGGCCCGTCAGCACGATCACGCGATTCTTCGCATCCATCATCGCGAACTGCATCGCGGTGCGCAGGCTGCGCATGCTTTCGACGCTGAGATCCTTCGGGCGCAGGCTCGCGAGGATCGGCCGCGCGCGACCGCCGCCCTTCTCGGCCGCCGCGTCGAGCTTCACCTGCTCGGCGCTTTGCGGCACCAGCCCGTACAGCGGCAGGTTGAACGCGCGCTCGACGCGGTCGGGATCCTCGATGCCCTGGAACAGGTTGCGGCGCAGGAACACGACGCCCGTGCCGAGGATCAGCCCGAGGAACACGGCGGCCGACAGGATCAGCACCTTCTTCGGCTTGACCGGATCGCCCGGACGCAGCGCCGAATCCACGAGGTGGATGTTGCCGCCCGTGCCGGCCTTCTGCACCGACAGCTCCTGCACGCGGTTCAGCAGCAGCACGTAGATGTCCTCGGCCACCTTCGCGTCACGCTGGAGCTGGACCGCCTTCACCTCGGTCGCCGGCAGGCTGCGGAAGCGGTTGCTGAACTTGTCCTTCTCGCCCTGCAGTTCCGCGAGCTGCTGCTTCGCGGCGATCACCATCGGGTGCGAATCGGTGAAGCGCTGCGCGAGCGACGCGAGCTGCAGGCGCTGCGCGGCGATCTGCTGCTCGTACTGCACGCTGCCCTCGAGATAGACCTTCGCCTCATCGCTCGCATTGATCGAACCCGACGTGCGCTGATACTGCGTGAGCGCAGCTTCCGCACGCTCGAGGTCGGTCTTCAGGCGCGGCTCCTCGCTCTTCAGGAAGTCGAGCATCTTGGTCGCTTCGGCCTGCTTCGCGACCACGTGCTGGTTCAGGTACGACTGCGCGAGCGCGTTCGCGATCGCCGCGGTCTGGTCCGGGTCCTTGCCTTCGAGCGAGATCTGCACGACGCCCGTCTGCTTGCCCTGCTCGGTCACCTGGATGCCGGCCTGGAAACCGGTGATCGCGTCGAGATCGTTGTAGCGCACCACCGTGAACTGCGTGCCGGGGCGCGCGACGAGCTTCTGCACGAGCAGCGTCACGCCGCCGCCCTGCGCCGATTCGCCGACGCGACCTGCCAGCAGCCGCGTGCCGTTCTCGTCGACCAGCGAATAGGTACCGTCCGGGCCGGCCGTCAGCGTCAGCTTCTTGCCTTCCAGCGCGGGCACGACGTTGATCGAGTCGATGTTGGCAACTTCGCCGCCCCACGCATACGATTTCAGGCCGAGCCACGGCCGCGACGGCTCGCCGGGCGCCGCGAGGCGCGCGGCGAGGCTGCCGATCACCGGCAGCGTCTTCGGCGCGACCGAGAAGTTCAGCTTGAACTGCTCGACGACCGGCCCGACGACGCCGCGGCTCTTGATGATTTCGATTTCCGCATCGGTCGGCGCCTGCTGCGGACCGCTGTTGATCATCGCGCCCGTCTGCGTCTGCGTGAGCGCCTGCGACGTGTTGTCGTTGCCCTCGACCCGCACGTGCACGTCAGCCTGGTAAACCGGCTTCGCGATGAAGCAGTAGAGGCCCGCGAGTGCGATGACGGTCACCGCGATGCCGAGCAGCAGCCAGATGTCGTCCATGATCACCTGGAGCAACTGGCCGAGGACGACGTCCTCTTCCTCGGTTTTCGCGGTCAGATCCGCGTAGGAGTGTTTCGCTTGCGTGTTCACCATTCGTTCCCGCTTGAGTGGTGCCGGGGCGGAGGCGCCGCCCCGGCGGGCTATCAGCGCGTGATTTGCCGCATGTAGAAGATCGTCTGGATCGTCGGCAGCACCTGCTGCAGCACACGGTTGAACTGCACCGAGCTGGCCGTGCTGACGTAGACGACGTCGAGCGGTTGAAGCGGGAAGCGGCTCGACAGCATCAGCGCATCGGGCTGCGTCATGTCGAGACGGAACACTTCAGGCTTCGTCGGGTTGTCCCGCATCCCGCGCATCACGTAGATCTTGCGCGGGTTCGCGTCGGTGTCGAGGATGCCGCCGCCCGCGGTCAGCGCGTCGGCAATGGTCAGCCTGCCCTTGAGCATCGGCACCGTGACCGGCGTCTTGACCTCGCCCATGATGAACACGCGGCTGTCGCTGCGGTCCGGCACGTTGACGATGTCGCCCGACTGCAGCATCACGTTCTGCTTCACTTCGCCGCGATCGAGCACGCCGTTCGCGTCGAGCGTGTAGAGCTTGCCGTCGCGCGTCAGGCGCACGCGCTGCAGGTCGGCATCGCTGGTCGAGCCGCCCGAGCGCGAGATCGCGTCGACGAGGGTCAGCGGCACGTCGCTCATCGCGAGCGGGCCCGGCTGCTTCACCTCGCCCGTCACCTGCACCTTCTGGCTGCGGAACGACAGCACGCGCACGTCGAGCTGCGGATTCTTCACGTAGCGCGACAGGCTGGACGCCATCTCGTCGCGAATCTGCGCGACCGTCTTGCCTGCCACGCGCACGCGGCCGACGAACGGGAAGAAGATCGTGCCGTCGGCGCCGACCGTCTGGCCGTACGGATCGGCCTGGCCCGGCAGCGCGGTCGTGTACGGCTGCTGCAGCGCGCCCGCGACCGACTGCGTCGTGTTGCCGCCGCTCGAGAACGACTGGCCCTGCGGCGTCGTGAGCTCGGGGTGATCCCACACCGTGACGCCGAGGATGTCCTGCGGACCGACGCGGTACGTGTACTGCGACGGATCGGTATAGCGGCCAGGCGGCAGCGGGTGGTCGACCTGTGCCTTCTGCAGCTGGTCCATCACCACTTTGGCGTCGATGTAATGAACCGGATAGGTTTCGGCGGCTTCCTGCCGGCCTTCGTCCTTCAGGTTCGACGAGTCGAGGTAGTTGCCAGGCGCGGTTGCACAGGCTGACAGGAAAGTCGTCAGCGCGACGGCAAGCGCCATCGGGCGCATCGGGCGTTTCAGCATAGTTTCTGTAGCCATCCTTGAACCAGGCGTTCGATCAGTGAGTAGCTCTCGCGGTAATCGGCCTCACGGCCGCCGTGCGGATCGGCAATCTCGGCCCCTTCCCACTTGCCGAGCAGGTGGACCTTGCCGCGCGCGAACGGATCGACCGATTCGACGGCCGCAATCTGTCCGCGCTCGCTGACGAGAATCAGGTCGGCGTCGCGCACGATCCGGCGCGACAGCCGCCGCGAGCGGTGGGTCGTCGCATCGACGCCCCGCTCGGCGAGCAGTTGCCGCATCACCGGATCGATGCCGTCGCCGTCGTTCGCATGCACGCCGGCCGAATGGAACGTCGGACGCAGGCCGCCGCGCGACGCGACGTGCGACTTGAACAGCATTTCCGCTGCCGGGCTGCGGCAGACGTTCGCGTGGCAGACGATCAGGATGTTCCGGAACATGGCGTCTCGTAACGAGTGACGGGAAACGGGTTACGCGCTCGCGCGCGCAGTGCCCGGCACACGGGCGGCAACAGCCTGGCGCGAGCCCGGGCGGCCGATCGGGTGATATTCGATGCCTTGCTCGCTCATCGTCTCCGGCTCGTACAGGTTGCGGCCGTCGAAGATCACCGGCGCTTTCCACAGGCGGCCGAGCGCGACGAAGTCGGGGCTCTTGAAGATCTTCCATTCGGTGACGATCACGAGCGCGTCGGCATCGCGCGCGGCCTGCGCCTCGTCATCGACGAAGCTCAGGCGCTCGAGCCAGCTCGGGTGATCGGCGAGATCGAGGGCGATCACGCGGCGCGCCTCCTGCTGCGCGACCGGGTCGTACGCCGCGACGCGTGCACCGCGCGACAGCAGCTCGGCGATCAGCTCGCGGCTCGGCGCTTCGCGCATGTCGTCGGTGTTCGGCTTGAATGCGAGGCCCCAGAGCGCGAACGTGCGGCCCGAGAGATCCTCGCCGAAGCGCGCGACGATCTTGTCGGCGAGTACGCGCTTTTGCGTTGCGTTGACCGACGACACGGCCTTCAGGATCTGCAGCGACTGGCCGTGCTCGTCGGCCGTGCGGATCAGCGCCTCGACGTCCTTCGGGAAGCACGAGCCGCCGTAGCCGCAGCCGGCGTACAGGAAGTGGTAGCCGATGCGCGGATCGGAGCCGATCCCGCGGCGCACGGCCTCGATGTCCGCGCCGAAGCGGTCGGCGAGGTTCGCCAGCTCGTTCATGAACGAGATGCGCGTCGCGAGCATCGCGTTCGCCGCGTATTTCGTGAACTCGGCCGAACGCACGTCCATGTACAGCGTGCGTTCGTGGTTGCGGTTGAACGGTGCGTAGAGCTTCTTCATCAGCTCGCGGGCACGCTCGCCCGGCACGTCGTCGTCGCAGCCGATCACGATGCGGTCCGGCCGCGTGAAATCGTCGACCGCCGCGCCTTCCTTCAGGAATTCCGGATTCGACACGACCGAGAACATCTGGTCGCCGCCGCGCTTCGCGAGCTCTTCGGCCACCGCCGCGCGCACGCGCTCGGCCGTGCCGACCGGCACCGTCGACTTGTCGACGATCACCTTGAAGCCCGTCATGTAGCGGCCGATGTTGCGGGCCGCCGCGAGCACGTACTGCAGGTCGGCCGAGCCGTCCTCGTCGGGCGGCGTGCCGACCGCGATGAACTGCACGTCGCCGTGCGCGACCGCGGCCTCGACGTCGGTCGAGAAGCGCAGGCGGCCGGCCGAGCGGTTGCGCGCGATGACTTCCTTGAGGCCCGGCTCGTGGATCGGCACGCCGCCGTTGTTCAGGACGTCGATCTTTGCCTGGTCGACGTCGAGACAGAACACGTCGTGCCCGATGTCGGCGAGACAGGCGCCGGTGACAAGACCTACGTAACCGCTGCCGATGATAGTCAGATTCATGATGTGTCGGACCTCGTGACCAATGATTCGAAATTCGTGAAACCGGAATGCCGGCGCGACGCGGCAGGTTCCGGTCAAACCTAATAGGCATTGCTGCCGGTGAAGCCTTTCCAGAGCGTCAGCGCGACGATCTTGATGTCGAGCCAGAACGACCAGTTCTGCATGTAGTACAGATCGAGCTTCACGCGCCCCATCATCTTCTCGATCTGGTCGGTCTCGCCGCGAAAGCCGTTGATCTGCGCCCACCCGGTGATGCCCGGCTTGATCCGGTAGCGAAACATGTAGCCCTTGACCAGATCCTTGTAGATGTCGTCGTGCGCGAGCGCATGCGGGCGCGGGCCGACCACCGACATCTCGCCCCTCAGCACGTTGATGAACTGCGGCAGCTCATCGAGGCTCGTGCGGCGCAGGAACCGGCCGACCGGCGTCACGCGCATGTCGTTCTTCGTCGCCTGCGTGACCTGCCCGGCCACTTCCTGGTGCACCTTCATCGAGCGGAACTTGTAGATCTCGAACTCGTGCCCGTCGATGCCCTTGCGCTTCTGGCGAAAGAACACCGGCCCGCGCGACGTCAGCTTGATCAGGCCCGCGATCAGCACCATCACCGGTGCAAGCGCCGCAAGCGCCGCCATCGCGAACAGCCGGTCGAACACGAACTTCGGCAGGATCCGCACGTCGGTGATCGGCGACGCCGCGAGATTGATCGCCGGCACGCCGAGCACCTCGACCACTTCCTGGTTGAAGAACGACAGCGTGCGCACGTCCGGAATGAAGCGGATGTTCACGAAGTCGTGGCGGAACACCGTCACGATCTGGTGAATCCGGCGCTCTTCCGTGATCGGCAGCGTGAGCCACAGCTCGCTGATCGCGCGGCTGCGCACCAGCCACACCAGCGATTCGAACTGTCGCTCGATGCGCACGTCGTCGAGCGCCACTTCGCCCGGCGCCTCGCTTTCGTCGTACACGCACACCGGGTTGAAGCCCGCTTCGGGCCGCGCCCGCATCTGCGCGATCAGCCGCCGCGCCGCCGGCGTGCCGCCGACGATCGCGACCGCCTTCAGGTTGTAGCCGCCGCGGCGCAGTTGCCGCAGCACGACGTGCACGCAGGCCTTCGAGCCCGCGAGCAGCGTCATCGTCACGAGCGCCCAGTAACCGAGCCACAGCCGCGACAGGTCGCCCGACTGGTGGAAGCTGAAGCTCATCAGGATGCCCGCGAGCTCGACCGCGAGCCACGCGAACGCAACCCGCCCGATCAGCCCGACGAGACGCTTGCCGCGCCACGACTGGTAAATGCCGATCGCCGGAAAGAACACGACGACGAGCAGACAGTCGAACAACACCGTCGTGCGCTGCAGGTCGTTGAGCCAGATGCCGCCGCCGTGCAGCGCGGCGGCGATCAGTGCCCCCACCACGACCATCGCGATATCGATGACTCTCGCCAGCACGCTCAACATGTCTGCTTCCTCTCTGAACAGGCGTTTGCCGAACAGCTCCTTGTGCGACCCGTGCCGCACATTCGATTCAAACGTTGCATGACGCTATTGAACCGGCAAGAAAATCGCCCCTCAAGCGCACAAGTATTTCGAAAAATAATCGGAAATTCTTGCTGCGATCTTTTTGAATTAAATCGGCAGGTTTTCCCGAATCGATCGGGAATATGGGAATTTTCGGAATCTTTACGTTCCCGGCGAACCCTTGTCGGAAGGCATTGAGCACCAATGACCGGAATTATTTTTTATTTTTTTATTTGCATCCGACCTATCGCGGAAAATTTTTCCAGATGCATGCATGATGAATATCAAGCAATGGATCCGGTTTTATTGTCGATTTACTTCATGCTACAACGGCAGGCACTGACTTCAACCGTGGAGAGTGTCATCATGAATGCTCCGGCAGTGGCCGCCGAAACGCGCCATTCTTCTTCCGCCGCACCCGCCGCCGGCACGCGCCTCGCCGTGCAGCCCGTGATTCTTGCCGGCGGTTCCGGCACCCGCCTGTGGCCGATGTCGCGCGAACGTTTTCCGAAACAGCTGATCGGCCTGCTCGGCGATCATTCGCTGCTGCAGTCGACCGCGTTGCGCCTGGACGGCCTCGCGGCCGCTCACCCGCTGAACGACGACGTGCTGATCGTGTGCGGCGAGGATCACCGCTTCACGACCGCCGAACAGCTGCGCCTGACGGCCAAGAACGCGACGATCATGCTCGAGCCGCTGGGCCGCGACACCGCGCCCGCGCTGACGCTCGCCGCGCTGCGGCTCGTCGCCGGCGGCAGCGACGCGGTAATGACCGTGATGCCGGCCGACCATGCGGTCGCCGACCTGCCGCGCTTCCATGCGGCCGTCGCGGCCGGCGTGCACTGCGCGGCGCAAGGCAAGATCGCGACGATGGGCATCGTGCCCAGGCACGCGGAAACCGGTTACGGCTACATCCGCGTCGGCGCACCGCTCGGCGATGCCGCAACGGGCAGCCTCGACGTCCGCCGCCTTGACCGTTTCGTCGAAAAGCCGCATCTCGAACTCGCTCAGCAGTACGTCGCATCCGGCGAATACTGGTGGAACAGCGGGATCTTCATCGTTCGCGCCTCGGTGTGGCTGAAGGCGATCCGGCATCTCCAACCCGCGATCCATGCGGCCTGCGAACAGGCCGTCGCACTGGGCAAGTCGGACGGCGATTTCTTCCGCGTCGACCGCGAAGCGTTCGCCGCGTCGCCGTCGAACTCGATCGACTACGCGGTGATGGAGCCGCTCGCGAACCTGCCGCAAGTGTGCGAAAGCGTCGTCGTGCCGCTCGACGCGGGCTGGTCGGACGTCGGCTCGTGGGACGCGATCTGGCAGATTTCGCCGAAGGACGACGCCGAAAACGTCGGCCGCGGCCACGTGCTGTTCGAAGGCGCCGAATCGACGTTCGCGCATTCTGAAAGCCGGCTCGTCGCGTGCGTCGGCACGCAGAACCTGGTCGTCGTCGAAACGCCCGACGCCGTGCTCGTCGCCGACAAGTCGCGCGTGCAGGACGTGAAGAAAATCGTCGGGCGCATCAAGGCGCAACGCGGCGCGGAAGCGACCGATCACCGCAAGGTACATCGCCCGTGGGGCCATTACGACTCCGTCGACACGGGCGAGCGCTTCCAGGTGAAACGCATCGTCGTGAAACCGGGCGCGCAACTGTCGCTGCAGATGCACCACCACCGCGCCGAACACTGGATCGTCGTGCGCGGCACCGCACGCATCACGCGCGGCGACGAAACGTTCCTGCTGTCCGAAAACGAATCGACGTACATTCCGCTCGGCGTGTCGCACCGCCTGGAGAACCCGGGCAAGATGCCGCTCGAACTGATCGAAGTGCAGTCGGGTGCGTATCTCGGCGAGGACGACATCGTCCGTTTCGACGATACCTACGGCCGGCAGTGACGCATCAAACGCCGGGGGCGCTGCTTCGACGGCAGCGCCCCCGGTCAGGCAGGCATGGAGAGACGGCGCTTCCGCGCGGGTGTCGTGGCACACGACGGCCCGCGCGTTGCATTGGAACGGCGATCAGCCGACGCGGTATGCGTACTCGCGGCGTTCCGACTGCATCGGGTCGTTGCGGCTTTCGGACAACGCGCCCGCGCGACGTTCGGCGATGAAGCGCTTGATGTCCGATTCCGCGCGAGCCAGCGCGGACAAACCGGCCAGCACCTCGCCTTGCGGCACGCGCGCCGGCTCGTCGCTCGCACCGTGGCGATCGATCCACTGGCGCGCCCAGTCGAGCGCGTAATGTTCGGCTTCCTCGGCATCGGTGAAGCGCGGACCGATCAGGCCCGAGCGTTCGACGCGCCGGTCGTCCTGCGAGATTTCGGCCCACGCGCGATACATCAGGTTCTGCACGGGCTGCGCAATGCCGCTGATCGTATAGCCGCGATACTCGTCGGTCTGCGGTTCGGCCGCGGCGAAGCTCGCCGACGACGCATGCGCATGGCGCAGTTCCGTGGCCGGTGCACCGGGCACCGCGAACGACGCGTCGGACGAATCGAGCACGCAGTCGTCCGGCATCGCGCTCAGCGACGCGCCCTCGCCCTCCCACGCATTCGCCTGCGCGACTGGCAATTGCCACGACTCGGGGTTCTGCCAGAACACGCCGCGCAGCCGGTCGTTGTCGGGCACCGGTTCCGCGCGGTGCGCAGCAACGATCGGCACCGGCGGCGGCGGAATATACGCGAACGTGCGCCCGCTGAACTGGGTCAGCACGTCGATCATCTGCAGCAGCGTGCCGCTCGCGAGCCACTCTTCGTAGCGGCGACGGCACGTCGGCCCGGACGGATAGCGGCCGGGCAGCTTGGACCAGGCTTCCCCGGTCGTCAGGATCCAGAGCACCGCGTTGGCAACAACGCGCGGTTCGGCTCGTGGACGCCCACGACGGTTCAGCCGGATGGGTTCATCGGCGATCAGCGTTGAAAGACGAAACCACTCTTCATCGTTAAGCTCATCGAAGAACATAGTAGATCTCTCCACGCAGCCAGGCCGGGGCTGCGATTGGCGGCGCCGTCGCGACACGTTGGGTCGCGGGGCGGCCAGGTTGCACGTTATGGTTGTCCGGTGTTGTGCATGCCGGGCAACACCGCACTTTCACGGTGCCGCAATTCACGGCAATGGCGCACAAATCACGGTCTCACTCCAATGTGGGAATTTTTGTGCACGAAGCATACCATCCTCAGGGTTTATCTCAATATGACAATGACTTAATGTTACGCACTGAAACAACCTGCCATGGATAGGCAATCTATTTACGCATGAATTTTTTTGCGAGATCTTTATGCCCGCTGCTGCAAAGGCCCGCCTGGCGGGGCTCCGCAGCGTCTGAAGAATGCCGTGAAATAAGCTGTTACAGCCTGATCCGGCCCCTGCCGGCAACAATCTCCGGAATTGCTTCCTGAAATCGGTAATTCATGGGAAAAATCGTAACAGGATATTCACGAATCGGTAAATCATTCGAATTCGATTCAATCGAATTATCTCCGTGCACAATCTTTTTATTGTTTCTCGGCGGGTGGTGAAAACACGGTGACGCGCGATGCACAGTGTGCCCCGCATGCAAACTCGTCACGCCTGTTACATCTCCGCGGCGACTCGCGGGCGGCAGGGCCGCGCCGCACGCGGAAATCGCGCTTCGGGTCGGAACGGAAAAACCGAAACCGCGCGTGCGGAACGCGCGGCGGCCGGGTCAGCGCAGATCGCCGGCCAGCGACGCGGCCACATCCGCATCGACACGCTGCGGCGGCATCACGTAGGCCGGGTGATCGCAGCCGATCGACAGCGGCGCGCCGCCCTTGAGCGCCTCGCGCATCGGCGCGCCGAGTTCAAAGCGCACGAAATGCACGGCCGACGTCTTCTCGGCGGTGTCGCGCTCGAGATCCTCGTCGGCGATCGCGTAGACGCTCGCATGCCCGTCGACCTGCAGGTACACGCGATCCTCGACACCGATCAGCCGCGCGAGCGCCGCGCGCCGTTCGATCTCGTGTTCGTACTCGATCTGCATCGTCGCCTTCAGGTTGGTGCCGTCGGGCACCAGCGGCAGATACGCGTCGAGTTCCCCTTCGATGCCGGCCTCGTCGAAAATTTTCTCGATGTGCAGCATCTCCTGGATCTGATAGCGGATCGTCGTCTCGTCCTCGAACAGGAAGCGCAGGTGATTGCCGAGCGCCACCGCGCGGCGGCGCTTGTACGCGACCAGCCGCGCGTGTTCGGTCTTGCGGATCTTCGCGTACGCTTCGAGCGTCAGCAGGGAGTCGCGGGTCAGCGTCATGGGTCGTCCTCGTGGATGGCGGGCCGGCAACGGCTCAGATGCCGTACGCGCGGCGCAGCAGCGTAAGCGGATGCGCGAGCGGCGCCGGCGGTAGCCCCTTTTCGTCGATGCCCTGCACGATGTGATGGCCGGCCAGCGCGCAATCGGACGACACGAAATCCGGCTGCGGCTCGGCCATCGCCTTGAACACGGGTGCACCGATGCGCATCGCATCCGCATGAAACTCCTTCTTCACGCCGAACGTGCCCGCATGGCCCGAGCAACGCTCGACGACGTTCACGCGCGTATCGGGCACGAGCGACAGCGCATCGGCCGTCTTGCGGCCGATGTTCTGTACGCGCGCATGGCACGGCACGTGATACGACACCGTGCCGAGGCCGGTCTTGAAATCGGTCTTCAGCAGCCCGTCGCGATGCCGCGCAATCACGTATTCGAACGGATCCCAGAACGCGTCGGCCACCGCGCGCACCGCTTCGTCGCCGGGAAACATCAGCGGCAGCTCGCTCTTGTACATCAGCACGCAGCTCGGGATCGCGCCGATCAGCGCATACCCTTCGCGCGCATAGCGTTCGAGCACGGGCATGTTCACGGCCTTCTTCGCGGCGACGCCGGCGAGGTTGCCCTGCTCGAGCAACGGCATCCCGCAGCACGCTTCGCGCGTGACGAGTTCGTAAGGAATGTCGTTGTGCGCCAGGATCGCGAGCAGGTCATGACCGATGCCGGGCTCGTTGAAGTTCACGTAGCACGTCGCGTAGATCGCGACCTTGCCGGGCGTGCGTTCGCCGTCGCGCACGGGCGGGTTGTCCGAGCGCTGCGCGGTGCGGCGGAACTTGCGCGGCGCGAATTCGGGCAGCCACGCGTTGCGATCGACGCCGAGCGCCGCTTCGAGTGCGTGGCGCGCGGGCGGCGTACGGTTCACCGCGTTGACCGCCTGCGTGACGACCGGAATGCCCGCGAAATGGCCGAGCGCATCGGTATTCGACAGCACCTTGTCGCGCAGCGCCACTTCGCCGCGCTTGTAGCGCGCGGCCTTGCCGCGCAGCATCAGGTGCGGGAAGTCGACGTTCCACGCGTGCGGCGGCACGTACGGGCATTTCGTCATGTAGCAGAGGTCGCACAGGTAGCACTGGTCGACAACCTTGCCGAACGCTTCCTTCGGCACCTCTTCGATGTCACCCATCGGCGTGTCGTCGACCAGGTCGAACAGCGCCGGAAACGCGCCGCACAGCGACACGCAGCGCCGGCAGCCGGCGCAGATGTCGAATACGCGCGTCATTTCCGCATCGATCGCGGCCTGGTCGTAGAACGCCTCCGACTGCCAGTCGAGCGGATGCCGGGTCGGGGCTTCGAGACTGCCTTCCTTGTGGGGCATGGGGCGCTCCAGCGTGGCGCGCATGTGCGCAGGCACGCCGCCCGCGCGAGGCGGGCAGTGATGAACGAGCAGCCGGCCGCATGCCGGTCGCACGGCCCTGCCGTGCGGCCTGCGGCGGCCCGTCAGTCGACGAGACTGTCCAGCGCCTTCGTGTAGCGGTTCGCGTGGCTGCGTTCGGCCTTCGCAAGCGTCTCGAACCAGTTCGCGATTTCGTCGAAGCCTTCGTCGCGTGCGGCCTTCGCCATGCCCGGATACATGTCGGTATATTCGTGCGTTTCGCCGGCGATCGCCGATTCGAGATTCAGCCGCGACGAACCGAACGGCAGGCCCGTGGCCGGATCGCCGACGGCCTCCAGATATTCGAGATGGCCGTGCGCATGGCCGGTTTCGCCTTCGGCGGTCGAACGGAACAGCGCGGCGACGTCGTTCTGCCCTTCGACGTCAGCCTTCGAAGCGAAATACAGATAGCGCCGATTCGCCTGCGATTCACCCGCGAATGCGGCCTTCAGGTTCTCTTCGGTTTTGCTGCCCTTGAGTTGAGCCATTTGCGCCTCCGTTCGAGTCGGCGCGGCCGCGTGCGAAGCCGGGCCGATGAGATATGTGGGGAACGATGCGTGCACCGGGGCGCGCGCATCGTGCTCTCCAATCTAGGCGCTCGCGTTCGCATCCCCCAATAGGCTTTTTCAATGCGCGCGATAGTGTCCGGTGCGGGCGGCGGAAACGGGCATGAAAGCGGGCTCGGCATGCCGTGCCGCGCCGCGCGCTTGCGCGCGTCATCCGCCGGGTGTCATGCGCCCGTTGCGCGCCCGAGCAGCAACTCGCGCTCGCGCTCGTTGCGCGTCAGTTCGGCCGCGCGGCGGAACTCCAGCCGGGCCTCGTCGGTGCGGCCAAGCTTCGCCAGCAGGTCGCCGCGCACGCTCGGCAGCCAGTGATAGCGCGCGAGCGCGGGATCGTCGCGCAGCACATCGACGAGTTCGAGCGCCGCGGCCGGACCGAACGCCATCCCCACCGCCACCGCGCGATTCAGCTCGACAACGGGCGACGGCGCGACTTCGGCGAGCGCGTCATACAACGCGACGATCTGCGCCCAGTCGGTATCCGAGGCCTGCCGCGCACGCGCATGGCAGGCCGCCAGTGCGGCCTGCAGCGCATACGGGCCGCGCACGCCGCCGAGCTTCGTCGCCCGCTCCAGCGCCGCGAGGCCGCGCCGGATCAGCAGCGGATCCCAACGGCTGCGATCCTGGTCGAGCAGCAGCACCGGCCGGCCCTGCGCATCGGTGCGCGCATGCATGCGCGACGCCTGCAGTTCCATCAACGCGACGAGCCCGAGCACTTCACTTTCGTCCGGCGCGAGCCCGGCCAGCACGCGGCCGAGCCGCAACGCCTCGTCGCACAGCGCCGGGCGCGTCCAGTCGTCGCCGGCGGTCGCCGCATGGCCTTCGTTGAATACCAGGTAGATCACTTCGAGCACCGACGCGAGCCGGGCCGGCCGCGCATCGGCGGCCGGCACCTCGAACGGCACGTGCGCCGCGGCGAGCGTGCGCTTCGCGCGCACGATCCGCTGCGCGATCGTCGGCTCCGGCGTCAGGAACGCGCGCGCGATCTCGCCCGTCGTCAGGCCGCCGAGCAGCCGCAGCGTCAGCGCGACGCGCGCATCGGTCGACAGCACCGGGTGGCACGACGTGAAGATCAGCCGCAGCAGATCGTCGCCGATGTCGTCGTCGCTCGCATCGGCGAGCGCATCCGCGATGTCGGGGACGACATGCGCTTCCAGCGCGTCCATCTCGTGGCCGAGCTGGTCGCGCTTCGCTGCATGGAGCGACTCCTGCCGCACCCGGTCGAGCGCCCGACGCTTCACGGCCGTCATCAGCCAGGCGGCCGGATTGTCTGGCACGCCTTCGGCGGGCCAGTGCTCGAGCGCCGCGACGAGCGTGTCCTGCGCCAGCTCCTCGGCCACGCCGACGTCGCGCACCACCCGCGCGGCGCGCGCGATGATCTTCGGCGCCTCGATCCGCCAGACCGCTTCGATCGCACGGTGGGTCGCCTCATGCGTCACGACGCCTGCCCCTGGGCGGACGCATCCAGCGGCATGGCCATCAGCTCCCATGCGTGGCCGTCCGGATCGTCGAACCCGTGGCCGTACATGTTCGGGTACTCGCGCGGCGCTTGCGGCGCGGAGCCGCCGGCCGCCAGCGCTTTCGCGACGATCGTGTCGACTTCGGCGCGGCTGTCGCACGACAGGCACGACAGCGCCTGCACGTGGGTCGCCGGATCGACGATGGTCTTGCCGGTGAAGTTCTGGAAAAACGGCCGCACGAGCAGCATCGCGAAAATCGTGTCGCCGATCTTGATGCAGGCGGCCTGGTCGTTGGTGTACTCCGGCACGACCTCAAAGCCGAGTGCCTGGTAGAACGCCTTCGAGCGCGGCAGATCGGCCACGGGCAGGTTGATGAAAACCATCTTGTGCATGACGGGTGCTCCCGGTGAGATTGGATTCAGGTGGACATTCAGTTGCTGGTACGGCCGACGTGGAGATCGCGGAACCGCTCGACCGCGTCGCTCGGCGTCAGATCGTCGAGCTCGAACAGCGGCCGCACCTCGATCTCGCAATCCATCTCGGCGCCGAACGGCGCGGGAAACCGGCGCGTCCATTCGAGCGCCTCGTCGCGCGACCGCACCTGGATCAGCGTATAGCCGGCGATCAGCTCCTTCGTTTCGGCGAACGGGCCGTCGACCACCGTGCCCTTGCCGCCCGTGTAGCGCACCCGCCAGCCTTGCGCGCTGGAGCGCAGCCCGTTCGCGTCGAGCAGCACGCCGGCTTTGGCCAGTTCCTCGTGATAGACGGTCATGGCTTCGACCAGCCGGTTGTCCGGCAACGCATCGGATTCGCTGACGGCGTTGGACCGGATCATGATCATGAATCGCATCGTTCACTCCTTGTCGTCGATGGAAAGCGGCGCCCGTTCATCGGGGCCTTATCCGGACGACGGACGGACGGCGGCCGATTCGACACGCGCCACGACAGATCAGGGTAAATACCGAGTCGCGACGCTCACAGGAAGCACGGGCCGACCGCGCGCACCTCGACCGTGCACCATTGCGCGGCCGGGCACTGGCGCGCGATCTCGATCGCCTCTTCGCGCGTGTCGACGTCGACGAGGAAGAAGCCGCCGACCATCTCCTTCGCCTCCGCGAACGGGCCGTCGAGCAGGCGTGTCTCGCCGTCGCGCACCTGCACGCGCGTGCCGCGCTCGGCGCGCTCCAGCGATTCGACACCGCGCAGCACGCCGCGCGCCTTCAGCGTCTCGGCGAAATCGACCATCCGCGCATAGAGCGCCTGACCTTCGGCGAGCGTGCGCTCGGCGCGCTGTTCGGTCGGTTCGACAATCAACAGCATGTAAGACATGGATTTCTCCTGTGGGAACGGGGTGCGGCGGCGCCCGCCGGACGAGCTGCGCGCGACACCCGATGCGAAAGCGTAACAGCCGCGCTGCGGCTTGCCGGCATGGTTGGCCGAACGGCAATGGCCGGACGGCCAATTCGCCCGCAGCCTGACATTTTGCCTTCAGGATGCAGGCCCGAACCGTCGAATTTTCCGCCTGTGGACCGCCCCATGTCACGCCTGCTTCCGCTGCCTGCCGTTGTGTCGTCGCTTGCCCTCCTTGCCTGGCCGGCGGCGGCCGCACTGCCGGTCGGCACGGGCTGCGGCGGCGCGGCCACCGCGATTGCCGAGATCCGCCGCGCGGGCGGCCCGTCGCCGCTGGCCGGGCAAACGACCTCGATCGAGGCGGTCGTCACCGCGGCGTTCGACGGCCCCGGCGGCCTGGGCGGCTTCTTCGTCCAGCAGGCCGATGCGCAACGGCAGCGCAGGCCGGGCGTCCCGGAAGGCCTGTTCGTCTACGCGCCGAACGCGCATGCGAAAGCGGGCGATCTCGTGCATCTGACCGGCACGGTCGACGAGAAATACGGCCGGACGCAGTTCACGCTGTCGGGCGGCATGGCCATCTGCGCACGCGGGCAGACGGTCACCCCGGCCACGCTCATGCTGCCGGTCGCCTCGCCGGCCGTTCTGGCCGCGCACGAAAGCATGCGGGTTCGCCTGCCGCAAACGCTGACGGTCAGCGATACCTATACACTCGGCCGCTACGGCAGCGTCGTCCTCAGCAACGGCCGGCTGCGCATGCCGACCCACGTCGCACCGCCGGCCGAAGCCGCCGCGCATGCCGCGGCCAACGCGCTCAACCGCATCGTGCTCGACGACGGTTCGAGCCGCCCGCACCCCGCGACCGTCCGCTATCCGCCGCCTGCGCTGAGCGCCGCCAATACGCTGCGCGCGGGCTATACGGTGCGCGGCGTCGAAGGCGTGCTCGAGCTGCGCCATGGCGCATGGCGGCTGCAACCCGTTGCCGGCGCGGTACCCGTGTTCGATGCGGCCACGAACCCGCGTACCGCGGCACCGGCCCGGCACCCTGCTGCCGATGTGCGCATCGTGTCGTTCAACGTGTTCAACTATTTCAACGGCGACGGCCAGGGCGGCGGATTCGACGCGCCGGCCAGTCGCGGTGCGCGCACACCGGCCGCATTCGCGCGACAGGATGCGAAGATCGTCGCGGCCCTGCGTGCGCTGCGCGCCGACGTGATCGGGCTGATGGAAATCGCGAACAACGGCTACGACGACGCGAGCGCGATACAGCGTCTCGCCGCGCAACTCGGTAACCGCTGGCGTGTGGTCGCCCCCGGTACCGCGCGGCTCGGCCGCGACGCGATCGCGGTCGCGCTGCTGTACGACAGCCATACGATCGAACCGGTCGGGCGCGCCGCCATCGTCGCACTCGGCGGCCGGCATCGCCCGCCGCTCGCGCAGACGTTCCGGCGCACAGGCGGCACGCGCGCGTTCACGGTCGCGGTCAATCACCTGAAGTCGAAGAATTGCCCTCGCGCGAGCGGCGCCGATCTCGACCAGGCCGACGGCCAGGGCTGCTGGAATGCGGCGCGCACGCGCGCCGCCGCGCGGGTCGCCGACTGGCTCGCCGCATCGCCGACCGGCGCGATGGCCGGCGGCGTGCTGCTGATCGGCGATCTGAACAGTTATGCGAAGGAAGATCCGATCCGCACGCTCGAAGCGCGCGGCTACGAGAACCTGGTGGCCCGCTTCGCCGGCGATGCTGCGTACAGCTACGTATTTCGCGGCGAAGCCGGCAATCTCGACCATGCACTTGCCACGCCACCGCTCGCCGCACGCGTGAAGGCCGTGCATATCTGGCATATCAATGCCGATGAACCGGTCGCGCTGCAACCGGTGCCCGATTACAAAACGGCCGCGCACCGGGCGTCTTATTACGCACCCGACGCGTATCGCTCGTCGGACCACGATCCCGTCGTCATCGACATCGCACTGGACGACAGCGGCCCGGTGCCAGCAGCGGGCACGAACCCTGCTCGCAGACACACCGTGGATTAGTGCATTTGCATCAGCTCATCGCCTGCAACGGCACTATTTACCTGACACCCCTCGCGCCGCCATATTTACCGGACATTCACGCAGTACCCCGGTTCGCTGCACGCGTTTCGTCAGATTGAGAAATTTTTTCAACCGCCGCACGGCCCCGCATGACGGGGCTTTGCGGCGATCCTGCCGACGAATTGAAAATTTTTCTCGAAACTCAATCGGGTCAAGTGAATCACATTGGTTGCTGGGATTCGTCTTATCTTCAAACTTGCCTTGAATCGAAGGAGGATAAACACCATGGCGCTTACCGACACGATCGAACACAAGCTGGACCGCGGCCTGTCCGACATCCGTCGCACCGGCCGGCGCGTGGGGCGCACGACGCGCTCGGCCGCCCGCGACCTGCATGCCGACGTGACCGACGATCTGCGCGGGCTGGTCGACGAACTGGAAGACCTGCTGAAAAACGATGGCGATGGCGATGTCGCCGCCCTGCGCAAGCGCGTGCAATCGCGGCTGGACGAAGCGCGCAGCGCGCTCGACTATGCGTCGGGCAGCGCGGCCGCCCGGCTGCGCGATTCGGCCGAGCGCGTATCGCAGGCCGTGCACGACAACCCCTGGCAGACCGCCGGCGTCGTCGCGGGCCTCGCGTTCGTTGCGGGCCTGCTCCTTTCCCGCCGTTGAACGGGGCCGCCGCCCCGTCCGTCATCCCATCAGACAACGAAGGAGAATCGCCATGCAGAAGTCCCTCGCCATGAAGGCCGCCGCTGCCGTGATGCTCGGCAGTCTCGCACTCGCCGGCTGCACGACCACCCCCGACAAACCGGAAGGCGCCGCGGCCAGCGCGTCGAAGCGCGAGTCGATCGACGCCAGCGTGAACGCAACGCTGTCGCGCCTCTATTCGACGGTGCCGGGTTCGCGTGAGCTCGTCTCGAAATCGCGCGGCGTGCTCGTGTTCCCGAACGTGCTGCAGGCCGGCTTCATCGTCGGCGGCCAGTCCGGCAACGGCGCATTGCGCGTCGGCGGCAGCACCGTCGGCTACTACAACACGTCGTCGCTGTCGGTCGGCCTGCAGGCCGGCGCGCAATCGAAGGCGATCGTGTTCCTGTTCATGACGCAGGATGCGCTCGACTCGTTCCGCAGGTCCGAAGGCTGGGCCGCCGGCGCCGACGCATCGGTCGCGGTCGTGAAGGTCGGCGCGAACGGTGCGGTCGACACCACCACGGCCACCGCACCGGTCGAAGTGCTGGTCCTGACCAACGCGGGCCTGATGGGCGACCTGTCGGTGAACGGCACCAAGGTCACGAAGCTCAATATCTGACGATGCGACGCGCGGCCCTGCGCCGCGTCCGCTTCCCGGCAGCGCCGCGGCCCCGGCCGCGGCGTTTTCGCATGTGTCTTGCGCAGCGGCTATGATGGCGGCACCTTTGCGGGCATACTCCCGTTCGGGCCGCTCCACGCCGCGTTCCGCCGCGAACCCGTGACATTCGCGAGCCGATCGCGCCCCGGGCAACGCCATTCAATCAAACGAAGCAACAATCTGCGCGAACGCCATCCATGGAAAGCGGACACGATCACCAAAAATTCTTCTATTTCCTGCTGGCCGCGGTCACCGTCGGACTCTGCTGGATCCTCGCGCCGTTCTCCGGCGCCGTGTTCTGGGGCACCATTCTCGCGATCCTGTTCCAACCCGTGCAGCGCTGGCTCGCCGCACGCTTCGGCAAGCGGCGCAACCTGGCCGCGCTCGTGACGATGTCGCTGATCATCCTGATCGTGATCCTGCCGCTCGTGTTCGTCGCAGCGACGCTCGTGCAGGAAATCGCGTACGTGTACCAGGAAATCAAGACCGCGCAGCCGAACTATTCGCAGTACTTCCAGGACATCATTCACGCGCTGCCGACGTCGATCCAGCACCTGCTGCAGAAATACGGGCTGACCAACATCCCCGGCATCCAGAAGAAGCTGACCGACGGCGCCGCACAGATCAGCCAGTTCGCGGCCACCCAGGCGCTCAGCATCGGCCAGAACACGTTCCAGTTCGTCGTGAGCTTCGGCGTGATGCTGTACATGGTGTTCTTCCTGCTGCGCGACGGCGGCGAGATCGGCCGCCGCGTGCGCCGCGCGCTGCCGCTCGACGAAGAGCACAAGAACCTGCTGCTCGCGAAATTCACGACGGTCGTGCGCGCGACCGTGAAAGGCAACATCGCGGTCGCGCTCGTGCAGGGTGCGCTCGGCGCGCTGATCTTCTGGATCCTCGGGATCGAGGGCGTCGTGCTGTGGGGCGCGCTGATGGCGTTCCTGTCGCTGCTGCCGGCGATCGGCGCGAGCCTCGTGTGGGTGCCGGCCGCGCTCTACTTCCTCGCGATCGGCGCGATCTGGAAATGCGTGATCCTCGTCGCGTTCTGCGTCGGCGTGATCGGCCTCGTCGACAACCTGCTGCGCCCGATCCTCGTCGGCAAGGACACGAAGATGCCCGACTGGGTCGTGCTGATCTCGACGCTCGGCGGGATGGCGCTGTTCGGCATCAACGGCTTCGTGATCGGGCCGCTCGTCGCCGCGCTCTTCATGGCGAGCTGGGACATCTACGCACGCTCCGAACAGGGCGAATGACGCCTCGCGCGGCCGTGTGCCGCGCCCCCGGCCGACGGCGATCCGCACCTCTGCGGAATGCGTCGGTCACGGATGACGAATGTTGATCAGCACGGGCGCCACGGCGCCCGTTGCTTCGTCCGCCGCAATCGTCATCACGCCGCCATACGGGCCCACGCGATGGACACGGCCCGACGCCAGCGGCACGCTGCGCCCGTCGCGCGCATCGCGCCATGTTGCACGCATGCCCGCAGCGGCATCCGGCGCGAACGGCTCGCCATCGGCCCCGACCAGCATCACCTGCGCGCCCGGCAAGCGCCGTCCATGCGCATCGAACCGGAGCGTGGCCGTCGCCCCGCCGCCGGCCGCCTCACGCACGTCGACGCGTGTAACCGACGGCGCATCGAGCGTCACGTCGTAGAGCGCGACGAGCGCGCCCGCAAAGTGCACGACGCCGTCCGACCTGGCCTGCCCGGCCGCCATCGCATTCGACATCGCCAGCACGACACCGAGACAGCACGCCATCCTCAGCACGGCACCGGCGCCTCGCGTCGCCCGATTGCGCACGACTGCCGTGACCGAGACCGCCCGCTTCGCGTTGTTTCGCATGCTCTCTCCTCTGCTGCGTCACCAGAAAAACAGGCGGCGTGACACGTCGGTCACGCCGCCTGTTTGCTGGCATTCACTTTAGGGAGAGCGGCCCGGACAATATATGGGACAAGTCCTAAACTGCGGCCCGATTGATCGAACTCACGGCCATCGACACGGCCTCGCGGCACGGTGCGACCGGCATCGCACGGCCCCTTACGCGTCCGGATCGACGCGCAGCACGAGCTTGCCGCGATGGTCGCCGTCGAACAGCCGATTCAGCACGTCGGGTGCGTTTTCGAGGCCGTCGGCCACGGTTTCCTCGGCCTTCAGCCGGCCGTCGCGCAGCCAGCCGGAAAGCGTCTGCACGGCTTCGCGGCTCTTGCGGTAATCGAGGATCAGGAAGCCGCGCATCGTCAGCCGCTTCGAGATCAGCACGCCCACGTCGTCGGCCGCGCGCCCGCTGTTGTAGTTCGCGATCACGCCGCACAGCGCGACGCGCCCGCCGATCACCATCCGCGACAGCACCGCGCGCATCACCTCGCCGCCGACGTTCTCGAAGTTCACGTGTACGCCGTCGGGCGTGGCCGCCTTCAGCTGCTGTCGGAAATCGTCGGCCTTGTAGTCGACGGCCGCGTCGAAGCCGAGCGTCTCGGTCAGGTAGCGGCACTTGTCCGCGCCGCCCGCGATACCAACCACGCGCGCGCCATGGATCTTGCCGATCTGCCCGGCGATCGAGCCGACCGATCCGGCCGCCGCCGACACGACGAGCGTTTCGCCCGGCTGCACCGGCGCGATGTCGGTCAGCCCGTAGTACGCGGTCAGCCCGCTCATCCCGCACGCGCCGAGCAGCGTCGGCAGCGACAGGCCCGACTGCGCGGGCAGCTTCACGAGCTGCGCGGCCTGCTCGGCCGGCACGGCCGCGTAGTCCTGCCAGCCGACGAGCCCCTGCACGAGGTCGCCTTCCGCGAAACCCGGATGGCGCGATGCGACCACGCGCCCGATGCCGAGCGCGCGCATCACCTCGCCGATCGCGACGGGCGGCAGGTACTGCGGCACGTCGCTCATCCACACGCGGTTGGTCGGGTCCATCGACAGATACAGCACGCGCACGAGCACCTCGCCGTCCGCGAGCGCCGGCACCGGCGTCTCGACGAGCGAAAAGTGTTCGCGGCCGACCCGGCCTTCGGGGCGCGTCTTCAGCAGCAGCTGGCGGTTCACGGGTGTGGACATGATGTTCTCCTCCGGTCGTTGTTGTTCGGGATGCGCGTCAGACCGCGCACATGCCGCCGTCGATCACGAGTTCGGCGGCCGTCACGAAGCGGCTCTCGTCGGACGCGAGATAGACGGCCGCATGCGCGACGTCGTCCGGCTCGCCGAGCCGGCGCAGCGGAATGCCGCGCGCGAGCTTGCGCGTCGCGTCGCGTTCGCCGAGCGACTGGAACAGCGGCTCGACGATCCCCGTGCGAATGAACGCCGGGTGAATCGAGTTGCAGCGCACGTCGATCTCCCGGCGCGCGCAGTCGATCGCGACCGACTTCGTCAGCGACGCAACCGCCGCCTTCGACGCGTTGTACGCGGTGAAATCCGGCTCGACCTTGAACGCGGCGACCGACGAGATGTTGATGATCGACGCGGGATGGCTCTCGGCAAGATACGACAGCGCATGCTTGCAGCCGAGCACGATGCTCTCGACGTTGATCGCCATCACGCGCCGCCATTCGTCCAGCTCGATCTGCGCGGGCGAGCCGATCGAGCCGACGCCCGCATTGTTGACGAGCACCGACAGCCCGCCCATCGCGTCGACCGCCTGTGCGAGCAGCGCCTGCCAGCGCGCTTCGTCACGCACGTCCTGCGTCGCGGCGAACGCCACCGGCGTCGCGTGGCCCGCGTTGAGTTCCTGCGCGAACGCGTCGAGCACCGCCGCTTCGGCGATGTCGGTCACGAACACGCGCGCGCCCTGCTCGACCATCCGGCGCGCGATCGCGCGGCCGAGGCCGCCTGCGGCGCCCGTGATGTATGCGCACTTGCCTGCGAGGCGCGGGGAAACGGCTGTCATGTGACTTGCTCCTGTCGTGAATCGTCGTCGCGCACCGCGGCAGCGACGGGGGTTCCGTACGTATCGCGGTCAACGCAGGCAGGTTGCCGGCGCATCGGCGCCGGGATGCACGCTACGGTTTCCGCGAGTATATCGAGATGAATGCGACACGCGCCGGACAGGCCGGACAGCCGGCCCCGGTCGAACGACAGCCAGCGTACGCGATTGATGCCAATCGATGAAATGAATATTCGTTATGCCCGGTCATAACCATCTTTCATGGCTTGAGCCGGCGCGGGCGATCGGACGAGCCGGCCGGCCCGTCGACTCAGGGTGACGACGGGGATTGCCGACCGCGCAGGCGCGGAAGCGATCGGGAAGATGAACGGGAGGGAATCGTGCAACCGCCGGCAGAATGCCGGCGGCAAGAAGGCGGCGTCGAGGCCGCCGCCGTCGGCAACCGTCAGAATCCGTCGCCCGACGGCGCACGCACGAACGCGCAGAACTGCGGCGAATGCGTGTCGATCATCTGCTGGAACGGCGCACGGTGCCCGTACGCGATGCCCGACACGAGCAGCAGGCAGACTGCCGCCACACGCGGCGAGAACGCACGCTGCCGCGCGCCGTCGTAGCCGCGCAGGAACATCAGTGCGACCAGCGCGCCGAGCATCCAGCCGACGACGACTTCCGGCACGGTATGCGAGTGATCGAACACGCGCGCGACGGCCGTGATCGCGCCGACCGCCAGCCCGGCCGCGATGCCGGGCGCCTTGCCCGGCCGGAACGCCTGCCACAGCATCGACAGCGCAACGGTCCACACCGACGTCGACAGCATCGTATGGCCGCTGATCACGCGGAAATCGAATTGCGGAAGCTCGATGCCGCACCCGGCATAGAGAATCTTCGTGGCGCCGACGAGGCCCATGCCGGCGGCGAGCAGCACGCCCCAGCGGGCGGCGAGACGCCAGTCGGTCAGCGCCAGCCAGGCCGCGCACGTCAGCGCGATCGGCAAGGTCAGCGCGGCATCGCCGATGTTGCTGATTTCACCCCACATAACGGACTTCGAAGACGATGGAAAGGCCGCAGTTTACCGTATGCGCGCACGGCATCTGTGTCAGCCTGTGACAGGCTGTATCAGCCCGCGACACCGGTAATCAACAGCAGGTTGGTGCCGGTAATGACGACGAACAGCGCCCACGCGGCAACCCGCATCCCGCGCCCGATCGCATGCTCGCCCATCGTGTTGCGATCGCTGACCGAGCGGATCAGCGGCCACATCGCGAACGGCAGCTGCAGGCTCAGCAGCACCTGGCTCCATACGAGCAGTTGCCCGACCGAGCCGTCGCCGAGCCACAGCACGCCGATCAGCGCCGGCACGAGCGCGAGCCCGCGCGTGATCAACCGGCGCTGGTAGCACGGGATCTTCGTATGCAGGAAGCCGTCCATGATCACCTGGCCGGCGATCGTGCCGGTCAGCGTCGAGCTCTGCCCCGACGCGAGCAGCGCGATGCCGAACAGCAGCGCGGCCGCCCCGCCCGCGATCGGCGTAATCAGCTTGTAGGCCTGCTCGATGTCGGTCACGTTGTGCTGGCCGGTCGCATGAAACGCCGCGCCCGCCACGATCAGGATGGCGGCGTTGACGAGCATCGCGACGAACAGCGACACGAAGGTATCGATGCGCACCAGCGCGAGCGTATCGCGGATCATGCCGCGCGCACCGCCGACGACACGCCGCGTCTGCACGACCGACGAATGCAGGTACAGGTTGTGCGGCATGATCGTCGCGCCGACGATGCCGAGCGCGAGCACGATCGCGTCCTTGCGGTCGTGGCCGGGGTCGCCCGGCACGAGGCCGCCGACCACCGCATGCCAGTCGGGCGGCGTGATCGCCACCTGCGCGACGAAGCAGAACGCCATCGTCGCGATCAGCCCGAGCACGATCGCCTCGATCTGCCGGAAGCCCTTGCCCTGCAGGCCGAGCACGATCACGGTGTCGAGCGCGGTCAGCACGATCCCCCACGCGAGCGGCACGCCGAGCAGCAGCTTGAACGCGAGCGCGCAGCCGAGGACTTCCGCGATGTCGCACGCGATGATCGACACTTCGGCGGTCACCCACTGCACGATGCGGCCGAACCGGCCGTAGCGATCGTAGCTGGCCTGCGCGAGATCCTTGCCCGCGACGAGGCCGAGCCGCGCGGCGAGCATCTGCAGGAAGATCGCCGCGAGGCTCGAGAACGCGACGACCCACAGCAGCGAATAGCCGAACTGCGAACCGGCCTGGATGTCGGTCGCCCAGTTGCCGGGATCCATGTAGCCGATCGCGACCAGCAGGCCGGGGCCGAAGAAGCGCTTGAGCTTCTGCCAGCGCGGTGCGCCGGCATCGATCGTGATGCTGCCCTTTACTTCCGACGGGCAGAAAGGGGCGGTGGCGGTAGTGGGGAGGAAGGGCATGAAAACCGGGAATCGAGATCGCGACAGGACGATTCTACGGGTATCCGTCCCGTTTTTCCGCGCTCGGCCACGCAGGCGTCGCAACCTGCCCCGTCGCCGTCGCAACATGCGGCGGCGCGCCCCGCGTCCGTATCGGCCGATACCGTGCCGTGCGAGAAGATCTTTTCCCGCTCGGACACGCGAAATTCGGTCGGCGATATCAGAAGGCGCTGGCGAAACAGCTTCGCGAGCCGCTCGCCGCTGCCGAACCCGGTGCGCCGCGCGACCTTGTCGGCCGGCAGCGTCGTATGGATCAGCATGTGGCACGCGCGCTCGAGCCGCACGTGCTGGACGAACTCGGTCGGCGTCACGCCGATTTCCTTCTTGAAGCGGCGCAGGAAATTGCGCTCGCTCATCGCGGCCGCCTGCGCGGCATTCGCGATCGAGATGCGGTTCACGCTCTGCGCACGCAGCCGCTGCGCGGACATCCTGATCGACGGGCTCGCGCTCAGTTCGCGAAACGCCCACATCGACTGTGCATAGCGCTGTTCGACCGGCCGCATCATGTTGCAGGCGATCTCCTGCGCGGCACTGTCGCCCAGGTCGGCGCGGAACATGTCAAGCGCGGCGGCGAACACGTCGGTCTCGCCGGCCTGCAGCTCGACCGCCGCGGCGGCACGACGCCGGCCGGGCCGCACGTCGAGTGCCGTCGACGGCCGCTGCGTGGCCGCGAGTGCGGGCAGGTCCATCGCGTCGACGATCCACCGCGCATGATGCCGAATGTCGGTCAGGCGACGCTGCAACGCGTCGTCCCAGTTGACGGCCGCGCGATCACCATGAAGATGAAAGAACGCGAGCGCGCGCCGGCCGTGCTCGTCGCCGAGCGGATCCGCTGCGATCCTCACGCCGGACGACGACTGCAACAGTCCTCCGCTTTCGGATACGTACTTCAGCTGGTAATCCGCACTGTACGCATGCAGGCGATTCGCCAGGTTGAAGGCCTCGCCAAGACGCGCGGCCTGTGCCAACGAAAACCCCGTACTCAAATAGATAACGACCCACCTCTGATCTGCTGCATTCACTGGCCAAGCCCCCGACTTGTTCGACTTCTTCTAATACCGTCGAACTGTCAGGCTTATATTTGGTTTGAATGCGTGCGACAGGACGGCTATCCCGAAATATGAAGCGACGGCATCTTAGCCGAACGGGTCGCGCCTTTGGCGTGAAATGGCCGACGTGGACAGCATGATGGCGGATTACTACAGGCTGTCGGCGGCCACCGGCAGGCCAGCACAGAATCGCATGCGTGATGCAGCCGATTGTTGCAGCCGTCTTGCGTCACGACGTGCCCGATCGATTGCGTTTCGCCTATCGGTTCGATCGATCCCGATGCGCATCGACCGCACACGATTGCGGCGCGCGACCACCGGCGCATCCGTTGCCTGCGCATCCTTTAGAATCGAGCCGTCCCTTACCTCGCCCTCCGCGCTCCGTGCCCGCCGATCATCGTCTCGACCTGAACCTGTTTCGCGTGCTCGACGCCATCTACGTGCATGGCGGCATCGGCGCGGCCGCGCGCGCACTGCATCTCACGCAGCCGGCCGTCACGCATGCGCTCAACCGGCTGCGCGCGCATTTCGAGGATCCGCTGTTCGTGCGGCAAGGCAATCGTGTCGTGCCGACCGAACGCACGCGTTCGATCATCGCCGACGTGCAGGTGCACCTGAAGGGGCTGCAAGGCACCGTGCGCGATCCGTCGGCATTCGATCCCGCGACGCTCGACCTGAGCATCGCGGTGGGTATTCGCGACGTGCTCGAATCGATTGCCTTGCCGCGGATCGTCGCCGCGTTCGCCGACGAAGCGCCGGGCCTGCGACTCGTGAGCCGCCGCGTCGCGGTACCGGACCTCGAGCGCGAACTCGCGTCGGGCAACATCGATCTCGTCGTCGACCGTCGCGTGCAGACGGGCCCGCGCATCGCCACCGAACACCTGCTCGACGATTCGCTCGTCGTCGCACTGCGCCGCGATCATCCGCTCGCACGCGACCCGCTGCGGCGCGGCGACTATTTCGCGGCGCAGCATATCGCGGTGTCGTCGCTCGGCGAGCCGCAATCGCTCGACGTGCTGCTCGGCAACGACGGCCGCTTCCGCGACATCCGGCTCACCTGCCAGCACTATTTCGCCGCGTGCCAGATCGCCGCGACCGGCGACCTGCTGGTCACGCTGCCGCAGACCTATGCGGTGCGGATGGCCGCGCTGCTGCCGATCGTCGTGCTGCCGCTGCCGTTGCGGCTCAAGCCGTTCCCGCTGCTCGCGTACTGGCACGAATCGCGCGACACCGATCGCGCGCACCAGTGGGTACGCGAACGCATCGCCGCACTCGTGCGCAGCAGCGCCGGCATCGCCGACGCGTAGCGTCACGGCGCGCGCCGTCGCAACCGGGACGGTATGCTGACGGCTGCACGCCGCCGCGCGGCGCCCGCTTTCTTTTTCTTCTCACCGGAGACTTGCCATGTCGCTCATCCATGCCGCAGCCGTCCTCGATGCCGACGCGCCCGATTACGTCGTCCAGCTGCAGGCCGGCACGCACGCGCTGACCGGCGACGAAGCGCCGCGCGAAGGCGGCCAGGATCGCGGGCCGGCCCCGTACGAATTCGTGCTGGCCGGGCTCGCGCAATGCACGGCCGCGACGCTGCGCATGGTCATGCAGCGCAAGACGTGGCCGGCCACGCGCATCGCCGTGCGCACCGAGCTGCATGCGGATCACGAAGGCGTGCAATACGTGCGCCGGGTCGTGACGCTCGACGGCCCGCTCGACGACGCGCAACGCCAGCGTCTCGCGGAAATCTGCGAGAAGACGCCGGTGACGCAGTTCATCAAGCGCGGCACGCGGATCGAAACGACGTTGAACTGATATGGACGGCAAGCGGCACGCGATCGTCGCCTGCAATGCAGAACGGGCGGGCCGCGCACGATGCGCGACCCGCCCGTTCATCGATTCCGCGTGGCGCTTACAGTCCGAGCGCGGACAGATCCAGCTTGCCGCCCTTCATCGGCGGGCACCAGAAATACGCGCCCCCCAGCGGCCGCGTGAAGCGGAACAGGCCGTCGACGATCCCGTCTTCCGCACCGCTCATCCGGCGCATCTGCACGTCGAATGCGCGGAACGAGCAGCCGAACGCGACGAAGTAAAGGCCCGCACGGCGCGCATCCGACCACGGCGACGAACGGCGCAGCATGAACGCCTCGGGTTCGAAGCTTTCCTGCGCGGTGCGCTTCACGTGCGCAAACTCGGGCGCGTCGTCGAGCTCCTCGTTGTCCGAGCGGCGGCGCCCGATGATGTTGTCCATGTCGCCCGACGGAATGCGCTCCATCTGGTCGAAGTCGTGCAGCCATTGCTGCACCGCGACGAAGCTCGCACCATCGAGCCCCGCGCCCTGCCCCGTCACGATCGCCGCGGCCACCGCGTCGTCGCCCTCCGGGTTCTCGGTGCCGTCCTCGTAGCCGGACAGGTCGCGATCGTTCGAATAGCGGAAACCGTCGACGGCATCCTGCAGCACGAACGCCGGCGCGAGCGCCCGTTCGATCGCCCGCGCACGCAGCACGATCTCGCCGCGGTCGTCGGCGCGCAGCCAGATCCACACGTCGGCCGGCGTCGCCGGCAGCGTGCGGTCCTTCACCGCGAATGCCGGGTACTCGGTCAGGCCCGGAACCGGGCGCCCGAGGTGTGCCGCCAGCGCCTGTCCGAAACCGACGACCGTGTCGCGCCCGTCGACGATCTCGCGCAGCGCGGCCAGCGCCGCTGCCGCATTGCCGTCATTCGACATCGTGAAAGTGAGGTATCGGGCCGCCGTGTCGATCGGAGCCAGGATGCCTTGCTGAACGTCGCTCATCGTTTCCTCAGGAATGGTTCGGGGTGAATCTGTACGGGCCGCTTCGGCGCGCACCGCGGACGCCGCAGTGTAATCGATGCGCGCGCCGGCCCGGGCCCGCCAGCGCGCCACGCTCGCGAAAAGGGGCCAAAGCCCTGAATACTAACCGTATCGACGCCGCAACGTCGCATTCGTCAGACGTTGCAGCGCGCGCGGCACTACTGATAGAATCTTTACACGTCTTTTCGGCGTCTTTTCAACCGCTTACACACTTCAGGGAGGTGCAGATGTTCCGAATGCCAGCAACCTTCCCGAACGTGGTCCCACGGCGCAGCTGATCCAGCCCGCCGTCCGCGCAGGCTCCCGAGTTTTCCGCTGACCCGTCAGCCGCGCTTTTCCCGACAGCCCGTTTCGTTCCGCCCGCGTTTTTCGCGCGGCCCGGCTGTTGCGTTTTCGACGTTCTCCGAACCGGAAAGTCCCGTCGCGCGATGCGCCGGGCAACGATACATGACCAGAAAAACCACCCATCTGGGCGGCCACGCATTCCAGGCCGTCTTCGGCTTCACCATCCGTTACTGGCGCAAGCAGCCGGCGCGTACCGCCACGGTCGCGGGCTTCGCGCTGCTCGCCGCGCTCGCCGACGTCCTCACGCCGCTGTTCGCCGGCCGCCTGATCGACGCGCTGTCGACCGGCCTCACCGACCGCGCCGCCGGCTGGCATGCGGCCCTCGTCGCGTTCGGCACGCTTGCCGCGCTCGGCATCGGCGCGACCGTGCTGCGGCAAGGCGTCTACCTGAACATCATCACGCTCACGCTGAAGATGATGAGCGAGATCGCCGCCGCGTCGTTCCACCGCGTGCAGCGTTTCTCGACCGACTGGCACGCGAACAGCTTCGCGGGTTCGACCGTACGCAAGATCACGCGCGGGATCTGGGCGCTCGACCTGCTCAACGACACCGTGCTGATCGCGCTGCTGCCGTCGGTCACGATGCTGGTCGGCGCCACCGCGCTGCTCGGCTCGCACTGGCCCGTGATGGGGCTCGTCGTCGGCGCGGGTTCGCTGCTGTACATCTCGGTGACGGTCGCGGTATCGCTCGGCATCGTCGCGCCGGCCGCGCGGCTCGGCAACCTGTGGGATACGCGCATGGGCGGCGCGCTCGCCGACGCCGTGAGCTGCAACGCGGTCGTCAAGGCGTTCGGCGCGGAAACGCGCGAGGAAACTCGGCTTGCGCGCGTGATCGCCAAGTGGCGGCAGCGCACGCGCCGCACGTGGGTGCGCGGCACGTTCAACGGCGGGTTGCAGGGCGCGATGCTCGTCGCGATGCAGGCCGCGATGATCGGCGTTGCGCTGCGGCTGTGGGCGAACGACGAGGCGAGCGTGGGCGACATCGCGTTCGCGCTGACGATGTTCTTCATGCTGCAGGGTTACCTGCGCGACGTCGGCATGCACATCCGCAACCTGCAGCGCTCGGTGAACGACATGGAAGAGCTCGTCGCGCTCGAGCGCCAGCCGCTCGGCATCGACGATCGTCCCGGCGCACCGGCGATCCGGATCGGACAAGGCGAGATCCGCTTCGAGCACGTGACGTTCCGCTACGGCAACCATCCGGTGCCGTTGTACGACGATTTCTCGATGCGGATCGCCCCCGGCGAGCGCGTGGGCCTCGTCGGCCACTCCGGGTCGGGCAAGACGACGTTCATCAAGCTGATCCAGCGCCTGTACGACGTGTCGGGCGGCCGCATCACGATCGACGGCCAGGACATCGCGCGCGTCCAGCAGGATTCGCTGCGCGGCCAGATCGCGATCGTCCAGCAGGAGCCCGTGCTGTTCCACCGCACGCTCGCGGAGAACATCGCGTATGCACGCCCCGACGCGAGCCGCGCCGACATCGAGCGCGCCGCGCGACTGGCCAGCGCGCACGACTTCATCGTCGCGCTGCCGGACGGCTATGACACGCTCGTCGGCGAACGCGGGATCAAGCTGTCGGGCGGCGAGCGCCAGCGCGTCGCGATCGCGCGGGCGTTCCTCGCCGATGCGCCGATCCTGATCCTCGACGAAGCGACGTCGAGCCTCGACAGCGAAAGCGAGCTGCTGATCCAGCAGGCGATGGAGCGGCTGATGGTCGGCCGCACGACGCTCGTGGTCGCGCACCGGCTGTCGACCGTGCGCGCGCTCGACCGGCTGCTCGTGCTCGATCGCGGCAAGGTGATCGAGGAAGGCAACCACGACGCGCTGATCCGCATCGACGGCGGCATCTACCGCCGCCTGTTCGAGCGGCAGGCGCTGGAGCTCGCGAAGGGGCTCGCCGATTCGCCGCGGCGCATGGCGGATGACGAAGCCGGGCCGCTGGGGGAGCCGGCGGAAGCCTGATGTACGCGCCCGGTGGCGGGGTCAGCGCCGCCGGGCCGTGCCGACAACCGGATCCGGACCGAGGCCGTGCCGCGTGCACGGCCTTTTTTTCGTCCGCGCGACACGTTCGCCGCCCGCCCCTTGCGCGCGCCGCGGCGCCTCCGCTTCCGGGATCACTTATCATGTCGGTCAGGAAATTTGCGACAAGGGATCGATCATGTTTACAGGCATTGTTCAGGGTGTTGGCGTCATCAAGGCCATCGCGGATCACGGGGAACTGAGAACGTTCAGCATCGAATTCCCGGAGCGGTTCACCGACGAGATCGAGATCGGCGCCAGCGTGTCCGTCGACGGCGTCTGCCTGACCGTGACGACCATCCATTCGCCCGAGCTGATCGACTTCGACGTGATGCTGCAGAGCCTGCGGATCACCACGCTGGCCGACCTCGAAGCGGGCGCCCGCATCAACGTGGAGCGGGCCGCGAAGGACGGTGCGGAGATCGGCGGGCATCCGCTGTCCGGCCATGTCGACTTCACGGGGACGATCCGCCACATCGCGGAATCCGAACACAACCGGATGGTGCGCATCGGCGTGCCGGACGACTTCAAACGGTACGTGTTCGCAAAGGGCTATATCGCGATCAACGGCTGCAGCCTGACGGTGTCCGACATCAATCGCGACGAAGGCTGGTTCGATATCTGGCTGATTCCCGAAACCCGGCGCGCGACGACCTTCGAAGCGAAAGGCGTCAACGACAAGGTCAACATCGAGATCGAGCGCAGCACCCAGGTGGTCGTGGATACGATCCGGGAATCGGTCAAGGAAACGCTCGGCGAACTGACCGGCGTCGTCACCGCGCTGCTGGCGGAAAAGGGCATCGACATCGAGGAACTGCTGGCGCGCAACGTCGCTCGCCTGCCGAAAAAGTAACGGATGCCGGCGGGCTAGGTGATCCTCTGGATCACCGCGTACCGGCTCCCGTCGGAAAACACCTCGACCCACGGCTCCGATTCCTCGAACGTCCACAGGACAAGCTCGCGATCGTCCGGTTCGTCGTCGTCGGGCCAGGCCATGTTCCACCCGCCCGCGACGGCCACCACGCCACCCGTGTAGAGCGGGCATTGCGTCATCCATTCACGCGCGTAGTCGTGCGCGGCGACGCCCTTGAAGTTGCCGTTGAATCCCCAGTCGCGCTGCCAGCCGTGGGCATCGAGGTAGGCGTCGAGCGCGGCGGAGCCGAAGCGGAACACCGCGTCGACCGGCGGGAGCGACGTGGCGTCGGACCGGCACAGCGGATGATCGGAGCGGACGGGTTGCGTGGCCGTCTCCACGCGGCCCGACGTGCCGCTGTCATCGAGATACACGTTCAGCCATGCGCCGTCGCGCTCGACGGAAATGCATAACGCGTCGGCATCGACGCCGTGCCAGTAGCCGGTGACGGGCTCTCCATCGTCCGCGAAGCGATACGCATGGCACGGCCTGGCAAGGCGCTTCGCTTCGATCAGGAAGTCGTCCAGCGTCATCGAATTTCTCCCCTGTTGGAACGCCCCGGGTATCGCAGGACACCACCGCGATCGAACGACATCCATCGCGGCCCCCTCCCCCTCATTCCGCCTCGGCCTGCGTCCCCTTCCCCACCGCCACGCGCTGCGCGCGATAAATCCCCGCGTGCCCCGAAAACAGGTACGCGACGACACACGCGACGATCGCATACACGCCGATATCCGCGCCGAACAGCTCGATCGCCATGATCGTCGATGCGATCGGCGTGTTCGCCGCACCGGCGAACACCGCGACGAAGCCGAGCCCCGCGAGCACGGGCACCGGCAGCGCCAGCACCTGGCCGAGCGCATTGCCGAGCGTCGCGCCGATGTAGAACAGCGGCGTCACTTCGCCGCCCTTGAATCCCGACGCGAGCGTGACGACGGTAAACGCGAACTTGCCCGCGAAATCGTAAAGCGGCAGCGGCCCGTGAAACGCGGCTTCGATCGTCGGAATGCCGAGGCCGAGATACTGCGGCACGTTCAGCACGGTAGCCGCCACCGCGACCAGCAGGCCGCCGACCACCGGCTGCAGCGGCGCATAGCGGATCGCGCGGCGAAACCACGCGGTCAGCGCATGCGTCGCGAACGCGAACAGCCGCCCGACCACGCCGAACGCGATGCCCGCGACGACCGTCACGGCCAGCCCCGTCGCCGACACGGCCGGAACGAACGGAATCGCATAGACCGTGTGATGCACGCCCCACGCGCGGCACACGACGTCCGCGACGATCGCCGACGCCACGCAAGTCAGCAGCGCGTCGTACCGCACGCGCCCGATCGCGAGCACCTCGAGCCCGAACACGGCGCCCGCGAGCGGCGTGCCGAACACCGACGCGAAGCCCGCCGCGATGCCGCCCATCAGCAGCACGCGCCGATGCTCGCGATCGAGGCGGAACACGTGCGTGACGCGATCGGCGAGCGCGCCGCCCATCTGCACGGCCGTGCCTTCGCGCCCGGCCGAACCGCCGAACAGGTGCGTGACGACGGTCGCGACGAGCACGAGCGGCGCCATGCGCTTCGGCACGAGCGCCTTCGGGTCGTGAATCTCGTCGATCAGCAGGTTGTTGCCGCGCGCAACCGACTGGCCGAAGCGATGGTAGATCCAGCCGGTGGCGAAACCGGCGGCCGGCAGCCCCCACAGCAGCCACGGATGCGCGACGCGCGTGCCGGTCGCCCAGTCGAGCGCCATCAGGAACAGCGCGGAAGCCGTGCCGGCCAGCGCGCCGAGCAAGGCTGAAAGCGCGAGCCAGCGGCACACATAACGCACGGTCGCGAGAAGATCGGCAGAAGTCGTGAAAAACATGATTTCCAGATTCGACAGAACATCAAAACCTGGGCGGCAGAATACCGCATGGACGGCCTGCGACCTCCTGACGACCCAGGAACACGCAGGCATCATCAGCCGGGCAAACCGGCGGTTGAGGGCCGCCCCGCGCACGCAACGCGCCGGGAACGACCGCAGGGAGGCATGCCATCTCCGCAGGCCGCAATTGTACGCGACGCCGCGCAGCACGCGCAATGCGCGCGCCGGGGCGCCGCGACAGGCCGGCGCCCGCCCGGTGCGCCGTCAGTCGCGCGACGCGAGCGCGATCCGCGAAATCAGTTGGGGCGCGATCCGCTCGAGCGGCAGGATCGCCGACGCCGCACCGATCGCCGCGGCCGCCTTCGGCATCCCGTAGACGGCGCTGGTCGCCTCGTCCTGCGCGATCGTGTAGCAGCCCTTCGCACGCATCGCCTTCAGGCCGAGCGCACCGTCGCGCCCCATGCCCGTCAGCAGCACGCCGAGCGCATCGCCCTGCCAGCCGTCCGCGACGCTGTTGAAGAACACGTCGATCGACGGTCGGTACGGCGTTTCGGCCGGATGCCGCGTATAGCCGAGCACGCCGCGCGGCGACAGGGTCAGGTGGTCGTTGGTCGCCGCGAGCAGCACCTCGCCCGCCTGCGGCACGCTGCCCTGCCGCGCGACGCGCACCGGCAGCCGCGTATAGCCGTCGAGCCATTCGGCCATGCCGTACGCGAACGCCTGGTCGACGTGCTGGACGATCACGATCGCGGCCGGGAAATCCTCAGGCAGCGCACGCAGCAGCGCGGTGAGCGCGGTCGGCCCGCCCGCGGACGCGCCGATCGCGACGAGCGTCGGCTGGCCGCGCGCGGGCGTCGGCCCCGGCGGCACCAGTGCCGCGGTGCGGCTCTCGAGCAGCCGGCCGATCTGGTCGATCTTGGCGAGCAGCGCCTGCGGCGACGCGTCGGTCGACAGCCCGAGCGCGAGCGTCGGCGTATCGACCGCATCGAGCGCACCGGCGCCCATCGCCTCGTAGACCGACGACGTGTTGGCGCTAACGCTCGCCGTCACGACCAGGATCGCGCACGGCGCCCGCGCCATGATCCGGCGCGTCGCGGCGACGCCGTCGACCTTCGGCATCACGAGATCCATCAGCACGACGTCGGGGGGATGCGCGACGCAGAAATCCACCGCTTCGTCGCCATCGGTCGCGACCCACAGCACGCGGTGGTCGGCACGCAGCGCGATCACGCGGCGCAGCGCCTCCACGGCCAGCGGCAGGTCGTTGACAATGCCGATGTTCATCCGCGTGCGTCCCCGATCAGGTCGTGCACCGCATCGAGCAGCGCCTCGTCGTGGAAGCTGCTCTTCGCGAGATAGTAGTCGGCGCCGGCATCGAGCCCGCGGCGGCGATCCTCGTCGCGATCCTTGTACGACACGATCATCACCGGCACGCGCTTGAGCATCGGGTCGCCCTTGATCAGCGTGACGAGTTCGATCCCGTCCATGCGCGGCATGTCGACGTCGGTCACGACCAGGTCGAACGCATCGCTGCGCACCGCGTTCCAGCCTTCCATCCCGTCGACCGCAACCGTCACGTCATAGCCGCGCTTTTCCAGCAGCTTGCGTTCGAGCTCACGCACCGTCAGCGAATCGTCGACGACGAGCACGCGGCGGCGCCGGTCGGCGAGCGCGAGCTGCGGATCGCGCGTGAGCCGCGCGAGCTGCCCGCCGCGCACGAGCTTGTCCACCGAGCGGATCAGGTCCTCGACGTCGACGATCAGCACGGGGTCGCCGTTCTCGAGCAGCGCACCGGCCGCGATGTTCTGGATCTTGTTCAGACGGCTGTCGAGCGGCTGCACGACGAGCATCCGCTCGCCGAGGAAGCGGTCGACCGCGACGCCGTACAGCTCGGGCTCACCGCCGACGACCACGACCGCCGTGCTGGTGCGCGCGACGTCGGGCTCGCCCGCGTCGAGCAGCTGGTGCGCGGCGACGAGGCCCGCGCGCCGGCCGTCGAACGGAAAATGCGGCTGCCCTTCGAGCACGTCGATGTCGTCGTGCGCGAGTTCGAGCGTGCGGCGCACGTGCGCCAGCGGAAACGCGTACGGCTCGCCGCCGACTTCGACGAGCAGGCTGCGGATCACCGACAGCGTGAGCGGCAACTGCAGCACGAAACGCATGCCCGCCCCCGGCTCGTTGAAGATCCGCACCGCGCCGCGCACGCCGCGCACCATCTCCTGCACCGCATCGAGGCCGACGCCGCGCCCCGACACGTCGGTCACCGCGTCGCGCATCGAAAAGCCCGGCAGCAGCAGGAATTCGAGCAGTTCGGGATCGGACAGGCGCGCGGCCGTCTCGTCGTCGGTCAGGCGCTGGCGCACGACGGCCGCTCGCAGCGCGTCCATGTCGACGCCGGGCCCGTCGTCGATCACGCTGACGAGCAGCGAGCCGGCGCTGTGGCGCGCTTCGAGTGTGACGCTCGCCTCGGCCGGCTTGCCGCGCGCGTGTCGCGCGTCGGGCGAATCGACGCCGTGGTCGATCGCGTTGCGCAGCAGGTGGCCGAGCGGCGCGTCGAGCAGGTCGAGGATGTCGCGATCGACCTGCGTGCCTTCGCCGACGATCGAGAAACGCACCTGCTTGCCGAGCGAGCGCGCGAGATCGCGGACGATGCGCGGATACGCGCGCGTCGCATCGCCGAACGGCCGCATCCGGCATTGCAGCGCCTCGTCGTACAGCTGCTCGGCGATATGCGTGCTGCGCCGCTCGAAACGGTCGAACTCCTCCATGCGCTCGGCAAGCGAACGCTGCAGGTCGTTGAGCATGTGCCGCACTTCGTTCATCGATGCGAGCATGCCCGCATCGAGATCGTCGGCGAACTGTTCGTACATCAGGTCGAGCGAACGCGCCGCGTCGCGCTGCGCCCGCTTCACGCGCAGCATCGATTCGGCGAACGGCTTGAGCCAGCGCGATTCGACCAGCGATTCGCCGGACAGGCTCAGCAGCCGGTTCAGCGTATCGGCACGCACGCGGCGCATCGCGCCGGCCCCCGCCACGCGGCCGGCCTGGGCCGAATCGGGCACCGCGCTCGACACGGCGAGCGGCGGCACGGTGGCGCCGGCCCCGACAGGCTCGTTCGCGGCGCCGTCGTGGTCGCGATACGACATGACGGCCGGCGGCACCGGCGGCGGAGCCGCGGACGATGCCTGCATCGTCTGTGCGCCGTCGGCGCCCGTCAGCGCGGCGGCAAACACGTCGATCTCGGTCGGCGTGACGGGCTGCGCCTGCGGATCGCCGACGCGCACCAGCAAGTCGACGCCCGCCAGCAGCACGTCGACGTGCGTGGCCGTCAGCGCGATCGTGCCGGCCTGCGCCGCGACGAAGCACTCCTCCATCCGCCCCGCGATGTCGACGCCGAGCGGCACGCCCACGATGCGCGCGGCGCCCTTCAGCGAATGCGCGGCGCGCATGCACGCTTCGAGCGCGACGGAATCGGGCTCGCCCGATTCGAGCGCGAGCAGCCGCTCGGACAGCGCCTGGGTCTGCGTGCGGGTCTCCTCCCGATACAGCTCGAGCAGCGACAGGTGGCTCAGGTCGTCATCGCCGCTCATCGCATGCTCCGTGTGACGGCATCGAACAACCGATCGTCGTCGAGCAGGCCCACCGACTTGCCGCGCCACGACAGCACACCGCGCGACAGGCCGGCGCTCGCGCGCCCGACCGTCGCCGGCACGGGCACCCAGTCGGATGCACCGAAGCGCAGCACGCCCTCGACTTCGTCGACCGGAAACACGACCGGTTCGCCCTGGTGTGCAGCCACCAGCAGCCGCGTGAAACGGCCGTCGTCGCTGCCGCTGCCGCGCTTGCCGGCCTCGAGGCCGAGCAGCGCGCCGATCGAGATCGCGATGCGCAGCGTGCCGCGAATGTTGACCACCCCGCGCACGGCGGAATTGCGGCGATGCGGCAACGAATGGATCGGGCGCGTGCCGGCGATCTCGCGCAGCACGCCGATCGGCAGCGCGAGCCATTCGTCGGCCACGCGAAACGCGAGCGCCGCGTGGCGCGTATCGCCGTCGTCGCCCTCATGCGTCGTGTCGAGCGCGCTCATCCTGCGCGTGGCGTCGGCCATCTCGGCGGCGTCGATCGGACGCTCGAGCAACTTGGCCGCGTGATACGCGTAGACCGAACAGTTCAGGCAGCGCAGGCAGTCGTTCAACCGCTCGCACGAGCGATCGCCGCGCGTGCCGATCCGGTTCCAGCAATCGTCGACATCGATCGTCGTGTCGTCAGTGGCAGCGGCGTCGCGGTTCATCAATTCCTCTGGTCATCGCGGTGTCGGTCCCTATCCCGTCGTCGTGTCAGCCGGCCGAACGCCGTGCGCGCTCGAGCAGCCATTGCGCACCCGCGCGATCGCCGCCGACATCGAGCAGCGTCGCAAGATGCGTCAGCGCCTCGTGGTGCGTGGGTCGCAGGTACAGCGCCTTCCGGTAGAAGTCGCCCGCTTCCGCGGCACGCCCGCGCGCATCCGCGATCAGCCCGTTCAGGTAGAACGCGTCGGCATGCGGCCCGACGCGCGCCGAGAATTGCGCGAGCACGCGCTCGGCCTCGTCGAACGCGCCCGCATTGGCGAGCGTTTGCGCCTCTTCCAGCGTCGGCGTGACGCCTTCGGCAGCCGGTGCGGCCGGTTCGGCCGTCACCACCGACAGGGCGGCCCGTGCGTCGAATGCGGTCGTGCGCACGGCCGGCGCCACCGCCGCGAACGACTGACCCACATCGCCGAGCCAGGCCGGCGGCGTGACGGCCAGCACCGGGCGCGTCGCCGCGAGCGGCGCGACCGTGAAGCGCTCCGCGCGACGGTACGACGCGGCCGCGGACAGCGATGCGACCGGCCGGATCGCGCACGGATCGGCCGCCGCGCCGGCCGGCTCGCGCTGAAACGCGAACGCCAGCGGCACGCGTGCCGAGCGCATCCCGTGCCGCATCGCGACACCCGTTTCGGCCGGCCCGACGAACAGCGTGCCGTCGTCGGCGAGACGCTCGTCGAGCGAGCGGATCACGCGATCCTGCGCGTCGCGGTCGAAGTAGATCAGCACGTTGCGGCAGAACACGAAATCGTAGCGAATGCCCGTATCCGCGATCGGTTCGACGAGGTTCTCGTGACGGAACTGCACGCATGCGCGCACGCGCTCGTCCAGCAGCCAGCCGTCGCCGGTCGGCGTGAAGTACCGTGCGCGAAACTCCGTCGCGGTGCCGCGAAACGCATTGCGCCCGTAACAGCCGAGCCGCGCCTGGTCGATCGCGCGCGCGCTGAGGTCGATCGCGTCGATCGCAAAGCTGGCCGGCTCGAGCCCGGCATCCAGCAACGCCATCGCCGCCGAATACGGCTCTTCGCCCGTCGAGCACGGCGCGCTCAGCACGCGGATCACGCGGCCGGGCATCGCGGCCAGCCGTTCGGCGGCCAGCCGCGCGAGCGTCGCGAAGGCTTCGCGGTCGCGGAAGAACCACGTCTCCGGGACGACGAACAGCTCGATCAGCGCGCGCCGTTCATCGGCCGATGCGTTGAGCTGCTGCCAGTAGGCGTCGAGCGCTTCCGGCGTCACGGGCGGCCGCGCCGCCGACGGCAGGCGCTCGCCGTCCGCCTGCAGCACGTGCACACGCTCCGTCAGCGCCCGCGTCAGAAAATCGTTGCCGAGCGAATCGGGGTCAATGCCGGTCTCGCGCAGCAGCCAGCCGCGAAATCGCGCTTCGGACTCTTTCATGCGGACTCCTCCCCGTGGCCCGGCAGGCCATCGAACAGATACAGGCGCGCAACGTCGTCGATCAGGTCGGATACCGACACCTGCTGCACGACGCCGTCGGGCGTGTTCGCGACGAGCCCGAGCCAGCGCGTGCGCGCGGTCGAGATGCCGCTTGCGCGGAACGCCGCGCGGTCGATCCGCATCGTCTGCGTCGCGCGCTCGACGATCAGGCCGATCGTGCGCTCGCCGTCGGCGTCGCCCGCGCGATAGCGGACCATCACAAGCCGCGTCGAGCGCAGCGCATGCGCGCGCCGGCCGAGCGCCAGCATCGGCACGTCGATCACCGGCACCGGCTGGCCGCCGCGCATCAGCAACCCGGCGATCCAGTCGGGGGCGCCGGGCACGGCTTTCGTGACGGCGAGCGGCAGCACCTCCTCGATGCCGGCCGCGTCGAGCGCATAGCGCTCGCCGTCGAGCTCGAACATCAGGAACAGCGCGTGAGCGCCGTTCTGCGGATCGGCGCGCGTCACGCGTCGACCTTGAAGCGCGATACGCTGGTACGCAACTGGTTCGCCACCAGCGTCAGGTCGTCGATCGCCTGCGACGACTGGCGCAGCGATTCGGCCGTCTGCTGCGCGGCCTCCGACAGTTGCGACAGCGCCTGCGTGATCTGCTCGGCGCCGTTCGCCTGCGTCTGCATCCCTTCGTTGACCATCTGGAAGCGCGGCGCGAGCGTCTGCACCTCGGCGATGATCTGCGACAGCTGCCCGCCGACCTGCTGCACGTCGAGCATCCCGCGACGCACTTCCTCGGAGAACTTGTCCATCCCCATCACGCCCGCCGACACGGCCGACTGGATTTCCTTCACCGTCTGCTCGATGTCGTAGGTCGCCACGGCCGTCTGGTCGGCCAGGCGGCGGATCTCGGTCGCGACGACCGCGAAGCCGCGGCCGTACTCGCCGGCCTTCTCGGCCTCGATCGCCGCGTTCAGCGACAGCAGGTTGGTCTGGTCGGCCACCTTGGTGATCGTCGCGACCACCTGGTTGATATTCAGCGCCTTCTCGTTGAGGATCGCGAGCTTCGCGTTCACCGAGCCGGCCGCGTCCATCACGCTGCGCATCGTCTCGCCCATCCGCGTGAGCCCGCTCTGGCTCACGCCCGCGAGCGTCGCCGACTGCTCGGCCACGCCGGCCACCTCGTTCATCGTGCGCAGCAGGTCGCGCGACGTCGCGAAGATCTCGCGCGAGGTCGCGCCGATTTCGGTCGTCGTCGCCGCGGTTTCGTTCGCGGTGGCCTGCTGCTCGCGCGAGGTCGCCGCGATCTCGGCGACCGACGTCGTCACCTGCAGCGACGACTGCTGCGCGCGCGACACGAGTTCGGTCAGTTCGTCGGCCATCCGGTTGAAGCCGGTCTCGAGCGTGCCGAATTCGTCGCGGCGGCGCAGGTCGAGGCGGCGCGTCAGGTTGCCGGTGCGCATCACGTCGTGCACCTCGACGAGCCGCGCCATCGGTACGGTGACCGAACGGTACAGCACGTAGCCGAGCCCGAGCGCGGACAGCAGCACGAACGCGAGCGCGGTCGCGAGCACGACCTCGGTGTCCTGCACGGATTCACGGATCAGCTTTGCCGACTGTTCGGCGAACTTGCGGTTTTCCTGCACCAGCACGTTCGCGTTGCGTACGACCTCGGTCCACACGGGCAGCGCCTTCGCGTATGCGGCGACGGCCTCCTCGCGCGATACGCGGCTCTTCTGCACGGCTTCGTTCAGCAGCGGCACGTAGCGATCGTAGGCGCCGCGGAACGCCGCGAAGCGCTGCCGGTCGTCGTCGCGGAACGTCGTGCTCTGGTAGTCGACCGACAGCGATTCGATGTCCTTCAGCGAATCGGAGATCTTCGCGAGATCGCGCTGTACGGTTTCGGACTCGGTGTCGACGAAGGTCGCCTGCTGCAGCAGCGTGAACGATTCGTTGACCGAACCGCGCAGCGACGACGCGAGGTAGACGCCGGGCAGCGAGTCGCGCTCGATGCTGACTGCTTCGCTATTGATCGCACGCAGTCGCTCGTACGACACGCCGGCTGTCACCAGCATCAGCACGAACAGCACGCCGAAACTGAGCAGGATGCGATTGCCGAGCGTCAGCCGGCCAGCGCCGATCGTCGGATGCAGGCTTTCATTGGTCGCGCGGGGCGTCACGGTGGCCATGTTCGTTATGGGCTTTCTAAAATCAGCGTTGAAAAAATCCGCGCCCGCCTGCGCACCGAAAGGTACGCCACGAGCGCATCGGGGTCGGATGCGGAAGACGCGGCGCCGGCAGGCCGCGCCGCTAAATCACCGCTCCGCTTGCGCCGGCAGCCGAAGCGCGACCATGAAGCCGCGCGCCGTATTGCGCATCAGGATCTGGCCGCGATGCCGCGCCGCCGTCGCGCGGACGAACGCGAGCCCGAGGCCGAAGCCGCCGCGCGCCGCGCCATGCGCGGATTCGAGCTGCACGAACGACTCGGTCGCGGCCGTGCGCTGCTCCGGAGCGATGCCGGCGCCGGTATCCTCGACGCCGATCAGCCACGCGCCGTCCTCGCCGCTCAGCGTGCAGTACACGTCCGTGCCGGACGGGCCGTACTTCAGCCCGTTGTCGATCAGGTTCGCGACCGCGCGCGTCAGCATCATGCGGTCGCCCATCGTCACGCACTCGGTGTCGGGCACTTGCGCGACGACCCGGCAGCCGAGCCCGGCAGCCTTCTCCCACAGCTGGTCAACGGCATCGAGCACGATTTCATTAAGGCTGACGACCTCGTGTGCGCGGCGCTCGGACTGCGCGCGGGTCAGGTGGATGAAGCCGTCGGCAAGCGCGAGCGCGCGCCGCGCGTGGCCGGCAATGCGCTCCATGATCGCCGGCATGTCGCCGTATTCGGTGCGGTAGACGTCGAGCAGCGCAAGGATCGACGTCTGCGGGGAACGCATGTCGTGCGACAGGAAATCGAGCGCCTCGTCGCGCTGCCGGGACATCAGGTACGAATTCGAGTGATAGCGGATGCGCGCGGTCAGCTCCATCGCGTCGGGGAGCTTCACCAGATAGTCGTTCGCGCCGGCGATGAACGCCTCGCGCTTGACGATCGGCTCCTCCTTCGCGGACAGCACGATGATCGGCACCCGTGCGGTGCCGGCGTCCGCGCGCCATGCGCGCACGAGATCGAGGCCGTCGATCTCCGGCATCACGAGATCCTGCAGGATGACCGTCGGCTTCACGTCACGCGCGACCGCCATCGCCCGGTGGGCGTCGGTACACACGTGCAGGTCGATGTCGTGCTCGCTGCGCAACGCGCGGCGAATCACCTCGCCGACGAACGGTTGATCGTCGACAAGGAGGACCGATAACCCCGATTCAAGACAATCCGAGGCATTATCACTGCTCGATTCTTTCATAAATACAGTTTCAAACGCCGAATCTCCAATCGATTCTTTCATAGGAGTTGTTTATCCGACTTGGACGCCATCTTATTTTGGCGGTTGTTAAACCTGTCTGATTCCGCCGATTAGGCCTGTCGGCACTGCCTTGCAGGGCTTCGGACGCCGCTTCTTTCCCCGTTGGCGACCGCATTACCTCCGCATTCTTTCTCTCAATAAAGATAACCGGCTGATTCTAAATGAAATTAGAACACAGCATCTATCTCCTTCCGGTTTAGTTTTGCCAAATATGCAGAAAGAGACGCAATCAGATAAATCAGATCATTTCCGGATTCGAAACACGATAACGTTTGCGAGACCGGCACCATAAGGTTTGCATGCGCTGCAAGGCTGGCTACCGGTCGTATTCGGGGCCGGATTCAAAAAAGCCGAATCGGCAGGCGGGAGGAAGAAAAAAATCGCGCGACGGGCGAGGATCGCTCCGTGCGCGTGGCGGCGCCGGCAGGACGCCGGCCCGTGAAATCGCGAGTCGCGCCCGCTTACCCGCGTGCGTGCTGCGCGGACACTTCCTGCAGATCGAGGTCGCGCTCGAGTGCGTGCAGCATTTCGTCGTGAATGCGCCCCGAACGGTGCAGGCGCAACAGTTCGACGCGCCCGGCCCGGATCGCGGCCAGCACCACGTCGTAGTGCGCGATGCGCACTTCCGCCGGGTACTCGGGTTCGTTTTTCGCGCGTTCGGTCAGTTCCGCGCGATACGTGTATTGCTCGAGCAGGCGCGGGTGGATCACGACGCCGTTCTCGTCGCGCACGAGCGGCTGGATCGCCGCGAGCTGCGCGGCCTCGACGTGTGCCCACGTCTGCGGCTCGGTCAGGTGGTGCGCGGCGCGCTCTTCGCGCTGCGGCAGGCGCAGCAGCCGGATCAGCGGCCCGATCGTCGTGCCCTGCAGCAGCACTGTGACGAGGATCACCGCGAACGACGCGACCAGGATCACGTCGCGGCCGGGCAGCGCATCGGGCAGCGACAGCGCGATCGCGAGCGTCACCACACCGCGCATCCCGGCCCAGCTCATGATCGTCGCCGCCTTCCAGTCGGGCGCTTCGCCGCGCCGTGCGATCCCGCGCACCGGCCACTTCAAGGCCTCGACCGCGTAGATCCACACGAAGCGCGACACGATCACCGCCGCCAGCACCGCGAGCACCGGCGGCACCATCGTGGCGAGCACCTGCTCGAAACCGCCGAGCCGGTGGATCGCGCCGCGCAGCGACAGCCCGATCAGCACGAACACCATCGCTTCGAGCAGGAACACGATCACCTGCCAGAACGCGGTGCCGCGCGTACGCACGGCCGCGGAGAACACCTCGTGCTGATGCCAGCCGACGATCATGCCGGCCGTGACCGTCGCGATCACGCCCGACACCTCGACCATTTCGCCCGCGATGTAGGCGATCCAGCCGGCGATCACCGCAACGGTGATCACGAGATAGTCGTCGTCGAGCAGCTTGAGGAACCACACGACGAGCTTGCCGACCACGAAGCCGATCACCACCCCGCCGAGCCCGAGCTCCGCGAAGCGCACGACCGCATGCTCGAGGCTGAACGCGCCGGTGAGCGCGGCCGCGACCGCGAAGCGGAACAGCACGAGGCCGGCCGCGTCGTTCAGCAGGCTCTCGCCTTCGAGCAGCACCATCAGCCGGCGCGGCAGCGCGACACGTTCCAGCACGGCCTTCGCGGCGACCGCGTCGGGCGGCGACACGATCGCGCCGAGCGCGAAGCACGCGGCCCACGGCAGCGCGGGCACCACCCAGTGCACGGCGAAGCCGACCGCGAACGTCGTGAACGCGACCGCGCCGATCGCGAGCAGCAGGATCCCGCCGACGTTGCGCTTGAACTCTTCCCACACGGAGAAGTACGCACCATCCATCAGCAACGGCGGCAGGAACACCAGCAGCACCAGCTCGGGATCGAGGTTGATCGGCGGCAGGCCGGGAATGAACGCGATGCCGATGCCGCCGATCAGCAGCGCGGCCGCGGGCGGCAGCCGCAGCCGCTTGGCGATGTATTCGAGCGCGACGATCGCGAGGAATGACAACAAAACCAGCTTGAATGCCGAGACGGGGGACATGAATCGACCTCGTGAAGAATGAATTCGCGCTTTCCGGCGTCGTACCCCGGTCCGCAGTTTCGCGCGATTACATCACGAGGCGAGGCCCGCAGTCGAGCGTGTTCCGGGCGGCCCGCCAGGTGACGCGCGCTGCACCGGCCCGATTCGCACGCCGCCATGAAAAACGGCACGCAGGCCGGACCGATCGCCCGCCTGCGTGCCGTCGCGGTGCTGCGCCGCGCGCCTGCGCGTTAGCGGCGCCGCACGACCATCAGGCGCAGCTCGGTCATGTCCTCGATCGCGTAACGGATCCCTTCGCGGCCGAGGCCCGAATCCTTCACGCCGCCGTACGGCATGTTGTCGACGCGGAACGACGGCACGTCGTTGATCACGACGCCGCCGACCTCCAGCTCGTCCCACGCGCGCTGCGCATGCGTGAGCGAATCGGTAAACACGCCGGCCTGCAGCCCGAAGTCGCTGTCGTTCACGCGCGCGAGCGCGTCGTCGAAGCGGTCGAACTTCTCGAGGATCGCGACGGGGCCGAACGCCTCCTTCCGGTACAGGTCCTGCTCATGCCCGACGTTCTCCAGCAGCGTCGCCTCGAACAACGCGCCGTCGACCTTGCCGCCCGCAACGATCTTCGCGCCCGCCGCGACGGCCGCGTCCATCCAGCCCGACAGCCGGCGCGATTCGGATTCGGAGATCATCGGGCCGACGAACGTGGACGGATCCTTCGGATCGCCCATCTTCAGCGAACGCGTCTTCGCGATCAGCTTCTCGCGCAGCGCATCGTAAAGATCGGCATGCACGAAGATCCGCTGCACGCCGATGCAGCTCTGGCCCGACTGGTAGTACGCGCCGAACGCGAGACGCTCGACCACGTAGTCGAGCCGGTCGCGCTGGTCCGCATCGACGATCGCGGCCGCGTTGCCGCCGAGCTCCAGCACGACTTTCTTCTTGCCGGCCTTCTCCTTCAGCGCCCAGCCGACCGCCGGCGAACCGGTGAACGACAGCAGCTTGAAGCGCTCGTCGGTCGTGAACAGGTCGGCGCCGTCGCGATGCGCGGGCAGCACCGAGAACGCGCCCTTCGGCAGGTCAGTTTCCGCGAGCACCTCGCCGATGATCAGCGCACCGATCGGCGTGCGGCTCGCAGGCTTCAGCACGAACGGGCAGCCGGCCGCGAGCGCCGGCGCGACCTTGTGCGCGGCGAGGTTCAGCGGGAAGTTGAACGGCGAGATGAACGAGCACGGGCCGACCGGCACGCGCTTCGTGTAGCCCGTATAGCCCTGCGCCCGCGCGGAAATCTCGAGGTTGATGATCTCGCCGTCGATGCGCACCGACTCCTCGGACGCAACGCGGAACGTGTCGATCAGCCGCGTGACTTCGCCCTTCGAATCGTTGATCGGCTTGCCGGCCTCGATGCACAGCGCCTCGGCCAGCTCGTCGAAGCGCTCGCGAAAACGTGCGACACAATGGTCGAGCACGGCCTGCCGCTTGTAGGCGGGCATCTCGCGCATCGGCTTCGCGGCGTCGACCGCCGCGGCGATCGCCGCATCGATCGCCTTCGCATCGGCCAGCGCGACGCGCGTCGCGACCTTGCCGCTGAACTTGTCCGTCACGTCCAGATCGGTGTTCGCGTAGACGGCTTCGTTGGCGAGGTAGTACGGATAGGTTTCCTTCAACATGGAACGACTCCTTCCTGTGAACGGGGAATTCAGAGTTGCGCCGACAGGCGCTTGATTTCGCGGTTCAGCACGCGCTCGTTGTCCGAGTAATCGATCGGCACGTCGATCACGTGCACGCCCGGCGACGAGAAGCACTCGCGCAGCAGCGGCTCGAGATCGTCGGCCGACTCGACGCGGTGCCCGTGCGCGCCGTAGCTTTGCGCATACGCGACGAAATCGGGGTTCTGCAGCGTCATCGCATAATCGGGGAAGTTCATGTTCTCCTGCTTCCAGCGGATCATCCCGAACGCATCGTCGCGCAGGATCATCACGACGATGTCGAGCTTCAGCCGCACGGCCGTTTCGAGCTCCTGCGAATTCATCATGAAGCCGCCGTCGCCGCACACCGCGATCACCTTGCGCTGCGGATGCACGATCTTGGTCGCGATCGCCGACGGCAGGCCCGCGCCCATCGACGCGAGCGCGTTGTCGAGCAGCAGCGAGTTCGGCTCGTGCGCACGCCAGTAGCGCGCGAACCAGATCTTGTACATCCCGTTGTCGAGACAGACGATGCCGTCGACCGGCATGGCGTTGTACAGGTCGTTGACGATCCGCACCGGGTACATCGGGAAGCGCGGATCGTGCTGGCCCTTCTCCAGGTGCGCGTCGAAGTGCTCCTTGATCATCGCGAAGCGCGCGAAATCCCAGTGCGGCTGCGCCGACACGGCCTCCTTCATCTGCCACACCGCGTTCGCGATGTCGCCCACCACTTCGATCTGCGGGAAATAGACGGGGTCGACCTGCGCGCCGAGGAAGTTCACGTGGATCACCGTCTTGTCGTCGGTGCGCATGAAGAACGGCGGCTTCTCGATCACGTCGTGGCCGACGTTGATGATGCAGTCCGCATGCTCGATCGCACGATGCACGAAATCGCCATCGGACAGCGTCGCGTTGCCGAGCCACAGCGGGTGCGTCTCGTCGATCACGCCCTTGCCCATCTGTGTCGTGAAGAACGGGATGCCCGTCTTGTCGACGAATTCGAGCAGCATCTTGCAGGTGGTCTTGCGGTTGCCGCCCGCGCCGATCATCAAGAGCGGATGGCGCGCGGCCTGGATCGCGTCGATCGCATGCGCGACCGCCTTCTCCTCGGCCACCGGCCGCCGGCTGTAGCTGCGCGGGATCGGCTTGCCGTCGCCCTCCTCGTGCGCGATGTCTTCCGGCAGTTCGAGGTGCGTGGCGCCCGGGCGCTCTTCCTCCGCGCGGCGAAACGCCTCGCGCACCGCCGACGGGATGTTGCCGATCGACACGATCTGCCGCGTGAGCTTCGTGAGCGGCTGCATCATGTCGACCACGTCGACGATCTGGAAGTGGCCCTGCTTGCTGGACTTGATCGGCTTCTGCCCGGTGATCATCAGCATCGGCATCCCGCCGAGCTGCGCATACGCGGCGGCCGTGACGAAGTTCGTCGCGCCGGGACCGAGCGTCGCGAGACACACGCCGGTGCGGCCCGTCAGGCGGCCGTAGGTGGCGGCCATGAACCCGGCCGCCTGCTCGTGCCGGGTCAGCACGAGCTTGATCTTCGATCGCCGCAGCGATTCGAGCAGATCGAGGTTTTCTTCGCCGGGAATACCGAACACGTACTCGACGCCTTCGGCTTCCAGCGCCTTCACGAACAGATCCGATGCTTTCATGGGGACTCTCGGTTATGCCGCCTGCCCGGCCTACGGACACGCGGCGTTCATAACGCGCGCCGGCCTACGGCACGCGGACGCTGACCTACTGGACACAAACCACGGCACTTCCCGCCGCACGATACGCCATGGCGATGCGCGGCGACGCCTCCGGCAATACCGGAGAACGAACGGATCCGCCCGCGCGCGGCAAACGGCAAACGGCAAACGCGCACGGGCGGCAAAGACGTTTTTGATTGTAGACGGATTCGCGGAATTCCGGCTTCGACCGGATGGCCGACCCTGCATCCGCAAAAGATCGGCCTGACGGCCGGGAAACGTCACAAGACGCGCCCGGCCCGCGTGTCATGGCAGCCGTGTTCCATTCAACTTGCCTGTGAACCATGGTTTACATGCTGCGATTCATGCCCTACAGTTCCCCTGCATACAGCATCCGGACCACCGACGTCTTCGACGCCTGGTTTGCCGGCCTGCCCGGTCGCATCGCCAGGCGCCGCATCCAGGCGCGCATCGACCGCCTCTCGACGGGCAATCCGGGCGACTGGAAATCCGCCGGCTCGCCCGTCGTCGAAATGCGCATCGATCACGGGTCCGGCTATCGCGTCTACTACACCCGCCGCGGAACGCTCTGGGTGATCCTGCTCTGCGGCGGCGATAAATCGACGCAACAGGCCGACATACGCGCCGCGCACGCGATGCTCGCGCACCTCGACATGGAGTGATCGATGGACAAGATCAAGACCCGGCCGTGGGATTCGGGCGAACACCTGAAAACCGAAGACGACATGGCCGACTACTTCGACGCGTGCCTGCAGGAAGCCGGCGACGATCCGGCCTTCATCGCGCACGCGCTCGGCGTGATCGCCCGCGCACGCGGCATGTCGCAGGTCGCGCGCGATGCGGGCCTGTCGCGCGAAGGGCTGTACAAGGCGCTGTCGCACGACGGCAACCCGAGCTTCGGCACGATCCTGAAAGTCATCAAGGCGCTCGGCCTGCAACTGCACGGCGCCAGGGCGCCCTCGTGAGCGCGCGGCGCACGGCATCGCGCCGCCGGCGCACGGCCCGCAGCCGCATCAATGCAGCCATCCGGCCGCCCAGCGCGGCACCAGCGACACCAGATACAGCCCCAGTCCGATCAGGCCGCCGACCAGCGTGCCGTTGATGCGGATGTACTGCAGGTCCTTGCCGATGTTCAGCTCGATCTGCCGCGACATCTCGCGCGCATCCCAGTTGCGCACCGTGTCGCGGATATGGCGCATCAGGAAATCGGCAAAATCCGGCGCCATCTCGTGCACGGCCCGCTCGACATGCTCGTTCAGCGACGCGCGCAGCGCCGGGCTTTCGGCCAGCCGCGCACCGAGCCAGCCGCCGAGCGTCGCGGCCTGCCGGTGCAGCGCCGAATCGGGGCGCGCGAGATCGGCCTTCAGCCACGCGCGCAACTGGTCCCACAAGTCGCGCACGTATTCGTTGAACGCATCGCCGTCGCGGATATAGCGCTTGATCTCCTCGCCCTTCGCGATGAACGCGGGATCGTGCTTCAGCCGCTCCGTCAGCCCCACGACCGTCCGGTCGAAGCGTTGCCGCAGTTCGTGCTCGGGGTCGGCCGCCACGCCTTCGAGCACGCGGCTCACCGCGCTCGCGAGCATCCGCGCGCCGTTCTCGCCGAACCATTGCGTCGGCATGATCTTCTCGACCTTCGGGTACTGCGTCTTCAGCCATTCGACGATGAAACCCGCGATCACTTCGCGGTTCTCCTCGTTGTCGAGCACGTCGACCACCTGTTCGATCGCATCGTCGAGCAGCGCCTGGTGACGGCCGTCCTTCGTCAGCGTGTCGAGGATCGCGCCGGCCGACTGCGACAGGTCGACCCGGTCGATCACCGCACGAAACGCGTCGTGGACGAACGACTGGATCCGCGCATCGTCGGTCATGTCGAGTGCGAAGCTCATCAGCTTCGTCACGTAGCCGCCGAGCGCATCGGTGTTCGCCGGCTCGCCGAGCCATGCGCCGAGTTTCTGCGCGGGATCGTGCTGGCGGATCTGCGCGGCGAGCGCGTCGGGGCCGAGGAACTTCTCGCGCACGAACACCGCGAGGTTGTCGGCGATCTTGTCCTTGTTCTTCGGGATGATCTCGGTATGGCGCGACACGAACGGGATCGGCACGCGGCGGAACAACGCGACGACCGCGAACCAGTCGGCGAGCGCGCCGACCATCGCGGCCTCGGCCACGGCCTTGACGCCGTCGACCCACGGGCCGCGCGGCATCAGGATGGTCGTGACGAACACCGCGACGGCGGCCAGCAGCAGCCACAAGGCGCGGCGCTTGCTGCGTTTCAGTTCGAGGGCTTTGTCTGGCGTCATGGAGGACCGGCGGATCGGCGATGCCGCTAATATCCCCGATTTCGCCGCAGCCGACAAACGCGCAGCCGGACCGGGCAGGCACGGCGCCTGCGCGCCGCGCATTCCGTTTCTACATGAACGTCTTCAGGTTCACCGCCGGATCGGCCAGCTTCACCGGATCGGGCACCGCCCCTGCCGCGATCAGCCGGCGCGACGCGCCGATGTCGCGCCCGAGGTTCGCCGCGGCCACCGCGACGATCCTGCCGTCGTCGCCGAGCCCGAACACCGTGAACGGCCCGCTCGCCGGATCGCCGCGCACGACGATGGTGCGCTCGCTGCCGAACAGCCCGAGCATCTGCAGGTTGCAGTCGTACTGATCGGACCACAGCCACGGCAGCTCGGCGTAGGCCTCGTCACCGCCGAGCAGGTTCGCGGCCGCGACGGCCGGCTGGTTTTCGGCCACCTGCCACGATTCGACCCGCACGTGACGCGCAAGCAGCGGATTGAAATGCATCGTTACCTCGCCCGCCGCGAAGATCGCCGGATCGGCCGTGCGGCAGCCCGCATCGACGCGAATCCCGTTGTCGACGTCGAGCCCGGCCGCCTGCGCCAGCTCGACATTGGGCACCACGCCGATGCCGACCACGACGATGTCGGCCGGCACGTCACCGCAATCGGTCTCGACGATCGCGCCGCCATCCGATGCGCGACGGATCGCGCGCGGCAGCGTCGCCATCCGGAACATCACACCACGCGCGTCGTGCAGCTGGCGCGCATACGTGCCGACCACTTCCGGCAACGCGCGCTGCAACAAGCGCGGCGCCGGATCGATCACCGTCACGTCGCAGCCGAGCTGACGTGCCGCCGCCGCGACTTCCAGCCCGATGAAACCGCCGCCGAGCACCGCCACGCGGCGACCCGGAGCAAGTCGTGCACGCAATGCACGCGCATCGTCCACCGTGCGGACGTAGTGCGCCACGACGCCTTCGTCGATCGCCCCGCCGAACGTGCGCACGCGCGAACCCGTCGCGAGCACGAGCCGCGCGTAGGGCAACGTCGCGCCGTCGTCGAGCCGCACGCGCCGCGCATCGCGCTCGATCGCATCGACGCGCGTGCCGAGCCGCAGCTCGATGCGCTGCGCGTCGTACCACGCCGCATCGCGCACGAACGCGCGCTGCTCGCCGCCATCCGTCAGCAGCGCATCCTTCGACAGCGCGGGCCGGTCGTACGGCAGCTCGCGCTCGGCGCCGATCATCACGATGCGTGCCGCCGCGTCGCGCTCGCGCAGTGCTTCGGCCGTGCGCCGCGCCGCGTGGCCGGCGCCGACGATCACGAACGGATCAGTCGACATTGACTTCCACCTGCCCGTCGACGATCCGGATCGGATAGGTGCGCACCGGCTCCGTGATCGGCGCGCATTTCGGCGCGCCGGTGCGGATGTCGATCAGACCCTGGTGCAGCGGGCATTCGACGCAGCCGTCTTCCACGTAGCCTTCGGACAGCCGCGCATGGCCGTGCGTGCAGAGGTCGTGCATCGCGAACAGTTCGTCGCCGATCCGGAACACCGCGATCGGCTTCTGGCCGGCGACGCGCGCCGCCGGTTCGTCCTCGGAGAATTCGTCGAAAGCGCCGAGCGGATGCCACTCGGCCAGCGTTGCTTCGGTCATGTCTGTTCCTTGCTTCGTCAGATCGGCGTCGCGAGCAGCGTCTGCACGCGCGACGTGTCGTAGATCACCCGCTTGGTCTTGTAGCGCAGCCCGTCGGGCGTGCGCACGACCGTGTCGTAGTACTTGCCGGCCTGGTACACGTTCGATTCGCCGTTGCTGCGCGTCTGCACGACGACGTAGTTGCTCTCGGTGTCGATCTCGCCGTCGCGTTCGGCGACGATCGTCAGGCCCGACGTCATGTGCCGGTACGTGTGTTCCTCGAAGATGTTCGCGTGCCGCAGCGACACCACGCGGTCGCGCAGCATCCGCTGGTTCGTGCAGTGGACGATCCCGACCGGCAGCCCGAGATCGGCGTTTTCCTTCGGCACGATCTCGTACAGGCAGTCCTCGGTGAACATCTCCGGCCAGTGTTCGAGCCGATCGTTGTCGAGGTGCCCGATGTAGCGGTTCTGGAGCATGTAAATCTCGAACCACGTCTTCATGTCTTCCGTCATTTTTCGCTCCCGCCTCAATAGCCCATCAGCTTCTGGTAACCGACCCAGAACTTGCGGATCAGGCTTTCGGTGATCACCGTGTCCTGCTGGTCCGGATTGCCGCGCGACATCTCGATCACCGACGTCGCGTCGGCATCGCGCACGGTGCCGCGCTGCACGAGCTCGGTCGCTTCCGTGTCTTCCATCGAGATGTAGCCGGCCGGCCCGACGAGGTTCGCCTGCTTGATGCGCAGCGCGCGCAGCTCGGGCGTGTCGTCCGCGTAGCCGAAGAAGTGGAAGATCAGCTCGAAGTTGTCGGGGCCCTTCGGCAGGATCTGCCGCGCGACCAGCGTGTTGTGGATCTGCTGGATCACGAGCTGCGGGAAGATCGGCTGGATATGGTTCGTGCAGTCCTCGTCGTATTCCGACACGAGATCGAGGATCGATTCGTCCTCGAGGTGGAAGCCCTCGTCGAACGACCGGATGTTCTGCTGCTTGTACGCGGCCGACGTGTCGTCGTTCGTCTTCGTCACCGTGATGATGCTGTGCAGCCCGTGGTTCGCATCCGGAATCGAGCGCGCCTTCATCCCGACGCGGAAGATGTTGAAGGTCGTATGGAACAGGTGCAGCATGCTCGCGTGATACGGGTCCTTCACGTTCTCCATGTACAGCTTCCAGTTCGACTTCGAATACTGGCGCGTGCAGCCGAGATACTCGATCGGCTTGTGGAAGATCCGGTCGATCCACGGGCGCATCTGCTCGCCGAGATACTCGGGCAGCGGCGCGACCTCGTCGCTGAAGCTCGCGAACACGAGCCCGCGATAGCTGTCGACGCGCAGCTTGCGCAGCCCGTGCTGCTTCGGGTCGAAGTCGGCCGGCATCCCGGTCATCCCCTTCTGGCCGCGCCGGAACGGCACGCCGAGCAGGTTGCCCTGGTTGTCGAAGCTCCACTGGTGATAGACGCACGTGTGCGAGCTCGCGTTGCCGCGCGACTTGCGGCACACCTGCGCGCCGCGATGCGCGCAGCGGTTCACCCACGCCGAGAGCGTGCCGTCCTCGGTGCGCGTGACGACCACCGGCGTGTCGCCGACGAACGTGCTCTTGAAGTCGCCGGCCTTCGGGATTTCCGCTTCGAGCGCGACGAAGTTCCACGTCGGCCCGCGGAAGATGCGTTCCTGCTCACGATCGTAGACCGCGCGCGAGCTGAACACCTTGTACGGCACGCGCGAGCCGTCGTCGTGCGGAAAGGTCACGTCGGATGCGTCGCCGCGCTCGGCGAAAACGACGGGCGATTCTGTCTGCTCCATGTCGGACTCCTGGTCGATCCGTTTCGTTGAATGCGTGGAGTCGATTTTTGAAAAGCTAATATTCGCCGTCTATCCGGAAAGTGCGATTGCGGCGGTGCAATATCCACTTTCGGCGGATTTCTGCGCTAGCATGGCGGCACACGCGACCCGGCGCGCGATCGCGACCCATTCGTCGGATCGAAACGCGCATCGCCCATACCAAGGCTGAGGCCCATGTCCCCAACGTCGTTCGAGCCGCTCGCGCTGCGCGCGCACCGGCTGTTCGAATCCCGCGATCTCGACGAGACGCGCGAGCGGATCTCGCGCGTGATGCAGCCGCATGCGCTGCTGCCGAGCGGCCGCGTGCAGGGGGCGTCGCACATGGATTTCGTCAAGCTGGGCGGGCTCGGGATCGGCACGATCGCATTCGGCGACGCGATGCGCGTGCAGGTCGACGCGGTCGACGGCTATTACCTGCTGATGTTCTGCCTGTCCGGCCAGGCCGAGGTGCGCGCGATGGGGCGGCAGCTCGGCGTCGACGGCCAGACCGGCGTGCTGTGCGCGCCCGGCGAGCGCTTCGACGCGGTGCTGTCGGCCGACTGCGAGCAGTTCGTGCTGCGCATCGACGCGGCGACCGTCGGCTCGCTGACCGGCGACCCGCGCGCGACGCTCGACCCCGTGCTGCACGTCAGCGACGCCGCGCTTGCCGCGTGGCGCCAGCAGCTGATGCTCGTCGCGCGGTCGCCCGAACTGCTCGAACGTGCGAACGCGAACCCGCGCGTCGCATCCCAGCTCGAACACCTGCTGATCGACCTGCTGATCGAAGGCCATCCGCCGTCCGTGCTGCGCGCGGCGCACCGCGATCCGGCACCGGGCTTCGTGCGGCGCGCGCAGGAGTTCGTCAACGCGCAGTACGCGCAACCGCTGCAACTCGCCGATATCGTGCAGGCCGCCAACGTGCCGGAACGGACGCTGCGCGACGCGTTCCTGCAGTTCCGCGGAATGAGCCCGATGCAGTACCTGCGCGCGACTCGGCTCGACCATGCGCGGGAGTTGCTGCGCGGTGCGGCATCCGCTCGGCGGATCGCCGATATCGCGCTCGACTGCGGATTCACGCACCTCGGACGGTTCGCGATCGCGTATCGGGAAAAATTCGGCGAATCGCCGTCCGAAACGCTCGACGGCCAGCGGTAGCCGCCGTCAGGCTGGCAGGCCGGACGCCCCGCGCGACGATTTGCCGGCCGTCGGTGGCCGGGACAAACACGACATCCGCTCGCACTACCCTCTCCGAATTCGGCGGTGTCCGCGGAAACAGACCGTTAGTTGCAATTCGTGACGCCAATGGCGGTCATTACGCCGTCGGCACGATCATTTCCCGCGCTATCGCGCAGAACGCGGCCGTCACCGCACTTTCGCCATGCAGCCGGCGGCTCATGATGATCGGCGACGTCGCGGCCGGCTCCGGCAGCCGCCGGTAGACCACCCCCTTCACGCGCACGCCTTCCACACTTTCCGGCACCAGCGACACGCCGACCTGCGCGGCAACGAGCCCGAGCGCCGTCTGCAGCTCGCGCACCTCGTGGACGGCCGCCGGCACGACCGCGCCGTCGCGCAGCGCGGACAGCTGCTGGTCGGCGAAGCTCGGCCGCGGCGTGCTCGGGTAGACGATCATCGTCTCGTTCGCGAGATCCGCGAGCGTCAGCGGCCGGTCCGGATCGGCGAGCGGATGCCCGACCGGCAGCACCGCGATCAGCTTTTCCTCGATCAGCGCCTCGCGCACCAGCTGATCGTCGTCGAAGCGCAGGCGACCGAACCCGACGTCGATCCGCCCGCCCTTCAACGCCCCGAGCTGTTCGAGCGTGAACATTTCGATCAGCGACAGCTCGACGTCCGGCTGCGCCTCGCGAAACGCGCGGATCACGTCCGGCAGCGCGCCGTACAGCGTCGACGGCACGAAGCCGATCACGATCCGCTCCGACAGCTGCGCGAGCCGCCGCGTCAGCGGGCCGAGCTCGTCGGCCTGGTCGACGAGGCGCTTCGCCTGCGCATAGAACACGCGGCCGGCATCGGTCAGCTTCAGCGGCCGCGCGCCGCGCTCGAACAGCGGCAAGCCGATCTCGTCCTCGATCGCCTGGAGCTGGCGGCTCAGCGGCGGCTGCGTCATGTGCAGGCGCTCCGCCGCCCGCGTGATGTTCATTTCCTCGGCGACGGCGATGAAGTAGCGGAGCTGACGCAATTCCATTTCATGCCTCAAAGGTATGGAAGTAGTCGGAAAGAGTGTTGGACGACGCGGGGCGGGAATTCCTACCATGTGCACCAACAGGAGGAATCGCATGATAGCAACTGCCGCCACCATCGAACGCATCGAGACGCTGCTGGTCGACGTGCCGACGATCCGGCCCCACAAACTGTCGGTCGCCACGATGAATTGCCAGACCCTCGTGCTGGTCCGTGTTCGATGCACGGACGGTATCGAGGGCGTCGGCGAGGCGACGACCATCGGCGGTCTCGCGTATGGCGAGGAAAGCCCCGAAAGCATCAAGGTCAACATCGACACGTACTTCGCGCCGCTGCTGCAAGGCATGGACGCGACGCGTCCGGGCGCCGCGCTGGCGCGGGCGCGCAAGCTGTTCCAGGGCAACCGTTTCGCGAAGTGCGCGATCGAGACGGCACTGTTCGATGCGCAGGCGCAGCGTCTGGGCGTGCCGCTGTCGGAACTGTTCGGCGGCCGCCGCACCGATGCGGTCGATGTCGCATGGACGCTCGCGAGCGGCGATACGCAGCGCGACATCGCGGAAGCCGAAGCGATGCTCGAAGCCCGCCGCCATCGCGCGTTCAAGCTGAAGATCGGTTCGAACGCGGTTGCCGACGACGTCGCACACGTGGTCGCGATCAAGCGCGCGCTCGGCGAACGCGGCGACGTGCGTGTCGACGTGAACCAGGCATGGAGCGAAACCGATGCGATCTGGGCCGGCGCGCGGCTGGCCGACGCCGGCGTGAGCCTTGTCGAGCAGCCGATCGCCGCGACCAACCGCGCGGGGCTGAAGCGCCTCACGCAGCTCGCGCAGGTGCCGATCATGGCCGACGAGGCGCTGCACGGCCCCGTCGATGCGTTCGCGCTCGCGCAGGATCGCGCGGCCGACGTGTTCGCGGTGAAGATCGCGCAATCGGGCGGCCTGCAGGGCGCGGCGAGCGTCGCGTCGATCGCGGCGGCGGCCGGCATCGAGCTGTACGGCGGCACGATGCTCGAAGGCGCGGCCGGCACGATGGCGTCCGCGCAACTGTTCAGCACGTTCGACTCGCTGAAATGGGGCACCGAACTGTTCGGCCCGCTGCTGCTTACCGAGGAAATCCTCGTCGAGCCGCTGCGTTACGAAGATTTCAAGCTGCATCTGCCGGCGACGCCCGGCCTCGGCATCACCTTCGACTGGGCCCGCATCGAACGGATGCGACGCGACGCCCGCTGATCCCCACACGACAACCGAAACCGGAGACACAGATGAACAAGCAAGCCATCGACGCACTGCTGAAGACCTTCGACGACGCCGCAGAGAAACCCGGCAACCCGCGCGTGCGCGCGATCGTCAACCGGATCGTGAAGGACATCTGCTACACGATCGAGGACTTCGACGTGCAGCCGAGCGAATTCTGGACGGCGCTGAACTACCTGAACGAAGCCGGCCGTGAATTCGGGCTGATCGCCGCGGGCCTCGGCCTCGAGCGCTTCCTCGACGTGCGGATGGACGAAGCCGAGGAAAAGGCCGGCGTCCAGGGCGGCACGCCGCGCACGATCGAAGGGCCGCTGTATGTCGCCGGCGCACCGGAATCGGTCGGCCATGCTCGCCTCGACGACGGCACCGATCCGGGCCAGACGCTGATCATGCGCGGCCAGGTGCTCGGCCAGGACGGCGCACCGCTCGCGAATGCGCTGGTCGAGGTATGGCACGCGAACCATCTGGGCAACTACTCGTATTTCGACCAGTCGCAGCCGGCATTCAACCTGCGCCGCTCGATCCGCACCGATGCCGACGGCCGCTACAGCTTCCGCAGCGTGCTGCCGGTGGGCTACAGCGTGCCGCCGGGCAGCAAGACCGAGCAGCTGCTCGACCAGCTCGGCCGCCACGGCCATCGTCCGGCGCACATTCACTTCTTCGTTTCGGCGGACGGTTATCGTAAGCTGACGACGCAGATCAACATCGACGGCGATCCGCACCTGTGGGACGACTTCGCGTTCGCGACGCGCGACGGGCTGATCCCGCCGGTCAAGCAGGCGGAAGGCGCGGAAGGCAAGCCGTACGGCGTCGACGGGCAGTTCGCGCTGATCGACTTCGACTTCGCGCTGCTCAAGGAAAAGCAGGACGTACCGGCGAGCGAAGTCGACCGGGCGCGCGCGCAGGCCTGAGCGCCCTTCCCGTTCGACGAATCGACCATTCAAGGAGTGCAGGATGCTGTTTCATGTGGAAATGACCGTTCGCCTGCCGGCGGACATGGATCCGGTCAAGGCGGCCACGCTGAAGGCGGAAGAAAAGGCGATGTGCCAGCGGCTGATGAACGAAGGCATCTGGCGTCATCTGTGGCGGATCGCCGGGCAGTATGCGAACGTCAGCATCTTCGACGTCGACAGCGTGCAGCAACTGCATGACCTGCTGAGCCAGCTGCCGCTGTTTCCGTACATGGAGATGGAAGTGCGGGCGCTGTGCCGGCACCCGTCGTCGATTCGCGAAGACGACCGGTAAGCCACGCCGAATCGCGGCCGTGACCGACGGCCGCGAGATGCACGACCCGGCGGCCCGCGATGTCTCGCAGGCCGCGCGGGTCGTTTTGCGTTTGGCGTTGACGACGATGCCCCGTGTCGTCGTGCATCAGCGTGCGCACTAGCCGTCACGCGGTCAGATGCGCGGCAAACCCCACCTTCCCCGGCGCGATCCCGTCCTTCAGCGTCAGCGCCGGAATCTCGTACTCGCCCGTGTTCTGCCGCCGGAACGGAATCGGCTGCGTGGTCCACAGATCGTCGAGCCGCCGGCCGAGCGCCGCGCGCGTTTCGGCAAAGCGCGCTTCGTCCATCTTGCCCGTCCGGTAGATCACGAACGGCGGCAGCACGTCGAACCCCGGGTAATACAGCACGCCGTGCTGGATCGGGAACAGCACGTCGTCGATCGGCCCGTTGATGCCGCGCGGGCTGTAGTGCGACTCCCACCCGCCCGTCGTGACGACCACCATCGCCCGCTTGCCGGCAAACATGCCTTCGCCGTAGCGATCGCCCCAATGCGTATCGGAATGCTCGCCGACGCCGTAGGCAAAGCCGTACGCATACACGCGCTCGATCCAGCCCTTCATGATCGCCGGCATCGAGAACCACCACAGCGGGAATTGCAGGATCACCGCATCGGCCCACTTCAGCTTCTCCTGCTCGCGTGCGATGTCCGCGCTTTGCGTCCCCGCCGCGAAAGCGCGCTTCGAGTCGAGCGACGGATCGAACCGCGCGTCGGGCGCGCGATCGGTCACGTCGTTCGCGTCGAACGACGCTTTCCAGTTCATCGCATACAGGTCGGTCACCTGCACCGCGTGGCCGGCCGCCTCCAGATGCGCGACCGCGAAGTCGCGCAGCGCACCGTTCAGCGAACGCGGTTCGGGATGGGCATACACGATCAGCACGTTCATGTTCGTCACTCCGTTGATTGAATGACTGCAGGATGCCGCCGCCGAAGGTATATTTGAAATGAATTCCTGATATTCCAGGTATAGCCATGACTAATCTCAGACGACTCGATCTGAACCTGCTCGTCACGCTGGACGTGCTGCTTGCCGAGCACAACGTCACGCGTGCGGCCGAGAAGCTGAACATGTCGCAGCCATCGGTCAGCGTGCAGTTGCAGAAACTGCGCGACGTGTTCGGCGATCCACTGCTGCTGCCCGGGCCACGCGGGATGCGGCCGACCGCACGCGCGGAAGCGCTGCGCGAGCCGTTGCGCGAGGCGCTCGAAGCGGTCGAGCGGGCGGTGGTTCCGGCCACGCCGTTCGATCCCGCGACCGCGACGAACACGTGGCGCGTGGCCGCGACCGACTACGGCGAATCGACGATCGTGCTGCCCGCGCTGCACACGCTGCGTTCGGCCGCGCCCGGTACGCGGCTCGCCGTCGTCGAGCTCGTGCCGCCGCGCATCGAGCAGGATGCCGAACGAAACGGGATCGACCTCGCGTTCCATACGACCGAGGGCTCGCCGCCCGGCATGCGGCGCCTGCCGCTGTTCGCCGAGCGCTACGTGCTGATCGGCCGCGCCGGGCATCCGAAGCTGAAGCGGCGCCCGACGCTCGCGCAGTTCGGCACGCTCGAACATGTGATCGTGTCGCCCGACGGCGGCGGCTTCTTCGGCGTGACGGACGAAGCGCTCGCGAAGGCCGGCGCCGCGCGGCGCGTCGTGCTGTCGGTACCGCATTTCCTGTTCGTGCTGTCGGCCGTCGCGAGCACCGATCTCGTCGCGATGCTGCCCGAGCGGCTGGTGCGCGACGTGCCCGCGCTGCGCGTGGTGGAAGCGCCGGTCGAGGTGCCCGGCTATGAAATGTCGATGCTGTGGCACGAGCGCGTGCATCGCGATCCGGCGCATCGGTGGCTGCGGGAGACGATCTCGGCAGCGGTGTGAATCGTTCGCGTGACCGGTGCGGCCGCCCGCTTCGATCGCCACCACACGAAATCCTTCATTCGGGGCTTGAAACCGCGCCAAACACTGTATATATTTACAGTGCTTTTGCACCATTTGACCCGAATTCCGTCATCCACAGACGAACGGACTTTTGTGAGGCGACCATGTTCCAGGCATCCGCATTCGATCCCGAGCAACCCGGCTTCAATCCCGTCCACTTCGAGCGCGCCGCGCAGCGGGCCGTCGTCGATCTGCAGCGCGTCGCGGGCGGTCCCGCGCAGCGGGCGCTCGGCCTGCGGCGCCGCACCCATCCCGCGGCCGTCCGCACGATGAGCTGGCAGGCGCTGCTGAACGTCGAAGAGCTGGCATTCTCGAATGCCGGCTTCCTGAACCGCAACGATCCGACCGTCATCGACGCGTTCATCCGGCTGCGCGACAGCCGGCTGGTCGCCGCGGACGTCGAGGAGCCGGTCGACTGGCGCCGCGACGACGACGACCTGCCGGCCATCTACCTGATCGTCAAGGCGATGCTCGACGCGGAAGAGGAAGAGCGGGCCGAAGCGGCCTGAGCCTAGATGGCCGTGTGCGCTCACGGCCTGCCGGGTGCGCGTCGCCACGTTGCGCGGTGACGCGGTCGGCGCTGCCGTTCATGGCGGTTCTGCGTCAGTGAATCCGCGTATCGGTCAGCAGGCCCGGAACGTAGACGTCGCGCAAGCGAAGCATCGCCGCGCGACATCTACGTTCGGGTGACCGTCGCAGCAGCCCCGCCCTTACAGTCGAGCCGCCAGCCGTGAGCCCTGATCGATCGCGCGCTTCGCATCGAGTTCGGCCGCGAGTTCCGCGCCGCCGATCAGGTGCACCGAGCGCCCGGCCGCCTGCAGCGGCGCGAGCAACGCTCGCTGCGGCTCCTGCCCCGTGCAGAGCACGATCGTGTCGGCTTCGATCAGTTCGTGATCGGTGCGCTGCTCGCCATACGACACGTGCAGCCCGCGCGCGTCGATCCGCTCGTAGTTCACGCCGCCGACCATCTTCACCTGCTTCATCTTCAGCGTCGCGCGGTGAATCCAGCCGGTCGTCTTGCCGAGCCCCTTGCCGAGCGGCGCGGACTTGCGCTGAAGCAGCGTCACCTCACGCGCGGGCGCCGTGACCTGTGCACGCGTCACGCCACCGCGCGTCGCGGCCGGGTCGGTCACGCCCCACTCGGCCTTCCATTCGTCCAGATCGAGCGCCGGCGATTCGCCGTCCTGCACCAGGTATTCGGCGACGTCGAAACCGATCCCGCCCGCGCCGACCACCGCGACCCGCCGGCCGACCGGCTGCTTGCCCGCGAGCACGTCGATGTAGCTGAGCACGTTCGGCCCGTCCTGCCCCGGAATCTTCGGATCGCGCGGCGCGACGCCCGTTGCGAGCACGATCTCGTCGTAGCCGCCCGCGATCAGGTCGCTCGCGTCCACGCGGCGGTTCAGGTGCAGGTTCACGCCGGTCAATTCGACCTGGCGGCCGAAGTAGTTCAGCGCTTCGTGAAACTCTTCCTTGCCCGGCACCTGCTTCGCCATGTTGAACTGGCCGCCGATCTCCGACGCACCGTCGAACAGGTCGACGTGATGGCCGCGCTGCGCGAGCACGGTCGAGCACGCGAGCCCGGCCGGCCCCGCGCCGACCACCGCGATGCGCTTCGGTTGCGGCGCGGGCGTGTATTTCAGCTCCGTCTCGTGGCACGCGCGCGGATTCAGCAGGCACGACGCGATTCGGTTCTTGAACGCGTGATCGAGACACGCCTGGTTGCAGCCGATGCAGGTGTTGATCTCGTCGGCGCGGCCCTGCGCGGCCTTGACGACGAACTCGGCATCCGCGAGCAGCGGGCGCGCCATCGACACCATGTCCGCGCAGCCGTCCGCGAGAATCTGCTCGGCCACTTCGGGCCGGTTGATCCGGTTGGTCGTCACGAGCGGAATGCCGACCTCGCCCTTCATCTTCTTCGTCACCCACGCGAACGCGCCGCGCGGCACCGACGTCGCGATCGTCGGCACGCGCGCCTCGTGCCAGCCGATCCCCGTGTTGATGATCGTCGCGCCCGCACGCTCGACCGCCTTCGCGAGCTGGACGGTTTCGCTCCAGTCGCTGCCGTCCGGAATCAGGTCGAGCATCGACAACCGGTAGATCAGGATGAAATCGCGGCCGACCGCTTCGCGCGTGCGCTCGATGATCTCGATCGGCAAGCGGATGCGGTTCTCGTACGACCCGCCCCATTGATCGGCGCGCTTGTTCGTATGCATCGAGATGAACTGGTTGATCAGGTAGCCCTCGGAGCCCATGATCTCGACGCCGTCGTAGCCGGCTTCACGCGCGAGCTTCGCGCAGCGCACGAACGCGCGGATCTGCCGCTCGACGCCGCGCGCGCTCAGTTCGTGCGGCGCGAACGGCGAGATCGGCGACTTGATCTTCGACGGTGCGACCGCAAACGGGTGATAGCCGTAGCGGCCCGTATGCAGGATCTGCAGCGCGATCTTGCCGTCCTCCGCGTGAACGGCCTCCGTGATCTCGCGGTGCCGGCGCGCGGCGGCCGACGTCATCAGCGTGCCGCCGAACGGCTTGGTCCAGCCGGCCACGTTCGGCGCAAAGCCGCCCGTCACGATCAGGCCGACACCGCCGCGCGCGCGTTCGGCGAAATATTCGGCGAGGCGCGGCAGCGTCTTGCGGCTGTCCTCGAGGCCCGTGTGCATCGAGCCCATCAACACGCGATTCTTCAGCGTCGTGAAGCCGAGATCGAGCGGCGCGAGCAGGTGGGGAAAGGATGTCGTCATGATGATTCTGCCAATAGTCGATGCCTGCCATCGTAGGCGCGCGCCACCTTGAGCGTGAGGGGGCAAACAGCCATAATGCTTGTCATTTCCGGCCAAAAATACATGACCTCCCCTTCCGCCAAAGACCGCCTCGGGCTGCGCCGGCCGACGATTCCGGTTGCCTACACGCGCCTGCTGCTGCAGGCGCTGGCCGCGCGCGGCGTCGACCTGGCCGCCGTGCGCGCCGGCACGGGCCTGCGCGACGCTGTGCTGGCCGAACCGGACGCCCGCGTCGCGCCGTCGCAATGGGGGCGGCTCGTGCTCAACGCGATCGAGATCGGCGGCGATCCGGGCATCGGCCTCGCGTTCGGGCTGCTGCTGAAGCCGACCGTACACGGCTTTCTCGGCTATGCGACGCTGACCGCGCGGGACATCCGCGAAGCGCTGTCCGTCACGCAGCGCTACTTCCGGATGCGCAACCGCCAGTACCGGCTGACCTATGCGGAAGACGCACGCGGCGCGACGCTCGAACTGCATGGCGTGCAGGCGAGCCCCGTGCTGCAGCATCACGTGATGTTCGAATTCGTGCTGACGGGGCTCGCGCAGAACATCTCGCAATGGGCCGGGCGCGCGTCGCCGTCGATCAGGCTGCAATTCGCGTGGCCGGAGCCGGCGTATTTCGCGCGCTATCGCGATACGTTGCCGCCCGTCGAATTCGGCTGCGCGGCCAACGCCTTGTGGATCGCACACGACGTGCTCGACTGGCCGTTGCCGCTCGCCGACGAAGCCGCGCACCGGCAGGCGCTCGTGCAGGTCGAGCGCGAGTATGCGCAGGTGCGCCAGGAGGAAGGCGATCTGGTCGAGCGGGTACGCGCGGAACTGGCGCGCGCCACCGGCGACTACCCGGGGCCGGAAATGCTCGCCGACGCATTGCTCGTATCGACGCGCACATTGCGGCGCCGGCTCGAGGAGGCCGGATCGAGCTATCGACAGTTGCTTGACGAAGCGCGGTTTCGCGACGCGAAGCAGTTGCTCACCGCATCGGATCTCGACCTGAAGACGATCGCCGAGCGACTGCAATTCACCGACCCCGCGAACTTCACGCGTGCGTTCCGGCGCTGGGCCGGACAGACGCCGAGCGCATACCGGGCAGCGGCTGCGGGTACGGCGCACGGCGGATAAGCAGCAGTAGCCGGCACGAGGTGCCGCCTCGCGATTTCATCGGTATGATCAATCCCACGCCAAAGCGGCACCAACCCGCGCACTCTCCCGCCCATGCCCAATCGCACCACGCTGATCGAATCGACGATCGACCGCTTCGATACGAACCTCGTCCGGATCGGGGCCGACATCAAGAAGGTGCCGCTTTATCGCCTGACGATGCAGGACACCTGCTATTTCATCGCGGCCGGTGATATCGATGCGGAAGCATTCAAGGAAATCGATCTATTACAGCCCGGGATGGCGGTACGCGCGTGTGTATTCGACGATCGAGGCCGCCGTCGGATCGCGTGGATCAGGAGCTACGACTTGGCGATCGCACCTTACGATGCGCTCCGACAAAGGGAAAGTAACCTGTCGCTGCTCACGTGGGCGTCGTGCATCTTCATACTCAGCCTGCTGATCGGTGCCGCCACCTTCAAGTCGGGCTGGGCATTCGTCGGTGCGATGACCTTGTTCGTGAGCATCATCAGCCTGCTCGGCACCCTGCTCGCGATCGCCGGCCTGTCCGAACTGGTCTTCCGGCCGCAGCGGCGCGAAGCCCAGGAAAAGTGGCAGTGCGAACCCGCCAGTTTCACGGTGGAACGGAGCAACGCATGACAGATCGTGCGATGCAGATCGCGTCCGGTTGCGTGACGTCGGTGAGCCAGAAGACGATCAGTACGAAGGTCTGGAGCAACAACCTCGGCTCGACCACGCAAACCATCGAGGAGATCGCGCTGCAGCTCGACACGTTCGACGCGCCGCTCACGCTCAGGACAAGCGGCACGCGGGACCTGTTCATCGTCACGGGCGACCGGCTGGAGGTCGCCTATGCCGAGGGCAAGGATCGCCTCGACATCTACGGCATCCGCAATGCAACCGATCGCTCGGTATACCTCGTTCGCACTGCAAAAGTCGCCGGCGCCCGCGCCGATGTGATCGTGACGATCGGCGTGCTGGTCGCCGCGACCTTCGTCTTCGGCATCATGTCCGCGGTGACACGCAGCACGGCCGGGATGCTCGACGTGTTCGTATGGTTCGGCGCAGCCGCGCTCGGCCTCTTCATGCTGAGCACGATCCTGCGTACCGTGTTCGGCGTGGTCATGTGGCCCGAGATCCAGCGGCTCAAACAGCCCGGCGGCAAACGCGAAATGAATGCCGCGAAGCGCGCACTGTCGCTCGCACCGGAAGAGACACCGCACATCCGCTTCATCTGACTGGCGCAACACGCGCGCGACGCGTCAGCCGCCAACGGTAATCCGCGCGCCGCCGTCCCCGTCGCCCGCCTCGATCCGCACGTCGCCCGTCGCGGCGACGATCGCGTCGTACACGTCATCGGCCACGCACACCACCGGCACCGCGATCGCATACAGCTCGGCGGCCACGATCGCGCCGATCGAGATGATCAGGTCGCGCTCCTTCAGCACGATCCCGACCGGCCCCGTGCCGTTGCGCACGGCTTCCGCCAGCACGCTGCTGCTCGAACTCGAGCCCTTCGCATGCGGCATCACCATCACCTTGCCGGCGAGGCTCGCACCGGCCTGCGGATGGCCGCGATCGACGATCCTGCCCGCGCCCGAGTCGTAGCCGCCCCAGAAGCTGAGCGGCTTGCCGAGCACGAAGGGCCGCGCGCATGCGCTGCCCGGCACGAGCGTGTCGCCCGTCAGTATCTTGCCCGTCGCTTCATTCATCGAATCGCACCTTTCCTTCATACGCGGACCGCACGCATTCGCGCATGCTGCCGTACGCGACCGTCACGCCGATGTTCGCGGGCGCATACGACGCCCACTTCCCCGAGTTGGTCATCACCAGCCCCGACAGCTGCTTCATCACCGGCGTGATGTACGTGCAGGTATCGACGACGATCTGGATGCCACGCGCGGCGAACTTGTCAGCAAGCCCGGCTTCTTCCATTTCCCACAGGATGAAGCGGCTCGTGTTCACGTAGAAATCGCAGGCCGGCTTGCCGTCGAATGCGTCGAGCAACGTGTCGAGCGTGCGGAATTCGGCGAGCGAGAAATGCGGCGTGCCGAGCGCCACCGCGACGAGTGCGTCGCCGGCCGCGCCGTGGTTCAGCGTGCGGCGAATCTCGTCGAGATCGGCCATCGCGACGTCGACCGTGCGTTGCGCCGCTTGCCCGTGCAACGCGGCGTCGAGCGTCGGCGCCTCGGGCGTCACGCCCACTGCATGAAACAACGCGACAGCCCCGCTCGATGCGGCGGCTGCGCCGAGCGCCTTGAGTTCGTCTTCGGTGGTATCCGCCGGCAGCCCGACGATCGCCGGGACGACCGCGCCCGCGATTTTGCCGATCAGCAGTCCGAGCGCCGCGAAGTAGATATCGCGCGACGGCAGGCAGGTGAAATCCGGCGCGTTGAACACGATCCGCGCTGCGCGGTTCGCTTCAACATGCAGCCCTGCATACGGCGCGCGCCCGGTGATCGCGGCAGCCAGGTCGAGAAAATCGCCGTACCGGCTAGTGCGCGCGCCGAGCACCGAATTCGCGAACACGATCGCATTCGATTCGGCCCACGCGATCTGCTCGCCCTTCGCGGGGCGCTTCTTCAACTGATACGGCGCGCACGTGAAGCTCGATTCGCAGCCGAGCTGCAGATGCGCGTCCATCAGGCGCTGCGCATCGCGCTGGATCGTTCGGTCGCCGTGGTACAGCTCGGGGTGGATCAGGTCGAGCGACCCGACGTTCAGGGTGGTCGGCACCGCGACCTTCGCGCCGGTGTCGACGAAATACTCGACGAAATCGAGGCTCGTCTGGCCGTGATACAGACAGCCGTCGATATGTGCGGACGAAATGTCGATCAGGTGCGGCGCGGACATCACTTGCGCCGTACGCGCGACGATCCGCATCGCGCGCGCGACGCCGTCGCCGAAATCCCCGCGCAACATCGCGTCGTCGCGGTCACTCAACTGCAGCATCGGTTGCTCCTCGTGACTCGTACCGGCGGCGCCGGCCCGTGAAATCCGTCAGAGGACTCTACAACTGGAAATAAAAACTGTCCAGATTGGCATCGATCCGGACAGCTTTAAAACCAATTCCCGCCACAAAAAGCTACCACGGCAGCCAATGGCTCGAATTCCGCTCCAGTTCGCCTAGCGCTCCGCCGTCACGCTGAACAACTCGTCGCGCAACGCCTTCGCGCGTTCGCGGCCGAACTGCGTCTCGAATTCGTCCTGCGCGGCCTGCCACGCGACTTTCGCCTGCACGAACGTGCGCTCGCCGAGCTTCGTGAGATGCAGCGCATGCGCGCGCGCATCGTGCTCGGACGCGGCCGTCGCGACGAAGCCGTCGCGCTGCAGCGGCTTCAGCGCGCGCAGCAGCGTCGTGCGGTCCATCACGAGCTTCTCGGCGAGTTCGCTCATCAGCAGGCCGGGCCGGTACGTGAGGTTCGCCATGATCGAGAACTGTGCCGGCGTGACGCCGACCGGGGCCAGATGGCGTTCGTACAGCTGCGTGACGAAACGCGCCGCCTGTCGCAGCGCGAGGCAGTTGCACGCCTGGGCAATCGAGGTGTCGTTCATGCTTCGCAATTTATATGTGCATATGCATAAAGTCAATGTACACTCCGCCGTAACCAGGCCGGGGCCGGCCCTCGCGTCAAGGAGACGGACATGGACTACATCGACAAGCTGCGGATTTTCCGGTCGGTGGTGGAGATGCGCAGCTTCACGCGCGCCGCCGACATGCACGGCCTCGCGCGGCCCGTCGTGTCGCGCGCGGTCGCCGATCTGGAAGCGCGCTTCGGCAGCCGCCTGCTGCACCGGACCACGCGCCAGGTGTCGCTGACCGAAACGGCCGAGCGCATCTACGAACGCTGTGCGGCCGTGCTCGACGAACTCGACGCGCTCGAAGTCGAAGCGCAGACGCAGACCCGCGAACCCGAAGGCCTGCTGCGCCTCGTCGCGCACACGACGGCCGCGCTGAACCGGCTCGTGCCGCTGATCGCCGGCTTCAAGCGCGCCCATCCGAAGGTGCGCCTCGACGTCACGCTGACCGAGCGCCCGGTCGATCTCGTCGGCGAAGGCTACGACATCGGCATCGTCGTGCCGTACATGCTGACGAGCGAATCGACCGTCGTGCGGCTGGTCGAGCGCATTCCGGTCGTGATCGTCGCGACGCCCGCGTATCTGCACGCGCATGCGCGCCCCGAGACGCCGGCCGACCTCGCCGGCCATCCGTTCGTCCCGATCTCGCCGTCGCTGCGCCGCCCTGCACTGTCGTTCCGCGTCGACGGCGACACGCTCACCGTGCCGTTCCGTTTCGACATCTCGTCGAACAGCCCCGTCTTCAATCGCGAAATGGTGATGCACGACTTCGGCATCGGCGTCGTCCCGAAAACGCTCGTCCAGGCCGAACTCGCATCGGGCGCGCTCGTGCAGTTGCTGGAAGACGCCGATCTCGTCGACAAGTTCGTCGAGATCAAGCTCGCTTACGCGAACCGCGCGCTGCTGCCGGCGAAGGTGAAGGCGTTCATCGACTACACGGCCGCGTATTGCGACCGCGAAGGCTGGATCGTTCCGGCGGCGGCCTGAGCGACCGGGCACCCGACGGCGCCGGGACGCGCCGCCTCGATGCCGATTGATACAGCCACGACACCAGTCTGATCCCGCCCCGGCCATCGCTTCGCGCGGAACCTCGCCCTAACATGTGCACATGCACAAGACTACGCTCACCGATGACGATTGCTTCGCGGTCCGGCAAGCCGCCCGGCGGATCTCGCAGTTCTACGAGCGTTACCTGTCGCGGGCGGGTGTCACGCCGTCGCAGTACAGCATTCTCGCGCTGCTGCGCGACCGGCCGGGCCTGACGATGGCGACGCTGTCGAACGTGCTGGTGATCGAACGGACCGCGCTGCTGCGGGCGCTCAAGCCGCTCGTCGGCGCGGCGCTGGTGACGGGCCGGATCGAGCCGCCGTACCGCCGCCAGACCTTCGCGCTGACCGCGCACGGCGAAACGAAAATCGCCGACGCGCACGTGCACTGGCTTGCCGCGCAGGAAGCATTCGAACGGCGCTTCGGGCCGACACAGGCGGCCCGCCTGAGAGACGAACTGTTCCGGATCACGCACAACCTGCCGGAACGCTAGCCCCTTCCCCGATCGACGCAATGCCGTCGATCGTTTTGATAAGTGCATATACATAGGTGAATCGATGGAAACGACCCAAGCCGCTGCCGTATCACGCGAAGCAGCCACAACCGAGCGGCCCGCGAAGCAGCAACGCCGCGTGCCGTGGATGCGCATCGCGGTAGGCGTCACCGTCGTCGTCGTGGCCGCGGCCGTGCTCGACTGGCTGTTCGTGCTGCGCTTCCAGGAGAGCACCGACGATGCGTATGTCGGCGGCGACGTGACCGTGCTCGCACCGAAGGTCAGCGGCTTCGTCGACAGGATCCTCGTGACCGACAACCAGTGCGTGAAGGCCGGCGACGTGCTCGTGCAGCTCGATGCGCGCGACTACGACGCGAAGCTTGCGCAGGCCGGCGCCGAAGTCGACAGCGCACGCTCCGCCGTGACCGAGCTCGAAGCGAAGCAGCAGCTGCAGTTCGCGGTGATCGGCCAGCACGCGGCCGACAGGAACGCGTCGTCGGCAGAACTGACCCGCGCCGCGTCGGACCGCGTGCGCTACCGCGAACTCGTGAAATCCGACGCCGTGTCGAACCAGATCGTCGAGCGCGCGGACGCCGATTACTCGAAAGCCGGCGCGGCCGTCGAACGCAGCGACGCCGCGCTGCTCGCGTCGAAGCGGCAGCTCGACGTGCTCGGCGCGCAGCTCGCCGATGCACGCGCCCGCGTGAACACCGCGCTTGCCGCGCAGCGCGTCGCGGCGCTGAACGTCGAATACACGACGATCCGCTCGCCGGTCGACGGCTACGTCGGCAACCGCACGGGCCGGGTCGGCATGCTCGCGAACGTCGGCGTGCCGCTGCTGACGGTCGTGCCGGCTTCCGGGCTGTGGATCGACGCGAACTTCAAGGAAGACCAGCTGCGCAAGATGCGCGCGGGCGATCGCGTGGACGTGTCGCTCGATGCGTCGAGCACGCGGCTGCACGGCCGCGTCGACAGCGTCGCGCCCGCGACCGGCGCAACCTTCAGCGTACTGCCGCCCGAGAACGCGACCGGCAACTTCACGAAGATCGTCCAGCGCGTGCCGGTGCGCGTGCATCTCGATCCGCAGCCCGGCATCGACCACGTGCTGCGCCCCGGCCTGTCCGCGGTCGTGACCGTGCATACCGACCACGCGAACTGAGCGGGAGACGACGATGACCACCGCGTTTTCCGGCGACCCGGCGTCGCAACCGACGAAGCAGCGGGTGTTCGCATTCGCGCTGATGTGCGTCGGCTTCTTCATGGCGACGCTCGACATCCAGATCGTCGCATCGTCGCTGCGCGACATCGGCGGCGGGCTTTCGGCGAGCCAGGACGAATTGTCGTGGGTGCAGACGGCCTACCTGATCGCCGAGATCATCGTGATCCCGATGTCGGGCTGGCTGTCGAAGGTGATGTCGACGCGCTGGCTGTTCGTCGCATCGGCCGTCGGCTTCACGATCACCAGCATGCTGTGCGGGCTCGCGTGGGACATCAACTCGATGATCCTGTTTCGCGGGCTGCAGGGCGCGCTCGGCGCCGCGATGATCCCGACCGTGTTCACCACCGCGTTCGTGCTGTTCCCAGGCAAGCAGCGGCTGATCGCGTCGACGACCATCGGCGCGCTCGCATCGCTCGCGCCGGCGATCGGCCCCGTGATCGGCGGCTGGATCACCGATCAATGGTCGTGGCACTGGCTGTTCTACCTGAACCTCGTGCCGGGCATCGCGGTGGCTGCGCTCGTGCCGCGTTACGTGCATATCGACGAGCCCGATTTCAGCCTGATCAAGCGCGGCGACTATCCCGGCATCGTACTGATGTCGGGCTTCCTCGGCTGCCTCGAATACGTGCTCGAAGAAGGCCCGCGCAAGAACTGGTTCGGCGACAATGCGATCGTCATCTGCGCGTGGATCTCCGGCATCTGCGGCTTCCTGTTCATCGTGCATGCCCTGACCGCGAAAGATCCGATCGTCGACTTGCGCGCGCTCGCCGTGCGCAACTTCGGGATCGGCAGCCTGCTGTCGTTCGTGACCGGCATCGGGATCTTCGTGACCGTGTTCCTCACGCCGTTGTTCCTCGCGCAGGTGCGGGTATTCAGCTCGCTGCAGATCGGCATGGCGCTGCTGTCGGTCGGGGCTTTCCAGTTGCTCGCGCTGGGTGCGTATGTGATCGCCGCGCGCTACTTCAGCATGCGGGCGCTGCTCGTGTTCGGGCTGATCTGCTTCGGCCTCGGCTGCTACCTGTACACGCCGATCACGCACGACTGGGGCTGGCGGGAACTGCTGCTGCCGCAGGCGCTGCGCGGCATCGGCCAGCAGTTCAGCGTGCCGCCGATCGTGACGATGGCGCTCGGCTCGCTGCCGCAGTCGCGGCTGAAATCGGCGAGCGGGTTGTTCAACCTGATGCGCAATCTCGGCGGAGCGATCGGCATCGCGGTGAGCGCGACGATGCTCAACGACCGGCTGAATTTTCACTACCTGCGATTGAACGAGCACGTGAGCGCCGGTGAACCGCAGGTCGCATCGCTGCTCGACCAGCAGGCTGCGTACTGGGGCTCGGTGGCCGGCAATACGCTGAATACCGCGCAAGCCGGGCTCGCGAACCTGCATCGGCTGATCTATCGCGAAGCGCTGACGCTTACCTATGCGGATGCGTATTACGCGCTGTCGCTGTGCTTCGTCGTCGCGCTGCTGGCCGTCGTGTTTTCCAAACCCATTACGTTGAACGCGCCGCCGCCGGACGCGCACTGAGGCCCACGGATCATCATCATGAAAAAGCTACTTCTCGCGCTGACTGTCAGCGCATTCGCCGCTGGATGTGCAGTGCAGCCCGCGCAGCATCCGGCGCTGAACGACTCCGTTCAGACGCTCGCGCCCACTGCATGGGATGCCGACGTGCCACGCACGGACATCGACGCCGCCGCATGGTGGGCGCAATTCCACGATCCCGTACTCGACAGGCTGATCGCGACCGTGCTCGACGACAACCTCGATCTGCAAGCCGCCGCCGAACGCGTGAAGCAGGCGCAGGCGCTGACCGTGCAAAAGCGTGCGGTGCTGCTGCCCGAACTCGACGCAACCGCGCACGCGGCCGACGCACGGCAGAACACGCCGCCGCCGCTCGGGTATGTGCGGCAGGCCGGTGCGGGGCTCGCGCTGAGCTGGTCGCCCGATGTGTTCGGCGGCGAACGGCTCGATTTGCTCGCGGCTCAAGCGGCGCTCGTCGGGCAGAAGCATGCGGAAGATGCGATGCGGCTCGCGCTGGCGGCCGATGCGGCATCCGCGTATGTCGATCTGCGCTGGGCGCAGCAGGAACTGAAGATCCTGCAGGACAACGAGAAGATCCGGCAGCATGCGCTCGAACTCACGCGCAAACGGCAAGCGTTCGGGCTGTCGACGGAACTCGACGTGACCCGCGCGCAGAACCAGCTCGATGCACTCGAAGCACGGATTCCGCCGACGCAGGCGCAGATCTCGCATCAGTTGAATCTGATTGCGGTGTATTCGGGGCGGACGCCGGAATCGGTCGATCGGCTCTTGCTGGCGCAGGCCGGGGACATTCCGGCGCCGCCGGTTGGTGCGCCCGGGACATTGCCTTCTCAGGCGTTGTTGCGGCGGCCCGATGTGCTGACGGCTTATGCGCAGGTCGAGCGGCGTGCGGCGCAAGTCGGTGTGGCGAAGGCCGAGCGGTATCCGAAGTTTTCGTTGAACCTGACGGACGGGATTCTGGCCGCTTCTTATCTCGGGTTGCCGACGCTGACCGATAACCTGTTCAGCGCGGCGTTGAGTGCGACGAGTCCGATTTTCAATGCGGGGCGGATTACCGCCGATATCTCGCAGAGCGAAAGCCGGATGCGCGAATCGGAACTCGGGTTACGGCAGACGATGCTGCAAGCGCTGCGCGAGGTCGAGGACTCGCGTGCGAATCTCGTCAGTTCCGATGAGGCTGCTCGGCGGCTTGGGAGTGCGCTTGCTGCGTCGGACAAGGCGCTCGGGTTGGCGAATCAGCTCTACAAGGGCGGTGCGACGGATTTTCTGGATGTGCTGTCGGCGCAGGAGGTGTATCTGCGGGATTCGGATTCGCTCAATCAGGTCAAGCGGGAGCATGCGCTGGCGGCGGTAGCGTTGTATCGGTCGCTTGGGGGTGGGTGGAGCCGGAATGATGCGACGGGTGGGTCGGAGGTGGAGGCAGTGGCGAAGAACTAGGCGCGACCACGATACGGCGCCGGCTTCAAAACTTGCCGGCACCCCGCTCTTCAGCCGCACGATCCCGGACATTGGACTGACGACAACACGATACCCAGCCCCTCGATCACGGTGACGATACGCGTCGTGATGAACGTATGCCAGAACCGGATCGCGGCGAACACACTCGCCACCGGCAGGAGCACGATGCGGATCGTGCCGAGCGCACTCATCGCGAATCGGCTGGGACCGGGCAGCGGTACCGGCCGGGCTGTTCCAGGCGATGCGGTAAAGTATCGCCTTCGCGAGGGGCACACGCTGAGAGAGCAGCGCCCTTGCCGGATCAGGAGAAAAATGAATGAGTGAAAACCGGTACACCTACGGTACTTGGCAGAATCTACGACCCGTCGATGTCTTTGCGCTGGTGGCATTCGACGAGACGCGCAAGCAGCTGGGCCTGGACGATCTGGCAGCCGCGTCGGCAATGCTGCTCGGTCAGGCTGACGTCCCTGTTGCCGGCAAGTTCGCAGGGGCGACACCGGGCACCTCCGTCGCCTCGCTTGCTGCCCGCAAGCTGTTCCCGCAGACGCTGCCGTTTCGCCTGCCGATGATCATGGGCGTTGGGTTGTCCGGTATTCGGATCTCCTTCACCCACCGCCTCGGCGCATGGGTCGGCCGGACGATTCCCGTCGTAGGCGAGGTGTTCCTGGCTCGCGATGCCTTCCTGATCATGCGCAACACCGTGACGACCTACAACCGGATCGTGAAGCCCGAAGATCAAGTGCTCTGAGCCATGAAAGACGATACCTGGGAACGTTTCGAAGCCTTCACCCGCAAGGAGCTTGGCCGACCGTTGTTCGGCGGCAAGCTGAACCTTCAGCCGCAATCACGACTTGAGGAAGATCTCGGCGTCACTGGCCTCGACGGGGTCGAGTTTATCGACAAGTGGGCCGAGACATTCAACGTCGACGCCGAAGGGTTTCCGTACCGGCGCTACTTTGGCCCGGAAGGTCAGGAACTGCTGTCGTCACTCATTGGGTTGTTCGTGAAGCGGCTCAGACCGCAAAAGCGCCACCCGCTGACGCTGGGTATGCTGGCCGAGGCAACGCGACGCGGGAAGTGGGACACGGACGCGATCGAGGCGGCTGTAGGGAAGTGATCGTAATTGGCAGTGCCGATCGGCTGACCTGGCGATGCAACCATCGTGGTGCTGGATGCGGTCGATACGAGCCTGTGGGCACGAAATACCCTCGATTGCCGCGCTCTGGCGCCGGGCCTGAGATCAGGTGATTCCGTGTTGTATCTTCGCGCCTGACATCGCTCCCCCTGCACGATGCGTTCATCGTGGAGAAAGGATGATTCACTTCCTGACGTCACGGACAGCAAAGTACAAGTCCTTGGTTTCCGCGTTCATGAGGTACCCGCCGTGAACATTCTCAAACGACCCGCTTCGCCCCAACCCGTCGAAATTGAAGCTCACGCATAGATAGCGCTGACGGCCTTCTGTTGCGATGCTCCACTCCGCGAGCGACGGATTGAATCCGTCCGGCTTGATTCCGCCGTTATTGCCAACGGGCCTGGCCGCAGACAAGCGATAGAGTTTTCCCGCGTAAATCAACGCCTGTGTCGACTTCCGTTCCGCGTAGCCGACGTCGGCTCCGTCGTGTTTGACGAGATAGCTTGCATTGAAGCCGTCCGCGTAGTCGTCCTCCTGCAGCACCTCATGCGTGTTGATGCCTTGGATCGCGACGGTTGGCGTGACGGACTGCGCAAGAAGGCAGCTTTTAATCAAATCTTCGCCCGGCTGAGCGGCCCATCCTTGACAGGCAATCACCATGGCCAGTGCGGCGAAACCGCCTTTTTTCATCGACCTTCCCTCCTGAGGGTTGCTTCCCGCGCCCATCGGGCGATGTCGTCTCGTGGGCTCGTCGTGCAGACCAGACGACCGATCGGCCATTTCCGTTTTGACGAGCGATGCACCGGAACGCAAATCAAATTCCGTTCACATCTGTCTTGAATATTCGTCGTTGGACGCATCGTACCGCCCGAAACATACTCGGTTCGACAGTGCAATCGGTACTGCATTGACACAAAGCTGCGGCACGAGAAGCCATTGCATCCGTTATGGATGTATCGGTCAAATACCGACCACCGGGATTGGGTTCTCCAGTATCGCGGCATGTTTTCAACCTCAAAATACTCGGTGAAACATGATGCAAAACGTCGACTACAACAAGATTTCCATCAAGACGCCCGAAGAGATCGCGATGCTGCGAGTGGCTGGGCGCATCGCCGCACAGGTTCTGCAGGATCTCACCCCGCACATTCAGCCCGGTGTGACTTCGCGTCAGATCAACGACATTGCCTACGACCTGATCGTCAACAAGTATCACGCGGAAATCGACCGGGAAGATCTCTCCGGATACGATTCGAGCCAGTACGCCTGTATTTCGATCGCTCATAACGAAAACGCCTTCAGCGGCGAGCCCAACGACCTGCCCTTGAAGAAAGGGGATTTATTCGGCGTTGACGTCAGCATCAAGAAGCAGGGATGGTGCGGCGATACGCAACGGATGTGGATCGTCGGCGAGGAGACCAGCTCCGAGGCGCGCCTGCTGATGTCCGTCGGGTATCAGGCCATGTGTCTTGGCATCAGCCTGGTTCGCCCTGGCGCCAAGCTCCAGGACATCGCACGGCGCGTGCAGGCCTATGTCGAATCCTTCGGCTTCTCCATGCTGCGCGTGCCCAGCGGGACGGGCCATTCGACCGGACAAGTCCATGCGGACGGCTGGCTGATCCCCTACTACGAATCGTCCGTCAACGAAGGCAGGGTGCTCGAGAAGGGCATGGTCATCACGGTCGAACCGTTCATCTGTGCCGGATCGGGGGAAGGCATCCGTTTGAACAACGTGACGCGGTCCGCCCAAACCGCCGACAAGTCGCTGGCCGTCTATTGGGAGCATGTGGTGGCGGTCACCGATATCGGCTGCGAGGTGCTCGACCTGCGCGAAGGTGAAGATATCCGGTTCTACGACGCGAACGCACGCGCCCACAGCTGACGACGTGCTTGCGCATGGCCCTCGTGATTCAGCCCATGCGCGCCACCCTCCCCTCCAGCCACGCCGCGAACTGGAGGATGGCCGCCTGTTTGGGGTTGTCCTCACGCCAGCAGAAATAGTAGGCGAGGTTGGAGGGGATTCGGGTACTGCCAACCTGCACCAGTTTTCCATCGCGCAAATAGGCGCTGATCAACCGCTCCCTCAGCATCGCAATGCCTTGTCCGGCGAGCGCGGCATGGAGCAACGATGCCGCATCGTCGAACATGGGGCCGTACTTCGGGTTTGCGTCGGCGATACCTGCCGCATGAAAAAACTCCTGCCACGATCGGCCGGAAAATCGCAGCAGCGGCCCTTGGTCGAGATCCCGGCCTTTCAAGGCGATCTGCCTGTCGCGAAATTCCGGCGTGCATACGGCGATCACGGAATCGTCGAGCAGCTTGCGCGACTGGAAGCCGTTTCGCTCGATGCTCTTGTGCCAGATGCCGACATCCGACTCGTGACCGTCCGGCACTTCCAGCGTGTGACGGACGGCAATCGACAAATCGAGATTCGGATGTTCGTCGTAAAACAAGTCGAGTGCGGGAATCAGCCAGACGGTCGCGAAATCCGCCATCACGCTCAGCTTGAGCACCAGTCGCTGCTGCTGCTCCGCGTGCGTGGCCTCCAGCAACGCGAACTCGATATCGGCCAACCCCTTGCGCACCCGCTCTGCGAGACGCGTGCAGGTCGGCGTTGGAATCATCTGCGCCTGCTTGCGCGTGAACAGCGACAAATTGAGCAAGGTCTCGACCTGCCGGATCTGGTGGCTGACGGCGCTATGCGTCAGGCTCAGTTCGTTCGCGGCCAAAGTGAAACTCCGGCATCGTTCGGCCGTCTCGAGCGCCCGCAGCGCGGACAGATTGAGGCGAAGTCGTTCATTCATGGGAAAACGATCCGGTTCGTTCGTGCTGCCTGAAACTCACGCCCGACTTCGGCATGGATGAACGTGCGCGCGCAGGCCCACAGCAGGGAGATCGCCAGCGCCAGGTGCGCCGCGAGTTGAGTGAACGGGACGCCCACGATGTCGCGCGCACGCAGCCCGGGACGTGCCGCTTCATGCCGGCTGACGGATTCGGCAAGCCTGGCAGCGTCGACCTTGAATTCGTCGATGCATTGCCGTGTCGGCACTGACTTTCCTGACATCCCGCCTCCGGACACATGGGAAATTAACAGCCTCCTCGGGAGCATCATATCCGTTGAACACGAACCGCCTGGCAGGCCCCGACCACCGCCCCAACTCGACACCAAACGGACGGCCGATTCCCCACTCCCGGTGGGAAATGTTCCAACCAGACAGGCGTTTTTCAACGCGCCGCCTCCCCTCACACTGCGTCTGTCCGCCGACATTTCGGCGCTTCCCGACGAGGTCAATGATGACGCAGCCCCTTCTTCCCCGAGACGAAACCTATGCACGCGGCCTTGCATTGTTCGAGCGCCTGCACGGCGCGCATAGCGGCAAGGATCTCGCCGAGTCACGCGAAACGCTCTGCCCGGATTTCCTGACGATGACGATGCAATGGGCATTCGCCGGCGTGCTGGACCGGCCCGGGCTCGACCTCGCGACGCGCGAGCTGGTCGTGATCGCCAGTTGCGTGACGCTCGGCTACGCGCTGCCGCAGTTGCGCGCGCACGTCGAAGCTGCACTGGTCGCCGGCGCGACGCGCGAGCAGATCATCGAGACGATCCTGCAGACGATGTTCTATGCGGGGGGTGCCGCCGTGAACAACGCGCTGGGCGTCGTGGCCGACGTGTTCGCTGCCGCCCCGGACGCAGACGGACTCAAGGCTCCGACTCCGGAACCCCAAAATGATCGAGCGCGAACGCAATGAACGCGCGCAGTTTGGCGGGTGCGCCGGTATCGCGTGCGTAGAGCAGGTAGAAATCGCGGCCGCGCGATTCGTATTCGGCGAGCAGCAAGCGCAGCCGGCCGGCGTCGAGATCGTCCTTGACCAGCCCGAACGGCTGCAGGATCACGCCGCCGCCGGCCAGCGCGGCCTCGCGTAGCGCCGGGCCGCTGTCCACGCGCAGCCGGTACGTGACCGGCACTTCGATCGGCCCGTCGGGCCCGTTGAATCGCCAGCGATAACGCGGCCCCCATCGCGAATGGCCGAGGCAATCGTGATTCAGCAGATCCTGCGGCGTGGCAGGCGTGCCGTGGCGGGACAGGTACGCCGGCGACGCGCAGACGACCATCCGGTAGTACGACGGCAACGACCGCGCGACGAGCGACGAATCGGCCAGCGGCCCGATGCGAAACGCGAGATCGATGCCGTCGCCCACCGGATCGACTGCCGCATCGGTCAGCACAAGCTCGATATCGACACGCGGATACTGCGCGAGAAAGATGGCGACGGCCGGTGCGAGCTGTGTCACCCCGAACGAGATCGGTGCAGCGATGCGCAGATGGCCGGCCGGATCGCCTCCGAGGGCCGACGCGGCATCGTCTGCCGTCTCGACCCGGTCGAGGATGTCGCGACAACGCTCCAGGTAAAGCGCGCCGGCCTCGGTCAGATGGTGGCGCCGCGTCGTGCGGTGCAGCAACTTCACGCCGAGACGCGCTTCGAGCGCGTTCAGGTGCTTGCCGACCATGCTCGGCGACAGGCCGAGCCGCTCGGCCGCGGTGGTCAGGCTGCCGGTGCCGACGATCTCGACGAACACCGACATGCTTTCGATGCGGTCCATGTTGGTTTGATGGCGCGAAGAGGAATGGGGCCGGCGAGCGCCATCGCGCTCGCACCGCGCCAATCTTCGCACGAATGTGCCCGCCACTGCCCCATCGCGGAAACGCGCCATCGGGTGTGCCGGGCAGCAGGACAAAGGGACCTTTCCCGTGCCCTGCTCTTGCATCCGGGATCGATGCGCGGGACTTCCCGCGCATCGTCACACATCAACGCCAGCCGCGATGCCAGCCGTAGTGCGGATGCCACCATCCCCACCCATAGTGCGGGTGATAGCGCCACGAATAACCGGGAGCCGGCATCACGCCGACCGGCGCAACGTAGACGACGCCGGCGGGGGCGACAGCCGGCGGTTCAGCCGGGGCCACCACGCAGCCGGACAGCGATGCGCCCAACAGCAGCGACGCGACCAGGGTGTAGCAGGATTTTGTTTTCATCATTGATCATCCAAACGTCGTTGCCACGTTTCGTGGACAGGCGTTACTGCCAGCCCGGGTGCCGTGCGCGGTAGTAGTCGAGCGCCGCGGCACGCTCCTGCTCGGCTTGCCGGGCCAGTTGCTCCGCACGCGCCATGTGGCCGCCAAACTCGCCGCCGTGTTCCTGCTGGATGACGTGCATTTCCTCGATGGACCGCTGAAGATCGTGCGTGGCGGCCATCGCCTTGTTGTGAAGCTCGTCGGCAAATGCGACATTCGCCATCAAAGCGGCGCACAGAATCACGGGGATGGATTTGAGTTTCATGAGTGCAGTTCTCCGTCTTGTTGTGAAAAGGATTGTTGCTGCAGTAGTGAACGTCCCGTCCCGATCCACTGTTGACGCCGCATCGCCCGGACTTTGTAAATCTGTATTACGCACGCGTGAGCGGGCTTTTATCCCTGCGAGCGGCTTGTGGTTTCCTTTCGATTCGCACTCGCGATGTCGCCCGCGATACGACCTGCGCCGCCTGTTCGACGAGGAGGTTTTGACCATCTGGGCATCGGGCTATCTCGCACGAATTGGCTCGATCGCAGATTCAATCTGGACGTCAGCTGTTCGCGTATCGACTGCGTTGCCCGGGCCGGGCTGGACGGCTTTGGGTACATGGCCGTGTTAATAGAAACAAAGCCGGGATGGGAGTTATTGGGGAGCGCGGGCCGCTTGTTCAGCGAAGCGCTGTACAGAGACCAGAGAACGCACGTGCCGTACCTCTTCGTGCAAAACCGGAATCGGTATCTGATGTGCGCATGCTATCCGGCGGCATCGAGGGGGTATGCAGGCATCCCGACTCTTCACATCCGAACACCCGGATACTCAGGGAGTGAAATCGAGGACATTCCTCAATCATTCCCGATTCCGCATACCGACTCGCAGCAGTTTCGTTTTATTTCGGGAGCTGGTGGTCGACATGCGTAGACGCCGGACGTATGCTCGCCGTTTTGAATCTCTGACAACAAACGGGCTGCCGGCTTCATCTCGACTATCGAAGCCTGCGATACAGCGCCAGCCACGACGACACCCACGATGCGTTTGCGACGGCGTGCCCGAACGGGATCGCAGCGATCAGGCTGGTAGCTGGCGCGGGCCGAATGACGATTGGACCGATAGCACTACCGATCGCTGCCTTGCTTACCGATCCAGCGCCAGCTTCGCGCCGAGCCCCAGCAGGATCGTCCCCATCACCGCGTCGATCGGCTTGCGCAGTTTTGCGTAGCCCGTCTGCACGCGGTTCGTCGAGAACAGCACGGCAACCGTGCAGAACCACGTCAGCGAGACGGCGACGACCACAGCCAGCGTCGCGCCATGCACCCACGCCGGTGCGTGCGCAGGCAACAGCGTGACGAACAGACTGCCGAAGAACGCGGCGGCTTTCGGATTGGTCAACCCGACCAGCAGCCCTTTCCGATACGCGTGCACGCCGCCGCGCACAACCGGCTGGCTCGCGGATTCAGCCTGTTGCGCCGACTGACGCAGGCCCGACAGCGTCTTGATGCCGAGGTAAATCAGGTACGCGGCACCGGCAATGCGAATCGCCTCATACAGCCACGCGAGCTTCGCGACGATCAGCCCGAGCCCGAAAATCGCCATCGCCGCCCAGACCGCATGCGATGACGCAATGCCCAACGCGGCCAGCAGGCCCGCACGGCGATTGCCGAGCGCATGGGACGAAACGGCGATCAGGTCGGGGCCGGGGCTGACGCACGCCAGCAACATCACGCCGCCGACTGCGGCGAGTTGGGGAAGATAGCTCATGGCAGTTCGTGTGAATTCGACGTGAAGGAAGAAAACCGACCCAATCCAGCATGCCGATTTTCGGTGCGTATCGGGCTGCGGATAGCACGACGTGCCGGCGCGCTACGCACTCCTGCGCGCCGCCGACACGCCGCTGCTTCCGCGAATTACAGCGGCGGACGCTTCAGCTTCACCCAGCGCTGCACCGACGCCCGCTCCCACTGCGCACGCGCATAGTCGGCGAGGCGCTGCGGCACCGGATCGTCATTCAGCACCAGACGGTTCAGCATCACCGCCAGATCGACATCGGCAATGCTCCACTCGCCGAACAGGTGCGCCGCACCCGGCGCGAGCAGCTTGTCGGCAGCCGCGAACAGCTTCTGCGCGGCGGCTTGCGCGAGACTCGACAGCGGCTCGCTCGACGGGCCGTAGAACAGCACTTCGGTCGACCGTTCCGAGCGGATCGGCATCAGGTCGCTGCGCAGCCACGCCTGCACCTGACGCGCCCGCGCACGCTGGCGCGGCTCGGCCGGATAGATTCGTGTGCCCGGAAATGTCTCGTCGAGATACTCGGTAATCGCCGACGATTCCGACAGCGCGAAATCGTCGTGCACGAGCGTCGGCACGCGTTGCGTCAGCGACGTCGCCGCATAGTCCGGCGCGAAATGCGCGCGGTTGCCGAGATCGACGGTCACCAGTTCGTACGGCAGCGATTTTTCCTCGAGCGCGACGAAGACCGACATCGCGTAAGGGCTCGTGTATTGCGCATCCGCGTAGAGGCGGAGATTACCGGTTTGCACTGCAGGCTCCTTGTGGGTGCGGAGATCGGCGACACGGGTTCGCGCGCCGACGGACTCCGGGTGGGTCAATGCGGTGTGTCCGACAGATTAGCAGCGGCGGGAAAGGCGTTGTTTGGTGTTTTGTGTGCGCTGCTGCTGCGGGGTCATGCGGTGGCGGGCCAGCGGTAGCCGATCACTTCGTTCAACGGGTACGCAAGTTCGCGGACTTCTTCCAGCTGGTTGCCGCCGAAGAGGTACACGTGTTCGGTGTCGTGGCGCAGGTAGAAACCGACGTGCCCTTTCCAGCTCGCCGGGTCGTCGCGCGTCAGGATCGCGATGCAGCCGTAAATCGGGCGCTCCAGCGGGCGGCCCCATTCGAGCCATGAGCGTGCGAGCGCGGAGCCGGTGCCGCGGAACCCGGCGTGCGTCATGCACCAGTTCACGAAGGAAGAGCACCAGGAAATTTTGTCGTCGTAACCGACCAGGTTCGTCTGGTTGTTGTATTCGACGATGCGCGGGTTGATGCTGCCCGGCGGGTGGCGACGGATGCCGAGTTCGGCCAGCGCGACGGGCATCCAGGGTGAGTGGGCGGTCGTTTCCGGGCTGCCCTCGGGGGTCGAACGGGTCACGGCGGTCTCGGATTTTCGGGATGTGGGTAATCTTCGCATGAATGCGGAAAGCGGGCGGCGAGATTTCGGCGGGCGTGTTTGGGCCTCACGAGCCTTGTTGCGGTCGTGACAGTTGTTGAAGGTGGATGTGGGGGTGAGTCGCGGCGTTCGCGGCAATGGCCGGGGCGGATTCGCCCCGGCAGTCTGTCGCATTCAGGTAACGCCTGCACTCCACTCGCTAGAGCCGCATCAAGCGGCCTCGCGGGTGCTATAGCGGCGACGGTCCCCGATCAGGATCGTGGTACGGCTGCTCTCGCAGCGCCAACTGGCCGTAGTCCGGCGTGATCGTGATCTTTCGGGTGACTTCGTTCACGTCGAGGTACACGCGGTCGCCCGGCTTGAATCCGAAGAGCTTGAAATTGATATCGATCGCCTTCATCCAGGGCAGGTACGGCCAGCCACGCTTGGGGAGATCCGGGTAGTTGCGAAGGACAAGCTCAAACGTCTTTTGCTCGTCGACGTGTTTGTTCTTCCTGCGACGTGGCTTAGTATTGGCGTCAGCCATTTTCAACTCCTTAAGTGAGTTGGTGGTGGTCAGCGGGTCGTATGGGTTGCCGCCCATGCGGCCCGCGCTTCTTTGATGCCTTGGGTTTCCCCTTTTTTCTCCCCTTCCGCTGTGTCTTGTTGGGCAAGACGACTTTCTTTCGACCATCGGTGCGGAGGGGACTGCGTTCAAACTTCCGATGGCGAGAAGCAAGGCTTCACGACCAGTGTAGCCGGGCTGGCATCTCAGAAATGGGGATTTGGGGGGGACTGGCCGTTAGGCATAGGGGGCGCGCAACACGAGACGGATGCGGAGAACACGGCCAAGGCAGGCTCTGTCAACGGCTACCTTAGGATTTGCTGAATGGCGGCTCAGGGTCGTTCACGGCCCTTGATGAAGTGACGGCGAAGCAATCTCAGACCTGATCTCACGCTGACTGAGAGATCAGGTCTTGGCTTACGCAAATCAATCGATACGGATACGGTTGACCGTTACCGCCCCGAAGCGGACTATCGACATACCGGAACATCGACCGGTTGAATCCGCAACAGGAAGCGGACGTTCGTCGGACGGTGTCCTTAAAGGGCTGATCCACGAATCGGATCGCGGGCCGATTCTTCGTTTCTCCGGCACCGCCTGCTATATGCGGTCCGATTTGACAGCGACGTGATGGCGGGCCGCTTTGCATTGCGCGCCTTCTAGAACTTCATGGAGTGGCCCGGTATGCGGTTTCTGTTAGCGATGGATTTGGTTGCTGACGCCGACTCGATAGCAGTTCAGCTTCTATCTAACCTTGGCTATAAGCCGAAGCCGCGCGATACGGCCTTCGACCGGTTCGCCATCCTGTTCACGCGTGCCGAGCGTACGATTCCGCCCGTGCCTTACGAGGTGCGTCTTTCGGACGATATTCGACAGAATCCGAAGTACAGGGCGCACAGAAAGGCTTTTGACGAGATAGTGTCGCGATTGCGTAAGGGCGAAAGCGTTCACCCGTATCTTTCAACGCGGGCGGTTCGCGCCGCGTATCAGGATACGCTTCTCCTCACTTGGGGCATTCATCACTTGCACCTGAACAGTATCAACACGGTTGACAAGCGGGGGTTCGTCGCACGTAAGCATGGGGAATCCGAGCTATTGCTACTGCGCATCAAGGACGATACGGCTTACCTGATAGACATCGTTTCCCACGGCGAGCCAGACCTTTTTGACAATCCGCGATTGCTCGAAGTCGTGGACCGAAACTGGCCCGAACTGCACTTTGCTCCCAAAGCGATAACGGCCGAAGCATTTAGCCCAGACCAGGTCAAAGCGTTACGCTCAAATCACGCGAATTTTTCCATACACGTGAACGGGCGCGCGATCCTGCCCAAGGCGGGAGTTACGGCAACAGGGGTGCCCATTGAGGTCTATGGGTGGTATAGGGCGCTTCACGCTGAACTGCGCAACGTCGAAGCGGACGTTCGCCGCCGGTTCTACGAATTTTTCCCACATAGCACCTCGCCGCTGTTGTACCTGCCCGCCGTGCAGAACGTGCGGCTAATCGCGATCGAACCGGAGCTCTTTGTTCTGCAACATCACGAAACGCAGCGGGTCTGCCATGCTCGCCGCGTCGTTGGACAAAAGCAGCAGGTTCCCGCCTAAGTACGCGCTCTGGCGCGCGCTCGTCAGCGTCTTCGTCATGCCCCGTATGTGCTGATGAACGTGCTGTACAGGCGATAGATATCGGTTGCGATTGCACGCCCCGTGCTGTTTCGAATTCGTGACATCGTGTGAGTCACAGCGTCCCGAAACACTTCTCCATCATGCAACACTTCTGGGCCGTACCGGGTCAGGCGGTGCATGATGCTTTGCCAGCTATCGCGAAGTTCAGGCGGCAATTCCTCAGTGGAGAGCTGCCTTAAAACCCAATGCGCGCCGCGAAGTCGGTCCCTAACGTCGCCTTCCCACGTGGCGAGTCGATAAAGAGAGTTTGTCAGCTTTTCACGAACCCGCGAATAGCGTCGCATGTTTTCGCCTTCCTGTAAGTTTTGGGCCTGCGCTCACTTCGCCGCACAGACGCGCGTGCTCTCCGCTCAGGGTGCGCGCATCAAGCTGTTCACACCACGCCAATGCACGAGCATTCAGGGCTTCCTCATCTTCGCCCGTCGCTTTACTATGGCTATGCCAATGACACTTATGCAATCGAGGTCGGGCAAAGAATCTAGTTTGAGATCGTCGTTGAATGTGTTCATGGCGTACCCGATTTGTGACCAGTAGCGTCCTCACCCTGTGTCGGTTTAATTGACACACGCGTCAGCGTGACCGACTAAGGCTCACTGGGCTCAGGTTTCGGCCAGGCTGCTTCGTTGACGACGAAGGCACTTCGCATGGTTATATGTGGATGAAAAGCTGTACGCTGGTTATAAATGACGATCTCGATTCCCTGGACAGGTTCCGACTCAAGGTGCTGATCTATCTGCGCGTAGTAGTCGGCTTTGTATTGGCCGAGGAAGTCATCGAAGTCGATAATGATAAACGCGATGCAAGCAGCACCGTTGTCATAGGCAAGCATTTGACTTTTGGCCTTACACAGCGTGCTCGTCAACTTCTTGAGAAACTTCCCGTCAAGCGAAGCAGTTATCGATCCTACTGCCCGCGTATTCCGACGCTCCGCCTCTTCCGCTGAGATATTTATCGACTTCACCTCGCACAGCACTTTCCGATCGTTGAGGGTACCTTCGAGGTCTGGCGTCGGATTCTTACCTCGCGGGACGAAAGCGACCCCGGAGCAACCCCGGGCAGCCAAATGATTGTGGGCTCGAGCCTGATTTAGAATGTTGATTAACTGCGACCACCCGCGCCCGCGGGGATCGTGCCGCGTCAGGTAAGGCCGGGCTTCCTCCTTCAGGGCCTCCCACGACGCCGCGTCAAGCAGCTGGAACTCCCGCTCGCGGGCAAGCCATATCTCTCTCGCGAGTCCGTCACAAAGCGTGAGTTCAAAGTCTTGAAAGTAAGCCTCCGGGGCCTGTGGCTCCTCTATCAGATCGCGCAGTTCGAACACCCGCGGCATATCTGCTCGAAACATGGTCGGGGATCGGGAAGGCGTCGGCAATAGTCGCAGTCTAGGCGAATTTGACTTGAACGACCGGTTTTATGGTGGAAGTGACGTACGAACGGCCACGCGACAGCGCTGCCCAAGGGCCGCTCCTGGCCGAGACCAGACGGACGGTCGACAAAACTGAACCGAATCGGTTGCTTTTTATTGAACAACGTCATCCAGCATTACTTGCGCCTCAGACACAAGCTGCGAATATCGCCTCTGCACGGGCAAACGCTTCGCAAAACACTCCTGCCGCTTCTCCTCAACCACCCGCCCCGCCCCACAAGCCGCAATCCCCGGCACCGTCACCTCCCGCCAGAGGACATAAACCCTCTCCCCCTGCTTGACCGAGACAGCCAACGTATTCGGCCCCTCCGGCACCCCATCCTGGCTTTCCCCGAGCAGCAGTGCCTTCACCACCGCATCAGCAGGCTTCCGCTTCACCGGCAGCTCGGCAAACCGATACGCCGCCGCATCATCAGCGAACACATCCGTGTAAAAAGTCTCGTTATCGAAGATAACGGCAACATCGTCCGTAGACTTGATCCCCGCATCGGCCCTCTTCGCCCAAGCCTTCAAAAGCGGAACCGTCGTAACGAGCAGATTGACCTTCCCGTCATCCGACTTCAGGAACAGCCCATCCGGCCCGGGCGTCATCCCGTCATCGGGAACAACGCTTTGCACGTTACTCCCTGCCTGCGCAGAAAACCCTTTCACCTTCACCGGCCCGACAAGCTTAACCAGCCGTGCATTCACCTCGGCCGCATATTTCTTGTCCAGATCCGCCTGATCTTCCATCTTCGCCGCGCTAACCTCCGCCGCAGCCTTCTCCCGATAAGCGAGATAGGAATCCGTCGGCGACCCGACAACCTTCGCCCCCACCGCAGCAATGACGGCGAGCAGCACCACCGCCCCCACCCCAACCTTCAATCTGGAAATGCGTTTCATTTTCACAAACGTCACCGAATCCCGCGCCGACATGCAAAAACGGCTGCCGTGAACCCACGGCAGCCGTCCCTCAGAAACGCTTCATTCTAAATCGCAAATCAGACTTTACTCATCCACCTTGAAAGCCGACACCAGCTTGGTCAATTCCGCCGCCTGCTGCTTCAAACTCGCCGCCGCTGCCGCGCTTTCCTCGACCAACGCCGCATTCTGCTGCGTCATCTGATCGAGCGACTGCACCGCATCGCCAATCTGGTCGATCCCGGCACTCTGCTCCAGGCTCGCCTCGGCGATCTCGCTCATCATCGCGCTCACACCCTGAACCTGCGAGACAACGTCGCTCATCACCTTCCCGGCCTCACTCACCAGCCGCGACCCGGTATTCACCGTCCCCGCGCTGTGTTCGATCAGCGCCTTGATCTCCTTCGCGGCCTGCGCGCTGCGCTGCGCCAGATTCCGCACTTCCGAAGCGACAACAGCAAACCCGCGCCCCTGCTCCCCGGCCCGCGCCGCTTCCACCGCCGCATTCAACGCCAGAATGTTCGTCTGGAACGAGATGCTGTCGATCATCACGATGATCTCGGAGATTCGCTGCGACGCGTCGCTGATCTGCTCCATCGTCGTCACGACCTCGCCCACCACCTGCCCGCCGCGCGCCGCCGTATCCGACGCGCCGTTGATCATCTTCGCGGCCGTCGTCGCCGTCTCGGTGTTGTTGCGCACCACGGCCGTGATCTCTTCCATCGACGAAGCCGTCCGCTCCAGGTTGCTCGACTGCCCTTCGGTCCGTTCGCTCAGATCCGCATTCCCCGAAGCAATCTGCGCCGACCCGGTCGCAATCGAAGCCGACGCCGCGCGAATCCGGTGAACCAGCGTCGACAGCGACGACACGAACCGGTTGAACGCATCCGACAGTTGCCCGATCTCGTCCTCGCTCTCGACCGTCATGCGGCGCGTCAGGTCGCCCTGGCCGCTGGCGATCTCCGACAGCAGCGTCGCCGCGCGGCGGATCGGCGCGGCAATCGCGCGGCCCACCAGCCAGATCACGAGCAGCGCAACCCCGAGGCCCACCACCGCCGCAACCAGCGCCGCGCTGCGGATCGCGCGCGTCACCGGCCCGAGCAGTTCAGCCTGCGGCACCTCGACGACGACATACGCATTCAGCTCCGGAATGAACGACGTCGCGATGAAGCGCGCGCCGCCGTCGCCCTCGTAGCTGAGGTACGCATACGGCTTGCCGGCGAGCAGCGTCGACGACGCGTCGCCCGGCAGGCCCTGTTCATCCTTCAGGAAATGCTTGCCGTCGATCAGCGACGTATCGCGATGCATCATGATCGCGCCGTCGGGACGCACGAGATACGCGTAGCCGGTCTCGCCGATCCGGTAGGCCGAGATGCCCTTCGCGAGCGCATCGACGGACAGGCTCATGCACGCCGCGCCGATCGGCACGCCGTCGATCTCCACACGGCTGTTGATGAACATCATGTAGCCGCCGACGGTCACCTCACGATCCATGTTCACGTCGTACGCCTTGCCCGACGACAGGAAATTGGTCAGCCACTGATCCTTGTCGGTCACCTTCCGCTGCAGGCCGGCTTCGGTGTAGTAGTTGCCGCTCTTCACCGACACCCACTGCACGGACGCAGCCTTCTGCTCGTCCTTCACGTTCTTCGCCAGCTGGATCCAGTTGCGCGTGCCGGCATCGGGTTCGCCGTCGGCCTCCCATTGCAGCACGAACGCATCGCGCGCGAGAATGCGCGACGCGGCGATCGGGCCGGCCATCTGGCGCTGCACGTCGGCGCGGATGCCATTCACGGCGGTCGGCAGCTCTTCGCGGACGACGCGATCGCGCACCGCGTTGCCGATCAGACGGACGCTGAGCCCGCTCGAAATCGCGACGAACACGAGCAGGCAACTCGTCATGCTGAGAATCAGCTTGTTCTGAATGGAAAGCTTGCGCCAGAAATGCATGGGGAACCCTCGATAACCGCTCGGTCTGAGCCAGTTTGAGTTATCGGCATGCACGCGCAGAACCGCATCGCTGATTTCAGATGCCCATCATATGAAAATCGATATATTCCCGCGCTATCGGGATTTGCGTTGTTTATATTGATGATTCCCGTGATTCGGCAGCGCAGGGCATCTTCGTGCACCGATCGGCATCGAGCTTGGCGGCTGTCTTGCTCCCGCTGTCGGTAGGCAAGAACGTGATCCGGTATTCATACGCGGCAACGGCAAGCTTGAATCCAACTGCGACGGTAACCGTCAAAACCAGAAACGACGCAATAGCCATCTGCAGCAATGAGAACTGCGCTTCGTCCGGGATTGCAGCATCGACCTCATCGAGCGGCCGGGCGAACTCGACATACGCGTTGACGTCAATCTTCGCCAACAATGGACGCACACGCCCCAGCATCTCCTTTACCGCAGCGCGCCGCGCGATCGGATCGGTTTCCTTCTCGATGTTTTCGATCATCTGACTCACGGTTGGCGGGGTCACGCAGATGTCCGCCGTCACACCCATGCTGCATGTCCGCTCAGTCAACACACGGATCCGTGTCAGATCCGCAGCAATCGCATCGTGGCTGGGTCGCAGGAATCTCGCGTCAAACGACGTATAGGAACCCACCAGCGAAAATACGGCGCCGAGCACCGACATCGCTGCGAACACTTCGCCGATCATCTTGTACCGACTGCGCTTTCTGTCGACCTGATTCTTGAGCTGACTTTTCTTTTCGTCTCGGGTGCCCTTCGGCAACGCTCGGACTGCCGCATCCGCCGCCATCAGCGACCGATGCCGCATGGATCCGATCAACGCCACATATCCCAGTGCCAGTGGCAACGGTACCCAGCGCCACTGGCTCAACCATGAGTAATCGCTATGCGTCGCCATCCACGGCCCCAGCCAGTAATAGCAGGCCAATGCAATTGCCAAGGCAAGCACGACCGTCTGGATGATCAGGTTCTTCAGCGACAAATCGGCTGTCGACAAACGCATCAACAGCCGGAAAACACCGCGAGCGCTGCGCTCGCTTTTGCCATCCGCAACGGCCTCGACATTATTCTCGGTCGACATCTACACAATCCCTCAGGTTCTATTCTTGGACGAACGCAAACAATCCAGTCAGTATGCAACGAAGATCGTGACGCGCCGGTTTCGGGCCCTTGACGCAGCATCGTCGCCCGCGACGAGCGGCTGCGTATCGGCCCGGCCGATCGCCGCCAGCCTATGCGGCGCAACCCCGCGCTCGGTCAGGTAGCGCACCACACTCCCCGCGCGCGCCGACGACAGCTCCCAGTTCGATTCGTATTTCGCGTTCGAGATCGGCACGCTGTCCGTGTGGCCTTCGACGAGGATATCGCCGGTCGCGTGCTCGCTCAGCGCCTGCGCAATCTGGTTCAGCACGGGTGACGAATCGGGCAGCAAGTGCGCATCGCCGACGTTGAACAGGATCTTCGCGTCGATGCCGATCTCGACACCGTGCGGTGCCTTCACCAGCGAAATACGCCCGTTCGACTTCAACGAATCGAGCAACGCGAGCCACGGCGGCGCATGGTCGGGCGTCACCGTATCGGCAGCACTCGCAGCACCACCAGCCTGCCGCGCAAGCGTCTGGTACCGCGCATCGAGTGCGTTGTATTTCGCGAGCTGCAGCACATACAGCGCGAGAAACAGCACCATCAGCGTCGTGATGAGATCCGCGTACGAAATCAGCCAGCGCCCGGACTGCGCGCCTTCAAGTTCGTCATCGTCGCGATCGGCAGCGGATGCGCCGTCAGTTCGAGCAGTCATGCGGTCGAGCATCCCGGTTCGTCATACGGCGCTGGCACCTGAACAGGCACACGCGCGTCAAGCCAGCGATTCCGCCGCACGCCCGCGCACATCGCCGGTCAATCGCGTCTCGATCGTATGCGGCGACTCCTTGCGCGAAATCGCGAGCAGCCCATCGAGATACAGCTTGCGGAATCGCATCTCGCTATCGATCTGCGCGCGCAGCTTGCCGTACAGCGGCAGGAACACGAGGTTCGCAAACGCGAGCCCGTACAGCGTCGAGACGAACGCCACCGCGATGCCCGGCCCGAGCTGCGCCGGTTCGAGAATATGGCTCGTCACCTGCACGAGCCCGAGCACCGAGCCGAGAATGCCGAACGTCGGCGCATAGCCGCCGGCCTGCTGCCACACGCGCACGGCGGCCAGGCGGCTGCGCTCGTACGCATCAAGCTCCCGCTGCAACGCATCCTCGAGCACGGCAGTCGACACGCCATTCGCCAGCAGTTCGAGCCCGCGGCGCGCGAACGGATGAATGCCGCTCACGTCCATCGATTCGAACGCGAGCAACCCGTCGACTTTCGCGCGGTCGCCCCATTCGAGCAGGTCGGACAGGTTCTGGCGATCGACCTCGCGCGCCCGCACGAACGCGAGCCGCAGCTGCTTCACCGCGTCGAAGAAGCGTGCCCACGTGTTCTGGATCATCACCGCGCCGAGCGTGCCGCCGAGCACGATCACAAGCGCCTCGAACTGGAACAGCATCGGAAAATGCCCGCCTTCCAGCGCGAACCCGAACACGATCGCCGCGCCGCCGAGCACCACACCGGCCAGGGTCAACAGATCCATACGCCTCTCCGTCTCACGCATCCGACGATGACGTCGACGCGACGGACATCGCACCCGCCGCCGGCGCCTTCGCCGCGCGCACCGCATCCAGCACGCGCTGCTCGATCTCCTCGACTTCAACCGGATCAAGCTTCAGTTCGCGGCGCATCACCCACGACACTTCGTTGCGACGCGCCTCGGTCATCACGGAAAACAGCTTGTCGGCCACCGCGCGATCGTCGAGGTTCGCAATCAGCTTCGCGAGATCGTACGTATCGAACGTGCTGATCACGTCGAACAGCGTGCGCTGGTCGACCCACACGAGATCTTCGAGCGCGCGCACATCGCCGCTGCGGCGCCCGTTGCGCCGCGAGAAGTACGCGACGCCCTTCTGCTCGACGTAGCTGAGCACCTTCGACTTGCGGAACGCGAACACTTCGTCGGCGATCTCGCCGTTCGACAGCTTGTTGAGCAACAGCGTCTTCTAGACACCGATCAGCGATTCGAGATCGGCCAGTTCGATGAGCTCGAGTTCGCTGTTGATCGACAGGTCGAGATCGTGATCGGCAACCTGCTGCGCGCGGTCGATCACGCGCGCGGCGTCGAACGTGACGACCTGGCGCGCATCCGACGAAGCCGCGTAGTCGGCTGCGCCGCCGGCAAGATCGCCCTGCGCGGCTTCGATCGTGACGAGATTGAGCTTCTCCATGCGTCGCAGCATCGCGAGCACATGCGGCCGCGAATGGCCGGCAATCGCGCGGCACTTGCGGATCACTTCCGCAAGCGGCACCGACGTCTCGGCCGCATGCGCCTGCATCGGCCGGCGCGCCCATGCGTCGCCGGATTCGCGCCCGTCGGCATTCGCCATCAGTGCCAGCACATGCGCGTACGACAGCACGCCCGGCATGAAGTCGGCATGCGTATAGGTGGCGAGCTGGTCGTCCTTGCGCTTCACGCGACGAATCATCGTTCGCACGATATGGCGCAGCAGCGCGGACACGCGCTCGATTTCCTCGTCGAGCATCCCGGCCGGCACGACCGTGAGCTGACAGAAGGAAAGCGCCTTCGCGGTATGTGCACGCGGTTCGGCGGCAAGCAGCGCCGATTCGCCGAAGAACTCGCCGCGGCCGAGCGTCGCGACGATCACGCGCTTGTCGTCGCAGCGCGTCGACAGTTCGACCTTGCCGTCGGTAATCAAAAAGATGACGGGCTCGCCCGCAAAACCCTCGGAGTAAATGATTTCCCCGGGCGCCGCCGTACGCGTCCACGATTGCTGACGATTCAAGTCGATTCCCCTGCTGCGCTGAATATTGCGGACTGCGCGTCGCACGTCGAAAGCATGCGATCGCGAGTCATCCCCGTGACCCGTTTACGTCATCGGCCTCAACATCCTTTAGGGCATTCGTCCTCGTTTCGAACCGAAATCAAGGTAAAACGTTTGCGGCTTGCGCGGCTGCATCGGAATGTTCATTTCGATGCGCACGGGTGTAGTGCAATTGAAAGCGCGGCGCACTGGCCAGCCGGCTGCACAAACAAAAACGCCCCGCCGAATTGGCGGGGCGTGAATCCCGATCGTTCCCGGGCAGCGCGCGAAAAAATCGCGCGCGGGCCGCTTACGAGCAGGCCTTGCCGTGCGACGCGTGGTAACCCTTCGCCTTCGCGTCGGCTTCCGACATGTAGCTGCCGTGCTTCGTCTTGCCGTAGTACTTGTCGGTCGAGCAGTGATAGACCTTCGTCGTGTCGTTGACCCACACCTTGCCCGGGCCGCCGCCCGGCGCTGCGGCCGCGGTCGTCGCTGCGCCTTTCGCGGGTGCGGTGCCCGATGCCGGCGCGGCGGAAGCCGCCATGGCCGGTGCCGCGGCCGGTGCGCTCGCGCCGGCTGCCGCCGATGCGCCGTACCACGTCTTCACGCCCTTGTGACCGGCGCACGCGCCCTTCTTCGATGCGCCCGAGTAGAACGAGCCGTCCTTGCACAGGCCGGTCGTGCCGGCTGGCGCGCTGGCCGGAACCTGCGCGAATGCACCGATCGACAGTCCCATGCCGGCAGCCAGCGCGGCGATCAACATCATTTTTTTCATAGTCCTCTCCTGATTTGCCTGAATGATGAAAGCGCCCCGGTCATCGCCGGGGAAAGCCACCGTTAACGCACCCAGCGACAGACGCGATGGTGGTGATGATCGAAATGGCACTCGCGGTGCGAATGCGCTTCGGCCAGTGCCGGAACGAGAACGGCGCAAGCCAGTGCGGTAGCCGTCAGGATTTTCGCGATGCGGTTCATGGTGCAACTCTCCCGGGTAGGTCAGCCGGTGATCCAGCTGGTACCTCCTTAACGCCGGGCGTCGACAAGCCGTGCACCGCATTCATGCGCAATTGACGATCTTTGACATCGAACCGGTGCCAGCGGAAACAAACTGACAATCGCACGTCATTCAGCTTTCCGATTTATTACGTGCGACGCGATTCGGAATTCAAAAGAACCGGGAAATGAAAGAGTGTGAGATGGGGTTGCGGGTGAGCGCGCCGAAACGCCCGCTCACCGCTTGCGCCGCTTGCCCGTCAGCAGCGTCTGCGCGATCACCGCGAGCAGCAGGAACGCGCCGCTCGCAAGGTTCTGGTAGTACGGGCTCAGCGTGCCGACCTGGTTGATCACGTTCTCGATCACGCCGAGCAGCAGCACGCCCGCAAGCGGGCCGAACAACGTGCCGACGCCGCCCGTCAGCAACACGCCGCCGATCACCGCCGCCGCGATCGACTGCAGCTCGTAGCTGTTGCCCGCGCCCGGCAACCCCGAATCGAGGTGCGACGCGAGCAGCGCACCGGCGAGCCCGGCCAGCGCCCCGCTCAATCCGTACGTGACGATCTTGAGCCCTTCGACGTTCACGCCGAGCATGCGCGCCGCTTCCTCGTTGCCGCCGATCGCGAACACGCCCGCGCCGTAGCGCGTGTGATTCAGCACGAACGCGGCGACGAGATACGCGACGAGCACGATCCACACGAGATTGCCGATCCCGAACAGCGAGCCGTTCGCGATCGTCGCGAAGAACCCGGGGTTCGCGATCAGCATGTCCTGGCTCGCGAGCACGAGCGACAGCCCTTTCAACCCGAGCAGCGCGGCGAGCGTGACGATGAACGGCGCCATCCGCGCCCGCGCGATCAGCCAGCCGTTCATCAGCCCGATGATCAGCCCGACGCACACGGGTGCGGCCAGCGCGGCGCCCCATCCATACGGCGCGGCATACGCGGCAATCACGGTGCCCAGCCCGACGAGCGAGCCGACCGACAGGTCGAACCCGCCGAGGATGATCACGAAGCTCTGCCCGATCGTGATCAGCGCGACGAACGCGGCGGCCGCGACGATGTCGAGCAGGTTCGGCGCGCTCAGGAAATGCGGGAACACACGGCCGGCGATCAGGCACACGAGCACGAGGATCGCGATCGCCCCGCGCGCCTGCACGAGGCGAACGAGCTGCGCGCGTCGTGCGCGGCTGGCGTCCTGCGCGGTGTGTGCGGAAATCGGCGCGGTCGACATGTCAGGCTCCCGAGCGTTGCAGGTACAGCGCGCCGAGGATGAACGCGGCCTTCAGGATCTGCGCATACGTATAGCTGATGTTGTTCATGATGAAGCTGGCGTCGAGCAGTTGCAGCAGCAGCACGCCGAACACGGTGCCGACGATCGATACGCGCCCGCCGGACAGCGGCGTGCCGCCGATCACCGACGCGGCGATCGCATCGAGTTCGAAGTTCACGCCCACGTAGTTCGGATCGCCCGCGCCGAGCCGCGCGGTGGCGAACAGGCCGGCGAGCCCGGCCAGCGCACCGCTCGCCGCATACACCGCGAGCAGCGTGCGCCGCACCGGCACGCCGGCGAGATGCGCGGCATCGCGGCTCGCGCCGACGAGGATCGTATAGCGGCCGAACGTCGTGTTGCGCACGACGAAGAACACGATGGCCGCGCACGCCACCGCGATCAGCATCACGACCGGCAGCCCGACGAACGTACCGATACCGATGAAATCGAACGCATCGGAAGGCGGCAGACTCACGCGCGAACCGCCGAGCAAGGCCTGGGCCAGCCCGCGCGCGGCAACCAGCAACGCAAGGCCGGAAATCAGCGGATCGATGCCGAGCCGCGCGACGAGCCCGCCGTTGAACAGGCCGACCGCGAGCCCGATCACGATGGCCGCCGCGAACGCCGCGCCCGTTCCGTACGGCAAGCACACGGCAATGATCGCGCTCGACAGCGCCATCACCGAGCCGACCGACAGGTCGATCCCGCGCGTCGCGATCGCAAGGTTCTGCCCGAGCGCGATCAACACGATCGGCGCGGCCTGGAACAGCAGGCTGCGTGCGGCGAGCGGATTCGAGAAACCAGGCGTGACGATCAGGTTGAAGACCGCAAGCGCGACGAACGCGAGATACACGCTGTGGTCGCGCGCCTGCGCGAACAGCGAGCGGCGCGACGTGCGGCGTGTTTCGTCCGGTTCGCTCATCAGGTTGGCAAGATTCACGCTTTCCTCAATCTCAGGTCGATGTCCGGTGCGTCACGCTTGATTCGCGAGCAGCGCGGTCACGTCGTCGGGGCTCGCGCCGCGCGTCGGCATCTCGCCGCTCGTCGCGCCTTCGTGCAGGATCACGAGCCGGTCGGCCAGCTCGAGCAGTTCTTCCATCTCGGATGACGTCGCGACCACCGCGAGCCCTTCGTCGGCAAGCCGTTTGACGAGATCGTGCACTTCCGCCTTCGCGCCGACGTCGATGCCGCGCGTCGGATCGTCGAGCAGCAGCACCGACGGCTCGGTCGACAGGCAGCGCGCGATCAGCGCCTTCTGCTGGTTGCCGCCGGACAGCGTCGAGATCGGCGCGCCCGCATGCGACGTCTTGATGCCCAGCTCGCGGATGTAGCGCTCGACGAGCGCCTCCTGCTTGCGCACGGAAATGAACCCGAAGCGCGCGATGCGCGGCAACACGCATACGACGATGTTCTCGCGCACCGACAGCTTCGAGAAAATGCCTTCGGAGCGGCGATCCTCGGACAGGAACGCGAGCCCTGCGCGAATCGCGCGCGCCGGGTCCGCTCCGTCGAGCGCCTGGCCGCCGACACGCACCGCGCCGCCATCCGGCTGCTGCGCGCCGAACACGGCCTTGAACGTCTCGGTGCGGCCCGCGCCGAGCAAACCCGCGAGCCCGACGATTTCCTTCGGCGCGACGCGGAACGATACGTCGCGCAAGCGCGTGCCCCAGCGCAATTTGTCGACGGCGAGCGCCGGTTCCTGCGTCGAATCCGCAGCGGCCGCTTCCGCCTGCTCGCGCGGGCCGTGCGCACCAACCTCGCGGCCGAGCATCGCCGAAATCAGCGCCATGCGCGGCAGGTGATCCGGCGTATCGCTGCGCACCACCGCGCCGTCGCGCAGCACGGTGAGCCGGTCGCACATTCGATAGCACTCCGACAGACGATGGCTGACCAGCACGATCGCAATGCCCGTCGCACGCAACTGGTCGACGACGCCGAACAGCACTTCCACTTCCGCCGCGCTCAGCGCCGAGGTCGGCTCGTCGAGAATCAGCACGCGCGCACCGAGCGACACGCCGCGCGCGATCGACACCATCTGCTGCTGGCCGAGCCCGAGCGAGCCGACCTTGTCGGCCGGATCGACGTCGAGCCCGTAGCGCTCGACGATCTCTCGCGTCCGCGCCAGCATTTCGCGGCGATCGATCCACGGGCCGAAACGGCGCGGCTCGTGACCGAGGAAGATGTTCTCGGCCACGCTGCGTTCGGGGATCAGGTTGATTTCCTGGTAGACCGCGCAGATGCCCGCGCGCTGCGCGGCACGCGGGCTGTCGAACGACACGGGTACGCCGTCCACGCGGATCTCGCCGGCATCCGGCTGATGAAAACCGGTGAGGATCTTGATCAGCGTCGACTTGCCGGCGCCGTTCTCGCCCATCAGCCCGTGCACCTCGCCCGCACGCAGCGACAGCGATACGCCGCCGAGCGCGCGCACGACGCCGAACGTCTTGCCGACGCCGTGCGTCTCGAGCACGACGGGTTTGCCGCCGGCGCCGTCGTCAGCGTCGGGTCCGGCGGGAAGCGGTGCGTCCATCGCGCGCCTCGCGTTCGAGTGTGAGCGGATGCCGAACGGTTGCCGGCCGGTCAGTAGACGAGGTTCGCTTCGAGCGAATGCTTCGCGTTCGCCTTGTCGTACAGCGCATCGTCCATGATCTGCTTCTGCGCGACCGGCTTGCCGGCGAACCACGCTTCGAGCGACTTGAACGCGAGCGGGCCGAAGCGCGGATTCGTCTCGACGCTCGCCGCGGCCGAACCGTTCGCGATCGCAGTGACGAAATCCTTCGTGCCGTCGATCGACACGACCGTCACGCCGCGCTGCTTGCCAGCCTGCCGCAACGCGGTCATCGCGCCGAGCGCCATCGTGTCGGCCTGCGCGTAGACGGCGGTCACGTCCGGATGCGCGAGCAACACCTGCTCCATCACCTTCTGCGCTTCGGTGGCCGACCAGTTGGCGGTCTGCGACGCGACGATCTTCATGTTCGGGAATTTCTTCAGGCCGTCGGCGAAGCCGTCGGTACGCTGGCTCTCGACGGTATTGCCATAGCCGCCCTGGATCTCGGCGATCGTGGCCTTGCCGCCCGTCGCATCGGCAAGCGCCTGCGCGGCGCGCTGACCTTGCCGGAAGAAGTCGGAACCGAGGAACGTGATGAAATCCTGGCACGGCGTGCCGGCCGTCTGCCGGTCAATCGTCACGACCGGGATGCCCTTCGCGCGGGCCTGCGCAAGCGCGGGCTGCAGGCCGGTCGAATCGTTCGGCGCGACGATCAGCGCCTGCGCGCCCTGGTTGATCATGCTCTCGATATCGGCGACCTGCTTCGCCTGGTTCGCGTTCGCATTCGTATACAGCAGCCGCTTGACGCCGGCCGCCTTCGCCGCGGCGCGCACCGACGCGGTTTCGGTTGCGCGGAACGGATTCTGTTCGTTCTCCGACTGCGAGAAGCCGACCACGAGATCGGTCAGCTTCACGTTGCCCGGCTTCGGGTTCGTGCAGGTCTGCGCGGAGCTGGACCCGACCTTCTGCGCATTGTCCTGCGCATGCGCGATCGCGACGCATCCGAGCGTCACACCCATCGTCACCACGATACGTTGCAGCTTTGCACGGCTCGGCATCATCGTCTCCAAGTGTTGTGATCGGCCCGCCCGTCGTGTCACACACGGCCAGCTTCGGCGTCACGAATTAATATTATTACTCGATAATATCGCCTACCCGACTCGGGATAATCCCGTACCGTCGGAACCCTCGCTCAGATCGGCCCGGGCGTCCAGCGCAGCGTCGCTTCCAGCGACTCGCCGGGCGCCAGCACGCAGCCGCCGACGGGCGCGGCGCGGTCGCGCGCGCCCACGTTGAAACAGTCCGTCGTGTTCGTCACGGGCTCGACGCACAGCGCATCGCCGCCGGCGGGGGCGAACACGACGAGCTGGTCGAACGGCCGCTGCGCCGACAACACGACCTGGCAGCCGCGCTCCGGCCAGATCACCGCGGCCTCGCGCGCCCAGCCCACGAAATTGTTGTCGAGATCGAACGCCTCGACCCGCAGCCCGTCGCGCAGTGCATCGACAGCCGGATGCGCGCCGACGCGGGTCGGCAGCACGTCGTCGTCGATGTGCCACATCGCGTCCACCTGCGCCCTGACGAGCGTGCGCGACGTCCTGACGTAATACGGATGATGGCCCATGCCGAACGGCATCGGCAGTGCGTCGAGATTGCGCGCGAACAGCGTGATCGACAGGCTGCCGCCCTCCAGCCGGATCGTCTGGCGCGCCTCGTAGCGGAACGGCCAGTCGCCCTGCCGGCCGGGATCGGGGCGGTGCTCGAAGTGCAGTTCGACCGAGGTGTCGTCCTGTCGCCCGACCTGCCATGGCCGGCTCCAGCCGTGGCCGTGCAGCGCATGCCGGAATGCATCGTGCGGGCCGGACAGGTCGATCGTGCGGCCGTCGAATTCGAACTTCGCGTCGCGGATGCGATTGCAGTAGGGGAACAGCGGGAAACTCGCCATGCCGAGCGGGTCGCCGCTCGCAAGCGCCTCGCTGGTGGCGGGCCGGAACCAGTGCCGCTGGCGGTCGCGCTCGAACTCGTAGTAGGCGGCGATCGAGCCGCCGACCTGCGGCGCGACGCACACGCGGGCCGTGGCGCTGGTCAATGCGATCAGGTTGGCGCTGCGCGGTATTTCCATCGGCATCATCGATCATCCCCGGGCGAGAGACTGACGACCCTGCAGGCCGGCATACGGCGCCGGCCGCGGGCATGTGCGCCAAAGGATGGCACGGCGCGGCACGCGTGGTCAATAATATTTGTTGATATTATTATCCAGACATCGACGTATCCGGCACAGCACGCGTAAAGCTTGATTGCCGGCCCGGATGGCCGATGTTACCGTCGGGTCAGATTGATCCGACCCGCTGTTCATGACTGATTTTATTTGCCCATCCTGCCGAGGCCGGACCGCGCTCCTACCGTGAAACGCTCTACTCAACGTCGCCCCACGATGACCGACATCGCCAAGCTTGCCGGCGTGTCGCAATCCACCGTCTCCCTCGTGCTGAACAACGCGGCGGGCACCAAATTCTCGGACGCCACGCGCGAGAAGGTGCTGAAGATCGCGCAGGAGCTCGGCTACCGTTTCCTGTCGCGCGAAGTGGCGATGACGCACGACGGCGAGCGCGACCTGATCGTCTATCTCGCCGACGAAATCTCGACGAGCCCGCATCCGGTCGTCAACGTCGACGGCGCGCGCGACGCGGCCTATGCGAACGGCAAGCTGCTCGCCGTGTATTCGACGCACGGCAACGTCGACATCGAACGCCAGGTGCTCGACTCGGTGCTCGCGATGCCGAACCTGCTCGGCGTCGTCTATGCGACCGTCTATACGCGCAAGGTCACGCTGCCGTCCGAGCTGCTGCGCGTGCCGGCCGTGCTGCTCAACTGCTACACGACCGACAGCGGGCTGTCGTCGATCGTGCCGGCCGAAGTCGCGGGCGGCCATGCGGCCACCGAATACCTGCTGCGCGCGGGCCACCGGCGCATCGGCTACATCAACGGCGAACCGTGGCAGGACGCCGCGAAGGACCGCCTGAAGGGCTATCGCACCGCGCTCGCGACGGCCGACATCCCGTTCGCGCCGGAACTCGTGCGCGACGGCGACTGGGGCTCCGATACGGGCTTCGAGCAGACGCTGTCGCTGCTGCGCGAGCCGCATCCGCCCACCGCGATCTTCTGCGCGAACGACCTGATGGCGATCGGCGCGATCGAGGCCGTCAAGCATCTCGGGATGCGCGTGCCCGACGACATCTCGGTGCTCGGCTACGACGACCAGGAAATCGCACGGCATACGCACCCGCCGCTGTCGACGATCGTGCTGCCGAACTACGAGCTCGGCCGCTGGGCCGTCGAGATCCTGCTGCAGGAAGAGCAGAACCGGGCAGTCGGGATGCCCGTGCGCCGCCGTGCGATCAAGCTCGACGGGCCGCTGGTCGAGCGCGGGTCGGTACGCACCGTCGAGACGGCCGCGCAATCGGCCAGCGCGTAGCCCACACTCCAACGCCTTCCTGAACACGATGCGGTGCGGCGGCCTCGCCGCCCGCTCTCGCTGCTGCGCGCGCGTCGCGCCGCCCTTCCTCCGTCCCAGACCGTTTGCCCTTGCCACCCGATACTTCAGGGTAAACACCATCACTAAATTATTAGTAATAATTTCAAAGCATTTCTATACTTGCGTCGACATCGGGCAGAACCCCGATCCACGACACAGCAACGCGACGAGACGGTAACCGGAAGCGAATGCGCGCCAACCCGCCGCGCTGCCCGCTCCGGCCCGTCCGCACCTCACACGCCTACCGTCCCGCGACGCTTCCTGTCCGGACACCGCTTCATCCGCATCGAGTCACCAGTCGTCCGCTTCTCCTCATTCATCCGGAGTCCAGAATGACTATCACGTCTCGTCTCAAGCCTGCCGCCCTGGCCGTCGTCGTCCTGCTCGCGTCGTGCGGCGGCGATGATTCGTCCGCCCCCTCCGCATCGGCACTCACCGCGCGTGCGTCCGTCGATGCCGCATCGAGCGACGGCGCCGCTGCCGCCAACGCCGCCGCGTCCAGCGATTTCATGAACACGGGATACGGCGGCCCGTCGCATTTCCCGAACCAGCTCGTCACGCTCGGCCTGCCGGGGCCGACGCCTGCGCTACGCGTGTCATCGCGCGGTGTGCCGCCCTACGCCACGCCCGCGCCGCCCGTCGCGACCGACACGCAAACGCTGACGCTCGCCGATTTCGATACGTACGGCCCGGCCTGGACCGGCAGCGGTGCGAACACGATCCAGATCGACGGCACGAGCACGGACGGCGCGAAGCTCGTCACGAACGCGCAGCATCCGGCGTACGGGCATGCTTCGTACGAAGCGGACGTCACGATCGGCGCACCGGCACCGGGCGCGAATACCGCGAACGCAGGCTTCATCGTGCACGTGACGAACCCGACGGTCGGCACCGACGCGCTGACGGGCTACTACATCGGGCTCGATGCGGTGCGCCACGTGGTGCAGGTCGGCCGCGAGCAGAACAACTGGACCGATTTCATCGACTACCCGGCGCCTGCGATCGTGCCGGGCAGCACGCATCACCTGAAGGTCGTCACGCGCAACAACGCGATCGACGTGTACGTCGACGGCACGCAGGTGATCAGCATCAACGACGCGACGAGCGGCCTGACGACCGCACTGCGCGCGGGTGCGTTCGGGCTGCGCCGCTTCGGCGCGAGCGTCGCGTTCAGCAACGTGACCGTGAGCCGCTATCCGGACGTCACGCCGAAATCCTACGATTTCTCGCGCGTGGTCGGCGCCGTGTACAACCCGTGGAATGCCGTCAACGCGATCGATTTCTGGGAGAACTACGATCCGGCGACCGTCGACCGCGAGCTCGACTACGCGCAGACGTACGGGATGAACACGATCACCGTGTACCTGCACTACCTGAACTGGGTCAACGACCGCGACGCGTTCCTCGCGAAGTTCGACAGCCTGCTCGGGATCGCCGCGCGCCACGGCCTCAAGGTCGCGCCGATCTTCTACGACGATTGCTGGCACGTCGATCCCGCGTACGGCCCGCAGCCTGCGCCGATCTTCGGCGTGCACAACAGCCGCTGGGTGCAGTCGCCCGGGCAATCGGTCGAGCAGCAGTACCTGCAGCCGATCGCGGCCGGCGCGTCGACCACCTACAAGCAGGACCTGCAGCACTACATCGCCGATTTCGTGTCCGCGCACCGCAACGACCCGCGCATCCTGTACTGGGAACCGATGAACGAGCCCGGCTGCAGCGGCAACGGCGCATTGCAGCCGACGCGCGCGCTGATGATGAACGACGCCCGCATCGCGATCCTGAATGCGGGCGCGACACAGCCGATCAATTCGCCGAACGTGCAGGAGCCGGAAGGCGACTACTTCTCCGACTTCCATGCGTTCCACCCGTACGCGATCAACGCGACGACGCCTGACTACTCGCTGCCGCCGAGCCTGCTCGACAGCCTGAATTCGGAAACGCTGCAGCGCGGCTGGCCGGGCGGCCAGGCCGGCCAGACGATGGCCGGCATCGCGTCCACCTACGGCGGCAAGACGGGCTTCCTCGTGTGGGAACTGATGATCGGCCGCACGAATACGCGCTTCCACTGGGGGCAGACGGCCTCCGCACCGGCGACCGTCGAGCCGGCGACGCCGTTCCAGGGCACGCTCTACCCCGACGGCCACCCGTGGAGCACGGCCGAGGTGCAGGCGCTCGCCAGCGCGTTCAGCTCGCGGCTGCGCGTGCTCAATGCGACGTACTACAACGACACGACGTTCACGACGCCGGTATTCTCGTCGATCACGCCGCTGGTCGATTTCGACCTGAACACCGAGCGCGGCACCGATTCGCCGGATGCGTCCAAGGGGATGAATGCGACGAACTATGCGATCCGCTGGACCGGCGCGCTCGACATTCCGAGGGCCGACAACTACACGTTCAGCGTGACGAGCGACAACGTCGCGCGCGTGTGGATCGATGGCCGCAAGGTGATCGACAAGGAACAGCCGGGGCTCGCGACCGCGAAGGGCCGCATCCACCTGTCGCAGAAGCGGAACGTGCCGATCCGCGTCGAGTACGTGCATGCGAGCGGGCCGGCCAGCATGCATCTGCAATGGGCAAGCCCGAGCGCGGGCCGCGACAATCTGGTGCGCGTCGCGCAGCGGCCTTTGACGGAGGCGCTCGCGCAACAGTAAGCGTTGTACGCCTCAGCGCCCGTGAAACCGCAACGGCATCACGGGCGTGGAGGCAAAAACCGCCCGCTGATTTACTTCAACCGCCCCGACAGGAACTGCCCGAGCCGCTCGCTCTTCGGATTCACGAGAATCTCCTGCGGATCGCCTTCTTCCTCGATCTTCCCCTGATGCAGGAAGATCACGTGATTCGACACGTTGCGCGCGAAGCCCATCTCGTGCGTGACGACGACCATCGTGCGGCCTTCCTCGGCGAGCTTCTGCATCACCTTCAGCACTTCGCCCACCAGCTCCGGATCGAGCGCCGACGTCGGCTCGTCGAACAGCATCACCTCCGGTTCCATCGCGAGTGCGCGGGCAATCGCGACACGCTGCTGCTGGCCGCCCGACAGGTGTGCCGGATACATGCCCTCGACGCGCGACGCGAGGCCGACCTTCTCCAGGTACTTGCGGGCCCGCGCGATCGCTTCGTCCTTGCCGATCCCGAGTACGGCCATCGGCGCCTCGATCACGTTCTCGAGCACCGTCATGTGCGCCCACAGGTTGAAGTGCTGGAACACCATCGACAGCTTCGTGCGCATCCGCTGCAACTGCTTCTGGTCGGCCACGCGCAGCGAGCCGTTGCGGTCGCGCGTGGTCTGGATCGGCTCGCTGCCGATCGTGATCTGCCCCGAGCACGGCTGCTCGAGGAAGTTGATGCAGCGCAGGAACGTGCTCTTGCCGGAGCCGCTCGAGCCGATGATGCTGATCACGTCGCCGGCCTTCGCCTTCATCGACACGCCCTTCAACACCTCGTTGTCGCCGAACTTCTTGTGCAGGTTGTCAACGGTAAGCTTGTACATGCTGGGTCCTTCCTTGCGAATCTTGCGGATGCGTTAATGGCTGCGCGGCGAGAGGTACGCGAGCCAGCGCGTCTCGAGCTTGCGGAACGCCCAGATGAGCGTGAACACGACGACGGCGTACAGCATGGCGGCAATGCCGTAGGCCTGGAACGACATGTACGTTGCCGAATTGACGTCGCGCGTGACCTTCAGGATGTCGGGCACGGTCGCCGTGAACGCGAGCGTCGTTGCGTGCAGCATCAGGATCACTTCGTTGCTGTAGCTCGGCAGCGAGCGGCGCAGCGCGGACGGCAGGATGATGCGCGTATAGAGCTTGAAGCGCGACATCCCGTAGGCCATCCCGGCCTCGATCTCGCCGGCCGCCGTCGACTTGATCGCGCCCGCGAAGATCTCCGTCGCATACGCGCATTCGTTCAGCACGAACGCGAGCAGCGTGCAGTTCATCGCGTTGCGGAAGAACGTGTCGAGCAGCACGTGGTTGTGCACGACCTGCAGGCTGTAGATGCCCGTGTAGCACATCAGCAGCTGCACGTAGAGCGGCGTACCGCGGAACACGTACGTATAGAGCCAGACGGGGCCGGAGACCCAGCGGTTCGACGACGCGCGCGCGATTGCGAGCGGCACGGCGAGCGCGAAACCGAGCGCGATCGACACGACCAGCAGCCACAGCGTGATCGCGAGGCCGCTGAAGCGGTAGCCGTCGGTATAGAGATAGCTTTGCCAGTACTGGCTGACGATTTCGATCACAGTGCGAGCCTCCGGACACCGACGGAATAACGCTTCTCGAGGTGATGCAGCACGAGGTTGGACACCGTCGTGATCGCGAGGTAGATCGCGCCCGCAGCCAGCGTGAAGAAGAAGAAATCGAGCGTGCTCTTGCCCGCGTCCTGCGACGCTTTCACGACATCGGCCAGGCCGATGATCGACACCAGCGCGGTGGCCTTCACGAGCACCTGCCAGTTGTTGCCGATGCCCGGCAGCGCGAAGCGCATCATCTGCGGGAACAGGATGCGGCGGAACACGCGCCAGCCGCTCATCCCGTACGCGAAGCCCGCTTCGAGCTGGCCGCGCGGCACCGCGAGGAACGCGCCGCGGAACGTCTCGGTGAAGTACGCGCCGTAGATGAAGCCGAGCGTGATGACGCCGGCCACGAACGGATCGATGTCGATCTGGTCCCAGCCGAGCATGTCGGTGAAGTTGTTCAGCAGGATCTGGATCCCGTAGAACAGCAGCAGCATCAGCACGAGGTCCGGCACCGCTCGGATCAGCGTCGTGTAGAAGGTGCCGACCGACTTGAGCACGCGATTCGTCGACAGTTTCGCGCTCGCGCCGACGAGGCCCAGTACGAGCGACGCGGCAAGGGACAGCACCGCGAGCTTCACGGTTTCCACCGTGCCGGCCCACAGCAGCGGGCCAAATCCTTGGAAGATCATAGGGGGATCCAGAGCGATGTGGCTGGAGTGTCAATAGCCAATAACCGCGCATCAAACGATATCTGCGCACTACCTGATGCACCCTGCTCATCAAGTCGGGCGCATCTCGCGACACGGGTTGCACCCGGCAACAAACGCGGCGCGCCACAGCCGGTGCGCGCCGCATGGAGGGTCAGCCGCCGTAGACGTCGAACGCGAAGTACTTCTTCTCGATCTTCTTGTACGTGCCGTCCTTGATGATGTCGGCGATCGCATGGTCGAGCTTCGCCTTCAGGTCGGCGTCGTCCTTGCGCAGGCCGATGCCCGCGCCGTTGCCGAGCGTCTTCGGATCGTCGATGTCCTTGCCGGCGAATTCGAAGTTCGCGCCGCGCGGCGTCTTCAGGAAGCCGATGTCGGCCTGCACCGCGTCCTGCAGCGCCGCGTCGAGGCGGCCCGACATCAGGTCCTGATACACGCCGTCCTGGTTCTGGTAAGGCACGACCTGCACGCCCTTCGGCGCCCAGTACGTCTTCGCATAGGTTTCCTGGATGGTGCCCTGCTCGACGCCGACCGACTTGCCCTTCAGCGATTCGGCCGTCGGCAGCAGGTTCGCGCCCTTCTTCGTAACGAGGCGCGTGGGCGTGTTGAACAGCTTGTCGGAGAACGCGATCTGCTCGGCGCGCGCCGGCGTCATCGACATCGACGACAGCACGCCGTCGAACTTCTTCGCCTTCAGCGCCGGAATCATCCCGTCGAAGTCGTTCTCGATCCACACGCATTTCGCCTTCAGGCGGGCGCAGATCTCGTTGCCGAGATCGACGTCGAAGCCGACGACCTTGCCGCTTGCGTCCTTCGATTCGAACGGCGGGTAGCTGGCGTCGACGCCGAACCGGATCGTCGACCAATCCTTGGCGTGGGCACCGACCGCGATGCAGGCAAGGGCAATACTGAGCGCGAGTTTCTTCATGGCGTTCCTGTCAGAGGCGAACTGGGCCGGGTTCCGGTCGGACAGCCCGCCGTGAACCCTTCCAACCCGGAAATCGCCCCTTTCGGCGACGCTCCAAGTTGTACATACAACTTTGCCTTTTCAGGAACATCGCCAGCAATCCGTGTTTATCTCTAATTGTCGGCGGAATAGGGGCGCAAACCGCGATTTTCCTTATATTTCAATTAATTATCGATTACACGACGCTGAATTTTGGCTTTCTCGTCACGTATGGAAGCAGCCGGGCGACGCACGCAGCCTGTCTATACCTCACGCGCGGCACCGACCGTTTCCAGACCGACCAGCCGGTAGCCGAACTGCAACTCCGTCAGCAGGTGCCGCGGCCGTGCGGGCACCGGTTCGAGCTTCTGCCGCAGGTTTGTCATGTACACGCGCACGTAGTGCGCGCGATCCGCGTCGTGAATGCCCCAGACTTCGGCCAGCAGCTGCCGCGCCGCGACCACGCCGCCGCGCGCGCGGATCAGCGCGGAGAGCAGCCGGAATTCGAGACGCGTCAGATGGACCGGCTCGCCGCCACGCGCGACTTCATGCCGGCCGAGATCGACGGTCACGTCGCCGAACCGCACGACCGACGACGATTGCCCGTCGGCCGACACGAACGCCGCGCGCCGCAACTGCGCCCGCGCCCGCGCAAGCAGCTCGGGCACGCCGAACGGCTTCGGCAGATAATCGTCGGCGCCCGCGTCGAGCGCCGCGACCTTCTCCACCTCCTGCTGCCGCGCGGACAGCACGATCACGGGCACCGTCGACCATTCGCGCAATTCGCGGATGAAGGTCTTGCCGTCGTCGTCCGGCAGCCCGAGATCGACGATCACGAGATCGGGCTTGCTGCTCGACGCATACATCCGCGCCTCGCGGGCCGTCGACGCCTCGCAGGTGTCGAGCCCCTCCTGTTCCAGCGCCATCCGCACGAAGCGGCGAATGTCCGCTTCGTCCTCGACGATAAGTACGCGCGATCTGATCATGTCCGGCTCTCGTGTTCGATGTCGGGCGGCGCGCCCAGCGGAAGGCGAATCTCGAACCGCGCGCCGTGCGGATCGAGCGGCACCGCGCGGATCGAGCCGCCGTGCGCGTTGACGATGCTGCGACACAGCGCGAGCCCGAGCCCCACGCCGCTGATCGACGATTCCTTGCGTTCGCGCTCGAACGGCTCGAACAGCGGCTCGGTGTTGCGCGCGATGAAACCGGGCCCGTCATCCTCGACGAACACGTACAGCGTCTCGCCGAACACACGTGCGCGTATCGCGACGGCGGCCTCCGCGCCCGCGTATTTGGACGCGTTGTCGAGCAGGTTCATCAGCACGCGCTCGATCAGCAACGCATCGACATCGATCAGCGGCAGGTCGGCCGGCAAATCGGCGCTCACGTCGCGGCCGGCCAGCACGCCGGCCGAATGCGCGAGCGCGCTGCCGACGATCTCGTCGAGCATGTGCCACTCGCGATTGAGCCGCACGCCTTCGCTCTGCATCCGCGCAAGGTCGAGCAGGTTCACGACGAGCCCGTGCAGCGCCTCGGCCTGGTTGCGAATGCCGTGCGCAAGCGCGGCCGGCTGCCCTTGCGCGAGACGCTCGGGCCGCTCCAGCGTCTCGGCAAGCCCGCGGATCGCGGTGAGCGGCGTCTTCAGGTCGTGCGACACGGCGGCGAGCAGCGCGTTGCGCAAGCGCTCGCCCTCGATCCGGACCAGCGTGTGCTGCGCGACGCCGACGTAGTGCACGCGTTCGAGCGCCATCGCGATCGACGAGCACAGCGCGTCGATCAGCCGGCGATCGTCGGGATCGGTCGGCACCGGCTGCGCATCGCCGAACAGCACGAGCACGCCGCGCACGCGCATCGGCGCCTTCAGCGGCAGGTATTGCGCGGCCGCACGCTCGAACGGCGGCATCCCGCATCCGGCCCAGCGCGCATTCTCGTAGACCCAGCGCGCAATCGGCGCTTCGACGAACCGCGGGTGCCGCGCCGGCATCAGATGGTCATCCGCATCGGGCAGCACGAGCGCGACGCGCACGCCGAGCAGCGGCGCGATCGTGCCGGTGCAGATCGACGCGATCTGCTCGGTCTCGATCGCGGCAGACAGGTCGTGCGCGACGCGCGCGAGCGCGGCCGAGCGCTTCTCGTTCGCCCGTGCGGCGCGGGCCTCCGCGCGCAGCCGCGCCGCGAGCTGGCCGATCGCGAGCGCGACGGCAAGCATCAACGCGAACGTGAACACGTACTGCGTATCGGACACCGCGAACGACAGCCTCGGCTCGACGAAGAAGAAGTCGAAGCAGCCGACGCAGACGAACGCGGCCCACGCGCCGGCGAGCCGGCCGAGCCGCAGCGCGATCAGCACGACGGTCATCAGGAACAGCATCACGACGTTCGACAGGTCGAACACGCGCAACAGCGCGCTCGCCGCGAGCGTCGCCAGCGCGCAGACGAGCGTGGCCAGCAGCAGCGGCACCGCGTACCGCGACACCCACACGTGCGTGCGCGGATGCGCTTCGCGCACGGCCAGCGCGGGCTGCGTGTCGGGCCCGGCGCCCGCGATGCGGTCGGCCATCGCCGCGCACGCGCGCAGCACGCGGCGCCAGCGGTCGTGGCCCGCACGCGGTTCCAGCGGCGCCCTCGCCCGTCGATTCGCTTCGTTCACGTCCACATTCACATCCATGATCGCTTCCGGCAATTGAAACGCCGAACGGCCCCGCGCACGCCGGGAAGGCGTGAGCGGGGCCGCGACGGCGCGTTCGGTCAGATAAACGGCGTCAACAGCATGTCGATCAGCTTGATGCCGATGAACGGTGCGATGATCCCGCCCACGCCGTAAATCAGCAAGTTGCGGCTCAGCAGCTTCTCGGCCGGCTCCGCGCGATACTTCACGCCTTTCAGCGCCAGCGGAATCAGCGCGACGATGATCAGCGCGTTGAAGATCACCGCCGACAGGATCGCCGACGTCGGGCTGTGCAGCCCCATCACGTTCAGCGCGCCGAGCGCCGGATACGTCGCGACAAACGCGGCCGGGATGATCGCGAAATACTTCGCGAGATCGTTCGCGACGCTGAACGTCGTCAGCGCGCCGCGCGTCATGATCATCTGCTTGCCGACCTCAACCACTTGCATCAGCTTCGTCGGGTTGCTGTCGAGGTCGACCATGTTGGCCGCCTCCTTCGCCGCCTGCGTGCCGCTGTGCATCGCGACGGCCACGTCGGCCTGCGCCAGCGCCGGCGCATCGTTGGTGCCGTCGCCCGTCATCGCGACGAGATGGCCCTTCGCCTGGTGCTCGCGGATCAGCCGCAGCTTGTCTTCGGGCGTCGCTTCGGCGAGGTAGTCGTCGACGCCGGCTTCCGCCGCGATCGCGGCCGCGGTGAGCCGGTTGTCGCCGGTGATCATCACCGTCTTCACGCCGACCTTGCGCAGCTCGGCGAAGCGCGCGCCGATCCCGTGCTTGACGATGTCCTTCAGCTCGATCGAGCCGAGCACCGTGGAGCCGTCGGCAACGACGAGCGGCGTGCCGCCGCGCCGCGCGATGTCGTTGACGGCCGTCTCGACCGCCTGCGGAAACACGCCGCCGAGCGCATCGACGTGTGCGCGGATCGCCGACGCCGCGCCCTTGCGCACCTGGCGTTCGCCGATATCGAGGCCGCTCATCCGCGTGCGTGCGCTGAACGGCACCGTGATGCTGCCGTCGGCCGCCGCCACGTGCAGCGAGAAGCGCTGCTTCGCGAGCGCGACGATCGAGCGCCCCTCGGGCGTTTCGTCGGCGAGCGACGACAGTTGCGCGGCCTCGGCCAGCGCGCGCTCGTCCACGCCGGGCGCCGGACGGAACTGCACGGCCTCGCGGTTGCCGAGCGTGATCGTGCCGGTCTTGTCGAGCAGCAGCACGTCGACGTCGCCGGCCGCCTCGATCGCACGGCCCGACGTCGCAAGCACGTTCGCGCGCATCATGCGGCTCATCCCCGCGATGCCGATCGCCGACAGCAGCGCGCCGATCGTCGTGGGGATCAGGCACACGAGCAGCGCGATCAGCACGGTCAGGCTCGCGGCCGAGCCCGACGCGTTCAACAGCACGCTGAACTGCGAGAACGGCAGCAGCGTCACGCACACGAGCAGGAAGATGAGCGTCAGCGCGACGAGCAGGATCGTCAGCGCGATCTCGTTCGGCGTCTTGCCGCGCTTCGCGCCTTCGACCATCGCGATCATCCGGTCGAGGAACGCTTCGCCCGGTTGCGCGGTGATCTTCACGATGATCCAGTCGGACAGCACGCGCGTGCCGCCCGTCACCGACGAGAAATCGCCGCCCGACTCGCGGATCACCGGCGCGGATTCGCCGGTGATCGCCGACTCGTCGACCGACGCGACGCCGTCGATCACTTCGCCGTCGGCCGGAATCGTGTCGCCGGCCTCGACGAGCACGATGCTGCCGGCCGCGAGCTCGTCGCTCGGCACGCGATGGCTCGTGCTGTCGTATCGCTTCGGTTCGTCGAGCACCTTCGCGTACACGCGCTTGCGCGCCGCGCGCAACGCATCGGCCTGCGCCTTGCCGCGCCCTTCGGCGAGCGCTTCGGCTGCGTTCGCGAACAGCACGGTGAACCACAGCCAGCACGCGACCGCGAAGATGAAGCCGGCCGGCGCGTCGGCGGTGCCCGTGAGCGCCTGCAGCCACAGGAGGGTCGTGACGATGCTGCCGAGATAGACGACGAACATCACCGGGTTCTTCAACTGCACCTGCGGCGCGAGCTTGCGGAACGCCTCGCGCAGCACGGCCGTCCAGCGCATCGGCGGCACCGCGCCGACCGGCATGGCCGCAGGGTTGATCGGGGTTTCGATATGGGACATGAGTGACTCCGTGATTCCTGCTATTGCTTCGCGCCGGCCGCCTGGCCGAACGCGCGGTCGAGCGCGAGGTTCAGGTCGAGCACGCGCACGCGCGGTTCTCCGAGCACGCCGAGCTGGCGCGGCAATGCGATGCGCTCGACCAGCCCCGTGACCTGCGCGGCATCGACGCCGCGCGCACGGGCGACCCGCGCCGCCTGCAGCCGTGCGTTCGCGACCGAGATCTCGGGATCGAGCCCCGACGCGGACGCGGTGACCGCGTCCGCCGGCACCGGCGTGCCGTCGGCGAGTGCGTTCTCCTGCCGGTACGCCCGTACGCGCTGCGTGATGTCGGTGAGCAGCTTCTTGCTGGTCGCGCCCTGGTTGCTGGCGCCGCTGCCGGCCGCGTTGTACGGCTGGTCGACCGTCTTCGACGGATCGGCCGGATCGGTGCCGGTCGTCGCGCTCGGCCGCCCATGGAAGTAGCCGGCGCGCGTGAAGTTCTGCCCGATCACCGCCGAGCCGATCGTCGTGCCGTTGCGCTGCACGAGGCTGCCGCGCGCCTGCGCCGGAAACAGCACGTTCGCGACGCCGGTGGTGAGCAGCGGATACGCGAGCCCCGTGACGAGCATGAACAGTACCGACGATGCGATCACGGGCCGGACGAGGCCGCGCGTCGCCGCGCCGAACGAAGAACCGGGTGCCGGTGCGGCGGCGGCCGCTGCCTGGCGATTGCCTTGAATCATGATGTTTCCCTCAGAACAGTTGGCCGCCCGACATCAGCAGGTGCTCGACGACCGGGCCGAGCGCGAGCGCAGGCAGGAACGTGAGACCGCCGACCACCAGGATCACGAAGACCAGCAGGCCGGCGAACAGGCCCGTCGACGTCGACAGCGTGCCCGCGCTTTCCGGCACGCCCTTCTTCGCGGCGAGGCTGCCCGCGACCGCCAGCATCGGCAGCAGTGTCAGGTAACGGCCGATCAGCATCGCGAAGCCGATCGTCGTGTTGAAGAACGGTGTGTTCGCGTTCAGCCCCGCGAACGCGGACCCGTTGTTGGCCGTGCCCGACGTGTATGCGTACAGCACCTCGCTGAAGCCGTGCGGGCCGAGGTTCGCGAGGCTGTCCATCGTCGAGTGCAGCATCGCGGCCAGCGCGGTGAAGCCGAGGATGCTGAACGGATGCGCGAGCACCGCGAGCATCACGAACTTCATCTCGCGCGCCTCGATCTTCTTGCCGAGGAACTCCGGCGTGCGGCCGATCATCATCCCGACGAGGAACACCGTGAGGATCGCGAACGTGAACAGGTTGATCAGCCCGACGCCGTCGCCGCCGAACACGTTGTTCAGCATCATCTGCGCGATCGGCACGAGTCCGCCGAGCGGCGTCAGCGAGTCGTGCATCGCATCGACCGAGCCGGTGGTCGCCGCCGTCGTGACGGTCGCGAACAGGCTCGTCTGCGCGATGCCGAAGCGCATTTCCTTGCCCTCCATGTTGCCGCCGGGCTGCGTGGCGCTCATCTGCTGGTCGACGCCGATTCCGGTCAGGAGCGGGTTGCCGTGCTGCTCGGCCGAATAGATCACCGCGAGGAAGCCGATGAACATCACGACGAACGCGCCGAGGAGCACCCAGCCCTGGCGGCGCCGGCTGATCATCGTGCCGAGCGCATAGGTCAGCGCGGACGGGATCAGCAGCATCGACAGCATGTGCAGCGTGTTGGTGAGCGGCGTCGGGTTCTCGAACGGATGCGCGGCGTTCATGCTGAAGAAGCCGCCGCCGTTCGTGCCGATGTGCTTGATCGATTCGAGGCTCGCGACGGGCCCCATCACGATCTGCTGGCGCGCGCCTTCGAGCGTGGTCGCCCATGCGTCGGCGGCGAGCGTCTGCGGCATGCCCTGCCACACGTACACGAGCGCCATCACGAAGCTGAGCGGCAGCAGCACACGATAGGTCACGCGCGTGAAGTCGACCCAGTAGTTGCCGATGTCGGCCGCGCTCTTGCGGCTCAGCCCGCGGATGAAGCCGCCCGCGGCCGCGACGCCGGTCGCCGCGCTGACCACCATCAGGAACGTGATGACGGCCATCTGCGAGAAGTTCGACAGGCTGCTTTCGCCCGCATACGCCTGCCAGTTCGTGTTCGTGATGAACGACGCGGCCGTGTTGAACGCGAGGTCCGGGCTTTGCGACGCGCGCTGCAGCGCATCGAACGGCAGCACGTCCTGGATGCGCAGCAGCAGGTAGCCGAGCAGCATCATCCCGGCGTTGCTGAGCAGCAGCACCATCCCGTAGCGCTGCCACGACATCGCTTCGTCGGGATTGACGCCGAGCAGCGCATAGGTCCGGCGTTCGACCCACGCGTGGCGCGGGCTCGTGAAGGCGTGCGCGAGCCATTTCCCGACGACGGGCACCAGCGCCAGCATGATCGCGAGAACGATCGCGAATTGAATGAGATTGTTGAACATGTCGACGCTCGCTCAGATCCGGTCAAGGCCGGTGATGAAACCCGCCGTCAATACAAAGAACGCGAGCGTGAACAGAATGAAAAGCAGATCGCTCATGACATCCACCGATAGTTTCGAATTCCTGTTGAATCGCGCCGATCAATACCGCTCGGGCTTGATCAATGCATGAAACAGATAGATAAAGAGCGCGAGCGACAGCGCGCCGGTGATCCACAACATGGCTTTCCCCTTTTTCGTATGCGCGGCAATGCCGCGCGATCGTCGGCGCAGCGGGCCTGCCGTGTCGGCACGGCCCGGATGACGCCCCCATGCTCATCTGGCGAATGGGATGCGACAGTGTAGAAATCCACGTATCAAAGCGGTGTTCAATTTCTTTACAGGGAATAAAAAAGCTGTAAAGACGACGGGCATCCGGCAGGCGTTTTTATGCGTTCTTTTCAGGGCCAGTGCGAGTCTATACACCGTATCGCCGCCGCGATTCTTAAAATGGGCGCCATGTCCAAGACGCAATCTCCGCGGTGCGGAGTGCGATGCGACCCGGGGATGAAAGCATGAAACCGACCAGAACCGAATCCACTGCTTCATACGATCTGCCGCCCGTTCGCGTGCGGCGCCGGCTCCCCGCGGACGAACTCGTGCTGCTGTCGATCCGCGTCGAATCGGACAACCTCGCGGCCGTGCGCCGCAGGCTGCATCAGGCCGTCGGCGCCGCGCTCAATTTCTATACGGCCGCGATCGACAACCGCACCGGGCGCGCGTGCATCGAGCTGGAAGTCGCCCGGTCGCAGGCGTCGCCCGCGATCCTGTCGATCCTCCGCCTGCTGCCGGCCGCCGAATTCGGCACGATCCGCCTGCTGCAGCACTAGCCGGCGTCCGCCACCGCGCGTGACGCACGTCACGCGCTCCCCCTTTCATCGATTCGAACGCGCGTGTCCGCACGGACACGTGCGGCGAATCGTCGTTCCCGTCGCAACGGGCCTTTCCAGGAAACACATGCAATGAAAAAAGCAGTCGTCGGTACCCTCTCCCTCGCATTCTTCGGCGCCGCCGCGCATGCGCAAAGCAGCGTCACGCTCTACGGGATGCTGGATGCCGGTATCGCCTATACCAACAACCAGTCGGGCAAAAGCGCATGGCAGCAAGGCAGCGGCCTGCTGTCGAATACGGTCTTCGGCCTGAGCGGCAACGAGGATCTCGGCGGCGGCCTGCATGCGCTGTTCCGCCTCGAAAACGGCTTCAACCTGAACAACGGCACGCAGTCCTACCGGAACACGATGTTCGGCCGCCGCGCATACGTCGGCCTGCAGAGCGACCGGTACGGCGCACTGACGCTCGGCCGCCAGTACGACGCCGTGGTCGACTATCTCGGCCCGCTCGCGATGGCGAACAACGGCGACGGCAACAACCTCGCGGCGCATCCGTTCGACAACGACAACATCGACGATTCGTTCTACATCGACAACGCGGTGAAATACACGAGCCCGACGCTCGCCGGCTGGCAGTTCGGCGGCCTCTACGGGTTCAGCAACGCGGCCGGCGGCTTCGCGAACAACCGCGCGTACAGCGCAGGCGTGTCGTATGCGAACGGGCCCGTCAGCCTCGGCGCCGCGTACCTGCAACTCAACCGCGGCGGGCTGACGGCCGGCGGGGCGCTGTCGACCAACGACGGGCCGAACTTCCCGGCCGTGCGCCAGCGCGTGATGGGCGCCGGCGGCAGCTATGCGTTCGACCGGCTGACGGTCGGCGCGCTGTGGACGCATTCGATGTTCGACGAAACCGCCGCCTCGTCGCTGCCGGGCACGCTGAATGCGCTGCGCTTCGACAACTTCGAGGTCAACGCGCGCTATGCGCTGACGCCGGCGGTCTCGTTCGCGGGCGCCTATACGTTCACCGACGGCCGCTACGACGACGCAGCCGGCAGCCACCGGCCGAAATGGCATCAGGTAACGCTGATGGCCGACTACGCGCTGAGCAAGCGCACCGACGTGTATGCGGAAACCGTGTACCAGCACCAGTTCGGCGTGCCGGCGGGCGCGACGCTCGGGTTCGCGAACGTCACGGGGCTCGCGGCTTCGTCGAACAACACGCAAGTGGTCGGGACGGTCGGCATCCGGCATCGGTTCTGACCGCGCGCCGGCCGTCGCAGGCCGGCCGCTCTGTGCAATCCCGCATGGACGCGCGCCGGCCGAACAGGGATCATTCGGGGAATCCGGGCCTGCGCGCCCGCGAAACCGGTACACTCGGCGCCGGGCGCGCACCGGATCGGCATTCGGCGGCGGGCCGCTGCCGACTCTGGAATCGTGATCCCATGACCACACCGATCTATCAGGAAATCAAGGACTTCATCCTCGCGCGCATTCATGCCGGCGAATGGGCGGAAGGCGACCAGGTGCCGTCGGAGAACGAGCTGGCACGCGAATTCAACGTTGCGCGAATGACCGTCAACCGCGCGCTGCGCGAGCTGACGGCCGAACAGGTGCTCACGCGCACGCGCGGCTCGGGCACGTACGTCGCGTCGCCGAAGTACGAATCGACGCTCGTCGCGATCCGCAGCATCTCGGACGAAGTCGCCGCGCGCGGGCACGGCTATCGTGCGCAGGTGCTGCAGGTCGGCGCGGCCGTCGCCGACACGAAGCTCGCCGACGAGCTGCAGCTCGACACCGGCAGCCCGATCTTCCATTCGCGCGTGCTGCATTTCGAGAACGACACGCCCGTGCAACTCGAGGAACGCTGGGTCAATCCGGCCTGTGCGCCCGAATACGCGCTGCAGGACTTCACGACGACGACGCCGAACCAGTACCTGACGCGCGTCGCGCCGCTCCAGCGCGTCGAATACCGGATCGAGGCCGCGATGCCCGACGCCGAAACGCGCCGCCACCTGACGATGGACGACCGCGAACCGTGCCTGCTGCTGCATCGGCGCACGTGGTCACAGGGGATGGTCGCATCGGTCGCCAATCTGTGGCACCCGGGCAGCCGTTACCGGTTCACCGGGCATTTCTGATGTCGGTGCGCGGGCTTACCGCGCGCCCGGCTGCCCCCACCGCTCGATCGCATTGACGGCCAGCTTCAACCCTTCCTCTTGCGCGATGCGCGCGCCGAGTTCCGCCGCGCGCGCCGTCGTCTCGCTCCGTTCCGCAAACGCGATGGCCCGCGCCAGCGCGGCCGCCTCCACGCGCCGCCCCGCCACCGGCGCATCGGCAACGCCGCGCCGCTGCAGCCGGTTCGCCCAGAAGAACTGATCGCCCGCAAACGGCACGACGACCGACGCAATGCCGGCCCGTGCGGCCGAATGCGTCGTGCCCGACCCGCCGTGATGGATCGCCATCGACACGCGCGGGAACAGCCAGTCGTGCGGCGTGTCGTCGATCACGCGGACGTGTGCCGGCAACATCGACGCATCGATGCCGCTCCAGCCCGGATAGAACAGCGCGCGCCGGCCGGCGAGCGCATGGGTCAGCGCGTCGGCCATCGCCGCACGGTCGAAACCGGCCATGCTGCCGAAGCCGATGTACACGGGCGGATCGCCCGCGTCGAGAAACGCCGACAGTTCGGGCGGCGGCGCCCATGCGTGCGCATCGATCCGCCACTGGCCGCATGCGCGCACATTCGACGGCCAGTCGGGCGGCCCGGAGAGCAGCGCCGGCGACACGCCATAGAGCATCGGATGATCGGTCCACACGTGCTTGCGCGGCGGCAACCCGCATACGCTGGCGCGCGCCGCATTCGTCGACGTCCTGAACGCCCGCCACAGCAGCGCATTCACGAACCGGTGGCTCGCGCGGTTCAGCCAGCGCGGCAGCTTTCCGGGCGGCAGGAACGGCGACGCGAATCCGGCGGTCGGCGTGATCGGGATCATGCCGGTGCCGATCGCCGGCACACGGCGATACTCGGCGACCGACAGCCCGACGAACGACGCGAGCCCCGACACGAGGATCGCGTCGCAACCGGCCGACGCGTCGGCGATTTCGCGCATCCATGCGGCGGTATTCGCATTCGCGATCGCCGCGAGCGCCTTCGATGTGTCGTTGAAGCCGCCGCGCCCGCGCACCGCATCGGCCAACACGCCTTCGGGCGCGATCGCGCGGCGGATATCGCCGGACAGCGGCGCCGACGGCACGCCAAGCGCGGCGGTCGAGCCGAGCGTCGCGGCGTCGGCAAGCAACCGGACATCGTGGCCGGCATCCATCAGCGCGCGGCCGAGCGCCGCGAGCGGGCGCGTGTCGCCTTCGGTGCCGTAGGTGGCAATGACGAGCTTCATGCAAGACTCCTCGTGCACGGCGGAAACGGGTGGAATCATAAAAGTGCACGTCGTATACTAATGCAATTCGTACACTTTCATGCACTCCGCCTGTCATGCCGATTTCTGCCGACGATCCGGGCCGCCGCGCGCGCAAGCGCATCCAGATGCTCGCGCATCTCTCCACCACCGGCGCGCGCCTGTTCGATGCGCACGGCTACGAAGCCGTCACGATGGAGCAGATCGCCGCCGAGGCCGACGTCGCGAAGCGGACGCTGTACAACCATTTCCCGACGAAGGAAGCCGTGCTCGCGCACTGGCTCGAAGGCGAGCTCGCGCGCGATCTCGCGCATCTGCAGCAGGACGTTGCGCGACGCAAGACCTTCGCGTCGCGCATCGGCTGCGTGCTCGACGCATCGGCCGCGTGGTGCGAGCAGCATCCCGCGTACCTGCTCGCGTATCTGCGGCATCGCTTCATGAGCATCGGTGCGGTCGAACCGGAAAGCGGGAGGGAGAACGGCAGCGATATCGCGCCGGTGTGGCAGCAGTTGATTGCCGTCGCGCAGCAGGCCGGCGAACTGAACGGCACGCTGCGAGCCGATCAGCTCGCGACCTGGTTCCACCACCTGTATCTCGCGGCGATGCTGCGCTGGCTGACCGTGCCGGGGCTGTCGCTGAAACGGGAGTTTCAGTCGGTCGCGAAACTCTTTATCGAAGGTGCGGAAGCGAAGGGCTGACGCGCACATACGGTCGCGTCATGCGCTGACAAACTCACAAGCGCCCGAGCAGGACCGCGAGCAGCGAGCGCCCGAAACGGGCGACCGCCGCACCGCATGCGACGAACGCGCGTTTCATTTTTTCCGTGCCGCTTGCGCGGCCGGCGCACCGCGTTGCGCGGCATCGCCGCCCGACGGCCATTGCGTCTCGTCGAGCAGCCGGTCGAACAGCCTGGCGCGCTCGTCGGCCGACAGCGGGCACAGCCCGAACATCGCCGATAGCGCGAGGCCCCACGCCGCCTTCCATCGCAACAGCGCGAGATCCGGATCGCCGGATTCGGCCGTGATGCGCTTCACGTTCTCGGCATCGGTCTCCCGCACCCGTTGCAGCGGCGCGGGATCGTCGACCAGCGCCGCCATGATCGCCAGCGCCGCCGACGGCTGCTGGTCGATCACTTCGCGCATCGTCGCGATCTGCGCGGACAGCGTCGGCTGTGTTTCGCCCGGATCGCGCACGGCCAGATAGTCGCGCTGGAAGCGTTGGTAGGTGTCCTGCTGATGTTCCATCAGCGCGTTCAGCACGTCGCCCTTCGTGCGGAACTGATGCATCAGCCCGCCCTTGCTGATCCCGCTTTCGCGCGAAATCGCATCGAACGTGAGCTTGCCCGGGCCGTCGCGCTCGAGGATCGCGAGCGCCGCCTGGATCGCGGCAGTGCGCGTTCGCTCGGAACGCGTCGGGTTGTCCATGAACTGTCCCCGGTATGGAGTGACGCCATGCGGCCGCGCCGCCCGGCGCGATCGTATGAAGGAAGTGCGCGGAGTCTATCACAAACAAACCGCCTGGTCGGTTTACATCCGAAAACGGCGGTGCTACGATCGGCTCCCGCATCGGCCTTGGCCGGATGACGGGCTCGCGCCGCGCACCGCATGACACGGCGCGAGCGCCGCCCGTGGCGCGGCGGTCCGGCCGGCAGCCGTTGCCGGAAGGCTTGCGCCGCCGTTTTCCATGCGCGCATTGCACCCTATAAACAAACCGTCTGGTTGGTTTTTTTCATAACCCCGAGCGGCGCCGCCGCCCTGTTGCACGACCCTTCGCACCGGCTCCACCGGCGCGAACCACGACCCGGAGAGTCAGATGAACCGATCGATCAAGCCCCGCCACCTGCTCAACGCCGCACTTTGCGTCGCGCTCGCCGGATGCGCCGGCGTGCAGCCCGCCCGCTACAGCGGCATCGAATCGTCGCCGTACCTGCGCAGCGATCCGCAGGACACGTCCGGCCGCGTGCCCTACCGCTACGCACTGCCGGCGGACTGGCACACGTACCGGAAGCTGATCCTCGATCCGGTAGCCGTCTATCGCGGCGCAGATCATCAGTTCGGCAACCTGACCGACCAGGACAAGTCGACGCTCGCCGCCTACATGGGCGACACCTTTGCGAAAAAGCTCGGCAAGCGCTTCGAACTGACGAGCACGCCGGGCCCCGGCACGCTGCGCGTGAAGCTGACGCTGACAGGCGCCGTGACGACGACGACGTTTGCCGGCGCCTTCGCGCATTTCGATCTCGCGGGCAACGTGTACAACGGCGTGCAGGCGATCCGCGGCCGCGAAGGCGCGTTCACGGGCTCGGTCATCTACGCGGTGGAGATCCGCGATGCATCGACGAACCGGCTGATCAACGCCTACGTGACGAAGCAGTATCCGAATGCGATGAACATCGGCGCGAGTTTCGGCGCGCTCGGCGCAGCCAAGACCGGCATCGACAAGGGTGCCGATGCGCTCGTCGCGCAATTCGACTGAGCGCCGTCGGCACGCGCTGGCGCGGCTCGCGCATTGGCGTGCCCGCTGGCCGCGCGCGGCGGTCCTCTGGATCGTTCCGCTCGCGGCCGCGGCGCTCTGTCTTGCATGTGGTGCCCCGTTGCGCGGCAGCCGCGGGACGACGCTCACCATCGCATTCGCGACCGCCGACGGACTGGAAGCCGGCCGGTCGACACTGCGGCTGCGCAACGTCGGAGTCGGCCGCGTCACGCGCATTCGCGCAACGCGCGGACAACCGGACGTGATGGTCGACGTGCAGCTGGACACCGACGCACACGCATTGGCCGTGGCCGACACGCGCTTCTGGATCGTGAGGCCGCGCATCGGGCCTGGCGGCCTCTCCGGTCTCGATTCGGTATTGTCGGGCGCCTATGTCGCCGCCGCCCTTGGCCGTTCGCGCGAACCATGCGCGACGTTCACCGGGCTCGATTCCCCTCCCGTTACCGACGACGGCGGCCGTCACTACACGCTGCGCGCGACGTCGCTCAGCTCGGTCGCGATCGGCTCGCCGGTCTATCACCGGCGCGCACGCGTCGGCCAGGTCACCGGATATGCGCTCGATGCGGACGGGCACGGCGTGTCGATCGACGTGTTCGTCGCCGCGCCGTTCGATCGATACGTCGACGTCGACGCGCGCTGGTGGCAGGCCGGCGGCCTCGGCCTGCAGCTCGACGCGGGCGGCATGAAGCTCGGCACGCCGTCGATCGCCGCGCTGCTCGCCGGCGCGCTCGCGTTCGCATCGCCACCCGGGCACACGGCGATCGCCGCAGCGCCGGACGGCGCGCATTTTCGCGTGGCCGACGACGAAATCGACGCGATGCGCACGCCGAACGCACCGGCCGCCCCCGTGGTGATGCGGTTCGACCGCTCGCTGCGTGGTCTCGAGGTCGGCGCACCGGTGGATTTTCGCGGAATCGAACTCGGCAACGTGACGGCCGTCGGCACCGAATACGACGCCGCACGCGGCGACGTCACGATGCGCGTGACGATGGCGCTCTACCCCGATCGCCTCGGGCAGCGCTATCGCGACGTACTCGGCAACGGCGACACCGCCGCCGGCAAGGCACTGTTGCACACGCTCGTCGCACGCGGGTTGCGCGGCCAGTTGCGCATCGGCAATCCCGTCGCGAACCGGTCGTACGTCGCGCTCGACATGTTTCCGCACGCGCCGCCCGCGTCGGTCGACACCAATCGCGAGCCGATTGCGCTACCGACCGTGCCCGGCACGCTCGACGTGCTGCGCGACCAGATTGCCGACATCGTCGGTACGCTTTCCCGATTGCCACTCGACCGGATGGGCACACACCTGAACGCCGCACTCGCGAACACCGATGCGCTGTTCGCGCGACTCGATACCGAGCTCGCGCCGCAAACGCGCGATGCGCTGGGCGCCGCACGCCAGGCCTTCGCGACCGCGCAGGCCATGCTTCGGCAAGAGGGTGCGAACGCATCGAACCTCCGCCGCACACTGACGCAATTCGCGCGCACGTCGAGCGCGTTGCGCGCGCTGGCCGACGATCTGGAACAACATCCGGAATGGTTGCTGCCGGCCGTATCGGGCGTCACGCAGCCCGATGGCGCCCCGCATCCGGCCAGTGCGGCGCAATGAGCGCGTCGCGCGGCGTACACACATTTTTACGACGAACGCACGCACCGCATGCCAAATTTCCCGCGCAGCAGTATGCTGATGACGTACGGCTGCGCACTGTGCCTCGGGCCATCCCGTCGTTTGCACGTGATCGCGCCGCCGTCGCGACCGCAATCATGCGTTGCAAGGAGGGTTGTGATGGCTACCACGCATCAGCACTTCCACCTCGAACTACGGCACGCCACCGCGCCGACCTACTTCATCAGCTACCTGTTTCCTGCCTTGCTGTTCGTTTACGAACTGCTGCGCGTCGGCCAGTGGATCCGCGATCACGGGATGCAATTCGCCGCGTTCAAGCAGATGGGCTACGAGTATCTGCTGATGCTGCTGTTTGTCGGGCTGCAGATCGTCATCGAGGCGATCTTCCTGCTCGGCGCCGCGATGCGCAAGGATCATCGCGATTTCGAGCACCGGCTGCCGAACGTCATTCTCGGTATCGGCTGCTCGATCGCGCTGCTTGCGGTCGATCTCGCGATCCAGCTCGCGTTCTGACGGCCGGCGGGCAAGTGCCCGCCGGTTGCCGGGGCGCTCAGGCGCCCGCGTCGCGCAGCAACGTCGCGATCGCGGCCAGCACGTCGTCCGTCCGCTCGCGATGCGGCGTGTGCCCGCATCGGGCGAGCAACAGGAACGACGACGGCCCCGCGACGCGCGCGGCGATCCGCTTCGGATGCGCGTCGGATCCGTATTCGTCGTCTTCGCCGTGAATCGCGAGCGTCGTGCATTGCACGCGCGGCAGTTCGTTGTCGAGATTCCAGTCGCGAAACGCCGGCGACAGCCACGTGTCGACCCACGCGCGCAGCACCCATTCGGCCTTGTCGCCGTGATAGCGCGCGAGCCGGTCGAGTTGCCCCGGTTCGTCGAACTGCTGCCCCGCGTCGCGGATGCCGGCGAGCGTGCGATCTTCGACGAACGCCTGCGCGGCGACCGTCACGAGCGCGCGGCAACGATCCGGATGCGCGGCTGCGCAGCCCACCGCCATCCCGCCGCCGACGCTGTGCCCGAACGCGACGAACGCATCGACACCACACTGTTCGAGCACGGCCGCGAACGCATGATCGGCCTCGTCGCGCACGAACGTCGTGCCGAGCTGCCCCGGATGACGATCGGAGCGGCCGAAGCCGAGACGATCGTAGGCGATCACGTCGCGTTGCGCGGCACGGGCGAGTTGCGCGGGGAAATCGCGCCACAGGTCGACGCAGCCGAGCGAATCGTGCAGCAGCACGATGGGCGCGGCCGCATCGTGCGCCGGTTGCGCACGCCAGCGTTTCGCAAAGAGACGCCCTTGCGGCGTCTCGACGGTTGTCTCCTCGGTCACGATATCGGTCATGTGTCGGTCGTCTGCATGAAAGCGGCCGCACGTCGGCGGCCGCATTGAATCCGGGCATGGTGGCCCGCCGGCGCGCGCAGCGTCAAGCAAGCCCCTACCGCCCGCGCGTTCATTCGGGCTGCGGCGGCAGGTACTCCATCTGCGATTCGTCGTACAGCCGGTAGATCAGCGCCTGCATCGCGCGGATGTCCTCCGATTCGTCGAGCATCCGCATGCTCATGATGATCGGCGACACGAGATTCGGATCGTCGAGCGGCTTGTAGCTGATGTCGTCGCGCTTCAGCCCGTACACGCTGTGCGGCACGACCGACACGCCCTCGCCCATCGCGACGAGGCCGAGCGCGATCTGCAGCTCGCGCGTCTCGTAGATCCTGCGCGGCTGCAGCGCGCGATCGTGGAACGCGGCGAGCACCTGGTCCGCATAGCTCGGGCGCGGCGCCTTCGGAAAGATGATCAGCGTGTCGTTCACGAGATCGTGCAGCGACAGCACCGGCTTCGCGCTGTCGAGCACATGGCCGACCGGCAGCGCGACGATCATCCGCTCCTCGCGCAGCACGACGCGCCGCACGCTCGGATCCTCGTGACGGATGCGCCCGAACCCGACGTCGATGCGCCCTTCCTTCAGCGCCTTGATCTGGTCCATCGTCGACATCTCGTGCAGGCTCAGCTCGACGGCCGGATATTCGCTGCGAAAGCGCCGGATGATCTTCGGCAGCATCCCGTACAGCGTCGAGCCGACGAAACCGACCGACATGCTGCGCTCGATCTTGCCGACCCGCTTCGTCATCGATTCGAGCTCGGTCGTCTGCGCGAGCAGCTGCACCGCGTGCGAATAAAAGAAACGCCCCGCATCGGTCAGCTTCAGCGGCCGCGCATTGCGCTCGAACAGCGGCACGCCGAGCGCCTCCTCGAGCTGCTGGATCTGCCGGCTCAGCGGCGGCTGCGCGATGTGCAGCCGTTCCGCCGCCCGCGTGAAATTCCGCTCTTCGGCCACTGCGACGAAGTAGCGGAGGTGTCTCAACTCCATGTTCGATGCCTCCCGGACAGCGATCCGGCGCGCAACCCCGGCCGGACGATGTCGTCACGATACCGCAGGCGGCGCCAACCGCCACGCGTCACCCGTCCGCTGCGTGCCCCCAAAGCAAAACGGGAAGCCCGCGAGCTTCCCGTCGTTTCATCGCCGCCCTACCGCAGCGGCGTCGCGGCCGCGCATCACACCTCGGTCGCGTACAGCGCGTCGCGCTGCTCGTTGCTCAGCGAATCGAGCGGCACGTCCGGCAACTGGTAGCAGATCATCGTGCCGTACAGTTCGGCGAGGCAGTTGCTGCCGGCGTCGAGCGCGTAGCCGTCCTCGCCGTCCGGCGCCGGCGGGTACACTTCGCGCCACGCATTGATCGCGGCTTCGAGTCGCACGATGGAAACGGGTCCGGCCTTCCGCTCGGCGGGTGATGCGCTCATGGATTCCTCTGGGTTGCGCGCTCCGCGGGCCGTGCCGGCCCGGATGGAACGATGAAAACGCCGGGCCTTGTGCCGGCCGCCGCGCGTCGCGTGCGCCGGATGCCGATCCGCGCCGCGCCTGTCGCGCCGGCCGGGCCGTGGCCCGGTAGGGTCGGGCAATATAACCGGCTTTGACCCCGCGCAGGCAAAAGCCGGGCAAAAAAAACGGGAAGCGCAAGGCTTCCCGTCGTTTCGCCGACTGTCGCGCGGCCGCTTGCCGCGCGTGGGTCAGCCCGCGGTTTCGCGGTTCTCCACCGGCTGCCGCGCGTTGCGGCTCGCGGCGATCCACGGCGCGATTTCCATGTCTTCGTAGCGCACGAAGTGGCTCTTCTTCAGGAACCGGAAGCTGAGCCACACGACGAGGAACAGCGGAATGCCGACATAGGTCGCGGCCACGCCGGCCCAGTCGATCCGGTTCGCGAGGAACGCCTGGTAATCCTGGCCGAGCGCGATCACGAGACACAGCACGAACGCGAACAGCGGGCCGAACGGGAACCACTTCGACTGGTACGGCAACTGGTCGAGCGAATAACCCTGCTTCACGTAGCCCTTGCGGAACCGGTAGTGGCTGACCGCGATGCCGAGCCATGCGATGAAGCCCGTCATCCCCGACGTGTTCAGCAGCCACAGGTACACGGTCTTGTCGCCGTACAGCGACGTGAAGAAGCACAGCGCGCCGACAGCGGTGGTCGCGTACAGCGCGTTGCGCGGCACGCCGCCGGGCGACAGCTTCGCGAACAGCTTCGGCGCCCGGCCTTCGGTCGCGAGCGTGTAGAGCATCCGCGTCGACGCGTACATGCCCGAGTTGCCGGCCGACAGCACGGCCGTCAGGATCACCGCGTTCATCACGCCGGCCGCAAAGGCCAGGCCCGCGTGGCGGAACACGAGCGTGAACGGGCTCACGCCGATGTCGGTCACGTCCGTCTTCAGCAGGTTCGGGTCGGTATAGGGAATCAGCACGCCGATCACGAAGATCGCGAACACGTAGAACAGCAGAATGCGCCAGAACACCTGGCGCACCGCGCGCGGAATCGTCGTGCGCGGGTTCTCCGATTCGCCGGCCGCGACGCCGATCAGCTCGGTGCCCTGGAACGAGAAGCCCGCGATCATCGCGACGCCCATCAGCGCCGGCAGGCCACCCGCGAACGGCGCATCGCCGATCGTCAGGTTGCCCCAGCCATTGCTCGGCGCGCCCTTCAGAATGCCGAAGATCATCAGCAGGCCGACGCCGATGAACGCGACCACGGTGACGACCTTGATCAGCGCGAACCAGTATTCGGCTTCGCCGAAGCCGCGCACGGTGAGCGCGTTGAGCAGGAACATCACGCCGAGGAAGGCCGCGCTCCACCACACGCCCGGCACGTCCGGAAACCAGTAGTGCATCACGAGCTGCGCGGCGACGAGTTCCACCGCGATCGTCACGGCCCAGTTGTACCAGTAGTTCCAGCCGAGCGCGAAGCCGAAGCCTTCGTCCACGTATTTCGCGCCGTACGTCGCGAACGAGCCCGACACCGGCATGAACGCGGCCATTTCGCCGAGGCTCGTCATCAGGAAGTAGACCATCAGGCCGATCAGCATGTACGCGACCATCGCGCCGCCGGGGCCGGCCTGCGAGATCGACGCGCCGGACGCGACGAACAGGCCCGTGCCGATCGAGCCGCCGATGGCGATCATCGTCAGGTGGCGCGCCTTCAGCGCGCGATGAAGCTTGGGTGGGTTCGCGGACGAACCGGGTGGGTCGGAATTCGGAATGGCGGACATAAACGAGACGAACGTTGAGCGGGCCGGCATCCGTTGCCGGCGCATGCGGGATCGGAGCGCGGTGGGCGTCCTGCGATGCATTCGATGCGGCCCCGATACGCGTTGCGCGGCGGGCGCCTGCGGCGAAGCGCGGATTCTACCTGATTCGCCATGGGGGCAGTTCAGGTCGGCACGCCCGTCGGCGCCCGGGAGATTTCGGAGAATCAACGGGTTGGCCGCATCGGCCCGGCCGCCGCCGTCTGCTGCTGCAAAAACCATGATTAATACGGGGTTATTCGCCTTTCATTGCAGCCGGGCAACACGCAATCCTGTCCCGATCCGCCAATTACCGCTTCAATACGAAAAATCGACCGAACCACACACCATTAATCAGACAAAAAGACCGACACTGGTAATTGATTCAAATCAAATCACCCGCGCGCATTGCGGTAATCATGCGTAACCGTTTCGAATCGCCGGATCCGCATGCATGTTTTGCATGCGCACGCGAAATTCAGGAATTCGCGAGATAATGCGGTTTAATTCGAAATAATCAGCGCGCGGAACCGCCAACGACGCGACTATCCGCCGCCCGCCGCCCCCGAGGATGAAGTCATTCCCGCTGCCCGCCACGCTGCGTCGCCATACCGCGTCGATCGTGGCACGCATTCTGTCGCCCCGCGGCGTACTCGTTGCGGGCATCGTCCTGCTGATGTTCAGTTGGGGACTTTCCACGTCGCTATTAATCGAAGCGCGACGCGACGCGTATGACCATGCGGTCGAAAATGCGCGCAACCTGATGCTGCTGATCGAACGCGATATCGCGCGCAATATCGAACTCTACGATTTGTCGCTGCAAAACGTCGTCGACGGCGTCGCCGATCCGGAACTGATGGCATTGCCGCCGCGCCAGCGCCACCGCCTGCTGTTCGACCGCGCGGCGACCGGCGAGTATCTCGGCTCGATTTTCGTGATGGATCCGCACGGCAATATCCTGATCGATTCGAGCGCATCGCCCCCGCGGCAGGGCAATTTCGCCGACCGCGACTATTTCGCCGTGCACCGCGACCGGCTCGTGCAGGGCCTCTACATCAGCCGGCCCTACGCATCCCGGCTGCGCGGCGGCGCACTGACGATCGCGCTGAGCCGCCGGATCAACCGGCCCGACGGCACCTTCGGCGGCATCGTCGTCGGTACGCTCAGCGTCGACTACTTCCGCGCGCTGCTCGACGGCCTCGCCGTCGGCCGGCACGGCAGCGCGGCGATCATCGAGGACAGCGGCCCCCTGGTGTCGCGCCTGCCGTACGACACGCACGTGGTCGGCCTCGACCTGCACGATTCGCCGCTGTTCATCGAGTCGCTGCGCAGCAGCAACGGCGAGCTGACCGGCGTCGGCGCCATCGACGGCGTCCGGCGCATCTATGTCTACAAGCATCTCGCCGGCCTGCCGCTGATCGTCGACGTCGCGCCCGCGGAGATCGACATCTACGCGTCGTGGCACCACCGCGCGGTCTGGACCGTCGTGCTGATGGGCCTGTTCACCGGATTCATCGCGTGGGGCTCGCTGGCGCTGTCGCGCGAGCTGAAGCGCCGGCAGATCGCCGAATCGAAGCTGTACCGGCTCGCGCATACCGATTCGCTGACGGGCCTCGACAACCGCGGCACGTTCGACACGGTGCTCGCGAAGGAGACGCAGCGCGCAGCGCGCAGCGGCCGCCCGCTGTCCGTGCTGTTCGTCGACGTCGATCACTTCAAGGCATTCAACGACTACTACGGCCACCCGGCCGGCGACGACGTGCTGCGCCGGGTCGCGCAATCCGCGTCGCGCTGCCTGCGACGCAACAGCGATCACGTCGCGCGCTACGGCGGCGAGGAATTCGTCGTCACGCTGCCCGACACCGACGCCCAAGGCGCGTTCACCGTCGCCGAAGGCATCCGGCGCGCGATCGCGGGGCTCGGCATCGAACACGTGAAGAGCCCGTACGGGCGCGTCACGGCCAGCATCGGCACGGCCACCGCCGCCGACGGCCGGGTGAACGCGGCGACGCTGCTGCGGCGCGCCGACGAAGCGCTGTACCGCGCGAAGTCCGCCGGCCGCAACCGCGTGCTGGACGCGCAGCCGAGCACGGCCGACGCGTGACGTGACGCCGTGATGCGTCGCGACCGGACGCGACGGCCTGCCGCGCCGTGGACAGCCCGCGCGCGTTCGGCTAGCGTTACGTCTGCTGCGCATGCGGCGCGGCGCCGGCCCGCGCGGGCCGCCGTGCGCGTTCCGGCCACTCCCGCTCCGCCATGACCGCCCCGCTCCCTACCCTGCTGCGCAACGCGCTGCGCCCGCTGCTCGACCCGTACCGCCGCTACCGGCACGCGAAGCTGATCCATGCGGCACGCGTCGCGCTCGCGATTCTCGTGTCGATCGCGCTGTCCACCGGCCTGCGCGTGCCGCACGGCGAGTGGTCGACGATCACCGTGCTGATCGTCGTCGGCGGGCTGCAACACCACGGCAACATCCGCAAGAAGGCGGCCGAGCGCGCGCTCGGCACGTCGATCGGCGCGCTCGCGGGGCTCGGGCTGATCCTGCTGTATTCCGTCGTGCACGCGCCCGTCGCGATCTACCTGCTGATGGCCGTCGCGTGCGGCTTCTGCGCGTATCACGCAATCGGCAAGGCCGGCTACATCGCGCTGCTGTCGGCGATCACGATGGTGATCGTCGCCGGGCACGGCGACAACGAGATCGTCGACGGCCTGTGGCGCGCGGTGAACGTGCTGACCGGCATCGCGATCGCGCTGGCGTTCTCGTTCGCACTGCCGCTCTACGCGACCTACTCGTGGCGCTACAAGCTCGCCGACGCGCTGCGCGCGTGCGCGGCCGTGCATGCGCGGCTCGCGGGCGACCGCCGGATCAGCGACGACGCGCACCTGAAGGAGATGGCCGCGCTGAGCACGCTGCTCGTGCAGCTGCGCTCGCTGATGCCGTCGGTGTCGAAGGAATGCGAGACGTCGATGACGCAGCTCGAGGCGATCCAGCGCAGCCTGCGCCTGTGCATCGGCTATCTCGAGATCCTGTCGAGCGCGGTGCCGGCCCGCGACGACGTGGCGGCCCGCGAATACATGCGCGTCGAGATGAAGACGTTGAACCGGCGGATCCGCGACACGCTGGTCGGCGCGAGCCGCGCGCTCAAGTTCGGCACGCCGAGCCGGCTCGCCGCGCGACGCCGGCCGGTCGACCCGCTGCACGACACGCCGCCGCCGCAGTTGTCCGGCTACGTGTCGATCACGGCCAAGCTGGCCGGCGAAGTCGATCAGTTGCGCGAGAAGCTGCTCGACACCGCGCAGTCGTGGAATATCTGAGGTTCGCGGGATGCCAGGCTTCACGCGCCATGCTTTCGTTTTCCTTTCGTCGCAACGACCCTGCATCCCGCTGGCAGCAGCCGGGCGCACCGGCCGATCCGGCCCTGTATCCCGGCCCGCGATCGTGTCGGTCCCGCCCTGATCCGGCCGTGATTCCGCGCCGTTTCGTGCGGCGTTCTCCACCTGGCTCACCGCCCGTCAGGCCCGCCGCGACAGGCCCGACGACGGTTTCGCACGAAAATCAGCCCTTGCCCCAACTTCCCGGACAGCCGATACTCGCATATTCCGCGAAATACGATCCCACCGGCTTCAAATCCACGGTAATTCCTATGAGCACGATTCTCGAAAGCCTCCCGACCGGCCAGAAGGTCGGTATCGCCTTCTCCGGCGGCCTGGACACCAGCGCCGCGCTGCACTGGATGAAACTGAAGGGCGCCGTCCCGTACACATACACGGCGAACCTCGGCCAGCCCGACGAAGACGATTACGACGCGATCCCGAAACGCGCGATCGAATACGGCGCAGCCGGCGCCCGCCTGATCGACTGCCGCGCGCAGCTCGTCGCCGAAGGCATCGCAGCGCTGCAAAGCGGCGCGTTCCACATCACGACGGCCGGCGTCACGTACTTCAACACGACGCCGATCGGCCGCGCCGTGACGGGCACGATGCTCGTCGCCGCGATGAAGGAAGACGGCGTCAACATCTGGGGCGACGGCAGCACGTACAAGGGCAACGACATCGAGCGCTTCTACCGCTACGGCCTGCTCGTGAACCCGGATCTGAAGATCTACAAGCCGTGGCTCGACCAGACGTTCATCGACGAGCTCGGCGGCCGTGCCGAAATGTCCGAATTCATGAACCAGGCCGGCTTCGCGTACAAGATGTCGGCCGAGAAGGCCTATTCGACCGATTCGAACCTGCTCGGCGCGACGCACGAAGCGAAGGATCTGGAAAGCCTCGAAAGCGGCATCAAGATCGTGAACCCGATCATGGGCGTCGCGTTCTGGCGCGACGACGTGAAGATCGCCGCCGAAGAAGTGACGGTGCGCTTCGAAGCCGGCCAGCCGGTCGCGCTGAACGGCATCGAGTTCGCCGACCCGGTCGAGCTGCTGCTGGAAGCGAACCGCATCGGCGGCCGCCACGGCCTCGGCATGAGCGACCAGATCGAGAACCGCATCATCGAGGCGAAGAGCCGCGGCATCTACGAAGCCCCGGGCCTCGCGCTGCTGTACATCGCATACGAGCGTCTCGTCACCGGCATCCACAACGAAGACACGATCGAGCAATACCGCGAGAACGGCCGCCGCCTCGGCCGCCTGCTGTACCAGGGCCGCTGGTTCGACCCGCAGGCGATCATGCTGCGCGAGACGGCACAACGCTGGGTCGCACGCGCGATCACCGGCGAAGTGAAGATCGAACTGCGCCGCGGCAACGACTACTCGATCCTGAGCACGAAGTCGCCGAACCTCACGTACCAGCCGGAACGCCTGTCGATGGAGAAGGTGGCGTCGACGTTCTCGCCGCGCGACCGGATCGGCCAGTTGACGATGCGCAACCTCGACATCACCGATACGCGCGACAAGCTGCGCGTGTACTCGCAAGTCGGGCTGCTGACGCCGGGTGAAACGTCGGCGCTGCCGCAGATCAAGGGCGACGACAAGTAAGTCGTTTCGCTCGACGCCGTGCCGCATCGCTGCATGCGGCACGGTCGGGCAGGTTGCGTGTGTCATGCCTCTTCATGCACTCAGCCTGCCGCTCCTCCCCCTCTCCCGCTTTCCCCCTCCGCAAACGCATCACACCGTGACGCGCCAACGGCACTGCACCGCCGCGCCAGTCGTGGCAAGCTGCGAGTCGTTCGATTGCTTCGTTGACTCATGACCACCCTGACCGTCATCCACCTGAACGGCCCGATCAACAGCGGCAAGACGACGATCGGCCTCGCGCTCGCACGCGCACTGCCCGATGCGCGCTTCATCGACGGCGACGATCACGATGCGCCTGAAGATGCGCCGTTCGACGTGCAGTGGGCGATCGCGCTCGAGCGCCTCGTCACGCAAATCGCCGATGCGCGCGAGCGTCATCTGGTCATCGCCTATCCGATCGGCGAAGCGGAATTCGAACGGCTGCGCGCCGCGTGCGCGGCGCGTGATGCGCGGCTGTTCGTCGTCACGCTCGCGCCGCCCGAAGCGATCGCAGCGTCGAATCGCGGCTCGCGTGCGCTGACCGACTGGGAGCGCAACCGGATCGCCGAGATGTATCGCGAAGGCTATGCGTCGCGACCGTTCAGCCAGATGGTGCTGGATACGTCCGGTGCGACGCCCGATGCATGTGCGGCGCGGATCGTGCAGAAGCTCGCGGCGACGGCGGCGTAGCGCCTGCACCTGCACCGGCATCCGCGCACGCACGTCGGCGCCAATCGGCGAGTTGCGCTCGCTGCATGCCGGCATCACACGGCACAATCAACCCAGGAAGGAAAACGTTATCCACGACGTGGCGCCCCGCCACGGACCATCAGAGAGAGACACCATGAAGAACAGGATCATCCCGTGCGTCGTCGCCGTTCTGTCCGTTGCATTCCTGTCCGCCTGCGGCGGTGACGACCCGGCCAGCCCGGCCGCCGCTGCACTTCAACAGGCCACCGCGATGGCGCTCAGCCCGTCGAACCCGCCCGGGTCGAACTTCAACCTCGCGCCGTTCACGCTGCAGTTGCCGACCGGCTCGTCCGGCAAGGTCGACACGGTGAGCGGCTCGTCGCTCGCGGGCGGCTACGTGAACCCGACGTATTTCTACACGGACGGCAGCGACGGCTCGATGGTGATGATGGACCCGACGCAAGGCTGGACGACGTCGGGCTCGCTGCATCCTCGCACGGAGCTGCGCGAGAACGCGATCTGGCCGACCTCCGGCACCAACCGGCTGAATGCGACGGTGGCCGTCACGCAGGTACCCGATCACACGACGATCGGCCAGATCTTCCAGGGCACCGGCCCGAGCAAGCCGCTGTGCGAACTGCAATTCACGTCCGGCGGCGTCGTGCAGCTGCTGCTCGAAAGCACCAACCAGGGCGGCAAGTCGACGACCACGCCGATCACGACGGTCGGTGTCGGCAAGAAGTTCAGCTACGCGATGAGCCTGAGCGGTACGACGATCACCGTCACCGCGAACGGCACGACCAAGACCTTCACGATGGATTCGAGCTTCGACGGCGAGAGCTTCTACTTCAAGGCGGGCGACTACGACCAGACGGCCGTGTCCGGCACGCCGCTGACGACGCCCGGCACTGTCGTGAAGTTCTACGCGCTGACGCTCACGCACAGCTGAAGTTGATCGCACGTCGCGACGCATGAAGCCGGGCGGGCGCGTAACGCGTATCCGCCCGGCTTGTTCGCACACATCCCGCGCTTACGAGTGATGCCGCACGCCCGGCACGACCGCTTCCCTCGCACTCTTGCGACTCAGCATCAGCGTGACGATTGCCGACACCGCGAGCGTGCCGGCCACCACGTAGAGCCCCGCCGCGTACCCGCCCGTCACATGCTTCAGCCAGCCGATCGCGAACGGCCCGACGAACCCGCCGAGATTGCCGATCGAGTTGATCATCGCGATCCCCGCCGCCGCGCCGGCGCCGGACAGGAACGCGCTCGGCATCGCCCACAACGGCGCCTTCGCGGCGCTGATCCCGATGTTGACGACCACCAGCGCGAGCACGGTCAGCAACGCGGTACTCGCCTGCCCCGCGAACACGAAGCCGATGCACGCGAGCACGCATGGAATCACGACGTGCCACGTGCGCTCGCCGGTGCGATCCGAATGCCGCGCCCACACGATCATCGCAACCACCGCGGCGATGCTCGGGATGCCGGTCAGCAAGCCGGTCTGCAGCGCGGTGAAGCCGAACTGCCTGACCATCAGCGGCGCCCACAGTCCGAGCGTATAGAGCCCCGCCGACGTGCCGAAATAGATCAGCGCGAGCGCCAGGACACGCGGATCGCGCAGCGCCTGCCACGCGCCGGCCGTGTGCCCCGCATGCGTGTGACGCGCGTCGGCTTCCGTTTTCAGCTTCGCGATCAGCCAGTCGCGCTCGTCGGCCCGCAGCCACGCGGCCTTCGACGGCGAATCGGTCAGGCACTTCAGCACGACGAAACCGAGCACGACCGCCGGCAGCGCTTCGACGACGTACAGCATCTGCCAGTCGGCGAGCCCGAACATCGGCGGCATCTGCATGATCGCGCCCGACAGCGGCGAGCCGATCGCAGTCGAGATCGGCGCGGCCGCCATGAACCACGCGGCGGCGACCGCCCGCTGCTTCGCGGGGAACCACAGGCTCAGGTACAGGATGATGCCGGGGAAGAATCCGGCTTCGGCCATGCCGAGCAGGAAGCGCAGCACGTAGAAGCTCGTCGGCCCGGCCGCGAACGCGGAGACGGCCGACACGATCCCCCACGTGATCATCACGCGTGCGATCCAGATGCGCGCGCCGACACGGTGGAGGATCAGGTTGGACGGCACTTCGAACAGGAAGTAGCCGATGAAGAACAGGCCGCCGCCGAACCCGAACGCGGTCGGCGACAGGCCGATCGCCTTGTTCATCGTCATCGCGGCGAAGCCGACATTGACGCGATCGAGAAAGCTGACGAAGTAAAGCAGCATCACGAACGGAATGATGCGCCACATCAGTTTCCGCGCGACGCGGGTTTCCAGATCCGCTTGCATGTGTCTCCTCCTTCGAGGTCGAGCCGTGCTCTGTCTGTGAATGCTCGCCGGCGCCACGATGAAGCAGGCGGCCGGCGCCCGGCTCGCGTCGGATGCGCGAGTCTCGGGCAGGAAAGTCCGGGGCGATGAACCGGCCGTGCGCCGCTTGACGCTTGCGCGCCGCCCGCCGGGTCGTCAGGCCGCGACCGCCGCGTGCGCGACGCGCTCGCAAACAGCCGCCGTCACCTGCGCGGTCGTCGCGCTGCCGCCGAGGTCACGCGTATGCAGCGACGGGTCGGCCGTCACGGCCTCGATCGCCTGCATCACGCGCGCGGCCGCACCCGTCTCGCCGAGATGCTCGAGCAGCATCACGACCGACCAGAACGTGCCGACCGGATTCGCGAGCCCCTTGCCCATGATGTCGAATGCGGAACCGTGGATCGGTTCGAACATCGACGGATAGCGGCGCTCGGGATCGATGTTGCCGGTCGGCGCGATGCCGAGGCTGCCGGCGAGTGCGGCGGCGAGATCGCTGAGGATGTCCGCGTGCAGGTTGGTCGCGACGATCGTGTCGAGCGAAGCCGGCCGGTTGACCATGCGCGCGGTCGCCGCGTCGACGAGCTCCTTGTCCCACGTGACGTCGGGGAATTCCTGCGCAATCTGCTTCGCGATCTCGTCCCACATCACCATCGCGTGCCGCTGCGCATTGCTCTTCGTGATCACGGTCAGCAGCTTGCGCGGCCGCGACTGCGCGAGCCGGAACGCGAAACGCATGATGCGTTCGACGCCGGCGCGCGTGAGGATCGACACGTCGGTCGCGGCCTCGATCGGATGGCCCTGGTGCACGCGGCCGCCGACGCCCGCATATTCGCCTTCGGAGTTCTCGCGGACGATCACCCAGTTCAGGTCGTCCGGCCCGCAGCGCTTCAGCGGCGCGTCGATGCCCGGCAGGATGCGCGTCGGGCGCACGTTCGCGTACTGGTCGAAGCCCTGGCAGATCTTCAGGCGCAGCCCCCACAGCGTCACGTGGTCAGGCACGTCCGGATCGCCCGCCGAGCCGAACAGGATCGCGTCCTTGCCACGCAGCGCGTCGAGGCCGTCGGCCGGCATCATCGCGCCGTGCTGGCGGTAGTAGTCGGCGCCCCAGTCGAAATCCTCGAACTCGAAGGCAAAACGGTCGCTGCCGCGAGCCAGCGCTTCCAGCACCTGCTTGCCGGCCGGCACCACTTCCTTGCCGATGCCGTCGCCGGGAATCGTTGCGATACGGTAGGTCTTCATGCGGAGATCCTCGATTGATCGTGAGCGTGAACGCACTTTACCGAACCAGCAATGTAGAAACCGGGGCTATACTCAAAGCATCTTTAACTTAAATTCACGAATCCCGTCATGGCGGATACCGTCCAGCCGGCCGATCTCGGCTTCTTCTCGACGCTGGCCGCGTCGGGCAGCCTGAGCGCGGCCGCGCGCGAACTCGGGCTGACCGCGGCGGCCGTCAGCAAGCGGCTCACGCAGATGGAGCGGCGCGCGGGCGTGACGCTCGTCAACCGCACGACGCGGCGGATGATGCTGACGCCTGAAGGCGACGTGTATCTCGACTACGCGCGCCGGATCCTCGACCAGATGGACGAACTCGGCGAGCTGCTCGGCAGCGCGAAGCAGCGCCCGAAAGGGCTGCTGCGCGTGAATGCGACGCTCGGATTCGGGCGCAGCCACGTCGGCCCCGCGATCTCGCGTTTCGTCGCGCGCTATCCGGAGGTGACGGTGCAGCTGCAGCTGTCGGTGATGCCGCCGCCGCTCACCGACGACGCGTTCGACGTGTGCATCCGCTTCGGCGAGCCGCCCGACACGCGCGTCGTCGCGCGGCGGCTCGCGCCGAACCGGCGGCTGCTGTGCGCAACGCCCGCGTATCTCGCGCGGCACGGCACACCCGGCACGCCGCACGACCTGACGCGGCACAACTGCATCGGCATCCGGCAAGGCGACGAGGGGTATGGAATCTGGCGCCTGACGAGCGGGCGCGGCGCGGCACGCCACACGGAAGCCGTTCGGATCAACGGCAACCTGACGACGAACGACGGCGAGATCGCGGTGAAGTGGGCGCTCGACGGGCACGGCATCCTGATGCGTGCGGAATGGGATCTGCGCGACTACCTCGCGGATGGCCGCCTGGTCGTCGTGTTGCCCGATCATGAAACGCCGAGCGCCGATATCTACGCGGTATATGCGCAGCGTCACCAGATGTCCACGCGGATTCGCGCGTTCGTCGATTTTCTGGCGGAAGAACTGGGGCGCCTGAAAGGCGCGTAACGCGGTGGCGGCCACGCCGCCGGTCATTCAGCTCACCGCGGCCAGCGCGACGTGTTCGAGATCGACCGGCGCAGGGGTCACACGCGCGCTGCCGGCAACGGACTCGTGCCGCCCATCGCGTCGCTCGACCACCCGGCCGCCCGCGTCCTCCCGCTCACGCGTCACACCGGCTTGCAACGCCGGCCGCCACCCGACCGCCCCCGCCGCCACCAACCCTTCCCGCTCGTGCACGGCCTGCACGAAACGCTCGGCGATCCAGTCGACGAACGCCCGCACGCCGGGCGACACGTGCGGGCGCTTCACATAGACGGCCGACACGGCGACTGCATCGGGTTGCCAGCGCGGCAGCACTTCCCGCAGCCGCCCGGCCTCGATCAGCGGCTGCGCGGCGACGCGCGTCGGCTGGATCAGCCCGAGGCCGTGCAGCCCGCACGCAAGATACGCCTGCTCGTCGTCCACGCTGACGATGCCGTCGAGCCGTACCTTGCGCACCGCGTCGTCCACCACGAATTCGAGCTCGGCCGAACGCTGCCCGGAAACGGACGCGCCGATTACCGCGCGATGGGCGGCCAGATCGTCGAGCGTGCGCGGCACCCCGACGCGATCGAGATACGCGGGGCTCGCGCAGGTCACGCGCTCGAACGAGCCGAGCCGGCGCGCGACGAGCGACGAATCGGGCAACGCCCCGAGCCGGATGCTGCAGTCGATCGCATCGCCGATGCGATCGCCCGCTCGCACCGCCACGCCCAGCATCAGCTCGAGATCGGGATGCCGTGCGTGGAATTCGCCGAGCGCCGGCAGCACGATCGCGCCCGCCACCGACGCCGGCAGCTCGACGCGCAGCGGCCCGCTCGGATGCAGCGCGGCGCCGCGGATGCTGGCTTCGAGCTCGTCGACGTCCGCCGTGATGCTCACGCAGCGCCGGTAATACGCATCCCCTTCGGGCGTCGCCCGCAGCGCGCGCGTCGTGCGCACCAGCAGCGGCATGCCGAGCGCCGATTCGAGTTCCTGCACGGTCCGCGTCGCGGTGGCGCGCGAAATGCCGAGCGCCTGCGCCGCGCGCGTAAAGCTGTTCATTTCGACGATGCGCGTGAAGATGCGCATCGCGCGGATCGGATTGTCCACCGGACACCCCTGCATGGTTGCGACATGCCGCGGTGCGCGCATTCGCGCACCGTGCCTGCGTGTCGATGTCGACGAAGGCCGCGCGGTCGGCGCGGCCGCCGGTTCAGGCGTTCGCCGCCGCGACGCTGCGCGCGGGTTCGGCGAGCAGCCGTTGCGCGAGCGCCAGCGCGTCGTCTCGGCTCACCGCCGCCTTCAGCGGATAACCCCAGACCTTCTCGAACGCGCCCGAAAATGCGTTGAGCGCCACGCGCCGCGCCGCATCGGGCTCGATCGCGATCATCGCGGGGATCCATTCGCGCGACTGCGCGCGGTTGGCCTTGCTCCACTTCGCGAGCTGCTTGCGCATCTCGTGATCGTGATCGTGGCCGGCGCGATCGTCGCCCGACGGCGCATCGTCGGTCAGAAGAACGAAGCGTTCGCGACGCGCCAGCAACGCGTCGAGTTCGGCAAGCAGGAGGGCGGGATCGGTATCGGTCGAGCCGCTGTAACGCAGCCAGACGAACGGGAACTCGGTCGTGATGATTTGCATGTTGGCCTCCAGATGAGAACGATTCTCATTTTATGGATCGAGACCCGATGCGTCATTTCTCGTCCCGGCCAACCACTTTCTCAATCCGGCCAATCGTGCGCGGGCGCGCGGCCGGCCGTTCAGCGTCGCCGGTCGCTCAGGAATTGCGTCGGCGGCTTGCCGGTCGCCTTGCGGAACATCGTCACGAAGCTGCTCGCGCTCTCGTAGCCGAGGTCGATCGCGATCTGGTGCACGCGGCGGCCGGTCGTCAGCATCCGCAGCGACAGCGCGACGTGCAGCCGCCGGCGCCAGTCGCCGAGGCTCATCCCGAGTTCCTTCGTCGCGAGCCGCGTAAGGCTGCGCTCGCTGATGCCCGCGCGCCGCGCGAGTTCGGGCAGCGACGACTTGTCGGCCGGATCGTCGAGCAGATGATCGATCAGCTTGCGCAGCCGGCGGTCGGCCGGCATCGGCAGGTACAGATCCTCGACCGGCGCCGCGACGAGCTCGTCGAGCAGCGTCGCCACCAGCCGCCCTTGCGGCCCGTTGACGTCGTACAGGTTCGGGAAGCTCGCCGCCTTCAACAGCAGTTCGCGCAGCAGCGGCGACATGGCCAGCGTGCAGCAGCGCCCGGGCAGGTCGAGCGCCGCATCGGGTTCGACCAGCACCGCGTAGAAAGTCGCGCCGGCCGAGCCGCGCGCCGCATGCGGGACATCGCCCGGAATCCAGACCGTGCATTGCGGCGGCGCGCTCCATACGCCGCCGTCGATCTCGCAATAGATGACACCGCTGAGCGTGTAGAGCAGCTGCGCCTGGCGATGGCTGTGCCGCTCCAGCCGCCATTCGGGCTCGACGACCGAGCCGCCGAACACGACGAGCGGACGCGGCACGTGATAGACGTCGGCGTCCGCGGCCGGATCGGTGATCGGTGGAAGCTCGCGCATGGAAGGTCAGGCAGTGGAAGAGACAGGACGCCGTGCCCGCGCGCCCTTTCGTGCTTATACCAGAAAGGCGCCGGCACGGCCTGACGGTTCAAGGAGCGGTTCGAGGGCCGCGTCAGCGGCCGCGCGCCGAACCGAATACAATGCCCCGATCCCCCGCCGCTGCGCCAACCTGCCGGAGCCGCCATGTTCGACCTGACCACGCTGACCACCTTCACGGCCGTCGTTCTGGGCCTGTTCCTGATCCCCGGCCCCGCCGTGCTGCTCGTGCTGAGCCGCACCGTGCAGGGCGGGCGCAAGACCGGCATCCTGACCGGCCTCGGCGTCGCGAGCGGCGACTTCGTGCATACGCTGTTCGCGGCCGTCGGGCTGTCCGCGCTGCTGATGACGTCGGCGCTCGCGTTCAACGTCGTGAAGCTGGTCGGCGCCGCGTACCTGATCTATCTCGGCGTGCGCGCGCTGCTGGAGAAGGCTTCCGATCCGTCGCTGCCGCAAGTGTCGCCCGTCACGCCGCTCAAGGCGTACTTGCAGGCCATTCCCGCCGAAGTGCTGAATCCGAAGACCGCGCTGTTCTTCCTCGCGTTCATGCCGCAGTTCGTGCATCCGGAGCGCGGCTCGACGTTCGTGCAGTTCGCGGTGCTCGGGCTGATCTTCGTCGTGCTCAGCTCGCTCTACACGACGCTGATCGCGTGCTCGATCCGCCCGCTCGGCCGCATCGTGAAGCGGCTCACGTGGCTCACCCGCTGGCAGGGCAAGATCATCGGCTCGATCTTCATCGCGCTCGGGCTGCGCGTGGCGGTGCAGCAGCGCTAGGCCCGGCGGCGGTCCTCGCGAGCGCCGGCAGACCGGACAACAACAACACGACGACAACCGGCAACCCCGATCGGATACATGGCCGCCCCCCTTCGCACCCCGCGCAAGCGCGCGCTCCGGCGCACCGCCTGGATGCTCGCGATCGTCGCGGCGTTCGTGCTGGCCGCCGGCTGGCTGCTGACGCCACGCGACCCGAAGCCGCGCGACGTCCTGGCGCCGCCCGGCACGTCGCACGTGACGATCGCACTCAGCGATCTCTACATGCCGTTCCTCACGCCGGAAGAAAACGCCGACCTGCGCAACCGGCTGCCCGACAGCGTGGAGATCGTCGCGCGCTACACGCGCACGACCACCTCGTACAGCCTGCTGTCGTGCAGTTCGGGCCTCGGCTGCATCCCCGATCCGCAGTGGGTGCAGCACGTCGACGAAGCGATGCGCCACATCCCCGCCCACGTGACCCCGCGCGGCAGCCCCGACACGCGACGCACGATCAGCTTCGACCTGCCGCACCGGCTCGACGGCGGCTATTCGATCGCGTCGTTCCTGATGTCGCTGTCGCCGGATGCGCTGACACGCCAGCCGGGCTACCACGCGCTGCTCGCGCGCGCCCGCCAGCCCGACACCGGGCTGCCGACCGGCGGCGAGCCGAACCTCGAATACGCGGTGTATTTCGAGGATCACGATGTCGCCCGCGACCCGCGCGACGTGCAGGACTGCCTGCAGACGGTCATGCCGTCCGGCGTGCCCGACGTCGGCATCCCGATCGTCGTCACGCTGACGACCGGCTCGCCGCGCGTGTCGCTGATCGGCAGCGCACGCTGCCCGCTGTCGGACGCCGCGGCCAACGCCCTTCGCGGGGTCGACGTGACACCCGGCATCAGCACGCCTGCCGCGCCGGGCCGGCTGCCGCCCGGCCGGATCGCCGCCGCGCAGGTCGGGCTCGACCTCGACCATCAGGACGGCGCCACGCTGCTGTCGGGGCCCGTCGTCCCGACGCCCGCGATGACACGCTGGTACCAGCGCAACGACGAAGGCCCCGATGCGTACCTGATCGAATTCGGCCCGTACCGGCAGCTCGAGATCCGCATGCGCTTCGACAATGCCCATCCGGTCAGGGGCACCCTGCCGATCCGCACCGAGCGATGGACGTTCTTCGACGATGCGCTCGTCGGCTACACGGCCGACATCGACTACTTCCTGGAGACGCAGAAAGGCCTGGTCGACTTCAATACGCACTGGGACCGGTACTTCCGCGACGGCAAGACCGTGTTCACGCAAACGACGACGCGGCCGTGCGACGACGCCGCGTTCTGCGGCAACGACGTGGCCGGCAATCCGGACGCGCAGGCCGCGAGCACCGACGTGCGGGCGGCCGGGCGCGATGCGCTCGCCGAGATCAGGGGCTGGATGGCCATGCCCTACGACGCGCTGCAGGCCGAAGCGCGTTCGTACCTGCGGTTCCGGTCGGCACTGAAGCCCGTCGGCAAACGCTGACGCGCCGCCCGCCCATGCCCGCCGACACCGACTGCCTCTATACCGATTCGCGCCTCGTCGCGATCTATGACCTGTTCAACGCGGGCGATCAGGATTTCGCGTTCTATGCGGCCATGATCGGCGTCGCGCCACAACGCATTCTCGATCTCGGCTGCGGCACCGGCACGTTCGCGCGCCGGCTCGCGGCAGCCGGGCATGACGTCGTCGCGATCGATCCCGCACCGGCGATGATCGATTACGCACGACGCCAGCCGGGCGCCGACACCGTCCGCTGGCTCGCATGCGCGCTCGATGGCCTGCCGCCCGGCGCACCGTTCGATGCGGTCGTGATGACCGGGCACGCGTTCCAGTGCCTGCTGACCGATGACGAAATCGACGCGACGCTGCGCGGCGTGCGGCGCGTGCTCGCCGACGGCGGCCGCTTCCTGTTCGACACCCGCAACCCGCGCACCGAGCCCTGGCGGGCATGGACGCCTGAGCATTCCGCACGCTACGTCGAATCGCGCGAGCTCGGCGGCGTCGAGCTCCATCACGCGGTGCGTGAAGTCGACGACGCGGTCGTGACGTTCGACACGCACTACCGCTTCCGCCGCGACGGCACGGTGCTGACGAACACGAGCCGGCTGCGCTTCATCGCCCATCCCGAATTGCAGGCGCGCGTGACGGCCGCCGGATTCGCGTCGGCCGACTGGTATGGCGACTGGCAGCGCGCACCGTTCGACGCGGCGGCCAGCGCGGAGATCATCGCGATCTGCCGCGCCTGAGTGCGTACGCGTCGACGGCGTCAGCCCGCGACGGGCAGCGTGTCCACCGCATACGCATGCCGGATCGTGCGGCCCAGCACCGGATCTTCCAGCTCGACCTCGAACCGCTCGGCCGGCCGGATGCCGCCGATCGCGGCCAGCGTGCCGCACAGCATCGCGGTACCGTCCTCGAAGCGGCCATCGTGACGTGCGAACTGCGCGAGCAGATCGTCCGGTGCGCGCATCGCGGTCACCTTGCCTTCCTGATACAGCACGCGTTCGCCGTCGATCGTCGCATACGCGCGCAGCATGAGCTGATCCCAGTGGCCGGCCACGTCGTCGAACTTCCACAGCGTGTTCGCGCACGGCTTCCCGCACATCTGCTTCGACACGGTGATCCCGTACGTCTCGACCTCGCGGTCGGTGTGGTCGGATGCGATCCCGACGAAGGTCTCGCCGCCGTCGCGCACCAGCACGAATTCCGCTTCGCCGCTGCTCTGCCCGCCCGATACCTGGATCGCGGGCGACGGATCGAGGCGGTCGGCCGCGACACGGTAGAACACCGGTGTCGCCGCCGGGCGCTTCACGCCGAGTGCTTCCAGCTCGCGGATGTGCTTCTCCATGGCGACCGTGTCGCGGCCGGTCCAGCCCGCGATCACGAGCGTGTCGATCGCGATCGCGCGCTCGGTGCGGCCGTCGCGACCGTCGATCGCGAACGTGATGGTTTTCATCGAATGCTCCTCGTCGCGGGCCGCGCACGCACGATGCGCCGCCGCCCGCCGTCTGTCGTTGATCGGTCGCGCTTACGCCGGGTCGTAGTAGTGGATCTCGAGCAGCACGCAGCCGCCGTTCGACTTGAACGGGCCGTGCCACGCGCCGGGCGGACGCACCGCGTACGTGTAGCCCTTGAACGGCGTGCCGCCGTTGCCGTGCTCGTCGTTGCCGACAGTGAGGTCGCCTTCGACGAGAAACACCTCTTCCCAGTAGTCGTGCACGAACGGCTTCTTCGTATGCAGCCCCGCCGGCAGGCGCAGCAGGCGCGTGCGGCTGCCGCGCTTGCGCTCGGTGTCGAGCGCACCGGACAGGATCAGCTCCTGTGCGCCGGACGCCGGGTCATAGCCCTCCGGCAGCCGCCAGTCGCGCTGCATGTCCAGCGTGTGGAATTCGTCGTGAAGCTTGTTGATGGCCATCTTGTCTCTCCTGAATACGATAGCGGGTGAAGTAGGTGCAGGTGCGGTACGTCACGCGGCGCGCGGCGTCGACAGTTCCTGGCTCAGCGAATAGCTGCCGAGCATCGAATCGACCAGATGCGACGCGCGCTGCCAGTCGTACGTGCGGTACGCATGGCCCTTCGTGACGAACGATGCGCCGGCGTAGAACAGTTCGTACTGGTTGTGGCGCGATGCGAATTCGGAGCCGACCGCGTCCCACGCGAGCTTGAAGAACTTCACGCGATCCTCGGACGAGCACACCGGCGACTTCTGCGTCTTCTCGATGATGCGCAGCAGGTCGGGGTTCTCGAAGTCGCGCACGCTGGACGGCAGCATGATCATTCCGCCACCGGCGAGCTCGCGCAGCGTGTTGAGCACTTTCGAATAGAGCTGCTGCGTGACGACCTGCGAGCCGTACAGCATGTTGCGGTCGGGCACGTAGAAGCCGTTGACGACGGTGCCCTTCGCTTCCATCCCGTAGACCCACGCCTCGACCATCGATGCTTCGGCCGCGAGCTGGCCCAGCGTCTCGCGTACCTGCGGGAACGCGTTCGTGCCGTTGACCTCGGAGATCTTCAGGCCGAGCCCGACGAGGAAGCGCAGCTTCGTCATCAGGCGTACCTGGCATTGATAGTTCTGATACACGTGGGCCGGCGTCGCATGGAACTGCTTCGCGCACATCGCGGTGTTGCCGGCGACGAAGATCCGCTCCCACGGCACCTTCACGTCGTCGAAGTACAGCACCGCGTCGTTCTCGTCGAAGCGGCTCGACAGCGGGTTGTCGAACACCGACGTCGCGTTTTCCTCGTACGACTTGCGCGACATGATCTTCATGCCCTTCGCGTTCATCGGCACCGCGAACGACAGCGCGTACATCTCGTCGCCTTCGCGCAACGGCTGGATGCAGCTGCAGAACACCTCGTTCGCCATGATCCCGCTCGTCGCGAGCATCTTCGCGCCGCGTACCGTGATGCCCTCGGCATCCTGATCGACGATGCCGACCGCGAGGTACTTGTCCTCCTGCTCGTGCGCGGCCTTCGACTGGTTCGCCTGCGGATTCACGATCACGTAGGTCAGGAACAGGTCGTTGTCGCGTGCATACCGGTAGTAATCCCGCAGCGCACCCGCACGCGCCGGGTCGTACTGCTCGAACACGTCGGCGCCCATGACCATGCCCGCCAGGCACGATGCGACGTGGTCGGGCGAGCGGCCCATGAAGCCGTAATGCAGCTCCGACCACGCCTCCAGCGCGGCACGGCGCTCGACGAGCTCGTCATAGGACGTCGGCAGCTGCCAGATCCGGCTGACGCGATTGCCCGTATCGGGTGATGCGAACGTCATCTTCTCGACGTTTTCGTCCCGCGCCTGGTAGTCGTACAGGCTCGCGTAGCTGCGGATCGAATTGCGGAATGCCGCATGCGCGGTCACGTCGCCGACCGGCTGGCCGTTCAGGTAGACCTGCCGTCCGTCGCGCAGCGACGCAATGTGCTGAGTCCCGTTCTTGATCATGGTGTGCTCCTGGGTGGAATGAAACGTGGGTTGCGTTCACGCGGACGGCGCATGCGCATCGAGCGCACGGTAACGGCCGCCGAAGAAGATCAGCGGGCGCCCTTCCGAGCGCGCGCGGTGCCGCGTCACGCGGCCGACGAAGATCACGTGGTCGCCGCCGTCGTACTGCGCATACGGTTCGCATTCGAACGTCGCGAGCGCGTCGGGCAGCAGCACCGCACCGTCGTCTTCCGCGTCGGTGCGCCAGCCCCACTTGTCGCCGTTCGCTTTCGCGAAGCAGTTCGACAGGTGCTGCTGCGTCTCGTCGAGCACGTTGACCGCGTAGCCGTCCGCGCCGGCCAGGTCGCCGAGGCTCAGGCTGCGGCGATCGACCGAGAACAGGATCAGCGGCGGATCCAGCGACACCGAATTGAACGACGCGACCGTGATGCCGATCGGCATCCCCTCCTTGCGCGGTGCGGTAATCACCGCGACGCCCGTCGCGAACATCGACAGCGCGGTGCGAAAGCGCCGTTGCTCGTCGGCACCCGCGTCGGCGCCGGCATGGTTTTCGCTCATCTCGTCCTCCTTGAGTTGCATCGCGGATTCCGCCACGGAATCCGTCTCAACAAAGCACCGTAATTTAGCTTTATTATTTAGCTTTTATTAAATGTAAACACAAAGGCGGCTTCAAGCTGTCGTAAACCCTGATCTTGAAAGCTTTGTTTAAAAGACAACCCTACTGGCGGGATGGATGTTGCGTGACGCCCGTGAATGTCCACGTACACTGCGGCAACCGTATCCCCCGGCTTTCGCGACCCGCGAGAGACGCCGTTTTCCGGAGTCCTTTCGATGCAATCCCGTCCGATCTACATGGACTACAGCGCGACGACGCCCGTCGATCCGCGCGTGGTCGACAAAATGGTGCCGTTCCTCCACGAGCAGTTCGGCAACCCGGCTTCGCGCAGCCACAGTTACGGCTGGGAGGCCGAGCAGGCCGTCGAGGAAGCGCGTGCGCACGTCGCCGCGCTGCTCGGCGCAGACCCGCGTGAAATCGTGTGGACATCAGGTGCAACCGAGGGCAACAACCTCGCGATCAAGGGCGCCGCGCACTTCTACCAGGGCAAGGGCAAACACCTCGTCACGGTGAAGACCGAGCACAAGGCCGTGCTCGATACGTGCCGCGAACTCGAACGCCAGGGCTTCGACGTCACGTACCTCGATGTGCGGGAAGACGGCCTGCTCGACCTCGACGCGCTGCAGCAGGCGCTGCGCGCCGACACGATCCTGGTGTCGGTGATGCTCGCGAACAACGAAACGGGCGTGATCCAGCCGGTGGCCGACATCGGCGCGCTGTGCCGCGCGCGCGGCATCGTGTTCCACTGCGACGCCGTGCAGGCGGCCGGCAAGATTCCGGTGGACGTGAATGCGCTGAACGTCGATCTGCTGACGGTGACCGCGCACAAGGTGTACGGCCCGAAGGGGATCGGCGCGCTGTACGTACGCCGCAAGCCGCGCGTGCGCATCGAAGCGCAGATGCACGGCGGCGGCCACGAGCGCGGCATGCGTTCCGGCACGCTGCCGACGCACCAGATCGTCGGCATGGGCGAAGCGTTTCGGCTGGCGAAGGAAGAGATGGGAGAAGAAAGCCGCCGCGTCGGTGCATTGCGCGACCGGCTGCTGGCCGGACTGTCGACGCTCGACGAGGTTTACGTGAACGGCGATCTGGCACACCGGATTCCGCACAACCTGAACGTCAGCTTCAACTTCGTCGAAGGCGAGTCGCTGATCATGGGCATCAAGGGCGTCGCGGTATCGTCAGGCTCCGCGTGCACGTCGGCATCGCTGGAGCCGTCGTACGTGCTGCGCGCGCTCGGCCGCAGCGACGAACTCGCGCACAGCTCGATCCGCTTCACGCTCGGCCGTTTCACGACCGAAGCCGAAGTGGACAGCGTGATCGCGCAAGTGCGCGACACGGTCGGCAAGCTGCGCGCGCTGAGCCCGCTGTGGGACATGCATCTGGAAGGGGTCGATCTCGATACGATCGAGTGGGCCGCGCACTGAGCGAGCGTGCGCCGACGCATCGCGCCGGCCTGCGGCCGGCGTGCGTCAGCCTTTTTCCTGGCGCGCGATCAGGTGCGCGAGATCGAGCGTCGCCCGGTCGCCGTTGGTGACGAGGCGGTCGATCACCGAGCAGAGTGCCTTGAATTCGGTTTTCGTCACGCCTTCGAACAGCACGTTGTTGATGCGCTGCTGCGTGTCGATGAGCGTCTTCAGCAGCTTCGAACCGGCCGGCGTGACCGTGAGCCGCATCTTGCGCTTGTCGTCGGGGTCCGAACGCTTGTCGATCAGGCCGAGCTTCTTCAGCTTGCCGGTCTCGATCGTGACGAACGCGCCGCTCAGGTGCAGGTGATCGGCGAGGCGGTTGACGGTAACGCTGTCGTCGTGCGACAGATGCGCGACCGACACAAGCAGTGAATACTGGATGCCGGTGAGGCCCATCAGCGAGCCGAAACCGTCGCGCACCGACAGCAGGCGCGCCGCGAACGGCAGCAGCCCGTTGATCAGGTGACGGAATTCCGTGTCCGTGCCGTCGATCAGGCAGGCCGGGTTGGTAATGGTCAGAACGGACTCCTCTTGCTGCTTGGCCATGACGTCGACGCTCCGTGCGGTCATGCGAATTTAGCTTTGAAACGAAATTATACGGCAAAGGCACATGCGCCCCCGGCCAGGTCCGGCGGCCTGCATGCGGCCCGATTTCCCGATACAGGAGACGCGATCATGCCCTTCCCGCTTCATCCCGCGACGATTCGCGCACTGCTCGAATGCTATCTGCGCGCGAAGGACCTGAACCATCCGCCGCTGATCGCCGAGTGCTTCGCGGACGATGCCGAGCTGAGCTTTTCGCTCGCGAGCGACGATATCGATTTTCCGTCGCGCGTGACGGGCGCAGCGGCCATTGCGCACACGCTGGTCGAGGCATTCGGCGAGCGGTTCGAGCAGTGCCGGACTTATTACGTCTGCACGGAACCGGACGTCGACGCGCACGGCGTCAGCAGGATGCCGTGGCTCGTCGTGATGCGGCAGAAGGACAGCGGCGCGCTGCGGATCGGGCATGGCACGTACCGCTGGCAGTTCGCGGGCGATGATGCAGATGACGTCGCACGGGTGACCGCGCTGCACATCCATATCGCCCGGATGGATACGGTCGACGATCCGCAGTCGTTGAAGCTCGACGTGCTGCATGCTGCGTTCGGGTATCCGTGGCTGCCGGCGCATGCGTTCGCGCGCGGGCTGGCGGAGGTCGCTGCGGCAAACCCGGATTGGGAATGGCTGGCGCCGTTTCACGAGGCGGCAGCGGCGGCTTGACCGATCGCGGATGCCGCATGCCAGACGACCCGGCGCCGCGCTGCATCCGCGTCGCCGTGCGCATCACGCCCTGTCGAGCACCTGCCGCACCGTCTCCCAATCCAGCCCGAACCGCGCAAGATACTTGCGCAACCGGTCCGCATCGTTCGGCTGTTTCTTGTTCTGCCGCGACACCGCGAACAGCGTGCGCCCGGCTTCCGACAGGCTCGCCGACCCGCGGCAAACGTCGAGTACGCGTTCGAGCTGCGCACGGTCGAACAGGTCGAGTTCCGCCGCACGCGCACCGAATACCGCATCGACGCACGTATCCGATACCCCCGCATCGCCCGGCAACGACCACGTGCGCGTCAGCCGCTCCACTTCCTGCTCGGCGAGTGCCTCGGTGATCCGCCCCGCATCGGCCAGCGTCGCCATCCGCGTGACCGAGGCCGACAGCTCCCGGAAGTTGCCGGCCCACGCCGCGCGCGGTGACGCGGCAAACGCCAGATAGCGCCGCTTCGCTTCCACGTTGAATCGCACCTGTTCGCCCTGCTCGCGGCCGAAACGGTCCAGCTCGAATTCGAGGTTCGGTTCGATGTCCTCACGGCGCTCGGCCAACCCGGGCAATTCGTAGGTCCAGAGATTGATCCGTGCGTAGAGGTCCTCACGGAACGTGCCGGCCGCCACCATCTGCCGCAGGTCGCGGTGCGTGCCCGCGATCAGCTCGAAGTCGCTGGTCGCCTCGACGTCCGCGCCGACCGGCAGGAAGCGCTTCTCCTCGATCGCCTTCAGCAGCATCGCCTGCTCGTCGAGCCCCAGTTCGCCGATCTCGTCGAGAAACAGCAGCCCGCCGTCCGCCGCGCGCAACAGCCCGGCCCGTGCGGACTGCGCGCCCGTGAACGCGCCCTTCACGTGACCGAACAGCGTCGACATCGCCGCGTCGCCGCGCAGCGTCGCGCAGTTGATCTCGATGAACGGCCCCGCGAGCCGGTGGCGGCCGCGCTTCAGTTCGTACACGCGTTTCGCGAGGAACGACTTGCCGGCCCCCGTCGGCCCGACCAGCAGCATCGGCGCGCGCGAACGCACGGCCACGCGTTCCAGCTGCTCGATCAGTGCATTGAAGCGCGCGTTGCGCGTCGCGATGCCGGCCTTCAGGAACGACACCGTTTCGTCGCGCTCCCGCGTGAAACGCTGCGCGATCCGGTTGTAGCGCGACAGGTCGAGATCGATCACCGATATCGTGCCCGGCCCGCTCGGCCCTTCGTCGGTCCGCTGCGGCGGCCCCGTCTGCACGAGGCGTGCAGGCAGGTAGCGCGCCTCCGCCAGCAGGAACCAGCAGATCTGCGCGACGTGCGTGCCGGGCGTGATGTGGATCAGGTAGTCCTCGTGGTCGAGGTCGAACGGATACGCGCGTGCGTAGTCGTGCAGCGTCGCGTAGACCTCCTCGAAATCCCACGGATCGTGGATCGTGACCGGCGTGAGCCGCACGTCGGTATGCGGCGACAGTTGCGCGAGATCGTCCCGCACGTGATTGGCGAGACGCAGGTATTCCTGCGGATACAGCAGTTCGAGCCGGTCGATCTTCAGGTCGGGCTGCTCGCAGAGCGATATCGTCGGCCGCCACTTCGGGTAGCGACGCGCGGTGCGATCGCCCTGGTCGAGCACGATGCCGAGAAAACCGATGGCGACAGTCTTTCGCATGTTTATCTCATGGGATAAGAAGCGATCCTATTGTATCCAGTTTTCCTGACAGCGCCACGCGAAACGCATCGACACCCAAAGACGATAAAAACAAATTTTCCTTTATTTTCAATGCGTTGAAAAATTATTAGAGCACCGACCCACCCACTGGCACGCTCCTCGCTAAATAGAAAGCGCCGGATGTCCCGCTGGCCCACGAGCCAGGGTTCACAAAGCCCTGCTGGTGCGCCGCCGCCGAACCTCGTTCGTTGCGGCAGCGCATGCCGCCATGGACAGATGAAGGCAAAGGGGCGCGCGCCAGGATGCCTCGTCCGGGTTCGAATCCCGGAGCGCCCATTGTTCGGAAGCTCAGTCAGGTGGAGCAGCCGGCGAAAGCCGGCCAGTGGCGGGTTCGAATCCCGCTCGAACACTGTCTGTAAGGACAGTCTCGTAACGAAAGCAATACCCGCCGGTGCGGGCCGACAGGCCCGCCGCGCGTCGGACCGCTCACGGTTCCGCGCGATCGGCCGGGCGGCCGCACGGCCGGCGCGAATGCGCACGACGACGCGATGCAGGATGCATCGCCGTGTGCTGCAGCGCCGGCCAGCGCGCCGCCCGCCCGATTGCGTCGCACCGCGATCCGCACGATGCGTGTCACCCGGCGGCCATTGAAGAAAAGGACAACAATATGTGGAAGCGACATGTAGTGAAAAAAAACGAACGCGCGCTGCTGATGAGAGAAGGCGATTTCGTGAAGGTGCTGGAACCGGGCGTGTTCAAGGCCTTCGATCCGTTCAAGCGCCTGTCGGTGCAGGCCGCGCGTCTCGACGCGCCGCTCGCCGACACGGCACTGGCCGACTACCTGCGTCACGACGCGCGGGACGTGCTCGAGCAGCACTTCGTCGCGATGGATCTGGCCGACGACGAAGCCGGCCTGCGCTATGAAGACGACGTGCTCGTCGAGATCCTGGCGCCGGGCACGCGCCGGCTGTACTGGCGCGGCCTGACCGTGCATCGCCTCGAACGCGTCGACCTCGCGCAGGACAGCACGCTGCCGGCCGCGCTCGTGAAACGCATCGCACAGCCGGCGCTGCGTGCGCGCGGCGTGGCGGGCCTGACGGGCGTGCTGCTGGCGCAGGTGCCGGCGTACCACGTCGGCGTGCTGAAGATCGACGGCAAGATCGAGCGGTTGCTGGACGCGGGTACGTCGGCGTTCTGGCGCTTCAACCGCGACGTCACGGTCGAACTCGTCGACCTGCGCCTGCAGGCGATCGAAGTCGGCGGCCAGGAAATCCTGACGCGCGACAAGGTCGCGCTGCGGCTGAACCTGGCGGCGACGTGGTGCTATGCGGACGTGCTGCATGCGTTCGGCCAGTTGCAGAAGCCGGTCGAGCACCTGTATCGCGAGCTGCAGTTCGCGCTGCGTTCGGCGGTCGGCACGCGCTCGCTCGACGAACTGCTGGAGGACAAGCAGTCGATCGACGAGGTCGTGATCGCACAGGTGCGTGACCGCCTCGGCGATTCGGGTGTGGACGTGCGCAGCGTCGGCGTGAAGGATATCGTGCTGCCGGGCGACATGAAGACGATCCTCGCGCAGGTGGTCGAGGCGGAGAAATCCGCGCAGGCGAACGTGATTCGCCGCCGCGAGGAAACGGCGGCCACGCGGTCGCTGCTGAACACCGCGAAGGTGATGGAAGAAAACCCGACCGCGCTGCGGCTCAAGGAGCTGGAAACGCTCGAGCGCGTCGCGGAACGGATCGACCGCATCTCGGTGTTCGGCGGTCTCGACCAGGTGCTGAACGGACTCGTCAGCATCAAGGGCACGTAATGCAGGACGCGGCGCGGCACACGTGTGCCGCGCCGGACAATGAAATGAATGGTGAAGCAAATGAGTGACATGGGTTATCAGGTGATGGAACTGGCGAACGGCAAGCCGGTGAAGATGTGGACGCAAGGCGTTGCCGTCGAGGACGAAGCACGCACGCAACTGCGCAACACCGCGCAGATGCCGTTCATCTTCAGCCACGTCGCGGTGATGCCGGACGTCCACCTCGGCAAGGGCTCGACGATCGGCAGCGTGATCCCGACGAAGGGCGCGATCATCCCGGCCGCGGTCGGCGTCGACATCGGCTGCGGGATGATGGCCGCGCGCACGACACTGACGGCGTCCGACCTGCCGGATTCGCTCGCGGGTCTGCGCAGCGCGATCGAACGCGCGGTGCCGCACGGCCGCGCGCCGGGCCGCCGCGATCCGGGCGCGTGGGGCGACCGCACGCCGGCCGCCGTGACCGAATCGTGGAAGTCGCTGCAGCCGGGCTTCCAGCGGATCGTCGACAAGTATCCGAAGCTGGAAAAGACGAACCACTACGCGCATCTCGGCACGCTCGGCACCGGCAACCACTTCATCGAAGTGTGCGTCGACGAGGCGGACCACGTGTGGTTCATGCTGCACAGCGGCTCGCGCGGCGTCGGCAATGCGATCGGCAGCCTGTTCATCGAACTCGCGCAAGCCGACATGCGTCAGCACATCGCGAACCTGCCGGACCGCAACCTCGCGTATTTCACCGAAGGCAGCCGGCACTTCGACGATTACGTCGAGGCGGTCGGCTGGGCGCAGGACTACGCGCGCCGCAACCGGCAGGCGATGATGGGCGCGGTGATCGGCGCGGCGCGCGGCGTGATCGCGAAGCCGTTCGCGGTCGACGAACACGCGGTGAACTGCCACCACAACTACGTGCAGCGCGAACGCCACTTCGGCGAAGACGTGCTGGTGACGCGCAAGGGTGCGGTGTCCGCGCAGAAGGGGCAACTCGGGATCATTCCGGGCTCGATGGGCGCGAAGAGCTTCATCGTGCGCGGGCTCGGCAATCCGGAAAGCTTCTGCTCGTGCAGCCACGGCGCGGGCCGGACGATGAGCCGCACCGAAGCGAAGCGCCGCTTCACGGCCGACGACCAGGTGAAGGCCACGCAGGGTGTCGAATGCCGGAAGGACGCGGGTGTCGTCGACGAAATCCCGATGGCCTACAAGGACATCGACGCGGTGATGGCGGCCCAGCGCAGCCTCGTCGAAGTGGTGCATACGCTGCGTCAGGTCGTGTGCGTGAAGGGATAGCGCGGCACGACGCAATCGACGGTCGATGAAACGCAAACGGCGCGATACCCGCAGGCATCGCGCCGTTTGTCTTTCTGCATCGACATCTGTCTCCGCGCGCCCGGCAACCCACGTGCCCGCACGCTACGGATCGCCACATCCGGCGCGTCCCGTTGCAGCGCGTATACTGGATGCCGTTCGCGCCACTGCACTCGACCTGCACCGCTAGCTGACGATGCGCTTGCAGTCCGGCATCTTCCGCCCGCCTTTTCCCAGTCGATACGAACCGTCATGTCGCACCGTTTCTCGCTTGCCCTCGCTGCCCTCCTCGCCGCTTCCCCGATCGTCACGCAGGCTCGCCCCCTTGCGCGGCCGCCGGTCGAGCGCGACTTCAAGAGCTGGTCGGTCGTCTGCGACAACGGCAACCGCTGTATCGCGGAAAGCCACGCCGACGACATCGACGATGCACGCACCAGCGTCATCCTGCGCGTGACGCGCGATGCAGGCCCCGACGTGCAACCGTCGCTCGACCTCTACGCGTCGGCGCCGCTGGACTTGCGCGCGGCACGCGTCGACGACCAGCCGTTCGATGCGGCCCCGACCCAGTGGCACGCGTTCGGCGACAAGGCCGACGACGAAGCGCACCCGTTCCGGATCCGGACGAACGATCCGGCAACGGTAGCCGCGTGGCTCGCCGCGGTGCGCAACGCGCAACTGCTGAGCTTCGGCGATCCGGCTTCGACCCAAACCGCCCGCACGCCGTTGTCGGGGCTAAGCGCCGCGCTGCTGCTGATCGACGACACGCAGGGCCGCGTCGGCACCGTCACGGCGCTGCTGCGCCCCGGCACGAAGCCTGCGGCGTCGGTGCCGGCCGCACCCGCATTGCCGCCCGCCGTCACGCCGGCGCCACCGCCCGCCGCAAACCTGTCGGCCGACGAACAGCGTCCGCTCGTCGACGCGGTACTCGCGAAATTCGGTGCCGACGTGAAGCAATGCGCAGCCGACGTCGAAGACGAAATGTCGGCGAGCGATCGCCGGAAGGCGTCGACGGCCGTCGCGATCTCGGCCGACGAGGCGCTCGTCGCGATCCCGTGCCAGACCAGCAGCATGTATAACCACACCGACCTGTGGTATCGCGTACGCCGCACGGCACCGTATGCGCCGACGGCGATGAACTTCGGGGAGAACGCGAACGCGGGCCTCGATTCGGCGTCGTTCGCAAACGAGCTGACCGAGGCCGGCTACGATCCCGCGAGCGCGATGCTGTCGAGCAAGGTGCGGTTGCGCAGCGCCGGCGATTGCGGCTCGACCGCGTCGTGGATCTTCGACGGCCGGCGCTTCGTGCTCGACGACATCGCGACGCACGGCACCTGCAACGGCCTGTTCCAGGATCAATGGCCGCGCCTGTATCGCCGGGCCGACGCGACCGGAAGCCACTGACACGCACCGCGTTCAACCCTCACCACCCGAAGGGCCGACCGATGAATGTCCCTTTCATCGCCGCATCGCGGCGCGCACGCGGCTGGCGTTACGCGCTTTCGTTCGCACTGGTTGCCGTCACCGCATTCGCGTCGCTGCCGGCGCGCGCCGCGGCAAGCACCGACGATTCGGTCGAAATCCCGTTCTGGTCGCGCGACTGGGCCGGCACGATCGGTAGCCGCCATGTCGAAGTGTCGCTGTCGCGCGTCGCCGATGCGATATCCGGCTGGTACTGCTATGCGCCGTGCGCATCCGACAAGCGCTATCGGCTGGCGCTGAAAGGATCGCTCGACCCGCACGGCACGACGCTGTCGGAACGCGACAGCGGCGCGAAGACGAATGCCGATCGCGTGACGGGCACCTGGCGCGTCGCGTCGTTCGACGATGCGGTAAGCGGCACGTGGACCGCGCCGGACGGCAAGCGCACGCTGCCTGTCTCGCTCGCGCCGAAACGCGACGGCAGGCCGTTCCCTTACGACATCCGCCTCGTCGCGGACAAGCTGCCGAACGACGGCGGTTCATGCAACGACGTGCCGCACGTGAGCGCGATCCGCCTGTACGACCACGGCCGCCTCGTGCAGACGTTGCAGACCGATTCGCAGGGTACCTGCAACCTGTTTACGCCCGAGTTCGCCGACGTGAACTTCGACGGCTGGCCCGACCTGATGCTTGCGCAGTCGATGGGAGCCGGCCCGGACATCCCGTACCAGACGTGGATCTTCAACCCGAAGACGCGGCGTTTCGTCGATGCGCCGCAGGGGCTGCAGGACATCACGTCGCCGGATTTCGATCCCGTGCACCGGATCATCTGGACGAGCTGGCGCGCGAGCTGCTGCGAGCACGGCGTGACGACCTACCGCTGGCAGGGCAACGACGTGAAGCAGATCGACACCGCCAGCAGCTACCTGCTGCCCGTGCTCGACGGGAACACGCGCCGCTATTGCTACGTCGTGCCCGGCTACGGCGACGGCTATATCGAATTCCCGGAACGCATCGAGCAGACCGATACCGGGCTGCGCTCGACGCTGGGCGCACCGAAGGACTGCGAGGTGGACGACTCGCCGTCGTCGCGCATGTACATCGACATCTGGAAACCGGGTGCGCCGGGCAGCGCACCGACGCTCGTGCGCACCGAAAAGGTCGTGTGGAAACGGACGTCGACCCGCGCCGGCATGAAGTTCTGCCCCGATGTACCGTTCTACGACAACGGCCGCATCCGCCGCATCCTGCTGCGCGACGATCCCGACCAGTGCAGCGACACGAATCCCGACAAGAACTAGCGTGCGGCACGCCCGCATGGGCGTACCGCCATCGCGTCACGCGCCGACGATCGAGATCGAGAACCCGTCCCAGCCCTTCTGCCCGACCGTCTGCACGGCCGTCGTCGTGAGCGCCGGCTCGGCCACGAGGCGCGCGAACCCGTCGCGCACGCCGACCACGTCGGGCTCGATATTGTCCGGATCGGCCACGCGTCCGCCCCGCACGACGTTGTCGACGACGATCACCGTGCCGGGCCGGGACAGCTTCAGCGCCGCGTCCAGATAGACCGCGTTGTTGTTCTTGTCCGCATCGATGAAGATGAAATCGAACGGCGCCTCGCCGGCGTCGACGAGCCGCGCGAGGCTGTCCTTCGCGCTGCCGACCACCACCGACACGGCCTCCGCGAACCCGGCGCGCGCGATGTTCTGCGTCGCGACCTTCGCATGGTCCGGGTTCAGCTCGAGCGTCACCAGCGAACCGCCGGGCGGCAACGCGCGCGCGAGCCAGATCGTGCTGTAACCGCCGAGCGTGCCGACTTCGAGAATCCGCCGCGCGCCGCGGATCGTCGCGAGCAGCTGCAGCAGCTTGCCCTGGTTCGGCGCGACGTTGATCGCCGGCAGCCCGGCCGCGTCGCTCGCCGCCAGCGCGGCGTCGAGTGCGTCGTCGGACGGCACGAGCGTCGCGGAGAAATACGCATCCACCTGGTTCCACTGATCCTGATCCATCGTGCACCTTTCGTCTGCGAAAAAAGGCATTCTAAGCGCGGCGCCCCCATAAGCAACAAACCATTCGTTCTAAGGGCAGTAGCGCACGTGCTCCTATAATCGGTCGACCATCACAACAACAGACGGAGCACCCATGACCGATCAGGCCCATTCGAACTGGCGTCTCGAAACCATCGCCGTGCACGGCGGTTATCGTCCCGACCCGACCACGCGCGCGGTCGCCGTCCCGATCTACCAGACCGTTGCGTACGCATTCGACGACACGCAGCACGGCGCCGACCTGTTCGACCTGAAGGTCCAGGGCAACATCTACACGCGGATCATGAACCCGACGACGGACGTGCTCGAGCAGCGGATCGCCGCGCTCGAAGGCGGCATCGGCGCGCTCGCGCTCGCATCGGGGCAATCGGCCGTCACGTACGCGATCCAGACGATCGCCGAAGCCGGCGACAACATCGTGTCCGCCAGCTCGCTGTACGGCGGCACCTACAACCTGTTCGCGCACACGCTGCCGCAATACGGGATCACCACGCGCTTCGCCGATCCGCGCGACCCCGCATCGTTCGAGCCGCTGATCGATGCGCGCACGAAGGCGATCTTCGCGGAGTCGGTCGGCAACCCGCTCGGCAACGTCACCGACATCGCCGCACTCGCGGCAGTCGCCCATCGCCACGGGATCCCGCTGATCGTCGACAACACGGTGCCGTCGCCGTATCTGCTGCGACCGTTCGAGCATGGCGCGGACATCGTCGTGCACTCGCTGACGAAATATCTCGGCGGCCACGGCACGAGCCTCGGCGGCGCGATCGTCGATTCGGGCAAGTTCCCGTGGGCCGAGCATGCGGACCGCTTCAAGCGGCTGAACGAGCCGGATGTCAGCTATCACGGCGTCGTCTATACGGAAGCATTCGGGCCGGCCGCGTATATCGGCCGCGCGCGCGTGGTGCCGCTGCGCAACATGGGCGCGGCGATCTCGCCGTTCAACGCCTTCCAGATCCTGCAGGGCATCGAGACGCTGGCGCTGCGGGTCGAGCGGATCAGCGACAACGCGCTGAAGATCGCGCAGCATCTCGCGCGCCACGAGCACGTCGAATGGGTGAACTATGCGGGCCTGCCCGATCACCCCGACCATCCGCTCGTCGCACGCTACCTGTCGGGCCGCGCGCCGGGCATCCTGACGTTCGGCGTGAAGGGCGGCCGCGACGGCGGCGCGAAGTTCCAGGATGCGCTGAAGCTGTTCACGCGGCTCGTCAACATCGGCGATACGAAGTCGCTCGCGACCCATCCGGCATCGACGACGCACCGTCAGCTGTCGCCGGCCGAGCTGGTCAAGGCCGGCGTGAAGGAAGAAACGGTGCGGCTGTCGATCGGCATCGAGCATATCGACGACCTGCTCGCCGATCTCGACCAGGCGCTCGCGCAGCTTTGACCGGAACGGGCATGCCGGCTTGCCGGTGCGCCCGCACCTGACACCTTGACCTTGAAGCGGCTTCAGGGTGTTCAATCCCCGGTTGATGCCGGCGCCACGTCCGGCGTGTACGATCGTGCAACGCAGCCTGCGCTGCGGCACGCCAACCGCCGAGAGGGCCCATGACACCGACCGCGAAGCTTGCGCTGCTCACCTTACCGCCCCTACTGGCGGCCTGTCTCGGCGCCCTCGCGGCCGCCTGGCGCGCGCCCGGCCCGAAAACGTCGAGCGTGATCCAGCATTTCACCGGCGGCATCGTGTTCGCGGCCGCCGCGCTCGAACTGCTGCCGCAGGACCGCGCGCATGCGCTGTTTCCGGTCGTCGTCGGTTTCGTGCTGGGGATTGCGCTGATGCTCGCGATCCGCGCGCTGTCGGGCGCGATCGAGACGCGCTACGAGGAATCGCGCCTGCCCGTGAGCCTGATCATCGTCACCGCGATCGATCTCGTCGTCGACGGCCTGGTGCTCGGCATCGCATTTTCCGCGAGCGACGAAAGCGGCATCATCCTGACCGTCGCGCTGACGCTCGAGGTGCTGTTCCTTGCGCTGTCGGTCAGCGCGGCGCTTGCCGCCGCCGGCATCGGCCGCACGCTATCGATCGTCGTGCCGGTCGGGCTTGCCGCGCTGCTGAGCATCGCGGCCGTCGCCGGCAACGCAGCGTTCGCCGGGCTGCCGACGAACATCTACGCGGCGCTGCTGGGGCTCGGCACCGTCGCGCTGCTGTACCTCGTGACCGAGGAACTGCTGGTCGAAGCGCACGAAGTGCCCGAAACGCCGTTCGCCACGGCGTCGTTCTTCATCGGCTTCATCGTGTTCTTCCTGATCGAAGGATCGGTGAAGGCCGGATAGACGGTGCGCAACGGCGCGCCGGCTACCAGGTCGTCGCGCCCGCCGGGTACGTGTCGACGATACGCGTGCCGTTCACCGGCGTGACACCCTCGTTGCGCAACGCGGCCCACAGGTCGATCGCATGCTCGCGCGACTTGCGGCTGCCGTCGTCGGTCAGCACGTTCAGCGCGATGACTTCGTCACGCGTCGTCAATTGCAGCTGTTCCTTGAGCTTGCGCGACTGATGCGACGCAGTGCGGACGTCGCCGAGCACGATCCGTTGCTCCGCCATCGGCAGCCCGCTTCCTGCATCGGCCGGTACGAACGTCAGCCGGCCGTTGTCGACTTCGCACTGCCCGCGCGTAAACGTCGCACTCCACTCGCCTGCCGGCACGGCCGCGAATTCGCAGCGCATCCGTTCGTTCGCACGCTGGCCGACGTCGTGAGCCGATGCGTGCGACAACGCACGCTCCGGCCAGCCGGCCGCCATCGCGGCCGTCGACATCAGGCATGCCGCAAGCACGATTCCTTTCGCGATAGTCCGCATGACGCTCTCCTCTGCATGAATGAATCCGGCGGCAGGCTTCAACCCGGCCGGCCGTGAATGAACGATCAAAGCACCGCGAAGCGGTTGTCGTGCGCATCGACCATCGGCAGCTTCTCGCCACGATGAACGGTCGAGCGATGAATCTCCTGATTGCGCGCGACGGCGGCCGGGCTCGCCGGGTAGTCGTGATTCGGGCTCGGGATCACGCCGTCGTGGCGCGCGCGCATCAGTTCCTGCCTCACCTCCTGACGACTCTTCGGCTGCGCGGACACGGCCTGCGAGAACGCTGCGATCGACAGTGCGGCAACGGCGACGGCGATCATCGGGCGCGGAATGTTCATGTTGTTTGCTCCTTGCTGGAAAGGCGTGACAGGAGCCTTCACTTTGATCCGGCGGCGGTGCGGATTCGTGATCCCCGCATGACGCTTTCGTCACCGTGCCGGCATCTCCCGCATCGCGGCGCGAACGGAATGCATCGCATGTTTCGGCGTGCATGACACCTCGATGACATTTTTCTCATTTGTCCCTCACCTCCACGATTCGAACGCTTTCCAGAATCGCCAGCGCAATCGCGATATTTCGCACCCGCCGGCACACCGCGCGGCGCGGAATCGACCGATGCACGAAACGATCATCTTGAACTTCAGGGGCACACCATGAAAACTCCAGTTCGGCTCGCCATGATGTCGGGGGCGCTGCTCGCGACCACCCATGCGGCTCACGCGACGGAAGTCACGCTCTACGGCCTGTTCGACACGTCGCTCACGTATGTGTGGAACGCGAACGCGGACGGCAGGAATCTCGTCGGGCTCGGCAACGGCAACCTGCTCGGCAACCGCTTCGGCGTGAAAGGCGCGGAAGATCTGGGCGGCGGGCTGAAAGCGGTCTTCACGCTGGAAAACGGCTTCAATCCGAACACCGGCGCGCTCGGGCAAGGCAACCGGATGTTCGGCCGGCAGGCGTTCGTCGGGCTCGAAAGCGCGCGCTGGGGCACGCTGACGCTCGGCCGCCAGTACGACGCGCTCGCGGACGTCGCATGGCCCGTAACCGGCGACTTCTATTTCGGCAGCGTGTACGCGACACCCGGCGACGTCGACAACTACGACACGTCGTCGCGTACCGACAACGCGGTGAAGTACACGTCGCCGGTGATCAGCGGATTCCAGTTCGTCGGCATGTATGCGCTCGGCGGCGTGGCCGGCAAGAGCGGCGCCGGACAAACCTGGTCGGCCGGCCTTTCATACAGCAACGGCCCGGTCGACGTCGCGGGCGGCTACTACTACGCGGCCAACCGCTCATCGCTCGCCAACGGCATCCGGACCGGCTGGAACGGCACCTCCGACGGCACGTTCGACGGGTCGCTGGTCAACGGCGGCTACATCTCGGCGAAATCGATCGGCATCGCACGCGGTGCGCTGCGCTACAACTTCGCGCCGTTCGCGGTCGGCGTCGACTACAGCAATTCGCTGTACAAGGCCGATGCGATGTCGGCATTTCGCAGTACGCAGAAGTACGACACCGTACGCGGGTTCTTCAACTACCAGGCAACGACCAGCCTGCTCGTCGGCGTCGGCTACAGCTACACACGCGCCCGCGGCGATACCAGTGCGACCTACCATCAGGTGTCCGCCGGCGCCGACTACGTGCTGTCGAAGCGCACCGACCTCTATGCGGTCGGGGCATGGCAGCGCGCAAACGGGGAACAGCGCACGCTCGACGGCGGCACGCAAACGGCGCAGGCGTCGATCGGTTCGTACGGTTATGGCGGCACGCGCACGCAGGGCATCGTCAATCTCGGGTTGCGCCACCGTTTCTGAGCGCGGCGGCCAGCCATGCGCGCTGCGTGACGAAAATTTCATCTCCCGATCAGGTTCACGATGCGTCGCGTCGTTACGATCGGAACGGTAACGGGCCACGCCCGTTCCCACCCACGCAGCGGGTCGATGCCGTACGGCACGATCACGCGTTAGGCCCGGGCTCGTCGAGTGCCGGGCCGTTTTTTTTGCGAGTCTGCGCCCGGATTGTCCGCCAACGAAACGGCATGGGCCGGCGACGCTATCCTGTGACATTGCCGTTCATCCTCAGCCGGCCATGCCAGACGCTCAGCACGCCCTCTCCCTCCCGATCGACGCCGACCTCGTTCGACGCCTCGTGGCACAGCAGTTTCCACAGTGGCGCCACCTGGACGTCATGCCCGTTCTGCCAGGCGGATGGGACAACCGGACATTCCGGCTCGGCGACAGCATGCTGGTGAGGCTCCCGAGTGCCCCCGCCTATGTCGACCAGGTCGAGAAGGAGCAACGCTGGCTGCCGATGCTGGCCGCGCACCTGTCGCTGCCGATCCCGGCCCCGGTTGCAAAAGGCGCGCCCACCGATTCCTATCCGTGGCCGTGGTCGGTCTATGGCTGGCTGGACGGCGAACCTGCCTGCGACGAACTGATCGACGACAAGCCGGCATTCGCGCGCGCAGTGGCCGGCTTTCTGGCCGAACTGCACCGGATCGATACGTCGGACGGCCCGCCGCCGGGCCCGCACAACTTCTTCCGGGGCGGCCCGCTATCGCACTACGATGGAGAAACACGCTCGGCGCTTGAAGCCCTGTCAGGCTGCATCGATACCGATCGCGCGCGTGCCGTGTGGGAAGTCGCGGTGAATACCGTCTGGAACGCGCCGCCCGTCTGGGTTCATGGCGACGTCGCAACCGGCAACCTGCTGGTGAAGGACGGCACACTGCACGCGGTCATCGATTTCGGCTGCACGGCGGCGGGCGACCCGGCCTGCGATCTCGCGATCAACTGGACACTATTCGACGATGCCAGCCGCCGCGCCTTTCGCGCGGCACTTTCCGTCGATGCCGGTACCTGGGCGCGCGGACGCGGCTGGGCGCTGTGGAAAGCGCTCATCACGCTCGCGCAACTTGACGAAAGCGTGCGCACAAGCGATCCGTCGACGCGCACGATCCGGCACCTGCTGGACGATCATCGTCGGGAACACGGACACTGAAGACCGACAGGCCGCCCGAGACGCAATCAAGGTGTGTTGATGCGTTGCGGGAACAGGCACGGATGCGTTTTCACATACAGGTTCGGATTGCCGCAGCGATGCCCGGCGTAATCGATCTGCTCGCCGGGCATGAGGTCGGCCGGCACCGGTTTGCGCGCCGCGGCGGGCGCGGACGCAGGGGTGCCGGAACGTGTCGATGCGCAGCCCGCGAACAACGGGACGATCAGGACTGCGATCAAGGCTAAACGGATGGCGGGACGATCCACTTTTCGGTCCGGAATGAAAGTCTGAATGGAGCCGCCCGCTTTCCAGGCTGCTGTCGCGAGCGGCGCGCATGCCGTCGGCCCGGTCGGCCAACGGCAGACTTCATGTTCCGCTTCGCGCTCATTGCGCCCATGACGCGAACATGACGGTTGCGTCATGTCGGTCGCGTCCGAACCGCGCGCTACCGGCTTGCGCAATCTGACGCATTTTTCATCTCGCGATCACGATCGCGCACGGCTGCTTTCGCATACTGGGTCCATGGTTCGCCACCCGGCGGCCCAGATCCTGGAGAGCACACGATGAAAACCACCAAACTCGCAGCACTGTTCGTCACCGCCACGCTGTCGCTCGGCATGGCCACCCAGGCCGCATTCGCGGAAACGCAAACGCAGGGCAAGACCCGCACGCAGGTCGTCAACGAACTGAAGCAGGCGCAGCACGACGGTGTCGTGCCGACGAGCAAGACGCAATACCCGCCGACCGGCGAGATCGTTGCGCGCAACAAGGAGCTTCACGGGATTTCGGTGCATGGCGGCGAGAAGAAGCCGCAAACCGACAACCACGACAACCTGACCGCGCGGCAATGATGCCCGGCCACACGATCGCGGGCAGCGCACCGCGCGTGGCCGGTTCGAGGCAAACGCGCGGGCGTCACCGCCCGCGCTGTCAGGTGCTGATGGCGGCCGGCCGGCTCGGCTCGGCCGGCCGTCGCGGAAAGCGCAGCCAGAACGTCGTGCGGCGGCCGGGGTCGCTGTCGACGCCGCATTCGCCGCCGTGATTGTCCATGATCGACCGGACGATCGCGAGGCCGAGCCCCGTGCCCGACGCCGAATTGTGCCGCGACGGATCGACGCGATAGAAGCGCTCGAAAATCCGCCCGACATGCTCCGCGGCAATGCCGGGCCCCGTATCCGAGACGGCGATCGTCGTCGCGCCGCCCTGCTCGACGCAATCGATCGTCACGACGCTGCCGCGCGGCGCATAGGTCAGCGCATTGGACAGCAGGTTGCTCAGCGCGCGCTGGTACAGCGTGAGATCCGCATCGACCCACGCATGGCCGTCCACCCTCACCGTCACGCCCTCGTCTTCCGCCAGCGGCTCGTAGTAGCCGGCGACCCGCTCCGCCTCCTCCGCCGCATTCAGGCGCCGTACGCTGATTGACGTGCCGGCCTGTTCCGAACGCGCGAGAAACAGCATGTCCTCGATCATCCGCGACAGCCGCTGGTACTCGTCGATGCTCGACTCGATCACGTTCCGGTAGTCGTCCGCGCTGCGCGGCTGCGACAGCACGACCTGCGCGGCCGCCTGCAGGTTCGTGAGCGGCGTGCGCATGTCGTGCGCGAGATTCGACGAGAACTGGCTCAATCGCGTGAACGATTCGTTCAGCCGCGCGAGCATCCCGTTGAACGCATGCTCCAGCTCCTTCAGCTCGCCCGACGTATCGAGCTCCGGCAGCGGATGCGCGAGCCGGCTCGTCGACATCTGCTCGGCCCGCGCCGCGAAGCGCCGCAGCGGGCTCAGCCCGAGCAGCGCGATGCCGTATGCGATCGCGGCCGCGAGCACCACGCCGAACACCTCGATCACGACGATCGTATAAGCATGCGTGCGCAGCAGCAGCACGTCGGCGCTGCGGTCGTATTGCACCGCGACGCGCACCACGGGCGCACTCGCGCCCTTGCCCGCACCGGCCAGCGGTACGTTCGCCACCAGATACTGATGCCGCGCGCCGGGCGGCGCCACGCCGACGGGCACGCGGCCCGCATCCAGCGACATCAGCGGCGCATAGAGGCGGAAACCCGGCGTGCCGACGAGGCGCTTGCCCGTCGCATCGAAGATCGCGAGATCCATGTTCGGATGGCCATGCAGCTGGTCGATCCAGATGTCGGTATTGCGTGCGACGTCGGTCGTCGTGCGCGCTTCGGCCAGGTGCGCGCCCAGTGCGGCGGAAATCCCGGCCATCTGCTCGGCGGCCGTCGTTTCGACACGGTTGCTCAGCGCCTCGTACAGCGCGACACCGCTCGACGCGAGGATCACCGACGTCGACAGGATGATCAGCGCGGTCAGGCGTCCGCGCAGCGTGCGCGGCAGCAGGCGCGCGATCATGCGGCCGCGCCGCCGCGCGCTTCGAGCACGTAGCCCATGCCGCGCACCGTGTGGATCAGCTTCGGTTCGTATGCATCGTCGATCTTCGAGCGCAGCCGGCGGATCGCCGAATCGACGACGTTCGTGTCGCTGTTGAAGTTCATGTCCCATACCTGCGACGCGATCGTCGCGCGCGGCAGGATCTCGCCTTCGCGGCGCATCAGCAGCCACAACAGCGCGAACTCCTTCGCGGTCAGCAGGATCGTGTCGCCCTGCCGCGTGGCCTTGCGGCGCGTCAGGTCGAGTTCGAGGTCGGCCACGCGCAGCGTGTTCGAATCGCGCGGCTGGCCGCGCCGAAGGATCGACTTGATGCGCGCGGTCAGCTCGACGAAATCGAACGGCTTCGCGAGATAGTCGTCGGCGCCGAGTTCGAGCCCCTTCACGCGATCGCCGACGTCGTCGCGCGCGGTGAGGAACAGCACGGGCGTCGACTTGCTGCGCCGCAGGTTCTGCAGCAGCGTCCAGCCGTCCTGTCCGGGCAGCATCACGTCGAGTACGAGCAGGTCGTACTCCTCGGTCTCGGCCTGGTGCTGGCCCGTGATGCCGTCCTCGACCCAGTCGACGACATAGCCGGCCTCGGTCAGGCCCTTGCGCAGGTACGCGCCCGTCTTCGGTTCATCTTCGACAATCAGAATTCGCATTACGCATTACCCTTGAAGAAACCCAGCCGGCGCAGCACGCCCGCACCGAAGCCGCCGCGGAACGCCGCGCGCCACGACACCGCATGGCTGACGCGGTACAGCACCGGCAGCACCAGCAGCGTCAGCGCCGTGGACGACAGGATACCGCCGATCACGACCGTCGCCAGCGGACGCTGCACCTCGGCGCCGGTGCCGGTCGCGAACGCCATCGGCAGGAAGCCGAGCGACGCGACCAGCGCGGTCATCAGCACGGGCCGCAGCCGCGTGAGCGCGCCGTCGTGCACGGCGGCGTCGAGCGGCACCCCTTCGTCGCGCAGGTTGCGGATGAACGAGATCATCACGAGACCGTTGAGCACGGCCACGCCCGACAGCGCGATGAAGCCGACCGCCGCCGTGATCGACAGCGGAATCCCCCGCAGCCACAGCGACACGACGCCGCCGCTCAGCGCGAACGGAATGCCGGTGAACACGAGCAGCCCGTCCTTTACGTTGTTGAACATCACGAACAGCAGCACGAACACCATGAACAGCGCGAGCGGCACGACGAGCTTCAGGCGCTCGCTCGCGCTTTGCAGCTGTTCGAACTGGCCGCCCCACGATACCCAGTAGCCGGTCGGCACGCGCACGTCCTGCTGCAGCTGCTCGCGCGCGTCGGCGACGAACGACCCGACGTCGCGGCCGCGCACGTTCGCGCTGACGACCACGCGCCGCTTGCCGTCCTCGCGGCTGATCTGGTTCGGGCCCGGCGCGACGTCGATCGTCGCGAGTTCGGCCAGCGGCACGTACGGCGCCGCCGCGAGCGGCGCGCTGGCGCCCGCCGCCGGCGCGGGCAGCGCGATCGGCAGCCGCTTGATCGCCTCGATGTCGGAGCGCAGCTCGTCGGGCAACCGCACGACGATGTCGAAGCGGCGGTCGCCCTGGAACAGCGTGCCGGCCTTCTGCCCGCCGACGGCCGCGGCCACCGAATCCTGCAGGTCGGCGACGCTCACGCCGTAGCGCGCGAGCTTGTCGCGATCGAGGTTGACGGTCAGCACGGGGAGGCCCGTGGTCTGCTCGACCTTCACTTCCGATGCACCCGGCACCTTCTGCAGCGCGGCCGCGATCTGCTCGCCGGTCTGGTTCAGCACGGCCATGTCGTCGCCGAAGATCTTGACGGCAACGTCGCTGCGCACGCCCGAAATCAGCTCGTTGAAGCGCAGCTGGATCGGCTGCGAGAACTCGTACGCGTTACCCGGCAGCTCGGCGAGCGCCTCCTCGATCTCGCGCACGAGCTGATCGCGCGGCTTCTTCGGGTCGGGCCATTGATCGGCCGGCTTCAGCATGATGTAGCCGTCCGACAGGTTCGGCGGCATCGGGTCGGCCGCGATCTCGGCCGTGCCGGTGCGCGCGAACACGCGCTCGATCTCGGGGAAGCGCGCCTTCAGCGTCTTCTCGATCGACTTCTGCATCTCGACCGACTGCGACAGGCTCGTGCCGGGAATCCGCAGCGCTGAGACGGCCAGATCGCCTTCGTTGAGGCTCGGGATGAACTCGCTGCCGAGCCGTGTCGCGAGCCCGAGCGTGACCAGCACGATCGCGCCCGCGCCGATCATCACGCGCGCCGGGCGCGTCATGAACGCGGCGAGCACCGGTTCGTACGCGCGCCGCGCCCAGCCCATCAAGCGGTTCTCCTTCTCCTCGACACGCTCGCCGATGAACAGGGCCACTGCCGCCGGAATGAACGTGACGGTCAGCACCATCGCGGCCGCGAGCGCCATCACGACGGTAATCGCCATCGGATGGAACATCTTGCCTTCGACACCGGTCAGCGCGAAGATCGGCAAGTACACGACCATGATGATCAGTTGCCCGAAGATCAGCGCGCGGCGCGCCTCCTGCGATGCGCCGAACACTTCCGCGAACCGCTCGTCGCGCGTGAGCGGCCGTCCGGCCGCCGCCTGCGCATGCGCGAGCCGCCTCACGCAGTTCTCGACGATCACCACCGCGCCGTCGACGATGATCCCGAAGTCGAGCGCGCCCAGGCTCATCAGGTTCGCGCTCACCTTCGCGTTGACCATGCCGGTGAAGGTCATCAGCATCGACAGCGGGATCACCAGCGCGGTGATCAGCGCCGCACGGATGTTGCCGAGGAACAGGAACAGCACGGCGATCACGAGGATCGCGCCTTCGAGCAAGTTCTTCTTCACCGTCGCGACGGCCTTCTCGACGAGCACCGTGCGGTCGTACACCGGAATCGCCTTCACGCCGGCCGGCAGCGTGCGATTCACGTCCTCCATCTTCGCGGCGACGGCCTTCGACACCGTCCGGCTGTTCTCGCCCATCAGCATGAACACCGTGCCGAGCACGACCTCCTCGCCGTTCGACGTCGCGGCGCCCGTGCGCAGCTCGCGGCCGATGTCGACCACGCCGACGTCCTTCATCCGCACCGGCACGCCGCCGACGTTGGTCAGCACGATGTTCGCGATATCGTCGACGGTGCGCGCCTGGCCCGGCACGCGCACGAGATACTGCTCGCCGCGCTTTTCGATGTAGCCGGCGCCGACGTTGTCGTTGTTGCGTTCCAGCGCGCGCACGACGTCGGCGAGCGTCAGCCCGTACGACATCAGCTTCGCCGGATTCGGCGCGACGCGGTATTCCTTCACATAGCCGCCGATCGAGTTGACCTCTGTCACGCCGCGCACGTTGCGCAGCTGCGGCCGGACGACCCAGTCCTGCAGCTCGCGCAGGTCGGCCGCCGTATAGCGCGTGCCGTCGGGCTTGCGTGCGCCGGCGTCGGCCTCGACGGTCCACAGGTAGATCTCGCCGAGGCCCGTCGACGTCGGCCCCATCGCGGGTGCGATACCGGCCGGCAGCTTGTCCTTCGCTTCCTGGATGCGTTCGTTGACGAGCTGCCGCGCGAAGTAGATGTCGGTGCCGTCCTTGAAGATCACGGTGACCTGCGACAGCCCGTAGCGCGAGATCGAGCGCGTCTGCTCGAGGCCGGGCAGCCCGGCCATCACGGTCTCGACCGGATAGGTGATGCGCTGCTCGGCCTCGAGCGGCGAATAGCCGGGCGCGGACGTGTTGATCTGGACCTGCACGTTCGTGATATCGGGCACCGCGTCGATCGGCAGCTTCTGGTAGCTGAACACACCCACCGCGGCCACGGCCGCGATCGCCAGCATCACGAGCCAGCGGTGCGCAATCGCAAAGCGGATCAGGCGCTCAAACATGTCGGGATTCCTTGAAACGGGGAACGGTCGCCCGCACCGGACGGGCCGCCCGGCCCGTCACACGGCGAGCCGGAAAGCGGGCCGCATAGCGGGCCGCGAGCCGGGCCACGGCACATACGTAACGCTCATTCATGTTCCGCGCTCCCCTTGCCGAGCTCGGCCTTCAGCACGAAGCTGTTCGACGCCGCGTATTCCTGGCCCGGCTTGAGCCCCTTCAGCACTTCGGTCGCACGCTCGTCGCGCCGCCCGGTTTCGACGGCCTGCGCGACAAAACCCTTCGCCGAGCGCACGAACACCGACGGTGCGCCATCGACGTCCTGCAGTGCGTCGCTCGCGACCGCGAGCGGCACGCCCTGCTTGCCCGCGTCGACCGATACGTTCACGAACATCCCCGGGCGCCACACGCCGTCCGGGTTAGGCAGCACGACGCGCGCCGGCGCGGTGCGCGTCTGCTCGCCGAGCAGCGAGCCGACGTACGCGATCGGGCCGCTCGATCGCGACTCGAACGCGGTCGCGCTGACGGTCGCGTCGCGGCCGACGCGCACGTCGTTCAACCGCTGCGCGGGTACGGCCATCTCGGCCCAGACGGTCGACAGGTCGGAAATCACGAACATGCTCGCGTCGGCGGCGATCGCCTCGCCGGGCGTCGCATGCTTCTCGACGATCGTGCCCGCGAACGGCGCGCGCAGCTCGTAGCGATTCAGCGCGCCCGCACCGACCGGCGCATTCAGCGCGGCGAGCTTTTGTCGCGCGTTCTGCACGGCGATCTCGGCCTCGCGCAATTGCACCTGCGCCTGCTGGTAGTCCTGCTCGGCCGAGATGCGCTCCTTCCACAGCGTGCGTTCGCGCTCGTAGGTCGCACGCGCGCCGGCCAGCCGGCGCTCGGCGGTCAGCAGCTCGCTGCGGCGGTCGGCCAGGTCGGTGCTCGCGATCACGGCGAGAACCTGCCCCTTCGCGATGTTCTGCCCGAGCGACACCGACACCTGTTCGACGATGCCGGCCACGCGCGGTACCACGTGCGCGGTGCGGTCCTCGTTGAACTTGATCTCGCCGGGAAGCTGGAACGGCGTCGCGATCTGTGCGGGGCCGGCCTTCGCGAGCGCGATCTTCGACGTCGCCAGCTGGGCGTCGGTCAGCGCGATCGCGCCGTCGGCGCGTGCGAACGGGAACGACGCGGCATCGTTGCCGGCCTTCACGTCGATCGTCGCATCGAATACATGCGGCTTCGCGATCGACTGCGCGGACACGAACTTCTGGCCGGCCGCATCGAATCGCAGGGGTTCGTGCGTGCGGTCATAGCGCACCAGCGTGCCGGATACGGTCACGCCCTTGTCGACCGGTTTGCCGTCGACGAACGGATAGACAACGAGGCGCGCGTCGCCGGGCTTTTCCGTCATCACGACCTCGACGGACAGCTTGCCGCGTTTCAGCACGACACCGCCGCGCGCGCCGGCCCCCTCGGCCGCCTGCGCGGCTTCCGCACCCGCCGGCGCCGACGTGCCGCTCCCGCCCCGCGTGACGGCGAGCGCGCCGATCACGATCCCTGCGCCGCCGAGCACGGCCGCCGCAATAACGAAGATTCTGCTGCGTGACATGATGATCCTTCAGGTAAGAGGGGCGCTTATTGCGCGACGGCCGCGAGCGGCGTGCCGACGAGCCGGCCGATGTCGGCGCGGGCCGCGTGCGCGCCGGCGAGCGCGCGCACGTATTGCGACTGCCCCTGGAACAGCGTGCGCTGCGCGTCGAGTACGTCGAGGAAGCTGAACTTCCCGAGTTCGTAGCCGCGCGACATCGCGTCGAGCGCGAGGCGCGCGGCCGGCAGGATGTCGGACTTCAGCCGCTGCGCTTCCTGTTCGGCGGCTTCGAAATTCGCATAGGCCTGCGTGAGCTCCAGCCGCAGGCGCGTGCGTTCGCGATCGAGATCGGCGTTCGCGCGCTCGGCCTTGTGCGTCGCCTCGAGCAGCGCGCCCTTGTTCGTGTTGAACAGCGGAATCGGGATCGACACACCGACCACGGCCTGGTTGTCGGGCACGCCGCCCGTGGTCACGCGCTTCACGCCCGCGCTGACCGTCACGTCCGGAATGCGCCGCGCACGTTCGAGCGACACGGCCGCATTCGAGCGCAGCATCTCGGCGCGCGCGACCCGTGCCAGCGGCGAATCGTCGAGCTGCGCGGTCAGCGCGGACAGCGGCTCGACCGGCGGCACGGCTTCCAGGTCGCCCAGCACCGCGACCCGGTCGTTGCGCGCTTCGCCCATCACCGCGTTCAGCTTCTCGCGCGCAACCTCGACACGACCGCGCGCGGTCACGACTTCGATCTGCACGCCGGCCGCCGCCACCTGCGCCTTGGTCGCCTCGACCGGCGACACCTTGCCGGCCTGCGCGCGGCGCCCCGCAAGATCCGCGGAGCGCGCGGCGATCGCGGCCGATTCCTCGGTGACCTGAAGCTGGCGCTGCGCGGCGAGCAGCCCGTAGAACGCGGCGATCACGTCGGCGCGCACGACGGCGCCCTGCTCGTCGAGCGACGCGCTGGCCGACTCGCGGCCGTACGACGCGACATCGAGCCGCGCGCGGCGCTTGCCGCCCAGTTCGATGGTCTGGTTGATCAGCGCGGTCGACGTGCGTTCGGCGCGGCTGAAGCCTTCCTGCAGGAACGACACTTCGGGATTGGGACGTGCACCGGCCTGCATCAGCGCACCGGCCGATGCATCGACGTCCGCGCGCGCGCCGCGCAGCGCCGGATTGTTCCGGGCCGCGACAGCGAGCGCGTCGGGAAGCGTCAACGATGCGGAAGGCAGTGCGTCGGATGGCGGTGTGCCGGTCGGTGCGGCAGGGCCCGCGGCAACCGGAGTCGGCCCCGGCGACAGCGACGGCTGCGCATGAGCCGTCGCGGCCATCGCGAAGGCGACGGCCACGGCGAGAGAGAGCTTGAGCATGTTCGGTTCTGCGGTAACGGTTTGCGACCGATGCTACGGTCGGGCCGCAGTGCGAACATGAGGCGAAGATGATATTTCCGTCATGTTGGGCGCAGCCGCACGCAGACGCGCGATGCCCCGCCGGGACGGCGTCCCGTTCTGACGATCAGGTGGATTCGGTGAGCATGCGGCGCGATGGCCGCACGGAAAATCGCAGTGCTTCGGGGAGTCGGCACGCGTGCGCGGCGCATCCCCGTCCGCGGATCAGGCGGTTCCCTGCTTCGCGCGCCTGCGCTGCACGAGCCAGTCGAGCAGTTGCCGCCCGTCGCGTTCGCCGAACCAGCGCGCGTGTCCGATCAGGTAGCCGTCGTACGCGATGTCGACGATCGCCGGTGCGTCGATGATGCAGCCGAAATACGCGACTTCCGACAGCGCGAACTCCGTATGCACGATCGGCAGCAGCGCGACCAGCGCCGCATAGGCGTCGTCGCTCAGCGGTTCGAGCGATTCGTAGCCGTCGAGCAGCGCGTCGATCTGTTCGTATTCGATACGCCGCGCGTCGGCCGGCGCCATCCAGTCGACCGTATTGCGCTCGATCGCGAGCGCGAGGTCCATCACCGCGCAGGTGCGGTCCGACAAGCCAAAATCGAGCACGGTCCGCACCTGCGCGCCGGGCCCCGAATCGGTCCACAGCAGGTTCGACGCATGCCAGTCTCCATGGGTCCACAGCGGCGTCAACGCGGGCAGCAACGGCACGAGGCGCGCGTGATACGGGCCGATCGCATCGGCCACGTCGCCGCGCCAGTCGCGCGAGCCGAGCGCACACACGAGCAGCGGCTGCGCATAGACCCAGCGTTCGAGCGCGCCCGCCAGATCGGTGGACGACAGCACACGAAAACTCGACAGCAGCGTGCGCACGGGCCGCGCGGGCGCGTCGTAGCCGGCCGACGCGCGATGCAGTCCGGCCAGCGCGCGGCCGGCCGCGTACGCGTGCGACGCATGCGTGAACGGCTGCCACGACATCACGCCGCGATACGGGTCGACGCCGGGCGCGAGCACATGCACTTCGTACGTCCACTCGCCGGACGCAAACGCGGTCGCGCCGTCGCGATCGGCCAGCACGTCCACCACGGGGATGCCGCGATCGCGCAGGTGTGCGATGAAGCGATGCTCTTCCTCGAGCCCCGCGACATCGCGCAGGCTCGCGTGATGACGCTTGACGAACAGCCCGCGCCCGTCAGCCATCCGCACGAGCGCGGCCGCCGCGAACTGCCGCGGGCTGTGCCACGTGAGCCGCACCGGCTCGCCCGCGCCGTCGATCCGCGCGAGCACCGCCGCCACCTCGTCGTGCGTCATCAGCGGCCAGTCGCGTTCGGCCTGCTCGCCGTCGACGCCGAATTGCGGCGGCGCGACGTCACGCGACAGGGGGCCGTCCGGCTCGAGTGGGAATGACATGAACGACGTTGCTCCGTAGTTGAATCCGTGCGTGAATCAGCGCGCGCCGCCCGGCGCGAGCGTGCCGCCGGCCGCCGCGCGCAACGCGGCAGCCGTGCGGCTCCAGTCGCGCCAGCCGACGACGGCCAGCCCGATGAACAGCGCATAGAGTCCGGCCGTCAGATACAGTTCCTTGAACACGAACATCCCGACGTAGACGACGTTCACGACGATCCACAGCCCCCACGACGCGATGTAGCGCCGCGCGGTCCAGTATTGCGCGACGAGGCTGAACGCAGTCAGCGACGCATCGACGAACGGCAGCGCCGCATCGGTCCAGCGCGCCATCATGCCGCCGAGCAGCGCGCTGCCGACGACGGCCGCGACCAGGTCGGGCAGCATCTGCCGCGGCCGCACGCCGGTGACGGGCGCGACGTCGCCGGCCGGCACTGCGCCGCCGTCGGCCTCGCTCGCACGCTGTGCGAGCCAGCGCTGCCAGCCGTACACCTGCAGCACCGCGAACGCACCCTGCAGCAGCATGTCCGAGTACAGCTTCGCATCGAAGAAGATCCAGCCGTACAGCGCGACCGACGCGAGCCCGACCGGCCAGCACAGCATGCGCCGCTTCGCGGTCAGCCAGATCGCGAGCGCGCTGACGATCACGCCAGCGATTTCGAGTGGGGACATCGTCTGTGCTCTCCTGGTTAGCTGCCGGGGCCGCGCGTCACGCGGCCGGTTCCGGACGGTCAGAAATCATAAGTCAACGACACGCGCGCGGTGCGCGGCGCCCCCGGGAACAGGTACGCATCGCCCTGCTGCTCGCCGGCGTCACGCCAGTAGAACTTGTTGAACAGGTTGTCGACCGACACGCGCAGCACCGTGCGATGCCCGCCGATCTTCGTCGTGTAGCGCGCGCCGAGATTGAACGCGAACCACGACGGCACGCGCGCGGTGCCTTCCTCGTTCGCGTTGCGCGCCGCACTGTACTCGACGCCGCCGAGCACGTTCAGGCCCGCGACGCCCGGCACCGCGTAGTCCGCATACAACGTTGCGCGCAGCGCGGGCACGTTGATGGTCTGATGCCCTTCGTAGGCCGGCGACCCCGAATCGACCGCGCGGGCGCGAATCGCCGCGACGCTGGCCGTCAGCCCCAGCCGCTCGGTCACCCGCCCGGCCGCGCCGAGCTCGATCCCCTGGTTGCGCTGCGTGCCGCGCTGCACGAACGTGTAGGACGTGCCCGATGCGTCCGGGTCGGCGAACTGGAACGGCTTGCTGATCGAGAACACGGCGGCCGTGAGGCTCAGCCGGTCGAGCCAGTCGTATTTCGCGCCGACCTCGATCTGGTGCGATTCGACGGGCGGCAGGAACGCGTACGCGTTGGTCGCGCGCACGGGCGCCTGGTCGCCGAGCGACAGCGCCTTGCTGTACGACGCGTACAGCGACAGCACGTTCACCGGTTTGTAGACGAGCGCGACCTGCGGCAGGAATACCGAGCGGTCGGTACGCGTCGCGTCGCCGTCGAGGCTGCTCCAGCTGCGCTGGCGCAGCAGCACTTCCTTGCCGCCCGCGAGCACCTGCCAGTGCTCGCCGATGCTGATGCGGTCGAGCCCGAACACGCCGTACTGCCACGCGTCGAGGCGCGGATACGACGGCCCCGGCGAATTCGGCGACGGCGAGAAGGTCACGTCCGGCCCGTAGACGTTCTCGCTGCCCACGTAGTCGTACACGGCGTCGGCCATGTGCACGACGCGGCGCTGCACGCTCACGCCGAGCGTCAGCTCGTGCCGCAGCGGCCCGGTCGCGAACTTGCCGGTCGTGACCGCACGCAGGTCGTCGTTGCGCCGGTATTCGCCGGGGCTGCGGAAGTCGTACACGTCGTAGTCGCCGTTCGCGCCGAAGAAGAACGGCGACGTCGCGCCGGCCGCGCAGCTCGCCGCGTACGAGCAACCGTATGCGAACGCGCTGTTGTCGTCGATCATCGTGCGGCTGCGGCCGGCGGCGATGAAGGCCTTCCAGTCGTCGTTGAACTGGTAGTCGAAGCGCGCGTTCAGGTTCAGCGCGTCGGTCGTCACCGGTTTCGCCCACGGCTGCGTGCCGAGCGCCTTCGACGTGGTGTTGACCGACGGCACGACGGTGCCGCCGAGCAACTGGTAGCCGGGCGCCGAACGCTGGATCCACTGCTGGAATTCGGCGTTGAGCTGCAGGCTCGCGCGCGGGCTGATGTCCCAGTCGGCGGCGATCGAACCGAACGTGCGCCGTCCGTTCGTGCCGTCGATATACGAGTGCATGTTCTCCTTCGCGGCATTGATCCGGAAGCCGAACTGGTTGTCGGGGCCGAAGCGGCGACCGAGATCGACGGACGCCGACGTCGAGCCGCGGCTGTCGACGCCGGTCGTCACGCTCGCGACGTTCGCGGAGCGCTTCGTCACGAAGTTGATCACGCCGCCCGGTGCGACGACGCCGCTGTCGATGCCCGCGAGCCCCTTGAGGATCTCGACGCGCTCCTTGTTCTCGAGCGGCACGTTCTGCTCGCCGGACACCGTCAGCCCGTCGATCCGGATCGCGCTCGCGAGATCGACCGGAAAGCCGCGAATCGCGAAGCCTTCGAAATAGCCGACCGGCGCATAGTCGTTGACGACCGACGCGTCGTTGCGCACGACGTCGCTCAGCCGCTTCGCCTGCTGGTCGTCGATCACGGCGCGCGTGATGACGTTCACCGACGCCGGCGTGTCACGCAGCGGCGCGTCGTCGAGCCCCGCGACCGATGCGTTGCGCGCACGCAGCGTGCTGCCGCGTTCGCCGTTCACCGTGATCGCGGGCAGCGTCGTCGTGCCGGCCGCGTCGGCGTCCGGTGCGGGCGTGTCGCCCGGTGCCGCGGCGGCCTGCGCCGCGAAAAGCGTGATGCCGAGGCCGACTCCGAGCCCCACCTTCGTGCGCCGCCGCCGTGCGGGCGCCGCTGTTGTTCTATTCGCCGTCATTGTTCTGGATGGAAAACTCGCCACTCGACCCTGTCGAAACTCGTTACGAAGCTGCGAAGCGTGTGCCCGCGAACGCATCCGCGCCCGCCTCCGGACGCGTGCGTCGACACGATATTCATCAGACGAACCGGACGATGCGGCGCGCAAGCGGGCCGCTCGGTCGGGAAAACGCAGGATGGGACATCGGATTCGGATGACGCACCGGGAACCGACGCGGCCGCCGACGAGTTCGTCGGGGGTCTGTCGGGCTGCCGGCGGCATCGCGCGGTCTTGTCATGCGGGGGACGCTTCGAACGCCCCGGTGCGGGCGGCGGGCACTGCGCCGGCCGTTCTCGTCGGAACGGCGGCCTGCCCGTCGCGCGCGACATCGCGGCGTGACGCGCATTTTACCCCGGGCGGGGCCGATGCCCTTGGAAACGGGCGGAACGGGTGGAGCGGGTGGAGATGAGGCCAGGAACGGGGAAAGGCGGTTCGGGTCGCGCGACAACGACGGCGAGGTCATCGCGCGCCCCGTCATGCGCCGCAACGCGGCGGATCGGCGCGAACCCGTGCCGGTCAGACGGCAAGCACCGCGAGCGGCAGCGAGCAGCCGCCCGCGGTTCCCGGGGCGCTCAGAACCCCTGCATCGTCACGGTCGGATCGACGACCAGATGCACGACGCCGTAGATCACCGCACCGACCAGCAGCGCAAGCAGGATCGCCACGAACGGCAGCAGCGTGAAGTTGGTGTTCGCAAGATCGGTCGCATGCGCCTTGCTGTTGCGCACGCCGAAGAAACTCCACAGGACCAGGCGGACCATGCCGAGCAGTTTCATGATGGGCTCCTTTCATCGAATCGGTTGACGCTATCGTCGATCCGACCGGCATTCGAAAAAAGAAGCAGTTGCGCGTGCTTTTCGCGCAGCAGGCCGTCTGCGGCGGCATGTCGCAGGCGCCGTCAGCGGTCGAGCACGAGCGGCTCCGCGGCCCCTTTCGCGGGCCGCGCGACGCACAGCAGCGCGCAGCCGGGTTCGACCGGCGCATCGGGCGTTTGCTCGTAATCGACCGAACCGGACAGCACGCGCGTCGCACACGTGCCGCACGAACCGGAGCGGCACTCGGACGGCACCGCCACGCGCTGCCCTTCCGCGAATTCGAGCAGCGTGCCGTCGGCGGGCGTCCACGCAGCTTCGCGCGCCGTGCGCCGGAACACGACCGGCACGCTCGCCGCGGCCGACGCACGGGTCGTCGTGCGCGCGACGCTCGATGGCCCGAACGCTTCGAAACGGATGCGTTCGTCCGGCACGTTCAGCGCGCGCAGCCCGTCGTACAGGTCGCGCATGAACGCCGCCGGGCCGCACAGATAGAAGTCGTAGTCGTCGAACGACAGGATCCGCTTCAGTTGCGCGATGTCGATGCGGCCGGCCCGTGCTGCGGCGCGTTCGTCAGGATGACTGTCGAACCAGTGGAGCGACAGGCGTGGATCGGCGGCCGCGATGCGCGCCAGTTGCGCCGCAAACGGCCGGTCGGCCGCTTCACGCGCGCCGTGCACCAGCACGACCCGGCGCGACGGCGTGTCGTCGGCCAGTGCACGGTGCAGCATCGCGACCATCGGCGTGATGCCGATGCCGGCCGACACGAGCACGGCCGGGCGCGTGCTCGCGAGATCGAACGTGAAACGGCCGCGCGGCATCTGCGCATCGAGCGTCATGCCGGCTTGCGCGTGATCGTGCAACCACACCGATACACGCCCTTCGCGCTTCACCGTGATCCGGTAATGCGCGCCGCCCGGCGCGTCGGACAGCGTGTAGCTGCGAATCGACGGCGCATCGCTGCCAGGCAACGCGATGCGCAGCGTCAAATGCTGCCCGGCTTCATAGGCGGGCAACGCACCGCCGTCCGCCGCTTCGAAATGGAACGAGCGGATCGCGCGCGCTTCGTCGACGATCTTCGCGATGCGCAACGGCCGCCATGCGGGTGCCGATGAGGGTACCGATGCAGGTGCGGCTGCCGACGGTGCCGCTACGGCCTCCGCCGCGCGCCCCGACGCCGCTGCCGTCGCCGCGAATTGCGGCGCACCCTCGACCGCCGACCACCGGAACGGCAGCACCGCACGCACGCGCCGCACTTCCCGCACATGAAATCGCACGACACGTTGCGCACCGTCGAACGACGCGACGAGCGGCCCGTCCCAGACGATCTCTGCGCGCGCGGCGACATACAGCAGGTCGCCGCTGTCGAAATCGACGAACAGCAGCCCGGCGCGCGGATCGTGCTGCAGGTTGCCGAGCGTGTTGAAAAAGCGGTTGCCGCTGAAATCGGGCGTCGTCAGCGTGCGTGCGTCGTCGACGCGCACGAAACCCGGCATCCCGCCGCGATGCGACACGTCCGCACCGCGCGCCGCGCCCGCATCCGCCGACGTGTTCGCGCTCGCGACGAAGAACGTATCGGCCTGCGCGAGCAGCGCACGATCCGCGTCGCTCAACGCGTGCGATACGTCGGGGCCGGCCGATTCATCGACGTCCCGCTCGACGAACGTCGGCTTGCGGCCCTGGATGTACTTCGCGCAGTTGCCGAAGCTCTGCTCGACCGCGATCGTCAGCGCATCGCCGTCGATCGCGCGCACGACGCCGTTCACGCGATTGCGCCGCCGCGTATCGAACTCGATGCCGAGCCCGCCGAGCGCCGCGCCCGGCTGCCACGCGCCGGCCAGCGGATCGCCCGGCAGCTGGCGCGCCGCGATGCGCAGCGTGCGCGCATCCGGCGACGTGACGAAGCCCGGCGACCCGGCGCGCAACGTCGCCCACGGCTGCCCGTGCGCATCGACGCCGCCGAGCACGAAGAACGGCAGTTGCGCAAAGAACGTCCGGTGCTGGTCCGGCATGAAGCGCCGGATCCCGCGCCGGCCGGCCGCGCTCGCGGCACCGGTCACCCCTGCGCGCTGCTGCACGGCGAGTTCGCCCGCATGAAACGGCGCGGTGTCGAGTTCCCAGCCCGGTACGACGGCGGTCGGCGCGTTCATCGCGTTCTCCCTGAACAGGCGCGGTTGCGAGGGCGTTATGCGGCGAGCAGGCCCGCGCGCGTCGTCGGCATGGCGACGAAGCCCGGCAGCGCCTCGACGCGGGCCAGCCACGCACGGACGTGCGGATACGGTTCGAGCGACACGCCGCCTTCCGGTGCGTGCGCGATGTACGTGTACGCGGCAATGTCCGCGATCGTCGGCTGCGCGCCGGCCGCGAACGGCTTGCCGGCCAGTTCGCGATCGATCACGTCGAGCACCTTCGCGGCCGTGCGCTTGGCCGCCTCCGGGTCGAGCGGTGCGCCGAACACGGTCACGAGCCGCGCGGCCGCCGGGCCCGACGCGATCGGGCCGGCCGCGTACGACAGCCAGCGCTGCACGACCGCGGCGCCGACCGGATCGTCGGGCAGCCAGTGCGCATCGCCGTAGCGCTTCGCGAGATAGACGAGGATCGCGTTCGAATCGGCGATCACGGTACCGCCATCGTCGATCACCGGCACCTGCCCGAGCGGATTGAGCGCGAGGAACGCCGGCTCGCGCTGCGCGCCGGCCGCGAGATCGACGTCGATGGTCCTGGACGGCAGGCCGAGCAGCGACAGGAACAACCGGACACGGTGCGCGTGCCCCGAGAGCAGGAACGAATAGACGCGGATCGGCGAAGCGGGCTTGCTGGCGGCAGACATGGAAAACACTCCGGAATCTTGCGCCGCCGGGAGTCGGCGACGAACGGCTCCAGCGTAGCGCTCGCCGTTCATCGCCAGAAGACGGATAATCGAGGAAACATTATCCTCTTTGACAGGACAATCGACGATGGCCGACCTGCGCGACGTGAACCTGAACCGGCTGGCGATCTTCGTTGCCGTAGTCGATGCCGGCTCGCTGACGGCGGCGGCCGAGCGGCTCGGCCTCGCGAAGACGGTCGTCAGCACGCACATGCAGCGCCTCGAATCCGAGGTCGGCGCGAACCTGCTGGTGCGCACGACGCGGCGGCTGAGCGTGACCGATGCGGGACGCGTGTTCTACGACGCGTGCCGCGACATCGTGCGCGCGACCGAAACCGCGCTCGACGCGGTGTCGTCCGACGCCGGCCCGCTGCGCGGCACGCTGCGTGTGAGCGTGCCGATCGACTACGGCGCGCTGGTCGTCGCGCCGGCTGTCGTCGCGTTGCGCGACCGGCATCCGGCGCTCGACGTCGAACTCGTCGCGAACGACCGCGTCGTCGATCTCGTCGCGGACAACCTCGACGTCGCGATCCGCATCGGCCGCCTCGCCGATTCGAACTATCGCGCGGTACAGCTCGGTACGTACGAGAAATGGCTGGTCGCGAGCCCCGCGTTCGTCGCGCGCTACGGGCTGCCGCGCGACCCGGATGCGCTCGCCGCGCTGCCGTTCGTGATGCTGTCGACGCTGCCGCGCCCGCATACGCTCGAGCTCGGCAACGTAGACGGCGGCCATGCGGCGGTGCGCTGCGTCGCGCCGGTCGTGTCGAATACCGCGACCGCGTGCCGCGCGATCGTGCTCGCGGGCGGCGGCTTCGGGCTGCTGACGGATTTTTCGACCGCGGACGACGTCGCGACTGGCCGCCTCGTGCGGCTGCTGCCGGGGTGGCGCACGGCGCCCGCCGGGATCCACGCGGTGTATCCGTCGACGCGGCTGCCTTCGCCGAAGGTGCGGGCGTTCATCGAGGCGATGAAGGGGCGGATCGGGGAGACGCCGGCGACGCCGATGACAAAACACTCACGCCCGAGGTAACGAAAAACAGCATCGCAAAAGCGAAACAGCGTGGCAATCCGCGTTCAATGCGCGATCGTGAGTCGCCTCATGAGCAACGATTTCAGATCCCTGCGCGTATCGCAAACGGCGTATATGTGGATCGTGTCGCCGCGCACGTCATAAATGACGCGGTTCATTCCGGCAACGACTTCGCGATACTGACCGAGGTTAATATTTGCCAGTTCATCGGGAATTCTGCCCTGACTCGGAAAAGCACGGATCGATGCAATGGCGTCCTTGATCTGGCGATAGCTGGCTCGCCAGTTTTCCGAACCGAAATTCGACACGACATAACGCTTCAACCGCTTCAGATCGTCTTCCGCCGAACGAAGAACGACAACCCGTAACGTCATTGATCGTCGTCCTTGTCGAGGTCGGCAAAGACATCCTCGACGGGGCGAAAGTGACCCTGCTCGATTTCGCGGTTGCCCAACGCAAGCAGCCGGAGAAGCGCAAGCGTCTCTTCATGCTCTTCATACGACTTGACATCCATGACAACGAGCTTCGCCTCGCCATTCTGAGTAATCAGCATCGGTTCGCGACTCTCCGAGATGTCCTTGACGATCTCGGCCGCGTGGCTCTTCAGATAGCTGATCGGCTTGACCTGAGTAGAGAATTTCATGGAGCGCCCCCTTCGCCAAACCACAATGAGACTGATTATAGTCCGAATTTAGTCTCATTCGAAGCCAAGACGCACGGTCGCTCCCTACCCTGCCGCCTGCAACGTCCCCAGCAACACCCGCCGGCAACTCGCGATCATCAGCGCCTCCGGATCGCGATAGTCGGTGAGCAGCCATGCGGCGCCGACGTTCGTCATCGCGCCGACGAGCGCGAGCCCGACCAGCCGCTGCTCGATGCGCTCCGCGGGCGTCGCGGCTTCGTGCGGCGCACCGATCGCCATGATCAGCTTGCCGAAGTCGATCAGCATGCGCTGGTACGTCATGTCGGTATCCGCGCTGACGCCCATCACCTCGAGCAGCAGCACGCGCGCCGCGCACGGATCGCGCAGGAACGCGAAGAACGCGGCGAGCCCCACGTCGACGCTCTCGCGCAGATCGCCGCCGCGCTCGGCCACCGCCCGCGCGACCGCCTCATGCAGTTGCTGCGCGTGATGCAGGTAGGTGCAGCGCAGCAGATCCTCGGTGCTGTCGAACGCCGCATAGAAATAGCGATCGTTCAGCTTCGCTTCCTGGCAGATCGACCGCACGGTCGCCTTGCGGAACCCGACCGTGCCGAACACGCGCGTCGCCGCGCGGATCAACGCGTCGCGCCGCTCGGCGGCCCGTACCTCGGGCGCCACGCCGCCATACGACCGGCCCCTTTTTTCCGTTTCGAGTGCTTTCTCCATTCCGCTATTTGACATCAGGACACCCGAAAACTAAAGTGGTGACAAGCAACACCACAATAGACGCGCCGCCGGTGCAGCGCAAGCGGAACAGGAGGGACGACGGATGAAGGGGTTTTCCGGCAAGGTCGCCGCGATCACGGGCGCCGGTTCGGGCATGGGCCGCAGCCTCGCGGTCGAGCTCGCGCGGCGCGGCTGCGAGGTCGCGCTCGCGGATGTCAGCGAAGCCGGGCTCGCCGGCACGGCGGCCGCCTGCGCGCAGCACGGCGTGCGCGTGAGCACACGGCGGCTCGACGTCGCCGACCGCGATGCGGTGTTCGCTTGGGCCGATTTCGTCCGCGCCGAGCATGGCAAGGTCAACCTGGTCTTCAACAATGCGGGCGTGTCGCTGGCCGCCAGCGCCGAAACCGCGCGCCTCGCCGATCTCGAATGGATCGTCGGCATCAACTTCTGGGGCGTCGTGCACGGCACGCAGGCGTTCCTGCCGCACCTGCGTGCGTCGGGCGACGGTCATGTCGTCAACACGTCGAGCCTGTTCGGCCTCGTCGCGATGCCGACGCAAAGCGCGTACAACGCGACCAAGTTCGCGGTGCGCGGCTTCACCGAGGCGCTGCGGATGGAACTCGAACTCGACGGCGCGCCGGTGAGCGCGACCTGCGTGCATCCGGGCGGCGTCGCGACGAACATCGTCGACGCGGGCCGCGTCGATACCAGCATCCATGCACTGACGGGCCAGGACGAAGCGACCCATCGCCGCCAGGCGAACCGCCTGATCAACGCCACGACGGCCGCCGCCGCCGCGCGGCAGATCCTCGCCGGCGTCGAGCGCAATGCGCGCCGCGTGCTCGTCGGCGCCGACGCGCGCCGGCTCGACCGGATCGCGCGCCTGCTCGGCGCCGGTTACCAGTGGCTGATGCTGCGCCACGTGCGCCGCGCCCGCGCCCGCAACCTCGAACGCGCGCACGCTCCGGCCGCGCTCCCGACCACGCCGACCAAGGATCCCGCATGACCTCGACGACGACCGATCGGCGCGATGCGCCGCCCGCCCCCGGCGCCCGCAGCAACGGCAACGACCTCGACGTGCTGATCGTCGGCGCCGGCCTGTCCGGCATCGGCGCCGCCTATCACCTGAAGCAGCGCTGCCCGCATGCGAGCGTGGCGATCGTCGAAGCGCGCGACGCGAGCGGCGGCACCTGGGACCTGTTCCGCTATCCGGGCGTCCGTTCGGATTCCGACATGTTCACGCTCGGCTACAGCTTCCGCCCGTGGCACAGCGACAAGGCGATCTCCGACGGCCAGACGATCCTCGACTACATCCGCGACACCGCACGCACCTACGGCATCGACAAGACGATCCGCTACGGCCAGAAGGTCGTCGCGGCGGACTGGGATTCGAACCGCGCGCGCTGGACGGTACGCATCGAGCGCACGCAGGACGGCACGACCGACTCGCTCGTCTACACCTGCCGCTTCCTGTTCATGTGCAGCGGCTACTACGACTACGATGGCGGCTACCTGCCCGACTGGGCGGGCATGGACACGTTCGAAGGCAAGCTCGTGCATCCGCAGCACTGGCCGAAGGACCTGTCGTACGCGAACCGGCGCGTCGTCGTGATCGGCAGCGGCGCGACGGCCGTCACGCTCGTGCCGTCGATGGCGGCCGATGCGCAGCACGTGACGATGCTGCAGCGCTCGCCGACCTACATCGTGTCGCTGCCCGCGCGCGACAAGATCGCGAACGCGCTGCGCCGCGTGCTGCCGTCGCGGCTCGCGCACCGGATCGTGCGCGTGAAGAACGTGCTGCTGACGATCTACCTGTACAACGTGTCGCGCCGCAAGCCCGACCAGACGAAGAAGTTCATCATCCGCGCGGCCAGCAAGCAGCTCGGCCCCGACTTCGACGTCGCGAAGCACCTGACGCCGCGCTACATGCCGTGGGACCAGCGCGTATGCCTCGTGCCGAACGGCGACCTGTTCAAGTCGATCCGTGCGGGCCGCGCGTCGATCGTCACCGACGAGATCGAACGCTTCACGCCGACCGGCCTCAAGCTGAAGAGCGGCCAGCAGCTCGACGCGGACGTGATCGTCACCGCGACCGGGCTGAAGGTGAAGATGCTCGGCGGCGCGCGCGTCACGGTCGACGGCCGCGTGGTCGACCTGCCGGAAACCGTGTCGTACAAGGGCATGATGTACAGCGACGTGCCGAACCTCGCGTCATCGTTCGGCTACACGAATGCATCGTGGACGCTGAAGGCCGAGCTGATCGCGCGCTACGTCTGCCGGCTGCTCAACCACATGCGTGCGAACGACTACGACACGTGCGTGCCGCGGCTCGGCGCCGGCGATCTCGGCGACGTGCCGGCCGTCAACCTGAGCTCGGGCTACATCCAGCGCGCGGCCGGCATCCTGCCGAAGCAGGGGCACCACAAGCCATGGAAATTCCACCAGAACTACGTGCGCGATCTGGCCTCGCTGAAATTCAGCGCGCTCGCCGATTCGGCGATGCATTTCGAACGCCGCGCGAAAACCGGGCCGGCCGCCACGGCGCCGGTTGCCGAACCTGTTCTCGAAACCCGCTGAGGTCGACATGACAACTACGCTCCACCTGATCCAGAACGTGCTGCTCGCCGTCGTCGCGGTGCTCGTCGCGCTCGCACTGTTTTCCGGGTACGTGGCCCGCCGCGTGACGCGCGCGTTTCCGCCCGAAGGCCGCTTCGTCGACATCGGCGGCGACCGCATCCACTACGTCGAATACGGCAGCGGCCCGCCGATCGTGTTCGTCCACGGGCTCGCGGGGCAACTGCGCAACTTCGCGTACCTGCCGCTCGCCCGGCTCGCGCAGCAGCACCGCGTGATCATCATCGACCGCCCGGGCGCCGGCCGCTCGCTGCGCGGCGCAGGCTCGCAGGCAAACGTCTACGCGCAGGCCCGCACGGTCGCCGCGTTCATCGACGCGCTGCGGCTCGACAAGCCCGTGCTGGTCGGCCATTCGCTCGGCGGCGCGATCGCGCTCGCGGTCGGGCTCAACCACACGGACCGCGTAAGCCGGCTCGCGCTGATCGCGCCGCTGTCGCATCAGCAACCCGAACCGCCCGAGCCCTTCAAGCCGCTGATGCTGCCGTCGCCGCTCGTGCGCCGCTTCGTGTCGTGGACTTTCGCGATTCCGCTGACGATCCTGACCGGGCGCAAGGCCGTACGCCAGGTGTTCGCGCCGGAAGACGTGCCGCGCGACTTCCCGGTCAAGGGCGGCGGCCTGCTCGGGATGCGCCCGCACGTGTTCTATGCAACCGCGACGGACCTGCTGTCGGCGCCCGTCGACCTGCCCGCGATGGAGCGCCGCTATGCGGATCTCGCACTGCCGGTCGACGTGCTGTACGGCCGCGCCGACCCGATCCTGAACTGGCGCGAGCATGGCGAAGCGCTCGCGCAGAAGTCGGCGCGCGTGCGGCTGAAAGTGGTCGAGGGCGGGCACATGCTGCCGGTCACGATTCCCGATGCGACGGCCGACTGGCTGCTCGAAGTCGCGGCCGCGCCGGCCGAGGTAGCCGCGCCGACGGCACGCATCGCGTAAGCCGCAACAGCGAAACCGGGCCTGATTCCGTGCCGTGCCGCCGGCACCGCGGCGGAATCAGGCTTCGTCGTCGGGTACCGACAGCCCGAGATCCGATATCACCTCGCGCGCGCTGCGGAATGCCTCGACGGCGGCCGGGGCCCCCGCGTACAGCGCGCTGTGCAGCAAGACCTCGCGGATTTCGACGAGGCTCGCGCCGTTGTTGAGCGCGCCGCGAATGTGCCCCTTCAGCTCCGAGCTGCGACCGAGCGCCGCCAGCATCGCGCACGTGCACAGGCTGCGCGTCTTCAGGTCGATCCCGCCCCGTTGCCACGTGCTGCCCCATGCATGTTCGTTCAGCCAGTTCTGCAACGGTCGCGAAAATCCGTCGAGATCGCGCATCGCGCGCTCGACGAACGCCTCGCCCATCACGTCGATCCGCCGCGCCTTGCCGTACTCCCTGTCCTGTTCGCTCATGTCGGTGTCCTGGTTGGTGTCGTGGCCGCTTCGGCGCCGCCGGCGGCCGGGGGATGTCGCGCCATGTTCACGGGGCCGGCGCGTTTCGTCAAAGATGCGGCTCTCGGTTGGCCGCCGCTCGCCTCACGCGATGTCAAACGCTACGTAACATCCGGCCGCGCGTTACGGCGGCTTACGGGAACATCGCGACGGCCGCGCCGTCGCACCGTACGTGCCCGTCGCGTGAAACCGTTGTTACTCCGTTTAAATCGCGCCGATATTCCCGATTCCTGCAACAAATCACGACACCGTTTCGGGAAACCTGCCGTGGCGCGGAATTTGCAGAGAAGGTCTGGACACACTTCCAATGTCGAGGCCAACATGCACAATCTCTTCAAGAAGACGACGGTAACGATGGCCGTCTCGTCACTGCTCGCACTGTACGGCTGCGGCTCGGTCGATGGACCGACGACCCCACCGACGATCAAGCCGAGCACGTCCGGGACAGGCGGCAGTTCGGGGACTTCCGGAACGTCGGGCGGCGGGACGTCGGGGACGTCGGGTGGCGGTAGTTCGGGTACGTCGGGCACTTCCGGCACGTCGGGTACTTCCGGTACCTCGGGTACTTCCGGTACCTCGGGTACTTCCGGTACGTCGGGCACCTCCGGTACGTCGGGCACCTCCGGTACGTCGGGCACCTCCGGTACGTCGGGTACTTCCGGTACGTCGGGCACCTCCGGTACCTCGGGTACTTCAGGTACGTCGGGCACCTCCGGTACGTCGGGTACTTCCGGCACGTCGGGTACTTCCGGCACGTCGGGCACCTCCGGTACGTCGGGTACTTCAGGTACGTCGGGCACTTCAGGTACGTCGGGCACTTCCGGTACGTCGGGCACTTCCGGTACGTCGGGCACTTCCGGTACGTCGGGCACTTCCGGTACGTCGGGTACTTCCGGCACGTCCGGCACCTCGGGCACTTCCGGTACGTCTGGCACTTCCGGCACGTCGGGTACTTCCGGCACGTCGGGCACTTCCGGCACGTCGGGTACTTCCGGTACCTCGGGCACTTCCGGTACCTCGGGTACTTCCGGTACCTCGGGTACTTCCGGTACCTCGGGTACTTCCGGTACGTCCGGCACCTCCGGCACCTCGGGCACCTCCGGTACGTCGGGCACTTCCGGTACCTCGGGTACTTCCGGTACGTCCGGCACCTCCGGCACCTCGGGCACCTCCGGTACGTCGGGCACTTCCGGTACCTCGGGTACTTCCGGTACCTCGGGTACTTCCGGCACCTCGGGTACTTCCGGCACCTCCGGCACCTCCGGCACGTCGGGCACTTCCGGCACCTCGGGCACGTCGGGCACGTCGGGCACTTCCGGCACCTCGGGCACGTCCGGCACGTCCGGCACCTCGGGCACCGGCGTCACCCCGCTCGGCAATGTCCTCCAGAAATCCGGAAACCTCGTGACGGCAGTCGGCACGACGGTCGCGAACGGTGGCTCACAGATCGGCGGCGTGCAGATCCCCGGCACGAACCCGACGACGGCAACGAGCATCGGCAACGCAGTCACGAGCCTCGGTAACGGCGTGCAGTCGCTCGGCAACGGCGTCGCGGCCGGCCTCGGCTCGATCGGCGTGTCGGCGAACCCGCTCGGGCCGACGCTGACGTCGACCACCGGCCTGCTGACCGGCGCCGGCGGCGCGGTCAACAACCTCGGCAACGCGGTGAAGAGCCTCGGCTCGGGCCCGCTGTCGCCGCTGTCCCCGGTCACGACGCTCGTCGGCGATCTGGTCAACACCGTCGGCGGCGCCGTCAACTCGACGGCGTCGGGCCTCAACACGGCACTGAACAGCTCGCCGGTCCAGCAGCTCGAGACGCAGGTAGGCAAGGTGATCAATCCGATCACGAACACGCTGACCGGCGGAGTCACGACGCCCGGCGCCACGCAGACACTCGGCAGCGTGACGCTGCTCGGCACGCCGCTCAACGGCCTGCTCAGCGCGCTCGGCAATGGCCTCGCGCTCGCCGGCACGAAGGTCGGCGGCGCCACCGACAACCCGCTCGGCGCGGGCCTCGGCGGTGTGGTGGCACAACTCGGCAACACGGTGACGTCGACCGGCGGCCTCGTCCACGACAACAATGCGGGCAGCTCCAGCAGCGGCACGGGCGGCAGCAACCCGCTCGCCCCGATCACGGGCCTGCTCGGCACGCTGACGGGCGGGCTCGGCGGCGGCAGCTCGAGCGGTTCGGGCGGCACCAGCGGCACGAGCGGCGGCCCGCTCGGCCCCGTCACCGGCCTGCTCGGCTCGCTGACGGGTGCGCTCGGCGGTATCGGTTCGAGCGGCACGGGCGGGACGAGCGGTACCGGCGGCACCAGCGGCACCGGTGGCGCGGGTATCGGCGGCCTGCTGTCGCCGGTCACCAACCTCGTCAACTCGCTGACGCCGCTCGGTGCCAGCCTCACCGGCACCGTCACGACGCCGGGCGGCAACGTGACCGGCACGCTCGGCGGCCTGCTGACGAGCGGCCCGGTCGGCTCGCTCACGGGCGCGCTGACGACGCCGGCCGGCTCGGCCGGCGCCGCCGGCACGGTCAGCCCCGGCGCCGCAACCGGCACGGTGACGACACCGTCCGGCAGCGGCACCGTGGCCGCCGGCCTGACCGGCAGTTCGAACGGTGGCGCCGCGGGCGGTGCCGGCAACCTGCTGTCGCCGGTGACCAACCTGCTCGGCGGTCTGCTGGGCGGCGGCACCAAGAAGTAAGCCTTAACGCATCACGTATCAGAACGACAGGCCAATGGCCGGGCGCGCATCCATACCAAGCCCGGCCGACGGCCGGCGTCACCCGCCAAGCGAGGACGCCGGCCCTCATCCCTACGAGGATCCGATCATGAATTCCACGCTCGACGGCATCGTCGCTGCCCAGGACCGCCCACCCCGTTCCGCCACGCCCTTCCGCGCCGGCCTGCTCGGCATCACGGCCGGACTCTTCGCGCTGTGGATCACGCGCGACCATCCGACGCTCGACGCGGCCACGCGCGCAGTCATCGCCAGCCTCGCGATCATCGGCACGATCGCGCTGCACGAAATCTTCATCTCGCGCGTCTACCTGCGCCCGAGCGCGGGGCTGTCGCGGCAAGCCGTCCGGCCGCTGGCCATCGCGCGCGTCGCGACGCGGCTGGGTGCGCTGACGTCCGTCTACGCGGGCATCGGCGTCATCTACTGGCTGCTGCCCGAATATCACGGCGCGTTCTACCTGCCGTTCTGGTCGCTGCTGCGCTCGCTCGCACCGTACGTGATCGTCGCCGCGCCGTTCTACTTCGCGTGGATGGACCGTCACCAGCGCGAGACCGACGACGCATACCTGCTGTGGGGCCGCTTCCTGTTCCGCCGCGAGCAGCCCGCGAGCTGGAAGCCGGTGCGCGAGATGCTGGCCGGCTGGGGCGTGAAGGCGTTCTTCCTGCCGCTGATGACTGTCTACCTGTCGAAGGACGCCGATCACCTGAGCGCGTCGCTCGCGAACGCGATGCACGCGCCGATGACGATCGCGGCCTTCGTGTTCATGTACGACCTGTCGTTCACGATGGACCTGATGTTCGGCACCGTCGGCTATCTGTGCACGTTCCGCATCCTCGACAGCCACGTGCGCACCGTCGAGCCGACGACGCTCGGCTGGGTGGCCGCGCTGATCTGCTACCAGCCGTTCTGGTCGCTGATCTCGAACAACTACATCCGCTACGAAGGCTCGATATTCTGGGACAACTGGCTGCTGTCGGCGCCGACGCTGCGCGTGATCTGGGGCGCGGTGATCATCCTGCTGCTGCTGACCTACGCGCTGTGCACGATCTCGTTCGGGCTGCGGTTCTCGAACCTGACCAATCGCGGGATCATCACGTCGGGTCCGTACCGCTTCACGAAGCATCCGGCGTACATCACGAAGAACCTGTCGTACTGGATGGTGTCGGTGCCGTTCGTCGAGCCGCTCGGCTGGCAGATCGGGCTCATGCACTGCGCCGGGCTCGTCGCGGTCAACCTGATCTACTACACGCGTGCGAAGACGGAAGAACGCCACCTGATGCGCGATCCCGACTATCGCGCCTATGCCGAATGGGTCGCGCAGCACGGGCTGTTCGCGCGGATCCGGCAAGCGTTCGGGGGGCGGCAGGCTGCGTGACGTCTCCGGCTGCGACCGGTACCGGGGCAGCGGTGCACGCCGCTCCGGTCGTCGCACGGGTAGCGACCTCGCGCTGACGACGAACGCGCCACGCCCACCTTCCACCGCCTGACGGCTTGTGTTTGCCCGCATCGCCGAACACATCGACGCACGGCCCCTTGCGGCCAATTGTCGCGAAACACCGCGATTCCCCGCTTTTCGTCGCTTTTCTCCGCCTGTCTGATTGCCGCCCCCCGGCACCTCGCGTATGGTGCTGGCCGTCCGCGCACGATCCGTCGCGTTGACACCCGACCGTCGTCCCGCACGACGGCCGTGCGGGCCGTGCCCGCCGCTCACCGTCTCCGCGATGCCGCCCGCCGGCGCCGCGCATTCATGAGGAAAGAGGCGTGATCCACAAAGTCCTGATCCTGTTCGCTCTCTGCATCGCGGGCCTCGCCGCGATCGCCGCCGGTTTCCAGCACATCCCCAGCTGATTCGCGGCCCCGGCTCGCTTCGCCGAGCCCGGGGGCCGCACCCATTCCTGTTCCCTTTTTGCGATGAACCTCTTTCTCGAACCGCCCGGGACGGGCGACCTTTGCCATGCGTATCGACGTACAGCATTCCCAGCACGACATCGACGACGAACTCGACACACTTTATAAGCGCCTCCACCAGCCGGGCCATCGCCTGCACGGCCTGCCTGCCGTCGCGCTCGGCGGCTCGGGCCTGATCGTCCGCCATCGCGAAGCGGACGGCGAATATTTCCTGTACGTCGAGGATCCGGCCGCGCGCCAGCTCGCCGGCTACACGGTGTTCAACCGCCTGCCCGAAATCCCGCGCCGCGCCGACCGCTACCTGCGCGCCCCGCATACGCGGCTGCGCGGCTCCGCGCAACGCAAGGGCCTCGCGACGACGCTGTACCGCTGGGGGCTCGACGCGGGGCTCTGCCTGATCAGCGGCGCGCGCCAGTCGGTCGGCGCCGCGCAGCTGTGGACGGCGCTCGCGCAGGATTACCGGCACGGCTTCGTCGATGTCGAAGGCCGCGCGCTGCGCTATCTCGGCGAGACCGTCGCCGACGACGTGCACGGTGCGCTGCATACGCGGCGGCTATTGCTCGGCCATGGATGGACGATGGCGGAATTCGCGCGGGCGGCCGGGATGAGCGCCGTGGAATCGGCTCGATGCGATTCCACGGCGATGTTCGACGCGTTCCACCCGGTCGCAAGCGTCAGCTACGCACGCTACGCCGTCCCGACGCCGATGCGATAATCCGTCCGGACCGCGCGACGCGGCTGCGCTCCGCGCGCCAACCGAAACGCCCTTCGATGACCACCGATCCCCGAACCGACGTCGAGCGCCGCATCGACATCGTCGCGCTGTGCGGCAGCCTCCGCGCGCAGTCGTACAACGCCGCGCTGCTCGACGCAGCCGCACTCGTTGCCCCGCGCGGCATGCATATCGTGCGCTTCGATCGTCTCGGCGAATTCCCGCTGTTCAATCCCGATGCCGAATACCCGTCGCCGGCGCCGGTGCAAGACCTGATCGAGCGCCTGAACGCGGCCGACGGCATGCTGATCGCCAGCCCGGAATACGCGCACGGCGTAACGGGCGTCATGAAGAACGCGCTGGACTGGGTCGTGGGATGCGAAGCGGTCGTGTACAAACCGGTCGCCGTGCTGAATGCGTCGCCGCGCGCAACGCATGCGGACGCGGCTCTGCGGGAAACGCTGTCGGTGATGTCGGCGCACATCGTCGAGCCCGCGTCGATCGCGCTGCCGATCCTCGGGAGCCAGCTCGACGCGGCGGGCATCGCCGCGCATCCGTCGTTCGCGGCGGCACTCGCCGACGCGTTGCACGCACTGCGCGCGGCGATCGACGACACGGCACCACGCCGGTAGACGACCGGCCCGCCTGATGAACGCGCGCGGTGCAGCGTTATCGCGCCTTGGCGCGCGTCACCTTCTTCGCCGGCCTGGTCGCCTTCGCGCGCGGCGCTTCCTTCTCGGGCTGCGCGCCGCCGCCTGCCAGATCCTCGAGCCACGCGAGCGCATCGACGTACGACAGGAACTGCTGCAGGTATTCCGGCGACAGTTCGCGCATCGTCGCGAGCGACCGGTGCACGAGGCTGTTCGAGTTGAGTGGCCCTGCATTGCGCGGCACCTGGTCGAACGACTGACGGTATTGCTGTTCCGTGCGGACTTTCGACCACATCGTGCGGAAGTAGTCGACCAGCTCGGGATCGAGCCCGCGCCGGTCGGCCTGCGCATCACGAGCCAGCCGTTCGACGAGCGCCGCGAGCGCGCCGCGTGCGGGCGCACCGGTCGCGGTTTCCGCCGTCGCGCGCGAGGTGCCGGCTTCGTCGGCCCGTGCAACGATCTCCGCAAAACCTTCGATCAGCGTCGCCAGCCGCGCGTCGAGCAATGCGCGTGCGCCGCCATCGAGCCCGGCTGCGCGCCGCTCAAGCGCGTCGATCCGGTGAAAGCGCACGGGGTCGAGCCGGTCGGCACCCCGCTCGCGCCATGCGTCGAGCGTCGCGCGCACGTGCGTCGCGTCGCCCGTCACTTCGCCTGCCCTCCGTTCGATGCCGACTTGCGCGGCACCGGCGCGATCTCCACGCGGCGGTTCTTCGCGCGGCCTTCATCGTCCGCATTTGAGCTGACCGGCTGTTCGGAGCCGAACGCGGCCGCGAACACCGACGACGCCCGCACGCCGGCATCGATCAGTGCACGCGTGACCGTCAGCGCGCGCTTGGCCGAAAGTTCCCAGTTGTCCGCGAACTGGCGGTTGCCGGCATGCACCTGCTGGTCGTCCGCGAAGCCGCTGATCATCAGGATCTCGTCGCGCGTCTTCAGGTACGTGGCCAGCGGGACGGCCAGTGTCTTCAGCAGGTCGCGGCCCGCCGGCTGCAACTGGTCGGAGTTCAATGCGAACAGCACGTTGCCGCTGATGCCGATGCGGCCGTTCACGAGCGTCACGCGGCCGGCCGCGAGCGGGCCAGCGAGCGCCTGTTCGAGCGACTTGCGCTGCTGCGCTTCGAGCTGCCGCGCACGCACGGCTTCCTCGAGCTTCGACGTGAGCTGAAGCTGCATGCCGATCACGCCGACGAGAATCAGCACGAACGCGCCGAGCAGCACCGACATCAGGTCGGCGAACGCAGGCCATACCGGCGCCGATTGCGCGCCGCCGTCGATTTCGTCGTGCATGCGTTACGCTCCGACGGGCGCGCGCCGGCCGGCGAGCTGCTGCATGTCTTCGACGATCTGCTTCTGCGACATCACGCTCAGGTCGATCACCTCGCGCGCCTGTGCGACGTAGTACTCGAGCTGCTCGTCGCTGCGCGCGAGCGATTTCTCGAGCGCGGCCTCGATGCGCTGCAGATGGGTCAGCAGCTTGTCGTTCGATTCGCCGAACACCTGCACGGCCATCCCGAATGCATCGCCGAGGCTCGCCACTTCGACGGCGCCGGCCGTGACCTGCGCGGCCACCGAGTCGAGCTTGCGCGTTTCGGCATCGACGGTGTCGTTGAAGCGCGCGCCGACGCGGTCGAGCAGGTCGGCCGACGTGCTGACGAGCGCGTCGATCGCGGTACGCTGTTCGGTCGACGCGTGGTTGACCGCGCCGAGCAGCGTTTCGAGCGTCGCGAGCAGGCGGCTGCGCTCCTCGAGCGTCGCGGTGTCGCGCACCATGCTGTCGGACAGGCGCTGGCGCAGCTCGGCGACGACGTCGGCCGCGGCCTTCGGCGCTTCCGACGCGGCCTGCACGAGGCGCGCGATCTCGTTGATCGTATCGCTCGCGTGCACCTGCGCCTGCGCGGTGATGTCGTTCGCGGTGCGGGTCAGCGTGTCGCAGATGTCCTGCTGGCGCGTCGCGGCCTGCGCACTCGTCTGCGCCCATTCGTCGCGCAGTGCGGCCGCCATCGCGGCGAGCGAATCGTTCCATGCGGACAGGCGGGCTTCGTCGCGTACGGCCAGTTGCGATTGCAGGCCGGCGTGCGAATCGCGGATCGTTGTCAGCAGGTCGTTCGAACGTTGTTCGAACGTCGACGCCTGGGCGGCGAGGTCGCGCGTCGTTTGCGCGAGTGCGTCGCAGATGTCCTGCTGGCGGCCGGCGCTGTGCACGCCTGCGCGCTGCCATTCGTCGCCGAGTTTCGTCGCCATCGCGGCCAGCGAATCGTTCCAGGCCGACAAACGTTCTTCGTCGCGCGCCGCGAGCTGCGATTGCAGGCCCGTGTGCGAATCGCGAATCGTCGACAGCAAATCGTTCGAGCGTTGTTCGAACGTCGACGCCTGCGTGCTCAGATCGCGCGTCGTTTGCGCGAGTGCGTCGCAAATGTCCTGCTGACGGCCGGCGCTGTGCACACCCGCGCGCTGCCATTCGTCGCCGAGCTTCGTCGCCATCGTGGCCAGCGAATCGTTCCAGGCCGACAAACGTTCTTCGTCGCGCGCCGCGAGCTGCGATTGCAGGCCCGTGTGCGAATCGCGAATCGTCGACAGCAAATCGTTCGAGCGTTGTTCGAACGTCGAGGCCTGCGCGGTGAGGTCTCGCGTCGTTTGCGCGAGTGCGTCGCAAATGTCCTGCTGACGGCCGGCGCTGTGTACACCCGCGCGCTGCCATTCGTCGCCGAGCTTCGTCGCCATCGTGGCCAGCGAATCGTTCCATGCCGACAAACGTTCTTCGTCGCGAGCGGCGAGCTGCGATTGCAGGCCCGTGTGCGAATCGCGAATCGTCGACAGCAGATCGCTCGAACGTTGTTCGAACGTCGACGCCTGCGCGGTGAGGTCGCGCGTCGTCTGGGCGAGTGCATCGCAGATCTCCTGCTGACGGCCTGCACTATGCACGCCCGCGCGCTGCCATTCGTCGCCGAGCTTCGTGGCCATCGCGGTCAGCGAATCGTTCCATGCCGACAGGCGTGCCTCGTCGCGCGCGGCCAGTTCGGTCTGCAGCCCGGCGTGCGATTCGCGCATCGCGGCGAGCGTCGCGCCCGAATGGCGTTCGAACGTCGCGGCGGCTTCGCCGAGCGCACGCGCGTGCTGGCCGGCCAGCGTCTCGCCGACCTGCTCCTGGCGCGCCAGCGCATCGCGCCACGCGTCCGACAGGCGGCCTTCGGTCGATTCGAGGCGCGTCGCGACGCCCTCGAGCAAATCCGTCGAACGCTGCGCAAAGGTATCGGTGAACTGGCCGAGCGTCGTCCGCAACTGCTGCGCGACGGCGTCGCCCGCCTGACGTTGCTCGTCGATCGCGCGGTTCCAGGTGGCCGTCACGTTGCCGGTGGATTTTTCGAAGCCGTCCGTCAGCCCGTCGAGCTGGCGCTGCACGGCGCCCGTCACGGTGTCGCGCAGCGCAGCCATTTCCTGCGCGAGCCCCGTCATCGTCGCGGCAACGACCGGCTGCAGCGCGGCACCGGCCACGCGTGCGCTTTCGGCCGCGCTTTCCTTCAGCGCGTCGCCGACGTTCGACGCGAGGCCTGCGTACGCGCGCTCGGTCCGGTCGAAAAACGCCTGCTGGCTTTCGAGCTGACGGTCGTGCAGCGCGACGCTACGCGCTTCGAGCGTCGTCATCATCGTCTGCAGCCGGTCGACCAGCGCCGGCATCACGTCGGCCTGGCGCTGCAGCAGCCGGAACGATTCGTCGCGCTGGTGCGCGGACGAATGCACGCGCAGCGTCGTCGCGATCTTCGCGTCGAGCAATTGGGCCGCGTCGATGCGCTCGCGGCGCACCAGCGCGGACAGCAACCCGAGCATCGCGGACGTCGCGACACCGGCGATCGACGTGCCGAACGCGAACCCGAGGCCCTTCACCGGCGCGATCAGCGACGCGCGGATCGCGTCGAGATCGGTCGCGCTTTCGAGCGCGGCGCCCGTGCCCTTCAGCGTCACGACCATCCCGAGCAGCGTGCCGAGCATGCCGAGCAGCACCAGCAGGCCGACGAGGTAAGGCGTGAGCGCCGGGCCGGGCAGCGCGACGCGCGCGCCTTCGACCCGCGCACGCACGGCGCCGCGCAGGCCCGGGTGCAGCGTGTCGAGCCACGTGTCGAGCTTCGCGGGCGGCTCGGCCAGGCCGGCGACCGCGCGCGACAGCGTGGCGGTCGCCTGGCGGTAGCGCAGCAGCTCCCATGCGCCGGCGACGTAGCACGCGCCGATCAGCAGCGTGACGGCGGACGCCAGCGGGTTCGACGCGGCATAGCCGACACCGATCCAGCCCACTGCGAGCAGACCGGCGACGAAGACAACGAGATCAAGGCGAATTCTGGACATAGCGTGTTGATTAGCAGGTGCGAAGGGCTGCGAGCAGCCCGTCTACCGTTTGAAACCGGACTTCGAGTTCGGCAAGCAGGATGCTTTGCATCTCGTCGCGAAACGTATCGAGCCATGCGCCGGGCACGATTGCCGCGACGGACGTGGTGTCGGGCAGCGCGCCATCGCCAGCCGGATCGGCCGGGTCGGCGGCGTCGGCGGCGGCTGCCGCAGCGGATTCTGCGTCGGCCAGCGCCTGCCGCTCCGCGTCGCGCAGCCGGCCGAAACGCGTGCCGAGCAGCGCGGGCACGGCCGACAGCAGGCTGCGCTCGCGCGCGCCGAGCACGCGCTCCATGATCGTGTCGAGCGTCGCGAGCCGCGCCATCCCGGACGAGCGCGCGGCGAGCGCGACCCGCAGGCGGCCGCGCAACTGGCCGATCGCCGTTTCCATGTCCTGCTGCAGCGTCAGATAACGCTGGCGGAAATCCGCGAAATCGGCCGTGTCGGCCGCCGGCGGCGGCAGGTCGCCCGGCCGGCGCCGCGTACGCGGCCGGTTGGTCGCCGTGATCGCCTGCGCGAGGTCGTGACGCACGCGCGCGCAGTCGCGTTCCCCGTCATAGCCGCGCACGCCGGCCGCGACGCCCGGCGGGCTCGCATTCAGCGCGGACGACAGCGTGATCGCGTCGGTCCAGCCGAGCCACTGGCTCAGCCGGTCGGACAACGTCTGCCGGGATTCCGCGACATCGGCGTCGGCCAGGCGCGCGAGCAGCCGGACGAGCGTCGGGCCGGTCAGCGCCGGGCGCGGAGGTGCTTGCACCATGCTGCAAACCGTCAAAAAAGGCAGCAGTTTACACGTCGTCGGGAGGTCGACCGCCAGAATCGGGGAAGCGGCGCCGTCCGGCACGCCGTGCGACACGCGCGAACGCCCGCCGCGCAAGGCTCGGCGGGCGGTGGCGGGTCGTCCGGAACGGGGGGCGGCGGCTCGGCGAGCGGCCGAGTGATGAGGGAGCAACGCGTTTTCGGAGCCGCGGGGCGCGTTCGCGCCGCGGTCGGGGCGGCCTGCAGGCGGCTGGCCGAAGGCTGGCCGGCCGCCGTGCAATGCCCGGTCGGAAAGGCAGCGGTCAGATCCCCACTTTCGGCGCGTTCAGGATCAGCCGCAACCCGAGCAGCGTGATCGCGCCGGCCGCGATGCGGTCGACCCACTTCTTCGCGCGCAGGTAGAGCTCGCGCGGCCGGCGCGTCGAGAAGCACAGCGCGACGAGCGTGTACCAGCCGAATTCGACGGTGAACACGAGCGGCGGCAGCACGAGGTAGCACCACAGCGGCGGATGCTGCGGGAGCAGCGCCGCGAAAATGCTGCCGTACCAGATCGCCGTCTTCGGGTTGCTGAGCTGGGTCGTGAGGCCGGTCAGGAACGACTTGCGCGCACTGCCGCCGGCCATTGCCTGCGGATCGTCCATCGCGATCGGCCGGTCGGCGCCGCGCCAGATCTTCGACGCCATGTAGATCAGGTACGCGCCACCCGCGACCTTGAGGCCCACATACAGCCACTCGACCGCCTGCAGCAGCGTATAGAGCCCGGCCAGCGCGACGCCGCCGAACACGATGCCGCCGATGCCCATGCCGAGCGCCGTGGCGAGCCCGTCGCGGCGCGACAGCCCGATCGAATTGCGGGCAACCAGCACGAAGCTCGGGCCCGGAATCATCGCGCCGAGAAACAGCGCAGCCAGGATGGCGAGTACGGCAGCCGATGCAGTCATCGAAGTCTCCTTGTCGAGCGACGCCGGTTCGCACGCGCCTGCGTGTCGTTTCCGACGGTCGAGCCGCTGATTCTGGCACGCTTCGCGCATGACCGAAAGCGGCCGTACGCTGCTATGCTGGCCCTCTTTTCCGACTTCCAGCCCCGCCGCCATGATCGAGATCCGCGTTGCCCGCTATCCCGACGACGCCGCCGCCGTCGAAGCGATCTTCCGCGAGTACATCGCGAGCCCGACCGTCAGTCTCGCATTCCAGGACTACGAGCCCGAAATTGCCGCGCTGCCCGGCAAATACGCGGCGCCGCGCGGGCTGCTGCTGCTCGCGTGGCACGGCGAGCGCGCGGTCGGCTGTGCGGCATTTCGCGAAATCGACGCCGCGACCTGCGAGATGAAGCGCGTGTACGTGCGGCCCGAGGCGCGCAGGCTCAACGTCGGCCGCCAGCTCGTCGAACGGCTGCTGCACGACGCGAAGGCGGCCGGCTACGCGCGCATGTGCCTCGACGTACTGCCCGAATTCGTCGCCGCCAGGCACCTGTATACGTCGCTCGGCTTCGCACCCGCGCCGCCCGTCGCATTCAACCCGGTGCCGGGCACCGAGTTTCTCGGGCGCGATCTGTAACCCCGCGCGGCCAATCTCCCTTTTCTCCTTTCGACCGGACCTCCCGCCATGCGCGTTCTCCGCCTCGCTACCCTGCTGCTCCCGTTGCTCGCCGCGCTACCTGCGGCCGCCCGCGCCGCCGACCTGCCGAAGTCGATCGCCGCGCAACTGCCGCCCGGCTACCAGCCGCTGATCGCCCAGGCCGGGCCGGATCTCGACAACGGGCGGCACAGCTTCCTCGTCGTCGTGCATCGTGCGGTCGATACGCGCGAACAGCCGTCGCCGCGCCCGCTGCTGATCTACGAGGAACAGGCCGACCACACGTACCGGCTCGCCGCGCGCAACGACCAGGTCGTGCTGCGCGCGAACGACGGCGGCCAGTGCGATCCGTTCGATCCCGACGATGCCGCCGACAACGGCTTTTCGGTGAAGGGGCGCTATTTCACCGTGCAGAACTTCGTCGCATGCGGGCAGCACTGGACCGACTACATCACGTTCCGCTACGACCCGCGCACGCACGGCTGGCTGTTCTCGAGCCAGATCGTCACCGAATCGTTCCCGATCGACGACAAGCCCGACCATGTCACCGTCACGCGCGCCGACGCGCACCGGCCGGTGTCGTTCGCGCAGTGGAAACGCAAGGACTAGGCGCTGCGCGCGGCACGCGCCGACGCCGGCGGCGATGCCGTTCTTCAATGCGGCGGCGCATCGCCCGCCACTCGCGGCACCCGGCCAACAGGTCTACCATAGGCGCTCGTCGCCTCCCGGCGACCGCCGGCACGGCGCGAGGCTTGCGCGTGCCCCTTTCCTCGCTGTACCCGCACAGGAGGACGTCATGACGCAACACTTCGACGCGATCGTCATCGGCACGGGCCAGGCCGGGCCGCCGCTCGCCGCGCGGCTCGCCGGCGCCGGCATGAAAGTCGCGATCGTCGAGCGCGGCCGCTTCGGCGGCACCTGCGTGAACACCGGCTGCATCCCGACCAAGACGCTGATCGCAAGCGCCTACGCCGCGCAGCTCGCACGGCGTGCAGGCGAATACGGCGTGTCGGTCGGCCCCGTCATCGTCGACATGAAAGCCGTGAAGGCGCGCAAGGACCAGATTTCCGGCCGCTCGAACCACGGCGTCGAGCAATGGGTGCGCGGCCTCGCGAACACCACGGTGTTTCAGGGCCACGCCCGATTCGAGCGCGCCGACGCGGTGCGCGTGGGCGAGGCACTGCTCGAAGCCGAACGCATCTTCGTCAACGTCGGCGGCCGCGCACAGGTACCCGCGATGCCGGGCCTCGACTCGGTGCCGTACCTGACCAACTCGACGATGATGGACGTCGACTTCCTGCCCGAACATCTCGTGATCGTCGGCGGCAGCTATGTCGGGCTCGAATTCGGCCAGATGTACCGCCGCTTCGGCTCGAAGGTCACGATCATCGAGAAGGGATCGCGCCTGATCCGCCGCGAGGACGAAGACGTATCGCAAACCGTGCGCGAGATTCTCGAAAACGAAGGAATCGACGTGCAGCTCGACGCGAACTGCCTGAGCGCGCGGCGCGACGGCGACGGCGTCGTGGTCGGCCTCGACTGCACGGGCGGCGGCCGCGAGGTCGCGGGCTCGCACCTGCTGCTCGCGGTCGGGCGCGTGCCGAACACCGACGATCTCGGGCTCGACCGTGCGGGCGTCGCGACCGACGCGCGCGGCTACATCACCGTCGACGAGCAGCTGCGCACGAACGTGCCCGGCATCTGGGCGCTCGGCGACTGCAACGGGCGCGGCGCGTTCACGCACACCGCATACAACGACTACGAAATCGTCGCGGCGAACCTGCTCGACGACGATCCGCGCAAGGTGTCCGACCGCATCACGGCCTACGCGATGTACATCGATCCGCCGCTCGGCCGCATCGGCATGACGCTCGCCGAAGCGAAGCAGACGGGCCGCCGGCTGCTGGTCGGCACGCGCCCGATGACGCGTGTCGGGCGGGCGGTCGAGAAAGGCGAAAGCCAGGGCTTCATGAAGGTGATCGTCGATGCGGACAGCCACGCGATCCTCGGCGCGTCGATCCTCGGCGTGACCGGCGACGAAGTCGTGCACGGCATGCTCGACGTGATGGCGGCCGGCGCGCCGTACACGACGATCAGCCGCGCGATGCACATCCACCCGACCGTGTCGGAGCTCGTGCCGACCCTGCTGCAGGACCTGCATCCGGTCGAATGACGCGCGGCGGGCGGCCGCGCAGTGTCGTCGCCGGTGATCGAACGGTGTGCGAAGATGGCCGCTCGCCACGATACCCGGGAACGCCATGGACCGCCTGCAAGCGATGCAGATCTACGTACAGATCGTCGAACGCGGCAACTTCACGCAAGCCGCCGACGCGCTGCAGCTGCATCGGCCGGCCGTCACGAAAGCCGTGCAGCAGCTCGAACAGGAGCTCGGCGTACGGCTGCTGAACCGCAGCACGCGGCGCGTGAGCGTGACGGCCGAAGGCGAGGCGTTCCATGCGCGCTGCGTGCAACTGCTCGGCAGCATTGACGATGCATTCGCGTCGTTCCCCAAACAGCGCGCGGTGCCGAAAGGCCGGCTGCGGATCGACATCGCGCTCGCACTGGCGAAGACGGTCGTGATTCCGGCGCTGCCCGACTTCCAGCAGCGCTATCCGCAGATCGAGCTCGTGCTCGGCGCGAGCGACCAGCCGGCCGACCTGATCGGCGAAGGCATCGACTGCGTCGTGCGGGTCGGCACGCTGAGGGATTCGAGCATGGTCGCGCGCACGGTCGGCGCGGTGCCGATGGTCACCTGCGCATCGCCCGCCTACATTTCCCGCCACGGCTTGCCGCGCACGCTCGACGATCTTCGCAAGCATCGCGCGGTCAACTTCTTCACCGGCAGCAATCGCCGCGTGCTCGAATGGACGTTTCGCCGGCATGGCGAAACCGTCGCGGTGAAGCTGGCGAACAGCCTGCTCACGGACAACTCGGAAGCGCTGCTGTCGTGCGGGCTCGCGGGCCTCGGGATCGTGCATGCATTGCGGCCCGCGCTGCAGCCGAGCATCGACGCGGGCCTGCTGATCGAACTGCTGCCCGGCGTGCCGGCCGTCCCGAAGCCGGTGTCGGTGCTGTACCCGAACCGCGCACACCTGTCCGACAAGGTGCGCGCGTTCATCGACTGGCTCACCGAGCTGTTCGCCCGGCGTTATCCGGCGTAGGCGCAATGCGGTAACCGATCGACCGCTCCATGTACCGCGCCAGTTGCTCGCGGGAAAACGCCGGCTGCTCGATGCCGCTGCCTTCGAGAAATTCGGTCACGTTGCGGCAGTCCCACACGTAATTGTTCTGATACAGCTCGACCGTGCTCATGCCGTCGCGAATGTTGTCGTCGAACAGGCTCAGCAGCGGATAGAGCGGCGCATCGACATCCGCCTTCCATGCATCGAGCCATTCTCGATACGGCACGACCCTGAAGCGCAGGCCGAAGTACCGTTCGAGCCTCGAGAAGAATTCCGTCAGCGTCATGTCCGCTTCGGGTGCGTTGATCAGGTTGAACTTCCGCCCCAGCGCCGCCGGATTGCGCGAAATCCGCGCGATCGCTTTCGTCATGTAGTCCACGCTCGTCAGCCCTTCGCGCAGGTCGTGCAGGTCGGGCACGCTGCCGAGCGCGATGCACGTCTTCACCAGCCGCCCCCACCATTGATAGTCCGCGCTCACGCCGGTCTCGCCGTGAAACGTCGCGTAGCCGAGCCGGAAGGTCGTCAGCGGCAGGCCGCGCTGCGCGGCCCGGTCGGCCATTTTCTCCATCACCCATTTGCTGCGCGTATAGCCGATGTCCTCGAGCACCGCCGGCAGGTTCTGATCGATGTCGTCCGCTTCGGTCATCCGCGTCTTGCCGGTGAAGCGATGCCCCCAGCTGTACACCGAGATCGTCGACAGCAGGATCAGCGCCTTGGTTCGCCTGCACCCGGCAAAGGCGAGGATCCGGGTCAGGCCGTCCACGTTGATCTTCTTCATGTACGAATACGGCTGGATGAAATTGACCGCGCTGGCGGAGTGGTAAACGATGTCGATCTCGTCGGCCAGCGCGATGTAGTCACGCTCGCTCATGCCGAAACGCACCTGCGTGAGATCGCCTGCCCACACGCGGATGCGCGATCGCGCGTCCGGCCCGACGCTCACGTCGTACGCGCGCAGTTTCGCGTCGATCCGCGCCCGCCCCGCCGCCGCGTCCGCCGCGCGCACCAGGCAATGCACCACCGCCGACGTCGTCGCAAGCAGTTCGGCCAGCAAGTGGACCCCGACGAAACCCGTCGCGCCCGTCAGCAGAATCGTGCGCGGACATGCGAGCAGCGCATCGTCGAAGGCACCGCTGAAATCCGCGTCGTCCGGCACGCGGATATCGTTCTCCAGCGCATACACCGGCTCGCGCTCGATCGCGAGCGCGGCCGTGGCGACGCGCCGCTCGATCTCGCCGGCGAGCGCCTCCACCGACGGGTGCTCGTAGACGTCCCGGATCAGCATCTTCGTGCCCGCCGCATTCGACAGCGCACGCGCGAGCTTCGCGGTCAGCAGCGAATTTCCGCCGATGTCGAAGAAGCTGTCGGTCTTTCGAAAGGACGCGTGACCGATCAGCGCGACGAATGCGTCCGACACGGCCCCTTCAACGGCCGTGTACGGTTCCCGCTCCGTCCGGCTGCGCCGTTCGTCCCGATAACGGCGTTCGAGCGCGGCCCGGTCGGTTTTGCCGTTCACCGTCACCGGCATGTCGTCCAGCAGCACATGGCCGGCGGGCCACATGTAATCGGGCAGGGTTTGCCGGACGCTCGCCTTGAGCGCATCGACGACCCGCGCGGCCGGCATCGCGGGATCGCGCGGCACGACGAACGCGACCAGTTCCATTCCGGCTCCGGCCGCGCCGGGTAATGCCAGCACCACGACCTTGCGCACCTCGCCGGACCCGGCGAGCGCGGTGTGAATTTCGCCCAGCTCGACCCGATTGCCCCGAATCTTGACCTGATCGTCCAGACGCCCGAGGAACTGGATCGAGCCGTCGTCCAGCCAGCGGCCGAGATCGCCCGTGCGATAGATGATCCGGTCCGGCTGCCGCGGGTGCGGACGGAATTTCTCGCGGGTCAGCGCCGGGTTGCCCAGGTAGCCGCGTGCCAGCCCCGGCCCGCCGATGCAGATCTCGCCGACGTCGCTTCCCGCCACCGCTTCCCGTGCATCGTTCAGGATCAGGATCTCCGTATCGGCGACGGGCCGCCCGATCGACGCCGGACGGCCGAGCATCGCATCCGGCACGACCTGATACGTCGCGAAGATCGTCGCTTCGGTCGGCCCGTAGTAGTCGACCACCGTGTAGCCGATCCTGCCGGTATCGATCGGGCCGAGCTTCTCGCCGGCCGTGAACAGGTACTTCAACGTCAGGTCCGCAGGCTGGCCGACACCGACCACGTCGGCCACCATCACGGTGGGCACGTACGCATGCGTGATCCGGTGACGGGTGAAAAAACCGACGAGCGCGTCGGCGTCGACACGCGTTTCGTCGTCCGGCAGAAACAGTGTCCCGCCCGCGGAGAGCGTCGACCAGATTTCCCACTGCGATACGTCGAAGCCGAGGCCGGCCATCAGCGTCGTGCGGCTGTCGTTGTCCATCGAAAAACGTTCGTTATGCCAATCGACAAGTGCCGATACCGCGACGTGTTCGACGATCACGCCTTTCGGTGCACCGGTGGAACCGGACGTGAAGATCACGTAGATCGCTTCATCCTGCGCATGGGGACGTTGCGCCGCATGCGTGCGGTCCCGATGCGGTCGCTGCGCGGACAGGTCCGCCACGCGCTCGAACGGCGTCGCCGCATCGCGCGTCGCGGCGCTGGCCGTCAGCACCAGCGCGGCATTGCATTGCTGCAGGATCGTGTGCTTGCGGGCATCCGGATAGCGCTCGTCGATCGGCACGTACGTCGCGCGTGCCTTCAGGATGCCGAGAAGGCCGACGATGAACTCCGCGTTCCGCTCAGCCTCGATCGGCACGAGGCTGCCGCTTCCGATTCCCCGCGCCTGCAATGCCGCGGCCACCATGTCGCTCCGACAGTCCAGCTCCCGGTAACTCAGTCTTGAATGGTCGGAAACCACGGCCGGCGCATCCCCGTCACGCGCCGCCTGCTTCCGGAATTTATCGAGCACGTTCGATTGAGTCGTCATCGTTTTTATTCCTCATATCGACAGCAGCAGATCTCAATATAGAGTCGCACGCACAAAAGGCAATTCACTGGTGAATGCCGCGACTGCAACGTCGCCGGGCACGATCCGTGTCGTCGTTACGTGCATCGAAATGATGGCGGACTTTGATGCGATTCATGCGCCACATCGACGACGTACCGCGTGTCGCGGCGCCGGTCCCCAGACCAGCGTAGTGCATCGAACATCGACAGACCCTCGCGCCTGTCCGCACTATTGTTATTCGTCAAATAACAATCAATGATCCGGCCGCGCGTTTATCCGGCGCAGGCACCCGCCTACGATGCTGCTCATCGACACCCGCTCACCAAAGGAGCCCTCCATGACCCGCATCGTTCGTTTCCACCGCATCGGCGGCCCCGAAGTCCTGCAGATCGACACCGTCGACGTGCCCGCGCCGGGCCCTGACGAGATCCAGCTACGCGTGAAGGCGATCGGCCTCAATCGCGCGGAAGTGATGTTCCGCAGCGGCGAATACACGTTCATGCCGCGCTTTCCGGCATCGCTCGGCTACGAGGCGTCGGGCGTGGTCGCGGCGGTCGGCCGCAACGTGACGGCCTTCGCCGAAGGCGACGCGGTGAGCGTCGTGCCGGCGTTCTCGTTTGCCGACTACGGGATGTACGGCGAGGTGGTCAACGTGCCCGCGCACGCCGTGGTCAGGCATCCGGACGGCCTGTCGTTCGAGGAAGCGGCCGCGACGTGGATGATGTTCGTCACGGCCTACGGCGCGCTGATCGAACTCGGTGGACTGAAGCGCGGCGACGCGGTGCTGATCGGCGCCGCATCGAGCAGCGTCGGGCAGGCGGCGATCCAGGTCGCGAACCACATCGGCGCGGTGCCGATCGCACTGACGCGCGGCGAATCGAAGCGCCAGGCACTGCTCGATGCGGGCGCCAAGCACGTGATCGCCGGCAGCCCGGCCGATCTGCCGCAGCAGGTGGCGGAGATCACCGGCGGCATCGGCGCACGCATCGTGTTCGATCCGGTCGGCGGCCCCGATGCGACGAACCTGCTGCGCGCACTGGCCATCAACGGCACGTTCTTCCAGTACGGCGCGCTCGATACGCGCGACATTCCTGTGCCGGTGATGGACCTGCTCGCGCGGCACCTGACGCTGCGCGGCTACGAGCTGTTCGAGATCACCGGCGACGCGCAACGGCTCGAGCGCGCGAAGCGCTTCATCGTCGACGGGCTCGCAGCCGGCACGCTCAAGCCGCGGATCGACCGCACGTTCGCGTTCGACGACATCGCCGATGCGCACCGCTACATGGAAGCCGGCGCGCAGGTCGGCAAGATCGTCGTCACGGTCTGAGCCGGGCGCGGCGGGCGCTGCCCGCCGCCCGCTCAGTTTTCGAAGTAGCGCGGCCGGTCGATGTCGGCCAGCAGCCGCGGCTGCGTCGGCGCCCAGTCGAGCAATGCGCGCGTGCGCTCGCTGGTTGCCGGCGCATCCATCCCGGCAAACATCGCGAACCAGCCGAAGTGCTCGCCGGCCTCCGCCGGCGACTTCGCGACGACCGGCACGTTCAGCCGCCGGCCGATCACGTCCGCGATCTCGCGGAACGCCACGCCGGTATCGTCGACCGCGTGATAGCGCGCGCCGGCCGCGCCGCGTTCGATCGCGAGCCGGTACACGCGCGCCGCGTCGAGCCGGTGCACGGCCGGCCAGCGATTGTCGCCGTCGCCGATGAACGCCGACACGCCCTTCTCCCTCGCGAATGCAATCAGACGCGGCACGAAGCCGTGATCGCCGTCGCCGTGCACGGACGGCGGCAGGCGTACGACCGACGCATGCACGCCGCGCGCTTCCAGCGCGACCGCGGTCGCTTCGGACGCACGCGGATAAGTCGCCGACACCGGCACGTGCGGATCGGCCTCCGTCGCCGCGCGGCCGGGCGCAACGAGCGCAAGCCCCGACGTGACGACGAGCGGCCGCGCCGAGCCGGCGAGCACCCCGCCGATCGTCTCGATCGCGCGGCGGTCGAGTTCGCAGTTCTGCGCGAAGCGCGAGAAGTCGTGATTGAATCCCGTATGGATCACCGCATCGGCGGCTTCGGCGCCGCGGGTCAGGCTGTCGAGATCCTCCAGCGACCCGCGATGGACATCGGCGCCTGCAGCGGCCACCGACGCGGCGGCCGCATCGGAACGTGCCAGCCCGAGCACCGAGTGGCCGGCGGCAACGAGTTCGGCGACGACGGCCGAGCCGACGAATCCCGACGCTCCCGTAACAAAGACACGCATGTTCAGCACCTCCGGATGGAATGGAGGCTTACTATCTGCCAAGGGCCGCGCACGGTGAAGTCGTGACGGTTTACCGGTAAACGAACTAACAGGATATGGCTGACGCCCCTGACAACCTGCTCGGCGCGTACCTGCGGGACCGCCGCGAAAAACTCGACCCGGCCGCACTCGGGCTGCCGGCCACGCGCCGCCGCACGCCGGGCCTGCGGCGCGAGGAAGTCGCGCAGCGCGCGCACGTGAGCGCCGCGTGGTACACGTGGCTCGAACAGGGGCGCGGCGGCGCACCGTCGGCCGACGTGCTCGACCGGCTCGCGCGCGCGCTGATGCTGAACGAGGCCGAACGCGAGCATCTGTTCCTGATCGGCGTCGGCCACCCGCCCGAGGTGCACTATCACGCGCCGGCGAGCGTGACGCCGCGCCTGCAGCATGTGCTCGACTCGCTCGATGCGAGCCCCGCGATCGTGCGCTCGGCGACGTGGGACGTCGTCGCGTGGAACGACGCGGCGGCCGCGACGCTGACCGACTATGCGACGCTGCCGCCGGCCGCGCGCAACATCCTGCGGCTGATCTTCGTCGACCCGGGCGTACGCTACGCGCAGCCGAACTGGGAGCGTGTCGCGCGGTTCGCGGTCGGTGCGTTTCGCGCGGATGTTGCACGCATCGGCGCGACGCAGGCCGTGCAGGCGTTCGTCGACGAGATGCGCGCGACGAGCGCCGAATTCGACGCGATGTGGCGCGACCACGATATCCATTCGCATGACGAAAGTACGAAGGAGATCCGCCATCCGCAGGCCGGCCGGATCGCGCTCGACTATTCGGCGTTCTCGGTCACCGGCCGCCCGGACCTGAGCCTCGTGATCTTCACGCCGGCGACGCCGGCCGACCGCGCGCGCATCCGGGCGCTCGTCGAGGCGCGCGAACAGGCCGGCGCGCTGGCCTCGCCGGCTGCATGACCGCACACGGCGGGCGGAGCTGCCCCGGCGCACCGCCTCCATCCGTCCCCTTCGGCCGCCTTCGTCCCATCGCAATCCGCACTGATTCCCAGTCGAATATTTAATTTTCTCCTGGCGTAGCGCGCGCTTACCCTTTCGGCATCGCATCACAGGGCCACCGGCCCCTCCCTGGAGCATCCCGATGACCGACCCCGGCACCGCGCCAGCCGCCTCCCGCCCGCACGCGGCTTCCGTGTCCCATGGCGCGCTCGCGCTGCTGGTGCTGGCCGGCCTCAACCTGCGCCCGTTCCTGACCGCGTTCGGCCCCGTGCTCGACGTCGTGCGCGCCGACACCGGTCTCGGCTTTCGCGCGGCCGCATTGCTGACCACGCTGCCGTTCGTGCTGATGGGGGTCGTCGCCGGGGTCGGCGTCGGGCTCGCGCGGCGCTTCGGCGAGCAGCGCGCGCTGACCGCCGCGCTTGCGCTGATCGCGGCCGGCTGCGCGGCACGCCTGTGGACGCACGACAGCGCGGGACTGATCGCGACCGCGATCGCCGCCGGCGCGGGCGTCGCGGTGGTCCAGGCGCTCGTGCCGGGCCTCGCGAAACGCTGGTTCGTCGACCGGCTGCCGCTTGCGATGGGCCTCTATTCGGCGGCGCTCGTCGGCGGCGGCGCATTCGGCGCGGTCGCGAGCCCGTGGCTCGCCACGCACGGCGGCTGGCATCTCGCGCTCGCCGTGTGGGCCGTACCCGCGCTCGTCACGCTCGCCCTGTGGCGCGCGAAAGCGCCGCGCGACACCGTGCATGCGACGGCCATGTCGACGCCGATCACCGCGTTCGTCCGCATTCCGCGTGCGTGGCAGCTCGCGCTGTTCTTCGGCCTCAGCAACAGCGGCTATGCGAGCCTCGTCGCGTGGCTGCCGGCGTTCTACCGCAGCGTCGGCATGAGCCCGCAGGCGAGCGGCAACCTGCTCGCGTGGATGGCGCTGTTCCAGGCAACCGGCGCGCTCACGATGCCGATGCTCGCGAAACGTTCGCCCGACCGCCGCACCGTGCTGTGGCTCACGCTGGCGCTGCAGGCGGCCGGCTTCATCGGCTTCGCGACGCTGCCCGCGCTCGCGCCGTGGCTGTGGGTCGCGAGCGTCGGCCTCGGGCTCGGCGGCTTCTTCTCGATGTGCCTGATCGTCACGCTCGACCACCTGCCCGATGCGCGGCTGGCCGGCGCGCTGGCCGCGTTCGTACAGGGCATCGGCTTCCTGACCGTCGCCGCGAGCCCCTGGCTGATCGGCTGGCTGCGCGACGCGGGCGGCGGCTTCGCGATCGCGTGGTGGATGCATCTCGCCGTGATCGCATCGATGGCCGCGCTGAACGCGGCGTTCTCGCCTGCCAGCTACCGGCACAGCATGGCGCGCATCACCGGCACCGCCCGGTAAAGCCCCCTTCGAATCGGGGCGGCCGCCGGCCTGTGACGGCGACCGCCCCGCCGCCCGCGCATGGCCGGGCGCAGGCCGTCACGCCCAACGGCCGCATCCCCGCTTCACCACAAACAACATCAACCGGTAATGGAGACAATCATGAAAAAGCTCGTTCTGGCCGTCGCGCTCGCGCTGACGGCGGGCGCCGCCACCGCGAAGGATCCGGCGGTGCTGCGTCTCGGCGTCGATCCCAGCTACGCGCCGTTCGAATCGCTCGCGCCCGACGGCAAGCTCGTCGGCTTCGACATCGATCTCGGCAATGCGATCTGCGAACGGATGAAGGTGCGCTGCGTGTGGGTCGAGAACGCGTTCGACGGGATGATTCCGGCGCTGAAGGCGCGCAAGTTCGACGGCGTGCTGTCGTCGATGAGCGTGACCGAGAAGCGGCTCGCGCAGATCGCGTTCACCGACAAGATCAACAACGTGCCGCCACGCCTCGTCGCGCGACGCGGGTCGAACCTGCAGCCGACCGCCGAGTCGCTGCAGGGCAAGAGCGTCGGCGTCGAACAGGGGACGACGCAGGAAACCTATGCGCGCGCCTATTGGGAACCGAAGGGCGTGATCGTCCGCACGTACCAGACGCAGGATCTCGTGTACCAGGATTTGCTGTCGGGCCGGCTCGACGCGTCGTTGCAATCGTCGGTGCAGGCCGATCTCGGTTTCCTGAAAACCGCGAAGGGTGCGAACTTCGCGTTCGCGGGGCCGGCGCTGCATGATCCCAAGACACTCGGTGTGGGCTCGGCGATCGGCATGCGCAAGGACGACGACGCGCTGCGCACGCAGATCAACCAGGCGCTTGCGAGCCTGATTCAGGACGGGACGTATCAGCGGATCGCGAAGAAGTACTTCTCGTTCGATATCTACAACTGACGGACGCGGGCGCAGGACGCAAAAAGGCGTCGCGCATTCCTGCGCGACGCCCTTTCTTCGTGTACGGAAACCGGCCGACTAGGCCGCGCGTTGCAGCAAGTCCGTTGCGAAAGACCTCGCATGCGCGACCGCCTCCTGCGCATCGCCGAACACGCCGAGCTGATCCCAGTGCTCTTCGGCCGCGTACGTTCCCTTCACGGCGAGTGCCCGCTGAACGCTCAGCTGTGCCGCGTATCGGCCGTCGTCCAGTGGCCGGGCCGTCGCGACGACCTTGTGCGGCGGGCTGGCCCGTTCCGGCTGAAGCAGCTCGACCGCTCCGCCTGCGATGCCGATATTCATCAGCTCGTTCCTGGCCTTGCAGTCCGGGCAGTGAAAGCACCACCCCGCATCGTCCTGGTGGGGCTTGACCTGCCCCCGAGCCAGCACGGCACGACATTCAACGTTTTCGCAGATGAACGGCATCGCAGCGTCTCCGAAGTTGTTTGACGGAAATCCTAGCATGTCCGCCGACGGTCAACCATCGGCATCGGCATGATTGCGGCATCGGCGCCCCGGATCGTCACGGCAGCCGGGTCAGGCCAGCGCCGACGCCTTGCGCTTTGCCGCGTCGCGCTTGGGCGGCGTGCTGAACAGGCGCCCATACTCCCTGCTGAACTGGGACGGGCTTTCGTAGCCGACACGAAACCCCGCTTCCGCCGCACCCAGCCCTTCCGTCAGCATCAGGCGGCGCGCCTCCTGCAAGCGGATCTGCGCGCGAAACCGCAGCGGACTCATGTGCGTGGCGGCCTTGAACTGCGCGTGGAAGGTCGACACGCTCATGTCCGCCAGCGCGGCCAGTTCGTCGATCGCGAATTCTTCGGTGAAATGGCGGCGAATGAACGCGATCGCCTTCTGGATCCGGCTGATACGGCCGGTCTGATAGGCAATCTGGCGCAACATGTCGGCGTGCGGCCCGCGCAACAGGCGATAGAGAATCTCGCGCTCGATCAGCGGCGCGAGCGCGGGCACGTCGTCGGGCGAGTCGAGCAGCTGCAGCAGCCGCGCGGCCGCGTCGATCAGGTGCGGCGTCGCGGCCTCTACCGCGATCGCCGGCGCATCGCGCTCCGCGCGTCGGTCGGGCTTCGTCGAATCGTGCATGAGCATGTCGGCGAGCGCCGGGCGGTTCAGCGGCAATCGCACGCTGAGATACGGCTTGTCCGCGCTGGCCTCGAGCACTGCACCGATGACCGGCAAGTCCAGGCCGACGATCAGGTAGTTCGACGGATCGTATTGATACTCGCGCCCGCCGACCACCGCGCGCTTGCGCCCTTGCGCGACGATGCAGCAGGAAGGCTCGTAGAGCGTGTGCACGGGCTCCGTCGCGGCCGACGAGCGCAGCAGGCCCAGCCCGGCAATCGCCGTCTCGACGGCGCCGTCGCCAGGCGCATGGCGCGCGATCAGCGCCGCGAGATCATCGATTTTCTCCATGGCCCGAGTGTCGCATGCCCGATTGTCCGCCGGATCGTGCCCCATGAACTTTCGGAGAATCGTGCAAGAAATGCGGACTCGCGGGATAACGGCCGCGCCGGCTTCCGCGCGATGCTGTCGGTTCTTCACCCTGAACCGAGGAACGGAAATGACGAGTCACAACATCGAACAAAAAGTGGTCCTGATCACGGGCGCGAGCAGCGGGATCGGCGAAGCGACCGCCCGCTATCTGGGCGAGCGCGGTGCGCGTCTGATGCTCGGCGCGCGCCGCACCGAACGTCTCGCGGCCCTGGCCGGCGACATTCGCGCCCAGGGCGGCACCGCGGCGTGGCGCCCGCTCGACGTGACGCGCCGCGACGACAACGTCGCGTTCGTCGAAGCCGCGCTCGCCGAATACGGGCGGATCGACGTCATCGTCAACAATGCGGGCGTCATGCCGCTCTCGCCGATGGCGTCGCTGAAAGTGGACGAGTGGGATCGTATGGTCGACGTCAACATCAAGGGCGTGCTGTACGGCGTCGCGGCCGTGCTGCCGGTGATGAATCGCCAGGGCTTCGGCCAGATCGTCAACGTGTCGTCGATCGGCGGATTGCGGGTGTCGCCGACGGCCGCCGTCTATTGCGCCACGAAGTATGCGGTGCGCGCGATCTCCGACGGCTTGCGGCAGGAGAACGACACGCTGCGCGTCACGAGCATTTGTCCGGGTGTCGTCACGTCCGAGCTGGCCGATACGATCACGGACCCGGCCGCCGCCGAATTGATGGCGAAGTACCGCAGCATTGCGCTCGAGCCGGACGCGATCGCGGCGGCGATTGCGTATGCGATCGCGCAGCCCGCCGATGTCGACGTGAACGAGATCGTCGTGCGTCCGACGGCGACGATCGGCGGCTGACGGGCGGCGGCGCGGCGGCGGGCCGTCGCGGCGATCGCTGCGACGACGCGCGCGGCGATCGACCGCGCGCGCCGGCCTGAAGCCACCCGCGATAAACTGTCTGCCTGACCACCAAAACGAGACCCCTGCGATGTTGATCCGCGTTGCGACACTGGCCGATGCCGTCCCGCTTGCCGAACTGAAGCGCGACACGTTTCGCGAAACCTTTCTGCAGGACGGCTTCGACATCAACTACCCGCCGGACGATCTTGCCGCATACGAAGCCCGGGCCTATTCGGTTGCCGCGATCACCGGCCAGCTCGACGACCCGCAGTGCCGCACGTGGGTCGCCGAAGGCGACGACGGCGCGCTGGTCGGCTACGCGCACGCCGGGCCGTGCAAGCTCCCGCACCCGGAAGTCGCCGACGATTCCGGCGAGATACATCAGATCTACCTGCGACGCGGCACGCAGGGAACCGGCGCCGGACGCGCGTTGTTCGACGCCGCGCTGGACTATCTCGCCGACGAACGCCCCGGCCCGGTATGGCTGGGCGTGTGGTCCGGCAACGCGAAGGCCATCGCGTTCTACGAGAAGGCCGGTTTCAGGCAGGTCGGCACGTACGATTTCAAGGTCGGTGAATCGACCGACCTTGAATACATCTACCGTCGCTAGTTTCACGGCCAGGGGAATCCGGTTCAATTGACGCGTCCCCGTCGATCACGGTATCTTGAACCCATGCAGCTCGATCCGATTTTCCTCGCAACCGTCATTACAACGACAACCATCGGCACCGGTGGGTCGTCGGGAACGCGCGCGCGGTAGTCTTCGCAGTTGCATGTCACCAGAGCCCCGCCGGCAAGCGACGGGGCTCTTTGCGTTTACGGCTCTCCGCTTCTTGTCGGCATCACATTAGCCAGGAGTCGCCATGAACGAAGTCGATCGTCAAAACCGGAACAACGGAAACGAGGTGCTGCTCATCATCTCGATCCAGACCATGCCCGGAAAGCGTCACGAACAGATTGCCGCGTATGAACACCTGGCGCCCGTCGTGCGGGCCGAGCACGGGTGTCTCCAATACGATCTTCATCCCGTCGTCGACGATGAAAACAGGTTCGTGCTGATCGAGCGCTGGGCCTCGGCCGACGCGCTGGCCGCTCACGACGTGACGCCCCACATGATCGCCAACGATGCACGAAGCCCGGCGTTCAGGGCTGCGCCCGCGACGGTCCTGCGGCTGGCGCCGGACAGCGTCGTGCCCGGTCGGCCGCACGGGCAATCGACGGAGACGTAAAGGACCTATTTCCCTCGTTTCAGGCCGAATGACACTATTTGAGGGTTCCCGGTAAAATACGCCTTCCTGAGTTTTTCGGTATCTGCCCTGTCATGCATCGAATCGGATTCTTCGTTTGCCGCGGCTACGATGCGCTTGACCTTGGCGGGCCGCTGTCGGCCTTCAATCAGGTAGCCACGGCTGCCGGCCATACGCCCTATGACCTCCATGTCATCTCGCAATCCGGCGGCCCGATTGCCGGCAATACGGGCCTGTCGATCGAGACGAAGCCGATCGGCAGGCGCACGTTCGACACCGTCGTTTTCGTGGGCGGTGACATCGATCCGATGCAGACACCGGACAACGTCGCCGCCGCCAGAAAACTGGCCGCCAGGGCCTCGCGGGTCGCCAGCGTGTGTACGGGCGCGTTCCTGCTTGCGGAAACCGGCGCGCTGGACGGCTTGAGGGCCGCGACGCACTGGCGATACGCTGCGCTGATGCAGTCGCGCTTCCCCCGCATCAAAGTCGACGGCGACAGTATCTACGTCGTGGATGGCCGTGTCTGGACGTCGGCGGGCATCGCGTCCGGAATCGACCTGGCGCTCGGCATCATCGAAAAAGACCTGAGCGCGGAGATTGCGCGCGCGGTCTCCAGGTTGCTGGTCGTTCCGTATCGTCGACCGGGCGGACAGTCGCAATTCTCCGCGATGTCGCAGATGGAACCGGAATCGGACCGGATCCGCATCGCGCTGAATTTCGCGAGGGAACATCTGGCGGAAGCATTGCCCGTCGAACGGCTCGCGGATGCCGCGAGTCTGAGCGTGCGGCAGTTCGGGCGCGCGTTTCGCCGGGAAACCGGTGAAACGCCGGCCAGGGCAGTCGAGCGCTTGCGCGTCGAAGCCGCGCGGCTGCGCCTGCAGGGGGGGAGCGAGCCGATCGAACAGATTGCGCTGGCGGTGGGATTCACCGATCCGGAACGGATGCGGCGGGCCTTCATCAAGCTGCACGGGCACCCGCCGCAAGCGATTCGACGCGAGAGCCGATCGGGCGCAGCGCGCTGATCAGGTCTGCCGATCAACGCGCGGCGCGGTCACCGCCCCGCTAACGGGCCATGGGTGCGTGGGTACGCGACGCGCCATCGCGCCGGATACTGCCGGATACTCACTGGCCGTCAGGCTTGACGGCAGGGTAGGCATTCCACATGTCGCGATGCAGCTTCCAGGCGCCGCCCTGCTTCAGGAAGACGAGAATCTGCTTGGCGCGGATCTTGAGCTTCCCGTCGTGGTCGCGCACCTCCGCATCCGACACTTCCGTCACGGCCCGATCGTTACCGTAAAACTCGTAGTTGCTGAACGAGACAGTCCCGGGCTTCGATCCTGCATACCCGCTCGAGAAGTAGTCGACGATCGCGCGGCGCCCCGTGACCTTGTCGCCTCCCGGCGGCAGGAGTGCGCCGTCGTCGGTATAGAGGCGACCGATCGCCTCGTAGTCTCCCCGCGAGAATGCATCGGCCCATCGCGCGTTTTCGGCCTTGATGGCCGCTTCGGGAAGGCGTTGCGAACCACCGGCGACAGCCGGCGCCGTGAAGGCGAAAAAGGACACGCAGGCTGCGAGCGCGGCAGTACAAAGACGGATCTGTTGCATCGAATGATTTCCGGTTGTGGCGTGAATTGAAGCGGGTGCCCGAACGGGCAGGCGGCGCAGGCAGCGTCGCCTGCGGCCTTCGGCGAGGCCGGCGGATGGCCTCGCCCACATGGGTGGCATGCGTTCAGCGAACGCCGGGGATGCGTGCGAGCCCCCTGGACGCACCGGGCAGTTTCTTGTCGACCATCGCGACGACTTCCGGCCGTGCGTCCCTCGGATGACCGGAATGGAACGGCGGAGCGGGATCGTATTCGATCACGAGCTGCGTGAACTCGGCAGCCTGTCGACCACGCAGCTTCTCCGCCACGCGAAGGGCGAAGTCGATGCCCGCCGTCACGCCGCCACCGCTCATGAAGCGGCCGTTGTCGTCCTCGACGAAGCGATCGGGAACGGGAATGGCGCCGTATTCGGACAGCTTGTTGACGAAGGCCCAATGACAGGCGCTGCGCTTGCCATCGAGCACGCCGGTTGCGGCAAGCACGAGCGACCCGTTGCACACCGACGTCACGTGCTTGGCGCTTTGCGCCAGGCGCCGGATCTGCGCCTGATACGCCGGTTGCATCGGCACGCTCAGGTCGGACCCGCCGGGAACGAGAATCAGGTCCGTCCTGTCGATATCGGCCAGCCGTTCGGTATTGCCGTACACGACGCCGAATTCGAGCGTCACGTTACCGCCGTTGAGGCTCGCGTAACGAACGTGCGTATTCGGCAGCCGGTGGAAAATCTCGCTGGGGCCGGCGAAGTCGAGCAGCGTCCCCCCGTCGTAATTGACGATCAGGATATTGAGGGGGTCGTTCGGGGCAAGCAGGCCGTCGCTGCCTGCCTGCGCGAGCGCGGGCGTGGCGTGCCCGAGCAACGCGCCGCCGCCCAGGACGGCGCCGAGCGTGGCGACGCCGCCAAGCTTGAGCATATCGCGGCGCGAACGGCCTGTCCGCGTGAGTGGCGTTGTGGACGCGTGGTTATCGCTACTGTCGGTCAAGATCATTTCTCCTTGCACTTCGGCCCCCTCGGTGAGCGCAACCGGGCCGGGCCGGATTGAACAACCGCCACGACGCAACGCGTGGCGGACGTGGGATCGGGATGTGGAGGAGCCGCGATACGTGTCGGGCTCCGGATGCGTGAACCGCGGGCTCAGAGCTGCGACGCGCCGCCATCGACGACCAGTTCGGTGCCGACGACGTAGGCGGATTCGTCGCTGGCGAGGTAGAGCGCCGCGTACGCGATGTCCTCGGCCTTGCCCAGGCGGCCGACCGGAATCGCTTCGGCGAACGCGGCCTTGCGGTCGCGGACCCATTCGTCGGGCATGCCCCACCGGGAGAGCAGCGGGGTGTCGATCGCGCCGGGCGCGATCGCGTTGAAGCGGATTTTCCGGTCGAGAAACTCGTAGGACCAGCTGCGGGCCAGCGATCGCACGGCGGCCTTCGCGGCCGCCGTCAACGAGATGCCGTGCTTGCCGGTCTGCGCGACGAACGAGGTATTGAGGATGACGGACGAACCCTCCCGCAAGGCCGGCAGCACCGCCTGAAGCGTGAACACCACGCCCTTGACGTTGATGTCCATGATCTCGCCATAGAGGGCGTCGTCGATGTCGTTGGCGGCGGACGGGAACGCCCAGCCGGCGTTGGCGAACACGATGTCCAGACCGCCGAACCGCTCCTTGACCTCGGCGGCAATCGCCCGCATGTCGTCGAGCGAACGGACGTCGCCCTTGAGCACGACCGCATGCTCGCCAAGCTCGGCCTTCACCCGCTCGAACACGGCATCGTCGCGGCCGGTCACCGCTACCCGTGCGCCTTCTGCGATGAACAGCTTCGCCGTTGCAAGACCGATGCCGCTGGTTCCACCCGTGATCAACGCTGATTTGTTCCTGAGCCTCATCTTCGGTTCCTTTTCATGTCGTGATTGATCAGGCCGAAGGTTCGAAGCGCCATCGCGTTCGTGTGCTTTCCCCGGCTTGATCTTCGACTGAAGTATGGAACGTGACGCAGATGGCTCAAAGGTCGTATAACCCTCGAAAAACGCCAATCCGGTTCGAACGGGTGCAGCGTCGCGCCGGTGTACTTTCATGCCCGGTACGCCACTTGCGTTACGATGTACTTCACCCGCCACCCCGCAGCCGGACATGAGCACTCGTTCCATCAAGGCAGGCGCCGTATTCACGGCCCTTTTCGCGATCGCGGCCGCCCCGCTCGTCGCCAGCGCCGCGCCGACTCAGGACGCCGACGCGCCGAGCTACAACACCTACAAGTCATGGCTGGTCGCCTGCGACAACGGCCTGACCTGCGAGGCGAAGGGGTTCGCGAGCGGCGGCGAAACCGGCGCGGACTTGCGCTTCATTCGTGCGGCCGGGCCGAACGGCTCGCTCGAAGCACGGCTGAGCGTCGTCACCGATACCCGTCGCGATCTCGATGACTTGCGTATCGATGGCGCACCGCTGCGGCTGGACGATTCGGCGTGGCGCGTGAACGTCGATCACACCAACAACGTCGCAACCTTGTCGACCACGCGGCCGGCCGCCGTGGCCGCATTCGTCTCCCGGCTTCGCAACGGCACGAAGCTCGAGGTCGGCCAGGATGCAAGCACGTATGTACCGCTCGACGGCATGGTCGCCGCCCTCTTGCGCATCGATGAGCGGCAGGGGCGCATCGGCGGCGCGACCGCCTTGATCCGCAAAGGCCCTGCCCCCGCGTCGCAGGTCACGCCCGCCCCTTCGCTGCCGGTCGTCCCGGCACGGAAGATCGCTGCGCAGTTGTCCGATCAGGAAGAAAAGAGCCTGATCGCGCGCACGAAACGTATCCGGGACGCGAGCAGCTGCGAGGACAATGCGTCGAAGTATCTCGAAGAAGCCGCGTATGCACTCGACGCACAGAAAGCGCTGGTCTTTCTTCCGTGCATTCAGGGTGCCTACCAGGGATCGTCCGACGTGTTCATCACGCCACGCACGGGTGGCGGAGCACCGGAGCCCGTCAAGCTGACGGATTCCGACGGGGGTGTTTCAGACACCTCGCTGTTCGAACCGAACTTCGATCCTGCTACCGGCACCCTGTCGACTTTCGGCAAAGGGCGCGGGATGACCGATTGCGGTTTTCGGACCGAATGGATCTGGGATGGCCACGCATTTCAGATGTCGTCCGCGGTACGACAGGAGACATGCGGCGGTGTCGAACCCGGCGACTGGCCCACGCTCTACCGGTCGCGCAGGACGTAACGCAAGCGGTAACGCAGCCATCGTCCACGATGACGGGCTCTGGCATGCGATCGGCCACCTGCAACGTCGCGTACCCCCGCTGGCGGCACGCGTCAGCCGATGAGGCTCGTCAGATCGTCCCACGCATACACGAGATTGTGCGATCGCCACACCGGCCCGGGATCGACATACTCGCCGACCTGCCGCCCGTTCAGCGCCTCATAGAAAGCGATCGCGGGCGCGTTTTCCCTGACGACGCTCAACGCGGCGCCTTGATACGGCACGCTTCTCAAATGAATCGCGAGCCGTGACAGCAGCAGGCGGCCTATGCCGCGACGCTTGAAATCGGGATCGACGTACAGCGACCTGATCTCGCCGCGACCGCCGTATGCCGGTTTCGACGATCCGCCCGCGGCCCCCATCCCGACCATCCTGCCCGCCGTCTCCGCCACGAGCACGACCAGGCTGCCGTCATGCGCGGACAGCTTGTCCGTCCACATTTTGCTGCGGTATGACGCGTCGAGCGTGGCATACGCGTGCGGCGGCGCGATGTCCCGATAGGTATGCCGCCACGACTTGACGTGAAATTCGGCGATCGCCGGTACATCGTCGAGATGCGCCGGTCGAATGGAGATTCCGGTCATCGGCATGCCCCCGTTCAGCGCCGCCCCGAATGGGCCGGCAGACCGGGAAATTGTCGATGATCCGGGCGGCGTTGTCGAACGGGCGGCCCGGCATGACCTGCACGCCGCCGCACGACAACGCCCGCGCGATCGCTCAGTAGTGGCTGCGCCCCCACAGCGTCTTCGGCTCGTCGAGCAGGTGACGCAGGCCGCTGCGTTCCATCGTCGTTTCCGCCACTTCCATCACGCGCTCGAGAATCGCGTTCTCGTCGACCGACAACACCTTCCGGTCCTCCATCAGCACCCTGCCGCCGACCATCGTCATGCATACGTCCGCGGCATTCGCGAAACACGTCACGCGATACACGGGCATGTTCATCGGCATCATGTGCGGCCGGAACAGGTCGACGAGGATGATGTCCGCGAGCTTGCCGGTTTCGAGCGAACCGACTTCGTGCTCGACCGACAGCGCCTTCGCCGCGTCGATCGTCACCATCTCCAGCACCTTGCCGTGCGGCAGCACGTCCGGGTCGCGGAAATGCCGGCGGTGATAGTGCATGCACTGCCACATGTGGCGGAACATGTCGTAGCCGCGATCGGGCGCCGCGCCGTCCGACGCGATCGCCACCGTCACGCCTGCATCGATCAGCTCGGGCACCGGGCAGCGCCCGATGATCGACATGATCGCGCTCGGATTGTGGATGATCGCCGTGCCCGTCTCGACGCACGCCGCGATGTCGTCGTCGGTCAGGTCGATGCTGTGCGACATGAACGACGTCGGCCCGAGCAGCCCGAGCTCGCGATGCGCAAATGCGAGCGTGCCCGCGCGATGGCCGTCCTGCGTGAACGTCAGCCCGCGCCCGCGCGCCAGCGCACCGTAGCGCGCGGCCTGGTCGCGGAAGTCGCGCTCGTACTGCGCGAGTTCCGGGTCGTACTCGGGGCCGTACACGGGCAACGTCAACGCGATCCTGACCCGGCCGTCGGCATCGCCGTGGCATTCGTCGACGATGCGTTCGCACACGTCGTACATCGTGTCGAAATCGATGTCGCGCGTGTCGCTGCCGTCCGGCGTGTGGCGCGTGTACGCACGCGGCGCGGGCGGACGCGACGGGCCGACCGCGACGATCGAGCGCGTGCCGGTGCGCACGACCGCGTCGCAATGGCGGCGCGCATAGACCGGATCGTCGACGCGCATGATCGAATTGCCGCCGCCGAGCAGCGACACGCCGGTCGTCACGCCGGCCTTCAGCCGTTCGAGCGCGGCGAGATGCGATTCGGTTTCCCAGAACGCTTCGTCCGACGCGCGCGTGTAGATGGTTTCGGCCGCGGCCGACCACGCATCGCCGTCCGCGCCGCCGATCGTGCGCAGCATCGCATGGCCCGCATGCGCATGCGCATCGATCAGGCCCGGCAGCACGGCCTTGCGGCGTGCGTCGATCGTACGTGCGGCGCGATAACGCGCCTGCAGCGCGTCGGTGCGGCCGACGGCGACGATGCGATCGCCATCCACGGCGACCGCGCCGTTCTCGATCACGCGCCGCTGCGGGTCCATCGTGATCACGCAGCCGTTCACGATCAGCGTATCGATCGCTACGCGCTTCTCGTCGCGTGTGTCTTCGCGTTTGTCCTCGGTAGTCATGACGGGTAGTCCTGTTGTCGTTCGATTGATCGGGGCGCCGTCAAACGGCAACGCCGCCGGGCAACTGCCCGACGGCCCGGCCGCAACACGGCGCAGCCACTGTCACGCGGAGCCGACCGGCGCCGCGACACGGGCCTTCAGCTTGCGCTGCACCGCGCTGATCGCGATGAACACCACCGCGTTCACCGCGAGCGCGACGAGCCCGGGGTTGATCGACGTGAACGTGCTCGATGCGCCGGGGAACAGCCCCGCGAGCGTCACGCCATAGTAGTTCGTCATCGCGATCACGATCGCGCCGGCGACGATGCCCGCGAACGCGCCTTCACGCGTGCCGAACGGTCGCTTCAGGAAGCTCGACGCGAGCATCGGCACGAGCTGCGTGAGCAGGCTCGACGAGAAGATCGCGAGCGTGACGAAGGTCGCCCCGCCGCGCAGCACGAAGTAGACGACCACCAGCGTGAAGATCGGCAGCGCGATCCGCGCGACGCGCGTCACCTCGCGGTCGGTCGCGTTCGGTGCGAAGCCTTCGCGGTAGATGTTGCGCGCGATCGTCGTCGACGCGTTCAGCATGATCAGCGAGCCCGGCACCAGCGCGGTCAGCAGGCCCGTGCCGCCGACGATGCCGACGAACCACGCGGGGAACGTCTGCTTCACGAGGCGCAGCAGCGCAAGGTCGGTCTGCGCACCTTCGAGCCCGTGCACGGTCATCACGGCCGCGAAGCCGACCAGGAACAGGAATGCGATCAGCACCTGGTACAGCGGCATCAGGATCACGTTGCGACGCAGCGCGCGTTCGTCCTTCGCGACGTAGATCGCGGTGAAGCCGTGCGGATACAGGTAGTAGCCGAGCGACGTGAGCAGGATCGTCGAGTTGTACCAGCTCAGGTTGAAACCGTGCTCGGGCATGCGCAGCAGCTCGGGATGCGCGGCGTCGATCTTCGCGAACATCTCGCCGAGGCCGCCGTAGTAATGCATCGGCAGGTACAGGCCGAGGAAGATCGCGATCGCGAGGATCAGCACGTCCTTGAAGATCGCGATGCTCGCCGAGCCGTGGATGCCCGACACGACCATGTACACGGCCATCAGCGTCGCGGCGATCCAGATCGCGGCCGCTTGCGGAATCAGCCCGTACGACATCTCCGACACGATCACGCCGAGCCCGCGCAGCTGGATCATCAGCAGCGACACCATCGCGAACACCGCGACGATCGACACCAGCACGCCGATCGCGCGGCTGTCGTACTTCGACGCGAAGTAATCGGCGAACGACACGAGCCCGCGCTCCTTCGCGTAGCGCCAGACCGCCGGCAGCATCCAGTAGCCGATCACGAACGCAAGGCAGCCGTACGACAGGATGTAGAACGCCGGCACGCCCTTGCTGTAGGTCCAGCCGCTCGCGCCGAGGAACGAGAACGTCGAGAACGCCTCGCCGGCCATCAGCAGGAATGTGAGCAGCGAGCCGAAACCGCGCCCGCCGACCGCCCACTGTTCGAGCGTGAGCTTGCGGCCGCGGCGCGCCATCACGCCGATCGCCAGCGCGAACACGGCGAACGCCGCGATGATGATGATCGAAACGTTCATCGCGCGTCTCCCGTGCGGCCGTCGCGGTCCGCGGCGCGCTCGTCGAGATGGAACAGGATCGCGAGGATCACGGCGGTCGCCGCCATCCAGATCAGGTTCCAGACGAGCAGGAACGGCAGCCCGAACAGCAGCGGACGTGCCTCGGCGAGCGAGCCGCCTGCATACATCCCGACGAACGGCAGCGCCGCCAGCAACAGTTTGAGTTTCATGTGTGTCTCCTCCGGAAGACGCGCGAACGCGTCAGGACATCAGAACTTCGTGCGGATACCGGCCACCACCGCCACCTGCGACGTCGTGGACGACGGGCTGTCGGCGCCCTCGATCCACGCGCTGCCCACCGACGACGACGCCTTCTGGTAGAAGCCGTTCACGTACACGTCGGTGCGCTTGGACAGCAGGTACTGCACGCCGGCCGACACCTGCTGATAGTGGCCGCTGTCGCCGCCGCGGGCGACCTTCGTATAGGTGTAGCCGCCCGCGGCCATCAGCGCGGGCGTGATCATGTAGCGCAGGCTGCCTTCGTAGTTGTTGAAGCGCAGCGCGCCGCCCGTCGCCTGCCCGAAATTCGAGCCCGTATACAGCAGGCCGAGCGTCGCCGCCCCGATCGCGTAGCTGCCGCCCGCGCCCCAGATATCCTGGCGCACCGCGCTCGACAGGCCGGCGCCGAACACCGATGCCGACGCGGGGAAGTAGTTGTCGGACGCGACGGCGCCCGTCGCGCTGCTCGCCGGGTGATTCATGCGTGCATACGCGGCGCCCGCGTTGAGCGGCCCGTTCACGTACGTGACGCCGGCGCTCCAGGTGTTGTCGTTCGAGAAACCGGTCGAGTTCGAGAACCCGACCATCACGTTCGCCTGCAGCCCTGCGATCGTCGGCGAGATGTACTTGACCGCGTTGTTGGTGCGGAACGTGTTGTTGATGTCGTCGTTGTCGAACGGGTGCGTCGAGTACTGCGCGAGGAAGCTGCTCATCTGCAGCGAGCCGAGGATGTCCTGCGTCGAGTTGTACTGGCGGCCGAGCGTCACCGCGCCCCAGTTCGCGCCGCTCAGGCCGACCCATGCGGACCGGCCGAACATCCGGCCGCCCTGCCCGAGCGCGCCGTTCGCGACGTTGAAGCCGTTTTCAAGCTTGAAGTTCGCCTTCAGGCCGCCACCGAGATCCTCGGAACCGATCAAGCCCCAGCGCGGGCCCGACTCGTTGCCGCCCGTGAACTGCCACAGCGAATGGCCCTTTGCGTTGTTCGTGTAGGTCACGCCCGCATCGACAATCCCGTACAGCGTCACCGTCGACTGCGCGTGCACGGCGCCGGCGAACAGCATTGCGATCGCGGCGCCCGTTGCGGCGCCCGTCTTCCCACCCTTCATTCGCACCATCTCCATCATCTCCTCTCCAAACCTGCTCATCGATGTTGTGTTTTATTGATCCCGTCCATACGCGCCGTTCGGCTTGTCTAGACAGTGGCTGGATGGTATCCAGCCGCAACCGCATCAAGAAATGAAATGTTCAACTGGGCAGCAGTTGAAAATCGAATGGGAGGCGATGAAGGGGGAAATGCGCGGGGTCACGCGACCCCGCAAGAGAAACGAAAGCGCGCAGGCCGGTTTGGCGCGGTGCGTTTTGATCGGACGTGAATGGCTTGCGTAAGCAAGCTGACGATACGGCGACGCGCGACGCGGCTATGCGGTTTTCCCTGATAGCCCGTGCATCGGCCGCCGCAACGCGGCATCGAACGGATTGGTACGCGGCCCGATCGCGTCGGCCTGGCGCCGCAACAGTTCGACGACCATCGGCATCCGGTCGTCGCCGAGGCGCGACGCGAGCGTGCCGACGCTCAATGCGCCCACCGGATAACCGGTGCGATCGAGGATCGGCACCGCGACACCGGCCATCCCGTCGAGCACGCCGCTGTTGCGGCCCGCGTAGCCGAGCTGCCGCACGCGTTCGATCTCGGTGCGCAGGTACACCTCGTCGAGCACGCCGTAGCCGCGAATGCGCGGCACGTTGAAGCGGATCACTTCCTCGCGTTCGGCTTCGGGCAGGAACGCGAGGATCGCGAGGCTGCCCTGCCCGACGCCGAGCGCGATACGCCCGCCGATGTCGCCGGTAAACGAACGGATCGGGAACGGCCCTTCGCACAGGTCGAGACACACGGCGTCGAAGCCGCTCTTCACCAGCAGGAAGATGGTCTCGCCGAGGCTCGCGCACAGTCTCAGCAGCGCGGGACGGCACAGCGTACGCATGCTGCTCGGGTTGCCGGCCTGCGCGGCGAGCGCGAAGAAGTCGACGCTCAGCCGGTACAGCTTGGACTGTTCGTCCTGTTCGACCATCCCTTCGGCGATCAGCGATTGCAGGATCCGGTGCGCGGTGCCCTGCGTGAGACCGACGGCCTTTGCGAGATGCGTGACGCGCACGCCGTCCTGCTGCATGCCGGCCAGCGCGCGCAGGATCGCGAACGCGCGCTGCAGCATGCCGGCGCCCGGTGCGCCGGCCGCATCGGCCGGGCCGGCGGCGTCCTCGCCGGGACGCGGCGCGTGTGCGTCCGGCGATGTTCCGGTCGAACGGGGTTCCTGCATGTCGACTCTCCTCGTCGATTTCACTGAACGGAATACGATAGCCGCCATTGTCGTCCGGCCGAAATTTCCCTGGCATCCGGGTGTGCACGGGATTGACGTGCGCATTTCGCGACCGGATCGCCCTTCACTCACCGGAACGATTCGCACACGATTCTTCCATCTGTTCCGTTCATCGGAATTTTTTCAAAATTCCTCCCGTTGAGCAGAATTCGAAATTGACGCTCCGAAATATGGCTGGCTAGAGTCCGCGTCATCGGTGCACCGGCCATGCGGTGTGCGAACCCGGAGCTTCCCATGTCGTTTCTCACGCTTACGGATCTGACGAAAACCTTCGGCGAACTCACCGCCGTCGCCGACGTCAACCTGTCGGTCGAACAAGGCGAATTCGTGTCGCTGCTCGGGCCGTCCGGCTGCGGCAAGACCACCACGCTGCAGATGATCGCCGGCTTCGTCGACGTCACGCGCGGCCGCATCGCGCTCGACGGGCAGGACATCACGCACCTGAAGCCGAACCGCCGCGGGCTCGGCATCGTGTTCCAGAGCTATGCGCTGTTTCCGCACATGAGCGTCGCCGAGAACGTCGGCTTCGGCCTCGACATGCGCGGCGTCGACAAGGCCGAGCGTGCCGAGCGCATCCGCGCGGCACTCGCGCTCGTGCGTCTCGATGCGCTTGCGCACCGCTTCCCGCGCGAGCTGTCGGGCGGCCAGCGGCAGCGTGTCGCGATCGCGCGCGCGGTCGTGATCGAGCCGCCGGTGCTGCTGCTCGACGAGCCGATGTCGAACCTCGACGCGAAGCTGCGCGAGGACATGCAGTTCGAGCTGCGCGCGATCCAGCGCAAGATCGGCACGACGACGATCATGGTCACGCACGATCAGTCGGAAGCGCTGTCGATCAGCGACCGCGTGGTCGTGATGGAAGCCGGTCGCATCACGCAGACCGATACGCCGTACCGCGCATACGAACGCCCGGAAAACCGCTTCGTGTCGCAGTTCATCGGCAAGGCGAACCTGCTGCCCGGCACGATCGTCGCGCACGACGGCGACGCGATCCACATCGATCTCGGACACGACCTCGCCGAGACCGGGCGCACCGCATTCCTGCCGCCGCGCGAGCGCGACGTGCGCGTCGGCGATGCGGTGTCGGTCTGCATCCGTCCGGAAAAGTTGCGGCTGTGCGCGCCCGATGCGGGCCGCTTCGCCGCAACCGTCACGAGCCGCTTCTTCCTCGGCAGCCAGTGGCTGTACCGCGTCGACAGCGCACTCGGCGAAGTGCTGGTGTGCTGCCAGAACGAAGGGGCGGAGCCGCTCGCCGAAGGGGCGCCGGTCGGTATCGACTGGCACAGCGACGCGGTGCGCGTGATGCGTCGGGAGGCCTGAATGGGACAGCCTGCCCGCCCGCTCCCGACCGACGGCACGCCGGCCGCGGTGTCCGCCGGTGCCGTGCCGGCACGTGGCGCCGCCGCGCACGCGATGCGCGCGACGTGGCGCGCCCATGCGCCGCTGTGGCTGATGTGCGCGCCGGCGTTCGCGCTGTTCGCCGCACTCGTGCTCGTGCCGCTCGCGATGACGTTCATGCTCACGTTCTACCGCTTCGACCCGGCCACCGGCCCGATCGCCGCGTTCCAGTTCGGCAACTATGCGGAAGTGCTCGGCTCGTCGTACTTCCATACGATCTTCGCGCGCACGTTCGGCATCGCCGCGCTGACGACCGCGATATGCGTCGCGATCGGCACGCCGGAAGCCTACGTGCTGTCGAAAATGCGCGACCCGTGGCGCTCGCTGTTCCTGCTCGCGATCCTCGCGCCGCTGCTGGTATCGGTCGTCGTGCGCGCGTTCGGCTGGAGCATGCTGCTGAACACGAGCGGGCTCGTGAACCAGGCGCTCGGGCTCGTCGGCCTCGGGCCGTACAAGCTCGAATACACGACCTTCGCGATCGTGATCGCGCTGGTGCACGTAATGCTGCCGTTCATGGTGATTCCCGTCTGGACCGCGCTGCAGCGGCTCGATCCGCAGACCGAGCATGCGGCGCTGTCGCTCGGCGCGTCGCCGTTCACGACGCTGCGTCGCATCGTGCTGCCGCAGCTGATGCCGGGCGTGCTGTCGGGCAGCCTGATGGTGTTCGGGTTGTCGGCGAGCGCGTTCGCGATTCCCGGCCTGCTCGGCGGACGCCGGCTGAAAGTCGCGGCCACGGCCGTCTACGACGAATTCCTCGGCTCGCTGAACTGGCCGCTCGGCGCGACGATCGCGGTGCTGCTGCTGGTCGCTAACCTCGTCGTGATGCTCACCTACTACCGCGTGCTCGAACGCCGCTACGCACGCAGCCTCGGAGGCGTATCGCGATGAGAAAGAACGGCCCCTTCGCCCTCGCGTTCCACACGCTCGTGATCCTGTTCGTGCTCGCGCCGCTCGTGATCGTCGTGCTCGTCGCGTTCACGCCCGACGAAACGCTGACGCTGCCGACCCACGGGCTGTCGCTGCGCTGGTTCCGTGCGATCCTCGACTATCCCGACTTCGTCACCGCGTTCTTCAACAGCGTGAAGCTCGCAATCGCGTCGGCGACCCTGTCGCTCGCGATCGCGCTGCCGGCGGGCCTCGCCATCGGCCGCACCGCGTTTCCCGGCCGCGCGTTCCTGAACGGGCTGCTGCTGTCGCCGCTCGTGATTCCCGGCCTCGTGCTCGGTATCGCGCTGCTGCGCTTCTTCGCGCTGATCGGCGCGACCGGCTCGTTCGCCTGGCTCGTGCTCGCGCACATGATCGTCATCACGCCGTTCGTGATGCGGCTCGTGCTCGCGTCCGTCGCGGGCCTCGACCGCAGCATCGAGCAGGCCGCATGCTCGCTCGGCGCGGACCCGTGGACGACCTTCCGCCGCATCACGCTGCCGATGATCGTGCCCGGCATCACGGGCGGCTGGCTGCTCGCGTTCATCAACAGCTTCGACGAACTGACGATGTCGATCTTCGTCACGTCGCCTCAGACGGTCACGCTGCCCGTGCGCATGTACATGTACGCGACCGAATCGATCGACCCGATGATGGCGTCGGTGTCGGCGCTCGTCATCTTCATCACGGCCGGCGCGATGCTGCTGCTCGATCGCGTGTACGGCCTGAACCGCATCCTGATCGGCCAACACTGATGACGACTTCCGTTTCCCGTTCCACCGACATCGCGGACGACAACGCGCAGTTCGTGCGCGTCGCCGAACGCGAGCGCGCCGCCGTCGCGTTCACGCTCGACGGCCGCCCCGCGCAGGCGCTCGCCGGCGACACCGTGCTCACTGCGATCCTCGTCGCGCAGCGCTGCGTGCGCATCAGCGAATTCAGCGGCCAGCCGCGCGCGGGCTTCTGCCTGATCGGCGCATGCCAGGACTGCTGGGTACGTACCGAAGCCGGCGCACGCGTGCGCGCGTGCTCGACGCCGATCGCCGCAGGCATGCGGATTGTCACGGCCGCGCAGCCGGCCGCAACCGGAGACGCATCATGAGCGGCGCACCGCAACCGGTGATCGTCGGCGCAGGGCCGGCCGGTGTGCGCGCGGCCGAAGCGCTGGTCGACGCGGGGCTGCGCCCCGTCGTGATCGACGAGAACGCACGCTGGGGCGGACAGATCTACCGGCAACCGCCGGACGACGGCGCGTTCGTGCGCAGCAAGCGCACGCTGTACGGTTTCGAGGCGGCGAAGGCCGATGCCGTACACCGGACGATGGCGGCGCTGCTGCCGCGCGTCGACTACCGGCCGAACACGCTCGCGTGGGCATGCGGTGCGGGCCGCGTCGATACGCTGCAGGACGGCCGCGAAGTGACGGTGCCGTACTCGCACCTGATCATCGCAAGCGGCGCGACCGACCGCATGCTGCCCGTGCCGGGCTGGACGCTCGCGGGCGTCTATACGCTCGGCGGCGCGCAGGTCGCGCTGAAGGCACAGGGCTGCGCCATCGGCCGGCGCGTCGTGTTCGCCGGCACGGGCCCGCTGCTTTACCTCGTCGCTTACCAGTACGCAAAGGCCGGTGCGCAGGTCGCGGCCGTGCTCGACACGAGCCCGCTGCGCCGCCAGGCCGCTGCCGCGCCCGCGCTGCTGCGCGTGCCGTCGACCTTTGCGAAAGGACTCTATTACGTCGGCTGGCTGCGCGCCCATGGCGTGGCGATCGAAACGGGCGTCACGCTCGAGCGCGTGCTCGGCGACCGGCACGTGACGGGGATCGCATGGCGCGCCGCCGGTGACGGCGCACAGCCGCGCCTGCTCGACTGCGATGCGCTCGGCCTCGGCTTCGGCCTGCGCGCCGAAACGCAGCTCGCCGATCTCGCCGGCTGCCGGTTCGGATTCGATCCGCTCCATCACGCGTGGCTGCCCGAACGCGACACCGCCGGCCGCACGTCGGTGCGAGGCCTTTACGTCGCCGGCGACGGCGCAGGCATCGCGGGCGCCGACGCGGCCGAAGCATCGGGCCGGCGGGCGGCGCTCGCGCTGCTCGACGATGCCGGCATCGCGTCGCCCGCGCCATCCGGAAAACCCGAGGCGGCGACGCTCGAACGCATGCTCACGCGCGTCGGCATATTCCGCGCGGGCCTCGAAGCCGCGTTCGCGCCGCCGGTCGAGCAGGCCGCACGCTGCCCCGACGACACGATCGTGTGCCGCTGCGAGGAAATCGATGCGGGCACGCTGCGCCGCTGCATCCGCGGCGGCGCAGCGACCGAGCTGAACCGGCTGAAGGCATTGACGCGCGTCGGGATGGGCCGCTGCCAGGGCCGCATGTGCGGCGACGCGGCCGCGCTCGTGCTGGCCGCCGAAACCGGCCGCCCGCTCGCCGACGTCGGCCGGTTGCGGGCGCAACCGCCGGTGAAGCCGTTTCCGATCTCGGCCGCGCTCACGGGCGACGATGTCGCGGCGATTCCGGACGAGGCGCGCGATGAGTGAGATCCGGCATTACGACGTCGCGATCGTCGGCGGCGGCCTCGTCGGCGCGTCGGCGGCACTCGCGCTGGCGCGGCGCGGGCTGCGCACCGGGCTGTTCGAGCGGCGCGACTGCGGTGCGCAGGCGAGCGGCGTGAACTACGGCGGCGTGCGCTGCCAGGGCCGGCCCGCCGAGCAACTGCCGCTCGCGCTGCGTGCGCGGCGCATCTGGGACCGCCTCCCCGAACTGATCGGCATCGACGGCGAATTCGTCGTGTCGGGACACTTGCGGCTCGCACGCAGCGACGCCGATCTCGCTGCGCTCGACGCATACGCCGCGCTCGCCGGCGAACACGGCTTGCCGCTGCAGGTGATGCGCGGCGCGGCATTCCGCCGCCGCTACCCGTGGCTCGGCCGCGCGGCGCTCGGCGGCTCGCTGTGCGAGACCGACGGCCACGCCAACCCGCGCCTCGTATCGCCCGCGTTCGCGCGCGCGGCCCGCGCGGCAGGCGCGGACGTGTTCGAGCACACGCCAGTCGACGACGTGCGCCACGACGGCATGCGCTTTCACTTTCAGGCAGGCGGCCACGCGTACACCGCGACGTGGCTGATCAACTCGGCCGGCGCGTGGGCGAACATGATCGCCGAGCGCTTCGGCGAAGCCGTGCCGATGGAACCGATCTATCCGAACATGTGGGTGACCGAGCCGTTGCCGCCGTTCATCGCGCACAACCTCGGCGTGTACGGCGGCGGCGTGTATGCACGACAGGTCGCGCGCGGCAACTGCGTGATCGGCGGCGGGCGCGGCCATGGCGACGGCGAATTCGGCCGACCGTCGGTCGATACGACGCGCGCGGTGATGCGCGACGCGTGCGCGCTGCTGCCCGCGCTGCGCGATGCGCTGCTGATCCGCACGTGGAGCGGCGTCGAAGGCTGCACGCCCGACCACAACCCGATCATCGGCGCGAGCCGCACGACGCCGCGCCTGCTGCATGCGTTCGGCTTTTCGGGCGGCGGCTTCCTGCTCGCGCCGGGTGTCGGCGACGTGCTCGCCGATCTCGTCACGACCGGCGAAACCGCCACGCCACTCGATGCATTCTCGATCGGCCGCTTCTTCCGGGAAGCCGCGCCGACCGCCCCTTTCCGTCAAGAGGAGACCCACAAATGAAACTGCTCGGAACGATCGCGGCGGCCGCCGCCCTCTGCATCGCAGGCGCCGGCGCGCCCGCGTTCGCGCAAACGAAGACGATCTACGTCGGCATGAACGGCGGCCCGATGGAGAAGGCCTATACGAGCCAGGTGCTGCCCGATTTCGAGAAAGCCAACAACGTGAAGGTGGTCGTCGTGCCCGGCACGTCGTCGGACGTGCTCGCGAAGCTGCTCGCGAACCGCAACAAGCCGCAGATCCACGTCGCGTTCCTCGACGACGGCGTGATGGCGCGCGCGGTCAGCCTCGGCGTGTGCCAGAAGCTCGACGATTCGCCGGTACTGAAGGAGCTGTACCCGTTCGCGCGGATGAAGGACGACATCGGCGCAGGCGTGCAGCTCGGGATGACCGGCATCGCGTACAACAAGAAGCTGTTCGCCGAGAAAGGCTGGGCGCCGCCGACGTCGTGGATGGATTTCGCCGATCCGAAATACAAGGGCAAGGTCGTGTTCCAGTCGGCGTCGAGCAGCACGTTCGGGCTGCACGGCTTCCTCGCGATCAACCGGCTGCTCGGCGGCAACGAGCAGAACGTCGAGCCCGGCTTCAGCAAGTGGGCAAGCACGGTCGGGCCGAACGTCGTCGAGTACATCCCGAACTCGGCGAAGATCTCCGAGATGGTGCAGACCGGCGAGGCCGCCCTGTTCCCGCTCACGCCGACCGGCGTCGGCGACCTGCAGGACAAGGGCATTCCCGTCGCGTACGCGAACCCGAAGGAAGGCCCGGTACTGCTGCTCGTCGACCTGTGCGTGGTCGCGAACAATCCCGATCCGCAGCTCGCGCAGAAGCTCGCGCAGTTCCTGCTGTCCGCGCCCGCGCAGACGAAGGCGGCCGAGGCCGGCAAGCAGATTCCGACCAACCGCGTCGCGAAAATGCCCGCGGCGATGCAGCAGAGCCTCGGCAACATCGACGATCTCGTGCGCAAGGTGACGGTCGTCGACTGGACCGCGATCAACGCGCGCCGCGCGCAGTGGGATACGCGCTGGAACCGGCAAATCGAGCGTTGATCCCGCGCGGGCGCGGTTGCGTCAGCGCAGCTTCTGCGCCACCGCGCGCGCGACCGCGCTCAACGCGTCGCCGCGTTCGAGCGCCGCGCGCGGCCGCGTCGCTTCGCCCTGCGCATCGAGCGCACGGGGTGCGAAATCCGGCGACGACGAGAACTTGACGATCGTCAGCGCGGCCTTCGGGTCGACCAGGATCGACTGGCCGAACCGCCCCGCCGCCGCGAACGAGCCGTCGCCGTCGTTCACCTGATACCAGTAGTCGCGATACGCGTAGCCGTCCTTGCCGGGGATCACGTTGCCCTTCGCGAACAGCGCGGCGTTGTGCGCGGGCTGCAACGCCGCGCGAATCGTCGCGGCCGGCAGCGTGCCGCGCGCGCCGCCGAGCCCGGTACGCACGCGTTCCGCGAAACGCGCGGCATCGCGCAGCGTCGTGTACAGCCCGCCGCTGGCCATCGCCATCGCATTGCGGTCCACCGCGACGTACGCATCGTCTTCCGCGAAATCGCGCCACAGCCACCGTTCGACCAGCGCGCTCCACGACTGCCCGGTCGCACGCTGCATCGCCCATGCGACGGCTTCGGGCGAACCGTTCTGGTAGAACCATGCGCTGCCGGGCGCCACGTCCGGCACGCGCCGCACGGTCAGCAGGAAATCGGCGATGCTGGCCGGCGCGCCTTCGCGGCGCGGCACCAGCCCGACCGCGCCGAACAGGCCGAGATCGGGCGGGATGCCCGGCGTATAGGCAGTCGGCACTTCCATGTCGAGGTTCTGCTGCAGCGTCGCACTGCCGAACGGCGTGTCGGCCAGCTCCGCCACCGTGCGCGACAGCGGCGCGCCCGCATCGAGCACGCCGGATTCGATCATCTGCGCGGCCAGCAGCCCCGTCACCGATTTCGTCATCGACGCCCATGCGTGCGGCTGGCCGGGACCGAAGCCGTCGAAGTAACGCTCGTAGACGATCCGGCCGCGCTGCAGCACGATGAACCCGTCGGTATGGGTCGCGCGCAGGTACGCGTCGAGCGTCAGCGTCTCGCCGCCGATCGTCACCGGCAGCGCATCGAGACCGGGTGCCGACCGCTCGGGGAGCGGCATCGGCGCAGCCGCGTGCCGGATGCCGGCCGTCGGCGCGAGCAGCCGCGTGTTGCGCAATGCCCAGCGCAGGCTGGCCGGCGTGAACGCGTTTTGCTGGTTGACGATCTGGTCGGCCGGCGGCGGGAAGCCCTGCATCGTGCCTGCCGGCGTCGCGCTGTCGGCAGTGGCGGCTGGTGCGGCGGTCGCGGCGAGCGCGAGCCCGCCGGCCAGCATGAAGGTGCCGAAGGCCCGGCGGCTGCGTCGGGTCGCTGTATTGCGTCGATGAATTCGCATCGAGTCGTGCCTCGTAGTGGAAAAAGATCGCGCGATGCGCGCGGAAATTACGGCTGCTGGCCGTCGATACGCAACAGGTTCGACACCGAGGTCACGCCGTCGACACCCCGCGCGACCGTCGCAGCGAGACTCACCTGGGTCGTATCGGTGACCGAGCCGGCCAGCGTCACGTTGCCGTCGCGTACGCGCACGAGGATGCGCGTCACGTTCAGGTTTTTCGTGCGGGCCAGCGCCGTACTGACGCGACGCTTCAGCTTGCGATCGGCCGCCTTGCGCGGCGGCGTCGACAGGCCGGCCGATGCCGGCGCCGGCTCCTGCACGACCTGAGCCGCCGACGACGAAACAGCCGCGCTCGCGGCATCGGGTTGCGCCTGCGCGGCAAGGCTCCAGCACGCTGCCGTCAGCAGCGCGGCGACCAGTCGGAATGAAGTACGCATGATCGGATCACGCTCCTTGAAAGTCATGGACAAGAACACTTCAGAACTGCGTCATCAGGCCGATCGTCACGCCCGTCGTCGCGCTCGCGCCGCGCCGCAGGTTCAGCGCCGCGATCGTCGTCGGGTCGCGCATGTACGCGCCGGTCATCCCGTTGCGATCGACTTCGACATACAGCTCGGTGCGCTTCGACAGGAAGTACTCGGCAATCGCATAGGTCGTCAGCTTGTGGCCGTCCGCGCCCGCCACGTTGCCAAGATTGCGCGCACGGTCGTAGAACGCGGCCGCGCTCAGCTGCACCGACGGCAGCGGCTGCACGACGACGCCGAACGACGGGATATCGTCGCGCCGCGACGGCGCACCGGCCTTGTTCGCGCTCACGTTCAGCGACGCATAGCTCAGGTAGAAACGTGCCCTGCCGAGCTGCAGCGTGCCGCCCGCCTGGATCGTCTGCGCCGACTGCGAGCCGTCCGGGCTGTACGTCTTCGCGTACGACACGCCGCCCATCAGGTCCGAAAACGTGTACATCGCGGCCGTCGAATAGCTGGTACCCGCATGCGCGCTGCCCGCGACGCCGCCGGGCGAATAGCTTGCACCGAAGCGCAGGCCGCCGACCTGTCCGAGATACTTGACCATGTTGTTGAAACGAGAATCGAGCGTGAAGAAGTTGCCGTCGAACAGCACGCCCGGTTCGACCGCAAGCGACTGCCCGCGCCCGCCCAGCGGATCGAGCGCGATGCCGAGATCCTCCGCGGCGTTGAACTGGCGGCCGAGCGTCACGCGGCCGAAATCGCCGGTGAGGCCGACGTACGCGGCCTGCGAGAACAGCGTGCCGGACGTCTTCAACGCACCGGTGCCGCTGTTGAATGCGCCGTCGAGCACGAACAGCGCCTTCAGCCCGTTGCCGAGATCCTCCCGGCCGCGAATGCCGAACTCGTTGCCCGCGATGATGTTGTTGTTGAAGCCGACCTGGCTGCCCCCTTGCAGCCCGTTGACCCAACGCACGCCGCCGCCGATCCGGCCGAACAGCGTCACGCTCGACTGCGCATGCGCGCTCCCGCACAGCGCGCCAACCAGCGCCGCCGCGATCATTTTCTTCATGTGTCTCCTCCTGCCGCGTCGTCGCGCGGCGTTTCGTGGTGCTGCCTGCCGTCGAAAGGCGCGCTGCCCGGCTGGCGGGCCGCACGCCGAAAGCGGTGTGACGCGGTGCGCGGCGCTAGCGGCCGCACGCGCCGACCGGCGGTGCGGCGTGCTCCGCATCGCCGGCGAGGCGTCGCAGCGAGCGCTGCGGATCGAGGCACCATGCGCCGAGCACGCCGCACGCGATCAGCACGACGCCGCACACGATGCTTGCCTGCTCGAAACCGTGCGCGACCGACGCGCCGGCCCCCTCGATCAGCATCCCGGTGATGACCGGCGCCCCGAGGCCCGCGAGCGACGCGAAGCCGTTGCTGAGTGCGAGCACGCCGCCGCGCTGCGCGTCCGGCGTCACTTCGGCGAGCATCGCGGGGCCGATCGAATACATCGTCAGCGTCAGCCCGCTGCCGAGCGTCAGCAGCACGAGCTTCGCCGCGCGCGGGATCTCCGGCACCGGCAGCAGCGCCAGCATCGCGCCGGCGACGGCCAGCGTGACCGCGATGAACGTGCCGCGCCCGTGCCGCGACGGCATCCCGCGTGCGAGCAGGGCTTGCGACAGCCATGCGAGAGCGAGGCTGAGCGGCGACGTGACCGCGACGAACAGCGCGAACATCCGGCCGGCCTCGTGCGGCCCGAAGCCGAGCCCGAGCTGCAGGTAGGTCGGCATCCACGTGAGCGTCATCGCGAGGATCCAGTTCGCCGCGAAATGGCCGAGGAAGTTGCCGAGCACCGTGCGGTCGGTCAGCAGCCGCCCGTACGGCACGCGCTCGCCGCCGGCCGTGCGCGGCGCCCGCGACAGCGTCCCCTCTTCGCCCACCACCGCCCACGCGATGCACCACACCACCCCTAGCAGCGCGAGCGCCGCGAAGTTGGCGCGCCAGCCCCAGTGGGTCGTGATGACCGGAATCGAAAGCCCCGCGATCAGCAGGCCGAGCGCGCTGCCCTGGTGCAGCAGCGCGACGGGAAGGTTGCGCCGCGTATCGGGAAACCACTTGTAGATCGCATGCGTCGCGACCGGCGACGCGGGCCCTTCACCGATGCCGAGCAGCACGCGGCACGCGATGACGACCCAGATCGAACTCGCGGCGAGCATCGGCAGCTGCAGCAGCGCCCACGCGGCCGCCATCGCGAACAGCAGCCATTTCGCGGGCCAGCGGTTCGCGGCAATGCCGCCGGCGACCGCCGCCACCGCGAACAGCCAGTTGAGGCTGCCGCCGATCACGCCGAACTGCGTCGGGCTCAGATGCAGGTCGCGCATCATCGGCACCGACACGAGGCCGAGCACGACCTTGTCGAGAAAATTCACCAGCATCATCAGCGCGAGCATCGTCGCGATGGACCACGCCCGTCCGGGGCGGTACTGCGCACCATTCGTCATGGCTGTCTCCTGTTTCGTTATCGTCGGCGGCCGCGTGCGTCGCGCTATCCGCCGCCGTGCTCGCCGGGCGCCGGCACGCGGTCGTCGCCGTCCGGCAAGCCGAGCGAGAATTTCACCGGGAAGCGCACCGCGAGCGTGTGGTCTGCCGCCACCTCGCGCGCGACGCCGCGTGCCCGCACGTGCGGATCGTCGAACACCTCGCCCGCCACCGGCACACGCGACACGGGCAGCCCGAGCGCGCCGAGCACGCGCATCCAGTCGTCCAGCGTGCGGGTCGCGAACGTCGCGCGCAGCAACGCGCCGAGTTCATGGCGATGCGCCTGCCGGCCCGCGCGCTGCACATAGCGCGGATCGCGCAGCGCCGGATACGCGTCGCCGAGCGCATCGGCGAACGCGGCCCAGAACTTGTCCTCGAACGTCGCGAGCACGATGTGCCGCCCGTCGGCCGTCTCGAACAGGTCGTTGTCGGGCATCACCCAGCGCGCGGTGTCCGGCGTATCGCGGCCGGTGCGCAGCGCCCATGCGGCCGGTGCGGTCCACGCGAACATCGCGTCGTGGATCGACACGTCGAGATGCTGGCCGACCCCGTTCGCGCGGGCGCTCATCACGGCGACTGCGAGCGCGAGCGCCGCATGCAGCGCGGCCGCATGGTCGGCGAGCCGCACGCGCGGCCGTGCAACGGTGTCATGCAGTTGCGCGGGCACCGACCAGTAGCCGGCATCGGCAAGAAAATTCAGGTCGTGGCCGGGGCGGTTCGCATACGGGCCGTCCTGCCCGTAGCCGGTGATCGAGCACAGCACGACGCGCGGGTTCGCGCGTGCCAGCGCCGCGTAGTCGAGCCCGAGCCGCGCCATCACGCCGGGCCGGTTGCCTTCGACCACCGCGTCGGCATCGCGCACGAGATCGAGAAAGCGCGCGCGGCCGTCGGGCGTCTTCAGGTCGAGCACGATCGAGCGCTTGCCGCGGTTGAACTGCGCGAACGTGTCGGCGCCGAACTGCCGCAACGTGTCGCCGCCCGGCGGCTCGACCTTGATCACGTCGGCACCGAGCTGGCGCAGCAGCGCGCACGCGTGCGGCCCCGGCAGCAACTGCCCGGCATCGATGATCCGCACGCCGCGCAGGCACGACCAGGCGGGCGCGTGGTCGTCACCGGCCGGCCATGCATCGTGCAGGTCGCGTGCGCCTTCCATGTCGTCGCGTGCCGTCATGCTTCGCGCCCCGCGCCGGCCGGCTCGAGAATCGCCTTCGCGATCGCGTTGCGCTGGATCTCGCTCGTGCCGGTCAGGATCCGGAACATCCGCAGCTTGCGGAACGTCTGCTCGACCGGGTGGCCGCGCGTCACGCCGACGTTGCCGTGGATCTGCACGGCTTTGTCCGCGACTTCGAAGCAGCGCTCCGACACGTACAGCTTGCATGCCGACGCCGTCATCCGCAGGTCCGCGCCCGCGTCGGCCAGCGCGGCCGTGTGCGCGATCATGCTTTCGCACGCCCACAGCGCGGCGGCCATGTCGGCGAGCATGTGCTGGATCGCCTGGAAGCGCGCGATCGGCCCGCCGAACTGCCGGCGCGTGCGCGCATGGTCGAGCGACGCGCGGTACGCGGACATCGCGAGGCCGAGCATCGTCGGGCAATGCAGCAGCCGGTTCACGTTGATGCGCGACATGCCGAGCCGGAAGCCGTTGCCGACGCCGCCGAACACGTTCTCGCGCGGCACGCGCACGTCGACGAAGCGGATGTCCGCGTCGATGTGCTGGCCCGACATCGGCACGTACTCGTGCTCGACGCTCACGCCCGGCAGGTCGAGATCGACGAGCACGGCCGTGATCTGTGGCGGCGTCGCGGTTGCATCGGTCACGCACATCACGATCGCGAAATCGGCGAACGGCGCACCGCTGATGTAGTGCTTCGTGCCGTTGATGACGAGCGAATCGCCGTCCTCGACCGCCGTCGTGCGGATGCTCATCGCGTCCGAGCCCGAATGCGGTTCGGTCAGCGCGAAGCACGTCGACTTCTCGCCGCGCATCACCGGCCTGAAATAGCGTTCGAGTTGCGCGGGGGTCGCGTACTTCAGCATGTTGCCGATGCGAGGCGGCCCGCCGAGCTCGCCCAGCACATGCGGGGCGAGCGCCGCGCCGGATGCGGCCAGGTCGGCCTTCAGCGCGCACACCTCGGCGATCGACAGCCCCTGGCCGCCGATCTCGACGGGCAGGCTCGCGGTGTAGAAGCCGAGCGCGGCCGAACGCTGCCAGACGCGGCGCAGCACGTCGCGCGGCCACACGCCTTCCGAGTCGAGCCGCAGCTCGCGCTCGATCGGGCGCAGTTCGTCGTCGACGAAGCGCAGCACGGCCGCGCGCAGCGCGACGAATTCGGGGCGTTGCAGATGATCGAACATGGCGTGCTCCTTCAGTTGACGCGGCGCGTGACACCGCGCCAGTACGGCTCGCGCACGAGCTTGCGGGCGATCTTGCCGCTCGCGTTCTTCGGCAGTTCCGCGACGAAATCGATGGAGCGCGGCGCCTTGTAGTCGGCGAGCTGCGCGCGGCAGTGCGTGACGAGATCGCCCGCTTCGGCGCTGCGGCCGGAACGCAGCACGACGACGGCCTTCACGGCCTCGCCCCACTTGTCGTCGGGCACGCCGACGACGCACGCTTCGAGCACGTCTTCATGCCGGTACAGCGCGGATTCGACTTCGGTCGGATACACGTTGAAGCCACCCGAAATGATCATGTCGTGCTTGCGGTCGACCAGGTAGATGAAGCCGTCGCGGTCGGTACGCGCGAGATCGCCCGTATGCAGCCAGCCGTCGACCAGCACCTCGCGCGTCAGCTCCGGCGCGTTCCAGTAACCGTGGAACACGTCCGCGCCGCGAATCACGATCTCGCCGATCGCATCGCCTTCGACTTCGCGCCCGTCGGCATCGACCACGCGCACCTCGGTCTCGCCGAGCGGCCGGCCGCACGACGCGAGCCGGTCGCGGTCGTGCAGCAGCGCATGCGCGTGATCGGCGATCCCCAGCCGCGTGACGCCCGACGTCGATTCGCTCGCGCCGTAACCCTGCGACAGCACGGGGCCGATGCGCGCCCAGGCCTCCTCGATGCGCGCCGGCGCCATCGGCGCCGCGCCGTAGCCGAGCACCTTCAGGCTGCGCAGGTCGGCCTGCGCGAGCGCGGGGTCGTTCAGCAGCATGTTGACCATCGCCGGCACCATGAACGTGTGCGTGATGCGCTGGCGCGCGACTTCGGCGAGGAAATGCGCGGGCTCGAACGCGTCGAACAGCACGAGCGTCGCGCCGCAGAACAGGTACGGCTGCATCAGCATCCCCGACGCGTGCGTGATCGGCCCGATCAGCGCGAGCCGGTCGCCCGGCTGCGCGGGGCGGTCCATCCCGAGCACGATCTTGCGCAGCGATGCGAGGCGGTTGCCGTAGCTCTGCATCGCGGCCTTGATGCGCCCGGTCGAGCCGGACGAAAAATGCAGCACCGCGAGGTCGTCGGCCGCCGGCGTGTAGTCGGGCGGCGTGTCGCCGCCCTTCGCGAGCAGCGCTTCGTAGTCGAGATAGCCGGCGACCGCGCCGTCGAGCGACACGAACCGCTCGATCGACCCGAAGCCCGGCGAATCGGGCGTGTAGCCCGTATAGCCGCACCCGCCGATGAACGCGACGGGCGTGCAGTTGCCGATCACGTCGGCGGCCTCGGCCGCGGTGAAGCGCGGGTTCAGCGCAGCCTTCACGAGGCCGGCCTTGTACAGCGCGCACTCGATCTCGACGAGCTCGATGCAGTTGCGCGACTGAACGGCGATGCGGTCGCCGCGCGCGAAGCCGAGGCCGCGCAGCGCGTTCGCGAGCCGTGTCGAACGCTCGTCGAGCTGGCGGTACGTGACCGCGCGGTCGCGGTGGATCACGGCGGGCTGGCTGCCCCAGTAGCGGGCCGCGCGCCGCAGGAAATAGGCGAAGCTCAAAACGATTCTCCTGGTCGAACAGTGCCGCCAGTCTGTAAGATGCCAAGGCATCACCACAATGCATCACCGGCTATAAAGTCATAACCAACAGGAATCCCCAGGATGGACACGCGCGATCTGGAGTACCTGCTGGCCGTGGAACGGCACGGCAGCATCGGCAAGGCGGCCGAGGCGCTGGGGCTGTCGCAGCCCGCGCTGACCAAGGCCGTGCAGCGGCTGGAGGCGCAGGTCGGCGTGACGCTGTTCGAGCGCACCGCGAACGGGATGACGGCGACGCCCGCCGGTGCGCGCTTCGTCGCCCGCGCACAGCGGATCGCGCTCGAATTCGACGATGCGATGCAGGAGATGCGCGCGATCCGAGGCGGCGAACAGGGCATCGTGCGGATCGGCTATTCGCCGACCGTGCCCAACGCGTTCGTGCTCGGCGCGTGCCGGCAATTGATCCGCGAACGGCCGGCCGCCCGGCTGCGGCTGCGCTGCCGGCTCGCGCGCGAGCTGCTCGACCTGCTCGCGGCGGGCGAGCTCGACCTGGTGGTCGCGCCCGAGCCGCAGCAGCCGGACCCGGCGCTCGACACCATCGCACTGTTCGACGACCGCCTGACGGTGCTCGCCGACACGGCCCACCCGCTGCAGCGCAAACGCGCGCTCACGCTCGCGGATCTCGCCGACCAGGAATGGCTGCTGCCGGAAACGACGATCCCGGTGCGGCACCGGATCGACGACGCGTTCCTCGCCCGCGGGCTGCCGGCGCCGCGCCTGCGCGTCGAGACCGATTTCGGCAACACGTCGCTGCTGCAGTTGCTGCGCGGCACGTCGCTGCTGTGCGTCGGCGGCGCCGACGCGCTCGACCAGGTGACCGGGCTGCGTGCGCTCGACCTGAAAGCCGGCGAACTCGAACTGGACCGCCGCATCGGCGCGATGCACCGTGCGGGCGCGTACGTGCCGCCGCTCGCGCAGCGGATGATCGCGCTGCTGCAGGCCGGCGCGGCGTAGCGCGCCGACCATCATTTGCGGGAGTGATGACACTCCCCTTTTTCTGCGGATTTGACCGGGGCCGGCGGGGCCGACAACACTAGCCCGCAGTGCCGCACAGACGGCACGCGCCTGCCTCCCCCTTCAGAGTCCGCCATGTACCCGACCGACACCGTGCAATCCCCGAGCGCCGCCCGGCCGCTCGCCGACCGGCAACTGCGCCGGATCGTCATCGCCTCCGTCGCCGGCAACGCGATGGAGTGGTACGACTTCTTCGTGTACGGCACGGCCGCGGCGCTCGTGTTCGGCCACGTGTTCTTCCCGCCCGGCGCGTCGCCGCTCGCCGGCAGCCTTGCCGCGTTCGCGGCGTTCGCGCTCGGCTTCGTCGCGCGGCCGCTCGGCGGGATCGTGTTCGGCCACGTCGGCGACCGCTACGGGCGCAAGGCGTCGCTCGTGTGGACGCTGTTGATCATGGGCGTATCGACCTTCGCGATCGGCCTGCTGCCGACCTATGCGCAGGTCGGGCTGTGGGCACCGGCGGCGCTCGTCGCGCTGCGTCTGCTGCAGGGCATCGCGTCCGGCGGCGAATGGGGCGGCGGCGTGCTGATGATCAGCGAGAACGCACCGCCCGCGCAGCGCGGCTATTACGCCGCGTGGAGCCAGCTCGGCGTGGGCGGCGGCTTCGTGCTGTCGTCGGCCGCATTTCTCGCCGCGCAGGCGCTGCCGGACGACATGTTCCGCACATGGGGCTGGCGGCTGCCGTTCCTCGCGAGCATCGCCATCTTCGCGATCGGCATCTATATCCGCCGCCATCTGCCGGAAAGCCGCGACTTCGAACAGGCCGGCAAGCGCGGCGCGCACACGCATCTGCCGATCGTCGAATGCATCCGCCGTCATCCGAAGGAAATCCTGCTCGCGATGGGGCTGCGCGTGGCCGAGAACGGCGGCGCGTACATCTTCCTCGCGTTCTCGCTCGTCTACGGCAAGTACGTCGGCATCCCGAACAGCGTGATGCTGACCGGCGTGATGATCGCGATGATCGTCGAGATGGGCGCGATGCTCGCATGGGGCCGGCTATCCGACCGGATCGGCCGCAAGCCCGTGTACCTGATCGGTGCGCTGAGCCTCGTCGCGTGCGCATTCCCGTTCTTCTGGCTGCTCGATACGCGCGTGACGCCGCTCGTGTGGCTCGCGCTGACGATCGGCACGGCCGTGAGCCACGGCGCGATGATCGGCACGCTGCCCGCGCTCGTCGGCGAGCTGTTCAGCACCGAGGTGCGCTACTCGGGCGTCGCGCTCGGGCATGAAGTCGCGTCGATCTTCGCGGGCGGGATGTCGCCGCTGATCGCGACCGCGTTGCTCGCGCGCTATCACGCGTCGTGGCCCGTGTCGCTGTTCCTCGTCGCGCTCGGCCTCGTGACCGTCGCGACGCTGTGCGCGATGCGCGAGACGCGCACCCCGCATGCCGACGGTTCGCACGGCGATACGGCATGACCGCGCGACGGTCAGCGCCCGGCGTCACGCCGCGCGCTGTCGAATGCCGGCGCGAGCCCGAGGTGGTCGAGCAGCCGCGCAAATTCGCCGAGCCGCTGCCGCATGTATGCGGGCACGTCGACCGCCGCATAGTCGTGGAAGCCGGCGCCCGTACGCACGCCGTCGCGGCCGGCTTCCATGTTGCGCACGACGCTCTCGGCCGGTGCGAAGCGCGGGCCGATCTCGCCGGCCAGGTATTTCGACGCGTAGTACAGGATGTCGCAGCCGCCCCAGTCGATGAATTCGAGCAGCCCGAGCACCGCGAAACGCGGGCCGAAGCCGGTGCGGATCGCCGTGTCGATGTCCTCGGCGCTGGCCACGCCCTCCTCGACCATCCGCGCGGCTTCGTTCATCGCGAGCGCCTGGATGCGCGGCACGATATAGCCGGGCGCCGGCCCGCAGATCACCGGCTTCTTGCCGACGCGTTCGAGCAACGCGGCGAGCATGTCGACGACGGATTGAGCCGTCGCATCGCTGCGGCTGATCTCGACGAGCGGCATCAACAGCGCAGGGTTCAACCAGTGCGCGTTCAGCATCCGCGCCGGGTGCGCGACATGGCGCTGCAGCTCGGTGACGACGAAGGTCGAGGTGGTCGACGCAATCGTGGCGTCCGCATCGACGTGTTCGCCGAGCCAGCGCAGCGCGTCGGCCTTCGCGTCGAGCACTTCGGGCAAAGCTTCGAACACGATATCGGCGTGGCGCACCGCGTCCGCCGCGTCGTCACGCGCAACGAGCGCAATGCGCGCAACGACGGCGTCGGCCTGCGCGGCATCGAGGCGGCCGAGCGCGACCTGCACGTGCAGCGGCCGTGCGATCTCGTCGCGTGTCCGCGCGTCGAAGGCCTGCCAACCCGCCGCATCGCGCGGTTTAAAGTCGACCAGCGTCACGTCGAGGCCCGCGAACGCGAACACGAGCGCGATCCCCTGCCCCATGCGTCCCGCGCCGAGCACGTGCACGCGCGTCACATCGGCGGCCGCCTTCATGCTGCATGCCCCGCGTCGAGCAGCGCGCGCATCGCGTCTTTCGACAGCGCGGCGAGCCCGAGCCGCTCGAGCGTGCGCCCTTCCGCATACAGGTCGCGCACCGCGACCGCGCTCGCGATGCTCAGCAGCCCCTGCGCGACGGGCGTCGGCACCCCGACCCAGCGCCCGCACGACACGATGAACGACAGCCCGAGCCGGGTGTCCTCGAGCATGTAGCGATGCGTACGCAGATCGATCTTCTCGCGCCAGTCGCCGCTATCGGTCAGCTTGCCGTGCGCGCCGCGCCCGTACATCCATTCGTCGCCTTCGGTCGCGTAGTGATCGGCGAGCGGGAAATGCGGCGCCCGGTACCCGAGCGCTTCGCGCACCGCGATGCGTTCGGCGTCGAGCGCGTTCGTCACGCGGCGGATCGACGGCTGCGTGCCTTCGTTGTGGATGTCCCATGCCTCGAAGTGTTCGAGCGGCCCGGCGTTCATCAGGATCAGCGGCGGATGGATCACGGGCCCCGCGTTCATCAGCGCGCCGGACAACGCATCCTCGACCGGCTCGACCGACGGGTAGCCCGCACGCAGCACATCGAACGCCCAGCCGGCCGCATTCGCCGGGAACACGCCGGTCGGCAACCGCGTCGCGTACGCGCTGATCACGACGTCGTTGTCGCCATGCTTGCGCACGAGGTACGGCAGCGTGCCCGTTTCGGCGAACGCGACGCGCGAACGGTTGCCGGCGTCGGCGGCCGCCCGGGCGAACACGAAGCTGCCGAACGTGCCGGGCGGCAGGAAGACGACCTGGCCGTCTTCGAGCAGCGGCGCGACCTGCGCGGCGAGCGCGTCGTGCGACGTGGACGGCAGCGGCACCACGACGAGTTGCGCGCCGCGCAGCGCGGCCGCGAGATCGTCGGTCAGGCGGATCGCGCCCGACGCATCGCCAAGCGGCACCGTCCGCTTGCCGCGATAGTCGGTCACGTTCAACCCGCCCAGCTCGCGCAACCGCGCGTGCGGCTCGCGATCGCGCCGCCACCACGTCACGTCGTGGCCCTTCTCGAGCAGGTCGATCGCCGCCGCATGGCAGCCGTGGCCGCCGCCCAGAACACATGCCTTCATCGTCTTCTCCCGGTCATTGAGTGTTTCCGAGACTACGCGGCCGCCTCCGCCGCGTCGCTTCAAAACGCGCAACGACACGCCCGTTCGCGCAACGCAATCGCGGCGACGCGCATCCCGCCGCGCCTCCGCATTCGCCACGAGGTCTATGAATGGACATCGCCCTTTCCCGCCATGCGCCGAACCGGCTCGGCACGCTGCAGGCGCCCGACGAAGTCGAACGCGCGGTCGCGCACCGGCTCGGGCCGCACCGGATGGCCGCGTACGGCCGCGCCCCGTTTCATGCGGAGCTGTATGAAGTGCCGCTGCATCACGGCGCGCTGCTCGAACTCTGCTACGGCCGTGAAACGCGGATCGATTTCGGCGACGATGCCGATCACTTCCTGTTCCGGCTGACGCTCGCGGGTACGTGCGAGCTGCAGGCCGGCCGCGTCGTCGCGCGGGCCGGCCCCGGCGCGCTGACCGTGTCGTCGCCCGCGCTCGCGAGCCGCCTGCGCGCGAGCCCCGATTGCCGCAATCTCGTGCTGCGGCTCGAACGCGGCGCGCTCGAACGCAAGCTGCAGGACATGCTGCGGGCAACGCTCACGCGGCCGCTGCAGTTCGACCTCGCGGCCGGCGGCGCCAGTGCAGGCGCCGCGCTCGTGCTGCCGACCTTCGAATACCTGTGCCGGCTCGGCGCGCAGCCAGGTATCGGTACGGCATCGCCGGTGTTCGGCGCCGACCTCACCGCGTGGCTGATGTCGCTGCTGCTCACGCATCTGCCGCACTCGTACAGCGACGCGCTTGCGCGCGGCACGCCACCGTTGCCGGCGCACGTACGCCGCGCATGCGACCACGTCGACGCGCACCTCGGCGAGCCGCTCGCGCTGGCCGCGCTGGCAGCCGTCGCGGGGGTCGCGCCACGTACGCTGCAGCACGCGTTCCGCGCGTTCCTGCAGACCACGCCGGCCGCGTACGTACGCGAGCGCCGGCTCGCCGCCGTGCACGCGGCGCTGCAACGCGACGACGCGCGCAGCGTGACCGACGTGCTGATCGCGCACGGCATCCATGGTTTCGGCCATTTCGCGAAGGCGTATGCGCGGCGTTACGGCCACGCGCCTTCCGTCACCGCGAGGCAGACCCGATGACGCACTCCGTTCCCGGCCGCCCGGCCGCCCCGGCCCGCCCCGAACCTTCCACGCACGATGCCGACTCGCCCGACGGCCTGCGCGTGCAGGATCTCGATCTCAACCTGTTGAAGACGTTTCGCGCGGTCTACGAGGAGCGGCACGTCGGCCGCGCGGCGCTGCGGCTCGGCGTCACGCAGCCGTCCGTCAGCTATGCGCTCGGCCGGCTGCGGCTGATGTTCCGCGATGCGCTGTTCGTGCGCACGGGCACCGGCGTCGAGCCGACCCCGCGTGCGCAACGGCTCGCGATCTCGGTGGACAAGGCGCTCGCGATCCTGCAGGACGTGCTCGACGAAGGGTCGCGCTTCACGCCCGACAGCACGCAGCGCGTATTCCGCCTGCACATGAGCGATTTCGCGGCGAGCGCATTCCTGCCGACGCTGCTCGCCGCGTTCGACCGGCGCGCGCCGGGCGCGGTGATCGAGACGCTGCACGTCGACGAATGCCAGCTCAACGTCGCACTCGAATCCGGGCGCATCGATTTCGCGCTCGGGCATTTCGCCGATGCGTCGAGCCACTTCCAGCGTACCGCGCTGCTGCACGAGCGCTGCGTGTTGCTGATGCCGCGCCGCACCGCGCAGCGCGTCGGGTTGCCCGACGGCTTCGTGCTTGACGGTGCGGCGCCCGACACGCTGCGCTTCGTCGCGGTCACGTCGCATCCGCAGTCGATGCAGTTGCTTGAACGGCACGAGCTGATGCCGCGCGTGCGCGCGGCGCTGCCCGATTTCATGGTGGTGCCGGCGCTGCTCCAGGACGGCGATTACGCGCTGATCCTGCCGGAGACGATCGCGATCACGTTCGCCGCGCGGCAGCCGTGCGTGCTGTACGAGATCGCGGATGCCGGCGAATGGGCCGTCAACGCGTACTGGCACCGGCGTTTCGATGCGGACCCCGGCCATCGCTGGCTGCGCGCGCTGCTGCTCGAACTGTTCAATATCGGCGAGCAGGCGCCGTTCGACGCATGGCTCGCGCCGCAGCCGCCCGCCTGCGCGTAGCGGCGCAAGCGGACGCGGACGCGAGCCCGCCGAAGCGGTCAGAACGACGTGAGAATGCCCGCGACGAGCGAACTGGCGGTCGCGCCCGGATTCGCGACCGCGACGCCGCCGCCCGCCGCGCCGTTGACGACGAAGCGCGCATGCGCGCCGTTGCGCACCATCGCGGCGCCCGTGTACAGCACCGTGCGCTTCGACAGCGGATAGTCGAGGCGGATGCCGTACGAATCGGCATTGCCGTCGCTGTCCGCGACCTTCCGGTAATGCCCGACGCTCAGCAACAGCGATGCGCGCCCGATCGGCACCGTCGCGCTGAGTTCCATGATGTCGCTGTGCGGGTACGCGCTCTGGCTGTCGATCGCGGTCGCGACGTCGGGACCGCCGCGATGGCGCATGTACAGTGCGGCCACCTTCACGACGTTGAAGTCGTACGAGATCGCGCCGACCGTGTAGTTGCCGTTCGCGGCCGGGCTGGTATCGCCGAGCGCGGACGCAGCCACCGGGCTGAACTTCTGCTGCATGTAGTCGACGTCGACCGACAACCCGCCGTGCACGTAGTTCACGCCCGCGCCATACGTGTCGCCGAGCGTCGCCGGCTGCCCGGCCGCGCCGTTGGTGCCGCGTGCCGCCATCGCGCGCAGCATGAAGCCCGCGTAGCGCGGCGACGTGTAGCGCATCGAGTTGCGCACGCGCAGGAACGCGGGCCCGACGAAGTTGTTGGTCGCGTTGCCCCAGGCGAGCCCCGCGCCGAGGCCGGGCAGGCTGTACGTGACGAGCGTCGTATGCACGATCGTGTAGAGCTCGCCGAACTGCACGCCGCCGAACGGCCCCGTAAGGCCGACCCACGCTTCGCGGCCGAACAGCGCGCTGCTGTTCGACAGCGCGCCGCTGCCCGCGTTGAAGCCGTCCTCGAGCTTGAAGATCGTCGCGTAGCCGCCGCCGAGATCCTCGACGCCCTTCAGCCCCCACTGCGACGCCCACAGGTTGCCGCTGCCCATGCGCACCACGTGGTTCGGCCCGGCGTTCGCGTATTCGATCGCGGTGTCGATACGGCCGTAGAGCGTCACGCTCGATTGCGCGGAGGCGGGCAGCGCCGCGCATGCAAGGAGCGCGGCAAGCGGTACGGCAAGCCGGTCGGCCCGCCCGTTCGGTTGGTTCATGTTCGTCGTCCCGTAGAAGTGCCGGCGCCGGTCGGCCTCGCGCCGTGTGGTGTGAAGCGCGTTCGCCGCAACGGGCCAACGCAGCCGATAAAAAACGGGCCGAGTCTAGGAACGACAATTTCGGACGTCGACGCAATGCGCTCTATAACGCTTATAGATGCGCCGCATGAGGCACGCGCGCCCCGCTGCACGCGCGCTGCGCGGCGGCGCGCGCGCACGGCCTCGGTGTTTTCTTTATCCGGGTCGGTAAATGTCCGTGTGGCGCCGCTGTCACTCCGGCTATGGCGGCCGAATTTGGCCGACTACGCTGCGTCTCCGATCGTGTCACCCGCACGCTTTCGCGCCGCGACGGCGCCCGGCCCGCCGGGCCGATGCCGCGCGCTTCCACCGCCCGCTCCTGGAGAATCCGCATGTCCGCATCCACGGCCCGCGCTGCCGACGGCAAGCGCTACACGTACGAATGGTATGTCGTCGTCATCTGCATGCTCGCGTACGTCTTTTCGTTCGTCGACCGCCAGGTCCTCGTGCTGATGATCGAGCCGATCAAGCGCGACCTGCACCTGTCCGACACGCAGTTCAGCCTGCTGAACGGCTTCGCGTTCTCGCTGTTCTACGCGGTGATGGGGCTGCCCGTCGCGTATCTCGCCGACCGCTACGCCCGCCCGCGCATCATCTCGATCGGCATCGCGCTGTGGAGCGTCGCGACGGCCGCGTGCGGGCTCAGCCAGCATTTCGTGCAGATGTTCATCGCGCGGATGGGGGTGGGTGTCGGCGAGGCCGCGCTGTCGCCCGGCGCGTATTCGATGCTCGCCGACTACTTCCCGAAGGAGAAGCTCGGGCGCGCGATTGCCGTGTATTCGCTCGGCTCGTTCATCGGCGGCGGCGTCGCGTTCCTGATCGGCGGCTACGTGATCGCGCTGCTCAAGCATGCGAGCGCGTTCACGCTGCCGGTCGTCGGGCAGGTGCACGCGTGGCAGGTCACGTTCCTGATCGTCGGGCTGCCGGGGATCCTCGTCGCGCTGCTGTTCGCCGCGACGGTGCGCGACCCGCAGCGCAAGGGGCTCGCGCAGGATCGCTCGGGCGCCGTGCGGCGCGTATCGATGCGCGATTCGCTGCGCTTCGTCGGCACGCATCGCTCGACCTTCTCGTGCCACTACCTCGGCTTCTCGTTCTACGCGATGACGCTGTACTGCCTGCTGAGCTGGACGCCCGCGTTCTATATCCGCCGCTTCGGGATGACGGCCGTCGAAGCCGGCTACACGCTCGGCATCGTATTGCTGGTCGCGAACACGGCCGGCGTATTCTGCGGCGGTTGGCTCAACGACTGGCTGCTGCGGCGCGGCCGCGCCGATGCGCCGATGCGCGCCGGCGCGATCGGCGCCGCGTGCATGGTGATTCCCGCGACGCTGTTCACGCAGCTCGACAGCCTGCCGGCGTCGCTCGCGACGCTGGTCGTCGCGATGTTCTTCGCGTCGTTCCCGATGCCGACGTCGACCGCCGCGATGCAGACGCTCGCGCCGAACCAGATGCGCGCGCAGATCTCCGCGCTGTTCCTGCTCGTATCGAACCTGATCGCACTCGGGATCGGCACGACCGTCGTCGCGCTGTTCACCGATCGCGTGTTCGGCGCACCGGCCGCGGTCGGCCATTCGATGTCGATCGTCAACGTCGCGGCGGCCACGCTCGCCGCGCTGCTGCTCGCCGCCGGCTGCCGGCACTATCGCCGCAGCCTCGATCGCGAACGCGGTCACGCATCGCCAGCGGCACCGCTGGCGGGCGATGCGCGCGACGCGATCGCCGCACGCTGAGCACGGCCTGTCGCCGGACCATCATCCATCCCACTGATTAAGGCATCGCTTTTTAATCGATTTGATTTATGTGATGCCCATCCCTATTCTCGGTTGCATGACGGCGCGGTGTCTGCCGCGCCGCTTTCCTTCTACCCCACGGAATTTCCCATGCAAGCGAACCGCCACCAGGTCCGGATCGACGCGCTGATCGACGCGGCGCAGGACATCCGCTGTTTCCGGGTTTCGCGCGTCGACGGCCAGCCGTTCGATGCGTACGAGCCGGGCGCGCATATCGACGTCACCGCGCCGTCCGGCATCACGCGGCAATACTCGCTGTGCGGCAACCCCGGCGAGCGCGGCAGCTACCTGTTCGCGGTGAAGAAGGAAGCGCAGTCGCGCGGCGGCTCGCGTTCACTGCACGACGATGTGGCGGTCGGCGCCGAGCTGTCGATCGGCACGCCGCGCAACCTGTTTCGTCTGACGGATGACGCGAGCGAGCACGTGCTGATCGCGGCCGGCATCGGCATCACGCCGCTGCTGTCGATGGCGTATGCGCTGCACAAGCGCGGCGCGCGCTATCAACTGCACTACTTCGCACGCAGCCGCGAGCACGCGGCGTTCGTCGACGAACTGTCGGCCGAGCCGTTCGCGTCGCACGTGACGTTCCACTACGGTATCGAGCCCGACGGGCTCGCGGTCGAACTGGGCCGCTGCGTCGAATCGATCGATGCGCACGCGCATGTCTATACGTGCGGCCCGGGGCCGTTCATGGATGCGGTCGTCGCAGCGGCGGCAACGCGCGTGCCCGACGATTCGATCCATCTCGAACGGTTTGCTGCGGAACCCGTCGCCACCGATGCAAAGGCCGAAGCCGGCACCGGTGCGGCCGACGGCTTCGAGGTCCGGCTGCAGCGCAGCGGGCAATCGGTGCGCGTGACGCCCGACACGTCGATCGTCGACGCGCTCGCGCGCATCGGCATCGAAGTCGATACGTCGTGCGGCGAAGGGGTGTGCGGCACCTGCATGGTGCCCGTCATCGACGGCGAGCCCGATCATCGCGACCATTGCCTCAGCAAGGCCGAACGCGCGAGCAATACGGTGATCTGCTGCTGCGTGTCGCGGGCGCGCTCGGCGGTGCTGGTGCTCGATCTCTGACGCATCCGGCACGCGCCGGCCGCCGTCACGCGTCGTCGAAACGCTCGACGATCTCGGCGAGCAGCGCACGCATCCACGCGTTGCCCTCGTCCTCGTGGAAGTGCTCGTGCCAGTGCATCGTCACCGGTGCGGGCGGCAGCGTGACAGGCAGGTCGTAGAGACGGAACGCGTTGTCGCGGTTCAGGATCTGCGCGAGCCGCTTCGGCAGCGTCGCATAGAGATCGGTGACCGACAGCACGCTCGGCAGCGCGACGAAGTGCGGCACTTCGAGCGCGATGTTGCGGCCCACGCCCTGTGCGCGCAACGCATCGTCGAGCGCGTGATGGCTGTGCTCGACCGATTTCACGTTGACGTGCGCGGCGCGCACGAACTGCTCGAGACTCAGCGCGGCGCCGGTCGGCAGCCCGCGCCGCCGGCCCGTCATGCACACGTAGGTTTCCTCGAACAGCACCTGGTGGCGCGTGCGCGGCATCAGCTCCGGCAGGTTGCCGATCGCGAAATCCAGCCGGCTCGCGCGCAGCGCTTCCTCGATCTCCTCCACCGGCAGCGGCTGCACGCTCAGCGTCACGCGCGGCGCACGCTCGCGCAGCGCCTGGCAGATCGCCGGCAGGTACGCCATCTCGCCCGCATCCGACAGCGACACCCGGAACGTGCGCGTGCTCGTGGCCGGATCGAAGCGCTCGGCGTAGCGCAGCGCCACACGCACCATGTCGAGCGCCTTGCCGACGATGCCCGCAAGCTCGAGCGCGACCGGCGTCGGCTGCATGCCCGCGCGCGTGCGCACGAACAGCGGATCGTCGAACAGCGTGCGCAGCCGGCCGAGCGAATAGCTGACGGCCGGCTGCGACAGCGCGAGCCGTTCGCCGGCCTTCGTCAGGCTGCGTTCCTCGACGATCGCCTGGAATACGCGCAACAGGTTCAGATCGAGATGATCGACCGACGTCATGACCGCCTCCACTATTCGTCCAATTGATGCGTGAACGCATTCTAAATCAGTGCAGCGGATTATTACGCGGGTACGTGCGAAATCGCCGTCAGGCTTCCGGCCGATGGAACATCTCGTGGATCACGCCGCGCAGCCACGTGATGCCCGGGTCCGCCGCGAACTGCACGTGCGTGTGCATCTGGATCTCGATCGGCGGCAGCACGAACGGCAGCGGAAAGATCCGGAACGCGCGGCCGCGATTGAAACGCTCGGCCACGCTGCGCGGGAAGAGGATCGCGAGGTCGGTGTGCTGCACGATCTCCGGCGCGACGATGAAATGCGGCAGCCGCAACACGACGGTGCGCTCGACGTGCAGTTCGTCGAGCCACTTCTCGACCATCCGGTGGCCGGTCGCATTGCTGCTCGCGTAGATGTAGCGCAGCGCGGCCAGGTCTTCCTGCGTCGGCGCACGCTTGCGCAGCGGATGGCCCGCCCGCACCATGCAGACGTGCTCGTCCGAGAACAGCGTCTCGCTCACGCAGCCGGGGCCCGGATCGGGCACGTAGCCGAGCGCGAGATCGATCTCGCCGCTGCGCATCGCGGCGCCGACCGCGTCGACCGCCGCGCTCGCGATGTCGACGCGAACGCCCGGCGCGGTTTCCGCGAGCTTCGCCAGCAACGGCGGCAGGAAATAGAACTCCGACATGTCGGACATCGACAGGCGGAACGTGCGGCTGGCGGTGGCCGGATCGAAATGCGCGACCTGCTGCACGGCAAGGTCGATGATCCCGAATGCGCGCGTCAGCGGGCCGTGCAGCTGGCGCGCCGCGTCGGTCGGCGCCATGCCGGCGGGCGTGCGCACGAACAGCGGATCGTCGAAGAGATTGCGCAGGCGCCGCAGCGCGTGACTGACGGCCGGCTGCGTGAGCCCGAGACGCTCGCCGGCCGCGGTCAGGCTGCGCAGTTCCGAAATCGCGAGAAACACCCGCAACAGGTTGAGGTCGGTGACGACCGGATGGGATTTGGTCATGGCGCTCGCACGTCGCGGCGGGGGCGCGTCGACACGGCCGGCAAGCGGTCGCGCGACGCGGCGCAGACTACTCGGCCGATGTTATCTCAAAACTTTCGCTGGCCATCGGGAAATGCGGCGTCGCGCCCGAAAACGGCGGCAGCGCGTCGAAATCCCTGCGCATCAGCAGGCGAACCGGCGACGCCAGCGCGTGCGCGAGTGCATCGGCATCGTCGAACACGACCTTGTTGCGCTGCATCGCATCCGCGCGCAGCGCTGGTAGCGCACTCCGGTAATCGACGCGCGTATAGATCTCGATCGCGCGGATGCCCGGCAATTGCGCCATCAGCGGCGGATGACGATCGAGGTAATGCGACAGCCACGCGTTCGGATCCTCGGCCTCGCCTTCGTAGCTGACGAGGTAGGTGCAGCTTTGCGTGGCCGCGCCCGGGCCGGCCAGCGGAATCCTGCGCACGGCCATCGCCTGCTGCGCGATGCGTCGCCCCGCCGCCTGCCATCGCCTCACGCAGGCGCAGGCGGCGCCCGTCGGCGCGAGCATCGCCTCGAGCGTGCCGAGATCGGCGAAATAAGCTTGCAGCACGCATGCGGGCGATGGCGGGCGCGCCACGGGATCGGCACGGTCGGCGGCCAGCGCGACGGGGCGATGCACGGCCAGCCGCTTCAACCCGGGCGTCGCGCGCAGTGCCGCCACCGCATCGTCGACGCCGGGCAGCGGGCCGTCGGCACCGGCATCGTCGTGGCGATCGACCATCAGGAACAGGCAGACCTCCATCCGTCACCCCGCCTGCACGGCCAGCGGATGCGCGAGCCGGTGGAACGCGCGGCCGAAGTAGATCAGCCCGTCGGCGGCCGCATGCAGCGCGATGTGATCGACCTCGACGAACATCACCGAATGCGAGCCGACCGACTTGCTGTCGATGATCCGCCCTTCGAGGCTGACGTTCGCGTCGGCCAGCACCGGCACGCCGGTTTTCCCGTCCCGCCAGCGCGTGTCGTCGAAGCGCGCGTCGCCCGGCGCCGGCGTCATGCCGGCGAACGTCCTCGCGACTTCCTGGCACGCGGACGGCAGCAGGTTGATCGCGACGCGCCCGTTGCCGCGCATGATGTCGTGCGCGCGGCTGCCGCGGTTGATGCACACCAGCATCGTCGGCGGCGTGTCGGTCACCGAACAGACCGCGCTCGCGGTAATGCCCCAGCGGCCGTGTTCGCCGTCGGTGGTGATGACGTTGACGCCGGCCGGCAGGCGCGACATCGCCTCGCGGAAATCCTGGCGGACGTCGTGGTGGATCGTTGCATCGTTCATCTCGTTCTCCTGCTGCGAAGAGTCGGCATGGCGCCGATCACGGGTACGGCGTGACGGGGGCGATGCCGGCGAACACGGCGCCGGAGCCGTCGTAGGTCGCCTCGCCGAGAAACGCGTGCTGCGTGACCACGATCGAATCGCGCACCAGCTGCTGGAGCCGGTTCTCGCGATAGATCGCGGCCGTGCCGGCAAGCTGGTATGCCTGCATCACGACCTTCGCGCACACCTGCGCGGCATGCGTCGCGCTCAGGCGCAGCAGGTTCGCCTGCTGCGGCGACACCGGCCGGCCGGCGGCCAGCGAGGCCCATGCGGCTTCCGCCGTCTCGTAGAAAAACGCCCGCGCGCTGCGCCAGTCGGCCTCGGCCTTCGCGAGCCCTTCGCGGTAGTACGGACGATCGGCGAGGCGCGGCGCGCCGGTGGTCGTCTTCGTCGCGCCCGACATCGCGGTGAGCAGGTCCAGCGCGGCCCGCGCGATGCCGACGTTCACGGCCGCATGCACCTGCGCCTGGTACGCAACCGCCGGATAGCGGTACAGCGGCTCGTCGACGAGCGGCTCGCCGCCGCGCACGAACGTCCACGCTTCGTCGACGAACCGGTCGTCCAGCGCGAGATCGTGACTGCCGGTGCCCTGCATGCCGACCACGCGCCAGTTCTCGACGATCTCGACGTCCCCGGCGCGAAACACGGCCGTGAACGGCTTGCCCGGCGCGCCGCCGTCGGCGGGCGCACCGCCGATGCCGACGCCGATCCAGTCCGCGCCCTTGCAGCCGCTCGCGAAGCGCCAGCGGCCCGTCACGCAGTAGCCGCCCGGCACGCGCCGCGCCGGCTGCAGCGGGTAGAGCCCGCCCGCGAACACCTGGTCGGGGCCGTCCGCATAGATCGTGCGCTGCGTGTCGAGCGGCAGCGCGGCGAGATAGGTATTGGCCGAACCGAACGCCGCGACCCACGCGGCCGACCCGTCGGCGATCGCGATCCGTTCGAGCATCGCGAGGAACACGTGCGGCGGCAGCGCATCGCCGCCGAAGCACGCCGGCGTGCCGGCGCGGAAGATGCCCGCGCGCTTCATCATCGCGATCACGTCGCGCGGCACGTGCGACAAACGGTCGAATTCGTCGCGCCGGCGTTCGACTTCGGCGATCACCGCGTCGAGGGACAACGGCGACCGGTCGGCCGGTTGCGGCGGCACGGGCGCGTCGGGCGCAACGGCACGGATGGCGGAATGGGCTTGCATGGTGAGGTCCTGAAAGGGCGAAGGGTCTGAAGCAAAGACGGTGCGATGGTCAGCGTGATCGGGCCGCATCGCGCGCCGCCTTCGGATGGGTTTCCGGCGCGACGCAGGTCGCGACGATCGTGATCGCGCCGAGGATCACGAGATAGATGACGATCGGCGTCGCGCTGCGGTAGTGCGCCAGCAGCGCGGTCGCGATCACCGGCGACAGCCCGCCGCCGAGCACCGACGCGATCTCGCGGCCGATGCCGAGCCCCGAGAACCGCAGGTGCACCGGCAGCAGCTCGCTGATGAACGCCGGCTGCGCGCCTTCGAGGATGCCGATCGCGACGCTGTTGGCCAGGATCAGCGCGACGATCACGTACGAGAAGCGGCCCGACTGCAGCAGCGTGAAATACGGATACGCGATCAGCACGACAGCGACGGCACCGAGCAGGTAGACGGGCTTGCGGCCGACCCGGTCGGTCAGGCGCCCCGCGAGCAGCGTCACCGGAATCATCAGCAGCATCGAGATCACGAGCCCGCTCAGCAGCCACGACGCGTCGAGGCCGATGAACCTGCCGTATGCGAGCGAGAACGCGAAGAACAGGTACGACACCGCGCCTTCGCCGAAGCGCAGCCCGAACACGGTCAGCACTTCGCGCGGGCATTCGCGCAGCACGTCGACGAGCGGCGACGCGCTGGCCTTCTGCGTCGAGCGCGCTTCGGCAAATTCCGCGCTTTCGCCGATCGAGCGGCGCATCCACAGGCCGAACCCGACCAGCACGATGCTCGCCAGGAACGGGATGCGCCAGCCCCAGCGCTCGATGTCGGCCGTCGGCAACTGCTGCACGAGCAGGAACGCGGCCGTCGACAGCACGAAGCCGAACGCCGCGCCGCACGGGCTCCACGCGGCGAGCGCGCCGCGCCGGTCGGCCGGCGCGTTCTCGTGGATCAGCAGGATGCTGCCGCTCCACTCGCCGCCAGCGGCAAGCCCCTGCAACACGCGCAGCAGGACGAGCGCGACCGGCGCGGCGACGCCGATCTCGCGATAGGTCGGCAACAGCCCCATCCCGACCGTCGCCGCGCCCATCGTCAACATCGTCAGCATCATCACGGTCTTGCGCCCGTAGCGATCGCCGATGTGCCCGCACAGCAGCCCGCCGATCGGGCGCGCGATGAAGCCGACCGTGAAGCCGCCGAACGCCGCGATCGTGCCGGTCAGCGGATCGCTGCCGACCGGAAAGAACAGCTTGCCGAACAGCAACGCGGCGGCCGTCCCGTACAGGAAGAAGTCGTACCATTCGAGTGCCTGCCCGAGCACGGCGGTCGTGACCGCGCGTCGGACCGAACTCGTGCTGCGGGAAACGGGCAACGAAACCGCTGACAGGGGCGCTGGTGAGTTCATGGGAGTCGGAAATAAGTTCAGTTGTCCTGCCTGTTAGGCATCGGGCGGCAGGCTCGCGATCGAATCTTTTCACTGCGTCCGAACCACGATAAGAGCGCAGCCCGATGCGGTCAAATTCCCGCCAAAAATGGCGCCCATGAATCGCATGCATGGACGCGCCATGCCGCGAATCGCCCGTCTAATTATCCATCCGGCTTATTTGATTGCCTTTTTTAGATCAATTTGACGGATGGAAACGCGACGGCGAAACTGGTCCCGCTATCCCTGCGAGGTCCGCCCGACCGGGCCTTGCACTTTCTCGCGACTCTTTCCCCCACGACGACGATGAGCGACATTTCCTACCAGACGATCGACACCAGTGCGCTGCACGGTCTCGCACAGCCCGACCGCATCGCGCCCGCGATGTATCACGATCCCGCGCTGTTCGAAGCCGAGCTCGACCGCATCTTCTACCGCACCTGGATCTGGGTCGCGCACGAGAGCGAGCTGCCGAACCCCGGCGACTTCATCACGACGACGATCGGCCGCCAGCCGGTGATCGTCGTGCGCGACAAGACCGGCGAGATCAACGTGCTGCAGAACCGCTGCCGCCATCGCGGCGCGACCGTGTGCGAATCGCACAAGGGCAACGCGAAGGGCTTCACGTGCCCGTATCACAGCTGGTCGTACGCGCTCGACGGCACGCTGCGCGCGCTGCCGTACGGCGACGGCTACGAAGGCGTGTGCGAGAAAGGCGACCTGCCGCTCGTGAAGCTGCGCGTCGGCGTGTACCAGGGGCTGATCTTCGCGAGCTTCAACGACGACATCGAACCGCTCGAGGATTTCCTCGGCGGCGCGAAGCCGTGGATCGACCTGTTCATGAAACAGGGCGCCGGCTACCCGATCAAGGCGAACGGCGAACACAAGTTCAAGTTCAAGGGCAACTGGAAGATCCAGCTCGAGAACACCACCGACCTCTACCACTTCCCGGTCGTGCACAAGTCGTGGATGAAGTCGATCGACGACGAGACGGCCGCCGCGATCACGAGCTTCATGACGAGCGAGGACGCGTTCTGCCGCGGCCTCGGCAATGGCCACAGCCTCGCGGTGCTGATGCCCGAGCTGATCGACCTCGACGAAGACGACGGCGCACCGCTGCCCGAGCGCTTCGCGCCGCTCGCGGCGAAGCTCGCCGAGCGCCATGCGCCGGAAGAAGTGCGCCGCATCGTGCGCTCGCTGATGGGCGTCGGCTTCAACCTGAACCTGTTCCCGAACCTCGCGCTGTCGATGGCGTTCTTCCGCGTGCTGCGGCCGATCGCCGCGAACGAAACCGAGATCCGCCACGTCGCGCTCGCGATGGACGGCGGCCCCGACGAAGCGAACCGCGAGCGGCTGCGCATCCACGAGCACTTCCAGGGCCCGTTCGGCTTCGGCAGCCCCGACGACGCGGAAGCATGGGAGCGCGTGCAGCGCGGCGCGCATGCGGGCCCCGACGTGCCGATCCTCGTGAATCGCGGGCTGAACCGCGAGACGACCGCCGCGAACGGCGAAAAGACCGCGCATGCGACCGACGAGACCGGCATGCGCGAGGCCTACCAGCAATGGCGCAAGATGATGGAGCAACAGTAATGGACGACCGCAACGCCCTCTTTTCCGAGCAGACCTTCGCCCGCGCGGTCGAATTCGTGTGGCGCGAAGCCGAGATGCTCGACCGCCGCGACTACCGCGCGTGGCTCGACCTGTGGGATCCGGCCGGCCACTACGTGGTGCCGATCGATCCCGACACGACCGATTTCGCGGCGACGCTGAACTACGTGTTCGACGACCAGGACATGCGCGAGAAGCGCGTGCAGCGGATGGTGTCCGGCTACTCGGCATCGGCGACCGACGCGGCGCGCACGGTGCGCACCGTCTCGCGCTTCACGCTGGAAAGCGGCAGCGCCGACACCGTCGAGCTGAAATCGGCGCAGGTCGTCGTCGCGTACAAGCGCGGCGTCGCGACGCTGTTCGCGGCCGACGTCACGCACAAGCTGCACGTCGACGCCGAAGGCGAGATGCGGATCGCCGGGAAGGTCGTGCGCCTGATCGATTCGACCGAAGCGCTCAGCGCGATCGGCTTCCTGCTGTAAGCCGGGGCCGGTTCGCCGATGCAAACGCAAAGGTGAGCCGGCAACCTTCACCTTTCCGGACCACCATGCCCACACTCGAAGTTTTCCTGCCGGCCGGCCATGACGACGCCCGCAAGGCCGAACTGATCGCCCGGCTGACCGGTGCGACCGTCGACGCGATCGGCGCACCGGTCGAATCCGTGCGCGTGCTGCTCACCGAACTGCCGGCGACGCATATCGGCCTCGGCGGCCGCAGCGCGGCGGACGGCGCGCCGCCGTCGCTGCCGGTGATCGTCGCGATCCTGATCGCCGGGCGCACCGACGCGCAGAAACGCGCGCTGATCGCCGCGCTGTCCGACGCGGGTGCGAACGTGCTCGACGCGCCGCTGCAGGCCACGCGCGTGATCATCAAGGACATTCCGAACACCGACTTCGGCATCGGCGGCCAGACCGCGCGGGCGCTGGGGCGCTGATCGTGCGCCGCGCGTCGCTGCCCGGCCGTGACACGACGCAGCGGCTACGCGTGCGCGCCGGCGAGCGGCAACGTCACGCGGCAGTCGAGCCCGCCGCCGTCGGCCGGGCTCGCCGCGATCCGCCCACCGTGGCGCGTGACGATGCTCTTGCACAGCGACAACCCGATTCCGTTGCCGCCGGCCTTCGACGACGAGAAGCCGTCGAACAGCCGGTCGTGCGCGTCGTCTGCAATACCCGGACCGTTGTCGATCGCACGCAGCTCGGCATGGCCGGCGAGGTTGGCCGTACCGAGCGTCAGCGTGCGCGGCAGGCGCTCGCAGCTGGCGAACGCCTCGATCGCATTGAACGCGAGATTCAGGATCACCTGCCCGATCAGCACGCGTTCGCAGCGGATCGGCAACGGTGTGTCGGCCTGCACGATCGTGACCGTCACGCCGGCTTCCTTCGCGCGCAGCTCGATGAAGTACGCGACATCGGAAAGGATGTCGCGCAGGTCGGCCATCGCGACGACCGGCTCGCGCTTCACGATGAATTCGCGCACGCTCTTGATGATCAGCGCCGCATGCTCGGCCTGCCGGTCGGCGCTGCGCAGCCCCCAGATCGCGTCGTCGACGGCGCCGTTGCCGTTCAGCCGCCGCACCGCGCCTTCGATGAAATTGCGCACGGCCGCGAGCGGCTGGCTCAGCTCGTGCGCGATCACGCTCGCCATCTCGCCCATCGCGTTGTAGCGCCCCGCGTATTCGAGCATCCGCGCCTCCGCACGCCGCGCGTCCTCGATCGCGACCTCGTCGCTCACGTCGCGAAACTGCACGAGCAGCCCGTCGAGATCGCCTTCGATCTCGACCTGCCGGCACAGGATCCGCAGCCAGCAGGGCGAGCCGTCGCGCCGCACGATCCGGTAGCGCTGCGGCGCGGACGGGTACGCCGACGGCGCGTCGCGCAACTGCGCGACGAGGCGGTCGCGATCGACCTCGGAGCAGTAGTCCAGCACCTCGCCGAGCGCCTCGTCGGGCGCGAGCCCGAGCACGCGGCGGCCGGATTCGCTGATGAACTGCACGCCGCCATGCGGCGTCACGACCGCGATGCCTTCGTCGAGATCCTGCATGAATTCGCGCAGCCGCGCCTCGTAGCGGCGCAGTTGCTGGCGGACCGCCTCTTCCGCGCTGATGTCGCGGAACTGCACCATCACGACGTCGCGCCCGCGCAGCGGCACGTAGGTCGCGGTGGCCTCGGACAGCATGTCGACGCCCGTGCGCGACCGATAGCACCATTCGTACACCTGCGGCCCGTCGACGAGCGCGCGATCCCATGCGCTTACCGCAATCTCGCGCCGGTACTTCGGCTCGGGCCGCGTCATGTCCGGCGCCTTCAGCGGCAGCAGCTCCTCGACGGAAAAGCCGAGCGCGATGCACGCGGCGCGATTCGCCCACACGATCGCCCTGGTATGCGCATCGTGCAGCAGCACGCAGGTCGTCAGCGCGTCGAGCAGCCGGTGGAAATCGTCTTCGTCGGGGAAACTCATGATCGGATTCGGATGAAGGCGCGCGGCATCGCGCGGCCGGAAACCCAACATAGCACCGGCGCGCGCCGATCGCATCTGAAGATTTCTTTAGGCCGGCACGGAACGTCACCAGTCGCGCGGCCCAACGCACCAATTGCTGCGTGTTTTCGGCGTTTCTAGACTGGTTGCATCGTCGTGCTGCTCATCCGAAACCCGACAAGCACGCATGCCGCCCCGCATTCGAACCCTTATCCGCCCAGGAGACAACCATGCCGCAAGCCGCCCTCGCCATCGAACCCGCGCCGACCTCTCCGCCCGTGGCAGGCGCCGCGGCCGCGCCGTTGTCGCCGCTCGACGCGGTGATCGAAACCGTCGCCGCGCGCCGCGAGGAATTCGACCGCCTGTCGCACGTGCCGCGCGACGTGATCGCGCTGTTCAAGCAGGCCGGCATCTATCGCGCGGGCACGCCGCGCCGCTTCGGCGGCGATGCGCTCGCGCCGACCGCGTTCCTCGACATGATCGAACGGATTGCAACGGCCGACGGCTCGGCGGCATGGGTCGCGAGCTTCGGCTCCGCGAACGTCTATCTCGCCGCGCTGCCGCTCGAGACCCAGGCCGAGCTGTACGCGAGCGGCCCCGACCAGGTGTTCGCGGGCGGCCTGTTCCCGGTGCAGCCGGCGCAGGCCGCGCCGGGCGGCTGGCGCGTGAACGGCACGTGGAAATTCGCGAGCGGCTGCAAGGGTGCCGACTGGCTCGGCGTCGGCATCGCCGTGCCGGGCACGCAGGACGCCGCGCCGAACAAGCCGCGCACGGCCGTGTTCCGCGCAGCCGACGTCGAGATCGTCGAGAACTGGAGCGTGGTCGGCATGCAGGGCACCGGCAGCCACGACCTGCGCGTGAACGACCGCTTCGTGCCCGAAGCCTGGACCTTCGTGCGCGGCGGCGAACCGACCGTCGACGAGCCGCTGTACCGCTACCCGACCGTTGCGTATGCCGCGCAGGTGCTGGCCGTCGTCAACCTCGGCCTCGCGCGCGCCGCGCTCGATGTCGTGAACCGGATGTCCGGCGGCCGACAGACGACGACCGGCGCGCCGCGTCTCGCCGATCGCGCGTACTACCGCATCGAGCTCGCGAAAGCGGAGGCACAACTGCGCTCGGCACGCGCGTTCTTCTACGACGCAACCGACACCGTGTGGCAATCGATCCTCGCGGGCAACCCGGTGACGCCCGACCAGGTCAGCCTGCTGCGGCTCGCGGCCACGCAGATCGCCCGCGAAGGCGCAAGCGTCGTCGAACGCGCGTACCGCCTCGGCGGCACGGCGGCGATCTATCGCACGCATCCGCTGCAGCGGCTGCTGCGCGACGCGATGGTCGTCACGCAGCACGCGTTTCTCGGCGAAGGCAACTTCGACGGCGCCGGCGCGGTGTTCACCGGCGTCACGCCGTTTCCCGGCTATCTGTAACCTGCGTCGACCGACGTTTTTTTAACGCGCACGAGACTGAAGCCGAAGCGCCGTCGCCGGCCGGCTCATGCGCCCCACCGATTCCTCTGGAGAACCCGATATGTCCGATTCGAATCCGCTGCCGCTGCGCGTCCTGTTCTGCTGCGGCGTGTCGCAGAACTTCTTCGACCTGCCGCGCGAGAAGATCGGCGAGGTGTGGCAGGCGTACGGCGCGATGCTCGCGGCCGTCGAAGCGATGCCCGGCGTGCGCGTGCTCGGCGTGATGGACGACGACCGCCTCGTGGTCGGCCAGGCCGACGGCGCGCCGTGGACGTTCTACATCATGGCCGACGTCGCCGATTTCGACACGACGGTCGCCGTGTGCAACCTGTACCGCACGACGCCCGTCGGCGAATACAACCTGTGGCGCTACGGCAAGATCGAGGCACGCGTCGGCCGCGCGCTGACCGTGCCGCCGGCCGCGAAGCCCGCGGCGTGAGGCGCGCGATGACCGACCTGTCACCCGCTTCGATCGACGCGCTCGCGCAACGCGTGGCGGCACTCGACGCCGAGCGCGCGGTGCGCACGACGATCACGCGCTACATGGCGCTGTGCGACGTGCCCGAGGACGCGGGCGACGGTCCGTCGCTCGCCGAACTGTTCACCGCCGACGCCGTGTGGGAAGGCATCGGCCCGCAGTACGCGCAAAAGTTCGGCCGCCTCGAAGGCACGGCTGCGATCGTCGCGATGCTGGGCCGCTACCTGCCGCCCGATCCGCACTTCTCGGCGAACCTGCACTTCCTGACGTCGGAATCGATCGAGATCGGCGCCGGCCACGCGGGCGCGCGCGGCCGCTGGATCATGCTGCAGGCGTCGCGCTATGCAGACGGCTCGGCCGAGCTGATCGCCGCGCGGCTGACCATCGATTTCGCGCCGGCCGCCAGCGGCTCCGCGTGGCTGATCCGCCATTTCCGCACCGAGCGCGTGCTCGACGGCCCGTGGCCGCTCGCCGCCGCGCCACGGTCCTGATGCTTCCTTCTGCTTTCGCACGATACCGACCATGACAGGCTTCATCGACACCTTCACGCTCGGCGGCCCCGGCCCCACGATCGCGATCAAGGACACGATCGACATCGCGGGCCATCCGACCCGCGCCGCAAGCCGCGCGCTCGCCGATGCGCCGCCGGCCGCACAACACGCCGATGTGGTCCGCCTGTTGCTCGACGCCGGCTGGCAGATCGCCGGCAAGGCGAACATGCATGAACTCGCGTTCGGCATGACGGGCATCAACGACTACACGGGCACGCCCGTCAACCCGCAAGATGCGACGCGCATCCCGGGCGGCTCGTCGAGCGGCTCCGCGTCGCTCGTCGGGCTCGGCACCGTCGATGCGGCGCTCGGCACCGATACCGGCGGCTCGATTCGCGGGCCGGCCGCATGCTGCGGCGTGGCCGGGCTGAAGCCGACGTTCGGCCGCGTGTCGCGGCGCGGCGTCGCGCCCGCCGACACGACGCTCGATTGCGTCGGGCCGTTCGCACGCGACATCCGCACGCTCGTCGCGGTGATGGCCGCGATCGCGCCGGGCTTCGATCGTGCGCGGGCGACGGCCTCGGTGGCAGGCTGCACGATTGCGCAAATCGCCGTCGAAGCCGATCCTGCGATCGCCGCCGCACTCGACGCGGCCGTCCGCGCGTCGGGCCTGCGGTCGCACCAGGTCGTGCTCGACGACATGCCGGCCTCGTTTGCGGCCGGACTTACCGTCATCAATGCGGAAACGTCGCGTGCGTTCGGCCATCTGGTCGACACCGGCCAGCTCGGCGCCGATCTCGATGCGCGACTGCGCACGGCCGCGATGACGACACCGGCCGCACGCGCGGAAGCCGAAGCCGTGCGCGCACGCTTCACCGCGCAGGTCGACGCCGCACTCGACCACGCGGACGTGCTGGTGCTGCCGACGCTGCCCGCGCTGCCGATCACGCTGCAGCAGGCGCGCGACGGCGTATCGGTCATTGCGATGTCGTCGCTGATCCGGCCGTTCAACCTGAGCGGCCATCCGGCGCTCAGCCTGCCGCTGCCGCTCTCCGGTTCGCCGCTGAAGGCCGGCCTGCAGATCGTCGGGCGCAAGGGCGCGGACGAGCAGGTTTGCGCGATCGCCGCGCACTTCGAAGCGGCACTCGCCGCATGAATCACGATGCGGGCGCGGCCTCCACCGGCGTGCGCCCGCGAACCAGGGAACTACGCACCATGTCAGATCGAGTCGTCCTCGTCACCGGCGCCGCGCGCGGGCTCGGCGCCGTCATCGCCGAACGCTTCCATGCAGCCGGCTACCGCGTCGCACTGGCCGATATCGCGGCCGATGCGATTCATGCGCATGCACGCGAACTCGACCCGAGCGGCGAACGCGCGATCGCGCTGCCGCTCGACGTCACGTCGAAACGCGATTTCGAAGCCGCGCGCGATGCGCTCGTCGCACGCTGGGGCGCGATCGACGTGCTCGTCAACAACGCGGGCGCATCGAAGGTCGTGCCGGCGATGGAGATCACGGCCGAGCAGTTCGACCAGGTGATCGACGTGAACCTGCGCAGCGTGCTGTTCGGCTGCCAGGTGTTCGGCCAGTACTTCGCGCAGCGCGGCGCGGGCCGCATCGTCAACATCGCGTCGCTCGCCGGGCAGAACGGCGGCTCGGCCACGGGCGCGCACTACGCGGCCGCGAAAGGCGGCACGCTGACGCTGACCAAGGTGTTCGCACGCGACCTCGCCGCGCAGGGTGTGACCGTCAACGCGATCTCGCCGGGCCCGCTCGACCTGCCGATCGTGTACGAAAGCGTCGCGCCGGAAAAACTGCGTCAGGTGCTGGCGAGCCTGCCGGGCGGCAAGCTCGGGTCGGCCGGCTTCGTCGCGGATGCCGCCGTGCTGCTCGCGTCGGGCGACGCGCATTTTGCGAACGGTGCGTGCTGGGACATCAACGGCGGGCTGTACATGCGCTGAACGCGCCGGCCCCTATCGCGACGACTCCCCGTCGTCGCCCCACACGACCATCACGTCGCGCACGAGCGCGGCGATCGACGTCGCGCCGAGCTTCTCCTTGATGCTCGCACGATGCACGTCGACGGTCTTCACGCTGATCGACAGGTCCGACGCGATCTGCTTGCTGCCCTTGCCGCCCACGACGCCGCGCAGCACTTCCTTTTCGCGCGCGGTCAGCGCATCGAGCCGCTGGCGCAGCTCGCGGTGGCGCTGGCTCACCGCATGCCGCTGCTGCGCGAGCCGCAGCGCACGCTGCACCCGTTCGAGCATCTGCTGCGAGTTGTACGGCTTCTCGACGAAATCGATCGCGCCGTTCTGCAGCGCGCGCACCGACATCGGAATATCGCCGTGCCCGCTGACGAAGATCACCGGCAGCGTCGCGCCGCGCGCATTCAGTTCGGCCTGTACGTCGAAGCCGCTTTTCTCGGGCATCCGCACGTCGAGCACGAGGCAGGCGGGCAGGTTCACGTCGAAGCGTGCGAGAAAGTCGGCGGCGTTCGCGAATCCTTCGGACGCGATGCCGACCGATTCGAGCAACCACGCGAGCGACGTCCGCATGCCGCTGTCGTCGTCGACGATGTATACGATCGGTGCGGGTGACGTCATCGCGGGTGTCTCGCTGAATATCGGTATGGGTATCGCACGCGCTGCGCGAGGGGCCGGTTGCCGGCGTGTCGCGCGCGTCGTTCGCTGGGGTGTGCGGCACATCATAACGAGCCGAAAACCCGCTGAAAACCCCTTCACGGGCTGCATGAATGCACAATCGCGGTTTTTTTTGCACGACGCGGCGCGCATCTAGGTAGAACCTTTAGACGCGTTGGCGGGAACGCCATCTCCATCGTCAATCGTGCGAATGGTCGGCCGCATTTTCGCGACGTACGCTTGGGTCATCGTCGGCGATCCGGCGCTGCACCGGCAGCGCGGCACGTTCGCCGCTTTCGTCCAACCAGGAGCGCCCATGTCTTCCACGACCGATATCCAGCGACCGGCGCGCGTCGAACCGACCGATGCGCAGAAGGCCTTCCGCCAGGCGATGGCCCACCTCGGCGCGGCCGTCAACGTGATCACCACCGCCGGGCCGCACGGCCGCTGCGGGATCACCGCGAGCGCCGTGTGTTCCGTCACCGACACGCCGCCTACGCTGCTCGTCTGCATGAACCGGTCGAGCGCGATGCACGCGACCTTCGAGCGCAACCGCCATGTCTGCATCAACGTGCTGCCGGCCGAGCACGAACAGCTCGCGCGGCATTTCGCGGGGCTCACCGACCTGCCGATGGAGCGGCGCTTCGACCTGCCCGTGTGGGATCAGGGCGAAGAGGACGTGCCGGTGCTGCGCGACGCGCTCGCGAGCCTGCAGGGCACGATCGCCGAGATGAAGGAAGTCGGCTCGCATTCGGTGATGTTCATCGAGGCGACGTCGATCCGCGTGCGCGACGACGGCGACAGCCTCATCTATTTCAGCCGCGCGTTTCATCGCGTGTCGCGCACCGCGTGCGTGCGGTGACGTCCGCGTGACTACGCGGGCGTCCGCAGCGCACGCTGCCCGGCCGCGAGCGCGGCACCCGCGAACAGCGTCAACGCCGAGTACACGAGCCCGCGCGCGAGCCCCGCGCTGTCCGACACCCAGCCGATCGCGACCGGCCCGGCGATCTGGCCGAATGCGAAGACCGTCGTGAACGCGCTGATCCCCTTCGCCCAGCCGTCGGGCGGCAGGTTGTGCCGCACGAAGGCCGTCGTCGCTGCGACCGCCGACAGGAACGTCGCGCCGAACAGCACGCCCGATGCGAACGCGACGGCCGGATGCACGAACATCGCGGGCATCAGCGTCGCGACGCCGAGCAGCGCATTGAGCACCGCAAGCGCCTGGCCGCCGCGCATCCGGTCGAGCAGCCCCGACCACAGCCGCGCCGACACGACGGTCGCGACGCCCAGCATCACGTAGAACGCCGACACCACCGTGCCGCTCATGCCCGCACCGCGCAGCAGCGCGACGATGAACGTCATGTAGCCGATATAGCCGACGCCGAACAGGCCGTAGCCGGCCAGTGCGAGCGAGAAGCGTGCGGGGCTCGCGGTCGCGGCCGATGCCGCGCCGTCGCGCGGCCCGGCCGGCGCCGCATGCACACGCTCGATGCGGTTTGCGGCCGACACGGCCACCGCCGCAAACAGCGCGCACGCAGCCGCGAGTGCGAACCACGCCGGCTGCCAGCCGTGGATACCATGCGTGAGCGTGACGGGCACGAGCAGCGACGACGCGACGATGCCCCATCCCGTGCCGCCGTAATAGAGGCCGAGCAGCAGCCCCGCATCGCGCGGCGACGCGGAGGCGAGCCGCGCGGCCAGCACGCCGCCGCTGATGAAGATCAGCGCGCTGCCGACACCCGTTGCGAGCCGCTGCACGAGCAGCATGTGCATGCCGGACGTGAGCCCGCATGCGGCCATCAGCACCGCGGTCAGTACGCAACCGGCCGCCAGCAGCGGCCCCGCGCGCCAGCGCCGCGACAGCAACGGAAACGCAAGCGCGCCGATCAGGTAGCCGGCGGCGTTCGCCGTGTTCAGCGCGCCGGCCTGCGCGAATGTCCAGCCGAGATCGGCCTTCATCGGCGGCAGCAGCAGGGCATACGAAAAGCGCGCGAGGCCGAGCGCGATAGCGCTGCCGAGCGACAGGCAGATCGCGAGCCGCCATGCGGCCATGCGGCCGGGATCGGTTGCGCCGGCGCCCGGCTGCGAAGGGCCGGCACGCTCCGGTTGCGGCGCTGCGCGCATCGCGGTGTCTCCATCGTGGTTCGAATCCGGTACGGGCCTCAGGCCCGCAACGACGACGCGGCGTGGCGTGGCATGGCCGATACGGAATCGGTGTGGTGGTGGCGGGCGTCGATCCCGATTGCCGGAACCGGTGCGCCGATCGGCCCATGATACTTGAGCGGCCTCACGCCCGGCGGGCGCCGGCCGCCGGGACACCATGCGGCGCCCGAAGGCCGGAGACCGCGGATGCGGGACAGGCGCTACGCGCCCAGTCCGGCGGAAAAGGCGGTGAAAAGCGCCCGCCCCTCGCTCCACTGCGCCAACCCCGAAGCCGCGTTCAAATGGCCGCGTGCGCCGAGCGCCAACGGCTTCGCGCCGCGCGCCGCCGCCCATGCGATCGCTCGCCCCGACGGATCATACGGATCGTCCGAACTCGCGATCGCCACCACCGGCCGGCCGCCGAAATCCCCGGCGGGCACGCCTGCGAACGCCTGTGCCTCGACCGGAAAACACGGCCCCTGCGGATCGGGCACCGCCACGAGAAACGCGCCGTGCACCGGGCGCGTTGCAGCCGCGCGCCAATGCGCGAACAACAAACACCCGAGGGAATGACACACCACGATCGGCGGCGCCCCGGCCGCCGCGACGGCCGCATCGAGCGCCCCGATCCAGTCCGTCACGTCGGGCGTGTCCCACGAGGCCGGCGCAATGCGCGTGGCGTGCGGCAACGCCGCTTCCCAGTGGGTCTGCCAGTGATCCGCGCCCGAGTTGCCGATCCCCGGCACGATGACGATGCTTCGATCCATTCCCGCCTCCATGAACATGACGGCCCCAGTCTGACCGGCCAGGCTTCCACACGGAATGGCAAGTCATCGGATATTGAGACAGAATTCCGATGAATTAACGGAACAGGAATACCGAGATGCCCGACGGAGAACTGGATCGCCTGGATATTTCGATCATCGAAGCGTTGCAGGAGAATGCGCGCACGCCGCTGTCCGAAGTCGGCCGGCGCATCGGGCTGTCACAGCCGGCAACGTCGGAGCGCGTCAAGCGCCTGGAGGAGCGCGGCATCATCGCCGGCTACACCGCGCGGATCGATCCGGCCGCGCTCGGGTTGGGGATGATGGCCATCATCCGGCTGCGCACGACGCACGAACACATCAAGCCCGCGTTGAGTGCGTTCGCCGAGATGCCGCACGTCATCGAGATTCACCGGATGACCGGCGAGGATTGCTTCTTGCTGAAGGTGCTCGTGCCGACGCCCGGCCAGCTCGAAACCATCATCGACGCGATTGCCCGCTTCGGCGCGGTCACGACTTCACTCGTACTCCGGTCCGAACCGGTCAAGCCGCTCGGCAAGGCCCTGTTGGGCTGAAGCCGGCAACGGCCCCGCGACGCATGCATCGCCCGTGATCGACAAATATTGAAACGATCGACGCAATTGGATTCATGATTTAAAAATCGCGTTAATCAGCCAATCGGCCGGGTCACCGATATTCGATAAAAAATCCATGTCACGTGCAATCCGTTTTATTCGCATACGTCGCGCGATGTGCGGAAAATTCCGCATGTTTAGCACGCTTCGGCTAAAAACCTTGCAATGCATTGCATTCGTAAATTCGTCAGATTAATATCGACGCCACTTGTCCGGTATTCACAAAATGTCGAACAAGGAACGGCAATATTCATGCCGCGCTTTCATGTTGAATCACTCATGTTCATCACAGGAGAATTGACATGCAGGAAACCCAGCAAATCGAATTGCTTGACTGGATGCAGGAAGACACGCACCCCGAGGCCGTCGACATGATGGTCGAGGACGCCGTGGTGCCGTTCGGCACCGCGCTCTGGCCGGTCTGAGCGGGCCAACCGTTCTCGCGGAAGGGCCACGGCCCTTCCGCCGCTTCCGGAGATACGCATGCTGAACCTGCACCGCGCGCTCGGCTTCCACCCCGCGCTGCGCGACAAGCTGGCACGCGGCGAATCGGGAAAACTGCTGGTCGGCCATGACACCCGCAACCGCGACATCGCGTTGCGCGCGTTTTCCGCCCTGCCCGAATCGCTCGACGCCACGACCCTCTGCCTCGAAAGCACCTCGCCCGCCGATATCGCCGCCGCACTCAACGAAGCCGACCTGTTCGTGCTGCTGTACGACTCGTCGTGCCTGCCGACCCCGTCGCCGAGCGGCCCGCCGTTCCTCGCCGCGATCCGCCCCGCGATCGTCGAGCACTGGGGCAAGTCGGTACTGTTCAAGGATTACGGCCCGCATCTCGACGAGGCATTCGCCGAATCGCTCGACGACATCGCCGCACGCAACGGCCGGCTGATCGACGCGGCCGCACGCGCGTCGCAGATCCGCTTCATCGACGAAGCCGGCAACACGCTCACGGGCTCGCTCGCGCCGAACCAGAAATGGACGAGCGTGGATGGAATGGGCAACCTCGACGTCGTGCCCGGCGAGATCGCAACCCACGTGACCGACCTCAACGGCTCGGTCGTGTTCAGCGGCACGTTTCTCGGCACCGTGCCGTTCGCGATCAAGTACAAGGTGGCCGAGCGGCTCGCGACGCTGCACGTCGAAAACAGCACGATCGTCGATTTCGACACCGACGATGCCGGCTTCCGGCGCGATTTCACGACCTATCTCGACCGGCACGCGAATCACCGGCGGATCGAGGAGTTCGGCATCGGCACGAACCTCGGCATCCGCGGGCTGTACGGCCGCAACGCGGGATTCGAGGAACGCCATCCGGGCCTGCACCTCGGGCTCGGCGGCGGTGAAAACGGCAGCCACCACCTCGACCTGATCTTCGCGCGCGGCACGCTCGCGCTCGACGAGCGGATCGTGTTCGACGGCGCATTCGCCGTCTGACGGAGCGGCTGCGGGCTCAGGCTTCGGCGGCAGGCGTGTCGCCGAGCCACTTGAACATCACGAGGCAATCGACGAAGCCGAGCCGCGCATGACGGTATGCGCGCGGCAGCCGGCCGACGATCTCGAATCCCAGCTTCTGCCACAGCGCCACCGCAACCTCGTTCGTCGCGACCACCGAGTTGAACTGCATCGCGAGGAAGCCGCGCTCGCGCGCGACCTGCTGCGAGTGTTCGCACATCAAGCGCGCGACGCCGCGCCCGCGCGCGGCCTCGCTCACCATGTAGCCGCAGTTGCTCACGTGATTGCAGGGCCCCGCCCCGTTCGCCTTCAGGTAGTACGAGCCGAGCACGACGCCGTCCTCTTCGGCGACCCACGTGCAAAGCGGCGCGTCGAGCCACAGCGCGCGCGCCGCTTCCTGCGTCGGTTCGGCATCGAATGCATAGGTTTCCTGAGCAGCGACGATGGCGCGGTAGGTCGGCCAGAAATGCGGGAAATCGTCGTCGGTCATCGGGCGAATCGTGATCATGCGGGCTCTCTCGTGAGGGTGATGTCGACAGGCAGGCGATCGATCGTACCGCGATTCATCTCCGGTCGCCTGCTCGCAGCGCCGCGCTGCGATACGCGCCCGGCGGCACGCCGTACCAGCGCTTGAACGCCTGCGAAAAACTCGACAGGTCGCTGAAGCCGAGCCGCTCGGCCACTTCCGCGAGCGACAGGCGCGCATCGCCGAGCAGCGTCTCGGCCATCGCGCCGCGCGCCTGCGCGAGCAGCGCACGAAACGTCGTGCCCTCCTCCTGCAGCCGGCGCTTGAGCGTGCGCGGGCTCGTGTTCATCAGCCGCGCCATGTCCTCGAGCGAGAACGGCGCGGTGCCCGGCGTCGAGCCCAGGTACTGGCGCACCATCTCCGACGTGCCCACGCGTGCGCGCCGCGCTTCGACGAGTTGCCCGCACATCTGTTCGCACATCGACACCGTCAGCGGATTCGCGTGCGGCAGCGGCCGGTCGAGAAACGCGCGGTCGAACGCGAGGCTGTTCGCGCGCGCCGAGAACGCGGGCTCGATGCCGGCGATGCGCGGCGCGGCGAGCGACGGCGAACGCGCGGCCTGCAGCGTGAAGCGCGACAACGTGAAATCGCCGCTCGCGATTTCCTGCAGCAGCACGGCCGCCGCCGTCATGTCGCGCTCGACGAGGAACCGGCTCAGGTCGCCGTCGAGTTCCGGTGCGCCGAAGTTGAGCACACCGGTGCCGGACGCCTCGCGGTACGTGATGACGGTGTACGCATAGGTGAGCGGCAGGAAGCGCATCGCCAGCGCGAGCGCATCGCGCCCGGTCGCGCTCGCGATCAGCCCGTAACCCCATACCCCGTAAGCGGAGAAGTGATAGCGCAGGCCGACCTCGAAGCCGAGGCCCTGTGCACGGCCGAGTGCGCGCAGCAGGTTGCCGGTCAGCCGCAATTCCTGCGCGGCCGTCACCTCGACTTTCGGATCGTCGAGCTGCGCATCCGCGAGCCCCGTGCCGGCCAGCAGCGCCCGGTGCGGCACGCCGCGTTCATCGCCGAAATCGACCAGCAGCCGGGCGCTGGCCGGACTCCGGGTGAAATCCCAGAAGCTCATGCGGAGAAACCCTCGAAGCGCCAATTTGGCCCAAATACTAAAACAATTGTCCCCAAGCAGCATTGGTGTTTTCCCATGCGGCCCGCACCATCGGCGTCATCCAGTCGTCGCCCGAACGACCCCATCGCCCCCAAGGAGGAGACACCATGCGACCGCGTCGACCGACCGATCCCGCCGCCTGCATCACCCGTATCGCCCGCCCGCGCGCCGCCCGTGCCCACATGCCGGCACCCATCGCCTGATCCATCGACTATCGAACCGAGGAGACGATTCCATGAGCAAGACTTTCGACTACATCGTCGTTGGCGGCGGATCGGGCGGCTGCGTCGTCGCGGGGCGGCTGACCGAGGACCCGGCCGTGACCGTGTGCGTGCTCGAGGCCGGCGGCCGCGGCGACGGCGCGATCGTCAACGTGCCGGCCGGCGCGGTCGCGATGATGCCGACCCGCCTGAACAACTGGGCGTTCGACACGGTGCCGCAACCGGGGCTCGGCGGGCGCATCGGCTACCAGCCGCGCGGCAGGATGCTCGGCGGTTCGTCGGCGATCAACGCGATGGTCTACATCCGCGGCCATCGCGTCGACTACGACGGCTGGGCCGCGCTCGGCAACGAAGGCTGGGCGTACGACGACGTGCTGCCGTACTTCCGCCTGAGCGAGCACAACGAGCGCTTCGACGATGCGTGGCACGGCCGCGACGGCCCGCTGTGGGTCAGCGACCTGCGCACCGGCAACCCGTTTCATGCGCGCTACCTGGAGGCCGCGCAACAGGCCGGCCTGCCGCTCACCGACGATTTCAACGGTGCGCAGCAGGAAGGCATCGGGATCTACCAGGTCACGCAGAAGCACGGCGAACGGTGGAGCGCGGCGCGCGCGTACCTGCTGCCGCACGTCGGCCGCCGCGACAACCTGACGGTCGAGACGCACGCGCAGGTGCTGCGCATCCTGTTCGACGGCACGCGCGCGACCGGCGTCGAGGTGCGGCAGCACGGCGAAGTCCGCACGCTGCGCGCGCGGCGCGAAGTCGTGCTCGCGGCCGGCGCGCTGCAGACGCCGCAGTTGCTGATGCTGTCGGGCGTCGGCCCGGGCCGCGCACTCCAGCAGCTCGGCATCGCGGTGCAGGCCGACCTGCCCGGCGTCGGCCGCAACCTGCAGGATCATCCGGATTTCATCTTCGGCTATCGCACGCGCAGCGTCGACACGATGGGTGTGTCCGCACGCGGCGGCCTGCGGATGCTGCGCGAGTTCGTGCGCTTTCGCCGCGAACGGCGCGGGATGCTGACGTCGAATTTCGCGGAAGGCGGCGGCTTCCTGAAAACGCGCGCCGATCTCGACGCACCGGACATCCAGCTGCATTTCGTCGTCGCGCTCGTCGACGACCATGCGCGCAAGCTGCATGCGGGCCACGGGCTGTCGTGCCACGTGTGTCTGCTGCGGCCGCGCAGCCGCGGCTCGGTCACGCTGAACAGCGCCGATCCGCTCGCGGCGCCGCGCATCGATCCTGCGTTCTTCGACGATCCGCGCGACGTCGACGACATGGTCGCCGGCTTTCGCATCACCCGCCGGCTGATGGACGCGCCGGCACTCGCCGGCTGGATCACGCGCGACCTGTTCACCGCGAACGTGACGACCGACGACGAGATCCGCGACGTGCTGCGGCGGCGCACCGACACCGTGTATCACCCGGTCGGCACCTGCCGGATGGGCCACGATGCGCTCGCCGTCGTCGATCCGCAATTGCGCGTGCACGGCCTGCAGGGGCTGCGCATCGTCGATGCGTCGGTGATGCCGACGCTGATCGGCGGCAACACCAACGCGCCGACGATCATGATCGCCGAAAAAGCCGTCGACCTGATGCGCGGCACGAGCCGCGTGCCGGTTCGGTCGCATGAAGAAGCCGTCGCGGCATCGACGGATCGCGATGCCGATACGCTGACGTATGCCACGCACGATGCCGCCCAGCCCGAGGAAACCCGCCATGCCGTCGCCTGATCCTTCCCGTTCCGCCGGATCTGCCGAATCCGCCGCGCCGCTTGCCGCGATCATCATCGGCGCCGGCTTTGCCGGCATCGGCATGGCGATCGCGCTGCAACGCGCGGGCATTCACGATTTCGTGATCGTCGAACGCTCGCACGACGTCGGCGGCGTGTGGCGCGACAACCGCTATCCGGGCGCCGCGTGCGACGTGCCTTCGCACCTGTACTCGTTCTCGTTCGAGCCCAATCCGGCCTGGTCCCGCGTGTTCGCGCCGCAGCCGGAAATCCATGCGTACCTGCAGCATTGCGCACGCAAGTACGGCCTCGCGCGCCATCTGCGCTTCGGCGCCGACGTCGCCCACGCGCGCTACGACGAAGCCCGTGCGCTGTGGCACGTCACGCTCGGCGACGGCACGACGCTGAGCGCCGCGCTGCTCGTCAGCGGCACCGGCCAGCTGAGCCGGCCGGCGATGCCCGACCTGCCCGGCATCGACACGTTTCGCGGCCGCGCATTCCACTCCGCGCACTGGGATCACGACTATGCGCTGGCCGGCAAGCGAGTGGCCGTGGTCGGCACGGGGGCATCGGCGATCCAGTTCGTCCCGGCGATCGCGGGCAGCGTGCAGCACCTGACCGTATTCCAGCGCTCGCCGGCCTACGTGATGCCGCGTCCCGACCGCGCGTATCGCCCGTGGGAGCAGGCGCTGTTTCGCCGGCTGCCGGCGGCGATGAAGCTGTACCGTGCGTCGATCTACCTGCGCTACGAAGCGCGCGCGATCGCGTTCACGCGCCTGCACGGGTTGATGGACGCTGCAGTCGGCCGCCCGTTCCGCAAGCTGCTCGCGCGCGATGTGCCGGACGCGGCGCTCCGCGCACGGCTCACGCCGGATTATCCGATCGGCTGCAAGCGCATCCTGCTGTCGAGCGACTATCTCGCCGCGATGAGCCGCGACAACGTCGAACTCGTCACGCAGCCGATCCGGCGCGTGACCGCGAACGGGATCGAGACGGCCGACGGCGTGCACCATCCCGTCGACGCGATCGTCTACGGCACCGGCTTCGCGGCCACCGAGTTCCTGTCGCCGATGCGCATCACGGGCCGCGACGGGCTCGACCTGAACGAAGCATGGCGACGCGGCGCGCAGGCGTATCTCGGGCTCACGGTGCCGGGCTTTCCGAATTTCTTCATGCTGTACGGCCCGAACACCAATCTCGGCCACAACTCGATCGTCTACATGCTCGAAAGCCAGATCGCGCACGTGATGCGCTGCGTGCGGGCGATGCGGCACGACGGCGCGCACGCGCTCGACGTCGACGCCCGCCGCTACCGGCGCTACAACGTGCACGTGCAGCAGCGGCTCGAAGGTTCGGTGTGGAGCAGCTGCAAGAGCTGGTACGTCGATGCGTCCGGGCACAACAGCACGAACTGGCCGGGCTTCACGCTGACCTACCGGTGGATCACGCGCTTCACCGGCCTGTCCGCGTACCGGTTCACGCGCCCGCTGCCCGAATCGGCCGCACCGGCACCCGGGACGGTGATCGCGCCGCCGGCCGGCGCGCTGGAATCGCTCGCGGCGGCGTCGCTGCGCGGCTTCCAGCGGGTCGCGTTCCGGCCGCTGATCGGGCCGCCGTTCGGCGCGCGTCTGCAGCGCGGCGTCGTCGCGCTGCTGTCACCGCTGATGCCCGGTGCGGGCGGCACGCTGCGCTACCGCACGTCCGCGCAGCGCGTGCCGGTCGAAGTCGTTGCGCCGAAGCGCGGCGATACGGGCGGTGCGATCCTCTATCTGCACGGCGGCGCATTCTGTCTCGGCGGCCCGCATACGCATCGCGGCGTGACGACGCGGCTCGCGAACGATGCCGGCCTGCCGGTGTGGGTGCCCGACTACCGGCTCGCGCCCGAGCACCCGAGCCCGGCCGCGCTCGACGATGCGCTGGCCGTGTACGACGCGATGCGCGCGCAGGGGTACGCGCCGCACCGGATCGTGATCGCCGGCGATTCGGCCGGCGGTGCGCTGGCCCTCGCGGTCGCGATCGCGCTGCGCGAGCGCGGCGATCCGGCTGCCGCCGCGCTGCTGCTGATCTCGCCCGTGACCGATCCGGCGCTCGGCGGCACGACGCTGGCCTCGCGCCGCCACGACGATCCGATGATCCGGCGCGGCTGGCTCGAGCAGGGGCTGCGCTGGTATCACGGCGCCGGCTCGGCCGCCGCACGCGGCCCGCTCGACACCGATCTGCACGGCCTGCCGCCGATGCTGATCCAGGCCGGCGACCAGGAAGTGCTGTTGTCCGACGCGCAGCGCCTCGCGGATCATGCGCATGCGTGCGGCGTGCCGTGCCGGCTGGAGATTCATGCGGCGCGCTGGCACGTGTTTCACCTGCAGGCGTTTTACCTGCGCTCGGCGCGCGATGCGTTGCGCACGCTCGCGGGGTTTGCATCGCAACGCGTCGCCGCGACGTCGTGACAGCGCGACGATGAAGCGGTGACGCCCGGCGATTGGCGATCGGCGATCGGCGCAGCCCGGTCGCCGGGCCCGCTTGCAGCGAAGCGACACCCTCTTGCAAAAACCGGCCGGTTATTTTTTTCCGTCACGCGCGGCCGTCATGATCTCCGCAAGCCCCGGCGCGCCGCCGGGGCGACAACCACCCCACTCTGGCGGACACATCATGAAAAGAAGGCACACCCTCAACGCGCTTGCGCTGCTCTGCTGCGTCGGTATCCAGTGCGCGACGCCGGCGTTTGCCGACGAACCGAAAAAGCTCGCGTTCGTCGACACGGGCAACACCGGGCGCAGCGTGATGGCCGAAGCGATCGCCGGCCAGTTGATCGCGCAGCGCCATGCGCATATCGCGGTGATCTCGCGCGCCGTCGACGAAGATCCGTACGACGAAAAGCCGGAAGAGAACGGCGTGATCCTGATGAAGCGGCGCGGCATCGACACGTCAGCACACCGCTCGGTCCAGTTGAACGCGAACGACGTCAAGCATTCCGACGTGATCCTGACGATGACCGACAAGCACAAGGAGAAGGTGCTCGCGCTCTATCCGTCGGCTGCCGGCAAGGTGTTCACGCTCGCCGAGTATGCGTCCGGGAAGCACCTCGACGTACCCGACGCGTGGGGCAAGCCGATCGACTTCTACGAATCGGTGACCGCGCAGCTCGACACGTACATTCCGGCCGCGCTCGACAAGGTCGCGACGATCGCGCCGGCGAAGCAGTAACTCAGGGAACCTGTCGGCCGATACCATCCACGACGCGCCGGCAGGTTTGCGTTACCCGGACGTTCCCCTCGCCCCGGATCACTCATCGTCAACTGTAGCTTATAAGCTACAGTTGAGGCCGAACTGGAAACGGAGGCAAACATGAACACGCTCAAAGGCGCGGTATCGCACCACGACGCGGAAGTCGCCGAACTCGGCGCCGATCGCGAACTCGCGGTCGCGTATCTGCGCGTCGCGATGGAATCGCTCGACGATCCCGACAATCGCGCGGCCGGCCTGCTCGCGCTGCGTACGGTCGCGGAAGCCTACGGCGGGCTCGGCGCGGTCGCGGCCGAAGCCGGCATCAGCCGCGAATCGCTGTATCGCACGCTGTCCCCGAACGGCAACCCGACACTCAAAACCCTGCTCGCGGTACTCAAGACCGTCGGCCTGCGCCTGTCCGTCGTCCCCGCGCAGCCCACGCACGCATGATCGTCGCGCGGCCCGCCTGCGCGCTCACGGCCTGACCATCCACACGAGCAGCATCTCGGCCGGCACGGCTGTCATCCCCGCCGGCGGATGCTCGATCGTCGGCTCGACCGCCAGCACCTGCGCGATCGTGGCCGCATCGTCGATCGTCGTCGTGCGCACGATCGTCATCAGCCGCGCCGGCCGGCGCAGCGTCTCGCGATACAGCGCGCCGTACCACAGCGGCCGCATGCCGAGCGCGTCCTGCAGCACGTACGGATAACGCCATAGCCGCAGCACGAAGCGGCTTTCCGGATGAGCCGCATCGACGCGGACGAACACGCGTCGCGTGCTTTCGCCGTGCGTGTAGCGCGGCAGCACGGGCAGCGTGTCGGCCGGCGCCTGCGGCAACAGCCAGCGCAGCGCGGTGGCCGGCGACCACGGTGTCGCGCGCTGCCAGCCGGCCTGCGCGAGATGGCGGTCGAGCGTATCCGACGTCGCGCTCCATTGCAGCGGCAGATACTCCTCGCGGTCGCCGCCGATCTCGGTGCGTCGCGTCGGTACGCGCTGCCATCCGCCGCGCAGCCACTGGTCAACGGTCATCGCGACCACGTCGCCGACGTGCGGGCGCGACGCGCGATCGAGCTGCCATTGCACGGGCACCGTCCATACGCCGGCCGTCGCGAGCACGACGAGCACCGCGACGAGCGCGCCTCTCGGCTGCACATGTTCGCGCACGCGCCAGTACGCATAGGCGCCGGCGAGCAATGCGAACCAGGCGAGCCCGAGGCTCCATCCGCCCAGCAGGCCCGACAGCCAGGTATCGCCGACGTACAGCCGCGCAAAGCCACCAAGCACGATCCACAGCACGACCGCCGTCACGACCGGAATGCGCCACAGCGCAGGCCGGTCGCGCGTGAGCACCCAGCCGAGGCCGCTGCTCGCAAGAATCGCGAACGCGGCGTCGGCATCGGGCAGCGGCACGTGCAGCGCGCCGGGCGGCAGGCTCGCCGGCGTCGCGCCGGGCACGCCCGCGCCGAGCGCCGGCACCAGCACGACGGCAACACCGAGCGTCGCGAGCCACCACGTGGCCGTCAGCCAGCAGCGATGAATCATCAGCCAGACCAGAAACGCGGCCGCGACGATCAACCCGGTATCGTGCCCGTGCAGCACGGCAAGCGCACTCATCACGGCATCGACGGGCGGCGTGCGCAGGTTCTGCAGGAACGCATACAGCGCGATGTCCGCGTGCATCAGCGGATCGTTCGCGACGACATCCTGCACGATGCCCGCGAACAGCCACACGCAGCCGATGAACAGCAGCGCGAGCACGGGCACCGCGCCCGGCAGGCCGCGCAGGGTTGCGATCGTGCCGTGCAGCCGCGCGCCGAAGCGCGGCCAGCGGCGCGCGCACCGGTGCACGACTTCGGCGAGCGCGCGGCGCAGCAGCGGCCAGCCGCGCCGCAGCGCGATGCGCACGCCGATCCAGACGAGCGCGACCAGCGCGGCGACGACCAGGAGGATCACGGCGACCCGCACGCTGATCGCCGCGGCCAGTGCGGCCGACGCGCCGAACAGGATGCCCGGCGCGACGTGTACCGGCGCCCACACGAGCGCCGACACGACGTTGACCGGATAGAACGTCCGGCGCGGCAGCGTCGCGCAGCCGACGACGACCGGCACCACGGCACGCACCGGCGCGAGAAAGCGTGCGAACACGATGCTCTTCATGCCGTGACGCAGCACGAACTCCTCGCCGCGTGCATAGGCAGCCGCGTAGCCGAAGCGCGCCCATGCGTTGCGGATCACGCCGCGATAGCGCCGCCCCAGCTCGTAGCTGATCCCGTCGCCGATCACCGCGCCGACGGCCGCGACGCCGATCGTCGTCCATCCGTCGAGCGCGCCCGCGCCGATCAACGCACCGGCCGCGAACATCACGGCGCCGGCCGGCACGACCGTGCCGATCAGCGCGATCGCCTCGGCGCAGGCGGTCACGAACACGATCGTCAGCACGAGCAGCGGATGCGCGCCGATCGCGCCGATCCACGCGTGGATCGTGTCGCTCATCGTGTGCTCCACGACGAAACGGCCCGGCAGGCGAACACCGGGGCGGCGCTGGCGGGGGGAACGTTCATGGCGAGGTGCGCGCGGCGGCGCCGGCGTGAGCGGTCAATCGAATTCGTGCTGCCGCGCGTCGGCCTCGAGCGGCGCGTCGTGGTAGCCGACCGTCGCGATCTCCTGCAGATAGCGCGCGAGAAACGCACCGATCGAGCCGGCGGCCTCGAATTGATGCACGTGACGGAATTCATGGGTCAGCAGGCGGCGCGTGTCCTGCCCGCGCAGCACGTACACCGCATGGCCGAGCGTGAGCCCGATCGTCCCCGGCGACAGCAGGCCCGTGTCGCGGGCGATCGCGGCAAGCGTCGGCGTCTCGGGGAACGGCATGCGGTCGACGATCACGACACGGATCCCCTCCGGCCGGGCCACGCCCACCGTACGCGCGTCGTCGGCCTGCGCCGGCGTCAGCGGCGTGCCCTGCGCGATCCCGCGCGCCGCCTCCGCTTCGGCCCACGCGACGGCGGCGGGCAATGCGGACGGCAGGATATCGGCAAGGTCGATCATCGCGGGGCTCCTCGGCGGGTGCAGTGGCATCGGGCACCAGTTTAGTCCCGAATCGGGACGGTTCGCGGAGCGGTTCCCGTCGCGCCGTGCCGGCCCGCCCCTGGCGTGGCCGTCACCCGGGAATACCCTGATCGACGCATGCTCCACATCGTATTTTTCCGGCGGATTATTTCGTTTCAGTACACATTCCGCACCCAGCTATCTCGAAAATTTCCCGGATGAGTACCGTTTTCGGGTTCGGCGGAATATATTGATCAGAAGAACGGCCGCGGCAACAACCGGACAAGCAGTTCGCGGCGTCATCCCGAAGAGGATCGCTAGAAGATGATCAGGGTAATTCTGGCTGACGATCACGCAGTCATGCGGGACGGACTGCGTTACATCCTGGAAATGGCCGGCGGTTTCGAGATCGTCGGCGAAGCGAGCGACGGCTCGGCCACGCTCGCGCTGGCCGAACACGCCGCCGCCGACGTGTTGCTGCTCGACCTGTCGATGCCCGCGCCGACCGGCATCGAGCTGATCCGTCTGGTCAAGTGCCACGCGCCGTCGCTGCGCACGCTCGTGCTCACGATGCACGCCGAGGCGCAGTACGCGGCGCGCGCCTTCAAGGCCGGTGCCACCGGGTACCTGACGAAGGACAGCGCGACCGCCGAACTCGTCGAGGCCGTCGGCAAGGTGGCGGCGGGCGGCGTGTACGTGAGCCCGTCCGCGGCCGAGAGCCTCGCGCGCACGCTGCGCACGCCGGCCCGGACCCTGCCGCACGAACGGCTGTCCACGCGCGAGCTCGACGTGATGCGCCGCATCGTCGCGGGCCGGACCGTCACGCAGATCGCAGCCGAGCTCGCGCTGAGCGCGAAGACGGTCAGCACGTACAAGACACGGATCCTCGAGAAGATGGAATTGCCGCACGAAGCCGCACTGGTCCGCTACGCGGTGCGCCACGACCTCGACCCTGGCGCCGACGACGCATGACGGCCGCCTTCCGCTTCCCGCCCGCGCCGCCGGACGACGACGATCCGGACACGTCGCGCCTGTTCATGTCGTCGCTGCCGCCGGGCCGCCGCGAGCGGCGGCTCGCGCTCGCGACCGTGCTCGTGTCGGCCGTGATCTTCGCCGCGCTCGCGCCGTTCGCGGGCATGTCGCTTGCCCCGGGCTGGGCATTCATTCCCGTGTACCAGTCGGCGATCGTCGTCAACGACATGGTGACGGCCGGCCTGCTGCTCGGCCAGTACGCGATCCTGCGCGAGAAGCCGCTGCTCGTGCTGGCGGGCGGCTACCTGTTCACGGGCTTCATGGCCGGCACGCACATGCTGACCTTCCCCGGGCTGTTCGCGCCGACCGGCCTGCTCGGCGCCGGCGAACAGACCACCGCGTGGCTGTACCTGTTCTGGCATGGCGGCTTTCCGCTGTCGGTCGCCGCGTACGCGCTGCTGCGCGCGGCGTCGCGGGCGCGCCCGATCCCGACCCCGCAGCGCCGGGCAGCGATTCCGGTGGTGCTCTGCATCGCGGCGGCGGCCGCTGCGACGGTCGCGCTCGCGCTGCTCGCGACCGCCGGCCACAACCTGCTGCCGCGCATCATGAACGGCAACCGGATGGCCGCGACGATGACGAACGCGATCACGGTCGTCTGGGGGCTGAACCTGGTCGCGCTGATGCTGATGTGGCGGCAGCGTCGGCGCCATTCCGTGCTCGACCTGTGGGTGATGACGGTGCTCGTCGCGTGGCTGTTCGACATCGCGCTGTCGTCGATGCTGAATCACGGGCGCTTCGATCTCGGTTTCTATGCCGGGCGCGCGTACGGTCTCGTCGCGTCGGGCGTCGTGCTGTTCGCGATGCTGTTCGAGAACGGCCGGCTGCATGCGCAGACGGTGCGCGCGCTGGCCGGCGCGCGCTACCAGCACCTGCTCGTCGTGCAGAAGAGCGCGCAGCTGAACGATGCGAACGAACGGCTCGAACAGCGCGTCGCCGCGCGCACCGCGCAGCTGAGCGCGTCGAACCGCGACCTGCGGCGCGAAGTCGAGGAGCGCGTGCGCGCGGAGCGGGCGCTGCAGGCGTCGCGCGAGGAGCTGCGCGAGATCGCCGCGATCAGCGCCAGCGCGCGCGAAGCCGAGCAGCGCCGCATCGCGCGCGAGCTGCACGACGAACTCGCACAAACGCTCGCGACGCTGAAGAACGATCTCGAATGGCTGATCGACCGCGTGCCGCAGGACGATGCGCTGCTGGCGCGCAAGATCGCGGCCATGCATACGCTGGCGCGCGGCGCGGTGGCCGCGACGCGCCGCATCGCGTCGGACCTGCGCCCGCTGATGCTCGACGATCTCGGCTTCGCCGCGGCGATGCAATGGCTCGTGGAGGATTTCCGGCACCGTCACGGGATCGCGTGTTCGCTGCACGTCGAGCCGCCCGAGCTGCAGCTCGACGAGCCGTATGCGACGGCCGTGTTCCGCATCGCGCAGGAAGCGCTGGCCAACGTCGCACGGCACGCGGCCGCGTCGCATGCGAGCGTCGAGCTGCTGCACGGCGGCGACGAGATCGCGCTGACGATCCGCGACGACGGCGCGGGATTCGATCCTGCCGTGCCGCGCAAGTCGGGTTCGTTCGGGCTGGTGGGATTGCGCGAGCGTGCGTACCTGGTCGGCGGCACGCTGCGGATCGCGACGACGCTCGGCGAAGGCACGACGGTCGAGGTCGAGATTCCGCTGTCGCATGCGCCCGTCGCGGTCGCGCATGGGGGAGACGGGGTGTCGCGGCTCGATCGCTAATCAACGCGGCAATGCCGGCTGCCGCGGCGATCATGCATCAGTGATAGTCATCTTCCCGCTGATGTCGCACCGCAAGAATCGTGACTTGCTCGGCCGCTTCAATCTCGAACAGCAGGACATAACCCGACGTGCCGAAAGAAACGATCAACTCACGCAAGAACGGATTTCCATCGTCGATCTTGCGGCATGTGAACGGAAACATGCGCAGCATGGCGACCCCTTGTTCGGTCGCTTCTGCGGCCCGCGCCGCCGCATCCACATCACGTTCGAGCAGGTATCGATACATCCGCACCAGGTCTTCACGCGCCGCACGCGTATATCGGACCCGATAGATCAATCGGCCGCCCTCGCCGCACGCGCAACCTTCAACATACCCTCGAGTTCGGCCTGCACGTCGGCGGCATCGACGTATTCACCGGTCCGACGCGCCTCGTCACGCGATGCGAGGCCACGAGCTACAAACTCGCGCTGCAGGCGGCGGCGCGCAATACCATCGCGCAGCGCCGACTCCATGAACGCTGACAACGTCTCGTTCTCCTCGAGGACCGACTCCGCCGCCTCCCGCAATTGCGGATCGACACGCAGCGCCGGCATGGTTGCGGTTTTCATCGCACTCTCCATGTATTACATATGTAATGCATGGTAGCACACCCGCCTTTTCGAGGGCCGTCGGCCATTCGGCCTAACCCGCGTATCCCGGACCGCCATCCCGCACGCCGTCACGCCCGCGCCGCCACCATCCCCCGCTCCGAGCGCGTCCACGCGACCAGCGCGCCGATCCCGAGCAGCGCGAGACACACGATCGGCACGATCATCGGCCCGAACGCGGTGCCCGTCACCTTGCCCGCGAACGGCATCAGGTTCTGGCTGAAGAAGCCGCCGAGGTTGCCGATCGAGTTGATCGCCGCGACGCTGGCTGCCGCCCGCGCGCCGGTGAAGTAACGCGGCGGCATCGACCAGAAGCACGGATACAGCAGCGGGATGCACGCACCGCCGAGCACGAGCGCGACGAAGCGCAGCGGCGTCGACGGCAGCACGAGGCTCAGCAGGAAGCCGAGCGCGCCGAGCGCCGCGACGATCGCGATCGTGCGCAGGATGCTCTTCGCGCGGCGCAGCTTCGACGGCAGCCACAGCAGCAGCAGCACCGCGAGCGCCCACGGCAGCATGCTCAGCAGGCCGTTCGTGCTGCTCGACACGCCGAACGATTTCACGATCGTCGGCAGCCAGTACGTGACGCCGTACAGCGACGTCGACATCAGCATGTAGGTGCCCGCGAACAGCATCACGCGCGGATCGAGCAGCGCCTTCCACGGCTGGCCGTGCTCGGCCTGCGCCGGCTTCTCGCGCTCCAGCGCCGCGGCGACGATCTGCTTTTCGCGCTCGTCGAGGAACGGCGCTTCGCGGAACGACGCAGGCAGCACGCGGAACACCACGATCGCGACGATCACGGCCGGAATGCCCGTCGCCACGAACACCCACTGCCAGCCCGCGAGGCCCCACACGCCGTTCAGGCTCAGCAGCACGCCGCCGACCAGCGAGCCGAGCATGTTCGCGAGCGCGCTGCCCAGCGTGAAGATGCCGAGCACCTTCGCGCGGTAGCTCTGCGGAAACCACAGCGTCAGGTAGTAGATCACGCCCGGATAGAAGCCCGCCTCGGCGATGCCGAGCAGGAAGCGCAGCGAACAGAACGCGGGCATCGACGTCGTGAAGCCCATCAGCACCGTGATGAGCCCCCACGTCAGCATGATCCGCGCGAGCCACACGCGGGCGCCGTAACGATGCAGCGCGAGCGTGCTCGGCACCTCGAACAGCAGGTAGCCGATGAAGAACAGCGACGACGCGAGCCCGAACGCGGCTTCCGTCATCCCGAGGCTGTGCACCATCTGCAGCTTCGCGAAGCCGACGTTCTGCCGGTCGATGAACGCGATCAGGAACATCACGACGAGGATGGGCAACAGGCGCCGCGCCATCTTCGACATGATGCGCTGTTCTTCGGCGGACGCGGGGTCCAGGGTGTCGGTAGCGTTCACTTCAGGCTCCTTGCGTGAATCGGTTGCATATCGGTTGCGTATCGGTTGAATCGGCGCCGCGCGATGAACGCGCCGGCGCCCGGTGTTTCGATGAATGGAATCCGGTGGCCGGCGTCGCTCAGCCCGACCGGTAGGCGTCGAGCATCGGCGCGAACATCTCGTGCCACGCGCGCGGCTTCGCCTTGATCGTGCCGGCCAGGTACAGGAATTCGACGTAGTCCATCAACTGGTTCGGCAGCACCGAGAAGCGCGTGTCGGGCGCGGCGAGCATCTGCATCACGTCGTCGTGCGACACGCCGACGCCCGACGACGCCGCATACAGCGCAGCCGCCGCACGCGGGTCCTGCGCGATCAGGCGGTTCGCTTCGTCGAGCGCGCCGAGAAACGCGACGGCCAGCGCGGGCTCCGTATCGACGAGCCGCTTCGGTGCGAACACGACGTCGAGCGTCAGCGGGCCGAGCACGTCGACCGAGCTGACCACGCGGTGAATGCCCGGCTGCCGCAACTCGAGCGTCGAGAACGGCGGCGACGTGAAGTGCGCGGTGACGCCGTTCTCGCGGCGGATCAGCGCCTGCATCGCCTGCGGATGCGGCAGGTTCACGGTGATCGAATCGAGCTGCGCGAAATGCTTCGGGCCGAGCTGCCGGCTCGCCACCATCTGCAGCACCACCGCCGACAGCGACGTGCGGATGCCCGGCACCGCGATCCGGTCGGACGGCATGAAGTCGCGCAGCGTCACGAGGCCCGGGCGGTTCGCGTTCAGCGACAGCGACGTGGTCGACAGCCCGCTGATGCCGATCACCTCGACGTTCGGAATGCCGCGCGCCCGCGCCCACAGCTCGATGAAACCCGGCGCGCCGGCGCCCGCGAAATCGAGCGTGCCGGCCATCATCGCGTCGTTGACGGAATTGCCGCCGTCGAGCAGCACCCAGTCGACCGCGACGTCGCGCACGCCGTGGCGTGCCGCGTGCCGCTCGAACAGCCGCTGCTTCTCCATCACGAGCAGCGGCAGGTACAGCACGCCGTAACCCTTGGAAATCCGCACCGTGCGCGGCTTCGCACGCACGAGCGCCGGCGCGGCGAGCACGCCGAGCCCGGCGGCGATCAACGCGCGGCGGCGGGCCGACGTCGTCATGCGTGCGCCGCCGTGCGACGGACGGCAAGCGGCCACGCGCAGATCCGCGCCGTACCGCGCCGCGCGTTCGTCGCACCCGTGACATGCTGCATGTTGCCGTCTCCTTGAGTATTTCTGGTATTAATGCCGTCCTTGCATGCTGCTTCCGGCTCGACACAGGTTATCGACCGAGTCTGAGAAAATGCTGACATCCCGGCCTCGGGAAAACCCCTAATCCACCTACCTGCAGAACGGCACCATGCGCATTCTCGTCGTGGAGGACGATGCCGAAATCGGCGCGGCGATCCGCAGCCGCCTGGCGCGGCTCGGCCACGCGGTCGATCTCGAAACCGACGGCGCGACCGCGAACGGGCTGCTGCGCGTCGAACGCTTCGACCTCGTCGTGCTCGATGCGAACCTGCCCGGCATGGACGGCTTCACGGTGCTGCGCCACCTGCGCGCCTCGGGCAGCACGACGCCCGTGCTGCTCGTCACCGCGCGCTCGGCGATCGACGATCGCGTGAGCGGACTCGGCCTCGGCGCCGACGACTATCTCGTCAAACCGTTCGACTACCGCGAACTCGACGCGCGCGTGCAGGCGCTCCTGCGCCGCAACAGCGGCCACGCGAACGACGTGCTGACGCTCGGCGGCCTCGTGATCGACCGCAGCAGCCGCCTCGCGGAACTCGACGGCCAGCCGCTGTCGCTGTCGCGCCAGGAGTTCGCGCTGCTCGAAATCCTCGCGAGCCGCCCGCAGCGCATCTTCTCGAAGGAAGAACTGCTGAACCAACTGTTCAGCTTCGGCAACGAGCCGACCGCGAACGCGGTCGAGCAATACGTGACGCGCGTGCGCAGGAAGCTGCAGGGCAGCTCGGTCGAGATCCGCACCGCGCGCGGGATGGGGTATCAGATTGCCGCGCATTGACTGGTTCCCGAAGACGCTGTTCGGGCGCACGCTGCTGTTCATCGCGCTCGTCGTCGCGACCGGCGCGTTCGCGCTCGCGGCGATCGCGCGCTACTACGCGGGCGTCGCGGCCGAACGCGCGTACGACCAGCTGCTGGCGGGCGCATCGATCCAGGTCGCCGAGAACCTGTACGTGCAGGGCGGCGTGCTCGCGCTGAATCCGCCGGTGGCCGCGCTGTCGACGCTGTCGCGCTACGACCTCGTCTACTACAAGGTCGTCGATTCGCGCGGCGTGGTCGTGGCCGGCTACAACGATCTCGCGAGCCCCGCGACGCTCGCCGCCGCGAAACAGGGCCCCGCGTTCGCGAACGCCGTCTACCAGGGACACCGCATCCGCACCGCGACCATCGCGCGCTACATGCCCGAGGAAAGCACGCCGGGCTGGGCGCTCGTGACGGTCGCGCAAACCACCCACGCACGCCAGCAGCTCGCGAACGACATGAGCATCAAGGTGTGGACGCTGATCCTGCTGATGAGCGTGCTCGCGATCGGCGCGAGCGGCCTCGCGATCCGGCGCGGCCTGCGGCCGCTCGCGCAGATCGGCACGATCATCGCGGCCCGCGACCCGGCCGACCTGCGTCCGGTGGCCGTCGACACGCCGAGCGAGATCGACGCGATCATCGGGTCGATCAACGGGCTGATGCACCGTCTTGCCGAGCGGATCAATGCGATGCAGCGCTTCATCGCCGACGCCGCGCACCAGATGCGCACGCCGCTCGCGCGGCTCGACGCGCAGATCGAGCTGCTCGACGGCGAATCCGATCCCGCGCGCCACGCAGCGCGGCTCGATGCGTTGCGCGCGACCTGCTCGGACGTCGGCCGGCTCACCGGCCAGCTGCTCAATCACGCGATGGTGATTCACCGCACCGAGGCCGTGCCGCTGCAGCCCGTCGAACTCGTCGCGCTCGCGAAGGACGTGCTCGGCCGCACGATTCCGCTCGCCGGCGAGCGCGACGTCGCCGTTGCATTCGCGAGCGATGCACCGCTCGCGTGGATCGACGGCGATGCGATCAGCCTGCAGGAAGCGCTGTCGAACGTGCTGCACAACGCGCTGCTGCACGGTCATGCGGACGACATCGTCGTGTCGGTCGCAACCGTGGGCAACGCCGACGGCGCCGTGACGCTGACCGTGACCGACAACGGCCGCGGAATACCGCGCGCGCACTGGGAGGCGGCGCTGCAACCGTTCGTGCGGATCGCGCCGGACGGCAGCGAGCGGCGCACGGGGTCGGGCCTCGGGCTCGCGATCGTGCAGGAAGTGATGAAGGCGCACGGCGGGCGCGTGGGCTTCGCGTTTCCCGATGCGGGCGGGTTCGCGGTGGTGCTGACGTTTCCGCGCGCGGCGGGGAGCGACGCGGAAAAGGCATGAGCGGGCGAATCGGTGCCTCGCCGCGCGCGGCGGCCCCTCAATCGTCGTGGTCGTCGTCGAACCGGTTGCGCTCCGCGTGCCGCGCCACCAGCCGGTCCAGTTCGTCGTACTGGCGATCGCAGAACAGCCGGCACAACGTATCGACGTCCGCGCGCGGGTCGACATCGATCGTGTCGACATGCTGCTCCAGCTTGCCCTTCCCTATCCCGAACAACCCCTTCTTCATCCGCATGGACACCGCATTCAGCTGGAAACCGTCCGAATGCGCGTCGCTCAATGCCGTCACCCACAGCTCGCGCTGATCGTCGGCATGCTGCAGCACGAGCGCCGGAAACGGACCGTCCTGCGTCTCGTTCCATTCGACGTGCTGGGCCGCCCAGGGGAACGCATCGAAGGCATGAACGAACGACGCGTAGTCGGTCGCCCCTTGCTGATCGAGCTGATTGAAATCGTAGCCGACTTTCTGGATGGAGTAGGTCAACATGGCGCGGCAGCCCCCGTGGCGTTCGAGATCAGGAGACCGTCAATCTACCCTGAATTTCGGTGTCCATGACGATTTTTCGGCACAGCTCAGGAACGCGCATTCGCTGTCGCGGCGCCAGGATCCTCGACGTAACTGCGCGCGAACCTGACGATCTCCCGCTTCAGTTTCGGGTCCGTCAGCAGCCCGCTCCGGGCCGCGTTGTGTATAACGCCTTCGAGCGCGGACGACAGCACCCGCGCGGTCAACGTATCGGCCCTGACCGGCGTACGGCCGCGACAGGCGGCCACGATCAGCGCATACCGGCGCAAATATTCCTTCTGGAACGTGTCATACGCGTCCTTCGCCCCGCCCGGATCGGGAAGATCGAGCAGCGCGTGGTGCAATGCCGGGTAATCGCGGTGCGCGGCGATCAGGTCGCCGATCAGGCCTTCGAGCCGACGCCCGGCGCTCGCCCGACGGTCATGCGCGCGCTGCAGCACGGCGAGCACGTCGTCGAAATGGCGGCGCCGGATCGCATCGACCAGCGCAAGCTTGTTCGGGAAATACTGATACACGGAGCCGATGCTCACGCCGGCGACCTGCGCGACCTCGTTGGTCGTGAATCCCGCCCACCCGTACCGGTCCAGAACGCGAGCCCCGGCCGTCACGATCACGTCCACCGTCGCACGCGAACGGGCCTGGCGCGGGGCTTTCCGCATCGCGGCAGCCGCATCGGAAACGCGAGTGGACATGCGGACCCCGACTGAAAATAATGGTGGCGAAGCTCACATATTAGGTGAAACCGACAAGGAAACGACCATGAGCGCGAACGCACTCCTGTCCCGCATGCTGCGCTACCAGGCATGGGCCCATGACGAAATGCTGGCGGCCGTGTCTCAGCTCGACGCGGTGCAGCAAGCGGAAACGCGCCATCTCGCGCTGCGGCTGATGAATCACTGCCTCGTCGTGAACCGGATTTTTGCCGCGCACCTGAGCGGCGAGCGTCACGGGTTCGCGTCCGACAACACGCCTGACACACCGGAACCCGCTGCGTTGCGCGCGGCATTCGCCACGCTCGATCGCTGGTACCTCGACTATGTCGAGACGGCCACGCCCGACCTGCTGTCCGAGTCGATTCCATTCGCGTTCACCGATGGCGACAACGGATACATGACGCGCGAAGAGATGCTGACCCATGTCGTCACGCACGGCGGCTATCATCGCGGCGAAGTCGGCAGGCTGATGATCCAGGCGGCCGCACGCTCGGCGCAGGATATCCGGCTCCCTTGGGACACCTACGCGGTTCACCTGCACCGGACCGAGCCCGAACGCAGGCTTCAACGCAAGACCGGCGAAGCGAACCCGGCGAATGCCGGCGGATGAAGGACGCCGCGCGCGTTACGCCGCCACCGCCTCCCCGCCCAGATACGCGTCGCGCACGCGCTCGTCGTCGAGCAGCACCTTCGCGGGCCCTTCGAGCACGACGCGCCCCGTCTGCAGCACGTACCCGTAGTGCGCGATCTCCAGCGCGAGGCTCGCGTTCTGCTCGACCATGAATACCGTCACACCCTGCCGGTTGATCGCATCGATCAGTTCGAGCACCTTGTCGACGTAGAGCGGCGACAGCCCCATCGTCGGCTCGTCCATGCAGATCAGCTTCGGCCGTGCCATCAGGGCACGCGCCATCGCGAGCATCTGCTGCTCGCCACCCGACAGCGTGCCCGCGCGCTGCGTCAATCGCTCGCGTACCCGCGGAAACAGGTCGAGCACACGTTCGTAGTCCTCCGCCACGGCCGCGCGATCGCCGCGCGTGTAAGCGCCCATCAGCAGGTTCTCGCGCACGCTCATGTCGCCGAACAGCCGCCGCGCCTCGGGCACGGCCGCGATCCCGCGCCGCACGCGCTGCGGGGTCGCGAGCGCCGTCACGTCGTCGCCGTCGAACCGCACGACGCCGCGCTTCGGCCGCACCAGCCCGAGGATCAGCTTCATCGTCGTCGACTTGCCGCTCGCGTTGCCGCCGAGCAGGCTGACGATCTGCCCGCGGCCGACTTCGAAGTTCACGTCGAAATGCACCTGCACGGGCCCGTAGTACGTGTCGAGGTGTTCGAGTTTCAGCAGCGCGTCGGTCATCGTTGTATCGGATCCGGAAGAAAGCAGGGTCATGCTGCCGCCTGCGCAGCACGATCGGCCGGTGCGCCGCCCGCATGGCGGCGGCCGAGATAGGCTTCGATCACGCGGGGGTCGTGCCGCACGTCGCGCGGCCCGCCTTCGGCGATCTTCACGCCGTTGTCGAGCACCATCACGCGGTCGGACACGCGCATCACGAGTTCGAGCTTGTGCTCGATCAGCAGGATCGTCAGGCCGCGCGCCTTCAGCGACTGGATCAGTTGCAGCATCTCGGCCGTCTCGGTCTCGTTCATCCCGGCCGTCGGTTCGTCGAGCAGCAGCAGGCGCGGATGCAGCGCAAGCGCACGGCCGATCTCCACGCGCCGCCGGTTCGCATACGACAGGCTGTGCGCCGGATGATCGATGCGCGGCGTGAGCCGCTCGCCGAACCCGGCGACGATCGCCCGCGCCTCTTCGCGCAACGCGGCCTCCTCGCGCCGCACCGAAGCGGGCCGCACGAGCGCGCGCAGCACTTCGGCCGCGGCACCCAGCGCCGGCCAGCCGGGCCGCGCCGCCCGCAGCCGCGCATGCGCGCCGATCAGCACGTTGTCGAGCACGCTCAGGTTGCCGAACACGCGGCCGTGCTGGAACGTGCGCGCGATACCGAGCGCCGCGAGCCGTTCGGGCGCCGTGCCCGTGATGTCGCGACCGTCGAACGTCACACGCCCGGCATCGGGCCGGTCCGCGCCCGCGATCAGGTTGAACAGCGTCGACTTGCCCGCGCCGTTCGGCCCGATCACGCTCAGCAGCTCGCCGTCGGCCAGTGTCAGGCTTGCGCCGTCGAGCGCGGTCACGCCGTCGAAGCGGCGCGTCAGGCCCTGCACGTCGAGCAAGGGTCGAGTGGTCGTCATCGCATGCCTCCTCACACCGTGCCGAGCAGGCCCTGCGGCCGGAACCGCACGAGCAACAGCAACACGAGGCCGTAGATCAGCATCCGGTAGTCGGCCGCCCAGCGGAACAGCTCCGGCAGACCGATCAGCGCGATCGCACCCGCGATGCCGCCGAGCACGTTGCCGAGGCCGCCGAGGATCACCATCGTCAGCGCGAGGATCGATACCTGCGAGTCGAAGGTCTGGTGATTGATGTAGCTGTACAGGTGCGCGGCAATGCCGCCGCTCACGCCGGCCGCGACGCCGCCGACCGCGAACGCGATCGCCTTGTAGCGGTTCGGCGCGATGCCGTGCGCACGCGCGGCGACGTCGTCCTCGCGCACCGCGCGCAGGGTCCGGCCCAGATGCGAGCGCAGCAGCCGCACCTGCAGGAGCGCGAATACGACGAGCACCGCGAACGTGAACCAGTACGCGGCACGCGCGGTCATCGCCCACGGCAGCGGCGCGATGCCGGCGATGCCGAGCGGGCCGCGCGTCAGGCCGTCCCAGTTCAGGATCACGAGGCTCACCACTTCGCCGATGCCGAGCGTCGCGATCGATACGTAGTGCCCGCGCAGCCGGAACGCCGGATAGACGAGCAGCGTGCCGAGCACGGCCGTGATGACGCCCGCGCAGGGAATCGTCACGGCCGGCGACCAGCCGAGATCCGACGACAGCAGCGCCGACGCATACGCGCCGATCACGAGCAGCGCCGCATGGCCGAGCGAGATCTGCCCGACCGTGCCCGCGACGAGCGTGAGGCTCAGCGCGAGCAGCCCGTACAGCCATGCATTGGTCAGCGTCTGCAGCACGTATGGCGACGCGCCGAGCCACGGCAGCACGGCCGCTGCCGCGACCAGCGCGACGAGCACCGGGCGCGGCACGCGCACGGCCTTCGCGGCCGCGAGGAAGGTGCCCGTCATCGGCTCGGGCGGCAGCGCGCGGTTCGCGCTGAACAGGCCGTTCGGCCGCCACACGAGGAACACGATCAGCAGCCCGAACGCGAACAGGTCGCGATAGCTCGTGCCGAACAGCGCGACGCCGTAGCTTTCGACGAGACCGAGCAGCAGGCTGCCGGCGATCGCACCCGGCACGTTGCCGAGCCCGCCGATCAGCAGCGCGACGACGCCCTTCAGCGTCGCCTGGAAACCCATCGCCGGATCGATGCTGTTGTAGTACATGCCGACCAGCAACCCGCTCACCCCGCCGAGCGCGCACGCGATCGCGAACACGGTCTGGTTCACGCGATCGACGTCGACGCCCATCTGCAGCGCCGCGTCGCGGTCCTGCGCGGTCGCGCGCACGGCCCAGCCGAGCCGCGTGAAGCGCAGGAAGCCATACAGCAGCGCGGCGGCCGCGATGCCGATGCCCGCGATCAGCAGGTCGAGCGAGCCGAGCGTCGCGCCGGCGATCCGCACGTGCCAGTCGGGCAGCGGCGTCGGCACCGCGCGCGGATCCGCGCCGAACGCGAGCTGCGCGAGCTGGTCGAGGATGAAGCTGATGCCGATCGTCGCGAGCAGCGGCGCGATGCGCGCCGCGTGGCGCAGCGGTCGCAGCCCGATCCGCTCGATCGCGACGCCGAGCGCGCCGCAGCCGACGACGACCGCCGCCAGCGCGACCGGCAGCGGCAGCCCGAAGCGCGTCAGGCACAGCCAGCCGATGAATGCGCCGACCATGTAGACCGAGCCGTGCGCGAAGTTGATCAGGTGCGACACGCCGAAGATCAGCGCGAGCCCGACCGCGAGCAGCGCGTAGATGTTGCCGACGATGAGGCCGTTGAGCGTGTAGTCGAGCCAGGAAGCCATCACGATGCGTCTGTCACTTGCATGCGGTTCATGTCGGGTTCAGCGTGCGGCGAGCTGCGGCTTCGCGCCATCCCACAGCGCCCACTGCCCCTGCTTCACGACCAGGTACACGGTGCGTGCGCCGGCGACCCGGCGCGTCTGCGGATCGAAGCGCACCTTGCCGAAGATCACGCTCGGCACGTCGCTGACCTTCGCGAAGCCGTCGTGCGCGGCCTGGCGCGTCGTACCGTAGCGGCGCAGCACCTCGGCCGACAGGATCAGTGCGTCGTAGGCACGCGCGACGAACGAATCGGGATCGGCGTGGAATTTCGCGCGATAGCGCTGCACGAATGCCTGCACCTCGGGGCGCGGTTCGGCCGGGAAGAAGTTCGATTCCGTATAGACGCCTTCGACCGCCGTGCCGCCCAGTTCAAGAAACTTCGGCGAATACACGGAGCCGACCGCCGCGATCGGCAGCGTGACGCCGGACGTGCGGGCCTGCCGCACGATCTGCGCGCCGTCCGCGTAGTACGAGATCAGCACGATCGAATCGGGCTTCGACGCGCCGATCCGCACGAGCGTCGAGCGGAAATCCTTCTCCGCCGGCTGGTAGCCTTCGGCCGCGACGACCTGCGCGCCAAGCCCGGCCACCGCCTTCGCGAAGATGTCCTTGCTGGTGCGGCCCCAGTCGGTGTTCAGGTACAGCACCGCGATCCGCTTGAAGCCGAGTTCCTTCACCGCGTAGCGTGCAAGCAGCGGTTGCTCCTCGGCCTGGCTCAGCGCGGTGCTCCACAAGTAATCGCCGCCCTTCGTGAAATCCGGATGCGAGTTCGTGAAGCCGAACTGCACGAGTTGCCCGCGCTGGTAGATCGGCGACGCGGCCATCGACGTGGCGCTCGAGAAATCGCCAAGCTCGATCGCGATGCGCGGATCGGCGACGAACTTCTGCGCGATCGCGACTGCCTGGCGCGGGTCGCTGCGGCTGTCCTGGAAGTCGATCGCGAGCGGCCGGCCGTGGATGCCGCCGCTGCCGTTGATCTCGTCGAGCGCGAGATCGAAGCCGCGCTTCCACTGCTCGCCGTATTGCGCGTCCTGGCCCGTGAGCGGCCCGCTCACGCCGACCACCACCGGCTCGCCCGACACGCCGGCCGCGAGCGCACCGCCCGCCGACAATCCCCATGCGGCCGCGAGCGCCGCCACCGTGCCCAGCACGCGCCGCCATGCGCCGCGTCCGTCGTTCCCCGAAACGTTCATGCGTCCCCCAGCTTCAATCAGTCGAAAAGAGTGAGGGCATGTAACCATCCGGTTCAGGGCGATCCAACGAAGTTTTGCGCATATCGATATCGCCTGCGGCGCGAAGCGGATCACGTCTGCGAACGGTCATCCGCGCGTCCTGCATCGCGCGATGCACCGACATGCGTCGCAGCGCGTTGATTCGATTGGCGTTTCCTTGACGACATCGCGCGCAGTCGATGCGCATGCGGATGCAACCGGCCGCCGCGGCGATCGCCCCCTTCGCAGTTCCGGCGCTGTCGATAGCAAAAATCATTATATGAATCACGCATGCTCGAACTCCTACAATGCGCAAATCGCATCATCGGAACGCGTCATGGAGTTGCACCAACTCGAAGCTTTTTCCGCGGTCATGTCGGCCGGCAGCGTGACCGGCGCGGGCGAACTGCTCGGCCGCTCGCAACCGGCCGTCACGCGACAGATCCAGGAACTCGAAGCCGATCTCGGCTACGCGCTGTTCGACCGGCACGGCCCGCGCGTCACGCCGACGCGGCGCGCGTTCCTGCTCTATGAGGAAGTCGAACGCTCGCTGGTCGGCCTGCGCGCGATCGAGGCGCGGGCACGCGCGCTCGGCGACGAAACGGCCGAACCGGTACGCATCGCGGCGACGCCGTCGCTCGCGGCCACGCTCGTGCCGGCCGCGCTCGCCGCGCTGCCCGACGACGCCCACGCACCGCACTATCAGTTGCGCAGCGAATCGGCCGAGCATGTCGTGCACGAGGTGCTGGCCGGCACGGCCGACGTCGGCGTCGTCACGCTGCCGATGGCGCATGCCGGGCTCGACGTGCACTGGATCGCGCAGACACCGTGCGTCGCCGTGCTGCCCGCCGGCGATCCGCTCGCGGCGAAGCCGCGCATCGCGCTGCGCGATCTCGCGCGCCGCCGCATCGTGACGGTCGCGAACCGGCACCGGCTGCGCCAGCGGATCGATGCGGCATTCGCCGCCGCACGCGTCGAGGCGCGCGTGTTCATCGAAACCAATGCGTCGCTGAATGCGGTGATGGCCGCGCGGGCGGGCATCGGGATCGGCATCGTCGATCCGGCCACGGGTGTCGCGCTGCCGGTGGACGGCGTCGTCGCGCGCCCGCTCGACGTCGACATCCCGTTCGCGTTCGGCATCGCGACGCCGGCCGGCAAGCCGCGCACGGCGGCCGTCGATGCGCTGCTCGACGCGTTGCACCGCACGACGCGCACGCTGCTCGACGACGTGACTTTTCACGACGCCGCCGCGCACGACGCACTGCTGCGCGGCGACCGGCTGCGCAGCGAGCGGGCGCCGCGCCCGCCTCGCACGACACGTACGCGGCGCACGCGCCCGGAGGCCGCATGACGACAGCGCTCGACGCACTTGAAGCACGGCTCGCGCAGGACCTGCGCTGGCTCGACCTGCCCGCGCCGTCGTGGGTGCCGCCACGTGAAGTGGACGGCGTACGCGTGCTCGACGTCGCGATCGTCGGCGGCGGCATGGCGGGGCTCGCGGCATCCGCCGAACTGCGGCTGCTCGGCATCGACAACCAGTGCGTGATCGACCGCGCGCCGGCCGGCTACGAAGGCCCGTGGATCACGTTCGCGCGGATGGAAACACTGCGCTCGCCGAAGCAGCTCGCGGGCCCCGCGCTCGGCCTGCCCGCGCTCACGTTTCGTGCGTGGTTCGAAGCGCAATATGGCCGCGATGCGTGGGATGCGCTCTACAAGATTCCACGCACGCAATGGATGGACTACCTGCGCTGGTATCGGCGCGCGCTCGACCTGCAGGTGCGCAACGATACGACGCTCGTTGCGCTGCGCCCGCGCGACGACGGCCTGCTCGCACTCGACGTGCGCGGCAACGGCGAAGCGCAGACGCTGCTCGCGCGGCACGTCGTGCTCGCGACCGGCCGCGACGGGCTCGGCGGCCCGTACGTGCCGCCCGTCGCGCACCGTATACCGCGCACGCGCTGCGCGCATTCGTCCGAGCCGATCGATTTCGCGGCGCTCGCGGGCAAGCGCGTCGGCGTGGTCGGCGCGGGCGCGTCGGCGTTCGACAACGCGGGCACCGCGCTCGAAGCGGGCGCCGCGCGCGTCGACCTGTTCTTCCGCCGCGCGGACATTCCGCGCATCAACAAGCTGACCGGCATCGGCAGCCCGGGGCTCGTGCACGGCTATGCCGATCTCGACGACGCGACGAAGTGGCGCTTCATGCACTACGCGCTGGCGTCGCAAACGCCGCCGCCGCGCGACAGCGTGCTGCGCGTGTCGCGCCACGCACATGCGCATTTTCATGCGGGCAGCCCGATCGAGGCGCTTGCCGATCACGCAGAAGGCCTCGACGTGACGACCCCGCGCAGGCGCTGCACGGTCGACTTCCTGATCTTCGCGACGGGCTTTCATTCGGACTGGACGACCCGCGACGAATTCGCGTCGTTCGGCGCGCACGTGCGGCGCTGGAAGGATCGCTATCGACCGGACCCGGCGCTGTGGCTCGACGAACTCGCCGAGTCGCCCGATCTCGGCCCCGCGTTCGCGTTCCAGGAGCGCGAGCGCGGCGCATGCCCGGCCGTCACGCGCATCCATTGCTTCAACCATGCGGCGAGCCTGAGCCACGGCAAGCTGTCCGGCGACATCCCTGCGATCAGCGCCGGTGCGAAGCGGCTGGCGCGCGGCATCGCGAGCCGGCTGTTCGACGCCGATCGCGACCGCCACTACGACGCGCTCGTCGCGTATGCGAATGCCGAGCTGCAAGGCGACGAATGGCGCGACGCCGATGCATGAGCACGCGCCATCGATCACATTGACGACGAAGGGAAACCGAAACGATGACTGATTCCATCACGCCGGCCGCCGCGCCGGACACGATCGACGCGGTGGCCGGCCTGCGCGACGGCGATGCCGTCGCCGCGCTGCGCCGCGCACGCGAGAAGGTGCGGCTGCATACGCAGCTCGGCGAAGCCGCGCTGTTCGACCCCGCGTTGCCGGATCTTTCGCTGATCGAGCGGCTGCACGCGGCACGGTATGTCGCGCGAAAGTCGAACGCGCACGCGCTGGCCGACACCTATCGCGCCCGCCTGCTCGATGCCGGCGGCACGGCCGGCGACATCGAACAGGCTGATGCCGACGCGTTCGATGCGTTGCCTCGACGCCTTGGCGCGCTGCTCGCGCACGCAAGGCGCATGACGCTTGCTCCCGTCGACGCACGCGCATCCGATCTCGACGCGCTGAAGTCGGCCGGCCTCACGACACCCGCGATCGTCGCGCTGTCGCAGCTCGTCGCGTTCGTCGCGTATCAGTTGCGCGTCGCGATTGCCGCGCGGGCCATTCAGGCGCGTGCCGACAAGGAGGCTGCATGACGACGCCCCCTCACGGCTTCACGTCCGATACGCTCGGCTGGCGCGCGTGGCTCGACACGGTCTCGCTCGATGCCGCGACGGCCGATCAGCTTGCGGTGCTCGAAGCAAGCCACCCGCAAGCGAAGACGTCCGATTACTACCTGCTGCTCGTGCATCTGCCCGACATCCTGCGGCAGCGCTCGGGCGTGTTCAACGCGATCATGTACGGTCCCGGCGGGCTGTCGCGCGCGGAACGCGAACTGGCCAGCACGGCCGTGTCGCGCGTGAACGGCTGCGTCTATTGCGCGTCGGTGCATGCGCAGCGCTTCGCGCAGCTCGCGAAGCGCACCGATACGATCGAGCAGGTATTCGACGATCCGGCGACGGCCGGCACGACGGCGCGCGAACGGGCGATCGTCCGCTATGCGATTGCCCTGACCGAACGGCCGGACTCGGTCGACGCGGACGCCATCGCCGCGCTCGAAGCCGAAGGGCTGACGCATGAAGACATTCTCGACCTGTCGCACGCGGTCGCGATCTTCGCGTGGGCGAACCGGTTGATGCTGACGCTGGGCGAACCGGTGTTTCCGGCGCCGGCGGCCGGCACCTGACCGCACGGACAGGCGTGATGCGGGCCCTGCCCGCGTTACGCCTTGTGCGTCGACAGCAGGATGCTCGTCTCGGTATTCGCGATCCCGTCGATCAGCCGGATCGCGCCGAGCACGCGATCGAAGTGCTCGAGCGAATCGGCATGGAGTTCGGCGACGAGATCCCAGCGCCCGTTCGTACTGTGGATCGACGCGACGTTCGGATGCCCGCGCAGCACCTTCACCACCTCCGCCCCGCGATTGCCCTGCACCGCGATCGACATCAGCGCGCGGATCCGGTGCCGTTCGGCCGCCGGCTTGAGCCGCACCGTATAGCCGACGATCACGCCGTTTTTCTCCAGCCGCGTCAGCCGGTTCTGCACGGTCGCGCGCGCGACGCGCAGTTCCTTCGCCAGCGCGACGACGGGCAGTCGCGCGTTGTCGCGCAGCAGCGCGATGAGCTGACGGTCGACGTCGTCGAGCGTGATCATGAACGGGCTTCCTGTTGAGCGTGAGCCGGCCGCCAGCGTGCCGGAGGCTGCGCAATCCGGCCAGTGAAAACCGGACAAACTGCCGGAATGGGCTGGCAATTTGCCAAGTCTATCGATAAATCTGCCACTTTTGCCGTCTTTTTGTTGGCTCGACTCACGGAAATAATGACTCCATCGACCGGCCGAACACGCCGCGCCGCGGCTTTTTCAGGAAGCCCGGACGCGCGCCGAAGCCCCGCCCGGTCGACCAGAACGCCAGGACACCCGTACCGGCACTGAAAATGGAGACAGACCGATGACCCGCTTCCTCGACGTTCCCGCCACCGCCCGCCTGATCGCCAAAACCGGCGTGACGACGTTCCTGCGCGAACTCGTCGACACGCTGCGCGCCGATTACCTGCACTGGGCCGATTTCGACAAGTCGCCGCGCGTCGCGTGCCACTCGCGCGACGGCGTGATCGAGCTGATGCCCGTCGCGAACGCGTCGCTGTTCGCGTTCAAGTACGTGAACGGCCACCCCGTCAACGCGGCGCGCGGCATGCACACGGTGATGGCGTTCGGCGCGCTCGCCGAAGTCGATACCGGCTACCCGCTGCTGCTCGCCGAACTCACGCTCACCACCGCACTGCGCACGGCCGCCACGTCGGTGCTCGCCGCGCAGCTGCTCGCACGCCCCGATTCGCGCACGATGGCGCTGATCGGCAACGGCGCGCAGAGCGAATTCCAGGCGATCGCGTTCCACACGCTGCTCGGCATCGACGAAATCCGCGTGTTCGACGTCGATCCGCTCGCGACCGACAAGCTCGTGCGGAACCTCGCCGCGTATCCGGATCTGCGCGTCGTGCGCGCCGCGTCGACCGCCGACGCCGTGCGCGGCGCCGACATCGTGACGACCGTCACCGCCGACAAGGCCTATGCGACGATCGTCACGGCCGACATGATCGAGCCCGGCATGCACCTGAACGCCGTCGGCGGCGATTGCCCCGGCAAGACCGAACTCGAAGCGGGCGTGCTGCACGCAGGCCGCGTGTTCGTCGAATTCGAGCCGCAGTCGCGCATCGAAGGCGAGATCCAGCAGATGCCGGCCGACTTCCCCGTCACCGAGCTGTGGCGCGTGCTGCAGCGCGAAACGACCGGCCGCGAACGCGCGGACGAAGTCACGGTGTTCGATTCGGTCGGCTTCGCGCTCGAGGATTACTCGGCGCTGCGTTACCTGTACGCACTCGCGCAGCAGCACAACGCGGGCGTCGAGATCGCGCTGATTCCGCCGGCCGTCGATCCGAAGAACCTGTTCGCGCTGATCGACGACCCGGCCGCGATCGCGCAGGGTCACGCGGCGTTCGTGACCGAAGCCGTCGCCGCGTTCGCGCGCTGACCGTCATCCGCGGGCGGCCCGCACGCCGCCCGTTTTCCTGCCCTTCGCTCCTGCCTTTCATGAACCTCGTATCGATCCAGGCGCCGGCCGCCGTCGTGATGATCCGGCCGCACCGCTTCCTGCCGAACCCGCAGACCGCGGCCGACAACGCCTTCCAGCGCACGGCCGGCAGCGGTGCGGCCGACACGCCGTCGGTATCGGCCGCCGCGCGCGACGAAGTCACGGCCGCCGCGCAGACGCTCGCCGACGCGGGCGTGCGCGTGCACGTGTTCGACGATCACGGCGAGCGCGACACGCCCGACTCCGTGTTCCCGAACAACTGGTTCTCGACGCATCCGGGCGGCCATGTCGCGCTGTTTCCGATGTGCAGCGCGAACCGTCGCCGCGAGCGGCGCGCGGACGTGATCGAGATGCTGAAGGCCGAGTATCGCGTGCAGGACGTGATCGACTACTCGGGGCTCGAATACGACGACGTGTTCCTCGAAGGCACCGGCGCGATGGTGCTCGACCACGTCGCGCGGATCGCGTACACCGCGCGTTCGCGCCGCGCCGATCCGGTCGCGCTCGAACGCTTCTGCACGAACTTCAATTTCGAGCCGATCTGCTTCGATACGGCCGATGCGAACGGGCGGCCGATCTATCACACGAACGTGATGATGAGCGTCGCGACCGAGTTCGCGATGGTCGGCCTCGACCTGATCGCCGACCGCCGGCGTCGCGGCGAAATCGCGCAACGCCTGACCGAAACGGGGCGCGCGGTGATCGCGCTCGATCAGTCGCAGATCGAGAATTTCGCGGGGAATACGCTGGAATTGTCGGGGAAGGATGGCCGCGTGCTCGCGTTGTCGCGGCGTGCGTTCGACTGCCTCACGCCTGACCAGCGCACGGTGATCGAACGCTCCGCGCGGCTGCTGCCGCTCGACGTGCCGACGATCGAGCTGGCCGGCGGGTCGGTGCGCTGCATGCTCGCGGGGATTCATCTCGCGCGGCGTCATGCCACGCACGATGCATCGGAAATCGAATCGGCGGAACGGCAGCGCGAAACGGCATCGCACGCCTGAAGGGAACGCGCATCGGCGTCACGTAACAGCCGATGCAACCGGATGCTTCGACCTGCGAACGAGGCCAAAGCATCCTGCACGCCGTTCACCCGGCCAGCAGCTTCAACCCGACCGGTAGCGTCTCGCCAAACACGCGCACCGTATCGGCTTCGTCGAACGCGATTGCTTCACGCACCATGTCGATCCAGGCCGACGAGGCATTCGCGGCCGACAGGCGCTTGATGACTGCCTCGCGCATATCGTCGGGCAAATCGCGTGAGCGGTCGCCCGTCATCCGCGCAATCTGCGCCGCCGCGAACGCGGCCGGCTCGACCTGCTTCCAGTCGAGCGCGAACAGCGCTTCGAGCCAGCCTTCGGCAGCTTCCGCCGGCACGACACTGTGCGCGCTGCCATAGAACGGCCGGCGCGCACCGATACGCCCGAGCGCCCACGCACACAATGCGCGTTCGGCCGGCTTCTGCAGTTGCACGATCAGGCGCTCGGCCAGTTCGACCTTGCGCTCGACGGGCAACCGTTCGAGTGACGCCGACAGCCGCGTCATGTCGGCCGGCCCGACCTTGACCGGGTCGAACGGCAGCTTGCGACGCTTGTCGTCGGACGGTTCGAGGAACGCGATCGCGTCGCGCACCTGCGTCTGCGCATCGTCGTCGAGGCCGCCGGCCACGCGCCGCCACAGCGTCCACCACTCCGACCACACCTGCCCGTCGGTCACGTACTGAATTCCGTCGTCGAACAGCGGCCACAGCTGCTCGATGCGCCACGCGTCGAGCGGATGGCCGAAGCCCGGACGCAGGCAGTAACCGGCGAGGTTCAGCCACGCACGTTCGTGATCGGCCGAACGACGGCGACGGCGGCCGCGCGCGAGCAACGCATCGAACAGTTCGCGCGCGAGCGCGACGTCCCACTCCTCGCGCGCACCGAGCACGTGTTCGAGCTGCGCGCGCAACCGGCGCGTGTCCTTCGGCGTCACGTCCGCGGCCTTGCTGCCGAACGAGCGCTCGATCAGTTCGATCGCCTGATCGAGCCGCGGATGCCGTGCAGAAGAAGCATCGTCGCCGTCGACAGGCGCATCGCCGCGCAACTGGAATTCGAGCCGCCAGCGGCGTGCCGCGTCGTCGGTCGCGATGCAGTGCATTTCGAGCGTGCCGACCTCGGTCAGCGACGCGGTGAGTTTCACCGGCGTTTCGCGTGCATCGCTGCCCGCCTTCGCATCGACGACCGTCGCGATCGGCGGCAGCCGCACGAAATCGCCGCCGTCGAGATCGACGAGATCACCGGGTTGATACTTCGTCTCGGCCACCGTCGACACGAGGTGGAAACGCACCGGCTGCCCGAGCTGCAACGCGAACGTGCGATCGTCGAGCCGGATCTCGCGGCCCTCTTCCGCGCCGCGCGGCAGCAGGCAGACGCCGCGCGCGGCCGAATCGGCCGCACCGTCGTCGAGCACGAGGAAATAGCTGCGCGCGGAGCCGCCGCCGATACGCGGCGCATGCCCCGCACGTGCAAGCCCGTACGCGACCGCGCCGCGTGCGACGGCCACGTCCGGATGCGCGTTGTGCAGCACGTCGAGCGGCGCGCCGCGCCACGCGCCGAGCGTCTGCGCGAGACGGCCGGCGAGCGCACCCGCGCGGAACACGCCGCCGTTGAGCAGCAGCGTGTCGGGCAGCGGGCCTTCCGCATGACGATTCAGGAACGCGGCGACGTGGCGCGTGACGGCCGCATCGCTCGCATACGGCAGGCCGAATTCGACGATCGCCGCGCGCGCACGGCGCGGCAGTTCGCCGGCGTCGACCTGCGGAAAGAAACCGTCGACGACGATCTGTTCGACTTCCTGCCGCGTCAGCTCGGCCGAGCGCGCACCGCCAACGAGCTTGCTGCCCGCGCCGAGCAGCGTGACGGCGACGGATGCCGGCGCATCGTCGCCGAGCAGCCGCTCCTTCGCCGCACGGCAGCGCTCGACTAGCTGCGACAGGCTCGCGGCCGACAGCCGCGTGCCAGGCTCGGTCAGCCGCGTCTCGACCAGGCGCGCGAGCGCGAGATCCATGTTGTCGCCGCCGAGCATCAGGTGATTGCCGACGCCGACGCGCGTAAAGGTCGGCTCGCCGTCATCGCCCGGCGCGACATCGACGAGCGTGAGGTCGGTCGTGCCGCCGCCGACGTCGCAGATCAGCACGCGCCGCGCGGCGGCAAACGTGTCGCGCAGCGTGTCGCGCTGGCCGTACAGCCAGTCGTAGAACGCGGCCTGCGGCTCCTCCAGCAGCCGCAGCGCGGGCAGCTTCGCGCGCCGCGCCGCTTCGACCGTCAAGGCGCGCGCGCCGTCGTCGAACGACGCCGGCACCGTCAGGATCACGTCCTGCTTCGCGAGCGGCGCATCGGGAAAGTGTGCGTCCCACGCGTCGCGCACGTGCGCGAGATAGCTGGCGCTCGCGTCGACCGGCGACACCTTGTCGACACCGTCGGCCGCGCCCCACGGCAGGATCGCCGCGAGCCGGTCGACCGCCGCGTGCGACAGCCAGCTCTTCGCGCTCGACACGAGCCGGCCCGGCACCTGCGCGCCGAGCGTGCGCGCATAGCGGCCGATCACGGCCGGCGGCGCACCGGCGGCGTTCGCTTTCGCATGGGCTGCCCACGGCAGCCGCAACGCGTCCGGCGGCAGTTCGCCGGCCGCCGGGTGATAGCGCACCGACGGCAGCAGCGGCTGCGCGGCCGCCGCGCCGGGGCCGACCAGCTGCTCGACGTCGAACACGCGGATCGCGTCGGAACCGGCCTCGACGTACGCGACGACCGTATTGCTCGTGCCGAGGTCGATGCCGACCGTATAACGCTTCATCGCGCTCAGGCGGCGCCGCGCACGTCGAACTCGACCTTCCAGCACTCGTTCGTGCCGCTCGGGATCGCCTCGAGTTCGAGCGTGCCGGCTTCGGTCACGCGCGCATGCAGCTTCACCGGCACGACTTCGCCGACGGTGCGGCCTTCGGCGGGCAGCGTCGCCTGGATTTCTTCCAGCTCCTGCAGCTCTTCCGGCGACCAGTAGTCGAGCAGCGTGCCGACCTGGTCCTGGCGGCGCACCGACGAACCGAAGAAGCGGAACTGCACCGGTTCGCCGACGACGAGGCCGAACTCCTGCGGCGGCAGCGCCGCGTCCGAACCCTCTTCCATCCCGAACGGCGCGACGCACAGCGCCTGCACCGGCGGTTCGAGCCCCGGCACCGCGGGCATCGCCGATTCGATCGCGACGTAGTACGCACGCGCCGTGCCGCCGCGAATACGCACGCCACGGCCGCGCTTCACGTAGCCGTAGTACGCCGCGCCGCGCGCGACCGCGAGATCGAGATCCGCGCCTTCGAGCAGGCGGGCGGGCGGCGCGCCTTCGGCGGCCAGCCAGCTGTTGAGCGTATCGAGCACGCGCTGCGTGAGCAGCGTCGACTTGAACACGCCGCCGTTGAACAGCACCGCGGTCGGATGCAGGAACGTCGCGCCCTGCGGCAGCGTGCGCTGCACGCCTTCGAGCGAATCGAGCGCCGCGACCTGGCGGCCGAGGAACGCCGCGAGATGGCGCGTGATGCCCGCGTCCTGCGCATACGGCAGGCCAAGCTGCGTCAGGCCGACCCGCGCGCGGCTCACCGGGCGCGCGGCCGCTTCGACTTGCGGGAAGAAACCTTCGAGGATCGTCTGCGTGAGTTCGGCGCGCGTGAGTTCCGTGCGGATCGAGCCGCCGATCAGCTTCGAGCCGCGGCTCGGCACGACGAGCGGCACCGCGTCGGCCGTCGGGTCGGACAGCAGCGTTTCCTTCGCAGCACGGCACGCGTACGTCAGCGCGCGCAGCTGCCACGGATCGGCCTGCGTGCCCTGCTGCGCGAGCTTGCGTGCGACCACGTGCGCAAGCGCGAGATCCATGTTGTCGCCGCCGAGCAGGATGTGCTCGCCGACCGCCACGCGATGCAGTTCGAGATTGCCCTCACGCTCGACCACCGCGATCAGCGACAGGTCGGTCGTGCCGCCGCCGACGTCGACGCACAGGATCAGGTCGCCGACCTGCACCTGCTTGCGCCAGCCGCCCTGGCTCTTCTGGATCCAGCTGTACAGCGCGGCCTGCGGCTCCTCGAGCAGCGTCATCCGCGAATAGCCGGCGGCGCGGGCCGCCTCGGCCGTCAGCTCGCGCGCGGCCGGGTCGAACGACGCGGGGATCGTGACCGTCACGTCCTGGTCGGCGAACGGCGCGTCGGGATGCGCGTGGTCCCACGCTTCGCGCAGGTGGGTCAGGTAGCGGATCGAGCTTTCCAGCGGCGACACGCGCGACACTTCCGGCGGCGCATCGCTCGGCAGGATCGCCGCGCGGCGATCGACGCCCGGGTGGCACAGCCAGCTCTTCGCGCTCGACACGAGGCGGATCGGCGTGCCGGCGCCGCGCGTGCGCGCCATCTCGCCGACCGCGAAGGCGCGCGACGCCGTCCACGGCAGCGTCAAGTCGCCCTGCGTCAGTTCGCTTTCATGCGGCAGGTAGAGGAACGACGGCAGCAGGTCGCGCGATTCCAGCGCGCCGGGTGCGGTCAACTGCGCGATCGGCAGCACCTGCTGCGTGATCTTTTCGCCGTCGCTCGCGGCGCTGTCGACATACGACAGCGCGCAGTGGGTCGTCCCGAGGTCGATACCGATCGAATAGCGCGGATCGCTCACAGTTCCACCTCCGCCGGTGCGACTACCGAGGCGTCGTGGCTGCCCGTCAGCTTCGGCAGGCGCACGTCGGCCACGCGCCAGCCGCGATGGCTGACCGTGCCCGTGAACGGCGCGGAGCCGACCACGTTGCCGGTCACGCGCACGGCCGTCGCGTCGAAGCCGGCCGGCAGCGTCACGCGGCTGCCTTCGGCTTCGTCGCGCACCGGCACGATCGTGAAGTGTTCGCGCAGCGCGGCGCGGCAGCCGTCGTGCACGAGGCGTGCGGCGGCGCCGATGTCGGCGTCACCGTAGCCGGCGATGTCTTCCTCGACGAAATCGATGAAGCGCGCATCGCGCTGCAGCAGGCCGAGCAATTGCAGCGCGGCTTGCGGGCTCGCTTCGCGCAGTTCGGGCGCCGGCGCTTTCACGGGCGCGGGTGCCGGCGCGACGGGCGCGGCAGCCGGGGCCGGGGTCGGCGCGACCGGTGCCGGGGCGCCGTCGCGCACGCGCAGCACGCCGGCCGCGAACTCGCGGTTGCCGAGCACGGAGAAGAACGTGCCGACGGCCAGCGACAGCCGGCCGAAGAAGGACAGGTTGGATTCGGGCATGGGGTCTGGACTCCTGTGGGCTCGCGACACGGCGAGCGTTTCTTGCCTGGGCGCCCGGCGGCGGCGTGCGGCATGCGCACGGGCGCCGCCCGGCGCGTGATTCGGTCGCGCCCTCGCGGGTGCGGAAAACCCGTATTTTGCCCTGTGGCGGGCAAACCGGGCGGAAGTTGGGGGACAGAACATCGCGACGCGGCGGTTTCGGCCGCGCCGGATCGCGTGCCGGGCGCGATCGACTGCGATGCTGCGCTGCGTCAGCGCGGCTTGCGCAGCCGGGCCGCCTTCGCCTCGAAATCGCGCGACAGCATGCCGAGCGTGACTTCGCCGAAGCGTGCCAGCAGCGATGCTTCGGCATCCTTCAGCGTCGCCGACAGGTGCGCGTTGACGGCCTGTTCGACCAGGCATTCGGGCTCGTCCTCGGGCACCAGGTCGGAGAACAGCGGCGGCTCGCCCACCGCGCGATAGACGTCGAGCAGCGTGATGTCGTCGAGCGCGACGCTCAACGCCCAGCCGCCGCCGTGCCCCTTCTCCGACTGCACGTAGCCGCAATCGCGCAAACCGCCGAGCAGGCGCCGCACGACGACCGGGTTCGTGCACAGCATCGTCGCGATCGTCTCGGACGTCAGCGGGCCGTCGGCCTGGTCCATGTGGATCAGCGCATGCAGCATGCGCGACAAACGACTGTCGGTTCTCACCAGCGGGACTCCCCTCTCTCGAAACTTCTGAAGTTGCATGAATGATACCATCGCCCTATCATGTAACTTCTCGTGTTTCATGAGTTGGCCGCCAGCGGAGCACGTGTGTCATTCACGCAGGTTCAGACAGGAGTTGATGGATGGATACCCACCATGAAGTGATCGTGATCGGCGGCAGCTTTGCGGGGCTGTCGGCCGCGATGCAGCTCGCGCGGGCGCGCCGCCGCGTGCTCGTGATCGACGCCGGCCGGCCGCGCAACCGCTTTGCCGAACACGCGCACGGTTTCTTCGGCCAGGACGGCAAGCCGCCCGCGCAGATCGTCGCGGAGGCGACCGCGCAGCTCGCCGCGTACCCGACCGTGCAGCGAATCGACGGCGAAGCGCGCGCGGCCGAGCGCGACGCGGACGGCCGCTTTCACGTGACGCTGGCCGACGGCAGCCGTGCCAGCGCCGACCGGCTGATTCTCGCGACCGGCATCCGCGACGCGCTGCCCGCGCTGCCGGGGCTCGCCGAACGCTGGGGCGTCAGCGTGCTGCATTGTCCGTACTGCCACGGATACGAAGTGAGCGGCAAGCGGCTCGGCGTGCTCGCCACGCATCCGCTGTCGGTCCACCAGGCGATCCTGATTCCGGACTGGGGCCCGACGACGTGGTTCACGCAGGGGGTGGTCGAAGCGAACGAGGAAGAAGCCGCGCTGCTCGCCGCGCGCGGTGTGCGCATCGAGCGCTCGCCGGTCGTCGGGATCCTCGGCGATGCGCCGCGTATCGACGCGCTGCGGCTCGCCGACGGGCAGGTCGTGCCGGTCGATGCGCTGTTCATCGGCGCGCGCACCGAGATGGCGAGCGATCTCGCGCAGCAGCTCGGCTGCGCGTTCGACGAAGGGCCGCTCGGCACCGCGATTCGCGTCGATACGTGGAAGCAGACGAGCATCGCCGGCGTGTATGCGGCCGGCGATGCGTCGAGCCTGATGACCAACGCGACGTTCGCGTCGGCTTCGGGCGTGGCGGCCGGCGTGGGCGCCCACCGGTCGCTGATCTTCGGGCTGCACGCGTAGGCGGGCGTGCGGCCGGACGTCACGCCGTGCGCGGCGCGGCGTCCACCGCCGGCTGCAGGCCGGCTTCCGTGCTGCACTCCTCCAGCGAAATCCGCCGCGTCTCGCGCCCGTTGAGCCACCACAGGCCCGCCGCGAGCGGCCCCGGCAGCGCGAGCACCAGCAGCACGACCAGCGCGGCCGACGGCGAGCCGGACATCGCATAGACGTTCGTCAGCATCAGCGGCGCGATCACCGCGCCGAGCCGGCCGATCGCGACCGACACGCCGAGCCCGGTCGCGCGAATCCGCGTCGGCAGGATCTCGGACGACACGACGTAGCCCGAGATGTACGCCCACGTGACACCGAACTGGATCAGGCAGTAGCCGAGCACCATGCCGGGCAGTGCGTGCATCGCGTAGATGAACACGATCGCCGCGACGGTGAACGTGTAGCTCGCGAACAGCGACGCGCGCCGCCCCCACGCCTCGACGAGCAGCGCCGCGACGATGCCGCCCGCGAGCGCCGCCGCGTTGCCGATCATGTAGTAGATCGGCATGTCGGTCGACTGCACCTTCATGTACGGCAGGATCACGAGCGCCATCAGCGACAGCACGCCGTACACGACGGCCGCCTGCGAGAAGTTCAGCGCACCGGCCAGCGCGCAGCGCGCGCGGTACGCGCCGAACAGCTCGCCGACGTTGCGCCAGAACGCGGGCGCCTGGTGTGCGAAACGGGTCGGCGCGTAACGCTTCGCGAGCTGCGTGCGATCGCCCTGCGCACGCGGATCGCGCGCCGCGCTCGCGACGACCTGCTCGACGATCGCTTCGGCTTCCGCCACGCGCCCCTGCTGGATCAGCCAGCGCGGCGACTCCGGAATCACGCGGCGGATCCAGAAGAACACCAGCGCCATCGTCGTGCCGAGGCCGAAGCCCACGCGCCACGCCCACTCGGCCGGCAACTGGTTCAGCACGAGATACGACACCGCCGCCGACAGCAGCGCGCCGACCGGAAAGCCCGACAGGATCAGCGCATCGGTGCGGCCGCGATGGCGCTTCGGGATGAATTCGCCCATCGTCGCGGTCACCGCCGAGTATTCGCCGCCGACGGCCAGCGCCGTCATCGCGCGGAAGAACAGGAACGACTCGTAGTTCCACGACAGTACGGTCGCGACGCTGAAGAACGCGTACCAGAGCAGCGTCGCGAGGAACAGGCGCTTGCGGCCGTAGCGGTCGGCGAGGTAGCCGAACGCGATCGCGCCGACCAGCATCCCGAACACCCAGATGCTGACCGCGAGCGAGCCCTGCGCGGCATTCAGGTGCCAGTGCGACTTGAGCACGCCGAACACGCTGCCGATGATGTTGGTTTCGAACGAATCGAGCGCCCAGCCGACGCCGAGCGCGACCAGCATCAGTGTGTGGAAGCGTGTCCACGGCAGGTTGTCGAGACGCGTGAGTGCGTCCGTTTCGATCGGGTGAGACGGTTTCATGATGGAGGCTCCTCGTCAGTGAAGCGCCCGCTCGGGCTGCTCCGGGCTGAAGTCGAAATGCGGAAAGCGCGCGCGCGTGCCGATGAAGTTGCGACCGCGTGCGCCGTCGAATGCGTGGTCCACGATCCGCGCCCATTCGTGCGCGTCGATCCCGTACGCGGCCGGGTGGTGCGCGACGCCGAGCGCATCGAGCAGCGCGACGAGCTGCGCGGGGGCGGATGCCGTCTCGCCGAAGATCTCGCGCAGCGCGGCGTCGCACGCGGCGTCGACGCCGAGCGCCGCCTGCATCACGGCCGGCAGGCAGAACGAGCAGGCGATGCCGTGCGCGACGCCGCGCGTCAGCGTGATCGCGTAGGAAATGTTGTGCGCGAGCGCGGTGTGCGTATTCGAGAACGCGAGCCCCGCGCGCAGCGCGCCGAGCGCCATGTCGCTGCGCGCGTCGAGATCGTCGGGATGCGCGTTCACGCGCGCGAGGCCGCGCATCAGTTCGCGCGCCGCCTGCACCGCGAGGCCACGCGTGACGGGGTTCGCATGGATGTTCCAGATGCTCTCGAGCGCGTGCGACAGCGCGTCGAGGCCGCTCGCGAGCGTCGGCTGCATCGGCAGGCCGACCATCAGGCGCGGATCGACGATCACCGTTTCCGGATAGAGATCGGGCCGCGACAGCGACAGCTTGCGCGCGTTGTGCGGATCCCAGACGGTCGCCCAGTGCGTCACTTCGCTGCCGGTGCCGGCCGTGGTCGGGATCGCGACGATCGGCAGCGCGGGCCGCGCGGCGGCGTCATCGCCCGCGGCGCCGGCGTCACCGTAAAGGATGCGCAGCACGCGGTCGAAGTCGCCGTGTTCGGCGGCCAGCACTTTCGCCGAATCGATCACCGAGCCGCCGCCGAGCGCGATCAGCACGTCGGGCTTGCACGGCAATGCAGCGAGTTGATCGCACGCCCGCCGCAGCATCGGCACCGACGGGTTCGCCTCGACGCAGTCGATCCGCGTGAGCGCCGGCCCGAGCTGCGCTTCGACGCGGTCGGCGATCTGCGCGAACACGGCGTCGGGATACGTGACGATCGCGTAGCTACGGCCGGCGAGCGCGTCGTTCAGGTCGGCCAGCGCGTCGACGCCGAAGCGGATCCGGACGGGATTGTGGAAACGCCAGTCGCTCATGCCGCCGCTCCCGCGCGACACGGCGTGCGATGCGCTTGCACGGCCAGATAATGTGCATGACGAATCAAATGGAAAGGCCAGTCTGCAGCGGAATTCATGCTCGCACCTGAATGGAATGGGATTGAGCAGCAGGTTAGGCATCCGCGATGACGCGCTCATGATCGAAAATCCCGGTCATCGGCTATGGATCGACCGAATTTTTCGATGGATCGCAGTGGGGCCGACGCCCGACAACGCCGCCGTCACGCATCGAGCGGCCGGCACCGCGCGACCGCGTCGAAGAACGACGCGACCAGCCGGCTGTCGCGCCGCTCGCTCAGGCAGCACACGTGGATATGGGTTTCGACCGGGTCGCCGTCGATACGCAACGGCCGCAGCCGCTCGTCGGGTACGTATTCGGCCTTCGACACGGTGCCGACGCCGAGCCCGCGTGCGACGGCCTCGCGCAGCGCCTCGCGGCTGCCGATGTCCATCGCGATGCGCGGCGTCAGGCCGGCCGCCTCCATCGCGTCCTCGAGCGCGCGGCGCGTCGTCGAGCCCGGTTCGCGCATCAGCAGCGGTTCGCCGGCCAGTTCCTGCAGCGTGATCGCGTCGCGTTTCGCGAACGGATGCGTCGCGCGCACGAACGCAATCACCGGAAAGCTCGCATAGCGCTGCGTGAAATAGCGTGCGTCCTCGACGAATGCGCGGGCCACCACGCCGACATCGCACACGTACTGGTCGAGATCGCGCAGCACGGTTTCCGAATTGCCGAGCGCGACCGACAGGTGCATGTGCGGATGAATCGCGTGATACGCCTCGATCATCTCCGTCACGTGAAACGGGCCGACCGCGCCGATCTTCAGCGAGCCGCGCTGCAATGCGCCGCTGTCGCGCAGCAGCGCGGCCGCGTCGCTTTCGTCGCTGCAGATGCGGCGCGCGATCGGCAGGAATTCGAGGCCGACCGCCGACAGCTCGACGCGACGGCCGCGCCGGTGGAACAGCTCGACGCCGTGTTCGTGTTCGAGGGTCTGGATCTGCGACGTGATCGTCGTCTGGCTGGTGGACAGCGCACGCGCGGCCGCCGTGAAGCCGCCGTGCTGGACGACGGCGATGAAGCTGCGAAGCTGGGTGAGGGTCATGACGGGCTGGCGGTCGATCGATCGGGAAATTCGTGCCGAATGCCGGATGGCATCGGGAAATTCAATGTATCGATCGAATGTGACAAGCGCGTTCCGGCGCGCCCGCGCCGACCCTCGTACCCATGGATTCGGCGCGTGATGTGCGGTTTAATGCCTGACACCATTTGCATTAAGAGGCATGAAATGCTCGACCTCGACGACCTGCGGCTCGTTCGCGCGATCGGCACGTCGCGCTCGCTCGCTTCCGCCGCGCGCCTGCTCGATCTCACGCCGCCCGCCGTCACGATCCGCCTGCAGCGCATGGAAGCGCGCCTGAACGCGCGGCTCGCCGTGCGGCAGCCGAAAGGGATTGCGCTGACCGACGAGGGACAGCGGCTGTACCAGGAAGCCGTCGGCATTCTCGAGCGCGTGGAGGCGCTGCCCGTCAGCATCGCGGGCGACCACGGCGACGTGCAGGGCACGCTGCGTGTCGTCGCCCCGCTCGGCTTCGGCCGCCAGTACGTCGCGCGGATCGTGCGCGACGTGCAGCGCGCCCACCCGAAGCTCGAAATCTCGCTGCACCTGTCGGAGAGCCCGTTGACCAGCGCGGCCGGAGCCGACGTGGTCGTTCACGTCGGCAGCCTCAAGTCGTCTTCGTGGATCGGCTATCCGCTCGCGCCCAACGAACGCTTCCTGTGCGCGAGCCCCGCGTACGCGCGGCGCATCAAGGACCTGAATCATCCGTCCGACCTCGCGCGATACGACTGCCTGTGCCTGCGCGAGAACGACGAGGACATCCCGCGCTGGCGCTTCTCGCCCGGCAGCGACGTCAAGGGCGAGTCGCAACGGTCCACCGTCATTCGCGTGTCGGGCGCGCTGTCGTCGAACGACGGCACCGTCATCACCGAATGGGCGCTGGCCGGGCTCGGGATCGTCGAGCGCTCGGAGTGGGACGTCGCGCCGCTGCTTGCGAGCGGCAAGCTCGTCCGGTTGCTGCCCGGCTGGCACCTGCCGCCCGCGCCGGTGACGGCGCTGCTGCCGTCGCGCACCGGCCGCTCCGCGCGGCAGCGGGTCTTTCTCGACGCCGCGCGGCGGTTTCTCGATCCGCCGCCGTGGCGTACCCAGGCATGAGCCGCGCGGCAGCCGGGCGATTCAGCAGATTAAATCGTGCTTAATGGCAGATTAGCGTTGCGTTAAACACGGTGCGCGCCATTCGTCCTACAGTGTCCGCCTCGGCAACCTCGCCATCGAGCACATCGTGGACCTTCAAACCCTCAACACCCCGGCCGCATTGATCGACGTCGGCCGCATGCATCGCAACATCGCACGCATGCAGGCCCGCCTGGACGCGCTCGGCGTCCGCTTCCGACCGCACGTCAAGACCACCAAGTGCCGGCACGTCGTCGACGTGCAGATCGCGGCGGGCGCGCAAGGGATCACGGTCTCGACGCTCAAGGAAGCCGGGCAGTTCTTCGCCGGCGGCATTCGCGACATCGTCTACGCGGTCGGCATGGTGCCGGCCAAACTCGGCCAGGCGCTCGCGCTGCGCCGGCAGGGCTGCGACCTGAAGATCGTCGCCGACAGCCTGCAGGCCGCACACGCGATCGCCGCATTCGGGCACGAGCACGGCGAACGCTTCGACGTGTGGATCGAGGTCGACGTCGACGGCCACCGCTCGGGCATCCCGTCCGAGGCCGGCCTGCTGATCGACGTCGGCCGCGCGCTGGTCGACGGCGGGATGGTGCTCGGCGGCGTGCTGGCCCACGCGGGTTCCAGCTACGAATACGACACGCACAACGCGCTGATCGCGATCGCCGAACAGGAGCGCAGCCGCACCGTGCGGGCTGCCGAGCGCCTGCGGGCCGCCGGGCTGCGCTGCCCGGTCGTGAGTATCGGGTCGACCCCCACCGCGCTGGCGGCGGAACGGCTCGACGGCGTGACCGAGGTACGCGCCGGCGTGTACGCGATGTTCGACCTCATGATGCACAACATCGGCGTGTGCGGACTGTCCGACATTGCGTTGTCGGTGCTGACCACCGTGATCGGCCATCAGGAAGAAAAAGGCTGGGCGATCGTCGATGCGGGCTGGATGGCGATGAGCCGCGACCGCGGCACGCAGCGCCAGGCGCACGATTTCGGCTACGGGCAGGTCTGCACCGAAGCCGGCGACGTGCTCGGCGACTACGTGATGAGCGCCGCCAACCAGGAGCACGGGATCGTGTCGCACACGGGCTCGCCCGACACGGGCATCGCGCAGCGGTTTCCGATCGGCACGCGGCTGCGCATCCTGCCGAATCATGCGTGCGCGACCGGCGCGCAACACCCCGAATACCAGGCCATCGACGCGGAAGGCACCGTACACGCGTGGCCGCGCTTCTACGGGTGGTGAACGTAACCCGGTGTCAATGCCGCGCCACCGCGCATTGACTATTTATCCAAATCTGGACAAAATTTAAACAACTTCGATTCGTCTCGCGCCGCCAAGGCGCTCCCGACCATGCCGACAGACGCCCGACTCCTGCTCCTCGACCGCGATGCCATCGCGCCCGCCCTTCAAGCCGGGCAGGTGATGGCGGCGGTCCGCGAAGCGTTCGTGCTGCACAGTCAACGGGCCGGACGCGTGTTCCCGGTGGTGCGCGAAAAGCTGCACACCGGCGGCGTGTTCGGCATCAAGTCGGGCGACGTCGCCAGCCAGGATCTGCTCGGCTTCAAGGCGGCCGGGTTCTGGCCCGGCAACCGGCGCGTCGGCGGCGAGCCGCATCAGGCCACCGTCGCGCTGTTCGATCCGGCAACGGGCCGCCCGCTGTGCATCATGGACGGCAACGCGATCACCACCGCGCGAACCGGCGCGGCAGGCGGCCTCGGGCTGCAACAGCTCGCCCGGCCCGACAGCACGCGGATCTGCGTGTTCGGCACGGGCGTGCAGGCGCGCGTCCAGCTCGACTACGCGCTGAGCCTGCTGTCGCAGCGGTGCACGGTGCAGTACGTGAACGTCAGCGGCGAGCCGGACCCCGCGTTCGAATCGGCCTTCGTCGATCGATGCACGATCGGCGTGGCGCGCGACCGGAACGACGCGGTGGCCGGCAGCGACGTGGTGATCACGGCAACGCCCGGCGGCGGTGCGTTGTTCGACGCCGATGCCGTGCAACCGGGCACCCATCTGACCTGCGTGGGCGCCGATACCGCCGGCAAGCGCGAGCTGCCGGCCGGCGTGCTGGAACGTGCGCGCATTTTCGTGGACGATCACGACCAGGCGCGCAGCATCGGCGAGTGCCAGTGGGCGCCGGATTTGCCGCGCACGGAAATCGGCGACATCCTCGCCGGTACGGTGCCGGTCGGCCGCGCCGCGCACGAGATCACCGTGTTCGACATGACCGGGCTCGCGCTTCAGGACCTGACGGTCGCGCGCTTCCTGTATCGTCATGCCCTCGACCACGGCACCGGCACCTCCGTTCCGTGGCCCTGGTAAACGACTTCCCGCTTTCAACCGCCATGCGTCTCGCCAAAGTATCCGCCCTCTCGTTCGACCTCGACGACACCCTGTGGCCGTTCGGGCCATCCGTCGTGCGGGCCGAGGCGATGCTTCGCGCATGGCTGGTCGAACATGCGCCCAATACCGCGAGCGTGCTGCCTACGCCGCAGGCACTGGGCGAACTGCGTGAGGAATACGAACGGTTGCAGCCGGACCTCGCCGGCGATTTTCGCGCAATGAGAATCGGATCGATCCGGCTCGCGCTGGAGCGCGCGAACGAAGATGTCGCGCTGACCGATCGGGCATACGACGTCTTCTATGCGGCGCGGAACCGCGTCGAATTCTACGAAGATGCATTGCCGGCGCTGGCGTGGCTGAGCGCCCGCTTTCCGCTGATCGCGGTCACCAACGGCAACGCGGATCTCCGGCTCACCGGCGGCGGCGAATTCTTCCGCACGACGCTCAGCGCGCGGGCATTCGGCTTCGCGAAGCCGGAACCCGAGATCTTCCATGCGGCGGCGGACGCACTCGGCGTGCGTCCGGCCGAATTGCTGCACGTCGGCGACGACTTCCACCTCGACATCGTCGGCGCACTGAATGCGGGGCTTCAGGCCGCGTGGGTCGTTCGCGACCCTCGGCCGGAAGAAGCACACGCCCCGCATGCCGCAACGCCGCACCTCACGCTGCGCGACCTGTCGATGCTGTGTCGCGCACTCGGCGGCCCCGACGACGTGTCGTGACCGCAGCCGGGCGCGGCGCATGCGTTCATCGCGCCGTCACGCCGCCTTGCGTGCGTCCGCGATCCGCTGCGGCGCCTTCGGCCGCGCATACAGCCGCTCGAGATACGCACGCAGGTGCTGGAACGGTTCGATCAGGTGACATTCGCTTGCCCAGTCGATCAGGTAGACCGTCACGCAATCGGCCACCGTCAGCGCGTCGCCGACGATGAATTCGCGCCCTTCGAGATGCTTGTCGAGAATCGCGGCCATCGTCGCGAAATCCTCGCGCGCCAGCTCGATATCGGCCGGCGAACGCTTCTCCGGCGGATAGATGAACGAGTGCCGCGTGATCCGCCACAGCGGCTGCTCCAGCTCCGTCACCGCGAACATGACCCACCGGTAGGCCTCCGCACGCAGCGCCGGATCGGCGGGCAGCAACCCTTTTTCCGGGTACTTGTCCGCGAGATACAGCACGATGGCGGCCGACTCGGGAATCACGAGGTCGCCGTCCACCAGCACGGGCACCTTGCCCGCCGGGTTGAGGCGCAGGAACTCGGGCCGCCGGTGCTCGCCCTCGAGCAGGTTGACCGACACGAATTCGAAATCCGCATCCAGTTCCTTCAGCCCCCACAGCGCGCGTTGCGAACGCGTGCCGGCAAATCCGTAAAGCTTCATCGCCAGTCTCCATCCAGAATGTCGGGAAAAAATCCGCGGCGGGCCACGGCGCATCGGTGCGACGCGCGGTGCCCGCGTCATGCATCGCTCACGCGCCGGGAATCGCCAGCACCGGCATCACGTCGACCGACACGCCCGGGAACAGCGTGAAATGCGGATGGCCTTCGAACAGCGCGGCCGCTGCATCGTGGGACGCCGCGCGCACGACGGTAAAGCCGCTCAGTGCATTGGTCGTGTCCTGGATGCCGCCTGCATCAATGGTCTTGGTCTTGCCGAGCGGCCCGCCCATCTCGACGATCGCGTCGCGATGGCGGTCGACCCACGCATGCCAGGCGGCAATGCCGTCCCGCTCGCGCGTGCGCCGCTCTTCCTCCGGAAGCGCCAGCCACGCCTTCATGGCCGGGCTGTCCTTGCTCCCGAGAAATACGGCGAGATACAACTGCTGTTGCGCACTCATGCCTTCTCCTCCGATGACGGGCGCGGCGGGCTGCCGCGCCTCGACCTTGACAAGATAGGTTGATATCAACACAATTGCAACATGGCACGAAAAGAAAAGCTTCCTTTCGAAACGACGCTAATGGTGCGCGATTGCTGCCTGTGCCTGCACATGCAGCGCGCGGCGCGCAATCTTGCGCGCATCTTCGACGATGTGCTGCGCCCGCTGGATCTCACCAACGGCCAGTTTTCGCTGCTGATGTCGTTGAACCGGCCGCACCCGGCCCCGATGAAATCGGTCGCGTCGCTGCTCGCGATGGACCGCACCACGCTCACCGCCGCGCTCAAGCCGCTCGAGCGGCGCGGCCTCGTCACGATCATCCAGGACCCGGACGACCGGCGCAGCCGCCTGCTCGAACTGACGCCGGCCGGCCACGACCTGCTGGCCGACGCGTTCCCGCTGTGGCAGCAGGCGCATGCGGAAATCGAACAGCCTTTCGCGCCGGGAGAAGTCGATCAGTTGCGCGGCCAGTTGCGCGCGCTGTCGGTCGATCCGGGGGCGCGGGACTGAACCGGCACGCGGCACGCCGCCGCGTGGCGCTTACTTCCGGCCCTTCTTCGGCAACAGCAGTTGCGCGAATTCCTGCAGGAAGCGCACGGGCCCGTACGCGTGCAGCGCCTGCCCGCTGCTCAGCGCGCCGTCGACGACGGTCGCGAGCCGCAGCGCGAAGGTTTCCGGTTCGTCGATCCGCAGCGCGCCCGCCAGTTCCGTCAGCCGGCGCCGCAGTTCCCGCTTGTGCGCGACGGCGACCTTGCGGGCCGGATGGTTGTCGTCCGAGTACTCGGCGGCGATGTTGATCTGCGGGCAACCGCGATAGCCGGGCCGCGCGACGCGCTCGCCGAGCCATTGCAGCTGCGCATCCAGCTCCTCGCGCGGCTCGCGCCGGTATTGCGCGGCCACCGCATCCCAATGCGCCCAGAAATCGGCGTCCTCGCGCAGCAGGAACGCCTCGATCAGGTCGTCCTTCGTTGCGAAGTGACGATAGAGGCTCGTCTTCGCGACCCCCGCCTGCGCGACGATCAGGTCCACGCCGACCGCGCGCGTGCCTTCCCGGTAGAACAGTTCGCTGGCCGTCTGCAGAATGCGCTCGCGCGTATCGGGCGCGCTCCCGTGTGTTTCCGTTCCTTTTTTCATTCCAACCCGGCCGTACTGGCCGCCCTTCCCGCCACAGTGGTTACGATCATAGCATTGCATGCTTGACGACGCTACAGGTCTGTACTATAAAACAGACCGTTCTGTAGCGGAGTTGATCATGGAAGATCGGATGACGGTTGCAGTCTATGGCGCCACGGGTCACACCGGGCGATTTGTCCTCGCGGAGCTGGCCCGGCGCGGCCTCCATGCGATCCGCATCGGCCGCGATGCCGCCCGGCTCGCGGACAGCGGCGGCGACGCGACCGCCGCGCGGGTCGCCGCGGTCGACGATCCGGCCGCGCTCGATGCCGCGCTGCGCGGTGCGCACGCGGTGATCAACTGCGCGGGCCCCTACCTCGATACCGCGCTGCCGCTGGCCGAAGCGGCGCTGCGGGCCGGCATCCCTTATCTCGACCTCACGGCCGAGCAGCCGTCGGTGCTGGCGCTGGCCGAACAGCTCGATGCCCGTGCACGCGCGGCGGGCGTGGCCATCGTGCCCGCCGCGGCGTTCTACGGCGGCCTGGCCGACCTGCTCGTCACAGCCGTCGTCGACCGGGACCGGCCGATCGACCGCGTCGACATCGCGACCGGCCTCGACAGCTGGCATCCGACGCGCGGCACGCGCGTGACGGGCGAACGCAATCATGCGGTGCGGCTCGTGCAGAAGGACGGCAAGCCGACGCCGGTGCCGTCGACCGCACGCGAACGCACCTGGCCGTTCCCGCAGCCGATCGGCAGCGCCGACGTGACGCTGCTGCCGTTTTCCGAAGTGATGACGCTGTCGCGTCATCTGCGCATCGATACGATCGACTCGTGGCTCGCGACGCTCGCGCTGCGCGACGTGCGCGATGCCGCCACGCCGCCGCCCGCGCCGACCGACGCGCTGGGCCGCTCGGCGCAGCAGTTCGCGATGGACGCGATCGTCGTGCAGGACGGCACGACGCATCGTGCGACGGCGTCGGGGCGCGACATCTATGCGGTGAGCGCACCGATCATCGTGGAAGCCGCCGTGCGCCTGATGACCGGCGATACGCTAGTGCCGGGCGGCGTACGCAGCCTCGGCGAATTGTTCGACGCGCGCGATTTCCTCGCGGCGCTCGATTCGGTGGCAGTATCGTTCGGCACGACAACCGACCCGGTTTTCACAAGGAGGAGTGAGCATGAGCAGCAATGAGAAAGGCGCGTATTTCCGGTCGCTTCACCGCGCGGGCCAGCCGCTGGCGCTGTTCAACGTGTGGGATGCCGGCAGTGCGCGCACGGTCGCCGACGCGGGCGCCGTCGCACTGGCGACCGGCAGCTGGTCGGTCGCGGTGGCCAACGGTTTCGTCGACGGCGAGCAGATGCCGCGCGCGCTGATGATGGAGGTGCTCGAGCGGATCACGCGCGCGACGGACCTGCCCGTCACCGTCGATCTCGAAAGCGGATACGGCGAGCGGCCGGAAGAGGTCGGCGACACGATCACGCTGAGCATCCAGGCCGGCGCGATCGGCTGCAACCTCGAGGACAGCTTTCCGGCAACGGGCGAACTGCGCGACGTCGACGCCGCGGCGGCCCGGATCGCCGCGGCACGGCAGGCGGCCGATCGCGCGGGCGCCGACTACTTCATCAACGCGCGCACCGACGTGTTCTTCAAGGCAGCCGCCGATACGCACGACGAACGATTGCTCGACGCGACGCTGGCGCGCGCCCGCGCGTATGCGGCAGCCGGTGCCGACGGCCTGTTCGTGCCGGGCCTCCGCTCGCCGGCGCTCATTCGCGCGCTGACGGCCGCGTCGCCGCTGCCCGTGAACGTGATGCGCGTATCGGAAACGCCGACGCTGGCGGAATTCGCGGAATACGGCGTGGCGCGCATCAGCCACGGGCCCTATCCGTACCTGCAGGCGATGAAGACGCTGGCTTCGATGGTCAAGCAAGGCGGCTAGCCGGCTCACGGGACGGCGAACGACGCGTGCAGCGCGAATCGGTCGGCCGCGCGACCGACGCACGCCACCGGCAGTTGCTCGACGCGCACGCGCCGGCGCGCTGAGCGGCGGGCCCGCGCATCGCCCGCCCGCCACGTTCAGGATGCCTTGATGAAATCGACGAACGCGCGCAGGGCCGGCGGCACGAGGCGGTGCCCCGGATAATAGAGAAACGGGCCTGAAAACGGCCGCCACCACGGCTCGAGCACGCGTTCGAGCGCGCCGCTCTCCAGATGCGGGCGCAGCCAGTCTTCGAAGAGATACACGATGCCCGTGCCGTCGATCGCCGCCTCGACCAGCAGGTCCACCGCGCCGCCGATCTGCACCAGCAGCGGCCCGGCGGCCGGCTCAATCCGCACGACCTCGCCGTCGCGCTCGTATTCCCATGGCGGCATCGCCCCGCTCGCGAAGCGCCCGCGCAGGCAACGATGGCCGAGCAGGTCGCGCGGATGCCGCGGCCGGCCATGACGGTCGAGATAGCCGGGGGCCGCCGCGGTCGCGAACCGCTGGATGCGCGGACCGATCGGCACCGCGATCATGTCCTGCTCGAGCCGATCGTCGTAGCGGATACCCGCGTCGCATCCGGCCGCCAGCATGTCGACGAAATTTTCGTCGGCAATCACTTCCAGCCGGATTTCCGGGTACGCATCGAGAAAGCGCGGCACGATCGCGGGCAGCACGAGCCGCGACGCGCTGAGCGGCACGTTGAGCTTCAGCGTGCCCGCCGGCCGGCCCCGGAATTCGTCGATGCCGTCGAGCGCCGCCGCCACTTCGGTCAACGCGGGCCCGAGACGCGCGAGCAGGCGCTCGCCGGCTTCGGTCGGCACGACGCTGCGCGTCGTGCGGTGCAACAGCCGGACCGCGAGCCGCGCCTCCAGCCGGCGCACGGCCTCGCTCAGCCCCGACGCACTGAGGCCCGTCACACGGGCGGCGTCACGGAACCCGCCGGCGCGCGCCACGGCCATGAACGCATTCAGATCACCCAGATCGACTTGCATTGTTCGCCTTTTCGTACAACCCGTGCGGATTATGACGACTTATCGCGCAGGCGGCCACGGCCTATGCTCGGCACATTCATCACAGGAGCACAGTCATGTCCGACATCCGCCACACCTCCGCCTTCCGGCTCGGCGATCGCAACGTCAAACGAATCGGCTACGGCGCGATGCAGCTCGCGGGGCCCCGCGTGTTCGGGCCGCCGAAGGACCGCGACGCGGCCTTGAACGTCTTGCGCGAAGCCGTCGCGTCCGGCGTCGACCATATCGACACCAGCGACTTCTACGGCCCGCACGTCACCAACCGGTTGATCCGCGAGGCGCTGCATCCGTATCGCGACGATCTCGTGATCGTCACGAAGATCGGCGCGCGTCGCGATGACGACGCATCGTGGCTGCCCGCGTTCGCGCCCGACGAACTCGAACGGGCCGTGCACGACAACCTGCGCCACCTCGGGCTCGATGTGCTCGACGTCGTCAACCTGCGCATCATGTTCGACACGCACGGGCCGGCCGAAGGGTCGATCGAGGCGCCGCTGGCCGCGCTCGCCGAACTGCAGCGGCGCGGGCTCGTGCGCCACATCGGCCTGAGCAACGTCACGCCCGCGCAGGTCGCGCAAGGCCGGCGGATCTGCGACATCGTCTGCGTGCAGAACCACTACAACATCGCGCATCGCGGCGACGATGCGCTGATCGACGCGCTGGCCCGCGACGGCATCGCATACGTGCCGTACTTTCCGCTCGGCGGTTTCTCGCCGCTGCAGTCGTCGACGCTGTCCGGCGTGGCAGCACGCGTCGGCGCGACACCGATGCAGGTCGCGCTGGCATGGCTGCTGCACCGCGCGCCGAATCTGCTGCTGATTCCGGGCACGTCGTCGGTCGCGCATCTGCGCGAGAATCTCGCGGCGGCCGACCTCGACCTGCCGGAAGACGCACGCGAGGAACTCGACCGTATCGCGCACGCGCACGCCGCCTGACGGACGGCCGTGCAGGCCCGCGCGATGCGGGCCTCCGGCCGGTTACGACATCGCCACGCCGACCCGCTTCGGCACGCCCGTCACGATCGTCGCGACCGCCACGGCCAGCACGACGGCCGCCGCGACGAACACGCCGGCCGCGCCGTTCGCGTCGAACACGACGCCGCCGGCCGCAGCCCCCGTCGCGATCGCGAGCTGGATCGCCGCGACGATCAGCCCGCCCGCGCTCTCGGCCTCGTCGGGCACGGTGCGCGTGACCCACGTCGACCAGGCAACCGGCACGCCGCCGAACGCCATCCCCCACAACGCGACGAGCACCGCGTCGATCATCGGCGCGCGGCCGAGCGCGACGAGCGCGACACCGAGCACGACCATCAATGCAGGCATGCCGATCAGCATCGGCCGCAGCCGGTGTTCGAGCACACGGCCCGCGAGCGACGTGCCGACGAAGTTCGCGATGCCGTAGCCGAGCAGGATCGCCGACAGCCCGTTCACGCCGACGCCCGCGACCTGTTCGAGGAACGGCCGCAGATACGTGAAGAACGCGAAATGCCCGGTGAACACGAGGATCGTCGCGAACATCCCGAGGCCGACGGTCGGCCGGCGCAGCACGTCGACCAGCGTACGCAGCCGCGTCGTGCCGCTCGGCGGCATCGACGGCAGCGTGAGCACCTGCGACACGAACGCGATGGCGCCGAGCACGGCCGCGATCAGGAACACGTTGCGCCAGCCGATCAGGTGGCCGAAGTAGCTGCCCATCGGCGCGGACGCGATCGTCGCGACCGCCACGCCGCTGAAGATGATCGACAGCGCGCGCGGCACCATCGCCGTCGGCACGAGCCGCATCGCGGTGGCCGTCGCCATCGTCCAGAAGCCGCCGAGCGCGATGCCGAGCACCACGCGGCCGACCAGCAGCATCGCCAGGTTCGGCGCGAACGCAACCGCCAGGTTCGATGCGACGAGCAGCACCGAGAACACGAGCAGCACGCGCCGCCGGTCGATCGTGCGCGTCAGCGCCGAGATCAGCAGGCTCGTGACGAGCGCAACCGTCGCGGTGGCCGTGACGGCCTGCCCGGCCACGCCTTCGGTCACGCCGAGGCTGTCGGCCATCGGCGTCAGCAGGCTCGCCGGCAGGAATTCGGCCGTGACGAGCCCGAACACGCCGAGCGTCATCGCGAATACCGCGCCCCAGGCCGGTTCGCGGGGGGCCGCCGTCGAGGCGGCCGAGGAGATTCCGGGATTCATGCGTGGTTCCGTGTCGGTAAGGGAAAGTACTGATGAGGGCGTATCGTAAGGAACCACGTCAGGACGGTCTATGACATACAATCCGTTCTTGTTGATCGAACGTCCGTATCTCGCCATGACCGAGCCTCTTCTGCCCCCGATTCCCGACGTGCACGACCTCGTCAGCGAGCTGCTGCTGGGGATGCGCCTGAGCGGCGTCCAGTACCGCCGCATCCAGGTTGCACGGCCGTTCGGGCTGAATTTCGGCCATGTGACGGGCCGCGCGCAGTTCCATTTCGTCGTGCGCGGGCCCGTGCTGCTGCGCGATGCATCGGGCGACACGATGCGGCTCGAGGCCGGCGACGCGATCCTGCTGCCGCACGGCGGCATGCACGCGCTGGTGTCCGATCCGGATGCGCCGTGCCGCGAGCTCAACGGCTTCGAGGTCGCGAAGATCTGCGACACGGTGGCGTCGGTAGCGTCGGCCGGCGTATCGCCGGCCACCTGTGCGACGACGGAACCCGGTGCCGGCGATGCGCTGATCTTCAGCGCGTGCATGGAGCTCGATCTCGGCGGCATGCAGCCGCTCGTCGGCACGATGCCCGAGTTCATGCACGTCGGCACGCTGCTCGCGCGCTACCCGGAAATCCGCCCGATGCTCGACGCGATGGAGCGCGAAGCGTGCACGGCGCGCGCGGGCTTCGCGGGCATCCTCGCGCGGCTCGCGGACGTGGTCGCGGCGTTCATCGTGCGCGGCTGGGTCGAGTGCGGATGCGGCGACGCGACGGGCTGGGTGCAGGCGCTGCGCGAGCCGAAGCTCGGCCGCGCGATCGTCGCGCTGCATCGCGACCCGGGCCGCAACTGGAGCGTCGCGGAACTCGCGACCGAAGCGGGCGTGTCGCGCTCCGTGTTCGCCGAGCGTTTTCTCGCGGCGACCGGGATGACGCCCGTGCGCTACCTGACCGAGCTGCGGATGCGGCTCGCCGCGCAGTGGATCACCCGCGACGGCGAGTCGATCGAAGCCGTCGCGTACCGGCTCGGCTACGGTTCGCTGGCCGCGTTCAGCCGCGCGTTCAAGCGCGTGGTCGGCAAGCCGCCGGGCGCGGTGCGCGCGGACGGCGAGGTGCGCGTCGAAGCGTAACGCGTGACATGTGGCGCCGGCCGCGGACGCCCGGCGTCACTTCCGCACTCGGCCGCTGCGTGCTTCGAACGTGTCGACCCATGCGGTCGCACACTGCACCGCAAGCGCCGCGCACTGTTGCACGTTCACCGTCGCAGCGGTGGCCACCGCGCCCTGCACGCTCCGGCCCGGCCATTCCTTCGAGCGCCCGGCGATCTCGTCATCCCGCTCCGCCGTGACGCCCTCGTGCATGTCGGCCGGTTCCGGCCATTCGCCCGCGCGGGGCGAACATCGCGCCCGCGCCGCTCAACGCGGCTTCGCCCGCACGACGATCTGCGCCTGCGTGTCGCGCTCGATGCGTTCGAGCGACGCACGCAGCGCGGTGAACTCGTCCGGCGTGCACACCTGACGGCCGAAATCCGCCTTCATCCGCCGCGTGACCTGCACGACGCGCGCGGCCGCATCGAACACGTAATGCGACGTGAAATCGACGAAGCGGTCGTGCACGGTCGCATCGGCCGGCAGGTCGGTTACAACGACGTCCGCCGGCAGCGCGATCTGGCCGGTCTCGTCGAACGTGCCGCCGAGGCAGCCCCACGGCTGCGTGCGCACGGGTTCGGCCAGCCAGCTCTCGACCTGCGTCGCGATGCCGCCCGTGAGGCTCGACAGCGCGGGCAACGCGGTCGTGCCGTCGGGCCACACGAAGTGATCGAGCGTGCCGGTGAGCGTCACGTCGAACGGCCCGTCGGTCACGCGCCGGTCGCTGGTCGACAGTTGCGCGCGGCCGCGCAGCCCGCTTTGCCGCAGGCGTTCGGTCGCGAGTTGCCCGATGCGGTCGTGCGGCGCGCGGCGAAACAGGTTGCGTTCGAGTTCGGCCGTCCAGCCCTGGTCCTCGACGTACGCCTGCAACCGCGCGGCGCCGGGCTGCGACGCATCGATCGAGATCCGCGCGATGCGGCCGCGCGGCTGCGTGGCCGGCGTGCGCGACAGCACGCCCGTATCGACCAGCAGCGCGGGGCGATCCATCACGATCGGCGGCAGGTAGCCGAACGCGATGCCGGCCGTCGTCGTGTCCGCGTAGAGCCCGAGATCGGGCAGCCACGTGATCGCGTGATTGATCGCGCCGCCGCCGTAACCGGGCACCGACGGCAGCGTGTACACGGAACCCAGATTGATCAGCACCGGTTCGCTGCGGATGCCGACCGCCGCGAGCAATGCGCCGAACAGCGCGACATGGTCCTTGCAGTCGCCGTAGCGGTTGCGCAGGATGTCCGTCACGCGATGCGGCGCGGCGGCCGTTTCGCCGAGAAACAATCCGACGTAGCGGATGTTCGCCTGCACCCAGTCGTACAGGACGCGCGCCTTGTCGCGCGGATCGGCGGCATCCGCCGCAAGCGCGCGCGCCAGCTGCACGACGGCCGGATCGCTCACGGTCGGGTCGACGGCCGCGTTGCGGTAGCGCGCGGCGAACGCCGCATAGTCGGGCAGCGTCGACACGACGAGCCGGTCGCCGTAGGTCGGGTAGCCCACCGCGCCGCTCTCGATGCGGTCGTACGGGCCGTGCCGATAGTCGAATTCGTAGCGCGTGCGGCCGTTCGCCGTGACGGGCGGCAGCGCGACGTAGCCGCGCGCGTCCGCGTACAGCGGCATGTCGGCCGGCACGTCGAAGATCAGCCGCTGGCTGTCGACGGGCTCGCGCGACGGCTCGACGTAGTAGCCGAAGTAGCCGCGGTTGACGGGCTTCGTGCGCGTCTTGCGGAACGCGACGCGCGTGCTCGACCCGGCTTCGACGCCGGGGAACACGACGGTGCGCAACAACCCGTCCTGGAACGTCGGCGCGCCGGCCGAGCGCGGTTCCTGCACGTCGCGGATGCCGTCCGCGCCGACCGGATGCGCGACGCCGTCGCGATCGATCGTCTCGGCCGCGAGCAGCTCGACCTTCTCGAGATTCTTGTCGAACCACACGTAGCGCTGCGCGATCGCATCGATGCCGTTCGCGTCGTTCGCGCGCAGCGTCGAATCGTCGTGCTCGTCGAGCGAGCCGTCGTGCTGGATCACGAATTCATGGACGTCGCTGACGAGCGTGACGGGCGCTTGGTCGCCCGGGTCGGGTGAGTTGCGCGTATCGGCCATAGCGGTGCCCGCGCCGAGCACAACCGCGCATGCGACCAGGCAACCGGTCCATCGGGAAGGAAAACGCACCACGTCGAGACTCTCCGCGCGTTCGTTACCAGGCGTCGGGAACATGCGCCGCTGCGGCAGGCCGTACCCGCATGACGCGCGCATGACAGGCCACCCGCCGCGCGGCCATCGTGCGACCCAGTGTGGGTGACGTGCCGGCGAGCGTCAAGCCGCGCGGCCGAAGCCCTGGGCGCGCCAACGCAAAGGTCGCGAGCGCCGCCACGCCGGCCTGTCGCCAGGACGCAACCCGGGCGGGACAGGATCGATTTTTATATCACGTTGTGATATATAATTCAGTCAGGACCATCCGTGCATGCAACCTCGGTGGCACGCGCAAAGCGCCGCCCGATGCGACACACGGAGATGGCAAGGGAGACATCATGCTGATCAACAACGATTTCGAAATCGGCTACCTCGTGATCGCGTTCGCACTGCTGGGCGTGATCCTGTTCGGCGCGCTGCTGACGGCGCTGCATCTCGAACGGTGGCATCCGAAACTCGTCGGCGCCGCACTCGGCGCGCTGCTCGGCATCGCGCTGATCGAAGCGATGCCGTTGCTCACGTGAACACGCCCCGGCGCCCGTTCGTCCGGCCACCCGCCACGCGGGGCCGGAACGGCCGGCGTGCAGCGTGGAGACCGTGATGACGTCGCCGCTCTGCCTGACCTATCGCCAGTGCGCGATCCGCGCGGTCGCGCTCGTCGATCCGGTGGCCGGCGAAGGGCTCGAGCTCGGCGCGCTGTACCAGCCGCTCGCCGTCGTGTACTGGCGCGATGCGTGCGGCTGCCACGAAACGCACCTGCTCGACCCGAAGCACCACGTCTTCCGCAACGACTCGGACGCGCTCCGGATCTCGATCGCGCTGGCCAAGCGCTTCATCGACGCGCAACTCGCCGGCGCCGCGATGCCAGCCGGCTGACGGCGGCAACGCATCCCCCGCCCCCCATCCTGCCCGGAGGCAACATGGAAAACGGTATCGTCCAGACCCTCGTGTTGCTCGCGGTCCTCGTGTTCGCGGTGCTGTTCTTCGCGACCCAGCGCGGCCGCGACCGCACGCGAGACCGGCTGCTGCACCGGTCCGCACGGCGCTCGTCGCGCTCGCATACCCATCATCATCCGTAATCGCGCCGGCGATCCCGCCGCACAAAAAAATCGGCCGACGGCACGCGCGTCATGCGACACACGAAGCCGTCGGCCTTTCAGCGGAGGTCCGGTTCCGCGGGCGACCGGCGCGCGATGCGCGCCTATACGCCCCACATCACGTGCCGGCCCTGTTCACGGGCTGCACGCATCATGTCCAGCAGCGGCCACGCGCGCTGCGCGAGCCCGCCCGCATACGGCGACGCATCGTCGTGCAGCGAGAGCGTCGAATGCTCGTGCGCACGCTCCCGCGCCGCATCGTCCCTGATGGCCTGTTCGAGTCGCGCGATTGCATCCGGCAACGCGTCGGTGGAAATCACGCCACGTACGTCGAGCCTCTTGCCGACCAGCCCGAGCAGGTACTGCGCCAGATCGCGCAACATGACGATATCGGGTGCGGCGGAGGACCGAAACGTGATCAGCATCGTCACTTCTCCTTGTCGTCGCCGCGAATCCGTACGGCGCATCGCGCCGCCGGTCGCGGCGAGGCCTGTCGGCCATCCTGCTGCGCGTGAGCGCCGCCCCGTTCTTCTGAACCGGACGTTCGCCCGGCACGATGCGCGCGTCGCGCGGCCGGGTTCGTTTGCGGCGTAGAGGCCGGATGGCACGAAGGCCTGCCTTTATTTTATATCACAATGTGATGTATTCAAGCGTACGGACCCTGAATGACCGCAATCATGCGGCGAATGCGTGATCCGGCCCGGCAGGCGTCCCGCGATGCGCGCCGCTACCCGACGTTCATCGGTAGCAGCACCATCTGCTTGCCCTCGACGTGCAGGCGTGCCTGCAATTCGACCGGCGTCTGGTTGTGCAGCCACGCGGTCAGGAAATTCACGCGCCGGAAGATCAGCTTGCTCGCGAAGCACACGGCGTTCGGATAATCGTCGAGCGTCGACGACGCGAGGTTCATGAATTCGACGACGGGGTTCGTGCCGAACGCGATCCGGTAGTCGGCCGCGATGCCGTTGCGGCGGCAGTGCGCGACATAGTAGTCGAGCGATTCGGTGATCGCGTGGCGCAGCCGTTCGAGATGCTCATGCCCGTCGTACGCCTTCGCATCGACCTCGCCGACCGCGAGGAAGATCACGTTGCGGAAGTGCCCGGGGAACAGCCGGTTGACCCACAGCAGCGCGTGCATGCTCGCGCCGCGATGCTTGCCGACCAGCAGCACGGCCGTCGGTTGCGACGGATCGGGCTTGCCCGGCGCGGCGGCCTCGTCGACTTCGGGGGGCTTGCCGGAGAACAGCGCATCTTCCTTCGCGAGCTGCGTGCGCGTCTCCGCGTAGTGGCGGTTGATCATGAAGCACAGCGCGATCACCGCGCTCGTCACGAGCACCGTGAGCCAGCCGCCCGCCGTGAACTTCTCGATCAGCGTGATCACGAGCACGGTGGCCGTCACGCTCAGCCCGAGCGCCGACAGGAAGAAGTGCTTGAACCAGCCGCGCTCGCTGCGATGGCGCCACCAGTACGTGCACAGCCCGAGCAGCGACATGCTGAACGTGAGGAATACGTTGATGCTGTACAGCACGACGAGCACGTCGACGTTGCCGTGCGTCCACAGGAGGATCAGCAGGCTCGACAGGCCGACGACGATGATGCCGTTCTGCCGCACGAGGCGCGTCGACAGGTCGCGGAAATGGCGCGGCACCCACGAATCCGACGCCATGTTCGACAGCACGGCCGGGCCGTCGAGGAAGCCCGTCTGCGCGCCGACCAGCAGCAGCCCGGCCTCGAACGCGAGCACGGCCGCGAGCAATGCATGACGCGCGAACGCCGAGCCGAGCCCGAGATGGTCGATCACGCTGCCGAACACGACCGCGTTGAGCGTCTGGCCTTCGATGGGCCGCGCATGCCACAGCATGTACAGCAGGATGATGCCGCCGGCCGTGAACGCGAGCGATGTCGACATGTACCACATCGTCACCTTGCCGTTCGGCACGCGCGGATCGGCGAGCATGTTCACGTTGTTCGACACCGCCTCGAGGCCCGTATAGGTGCCGCCGCCGAGCGAGAACGCACGCATCAGCAACGCGAGCAGCACGAACAGGCCGAGCGACTGCGACATGCCGTGCGCCTCGTGCACGGCGTCGGGCACGACCATCGCGAGGTTGCTGCCGTGCACGGCCACGCCGTACACGATCAGCCCGAAGTGCAGGATCACGAAGCCGATGAAGATCGGCAGCAGCACCATGATCGATTCGCGCATCCCGCGGAAGTTGAGCCCCGTCATCATCAGGATCAGCACGATTTCGGTCGTGAGCTTGAACGCCTGCGCACTGACCGGCAGCAGGCTGAAGAACGCGTCGACACCGCTCGCGAGCGACGTCGCGACGGTCAGCACGTAATCGACCAGCAGCGCCGCGCCCGACACGAGCCCCGGCTTCGACCCGAGCAGCGACGTCGCGACGCGGTAGCCGCCGCCGCCCGTCGGGAACAGTTCGATCACCTGGTTGTAGCCAAGCGCGATGACGAACACGGTGGCGGCCGTCGCGAGCGCCAGGAACAGCGCCAGCGCATGGTGCTGGCCGAGCGCGAGAAACGCCTCTTCCGGGCCGTAGCACGACGACGACAGCCCGTCGGCGCCGAGCCCGACCCAGGCCAGCAACGGCGTGACGGCGATCGCATGCCGCGTGCGCGGATCGAGCGGGTCCAGCGGCTTCCCGACCAGCATCTGCCAGATCTTCTGGGTTGTCGTCACGACGCCTCCTGCTCGCGATATGCCGGGGATTCCTCATCAACAATAAATGAGTCGCATATCAACTTCCAGTCGGCATATTCCATAGGCAGATGCCGAATTCGAAGGATTTTCTTTCAAAGTACCGACACGGCGCCGACTGAAACATGACACCGCCGCACGCCTGCGCCGTGCCGTTCCGCGGCCCCGTCAGCCGGCCTCGCCGAGCGCCCGCGCCAGCAGCCGCGATACGCCGGCGAACGCCGGATACGGCGCGGTGATCACGAACGTCGGAATGCGGGCGAGATAACCGGCAAAACGGCCTTTCGCCTCGAAGCGCGCGCGAAACGGCGACGCGTCGAAGCGCGGGCCGAGTCGCGGCACCACGCCGCCGCCGATGTGGATGCCGCCGGTCGCGCCGAGCGTCAGCGCCAGGTTCCCCGCGAACGTACCGAGCATCGCGCAGAAGCAGTCGACGGTCGCGCCGCAATTGGCGTCGCCCGCGAGCGCGCGCTCGATGATGGCGGCCGGGTCGGCCTCGACGGCCGGGCGGCCGTCGCGCGCGGCCAGCGCCGCATGAATCACCGCGATGCCGGGCCCTGCCGCGAGCCGCTCGAACGACACGTGCGGCCAGCGCGTGCGGGCATAGGCCAGCACGTCGTCCTCGCGCGCGTCCGCCGGCGCGAACGACGCGTGCCCGCCTTCGCCGGACAGCGGCACCCACCCGTCGCCCGCGCGCACGAGCGCCGACACGCCGAGCCCCGTACCGGCGCCGAGCACGCCGATCATGCCGCCCGCCTGCGCGCAGCCGCCTCCGACCTGACGCCGTTGCCCGGCCGGCAGGTACGGCACCGCCATCGCCAGCGCCGTGAAGTCGTTGACCACGTGCAGCGTGTCGAACCCCAGCGCGCGGCGCGTCGCATCGATCGAGAAACGCCAGTCGAGGTTGGTCATGCGGACCCTGTCGCCGTCCACCGGGTTGGCGATCGCGATCGCCGCATGGCGTACTTGAGCGGCGCCCGTGTCGCGCAAGTACGCCCGTACCGCGTCGGCGACGCCGGCATGGTCGCCGCACCGGTACACGCGCACGCAGTCGATCTCCCCGCGCGCGGTCTCCAGCGCGAAGCGCGCATGCGTACCGCCGATATCCGCCAGCAGGCGCGGCGCGACCACCGCCGACACACCGGGCCCGACGTCGATGACCGGATCGCTCATCGCGCCCCCCGTGCAGCTTCGGCCCGTGGCACCTGCCCGTCGCGACACGGGCGCGCCACCGGCCGCGCGAAGCGTCGCGAGCCGGCGACGCACCGCGGCCCGAACGGGGTTCCCGACGGCGCGGGCGCAGCGCCTCCCTTCTGCATCGTCATCGGCTGCTCCTTCATGTCGGCTACCACCACCATTCGACTTGCGCGCCGACCGTCGAGCCCGAGCGCGACGTCCCGAAAATGCCCGTCGTCGACAGCGGATCGCCGGGCGCCGCCGCATCCTGCGCGGCCTGGTTCCAGCGCGCGTACGTATAGAACACGCGGAACTCCGGCCGCGACCAGAACGAGCGGTCCATCGCGAGCGTCAGCGCCACGCTCGCCTTCAGCAGCGTGCGCGTCGGCCCGCCGGACGGCGTCACGCGATCGTGCCCGAGGTCGCCCTGCAGCTTGACGTGCTGCGTGAACGCGTACACCGGCCGCACGCCCATCGACACCCAGGTCTGCGATCCGCCCGACGGCGCGATGTCGCGCTCGTAGATGCCGACGACCTGCCCGCTGAAGTTCTGTGTGGCCTGCCAGTCGAACGCGTCGAGCACGCGAAAGCTCTTGTAGCGATTGTCGTTGGTCAGTGTCCCCGTGTAGCTCAGGCCGGTGCCGGGACCGACGCCGTACTGGAACGCCAGCTTGTTCTTGCCGCCGAGCAGGTTGGTCTGCACGTGCTGGACCGTGAACGACCATCCGCTGTGCGCGTCCTGCAGGACGCCGCTCGCGTTCAGCACCGGCGCACGGGCGGGAATGTACGACAGCCCGAACTGCAGTTCGCCGCCCGGGTTCGGATGCACGCCCGACAGTTGCAGGTCGTGGCGCGTCGCGTAGTTGGGCTGGTCGATGTAGTCCTCGCGAAACAGCGCGTAGCTGAGCTTCAGGCCGCCGCCGATCGGCACGTTCTCGATGCCGGCGCCCAGCCCGCTCGGGTTCCAGTAATAGAAATCGTTGATGTGGACGTCGTTGCGCCGGTAGTAGATGCGCCCGAACCAGATGCGTGTGCCGTCGAGCCCCGGAATGTCGGTGAGCTGCACGTACGACTGCGGCAGGCGGATCCGGCCGTGGTCGCCGTTGAAGGTCGGCGTGCGATCGAGATCGTTCACGAGGCTCGCCATGCCCACCGCGGAAAGCTGCATGCCGTTCGAGAACTTGTAGAGCGTCTGGTCGATCTCCAGTTCGCTGTAGACCTGGCATTCGTTGCCGAGCCGGTACTTGCTCGGCGCGCCCGGCAGCTGGAAGCAAGCCTGCGAATGGCCGTCGCTCGTCCCGACGCCGGCCCGCATGTAGCCGTGGAACTGCGTCCACGGCGTCAGCTGATTCCATGCCGACGACGGCGTCGGCGTGACCACGTTGGCCGGACTGGTATCGGCCGGCACGACGCCGGTCGACTGCGCCAGTGCGCCCGGACCACCGTCGGCGGCCACCGTCTCGACCGGGTCCGGCGCCGCGTGCAGCGCCATCGATGCGGCGGCCAGCGAGCAGGCGGCGGCGAGCCGCGCGAGTCGGAAAGGCGTGCGCGCGCGATTGCGCGCCGCGCGGCTTGCTTCGTCGATCATGAACGTGTCTCCAAACGTTGAATGCGCGCCGCGTACGATGCGCGGCGTCGTCGAATCGGGTACTGCTATGCCAGGTCGTCCGCTACGACGGCGGCAGGCCGGTGCGGCAGACGCGCCGCGCCGGCCTGCCGCCCGTCAGCCGGCGACGTCGAGATCGAGGTCGAGCACCGGCGGTGCGCTTACGCTCGACGGGCCCGGTGCATGGATGCGAATCGGCTCGCCCGCCGCCGCGCTCGCATAGATCGCGTCGAGAATCTCCATCACGATCAGCCCCTCCTCGCCCGGCGCCGGATGCGGCACGTCGCACAGAATCGCCTCGGCGTAGTCGTACATCGCCGAATGCGCGCCGTCGGCCGGCGGGTTGAGGCGCATGTCGAACTGCGCGCCGTGCTGCTCGACGAAGATGTGCGCGTCGAACGTGTAGCCTTCGTTCAGGTTCTTCTGCAGCAGCCCGGCGCGGGTGCCGAGCAGGCGGGTCTCCATCAGCTCCGCCTCCTGGATGTTGGTGGCCCACGACGCCTCGAGCGCGAGCGTCGCGCCGTTGTCGAAACGGATCATCGCGGCCGCGAGATCCTCGACGTCGTAGGTCTTGCCCGCGCGCGCCGCGAGCGTGCGTGCGATCGGGTCGTACGCGCTGCCCATCACCCATACAGGTTTCGGATAACCCATCAGCCACAGCGCGAGATCGAGTCGATGCACGCCGAGATCGATGAGCGGGCCGCCCCCTGCCAGCGCTTTCGTGCCGAACCAGCCGCCGAAGCCCGGGATCCCGCGCCTGCGATGCCACACCGTGCGACCGAAGTAGAAATCCCCGAACACGCCGCCATCGACCTGCGCCTTCAACGCACGCGACTGCGCACTGAAGCGGTACGAAAAATTGATCATCAGCCGCTTGCCGGCGCGCTGCGCGGCAATCAGCATCTCGCGGCCCTCGTCCGCGTTCATCGCCATCGGTTTCTCGCACAGCACGTGGCAACCGGCATCGAACGCCGCGAGCGTCAGTTCGCGATGGAACTTGTTCGGCGTGCAGACGCTGACGACATCGAGCCGCTCGGCCGCGAACATCGCGTCCGCCGATGCGTAGCGCGCGTCGATCCCGAACGCGTCGCCGACCTTCGCGAGACGCTTCGCGTCCGGATCCGCGATCGCGACCACGTCGACGTCCGGGTGCTCGCGCCAACCCTCGATATGCTTGCGGCCGATGCCGAGCCCGATCACGCCGACGCGCAGGCGTCGGCCGCGTGCCACCGCCGCGGCTTCCGGCAGCTCGACCTTGTAGTCGTCGTTCATGCGAGATCTCCCGCGACCTGCTGGATGCCGACGTGCGCGAACTGCCCGCTCTTCTCGCTGAGCGTCTCGAGCGGCGGCGACATCGGGCACCGGTCCGCGAGATTCACGCGCGGCGCGGCCCACTGCACCGCGTTCGCGATCACGCGTTGCACGTTGCGGTCGTGATAGGTCGGATAGGCTTCATGCCCCGGACGGAAGTAGAAGATCCGGCCGTGGCCGCGCTCCCAGCAGCAGCCCGAACGGAACACCTCGCCGCCCTCGAACCACGAGATGAACACCGTCGCGTCGGGCTGGGGGATGTCGAAGCGTTCGCCGTACATCTCCTCATGCTGCAGCTCGAAATACTCGCCGAGCCCGGCCGCGATCGGGTGCGACGGCTCGACCACCCACAGGCGCTCCTTCTCGGCCGCCTCGCGCCACTTCAGCGAACAGTTCGTGCCGAGCAGGCGGCGGAAGATCTTCGAAAAATGCCCCGAATGCAGCACGATCAGGCCCATCCCCTCGAGCACGCGGCGCTGCACGCGCTCGACGACCTCGTCCGACACCTTCGCGTGCGCCTTGTGCCCCCACCAGATCAGCACGTCGCACGCGGCGAGGCGCGCTTCGTCGAGCCCGTGCTCCGGCTGATCGAGCGTCGCGACGCCGATCTCGAGCGGCAACGCGCCGTGGCCGAGCGCCGGCGTTTCCGCGAGCGCATTGGCGATCACCTGGTGCAGGCCGTCCGGATAAATCGCGCGCACGCCGGCGTTTTCGCGTTCGTGCTCGAATTCGTTCCAGACGATCACCGATATTTTATTGTTTAGCATGACTATCCTGTTTAGATAAGTGGGCGCCGATTCGACAGCGGCCGCGCGCCATGGCCGCCTGAAGATGTCGGACGGTCGTGCGCCGTGCTCAGGCCGTCGCGCGCGCCGCGGCGGCGGCGTCGCTCGGCATGCGCGCGGCCGCGCGGCCGTCCGGGTGAAACAGATGCAGTGCACCGGCCGGCAGGTCGACGCGGATGCGTTCGCCGATCCGTGCGCCGGCGGCGTCGGTCTTCGCGACGATCGGCTGCGACGCGAGCGGCGTGTCGACGTAGAGATAGGTGTGTTCGCCCATCTGTTCGACGTGCGCGACTTCGCCCGTCAGGTCGCCGGTGCCGACCCTCACGTGCTCGGGGCGAATGCCCAGCGTCACGTCGCCGCCGCGCTCGAGGCCGTCGCCGGACACGCCCGACACGAGCGCGTGGCCGCGGGCCAGCGCCCGCACCTCGTGGGCACCGGCCGACGCGACCGTCGCCGGCACGAAGTTCATCGCCGGCGAGCCGATGAAGCCGGCGACGAACTGGCTCGCCGGCCGGTGATACAGATCGAGCGGCGTGCCGATCTGCGCGATGCTCGCGACACCGGCGCGCCCTTCGAGCGGGCGCAGCAGCACGATCTTGTCCGCGAGCGTCATCGCCTCGACCTGGTCGTGCGTCACGTAGATCATGCTGGTGCTGTCGAGGCTGCGGTGAAGCTTCGCGATCTCGACGCGCGTCTTCACGCGCAGCGCGGCATCGAGGTTCGACAGCGGCTCGTCGAACAGGAAGACCTTCGGCTTGCGGACGATCGCGCGGCCGATCGCGACGCGCTGCCGCTGGCCGCCGGACAGCGCGCCGGGCTTGCGTTCGAGCAGCTCGCCGAGGCGCAGCGATTCGGACGCGAGCCGCACGCGGCGGTCGACCTCGTCCTTCGGCAGCCCCAGGTGGCGCAGGCCGAACGCCATGTTTTCGTAGACCGACATGTGCGGATACAGCGCGTAGCTCTGGAACACCATCGCGATGTCCCGGCGCGCGGGCGCCAGCGCGTTGACGCAGTGCCCGTCGATCCACACGTCGCCGTCGCTCTGCTCGTCGAGGCCCGCGATGATCCGCAGCAACGTCGACTTGCCGCAGCCGGACGGCCCGATGAACACGCAGAACTCGCCGGGTTCGACCGTGAGGTTCACGTCGTGAAGGATCGGCGTTGCGCCGAACTGCTTGTGAAGACCGCTCAACTTGATCTGGCTCATGCTTTCGTTCCTGTTTGACGACGACGGGGGCGAGCCCGCTCAACCCTTGACCGCGCCGGCCGTGAGCCCGGACACGATATGACGCTGGCACAGCATCACCAGCAGCACGAGCGGCACCGTGACGATCACCGACGCGGCCATGATGGTTCCCCACGGAAGCTCGAAGCTGCTCGCGCCGGAGATCATCGTGATCGCGACCGGCACCGTTCGCTCCTCCGACGAAATCGTGAAGGTCAGCGCGAACAGGAACTCGTTCCATGCGGACACGAATGCGAGCAGCGACGTCGCGGCAAGCGCGGGCCGCAGCAGCGGCAGGAAGATCCGGAAGATCAGCGTGAACACGCCGACGCCGTCCACCCGCGCCGCGTCCTCCAGCTCGCTCGGCAGTTCGCGCATGAACGTGACGAGGATCCAGATCGTGAACGGCAGCGTGAAGATCAGGTCCGACAGCACGAGCGCGCCGAGGTTGTCGTACAGGCCGAGTGCGCGGATCAGCTCGAACAGGCCCGACAGGATCGCGACCTGCGGAAACATCGACACGCCGAGGATGCACATCATCAGCACGCCGCGCCCGCGAAACGACACGCGACCGAGCGCATACGCGGCCAGTACCGACACCGCGAGCGACAGCGCCACCGCGCCGCCGGCGACCAATGCCGAATTCAGCAGGTACGCGCCGAACGGCTGGTCGCGGAACAACTGCCGGTAGTTGTCGAACGACGGGCTCGCCGGGAACAGCGACGTATCGAACAGCGCGTCGCCATGCTTGACCGACGTGCCGATCATGTAGACGAGCGGGAACAGCGCGACCACCAGCACGAATGCCGACAACACGCCGTAAGCCGCCGTCTCGAGCGGATGCTTCCTCATCATCTCAGGCCTCCTGGATGCGGCGACGGCTGACGGCCATGTAGCCGACGGTGAACAGCACGATCGTCATGAACAGCAGCATCGCCGACGCCGACCCGAAACCCACCTGCTGGAAGTCGATCAGTTGCTCGCGCACGTACACCGACATGCTCTTCGTGACGCGGCTGTTCGACGTCATCACGTAGATCAGGTCGAACACGCGCAGCGCGTCGAGCGAACGGAAGATCATCGCGACCAGCACGCCGGGCAGGATCAGCGGCAGCGTCACCGACCGGAACACGCGCCAGCGCGGCACGCCGTCGACACGCGCGGCCTCGTAGCAGTCGCGCGGCACGGTCTGCAGCGCGGCGAGCATCAGCAGCGCCATGAACGGCGTGGTCTTCCAGATGTCGACGAACACGATGGTCGGAAACACGAGGTGCGCGTCGGCGGTGAACGCGAGCGGCTCGTGAATCGCGCCGATCGCCATCAGCATCGCGTTGACGATCCCGAACTGGTCGTTGAGCATCCAGCTCCAGATCTTCGCGGACACGACGGTCGGGATCGCCCACGGCACCAGCACGGCCGCACGCAGCAGCGTCCGCAGCCGCGACGGCACGTCGAGCAGCAGCGCCACGCCGAGCCCCGCAACCGTCTCGAGCAGCACCGACACGACCGCGAACAGCACCGTGTTGCCGACCGCTTGCCACCACGCCGGATCGCGCAGGACGCCGGCCACGCCGAGATAGTTGTCGAGACCGACGAACCGGCGCTGCGTCAGGTCGGACAATTGCGCATCGGTCAGGCTGAACCATGCGGTGCGCAGCAGCGGCCAGCCGGCGATCGCCGCCAGCATCAGCATCGCCGGCGCGACCAGCCACCACGCCTGGCGTCGGCGCGCGGCCGCCAACCCGGTTCCCGTGCGTGCCGGTTGCGATTTTAATGAAGCAGTCCTATCTATACGGATGCTTGCGGTTCTCATGCGAAGTCTCCCGTCAGGGCCGGCGCCATCGGGCGGCCGGCCTGCTCGATCAGTCGTGACGCGCTGCGCTCAGCGCCAGTTTCCGCCCGGCGCGAGCCGGTTGAGCGACGCGGCGAGCGCGGCAAGCGCCCCCTTCGCGGTGTCGCTGCCGGCGAGCACGTCGTGCGCGGCGTTCCAGAACTGGTTGCTGACCTGGTTGTACTTCGCGCCGGTGATCGTCGACGGCCGGGCGACCGCGCTGTTGAAGGTCTGCAGCAGGTCGGCCATGAACGGGTTGGCCTGCAGGACGTCCTTGTCGTGGTAGAGCGCCGGCATCGTCGGGTTGAACGACGCCTGCACCGCGCGCATCTTCTGCACTTCCGCGCTCGACAGGTACATCACGAGATCGGCGGCGAGCTTCGGGTTCGGCGAGTAGCGCGACACCGCGAGCTGCCAGCCGCCGAGCGCGGCGGCCTGACGGCCGTCGGCACCGCCCTTCGGCAGCGGCGCGATCCCGACCTTGCCCTTCATCGGGCTGCCGGCGCGGTTCGCGATCGCCCAGGCGTACGGCCAGTTCCGCATGAACACGGCATTGCCCGCCTGGAACACGCCGCGCGACTCTTCCTCGCCGTAGTTCAGCACCGCCTTCGGACTGATCGTGCCGACCCATTTCGCGGCCTGGTCGAGCGCCCTGGCGGCGCCCGGGTTGTCGATCGTCACGCGCCCCTTGTCGTCGATCACCGTGCCGCCGTTGTGGCTGGCGACCCATTCGAGCGCATCGCACGTGAGCCCTTCGTAGGCACGCCCCTGCCACACGTAGCCCCACACCTTCTCGTTGCCGGCCGCGCGTTCGCTCGCCTGGATCCGGCGCGCGGTCGCATCGAGTTCGTCCCACGTCGCGGGCACCTTCGCCCGGTACTTGTCGAGCAGGTCCTTGCGGTAGTACAGCAGGCCCGTGTCGATGAACCACGGCATCGCGACCAGCTTGCCGTTCACCGTGTCGTTCGCGACCATGCTCGGGAACGACTGGCTTTCCTGGCCCTTGCTGTACGGCTTCAGGTCGACCAGGTGGTTCGCGAGGATGCCCGGCCAGACCGTGTCGATCTGCATCACGTCGATCTTGTCGGATCCGCTGCCGAGGAGCTGCTGGTACAGCGCGAGCGTCTCGCTCGAGTTGTTCGGCATGCTGATGAACTCGACTTCGTTGCCGGTCTTCTCGGCCCAGCGCTTCGCCGAGACCTGGCAGATGTCCTGGTCGACGCCCGCCGCGCCGCACGCGATCCTCAGCGTCGCCGCGCCGGCCGTGCCAGCCGCCGTCGCAAGCGCCATCGTCAGCAAGAGGGACTTGATCTTCGTCATAGGGTGTCTCCGTCCGGTTTTGTTCGATTCGTGCGCCGCGACGTCGCTACTGCGTCGCCGGTGCCGTATCGCTATGAAACACCCGTCCCGTTAATCGAACATTTCGGAAACACGTATCGCCATTAACAATCGAAACAATTGGAGTCGGGCGTCAGCCCAGCAGCGCGGCGAGCGCCGCCAGGTCGAACGGCTTCTGCACGAACGGCAGGTCCGCCCGCCAGTCGGGATGGGTCTGATGAATCTCGGGCGGCAGGCCCGAGGCCAGCGCCACCCGTTGCGCCGGCCAGCGCCCGGCGAGCCGCGCCGCAAGGGCGATGCCGCTGCCGCCCGCGCCGAGCGAGATGTCCGACAGCACCAGGTCGACCGGGCCGTGCCGGGCCAGCCAGCGCAACGCGGCGTCGCCGTCGGGCACCGCATCGGCCCGCGCGCCGAGCGCCGCGAACTGGCTGACCGCCGTGTCGCGCACCTCGGCGTCGTCGTCAACCACCAGCACGCGCGCACCCGGGCGCACCGCCGCAGGCAGGTCGCGCACGGCAGCCGGCCGGCCGGCCGGCGCCGCGCAGGCCGGCAGCCGAAGCTCGACGCGCGTGCCGCGGCCGACCTCGCTGTGAATCCGCAGATCGCCGCCGCTTTGCCGCACGAACCCGTACACGCTGCTGAGCCCGAGCCCGCTGCCCTCGCCGGCCGCCTTCGTCGTGAAGAACGGTTCGATCACCTTGTCGAGCAGCACGGGCGCGATGCCGCAGCCGGTATCCGTCACGCTCAGCACGATCGTCGACGGGCCGTCCGACGCATCCGGCGCCGGCTCGCGCCGTGCGGACAGCGTGAGCGTTCCGCCTTCCGGCATCGCGGCCGCGCTGTTGAGCGCCAGGTTCAGCACCGCATTCTCGAGCTGACCGCGGTCGACGTTCACCCACATCGTGTCGCCGGCCGGCTCGAGCACGACGGACACGCGCTGCCCGGCCGAATATTCGACGAGGTCGAGCATTTCCGCGAGCATCGCGCGCACCGACACGCGCTCGGCCTGCAACGGCTGGCGTCGCGCGAACGCGAGCAGCCGCCGCGTGAGGCGCGACGCGCGTTCGGCCGCGCGGCTTGCACGCTCGGCCATCGTCCGCGCGTCGTGCTGCCCGTCGAGCCGCGGCAGCAGCAGTTCGAGGTTGCCGAGAATCGCGACGAGAAAATTGTTGAAATCGTGCGCGACGCCGCCCGTCAACTGGCCGAGCACGTCCATCTTCTGCGCCTGGCGCAGTTCGGCCTCGACCGCGCGGCGGCTCGTCAGGTCGCGGCAGACCGACACCCATCCGCCGTCCGGCAACGGCTGGCAGTGAAATTCGAGCGTGCGCCGGTCACTCAGGTGCAGTTCGGCGGACGCGGCCACGCGCACGCCGTCGGACGTGCGCGTCGCGGTCTCGGCCGATACCTGGTGCCAGCGGGCGGGCCGCGCCAGCGCGTCGCGCAATGCAACGAGCGGCAGGCCTGCCCGCAGCGCGGTCGCGTCGATGCCGAGCAGCTTCGCGAACGTCGGATTCCACGCGACCAGCCCGCCCTGCATGTCATGCACGGACACGCCGTCGTTCATCGAATTGAGTACGGACTCCTGCAGACGGCGCTGGGCTTCGAGCCCCTGGGTCAGCTGTTCCTTCTCGATCAGGTTGGTGCGGAACACCTCGAACGCGCGCGCCAGCTCGCCGATTTCGTCGGGCCGGTGCATCGACGGCATCCGGTCGGACGTGATCCCCTTCGCGAGGCGCGCCATCACGCGCGTCATCGCCTGCAGCTTGTGCAGGATGCGGCTGGCGTACGCCACGCCGAGCAACGCCACCGCGACACCTGCAACAGCCAGCAGCAGCAGGCCCGACTGGCTCGACGTCGCGACCTTGCGCACCTTGTCGCTGCGCTCGCTCGCGATCTGGCGCAAGCGCTCGACGTAGCGTGCGGACTTGCCGCTGAGGTGATCGGCGTGACCGCGCAACAGCGTGACGAGATAGCCGGTCTGCGTCTCGCTCGACAGGAATTCGCGGCGCACCGCGAACACGTTGCGCGCGCTGCCGTCGAGCTGCTGCAACGCGTCGGCGAGCGCCGGCTGGCTGCGATCCTCGCCGCGCGCACGCACACGCAGCCACAGCGCCTCGTTGTCGCTCTCCGCGCTGCCGAGCTCCGCCGCGTTCGCCGCCTGCAACGCACCGGCCGTGCGCGCCCAGATCTCCAGCAACGTCGGTGCAGCCCGGGCAACCAGCCCTTTCTGCCGTGCAATGCGATCGCCGATGGCGTCGGTCGCCGTGCGCAGGTCGCTCAGTTCCGCCTTGAGCTGCCGCTGCCGGCCCGACACGATCAGCAGCCGCGCGAGATCCTGGTCGATCGCGTCCAGATCGTCGATCACCGCGAGCCGGCCGCCCGCCTTGTCGGCCGTTCCGGTCGGCTTGCCGAAGCCCGGCGACAGGCGCCGGATATCGCCGAGCAGGCCGCGCAGCAGCTCGGTATCGCTGTGCAGCAGGTCCGGCGAATCGGTCAGCATCATGCTCGGCGCAACCGCCGCGAGTTGGGCGACCTTGTCGGACAGCTCGAGCGCGCGGGCGATCTCCGGCACGACGTTCGCCTCGTATTCGTCGAGCGCGTTCTGGTTCGCGCGCATGCCGAGCACGCCGACCACCACGACCGCGAGCGTGATGCCGAACAACAGCAGGAACGTCGCGATCAGCTTGGCCCGCACGCTCCACGGCGGCAACAGGGTCAGGGGTGCACGCATCGCATCACACGCGCACGACCGGCACCGAGAACACGTATCCGGCGCCGCGTTGCGTGCGGATATAGGTCGGGTGCTCGGGGTTCGGTTCGATCTTGCGGCGCAGGCGCAGGATCAGCACGTCGATCGTGCGATCGTAGACGTCGATGTCGATGCCGAAGCCGCGCGTGCGCTCCAGCAGCTGCTCGCGGGACCAGACGCGCGACGGCTGCTGGACCATCGCCGCCAGCAGTTCGAACTCGCCCTGCGTCAGCGCGCACGGATTGCCGCCGTGCGTCAGCGTGCGCGCGGCGAAGTCGAGCGTCCAGCCGTCGAAGCAGAAGCGCGGGCCGCCGCCGTTCGGTGCGGGGCGCGGCATCGACAGCTCGGTCGTGCGCCGCAGCTGCGCGCGCACGCGCGCGATCAACTCGCGCCCGGACACCGGCTTCGTGATGAAATCGTCCGCGGCGGTCTCGAGGCCGAGCACGCGGTCCGTCTCGTCGCCGAGCCCGCTGATCATGATGATCGACACGTCGGACCGGCGGCGCAGCTCGCGCGCCACCGCCAGGCCGTCCTCGCCGCGCAGCTTCAGGTCGAGAATGACGAGCGCGTGCGGCGCGGCCGCCAGTTGCTGCTGCATCCGCGCGGCGCTGTCGGCCGTCGACACGTCGAACCCGGCCTCTTCCAGCACGCCTCTCAGCCAGGCGCGCACTTCCGGATCGTCGTCCAGCACCAGGACTCGATGTTTTTCTGACATGCGTGTTCTCCTCCATGCCGGCCGCGCTCGGAACGCGCGGCCGTGCCGGATGCGAATGGTGGCCGAAGCCGACCGACTCTGGCAAGTTCCGTCGGACGCGTGCCGGAAGGGAGAACTGCGTGCCTGCGCGCGGAACGCGGCGCGCACAAATGAACGGGCGCGCGATTCTAGCGCCGAAAAAACGTCACCGGACACCCGCCGGTACCGGTGAATACCCTGCACCGGCGGACGGTCGCGACACCGTCGTCGCATTGCCAATTCCCGGTTACGACTCCCGGCACCGGATCCGGCATTACCGTGCCGTTCGCAGGTTCGGCGTCCTGCGCATGGCCGGCACGCCGTCGATACCCGCGGTACGCCGCCCTGCCGGCGCGGCCGGTTTCGGCACGACGAACCCGCATGACACTGCAGTGCCGCCGGCCGGCATCCGCCCCGCCGACGCGCACGCCCCTCCTCACGCCGGCGCCATCCGCGCCGCTATATCGACGCATCCGCCGCGCCGGCTTCCTGCATGGTTCTGCCCGCACCCGGGCGTTCGATTGCGCCTCGTCGACGATTCCCGCGCCCGACGCGCGCCCACGCGGCTTTCAGGTGGGCCATTCCACACATGCGCCATTTGTGCGCGCGCAACAATGGCGATGCCTCGCGCCCGGCGCCCGGCGGGCCCCCGATTCCCGCATGGCGCCTCGCGCGGCGGTCTTCAAAAACCACATCTCACGAGGACATACCATGCAACTCCAATCCCATCCGGCGTGCCGCCCGTTTTACGAAGCCGGCGAACTCTCGCAACTGACCGCCTTTTATGAGGAAGGCCGTAATGTCATGTGGATGATGCTGCGATCGGAGCCGCGGCCGTGCTTCAACCAACAACTCGTCACCGACATCATCCATCTCGCGCGCGTCGCACGCGACTCGGGCCTCAGGTTCGACTTCTGGGTGACGGGCTCGCTCGTCCCCGAGCTGTTCAACGTCGGCGGCGACCTGAGCTTCTTCGTCGACGCGATCCGCAGCGGCCGGCGCGACCAGTTGATGGCCTACGCGCGTTCGTGCATCGACGGCGTGTACGAGATCTACACGGGCTTCGGCACCGGTGCGATCTCGATCGCGATGGTCGAGGGCAGCGCGCTGGGCGGCGGCTTCGAGGCTGCGCTCGCGCATCACTACGTGCTCGCACAGAAAGGCGTGAAGCTCGGGTTTCCCGAGATCGCGTTCAACCTGTTCCCGGGCATGGGCGGCTATTCGCTGGTCTCGCGCAAGGCGAACCGCGGCGTCGCGGAATCGCTGATCGCGACCGGCGAAGCGCATGCGTCCGAATGGTACGAAGACTGCGGGCTGATCGACCAGACGTTCGATGCCGGCGATGCGTATCTCGCGACGCGTACCTTCATCGACGTGACGAAGCCGAAGCTGAACGGCGTACGTGCGATGCTGCGCGCCCGCGAGCGCGTGTTCCAGCTGTCGCGCTCGGAGCTGATGGACATCACGGAAGCGTGGGTGCATGCGGCGTTCACGATCGAGCCGAAGGATCTCGCGTACATGGAACGCCTGGTGATGCTGCAGAACCGGCGCGTGTCGAAGCTGCGCACGGTGTAACGGAACAGGCGCCGCCGCGTGCCGGCGGCGCCCGGGCAACGCACGAGGCTCAGGCGATCAGCCTGAGCTTCCTCGTCTCCGCGAGCCACGCCTCGAATGCCTGCGCCGGCATCGGCCGCGCGTAGTAGTAGCCCTGCGCGTGATCGACGTCGAGCTGCTTGAGGAAATCGGCTTCCGCGGGCGTTTCGACGCCTTCGGCGACCACCGCGAAATTCAGCGCCTTCGCGAGCGACACGACCGAGCGCACGAGCGCCTGCGAGCGCGGGTTGCGGTCGATGCCCGTGATGAAGGTGCGATCGAGCTTGATCGCATCGAGCGGCAGGCGCGACAGCTGCGACAGCGACGAATAGCCGGTGCCGAAATCGTCGAGATGGATCTCCGCGCCGAGCTGGCGGAACTGCCGCATCAGCCCGATGCCCGCATCCTCGTCTTCGATGAAGCAGCTCTCGGTCAGCTCGATGTCGAGCAGGCCCGGCTTGAGCCCCGCACCGTCGAGAATCGACGCGAACTGGTGCACGATGTTCATGTCCTGCAGCTGCCGCGCGGATACGTTCACCGCGATCCGGATGCCGAGCCCCTTCGCCTTCCACGCAGCAGCCTGCGCGGCCGCGGTGCGCATCACCCAGCGTCCGAGCGGTGCGATCAGCCCCGACTCCTCCGCGAAACGGATGAACTCGATCGGCGCGACGAGCCCGCGATCGGGCGACTGCCAGCGGATCAGCGCCTCGACGCCGTGCACGTCGCCCGTCGCGATGTCGACGACCGGCTGGTAGTGCAGCACGAATTGCTCTTCCTCGAGCGCCTTGCGCAGGTTCGTGTCGAGCCACATGTACTTCGCGACCTTCTGGTTCATCTCGAGCGAGAACACGCGGTACGTGTGCTTGCCCTCTTCCTTCGCGACGTACATCGCGGTGTCCGCGCTGCGGATCAGCGTCTCGAGCGAATCGCCGTGCTGCGGATGCATCGCGATGCCGATCGAGCAGCTCGTGTAGACCTCCATCAGCCCGAGATGGATCGGCGTGCGCAGCCGTTCGAGAATGATCTGCGCGGTCGCTTCGAGCAGCGGCCGCGTGCCGTGCTCGAACAGCACGAGGAATTCGTCGCCGCCGAGCCGCGCGAGCGTCGCGCCGGACGGCAGGCAGCCGCTGATGATCGCCGACACGTCCTGCAGCAGGCGATCGCCGGTGATGTGCCCGTAGTGATCGTTGACGCGCTTGAAGTTGTCGAGGTCGAGGAACAGGATGCCGACCTGGCCGCGCGTCTCGGCGCGCTCCGCGTCGATCGCCGCGCGGATGCGCTCGCTGATCGCATGGCGGTTCGGCAGCCCGGTCAGCACGTCGGTGTTCGCGAGTTCGGTGAGGCGCTGCTGCGCGTTGCGCTCCTCGGTGATGTCGATGCCCGAGCAGATCAGGAACTGCTCGTCGATGCCGCTGCCGCTCTGCACGAACTTGTTGCGGAACTGGAACAGGCGCGGCCCGTTGACCGTGTTGATGTAGCGCTCGACCGCGTACGACTGGTTGCTCGCGAAAAAGCCGGTGATGTTGCTGCGCGACTGCGCGCCCTGCTCGGGGCTCATGAACAGCTCGAACGCGCTGCGGCCGATCACGTCGACCTCGCGCTTGCCCGTCACTTCCTCGCACAGGCGGTTGAAGCGCTGCACCATCCCGTTGCGGTCGAGGATCACGACGAGCGAATTCACTTCGGACACGACCTGCTCGGCGAATGCGAGCCCGTGCGACAGGTCGTCGGCGACGGATACGGTATCGGAATAGGCGGAGGCCGTGCCGGCCCAGTCGGTCGTGTTGACCTTCCGGCCGACGAGATGGAGGCTGACCGAATTGCCGAACAGCGCGATGTCGAGCACGAGGTGCGACGTGACGCCCGTCAACGCACGGATGCGTGCGGCCTGCTCGACCGTCAGCGCCACGGCGACGTTGGTCAGGCCGCGGACGGCCGCCAGCTCGAGCGCATTGCTGTCGCTGCCGAGGCGCCAGCAGGGGCTGCGCGTACCGACATGCGCTTCGAGCACCGCGCTATCGTTTTCGTCGTCCATGAACACGCCCCGATCCAGAAAAAACGCACAGTGTAGACGGAGGCGAGTTGGCCGACCGCCTTCCCGGGCCGCGCAGTGCGCGTTCCCGGCAGGTCAGCCGTAATTGCCGTGACAACGGCCCTCGTCCCGTACTTGTTTCCAACTAATGCGACCCGGCGTTCGCGCGTGATGCGCGCAGGTTCTGCCTAACGAATGATGAGAGCCATCTTATCAAATGACGATGAGGATTGGCACTCACATTTAGAGCAGAGTGTCAAGGAATCGGGACTCGATTGGCAAGCCGGATTTTTCATGATTGGCGACTTGCGAAAGACGGGTTGCGGCGGGGCGGGACCCAGCGGGCGGAATCGGCTGAGTGCCTTTCCAGGCGGGCGTTTGTGGTCTGTTACGGCATTCCGCGACGCGTCGGGGAATGCCCGGCGGCGTCAGGGTCGGATCGCTTTCCGGCGATCCGACTTTGGGTCATTTTTGATTCCGTTTGTGCGTGAATGCGTTGTTTTATTCCACAGTCGGCTGCAATGTTTTCCGTGCCCCGGCGCGGATGTCCGCGCCGGGGCACGGCTCAGCCTGCCGCGCCGTATCCGCCGCCGCCCGGCGTTTCGACGACGAACACGTCACCCGGCGCCATCTGCGCGCGGGCGATGTGGTCGAGCGCCTCGACCGTGCCGTCCACCCGCTCGATCGTGTTGCGGCCGAGCGCGCCCGCTTCGCCGCCCGCCGCGCCGAACGGCGCGTGGATCCGGTTGTTCGACAGGATCGACGCGGTCATCGGCGCGAGGAAGCGGATCCGCCGCACCGCGCCGTCGCCACCGCGCCAGCGCCCGCCGCCGCCCGAGCCGGCGCGGATCCGGTGCGAATCGAGCCGCACCGGGTAGCGCCATTCGAGCACCTCCGGATCGGTGAGCCGCGAGTTCGTCATGTGCGTCTGCACCGCGCCCACGCCCGCAAAGCCGTCACCCGCGCCGCTGCCGCCCGCGATCGTCTCGTAGTACTGGTATTGATCGTTGCCGAACGTGAAGTTGTTCATCGTTCCCTGGCTCGACGCAACGCAGCCGAGCGCGCCGTACAGCGCATTGGTGATCGCCGACGACGTCTCGACGTTGCCCGACACGACGGCCGCCGGATATTCGGGGTTCAGCATCGAGCGGGCCGGCACGATCACCGTCAGCGGCTTCAGGCAGCCGGCGTTCAGCGGGATGTCGTCGCCCACCAGCGTGCGGAACACGTACAGCACGGCGGCCATGCACACGGCCTTCGGCGCGTTGAAGTTGTTGTCGAGCTGCGCGGACGTGCCGGTGAAATCGATTTCGGCACGCCGCGCCGCGCGGTCGACGCGGATCGCGACGCGAATCTCCGCGCCGTTGTCGAGCGGGTAGCGATACGCGCCGTCCTGCAGTGCGCCGATCACGCGCCGCACGGCTTCCTCCGCGTTGTCCTGCACGTGCCCCATGAACGCGAGCACGACGTCGCGGCCGAACTGCGCGACCATCCGGCGCAGCTCGTCGACACCCTTCTGGTTCGCGGCGACCTGCGCGCGCAGGTCGGCCATGTTCTGCTCGACGTTGCGCGCCGGGTAGCGGCCCGACGCGAGCAGCGCGCGCGTGTCGGCATCGCGCAGCACGCCGGCCGACACGAGCTGCCAGTTGTCGATCAGCACGCCCTCCTCGTCGATATGCGTCGAATCGGGCGGCATCGAGCCCGGCGTCGTCCCGCCGATGTCCGCGTGGTGGCCGCGCGAGCCGACGTAGAACAGCGGCGCGTCCGAGCCGTCCGCGAACACCGGCGTGATGACCGTCACGTCCGGCAGGTGCGTGCCGCCGTGATACGGGTCGTTCAGCATGAACACGTCGCCGTCGCGCATCCGGCCGCGGTTGCACTCGATCACCGTGCGGATGCTCTCGCCCATCGAGCCGAGGTGCACGGGCATGTGCGGCGCGTTCGCGATCAGGTTGCCTTCGCCGTCGAAGATCGCACACGAGAAGTCGAGCCGCTCCTTGATGTTCACCGAGTACGCGGTGTTCTGCAGCCGCAGCCCCATCTGCTCGGCGATCGACATGAACAGGTTGTTGAAGATCTCGAGCCGCACCGGGTCGGCATCGGTGCCGAGCGAGCGGCGCGTCGGCAGCGGCGTCGTGCGCGTCAGCACGAGGTTGCCCTGCGTGGTCATCTCCGCGCGCCAGCCGGGCTCGACGACGGTCGTGCCGTTCTTCTCCGCGACGATCGCCGGGCCGTCGATCGCATCGCCGGCGAGCAGCGTGTCGCGCACGTAGAGCGCCGCGTCGTGCCACTGGCCGCCGGAATAGAAGCGCACCGCGGAATCGGCGCGCGGCGCGACGGCGTCGCCTGCGCCGCGCGGCGCGAGCGGCGCGATGTCGACCGGCGCGTCGGAGCGGCCGATCGCCTCGACCGACGCAAGCTCGGCGACGAGCGGCGTGCCGGGCATCAGGAACGCGTAGCGCTGCCGGTACGCGGCCTCGAACGCCTGCTGCATCGCGTCGACGCTGCCGGCCGCCACATCGAGCGCCGAATCGGTGCCCTGGTAGCGCAGGTGCACGCGCCGCTCGGTCGCGATCCGCTCCGGCGGCACGCCCTGTTCGAGCAGCGCGCCGACCGCCTCGTCGGCCAGCCGGTCGAGCGCCGCGTTCAGCGCCGGCAGCGACGCATCGGACAGCACGGCCTCGACCGCGCGCTCGCGCATCGCGGTCTGGTCGGCGAGGCCCATCCCGTACGCGGACAGCACGCCCGCGAGCGGATGCGCGAACACCTGCGTCATCCCGAGCGCATCGGCCACGCCGCACGCGTGCTGGCCGCCCGCGCCGCCGAACGTCGTCAGTACGTAGCGCGACACGTCGTGGCCGCGCTGCACGGAGATCTTCTTGATCGCGTTCGCCATGCTGCCGATCGCGATCTCCAGGAAGCCTTCGGCCAGCGCCTCGGGCGTCTCGCGCCGCCCCGTCGCCGCATGGATCTCGTCGGCGAGCGCCGCGAACTTCGCGACCACGCCGTCGCGGTCGAGCGGTTCGTCCGCATGCGGGCCGAACACGCGCGGAAAATGATCGGGCTGGATCTTGCCGAGCATCACGTTGCAGTCGGTCACCGTCAGCGGGCCGCCGCGCCGGTACGCGGCCGGCCCCGGGTTCGCGCCGGCCGATTCGGGCCCGACGCGCAGCCGCGCGCCGTCGAAGCCGAGCACCGAGCCGCCGCCGGCCGCGACCGTGTGGATGCTCATCATCGGCGCGCGCATCCGCACGCCGGCCACCTGCGTCTCGAACTCGCGCTCGAATTCGCCGTTGTAGTGCGACACGTCGGTCGACGTGCCGCCCATGTCGAAGCCGATCACCTGGCCGAAGCCGGCCGCGCGCGCGGCCCGCACCATCCCGACGATGCCGCCCGCCGGCCCCGACAGGATCGCGTCCTTGCCCTGGAACGCATCGGCGCGCGTCAGGCCGCCGCTGCTCTGCATGAACTGCAGGTTCACGCCCGGCATCTCGTGCGCGACCTGCTCGACATAGCGGCGCAGGATCGGCGACAGGTACGCGTCGACCACCGTCGTATCGCCGCGCGACACCATCTTCATCAGCGGCGACACCTCGTGCGACACCGATACCTGCGTGAAGCCGATGCGGCGCGCGAGTTCCGCCAGCGCGCGTTCGTGCGCGGTATAGCGATAGCCGTGGATCAGCACGATCGCGAGCGCACGCACGCCGCTGTCAAACACGCGGCGCAGCGACGCTTCGGCGCCCTGAACGTCGAGCGGCACGACCACATCGCCGTGCGCGCCGACGCGCTCGTCGATCTCGACGACGGTTTCGTACAGCGCATCGGGCAGCACGATGTCGAGATCGAACAGGCGCGGCCGGTTCTGGTACGCGATGCGCAGCACGTCGCGAAAGCCGCGCGTCGTCGCGAGCGCGGTGCGTTCGCCCTTGCGCTCGAGCAGTGCGTTGGTCGCGACCGTCGTGCCCATCTTCACCATGTCGACGTGCGCGGGCGTGATCGGCTCGCCTGCCGCGAGGCCGAGCAGGTGGCGAATGCCGGCCACGGCCGCGTCGCGGTATTGCTCGGGGTTCTCCGACAGCAGCTTGTGCGTGACGAGCGTGCCGTCGGGCCGGCGCGCGACGATGTCGGTGAACGTGCCGCCGCGGTCGATCCAGAATTGCCAGCGCGCAGCGTCGGAGGGAACGGGGGAAAGGTGTCGGTCAGTCATGATGTCGGGTCGATGCGTCGTTGAATCGAGGGACGAACGCCGCCGCACGGCGCGCGTCGCGCGCCGTGTCACGGTGTCGATGAACAGGGGAAGGAAAACGAAGGGCCGGCCGCCCGGCCGCTTACGCGGCGTCGAGCTCGCGGCCGCGGGTCTCGGGCAGCGTCAGCGCGGCGACGATCACCACGCCGTAGGCGGCGACCGCGAAGATGCCGATGCTCATGCCGAGCCCGTACTGCTTCGACAGCGCGCCGATCAGGAACGGGAACAGCGCACCGATCGCGCGGCCCACGTTGTAGCAGAAGCCCTGGCCGGAGCCGCGCACGCGGGTCGGGAACAGCTCGGTGAGGAACGCGCCCATCCCCGAGAAGATGCCCGATGCGAAGAAGCCGAGCGGGAAGCCGAGCCACAGCATCGACGCGTTGGTCAGGTTCAGCGACGTGTACGCGAACGCGATCACCATCGAGCCGACCGCGAACAGGATGAAGTTCGGCTTGCGGCCGAGCCGGTCGGTCAGGTACGCGCTCGTCAGGTAGCCGACCCACGAACCGAAGATGATCATCGCGAGATAGCCGCCGGTGCCCATCACGGTCAGGTGCCGCTCGGTCTTCAGGAAGGTCGGCAGCCACGTGGTGATCGCGTAGTAGCCGCCCTGCGCGCCCGTCGTCAGCAGCGCCGCGCGCAGCGTCGTCGTGATCAGCTTCGGCGCGAAGATCTCGGTCATGCGCGGCGCGTCGGCCACTTTCGCCTGCGCGGCCTTCTCTTTCTCGTAGACATCCGGCTCCTTCACGTAGCGACGGATCACGACGACCAGCAGCGCCGGTGCAAGCCCGACGAGGAACAGCCCGCGCCACGCCTGCTCGGCCGGCAGCACCGAGAACAGCAGCGCATACAGCAGCGCGCACAGCCCCCAGCCGATCGCCCAGCCCGACTGCACGAGGCCGACCGCCTTGCCGCGGTCGCGCGCGCGGATCACTTCGCCGATCAGCACCGCGCCGGCCGTCCATTCGCCGCCGAAGCCGAAGCCCATCAGCGCGCGCGCCGCGACCAGCTGGTGGTAGTTCTGCGCGAGCCCGCACAGCGCGGTGAACACCGCGAACCACAGCACCGTGAGCTGCAGCGTGCGCACGCGGCCGATCCGGTCGGACAGGATGCCGGCGATCCAGCCGCCGAGCGCCGACGCGAGCAGCGTGATCGTGCCGATGAAGCCGGCGTCGGCGAGCGAGATGCCCCAGGTCGCGACGAGCGTCGGGATCACGAACGACAGCATCTGCGTGTCCATCCCGTCGAGCATGTAGCCGACCTTGCAGCTCCAGAACGCGCGGCGCTCGCGCGGCTGCGCGTCCGCGTACCACGAGAACAGGCCGTTGCGCTCGGGGCTCGCGGGCTCCGCGGCGGGGGCCGCGAGGGTCTTGCTTTCCATGGTGGTGCTCCTGTCGTTATGCGCCGCCGAATGGCGATCGTGCGTGCGGTGAATCGTGCGAGGCCGTTGGCCGGCCCGGAACTCAGAATACGGCCAGCGATGCGTTCGTGATGTCGGTCATCAGCATGTGGCCGGGCGTATGCGCGATCGCGATCGGCAGCTTCGCGTCCATCAGCGCGGTTTGCGGGGTCACGCCGCATGCCCAGAACACCGGCAGCTCGCCGTCGCGGATCGTCACGGCATCGCCGAATTCGGGTGCGTTCAGATCCGCGATACCGAGTTCCTGCGGGTGGCCGATATGGATCGGCGCACCGTGCACGCCCGGGAACCGGCTCGTGATCTGCACCGCGCGGATCGCGTCGGCGCCGCGCATCGGCCGCATCGACACGACCAGCTGGCCGCCGAAGATCCCCGCGCGGCGGTTCGGGATCGACGTGCGGTACATCGGCACGTTGCGCCCCTCCTCGACGTGGCGCAGGCCGATCCCTTCACGGGCGAGCATGTCCTCGAACGAGAACGAGCAGCCGATCGCGAACACGACGAAGTCGTCGCGCCACAGCGCTTCCAGCGACTCGACGCGCTCGGTCAGCCGGCCGTCGCGGTACACGTTGTAGCTCGGCACGTCGGTGCGGATGTCAAGGTCCTCGCCGAGCGCGTCGATCCGGAACGCGCCCGGTTCGCCGACGCCCAGCAACGGGCATGCCTTCGGGTTCGCCTGGCAGAAGCGCAGGAAATCGTGCGCATACGCGTCGGGCAGGATCGCGAGGTTCGCTTGCGCAAACGGGCCGCAATGGCCGGCGGTCGGGCCGCGGAATGCGCCGTGGCGCACGGACTGGCGGAATTCGGAAGGCGTCATGAGGTTCGGTCGCAGGTCGGGGTGGCGTCGGGACGACGGCGGTATGTCATCGGATACGGCGAAGAATAGAAAAGAAAAAATTTTGTCGCCAACGAGTTTTTTTGCGACTCTTGTATAGAATTTCTTAACGGATCTCCGGGTTTTCCCCGGTCCCGTTCACTTTTCCTCACCGGCAAGCTGCGCATCGACCCTTCGCCCGACCGCCATGAACACGCGTTTTCTCGAAACTTTCGTCACGCTCGCGAAGCTGCGCAACTTCCGCACGACGGCAGCCGCGCTGCATGCGACGCCGGCCGCGATCTCGCAGCGCCTGAAAGCACTCGAGGACGAACTGCAGACGATACTCGTCGATCGCGACAGCCGCGAATTCCGGCTCACGCCGAACGGCGAATACCTGCTCGGCTATGCGAAGGCCGTGGTCGAGGCCACGCAGGAACTGCAGGCCGCCGCGTCCGGCGAAAGCGCGCTGCGCGGCAAGCTGCGGCTCGGCGTGATCGAGACCGTCGTGCACAGCTGGCTCCCGCACTACATGCGGCGGCTGGCGGCCGACTATCCGCAGCTGGAAATCGACCTGACCGTCGACGTGAGCGTCGTGCTGCAGCGCCGGCTGATGGCCGGCGAACTCGACCTGATCATCCGCGTGGAAGGCAGCGACGAGGCGTCGGTGGTGTGCGACGCGCTCGCGAACTACCCGGTGCGCTGGATCGCGCGCACGGGGCTGCTGCCGAACACGCGCACGGGCCTCGCGCGGCAGGTGCTGCGCCAGCCGATCCTCACCTACGGACGCGGCACCGCCCCCCATCGCGCGCTGGAAGACATCGTCCGCACGCTCGCGCACGCCCATGGCGTGCCGCTGTCGGATACGCGCATCACCGGCTCGCCGTCGATCTCGGTGATCGTCCAGCTGGTGCGCGACGGCTTCGGCGTCGCCGCGATTCCGGTGCTGTTCGTCGACGCGCTGATCGAGAGCGGCGAAGTCGTCGAGCTGCCGCTGCAGCCGTCGCCGCCGTCGATCGTCGTGTCGATGTCGCGGCGCGCGGATGCGCCCAGGTTCGTGCACGGCGCGTCGATCGCCGCGCGGGCCGCCTGTCACGAGTATTGCGAGAAGAGCAAGCGGTTGCTGGTCGAGGCGCTTTGACCTTGAAGCGCCGGATGACGCGTTCGACATCGCCGCGCGAATCGCCCACAATCGCGTGCGGCGCGTCGATACACTGAACTGGCGTCGCGCATCGTGAATGACGGCACGGCCGTCCGGCGTTCACCGCTCCGCATGATCCTGCACGACAAGAAGGCAACATGCCGATACGCTCCGCTTCTCCCCGCCTGAACCTCGCGCGTGTCGTGATCGTCGCGCTGTATGTCGCATCGCTGCTGCTGCCCGTCGCGGCCGAACCGCCGAATGCGGCCGGCGCGGTGAGCTGGTGGCGCGGGTACACGGTGCTGGCGCTCGGCCCGCTCGCGATCCTCGACCTGCAGTTCGCGTGGCTCGGCAACCCGCTGCTCGTCGCCGCGCTGATCAAACCGAACCGCATCGTGTCCGCGCTGCTCGCCGTGGCCGTGGCCTTTGCGATCGGGTGGCACACGATACCGACCGACGCGAACTACGAAACGATCAGCACGTTCGGCGCCGGGTACTACCTGTGGATCGCGGCGACGATCGCCGCCGCCGCGTTGCCGTGGATCGACGGGCGCGGGTGGAAAGCCGGCGCGGTGCCGGGTGGTGCCGTCGATGCTATTGATGCCATTGATGCGGCCGTCCCGACCGACCTGAACACCCCTGCTCAACCGGGCGTCGCACCGCCATCGGCCCGGCCGCCCGCCCGTTCGAGCGGCTGGCGCGTGACCGCGACCGACACACGCATCGAGTCGACCGACCAGACCGGGACGACGCGCGGCATCGCGCTGACCGACCTCGGTGCGATCCTGATCGAAACCAACGACCAGGGGCCCTTCGTGTCCGACATCTGGTGGCTTCTGTTCGATGCGGACAAGCAGCTCGCGTGCGGATTCCCGCAGGATGCAGAAGGCGCAAAGGCAGCCGTCGACCGGCTGCTCGACCTGCCCGGCATCGATCACCGCAAGGTCATCGATGCGCAGACGTCGATCCAGAATGCGGCGTTCCCGATCTGGGAGCGCGCGGTGCAGGCGACGCCGAACGGCGACGAAACGCAACGGGCCGGCTGACGCCGCGTGTCGATAGCGCCAGGAAGCACGGCCGCCGGAACAGGCGGCCGCGCATACAGGGCCCGGAACCGGCCGGGCATCACCTGCGTCGGCGTCAGTGCGACCGCCCCGTATCCGTGCCCGGTGCGAACGAGATGCCGCGCAGCACTTCCGCGAACTTCGCCGTACGCAGTACCGCGAACTTCTCGGTGGCGGCCGTCGTCGCGCTCGTGTTGCGCAGCACGTCGCGCACCGCGACGAGACGGTTCGGATCGGCGCCGATGTCACCGTTGCCGCTGACCGTGGACGTAATCGCCCAGATCGTCACCGTGCCGTCATGCTCGACGCGGCCCGTCAGGTTGCGCAGGCCGGCCGTCGCCGGTGCCCACGGCAGGCCGGTCGCCGCGTTGCTGCCGACAGGGTAGCCGGCCACCGAATACGGCTGGCCGAGGCCCAGCCCGTTCTGCAGCGTGTACGCGAGCTTCCACTGCTTCGCGCCTGCGTCGTACACCCACTTCTGCAGGCCGGCGCCCGTCTGTGCGGCCGCATGCGTGTACAGGTCCTGGCCGCCCGTGTAGCCGTCGCCCTCATCCGCGACGTACAGCGTGTTCGCGTCGGCGAACCACATCCCGAACGGGTAGGACAGCGTCGTCGCAGTCTTGTTCGGCGTGGCCGGGAAGCCTGCCAGCACGCACATGTTGTTCGGCACGCCTGCCGTCTGCAGCGTGGCGGCGTTGACGGCGAGCGGCGCCGTCGGCAGCACGGCCTTCGGCGACGGCACGCCGACACCCGACGGGCACGCGGTGCCGGTCGTATCGACGAAGTACACGGTATTCACGCCGTTGTTGCCGCTGCCCTTCGTGTAGTACACGACGTTGTCGTGCACCGCGATGCCGCGGAAGTTGTCGTCCTTGCCGATCTTGTCGGCCTTCGCGCCGAGTTCCGTGACCGAGAAGCTCGCGAGCGGCGTCGGTACGCCCGGATCCTGCTGCGCTTCGTGATGCTTCGCGCCGTCGATGAACTGCGCGCCCGCGCCGAGGATCACGTTGTCCGGTTGCGGATTCGCGCCGTTGCCCGCGTTGCCCGACGTGTAGTAGATCTCGCGGCCATCGCGGTTGTTCAGGATCGCCGCGCGGCCGTTGTTGCCGCTGTAGGCATTCGTCTCGGTGAAACGGAAATGGCCGTGACGATCGACGCGCGCGATCGCGCGATAGAAGTTCTGCCCGTCCGGGTTCGTCGTATCGACCGCGAGCGGCGTGTTCGAGTTCGACACGTCGATCGCGTTGACCGGCGCGACGTAACCCATGAACGTCAGGTAATTTCCGTCGGCCGACAGGTGCAGGCCGAGTTCCGACTTCGAGCTGAAGCTCGTCACCATCTGGTCGTGCGCGAAACCCTTCTGCAGGCTGTTCGGCACTTCGAGCGTGCCGACCGTGCCGCCCGCCGGCGTGATCTGGTCGAGGAAGATGCGCGACGTGATGCCGAAGCTGCCGTCATAGCGGTCGTTGTTCCACACGGCCGGGTAGGTGCCGTCGTTCGGTGCGCCGGACGCCGCGCTGCAACCGCCGGTGGTCTTCGCGCAGTTCGGCGGCAGGATCGCGCCGGGCTGCACGTTGGCTGACACGTTGTCGTAGACGCTGCGGCTCAGCACCAGGAAGCCCGGCACGAAACCGGGTGCGAAGCGGCTGTCGCCGCCGTCATTCGGGGCGGCCTGCGCGCCGATGCTCGCGGCGATCAGCGTGAGTGCAACAGCGGGAACGGTTCGATTGCGCAGCGTGCGGCGGCGCTTCGCGGACAAGGCGACATTCGGCATGGACAAGGCTCCGTACGACATCGAGTGGGGATGTTGTTGTGGACAGACTGACGACGTGAAGCCCCGCCACCTTAGCCATGCTTGATGAAGAATTGATTGCACGCGACGCCGCCGAAACCTGCAGACGAATGCGGGCGTGCATCTGCGTTATTTATATGTAATGCGAAAGAAATGAATCAGACAGCCTGTCACGCGGATTGCCCCGCATGCGGCTGCGTCAGCTTGCCGTCGCCGTACTCGCGCAGCACCTTCGAAATCACGACGCGATAACCGTCCAGCCAGCGTGACTGCTTCGCTTTCGCTTCGAGATGCGCGGGATGCTGCATCAACTGCTGCAGCGCGGCTTCGGACTCCCAGTAGTAGACGTTCTGGATCAACCCGGCTGCCGGGTTCTCCCACGTCTCCTCGCCGAGATAGCCGGGCGTCGCGCGCGCCATGTCGGCGATCTGCCCGTCGAGCCGATGGAATTCGTCGTCGTACTGCCCGGCACGGAAAATGAAGGTCGACGCGTACATGCACGCTCCATCGGAGACGGTTGAAAGAGCGCCAAGTGTAAGGCACGCGCGGCGCGCCGCGATCGTCAGGCGGCGAGCGGACCGGCGTCAAACCGATCGTCGAGCCACGCATCGATTCGCAGCGCATCGTCACGCGCGCCGGCTGCGGGTAGCGGCATCGCCACGAGCGCCCGTCGCGCCCGCTCGAGCGCCTGCGCGAAGCCGCGCAATTCGTGCGTCGCTGGCCGGTCGTCGGCGCGCCTGCGCGCGAGTGCCGCTTCGATGGTTACGCCGATCAACGCAAGCTGCGCGTCGATGAAGTCGATGCACAGCGCGCGACAATGTGCGGAAACGGACGCCGCGGTGAGCAGCACCGGCACGATCGACACGGTCAGGTAGCCGCCCGGCGCGAGCCGCGACAGCGTCTGGCGCACGTCCTGCCCGCCATCGGTCAACGAAGCGAACACGGCATCGCGCCACACCGCACGCTCGAACGCAAGCGCATCGCGATGGGTGTCGAGCGCTGCGCGGTCGGCGACCTGTCCGGCCGTCACCAGCGGAACCGGGAATGACGATTCAACGGAAGATGGCGCGCTCGCCGCTTCGACGATACAGTTCGCGCCCAGCCATGCCGCGTCGTCACGCCGCGCGGCGAGCACGCGCGACTGCAGCCGGTCCGGCAGCATCGGATCGAGCGGCACCGCGCTGCAGATCGACGGCTTGTTCGCCTGCACGCTGCAGCGGCCATCGTCGGCCAGCGCCGCGCAACGGCCGAGCGACGGATAGTCGTAGCCCTGCAACGTCAGCGCGATCCATTCGCCCTTCGTGCCGCCAATCCGGTGGAACAGCCGATCCGACAGCGCATCGGACGCCGCGACATCCTCCGCATCGAATACATGTTCGCGCCCGCCTGCACGCCAGCGCTCGCCGATCCGCCGCTTCGGCACGCGGCGGATCGTCAGCGCGCCGACGAAGCGATGCCGATGCCGGAACAGTTCGCGCAACGACAGCGTCGGCGCGCTGTTGCAGCAGCGGCCGCACGCGTTGCACGAGAGCAGATAAGTCTCTACCACGGCCGCCGCACCGAATCCTGGTAACGCGTGAGGATGAAGCGTGCGACGTCGTCCGAGTGATACGCGGCGACGAGCTGCGCGACCCACGGCTTCGCGCGATCGGCGTTGCGCACCGTCAGCACATTCGCATACGGCGAGCGGGCATCCTCGAGGCTGATGCTGTCGCGCGCGGGCTGCAGCCCGGCCCGGGCCGCCTCGTCGCTGTCGATCGCGACGAACGCGGCCGTATCGAGCGCCGCGTAGAGCCGGTCGCGACGCAGCGCGACGAGCTTCAGCCCGAGCCGGTTGCCCGTCACGTCGCGCAGCGTCGCGTGCAGGCCGGCCTTTTCGCGCAGCGTCACCAGCGTGTCGTTCTGCAGCAGCACGAGCGCTCGCGCCATCCCGCGCGGATCGGCGGGAAGCACCACCGTCGCGCCCGGTTGCAGTTCGTTCAGACTCCTGAGCTTGCGCGAATAGAACGCCATCGGCAATGTGACGGTCGGCGCGACGTCGGTCAATGCGTAGCGCTTCTGTGCGCGCGTTGCAGCGAGCTGCTGCGCGTCCTCGAAGCTGGCCGCGTCGATCCGGCCGTCGGCAAGCGCCGTGTCGATACGCGACGCATCGTCGAATTCGACGACGTCGATACCGAGTCCTCGCGCGGCGACCACCCGCTTCACTTCGTCGAGGATCTGCGCATGCACGCCGCGCGTCACGCCGACCCGCACGGCCGGTTCAGCCGCTTCCGCTGCAATCGCGGCCCCCTGATGCACGACACCGCATGCAGCCAGCAGCCACACCGAAACGAATCGCACGACACCCTGCGTCATGATGCATCCCTCAGAATCGTGCGAAACCCGATGTGTGACGCGCCGAGATCCGCTTCCTGCTGTTCGCGCGACGACGCGCGATAGCGCACGCAGTAATCGCGCGAGCACAGGAACGAGCCGCCCTTGATGACCATCGGCGTATCGTGCCGGCGCGTCGGCGGTGCGACGGCCGCCGTGTCGCCGTTCGTATGCGACTGGTGCGGGCCCGTGTACGCGTCCTTCGTCCATTCCCACGCGTTGCCGATCATGTCGTACAGCCGAAAGCCGTTCGCCGCATAGCAGCCGACCGGCGCGAGCCCCGCATGGCCGTCCTCGGCCGTATCGAGCACCGGGAAGGCACCCTGCCAGTAGTTTGCGGCCGGCTTGCCCTGCGCATCGCGCGGCGCTGCATCCAGCGATGCGTCGTCGCGGCCGGCCTTGCCCGCGTACTCCCATTCGGCCTCGGTCGGCAGGTCGCGGCCGAGCCAGCGTGCATACGCGAGCGCATCGCGCTGCGTGACGAGCGTCACCGGCAGGTTGCCGAGCCCGTCGACATCGCTGCCGGGCCCGCGCGGATGGCGCCACGACGCGCCCTTCACCCACGACCACCACGCGAGGTCGCGCGCATTCATCTCGTCGCGCGTCGGCACATGGAACACGGCCGCGCCGCCCTGCTGCTCGGCCTCGGTCACGTACGCGGTCGCCTGCACGAACGCGGCGAACTGCGCGATCGTCACGTCGGTCTGGTCGATCCAGAAGCCGCCGACGCGCGTGCGGCCGTCGCCGACCGGACGCTCGTCCGCATAGCCGCGCGTGCTGCCGAACACGAACGCGCCGCCGCGCAGGTGCACCATCCCCGCCTGCGGGTCGTCGCGCCACTTCGCCGGCAGCCCCGAGTAGCGTTCGCACTGGCGTTCCGAGCCGAGCGGCGCGAGCGCGCGGCCGTGATTGAGGTCGTCGAACGCGCCGCCGGCCGGCGCCGCCGGATTCGCATAGCCCACCGCGAACGCGGCGGCGAACAGCGTGGCGGCAAGCGCCGCGCCGGTCGTCCAGAAGCGGAACCGCATCGTGTCGTCCCCGGTATCAGTAGTAGCCGCGCGGACGCAGCGGCTCGACGCCGCCGACGTTGCTCATGTAGGCCTTCCACTGGTCAACGAGCGTACCGATCACCGACGGGTTCTGCGCGGACACGTCGGTCGTCTCGCCGCGATCCGACGCGAGGTCGTACAACTGCCAGTGACCGTCGACCGGCCCGAGCGGCGGCTCGGTCCACAGTGCCTTCCAGCGGCCGTCGGCGCTGCGCAGGTAAGCGCGGCCGTACGCTTCGTCGCCGAACGGCGCCGTATGCACTTCGCCCGTCGCCGAGCCCGTGAGCACCGGCAGCAGCGACTGGCCCGTGACCGGATACACGTAGCGGTTGTTGTAGACCACCTTGCCCTTGTTCTGGTCGACGCCCGTCAGCGTGTTGACGAGCGGCGGCGCCGGCTGCGACGGCGGCGTGACGCCCGCTACCGCGAGGAACGTCGCCGTGTTGTCGGTCACGTGCGTGAATGCGCGCAGCGTCGGCAACGGCTGCGACTGCCCCGGCAACCGCACGATCGTCGGCGTCGATACGCCGCCTTCGGCCGAATAGCCCTTCGTGAGCCGGAACGGCGACGCGCTCACTTCGGCCCAGCGCAGCCCGTACTGCAGGCGCTGCGCGTTCTGCTTGCCGTTGTCGGTGCCGAGCGTCGAATAGATCGGCTCCTGCCCGTTCGCGGTATCGGTCGCGGTCGGGTCCGCGCCGCCGTCGATCGGCCAGCCTTCCGCGCCGTTGTCCGACTGGAACATGATGAACGTGTTGTCGTATTCGCCGATGTCCTTCAGGTGCTGGATCAGCAGGCCGATGTTGTAGTCGAGGTTCTCGACCATTCCCGCATAAATCTCCATGTAGCGCGCCTGCGCTTTGCGCTCGGCCGGCGACAGGCTCGACCACAGCTTGTCGACCTTGCCGGGGCCGTAGTCGCCGTACCCGTCCGCGGCCGAATGCACGGCGCTCACGTATTTCGCGTTCGCGGTGCCGTTGTTCGCGGTGGCGGGCGACGCGACCGTCGTCTCGGGCAGGCCGTCGAACGGCCTGAAGTCGGCCGGAATCAGGCCGAGTGCCTTCTGTCGTGCGATCCGCGCGTTGCGGATCGCGTCGTAGCCGGCGTCGTACACGCCCGCATATTTGTGCAGCCACGGATCGGGCACCTGCAGCGGCCAGTGCGGCGACGTGTACGCCGCGTACGCGAAGAACGGCTTGCCGTCGCGCTTGTTCGAATCGATGTACGAGATCAGCTTCTGCGTATAGAAGTCGGTCGAATAGAACACGGCCGGGCTGCCGCCCGTGCCGCCCGGCTGCCCGGGCTGGCCTGGCTGCACGTAACGGCCGTCTTCCGTGTAGTTCGACGAGCCGGCCGGCTCGTGCGCGAAGTGGTTCGTCGCCGCGCCGCCCAGCAGCACGTAGCTGCGTTCGAAGCCCCACTGGTCGGGCGTCTGGCCGCTGCCCGTCGCACTGCCGACGATCCCCGAGCCGATGTGCCACTTGCCCGCGATATACGTGTGATAGCCGGCGTCCTTCAGCAGTTGCGCGAACGACAGCGCGCGATCGTTCAGGTAGCCCTCGTAGCCGGGCAGCCCGCGCCGCTCGTCGGTCGGCACGCCCATCGTGCCTTCGCCGACGAGGTGGTGATCGGTGCCCGACACCAGCATTGCCCGCGTGATCGCGCAGACAGTGCCCGTGTGATGGTTCGACAGGATGCGGCCCGACGCGACGAGCGCATCGAGGTTGGGCGTGTTGATCTCGCCGCCGAACGCATGGATGTCGGAATAGCCGAGATCGTCGGCCATGATGTACAGGATGTTCGGGCGTTTCGCGGCCTGGGTCGGCGTCGGAGCCGGCGTGACGTCGGCCTGGGACGACGGCGCATCGCTGTCGACGCCGCCGCACGACGCCAGCGACACCGCGCCGGCGATCGCGGCGCAGACGACACGGAAACGGAAAGCATGCAACGGCGCAGCGGACTTTTTCATTATTGTTGACGCTCGATCTGAGGGATCGGCGATCTTAGCGTCGCCCGCGCGGCGCCCAAAGTCGGATTCGTCACATGCTAACGGGGTGCGGGAATATGCGATGCGCGCCGTTCGCCACGCACCGCGCCGACGCGTGTCAGCTGCGCCCGCCGAGGCTGCCGCCGCCGTCCACCGACAGCACCTGCCCGGTGACGAAGCCGGCTTCGTCGGACAAGAAGAACGCAATCGCGGCCGCGACGTCGTCGGCCGTCCCGAGCCGGCGCGCGGGGATCGTCGCGAGCACCTTGCGCTCGGCTTCGCTGCCGACCGGCCGCGTCTGGCGGAACAGTTCCGTCTCGATCGGGCCGGGTGCCACCGCGTTGACGGTCACGCCATGCTCGGCGAGTTCGAGCGCCCACGTGCGCGTGCAACCGACGAGCGCATTCTTCGCGGCCGAATACGCTGTGCGATCGAGGCTGCCGAAAATCGCGCGGCTGCAGATGTTGACGATGCGCCCGTACCCGCGCGTCTTCATCGCATCGGCAAAGTGCTGCGTGACCTGGATCGCGGCCCGCACGTTGAGATCGAACACGGTCTGCAACGACTGGAAATCGATCTTCCCGAGCGGCTGCGGCAACACGATGCCTGCATTGTTGACGATGCCGTCGACGTCGTGACGTTCGCCGATCTGCGCAAGTACTTCGGCCGTCCGCTCGATGTCGGCCAGATCGCATGCGAGCAGTTCGCCGGGGAAGTCGACGCCCTGCGCGTGCCGCGCAAGGCCGATGACGCGATGGCCGCGTCGGGCGAGCGTGGCGCTGATCGCGAGGCCGATGCCGCGCGATGCGCCGGTGACGAGGTAGGTGCGGGATGACATGGGCGAGCCTTTGACGAGAAGTCCGGAAACGGCGCGCCGCGCCGGTGGTCACCCGGCGCGCGCGTGCTCCGCCCGATTGTGCCGCAGCGACGTAAAACACGTACGGCCGTCGCCCGCTACCCGTCCACCTAGCGCACACGCCAGCCGCTCAGCCGGCCCGCCCCGCCGCGACCGGCATCGTGCGCCGCGACGCGATCCGCAACGCGAGCACGCCGCCCGCCAGCAACGCGACCGCGACGAGCAGCAGCGCGAGATCGTACGAATGCGTGACGTCCTTGATCCGCCCCATCACCGGCGGCAGCGCGAGCCCCGCGATGTTCGCGACCGCGTTGATCAGCGCGATCGACGCGGCAGCCGTAAGGCCCGACACGTATTCCGTCGTCACGGCCCAGAACACCGGTGTCGCGGCCCAGTTGAAGCCGACCGCGAGCACGAGCAGCGCATACGCGACCGGCAGCGCCGGCGTATAGATCGCCGCGACCAGCAGCGCACCGGCAAGCAGCATCGGCACGCCGAGGTGCAGCGCCCGTTCGCCGCCGAGATCCGAATGGCGGCCGTTCACGTACATCGCGACGCACGCGAACAGGAACGGCAGCGCGGACAGGCTGCCGACCGCGAAGCTCGACTGCCCCGACAGGCTCTTCACGAGCAGCGGCAGGAACAGCGTGAGGCCGATCGTGCCGAACGCCTGCAGCAGCCAGAATGCGGCGAGCGCCCACACCTTGCCGTCGCCGAACGCACGCCGCAGCGCGGCGCCGTGCGACAGGTGCTCGCGCGGCGCGCTGTCGCGCAGCGTCGCTTCGAGCCACGCACGCTCGTCGGCCGGCAGCCAGCGCGCATGCGCGGGCGTATCGGGCAGGCGGCGCAGCACGACGAACCCGAGCAGCAGCGCGGGCACGCCTTCGAGCAGGAACAGCCAGCGCCAGCCTTCGATGCCGAGCACGCCGTTCAGGTTCAGCAGCGCGCCGGACAGCGGCAGCCCGATCACGGAGGCGAGGGTCGCGCCGATATAGAAGAACGACATCGCGCGCGCCCGGTCGCTCTGCGGATACCACGCGGACAGGTAGTAGATGATCCCGGGCGTGAAACCGGCTTCGGCCGCGCCGAGCAGCAGGCGCATCGCGTAAAGCTGCCCCGGCGTGTGAACGGCGCTCATCGCGGCCGCGACGATGCCCCACGTGATCATGATCCGCGCGATCCAGCGGCGTGCGCCGACCCGTGCGAGGAACAGGTTGCTCGGTACTTCGAACAGGATGTAGGTCACGTAGAACAGCCCCGCGCCGAGGCCGTACATTCCGGCGCTCAGGCCGAGATCGGCGTTCATCTGCAACGCCGCGACCGAGATGTTCGAGCGGTCGATGTACGCGACGAGGTACAGCAGCATCAGGAACGGGATCAGACGCAGGTTCAGGCGCCGCATCGTCGCGGCGTGCAGCTGCGGGGCGGCAGCGGTCATCGGCATGTCTCCAGCGTCTCGCAGGACGGTACGGATGCCGCGCACGGTGCGCGGCATCGTCGCGCCGCGTGAGGCGCGGCGTCATGCAGGCCAGTCTAGGAGCCGCGTGAAATTCGCGTCAATTACCGGGACACCTTCTCGATATGTGAGACGCGAACGGCGCCTGGGTTCAGTAGCGCATCACGAGAAGCAGCCCGGCCGCCGCCAGCGCCATGCCCGGCCACGCGAGCGCGCCGATCGTCTCGCCGAGCACCACCAGCGCGATCAACGCGGTCGCGGGCGGAACCAGGAAAAACAGCGCCGACACGCGCGACGCCTCGCCGTATCGCACCATCGCGAGCAGCAGCGAGATCGCGATCAGCGAGTTGCAGATGACGAGGTAGGCAAGCGAACCGGCGAGGCCGGCCGTCCATTCCACGTGCATCGGTTCGAGCGCGAACGCGAGCGGCGCGGTGACGGCGAGGCCGACCGAGTACTGCACGAGGTTCGCGGTGACCGGATGCACGTCGGTGCCGAAGCGTTTTTCCCACAGCGTTCCGCCGGTGATGCACGCGAGCGCAAGCAGCGCGAACGCGAGTGCCCACGGCGAAGCGATATCGACCGACGAGCGCGCGAGGATCACCAGCACCGCCCCTGCCGCGCCGAGCGCGAGCCCGAGCCAGCGCAGCGCGCCGACGCGTTCGCCGGCGATCATCGGCGCGAGCAGCCCGACGAGGATCGGCTGCTGCGACGTGACGAGCGCGACGGCGCCGGCCGACATGCCGAGCTTCAGGCTCAGGTACGTGAACGCGAAATAGCCGGCCTGCAGCAACAGGCCGACCACGGCGAGGTTGCGCCATTCGCGCGGCGTGCGCGGCAACGCGGGACGCAGCCACAGGAACGGGCCGGCGAGCACCGCGACCACGCACGCATAGCGCAGCGCAAGAAACGTGAGCGGATCGGCATAGCGCAGGCCGAGCTTCAGGAACACGAAGCCGCTGGCCCACAGCAGCAGGAACAGCGCTGGCGCGATGCGCAGCCAGCCGGGTTGCCGCGTGGCCATCGGGCGATCGAGCGCGGTCATGCGCGGTTGCCCTGCGGAGCCTGACGAGCGTCCGCTCCGTTCGCGCCGGGGTCGCGTGCGGGCCCGCGCATCATCGACGAATCAGGTGATACACGACGTTGATCACGGTCACGACGATCCCGATGACGATCAAGACCTGCAGCTTCCTGTTCATGACAGCGTGCCCCCGCCTGTGCGTTGTGCGGGTGATCATACGCCGCGTCGACCGAACGTGCGGTGTCGCTACGGAGCGCGCGCTGCGCGGCGCGGCGGCACGCGCTCGCCGTCGGCGTCATCGGACGCCAGCATGGACGGAATCTCGTCGACCAGCGTGTCGATGACCACACGCAGCTTCGACGGCACATGGCGCGACGCCGGTCGCACCGCGTACACCTCGGCACCCGACACGCTGTCGCTGTCCATCACGAGCGCGAGACGGCCGTCGCGCACATACGGCGCCATCAGCCAGCACGGCAGCCATGCGAGGCCCGCACCGGCGGCAGCCGCATCGGCGATCGCCTGCAGGTCGTCGAATCGCAGGCGGCCGGCCGTGCGATGGTCGTGCACCGCGCCGTCCGTGCCGATGATCCGCCACGGCGTCGGCTGCCCGCCGCGCGAGTACGCGATGCCGACGTGCGATGCGAGTTCGTCGAGCCCCGACGGCCGGCCGTGGCGATCGAGATACGCGTGCGACGCGCAGATGCCCATGCGCTGCACGCCCAGCTTCCGGCCGACGAGCGCGCTCGTGTCGGCCAGCTCGCCGATGCGCACCGCGAGGTCGAAGCCGTCGTTGACCAGGTCGGCCACGCGGTCGCTGAACGACACGTCGATCTCGAGCCGCGGATACCGCTCGACGAGGCGCCGCACGACGGGCGCCACGCACTGCCGCCCGAACAGCACGGGCACGCTGATGCGCACGCGCCCGGCCGGCTCGCGGCGGCCCGCGTCGAGTGCGGCCTCCGTCTCGCCGAGTTCGGCCAGCAGCCGCCTGCACTGCTCGTAATAGACGAGCCCTTCGTCGGTCAGGCCGAGCTGGCGCGTCGTGCGCTGCAGCAGCCGTGCACCGAGCCGGTGTTCGAGCCGCGCGACGATCTTCGCGACGGCCGAGCGCGTCATGCCGAGACGCAGCGCCGCCGCCGCGAAGCTGCCCGATTCCACCACGTCGACAAATTCGGCGACGCCCCTCAGCCGCTCGTCCATGCAGTTCCGCTCCGGTGGGATGACTGGTTTGTGTCCACACAGGCGACAATCGTTGGCCGAATTCTCGCCAATGCGTCCACCCGCGCAACACTATGATAGTCCGGACTATCTCGAAAAAGGAGCGCACATGCATGCATGGCAAGTCAAACCCGGCGACGGCATGGCCGGGCTCCGGCGCATCGATGCGACGCCGCGCGCGGTCGGGCCGACCGACGTCGTCGTGAAGATCCACTCGGCCGCGCTGAACTATCGCGACCTGATGTTCGCGCGCGGCGACTATCTCGGCATCGGCACCGCCCCGCTGATTCCGGTCGCCGACGGCGCCGGCGAAGTCGTCGAAACCGGCCGCGACGTCACGCGCTTCAAGCCGGGCGATCGCGTGATCAACACGTATTTCCCGCGCTGGATCGACGGGCCGGCCACGCCGCAGAAAGTCTCGGGGTCGGCCGGCTCGCATTTCGACGGCGTGCTCGCCGAACGCTTCGTGTCCGACGAGGCGGCGCTGGTCGCGATTCCCGCGCATCTCGACTACGACGCGGCGGCGACGCTGTCGTGCGCGGGCATCACCGCATGGAACGCGCTGTTCGTCGACGGCGGACTCGGGCCGGGCGCGACCGTCGTGCTGCTCGGCACGGGCGGCGTGTCGATCATTGCGCTGCAGCTCGCGCGTGCGGCCGGGCTGCGCACGATCGTGACCTCGTCGAGCGATGCGAAGCTCGAACGCGCCCGCGCACTCGGTGCGGACGCAACGATCAACTATCGCGCAACGCCGGAATGGCAGCACGAGGTGCTGCGGCTCACCGACGGGGCGGGTGCGGATCTGGTCGTCGAAGTGGGCGGCCGCGATACGCTGCCGCGCTCGGTCGCCGCGACGAAGATGGGCGGCATCGTGTCGGTGATCGGCGGCCTCAGCAGCTTCGGCGGCCCGGAACTCGGGCTGCTGTCGCTGATCGGCGGCTTCCGGAGACTGCACGGGCTCATGGTCGGCAGCCGTGCGATGCTCGACGACGTCGTGCGGCTCGTCGATGCAATGCGGATCGAGCCGGTGGTCGATCGCGTGTTCGGTTTCGACGAGGCGCCGCAGGCGTATGCGTACCTGGAGTCGGGGCAGCATTTCGGCAAGGTCGTGATTCGCGTCGCTTCGTAATGGATGAAGGCGGCACACGCCGCCTTCTCCTGCATCTTTCATCTCTCCTCCCCGCCCGCTCGTCCAAAGCGCATTCGCGCAAATGCTTTTCCGAATCCGTTATTGGATCGCGCCGCCGCTCATTTTTATACTCGTCAGCACTCTCTGTTAAAGAGTGCCAGCCAATTTCGACAGATCAGCACAGGACGAACAAATGAGCCTACGCCCCTTGCACGACCGCGTGATCGTGAAGCGACTCGACCAGGAAACCACCACCGCGTCGGGCATCGTGATTCCCGACAGCGCCGCCGAAAAGCCCGACCAGGGCGAAGTGATCGCCGTCGGCCCCGGCCGCAAGGATGCGGACGGCCAGCGCATCGTGCCCGACCTGCAGGTCGGCGAGCGCGTGCTGTTCGGCAAGTACGCGGGGCAGGCCGTCAAGGTGGACGGCAACGAGTTTCTCGTGCTGCGCGAAGAAGACATCGTCGCGGTCGTCAATCAATAACGGAGCGCAATCATGGCAGCCAAGGAAATCATTTTCAGCGACGTCGCACGGTCGAAACTGACCGAAGGCGTGAACATTCTCGCGAACGCAGTGAAGGTCACGCTCGGGCCGAAGGGCCGCAACGTCGTGCTCGAACGCAGCTTCGGCTCGCCCGTCGTCACGAAGGACGGGGTATCGGTCGCGAAGGAAATCGAACTCGCGGACAAGCTGCAGAACATCGGCGCGCAGCTCGTGAAGGAAGTCGCGTCGCGCACCAGCGACGCAGCCGGCGACGGCACGACGACGGCCACCGTGCTCGCCCAGGCGATCGTCCGCGAAGGCCAGAAGTACGTGGCGGCCGGGCTCAACCCGCTCGACCTGAAGCGCGGCATCGACAAGGCCGTCGCGTCGGCCGTCGACGAGCTGAAGAAGATCAGCCGGCCGACCACCACGAGCAAGGAAATCGCGCAGGTCGCGACGATCTCCGCGAACGGCGAGGAATCGATCGGCCAGCGCATCGCTGAAGCGATCGACCGCGTCGGCAAGGAAGGCGTGATCACCGTCGAGGACGGCAAGTCGCTTGCCGACGAGCTCGACGTCGTCGAAGGGCTGCAGTTCGACCGCGGCTACCTGTCGCCGTACTTCATCAACAATCCCGACAAGCAGATCGCCGAGATCGAAAGCCCGTACATCCTGCTGCACGACAAGAAGATCTCGAACATCCGCGACCTGCTGCCGGTGCTCGAACAGGTCGCGAAGTCGGGCCGCCCGCTGCTGATCATCGCGGAGGACGTCGAAGGCGAAGCGCTCGCGACGCTCGTCGTGAACAACATCCGCGGGATCCTGAAAACGGTCGCGGTCAAGGCGCCGGGCTTCGGCGATCGTCGCAAGGCGCTGCTCGAGGACATCGCGATCCTCACCGGCGGCCAGGTGATCGCCGAGGAAACGGGCCTCACGCTCGAGAAGGCGACGCTCGCCGAGCTCGGCCAGGCGAAGCGCATCGAGGTCGGCAAGGAAAACACGACCGTGATCGACGGCGCGGGCGATGCGAAGAACATCGAGGCGCGCGTGAAGCAGATCCGCGTGCAGATCGACGAAGCGACGTCGGACTACGACCGTGAAAAGCTGCAGGAACGCGTCGCGAAGCTCGCGGGCGGCGTCGCGGTGATCAAGGTCGGCGGCGCGACCGAAATCGAGGTGAAGGAGAAGAAGGATCGCGTCGACGACGCGCTGCACGCCACGCGCGCGGCCGTCGAGGAAGGCATCGTGCCGGGCGGCGGCGTCGCGCTGATCCGCGTGCGGCAGGCGATCCGCGAACTGAAGGGCGTGAACGCCGATCAGGATGCGGGCATCAAGATCGTGCTGCGCGCGCTCGAGGAACCGCTGCGCCAGATCGTCACGAATGCGGGCGAGGAAGCGAGCGTCGTCGTCGCGAAGGTCGCGGAAGGTTCGGGCAACTTCGGGTACAACGCGCAGACGGGCGAGTACGGCGATCTCGTCGAATCTGGCGTGCTCGATCCGACCAAGGTCACGCGCACGGCGCTGCAGAACGCGGCGTCGGTGGCCGGGCTGCTGCTGACGACCGATGCGACTGTGTTCGAAGCGCCGAAGGATGCGGCGCCGACCGCCGCGCCGGGCGGCCCGGGTGCGGGCGGGCCGGGCTTCGATTTCTGAAGTTGGCCTGCGCGCGCCGGTTCGCCGGCGTGCGTGAGGTCTTACCGGAACATGCAACGCGTGGCGACGGAAGTCGTCACGCGTTTTTTCTTGCCGCAACGCCGCTCACGCACGGCGCCCGCTACCACGTCGTCGCATTTCCGCCGCGATCCAGTTCAAACACCTTGTGCGCCTGCATCCGCCGCTTGAGCCACGTGCCGGCCTTGCCGAGCACGCGCGCCTTCGGCCAGATCAGGTCGACGCCGACCAGCCAGTCGGTATGCGGATACGCGGCCAGCTGCAGCTCGACGAGTTCGCCCGACTCCAGTTCACGCAGGATCAGTTGCCGCGGCAGCGTCGTCCATCCGAGCCCCGCGCGCACCATTTCCAGTAACGCCAGATAGCTTTCCGCCTGCCAGCAGCGCGCCGAATCGAGATACTCGGTGCTCGGCAGCGTGTTGTTGTGCGCGCTGAAAGCGAGCCGGCGATGCGAGCGCAGCTCGGCAAAGCTCACGTTGTCCTCGCGCGCGAGCGGATGATCGCGACGTGCCACGTGCGCAAGGATCAGCTTGCCCATCTGCGCGAAGCCGAGATCGCGCGGATACGCGGGCTGCGCGAATGCGATGCCCAGATCCGCCTCGTCTTTCAGCAGCAGATCCGCCACATCGCCATGAAACGGATGACGGATGTCGAGATCGACATTCGGGAATTGCGCCGAGAAATCGACGATCGCCGGCATCAGCGTGTTGTACGGCACCTCGATCGCGAGCGTCAGCCGAGGCTCGACCAGATCGCCCAGATCGTTCGCATGCGACTCCAGATCGAGACAGCGCTCCAGCACCAGCTCGACCTCGTTGAGCAGCTTGCGGCCGGCCGGTGTGAGCGCGGGCAGCTTGCTGGTGCGATCGAACAGCGGCAGGCCCCAGTCGACCTCCAGGTTCGCGATCGCGAGGCTGATGGTCGACTGCGTCTTGCCGAGACTGCGCGCCGCCGCGGAAAACGACCCCGTCTTCACGACGCGGGCAAACATCTCGAGCTGCTCGAGCGAATAGCGCATGGCGCGTCCCCGACCTATTGAAAAAACCGATGGATATTCATTTGGTGACCCGGCAGGCGTGATGGATTATGGCGCACCGACCAACACGCAGCCAGCCGTCTCCGGGCAGGGAATTCCCTTGGATCCGGCAGCACGGCCGCCCGGTTCGATACAAGAAACAGGAGACGACGCATGAGCAAGCAAGGAACGCATCCGGTCGACGAGATCCTGCCGCTACGGCAGCTTGCGAGTTACGGACTGCAGCACGTACTGGTGATGTATGCCGGCGCGGTGGCCGTCCCGCTGATCCTCGGCAGCGCGCTGGGGCTGTCGCAGCAGCAGATGGTCCTGCTGATCAACGCCAACCTGCTGACTTCCGGCATCGCGACGCTGATCCAGACGATCGGCGCCTGGAAATTCGGCGCGCGGCTGCCGCTGATCCAGGGCTGTTCGTTCATCGCCATCGCGCCGATGATCATGATCGGCAAGCAGTACGGCATCGCAAGCGTATTCGGCGCGGTGATCGCCGCGGGCGCGTTGACCGTCGTCATCGCCCCGGTCTTCAGCCGGCTGCTGCGCTTCTTTCCGCCGGTCGTCATCGGCAGCCTGATCACGATCATCGGGGTATCGCTGATGCCGGCGGCCGCGATCTGGCTCGGCGGCGGCAACCCCGACGCGCCCGGCTTCGGCTCCGTCGCGAACCTGCTGCTCGGCTTCGCGACGGTCGCGATCACGCTGTTCGTCTATGCGCGATTCCGCGGCTTCGTCGCCAACCTGTCGGTGCTGATCGGGCTGATCGTCGGCACCGTGATCGCCACCGCATGCGGCATGACGAGCTTCGCGCACGTCGGCGAAGCCGCATGGTTCGAGTTCAGCATGCCGTTCGCATTCGGCATGCCGCACTTCGCGGTGACGCCGATTCTCGTCATGGCGCTCGCGATGCTCGTCATCATGGCGGAGACGACCGGCAACGTGCTCGCGATCGGTACGATCATCGGCCGCCCGTCGTCGCAGACCACCCTCGGCAACGCGTTTCGCGCCGACGGGCTCTCTACGATGCTCGGCGGTATCTTCAACAGCTTTCCGTACAACGCATTCACGCAGAACACGGGCCTCATCGCGCTTTCGAACGTGAAGAGCCGCTACGTCGTCGCGTCGGCCGGCGTCATCATGATGCTCATGGGGCTGTTCCCGAAACTGGGCGCGCTGATCGCGTCGGTGCCGCGGCCCGTACTCGGCGGCTGCGCGATCGTGATGTTCGGCATGACGACCGTCGCGGGCATCCAGGAGCTCGCCCGCGTGAAATTCGACGGCACCCGCAACGCGATCATCGTGGCCGTTTCCGTCAGCGTCGGCGTGTTGCCGATGTCGCTCCCTGCCCTGTTCGGTCATGTGAGCGGCCCGGCCAGGCTGATTCTCGACAGCGGCATCTTCCTCGGCGCGCTGACCGCCATCGTGCTCAACGTGCTGCTCAACGGCACCCGGCACGAGGCCGACATCCACCACGCGGTACCGGCTGTCCCGGACGGCGCCGGCACGCAAACCCACTGACCCTCCTCATCCCGAACCTGAACCATACGGAGCACACACCATGCATATCGACACGACACCGGCACCCGCGAATCTCGGCGAACGCGACCTGGCGCTGCTGCGCGCCGCGATCGAACTCGCCGACGAATCGCGCCGGAACGGACGGCATCCGTTCGCGGCGATCGTGGCGGACGAACACGGCAACATCGTCGCGTCCGCAGGCAACAACTCGATGCCGCCCGAAGGCGATCCGACCCAGCACGCCGAGCTCGCCGCGGCGGCAAAGGCCGCGCGCCTGCTGTCGCCCGAACAGCTTGCGCGCTGCACGCTCTATACGAGCGCGGAGCCATGCTGCATGTGTGCAGGCGCGATCTACTGGTGCAATATCGGCCGGGTCGTCTACGCGCTGTCCGAACACCGGCTGCTCGGGCTGACCGGCGCGCATCCGGAGAACCCGACGTTCTCGCTGCCGTGCCGCGAGGTGTTCCTGCGCGGGCAACGACACGTCGAGGTCGTCGGACCGATCCTCGAGGACGAGGCGGCGCACTCTCACAGCGGCTTCTGGGCGTAGGCCGAGACATGTCCGGCATCTCGATTCATGTCGTGGACGTCGCGCGCGGCGTCGTCGCCGAAGGGCTCGTCGTCAGCGTGGAGCGTATCGGCCCGGCGAGCCGGGAACTGCTGTGCCGGGGCCGCATCGGCGCCAGCGGCTGCCTCGACGCGCTGGACTCGGTCGCCCTCGCCTGCGTGTCCGGCGTGTACGAAGTCACGCTCCGCGCCGGCGCGTGGTATCGCGATCGCGGGATGGCGGACGCCGAGCCGCCATTCCTCGGCGACGTCGTCTACCGGTTCGGCCTCGCGGACGCGGCACAGCACTATCACCTGCCGTTCAAGATGACGCCCTGGGGGCTGTCCTGCTTTCGCGGCGGGGCCTGAGCATCCGGCGCCGGCGATGCAACGCATGGCGGCCCGTGCCGCCGCGCGCGCGGCCGCTGCGCCGCGCTCGGGTAAGATGAAGACCCGTTCCGCCCAGCCGCCTCCCACGCCATGTCGACTACCCTCAACACCCTGCTGCCGCTCGCCGGCGTCCTGCTGCTGAGCGTCGCCAGTCCGGGCCCGAACTTCGTGATCGTCACCTCAACCGCCGTCGTGTCGCGTCGCGCGGGCGTGATGACGGGGCTCGGCCTCGCCGCCGCGTCCGGCACCTGGGCCGCGATCGCGATCGCCGGGCTGAGCCTGCTCGTGACCCATGTCGCGTGGGTCCACACCGCGCTGCGGCTCGCGGGCGCCGCCTACCTGATCTGGCTCGGCCTGAAAATGATCGTGACCGCGCGCAAGCCGCTGCCCGATTCCGCGCCGGCCGTTGCTTCCGACTGGAAGGCAGCGAAAAAGGGCTACGTCGTCAGCATGACGAACCCGAAATCCGTCGCGTTCTACGGCAGTATCTTCGCGCTGATGGTGCCGGCCCATGCATCGGCGTGGCTCGATCTCGCGGTCGTCGTGCTGTCGGTCGCGATCTCGGCCGCGTGGTATTGCACGATGGCGCTGCTTGCATCGCATCCGTCCGTGCGCCGGCTGCTGGTTCGGCGCAAAGCCGTGCTCGATACGACGGCCGGCCTGCTGCTGATGGGGGTGGGTGGCCGAATGCTTGTCGGACGTTGAGCCGCCGCACGCCCCTCGAACCTTCATCGCTCACTCACGATGCCGACCGCGCAAACCATCCTGGACGACTACGAACGCCTCGGCTGGGCCGGCAACGATCCGATGTCGCAGATGCTGGCACTGCGGCGCGACGCGCCGTCCGCACTCGCCGATCTCGTGATCGCGTCGTTCGACCGCACGTTTCCGCATGCGACGTTCCTCGATGCCGCACTCGACCTGATGGACGACACCGCATTCGAGAACGTGGCCGCCGAAGCATGGCGCAGGGTCCTGGAAGGCACGTGGAACGAGCGGCTCGCGGCGGTCCTGTCGAGCGTCGCGCTGCGGTCGCCGCAGGTGTTCGCCGGCCACTGGGACGCATTGCTCGACGTCGTCCTCACTCGGCAGTCGCCGCGCCTGTATCTCTCGGAACACGCGTGGCGAGCACTCGACGCGGCCACGATCGACATGTGGCGCCAGCGGCTTGCGGAAGCCCCTGCTCTTGACAACGCGACGCGCGAACGCGCCATCGCATTGCTTCATTCGCGACAACCGGAAGCCGTGCTCGACGCAGCGGCCCGGCTGTTTCCGGACGATCCGACGCAAGCCGCAAACTGGCTCATGTCCGCTGGCTACACGCAGGAGCACGGCACCCTGCGTGCGTTGCACGGCGATTCGCCGCTGCATGTCGACTTCGGACGAACCCTGCGCGCACCGACGCTCCGCGACATGCCGAAGTGGAAACGCGAGATCCAGGCGAATCATCCGACCTGGCAAGCGGGCGAAGCACCTCGGTCGAAGGCGCACTTCGGTGGCATGTCGTCGCATCGATGTGGCCTGTGCCACCAGCCGTTGCACCGGCTCGTGACGCTCCCGCAACCGGCCGAAGCGGGCATCGACAGCACGACACCCGTATCGTTCGACACCTGCCTGTCATGCCTCGGCTGGGAAAGCGACGGCCCGCTGCTCTACCGGCACGACGAATCGGGCCATGCAACCGCGCATCCGTCGCAACAACACGACGCCGCGATCGAGCCCGACTATCCGGCCGCGGCTTTCGTGGAAGCCGACATCGCACTCTTTGTCGCGCCCTCACGCTGGGCGTGGCAGGACTGGGGCGAGTCGAACGACCGTCAGAACCTGAGCCGCGTCGGCGGCCCGCCATCGTGGGTGCAATCCGCGTGGTATCCCGACTGCCCCGACTGCGGCCGCAAGATGCACTTCGCGATGCAGATCGATTCGAATCTTCCGCAAGTCGACGGCAGCGAATGGCTGTGGGGCAGCGGCGGTGCGAACTACACGTTCTGGTGCGCACCGTGCCGTACCAGCGCACATCTCTGGCAGTGCACGTAACAGGTCATTCGCCACCCTTTACGACCTTTTTACTTGCGCCCGCGAATACGTTCACTAGAATGGGTTCGCCATCCACCACCGAGCACGCGACATGCGTATCCGAAGTCCTCGCCCTCCGAGTTGCTTCTCTGCCTGACAGGTAGGACGCCTGCGTCTCCTTCCCGAGCCGCCGTCCTGCCGCCTGGCGGACGGTGCGCGCCGTAGTCATTCCCGTGCACGCCTGAACACGACGTCGAAGCGCTAACCGCGCATCGCGAAGCATGCGCTCGAGCGTGTGTGCACAGCACATCCCTTGCAACGACGCACGATCGATCCGCCGATCCGATCCATTTACTTTGCATACCTGATTTCATTCAGCGCAATTTCCGTTACCGGAGCCCGATCATGTTCGAGATCGACAAACAGTACACACGCGAATTCATCCACACCGCCTGCGGCGGGAGCAAGCAGGGGTTCCTGCCGACGAAGAACGGCAAGGTCGTGGCCGCCTGCCTGCGCACGGACCTCAACCCGCACGCCCCCGACGTGATCCTGTGCGACGGCAGCGCGTCGGCGCGCGCGGCCGGCAGGACGCTCGCCACGCAACACGGGTCGATTCCTGTGTTCATCAGGATGGCAACGGATGCGTACCGTTTCGTCGGCCAGTACGTCGTCATCGAATCGCTCACGGCGCCGCTCGACTGCGCGCCTTACGTGCGCAACAGCGGCTTCACGCCCGCGCAGATCTCGCGCGTGCTCAAGCTCAAGCGCAGCTGATGCGCCGGCGCGGCGCATCGCGCGCCGCGCATCCGTCGTCTTTCATACAGGAGCCATCATGCTTGGCCTGACGTTCTGGAAACACGTGATCGGTGCGCGGACCGATGCAAACCGCGACAACAGGGCATTGGCGCACGACCGGCACCGCCGCGTGTCGAGAACGCTCGTGCTGGGCAGCGCCGCGGTGGCGTTCGCGGCGATTGCGTTCGGCGCGCCGGTCGTCGGCATTTCGGTGTTTCTGCTGACGACGCTGCCGTTCGTGCTGTCGGGCACCTGAGAGCACCTGCAACGGGCCCGGTTCCAGCGGCGATCGATACGACATTTTAATACCGGGCCCCCTCGTCTCTGACACCGTCTTTACGCGGTTTTGTCTAGGATTTCCTTGTCATCCCGACACGGAGAGATCCGCATGCAAACGCAGCAGGCCGCCGTCGGCGGCCAACCCGACCTTCCCCACCGACGCGGCGGCACGCCGTTCGCGACCCGGCTGGCCGACGCCTGTCCGCCGGAACACATCCTGCTCGACGTGCCGGTCGAAAGTGCAATCCAGTTGTTCGATCTCGTCGCGCGCCATGTCGAGCGCGGCAGCGGGGTGTACGCGGAGCGGATCAGGACCGAACTGATCAAGCGCGAACAGCTCGGCTCGACCGGCCTCGGCCAGGGCGTCGCGATTCCGCATGCACGCGTCGCCGGCCTCGGCTCGCCCGTTGCGCTGTTCGTCCGCGCGCTGTATCCGTTCACGTTCAACGCGCCGGACCGCAAGCCCGTGCGCGAATTCATCGTGCTGGTCCTGCCGCAAGAAGACGACCGCGCGCACCTCGAACTGCTCGCCGACGCGGCGCGGTGTTTCAGCGAACGCCCGTTCCGGCAGGCGTCGCGCGATGCGCAGACGCCCGACGAGCTTCACCGGCTCATGCAACAGACGCACTGATGCCGCATCGTGCGGCGACAGGCACTCCTTTTCTCCCTTCGGAATCCCATGTTCCCAGACCCTGAAAGTCCCACGCTCACGTCACGGCGCGTCGCCGGCCTGGCCCGCTCGCTGCCGTTCATGCAGGCCCTGCACGGGCAGACCGTCGTCATCGTCGACGGCGGCACCGCGAACGACGCGCGCACCCGCGCGGCCTTCGCGCAGGATGTCGCGCTGCTCGCGCTCACCGGCGTTCGCCCGGTCGTCGTCCAGGGCCTGCCGGCCGCATCCGGTACGCAGTCGGTCCACACCGCGCACGCCGCGATGGCCGGCATCAACCATGAGCTGGTGCGCCTGATCGGGAGCCACGGCGCCAAGGCGATCGGCATCGACGGCCACGACGGCGGCCTGCTGGTCGCGAGCGCCGAATCCGACCGGGCGGGCACGAGCACGGTCGTGCAGTTCGACGGCGCGGCGTTGAACGCCTTTCTCGACAACGGCCTCGTGCCCGTCGTGATGCCGGTCGCGCCGGACGACGGGGGCCATGACCGCCTGCTGCGCCCGGAACGGCTCGGCAGCCTGTTCGCGCAACGCACGGGCGCAGTCACGCTGGTGATGATGGTCGACAGCGCGCTGCTGCACGAACTCGGCGAGCTTGCCGGGCTGTACGGCATCACGGAACTCGAGCAGTGGCTCGCCGAACATCCGGCCGCCGACGCGGCGCCCTGCGTGCGGGAAGCGCTCGATGCGCTTGCGCACGGCGTGCAGAACGTCCATCTCGCGGATATCGGGCAACCCGAATCGCTGATCGACGAACTGCTGACGGAGGAAGGGTCGGGTGTGGTGTTCTGCCGGCGCGGCAATACCGACCTGCTGTCGGAAACCCGTCGTTACTTCGCCGATTCGGCGTGCGTGCTGCGCGACGGGTTCAGCGTCGAGAAGAAGCCGGTCGTGCGGTTCTGACCGGGTAGCGGGAAAGCGCTTGCGGCGACCTGCAACAGCCGCCGCAAGCGGACAACATCGACACTGAAGTCAACGTCGCGTGGCGAGCCGCTTCACGACACGCACCAGCGCATCGACCTCGTCGCACGTGTTGTAGAACGCGAGCGACGGCCGCACCGTGGCCTCGAGCCCGAAACGCCGCAGGATCGGCTGCGCGCAGTGATGCCCCGAGCGCACCGCGATGCCTTCTTCGTTCAGCGCCTGCCCGACTTCCTCGGTTTCATAGCCCTTCAGCACGAACGACAGCACGCTCGCCTTGTCGCGCGCGGTGCCGACGAGCCGCACGCCCGGCACCGGTGCGAGCACGCTCGTCGCATACGCGAGCAGGTCGTGCTCGTAGCGCGCGATGTTCTCGATGCCGACACGGTTCACGTAATCGAGCGCCGCGCCGAGCCCCACCGCATCCGCGATGTTGCCGGTGCCTGCTTCGAACCGGTTCGGCGGCGGCTGGAACACCGTGCGCTCGAACGTCACGTCCGCGATCATGTTGCCGCCCCCCTGCCACGGCGGCATGTCGTCGAGAATCGCGCGCTTGCCGTACACGACGCCGATCCCGGTCGGCCCGTAGATCTTGTGCCCGGAGAACACGAAGAAATCCGCATCGAGCGCCTGCACGTCGACACGCATGTGCGAAATCGACTGCGCACCGTCGACGAGCGCCTTCGCACCCGCGCGATGCGCAAGCTCGACGATCTCCTTCACCGGAACGACCGTGCCGAGCGCGTTCGACACCTGCGTGACGGACACGATCTTCGTGCGATCGTTGAGCAGCTTCCGGTATTCGTCGAGCAGCACCTGCCCCGAATCGTCGACCGGAATCACGCGCAGCTTCGCGCCTTTCTGCGCGGCAAGCTGCTGCCACGGCACGATGTTCGCGTGATGCTCGAGATGCGACACGACGATCTCGTCGCCTTCGCCGACGTTCTGCACGCCCCACGTCTTCGCGATCAGGTTGATCGCCTCGGTCGTGCCGCGCACGAACACGATCTCGTCGGGCGACGAAGCACCGATGAAGCGCTGCACCGTTTCCCGCGCATGCTCGTAGGCATCCGTTGCGCGGCCGGCCAATGCGTGAGCCGCACGATGGATGTTCGAGTTCTCGTGCGCATAGAAATACGCGAGCCGGTCGATCACGGCCTGCGGCTTGTGCGTCGTCGCCGCGTTGTCGAACCAGACGAGCTGCTTGCCGTTCACGCGCTCCTGCAGGATCGGGAAATCGCGGCGGATCGCGTTCACGTCGAACGGCGGATGCGCACCGCGATGCAGCTGGCCTTGCGGCTCGGCTGCATGCGTGTCGTCGATGAAGTAACGCGGCACGTCGGCGCCCGATGCACGCGACACCGGCACGTCGCGATGCACGGCGAGCAGCTCGCGCAGCGCATCGTCGCCCGGCAGCCCGAACGCTTCCGGCGACGCCAGGCCGTTCGACGGCACGACGATGTCCTGCGGCGTCGCCTGCCAGCCCTGCAGCGAACCGTCGGTGAAGTAGTACGGCGACGCCTTCGCCGCACCTTCCGGCGCCGGCGCATTCACCTGCGGCACGCCGAGCGCCGCGCCACCGACACGCGGTTCGAGCGCGGGTGCGATCGACACGACGTTGTCGGGCAACCCGTTCTGCGCGGCCGCATGCGGCGCGAGCGCGGGCGCACGGTTGCCGAGCGACAGCACGTGCGTCGGCGCCGACGGCGCGAGATTCGCGCCGGGCACCTTGCCCTGCGGCAGCGCGAGCCCCGGCACGCCGGTGCCTGCACCGCCCGGGCCCGCGAGCGGCGAGCCGCCCGGCACCGGGTTGCTGACCGATGCGAGGATCGGTGCGGCCGCCGGCAACGCGGACGGCACGCCGCCGGCCGCACCGCTGCCGGCCGACAGCCCGGGCGCGGTGGCCTGCCCGGGCGGCGTCGCGAAGAACTCGGACGCGAGCCGCGCGAGCGTCGCCGGGTCGGGCAACCCTGCCGGCAGCGGCGCGTGCGGCAGCGCGTGCGCGTCGCCGCCGGCCAGGCCGGGATTAACGGTAGGTGTCGGGATAGTCATGGAACTTGGCGATTTCGACGTCATCGAGGACAGCCAGCGCATCCGGCGAATGGACCGCGAGCGAGCAATACAGCGAGATCAGGTACGACGCGATCGCCTGGTTGTTGATCCCCATGAAGCGCACCGACAGGCCCGGGCCCTGCTCGCCCGCGACGCCCGGCTGATACAGGCCGACGACGCCCTGGCGCTTGTCGCCGACGCGCAGCAGCAGGATCTTGGTCTTGCCGTCCGCGACCGGCACCTTGTCCGACGGGATCAGCGGAATGCCGCGCCACGTGAGGAACTGCGAACCGAACAGGCTGACCGTCGGCGGCGGCACGCCGCGCCGCGTGCATTCGCGGCCGAACGCGGCGATCGCGAGCGGATGCGTGAGGAAGAATGCCGGCTCCTTCCACACCTTCGTCAGCAGCTCGTCGAGATCGTCCGGCGTCGGCGCGCCCGTCAGCGGGAAGATCCGCTGTTCGTCGGTCACGTTCGCGAGCAGCCCGTAGTCGGGGTTGTTGATCAGCTGGCTTTCCTGCAGCTCCTTGATCGTCTCGATCGTCAGGCGCAGCTGTTCCTTGATCTGGTCATGAGGACTGCTGTAGAGATCGGAGATCCGCGTATGCACGTCGAGCACCGTGCTGACCGCGTTCAGGAAGTACTCGCGCGGCTGTTCCTCGTACGGCACGAAGGTCTGCGGCAGCACGCTTTCGTCCTCGAGCTGCGTGCAAGCGGCGCGCACGGCTTCCGGGTTCTTCACCTGGTTCAGGCGATAGATGCCGGCCTCGACCGGCACCCATTGCAGCAGATGGGTCAGCCAGCGCGGCGTGATCGTGGAAAGCTGGGGGACGGTCTTGGTAGCGTTCGCTAGTTGGCGGGCGGCGTGATCGCTCAGCGCGGCCGTGCCGCTTGCAACGGTCGACATGTGTGGCTCCGGGTTCTTAAGATGAAAAACGGGATTGCTTATGACGCTCGGTGATTATCGGAAGCACGCACCTGCCGGCTCAACATGCTATAGCCGTCAGGTCGTGCAACCGAATGGGGAAATGACGCGAGACGGCCTCAGGTGACGTACACGCGCGGCAGCAGCATCGAGATCGACACGTCGAACGCACGCGCGATCTTGTCGGCCGTGACGATCGACGCGATTGCCTCGCCGCGCTCGATCTCGCCGACATACGAGCGGTTCAGCCCCGCATGCTCGGCCAGCTGCTCCTGCGACCACGTGCGCGCTTCGCGCAGCTTGCGCACGTTGGCGCCGAAGTGATGAATGAGGTCGCTCATCACGCCTCCTAGGCGACGCGCGCCGCCACGCGCGGCGTGGCGTTCGCTTCGCTGCGCAGCACGGCCTGCGTGACGTTCTCGCCGGCCGGTACGTCCTGCGTGAGCCACACGTTGCCGCCGATTACCGCGCCGCGCCCGATCGTCACGCGGCCGAGGATCGTTGCACCGGCATAGATCACCACGTCGTCCTCGACGATCGGATGGCGTGCGAGCCCTTTCTCCAGATGGCCGGCCGCATCGCGCGGAAAGCGCTTCGCGCCGAGCGTGACGGCCTGGTACACGCGCACGCGCTCGCCGATGATCGCCGTCTCGCCGATCACGACGCCCGTGCCGTGGTCGATGAAGAAGCCCGCGCCGATGCGCGCGCCCGGATGAATGTCGATGCCCGTTTCCGCATGCGCCTGCTCGGCGATGATCCGCGCGAGCAGCGGCAGGCCGAGCCCGTACAGCTCGTGCGCGAGCCGGTGGTGGATCATCGCGAGGATGCCCGGGTAGCACAGCAACACCTCGTCGACGCTGCCGGCCGCCGGATCGCCATGGAACGCGGCCAGCACGTCGCTGTCGAGCAGCCGGCGGATCTCCGGCAATCGCGCGGCGAATGCCTGCACGGCCGTCGAGGCGACTTCTCCGACATTGTCGGTCGGCCCGTCGGCGTTGCGCTGACGCGCCGCGTAGCGCAATTCGAGCGTCACCTGCGCGAGCAGCGCATTCAGCGCCGTATCGAGCGCATGGGCCACGTGGAAGTTCTCGCTCTCCTGGCGCAGGTCGGGCGGCCCGAGCCGCATCGGGAACAGCACGCCCTTCAGCGCGCCGATGATCTGCGCCAGCGCCTCGCGCGCCGGCAGGTCGCGCCCGCCCGGTTCAAGCGAGCGCCGCTGCTTCTCGCGCCATGCGCGGCGCACCGTCTGCAGCGATTGAACGATGTCGTCGATGTCGAATGCGGCCATGCTGCTTTCTCCCTGTAACGGCCGTGAATCAATCAGTCCTGCGCCCACGGCAGGCCGCGGAAGCGCCAACCGTTCCGGCCACCGCGATGCTGCCGCTCGTCGAGGTCGCCCTCGAACCCTTCGAGCACGTTGAATACCTTCGTGAAGCCGCCCTTCGTCGCGGCCTCGGCCGCCTGCGCCGAGCGGTTGCCGCTGCGGCACAGCAACAACACGACGGCCTCCTTGCCGGTTTTCGCTTCCAGTTCGCGCACGAAGCGCGGGTTGCGCGTCAGGCTCGTGCCCGTCGCCCACGGTACGTGCAACGACTCCGGCACGTGGCCGACGAATTTCCGTTCTTCTGCAGTCCGCACGTCCACCAGCAATGCGTCTCCGGCCGAGAACAGCGCCCACGCAGCTTCCGGCGCGACGCCGCCCGCGTACGGCGTGCCCGCCGCCGCTGCCGCCGCGCGCGCGTCTTCGAGCGCCTGCTGCGCGGCGGTTCGTTCTTCCAATGCAACCGTCATGACACTTCCTTGTTTTCGTAGATTCGTATGAACAAAAACACCGGGAATTCGGCCGTCGCAGCTTGCGTGCTGTCTATAGCCGTCAGCGCCACTATGCGAGCGCGGTCGGGGAAGCAGAACCAATAAAATTTCATTTCCTAATCAGCGCCGCGGGGAATGCAATAGCAGACGCGCGCTATCGGTGCGCGGTCGCTGGCGGGTGGGAAATGCGGGAGGGGGACCGTTCGATGCCGTGCATCGAAGGGGTTTGAAAGGAAATCCGGGAGACGAGCAACGCGGGATTCACCGCGTTGTCATGGAATCCAGAATGCAACGAATGGCACATGTATCGTCGATGCATGTGCCATTCAAATCATCAAGACAGCGGATCAACCGGCGCAACCGGCACACCGCGCGCCTCGATCTCCCGCCCGGCGAGCAGACACAGATCCTCGCGATGATGCGTGGCCACCACCTGCACGCCCACCGGCACGCCATTCACGACCGACGTCGTGACAGCCAGCCCCGGCAGCCCCATCGCAGGCAGCGCGCGCAACGTGAGCTGCGCTTCCCACACGCGTTCGAAGCCGTCCGGCCCTTGCCGGTCGAGATCGTCGGCGAACGGCAGTTCCGACGAAACAGGCAGCAGCAACACCGGATACGCGTCGAGAAACAGCCGCCATTGCCGCGTCAGCGTCGTGCGCCGGACCAGCGCGCGGCTGATCACGTCGGCCGGCAGGTCGCGCACCTTGCCGCGCACGGCCGCGATCACGGCCGCCGCGCCCGGATCGCCGTCTGTCCCGACCGCATTCGCCAGCGCATCGAAACCATCGCCGAGCCATAGCTGCTCCTGAAGCAGCGCCGCCTCGCGCATCGGCGGCGTATCGTCGATCTCGTCGACGGTCCAGCCCGCATCGACCAGCCGGCGCGCCGCGTCGCGCAACGCTGCCTCGACTTCGGGCACGACCTGCAAACCACCCGGCCGCACGCACAGCGCCGCACGCTTCGGTACCTCGCGCTCGTCGAACGGCACGGCCACGTTCCACGGGTCGCGCGGGTCCGGCGCTGAGAACGCACGCAGCGCGAGCGAAAGATCGTCGATCGTGCGCGCGATCGGCCCGGCCGTCGACATCAGCTGCGCACCGATCGCACGCTCGGGCGACGACGCATTGAATGCGGGCACGCGGCCAAGCGACGGCCGGATTCCATGCACGCCGCACGCGTAGGCCGGGTAACGCACCGAGCCACCGATGTCGGTGCCGACCGCAAGCGGGCCGATCCCCGCAGCCACGGCGGCCGCCGCGCCGCCACTCGATCCACCCGGCGTCAGCGACGCATTGAGCGGATTGCGCGTGTGCCCATGCACGAGGTTCGACGTGAACCAGCGCAACGCGAACGTCGGTGAATTGGTACGGCCGAGCAGGATGCCGCCGGCCTTCCGGATGTTGGCGACCACCGGACTGTCGGCGTGCGCGATCAGGTTCTCCTGCAGGCGCGTGCCGTTGGTCGTCGCGAATTCCGCCTGGTCGATGTTGATCTTCACGGTCACCGGCACGCCAGCGAGCGGCCCCGGATCGTCGCCGCGCGCGATTGCGCGGTCGACTTCGTCGGCCTGCCGCCGCACATCGTCGGGGCGATGTTCGACCACCGCGTTGATCGCCGGATTCACCGCTTCGAGACGGCCCAGCGCGGCGTCTGCGACTTCACGCGCGGACACTTCACGATGCCGCACGCGTTTCGCAAGTTCGGTGGCTGACAGCTGCCAGAGTTCGGTCATGACTTCTCCTGGTGGAAAGACATCACAATCCCTCACGGTGCCGCGTGTCTTTACGAACACGCGGCGCCCCGTTCACTTACTGCGCATCCTGCTTCGCGCGCTCGGCCGCCGCGATGATCGCATCGGCCACGGCCTTCGGCTGGCTCAGCATCGCGACATGGCTGCCGTTCACGCGCGTGACCGTCGCGCCGATCCGCTTCGCCATCGCTTCCTGCAGCGTCGGGTCGATCATCCGGTCCTGCGTCGCGACGACGAACGTCGACGGCTTCGCATGCCACGCGGCCTGCGCGACCTTCTCCGAGATGCACCCGCTATACCACGGCCCCTGGGTGGCCGCAACGATGCGCTGCTGCGCGGGCGGCAGGTCCGGCGCGAAATCCTGCGCGATCGCCTTGTCCGACAGCCGCGCGAAACCACCCGCATCCTTGCGCAGCTCGCCGGCCCATGCCGGTGCCGGCAGACCCTGCGTGACGTCGGCGATCGACTGGCCGTTGTCGGGCGCGAACGCCGCGACGTACACGAGCGACTTCACCTTGTCGTCGTTGCCCGCCTCGCTGATCACGACGCCGGCCCACGAATGGCCGACCAGCACGACCGGCCCTTTCTGCTCGTCGATCGTACGCTTCGTCGCGGCCGCATCGTCGGCGAGCGAGCTCAGCGGATTCTGCACCGACACCACGTGCAACCCGCGCGCCTCGAGCAGCGGAATCACGCGGTTCCAGCTCGACCCGTCGGCGAACGCGCCGTGCACGAGCACGACGTTCGTGCCCTTCAGGTCTTCCTTCGGCGCGGCTTGCACCGTGACCGCACCGAACAGTCCGCCGATCACCGCGGCGGATACCAGAACGCGTTTCATCAAACCGGCCATCGTCATGCTCCTATCTCTGTTGTGTTGTTCAAATGAAGTGCTGCAGTGGCGGCCGCACCTGCACGCAACAGGCGCGGCGCCGGATCACGAATGCGCGTACAGGTCGTCGGCCGCGTTCCCTGCGGCATGAGACCGCGCGGCATCGCGATGGCCGGCAGGCGTCGACGCATCGGCTACGTTGTCGCCCTGCGACTTCGACGGGCCGTTCTGGTCCGAACGCGCAACCTGCAACGCGCGAGCGATGTCTTCCGGGTAGTGCGGTTCGCTGCGGGCCGGGCTGTAGCCGGCCTGTTCGAGGCGGACGAGTTCGGCGCGCACGTCGGCACGCGTGAGGCTATGGCCCGTATCGGCGAACGACAAAGCGGGAGCGACGGCGAGGACGGCAACGGCGAGGATTCGAGCGGCTTTCATGAAGGTTCTCCTTGAAGGAAGTTGGGCTATCGATCACTTGGCATCCGGTGCGAACGTCTGGCACCGAACGTTTGCTGCATGTCGACAGTAGAACCCGCTCACGTATCCGGCATGTTTCCGGAACCGGTGCTTTCTGCATGCCAGTTTTTCAAAAGCGGCCGCAGATACAGTGCGATACAAACCCAAGCGCCGATACGTTTCGTCACGCCCCGCACACCATGAAAAAAGCGTGCCTCGCAGGGCACGCCTTTCCGTCAACTTCACACTGCCTGTCACGTCACGGCGCCAGCCGCGTGAACACGTAATCGTGATTCTTCACGCGCGCCTGGTGACACGCAAAGCACGTCTGATGCTGGCCGATATCGGCCGGGACACCGTTGATGAAGCGTCCGAAACCCCAGCCACCCGTCGCTGCATAGCGGCGCGAATCCTTCACCATCACCTGCACGGTCGTCGCCTGGCCAGGTACCGTCGCCGGTGCGAACTCGTCGGACTGCTTGCGTTTGTATGCAAGCTTCACGAGGATCGTGCCGTCCGGGAACGGCAGCGTCGCCTGTTCGAGCGCGCGGATCGCGACCGGGTTGCCGAGCACGACGCGCAGCTCGTCGAGCGGCGCGGCTTCCTCGGCCGGCGCAACCATTTCCCACTTCCGGTAGCCGGGCGGGATCGTCACGCCATAGATCGGCGACGCGGCCGCGGCCGGCTTCGGCTGCTCAGCAAACGCGGCCGGGCCGCTCGCCGACCACGCACCGCCCAGCAGCACGCTCGCGACGAGCACACGCCGCGCGCCCCGCCGCCACACACCCACGCGTGCCCGCATCACAGATGCTCCACTTGCAGGATCGCGTCGGCAAACGCCTGCGGCGCTTCCTGCGGCAGGTTGTGGCCGATGCCGCCGGTAATCGTCCGGTGCTGGTACTTGCCGGTGAACTTCTTCGCGTACGCAGCCGGTTCCGGATGCGGCGCGCCATTCGCGTCACCTTCCATCGTGATCGTCGGCACGGTGATCGCAGGCCCGGCCGCCAAACGCCGCTCGATGTCGTCGTATTGCGCTTCGCCCTTCGCGAGCCCGAGGCGCCAGCGATAGTTGTGGATCACCACGGCCACGTGATCGGGGTTCTGGAACGACGCGGCCGAACGCGCGAAGGTTTCGTCGGAGAACTGCCATTTCGGCGACGCAAGTTGCCAGATCAGCTTGTTGAATGCGTCGCGGTTCGCCGCATAGCCGAGTTCGCCGCGCTCCGTCGTGAAATAGAACTGATACCACCACTGGAATTCGGCCTGCGGCGGCAGCGGCTTGCGGTTCGCCTCCTGGCTGCCGATCAGGTAGCCGCTCACCGATACCAGCGCCTTCACGCGCTGCGGCCACAGCGCCGCGATGATGTCGGCCGTGCGCGCGCCCCAGTCGTAGCCGCCGAACACGGCGCTGTCGATCTTCAGCGCATCCATCAGCGCGACGATGTCGACGGCCGTGACGGCCTGCTGGCCGTTGCGCACCGTGTCGGCCGAGCGGAACGTCGTCGAGCCGTAGCCGCGCAGGTACGGCACGATCACGCGATAGCCGGCCTTGACGAGCAGCGGCGCGACTTCCGCATAGCTGTAGATGTCGTACGGCCAGCCGTGCAGCAGGAACACGACAGGCCCCTTCTTCGGCCCGAGGTCCGCATACCCGACGTTGAGCACGCCCGCGTCGATCTGGTGGATCGTGCCCAGCGACGCGACGCCGGCCGAACGCTTCGCGGCCGGTGCATCGGGCGCCGACTGCGCGTGCGCGAGCGCGCTGAAGCCGAGGTCGGCAAGGCTCAGGCTCGCCAGCGTCGAGCCCAGGATCAGGCGGCGGCGGGTGTTCACGGTATCAGGCATGACTCGTTCTCCAATGTCGATCGCTAAGGAAGGGGCCCGCGGCACGTGCGGGCATTCAGGTGCACCGTTCGCAGCGGCGGCGCATGGCACCGCGCCGCCGTGTGAACTGCTTCACCGGTTTTATATCCGAACCATCCGGAGGCTTTGTATCCCAACGTATCTGTGTGCGAACACGACACACAGCGATTCAAAAATCGCGAGAAAAACCCGCTTTCGGGGCGCCGCGCGGCACACGCGGCCCCCTGCGCGGGTACGTCAGAACAGCCTGGCGATCGCGGGCACGCTGAGTACCGCGACGTAGTAGCCCATGAACTGCACGCCCGTGTTGAACGCGAACAGGCGCGACAGCATCCCGCCGAACAGGCCGATCGTCACGATCACGGCGAGCCCCAGCAACTGCCCTTCCCACACGCCGATCACGACGATCAGCCCGGCGAAGGTCGCGATGATCGCTTCGTGGCTCAGCTTGCGCGCGACGAACGACGCCGCGCGGTGCGCATGGTGCATCGCGAGCGGATACGCGATCAGCGCGGCCAGCAGGATCGACAGCAGCCCGTAGCCGAGGAACTCGGGCCAGCTCATCAGCGTATGCAGGTTGTGGATCTGCCCGCTCGCCGCATCGACCGTGAAGCGCGGCGGCGCATTGAACAGCGGCGCGGCCGGGCCGGCCGCCACCGGGCTCAGCGGCAGCCCGAACGCGATCAGCGGAATCAGCGCCTCGGCGATGTAGGTCGCCTCCGTCACGCCGTTACGCGCGGCGATCACGGTCGTCAGGCGCTGGTACGCATGACGCACGCGCGCCCCGACGATCTCGCCCATCAGCACCGTCATCGCGACCGGGCTGAACACGAACGTCGCGCTCGACACGGCAGCCGTGCCGACCGTCCACGCCACCTGCTCGCGGTCGAGCACCTTCAGCGGATTCGGGAAGTAGCCGCGCCAGCTTTTCACGTCGGGCGCGAGCACGAACGTCGACGGCCCGTCGCGACGCATGCGCCGCCGCTCGGCCGGCGACAGGATCGAGAACAGGTCGGCCACCAGCGGCCCGATCGCGATCCCGAGGAAGTAGCTGACACTCAGCTTCACGCCGTAATGGCCCGTGAGCGCCTGCAGCCCGACCACCAGCATCACGAACGGCACGAGCAGCAGCACCGACGCCCAGCGCCCGGCGGAGAAGTACGCGATGCCGATGGCCGCCGCGAGGAACACCCACGGCGCGGCCTTCGCGATCGCCGCGCCGAACGGCGCGAGCAGCGACGCGAACAGCACCGCGAGCGGCAGCGCGACGAACGCGGCGACGATCGCGCCGGAGATCATCTTGCGCAGCGCGATGTGCGGCACGCCGAGCGCACGCAGCAGCGTCGCCTGCTGCAGCAGCGGCGCGGCCATCGTGTCGCCGGGAATGCCGAGCAGCGCGGTCGGGATCGAATGCGTGATGTGCTTGGCCACCGCACCCGCGAGGAAGAACGTGAAGACGCCGGCCGGCGGCACGCCGAGCAGCGCGACGAGCAACGTGAGCGGCGCGATCGTCGTCGTTTCGTCGGTGCCGGAAATCAGCCCGATACCGGAGAACACGATCGCGCCGAGCAGCCCCATCGCGAACGCGGCCGGCAATGCATGCAGCAGGGCGTCCATCAGCGGCCTCCCGCGCGTGCGCGCCCGGACGATGCGTCGTATGACGCGAACAGGTCGAGCAGCCCGAGTTCCTCCATCTCGGCGCGTGCGCTGGCCGACAGGTCGCTCGTCGAACCGAGCCCGCCCGATGCTTCGGCGAGCTGCCGCAAGGCCTCGTCGCGCTCGGCGCCGCCCGCCGCATGTTCGATCACCGTGCGCTTCGGCTTGAACAGCACCGCGCAGATCGTGCCGGCCAGCAGGCAGCCGCCCAGGCCGATCAGCATCGCGTAAGCGCGCGCGATCGCCGCGTCCTGCACGAACGACGCGAGCGCCACGCGGCCGATCTCGAACGCGCCGAGGCTGATCGCGATGCCGAGCAGCACCGACCACGCGAGATGCTTCGTCGCCACCGTGTCGCCCCATACCTCGACGAGCGTCGTGGCCGATGCGTCGGTGCCGGCCAGCGGCCGCGCGCGAAGCGGCGCGGGTGCGACCGCGCTTGAACCGGTCTGTTCCATGTGTCTCCTCCTGGATTGATCTATCGCCGGTCTGGCCGGCGTGGCGCGCTGCACGCCGCATGAGTCACGCGGCGCGCAGTCTACGCGTCAGCCGCCGCGGCGGCCCGCGAGCAACTCGACCGCGAAGTCGGTGCGCACGTCTTTCGCCGCGACCATCTGCTGCGCGATCCGGTCGACGTCGGCCCCGGTCGCGCCGGCCGCCACGGCGATGTTGCGTGCATGCAGCGCCATGTGGCCGCGCTGGATGCCTTCGGTCGCGAGCGCGCGCAGCGCACCGAGATTCTGCGCAAGCCCGACCGCGACCGCAATTTCGCCGAGTTCCTGCGCGGACGTCACGTTCATGATCTTCAGCGCGAGACGTGCGAGCGGATGCGTCTTCGTCGCGCCGCCGACGAGCCCGACCGGCATCGGCATTTCGATCGTGCCGACGAGGTCGCCGTTGGCGGCCTTCTCCCACGTCGTCAGCGACGTATAGCGGCCGCTGCGGCTCGCATACGCATGCGCGCCGGCTTCGACCGCGCGCCAGTCGTTGCCGGTCGCGACCACGACCGGGTCGATGCCATTCATGATGCCCTTGTTGTGGGTCGCCGCGCGGTACGGGTCGGTCGCCGCGAACACGTACGCGTCGATCACGCGGTCGATCACGTCCTCGCCGGAATAGGCGTCGGTCGCGAGCGTCGCGGCCGAGTACCGTACCTCTGCGCGGGCGAGGCGCAAATCGGCGAGGTTGGACAGTATCCGCAACCGTACCTGGCCCCCGGTAATCGCTTCGATGCGCGTCGCGACGGTTTCCGCCATCGTATTGACCGTGTTCGCGCCCATCGCGTCGCGCACGTCGACGATCAGGTGCGCGACGACCATCGCGCCGCGCGGCGTGTCGGGGAACACATGAACCTCGATATCGCGGCAACCGCCGCCGAGGCCGACGAGCACCTTGTCGCGGCTGTTTGCGAGTGCGATCAGCTCGGCCGCGTGCCGCAGGATCGCGAGCCGCGCGCCGTACGGATCGTCGACGCCGATCACCTGCACCTGCGCACGCATCAGCGGGCCGCTGCTCGACGTGCGGAAGCCGCCGGCCGCGCGGGACAGCTTCGCCATATACGATGCGGCCGCAACGATCGACGGCTCCTCGACGGCCATCGGCACGATCACGTCACGATCGTTGATCCGGAAGTAGCCGGCCACCGCCATCGGCAGCTCGAACGTACCGATCACGTTCTCGATCATCCCGTTCGCGGTGTCGAGCGGCAGCGCGCCCGGCTTCGCGAGCAGCGCGTGCTCGGCATCGTCGAGCCCGACGGCGCGGGACAGGTGGGACAGGCGTTGCTCGGGCGTAAGCGAGCGGAAGTTCGGCAAGGCGGAATCGATCGGCATGAGGGGTCTGCTGTTTCGGGGTGGCGGTGTAGCCCGTCGGCGCTTGCGGCGGGCAGCGGATAGCCGAATAATAGTCACGCTGTACCCATTGAAAAGGTACAGAAGGCGCAAACAGTCACTCAACCGTACCCATGACAGTGGGCCGGCCCGACGGAACATTCCGATGAAACAGCGTGCAAAAGCCAGCCTGTCTGGCGCGATGGCGGACAATCTCGCCAGACAGATCGAGGAAGGCGTGTTGCCGGCCGGCGCGAAACTGCCCTCCATCAGGGAATATGCTGAGGCGTCCGGCTGCTCGAAGAACACCGTGATCAGCGCGTTCGAGATGCTCGCGGCCGACGGCCTGATCGAGCCGAGGCGCGGCTCGGGCTTCTTCGTCGCGCGGCGCGCGGCGGCCGCGCCCGAGATCGACGAGCCGAGCTCGCTCGACCGCGCGATGGACATCGTCTGGCTGATGCGCGAGCAGTTGCACGTGAAGCCCGACGTACTCAATCTCGGCGAAGGCTTTCCGCCGATCGAATGGCTCGAGGAAACGCGGCTGAACCAGTACCAGCAGCGCATCATGCGCACGAGCGCCGCGTCGCTGTTCCGCTACGGCAGCCGGTTCGGCTACCTGCCGCTGCGCCAGTCGCTGCAGCAGAAGCTCGCCGGCTACGAGATCGAGGCGCCGCCCGCGCAGATCGTGCTCACGCACGGCGCGAACCAGGCCATGGACCTCGTGCTGCGCTACTTCGTGCGCCCCGGCGACACCGTGCTCGTCGACGATCCCGGCTACTACCCGCTGTTCGGCAAGCTGAAGCTGAGCGGTGCGGACATCGTCGGCGTGCCGCGCGAGATTGACGGCCCCGACGTCGCGAAGCTGGCCGAGCTTGTCGCCACGCACCGGCCGAAGCTGTTCTTCACGCAATCGGTCGGCCACAACCCGACCGCGACCGATACGAGCGCGGCCAAGGCGCACCGCATCCTGCAGCTCGCCGATGCGCACGACCTGATCATCGTCGAGGACGATGCGCTCGCCGACCTGCGGCCGCGCTCGCTCACGCGCATCGCGACGCTCGATCAGCTGCGCCGGACCATCTATATCGGCAGTTTTTCGAAATCGGTGTCGGCGGCGCTGCGTGTCGGGTTCCTGGCGTGCAATGCCGCGCTTGCCAGCGATCTCGCCGACGTGAAGATGCTGACGCACGTCAGCAGCTCGGAATACTGCGAACGCACGCTCGATGCGATCGTCAGCGATGGCCACTTTCTCAGGCATACGAATCATCTTCAGGAGAAACTGCGGCGCGCGACCGGTACTGCGCTCGATGCGCTCGGTCGCCTCGGTGCGGAGATCTATCGGCCCTGTGACCAGAACCTGTATCTGTGGGCCGCGCTGCCCGGCTGGCCCGATTCGATGCAGCTCGCGCAGGCGATGCTGGAGCGTGGGGTGATTCTCGCGCCGGGGGCAGTGTTTTCGCCGCAGGCGGATCGTCCGTCGAGGTTTTGCCGGTTCAATGTCGCGTATCTTGCGGACAAGCGGTTTGCGCAGGCGTTGAAAGCGGTTGCGTAGCTGGTGCGTCTGGCCAGAGAACAGAAGAAGCGGCTGTTGTACGCCGCTAACCCAATCGATTTCAGGTGACTCATTTGACCGATATCTATGAACCAATTTTCCCGTCGTTGAAGCAGGCAACAAGCCGGCAACCACTCTGGGTCGCGCTGATATCGACCGTGCTCGGGCTTCCGGCGCTCGCGTTCATGTCCGTTTTTGGCTACACGACACCCTCGTGCAGTTCGCTCGGCGATGCGCTGGCCTGGACGTTGTTTTTGTCGGCTGCGGTTGTAATAGGCTTCATCGTGCCTTACATCGCCGATATATTGGGCGGACTCGTTGCATGCACGTCAGTCGCGCTGATTGCGTGGCTTCTTCGACGACTCAAAGTAACGTGGCCGGCATTCGCGGTCGCGCTGACCAGCAGCTATTTTCTTGCGATCATCGTCGCCATATTGGGAAATACACGTGGTTCGTGCCGACTCTTTTGACTCGCCCCCATCGCCACGTCGCCGCCGACGCGAAAACATCGATTCGCACCGGCAACCCGGCATGTCAAAAACGCGAGCCGCACAACCGCCGGCCCGCGTTCACCGCTTCAATCCCGCTTACACGCGCCGCAACGGCCGGAACCCGGCACGCACTTCACGCGCAAACAGCTCAGGCTCTTCCCACGCCGCGAAGTGCCCGCCCTTGTCGACTTCGTTGAAGTAGATCAGGTTGTGATAACTGCGCTCGGCCCAGCTACGCGGCGCCTGATAAATCTCCCCCGGAAACACCGTGATCGCCGCCGGCAGCGAGATATCCACCGCGTTGAAGTTGTTCGAGTGATCCTCCCAGTAGATCTGCGCGGCCGACGTCACGGTATTCGTCAGCCAGTACAGCGAGATGTCGTCGAGAATCTCGTCGCGCGGAATCGAGCGCTCCGGCACACCGCCGCTATACGTCCACTGCGAGATCTTGTCGTACATCCACGCCGCCTGCCCTGACGGCGAATCCGCCAGCGCATAACCGACCGTCTGCGGTCGCGTGACCATCATCGCCGAGTAGCCGCAGTTGTCGCGATAGAACGTCGCGAGCTTCTCGTACGCGGCCTTCTCCTTCGGCGACAGCGAAGCCGGCGCAGGCGAATCGGTCGCGAGCAGCGTCGCGATATCCAGCGGCACCGTCGCCGGCATGTTCACGTGAATCCCGGCGAGCCCCTGCACGCGCTGCATCGCCATCCGGTGCGAGATCACCGAGCCGCAGTCGCCGCCCTGCGACACGAAGCGCGTATAGCCGAGCCGCGCCATCAACTCGCCCCACGCACGCGCGATGTGATCGGAACCCCAGCCCGTCTTCGTCGGCCGGCCCGAGAAACCGAAGCCCGGCAGCGACGGCACGACGACATGGAACGCATCGTCCGCGCTCGCGCCGTGCGCGGTCGGGTCGGTCAGCGGGCCGATCGCCTTCAGCAGCTCGAAGATCGAACCGGGCCAGCCGTGCGTCATGATCATCGGCATCGCGTTCTCATGCCGCGAGCGCACGTGGATGAAATGAATGTCGAGCCCGTCGATCTCGGTGATGAACATCGGGAACCCGTTCAGGCGCGCCTCGCCCTTGCGCCAGTCGTAGTCGGTGCCCCAGTAGCGCAGCAGCGCCTGCATGCGCGCGAGCCGCACGCCCTGCGATTCGTCGGCGACGGTCTCGCGGCCCGGCCAGCGGGTCGCCGCAATGCGGCGGCGCAGGTCGGCCACCGCTTCATCGGGAATGTGCGCGGTGAACGGGCGTATGCCGCTCACGCCCGTCGCGGCATGCAGCGCCGTGGGCAGCATCGCCGAGACCCCGGCGGCCACGGAAGTGGCCAGCAGGTGGCGACGCATCGGGGAAAACTGTGTGGAAGACATCGTTCGGCATCTCCTTTCGTGAAGTGGAAAGTGAACATGCCGCGCGCGGGATCGCGCCCAGGCTTTCAATCCGGCGCGCCCTCGTCACGCGGCGTCACCCATTTGAAAGGTTGGATGTATCCCGGATTTGTCTGATTTGTACGCGTTTGTAGCCTTGCACGGCGAGCGGCCCGCGCCGCCGCTCGCTCGTCGATTGCGACGCTCAGAGCGCCTTGACGATCGCGCCGTCGACGCGAATGTTCTGCCCGGTGATGTAGCCCGCGCCGTCCGACAGCAGGAACGCGACCGTCTTCGCGATCTCGCCGGTCTTGCCGAAGCGGCCGGCCGGAATGCGCGCGACGATCTCCGGCGTTTCCGGCCAGCTGTCGATGAAGCCCGGCAGCACCGCGTTCATCCGGATGTTCTCGGCCGCATAGCGTTCCGCGTACAGCCGCGTCCACGCGCTCAGCGCCGCACGCAGCGCCGACGACACCGGCATCGGCTGCTCGGGCGCGTCCGCCGCGAAACTCGAGATGTTGACCACCGCGCCGCCGCCCTGCTTCTGGAAAACCGGTGTCACGCGGCGCATCACGCGCACCACGTTCAGCAGGATCAGGTCGAGCCCCGCGTGCCAGTTGTCGTCGGTGATCGCCAGCAGTTCGCCCTTCGGCGGATGGCCGGTGTTGTTCACCACGGCGTCGATGCGGCCGTAGCGCGCGATCGTTTCCTGTACGAGCTTGTCGATATCGGCTTCTTCCGTCACCGAGCCCTTGATGCCGAAGCCGCCCAGTTCCTCGCCGAGCGCCACCGCGCTGCCCGACGGCGACATCAGCGCGACGCGATAGCCCGTCGCCGCCAGTTCGCGCGCGATCGCCGCGCCCATGCCCTTGCCTGCCGCCGTGATCAACGCTACTTTTTCTACAGTCACGATTTGCTCCTCGTTTCGATTCTGCCGCCGCGCAGCCGCCATTCGGCGCGCCATAGTGGTAATGTAGGCGCATCGATTCCGGCTGTCGAACCAGTATTTCTGCCGCCAGCCGATAGTTTTTCTACAGCCTGACGATGCCGCCACGCCCTTCCCGCCTGCCGCCGCTGAATGCGCTTCGTGCGTTCGAAGTGTCCGCACGGCACCTCAATTTCCGCGCCGCCGCCGACGAGATCGGCGTCACGCAGGGCGCCGTCGCGCAGCAGGTGCGCCACCTCGAGGACGTGCTCGGCCTGAAGCTGTTCGAGCGCCTGCCGCGCGGCCTCGCGCTCACGCACGACGGCGCCGCGTATTTCTCCGACGTGCAGCGCGCGCTGCACGCGATCGCCGATGCCACCGACAAGCTCGTGAAGCGGCGCGCCGCGCTGACGATCAGCACGACGCCGTCGTTTGCGTCGAAGTGGCTGATCCCGCGGCTCGCGCAGTTCACCGAAGCGCATCCCGACTACGACGTGCGCGTGATCGCCGATCCGCAGATCGCGACGTTCCGCCACGACGGCGTCGATCTCGCGATCCGCTACGGGAAGCCACCGTTCGGCAAGCATCTCGTTGCGCACGCGCTGTTCCCGCTCGACGTGTGTGCGGTGTGCAGCCCGGCGGTGCTGGCCGCGCCGGCTTCGCCGCGCGCGCTCGCCGGCCAGGTGCTGCTGCACGACGCGCACGACCTGTGGCCGGAGTTCCTGGAAGCGATGCCGGAACCCGTCGACATCGATCCGCACAAGGGGTTGCGCTTCAACCAGACGTCGCTCGCGATCGATGCGGCTGTTGCCGGCCAGGGGATCGCGCTCGCGACCGATCCGCTCGTCGAGCGCGACATCGCCGCCGGACGGCTGTGCAAGCCGTTCGATTTCGCATTTCCGCTGTCGATGGGGTTCTATCTCGTGTATCCGGCCGAGCGGCGCGACGACGATGCGATCGTGGTGATGCGCGAGTGGATGACCGGGCAGGCGGTGGCGGACGGGCGGCCTTGAGCGACGATAAGCGCCGTGGTCAGCGTCAGGGCGCAATCCAGCGGGATTCGTAACCGCTTTCATTCAGATCGAATACCGCTCGGCGATGGCCGGCGCGCGCGATTTCGAGCCAGTCGATGCGCGTGACCGTCATGTGGATCAGACAGAAGTTTTCGTAGCCGTCGCCGGATGGTGCTGCGCTGTCGATATGCGCCGCTTCCGGTGACGCGATCGCCGTGCCAGGCGGCAACGGCGCGCGATACAGCAACAGCGTATGCGGACGGCTCGATTCCCAGATCGCACGCCGTTGCGCTTCGTCTTCGCAGATCGACGCGACGCCTTCCGCACGAATCTGCACGAGCGCGTCGAGATCGTTCGCGACGATCGAGATACGCGGATCGCGACGCAACTCCGCGACTTTCTCCGAGCGTACGTCGGTATGAAACGACAGCACGCGCTCGGCACGGCTCACCTGACGCAATACGATCGTACGCACCTTCGGCGCGCCATCGAGGCCGAGCGTAGCCGCCTGCAGCATCGTGAACGGCGAGCGCTGCACGCTGACGCCGGATTCGAGGCAGGACCAGACGCGGTCGTACGTTTGCGCGAGTGATTCGGAGGTCGAGTCGGACATGAGGCGGCGGCGATCGTCAGTGTTTCGATCGCACAAGCTTAACCGTTTGCTGCCGCGGCGGCTCGCATGCGATGCCGCCGCAGCCCGTGTGCCGCTCAGTTGTAGCCGAGCACGACCGGCGCTGCGTCGCCGGCATCGGCATCGGCCGCCGGCTCTGCGCCGAAGCGGCCAAGCACGTCGGCGACATATTGCGGCCCGGCGCTGATCTGCGACGAGCGATGCTTGGCCGGCCGCTTATCGCCCGCGCCTGACGCTGCGCCCATCGATGCCGTTTCGTTGACGGTGATATTCACGTTGATGTCTCCTCACGCGGCCAGCGCCGCACCATACGCGCGCACGAGGCGCGCGACGCCTTCCCGGATCGCATCGACGTCCGGCGCGGCGAACGACAGGCGCAGCGACGCTGCGTCGACGTTGTCCGCGAAGAACGCCTTGCCGGGTACGAACACGATCTTGTTGGCGATCGCCTGTTGCAGCAGCACGTCCGACGACACCGCGCCGATCCGCGCCCACACGAACATCCCGCCTTCGGGACGATGGAATTCGATCGCATCGCCGAACCCGTCGCGCAGCGCGTCGCACATCGCGTCGCATTTGCGCTGGTACGCGGCCGTGATGCGCGGCAGATGGCGTTCGAGCGCGCCGTCGGCCAGATATTCGGCGGCGGTGGCCTGCGTCCACGGCGTGCTGCACAGATCGACCGTCTGCTTCGCGATCACGCAGCGCCGCGTGATCTCGGCCGACGCGATCGTCCAGCCCACACGCAGCCCCGGCGCGACGATCTTCGACAGGCTCGCGAAATGCACGATCCAGTCGCGTGCGCCGTCCACTTCACCGGCCAGCGCGAGCATCGACGGCACGGCTTCGCCCGCGAAACGCAGGTCGCCGTACGGATCGTCCTCGACGATCAGGAAACGGTATTGCACCGCGAGACGCAGCAGCTTCAGACGGCGTTCGCGCGTGAGCGTCGCGCCCGTCGGGTTCGCGAAGGTCGGGACGGTGTAGAGCAGCTTCGGCTGCTTGATCGCGCCGGATGCGAGCTGGGCCGCGAGGCGATCGACGTCGAGGCCTTCGCCGTCGACGGGGATCGTCACGATCCTCGCCTGCTGCAGACGCATCGCCTGCAGCGTGGCCGGATAGGCCGGCTGTTCGGTCAGCACGACGTCGCCGGGCGACACCATCACGCGCAACAGCAGGTCGAGGCCCTGCTGCGAGCCGGTCGTGACGAGCAGTTCGGCCGGCGTGCACGCGACGCCGCGACGCGACATCAGCGCGATCAGTTGCTGTTTCAGTTCGGCGAGGCCGTCGGTCGGGCCGTATTGCAGGCAGCGGACAGGCTGTGCGTACGCGCGCTCGGCGGCCGCGTTCAGGCCGTCGACGTCAAACAGGTCGCTGGCCGGATAGCCACCCGCGAAGGAAATCATGCCCGGTTCGGACAGATACTTGAACAACTCGCGGATCGGCGAGCCGGCGGGGTTTTGGAATGAGGGAGTGAACGCGTACATGTCGTCGTGAGCTGGAAGGCGCGGACGGCCGGGATAGCCGTTGAGTGCCGGCCGCTGTGGGGCTTCTGGCTCCACGGCGGCGAATTCGAGCCACGATTGTCGATAGTCATTAAGGGCTCGGCAAACGATATCTATGCACTAGGTCTTGCGGTTTGGTCATTAAATGGCGGATTTCGGCTTGGTGGGGCCGGGTTGTTGATGCAGGTTGTTGATGCGGGTTGGGGGGGTGGATTGTCGAACGGGTGTTTGATTCGGGGGATTGTTTCCGCGGACGTGGTACGGCCTCACGGGCCTTGTGGTCGTGACAGTTGTTGAAGGTGGGTGTGGGGGGGAGCCGCGGCGTTCGCGGCAATGGCCGGGGCGGGTTCGCCCCGGCGGTCAATTGCGCTCTGGAAACGCCTGCACTCCACTCGCTAGAGCCGCATCAAGCAGCCCTCGCGGGTGTTATACCGGCGACGGTCCCCGATCAGGATCGTGGTACGGCTGCTCTCGCAGCGCCAACTGGCCGTAGTCCGGCGTGATCGTGATCTTTCGGGTGACTTCGTTCACGTCGAGGTACACGCGGTCGCCCGGCTTGAATCCGAAGAGCTTGAAATTGATATCGATCGCCTTCATCCAGGGCAGATACGGCCAGCCACGCTTGGGAAGATCCGGGTAGTTGCGAAGGACAAGCTCAAACGTCTTTTGCTCGTCGACGTGTTTGTTCTTCCTGCGACGTGGCTTAGTATTGGCGTCAGCCATTTTCAACTCCTTGGTTGAGTTGGTGGTGGTCAGCGGGTCGCATGGGTTGCCGCCCATGCGGCCCGCGCTTCTTTGCTGCCGTGATTTCCCTTCTTCCTCTTCGCCGCATCTTGCTAAGCATGACGAAATTTTTAACCATCGGTACGGAAGGGACTTCGTTTGACTTCCGATGGCGAGAAGCAAGGCTTCACGATCAGTGTAGTCGGGCTGGCATCTCAGAAATGGTGTATTTGGACGAAATAGCCAATCGGCATAGGGATGGAAGTGTGCGAGAAGTGCACCCTGAGCCAAACGCCCCGATTCCAAGAATACGCGGACAAGGTTTCATCCGCCGCCTATGAATACTGCGCCCGTCGGGCGACGAGCTTGGACGGACAGGTATCGAGCGATGTTGTCTACGCGCGAAAGTGGTAGTCGAGCCTATCAACCCTCACAGCGTGGAGTAGCTAGATACAGTAACCGACAAGGGTTAATACGGGGACGGGAGCTTTGTTAATTATTGACGATTCTTAAATAATAGATTGATCTATTGGCTAAACAGATTTATGGCTGACGTAAAAAAGATTCCTTACTATAGACCGCAAAAAGGCTTGCTGGGGCCAGAGTTGAAGAAGTACGAGGGCGCACAAGGATGCATCCCGCTTGAGACTCAACAAACTGTATCAATTGATAGACTCGCTCCTGGCGAAAAGCCGCCGCCGTCTCCCCCTCCGCCGCAACCAAAGCCGGTAGCGGAGCCGCCTAAAGCTACGAAGCCCGCTGAAGCACCTCAGCCGAAAACCCAAGAGCCACCAAAGCCGACCGATGCGGAAGTTTGCGAGAATCCACCGCCTTTTGATTTGCAAGACGTACCTATCGCAATGGATAACTTGGGCTGGAAAGTATCGGCTAAACTCGCGCGGATTTGGTTTGCAGGCCCTGAGCACATATACGATGACAAGCCTAAGTCAACTCAGCCTCTGGACACTGATAGCGTAACCCTTGACTGGGCGTTGAAATTTGGAAGTGTCAAAAAGAAGTATGAAAAACTTATTACCGAGGATATTTATCGAGACTCTGCTATAGTTGAAGCAAGAACAAAAATTCTTGCAAAACTTAACAAGCTGTTCTCAGAGGATCGCGGGGCAAATCTCAATATCAATACGACTCAATTTTTGCCTGATATCCGTCAATTCCATATCGATTGGCAATTTCAGCTTACGTCAATTGGCAATTGGGATACGATGGAAAATATCACGCCTACCGATCTTACAGGAGCCTTGGCGAACTTTAACATATACGCGGCCATAGGCAATCTTGAGATTTCGGGTGAAAAATATTATCGGTATGAAAAGACGAGCAATTTTTACTGCCTCAATGCTGTTGCAAAAATTACGAATGTGTATGTTTACGTCAAAGATAATTACTCGTTTAACGGTATCCAATATTTGGGGCATTGGAATAAGCATGGTGTGATCATCGCGCCGGGGCCTGTGATAAGTGGGGCGCCATCCAGTTCGCCAAAACATGATACTGACGCAGATATTTGGGTGAAAAGCATCAATAAGCCCGTGGACACGAGAAGGAGTCTTTTCAGAAAGTTCAAGGAGCCTGACGTATTCTATCCGGTCTACAACTCAGACTACAGCCGGTGGCGCGCCAAGCATCATAGGGGCGAAGATTTTATGATATATTCAAAACCCGCCTATCTGAAGTTGAAGAAACCTGTTGAAATTAAACTTGGTGAAATATGCAGATTAGCGCCGCCAGACTCATTGGGTTAGCCGTTCTAGCATTTTTTTTGGTTGGCTTCTCTGTCCATTTGGCTCGACCGAATTATGGTCGATGTGATTTCTTTGAAAAGAAATTGAATGGCGGAAAAAAAGATTTTGAGGGCATTGAATATTATGCAAAGCTGTGTGGCGCAGATATTCGGAATGGGCATGAGGTGAGATTCCAGCTTTTTGACGTGGCTGGAAAATTGCTCGCTCAACGCTATTTTTCATACTACGTAAATTCGGCTACTGAGCAAGAATTGGTAGATGGTGTTGGCGGAATCGTATATTACGATAGCTCAAGCAGTGATGTAATGCAGTTGCTTAAGATTCCCCCAACCACATGGGATTGGATTAGGGCAAGACTACCTTTGTTTTAATCGTGCTGCTTGTGCGCAAAAGAAAAGCCCCCGAACCTTCACAGGCCGGGGGCTTTGTATTTGCTTCTAATCAACGAGAACAACGCCACGTAGTGCGGATTCTTGATCTACCGTCGTCTGGCCCGTGCACACACGGTTCTCAGCTTCACGGCGCAACCTCAATCCCTTCACTTCCTGCAACGTGCCGCCCGGAGACGTTGTACGGCGCAACGGACGTTATCGTCTCAGAAACGAGTACCTCTGAATGTCCGCAAAAGCCGAATTGCGCGCGTAGCGCGTCCGTCAGGTCTGGGGATACTGCAGCCGTTCAACTGGCAGGTTTCCCGCTCGCTGAACAACAGATCGTGGCCTGATGCCGACAAACACGGGGCGGCCGCAACCGCCCCACTCCCACGTATCAATCAGCCCGCCACACCCCGATTCGCCTCAATCACCGTCAGCGCAGCCATATTCACGATCCGCCGCACGGTAGCGCTTGAAGTAAGGATGTTCACGGGAGCATTAACGCCCAGCAAGAACGGCCCCACCGCCACATTGCTCCCCGCCTCGGTCTTAAGCAGGTTGTACGCAATATTCCCCGCATCCACGTTCGGACAAACCAGCAAATTCGCCGCCCCCTTCAACGGCGACATCGGCAGCAGCTTCGCGCGCAGCCCTTCATCCAGCGCACAGTCGCCATGCATCTCGCCGTCCGCCTCGATATCCGGCGCCTGCTCCCTGACGATCTCCAGCGCGCGACGCATCTTCACGCCCGAAGCCGCACTCCCTGATCCGAAATTCGACCGCGACAGCAGCGCCACCTTCGGCGACAGGTTCAGCCATTCCATCTGCCGCGCGGCCGCGATCGTGAATTCCGCGATCTGCTCCGCGTCGGGGTTGTCGTTCACGTGCGTATCCACCAGCGCGACCGTGCGCTGATCGAGCAGCAGGATGTTCATCGCCGCATAGGTCGACGCGCCGGGCTTCTTGCCGATCACCTCATCCACGAACCGCAGGTGATTGTGATACTCGCCCACCGTCCCGCAGATCATCCCGTCCGCATCGCCGAGCTGCACCATCATCGCGCCGATCAGCGTCAGGCGGCGGCGCATTTCCACGCGCGCCATTTCCTTCGAAATGCCGTCGCGGCACCGCAGTTCCCAATACTTCGTCCAGTACTGCGGGAAGCGCTCGTCGTATTCCGGATTGGTCACTTCGACATCCTGACCGAGTCGCAGACGCAGGCCGAATCGCTCGATGCGCGCCAGCAGCACCTCCGGACGCCCGACCAGAATCGGACGCGCGAGCTTCTCGTCGACGATCACCTGCACCGCACGCAGCACCCGCTCGTCTTCGCCTTCGGTGAACACGATCCGCGCCTTGCCGCCGTCACGCACCAGCTGACGCGCGGTCGCGAACAGCGGCTTCATGAACGCGCCCGAGTGATAGACGAACTGCTGCAGCTGCTCGACGTACGCGTCGAGATTAGCAAGCGGGCGCGTCGCCACGCCGCCTTCCATCGCGGCCTTGGCCACGGCCGGCGCGATCCGCACGATCAGGCGCGGGTCGAACGGCTTCGGAATCAGGTATTGCGCGCCGAACGACACGTCGTACGCGCCATACGCCGCCGCGACGACTTCGTTCTGCTCTTCCTCGGCCAGCCCCGCGATCGCGTGAACTGCCGCGATTTCCATTTCGCGCGTGATCGTCGTCGCGCCCACATCCAGCGCGCCCCGGAAAATGTACGGGAAGCACAGCACGTTGTTGACCTGGTTCGGGTAGTCCGAGCGGCCCGTCGCGATCACGACATCGTCGCGCGTCTCGTGCGCCAGTTCCGGGAAGATTTCCGGCGTCGGGTTCGCCAGCGCGAGAATCAGCGGACGCGCAGCCATCGCCTTCAGCATCTCCGCCGTGAGGATGCCGCCGACCGACAGCCCCAGGAACACATCCGCGCCGCCAATCACTTCGGCGAGCTTGCGCGCATCGGTTTCCTGCGCAAAGCGCGACTTGGCCGGGTCCATCAGCGTGGTACGGCCGCGATAGACGACGCCTTCGATGTCGGTCACCCAGACGTTTTCCACCGGCAGCCCGAGGTCGACCAGCAGGTCCAGGCACGCCAGCGCGGCCGCACCGGCGCCCGACGTCACGACCTTCACTTCCTTGATGGACTTCCCGACGACCTTCAGCCCGTTGATGAACGCGGCGGAAACGGTAATCGCGGTGCCGTGCTGATCGTCGTGGAAGACGGGAATCTTCATGCGTTCGCGCAGCTTCTGCTCGACCGTGAAGCACTCCGGCGCCTTGATGTCCTCGAGGTTGATGCCGCCGAACGTCGGTTCGAGGCCCGCGATGATGTCGATCAGCTTCTCCGGGTCGGTTTCGTTGATCTCGATGTCGAACACGTCGATCCCGGCGAACTTCTTGAACAGCACGGCCTTGCCTTCCATCACCGGCTTCGACGCGAGCGGGCCGATGTTGCCCAGGCCGAGCACCGCGGTGCCGTTCGTGATCACGCCCACCAGGTTGCCGCGGCTCGTGAAACGGTGCGCCTGCAGCGGATCGGCGGCGATCGACTCGCACACGCTCGCCACGCCGGGCGTGTAGGCCAGCGCCAGATCGCGCTGGGTAACCAGCGGCTTGCTCGCCACGACCGAGATTTTCCCGGGGGTCGGAAACTCGTGATAGTCGAACGCGGCCTGCTGCTGTGTCTCTGTCTGTTTCATGTTTTCGGTCCCGGCGTGGGCGCCAGGCCAGTCCCGGCGCGATCCATGAAGGTGATTCTAGGGATCCGCCATAACGTGATGATTCTGTTTTAATATCGGTCCATCACTTTTTCATGATGAATACATGACCAGTCAATGAATTTTGACGCAAACGACGTGGTCAGGCGGCTGGGCGCGCGCCTGAAGATCCGGCATCTGGTGCTGTTGCTGCAGATCCAGCAGCACGGGTCGCTCACGCGCGTCGCCGAGCACATGGCCAGCAGCCAGCCGGCCGTGACGAACGCGCTGTCCGAGCTGGAAAGCATGTTCGGCACGCCGCTGTTCGAGCGCTCGTCGCGCGGCATGCGGCCCACCGCGCTCGGCGCGGTCGTGCTCGAGCGCGCGAAGGCGATGATCAAGGATCTCGACCACCTCGCCCGCGAGATGGAGGCCGTCGCCGCCGGGCATGCGGCCCATCTGCACATCGGCGTGATTCCGTTCATCTCCGGCCAGATGCTGTCGGCCGCGCTGAAGCGGCTGCAGTCGCGGATGGAGCGGCGGCTGACCGTGACGATTCACGAAGGCACCAGCGATCAGCTGCTGCTGCAGCTCAGGGATCACAGCGTGGATGTCGTGATCGGGCGCGCGTCGTCGGCGATCGATCTCGGGCAGGTTTCGTTCGAAGTGCTGTACCAGCAGCAGCCGCGCATGATTGCGAGCCGGCGTCTTGCGGCCAAGCTCGCGCGCACGCCGCTCGACTGGCACAAGCTGCATGCGCTCGACTGGATTCTCGGCGCGCCCCATACGCCGATGCGCGAACAGGTGACCGATCTGTTCCTGTCGGCCGGCATCGCGCCGCCCGTGCCGATCGTCGAAAGCTACTCGTCGAAGCTGATCGGCGAAATGATCGCGTCGAGCGACGAGGCCGTGTCGATCGTGCCGGCGGATATCGCGGAAGAACTGGTGCGGATCGCCGGCGTGGCGATCGTGCCTTACTCGCTCGTGTGGACGCTTCCGCCGATTGCGCTGTTCACCCGCTCAGTCGATTCACATTCGCCTGCACGGGATCTGCTCGTCGATGCGCTGCGCGGGGTGTGCAGGGAAACGTACGGGGAAGTGCAGCGATAGGGCTTCAGCCACCTCGAACGCCAGTGCGAGACCGATACCGCCCGTGAAGGATCGATCGTGCGTGCGCCGATGTCCGGCGAAGGGCACGGATCGCCCGTCGTACGCGAGACAGGATTCACGCATCGCGAGATCCGGATGGCCGCTCCGGTTCGACGGTTGCGATTGCGGCAGCCGACCGAAGGCGCGCAGCCACTCGCCGGCTTGCAAACCATCGCGAATCGATCTCGCCGCAATCCGGCCGGACGCACACCGCTGCGACCGAATCACCGTCGATCACGCTGCCGCTCACGGGCATTTGGTACAGTGACGCAATAGTTAGGGCTGGAAACAATAATTCAAGAAATCATGCAGCACGGGGTGGAGATGAATTCACTTACAAGATCATTCCTTGCACTTTCAATTTCCTGCATGCTCGTCGCATGCGCGACACCGTATCAAAGGCTTGGAAGCTCCCTGACCGGCGGCGGATATACGGAGGAGCGGATCGACGATGCGACTTATCGCGTCAAGTTCACGGGGAATCCGAAGACCTCGGACGAGAAGGTCGGGCGTTACCTCCTGTACCGCTGTGCCGATCTCACGCGCCAGATGGGTTTCCGGTATTTCGTCTTCGTGCCCGACGCACCCACCGGCGGATTATCGATGGACAACGGTCCTCCCGCGGACCCGCATTTCAACCGGCAATTCCTCAGGAAAGCCGCATACCGCGGCGTGATTTTCCTGCCGGGCGGCGTATCGATTTCACGCAGCAAGTGGGTCACCATCCACATGCTGCAGGACCCGAAAGCGGTACCGCTTCGCATGATCGGCTGGGACGTGAACGAAGTGTTTGCGGCGCTCGACGCATACGTGCACAGCGACGGCGCCGCGCCAGGCCATGTTCCACCCGCATCGATTTTCGACCCGGTTGCCGGCAAGATCGCCTACGAGCGCCCTTTCGCCCCCTCGTCGCCGAGCCGTGACGCGTCCGAACACCCGTCCCGTTCCGGCGCCGTACCGATCGAATCGCTCGACGGGTTGTTGCCTGGAGGCAGTCATGCGCATTGATACAACCCGGCGCATCGCGTCGCTCGCGTGCCTGCTCGGCCTGGCGCTCTTCGGCTCGGGGCTCACGACCTCGCGCGATGCGTTCGCCGCCGCGACGGATGCGTCGGCGCTCTATGACAGGCTGAGTCCGATCGTGTGGCGTGTTGTCGTGGTGACGCCCCGTGGAAGACAAATCGGCAGCGCGGTGGTCATCGGCGACGAGAAGGTGGTGACCAATTGCCACGTGCTGTCGAATGGTGTCACGGCCGCCATTCTGCACGGCAACGTAAGTTATGGCGCCCGCCTGATCGAGCCGGACGCGGAGCGCGACCTGTGCGTGCTGTCGGTCGAAGGACTGCATCTGCAGGGCGCCCAGGTCGCCCCGCTCGCCTCATTGAAGATCGGCCAGCGGGTTTACGCCATCGGCTCGCCCTTCGCTCGCGAGAACACGATGAGCGATGGCCTGATTTCCGGATTCGTCCGCGATCCGGACCGGGGCATCACGAGCATCCAGATCTCGGCGCCCATCTCGCCAGGCTCGAGCGGTGGCGGCCTGTTCGACGAGCGAGGGCGATTGATCGGCATCACCGCGAGACAGATCTCGCCGTCCCAGGCGGAGAACATCAACTTCGCGATACCGGCCGAATGGCTGGCGGACGTCCCCGCAAGAGCGCGTTTGCAACTGGCGCAGCACGCCATGAGCAAGACCAGGACAGAGCCCGCCGCCGCCAGCCAGACACCCGAAGGCGTCGTTCGTGCCGCTGATTTCCACCGATCGACCTCATCCGGTGTCGAGGTCCTGCTGAGCTCTCACGCATCGTGGTCGAAGGCATGTGTCGCGCGCTTCACGCCGCACGTCACCGTGGTGCAGCCACCCATGCACGGAAGTGTCGATATCCGGGAAGGCGACTACGCCGTCGGGCCCAACTCGCGCTGCGCCGGGCAGACGGTTCACGGTACACAGGTTTTCTATGTTCCCGATGCGGGTTTCAAGGGGCAGGAAACGGTTCGTTACGTCGCCGACAGTGTTCCGGGCGTGACCCGCACCGCGTTGATCGACGTACGGTGACGCCGGCCGACGGCGGCCGCCCGGCGCACTGCTGCGACCGGCAAGGCAGCCCCCGTCGGATGCATCCGCCCGGATGGCGCGTCAGTCCGCCTGAAACGATCGCGTACGCCGCCCGTATGCCGTGCCGCGGCGGCAGCTACTTGCTCGCCGCGAGGCGACGTAGGATTTCCGCACGCTCGGCGGCGAGCACGCGGTCCGAGCCGTCACCCCGGCTGTAACGCTTGGTCGTGCGGTAGGAGAAGCGCTTCCTGTACTGGCTGGTCGCGGGATCGAACGCCCACGCGTCGACGTCGAAGAAGTGCTTGCCGAAATGATCCTCGTTGTCGCCCCAGACGAAATCCGCGCGAACGAACAGCGGATACGGCGAGATGTCCGGCAGCTTCCACATCGCACGGTCGGCCGACTCCGTCTGAGTGACCTGCGGCATCAGGTTCTCGATCTTGCCGTTCGCGCCGATACGCAAGATCGCCACGCGCTCCAGCATCCCGCTGCCGCCGCCCGAGAACATTCCCGAGAAGAACACCCACGAGCCGCCCGATGCGATCGGCAGCCGTTCGGACCGCGGATCCAGACCGAACTGATACAGCTCCTTGGAGGAGTCGGGAAGCGGCACCGGCGGCATCTCGAAGCACGGCGCATGGTCGGGAAGCACGCAGAGTTTCACGCCGGACAGCGGGAGCCCGTCGCTGTCGACCTTGCCTTCCGCCTGAGTGAAACGCGGGAACGCGGATTCGCTGGGGGCCGCCTGAACGGACGCGATACCGACGACGGCCATGCTCAGGCTCACTGCGAGCGTTTTACGGATCCAACGCATACACCACCCTCTCTCTGATTTTTTGGTTGCCGCAGATTGTCGATGATTCGACAGGCCTTTGTCGAATACTCTCGCGCAGGGGGAACACGGTCCGCGTCAGCGGCAGCAACTGCTGGCGCTTGTTGCGATCGACGGGGTCACTGAGTTGGACGCGCAGGCATGCGCGGTTCTTGTGGCGGTGAGTTGAAGTAGGTCTGGCTTGACCAGGCATCGGCGCCAATCCACCGGGAATTCAGTTGAATGCTAATCCACCGGCTTCTCGTACAGGGACCAGGCTACCCCGTCCGATTTCGACCCGACGCGAACAAAGCCGAGCGACTCGTAGTAAGCGCAGAGCTTCGTGTTTTCAGTGGCGCAATCGAGTCGGACAAAACGCCGGTTCATGCGGATCGCCTCATGTGCGCACCAGTCGAGCATGAAGCGGCCGATCCCGAGCCCGTTGAAACCTTGCCGCACGGATAGCCCGTGCACATAGCCGGCGATCGGTTCTTGAGGCCCCCAATGCGAGTCATCGCCGAAACCGAGCGAAAATGTTCCGACCAGCGCACCATCCAGCTCGACGACATACACGGCCTTCTCGGCGACGTTGTTTCGCACCCATCGCTCGGAGAAGCCGTCACCCTCCCTGCCCCATACATAATCGCCGTTTGCGACCTTCTTCGCGTGTGCATCGTTCCGGATCTGCGTCAGTACCGGGACGTCGTCGGCTGTGGCCCTGCGGATGCTTTTCGATGTCATCGCTCGTCTCCCCGTTGAGTCTTCACGTCATTGAACGAAGACCGTCATCTCGCCAACCGCATTCGCAACGGCAGGTATTCGCGCCGCTGACAGAACATGCAAGCGCCTCCACACCATGCCCGACCGAGAGAAGCATGTTACCCGTGAGAAAGCGGCGCGAACGCTCCACGACTCGCGTGCGCGACATTCGCCCGGGAAGGCAAAACCTGTTCAGCCAATCGCAATGCAACCCGGTTTCCCGTACTGTGCCCATGCAGCGCCGCTCGCAGCCACGCCAGCATGCCCGGAACCACCCGCATCGAAGCTTCCGCTGCGCAATGACCCAGGCCGCGAAGCAACCAGACCTCTGCAGATGGGAAGGTACCGAACACCCGAACGTCCTGACACGGAATGTACGGATCGCAATCGCCATTCACCGCCAGCAACGGCGCGCAGTCAGCAACGTCGAGCAATTTCTGATGCTTGAGTGAAAACATGTCCAGGAATCGCTCCATGCCGGCGATGTCGGGCAATTCAGGCAGGCGAGCCGCATTGGCGACGATGCCCGTCATGCCGTTCGGCAAGTGCGCCACGACGCTGGCATCCCGATCCTCGGCGCCAATCGGCCCGCCCCAATTGATCGCGGCGTCCACCTCGTTCTGCAGCGCCAGCTTGGCGGCCCAATGCCCGCCAAAGCTCACGCCGACGATCGCCTTGCCGTACCGCCCGCCGAAGCGGGCCAGTACCGTGCGATAGAGCCGGTCGCTGGCCGGTTCAAGAGGCGTATCCGTTTCCCCCGTCCCGGGCATGTCGATCGCCACGACCTTGAAGCGGCCGTACAGCGCGAACACGAGCGCGAGGCGATGAAGCTCCATCTTTCCCGTGTCGACTCCGCCCGTCAGGCACACGACCGGATAGTCGCCGCCCTGCCTGGGTTGGTAAACATGCGCCGGGAAGCGGACGGTGCCGCCGTCTTCGTGACGCACTTCGACGCGTTCGAAATGCACGGGGAAGTTCGCCGACGCGCGAATGAAGCATTGCACCTGGTTGTGCAATGCTTCGCGCCTGGCAGGCGTGCACACCACGGGAAACCGGGCCGCGCCGTAGAGCATCGCTGCCAGCAGCCAGCGCTTGTCGGCCTGCGCGGCCGCCGCCTCCCGCGACCATTCGTAGGTCCACCCTCCGGCGCCTTCGTGCCAGTTATCGGTAATGCGCTGCTCGACACGCGCAATCATCGAACGCGGGATACCCCAGCGTACGAACTGGATCCGTCGCTCGTCGAATAAATCTCGGGGATTGATCGGGAAAGCAAACATGACCGGGTTCCTGAATCGAGGTGTCGATTACCGATGGTGCTGCCGATAGCGGCACGCAACCGCATTAGGCCGCACCCGCCCGGAATTCATCAGCCGCCGACCGTCAACGCGTGGCGCGAGAGGCCGTTCCGCAGCCCGGGGCTGTCCGCCGGTGAATCACCCCTCCGCCTGATGACACACCACCTCGATATTGTGTCCGTCCGGCCCGATGACGAACGCCGCGTAGTAGTTCGCGTGATAATGCGGCCGCAACCCCGGCGCACCGTTGTCCTTCCCGCCGGCCTCCAGCGCCGCGCGATAGAACGCATCGACTTGCTGCCGATTGTCGGCCACGAACGCGAGGTGGAGATGCGCCGGTTTCTCGGCCGACTGGAACAGACACAACGAAGACTTGGCGGGCGTACTGATCTCGATCCCGTAAGACGGCTCGCCCTCGCCCACCGTCACGGCACCAATCGGTTCGAGTGCCTTGAGGAAAAACGCCTTGCTGGCGGCAAAGTCGCTGACGCCGAATTTGACGTGGTCGAACATGAGCTCCCCTCGGATAGATGGGCTGGCCTGCACCCGGGTGTGATGTCGAGACCACCGCGATGGTGCCACACTCAGCCGGCTGACAGTACACTTGCCCACCCGCCAACAAAAAAAGCCCGACTCAGTCGTCGGGCCAATGAGCGGGATACAAGGAGAATCCCGCTCACCCCATACCGGGTGGTCGCGCCGCGCGACACGGCGTTGTCGAGATCCGGGTGATGCCCGACGATCGCGCACGAAACCGTGCGCCAATCGATCGTCAGCTACCGCGCTTGTCTGGAAAAGTTCGAAGAAGCAGGCTTACTGCGAAACGGGCGAATTCGACGATTCGGTCGTCGGCATTTGCGGCAACGGCATCGCTGCCGAGTCGTTGCTCGCGCCGCCGCCCGATGCATCCGCTGAATTCGTGCTGCCCGCTTGTCCGCGACGGCCCCGGTGCGCACCATGCGAGACCGTGGGGGTGCTCACCGCGACCGGCCGGATCGGCGGATGCGCGATGTACTGGAAATTGTCATTGATCGCGCCATTGCCCGTGTCGTACGGCTGGTGCACGAACACGCTGCTGGTAACGGGTGCGCTGGCTTGCGCGAACGCAGCCGGCATGACGGACATCGTGGCGGTTGCCATCGCCGCGCCGAACGCGATGAAACGCGCAAGCGAACGGGTATTTCGGGTGATCGGATGGGCTGTCACGCTACGTTTCCTCCAATGCGGATCCGGCCGGTAATCGCCCGACCGCCGACGACACCCGCTCGAAAAAGTTGGCCCACGCCTGAAAGCGCGGGCCGAGCGGAGGTCACACAACACCTTGGGGGGGACAAGGCGAGGCCAGTCTAGCCCGAGTCAACGCAAAGAAGATTTCATGCCGTATTACAGCTATTACTTCATGTGACGAAGCATCGGCGGGCACGGCCGGCTCCGGTCAGCGCGGGCCGCCCAGATGCTGCGTGAACCATTCCGCCGCTGCCCGGCTGGTCGTGTCGAAGTGCTCGATATACGGCGTGAAATGCCCGCCCCCGATCTGGAGCAAGCGCTTCGGTTCCAGCGCGTTTTCCCACGCCTTGAGGCACAGGTCGGTAGGCGTCAGCACGTCCTGGTCGGCGACGATCATCAGCAGCGGAGTCGGAGAAATACGGTCGACATACTGGCCCGGCTCGTTCTCGCGCGACATCTCGGCGCTGCGCAACGTCACCTCGTTTCTCCAGTTCGGCGCAAACTGCGCGGCCGACTCGGTGAAGAACCGGTACGCATCCGCGCCGGCCATCGCACAGGCAGCCAACGGATCGGCACTGACGGCCGGCAGCATGGCTGGCTGACCACCCGAGAATCGCTGCCGGCGATCTGCATCGAAACGCGCCAGCATCGCCGGCACCAGATCGGAGCGTGTGCGGCGCAAGCCCGACTGATACCCGCTGATCGTCGGCACCTGTGACACCACGCATTTGACGCGCCGGTCGATGGCGGCAACCTCGAGCACGTGGCCGCCGCTGTAGCTGGTGCCCCAGATGCCGATGCGTTCGGCGTCGACATCGGCGCGCGTCAGCAGATAGCTGATCGCATCGCGATAGCCGCGCTTCTGCTGCACGGGGTCGATTTCCTGACGAGGCAGCCCGTCGCTTGCGCCGAAGTTCTTGTGATCGTAGAGCAGCACCGCAAAGCCGCTGGCCGCGAACACCTCCGCGTAGCGGCCCAGATACTGCTCCTTCACGGCCGAGAAGCCGTGCGCCATCACGATGGCAGGATACGTTCCGCTATCGGCGACGTGCTGCGCGGGCGCGTAGAACCAGCCCCGCAGCGTCGTGGATTCGGACGGAAATTCGATGTCGGATCGTGTCATGTCGGCTTGCCTCGTTCGGTCGGTGAATCGATGATCGACACGATAAGCCCGCACGCATCGCGTCGCGTGCTCCGGAAAGACGTTTGCTACGCGAAATCGGACAGTTTCGCGTAAGCGCTCGGCGTCATGCCGGTGAACCGGCGAAACACGGTCGAGAACGCGCTCGTGGTTTCGTACCCCAGCTCTGCCGCGACGGCGATCACGGAGCACCCCGATGCCAGCAACGGGCGCGCGGCCGAGATCCGGGCCTGCTGCCGCCACTGGCTGAACGACAAGCCGGTTTCGGCGGTGAACAGCCGCGCCAAGGTCCGGCTCGACGCACCGACTTCATCGGCCCATTCCGTCAGCGTGCGTTGATCGGCCGGATTCGACAGGATGGCATCGCAGACGCGGGCAAGCCGCCTGTCTTGCCCGGACGGAAGCCGCAGCGGCTGTTCGGGAGACCACTCGATTTCAGCGAGCATGAGCTGGATGACGAGATCGTCGCGTCCGGCAGGATGGGCGTCGATCGGGAGCGACGACGCGCGCACGATCAGTTCGCGCAGCAATGGCGAAACGTCTACCAGCCTCGGTTGATTCGGGTAGGCCGACGGGTAAGCATGCGGGTCGACGTAGGCCGTTCGCATTTCGAGCTGCCCATGGGCGCGCATCGCATGCGGAAGATCCGGCGGAATCCACAGTGCGCGATGAGGCGGGATCATCCACATCGACTGGCAGGCGAAGACTTCGGCGATACCCGTCGTCGTGTAGACGAGTTGTGCGCGTGGATGCCGATGTTCGGCGACGATGAAGCCGTCGGGAAACGCTTTCGGCATGACTGCCGCGATACCGGGTGCGTTCTGGTAGTCGCGCGGGTCGGTGCTCTTCGGAGCGTGCGAGCGGCCGGCACGCTTGGGGTTGGCTGTCGTGTCGGGCGTGATCGCTTTACCTTGGCCGTTCCCTGCGCCCTTCATCGCTCGTCCTTTCGTGTGTGCGGGATGGTCAGATGATGCGATCCCCGTGAATCGGACAGATGATACGGGAATGTCGGGCTCCGGTATTTCCGGAATGAAACAGCGAATCGGTCGCGAAAACGTATCGTCAGTTCTCCGTGCCACACACGCGACACGTTGTGCGGAACACCCGGTCTCGCGAGTTCCAGCGATCTTGGAAGTTCGATTCCGTGCTGCTATCGTTGTGCCTCTTTCGAGGATTTCGGAGTGGCGGAAACATGCCCTTGATCTTGCGTCGAGCGACGGCGGCCGATGCCGCAGAGGCGGCCGAAGTCTATCTACGGTCGCGCCATTCGCTGGCATCTTATGCGCCGCTCGCGCACTCCGAAGCGGCCGTCCGTGACTGGATTGCCGACATGCTGATCCCGTCGGGCAACGTGACCGTTGCCGTGGACAATGACCGCATTGTCGGCATGGCCGCACACGCCGTCGCCGATGGCGTGGCTTGGCTCGATCAGCTGTATGTGTGCCCCGAATTCAAACGGCAAGGGATTGGCACCGCCCTCCTGGAATCGGTGAAGGCGCAGACCGATGGCCGGCTCCAGCTCTATACGTTCCAGATGAACCGCGATGCCGCCACGTTTTACGAGCAGCACGGGTTCGTTGCCATTGCATACAGCGACGGATGCAGGAACGAGGAAGGTTGCCCTGATGTTTTGTACTGCTTGATGCGATAGCGCCTTCATCCGTTGGCTCGCGTTGCCAGTCCTCTATCGGCGATGTTAATGGATTGCATGGAGCCCGAAATGACTGGTACCTTCTCGGGAAACCGGCCATGGAAGGCGTGCTGCCATCGACGGTCATGAACGCATGACTTGCGACAACGGCCTACAACGGACACCACTTTTGAGACGCAAGTGTTACGCGTGAAGGAGTACAGGAAATGGGCTCGTGGGTCCGTTGCAAATGCGATCATCTCGTGCACAAGAATCTTTTCTGCGGAACGGGCATTTCCCTGCTCGCGACTGAGGAATTCCTTGACGAGAATCATCTCGGAAAAAGTGCGGATGACCTGATCTCCGATCTCATTCGACGGTCTGAGCGCCTGCTTACATGCAGGAACTGTGGACGAAAAATCCTGGTGGTGGAAACCAAAGACGTGTTCGAAATACGGTTCTTCAAGCCAGAACAGGACGAGTAAAGATAAGTCTTCCAGCGAGATTCATTGGGCATCAAATTGCCGCTTTTTAAATCCGCGGCTGGCGGCTTCGAGGTCGGACGCAGACCTTCTCCGGGAAGATGACGATTAACCAGAAGTCGACAATAGGCGATGGTAAGCGGCTACATGTTCGGGAAATAGCGCGTCGTACAGCAGATATTGATCTCAAGTGAATCAGAATGCTCAAATACAATTTCTCGATGTCGACTGTTGCGCCGCAGCCATCGAAGTCGGCGGAGCGCCCGGATCTAGACTTGATCTACCCCTATGTCGTACCCAAAAGTTGGGTTGAGTATGCCGGGGCAGATGCTCTCGTGACCTGGCAGTTCTCAGACGACGTGCGGATGGTAATCGTTGTGGATAACAAAGGAACTGTCCGAAATCTAAGACCTCAGGATCTGGACAGTCTCGGGGAAACCGTCGAAAGCATCTACGATGTCGCCGCCCGAAATTTGACCCGCTCCCTCGGCCAGAGAGACTTTGAACTTGGTTTACCTACACTTCTCGACGGGGTGCAAATTGGATGTGCACGCGGCAACTGGATGGCGCCTGCGGGCGGGCTGATGCTTGGGACGCTCTACCTGGGAATGAAGGCGCATTTTGGTGCCGATGAATTTGCAGCCGTCGCGGTCAATCAGGAATGCCTGTTTGCATTTCCAACCGACAAGCGAACGTTGGCTTCGAAGTCACTGCGCATCGCCATTGATGACGAGTTCAGCAAGCACCGAAAGCCGGTGTCCCGTGCCTGGCTCAAGCTTGACGGCGGGTGGCCAAGCGAGCACCCGATGAGTGGCACTTTTGATGTCGATCCGATCAGTTGATCCTGTCGATGACTGGTTTCCGGGGAAATGTATCTGCGTAAAAGGCTGATGGGGGAGCGATGAAGGATCGAGTAGCGAGGTGCTGGTTCAAAGTAGGCGGTGCATCAGACGCGGCGATCGCGAGTCTTCGGCGTGCAGCAGGATTCGACCTTCCCTCAGAGTACGTTGAATTCCTGAGGTTCAGCAACGGTGGAGAGGGGCCATTGTGCGAGCCGTGGGGCGCATTTTGCCTCGACGATGCGGAGACTGCATGCAGTGCTGCACAAACGAAACGCTATCCCGGTTGGTTTGTGTTCGGTGGAAATGGCGGGCTTGAGTTGTTTGCCTTCGATCTGACGGAGGCAGCGCCGTGGCCAGTCGTGGCATTCGACGGCATGGATCCCGAACGTTCGGTTCAGCGAGTCGCCGACGATTTCGCAACTTTTCTTCGGCTTGTCGGACCGGAACTGGAGTTGCAAGCTACGGTTGATGCTGACGGCTTTGTCGCGTTGGTGTGCCCGGATACCTACTCGGGATTCGTCGACGAAGACTGGACGTTTGACCAAGTGATGGCTCGATTTACCGAGCAGATGAATATCGCGTCGCTGTTTGTCGCGTACCCCGGCCCCGATTTTGCCGATCGAGATCTTCGCATCTCCGACGCTCCGCTACCGACTACTGCATGGCGCGAAGTATCTGGCGTGGTAAACGTGGGTGAGCAGGGTCTGTGGCTAACCGACTACACGCAGCTAACGATGGCGGCACAATTCCGCGATGAATTTCCCGCGGAAAGCCGCCATGTCAGGCTGCCCGTAGCATCCGGTCCACATCGATTAACGTTGCGACAATTCACGTTGTCCACGGAAAAGGCAAGCCTTCCTTCGATTGAGCTGATCGTAACCGCCTTTCCGGACAATCGAATGACTGTTCGCTTTGATTCGGTTCCGTGGTTCAGATAATGGTCGGTCCCTGGACTCGCTCCGCAATCTTCCGGCACACGCCAGAACGAACTCGTCAATATTGCGAATCAGATATTCGACAGACATCCGTAATGACGCCATCTGCGAAGACCTTCCCCTCCCACATCTGGATTTCCTTGCCGACGGCCAGATAGGAGGCGACCAGGGCGAACGACAGGAACGCCACAGGGACATGGTGCTCGCGACCCAGCTCGAGAAGTCGCCCCTCCAACAACCAGCGACAATCGAAGTACCGTCCCTCGATGATCAGGGGACAACCGAAGTGCATGCCCGGATTGATGGACACAGGCCCATTTCGCCCGCCCTCATCTGGGGTTTTGAGTCGAAGACGGAGTATCACATCAGGTTGCATCAGACTCCCTCCCGGAGCATGGCCGGAATCATCGCTCGTCCTATCTCTGGTACAGGATGGTCAGATGATGCGATCCCCGTGAATCGGACAGATGATAGGGGAATGTCTGCATCCCGACGATCACAGCACACCACTGAATCAAACAGGTACCCGCAGAATCGGCACCAGCCTGCCCGGAATGGCGGCCGACTCCTTCTCCGCAATCTTCTCCGCACCGAGCGACATATAGAACGGCACGGCGTTGGGATCGGCCTCGATCACGAAGCTTCTGATTCCCCTCGCGGCGGCGTCTTTCCTGAGTTCGGACCATAGCGCACGCGCGACGCCCTGCCCCATATGATCGGGATGAACGAACAGCCACCCGCGCGTCAGCTCATCGGAATCCGTCGCGGCCCTGACCCAGAACCCGATGATTCGCTCGTCGGTTTCGGCGACGTAAGCTATCGCGCCTTCGATCATCTCGGGCGTCACTGTGAGATCGGCTTGCCAAAGATCCAGCCAGTCCTGGGGGTAGCCCCAGTGCGCTTTCGACAGGAATGCCAGCGCCGTGAGTGCGTCCGCATCGGCGGGCCGGCCGGCCCGAATGACAAATTGGCGGTGCATCTGGTCTCCTTTCCTGGGCAGCACATCCCGCATCGACGACACATGACCCGGTCGTACACTCGCGCAAAGCGATCGAGTCAAGAAACGATATGATGACCGCTTTGTGCTGAACGGGTGGCCGGAATGGGATACCTGCTGGTGCTTTGCGTCGGATTGATTGCGGGAACCTTGAGTGGCGTGATCGGCACCGGCTCGTCCATGCTGTTGATGCCCGTACTGGTCATGCTTTATGGCCCGCAGCAAGCTGTCCCGATCATGGCGATCGCGGCCATCATGGGCAACCTCGGAAAGGTGCTCTCGTGGTGGCGCGAGATCGACTGGAAAGCCTGCTCCGCCTATTGCGCAACGGCCGTTCCGGGCGCCGTGCTGGGCGTGCGCACGCTGCTCGCGTTGCCGCCGCACGCCGTGGAGCTGGCGCTCGGCACGTTCTTCATTGCGATGATTCCGACGCGGCGCTGGCTTTCGCGCCGCGCCATCCGGTTTTCGCTGCCCCAACTGGCCATGATTGGCGCCGTCGTCGGCTTTCTCACCGGCATCGTCGTATCGACGGGCCCCATTACCGTGCCGGTGTTCATGGGGTACGGCCTGGTCAAAGGCGCGTTTCTCGCCACGGAAGCCGCGGGCTCCCTCGCGGTCTACGGCGCCAAGGTCGTGGTCTTCAACCGGTTCGGCGCACTGCCGCTGCATGTCGTGCTCGACGGGCTGATTACCGGCTCCGCGTTGATGGTCGGAACCTTCGTCGCGCGCCATATCGTTGCCCGCATGAGCCCGGGCACGTTCAAGCTGGTTGTCGACGGGCTGATGCTTTCGTCGGGGCTATCCTTGTTGTGGGCGGCAGCACGCTGACCGGCCCCGGCGATAGGCGCCCCTGCCCCTTAACCTGTCGCGGCGAGGTCCGCGAAACTGGTCATCCTTGCCTCACAGGCACGGGCCAGCGCCAGATCGTGACTTGAAAAGAAGACGGCGGTGTCCGCCGCCAGCGTCCTGAACAGGTCGACCAGAACGGCACGCGCGGCGGCATCGAGCCCGTTCCCCGGCTCATCCGCGATAACGACAGCCGGCTTGCCAAGCGTCGTCGCCGTCAGGAAAAACTTTTTACGCGTCCCGAGCGACATCTGCTCGAAACGCTTCTCCAGATGCGGTGCGAGCCCGAACCGGTTCGCGAGATCGAGCGTGCGGGCATCGACGCTCGTTTTCCTGGCGGACGCCACGAGTTCGAGAAACGCGTGGCCGGTCTGGAACGGATACGCCATGCAATCGTCGGGCACGTACGCCAGGACGGACTTCGCATCGAGCGGCGCAGTACGCAGCGAATGGCCGTCGAGCCACACCTCGCCCTCGTCGGCGTCGATCGTTCCGGCGAGAACGCCGAGCAGGGTGGATTTGCCGCTGCCGTTTTCGTCGCACAGCGCGACGCATCCGGCACCGGACGCGTAATTGAGCCCCTGGAAGATGACGCGCTTGTCGTAGCGTTTGCCGAGATTGTCGAATCGAAGCATGGATGAGTGAATCAAACGAAAATTTGCCAGGTAACGGTTACCCAGACCGCGATCGCGACGATGCCGAGCAACACGTCAGGATGCGATGGGCCACCAGCATCAGCGGCACGACGGCAGCAAACGGCAACGCGAGCGCAACGACCGTCAGCCAGTCGGCCCGCACCTTGGCGACAGCCGCAACCGGCAGCGATTGCATGAAGTGCGCGGCCTTCGCGTGCGCCGCACGCAAATCGCGATAGGCGGTTGCCGCGATCAAAGCAATCGCCCCCTCCGAAATCAACGTCAGCGGGACGGCACGCGTATCGAAATGCCAGATTCCGAGCAGCAGACAGGTGGCGGCCGTGACCAGGCCCAGCCGCGAAGACAACGAACGGCTGCGCACCTCGTGCCGGCAGCGACATCGGTGCGCAGCGTCGCCCGAAACGAGCGTCAAAGAATCCGGTTCAACGCATCCGAGAACCGCTTGACCGCGCCATCGACGTCATGCAGCTTGTCGAGGCCGAACAACCCGAGCCGGAACGTCTTGAAATCGGCCGGCTCGTCGCATTGCAGCGGCACGCCGGCCGCGATCTGCAACCCGACATCCGCAAACTTCTGCCCGGTTCGAATACCGTCGTCGTCCGTGTAGCTGACCACGACGCCCGGCGCCTCGAACCCCGCCGCGGCCACGCTCCGGAACCCCTTCTCCGTCAGCAGCGCGCGAATGCGTTCGCCCAGTTCGAGCTGCTCCGCCTTCACCTTGTCGAACCCGTAAGCCTCGGTTTCCTTCATCACGTCGCGCAGCGTCGTGAGGCTGTCGGTCGGCATCGTCGCGTGATACGCAAAGCCGCCGCCCTCGTACGCCTCCATGATCTGCAGCCACTTGCGCAGATCGCACGCGAAGCTGGTGCTGGTCGTCGAATCGATGCGCTCGCGCGCGAGCGGGCTCAACATGACCATCGCGCAGCACGGCGACGCGCTCCAGCCTTTCTGCGGCGCGCTGATCAGGATGTCGACGCCGCTGGCCTCCATGTCGACCCAGACCGTACCGGACGCGATGCAATCCAGCACAAACATCCCGCCGACCGCGTGCACGGCATCGGCCACCGCGCGCAGGTATCCATCGGGCAGCATCATCCCGGAAGCCGTTTCGACGTGCGGCGCAAACACCAGATCCGGCTTGTTCTCCTTGATCGCGGCAACCACTTCGTCGATCGGGGCCGGCGCATAGGCGGCCTGCCGCCCGGCTTCGACCGGACGCGCCTTCAGCACCGTCGTTTCGGACGGAATGCTGCCCATGTCGAAAATCTGCGACCAGCGGAAGCTGAACCAGCCGTTGCGGATCACGAGGCACTTCTTGTTCGTTGCGAACTGCCGCGCCACGGCTTCCATGCCGAACGTCCCGCTGCCCGGCACGATCACGACCGATTTCGCGTTGTAGACCTTTTTCAGCGTGGCGGAGATGTCGCGCATGACGCCCTGAAAGCGCTGCGACATGTGGTTGACCGAGCGATCGGTGTACACCACCGAATATTCGAGGAGCCCCTCGCGGTCAACATCGGGAAGTAAACCTGGCATGCTCGCCTCCGGTGAAAGATGAACGATGGAATCAGGGCGCGCAGCGCCTGCGACTCGATACTGCTCTGCACCCGTGCAAATGCGTCATTTCCTCGACGAAAGCAGATTCTAACGAACGCCGCCGGCCGATTGGGCATATTTTGCCTGCTGTCCGGCCCGGCTTGCGTCGGCGCAAGCCCCTGCCACGCACGTAGCCCTGTTCGAAGTAAGGGTTAACGACGCGTGCGGCACGGGCCGCATAACATGTCGCCCAGGCCCCTCACGACGGAACCTTCGATGACCTCCTCTCCCGCATCGTCTCAGCAGTCGTCAACCGATCCTGCGCTCGCCGGGCGCATCGATGCGGTCCTGTCCCGCCAGCTCGAGACGCAGCGCCTCGTCGGCGCGGTCGTCCTCGTCGCACGCGACGGCGAACTCGTCTATCGCCGCGCGGCCGGGTTCGCGGATCGCGAATCGCGCACGCCGATGCGCGAGGACACGCTGTTCCGGCTCGCGTCGGTCACGAAGCCGATCGTCTCGGCGGCCGCGATGGTGCTCGTCGCGCAACACAAGCTGTCGCTCGACGACGATGTCACGCGCTGGCTGCCCGAATTCCGTCCGGCGCTGCCAGACGGCCGCGTGCCGGCGATCACGGTGCGCCAGCTGCTCGTGCATACCGCCGGCCTCGACTATCGCTTCCACGAAGCCGACGCGAACGGCCCCTATGCGCGCGCGGGCGTGTCCGACGGTCTGGATGGCGCATCGATCACGCTCGCCGAAAACCTGCGCCGGATCGCGAGCGTGCCGCTGCTGTTCGCGCCCGGCACGAACTGGAATTATTCGCTGTCGATCGACGTCATCGGTGCGCTGATCGAAGCCGTCTGCGGCACGCCGCTCGCCGACGCGATCGATGCGCTCGTGCTCCGCCCGCTCGGCACGCACGACACGGCCTTCGTCGCGCGCGATCCCGCGCGGCTCGCCACGCCCTACGTCAACGATGCGCCGCAGCCGCACCGGCTCGCCGAGAACGAGACGGTGCCCATCTACGAAGGATTCGTCGGCGTCACGTACTCGCCGGCGCGCGCGCTCAATGCGCAGGCGTTTGCGTCGGGCGGTGCGGGGATGGTCGGCACCGCGGGCGACGTACTGACGGTGCTGGACACGCTGCGCGCGGGCGGCGGCGCGATCCTGCCGGCCGAACTGGTTGACGAGATGGGCCGCGTACAGACCGGCGACTTCGAATTGCAGGATCTGCCGGGTGCAGGCTTCGGGATCGGGTTTTCGGTGCTGCACGACCCGCAGGCGGCCGCGTCGCCGGAATCCGTCGGCACCTGGCGCTGGGGTGGCGTCTACGGTCATTCTTGGTTCGTCGATCGCGCGCGCGGGCTCACCGTCGTGTCGCTGTCGAACACGCTCTACGAAGGGATGAACGGCCAGTACACGCTCGATCTGCGCGACGCCGTCTACGGCGCCGCGTAACCCGCCTGCATGACGAAAAAAGGCCCGACAAAAGTCGGGCCAACGGGTTTGAGACACAAGGAGAATCCCGCCCACCCCACTTCCGGGCGGTCACGCCGCGCTACACGACGTTCTTTTCGACGATCGGCCGGTTTTCCAGCACTCGCGCCCAGCCGAGCGACGACAGGTCGAGCGTGTCGTAACGCCCGCCCAGGATGAGTTCACTGACGCCACGCCCGGTTGCCGGCCCCTGCTGCAGCCCGTGGCCGCTGTAGCCGTTCGCGAACACGACGTTGTCGAGTTCGGGGTGGTAACCGATGATCGCGTTGTGGTCGAACACGTTGTACTCGTAGTAGCCGGACCAGCAATTCTCGACGCGCAGCGCCTCGAATTCCGGTACGCGATTCGCGAGCGTCGGCCAGATCACCTCGTCGAACAGATCGTGATCGACCTCGTCGAGCGGCAGGTCGTCCGGGTCGCGATCCGGGCTCGGCGACGTGCCGCAGATATACGTGCGCCCCTCCGGCCGGAAGTACACGCCGGTCGGGTCGATCAGCAGCGGGCAATCGGCGAGCTTCGCCGGCGACGACACGTTGAAGATGCTGCGGCGCCGCGCAAACACCGGAATGTCGATGCCCATCATCGACGACAGCGTGCGCGTCCAGGCGCCGGCCGCGTTGACGAGCGTGTCGCATGCGTAACGCTCGCCGTCGCCCGTCACGACGTGTGTGATCCTGCTGCCGTCGCGCACCACGTCCTTCACGTCGGCCGGCACGTAGCGCGCGCCGAGCGCCTGCGCCTTCTTGCGCAGCGCCTGCACGAGCCCGTAGCCGTCGAACCAGCCTTCGCCGCTCACACCGTACGCACCCGACACGAGATCGTCGACGTTCAGCCACGGAAACTTCGCGCGCAGCGCATCGCCGTCCATCAGCCGGATATCGGCGCCGAGGCGCGTCTGCAGCGCATGATTCTCGCGCAGCGTCGCATCGCCGGCCGGCGTCGCGAGGAACAGGTAACCGCCTTCGTGCAGATCGATCGACGGCCGGTTGCCGTCCACTTCGAGCCGCTCGCCGATCGAGCGCAGGAAGTCGATGCCGAACAGCGACATCTCGATCGACAGCGGCGTCGAGAACTGCTGGCGAATCGACGCGGCCGACAGCGCCGACGACGATCTCGCATAGGTGGGGTCGCGTTCGATGACGGTCACGGCGACCGTGGGATCGGTGGCGCGCAGGAAATAAGCGATCGAGCTGCCGATCACACCACCGCCGACGATGACGACTTGAGAACTCACGACTGACTCCGGTTGCACGTAAAAGGCGCAGCCTGCCGGCCGCGCCCGTGGGTTGTTCGTGCCGCGTCGCGCGCGGCGTCGCGTGGGCAGGCTTCCCGGGCGATCGCTTCGGCTATTTCAGCACGTCCGGCATCGCCGCGAAAGTCCGCGCACGCAGGTTGCGTTCAGTCCGCCGATTTCGTCGTGACGGGCTGCCACGCGGCGTTCTTCACTTCATACAGCGTCGAGCTCGGGTTCTTCAGGTCGCCCGTGTTCGTGAACGCGATCGTGCCGGTGATGCCGTCGTAGCGCGTGCCCTTCAGCGCGCCGTTGAAATCGGCTGGCTTCGTCGAGTTCGCCTTCTGCATCGCATTGATCGCGATCCACGTCGCGTCGTACGCGAACGGCGCATACGCGAGCATGTCGACGCCGTACTTCTGCTTGAATTTCGTTTCGAACTGCTTGCCCTTCGCGAGCCGCGACAGCGGCTGACCGTATTCCCACACGGACGCGCCTTCCGCCGCATTGCCGGCCAGCTTGATGAAGTTCGCGTTCATCACGCCGCCGCCCGCGAGGAACTGCGCGCGGATGCCGAGCTGGCGCATGCGTTTCACGAGCATCGCGGCCTGCGCGTCGAGGCCGCCGAAGAACACGAGATCGGCGTTGGTGCTCTTGATCTTCGTGAGCTGCGCGCTGAAGTCGACGGCCTTGTCGTTCGTGAATTCGCGCGCGACGATCGTGCCGCCGTTCGCCTTCACGGACTTTTCGAATTCGTCGGCTTCGCCCTGGCCGAACGCGGTGCGGTCGTCGATGATCGCGATGCGCTTCGCCTTCGTCACGCTCGCCGCATACGCACCGGCGTTGCCCGCGTTCTGCGTGTCGGTCGCGATCACGCGGTACACGGTGCCGAGCCCGGCGCGCGTGATGTCGGGATTGGTCGCCGACGGCGTGATCATCGGAATGCCGGCCTTCGCGTAGATCTTCGACGCGGGCAGCGTCGTGCCCGAATTGAAGTGGCCGATCACGACGGCCACCTGCGCGTCGGCAAGCTGCTGCGCGGCCTGCACGCCGACGCGCGGATCGCTCTGGTCGTCCTGCGACGCGACGACGAATTTCACGGGCTTGCCGCCGACCGTCGTGTGCGCCGCATTCGCTTCGTCGACCGCCATGCGCACGCCGTTCTCGATATCCTTGCCGTAGGCGGCGCCGCCGCCCGTCAGCGGGCCGGCCACGCCGACCTTGACGATCGTTTCCTGCGCGTGGGCCGCGCCCGTCTGGAGCGCGAGGATCGCGGCGGTCAGTGCGACGCCGGAAAGCGAACGAATGCGGAACGTCATGGCAATCCTTCTTCTGTGGGTCGTGACGCAACGCGCGATGGCCGCGCGCCGACGCCCTCCTGCACGCCGGTGATGCCTTTCCGTGCCAGAGCGCCATGCAACGCGCCCACCCGGCCGGACGATCACCGCGGTTCCGTCTCCGAAGAACCTGTCATCGCGAAAGAGGTGAATGGATTGTGGGTAGCCAATACCCGTGCAGCAAACGAAATATCGGAACTATGTAGTGAGGATTTGTCATCAAGTTCCGCGTTCGCGGCCGACCGGGGGCCCGCGCAACGGTGGGCCCCGGATGGAGTGCTTCAGTGGGGAACGGCGGTGTCGCCCTTGGGTAAAGGCCGGTCGTGGTCATGCCGATCGCGCATCATCGTCGCCACATCAGGCTGGCCGGTCTTCGCGACGCCCTGGGCGGGCGCCGCATCGTCAGTCAGTGACGATCGGTGCCCGTATGCTTGCGCACCGCATCGGCTGCCTCGCCGGCCTGCTCCTGGATCTTGCCGGCCTGCTGTTCTGCCAGGCCTTCCGCTTCCGTCTTGCGGTCGCCCGTCACCTTGCCGAGTGCTTCCTTGACCGAACCCTTGACCTGTTTGAGCTTGCCTTCGATGCGATTCCTGTCCATGGTCGTCTCCTGCGATGGTTGGGGAGAGCCGGCAATGCAGCGGCCTGCGCCGCACCGCCGAGTGGACAGGATCGCAAGCGAGCGTCGCGGGCGGCAGATGCGGATGCACCAGCGGGCATGGTGCATTCGTACCGACGGCCCGTCCCGCCGCGCTCAGTCCTTGCCCTTCGCGCCGCCCTTGTCGCCGCGCGCGCCGTTCGCTTCGGCCGCGCCGACGATGCCGCGTTCGCGCGCCCACACGATCGCCTCGCCGCGGCTGTGCACGTCGAGCTTCGCGTAGATCGTCGCGACGTGATTGCGCACGGTGTTCGGTGCGAGCCCGAGGCGGCCGGCAATCTCCTTGTCGGCCAGGCCGTGGCACAGCAGGTCGAACACGTCGCGCTCGCGCGCGGTCAGGTCGGACAGCTGCGCGCCCGCGTCCGGCGCGTTCGCGCGACGCACGTTCGCGAGTTTCTCGATCAGCGTGCGGCTGAACCACGACGCATCCTGCATCGCCGTCTCGATCGCATAGACGAGCTCCATCTCGGTACGCTTGCGGTCGCTGATGTCGAGCAGCGCGACGAGCAGGCAATCGCGCCCGTGAATCGCGACGGGATCGGCCGACACGACGCAATCGCGCACATCGCCTTCGCGCGTGCGGATCTGCACGTCCGCGTTACGCACGACGCCGTCGCGCGCGAGCCGGCCTTCGATGCGCGACCATGCGCCGCGTTCGGCCCACAGCCCGATCTCGTCCGCCGACTTGCCGAGCAGATCGTCCTGCGCGTGGCCCGTCATCGCGGCGAATGCGCCGTTCACGTCGAGCAGCTCGAAGCGGTCGGCCGTGACGATCGCGGTCGGGACCGGCGCCATCCGGAAGGCCGTCGCAAAGCGTTCTTCGCTCTGCCGCAACGCGCGCTCGGCCTGCTTGCGCGGCTCGAGATCCATGAACGTGAACAGCATGCACGCCTCGTCGTTCATGTCGATCGGCTGTCCGGCAACGACCACCGCCTTCGTGCTGCCGTCCGCGAGCTTCAGCACGGCTTCCATCTGCGGGATCGTCGCGCCTTCGCCGAGCCGCTCGATCGCGAGCTCGCGTCGCTCGGCCTGGTCGAGCACGTCGACCTCGTACACCGAGCGGCCGAGCACGTCGTCGCGCGTATGGCCCGTCATGTCGAGAAAGCCCTGGTTGACCTTCACGTAGCGCAAGTCGTCGAGCCGGCAGATCACGGCCGGCGCCGGGTTCGCGTTGAAGGTGCGCTCGAAACGCTCCTCGGCGCTCGCCCATTCGGTTGCATCGTGCAGCACCAGCGCGAGGCAGTCGGGTTCGCCGGCCGCGTTCGTCAGCACGAGGCTGCGGATGCGGTGGACCCAGCTCAACGTCTCGTCGGCGGCCGATTCGACCTCGACCGTCACGTCGCTGAATTCCTCGCCGGCGATCACGCGATCCATCGGGTAGTGGCCGTCGCGCACCGGATGGTTGTTCCGGTAGCGCAGCCGGAACCGCTCGCGGTATTCGGTGACGTCCGCGCCGAGCGCCTTCAGTTCCGTCACGCCATGCATCGCGAGCGCGGCTTCGTTCGCCCAGACGATCCGCTGGTCGGGCTCGACCAGGATCACGCCCTCGGTGAGCCCTGCGATGATCTGGTGCAGCTGCCGCCGGTCGGTATGCGACTTCAGCGCCTGTTCGTTTACTTGTTCGTTCATCGAATGGTTTTCCGCGTGGTCAACTTGGCCGCCGGCCCGGCGCGCGTCGTCATCGACACGCGCCGGCCGGCGCGTGTGGCGATGATCGCTTGCCGCCCGGGCGCACGACAGGCACGAATGCACTATCCGCCATAGTACATTCGCACGCCGCCCGCCATCGTGCGGGATCCCGCCGAGCCCGGAAGCATCCGCGTGGCCCGCATTCCGCGCGCCGCGCGCAACGGGCGCTTCCCGCCGCCATTCCTGCCCCCGGTGCAAACGCACTAGCCGATCAGGTGAATTTGCGCGATGTCCGCTCGCGTTCGCACCGGTACGCTGGTACTGCATCGGCGCTCATGCGCTGCCTTCCCAACCGCAGAGGAGAAGCACGATGAAGCTGCATCAGACACCCGATCCGACGCGGCCCGAACCGCATCCGGACAGTCCGCCCGAGCCGCCGCCCGGCACCGATCCGCCGGTGCCGCTGCCGCCCGACATGCCGCGCCCGGACATGCCGCCGCGCGAACCCGGCTACGACACGCCGATCGTCCGGTGACGGACGACGCCGTTCGCATTTACCCATTCAACTCGCCAATCGAAGGAGAACTCATCCATGAAGAAGACCCCGCATCTTTCGACGCTGCTCGCCGTCAGCGCGGCATTCATGCTCGGCGCCGCACCGCTCACGAACGCGGTGGCGCAGGACGCATCGGCCGACAACGGCACGCAGGTCCATTCGAACCAGCCCGTCACCGACACGTGGATCACGACCAAGGTGAAGGGTGAACTCGCGACCACCGACGGCGTGAAGAGCACCGACGTCAGCGTGAAAACGGTCGACGGCGTCGTCACGCTCACCGGCGTGCTGCCGACGAAGATCGCCGTGAAGAAGGCGATCGCCGTGTCGCGCGCCGTGAAGGGCGTGAAGCACGTCGACGCATCCGGCCTGAAGGCGAAGGCCTGACCTCCCGCGCGGCCGCTGCCGCGCGCTTACTCCCGCAGTTTTCCCGTGACGACGAAGGAGCACACGATGAACGAAGACAAGATCAAGGGCCAGTGGAAGCAGCTCACCGGCAAGCTGAAGGCCAAGTGGGGCAAGCTGACCGACGACGATCTCGCGGTCGCGGAAGGCAATCGCGACTATCTGGCCGGGAAGATCCAGGAGCGTTACGGGATCGCCCGCGACGCGGCCGAGAAGCAGCTGAAGGAATTCGATCGCGAGCTGTAACGCATCCGGCCACTTCACCCGCCGCGGCGCCCCGGCGTCGCGGCCACCAGGAGCACGACATGGGCAAATACCTGATCGCCTGGCTGCTCGGCGTGCCGGCCGGGCTGCTGGTGCTGTTCTACCTGATCACGCACATCTTCTGACGGCGCGGCGCCCGGCGCGCGCGCGCCGCCTTCGCGGCACCCTCATCCTCCCGACGACACAATCGACCGCGACACGGCAATCGGCCGCTGGCGCCCGAACGCCTGCGCGTTCCGCGGTATCGCGGCCTCTCGGCCGCCAAACGCAAATCGGGCAGGACGCATGCACGTCCTGCCCGATCGGCTGATCCCTGCTTCGGCGACGCACGTCGCGCGCCGCCTTCCGTTCGTTACTTCGCCGCGTTCGCGGTCATCTTGAAGATGCCCTGCGCATTGCCCGCATCGAAACGCAGGTCGGTCACCCAGCGGCGCGCGCCCTGATCGAACGTGCGCTTGCGCGTGATGAACTCGTAGAACGAACCGGGCACGTTGCGCTTCACCGTGCCGCCGTCGCGCGTGCGGAACTCGCGCTCGACGGTATCCGCACGATACGCGGTCTGGAACACGCGGCCCGAGCGCGAGCGCTCGACTTCCGGCTTCATCGGCCGGCCCTTCGCCTTCTCGTCGTCGGACAGCTTGAACACGTCGGCGACACGATCGGTCGCGTGGTTGAACGCATTGCCTTCGGTCGAGATCCACGCCATTTCCGCCGATTCCATCAGCAGCGTTTCGTAGTCCAGCTCGTTCGGCAGGTCGTGCTGGCGCGCGAACGCGCCGACGATTTCCGGCAGCAGCGCGTGCGCGGCGTCCAGCGACAGCCAGCCTTCGCGCTCGACTTCCCACAGCAGCGCGACGGCCGCCGGCGACAGCGGATCGCGCGACGAGCTGACGACGTTCGTCACGGCCTGCTGGAATTCCTTCGAGAAGCGCTCCGGATGCAGTTCGCTGACAAAGAACTGCGCGATTTCGTCCGGCGCGTCTTCATGCGCATACGCGCGGCCCGTCATGCCGAGCTTGTCGAGCGGATAACGGCCGTTCAGGCGGAAGCCGAGCGGACGCAGGATACGCGTGAACGCGGCTTCACCCGGCGGCAGCGCGCCCGTGTCCGGCCAGCGCACCGTGCGCAGCGCGCCGTGGTCGAAGTACACCGAGCCGCCGCTTTCGATGGCTTCGGCCGTATACGCGCGGCCGTTCGCCGAACGATCGAGCAGCCCTTCGAACAACGTCATGTTCATCGCCTGCGCGATTTCCGCGCGCGTCACGACGCCGTCTTCCCATTCTTCGAGGATGGCCGGCATGTTCAGGGTCGAGAACAGGGCGTCGGTCTTCGCCTGTCCCAGCAGCTTCGTCAGCAAGCTCTCGATATTCGGATTGCGCATCAGGATTCTCGTCTCGGGGGACCGCCGGCAAACGTGCCGGCAACTCGTCGGCCGGCTGCCCCACGGGCGCCTGACCTTGCGTGGGGAGCATTATTCAAAGGGTTGCAGCCGGGCGTAAAGCGAGATTAAATTGATATGTGATGAGTTTTTGGAATTATTGGCCGCTCCTCGCCCGCCTTCCGCCCCACTCGGCGCGGGTCCGTTCGTCAGACAAATAGAGCATCATGCGTAAATTCAAGATCCCCAACATGGGCGCGCTCGTGGCTTTCGAAGCCGCCGCCCGCCACGAGAGCTTCACGCACGCGGCCAAGGAGCTGTTCCTGACCGAAAGCGCGGTATCGCGCCAGATCGCGACGCTCGAGGCGAGCCTCGGCGTGCGGCTGTTCGCCCGCGTGAAGCAGCGCGTCGTGCTGACGCGCGCCGGCAAGCTGTACGGCACGCAGGTGCGGCGCGCGCTGGAAACGCTCGACCGCGACACGCTGTCGATCATCGCGCACGGCAGCGGCGGCGGTTACCTGGAGCTCGCGGTGCTGCCGACTTTCGCGTCGCACTGGCTGATCCCGCGCATCAAGAGCTTCTACGACCGTACGCCCGACGTGCGCGTGAACATGGGCAGCCGCACCGACCTGTTCTCGTTCGAGGACACGCACTTCGAAGCCGCGATCCACTACGGCAAGCCGACCTGGCCCGGCACGTCGTCCGACTACCTGTTCGGCGAGGAAGTCGTGCCGATCTGCTCGCCCGCGCTGCTCGACGGGCCTGTCGAGCGCGTCGAGGATCTGCTTGCGTATCCGCTGCTGCACTCGACGACGCGCCCCGGCGCGTGGGCGCAGTGGTTCGAGACGCACGGCGTCGAGGACATCCGCACGATGCAGGGTGTGCGCTACGAACTGCATACGATGCTGATCAGCGCGGCCGCGGCCGGGCTCGGCATCGCGCTCGTGCCGAAGTTCTTCGTCGAGGAGCAGTTGCAGCAGCTCGGGCTGGTGGTGCCGTGCGACGCGGCCACCGTCGGCGATTCGGCGTACTACCTCGTGTATCCGACGGAACTCAGCCACAGCAAGCCGCTGGAATCGTTTCGCGGGTGGCTGCTCGAACAGGCGAGCGCGTATGCGGCGCCGGACGGCGACGTGGATGACGCCGACGCGGAGGACGACGAGGACGTCGAGTAACGGCGCAATCGTCGGCTATGGCTCGGCGGCTTCGCATTTCAGGTGTCACAACGCCCTCGACTCGCTCGACGCTTCGCGAAACGCGCGCACCATCACCCACCGTGTCGACGCACGACCCGCGGTTACGCCTCGTGCAGCACCGTCAGAGCAAGTGATCGAGCCGCGCGGAGAATCGCACCGCCGCTGGCAGCAGGATGGCCCAGCCACATGCAAGCAGCATGTTGGCGCGGTCAGGCTCGACGAACTGCACCGCGCCGAGAGCAGCTCCCGCATGAAACGAAAGCGGGCCACCGATCGAGCCAAGCAGCGCCGCGGCCCAATCGCGGCCGCGCAGCCAGCGTAGCGGTCCGTCGAGCTGCGTCGCGAACAACGCCCACATCGCGGCAAGCCAGTAAGGAGCGGTGCCCGCGATGAGGATGCCATTTGGGTAACGCAATGAGCCGGTCGCGATCGGCACGGCTTCCCACATCCAGCCAGCCAACGCGACCACCGCAATCAACAGCGCGGCTCGCATGCGGGCCGCCACGCGCCACACATGCAACACGACCAGGCCGGCCGTGCATAGCACGCCTGCCCATCCGCGCCCGTGCGCCGCGCCGAGCACGCACGCAAACCAGCCGACCTGCGCGCCCAGCAAGTCCAGCGCCATTCCTGCGGCCCGCCGCGAGCCCCCCATCAGTGCCTCCCCGTGCCCCCGAGAAGTTGCCGGCGCAACGATGACGCACGCGTACGCGAATCGAGCCAGATGCCGAAGAATGCGCGTGCGAATGCGGGATCGGCGATATCCGCAGTCAATCGGCCGTTCGCATAAAAGCGCGCGCCGTATGCAGGCAAGTAGGCACCGCACAGCACGTCGCCGGAGACGACGTCGCCGAACGCACGTTCCATGTCCGTTCGCCACGCGGTACGCGTGGCGGCAGGCAGCCGTGGCTCGGCGAGCCGTTCGATCTCGTCCATGCCTGCATTCACCAGTCGCTCGCCGTGGATGGCACGTCGATAGGTCAGTTCGAGCGCGAACGGTACGTCGAACGACACGGGCGCCGCCATGGCGATCAGCCGCGCGTCGTACAGGCAGAAGCCGAGCATGCAGAACGTGCCCGCGCCGACCGTGTGTGCCGGTGCAATGTCGTCGACGCAACCGGCCGCCGCACGGGTCGCCGCAAGCAATGCGACGACGAACTGCGCCCACCGGCTCCCGGCCTGCCGATGCCGCATGTCAGCGACTCCCGGTAACGACGAAGTGCATCACGTCGGTCCGCCCTTCCTCGAACGCGGCTTCACAATAAGCGAAGTAGAGCCGCCAGGTCCGGATGAACACATCGTCGAAGCCGAGCGCGCGCACCGCATCGAGATGCGCTTCGAACGCGTCGCTCCACGCACGCAGCGTGCGCGCATAGTCGCGGCCAAAGGCGAACACCGGCTCGGCCGCGAGCGACGCGCGTCGCGCCGCCTGCACCAGACGCTCGGGGCTCGGCAACATACCACCCGGGAAAATCGCCTCGCGGATGAAGTCGCTCGACGCGCGGTACGCATCGAAACGCGCATCGTCGATCGTGATCGACTGCACCAGCGCCCGCGCACCCGGCTTCAGACAGCGCTTCAGCGTGCCGAAATAGACCGGCCAGAACGCCTCGCCAACCGCCTCGAACATCTCGATCGACACGACGGCATCGTATTGGCCGGCCGCGTCGCGGTAGTCGCGCAGAAGCACCGACGCGCGGCTTTCGAGCCCGGCTCGGACGATCCGCGCAGCCGCGAACGCATGCTGCTCATCGGAAATCGTCAGCGCGTCGACGTGAATGCCGAGCTGAGCCGCATGTTCCGCGAATCCGCCCCATCCGCAGCCGATCTCGAGCACGCGCATCCCGGCACGCAGCCCGAGCGTGTCGACGATGCGCCGATACTTCGCGGCCTGCGCGTCCGCCAGCGAACGCGCGACGTCGCCGTCGAAACATGCGCTCGAATAGGTCCAGGTCGGGTCGAGCCACAGCGCGTAAAAGTCGTTGCCGATGTCGTAGTGTGCGTGGATGTTGCGCCGACTGCCCGCGCGCGAGTTCGCGCGCAGCCGGTGGCGCAGCATGTACCAGAGACGCGCAAGCGGTCCGCCGGTGACCGACACGGCAAGCGCATCCTGGTTGCGCAGCGCGAGCCGGACCAGTTCGACGATGTCTGGCGAGTCGACCCAGCCCGCACGATAGGCGTCGGCGAATCCGATATCGCCCGCACGAAGGATCGCGCGGCACGCACGCCAGTCAAGGATTCTCAGCGTCGCGGCGGGTCGCGCAAGCGGATCGCCAAACACCAGCTGCATCCCTTCCGGTGTCGTCAATATCAGATGCCCGTTGGCGAGGCGCTGTAACAGCGCGATGAACAGACGAGCAGCGAGCGGCAGCGCCGGATGCGAAGCGGAGCGAGCATGCAGCAGATTCATGGACGGACCTTGGGACGGGATGCCGACGCAGGCGCATCGGCGTGGTCGGGATCGGGAGCCGCATCCGGCGCCGCAACGGGATCGGCCGGCGACGACCGTCCAGGCGGCATGCGGCCGTGGAACGGCACGCGCTTGAGCGCGAGACGCAGTGCCTGCCAGTGGATCCGCAACGTCACGCCCACCGCGTCGAATGCCCCGCATGCGAAAGCCCGCCAGGTATGCGCACCGGTGAGCGGCCGTTCGCGCATCGAGATCGCCGTGCGCAGCAGCAAACCATCGCAGTCCAGATAGTCGACCGCCACGCGCCAGCGATCGCCGCCCCGCGCGACGCGAAATGCATATCCGCCTTCAACCGTACAAAACGGCGAAACGTGAAACGCCTTGCGGCAAACCAGAACCGTGTCGACACCGATCGGTGCATGATCCGGCCCGCTCAACAAGTAGCCATGACGTGCGCCAAATGTGTTGCGCACGTCCACGTACACGGCGCGCAGCCGGCCGATGCGGTCGTGGCAGTACCAGAAGCTGACCGGGTTGAACGCGTAGCCGAACACGCGCGGAATTGTCTGCAGCCAGATCGCACCATCGGCCGGAATGCCGGCATCGGCGAGCCGCGCGCGCATCCACGGTTCGAGCGCGCTGCCGTCGCACGGGCCGTAGTCGCGCGATGCGAGGCCAAGCGGGCGCCAGCGGTCGATGCCGAACCACGCGCACGCCAACGCATCGAGCCGCCCGACGTCGCATGCTATCTGCAGCAACGGATAGCGGAATGCGTGACGCACGGGCCGCAGCCGCTCGTGCGTCACGAATCCGACCAGCAGCCGGCCCGCTTCGGCGCGCGCGATCATGGCCGCGCCCATGCCGGTGCGACGCCGAATGCGTGCGCGACGCGCAGCGCGGATTTCAGGCCGTCCTCATGAAAACCGTAACCGGTCCAGGCACCCGCGAACCAGGTGCCGCGCCGCCCCTGCAGGTCAGGCAAACGCTGCTGCGCATCGACCGTGGCCAGATCCAGCAACGGATGGTCATACTCGTAGCGGCCAAGCAGCGCATGCGTGGCGGGCTGCACATCCGGGTTCAGCGTGACCACGACGGGCATGCGGAACGGCAGCGGCTGGAGCTGGTTCAGCAAGTAGCTGACACAAACCGGCCGCGCCCCCGTGCAGGCCGCATCGCCGCCCCGACTGAGGTAGTTCCAGGCCGACCAGACGCGGCGGCGACGCGGCAACAGTGCGGGATCCGCGTGCAGCAGCGCGACGTTGCGCTGGTAACGGACCGCACCGAGCACGTCGCGCTCCGCCGGGTCCGGGTCCGCCAGCAACCGCAGGCTTGTTGGCGCGTGACATGCCAATACGACGGCATCGAAACGTTCGGTGCCTGCCGTGTCTGTCGCCACGGTGACACCCTGCGCATCACGCCGCACTTCGCGCACCGGCGTGCGCACGCGTACGTCAGTCAGCGTCGCGGCGATGCGCTCGACGTAGCGGCGGGCGCCACCGTCGACCGTTCTCCATTGCGGCCGCCGGTTCACTTGCAGCAGCGCGTGATTCAGGCAGAAGCGCAGGAAGGTGGCGGCCGGGAAGCGCAGGATGTCGCGTGCGGCGCTCGACCAGATCGCCGCGGCCATCGGCAGCAAGTAATGATGCTGAAATCGCATGCCGTATCTGCCCAGGACGAGCAGTTCGCCGACCGACAGCCGCTGGCGGCTCGCATCTTCCAGATGCCCCTGGGCCGATGCGTTGAAGCGCACGATATCGCGCAGCATGCCGATGAACGTCGGCGAAAAGAGGTTGCGCCGCTGCGCGAACACGGTGTTGAGGTTGGTGCCCGCCCATTCGAGCCGGCCGTCGTCGACCGACACCGAGAACGACATGTCGCTCGCATGCGCGCGCACGCCGAGCTCGTCGAACAGCGCCACCAGGTTGGGGTAGGTACGGTCGTTGAACACCAGGAATCCCGTATCGACCGGGTGGCGCGTGCCTTCGAGTTCGACGTCGACGGTGTGCGCGTGGCCGCCGAGATAGTCGCCGGCCTCGAACAACGTGACGGCGTGCCTGCGCGCGAGCAGGTACGCACTGGCAAGGCCGGCGATGCCTGCGCCGACGACCGCGACGCGCCGGCCGGGCGCCAATGGGGCAGAAGCAGCCTGAACGGGGCTCATGGGTCTCGGTCTCCGTGCGTCGGTGAGCGCCTGTCGCGCCCGTCAACCACGATACGAACGAAAGTCGCGCACGGATGCAGGCATGCGCCTGCCCGGTGCGCCCTACGCCTCCCGGATGCGGGCCGGCCGCTTGTCGAACAGGTAGTGGGCAACCCCCCACTCCTGTCCTGACGCATAGCCGAACAGTTCGGCGACTGCCATGTAGAACATTCGCCAGCGCTGGAACCACAGCCGCGCATCGCCGCCGTAGGCCTCGGCAAGGATCGGCACGACCCGTTCGCGCGCGGCATCGAGCGACGCGAGCCACTGATTTGCCGTGCGCGCATAGTGCGTGCCGTCGAGCCACCACTGGCGCGTCACGCGCAGATCGTCCTGGAAACGCAGCAGCAGATCCGCCGACGGCATCGTGCCGCCCGTGAAGAAGTGGCGGGACATCCAGTCGCTGCCGTCGCGTACCGTGAAGTGATAGGCGAGCAGCCGGTGCGCGAACAGATGCACGAACAGCCGGCCATCATCGCGTAGCCAGCGCGCGATCTTCTCCAGCAGCAGGCCATAGTGCTTCATGTGCTCGAACATCTCGACGGACAGCACGCGATCAAATCCGGTGTCGTCCGGCGCAAACTCGAAATCGACGATGTTCCCGGTGACGACCCGCAAATTTGTCACCTCCCGCTGCGCGGCGCACTGCTCGATGAACGCGCGCTGCATGGGCGAGTTGGACAGGCCGACGACCTCCGTGCGCGGAAAACGCTCGGCAATCCAGAGCGACAGCGAACCCCAGCCGCAGCCGAGATCGAGAACGCGCTGACCGTCCGATAGCCCCGCGCGCTCGGCGTACAACTCGAGCATCGCCTCCTCGGCTTGCGCGAGCGTCTCGTCGCCGCGCGCGTAATAGCCACAGGAATACTTCACGCGCGGCCCCAGATGCGCGTCGAAGAACGCAGCCGGCAACGCGTAGTGCTGCGCGTTGGCGGCTTGCGTATCGATCGCGATCGGGCTCGCGCGCAGCTCGGCAAGCAACGCCTCGAATGCGTCGGCGCGGCATGCCCCGTCACCGGCGTGTTCGTCGCGCAGGCGCTGCCGCAGCAGCGCGCGCATCGCAACGCGCAACAGCGCATCGGGCACCCAGCCGCGCTCGGCACAGCGGATTGCAAAACCGTCGGGCGCGGCGGCATGCGGCACAACGGGCGGGCGGGTCGTGACGGCAGTCATGGCGGGGTCTCCTCGGAGCGTGGGCCGGGCCCGGGCGGAAGCGACCGCGGCAGCCACGGAATCAGCCGGCTGGTCCGGCGCATGTAATCGCGATAACCGGGACGGCTCCGCAACAGGTGCGCTTCAAGCGCCGGGATACCCGACACGCGCATCAACAGCCAGCCCATCAGCAGCGGCGGCACGAGCGTCGCGCCCCCCCACGCTCCGCCGATCGACCAAGCCGCGTACGCGCACCAGTGCAGGCATTCAAAGAAGTAATTCGGATGGCGCGAGTAGCGCCACCAACCCGTGTCGCAGACATCGCCCCGCGTGGCCGGGTCGGAGCGAAAGCGCCGCAACTGGCGATCCGCTGCCGCCTCGCCGGCCACCGCGGCCAGCCAGATCACGACTGCCGCCGCACACGCCGCGATTGTCGGCGTGTCGGGCCGATAGGCCGGCACGAAGAACGCGATCGACAGCGCCATCGAGACAGCAGCCTGCAGCATGAAGAACGCGAGCATGCGCCCGGGCGCCGCCGAGCCCCATGCATCGCGCAGCGCACGGTAGCGCGGGTCCTCGGGCTGGCCTCGCGTCCGGCGCCACAGGTGATACCCGAGGCGCAGGCCCCAGACACCGCCGCCGAGCGCGACGAACGCGCGGCCGGCCGCGTGACCGGTACCGGCCGCCGCCGCCAGCAACGCGACGGCCCCGAGCGAGGCTGCCCATGCCGCATCGACGATGCCGGCATTTCGCGTACGCAGTTGCACGAGCCAGACGACGACGAACACGGCGATCAGTCCGGTGCATGCGACGGCAACGGCGGGAACAAGCGGCATACGGGCTCCGTAGCGGATGTCGATATGACATACGGAGCAGCGGACGAAACGGATGCAGGATTTTCGATGGGTGCGTGCGGCATGAGCGCAACCGGCGACACCCTTCACGACACCGACGTATCGCGCCCGGGTGCACAGCCGCTCGCCGCCCGGCACCGCACGTGCGCCGGGAGCCTGACCGGCAGGGCGGCCTGTCCGGACGGATCAGGTTGCCGGATGCATCGCCCCCGTTGCGACGACGGGGCCGGTGGGCTGTCCCGTGGGCGAGCCGCCAGGCGGCTCGACCGACACGGCGAGCACGGCCTTCGCGTCGAAGCGTGCAACGAGCTGCGGCGGCAGCGGCAGGGTGGCGGGTGCGTCTGACGGGAATACGCCGAGCGGGACCGGTTTCGCGTTCGGCAGAATCAGCCACAACTCGGTCGCACGATCGGCAGGTACGGTCGGCCGTACCGCCGGTACGACGATCATGCGTGCGCGGCGCAGGTCGACGGTCGCGGTCCAGTGCGCGACACCGTCCTGGCGGGCGATCGTCGCGACCATATACGATGGCGCCGCGGCGATCGTCGCGGCAGGCGGTGCGGGTTGCCGCAACCAGACGAGATTGACGGCGATCAGCGCCAGCGCGGCGGCGCTCGCGCCGAGACCGATCCAGCGCCACAACGCGACGTTGTCCCACCAGCCGCGCGCGGGCGCGGCTCGCGGCAGAAAGCCGAGGTCGTGGCACAGGCGCGTCCAGACCCGCGCGGGCGGCTCCACCGGCGGCAGGTCGTCGGCGAGGGGCGCCAGACGGCGCGCCCAACGCTCGATTGCCTCCTGCAGTGCGGGATCGGTTTGCGCGGCCACCTCCAGCGCGATGCGCGCGTCGGCATCGAGGACGCCCAGCGCATATTCCGCGCCGCGCAGATCGGGATCGTCGGCCGGTGTGTTCATTGTTCGAGGCAGTTCCTGAGCTGGATCAGGCTACGCCTGATCCAGCTCTTCATCGTGCCGAGCGGCACGCGCAGTCGCTCGGCAAGCTCGCCGTAGGTTGCGCCGCTGAAAAATGCCTCGCGCACGACGCCCCGGTGCTGCGCATCGAGCCGCTGCAGGCAATGCTCGAGACGGGCGCGCTCTTCGCTCGCTTCGGCGAGCGCCGCGGGCGTCGGCTGGTCGTCGGGAATATCGGCCAAGGGGTCGTCGTCATCGAACGTTGCCTCGCGATGCTGACGTATCCGGTCAATCGTGCGGTTGCGCGCAAGCGTGAGCATCCACGTCATCGCACCGCCGCGTGCCGGATTGTATTGATCTGCCCGACGCCATACGGCCGTGAAGACCTCCTGCAACAGATCCTCGGCTTCGCCACGGTCACGCACCATCCGCACGATGACACCGTACACGCGAGACGCGCTCAACTTGTACAGTTCGGCGAATGCGGCCTGGTCTCCGACGGCTGTCCGCGACATCAGGCCGTTCAACTGCTCGCGACGCGCCAGGTCGGCATCGCGAGCAGATTCGGCCGGATTCGGGTGCGCTGCATTGCCGATGGGTTCGTCCATGCATGAGAAGCGGAATGTTTCACCGCAGCGTGGCTGTCTGCCGGAATATAGCATCGCAGAAGGCGCCTGGTACGGCGATCGGGACGTCAGACCAGGAACGGCAGTCATCGACAGCCTCATGTGGAACGGAACGTAAACGGCAAGTACGAGTGAACGGCGCACGCAGATGCGCCATCGGCGCAAGAACAAACGAAGTCGCCGTTCACATGACGCATCGCGGCAATGTCCGCGGTTTCACATGCCCGATACGCAGACAGGCCACAGCAATGCACCGGTATTCCCGACCCGCCTGCGTGAGCCGCGTTTCGCTCCGGCAGCCGTTGGCCGGCGCGCCGGCAGATCCGGTCCGGCGTACGATGCCCTGCCCCGTCAGGCAGGGTCCAGGACGGTCACATATGCCACTTCACCGTGGCGGTCAGCGTGCGCGGATCGCCGGGCATGTTGTACAGATCGGCATTGCCGTGCGCGGCGATGAAGTAGCGGCGATCGAACAGGTTGTCGAGCGTGAGCGTCACGTCGACCTTCTTGCTGCGATAGCCGGCTCCCAGGTTGAACACGGTGAACGACGGCAGCGTGACGAGATCGCTCGCCGACGTATAGCGCGCCGACTGGAACTGCATGCCGGCCGCCGCGTAGAACCCGTACGGCAGCTCGCGCTTGAGCCACAGGCTCGCGCTGTGGCGCGGCATCAGCCCCGGCGTGTTGCTCGACACCGCGAGGCCGGCCGCCGTCGATTGCGCGGAGCCGTCGACCGTCCCGTTCATGTACGCGTAACCGCCATAAACCGACCACTTCGGCGCGATCTCGCCGGTGAAGCCGAGCTCCATCCCGCGCACGTGCTGCGTGCCGATCGGCAGCGCATAGCCGGGGTTCGCCGGATCGCCGATCTGCTGGTTGGTCTGGCGCATGTCGAACAGCGCGACGCTGGCCGTCGCCTTGCCGCCGAGATCGAAGCGCGAGCCGACTTCATACGCGGTGGTCTTCTGCGGCGCGAGCGCGGCGCCGTTCGAGAACGCGCCGGAACTGATCAGCGTATCGGCGAGCGGCGAGAACGACTGGCTGAACGAACCGTACAGCGTCAGCCAGTCGAGCGGTTCGTAGATCAGGCCGACGCGCGGGCTCCACGCGTGATCGGTACGGTCGAGATTGACGTTCGACGACGTGTAGTCGTGGCGGATCTGGTTCAGGTAGTCGAAGCGCAGGCCCGCGAGCACCTTCCAGTGTTCGGTCAGCGAGATCAGGTCCTGCGCATAGACGCCCGCGAGGCCGACGACGGTCGACGCGTTCGTCTTCGCCCGCGACCCGATCGGCACGCCGGGCAGCATCACCGGCTGCGGATTGAAGAGATCGTAGGTCGCGACCTTCGACACGCTGTAGATCGTGTCGAACTTCTGCTGCTGCGACAGTTCGAGCCCGTACAGCAGTTCGTGGCGCATGCCGAACAGCGACGTCTTCTGCGTCAGTTCGAACAGGCCGTCGATGCCGTGGTCGGTGCGCTGGCGCGTCGACTGGTCGAGCGTCACGACCGGGTGCGCGGCGGTCTTGATCGGCTCGTACGTCACGTAATTCTTGCGTTCGAGCGAGAAGTCGTACGCGCGGATCGCGCCGTGGAACGACAGCGAATCGTTGAAGCGGTGATCGAGCGACACCGTCGCGCTCTTCGCGGAAATGTCGTTATACGAACTGTTCCCCCCGTCGGCCGGGCCGTAGTACGTGTTGATCGGCACGCCGACCGGCCGGCCGAGATACGCGGGCAGGCCCTGGTCGGACGTGCGGCGGTCGTGCAGGTAGTCGAATTCGACGTTCAGCACCGTGTCGCGGTCGATCTTGAACTGCGCGGACGGCGCGATCGCCTGGCGGTTGAGCTGGAACTGGTCGCGGAAGCTGTTCGAGTTCTCGGCCGCGCCGGTGATGCGAAAGCGCGCCGCATCGTTCGCGTTCCAGCCGAGATCGAATTCGCCGCGCCGCTCGCCGCGCGTGCCGAGCGTCACGCCCACATCGTTCACCGGGGTCGCCAGCGGCCGCTTCAGCACGCGATTCACGATACCGCCCGCCGAACCGCGCCCGTACAGCACGGCCGCCGGCCCCTTCAGCACCTCGATGCGATCGACGTTCGACAGGTCGCGGTAGTAAAGCGCATCGTCGCGAATGCCGTCGACGTACTGGTCCGTGATGCTGTTGAAACCGCGGATCGTGATCTGGTCGCGCTGGCCGTCGCCGACCGAGAAGCCGACACCCGGCACGTTGCGCAACGCGTCCTGCATCGACGTCGCGTTCTGATCCTCGATCACCGCGTGCGGGACGACGTTCACCGTCTGCGGCACGTCCATCAGCGACATGTCGGTCTTGGTCGCCGCGCGCGAGTGCCCGCCGTCGTACGACGCATGCTCGGCAGCCGCGTTGACGGAAATCGCGGGCAGGGTCCCGGCGGGATCGCTCGCCTGCGCCAGCGAAGTGCGGGCGCCGGCCAGCGACGAGGCGATCAGAAGCGCATGGCAGGCGCTCTTGTTGAGTTTCATCGTGAACGTAGAGGTGGTGAAGAAATTCGGCGAACGGAAATGCCACCGGCCGATGCGCGAATCACGCGGCGAATCGGCGGGTGAAGCCTTTTCCGTGAAGGAGATGACGCGCGCGGAGGATCGCCCGTTGCGCATGCCGGGCGGCGGATGGCCGACACGGATGGATGCCGGCCGGCGCGGCCGGCATGAACGAGCCGTGACATCGCGTCATGGTTCGTAATGCGGCGAAATAATAAACGAGAATGATTCGTATTTTTAGTTAATTTTTAACGTGTCGCCTACCCGCAACGTGAACGCGCATCGCGCTCTGCATTCCTGACGAATGCCTTTCTATTTGGCGAAATTAATCGCCCGAGTCGTAACTAAAACGAAAGATTGTGATTGATCGAATCGCGGAACGACGACTACGTGGAACGCGGGAATCGGAAGTCGGAGGCGGGAAAACTGGAAAGGATCACGAAGGATCGGGGCAGGCAGGCGGGACGGCTTCAAAGGTCCGGTGCGCGCCGGACCGGGCAACCCCGACCCGGCGCTCCGGGCAGCCGACCTCGTATCGGCGGCGCGGCGGACCTTCTTCTGTTCTTCACTACGTCTGCTCTCAGGTTCACTGCATGTTTTTCTTCGACGCGCTGCGCCATTATCCGCTCAAACCGGTCAAAGTGAAACGTTTGCGGGCGCCTCATGCACGTTATACCGATCATTCGGTGACAGTCTTTCCAAATGCTTACGCATCACGCGATACGACTCGGCAATTCTTGCATTCGCGACGGCGTTCCTTTTTAATGGAACTGGTTCCATTCGCTGAATCGGCCAGGTTCCCGCGTGACGTGCAGTCGTGTGCGCGTCATGATGCCGATTCAGGATCGAGGATCATTCAGCTCAGGATTCGCATTGCCCGTCCTTCCCGGACACCCCGTCAAACGAGACCGTCATGCCCGATTCCGCTTCCCTGCAGCAGCTGTTTCCCGCCTTTCAGGACATCCCCGCCGAATTCCGGCTCACGGCGCCGATCCACCAGCGCGTGTCGCTCGTCGATGGCGCACTCCGACCGTGGGACGGCGCGACCAAGACCGTGCTGTCGCCCGTGTGCGTGCGGCAGGCGGACGGCGGCGTCGAGCAGGTCGAGATCGGCAGCTACCCCGTGATGGGCGAAACGGAAAGCGATGCGGCGCTCGACGCCGCGGTACGCGCCTACGATGCAGGCCGCGGCGAATGGCCGACGATGAAGGTCGAGCAGCGCATTGCGTGCATGCAGGACTTCATCAAGCGGATGGTCGCGCAGCGCGAACTCGTCGTGAACCTGATCATGTGGGAGATCGGCAAGAGCCTCGCCGATTCGCAGAAGGAATTCGACCGCACCGTCACGTACATGACGCAGACGATCGACGCGCTGAAGGAGCTCGACAACGCGAACTCGCGCTTCGTGATCGCCGAAGGCACGATCGGCCAGATCCGCCGCACGCCGCTCGGCGTCGTGCTGTGCATGGGCCCGTACAACTATCCGCTGAACGAAACGTTCGCGACGCTGATCCCCGCGCTGCTGATGGGCAACACCGTGGTATTCAAGCCGCCCCAGTACGGCACGCTGCTGTTCGAGCCGCTGCTCGAAGCGTTCCGCGACGCGTTCCCGAAGGGCGTGATCAACACGATCTACGCGCCGGGCGCGGTGGTCGTGCCGCACATGCTCGCGTCGGGCAAGATCAACGTGCTCGCGCTGATCGGATCGAGCAAGGTCGCCGATCACCTGAAGAAGCAGCACCCGAAGTCACACCGGCTGCGCGCGATCCTCGGCCTCGACGCGAAGAACGCGGCGATCGTGCTGCCCGACGCCGATCTCGACCTCACCGTGAAGGAGTGCCTGCTCGGCGCGCTGTCGTTCAACGGCCAGCGCTGCACCGCGCTGAAGATGCTGCTCGTGCATCGCTCGATCGTCGACGAATTCCTGAAGCGCTTCACCGCCGCGCTCGAGCAGCTGAAGATCGGCATGCCGTGGGAGAAAGGCGTCAGCATCACGCCGCTGCCGGGCATGCATCGCACGGCGTACATGACGGATGCGATCGACGACGCGAAGGCGAAAGGCGCGCAGGTCGTCAATCATTCGGGCGGCGAGTTCAGCAAGACGCTGTTCTACCCGGCCGTCGTGTATCCGGTGTCGGAAGGGATGAAGCTGTACCGCGAGGAACAGTTCGGGCCGATCATTCCGGTCGCGCCGTTCGACGACGTCGACACCGCGCTCGACTACGTGACGACGTCGGATCACGGCCAGCAGGTCAGCATCTTCGGTTCCGATCCGGCGCAGATCGGCGCGCTCGTCGATCCGCTCGTGAACCAGGTGTGCCGCGTGAACATCAACTGCCAGTGCCAGCGCGGGCCCGACGTGTTCCCGTTCGCGGGCCGCAAGGATTCGGCCGAAGGCACGCTGTCGGTGAGCGACGCGCTGCGCGCGTTCTCGATCCGCTCGATGGTCGCGGCCAAGCAGACTGAGGCCAGCAAGCAGTTGCTCGATTCGATCGTGTCGGATCACCACTCGAAGTTCATCAATACGGGCTTCATTTTCTGAAGCGGCTTTGATGCGGGGCCTCCGCCGTGCATGGGTGCGGCGGGGTCGTCTAGTTGGGCACGCACCCCATCTGCTGATATCGCCGGTCATCCGTGACCCGATCGGCCCGCACCACCCTACACGTTCGTCACCAGCAACCGGATCCCCGCCACACCGAACACGACGGCCAGGCACGCCTCCATCGCACGGCGGCCGCGCACGTACAGCCGGCGTGCGCCGTCCATCGAGAACACGAGCGCATAGCCGCCGAACACCGCGCAGCCGATCGCGAGGCAGCCCGGCACGACGGCGCCATGCGACGCGCCCGCGCCGTTCGACGACAGCGCGACGATCGACACCCACACGAGGATCGCCTTCGGATTGGTCAGGTGCAGCATCGCGCCGCGCACGTAGAAGTGCGACAGCCGCTGCTCGCCCGCCGTGTTCGTCGATGCCGCCGCAGCCCCCGCCAGCGCCGTGCGCCCCGACTTGAACGCGAGCCACAACAGGTACAGCCCGCCGAAGACCTTGATCGCGACCAGCAGCTTCGACCACGCGAGCAGCGCGGCCGACACGCCGAGCGCCGCCACCGTCGCCCAGAACATCGACCCCGAAATCACGCCGAGCGCGAACACGAGCGCCGCCTTGCGGCCCTGGTTCGCGGCCACCGACATGATCGCCAGATTGCTCGGCCCCGGGCTGGCCGTGCCGATGAAGTAGGCCGTGTAGGCAAGCAGCAGGTTGGCCGAGAAGAAGGTATGGACGCTCATGTCGAACCTCGCAGGGATGATCCGGAGATTGTTGGCAAACGCGCGCCATCTGCCCATGGACAATTGTGCGCCCCGTCGCTGGGCCAGTTCACCGACCGGGCGACCGGATCGCCGCTCGCCAGACCAGACCGTCTCTGTTTTGAAACAACCGGCGCATTCGCCACCGGCTCCCGCGACACCACATCGCTCGCCCCGTGCCGCCGCTTCCCGCCGGCAGACGCACGGCAGGCGTGGCCGGACCGCCCGGTACGCGTCGCTCCAGCCGCCCGCCGGCCGATACGCGATGCGTCCGATGCCCGCGTTACGTTACATCCGTGAAGCATTTCGCCTCGCCGGGCCGCTTCCGGTACCCGATGCGCCGCGTTTCCCGCCCGTAGACACCCTCCTCGACCGCCTGCGCGATCCAGTCCCGGCGGGACTCGCCGACCGCGCCGTAACACCGCTCAACATTACTCAACAATCGTCTGACGGTGCTGGTACGGAATCTGCATTCCGTTCGGATAAAAGCCGCGCCGCTCATCGCGCGGACATGAACCCACCCTCGGGCGTGACCACGAAGCCGCCCGAACGACCCGAACATGCAACGAGGCCCTTCATGAATACGCTGCCCAACTCGTCCGATCCGTCGTTCCAGCTCTTTCTCGCGAAAGTGCTCGAACAGCCGCTGCCCGACTGGACCGAAAAACAGCAGATGGAACTCGAGATGGCCCGCACGCTGTCGACGCAAATGGTCAATCTCTCCGAAGACATGCGCGGCCGCACGCCCGACCTCGCGCGCTGCCTCGTGCTGCTGCGCTATGCGAAGGTGCTCGACTTCATGCTGACGTCGCTCGCCGCGCACCGCGACATTCATCCGCAGACGCTGCGCACACTGTTCCGGCTCGCGAACCTGAAGGTCGACGATGCGTATCCCGTCTGAGCCGGCACGACGCATCGACTGCCGCGCACGACGATCGGGTTCACGCCGGTTACTGCCGATTCGCGCGGATGCCCGGTAAGCTCGCCGCGTGAGCATCACGAACCGGAAATCACGGTTGGCCGGCGAACTCGGCGTCTTCGTGAAGCGGTATGGGCGCAAGGCGCAGAAGCATCTCGATCCGAACGACCGCCGCTACGATCACGCCGTCGAACGCGCGATGCGACGGCTGTCGCCGGACGATCTGTCCGACCTGCTGGCTGACGACGACTCCGGCGACGAACACGACATCGCGCCCGGTTCCGCCGGGGCAGCACACCGGTCATGAACCTCGCCGGCCTCGGCCGGAACTGACCTCCCACCCGTGCTCCACGCAGGCTCCTCCGCGTAAACGGCGGTACAATCGCGCGCCATGAACGCACTTCGCCACTTCCTGCTCCGGCAAGGCGTCGCGCGACAACTGCTGTGGGGATTCCTCCTCGTGACGCTGCTGTCCCGCGCGCTGATGTCGGGCGCCGTGATGCTCGATCCGGATGGTCCGGATGCGGGCTCGGTAGTGCTGTGTTCGGGCCGCGGCCCGCTGATCGTCACCGGCGCCGCGCTGGCCGCCCGCTTCGATGCGGGCGCACCGATCACGCCGGCCAACGATGCGCTGGCACTCGTCGAAGCGCTCCGGCATGACGCGCATGCCGACAAGACGGCTGCCTCCGGAAACGGCGACAGCCTGTGCGCATTCGGTGCGGCGCTATTCACGGCGCTCGCGTCGTTCGTGCTGCTGGTGCTGCTGTTTCCCGCCGCGGCGCCACGACGGTTCCGCGTTCATTTCGACAGTCCTCCCTTCGTGCGATCGATATTCGACGATCGCCCGCCTTCCCGCGCACCTCCCCGGTTCTGCTGAACGTTCCGCCCTGTGGCGCGTGCACGTCGACGTGCATGCGCCTTCACGCCGTTCGTTTCACACGACCTGATTCACGCGTTCACCCGCATGCCCGCCTCGCGCGGGCGACGCCGTCCTGCGCCTCGCTTGCGCACGACGCCGCGCCGCCCGTTCCGTCCATACGTGCATGCGGGTGCGACGCCCGTTGACGGCAGCCGGCCCGCGCCGGTCTCGCCGCTCGACGAACTCGAGGAGCTGACACCATGTCGACGACCGTCGATCGGGCAATCTCGCCCACCCGTTCCGCAAGCGCCGGTTACCGGACGCTCTGGCGCTGGCACTTCTATGCCGGCCTGTTCGTGATGCCGTTCCTCGTGATCCTCGCGATCACGGGAACGCTCTACTGCTTCCAGCCGCAGATCGAGCCGCTGCTGTACCCGCACCGGCTGGTCGTCGAGCCGCGCGCGACGCCGCGGCTCGACGCCGATACGCTGCTCGCCCGTGCACGCACCGCGATGCCGGCCGGCGCAACGCCGGTGTCCGTGCAGGTCTCCACGGCACCGGACCGCAGCGCCGAATACGTATTCCGGCTGCGCGACGGCAGCCGCGAGAGCGTGTACTTGAACCCGTACGACGGCAGCGTGCTCGGTACGCTGAGCGTCGACAACCGCTTCATGCAGGTCGACCGGATGCTGCATCGCAAGCTGCTGCTCGGCAAGACGGGCGAGCTGCTGATGGAGCTCGCCGCGTGCTGGACCTTCGTGATGATCGGCACCGGCATCGCGCTGTGGTGGCCGCGTGGCACCGCGCGCGTCGGGCGCGCGCTGCGGCCCGACCTGTCGCTGCGCGGCCGGCCGCTGTGGAAAAGCTTCCACGCGACGGCCGGCATCTGGCTCGCGGCCGGCACCGTCGCGTTCATCCTGACGGGGCTGCCGTGGTCGGGCTCGTGGGGCAAGAACTTCAAGGCGCTCGCCGCGACCGTGAATCTCGGCGCGCCGGAAGGTGCCTGGGGCGGCGCATCGGTCCGCTCGACGCGTCCGGGCACGGCAACGACGTCCGGGCCTGCGCCCGCGCCGGCCGCCGCGACGGCCGGTCACCACCACGATTCGGACGACTCGATGCCGGGCATGGTGATGGACGACCTGCCGCTGCCGCAAACGCCGTGGGCGGTCGGCAACGTCCCCGTTCCGCATTCGCCGTCGGCCCCGACGCCGGCGCCGCTGCCGCTGGCCCGCGCGATCGCGACCGTCGCCGGCCTCGGCGTGACGAGCGGCTACACGCTCGCGCTGCCGTCCGGCGCGGACGGCGTGTTCACCGCGTCGTATTTCCCCGCCGACCCGAAGGCGGAACGCACGATCTACATCGACCAGTACAGCGGCGCCGTGCTGAAGGACATCCGCTACGACAACTACGGCGCGGTATCGCAGGCCGTGTCGTACGGCACGTCGCTGCACATGGGCCGCTACTTCGGGCTCGCGAACCAGATCATTTGCGCCGTGTTGTCGCTCGGGCTGGCCGCGATGGCCGTCACGGGCACCGTGATGTGGTGGAAGCGCCGCCCGGCCGGGAAGCTGGGCGCACCGTCGCGCGAACGCGGCACGCCGCCGATGCGCGGCTGGATCGCCGGGCTCGTGCTGCTCGGGATCGTCTTCCCGCTGATGGGGCTGACGATCGCGGCAGTCTGGTTGATCGACCGCCTGATGTTCGGCCGTGCGACGCGCGCGGCAGCGTGATCGACGCAAGCGCTTCCCCCATTCGAAGGAAACCGAAACAATGAAGTTCAGATTGATGTTGCCCGCCGCCGTTTTCGCGGCCTTCTCTCCAGCCGGGCAGGCGCAGGAAAACGGCGTCGACGGCACCGGCGCCATGCTCGAACCGATTCGCGTCGCTGCGCAGAAAGCGCCCCCGCTCACGCAACCGCTCGACACCGGCAGCCACCTCGGCCTGTCGCCGCTCGAAACGCCCGCAAGCGTCGAGCAGATCAACCGCGCAACGCTCGACACGCGCGGCGACAGCTCGATCATCGATGCAGTGAGCCGCGCCGCCGGCATCAGCGCGTCGCCGCACCCCGGCAACGGCAACTCGGAGCTCGCCGCGCGCGGCTTCGTCGGCGCGTCGTCGGTCACGCAGCTCTACGACGGCGTACGTCCGTACGGCGCGATCGGCGTCACGTTTCCGTTCGACACGTGGTCGGTCGACCACATCGACGTGCTGCGCGGCCCCGCTTCGGTGATCTACGGCGAAGGCGCGATCGGCGGCGTCGTCAACATCGTGCCGAAGAAGCCGACCCGCGGCCCGATCCAGAACGAGCTGCAGGTCGGCGGCGGCACCGAGGGCACGGCGCGGGCCGCATTCGGCAGCGGCGGCGCGATCAACGACAAGCTGTCGTACCGCTTCGACATCAGCGGCAACCGCTCGTCGAACTGGGTCGACCGCGGCGATTCGCGCAACCTGTCGATCTCCGGCGCGCTGCGCTACGACGTGACGCCCGACCTGTACGTGACGGCGTCGTACGCGCAGGGCTTCATGCATCCGATGCAGTATTTCGGCGTGCCGCTCGTCAACGGCGCACGCGATCGCGCGCTCGACAGGAAGAACTACAACGTCGGCGACAGCGACATCGCGTTCCGCGACAGCTGGGCCACCGTATCGGCGAACTGGCAGCCGAGCGACAGCCTGAACGTGACGAGCACGCTGTACCGGATGAAGAGCAATCGCCACTGGAAGGACGCCGAGTACTACACGTACCTGCCGTCGACCGCGCAAGTCCGCCGCAGCAGCTACACGGAAATCTTCCACGACCAGGAACAGTACGGCAACGTGACGACGGCCACCGTCGGCAGCGCGCTGCTCGGGATGCGCAACACGTTCTCGACCGGCTTCGAGTTCAACCACACGACGTTCCAGCACGACAACAACTCGCCGTATTCGGGCGCGTCGACGGTCGATCCGTTCAACTTCGATCCGGGCAGCTTCATCAACACGGCCGGCACCTATCCGAAGTACCGCAGCCAGTCGAACCAGTACGCGCTGTTCGCAGAGAACCGGCTCGAGATCACGCCGCGCTGGTCGGTGATCGGCGGGTTGCGCTACGACCACGCGAGCGTGAACCGCGACGATCTCGTGAACGGCGGCGCCTTCTCGAAGGTGTTCGCGAACACCGGCTGGCGCATCGGCACCGTGTACGACGTGCGGCCCGGCCTCGCCGTGTACGGCCAGTATTCGGTCGCGGCCGATCCCGTCAGCTCGCTGCTGTCGCTGAATGCATCGAAGGCGAACTTCACGCTCGCGACCGGCCGGCAGATCGAGATCGGCGTGAAGCAGTCGTTCCTCGACGGCAAGGCGGAATGGACGCTCGCCGCGTACCGGATCGTGAAGAGCAACCTCCTGACGGCCGATCCCGTGAACCCGAACCAGTCGATCCAGGTCGGCCAGCAGTCGTCGCGCGGGCTCGAGGCGACGGTCGGCGCGGAGATCGCGAAGGACTGGCGTGTCGATGCGAACGTGTCGATCCTGCGCGCGAAATACGACGACTTCCAGCAGCCGTCCGGCGGCACGACGGTGTCGCGCGCGGGCAATGTGCCGACATCGGTGCCGCAGCGGCTCGCGAACCTGTGGGTGAGCTGGCGCTTCGCGCCGGACTGGACGGGCATCGCGGGCGTGAAGTACGTCGGCAAGCGGTTTGCCGATCCGGCCAACCAGCTCGTGATGCCGTCGTATACGACCGTCGACCTCGGCCTCGCGTGGAAGCCGCGCAAGGACACGACGATCACCGCCCGCGCGTACAACGTGTTCAACCGCCGCTTCGTGCAGTCCGCGTACTACAACGAGACGCAGTACCTGCTCGGCAACGACCGGCGCGTCGAAGTGCTCGCGAACTACCGGTTCTGACGGCACGCCATCCGGCGCACGCGCCCGCCGGCGCGTGCGCCGGCATCGTCACTTCACCGTGAACGCATAGTGCCCTTGCGTGCGGTGGCCATCGAGCGCGACGGCCACCCACGCGACCGTGTAGACGCCCGGTGTCAACGGGTTCAGCGCCACGGACATGTGCTTCCGGTTCGACGTATCGACTTCGGCCTTGCCGTTCGTGACGGCACGGCCCTGCGCGTCGGTGACGGCAATCGAACTGAACGCCGGTTCGAGCCCGTCGTCGAAATCGATCGCAACGCGCGCCGGCGACGCCGTCACGGTCTCGCCCGCGGACGGCGCCTGATGCGTCGGAAACGCATGCGCTTGCGCGAGCTGCGCGCCGGTCACGAGCAGTGCGGCGGCCATGATTCGCATCGTGGTCAGGATGTTCATGCGGTTTCTCCGTCGATCAGAAAAGCGGCTTGCCGAGCGACCCGGGGAACAGGTCGTCGAAATACAGATGCGCATCGAAGATCACGCCGACGTGATTGCCGCTCGCGTGATTGACCGGAATCTGCGCCTCCACGCCGAACTGCCCGTAGCGATTGAGCCACAGTACACCCGGGTTGAGCGTCCCGGTCGTCTGGCCCGCACATGCGCCCGCCGTGCAGGTGCTCATCGGCGCCTCGACGACGAAGATCATGTTGCTGAACGGCTGCGGCAGGCCGAGGTTCTTCACCTGCTGCTGCAGATACGGGATGCTGTATTGCAGCGTCAGGCCCCAGCCGAACGAATTCGGGCCCTGGTCGGACGACGCCGTCGTCAGGTTCGGCCCGAGTTCGGCCGTGAGCGCGAACGGACGCAGGTAGCCGAGCGACGCCGGCAGATCGCCGAAGCCCTTGCCGAAATAGACGGTCGGCGTGAACGTCGAGTACGGGCTCGCGATCGACTTCGCGCCGGTGCCGCCGATCTCGGTCACGAGGCCGACCGACGCCATGAATTCGTGCGCGGCGTTCGTGTAGACGAGGTACTTCACGCCGAGCGTCACGTTGTCCCAGCCCTTCGCGGAGCCGCCATTCGGATCGTTCTGCGATACGTACTGGCTGCCGACGCTGAAGGCCAGATTGCTCGTGATCAGCTTGTCCCACTCATACGACACGGTATTGACGTTCATGTTGTCGCCATTGCCGTCGGGCGACTTGGTGTGGCCGAACTGCATGTCGAATTCATCGCCGACGCCGGGATCGTCGACCGTCATCGTTGCGGGAAACACGCGGTCGCCGACCACCGCATGGGCGCTTGCGAGCGAAGCATGGGACAGGCCGGCGCAGGCGGCCAGCAGCGCGGCACATGCGCGGGGCGCGTGCCGTTCGGTAAAGCGGGGCATGGTGGATGTTCTCCCGTTGTCGTTCGAGGCCGTCGCACGCGCGTGCGACGCGCGGCCGACAGGGCCGGTCGAGAAGCGACGGCGTGTCAGCCGGAAAAGTCAGACGAACTCAGGAGAACGCAGGTGGCGCGCGCGATTGCGCGATGGTGTGAACGACGCGAATGCGGGCCGGAATCGATGCCGATACAACCGGCCTTTGCGAATCAGGGAGCGGAACGGCGAAAGCGACGGCATGACCAGGCAGCGCGGCAGCGTGCGCCACGAAACTGCAATAAGGACACGCCTGCCAGTGCGCTTTCGCGCGATGCGCGGGTTTGCCGTTGTCGTGTGCGATCGACGCATCGTCGGCACCGACCGTGCAATAGACGGCCAGCGCATCGACGAGCCGGTGACGCGACGCCATCATCTGCGAAACCGCGGGGGCGAGCGCCATCATCAGGATTGCGATCAATCCGATCAGGCTGCCGGGTTTGCGGAAACGGGCGACGACCATGACGCGCGAAGCAGGTGGAGAGCGATGAAGGTGGCGAATTATGCCACGCTGAAATGGCGCTCAGGTGCCTGAATAACGCGGTAAACGGGCGCGATATTATGGAAAGCAATCCGAAAGTATCGCGCCTCGACACGACCCGCCGGGCGGCGGGTCGACCAACCTTGAACGGCCGCTTTCAAACACGTATCGGCCCGTCACGCACGCGTGCCGGCCACACGCCCAGCCATCCACTTCCGGTAGCGCCGCGTCTGGCACTGTGCGGCCAGTTGCTGCCCCACCAGCGCGCGCAGCGGCGACACCTGCGGGTGCGTGCCCCGCCCTTCGCTGAGCCGCGTGAGCTGGAACTTGACGACGGCCATGTTGGCCAGTGCGCCCAGCGCCTTGTTCTTCCAGCGGATCGGCTGCAGCACCGGCGCGCTGTCCTTGCCCGCGCGCCAGTCGCGCGGCAGGTTCGGATCGATCGACAGCGCGGTCGCGATGCCGACCATCGCCACGCCGCTGTTCACCACCTGCTCGGCGACCGCACGGCGCCGGATCCCGCCCGTGACCATCAGCGGCATCCGCGCGACGGCCGTGATGTCGCGTGCGAATTCGAGGAAATACGCTTCGCGCGCCAGCGTGCGCCCGTCGCGCGCCTCGCCCTGCATCGCCGGCACTTCATAGCTGCCGCCCGACAGCTCGACGAGATCGACGCCGAGCGGATTCAGCAGTTCGACCACGCGCTTCGCATCGTCCGCGCTGAAGCCGCCGCGCTGGAAATCGGCCGAGTTCAGCTTCACCGCGACGACGAATTCCGGCGACACCGTCGCGCGCACGGCCTTCACGATGTCGAGCAGCAGGCGCGCGCGATTCTCGACACTGCCGCCCCATCGATCCTGCCGGCGGTTCGTCAGCGGCGACAGGAACTGGCTCAGCAGATAGCCGTGCGCCGCGTGTACCTGCACGCCGGTGAAGCCGCTTCGCTCCGCGAGCTGGGCGGCGCGCACGAAGCGCTGCTGCACGTCGGCGATATCGGCTTGCGTCATCTCCTTCGGCACCGGGAACTGCTTCGACAGCGCACCGAGCGCGAGCGGCACGGCCGACGGCGCGAGCGTCGTCTGGCCGAGTGCCGCCTGCATCTGGCGCCCCGGATGGTTGATCTGCATCCACACGTGCGCGCCGCCCGAGCGGGCGATCTGCGCCCATTGGCGGAAACGGTCGAGATGCGCGTCGTTTTCGAGCACGACGCCGTTCGGCCCCGTCATCGCACGGCCGTCCACCATCACGTTGCCGGTCAGGACCAGGCCGACCTGACCGTCGGCCCACGCCTGGTACAGGCGGAGCAACGCGTCGGACGGTGCGTGGTCCGCATCGGCCATGTTTTCTTCCATCGCGGCCTTGGCCAGACGGTTCGGAATCACCGCCCCGTTGGGCAGTGTCAGCGGCGCAAACAGATTCATGGTGGATGTCCTCGATTGACGATGACCAACGATAACTTTAAAGTCAACTTCAAGGTCAAGCCTCTTTTGGAGCGCAACATGAAAATCGGCGAATTGGCGAAGGCGAGCGGCCTCGCGGCGTCGCGCATCCGTTTCTACGAAGCGAGCGGGCTGCTCGAACCGGCGCGCCGCCAGGCGAACGGCTATCGGGAATACGGGTCGGAAGCGTTGACCCGGCTCGCGATCATCGACCGCGCACAGCGCGCGGGCTTCGCGCTCGACGAAATCCGCGCGGTGCTGCCGCCCGATCTCGGCGCGTGGCCGCGCGACGAGCTGCTGGTCGCGCTGCGGCACAAGGTCGACGAAATCGCGCTGCTCGAACAGCGGCTCGCGCAGAACCGGCAGCATCTGGAAACGCTGATCGACGAGATCGAGAACAAGCCGGCGGGCGAGGATTGCGCGGGCGCCGCGCAGCGGATGCTCGACCGGCTGTGCGAGCAGGCCAGCGAGCCGCTGGCGCCCGCGCCCGTCGTGCGGCCGGCGCGCAAGCGTGCGTGACCGATTGCACGGCGTCATCCATCGATCAATCCACCCGCGCGCCGGCTTCCGCAGCGCAACCTCATGACCCTGTCCGCATGACGATCCCCCGCATCAGACGATGCCTCGCCGCCGCGCTGCTGACGTTCGGCGTCGGCACTGCGTTTGCCGCGACATGCGACGACACGCATTCGTCGATCCGCTGCCCCGACACTTCAGATCTGCCGGCCGACATCGTCGCGCAACTGCCCGCCGGCTATGAGGCGCTGGATGTCGCATCCGGCCGTCTGGCCGACAGCGCCCGCAACGGTTATGTCGTCGTCGCGCATCAGCCCGACGATTCGATGAGCACGCCGTCGCTGCGGCCGCTGCTGATCTTCCTGCAGGGCAAGGACGGACGCTATCGGCTTGCGGCACGCAACGACACCGTGATCATGAAAGCCGACGAAGGCGGCATGGGCGACCCGTATCTCGATGGCGTCGCCGAGAATGCGCTCACGGTCGAGCCGCGTACGTTCACCGTCGAACAGGGCGTATTCGCGGGCCACAGCCACTGGCGCGACCGCGTGACGTTTCGCTACGACGTCGCGCACCACACGTGGGTGTTCCATCGCGAAGTGTTCCGGAACTGGCGATTCAACGACGAGCCGGACGGCGATGCGCTGAAGGCCGACCCGGTGCGCGTTACGCGCGCCGATGCGGCCCGGCCCGTCGCATTCGCCGCATGGCGGCCGGGCTACTGGTGTGAAGCGAGCGAGGGGCACGCTAGCGATCCGGCCTGCCGCAAGCCTTGACGGCATCGGGCGGGCACGCTCCCCGCCACGCAAATCGACCGGCGCGACGTGCAGACATGCGCACCGCGCCGGTCGACCCGCCACCGGTTACTGCAACCAGATCCCCACATACGCCGACGACGCATCCGCGCCGCCGCGCTCGACCAGCACGTAGCGCGTGAGCCCGTACGCGGTCTGATAACGGTACGCCGACAGCACCGTGCTGCCCGGCTGGCCGCCGAGCGACACGAGCGGCGTGCCCGTCAGCGCGCCCGTCACCTGCGCGGCCGGCACCGCGATCGTCAGCGGCGTCGACCCGCCGTTCGCGACGACGAAGGTCGCGCCGCCCTGCCCGTCGAACGACAGGTAGTTGCCCGTCGTCGTCGCGGGGCTCGTGCCGCCCTGCAGGCAATCCTCGTAGTAACGCGTGAACGACACGCCGACGAGGTCGGACGCCTGCGTCACCGGCACCGCGTCCGCGGGCACCAGCACGTCGGTCGACTTCAGGTTCGACGGCCCCGTCCCCTGCCCCGGCAGCGACTGGCACAGCATCGCGACGGCCGGCAGGTTGAAATCGGTTGCGCTCGCATCGAAACCGCTGGCCGCCGCGATATTCGAGCCCCACGTGTAGTTGCCGCCGACGCTCGTGAACGCCGATGCAACCTGCGGGCTGCCGAACGACACCGTGCCCGCGATCCCGCCCGCTGCGCCGGACGCGCCCGCATCGAGAATCGATCCGCGCAGGCTCGTGGTCGACGCGAGCGGCTGCCGATAGTTGAAGTCGAGATAGCCGACCGTCGTGTTCGCCGGCGCGACCGACGATGCGATCGGCGCCTGCGTCGTTACGCCGCTGACGGCGGCCGCGCCGCCGCTGTCCGACGCCGTCGTCGAGAACTTCTGGCTCGTGCGGGTGTTCACGTAGGTGACGGACGGGTTGTCCGCCGTCGGGCGAATCAGCCCGAGATGATCGAGCACCGCATCGACGAGCTGGTGATTCGCCTGGAACGGCGTCGTGACGGGATCGATGCTCGTCCAGTCGACGCCATACGCGGACGGCGGGAACATCGCCTGCAGGTCGGCGGTGACGTTCGCGTAATAGCCCTTGAGCTGGGCGGCGTCGAGCGTCTGCAGCGAGTCGGTCAGCGTCCGCGTGATGCCGCTCTTCGCGATCGTGCCGAAGAAAATACCGGTCGTGAGCGGCGTCAGGTTCATGTTCGACACGATGCCCGATCCGACGAACGGCGACACGAGCAGCCCGTCGGCCGTCTGCGCCTCGATGAGGAACGGCGACGAGCAGTGGATGTTCTTCATCACGTAGGTCCCGTCGGACGCGCTGACGGCCGAGCCGCACGCATTGCCGCCCGCGTCGTAGGCCGTGATCGTCACGTTGCCGAGCGGCGCACCGGTCGCGACCGTGCCGCTCAGCGTCGTCGTCACGTTGCCGGTGCCGCCGCCGTTCGACGACGGCGACCCGCCGTCGCCACCGCCGCCGCATCCGGCCAGCGCGCCGAGCAGGGTCGTGCCGGCGACCAGGCCGGCCAGGGTCTGTTGTTTCATCGTGGTCTCGCTCTTGTGGTGGTGAATCGTGATGAACGACGAAGCGGGCGCGACGAAGTCGCTGCCGGCATGCGGCGCACGAACGGCGGCACGCGCGACGGCAGGCACTTGCCGTGCGCGCGGCCGCTGCGTTCAGGCCGTCAGGCTGCGTGGGTCCGGCAACAGGCCGGCCGCGCCGGGCCTGTCTGGCAAAAGTCGGAATGGCATGAAGACCCCGCAGCGTTGTTGTCGTATGGATCGGGATCGTAGGGCCGGCAAGCGGGCCGGACAATCGCTCGACGGATCGATCCGGCCATCAACCCGTGAGCGAGGGGGCCCCGCTTTGCGGGTCAGCGCGCAGGTGTGGCGGACAGGTTCAGTGCGGAGAAGCGGATCAGTTCGGCGTTGTTGTCGAGGCCGAGCTTGCGCTTGATGTTGGTGCGATGCGCTTCGACCGTATTCGCGCTGCGGCCGATCCGCTCGGCGATCTGCTGCTTCGTCAGCCCTTCGCCGATCATCCGCAGGATCTCGATCTCGCGCGGCGACAGCGCGGCAAGCGGCGTCGTGGGCTTCGCGGCCTGGCCGCGCGCGCGGCGCAGCAGGTTCTGCTGCACTTCCGCGGGGAAATACGGTACGCCGCGCAACACCGAATCGATCGCATCGAGAATCGTGCGGCTCACGTTCGCCTTGTTCACGTAGCCGAGTGCGCCCGCGAGCGCGGCCGGTTCCGCATACGCGGCGTCCGAGTGCATCGAGATGCAGACGACCGCCGTGTCGGGACAGGTCTGCGCGATCGTCTCGATCAGCCGCAGCGCGAGCGTGTCGCCGAGCATCAGGTCGACCACCGCGATGTCGGGCCGGTGCGTGCGCACGGCGTCGAGGCCGTCGCGCTCGTTGCCGGCCTGCGCAACGACCTGGTAGCCGGGCACCGCGTGCAGCAGCGTCGCGAGGCCTTCGCGAACGATCGGGTGATCGTCGACGAGCACGATGGTCTGGTTCATCAATCAGTCCACTTCGACGGTCGTGCCGCCGGTTTCATTGGTGAGAAAGCGCGCATGCAGGCCAAGCAGCTGCGCGCGCGAGCGGATGCTCCGCAGCCCGAGGCGCGACGCCGGCTGGGCGGCCGGATCGACGCCCGGCGCGAAGCCCGTGCCGTTGTCGTGGATCGACAGCGCGACGCGGCCGTCGATGTCGCGCAGCGCGACTTCGATGCGCGTCGCGTGCCCGTGCCGCAGTGCGTTCGAGATCGATTCCTGCACGATCCGGTACAGGTGCAGCGACGCATCCGGCGACAGCAGCTCGGTATCGTACTCGACGCTCAGGTGACAGCCGTCGGCAACGATCCGGTCGATGTCGCCGCACAGTTCGCGCAGCGCGGCCGCGAGGTCGTGCGGCGACCCGTCGAACGGCGACAGCCCGCGCGACAGCGTACGAATCGTATGAATACCGTCCGCGACGATCGCGGATACCTTGTCGATCACCTGCTGCCGGTCGTCCGCGCCATCGCGGCGCGATTGTGTGAGCGTACTCAGCATCAGCGACGCGCCGGTCAGCTTCTGGCCGAGATCGTCGTGCAGTTCGCGGCCGATCTGCTGGCGCTCGCGCTCGCCCTGCCGCGTGAGCTCGCGCTCGGCGCGCAACTGCGCGTCGAGCAGCGTCGACACCTGGTGCTGCGTGCTCGCCAGCGACACGGACTGCTGCGTGACGGTGTCGGACAGCCGCCGTTGCGACACGAGCAGCAGGTAGATGATGAACGCGCTGGCGAGACTGATCGCGCTGCCGAGCGCGTAGCCGATCGCACGGAGATGGCGGCCGATCGCGTCCTGGAAGTGGCCGGCCGGCACCGCGATGTCGAGCACGAACTGCCGGCCGGCGACGGTGAACGTGCGTCGCTGGGTCATCGTCGGCTTGCCGGCGAGCGCATCGTTGTCGTACGCGAACAGCGTGCGGCGCGCGTCGTCGACGAGCTCGCCCGGTGTGGCCACCGTATGGAGCCGCAGCGACACGAACTGCCAGTCGTCGTCGGGCACCGCTTCGCGGATCAGCGAACGCACGTCGACGAAGATGCCGGCCGACCCCATCGCGCGCGACTGGCGCTCGGCCGGCGGCGGCACTTCGCCGCCCCGATACACCGCGAGGCGGATACCGAGACCGGGGCCGACGTGCCCGTCGAGCTGCGTGACGCCGACGCCCGATGTATAGGGCTCCCCCGTCCGGTTCGTGTCTTCCGCGACGTTCCAGCCGAAATTCGTCGCGATGTCGCGCCCGACGTAGACCGCGTTGTAAGGCACGTTGTAGCGCAACACCATCCGGTACACATGCGACGTATCGGCCGGAAACACCTTGAAATCGGGCCGATTCAGCCGCACGCGCATCGCCTGTTCGTATGACTGCGTATCCGCGGTCGCGATGTAGTCGCAGTAGTTGATCGTTTCGAGCGCCGGAAACCGCTGCGCCACGTGCAGCGACGCGACGTAGTCGCCGAACTGCTGCCGCGTCGGCTCGCCGACGACCGACCACAGCCCGCGCACGCCGGACAGCACGTCCACGTAGCGCAGCAGTTGAACCTGGATCTTGTTGCTCGTATCGGTGACGAATTCGCCGAACTTCAGGTCGGCGGCCGCGCGGGCGCGCGCGTCGAGCTGGGCGACGACCAGATGCGTGACGCCGAGCAGCAGCATCAGGACGATCGCGGCGATCGCGAGCGGATGGCGGGAAGCGCGCCGGATCATGACGGGTAGCGTGGCGTGGCGTGGTGAGCGGGCGAACGCGCCGGAGCGGCCGCCATGCGGGTTTCGTTGTCGTCACGCGTACCGGGATGCGCCGTCAGGCGCGGATTCGACGGGCGGCCGCGTGTGGTCTCGCCGCATTCTTACCGACGCACGGCCGGCTGGCAAGGCGCGCGTGGGTTGCGATTTGCTTACGTCGCAGGTAATCGACGCACGCCGCCCGCGCCGCGATCATGGCTCCATCGCCCCTCGAATCGCATCACGCCAAGGAGCCCGCCATGACCGCCTACGCCCTCGCCCACCTGCACGACGTCGACATGTGCGACGACATCGTCGAATACCTCGAACGCATCGACGGCACGCTCGCGCCGTACGACGGCCATTTCGTGATTCACGGCGCGCGGCCCGAGGTACGCGAAGGCGCATGGCGCGGCGACCTGATCGCGATCGCGTTTCCCGATCTCGACACGGCGCGCGCCTGGTACGAATCGGATGCGTACCGGCAGATCAAGCCGCTGCGCGCACGGCACGCGAGCGGCCCGGTCATCCTGATCGACGGCGTCGACGAGCGGCACAAGGCAACCGACATCCTGCGCTGAGTCTCGACGCCGGCGCTGCCGGCACCGCTTACGACGCCTTCCGCTCCATCGGCTCGCCGACGACGAATCCGCCGCCCTGGAACCGCTGCGCGGGATCGTCATACTCGGCGGTCGGTGCCGCTACCGGGAACAACCCGGCGAACTGCTCGGAGCTGTCGCGCGGGCGGAAGCCGAGGAAACCGGCCTTCGTGTTGTCCCACCACTTCACCGGGTTGTCCGACGCGCCGTAGACGATCGCGTGCCCGACGCGGTTCGTCAGCAGCGAGCAGCGCACGAGCTCGATGAAGTCGCGATAGCTGAGGAACGTGACGAGCATGCGCGGGTTCTTCGGCACTTCGAACGACGAGCCGATCCGCAGGCACACCGTCTCGATCCCGAAGCGATCGAAGTAATAGCGCGACAGCGATTCGCCGAAGCACTTCGTCACGCCGTACAGGCTGTCGGGGCGCAACGGCGAATCGGCGTCGAGCACCTCGGTGACCGGATGGAAGCCGATCGCATGGTTCGAGCTCGCGAACACGACGCGCTTCACGCCGTGCTTGCGCGCGGCTTCGTACAGGTTGTACGTGCCGGTGATGTTCGCGCCGACCAGATCGTCGAACGGCGCATCGACCGAAATGCCGCCGAGGTGGACGATCGCGTCCACGCCGTCGACGAGCTGCATCACGGCCGGCCGGTCAGCCAGGTCGACCACGCGGATTTCTTCATGCGCGGCCGCGTCGTCCAGCGCCGCGATATCGCTGACGCGCACGACGTCGGCCCAGTCGGCCAGCGCGCCGCGCAACTGGCGGCCGAGGTTGCCGGCCGCGCCCGTCAGCAGCAGGCGGCCGAACGGTTTGCGCGCGGCGGTGGATGAGGCGTTCATCGAATCTCCTTGAATCTGACCCAAATCGGAAAACGTTTTCCAACTATACGCGGGAGCACCGCTGAACGTCAATAATCGAACCTGCTCTCAGCCATCCGCACTTTCCCGATATCGACGGCTGGCCGCGGGCCGGCTTTTTCTGCCACAATCCGGCGTCATAGAACGAAAACGTTACCCTTCCGATGAAAAAAGTTTCCCCGACGATCCGCGACGTGGCCGCGGAAGCCGGCGTGTCGGTCGCGACGGTATCGAAGTACGTGAACGGCACGCAGCGCTTCTCGCCGACCGTCGAGGCACGGCTCAAGGAATCGATCGAGCGTCTCGGCTACCGTTCGAACCCGCTCGCGCGCTCGATGATCACCGGCCGCACGCGCACGATCGGCCTCGTGATCCTCGACATCAGCAATCCGCACTTCACCAACGTCGTGAAAGGCGCGAACCGCGTCGCGCTTCAACACGACTACACGCTGCTGCTCGTCGATACGGAAGAGAGCCAGGCGCGCGAACGCTCGCTGATCGAAGCGCTCGCGCAGCGCGTCGACGGGCTGATCGTCAGCACGCGGATGCCCGACGAGGAAGCCGGCTGGATGCTCGACCTAAACAAGCCGCTCGTGCTGCTGCGCCGCAGCCCCGGCCTGCCGATTCCGAGCGTCGGCATCGACAACCGGCTGTCGACCTACATGCTCGCGCGGCACCTGCTCAATCTCGGCCACACGCGCATCGCTTATCTCGGCTTCGGCACCGCGCGCGTGAACGACGAACGGATCCAGGGCGCACGCGACTGCCTCGCCGAAGCGGGGCTCACGCTCGACGTGCACGATGCGCACGCGCCGACCGCCGAGGCCGGCGAGCGCGCGTGCTCGCGCGTGATGCTCGGGCCGCAGCGCCCGCAGGCCGTGATCTGCTACAACGACCTGATCGCGCTCGGCTTCATGAAGGAAGCCGCGTCGCTCGGCTTCCGGCTGCCGCAGGACGTGTCGGTCGCCGGCATCGACAACGTGCCGTACGGCGAATACGCGGCGCCCGCGCTGACGACCGTCGACATCCAGAGCGAGAACATGGGCGAGCTCGCGATGCAGAAGCTGATCGACGCGCTCGCGGGGCGCACCGACGCGAGCTATTCGACGTTCGAGCCGCGGCTGATCATGCGTGCGTCGACGGCGTCGGCCGGCTGACCACGCCCCTTCCGGCATGCCAAAAGAAAACGCGCCGCCCGAGGGCGGCGCGTTCGTTTGGCGAGCGGCAATCAGGCGTCGAGCTTCGCGGGCTTCATCTTCGGCGTGAGCACATGCATCACGGCCAGCGCGATCAGGTAGGCCGATGCGCCGATCGCGAACAGCACCCAGTAGTGCCCCGTGCGCTGCAGCACCTGCCCGATCACTTCCGAGAACAGCACGCCGCCGATCGAGCCGGCCATCCCGCCGATGCCGACCACCGACGCGACCGCACGACGCGGGAACAGGTCGGACGCCGTCGTGAACAGGTTCGCCGACCAGCCCTGGTGCGCGGCGGCGGCGAGGCCGACGATCAGCACCGCGACCCACAGGCTCTGCACCTGCGACACGAACGCGATCGGCAGCACGCAGCAAGCGCAGATCAGCATCGCCGTCTTGCGCGCGCCGTTCACGCTCCAGCCCGCCCGCAGCAGCACCGACGACAGCCAGCCGCCGCCGATGCTGCCGACCGTCGTCAGCGCATAGATGCAGACGAGCGGCAGGCCGATGTGCTGCATGTCCATCCCGCGCGATTCGTTGAGCCACTTCGGCAGCCAGAACAGGTAGAACCACCACACCGGATCGGTCAGGAACTTGCCGATCAGGAACGCCCACGTCTCGCGCTTGCGGATCAGTTCGCCCCAGCGCGGCGCACCGGCGTTCGCATTCGCCGCGTCGAGCGCTTCCGCTTCGTCGCGCGGTTCGTCGTACTCCGCGGCGAGCGCGCGCGTATCGGCCTGGCGATAGAGCACGAGCCACACCACGAGCCATACCAGGCCGATCGCGCCGATGATCACGAACGCCGAACGCCAGCCGTAGGCCACCGCGATCGCCGGGATGATCGCCGGTGCGAACACCGCGCCGATGTTCGCGCCCGAGTTGAAGATGCCGGTCGCAAGCGCGCGTTCGCGGCGCGGGAACCACTCGGCCGTCGTCTTGATCGCGGCCGGGAAATTGCCGCCCTCGCCGATCCCGAGCAGCGCGCGCACGAACGCGAAGCCCATCACCGAGCCGACCGCCGCGTGCAGCATCGCGGCGATGCTCCACACCAGCATCGCCACCGCGTACGACACGCGCGTGCCGAGCCAGTCGACGATGCGCCCGAAGCCGAGCAGGCCGATCGCATAGAACGCCGAAAACGCCATCACGATGCGACCGTACTGCACCTGGTTCCAGCCGATGTCGTGCTGGAGCATCGGCGCGAGCAGGCCGAGGATCTGCCGATCCATGTAGTTGATGACGGTCGCGAAAAACAGCAGCGCACAGACGGTCCAGCGGTAGCGGCTGGCGGCTGCGCGCACGGCGCCGACGACGGCAGATTGCATGAATGTCTCCGATGCGCGGCCGCGCCCGTCGCGCCGCACGGTATTCGTTGACCGGCAACCGGGCGCCGGGGCGGACGGCGGCGCGCTGTTGCGCACGGGCCGCTTCGCCAATCAATCTGGAAAACGTTTTTCAAAGGATAGGGCGTCTGCCGGCGCCCTGTCAGTCGGGGATTTCGATGAGTCATCTCAAAATGGCTGTGCCAAAAGAGACGACTGTTTCGCAGATTGGCATTAACCGTTTTTCCCGGATTTTCCCGTCACGCGCGCGAGCGTGCAGCCGCCGATACACATGTCCGATTCCAGCCAGAATCGGCGGCCGGGATGGTTTACAGTCGTCGCATGCGCCTCGATCCCGACACCTGCTACGACGCCCTGCTTTCGCGGAACCGCCGCTTCGACGGCTGGTTCTTCGTCGGCGTGGCGACGACCGGTGTGTACTGCCGCCCCGTCTGCCCGGTGAAGCCGCCGAAAGCGCAGAACTGCAGCTACTACCCGACCGCCGCCGCCGCCGAGAAAGCCGGGTTCCGGCCCTGCATGCGCTGCCGCCCCGAGCTCGCGCCCGGCCACGGGCTGCTCGACCTGTCCGGCACGCTCGCCGATGCGGCCGCGACGCTGATCGAGGACGGTTTCCTGAACGTGCATTCCGTCGATGCGCTCGCGCAGCGCGTCGGCGTGACCGAGCGTCACCTGCGGCGGATCTTCGGCGCGCAGTTCGGCGTATCGCCGGTCGAGTTCGCGCAGACGCACCGGCTGCTGATGGCCAAGCGGCTACTGACCGATACCGCGTTGCCGGTGGCCGTCGTCGCGTCGACGGCCGGGTTCGGCAGCGTGCGGCGCTTCAACGACCTGTTCCGGCAGCGCTACGGCCTCAACCCGTTGCGGCTGCGCAAAGGGGCCGGTGCATCGGCCGATGGCGACATGACGTTCCCGTTGCCGTACCGGCCGCCGTTCGCGTGGGACGACCTGATGCGCTTTCTCTCACAGCGGCAGATCGACGGCGTCGAGCGGATCGGCACGCAGGGTTATGCGCGCATCGTCGAGCTGCCGGACCGGAACGAGGGCGGCCGCGTGACCGGCTGGCTGTCCGTCGCGCACGTGCCGCAGCGCTTCGCGCTGGCCGTCACCGTGTCGCGCACGCTGACGCCGGTCGTCCCGGCCGTGCTTGCACGCGTGCGCAGGCTGTTCGATCTCGACAGCCGCCCCGACGTGATCGATGCGCATCTGGGCGAACTCGCGAGCGGCTCGCCGGGCCTGCGCGTGCCCGGTGCGTTCGACGGTCTCGAGATTGCGATCCGCGCGATCGCGGGCGAGCAGCTCGCGGCCGCGCATGCGGGTACGCCTTTGCTCGCACGCATTGCCGAACGTTTCGGCACGTCGGTCGAAAGCGCGCCACCGGGCCTCACGCACGCGCTGCCTTCCGCTGCGACGCTGGCCGCCCTGCCCCCTTCGGCCCTTGAAACGATCGGCGTCGAACGCGACGCGGCACGGGCGATCGTGTCGCTCGCCCGCGCAGTCGACGAAGGTACGCTCGCGCTCGAACCGATGGCGCCGCTCGACGCGACGCTCGCCGCGCTGCGCACGATGCCCGGCTTCGACGAACGCGCGGTGCAGTACGTCGCGATGCGCGCGATGGCCTGGCCGAATGCGTTCCCCGCCGACGATGCGTGGCTTCCCGCACGCAACGAACGCGCGACCGTGCCATCATCTGCGCCGCATGCGGCGCGCTGGGCGCCGTGGCGTGCGTATGCCGCACTGCATGTGTGGCGCCTTCATGGAGATGTAGTGCGATGACTCCCGCTCACCTGATTCCGAGCCCGCTGGGCGACATCGCCGTGCGCATCGAGCACGATGCGCTGACGGGCCTGTACTTCGTCGGCCAGAAATACTTTCCGCCGGTTTCGATCGTGAGCGAAGCGGATGCATTCGCCACGTCGCCGATCGCGCGCAAGGTCGCGGAAGAAATCGCCGAGTACTTCACCGGCGCGCGCGACACGTTCTCGGTGCCGATCCACCTGAACGGCACCGCGTTTCAGCGGCGGGTATGGAAGGAGCTGCTCGCGATTCCGTTCGGCGAACTCGTGTCGTACGGCGACATCACCGAGCGCGTCGGGCTGCCGATGAGCGGTGCACGCGCCGTGGGCGGTGCGGTCGGCCGCAATCCGGTATCGATCATCGTGCCGTGCCATCGCGTGGTCGGCGCATCGGGCAGCCTGACCGGTTATGCCGGCGGCATCGACCGCAAGCGCGCGCTGCTGTCGCTCGAAGGCGCCGAGCTTTCACGCGGCGCCCGTGATCCGATGCAGCAAGCGCTCGCGTTCTGACGGGTCGTGCGGATCGTGCGCGTCACGCGCTCAACACGGGCCGGCGCACTTCGCGCTTCGCATACGCGCCGGGCGTCACGCGGAATTTCGCCTGGAACAGCGCGATGAACGACGACGTCGAGTCGTAACCCAGCGTGGCCGCCACCGTGCCGATCGGCTCGCCCGCATCGAGCAGCGGCAATGACGCGAGCAGCCGCACGGCCTGCCGCCATTCGGTGAACGACAGCCCCGTGTCCTGCCGGAACAGCCGCGACAATGTGCGCCGCGTCGCGCCGACCTGATGGCCCCATTCGTCGAGACTGCGCGTGTCGCCGGGCGCCGCATGCAACGCCCGGGCGATTTTCAGCAGACGCGGATCGCGCGGCAGCGGCACCGTCAGCGGCGCGGGCTGCATCCGTGCGATCCGGTCGGCGATCAGGCACACGAGCGCACCGTCCGGCCCCGTCTCGTCGTAGTTCACCGGCAGCTCGCCCGTCGCGATCACCAGCTCGCGCAGCAGCGGCGTCATGCAGAGGATCGTGCAATCGTCGTTCGCGTCGCTGCGTGCGATCGCCGCGTCGAGATACAGGCTGTGGAACGCGACGCAATCGCGCGTCGACACCGCATGCGGCACGTGCGGCGGAATCCACATCGCATAGTGCGGCGGCAGCAGCTGCCGGCCCGACGGCGTCGACACCTCGAGCACGCCGCGCGTCGCATACATCAGCTGGGCCCACGGATGGCTGTGCGCGTCGACGCTCACGTTGCCGGGAATCCCGAACGCACGCACGTACAGCGGCCTCGGCAGGCGCGCCATCGGCGGCACCGCGTAAGGGTCACCCGATTGTCCCGCCAGCAACATAAGACGTCCTCCGAAGGTCATTGCACGAACGAGCGCGATGCTACCGTGGCGGCTCGTCTTTCACACGGCTTCCGCACATGAGCGCTCATACCCGCACCACCCGCAAGACCGTCACCGCGATCCGCTCGACCAAAGGCATCGGCAGCCTCGTGTCGCTGACCGCATATTCCGCGCCGATGGCGAAACTCGTCGACGAAGTGGCCGACGTGATCATCGTCGGCGATTCCGTCGGCATGGTGCTGTACGGGATGCCCGATACGCTGCGCGTCACGCTCGACATGATGATTGCACACGGTGCCGCCGTCGTGCGCGGCGCCGCGCAGGCGTGCGTCGTCGTCGACCTGCCGTTCTCGACGTATCAGGAATCGCCCGCGCAGGCGTATCGCTCCGCCGCGCGCCTCCTCGCCGAAACCGGCGCGCAGGCCGTGAAGCTCGAAGGCGGCACCGAGATGGCCGACACGATCCGCTTCCTGACCGATCGCGGCATCCCGGTGATGGCGCATGTCGGCCTCATGCCGCAGCAGGCCAATGCGACGGGCGGCTTTCGCGCACAGGGGATGGACCCGCATTCGGCCGCACGGGTGTTCGACGCCGCGTGTGCGGCCGAGCAGGCCGGTGCATTCAGCGTGGTGATCGAAGGCACCGCAGAAGCGCTCGCGCGCCATCTGACCGACACGCTGACGATCCCGACGATCGGCATCGGCGCATCGCCCGCGTGCGACGGGCAAGTGCTCGTGACCGAGGACATGACCGGCGCATTCGATGCGTACACGCCGCGCTTCGTGAAGCGCTACGCCGATGCGAATGCGGTGATGCGCGACGCGATCCGCCAGTATGCGCACGACGTGCGGCAGCGCGTGTTTCCGGAGCCCGCGCATTGCTTCGGGTACGGCAAGCCGTTGCAACTGGCGGAGGCGGCCGCGGCTGCGTGATGCGTGATGCTTCTTCGGGTCGAACGGCGCAGTCGCATCACGCGCGCTTGCGCATCGCATGCGAGACGCGTGCGTTCGCTTCGAATTTCGCGCGATGCGTCGAGAAGAAGGTCCGCACGTTGCGAACGTTCGATGCGCCGGTGAACAACCGCCGTGCGAACTCGTCGTATTCGGCGACGTCGGCCAGATCGGCTACCACGACGAAATCGGGCCCCGGCGACACGCGGTAGCACTGCGTGACGGCCGGCTCCGCGCAGACGTAGGTTTCGAACGCGTCGTAGTCCTCGGCCGTCTGCCGGTCGAGGCTGATCTCGATCAGCGCGGTGACGGCCGTGCCGATCGCGACCGGGTCGAGCACCGCGACCTGCCGGCGGATCACGCCGGCTTCCGTCAGCCGCCGCACGCGACGCATGCAGGTGGGCGGCGACGACAGCGCGCGCTCGGCCAGTTGCAGGTTCGACACCGACGCGTCGTCCTGCAGGATCGCGAGGATGCGCAAGTCGAGATCGTCGAGGGTGATGCCAGCCATCGGCGGCTCCTTCCGGTCAGTGTGTGAAATTTAATTTCAACATGATCGATGATACGCCGTCCATTTCACTTTTATCTGATTTTTGAAATTTAATTCCATTTCACTGATTCTACTATCGCTCTCACGGGTCCAGACAGGACATTTACGGAGCGCGATATGTGTGGAATTGTCGGGGCGGTCGCCCAGCGGGACATCCTGCCGAACCTGGTCGACGGCCTGAAGCGGCTCGAATACCGCGGCTACGATTCGTGCGGCGTCGTGGTCTACCGCGACCGGGCGCTGGCGCGCGCCCGCAGCGTCGATCGGGTCGCCAACCTGCAGCGCGAGATCGCCGGGCAGGCGCTGTCGGGTTACACCGGCATCGCGCATACGCGCTGGGCCACGCATGGCGCGCCCGTCACGCTCAACGCGCATCCGCACTTCTCGCCGAGCGACGCAAATGCGCGCATCGCGCTGTCGCACAACGGGATCATCGAGAACTGCGATCAGTTGCGCGCGGAATTGCAGGCGCACGGTTATGTGTTCGCGAGCCAGACCGACAGCGAGGCGATCGCGCATCTGATCGACCACCTGTACGACGGCGACCTGTTCGATGCGGTCCGGCGTGCGGTGGCGCGACTGCGTGGCAGCTATGCGATTGCGGTGATGTGCCGCGACGAGCCGCACCGGATCGTCGGCGCGCGCGACGGGATGCCGCTCGTGGTGGGTGTCGGTGAAGGCGAGAATTTTCTGGCATCCGATGCGATCGCGCTGTCGGGTATCACCGATCGCATCGCGTATCTGGAGAACGGCGACGTCGCCGATATCCAGCTGCATCGTTACTGGATCGTCGATACGAACGGCCAGCGCGTCGAGCGCGCAGTGCAACGCGTCGCCGCGCATAGCGGCGCGGCCGATCTCGGGTCGTATCGTTACTACATGCAGAAGGAGATCTTCGAGCAGCCACAGGCCGTGGCCGATACGCTGCTCGACGTTTCGTCGATCATGCCGGAGCTGTTCGGCGATGGTGCGTGGCGCGTGTTCAATGATGTCGATTCGGTGCTGCTGCTCGCGTGCGGCGGCAGTTATCACGCGGCATTGACCGCGAAGTACTGGATCGAGAGCATCGCGAAGCTGCCGGCGAGCGTCGAGATTGCCAGCGAGTTTCGTTATCGCGACAGCGTGCCGAATCCGCGTACGCTGGTGGTCGCAGTGTCGCAGAGCGGCGAGACGGCGGATGTGCTCGGGGCTGTGCATGTCGCGAAACGCAGCGGGATGATGCATACGCTCGCGATCTGCAACGTCGCGACGAGTGCGCTGATGCGTGAATGTGCGCTGCAGTTCGTCACGCGGGCGGGGGTCGAGATCGGGGTGGCTTCGACGAAGGCGTTCACGACGCAGCTTGTGGCGTTGTTCCTGCTGACGTTGTCACTGGCACAGGTGCGTGGAAGGTTGAGCGACGACGAGGAGAAGGAGCATCTGCGCGCGCTGCGGCATCTGCCCGATGCGATGTCGAAAGTGCTCGCGCTGGAGCCGCAGATCATGGCGTGGTCAGAGTTGCTCGCACGACGCGACAACATGCTGTTTCTCGGGCGCGGGATGCATTATCCGATCGCGCTCGAAGGCGCGCTGAAGATGAAGGAGATTTCTTATATTCACGCGGAGGCTTATCCGGCGGGTGAGCTGAAGCATGGGCCGCTGGCGCTCGTGAGTAACGAGATGCCGGTGATCGCGGTCGCACCGAATGACATGCTGCTTGAGAAGCTCCGGTCGAACATGCATGAGGTTAGCGCGCGGAACGGGCGGCTGTTCGTGTTCGCGGATGTGGACTGCGGGTTGGTGCCGAGTGAGGGAATCGAGGTGATTCGGCTCAACGAGTACTACGGGCCGTTGTCGCCGATTCTGCATACGGTGCCGATGCAACTGCTGTCGTATCACGCCGCGCTGGCGCGGGGGACGGATATTGATAAGCCGAGGAATCTGGCGAAGTCGGTGACGGTGGAGTGAGGGGAAGCGTTGCGCAATCCCTAGCACCACCATTGCATTGCGGGGGGACTGCACGCATCGCGGCAGTCACACCTTCGAGGTTGGCACAGTACATGCACCATGATTTTCTCAATTCGTTGCATGGGCCTTTAGGCGCTCGAATACTTCGACGAGATACCCGGCAGGGTCTCGACACTCGAAAGAGCGGGTATTTCCTCGCAACACGATTTCCGAAGAGTCAACACCCGCTTCGGTCAATCTTGCCAAGCATGAGTTTACGTCGGAGACGTTGACGAAAAGTTTGACGCCCACACAAGGTTGGGGTGCGTCCGTATCTTCCCGTAAAGCAAGCGTTGATGAAAAGCGAACAACCTTTTGCGATACGCCGGTGACTTTCAGCCCCAGAAAAATTTCGTAGAATACGCGCGACTCGCCAAGGTCTATAACGAGGAGAGACATGCCAACCGCGGGTTCGAAATCAACTTCCGAGTACGGAGGAGTCTCCGCCGTCAATTCCCCCCTTCTCTGACGCTTTGTGCTCTCCGAAATGCTTTGCGGGCTGTCCAGCTTTTTGATCGACCCGCCGCCCGGAATAAACAGCGTCAACCCAGCATCCGTCGCTACTACATGCGTTTCAAATACGCGCTCGCCGAGCCGCTCGTGACGACACTCAACGGACGTCACTCGCAACCCAATCGGCAACAAGCTTCCCGATGAAACCTCGTCGCCTCTCAGTTGCCTTTTGAATTCAGCAAGGTCCCGTTTGGTTACCTGGTTGCAAGTCGCATCGGTCGTACACATGAAAACCAGATGCTTTGCAGCGTGCTGAATGTAGTCAACATCTTGAAGTTTTCTCTCATAGTTTTGCAGCCACGACGTGCCGTTTATTACACCCAGAAGACTGGCCGTCATTGACGCAAGAGTATCTGTGTCCGCCCCCTCGGACGCGGCCGCGCAACGCATGCCTTCTAACGGGGAAGCGGCATATCGGGATGCGTAGTACAGCGCTGCAACAGCGGTGGTCGTACCGGCACCATTCGTCTTTGGACTTACGCCCCCGAGTGCCTTCATGACAACCATGTCATCCGAAAGAACTCCAGCCTCCAAACCATCGATGGCATGACGACAAAGACCAACAAACTCACCTACCGTGAGACGCCAACGTTCATCGAAATCTTCTACGTGCTTTCTCGTTGCCGGAAGCCACGACAGCCACTGGTGAGAAATGTCCGGCAGTACTCCCCAGACATTTGTCTCTTCAACGCATTGGCGAAGCAAGGACCCATAGTCGAGTGTGCCGACTCTCTTGAAAGCGCTCCAGAGGATGTATCCAAAGGCGAGTGCACCTACGAGCGCCCGCGGATGGCCATGCGTCGTTACGCCGTCGGCCAGAATGTCTTCCGCCAGCGCGGAGAAGTTGACGTCTCTCGCATGAGATACGCAATGCGGCAATACACGCATCGCAACGCCATTGCCTCCGGCTTCAAAGTATCGCTTGGGAACGTCTTTGACTTTGGACTCCCACGGAGCAACTCCTGCCAGCCATGAGTTGGCTGCACGTTTCGTTGCGCCACCACCGCCGCGTTCGTAGCAAGTCCAAAAAGGCAATTCGACGCGAGCAAAATGTTCCCACCAATACTTCTCGGTCGTGCGCGAGCGCGATACGGCTAGAATAAGCTGAGTATCGTCACTATAAGCTCCTGCGTCTATTCGGTCCAAACGAGGTGAGAATCTGCTGCCGCTACGCTTCGTCCAGTCGACGAATTGACCGTTCCATTTTCGAACATCGAGTTTGCCGGCCGCTCTGCCCTCGAATGGCCAGCCGAGAGCGTCTCCGACAGCAGCACCAACAAATGCTGCAACAGCGCGTTCGGGGCTCGTAATGGTCGCCTGCTCTTCGGGACGGTTCATGATGCTTTCGCTCATACTGCGGTCTCGGCGGGGCGACGCCCCGTCCAAATATGTTGTCTCAGTTCCATTTTATCGAACAAGACCGGGGCAACAACCGTCGGCACGGTCGGTGCTGACAGGCCTAACGTGCTCCAGCGCGCTCTCTCGGTTTGGGCCTGCCTCTCCGTGCACATAGCCATGCCTTGAATGGCATCTATTGGGATGGGTCCAGGTACGAGAACTTCTGCTTGCATGTCTGTCGGTGAACAAGACAAGTGTGAGGCTTGACGCCTGAAAGACCGCCCCCCCGTCCCTTGGATTCGTGGCGCAAACATGGACTCATATCCCAACCATCCACCCGCTATCAGCGCACCGCTCTCAGCAGCTGCATTTCGCGGACAAAAGAGTGTACTGGGTGACCACAAAACCACGGGATCAATAAACAGGATCACCCAGTCCAGGAAAATCAACTCCTTTTTTGTCACGATATCAAGGTAGTAGCTATTGGGATACTCGACCGAACAGCATATCTTGTCGCGGTGTCCATCCAACCGGTATCCATCGGTCGGATTGACCTCGTCGAGGGACTCTGTGTCCAGCGTCTGACGGTCCTTCAGATATCCGGAGGCTAGGACGTGAATGAGATTTCTTGACGGCGTAAAGTGGCACAAGCGTGTAATTCCCCGCCTAGTGCAATCATTCAGGATGTCCGTGTTCGCAGTCATCGTGAACTCCTGTCGTAAAGCCAATCATCCTGTGGTAGCAATTCCGTAATGCTTCCAGTGTAGGTGAGCATTAGCGAAGTCTTTGCGCGAGTGATACCGACATAGAGGAGTCTGCTGTCTTCGGCACGTATCTCGTCCACTTCGTCCGCCTCGATGTCTTTCAAGTTCGGTATATCAGAGTCGGATAAGAATGGGAGAATTACTAGATCAAACTCAAGGCCCTTAGCAGAGTGATAGGTACCAAAGTAGGCACCATGCCCTGCCATCCAATTTGCATCTTCTCCCTTGAGTTGCGCCGCCTCGGAGGGTAAATACGGGCGGATTTCTCGAATTTTCTCGTGAGTACGTAGCAGAACTGCCACGCTTTTAGTTCGATACTGCGTTTCCACCAATTTCCCGACCAGATCGCGCTCCGCTTCCGGATCGACGAAGCGAACGAGTGCTGGTTTGGGGCCGTCGGCAGCAGACACAATCGGCGCAATCATGTCCTGGCCACCCAGAAAATACGGCATCTCTGACACTGCAACTGCTAGATTGGCAATGTTGCGCGTGTTTCGGTAATTTTTCTCGAAGCGCCAGACCTGTCGCGTTTGAAATCCAACCTCCCGCCAACTCATTCCACGACCGTGACCATAGATTCGCTGCGCTACATCCCCAAAAAATGTAATGGAGCCGCCTGCTGGAATAGTCTTCGTTAAGGACCGAATCATCTCTATTGAAAGGTCTTGTCCTTCGTCCACAATGACATGCTTGTACATCCTTGGACGCTCATCCTGGTCCAGTGAACTCGACACCGCGGCTGCAATGTCGTCCAGGTCGTAGAGCTTTCCTGATTTCGCTCTCAATTCACGGTAGCGCTCAAGTATTTCCCACATGATGGGGCGCAACACGCGATCCATCTGTGCCGAAGCTCGACCTGTCCGAGTTACTTCGTTGTAGCGGTCGACCGATTCGATATTGCGCCCGTTCAACCACTGTATCTCGTCTAGAAAAAATTTCAGCGGCCGATGGAAGAAGGCATGATCTTCATAGCTGTCTTTGATGTCTTGAAGCGCCCGTTCGATGAGCTGCTCGCGCTGACGTGGTATTGCGATACACCGGTCGGGTAGTTTGTCGCACGACTTCAGATAGCCACGAGCAAAGAGGTGGTAGTTCCGAACATCAACATTTTCTGGAATCTCGCTCCCGAAACTCTTGATGTAGTTCATCAGCGCTTTGTTGTACGTGACAATCAACGTTCTGCCCGCATCCGGCAGAAGATTGTTCGTCAGATACCTTGCGCGAGCCACTGCCATCGTAGTCTTGCCGCTACCGGCGGTGCCGAGTACTACGTGCTGCCCGGTTGCTGGTAGACACACGACTTCCAGCTGCTTTCCTATTGGTTTTGGTAATGCCATATAAATGCAACCGCCGCCTTCAGCGTTCTCCGTTTTCGTTTTAGTGGCTAGCGAATGTGCCTTACTACCATAAATTTCTGCTGAGCATCAGGCGTGATCCCGAACTATTTTTCACACCACTCCACTCGATAAGACTTGGTACATCTATCATGAAACTGCCTTTGATGCTGCTTTCAACAACGCATGCCGCATATCCCATCTCACAGTCGCTTTAGGGACGTAAAATTTGCAACACAAGACGCGATTAGGTGCATAAAATGAAAAACTGAAATTACACACCCAATGCGCCTCGATGTTTACTCTATCCCCTGATGATACCCAATACTAAGGATACTTGTCAGTGCTTGCATGATCATCGCGAGCATTGAACACTACGTCCCGTGGCCCAACCTGGATTTGGGAGTATGCCCACACATCGCTGTCAGATACATCTTGACGCCGAACACATCAATCATGATGTCAAGCCTAGCGCCTCAATTTCGAGATCAAACTATTCGGATGTGGAGCAAACCGAAAAACACGGGGAATTTATGTCTCGACAGAAAAATAACGAGTGATCATTTCTATGACGACTGCATAAAGTCTACGCAGATTGTGGGGGATATTTCTTTCGAGCAACCATTGAATCGGTAGAATCTGACCGCCTATGGATAGCATAGAGTGCTTTCCGCGACTATGCGCTTGGCCAAATCTCACGTAAAGAGAATCATTGAATACTACTTGTCTGTCGCATCGCCTTACGTTTTTGCAAAGCGTAGAGCCTCAATGGCGCAGCGCGGTGACACTGTAAGTTCTTGATTTTTCGCTGACAGCGGTCACGGAAGCGCATCCTTCTGCGCTCGCAAACAAAATTATTCAACATCGGCATCATCAACGAATGCCTCGCCTAACGCCCGCTCCCCGATGCATTTTCGGCGGTAGCCGAACCACCCCGCACGAAATGATGCTCCACCCTCGTGCGGAGCACACCCTCCAGCGCAGCAAGCCGTTCACGCAGCCGCACCGCCTGCCCTTCCGTCATTTCACCGAGAACGATCTTCTGCTCGAGCACATCACCACGCCGGGCGATGGCCCACCGATCGACCGTGGCCGTTTCACCTTCGAGCACAGCTGCAGCTGTCGAGACGATGCCCGGATTCAATCCCGATACGAGATGAACCGTGTGCGTCAGCGTAAAACCGGGAAGAAACTGCGACCAGTCTTCACAGACTGCCGGGCGGGAAGTGGAGGAAACTTGGCTCATGGTAGCTCCGGTTAAGTGATTACCGAACCGGTGCCAGCCGTGCTGCTCCCGTTTCGTTGCCGTAAATCGGCCGCATCGCCTCAGGGGCGTCCACCTTGCCCGGGAGGGCAGGTTGGCGTCGGAGAATCCGACTCTGGATGCTTGACTTCTCACGTTCGACATTTCGAACTTTGATTCATTATATCGAAAAATCGACACCGGGCAAGTGGCTATCGAAAAGCAGCACTTCTGCGGCACAGGCCCCCTCGCCCCGAGGGAACCCACGGACCTGCACGCCCCGCATAAGGGTCGGAATCCCCTCAAACCAGCCTAAAACCACACGCTGAACCGCGTCCCTGTCGCCAGCACATCGACCGTCAGTTTCCATTGATGGGCCACCGCAATCTCCTTGCAGATCGCCAGCCCGAGACCGGCCCCGTCGTACCGCGAATCCGGCGCCCGCCAGTATCGGTCGAAGAGCCGCGGCAGATGCTCCCGCTGAATGCCCGGCCCTTCATCGTCGACATGAATCGCCGTGTCGAGAACGGTCAGCACGACGACGCCGTCCGAAGGCGACGCGTTGATCGCATTCTCGAGAAGGTTCTTGAGCAGGATGAAAAGCGCCCCGCTATCCGCCCGTATGGGTGAAGCGGATTCGCGCGCTTCGATATGGAGCTTCACCTGCTTCGCATCCGCTTTTCCGGCCAGCAGGCTCACGACGTCTCGCGCAACGTCGACGCCGTTCACGTCGCCGAAGCTGAAGTTCTGCGCCTCGCTCACTTCGGCCAGATGCAGTAGCTGCTTGACCTGCCGCGCCATCAGGTCGATCTCGCGAAGGAGCAGCGCCTTCTGCCGGATATCGGGCTGCAGCTCGATCTGGCCTCTGACCAGCGTAAGCGGCGTCTGCAACTCATGCGCGGCATCGGCCAGAAACTGCTGCTGAACCGCGAAGCCGTTCTCGAGCCGGGTCAGTGCATCGTTGAACGCATCGATCAGCGGCTTGATCTCGCTCGGAATGCCATCCGGGGACAACCGCGTCTTCAGGTTACGCGGCTCGATGCCCGTCGCCGCACGCGATACCTCCCGCAACGGCTTCAGCACGCGGCTGATCGTCAACGGCAGCGTCAGCCCGAAAATGATGGTCGCAATGGCCAGCACAAACCCGACGGTCTTCGGTATCGGATCGATTCTCGCGATGATGAGCGCATCGAGCAGCTGCCTGCTTTGCGCCACCTGCACGTAATAAACGACGCTGCCGTTCGATGCGCGCTGCGTGGCAACCGAATACGCGTTGCCGTCGATCGTGGCGGGCCGTACCTTGCCGGCCGCCTTCGCGAGGTCCTCCGTCAACCACGGCCGATCGCCGTTCGAAGGCATCGACGCCAGCAACGTCTTCCCCGTCGCATCGAGCACGCGATACTTCACCTCGGTCGGCAGGAGCCGGAACATCAGCGCCGGACGCTCGCCCAGTTGCACCGCTGCCGGACGCCCGGTGGCGTCGAAGCGCAAGCCGGCCTCGATATGATGGATGCTCTCCATCTGCTGCCGTCGCCCGAAGAACTCCGGGTACTGATCGAGGGCATACACCGACAGCGCGGACAGCAGCGCCAGGCTGATCGCGAACGCAACGACGTTGGTCACCCACAGACGCGTCGACAGGCGTCGAATCCAGTGATGGAACATGATGGCTTTCTTACCCTGAAGCAGCAACGAGCGAGACGCGACGAAGCGTCATGCGTCCCGCAGTGCGAAGCCGGCACCGCGGATATTGGTCAGCCGCATCGTTGCACCGATCGCAGCCAGCTTCTTGCGCAAGCGGTGCACGGTCACCTCGAGCGCGTTCGGCGTGACCGCCTCCCCGAGCCCCCATGCGGCATGCTCGAGGATCGAATGCCGTACGGTCCGGCCGGCGGCTTCGATCAGGCAAAGCATGATCTGCAACTCGGCCGGCGCAAGCAGCACCGTCCGGTCGCCACATCGCATCACACGCTGCGGCGGATCCACTGTGACATCCGAGAACGACGCGACGAGCGTCGTCAGCAGCGCCGGGCGCCGCATCAGCGTGCGCACGCGCGCGACGAGTTCGCTCATTTCGAACGGCTTGGTCACGTAATCGTCGGCACCGCTTTCGAGCCCGTCGATGCGATCATGCAACGCGTCGCGCGCCGTCAGCATCAGGCAAGGCGTCATTCGCCCTGCCGCGCGCAGCGTCCGCAGGAACGCCAGCCCTTCCCCGTCGGGCAATCCGCGGTCGATGATCATCAACGCGTAGTCGGCCCGATCCACACCATAAGCGGCTTCCCGCACGTTGCCGAACCGGTCGGATTCGATTCCCGCAGCGGCCAACGCCTGGGACAACAGGTCGGCGAGGCGCTCATGATCCTCGACAATCGCCACTCTTGGCATACTCGCACTCACTTGAACCGATACATGTAGCCAATCCTGGCTTCGGGAACGAACCGTCTTCCGACGATCGGGCTGTCGGTGATGGCATCGCCGAGACGCGTCACGCCGACGTCCACAAAGATCGTCTGCTGCTTGGTCGGGCGGTAGTCGATACGCGTGCCGGCCGACACGTTCACGGTCGAACCCGCGCTGTAGGCGGCGCGCCACGCGCGCGCCTCCGATGGTCGCACGCCGTAATAGTAGTCGACGTATTTGTCGCTCAGCCATTCCGCACCGACGTGCGGCGCGACCGAGAATGGGCCGAAAGCAAACGCCTTCTCGAAGCCGATTTTCGCGCGCTCGCCCTTGTTTCCGCCGAACAGGAAGGTGCCCGTCAACGTACCGAGCCCGGTGCCCCACGCCAGTGCAGGCCCGTACCATAGTGCGCCCTTGCGATTTTCCATGCCGTTCAGGATCGGCGCGTCCGAGCCCTTGTAGCCGTCGAAGAGCGAGAACTGGCCGCGCAGCGCGACGCTGACACCGCCCCAGCTGCCGATTTTCAGGTCGGCCGTGGTACCGATGGCCTGTACCCACTTGTTGTCGAAATAGACCAGCGGAAACGGCAACACGCGGTTGCTATCGCCCTGGTAGACCGACGGCGCGATGCCGACTCCGGCACCCAGCCCCCAATGCGTCACGTTCGTCGCGTTGTCGAGTATGGTCAGCCCCGAATTGCCGGTGTCGGGCGGGATCATGCCCTCGTCCGCCCACGCGGACGCAGACGAAAGTGCAAATGATGCGGCAAGCAGCAATAACGGACGTTCGCGGCGGGAAGCAGTTTTCACAATCATTTTCCTGGAGTCGACGATCGAAACGGGGGCTACTGTAGGACCAGTCGACTTACCGCTCACTTACCAGGAAAAATATCGTCGTACCGTGGACTGCCCGGGAAATCCAGATGGCGGGAAATATCGGCGCAGGGCGTGCATGTGTCGCCTTGCGGGCTTGAGAAACGCGGTGCCGAACTCCGTCAGAACACCATATGCGACCCGACCCGCGCCACCGCCTGGCTCGCGGAACGGCCTGCGGTGCGGTCCCGGTCGAACGCGCCGGGCTGGTTGTCCAGAAGTGCGAGCCGCTGGAACGGGCCATTCCGGAAACCGTACAGCCCGGAAATGTCCCGAGACATTGCATTGCCCTTCGAAAAGAGCGAATCCATTATCAAGTCGTACTGATTGCCCACCGTGATGCTGCCGAATCCCTCATGGACATCGGGGCGTCCGTGCACGCCCCCGGGCAGCCGCCACCTCAACCGCCACCGCCCGCCCCCCGCGCACTCCCCCGCCCCTTCCTGCCTGACAACGCAGCCAACGCATTCCGGTCGGCCTCCAGCTGAATCCGCATGTGCTGCAGAAACACCCGCGCGTTCTCCGACATCGGCGTGCCCGGACGAAACACCAGCACGCCCGTAAACGCGACGTCGACATCGAACGGCCTGACGACCAGCCCGCGCTGGACGAAATCGAGCGCCACGAGCGGATGCGCGAACCCCACGCCCACGCCGGCCAGCGCGAGTTCGCACACGGTGTGCGAATACGGCGTTTCCACCAGCGGCTTCAGCGCGACACCGAGCCCGCGCAACTGCGTTTCGAGCCGCAACCGCGTGCTGTCCTCCGGGTTCAGCGCGATGAAGGGCGCCTGCGACAGATCCTCGGCCCTGATCACGCTTTTGGCCGCGAGCGGATGCCCGGCGCTCATCACGGCCACGCCCGGCATGCTGACGAACGACGAATGCTCCAGCCCGGCCATCGACATCTCGTCGGACATCAACCCGAAATCCACCTGCCCGGCCGACACCTTCTCGTGAACCTCGCGCGAGCTCATCACTTGCAGCGAAATCTGCACGTCGCGCGCCGCCGCGTCGAACGACGCGATCACGCGCGGCAGGAAGCCGGTGCCGAGTGCGGGCAGCGACGCGATCGCAAGCCGCCCCAAACCGTACGAACGCAGGCTGCGGATCCGGTGCTCGATCACCTCGAAGCCGAGAAAGTAGCGATCCACGTCGCGCATCAGCGCGACGGCTTCCTGCGTCGGCACGAGACGGCTGCGCACGCGCTCGAACAGCCGGAACCCGGCCATGCCTTCGAGCCGCCGGATCGACTGGCTCACCGCCGGCTGCGAAATCTCCAGCACGCCGGCCGCCTTGCTGGTGCTGCCGGCGTTCATCACGGCCCGGAACACCTCGATATCGCGCACGCTCACCTATAACCTCTGCTTATCAACCTAATTATTTCCGATGTTGATGCAAACCGGCGCGAAAGTAAAACTTCATGTCATCCCATCTGACAGCCACGGAAACCAGACCCGCACCATGACGACCACCACGCCGCTCCCCCCGCAACCGTTCCGCAGCCTGTCGCCGGCGGTCATGCGCGCATCGACCGTCGTGTTCGATTCGCTCGACGATTTCGCCCGCCGCAAGGAGCGCCAGCCCGACGGCTACAGCTACGGCATCACCGGCACGCCGACTGCGCGCGAACTGGAACGCCGCATCGCCGCGCTCGAAGGCGGCGCGCACTGCGTGCTTGCGCCGTCCGGACAGGCCGCGCTGATGACGTCCGTGATGGGCTTCGTGCGCGGCGGCGATCACCTGCTCGTGTCGGCGGCCTGCTACGGCGCGCTCAAGACCTTCGCGCAGAAATGGCTCGCGCTGTTCGCCGTCGAAGTCGAACTGTACGAACCGTCGATCGGCGCCGGCATCGAGCGGTACGTGAGGCCGAATACGCGCATGATCTGCATGGAATCGCCGGGCACGGTGACGATGGAGATGCCGGACATCCCCGCGATCGTCGACGTCGCGCGCCGCCACGGCGTGATGACGATGATGGACAACACGTGGGCCAGCCCGCTCGCGTTCCGTCCGCTCGAGCACGGCGTGGACCTGAGCGTCGAAGCGGCCACGAAGCTGTTCGGCGGCCACTCCGACCTGCTGCTCGGCGCGATCAGCATGAACGACTTCGGCTACTACGAGACGTTGCGCGAGACGCAGAGCATCCTGGGCCAGCAGGCGAGCCCCGACGACTGCTTCCTCGTGCTGCGCGGCCTCGAAACCCTCAAGGTCCGTTTCGACGCGCAAAGCGCGGCGGCGCTGCGCGTCGCGCAATCGCTCGAAGCGCATCCGGCCGTGCGCAAGGTGCTGTTCCCCGCGCTGCCGTCCGATACCGGCCACGCGATCTGGAAGCGCGATTTCTCCGGCAACGGCTGCCTGTTCTCGCTGATGCTCGAACCCGCGCCGGAAGCCGCGTTCACCGCGTTCTTCGATGCGCTGCGCCACTTCGCGATCGGCGCGAGCTGGGGCGGCGTGCACAGCCTCGCCGCGTACTACCCGGCGCCGCTGCAGGCCCAGCGCCCGTTCCCGCTGACCGACCAGCCGATCATCCGCCTGTCGATCGGGCTCGAATCCCCCGATCTGCTGATCGACGATCTGTGCACCGGCCTCGCCGCGTTCACCGACGTCCGGAACCGCGCAGCGTAACGCGCCAGTCGTGCGCGACAAACCGACACCCAAGGAGACACCATGAAAAATCAGACCACACGCGCGCTGGCCAGATGCCTCGTCACGCTCGGCATCACGGGCGCGCTGGCATTGTCCAGCGCTCATGCCGGTGCGGCGGACCTGCTCGCGGCCGCACGCACCAGCGGCACGCTGCGGGTCGCGAACACGCAGAGCAGCCCGCCGTGGAGCCTGCTGGACGACCGCAACCAGCCGGCCGGCTATGACGTCGAAGTCGCGCGCGAAGTCGGCAAGCGCATCGGCGTGAAGCAGGTCGTGTTCATCGCCGATGCGTACAAGAACTTCGTCGAAGGGCTCAAGGCCGGCAAGTACGACCTCGTGATGAACGACCTGACGCCGACGGCCGAGCGCAGCAAGCAGGTCGATTTCGCGAAGCCGTACGGCGTCGAAGATTTCCGCATCTTCGTGCGCACCGACAACGCGAACATCCACGGGCAGGCAGATCTCAAGGGCAAGCGCGTCGGCGTGACCACGGGCTCGTCGAACGAAGCCTGGGCGCGCGCACATCTGAAGGATTCCGACATCCGCGCGTACGACAACGGCGGCCTCGTGTTCAACGATCTCGGCAGCGGCCGCCTCGACGCCGTGATCATCTCCCACTTCGGCGGGATGAAATACGCGAACGTGAATCACCTGCCGGTCAAGGAAGTCGGCGAACCGCTGATCTACCAGCTTTCCGCACCGGCACTCGTGAAGGGGCAACCGGCGCTGCTTGCCGCCGTCGACAAGGCGATCGACGACATGGCGGCCGACGGCACGCTCGAACGGCTCGCGAAACGCTGGGTCGGCCCGACCTACGACATGGTCGGCAACATCGCCAAGGCGAAGGCGCAGAAGGAGTAACGCATGTTCGATCTCTTCATGCGGTCGCTGCCGCTGCTCGAAAGCGCGGTGACGATGACCGTGTTCCTCGGCCTCGCGTCGTTCGTGCTCGGGTCGGCACTGGGGCTCGCCGTCGCACTCGCGCGGGTTTCGTCGATCCGCTTCCTGCGCGGCGTCGCGTTCGCGTACGTGTCGGTCTTCCGCGGCACGCCGCTGCTGGTGCAGATCCTGCTGATCTACTTTGGCCTGCCGCGCTACGGCATCACGCTCGACCCGGTGCCAGCCGCGCTGCTCGCGCTCACGCTCTTTTCCGCGGCATACCTCAGCGAGAACTTCCGCTCGGGGATCAACGCGGTCGATCGCGGCCAGTGGGAGGCCGCGCATTCGCTCGGCATGAGCTACTGGAAGATGATGTGGCGCGTGATCCTGCCGCAAGGGCTGCGCATCGCGATCCCGCCCGTCGGCAGCCGGATGATCGCGCTGATCAAGGACACGTCGCTGGCGTCCACGATCACCGTCGTCGAACTCACGCGCGTGGCCGACCAGGTCGGCGCGTCAACCTTCCGCTACCTCGAGATGTTCCTGATGGTCGGCCTCATCTACTGGGTCATCAACCAGGTGCTGACGATCGTCCAGACGATTTTCGAAGGCCGGGTGTCGCGGCGCTTTCAATGAATACCACCATGCATACCATCGTCGTTCAGGGGCTGACCAAGTCGTTCGGGACAAACGCCGTGCTGCGGGGCGTCGACTTCCGCGTCGCGCGCGGGGAAGTCGTCGTGCTGATGGGGCCGTCCGGCTCCGGCAAGACCACGCTGCTGCGTTCGCTGAATTTTCTGGAACTGCCCGACGCGGGCACGGTGTCGGTGTGCGGCATCGACATCACGCGCACGGGCGGCACCGCGCTGTCGCGCGACGAGCAGAAACGCATCAAGGCCATTCGCCAGCGCACGGCGATGGTGTTCCAGTCGTTCAACCTGTTCCCGCATCGCACCGCGCTGGAAAACGTCATCGAGGGGCTCGTGAGCGTCAAGGGCGTGAGAAAGGCCGAGGCGGTCGAGCGCGGCCTGCACCTGCTCGATCGCGTCGGCCTCGCGCACAAGGCCGGTGAATACCCCGCGCGGCTGTCCGGCGGCCAGAAGCAGCGCGTGGCCATCGCGCGCGGCCTCGCGATGGATCCGGAAGTCATCCTGTTCGACGAGCCGACTTCCGCGCTCGATCCGGCGCTGCGCGAAGACGTGCTCGCGGTCATGCGGGAACTCGCGGGCAACGGGATGACGATGCTCGTCGTCACGCACGAAGTGCGCTTTGCGCAGGACGTCGCCGATCGCGTGGTGTTCATGGAGAACGGCGTGGTGGTCGAAGACACGACGCCCGATGCGTTCTTCACGGCCAGCACCCACCCGCGCGTACGCCAGTTCCTCAATCTCATCGAGACCTGACGCACACCTGACCGACACACGGCCGCCGGGTCATCCGGCCATTTATTTCGTTAGTTTTACGAATCATATCAATCCAAGGAGACACTCATGAACCGCCGGCAATTCTTCCCCGTCCTTGCAGCGCCGCTTGCCGGCGCCTTTCCCGAGATCGTGCGGGCGGCGAGATCGAAAGACCGCGTGATCGTGATCGGCAGCGGCGTGATGGGCGCATCGATCGCGTATCACCTCGCCAGGCGCGGCGCCGAGGTCACGCTCATCGAGAAGGATGCGCCGGCGTCCGGCACGACGCGCAACTCGTTCGCGTGGATCAACGCGAACAACAAGACCCCCTACTCGTACTACGCGCTGAACTACGAAGGCATTCTCGGGTGGCGCCGCCTTCAGCTTGAAATCGGCCCGTCGCTGCAGATTCAATGGGGCGGCGGCATCTCGTGGTACGGCCCGGACCCGCAACAGATCGACAAGCTCCACTACACGACCGCGCTGCATCAGCCGTGGGGCTATCCGATCAGCAACATCACACGCGACGATCTCGAACGGCTCGTGCCCGGCGTGCGCGCCGGCGACTTCGGCACGGGCTGGCATTCGACCATCGACGGGACGCTCGACCCGGTCGCCGCGACGCTGGCGCTGGTCGAGGCCGGCATCCGGGCCGGTGTCACGCTGACGAAGGCCAACGTCGCGACGATCGACTTCAAGGGCGACCGCGCGACCGGCGTCACGACGGACAAGGGGCCGTTCGTCGCGGATCACGTCGTGATCGCGGCCGGCAACGACTCCACGCGGCTCGGCGCGCAGGCAGGCATCCCCGTCCCGCTCCGCACGTCGAAAGGCATCCTGGCCCATAGCAAGCCGATGCCGCCGCTCGTGCATCAGGTGCTGATGCCGGCCGGCCTCGACATCAAGCAGAATCCCGACGGGCGCATCGTGGCCGGCTCGAACTTCGGCGACACCGGTGCGCTGGTGCCCACGCCCGAACTCGGCGCGAAGCTGCTCGAACGCGTGACCGGGTTGCTGCCGGAGACCCGGGGGATCGAACTCGACACCATGACGCTCGGCTTTCGCGTCATGCCCCGCGACGAGTATCCGATCATGGGCCGCGGCCGCCAGTACCGGAACGTCCACGTGGCCGCGATGCACAGCGGCATGACGTCCGCGCCGGCCATCGGCCAGCTGTTCGCGATCGAAGTGCTCGACGGTATCGAAACGGCGCAGCTTCAGGACTTCCGCCCGCAACGCTTCTCCGCGTGAACCCGCCCGCCGGCCCGGCCGTGCAGGCGCCTGCATGCGCACGGCCGGGCCCACGGAGAAACGAATTCCCCCATTCCGCATTCAAAGAAAACGTTATTCCATATCGAGCTGAATCGCCAGCCAACTTTGGATCCTTTTTCCCTCCTGTCCCCCGTATCATTTCTCGCATTACGCAATGAACAAGAGACGGACATGAGCGATACCCACACGCTGCACTACCTCGACTACGCGGCCACGACGCCCGCCGATCCCCGCGTGATCGAAGCGATGACCGCCTGCCTCGGCTTCGACGGCATCTTCGGCAACCCCGCATCGAGCTCGCACGCCGCCGGCCGGCTGGCGAAAGACAAGGTCGAGCACGCCCGCGCGCAAGTCGCCGCGCTCATCGGCGCGGATGCCGACGAGATCGTCTGGACGTCGGGCGCCACCGAATCGAACAACCTCGCGCTGAAGGGCTATGCCGAAAACGCGACCGGCAAGCGCCACCTGGTCACGAGCCGCATCGAGCACAAGGCCATCCTCGACACGATGGCGAACCTGGCGAAGCACGGCACGCAAGTCACCTTCCTGACGCCCACGCGCGACGGCGAAATCACCGCCGACGCGGTAGCGGCCGCGATCGGCCCCGATACGGGCCTCGTATCGCTGATGCTCGTGAACAACGAAATCGGCACGCTCACCGACATCGGCGCGATCGCCCGCATCGTGCACGCGGCCGGCGCGCTGCTCCACGTCGACGCCGCGCAGGCGCTCGGCAAGACGCCGATCGACGTGCGCGCGCTCGGCATCGACATGATGTCGATGTCCGCGCACAAGGTTTACGGTCCCAAGGGTATCGGCGCGCTGTTCGTTCGCCGCGAGATCGCCGCGCGCATCGCCCCGCAAATCCATGGCGGCGGACACGAGCGCGGGTTGCGCTCGGGCACGCTCGCGACGCATCAGATCGTCGGCATGGGTGTCGCGTGCGAACTGGCCGCCGACAAGCTCGACGGCGAAACCGCACGGATCGCGGCGCTCGGCGCACGCCTGACCGATGCGCTGGTCGCGCTCGGCGACGTCACGCAGAACGCAGCCGCGGCCCGCCGCATCCCGCACACGCTGAGCCTGACCGTGAATGCACCGGGCTTCTTCCCGTTCATGCTCGGCGACGCACTCGCCGTGTCGTCGACTTCCGCATGCAACTCGACCAGCGGCGCCCCGTCGCACGTGCTGACCGCGATCGGCCTCGATGCGGAGACGGCCGGCCGCACCGTGCGCGTGAGCTTCGGCCGCTTCACGACGGAGCAGGACGTCGATTTCGCGATCGCGTGTTTCCGCCACGCGATCGAGCAATGCCGCACGGCCGCGGCGACCGGCTTCACCGCGTCGCGCCAGATCACGCCGGCCGACCTGAAGGCGATCCGGAATGCCGGCTTCCGGTCGGTCATCTGCAACCGGCCCGACGGCGAAGGCGACGATCAACCGGCATTCGATGCAATCGCCGCGGCCGCCCGCGAACTGGGCCTCGAAACACGCTACCTGCCGGTCCAGCGCGACCGCATCGGCGACGCGGAGATCGACGCGTTCGGCGCACTGGTCGATACGTTGCCGAAGCCGGTACTCGCGTATTGCCGCAGCGGCAGCCGCTCGGGCATGCTGTGGAACAGGTTGATGGAGCGCCGCACCGCGACGGCCTGAGCGCCACCCGCACGGAACGAAACACCACCGACTTGCCGCCCGCGTTCGCGCGGGCGGCCCCTCCCGAACGACGCCCGCCGCAGTCGTCACGCCCCATACGCATCCAGCGCCTTCAACGGCACATGCAGACGCTCGTCGGCGGCAAACGCCTCCAGCAGGTAATCGACGGTCGCCTGCACGCGCGACGCCTTCAGTGCGCGATGCGGATACTGCATCGCCATCTCGTAGTTGCCCGGCATGAAGTGGCGGCGCAGCAGCACCTTCAGCCTGCCGGCGCGCACATGCTCCCACGCGAGATGCACGCCGACCCGCGCGATGCCCAGCCCGTCGACGGCGGCCTGCACCCCGGCTTCCGGCGCCGAGAACGTCAGCAGTGCCGGTTCACCCGGATCGAACTCGACGAGGCTTCCGTCCCGCATCCTGAATCCCCACGTCGCGACCTCGCCGCCCAGAAATCGGCGCGCGATCAGCCGGTGCGCGCCGAGCTCGTCCGGCGTTCGCGGAATCCCGTGGCCCGCCAGATACGCGGGTGATGCAACCAGTACCGCATGCATGCGAAAGATCGGCCGCGACACCAGCGCCGAATCGCGAATGTTGCCGCCGCGTATGACGATGTCGTAGCCGTCGCGCACGACATCGACGATCCGGTCGTCGAAATCGGCTTCCACCGACAAGCCGGGGTAACGCGCCAGCAACCCGGACAACACCGGTTGCAGGTGATCGCGCCCGAACGCGGCGCTGGTTGAAATGCGCACGCGCCCCTGCGGGCCGAGCCGCTGCGCGACGATGCTGTCGACCGCCGAATCCAGCGCTTCCAGCGCGACGCGCGCCTGGCGCAGGAACACGGCGCCTTCGTCGGTCAGCTTCAGCGTGCGCGTGGTGCGGTTCATCAGCCGCACGCCGAGCGCCTGTTCGAGGCCGGCGACGTTCTTGCTGACGGCGGCGGACGTGATGCCGAGCATGCGGCCGGCCGCCGCAAAGCTGCCGCCGTCGGCCGCGTGCACGAACGACAGGATCGCGCGCGTTCGTTGTGACAAATCCAAAGCGGCCTCCTTCGATCGACACGCCGCACGGTACACCTTCGCTTGCCGCCGATTATCAACCTGAAGTTGAAGGCGACTCAACCCTGACCCAACTTCTGGTTGCGGCCCGCGCCGCCCACAATGCGGCCATCGTTCAACGAATCGCAAAGGAGTTGCCATGCTTGCCACCATCGTTTTCGACAGCGGCCACGGACATACCGAGCGACAGGCGCAAGCCGTCGCGGAAGGCGTGCGTCGCGTACCGGGCGCGGAAGTCCGGCTCGTCGCGGTCGCCGACGGCGAGATTCCGTGGGACGCGCTCGCCGCCAGCGACGCGATCATCTTCGGCTCGCCGACGTACAACGGCTCGATCAGTTCGCGCCTCAAGAAGTTCATGGAAGACTCGACGCGGCCCGCGTGGATTCCGCAAACGTGGCGCAACAAGGTCGCGGCCGGCTTTACCAACTCCGGCGCGCAGCACGGCGACAAGCTGAATTCGCTGATGACGATGACGCTCTTTGCCGCGCAGCACGGGATGATCTGGGTCGGGCTCGACCTGTTCGCCGGCACCACGGCGAACGAGCGCAACCGGATCGGCGGCTGGCTCGGCGCGATGGCGCAATCCGACGACGTGTCGCCGGAGCTGTCGCCGATCGCCAGCGACCTCGAAACCGCCGCGCATCTCGGGCAGCGCGTCGCCGAACTGGCGTCGCGGTTCGCGGCCGGCGCATAACGCACACGACGCTCTCGAGGAGATCGACATGAAACTGCTGTGCCTTGACGTCCCGCTGCCCGGCGCGAGCCCGGCCGCGTATCAGCCGCACCTGCTCGACGAAGTGCGCTACGGCTGGCAACTGCTCAAGCGCGGGATCGTCCGCGACATCTATTTCCGTCAGGATCGCCCCGGCGTCGCGATCATTGCGGAGTGCGATTCGATCGACAGTGCGCGCGAAGCGCTGCGCGAGTTTCCGCTGGCCAAGGCCGGGCTGATCGACTGGGACATCATTCCGCTCGGTGCGTTTCTCGGCTGGGAAGCGCTGTTTGCGGCGGAAAACGCGTAACCGGCTGCCCCGACGCCCGCCCCCGGGCGCTCCCGGGGCCAGCATGCGCAACCCGCATCGCGCTGCCCTCATCCGGTGCACGCCTCCGGATTTTCACTACCTTGCCGAAATCTGATAGAGCCGGGAGATTTGATTTCATACCGTTCACGCATCGGACTGGAAAGCGATTGCCGGCTCCCCCGCGGCATCGCGTGCCGCCGACGAATCCCAGGAGCGGGCCGCGCCACACGGCCCGGGCGGCGATGACGGTCCTGCCACGCAGGACATTCGTGACGGAGCGACTATGGATGCAAAATTCCAGCCTGATTCAGGCACCGACAGTGACGTAAGCCTGCTGCACAAGATGGGCTATGCGCAGGAACTGTCGAGACGTATGAACGGTTTCTCGAACTTCGCCGTGTCGTTTTCGGTGATCTGCATCCTGTCGGGCGGCATTACCGCGTTCCAGCTCGCGTTTTCCGCTGCCGGCGGCGCATCGATCGGCCTCGGCTGGCCGCTGGGCTCGCTGTTCGCGCTGATCGTCGCCGTGTCGATGTCGCAGATCGCCTCCGCGTTTCCGACGGCCGGCGGCCTCTATCACTGGGGCGCGATCCTCGGCGGGAAGAAGTGGGGGTGGATGACCGCGTGGCTCAACCTGATCGGCCTGATCTTCGTGATCGCCGCGATCAACTTCGGCACCTACGACCCGTTTTTCAAGACGCTGATCGCACCGATGTTCGGCGTGAGCCCCGACAGCCTGACGTGGTGGCACCAGACCGCGTTCATCGCGTTCATCACGATCTCGCAGGCGATCCTCAATGCACGCGGTATCAAGATCGCGAGCAAGATCACCGACCTGTCGGGCTACCTGATCTTCGTGGTGACGATCGCGCTGGTGGTGTCGCTGCTCTACTACTCGCCCGTCGCGTTCGATCTGCACCGGCTGGTCACCTTCACCAACTTCACCGGCGTCGACGGCGGCGCCTGGCCGAAGCAGGCCACGCCGCTCGCGTTCCTGTCCGGCCTGCTGCTCGTGACCTACACGATCACCGGCTTCGACGCGTCCGCGCACACGTCGGAAGAGACGCACGATGCGGCCAGGAACGTTCCGCGCGGCATCATCGGGTCGGTGTTCTGGTCCGCGGTGTTCGGCTACGTGATGGTGTGTGCGTTCGTGCTGGTGATGCCCGACCTGACCGCCAGCATGAAACAGGGGACGGGCTTCTTCGAAGCGATCCTCGCGCCGATTCCGAAGGGGCTGCGCGTCACCCTCGAGCTCGCGATGTTCTTCATCAACTACGTATGCGGGCTCGCGGCGATCATGTCGACGTCGCGGATGATGTATGCGTTCGCCCGCGACGGCGGGCTGCCCGCGTCGAAGCTGCTGCGCAGCGTGAACCCGACTCACCGGACGCCCGGGCCCGCGATCTGGACGTGCGCGGTGCTCGCGATCGTCGTCACGCTGTACGGCGACGCGTTTTCGGTGCTGAGCGCCGGCAGCGCGGTGTTCCTGTTCATCTCGTACGCGATGCCGATCGGCTCCGGGATGCTGGCCGAAGGCCGCTCGTGGACCGACAAGGGGCCGTTCCGGCTGGGCATCTGGTCGAAGCCGTGCGCGCTGCTCGCACTGGTCGGCGCCTGTGTGCTCGCGTATGTCGGCATCCAGCCGCCGAACGAAAAGGTGCTGTACGTACTGGTCGCCTTCGTGGTGGTGCTGATGGTGATCTGGTACGGCTTCGGCGTGCGCAACACGTTCGCGGGGCCGCCGGTGCTGAAGGACACGCGGAACCTCGACCGCATCCGCGAACTCGAGGCAAACGTCGATCCGTCGGTCTGAAGCGCCCTCGAAGCAGGCTAAAAAAACCGACTCGCCGGTCCGATGCCGCGAGTCGGTTTTTTTGTTGCAACGTGAAGCGATGCGGGTCGACCGCGTTGCGGCGATCGACCCTCGCGCTCATCAGCCGTAGACGGGGAAGCGCTTCGTCAGCTCGGCGACCTGCGCACGCACGCGCTCGATCGTCGCTGCATCTTCCGGGTTGTCCAGCACGTCGGCGATCAGGTTGCCCACCTGCTCCGCTTCCGCCGGGCCGAAGCCACGCGTCGTCATCGCCGGCGAACCCAGCCGCACGCCGCTCGTCACGAACGGCTTCTCCGGATCGTTCGGGATCGCGTTCTTGTTCACCGTGATGTGCGCCGCGCCCAGTGCCGCTTCCGCTGCCTTGCCCGTGATGTGCTTCGCGCGCAGGTCCACCAGCATCACGTGGCTTTCCGTACGGCCCGACACGATCCGCAGACCGCGCTTCACCAGCGTTTCAGCCAGCACGCGCGCGTTCTCGACCACCTTCTCCTGGTACGACTTGAACTCCGGCGACAGCGCTTCCTTGAACGCCACTGCCTTCGCCGCGATCACGTGCATCAGCGGGCCGCCCTGGATCCCCGGGAAGATCGCCGAGTTGATCGGCTTCTCGTACTCCGCCTTCATCAGGATCACGCCGCCGCGCGGGCCGCGCAGGCTCTTGTGCGTCGTCGTCGTCACGAAATCCGCGTGCGGCACCGGGTTCGGGTACACGCCCGCCGCGATCAGGCCCGCGTAGTGCGCCATGTCGACCATCAGGTACGCGCCCACCGACTTCGCGATCTTCGCGAGGCGTTCGAAATCGATCTTCAGCGAAAACGCCGATGCGCCCGCGACGATCAGCTTCGGCTTGTGTTCCTGCGCGAGCTGCTCGGCCGCTTCGTAATCGATGTCTTCGTTTTCGTTCAGGCCGTAGCTCACCACGTTGAACCACTTGCCCGACATGTTCACCGGCGAGCCGTGCGTCAGGTGGCCGCCGTGCGCGAGGCTCATGCCCATGATCGTGTCGCCCGGCTTGAGCATCGCGAAGAACACGCCCTGGTTCGCCTGCGAACCCGAGTTCGGCTGCACGTTCGCCGCTTCCGCGCCGAACAGCTGCTTCACGCGGTCGATCGCGAGCTGCTCCACCACGTCGACGTACTCGCAGCCGCCGTAGTAGCGCTTGCCCGGGTACCCTTCCGCGTACTTGTTCGTGAGCTGCGAGCCCTGGGCGGCCATCACGGCCGGGCTCGTGTAGTTTTCCGACGCGATCAGCTCGATGTGATCTTCCTGACGACGGTTTTCCTGCTCGATCGCTGCAAAAAGTTCCGGATCGACGTTGGCAACGGTGCTGGTGGTGCGATTGAACATGATGGTTGACCAAAAAGAGAGTGATGGACTGACCGCGGGATGCCGGCTGCATGGTGATTCGGCCTTCGCATTCCATCAGACGCGCCACCGTTCAGATAGAAGGATTGCGACAACCCGCTAGGACGCCCCGCGCGATGCGCAGGCAAAAAAAATCGAAGGGCCGCATCGCTGCGGCACCTTCGACCCGGCTTGCCGATCGTGCGGCAGGCGTAGCGCCTGCCCTTCGGCTTCTTGCGAACCGCCGTGGTCAGACGGCGGAAAAACAGTTGTCGACGAACAGATGGGTGCCGTTGACGAAACTCGACTCGTCGGACGCGAGGAACAGCGCGGCCGCCGCGACTTCCGACGGCTCGCACAGGCGGCCCTGCTGAATCGCGATCGCCGCTTCGGTCGCATCGACGCCCATCGCCTGCAGGTCCTTCAGCTCGCGCATCCCGTGCGGCGTGCGGATGAACCCCGGCGCCAGCGCGTTGCAGCGGATCCCGCGGTCACGGTACTCGACGGCAATCGCCCGCGCGAACATGTGGCACGCGCCCTTGGTCGCGTCGTACAGCACCTCGCCCGGCGTCGCGCAGACGGCCGAAATCGACGACGTACAGACGATGCTGCCGCGCCCTTTCTCCAGCATCTGCGGCAGCACGGCCTGCGTCATCAGGAACATGCTCTTGACGTTCACGCCCATCAGCCAGTCCCACTCCGATTCCTCGATGTCGAGGAACGGTTTGACGATCAGCGTGCCCGCGTGATTGAACAGGATGTCCGCGTTGCCGTACTGCTTGTGCGCGGCATCGACCGCCTTCCGGACCTCCGCCTGCTTCGACACGTCCGCGCCGAGGCCGATCGCCTGCAGGCCCGCATCGCGCAGCCGCGCGGCGAGCGTTTCGGCCGCCTCGCCGTCGCGGTCGACGATCGCGACCTTCGCACCCTGCGCGGCGAACAGTTCGGACGCCGCCCCGCCGCATCCGCCGGCGCCACCGCTGACGATGGCGACCTTGCCGGCCAGGCGGCCGTCAATCCTGACATTCATGTTTCGTTCTCCAGTCTGGTTCGTTCGGTCTGCTCAACTGAACAGCGTCCGCAGGTGATCGTTGAGGAAGTAGCCTTCGGGATCCACGCTGCGGCGCAGCGCGCGGAACGCCTCGGCCTTGGGGAACCAGCGATCGACGTCGTCGCGGTTCGTGAAATGCAGCTTGCCCCAGTGCGGGCGCGAGCCGTAGTCGCGCAGGATGTCGTCGACGTCCTTCAGGAACGGCCAGTAGTCGACGCCGTTCGGGCCGCCCGAGCACGAGATGGTTACGCTGTCCTGGTGATGGAACGGGCTGATCCACGCCGGATCGCCCTTCGTGAAGCGGTATTCGACCGGAAAGATGCAGTCGCGGTGTTTCGTGAGGATGAGGTCGCGCACGCGGCGCAACGCTTCCTTGCCGTGTTGCGCGGGCACCGCGTATTCGAGTTCATGGAAATTCGGCACGTAGTGGATCGCATACACCTCCGAGCTGTACGCGATCTTCTCGTGTTCTCCTTCGTAAAACGTGCGCTCGCCGGTGATGTCCATCACCTTGATCTCGCACACGTCGTAGTCCTTCTTCGAGTTCGACACCTTCGTGGTGTCGGGCAGGCAGTACAGGTCGCGGCTTTCGGACGTCGGGCACCAGAAGAAGCCGAAATGCCGGTGCTTCGCCGCCAGCTCGTCGTACTGCTCCATCAACGCTTCGAAGTCCTCGCGCCACACGCGGTCGTGCAGCCAGAACGCATCGGTCACCTGCAGCGTCATTTCCGATATCACGCCGAACATGCCGATATTCACCTGCGTCGCATGCAGCAGGTCGAGGTCCTGCCGGTCGCTCACGGTCATGATCGAGCCGTCGGGGCGCACGATGCGCATCCCGACGACCTGCGACGACAGGTTGCCCAGCGTCGTGCCCGTGCCGTGCGTGCCGGTGGCGAGCGCGCCGGCGATCGCCTGCGAGTCGATATCGCCCTGGTTGACGAGCGACAGGCCGGCCTCCTTCAGGTGACGCGTCACCGCATTCAATTTGGTACCGGCCTTCACCGTCACGCGCTTGCGCGCCTGGTCGACCTCGACGATGCCCTGGTAATCCTGCAGCGACAGCAGCAGGCCGCTCGTGGCCACGACGGGCGTGAACGAGTGTCCCGATCCCGCGCAGCGCACGTGCTTGCCCTGGCGCGTCGCGGTGCGCACCAGTTCCGCGATCTCGGCCTCGCTGGTCGGCGACGCGAGGTGTGCGGCCATGCACGACTGGTTGCCGACCCAGTTTCTCCAGAATCCGCCACGGGGAAGTTCCATCGACGTCGCTCCGGCATTGGTGTCGTGCCAAAGGTAGAGCGTCGAGCGGCTTTTCACTATCGGATTTCGGCAAGTCAGGGTTTTGACGGGGAGAAGCCGGGCGCGGCTTTTTGACCGGCGATCCAAGCGGCTACAATGAATCGATCCGGACCGCCCCTTCCCGCCCCCGATGACGCCGTCTGCCCACCCGAGCGATTTCTCCGGCGACCCGCTGTTCGCGCACACGGTCGCGTTCTGCGCGTTCACCGACGTGGAGGAACAGGCGCGCTCGTTCGACGGCTGGAACATGAACTACACGCAGATCTCCGGCGGGCTGTTTCACGGCTCGTCGTCGATCATGTCGCTGGGCGGCATCAAGCTGCTGGTCGAAGACCTCGACAAGGTGATCCTGCAGCAAGGCGCGGTGCCGTCCGAGCGGATCGCCGTGGCCGTGCCGCTGGAACTGGAAGGGCATGCGCGCCTGTGCGGCGAGAAGAGCGGGCGCGACAGCCTGCACGTGTTCTCGAGCCAGCCGCAATTCGAGTTCTACTCGCCCGACCGGCACGTCCTCGTGAACGTCGAGATCGAGCCCGAGAAGCTGTCGACGGAAACGATGCGCACGGTGGCCGCGTCGCTGCGCGCCCGCACCCATTCGCCGGTGATCCCGATGGCGGCCGGCATGGCCGACCATCTGCGCGACCTGCTGCGCCAGACGCTGGCCGCCGCGGCAAGCAGCGCGCGCATCGACGACGTGACGACACGCGACAGGATCGAACTGCTCGAGCGCACCGTGCTGTATGCGATTTCGGAAGCGATGACGGTCGCCGCACCGGACGCCGGCGCGCAGGTCGCGCGCCCGACGAAATACTGGTCGCTGGTGAACGCGGTGCAGGAGCGGCTTCAGGACGCGTCGACCTGCCCGCTGTCGATCGCCGAACTGTGCGTGCAGCTCGGCATCAGCCGGCGCACCGCGCAGTACGCGTTCCACGACACGTTGAACCTGAACCCGATTGCCTACCTGCGGGCCGTGCGACTGAATCACGTGCGCCGCGAGCTGCGGCTCGGCGATTCCGTGACGTCCGCCGCCACCAAGTGGGGCTTCTGGCACCTGAGCAGCTTCGCGCAGGACTATCGCGCGATGTTCGGCGAGCTGCCGTCGGTCACGGCGAAGCGCTACGCCGCGCGCCGGAACGCCTAGACACGCGTCACCCTCCGGCGGCCGGTGCGATGAAGGTCGCACCGGCCGCCGCCCTGCCTGCTACGTCACTCGTCCTGCTGTTCCTGCTGTGCCTGCACCTGCCGCTGCTGGATGAACTGCCGCACATCGCTCATCGTCACGCGGCCGGAGTGCTTCGTATCGATCTCGTCGAAGTGCTTCGACACGAAGCCGAGCCCGCTGCTCTGCGCCTGCGCCTTCGTCACGGCCGCGCCGTTGCTCAGCACGGTATTGCCGCCGAGCCTCGCGTTGACACGCTCCTGCGCCTGCTGCTGCAGTGTCGAGCCGGTCGACGGCAGCACCGGCGCGACCCGCGTGGAAGGAAAGAACGGACCGTCGACACCGTGCCCGCCGTGCGGCAGCTTCACCGGCGCCACCGCCTGCGGCGGCAACGCATAGGCACTGCTCATCACGGCACCGAGCACGATCACCGGGGACATACGCCGCATCAATTTGATTAGGGACATGATCACTCGCATTCAATGGATGAATAGAGGGTTCCTGTGACAAGGAGTCCGTCGCTTAAGGGGCCGCCGCCAGCGTCGTCGCGGCCGTCGCACCCGGGATGCTGCCCGTCGGCACACTGGCCGGGTTCTCGTCCGGCCACGGCGGCGGCAGCGTGTGCAGCGTCAGCGCCGTCGGAATCCGTGCGCCCTTGTAGAACGTCTTCAGGTCCCGCTTCATCTGCGGACGGGCGACGTCGTCCAGGTAGATCATGTGACCGCCCTGGAAGAAGTTCACCTGCAGCTTCGGATTCAGGCCCTGCACCGTCTGCAGCCGCGCGAGTTGCTTCTCGGTGTTGAAGAACGGCGTCGCGAGATCGTGGAAGCCGTTTTCCGAAAGCACGCGAAGCTTCGGGTTGAGCTGCAGCGCACCGAGCAGATCGGGGATCGTGTCGGGCATCGGCTGGCCGTCGTGCGTGAAGTCCCAGAGACCGATGATGTTGTCGTTCAGCGGGACATACGTCGCGTTCGGCGCGGTGTAGCCGAGGTAATCCGGCATCTGCGTCGCGAGCGCGTTCGTGAACGGCTGCGAAATCAGGATGTCGGACGGATCGCCGTCGGTCTGCAGGCGCGGATCGGAGTTCGGCAACGACACGCGTCCGTCATACCGGCCGATCGTCGTGCCGGGCAGCAGGCTCGTGCCGAACGGATTCGCGTTGAAGTAGCCGCGCAGCGCCTGTTGCGTCAGGCTCGACGGGATCGACCACAGCCTGAGCGTCGCATCGCTCGGGAACACCGGCGTGCCGAGTGCATCCGGAATGCCGAGCTGGCTCAACACCCACGACTGCGAGTACTTCTGCAGCTGGTTGTAGATCAGCGTCGTGAACAGCTCCGTCTGCAGTGCGTACAGACCCTGGTTCACCGGCGCCGGCGAGACCTGGTTGAAGTACGCCGCGACCGCCGCATAGCCCGGCAGATAGCCGGCCACCGTATCGGTATCGAGCAGCAGCCCTTCCGTCGACTGCGTGATCGCCACCGCTTCCGTCGCATCCGCGAAGTAGTTCAGGATCGCGGACTGCAGCACGATGCCCGTCAGGTGCACGCCTGCCGATTCGAGCGCGAGCGCGAGCATGTCGGTACGCGGCGTGCCGTACGATTCGCCGTACAGGTAGATCGGCGACGTGCTGCGGCTGTTGACGTTCAGGTAGCGCTGGATGAAGTCGCGCATGATGTTCACGTCCGCGTCGGAACCCCAGTACTTCTGGTTGGTGTTCGGCAACACGGCTTCCGACAGCCCCGTTCCGGGCGGGTCGATGAACACGAGGTCGGTGGTGTCGATCAGGCTTTCGGCGTTGTCGACGAGCGGATAGTTCGGCCAGTTGGTGCCGAACAGCGGATCAGGCGTGGCCACGCGGGTCGGCGCGAACGAGCCGAGCCGCAGCCAGATCGACGACGAGCCGGGGCCGCCGTTGTACACGAACGTGACGGGGCGCGGCTTGCCGTTCTTGCTCGGCGCGGTGTACGCGACGTACGACATCGACGCTTCCGCATTGCCGCTCGCATCCTGCGCGGTCAGGTGGCCGGTGGTCGTCGTGTAGTTGACCGTCGAGCCGCTCCCCTTCCACTGGTAATGCATGACGGCCGCTTTCTCGGAGACCTGCGCGGCGGCAAGGCCGTCCGTCGCATTCATCGAGTACGCGACCTGGTCGACATAAGGCTGGTTGGCCGCCGGCGCCTGGTTGCCGGCCGCTTGCGCGCTGGCCTGCTGGCTGGCCGTGGTCTGCGCGAGGCTCGACGCGCCGACGGACGACGAATCGTCGCCGCCGCATGCCGCGAGCGCCAGGGTCATGACGGTCAATGCGCCTAGCCCGGCCAGCCGGCCGCGACGATCGCGGCGGATGCCGGTACAGCTCCTGTCTGGTTTCATCTCATTCCTTGTGGCTGGTTCTGATACCACTTCACAAAGGCCGCCAACGCCTGCGAAACGCGCAGGCCTACCCGCCACTCGCGTTGCACGGTCGGCAGTCAGCGGTTGGGGATGGGACTTCTCAGAGACTGAACTTGATACAGACACAGCAAACTGCTGGCGAGAATGATGCTCGGACGCGCCCCCTGCAGTCTGGACAACTTTTATATGACCAAAATTTACGACATGACAAAAATAGGCGGTGCTGCGCCGCGTTGTCAACGATCATTCGGATATTAAAAATCCCGTAATGATGCGAAGTGTCGTCAGTGTCTGGATTTTGAAAGAATATGGGATTATTCGTGCAAGGTGCGTCTTGCCGGCAATACCGCGCCGAATATTTTACTTTTCACGCATAACACGGAAGCCTTTCCCGCATTGACGCAACGCACCGAAAGCCTTCATATCGACAGGATTTTTCTTTCATTTTTATTATTATTGAACGATTAAGGCGATATGGCGACATGCGAACGCCAATCGAAGATTCGATTCACTTCAACCATTCCTCAATTGCATTACCGATGTGCACCGCGCCATCCATAAAATACCGATTCAGTTAATTCACATCCAATTTCACGGAATTATTTACCCGGCATTCGAACGGCATTTCCGGGCAGGCGGCGACGCGCGGCATGGCCGCACGTCGCCGGTTGCCACGACTCAACCCGCGATCACTTCCCGCCGCCCGGCAGCGCGATATCGATCAGCACCGGGTCGTGATCCGACGAACGGTACGCATCCGGTGCGTAGAACGTCTTCTGCTGCTCGGCCGACTTGTACGCGAGCGTGTACTGCAGCGCGAGCGGCTCGTCCGCGTTGATGTGCCATTCGTGCACGGCCTTCACGTGCGACGCGAGCGGCAGCGTCGCGAGCGCGTGATCGAGATAGCCGGCTTCGCCGTTGTACACGTAGCTGTATGCATTCGCGCCGATCAGGCGCGCGACGAGGTTGCGGTAGCCGCGCGATTCGAGCGTGCGGATCGGGTCTTCGTACGTGTAGCTGTTGAAGTCGCCGATCAGCAGCACGCCCTGGCCCGCGACACCCGTCGGGTTGCCGGCAAGCCAGTCGGCCACCTTCGCCGCCGCGCGCGTGCGCGTCGGGTTCCAGCAACCCTGGCCGTCACCCTGGTCGAGATCGTCGTTCGCGGCGTCCGGGCAGTTCTTCGACTTCAGGTGGTTCACGGCCACCGTCAGCGCCTGCTTGTTGCCGTTGACCCTCCGGAACGACTGCGCGAGCGGCTGGCGGTTCTTGTCGTCGATCGCGAGCGTCGCGGCGCGGCCGACCGGCTCGACCTTGCGGCTGTCGTAGATCATCGCGACCGTGATCGCATCGCCGCCGAGGCGTGACGTACCCGGATCGACCACGCGCCAGTGGTTGCCGAGCTTCGCCGCGAGCTGGCGCACCGCGCTCAGTTCGCCGTAGCCGTTGTTCTGGATTTCCATCAGGCCGATCACGTCCGCGTCGATCGCCTTGAGCGCGCTGACGATCTTCGCTTCCTGGCGCTGGAATTCCTGGAAGGTCTTCGCGCCGCGGTTGTTCGGATCGTCGAAGCCGCCGCCGAGACCGTTGCCGTTGAAGTAGTTCAGGACGTTGAACGACGCGACGCGCAGGTTCGACTTCGGATCGCGCGCCGGTGCGTTGGTGCGCGGGTTCGGTCGCGCGTCGAACGCCGGTACGGCCGCGCCGGGCAGCGGCTGCACGCGCCACGCGCCGTAACGCACCTCGAGCACGCCTTCGACATCGCGCACCGTGTAGCCCGCGCGCAGCGTGTTCGCGGCCGACAGGCCCGGCGCCGGATACGGCACGGTTGCCGGGTTCTGCTTGTTCGAGCCGTCGTCGAGCACCAGGCGGTTGCGCGCGTTCGCGTCGATCTGCGTCTGCGCCTGGGCGGGCGGCACGACGCTCGTCGGCGTCCGCAGGCGGCCGTTGCTGAGCATCACGCTGCCGTAGCGGCCGAGCTCGTAGTTGTCGGTGACGTTCAGCGTCTGCGGCAGGCGCACGAGCATCCCTTCGTACGCGGCGAACGCGTTCGGGCTGTCGACCGGCAGCGTGAGCGTCGCGGGCGTCACCGTCTGGCCGTTCGCGCACACCGCGATCGCGCCCGACAGCGTGAGCTGCGTCTGCCCGTATTTCTCCTCGACCTTGCCCGTCACGTGCACGAGATCGCCGGCCTGCGCACGCGCTTTCGGCGCATAGACGAACAGGCCTTCGGACACACCCGGCTGATTGCGGCGCTGCGCATCGGCCTGCTGGACGAAGAAGCCGCCGAAGCCGTCCGTGCCGCCGAAATCGGCGGTGACGACGGCTTCGATCGACACGTTCTGGCCGGCGAGCGGCGACGGCGCGCCCGGCCCCTGGATATCGGCGATCGGTGTCGTGCTGCCGCCGCAGTTCGGGCTGACGGGTGCGGCAGTGGCGGCGAATACCGGCGCGGCGAGCGTCGGAAGCAGCAATAGCGGGGTAAACAGGCGGATTGTCGAGCGCATGACGGGGAATCCCGGTTGTGAGGGTGGCGAAAGCTTAGCGGCGCTCAATGACAGTTTTTGGTAATCAAAAGATAGGCCGATGTAATTGTCGTTATCACGCCGAGGTCGCCACCCAACGCACGAACAGGCCCGAAAATGCGGGGAAATCATCTGACCAAAGCGCGCTGCACTCGCGACGATTCCCCCGCGTGCCGCCGCGCTACGCCGTCCCCGGCAGCGCACTCGACACGAGCACGGCGGCCACCATCAGCACGCCGCCGAGCACGACCGCCTCGATCCGCAACACTGCGCCGAATCGTTGCAACGCGCGAGCCGGCATCGCCGCGGCCGGATCCTTCAGCGCGGCCATCAGCTTCGGCATCCCGAAGAAGCGGTTGTGACCGCCGAGCGCCGCCGCGATCAGCACCAGCGCGAGCTTCAGCAGCAGGATCTGCCCGTACGTCGAAGTGAACAGGTTGGCGGGCGTATCGACGCCGCGCCAACCGTTGTATGCGCCGGTCGCGAACAGCACGACCAGCGCACCGGTCGATGCATCGGACAGCGACTGCACGAACGACGCACCCGTCGCGCGTTCGCTCGCGGGCATGCCGGCAAACCGCGGCATCACGCCGAACGCCGTCACGAGCACGAGCCCGACCCATGCGCTGATCGCCAGCAGATGCAGCCAGTCGATCCATACCGGCACGCTGAACAGCCCCGCGTCCACCGGATGACCGCCGTTGCTGCGCGCGAGCGCGACGCAGGCGAGCGCGGCCCACATCGCAAACGGCAAGCGCATGTCGCCCGCGCGCCTGACGAACGACAGCAGCACGACGACGAGCATGAACGCGGCGCCGGCCAGCCATGCATGACCGAACCCCGTGCCCGCGAGCATCGAGCAGACGGCCGGCCCCGCGTCGAGCAATGACACTTCGCTCATCAGCGCGCAGTGCGCCCAGAACGCGGTGATGCTCGCGATCAGCGATACGACGGACGCGATGCGCAGCGTCACGGCGAGCCGTCGCCCGATGCCCTGTTGCCACGCCGACGCGCCACGTGCGAGCCAGTGACTGCCGAGCAGCGCGCCGACTATCACGGCGAACCCCGTGTTCTGGATCGCCACCGACACGAGCCGCAGGAGGCCGACGATGCCGTCGTTCATCCCTTCACCCGGAACGTGTAGGTGCCCTTCGTGCGATGCGCATCGGCCGTCATCGCCGCCCATTGCACCGTGTATGCGCCCGGCGCGAGCTTCGGCATCGCGAGCGCCATCACGCGCGGGTTCGACGCATCGACCTTCGCCTTGTCCTGCGTGACGGCGTTGCCGTTCGCGTCCGACACCTTTACCGAGCTGAATGCCGGCTCGAGGTCTTCGTTGAACGTGAGCCGCACCGTGTCGGGAGCCGGGTCGACCGTGCTGCCCGCCGCCGGCACGGCGCTTTCCAGCCTGCCGTGCGCCGAGGCCGCGACCGGCGCGGCCGCGAAGAGTGCGACAGCCGCAACGAGCGCGGCCAGCCGTCCGGGGTTCGTGGTCTTCATGTTCACGCTCCGCGTCACGGCTTCTTCAGTTCGACGACGGTCAGCGCGCCGTCCACGTCTTCGGCAACGAAGTCGATCGTGTCACCCACCTTCACCTGCGCCAGCATCGCCGGGTCCTTCACCTTGAACGTCATCGTCATCGCGTCCATCCCGAGGTTCTCCAGCGGGCCGTGCTTGATCGTCAGCTTGCCGGCGGCCGTATCGACCTTGCGGATTTCGCCGTGCGACATGCGCTGCGCCGTGTCGGCGCCCTGCTGCGCACCGCCGCTCATGTCCATGCCGGCCATGTTGCCGGCCGCATGCGACGCGGCGGAGAACGCCAGCGCACAACCCGTTGCCATCAGAACCAGTGCTTTCTTCATCGTGTCGACTCCCTTGTGAATGAATCAAAACCGGCGGCCGCATCGGTACGGCCGCCGCGTGCTGCGTGCTCAGCCGTCCGGCAATTCGCCGGTGTATTCGTATGCGACGGTGCCCTTCGGATGCTTGAACCAGCCCGGATCGCGATAGTCGTTGCGGCCGAGCCCCTGCCGCACCTTGAGCACCGTGAACATCCCGCCCATCTCCAGCGGCCCGAACGGGCCCGTGCCCGTCATCATCGGCAGCGTGTTGTCGGGCAGCGGCATCTCCATGCCGCCCATCGCACCGCCCGTGCTGCCCATCGCCATGTAGTCGGGCACGAGCTTGCCGATGCGCTTCGCGAGATCCTTCTGCGGCACGCCGATCAGGTTCGGTACCTGGTGGCCCATCGCATTCATCGTGTGGTGCGACTTGTGGCAATGGAATGCCCAGTCGCCCGGGCGATCGGCGGTGAACTCGATCGCGCGCATCTGGCCCACCGCGACATCGGCCGTCACCTCCGGCCAGCGCGCGGCCGGCGGAATCCAGCCGCCGTCGGTGCCCGCGACTTCGAAGCTGTAGCCGTGCAGGTGGATCGGGTGGTTCGTCATCGTCAGGTTGCCGAAACGAATCCGCACGCGATCGCCCGCGCGCACCGGCAGCGGATCGATGCCCGGGAACACGCGCGAGTTGAAGGTCCACATGTTGAAGTCGGTCATCTCGTTCACGCGCGGCGTATAGCTGCCCGGGTCGATGTCGTATGCGGCGAGCAGGAACACGAAGTCGCGATCGACCGGCATCGTGCCGCGATCCTTCGGATGCACGATGAACATGCCCATCATCCCCATCGCCATCTGCACCATCTCGTCGGCGTGCGGGTGATACATGAACGTGCCGTGCGATTCGAGCTGGAACTCGTAGACGAACGTCTTGCCGGGCGGGATGTGCGGCTGCGTGAGGCCGCCGACGCCGTCCATCCCGTTCGGCAGCCGCAGCCCGTGCCAGTGGATCGTCGTGTGCTCGGGCAGCCGGTTGGTCACGAAGATGCGGACCTTGTCGCCTTCGACGGCCTCGATCGTCGGGCCCGGCGACTGGCCGTTGTAGCCCCACAGGTTCGCGTTCATGCCGGGCGCCATCTCGCGCACGACGGGCTCGGCCGTCAGGTGGAATTCCTTCCAGCCGTTCTTCATCCGCCACGGCAGCGACCAGCCGTTGAGCGTCGCGACGGGCGTGTAGGGGCGGCCGTTCGGCGGCGCGAGCGGCGGCTGCGTGCCGGTCTTCGCCATCGTGGGCGCGTCGGGCAGCGACGCGGCGCCGGCCTTGCTGACCATCGCCGCACCGAGCAGCGCGGCGCCCGAGCCGCTGAGAAATTGTCGACGGGACACCATGTCAATGACCTTCCGGATGCGTTTGCGTGGCGGGCGCCGGTGGCGCCGCCGGGGTGGAAGCCGGCTGCGGCGCAGCGTCGGCTTGTGAAGCGGATTCGGGTTTGGCTGGTTGCGTCGCGCGCGGCGCGCCGCCCGGTGACGGCAACCGGCCGCCGACAGCCATCTGCAGATCGGTTTCCGCGAGCCAGTAATCCTTCAGCGCGTCGATGTAGCCGTTGACCGCGCCGACCTGCTCGCGCGCATCGGTCAGCAGTTCGAACACGCTCGCGAGCATCCCGTTGTAGCGCAGCAGCAATTCGTCGGAGATCGTCTTGCGCAGCGGCACGACCTCGTCGCGATAATGTGTCGCGACGTCGTAGCTCGTCACGTACGCCGCGTACGATTCACGCACGTCGGAGCGTGCGTCGATCGCGGTTTTCGCGAGCCGGTTCGCCGACTGCATGTAGATGGCCTCGGCGCGTGCGACCTTTGCACCGCCCCAGTCGAACAGCGGAATCTCGACGCTGATTTCGTAGCCGTGCTCGTGGCCCTTGCCGGTCTCGTAGTTGTTCACGTAGCCGAGATCGACCGCGTTGACGAAGCGCGTGGCCTTGCTGAGACCGAGCGACGACGCGACACCCTGCGTCTGCAGCTTCGCGGCCTGGATGTCGAAACGGTTGCTCATCGCGAAGCGTTCGAGATCGGGCAGGTCCGGCCGCACCTTCGGCAGGTCGGGCAAGCGCTCGGGCAGCGCGTACTGCGTGCGCTCGCCCCACAGCCCCATCGCGCGCGTAAGCTTCTCGCGCGCGGCGACGGCCTGCTGGCGCGCCTTCGCATGCTGCGCGACCGCGTCGGCATGAAACGCCTGTTCGCGTGCGTAGTCGAGGCGGCTGAAGTTGCCGGCCTGCCGCATGCGCTGCGCGAGTTCGGCGGCCGCGCCCGCGGCATCGCGCACCTGCCGCGCGTAGTTCGCCGCCTGTTCGGCGGCCACGGCCTCGACATACGCGCGGCGCGCGTCGGCCGCGACCTTCAGCATCGCGTCGGCCGTCTCGAGCTTGGTCTGCTCGAAGCGGCGACGTTCGATGTTCGTCGCGAGCGGCATCGTCAGCAGCGCGAACACGTTCGCCGAGAACGTGCGGCCCAGCGTCAGCTCGCCATCCCCGGCACGCGTGCGGCTGAACGCGAAGCGCGGGTTCGGCAGCCGGCCGGCCTGCACGAGATCGGCCTCCGACAGCCCGAGTTCCGCATACGACGCCTGCAGGCCGCGATTGTTGAGCAGCGCGACCTGCACCGCGTCGTCCATCGACAGCGGCTTCGCCAGCAGTTCCCTGGTCCGTTTGTCGACGGCTTCACGGTCGGCATCAGTCTTGACGACCACCGCGTCTTTCCCGATGCGCTCCGACGCGGCGGACGACACCGCGTCGAACCCGCCGTCCTTCGAGAACGTCGTACAGCCCGCGAGGAACGCCAGCACGACCGCGGCCGCGCCGATCCTCGGCGATATCGCAAGCGTCGTCATCGCGCGGCCCCTCCGTGCGTCGAATGGGCGCCGCCGTTGCCGGGCACGTTGCCGGTCGCGCGCGCTTTCGCGGGCCGCTCCGTCACGTCGCGGTTCAGTTGTTTCCAGCCCGGGCCGGAATCGTCGCGATACGGCCGGTAGCCGTCGAACGCGGATGTCACGGCGATGTCCGGCACCGACGCGGCGGCGTCGGCCGGATCGGGAAGCGCGGTTTGCGCAGCCGCGAGCGACGGCACGAGGGCCGCCGCGCTCAACAGCGCTGCAGTGGTCAATCGCATGAATGGGTCTCGTCTCGAGTCGTCCGGCGGAGCGGATGCGGCCGCCGGAACGGATTGCGGATTACGGCCTGTCGGCCGTGCAGGGACTAGACGGGAATCCGGCGAGGCGGCCGGTCGATGCCGCCGGTCAGGAACGACACGACGACGGCAGACAGCGGCTGCGAGACGATCGCGGCGCTGACGTCCGCCGCGGCGGGCACTGCTGGCGCACCCGACATGCCCGTGCCGAAGCAGCAGGACACGCATGCGGAACACGACGACGCATGCCGTGCGTGGCCGTCGTGATCGTGATTGCCGTCGTGGGCGACCGGCATTGCGTGCGGTGCCGCTTCCACCGGCGCGACGGCAGCCCCCGCGCACTGCATCGAAACAGCCGCGAACGACTGGATCGGCAGGCTCAGCGCCAGCAGCACGACAAGGAGGAATTTGCGCCAGTACGACATGAATGCAGGATCACGCAGGCAACGACCGGTTGGGCCGGCGCGGCGCCGCGACGGCGCGCTCCGGGGACAAGACGGCCGCAGCTTATCGCCGCCGCGGTGACGACGACATGGTCGAAACATGACCGGATTGTCATGAAGCATGAGCGATGCGCCGGACGCGAGCTTCATGACAATCCGGTCATCCATCGGTCATCCTTCGCGCACGCGCGGCGCCGTAAGCTCAGGCGTTAAACTGACCGGCTGGAATCATGAACGGCCTGCCTCACCATGCGGATACTGATAGTCGAAGACGAACCCAAGATGGCGTCGTACCTCCGGAAGGGGTTGATGGAGGCGAGCTATACGGTCGACGTCGCGGAAAACGGCAAGGACGGGCTGTTCCTCGCGCTGCACGAGGATTTCGATCTCGTCGTGCTCGACGTGATGCTGCCGGAGCTGGACGGCTTCGAGGTGCTTCGGCGGCTGCGTGCGCAGAAGCAGACGCCCGTGCTGCTGCTCACGGCGCGCGAGGCGATCGAGGACAAGGTCGCCGGGCTCGAACTCGGCGCCGACGACTACCTGCTCAAGCCGTTCGCGTATGCCGAATTCCTCGCGCGCATCCGCTCGCTGTTGCGGCGCGCGCCGCGCCATGTGCGCGACCTCCTGCACGTCGCCGATCTCGAAGTCGACCTGCTCAAGCGTCGCGTGCGGCGCGCCGACACCCGCATCGACCTGACCGCGCAGGAATTCGCGCTGCTGCAGCTGCTCGTGGAACGCGAGGGCGAAGTGCTGACGCGCACCTTCATCACGTCGCAGATCTGGGACATGAATTTCGACAGCGACACGAACGTCGTCGATGCGGCGATCAAGCGCCTGCGCGCGAAGATCGACAACGCGTACGAGAAGAAGCTGATCCACACGATTCGCGGCATGGGCTACGTGCTCGAGGATCGTTCGTGACCGCGAACCCGGTTTCGTATTCGCTGCTGCGACGCCTGACGCTCGCGTTCGCGATCGTCGCCGCGCTCGTGTTCGCGCTGACCGGCGCGTACCTGTACCGCTCGCTGTCCGCCGAGCTGACGCGGCGCGACGACATCGAGATCTCCGGCAAGCTCAACCAGTTCCTGCAGCTCGCGCGCGCGAGCGGATCGACGGCCGCATTGCGCGCCGATCCCGCCGTGTTCCATGAAGTGCTGCTGTCGCATCCGGGCGTCTATCTCGGCATCTACGACGCGCAGAACCGCCCGCTCGTCGAGCATTCCGACGAAGCCGGCAACACGCTTGCGTCGGTGATCGAAGCGCCGCATGCGGCGGGCAGCGCCGTGGGCCCGTTCACCTGCGCGCCGCCCGGCATCGGCACGTCGCGCTGCGTGTACGCACGTGAAACGCTGCCGTCCGGCGAAGCGATCCAGGTCGCCCTCTCGCGCACGGCGACCGATCGCCAGTCGCTGCTCGAAAGCTATCGCGTCGACATCTGGCTCGCGGCGGCCGTCGGCGCGCTGCTGGTCGGCGCGCTCGGTTATGCGGTTGCCTCGCGCGGCCTGCGCCCGGTCGAAAGCCTCGGCCGGCAGACGTCGCGCATCGAGGCGCACAACCTGAACGCACGCCTCGACGCACGCGGCGGCCCGGTCGAGTTGCGCGAGCTCGCGACGTCGGTCAACCGGATGCTCGACCGTCTCGAACGCGCATTCGTGCGGCTGTCGCAGTTCTCGTCCGATCTCGCGCACGACATGCGTACGCCGCTCGCGAACGTGATCAGCTCGTCGCAGGTCACGCTGTCGCGTGCCCGGACGACCGAAGAATACGAAGCGCTGATCGATTCGAACATCGAGGAATGCGAACGGCTGCAGCGGATGATCGAGAACATGCTGTTTCTCGCGCGCACCGACAACGCGCGGCAACACCTGAAGACCGCCGAACTCGACGCGGGCAGCGAGCTGCGCCGGCTCGCATCGTATTTCCACGCGCTGGCCGACGAAGCCGGCGTACGCATCGACGTGCAGGGCGATGCGACGGTCGCCGCGGACGCAACGCTGTTCCGGCGCGCGGTGAGCAACCTCGCGTCGAATGCGCTCGAACATGCGGAAGCCGCGTCGACGATCGATCTGGCCGTGTCGACGCAAGGCCGCTACGCGGTCGTCGAGGTCACGAATCGCGGCGTCGCGATTCCGCCGGAACAGGTCGAACGGATCTTCGAACGCTTCTACCGCATCGATTCGTCGCGCCACGGCGCGGCGCGCAACGCAGGGCTCGGGCTCGCGATCGTGAAGTCGATCATGGAACTGCATCGCGGCAAGGTCGAAGTGGCGAGCCGCGACGGACGTACGACGTTCTTGCTTTATTTTCCGCGCGTCGTCGAAGGTCAATCCGGTTAGCGATTCTCATTTGCAGCACGCACATGGGATGCCGCCCGCGCGCCCGATTGCTTCCCGATACGGCACCAGTATGCGCGACGCGCGGACCTTTCTTCACGCGGTGCAGGGATATGCGTGCGCAAGCTTGCCGAAAGCAATCGGCTCGGCTAGACTGCATTCCGTCTTTGGGGAGTAGCCTGCTTTCCGTCCCCGGAAAGCGAACGCGTCAACACACTCGGCCTGCGGCCGTGGCGCGTTCAGCCTGATCGGCCTGGCGAGACCATGGGCGCATCGCGTCGTTCCTGGTCGGACGTCGGCGGATGCGCCATGGTTCGTCTGCGTCCGACCACGGAGTCCCCATGTTCCTCCCCGCTCTCTCCCATCGCGCCACCGCTGCCTGCGGAGGTGCCGCATGACCTTCATGTTCCTCGAACTGGCGTTCATGCTGGTCGTCATCCTCATTGCCGCCGAAGTCTTCACCAATGCGCTCGAACATCTCGGCGAACGCCTGAAGATTTCCGAAGGCGTCACCGGTTCGCTGTTCGCGGCCGTCGGCACCGCACTGCCCGAAACGATGGTGCCGCTGCTCGCGCTGGCCGGCGGCACCGCGAACCAGGCCGTCAACGAGGAAATCGGCGTCGGTGCGATCCTCGGCGCGCCGCTGATGCTCGCGACGCTCACCACGTTCCTGATGACGCTCGCCGTGATCCGCTCGCGCGGGCTGCGCGGCACGATCGCGCCCGAACGCACGGGCTTCGTGCGCGACATGAACTACTTCCTCGTCGCGTTCTCGCTGGCGACCGCCGCGATGTTCGTCCCGCATCACAACTGGGCCGTGCGTGCGCTGCTCGCCGCGATGCTGGTCGGCATTTACGTGCTGTACGTCGTGATGACGTTCCGCGCGTCGACCCGGCTCGTCGATGCCGGGCACGGCACCGAGGCGCCGCATGCAATGTTCCTGTCGCGCGTGGGCCTGCCGACCAACCTGGCGACGATCGCGCTGCAATTGCTGATCGGCCTCGCGTTGCTGATCGCCGGCGCGAAGGGCTTCATTCACGGCGTGGAAGGCGTGTCGCAGGTACTCGGCATCTCGGCGCTGCTGCTGTCGCTGATCATCGTGCCGATCGCGACGGAGTTGCCGGAGAAGGTCAACAGCGTGCTGTGGATCCGCCGCAAGAAGGACACGCTCGCGTTCGGCAACATCACCGGCGCGATGGTGTTCCAGGGCACGCTGCTGCCGGCGATCGGCATCATGCTGACGCCGTGGGAGCCGCGCCCCGAGGTGCTGACCGGCGTGATCATCACGCTCGCGGCGGCCGCGTGGCTGCGCTTCAATGCACGCACGCGCGGGCTCGCGATCTGGGCGCTGCTCGCGAACGGCGCCGGCTATGCGGGGTATCTGTTCCTGACGCTGGCGCGCTGAGTGCGTCAGGATGCGTTCGGTCGTGCGTCGGCCTGCAGCACCTGCTGCACGGCCGGCCGCGCCCGCACGCGTTCGTACCACGCGCGCAGATGCGCATGCCGGCTCAGGTCGATGTCCGCGTTGTACACGGAGCGCATCCAGTCGGCCTTGCCCCAGCCGGTGAGCGCGAACAGGTACGCATCGGCAACCGTGAACGTGTCGCCCGTCACGAATGTCCTGCCGTCGAGCTGGCGGTCGATCCAGGCGAAACGGCTGTCGAGCTTCTGCCGCACCGGCTCCACGTACTTCCCCGCCTGCACCGCGTACAGCAGCGGGATGAAGCCCTTGTGGATCTCCGTGCCGAGAAAGTTGAGCCATTCCATCAGCCGGTAGCGCGCGAGCGTGCCGTAGGCCGGCGCGAGTGCGGCTTCCGGGCGCTGGTCCGCGAGATACTGCGCGATCACCGGCCCTTCGCGCAGCATCGTGCCGTCGTCGAGTTCGAGCAGCGGCACATAGCCGAGTTCGGTCACGTCGTAGTAGTTGCGGCCGCCTTCGACGACATGCTTGCGCGCGTCGACCCTGACGATCTCCGCATCGATATCGCCTTCGCGCAGCACGATGCAGATCGCCTGCGAACAGCTGCCGGGAGCGTGATAGAGCTTCATGCGTTTCCTTCGTGAATTGTCCATGTATCGATTCGCCGCGACGCGGGCGCTAATATCTCGCATCGGCACACGGCTGAGAAGACGGCAGTCGTTTGTGCCGTAGTCACAAAAAATTTACCGACCAGGGTTCGGCACGATGAAAACGAGTGCGACAGGATGTTCCGTTGAAGAAGCGATGCGCCTGCTCGGCGGCCGCTGGCGGCTGCTGCTGGTGTCGTACCTGCTCGACGGGCCGCGGCGCTTCAGTGACCTGCGGCGCGACATGCCGGGCATCTCGCAGCGCATGCTGACGCTCGACCTGCGTGCGCTGGAAGACGCCGGGCTCGTCCGGCGCACCGTCTATCCGGAAGTGCCGGTACGTGTCGAGTACGATCTGACCGCGGACGGCGACCGGCTGCGGCCGGTGGTCGACGTCATGCGCGAATTCGGGCTGTGGCTGAAGGCGCGCGACGCGCAGGCCGATGCGTCACCCGAAGCAGATACCGAAGCCGAAGCCGAAGCCGAGGCTGCGATCGAAGCAGCAATACACTCCCCCCGATAACCATTACGCAGGAATCAGGTTCATGGAACTTCATGCTACCGTCGGCGCGGCAACGTCCGACCTCGACGACGACGAAAGCTTCGCCAACATCTACTGTCACGACGCGGAGCAGGACTATTGCTTCGCACTGTCGCGCTTTCCGGACGACGCGCTGATCGAAGTGATGGTGCGCGACCAGATCACCCTGCGCGTCAAGGATCTGTCGGTGCGCCTGACCGACGATACGATCGACGTCGAAATCGAACCGGGCCTCGCCGCGCGCCTCGACGGCCAGACGCGCTACGTGATCCGGCTCGCGCCGGGCCAGTACGATCCGGGCACGCTGCGCGCCGCGCTGAAGGAGATCTTCGTCGGCAAGAACGGGTATCGCGACGACAGTACGCCGCGCTAACCGGCCGCCTGCACACGCCCCTTCGTCCCGACAACCGCTCATGAAACGCTCCCTGCGATTCCACCCGCGCCCCCGCATCACCGCGCTGCTGCTCACCGCCTGCGCATCGATCGCCCCCGCCGCGCATGCAGCCAAACCGCTGCTCGAGTTCAAGGTCGACGACACCGTCACCGCCCGCGTCGAGCGCGCCGACAGCGCGCACATCACGGTCCGCTTCCTGCCGAGCGGAAAGACCCAGACGCTCGACGTCACGGCCACCGACGAGGAAGGCCACTATCACCTCGCGACCGACGACTACAACTTCGACGGCCACCGCGATCTCGCCGTGCACGCGTTGCTCGGCATGGTCAACGAAAGCTACGGCATCTACCTGTACAACGCCGCGCGCCAGCGGTTCGAGCCGCTGACGATGCCGGCGGGCAACGTGCCGCACGGCAATTGCGACGACCTGATCAACGTGGAAGCGAAGCCGAAGGAGCGCACGCTGTACAGCTCGTGCCGCGGCGGCCCGATCTGGTACACCGATGCCTATCGCTTCGACGGCAGCGGCAAGATGTACCTGTATCAATCCAGCGAAGCGATACCCGACGATCTGCGCGACCTGCTCGATGGCGATTCGGGCCCGTCGTCGATGCTGCTGACCTACGACGAGCACGGCAAGCGCGTGTCGCGTCGCCCGCAGGGCTACGACGCCGGCAAGGTGATGTTCAAGGTGCGCCCGGCGCGCCTGCCGCTGCACGACGCGATGACCGATGCGCCCACGCGCCGCTATGTCGTCGCGGGCGACACGCTGGAGCTGATCGACGCGAGCGACGATTTCCAGTGGCTCAAGGTGCGGTATCGCAATCCGCACGCCGGCGCCGTGCAGGGCTGGATCAGTGCGAAGGAGGCGACGGCCGACTGATGCGCGATGCGGCGCGTTCGCCGCCCTTTCCCACATACTGAACGCCCAACATCCCATTAATAGGGATGCCTGCTCAAATGTTGACGCCCTTCGTTCCACGGCTCTAACGTTCGCCCCAACGCCATTCGATTCGGCCGCCCCGCCCGCAGGCGGCGGCCGGGCAAAGAACACAGGAGACGACCGTGGCCCAATCCGCGTCACGCACCCATGCCAATCCGCCGGAACAGCCACCCGCGCACGCCGGCACCTCATCCGAATCCGCCGCCCGCGCGGCAGCGGCAGCGACCGCCACCACGCCACCGAGCCGCAAGCGCCTGTTGATCCTCGCGCTGCTGTTCATCACGGTCGTGATCAACTATCTCGACCGCAGCAACCTGTCGATCGCGGCGCCGGCGTTGTTCAAGGAGCTGAACATCGACCCCGTGCGCGCGGGCCTGGTGTTCTCCGCATTCGGCTGGACCTACGCACTGATGCAGATCCCGGGCGGCTGGCTCGTCGACAAGGTGTCGCCGCGCGTGCTGTATGCGGGCGCGCTCGCCCTGTGGTCGGCCGCGACGCTGCTGCTCGGGTTCGCCGGATCGTTCGTCGGGCTGATCGTGCTGCGTCTCGCGGTCGGCGCGCTCGAAGCGCCCGCCTACCCGATCAACAACCGCGTGGTCACGACATGGTTCCCGACCCGCGAGCGCGCGAGCGCGATCGGCGGTTACACGTCGGGCCAGTTCGTCGGCCTCGCGTTCCTCACGCCGGTGCTCGCGTGGCTGCAGGTGCATCTCGGCTGGCACATGGTGTTCGTCGCGACCGGCGTCGCCGGCATCGCGTGGGCCGCGATCTGGTATGCGGTGTATCGCGAGCCGCGCGCGTTTCGCGGCGTCAATGCGGCCGAGATCGCGCTGATCCGCGACGGCGGCGGCCTCGTCGATCTGGAAGACCGCATCGCGGCGCGCAGCGAACGCACACCGTCGACGTGGCGCGACCTCGGCGTGGTGCTCGGCCGGCGCAAGCTGTGGGGCATCTACCTCGGCCAGTTCGCGCTGAACTCGACGCTGTGGTTCTTCCTCACGTGGTTCCCGACCTACCTCGTCAAGTATCGCGGGATGGATTTCATCAAGTCGGGCTTCCTCGCATCGCTGCCGTTTCTCGCCGCGTTCGTCGGCGTGCTGTGCTCGGGCGTGCTGTCGGACTGGCTGATGCGCCGCGGCGCATCGCAAGGATTCGCGCGCAAGCTGCCGATCATTTCGGGGCTGCTGATCTCGACCTGCATCATCGGCGCGAACTACGTGACGTCCACGGGCTGGGTGATCGCCTTCATGACGATCGCGTTCTTCGGCAACGGCTTCGCATCGATCACGTGGTCGCTCGTGTCGGGGCTTGCACCCGCGCGGCTGCTCGGCCTCACGGGCGGCATGTTCAACCTGATCGGCAACCTGTCGGCGATCGCGACGCCGATCGTGATCGGGCTGCTGGTCGATGGCGCAGACTTCTCGCGCGCGATCACCTACATCGCCGCGATGGCGCTCGCGGGCAGCCTGTCGTACGGCTTGCTGGTCGGCAAGGTCGAGCGCATCGACGCATGAGCACCACGAGGGCGGCACGTGCGTGCCGCCCGGCTTTATTACCGCCTGCGTACTACATCAGAACCGCGTGAACCCGTCGTGCGCGAGATCGTGCGGATTGCCGGCCACGTAATCGAGTGCGCACGCGTCGGTATCGATACCGACGCTCAGCAGCGTTTCCCAACGCTCGGTGTCGGGCATCGACAGGTCCGGGTGGAAACACACGACGGCCGCGTCCCCGGCCGCACCGCACATCGCCGCCGCACGTTCGCGCACGTCGGCACTCGTCATGCCCGTCACGACCTCGTTCAGGTGCGCGAAGCGTTCGCGCGTGGTCGAGCTGTCGGGCATGCATTCGCCGCCGCTCAACGCGTGATCGAGGAAGTGGTTGGTATGCAGCAGCCAGCCGTCCGGGCGCGGCACGACCACCCCGACACCCGACGGACTCAGCTCGATGCTTGCCGCACGTGGGTGCGCGTCGTGCCGCGTGAACACGGTCAGCACCGTCGATGCGCTCACGCGCGCGGTGCGTGCGATCTCGATCGCCTCCTGCACCGTCGTCGCGTCTTCGAGCAGGCGCCGCGCGATCGCGTGCACGGGTACGCCGGCGCTGTCGTTGTCGCTCGCGTGGTGCAGGATGTTGAAATGCAGCCCGAGCCCCGCGCTGTTCACGCCGAGCTTCGCGAGCATCCCGAATTCGGTGAACAGCTTGACGGTGCGGCCCTGCGGGGTCGCGAACTGCATCAGCAGCCCCTGCGGCGCGAGGCTGTCGTGCCAGTCCCACGTCTGCAGCGTGCGCGGCGCGTGCGGCCCGGCGGGCGCGTAGACGGTCGTCGAGCACTCGCCTTCGGCCGACGCCGGTGCGGTCGCGAGAATCTCGGTGCGCGCGTTCAGGCACGCGAGCTGCCAGCGCGGCAGGTCGACGCCGTCGGCGATCGCCTCGACTTCGGCGGCGAGACGCGGGCACCATGCGCCGAGCACGGCCAGGCTCGCTTCGCCGATCTCCCGCGCGCGCTGCGGCTCGATGCCGAGCTTCGGGAAGAACGCGAGATACAGCGCGACCGTCTCGCGGATCTCCGGCGCGAAGCGCGCGCCGATCAGGCGGCCCCGCTCACGCGGATCGGTGATGTCGGTCGCGAATGTGTGCAGCTTCAAGATCAAACCTCCTGTGTCGAATGAGATCCGGGCCCGCACGGCCCGGAATGTGATGCGTTGTACTGAAAATTCGGCACGCGCCGGCGATCAGAACGAGTAGATGAACTGCATCCCGGCCAGGTCGTTGCTGCGCGAGTACGTGCCGTTGCTCTTCAGGAACACCGGATGGTTTGCCGCGTCGTGGCGGTATTCGACCTTCACGGTAATCTGTTGCGTCGGATAGAACAGCAGGTCAGCCGTGATCGCATAGCGTTGCGCGCCCTTGCACTCGGTGGCGTTCGTCGACGAACCCTGGAAGCACGACGGATCGATGCCGAAGCCGCTCGACCCGTTCACCGACGGGTTGCCGCCCGCGAGCCCGTACTGGATGTTCGTGCCGCCGCCGCCGTTCGCCGTGTTGTTCAGGTAGTCGAAACGCAGCGTCGCGCCCATGCGGCCGACCCACGACGTCGTCCACTTCGTATGGCCGAGCAGCGACATCCCGTACCAGCGGGCCGTGCCGCCGTTCCACGCGCCCTTCTGCAGCTCGCCGTAGTCGACCTGCGCGTTGACCTGCGTCTTGTCGTGCGTATAGGTCATGTCGGCTTCCACGTACTTGTAGAGGCCGGTCGGCGACGAGCCGTTGCACTGGTAACCGTAGCCGCCCGCCACCGCGCACGGCGAGAACAGCGACTGCCGGCCGAGCATCCCGGAGATGCCGAAGTCGAAGGCCGTCGACGTCGCGTTGTCGAAGCGTGCGGTGATCGTCGGCGTCCAGTTGGTCTTGGTCGTGTTGTTCGCCGCGTTCGCGATCGCGCCGGCCGTGCGCAGCACCTCGTTGCCGACGATCACCTGCCAGAAGCGCGTCATCGCCGCGTTGGAGCCCTTCAGCCCGATGCCGACGAGATTGCCCGGCTCGCTGAAGTCGTACAGCAGCCCGTGCGTGAGCGTCAGCATCTGGTTCGACGGCTGCACCTCGTAGCCCGCGAGGCTCGGCATCATCCCGACTTCGAACGTGCGCGTCGTGCTGAGCGGCACGTTGACCTGCGCCTGCGTGATGATGTTGTTGCCGATGCCGCCGTGCGAATTGCTGAACACGTTGCCGAAGCCGCGGTTCGGCTGGATCACGATCTCCGCCGACGGCGCCATCGGGCCGACGCCGAAGGTCTTCTTGATGTCGAGGTAGACATCGCCGATCGTGCTGTTGAAGTAGTCGTACGCGCCCGGATCGTGGTTCAGGAACTGGAAGCCGGACGTGCGCTGCGCACGGTTGAACAGGTACACGGGATCGACGTAGCCGGTGATGCTCAGGCCCGCCAGCGGGCCGGTCGTCGCGGCTTCCTGCAGCGAGTCGACCTTCAGCGACGCATTCGCGATCTGCTCGCGCATCTGCTGCAGGTCGTCGTTCGTGAAGGCCGGTGCGGAATCGGCCGCCGGCGCAGCGGCGGCCGCTGCCGTGTTGATCGTGCCGATCTTCGCGCCGCCGGATGCGGCAGGGGCGGCGGCGGTCGTTGCCGCACCGGCGGGCTTCGCCGCCAGCATGCCCGCACGCAACTCGTTCACCTGTTGCTGCAGCGCGGTGACCTGCGCCTGCAGCGCCTTCATCCTGCTCGCGTCGGTCGCCTGCGGCGTGTGCGCGAATGCCGAGGCTGCGTCGAACGCGAGCAGGCACAGCGCCGTCATGTGTTTGATTTTCATGTTCTGGGTGGTCGTCGGGACGAGCGCGCCCCCGCCCGCCGCGATCAGCGGCGGGGCGCGCAAAAGGGATACGGGAGTAGGGGAACGGCGGCCGGCTTACTCGGTCTTCAGCTTCGTCCACAGACGGTTCTGCAGACGCATCAGCTCGGGCGGAACCGGCTTGCTGAGGCTCAGCTTTCGGATCACGTCGGCGGGCGGGAACACGGCCGGATCGCTCGTCACTTCGGCGCGCACGAGATGCCGCGACGACGGCACGGCCGACGGATACGACGTGTCGTTGGTCAGGTTCGCGCTCTCCTTCTCCGACAGCACGAAGTTGATGAACTTCAGCGCGGCGTCCGGATGCGGCGCATCCTTCGGAATCGCCATCATGTCGAACCACATCGCGCTGCCCTCGCTGGGGATCACGTACTTGATGTGATACGACTTCTTCGCGGCAGCGGCCGCGATCCGCGCGGAATTCACGTCGCCCGACCAGCCGAGCGCGAGGCAGATGTCGCCGCCCGCGAGATCGTTGATGTAGCTGCTCGAGTTGAACTGCGTGATGTACGGCCGCACCGTCTTCAGCAGCTCGTACGCGGCCTGGTAGTCCGCCGGGTTCGTCGTGTTCGGATCCTTCTTCAGGTACACGAACGCCATCCCGAACGCATCGACCGGCGAATCGAGCACCGACACGCCGCAGCTCTTCAGCTTCTTCGCATACTTCGGATCGAACAGCAGCGACCAGCTGTCGAGCGGCGCGTCGTTGCCGAGCGCGGCCTTCACCTTCTCGACGTTCATCCCGAGCCCGTCGGTGCCCCACGTCCACGGAATGCCGAACTGGTTGCCCGGGTCATCCTTCGACAGCACCTTCATGATTTCCGGGTCGAGCAGCCCGTAGTTCGGCACCTGGGCCTTGTCGATCTTGCGGTAGATGCCGGCCTGCAGCTGCCGTGCCCAGAAGATGTCGGACGGCACGACGACGTCGTAGCCCGACGTGCCCGACAGCAGCTTCGCCTGCAGCGTCTCGTTCGAATCGAACTCCTGGTAGACGACCTTGATGCCGGTCGCCTTCTCGAAGTTCGCGATCGTCGCCTTGCCGATCGAGTTGCCCCAGTTGTACACGTTGACGACGTCCGCCGCGTGCGCAACGGGTACGCCGGCGCATGCAAGCCCGCCCAGCGCGAGCGCCGTGCATGCCGTCTTCAGTTGTCGTTTCCAGTCCCCTGCCATGTCTTCCTCCGTCGATATCATGATCCGCTCGCGACGAGCGGTGTGTGCTTCGGTCCGGAAAAATGTAGCCAGAGGAAATTGGCCGGTCTGCCCTGCCAATAGGGGGACACGCCGCACAATCGGCACATCCGGTTCCGGCCGGATGCGCCGAACGGCGAAAACGGAAGCCGTTTGAAAGCTTCCGTCTCCGCTTCGTCCGCCGATCTCCGGTCAGTTCGCCTGCATCCCCGTGCGCGCGCCGAAATCGTCACCCACGTGCGTGATGCGGCCGCCCATCATCGTCAGCCCGACGTCGATGCGGCCGATGTCGTACTGGCCGACCTCGAACAGGTCGTTCTCGAGCACGACGAGATCCGCACGCTTGCCCGGGGTCAGCGAGCCGACCTCGTGTTCCATCCCGAGCTGGTACGCGCCGTGGATCGTGTACGCGGCAATCAGCTGCGGAATGCTCAGGCGCTCGGCGATGTCCGGGAACACCGCCGCATCGGGCTCGCCCGCGAGCTGGCGCGTATGGCCCGACTCGATGTGTTCGAGCGGCTTGTGCTGGCAGCGGCACTGGCACGCGAGGCCGTCCATGCCGATCGACACCGTCACGCCTTCGTCGAGGAACGTGCGGAACTTGTACATGTTGCTCCAGCGTTCGTGGCCGTAGTGGTCGCGCAACTGCTCGGTGTACGCGTCGACCACGCCCCACTGCAGCTGCGTGTTCGCCATCACGCCCGCGCGGCGAAAGCGCGGGATGTCGTCCGGATGCGTGAGGAACGCGTGCGTGATCACGTGGCGGCGATCGCGCGGCGGGTTCGAGCGGTTGACTTCGTCGAAGCCGTCGAGCGCCATCCGCACGGCCGCGTCGCCGACACAATGGACCATCACGTTCGCGTTCGCGCGATCGGCCTCGACCAGATAGCGGTTGAACGTGTCGGCCGGCATCGTCGGCGCGCCGCAGGTGTCGGGGCGGTCCGCGTACGGTTCGAGCAGGTAGGCGGTGTGGTTCGCCTCGGTGCCGTCGAGGAACAGCTTCAGCGCGCGCGCCTTCACGAGCGGCGAGTCGTACTGCTCGCGATACCGGACGAGCGTGCCGACCGGATCGTCGATCTCGCCGATCACCGCGACGCTGCCGACCACGCGCAGCCTCAGGTCGCCCGCGCGCTCCATCGTCTGCAGCGTCTCGTACAGCAGCGACTGGTCGCCGCTCGCGTCGAAGAAGCCCGCATCGAACACGGTCGTCACGCCGGCCGCGCACAGCTTCTTCTGCCACGGCGGAATCGATTTCAGGTACAGGTCGATGCCGGTCGGCAGCAGGCCGGCCGCGCTGATCCGCTGCATCAGCAGCGAATACGCGGCGCCGTCGACGATCAGCCCGGTCGGCTCGCCCGTCACCGCGTCCTTCTCGAACCAGCTCGCGCCTTCCTGAACGGGCGGCGTCGACGCGTTGATGCCTGCGATCTCCAGCGCCTTCGAGTTCACCCACATCGAATGGAAATCGGTCGACAGCAGGCACACCGGGCGATCCGCGCAGACCGCATCGAGCGTTTCCTTGCGCAGCATCGCCGGCGGGATCGTCGCCTGCACCCAGCCCATCCCGGTGATCGCCGGCTCGTCCGGATGCGACTCGACGTACGCGCGCAGCGCGGCGAGCACCTTCCGCGGATCCTCGTAGTTCACGAACGCCTGGAATGCGAACGCGGTGGTCTCGAAGTGCCAGTGCGATTCGACGAAGCCCGGCAGCACGAGCCGGCCGGCCGCGTCGACGACCTTCGTCTGCGCGCCGACGAATGCCTGCACGGCCGCCGTATCGCCGACGTGGACGATCCGGCCGTCGCGCACGGCAACGGCCTGCGCCCACGGCTTGTGCGGATCGACGGTGTAGACCTTCGCGTTGGTCAGAACGAAATCCGCCGGCGTCGTGGCGGCCTGCGTCGGTTGAATCTGCATTGCCTGTCCTTTGTGGTCATCAGGTTTTCGAAGCACTTTCACTATAGACAGACGATTCGCACCGGTATGCCCCCCCGGCGCGGGGGCTTTTGCGATTTCCGGGCGCCGTGCGCACGGTCTTGTCGTCGTTTTGGGGACAACCCGCAAAATCCGCCGGGTTTATCCGGTGAACCCCCGGCTGACGCCTGCGCGGCGTTCGCGTAACGTCGCGCTGTCCCTCGACTGCCCCGCCCCGACCATGCGACTTCTCCAGCCCGACCCTGCCGCCCGCGGCCATTACCTGATCGGCGTGCGCCCCGACACGCTCGGCTCGACGTTGCGCGCGGTCGGCACGCCGGATTTCGTCGGTGCGGTCACCGAGTTCGTCAACGACAGCATCGACGCCGACGCCGTGCACCTCGAACGCTGGCGCGCGGACACGGGCAGCACGACGGGCTTCGTCGTCGAATGGCTCGGCAGCGGCAGCCTGCGCTTCGCGGCCGATACGCTGCGCGTGATGGACGTGTACTACCAGGACTATTGCCAGAGCGACCCGCTGGTCGCGCCGCTGCGCGGCAAGGCCGGCACGGTGCTCGTGCAGCGCCACGTCGACGGCATCGCGCAGGGCGAGTTCCGCCGGCGGATCTTCGACGAACCCGGGATCGGACAGGAATGCCTGCTCGTGCACGGCAACGCGCACCTGCAGTACGCGCTCGGGCTCGCGCGCACCGTCGGGCGCGCCGCGTTCGCGACGGACGAGCTGTTCCATTTCAGGCAGATGGTCGACCTGCTGTTCCCGATGTTCGAGCTGCATGCGCGCACCTGCGCGGCACGGCGCGTGGCGGCGGTGTCGGTGAATGCCGAGTCGCAGGCGAGCTTCGACGCGCGGCTCGAACGGCAGGACGTGCAGCTGTCGCGCCGCGAGCACGAGATCTGCCGGCTGATGCTGTGCGGGCGCTCGGTGCCCGAAGCCGCGCAGCAGCTAGACGTCAAGCTGTCGACGGCCGAGTCGTACGTGAAGCGCGCGTTCGCGAAGCTCGGCGTGCGCACGCGCCGCGAGCTGTTCGACTGGGTGCTCGTCGACTGCTGAACGCGCGGCGCGCTTACGCGGCCAGCGCGGCCGCCTTGATGTTGAACGCGCGCAGCAGATCCTCGCAGAACGCGTCGACGATCGGCTTGTCGCTCGTGCTGCGCTTCATCGCGAGATGCAGCGGTACATCGAAGCTGAACGTCGTGCGTCCGACAGCCTTCACGAGCCCGCGCTGCTCGAACGGCTCCGCGTAATGCGCGGGCAGGTAGCCGAGATGGCCGCCCGACAGGATCAGGATCGTCGCTGCCTCGATGCTGTCCGCGCTCGCGGTCACGCGCCGCTCCGGCAGCGGATACTGCTCCTCCGGCACCGGATAGGTGCGCCACACCCAGTCGTGCAGTTGCAGGTCGTCGGCCGTCACCGGACGCGACGCATGGAACAGCGGATGCCCGCGCCCGCAGTAGATCACCTGCTGCTCGGTGAACAGCGGCGTGTAGAGCAGCCCCGGCACGCGATGCCAGAAGTAGCCGATCGCGAGATCGAGCTGGTGGTTGACGAGGCTTTCCTCGAGCTCCTGCGGCGACGCGACCTTCATCGAGAACGTGACGGCCTGGTCGCGCTTGCGGAACGCGCCGATCGCATCGGCCACGCGTGCGTTCTCGACGAGCGGCGCCTGCCCGATCAACCCGATCGACAGCGTGCCGACCAGCTTGCGGTCGATGTCGCGCACGCGCGCGACGAATTCGGACGTCGCCGCGACGAGCGTGCGCGCGGTGGCCGCGAAACGTTCGCCCTTCGACGTCAGGCGAAACCCGCCGCGCCCGCGATCGCACAGCTTGAAGCCGACGCGCGCCTCGAGCGCCGACAGCTGCGTGCTGATCGTCGACTGCCGCACGCCGAGCGATGCCTCGGCGGCCGTGATGCCGCGTGCGTCGACGACGGCAAGAAAGACCCGGATGAGCCGGAGATCGAGATCGGAGGTATTCGAAAACATGCGTCAAGCCGCTGCGCGTACGCGCGTTGCCCGGCTGGCCGGCACGGCGCGCGAACGCGCCCCGCCGACCGCCTCGCCGATGGACCGAACCGGACCCGCGCCGCCATCGGCAGCAGCGCGCGTCGCAACCGTCACTCCGATGCCACCGCGAGCGCGCGCTCCATGCCGAACACGGCTGGCCGCAGCCGCCCGTAGCAGAGGAACGCCACCGCACACAGCACGATCGCCGCGATCAGCGCCGACTGCGTGCCCGCGCTTTCGATCAGCGAACCGCCCGCGACCGAGCCGACGCCATAGCCGAGCGCGACGCAACCCGGCGACAGCGCGGCCGACTTGCCGATCAGGTCGTATTGCGGAATCGTCGCGTAGATCAGCAGCGCGCCACCGGTCCAGCAGCCGATGAACACGATCGCGCCGAGCGTGAACGTCGCGGCCGACGCCGGCATCGCGAGCAGCACGGCCGCGACCGAGCAGCCGCCGAGATTCACCAGCGTCCAGCGGCGCAATCCCGCGCCCGCACCGAGCTTCGGCATCGCCGCGCAGATCACAAGGCTCGCGATGTTCGCGATGCCGAGCACGAGCGACACAGACTTGCCGCTCAGGCCGGCATCGGTGCCGATCTTCTCGAGGAAGGTCCACACGACGCCGACGCCGCCGTACAGCGCAAGCTGCGCGCACAGCACGAGCATCGCGCCCTTGCGGTCGATGCGGCCGGCCACGCCGGCCGGCGTCGGCGCGGCCATCGTCTCGCCGCGCCGGAACAGCGGCGTCGCGAGCACGAACATGCCGAGCACGCACGCGACGAAGCCGAACACGCCGTGCGCGCCCCATGTGCCGCTCAGCATCGGGAAAACATAGGCGAGCAGCACCATGCTCCACATCACCTGCCCCATCAGCATGATCCCGAGATTGCGTTCCGGCGCACGCGAGTACGACAGGTAGCGCAGCGCGATGCCGTTCAATCCGCCCGAGCCGACGCCCGCAATGAACTGCAGCGTCGAATACGCGACGAGCCCGTGCGTCGCGAGCGTGCCGAGGTTCGCACCGGCCGCGAGCGTCACCGCGCCCGCCAGCACGAGCCGCACCGGCTGGCGGCCGAGCACGAACGCGACGAGCAGCGTGCCGGTCGATTCGCCGAGCACCTCGATGAAACTGGACAGCCCGAGCGCCGCTTCGCCGAAGCCCCAATGACGTTCGACCTGCCCGACGATCGCGGGCAGGCCGAGAAACACCGTCGGCCCGAGCATGCCGAGCAGCAGCATCACGACGACGAACAGCGCGTTTTCCTGTCGCGCTTCATCCTGCAGGTTTACAACATTCATCTGGTGTCTCTCTCCGTGTCCGCTGCGCGGACCGTCTCCTCGCGGGAGCTTGTCATGACGGCGGCCCGGCCCGGGCCGCCGTGTCGCTTACATCGGGAAGCCCATCGCCTTGATGCCGCTGATCCACGCGCGCTTCCAGCCGCCTTCGGCATCCGCGCCGTCGAACGCATGGAACGTGATCTTCGCGGCGACCCAGCGCATCGGCTCCGGCGGGATGTAGCTCGGGCTCTGGTTCGCGATGTCGAGCCGGCGCTCGGGGCTGTCGCGGTCGAACAGGATGTTCAGCCCCATGAACGCGCCGAACCGGCTCGCCGCGACGCCGAAGCCCGTATAGCCGGCGACGAACACGGCCTTGTCGTCGAGATAGCGCTTCGCGAACACCGAGCCGCGCGAACAGTAGTCGATCGGGCCGCCCCACGCATGCGAGAAGCGCACGTCGCTCAGTTGCGGGAACGTGCGGTAGAACGCCTCCGCGAGCCGGTGGTAGGTTTCGCGCTGGCCGTCCTGGTGCGGCTCCGGGTCGCCGTCGAAGTGATAGCTGACCAGACCGCCGAAGATGATGTTGTTGTGCTTCGTCAGCCGGAAATAGTTGAGCTGCGTGCGCGTGTCGTACACGCCCTGGCGATTCTTCCAGCCGATCCGCGCGAGCTGCTCGTCGGTCAGCGGCTCGGTGGCGAGCACGTGATCGCGCACCTGCATCACGCGGCGGTTGATGTCGGGAATCCCGACCTTCGCGGTACCGCTGCCGAACACGACGCGCGGCGCGCGCACGCTGCCCTTCGGCGTCTTCACGAACACCGTGCTGCCTTCGTCGGTCACGGTCGTGAGCGGCGTGTGCTCGTACAACTTCACGCCGAGCGACAGCGCCGCGCGCTTCAGCCCCCACGCGAGCTTCGCCGGATGCACGATGCCGCTGCGGTTGCGCGACCACAGCGCACCCGCGAACATCGGCGAATTCAGTTGTTCGAGCGTTTCGTCGCGGTTCAGCAGAACGACGTCGTGGCCGTATTCGCGATGCAGGTCGTAGTCGCCCTTCAGGTGCGCGATGTGCTCGGGATCGACCGCCACCGTCATCTCGCCGTTCCATTCGATGTCGGCGTCGATGTCGTAGCGCTTCAGCGTTTCCTCGAAGCCGTCGAGGTTGTGGTGGCCGAACGTCTCGAGCTCCGCGATGTCGTTCGGGAACACGCGCACCGCATTCGGCAGCCCGTGCATCACCGACGTCGAAATGATCCCGCCCGCGCGGCCCGATGCGCCGTGCGCGACCTTGCCGGCCTCGATCAGCACCACGTTCAGGTGCGGCATCTGTTCCTTCGCCTGCACGGCCGACCACAGCCCCGTGAAACCGCCGCCGACGATCAGCAGGTCGGCCGTCACGTCGCCGACGAGTTCCGGCTCGATGGCCGGCGCGGCCGGGTTGTCGAGCCAGTACGGGAACAGCTTCGTGTTCGCGAGCGCCGCCTCGACGCCCAGCGCGACCGGCGCGCCACGCAGCGCGTGCGCCTGCACCGGCGCGGTCTGTTTTGCTTCGTTGACTTCCATTTCCATGATCCCAGCCATCACACGCGAAAAACGAAACCGCCGCCGGGTGCGCGTCACACGGACGACGACACCACGGCGGCGGCTTCGGGCATCACGACTTCTCGAGCAGCACGTAGAACTTCTTCGCGTCCTCGATCGTCTCCCAGCGGCCCGCGAAACCGGCCGGCAGCAGGTAGCCCTGGCCCGGCGTGAATTCCTTGCGGTTGCCTTCGACGTCGGTCAGCGCGATCCGGCCCTCGACGAGCCATACGGCTTCGTCGGCTGCCGTTTCCGGAAACTCCACCGAGCCGGCCTTGCCTTCCCACCAGCCGACGATGTAGTTGCCGCTCTTGCCTTCGGCCGCGCGCCAGTCGCTTTCGTCCATCCCGAAGTCGAGCTTCGTGAATTCGCCTACGCCTGCACCCAGCGGCAGGATGTCCTTGATCAGTTTGGTCATCTGAATCGTTCGTCTCTTGATTGAAAAAAGCAGAGACAAAGTTACTCATTTACACTGCCCCGGTATGCCCCCCTCCAGGGGGGACAAGCGATGTTTTGCGGGGCAAACGGGTCGGCAGGACAACCGACGGTGTTTCCCCCTAATGACGTTTCAGGCCCTGAACGCTACAATCGCGCCGCTTTTCACCGGGGAACCGCATGCTGCTGAACGTGAACCCCTTCCACCGCGACAACGACCGCTTCAACGTGTCGTTCAAGGCGCTGGGCGATCTGATCGAGACGGTCGGCACGCCGCACTTCGTGCCGCGCCTCACGCAACTGCTGAACGACGTCGTGCCGCTCGACGTCGCGCACGTCGAGCGCTCGCGCGTCGACGGCACGATGCCCACCGGCTACCGGTGCGAATGGATCGGCAGCAGCGGCATCGGCACCGAATCCACCGAAATCTCCGACGTGATGACGCTCTACTACGAGCGCTTTCTCGACAGCGATCCGCTGTTCGCGGGGCTGCGCGGCAAGACGGGCACGATGCTCGTCGTGCGCGACATCGCGGCGATTCCGCCCGGCGAATTCCGCCAGCGGCTGTTCGACGACGTGCGTATCGGCCACGAATGCGTGCTCGCGCGCGGCACGCGCTATTCGCAGCACTCGATCGCACTGGAGCGCGGCCGCGACCGGCCGCCGTTCACGCTCGCCGAGATGAATCGCTTCCGCAGCATCAGCGACGTGCTGTTCCCGCTGCTCGAACTGCATGCGTCGACCACCGCCGTGCGACGCGTCGCGCATCCGACACCGGAAGTCCATCCGCTCGCGCAGTTCGACGCGCGCATCGCGGCCGACGGCGTGAAGCTGTCGAAACGCGAATACGAAACCTGCAAGCACCTGATCTCCGGCAAGACCGTGCCGGAAACCGCCGACATCCTCGGCGTGCGCGTCGCGTCGGCCGAGTCGTACGTGAAGCGCGCGTTCGCGAAGCTCGGCGTGCGGACCAAACGCGAACTCGCCGCGTGGGGTTCGGCGACAACGGCCTTCCCTGCTGCCTCGCACGACGGCGCCGCGCCACCCGCCTTCTCCGACTGACCCGATCCGCTCCCCCAGCTTCGGTTGCGCCGCGTCGATGCGGCAGCGTTACTCGCATCGAGACCCGTCGATGTAAACGTTGCGACTTCAAAATCTTCGCGTGGGCGTTCTCCTCTACCATCGGCCGATCGCTTCACCTCAGAAAAAGGAGACGGCCCCATGCCCCGCGAACTCAATCAACCGATGGGCGGCAACGACATGCCGCGCTTTGGCGGCATCGCCACGATGATGCGGCTGCCGCAGGCCGCGACGACCGACGGCCTCGACGTATGCTTCGTCGGCGTGCCGCTCGATCTCGGCACGTCGAACCGCTCGGGCTCGCGCTTTGGCCCGCGCCAGATCCGCACCGAATCCGTGCTGCTGCGCCCGTACAACATGGCCACGCGCGCCGCCCCGTTCGATTCGCTGCAGGTGGCCGACATCGGCGACGTCGCGACCAACCCGTACGACCTGAAGGACTCGGTGCGCCGCATCGAGGAAGCCTACGACGAGATCGTCGCGAACGGCTGCCGGCCGATCACGCTCGGCGGCGACCACACGATCGCGTGGCCGATCCTGCGCGCGCTGCATAAAAAGTACGGCAAGGTCGCCGTCGTGCACATCGACGCGCATGCGGACGTGAACGACACGATGTTCGGCGAGAAGATCGCGCACGGCACGCCGTTCCGTCGCGCGGTGGAAGACGGGCTGCTGCAGTGCGACAAGGTCACGCAGATCGGCCTGCGCGGCACCGGCTACCACGCGGACGATTTCGACTGGTGCCGCGAGCAGGGCTTCACCGTCGTGCAGGCGGAAGAATGCTGGAACAAGTCGCTCGTGCCGCTGATGGCGCAGGTGCGCGAACGCGTCGGCGACACGCCGGTCTACCTGAGCTTCGACATCGACGGCCTCGATCCGTCGTTCGCGCCCGGCACCGGCACACCGGAAATCGGCGGCCTCACCGTGCAGCAAGGCCTGGAAATCATCCGCGGGATGAAGGGCCTGAATATCGTCGGCGCGGATCTCGTCGAAGTGTCGCCGCCGTACGATCCGGCCGGCACCACCGCGCTCACCGGCGCGAACCTCGCGTTCGAGATGCTCTGCGTGATGCCGGGCGTCGCCTACCGCTAACCCGACCGACAGGATGCCCCTCATGTCCACTGCCGAGCTTTCCCGTTCCATGACCTCGTTCGTGCTGCCCGCCGCGCGCATCGCCGGCCAGCCGGTGCGCACGCATTCCGATACCGCCGGCGCGCCGATCTTCAACGCGTCGACCGGTGTCGCGATCGGCTGGCAGGAATTCGCGACGCCCGCGCACGTCGACGCCGCGGTTCGCGCCGCGCGCGACGCGTTCGCCGGCTGGCGCGACACGCCGCCCGCCGAGCGCGGCCGCGTACTCGCGACTGTCGCCGAGCGCGTCGAAGCCGCGCGCGATCGTCTGGCCGCATTGCAGATGCAGGTGAGCGGCAAGCCGCCGTTCGAAGCGGAAGCCGATGTCGGCGACGTCGCCGCGACGTTCGCGTACTACGCGAAGCTGTGCGAAGACCCCGCGCTGTTCGCGGCCGAACCCGTCGCATTGCCGAGCGACGCCGTCACGGCCGAACGCTTCCACGACGCGGTCGGCGTCGCCGCGCTGGTGATGCCGTGGAACTTCCCGATGGTCACGACCGCATGGAAGCTCGCGCCCGCGCTCGCGGCCGGCTGCGCGGTCGTGCTGAAGCCGTCCGAACTCACTTCGCCGACCGAGCACGCGCTGCTCGACATCATCGTCGAAGCCGGCGTGCCGACCGGCGTCGTCAACGTCGTGAACGGCGGCGCCGATGTCGGCGCGGCGCTGACCGCGCATCCGCTGATCGACAAGATTTCGTTCACCGGCAGCACCGCGGCCGGCCGCAAGGTGATGCAGGCCGCCGCCGTCGACATGAAACGCGTGACGCTCGAACTCGGCGGCAAGTCGTCGCTGATCGTGCGCGACGATGCCGATCTCGACGTCGCGGTGTCGCTCGCGGTGGCGGGTGCGTTCGCGAACGCGGGCCAGATGTGCTCGGCCACCGCGCGCATCCTCGTGCACGACAGCCTCTACCGCAGTTTCATGGCCGCGTTCGAGACGGCCGTGCGCGCGCTCGTCGTCGCGCCGCCGGCCGCCGAACAGGTCGCGATGGGGCCGTTGATCTCGGCCGCGCAGCGCACGCGGGTCGAAGCGATGCTCCAGCAAGGCATCGATGCGGGCGCACGCGTCGCATTCAGCGGCCGCGTGACGGATGCCGGCGGTGAAGGCTTCTTCATGGCGCCCGTCGTGATCGCCGAACCGGCCGCCGACAATCCGCTGTGGACCGACGAAGTGTTCGGCCCCGTCGCATGCGTGAAGTCGTTCCGCACGGATGACGAAGCGATTGCGCTCGCGAACGACACGCGCTACGGGCTCGTCGCGACCGTCGTCACGCGCGACGCGGCCATCGCAAAACAGTTCCAGCAGCGCGTGCGCGCGGGGCTCGTGTGGATCAATGCGCCGCAGCTGATCTATCCGCACGTGTGCTGGGGCGGCTTCGGCCTCAGCGGGATCGGCCGCGAACTCGGCGTCACCGGGCTGCGCAGCTATCAGGAACTGCGCCACGCGATGCGCGCGATCGACTGACCAGTGCGGCCGTCCAGGCCGTTGGCGACATCGCGGAATGGGCCGCGATGTCGCTTTTTTTTCGTCTCTTCACCGCGTCAAACCGGACGGCCGGCAAGCGCCCCGTCATCCGCCCCGTTGTTTGAGGGTCGCATCGGCACACTTTTTTGATCTCGATCAAGAAAACCGCATGCCGCGTACCGCGACGTCATTGCGCATTCCGCAGCAACTCGCCCGCCAGCCCGGCACACCGGCCGTCAGCACACGAAAAGCGCGCCGCCCGTGATACACGGAATCACGGGTTCAGTTGCGCGGACCGCTGCCGTTATTGCATCAACACCCGCCGACGGGCAACGCAGCCGGATCGAACCTGCAACGCGATGCGCCACTGCCGTGCGGGAACGATGCGGAACCGGTCATGCCGTCCGGCAAACCCGTCCCGCTCGCATTTTCGATCACAACACGCAGCCGCGCACCAGTCGCAAAGAGGTAACCATGTTTGTCGCAATCGGGTGGATCGTCGTCATCGGGTCGGTGATCGGCAGTTTCGTCGGCGTCGGCGGCCATCTTCCGGCGCTGCTGCAACCGTTCGAGCTGCTATGCATTTTCGGGGCCGCGCTGGGCGCCTTCGTCGTCAGCAATCCGGTCACGACGCTGAAGAAGACGCTCAAGAGCCTGCCGACCTGCTTCAAGGGCGGCGGCTATACGAAGCAGCAATACGTCGAACTGATCGCGCTGCTGTTCGAGCTGCTGCAGAAGGCGCGCAAGGACGGCATGATGGCCCTCGAAGCCGACGTCGATGCGCCCGAGCAGAGCCCGCTGTTCCAGAAATATTCTCATGTACTCGAAGACCATCACCTGCTCGACTTCATCGTCGACTACTTGCGGATGATGTCGAGCGGCAACGTGAACGTGCTGGAAATGCAGGATCTGATGGACGAGGAACTGCACACGCATCATGCGGAAGCATCGGTCGCGGCCAACGCGATCCAGAAGATGGCGGACGGCCTGCCGGCATTCGGCATCGTCGCCGCGGTGATGGGCGTCGTGCACACGATGGGCTCGGTCGGCGCGCCGCCCGCCATGCTCGGCAAGATGATCGCCGGCGCGCTCGTCGGCACGTTCCTCGGCATCCTGCTCGCCTATGGCTTCGTCGGTCCGCTCGCGGATCTGCTCAACGCGAAGGGCCGCGCCGCGGGCAAACCGTTCCATTGCGTGAAGGCTGTACTGCTCGCATCGATGAGCGGCTACGCGCCGTCGGTCGCGGTGGAGTTCGGCCGCAAGGTGCTGTTCACCGCCGATCGCCCGAGCTTCAAGGAGCTCGACGAAGCCGTGCGCGCGACCAAGTCGCCCAAGGCAGCGTAACGGATACGCGAGGACACGGAACACGCCATGGCCGACCATCGCTCCAGTTCGTCGAAGCAGTCCGCAACGCCCTCGCTCGTCGTCGTGCGTCGCAGGAAAGGCGAAGACCATGACGCCCACCACGGCGGCGCGTGGAAAATCGCCTACGCCGATTTCGTCACGGCGATGATGGCGTTCTTCCTGCTGATGTGGCTGCTCGGCTCGGTCTCCAAGTACGACAGGCAGGGGATCGAGGACTACTTCAACACGCCGTTGTCGACGCTCCTGTCCGGCGGAAAGGACGCGGAAGCGCCGCGCCCGAACGTCGTGCAGGGCGGCGGCCGCGACATGTCGGACCCGGCGCCCGCAATCGACAGGAAGACGCCGGCGCCGGCCGATTCGCCCGCGGCGCTCGCCGGCATCGTGGATACGCAAAAGCTGGCACGCCTGAAGGCCACGCTGACCGCGGCGATTGCCCGCAGCCCGTCGCTGCGCGCGTACCAGGACCAGATCCGGATCGCGATCACCAACGAAGGCTTGCGCATCGAGATCGTCGATTCGCTCAAGCGCCCGATGTTCGCATCGGGGAGTGCGCAACCGGAAAGCTATGCGACCGCGATCCTCACGCAGATCGGCGCGGCGCTCGACAAGGTAGAGAACCGCGTATCGATCGCGGGGCATACCGATTCGACACCCTATCCCGACGGCCGCACCGGCTATTCGAACTGGGAGCTGTCCAGCGACCGGGCCAACGCCGCGCGGCGCGCGCTGGTCGCCGGCGGGTTGCAGGAGGACAAACTGCTCCAGGTGCGCGGGCTCGCGGACGTGCTGCCGCTCGACAAGAACGTCGCGGACGAGCCGACCAATCGCCGCATCAGCATCCTCGTGATGAACCATGCCGCCGAGCAGGCGTTCTTTCGCGACGGCGGCCGGACGACCGTCGACGAGACGCCCGGCATCCGGGCGGCCGTCCTGCCGGTTGCAATTACGCGGCAGCACCCGGCGGCGATCGACTGACGGGCACGGCCGTCCAGGCCGTTGGCGGCACCGTGTTTCGCGACACGGTGCCGCCCTTTTTTGCGCATTCGATATATTCCGTAGAATATATCGCTATCCACCCACCCCGGAGAAACACCATGGCCCGCCCGTCGACGGATCGCATCCCGCAGCACAGCGCCCGGGAACGGCCGCTCGCGCGCCGGATCAGCGCGCTCAAGCCGCTGTCGAGCGACGCGCGTGCGCAGCAGGTCACCGATGTCGTCGATGCGTTCCGGCGCCTGCGCGGCAGCATCGCGCGTTTCATCCGGATGTTCTCGGCCGCACACGCCGACGCCATGCCGGACGACGCGCTGTCGGCCATGAGCTTTCGTGAACTGCTGTCGACGCTCGAACACGAAGCCCGCACCGCACGCTTCGCGCGGCTGTCCGATCTCGAACGCGCGATCGGCCACGCGCGCCGCCTCGAACGTACGCGCGACGACGTGTTTTCCGACTCGTTCAGCAACGATCCGGCCGCAATGCGCAACGCGGTTACCGCACTGGAACGCGTCGACGTGCTGTTCGTCGGGCTGTGCGTCGAATCCGTGATGGCGCGCCATGCACCGGCATCGCTCCCCGTTTCGGCCGCAATCCCTGCCGTCCTGCCGCAAAACGACGATTCGACGGTGCCCTGCTGAGCGCGGCAACCGGCCGCGCCCGGTGGTTTCCCCCGAATTTCACCCGCTATATTCCGTGGTATATTTCGCGAATCTTTCGCGCATCCGTCTCCGGCATGATCGTGCCGGATAGAGGTCAACATGCACGCTCCGCCCTTTCGCCTTGCCCGCACGGCGGATCTCACGTCGCCGGGCGGCAATCCTCCCGCGGCCGCCGGCGCGCGGATCGACGCGTGCTGCGCGCCGTCCCGCGCACAGCAGGCCGAGCTGAAGCGCCGCACGCGCCTGTCCGAACTCGATGCCAACCTGCACTGCTCGATCATCGGCACCTGCCTGACCACGCACGAGCTGCGCAAGCTGGTGCCGAAGTTCGCCGATCTCGACCGCCAGCACGCGACCGATCTCGACATCCATCACGCGGCCGTCGAGCTCGCGATCGGCGGCGCGGCCGGCGCCAAGGCGTTGCACAAGGCGCTCGACGAGCGCTACGCCGGGGCGATACGCGCGTTCGACAGCGCGAAGGACGCCGACGAACTCCTCGCACGCTGGAAGGACGCACTCAAGAGCGGCGACATCCCGCCCGCGTACTGGGCGCTGATGACGCATCCGCGCACGACGATGGGCGTGCGCCAGGCCGCGTTCGGCGACCTGCACATGCTGTCGCACCTGGTCGGCGCGGCCAATCGCGCCGATATCCGGCGGCTGGTCGCGCTGGAAGAAGAGAATGCGGAACTGCACGCGAAGATCGAGCGGCAGCAGGCGCGCCTGCACGAGATGAGCACGCAGCGAGATGCAGCGCTGCAGGAACTGGAAGCGCTCCACGCGCGCCAGAATGCCCAGCCGCTGGCCGCCGAAAGCGTGTTGCGAGACGAAGTGCATGAACTGCGCGAAGCACTGGCCGCACGCGACGAGCGGCTTGCGCTGCACACGAGCCGCCGCGAGGCGGCCGAGCAGCGGATCGCCGCGGAACAGGCGAGCGCCCGCGCGATGCGCACACGGCTCGACGACCTGATGGCGATGGTGAAGACGCTGCGCGCGGAAGCGAGCGCGATCGAGCAGGCGGTGCAGGCGTCAACCGACGATCCGGCCGACCCGGCGACGGATTCGCTGTCGATGCTCCAGGGCAGGCGCCTCGTGTATGTGGGCGGGCGGCCCGGCTCGAACCGGGTGATCCGGCGGATCGTCGAAACGGCGGGCGGGGACATGACGCTGCACGACGGCGGCATCGAGGATCGCAAGGGCCTGCTGGCCGCGGCGCTGCCGGGCGCGCACATGGTCGTGTTCCCGGTCGACTGCATCGACCACGATTCGATGAACCTGCTCAAGCGCATTTGCGAGCGCCATCACATCGCGTACTACCCGCTGCGGACCGCCAGCGTGGCCAGCTTCGTCGAACTGATCGGGCGGCTCGATGCGCAGGCCCGCGACGTCATCGCGCCGGATGCCGCCGCGAGCGATACGTCACGCTTCTGCCTGCGGCACGGGTAATCGGGCGACAGCGCTGCTCAGCGGCGCACCATTTTCGTGAGCGAGGCGATCTCTTCAGCGCAGGCCGCATACGCGCGTTCTTCGATCCCGCGATAGAGGCGGATGATCTCCTCGCCGACCGGCGTCAGCACGCTGCCGCCGCCGCTCTGCCCGCCATGTTCGGACACCGTCGCCGGCGATTTCAGCGAACGGTTCAGTTCGTCCATCAGCAGCCATGCACGCCGGTACGACATTTTCAGGCTGCGCGCCGCCGCCGAGATCGAACCGTGCTCGCGCACCGCTTCGAGCAGCGCGACCTTGCCCGGGCCGAGCGCGATCGTGTCGGCCTGCTGGATACGCATTCTGAACCGCACCTCAGGCTTGGGGTGTGCCGAAGTCTTCATGTTGTCCGCCGAGTGATCGATGCGGGCAAGCATACACGATGGCCGGCGCGGCGAACGCCGGCGGCACACGCGCCGCGTTCAGAGCTCGAGCACGCGCGCGACGATGCCGGCCAGCCGCTTCACGTGGCGCGGCGCGGGCAACAGGTCGGCGCCCGAGAACAGCAGCGGCGCACCGTCGTCGATCGACAGCGGCGCGTCGCCGCATTCGAACGCGACGATCACGTGTTCGCCGACGGGCGTGTTGAACAGCTCGTGCCACGAAAACGTGACCGCATAGCCGTCGTGCGCATGCGCGATGAACACCATGCGCTTGAAGTCGCCGGGCGCGTCGTTGCGCAGGCCGGCCGCGTCGAGCAGGTCCTTCAGCCGCGCACCGCGATACGGCGCGACCGAGCGGATGAAGCGATTCGTCGTGAAGCAGCGCAGGTCGAACGGCGCGGCCGTCGCGCTCGCGTGCCGGCGCAGATCGTCGAGCGTCACCGTCATCGGCCGCTCGAACGCGCCCGTCAGCGCGATCGCGCCTGCCGCCGCCTGATGCGCCGAAGGCGCCGCCGTCCCTGCCATTTCCATCGCCCGCCTCCGTGACGGCCCGCCGGTGGGCGCGCCTGCGTTGTATCGACGGATATATTACGCCGGGAAAAAGCCGACAGGCAGAATGCGCGCCGCATGAGCGGTATACGAGCGGCCGATCGTGCCCCGCGCCAGCCGGCGCTATGAAAGCACGATGTTCCGGATCACCTTCTTGATGCTCTTGTAGCTGGCGACCGATTCCGCCTTCTGGTCGGTCACCAGCGTGCCGATGCGTGCCGGCTCGCAGAAGCCGATCCGGCTGTTCGCGCCGAGCTTGCTGAAATCGGCCAGGATCGCGACCTCCGCCGCGTTGCCGACCATCGCGCGCGCCACCTCGGTTTCCATCCGGTCGTAGTTCGTCGCGCCGCGCACGTGGTCGACGCCGACCGGCGACAGCAGCGCGAGATCGGCGCGATAGCGAAAGATTTCGGCAATCGTGCCGTCGCCGACCGTCGCGGCCGCGCGGCTGCCGATCATCCCGCCCAGCAGGATCGTTTCGTTCCTGGTCTGCCCCGGATCGCCCGAGCGCATCTTCAGCGCTACGTCGATCGAGTTCGTGACGATCGTGAGGCCCGACAGCCTCGCCAGTTCCTCGGCCAGCAGCGTGGTGGTCGTACCGGCGTCGATGAACAGCGTCTGCGAGCCCGTGACCAGCCGCGCCGCCGCGCGGGCGATCGCCAGCTTCGCCTTCACGTGCGTCTGCGCGCGCTCGGCGATCGGCGCTTCGTCGCCCACCTGCACCGCGCCGCCATGCACGCGCTTCAGCTCACCGAGCGCCTCGAGGTCGACGAGATCGCGCCGCACCGTTTCCCTCGACACGTTCAGGTCTGCCATGATCCGGTCGGTGGAAACGCGCTGCGTCTTCGATAACAGAAGCCGGATCCTCTGGTATCGCTCTTCTTGCCACATGAAATGTCCTCGGAAATGTCTGTCAATATTATTCGAACGACCGTCTACCCAGCACTTTCTTCCATCTTTTTGATCCCGACGAGGGTCTGCAGGGATTGACGGACCAACTGGAACTCGCTGCTCGTCATCTTCGAAAACACCACGTGGATGCGGTCGTCGTCGGGCGTCGCGTCGTCCTGCTCGATGATGAACTGGACGATCCGCGCCTGATCGATGCCGGGCATCGCCTGCAGCGACGTCAGCTTCACGGCGCCGCGGCTCGCGAGGATCCGCACGCCCCAGCGCTGCCGTGCGGCGAAGAAGCGCTTCTCGATCGGCTTCAACCCGGCCAGGATCGCCAGCACGATCGCCGTCGCGGCGATCGCGGCCACGTACATCCCGCCGCCCACGGCCAGCCCGACCGCCGCGACGACCCACAGGCTCGCCGCCGTCGTCAGCCCGCGGATGATCTCGCCGCGCAGCATGATCGACCCTGCACCGAGAAAGCCGATACCCGACACCACCTGCGCGGCGACCCGCGACGGATCCAGCGACACGTTCTTCGCGTCCTGGATATCCGCGAAGCCGAACGCCGACACGACCATCACGAGCGCCGCGCCCACCGCGACCAGCATGTGCGTGCGCAACCCGGCCGCCCACGACAACCGCTCGCGCTCGATGCCGACGATGCTGCCGAGCAAGGCTGCCAGCAACAGGCGGGCAATGATTTCCATTTGACTGATCATTGAGGTCTCCTCTTTCTTTCGATCCGCTTGATGAAGCGCCTGTCCCGGCCGCCCCGACTTGTCCTGATTTCATCCCGCTGCCGTCACATCCGGCAGGTTGTATTTTTGTGCGATCTTGCGATTTTGTGCGTTCTAATATACGGTACGCAAAACGACAAAGCCAGACCCAAGTTCGTTTGTTTCATCCGATCCACACGATCAATCGTCAGACCAATCAGGCAACACGATCCGAAACACTTGCTTAGGATACCAACATGATCAAGAAGGCATGGATGCTGGCCGCAACGCTGCTGGCGGCACTGGTAACGGCCCCCGTTCACGCGTCCGAGGGCGACGTCTGCAAGAAGGTGACGCTCGGCGACGTCGGCTGGAGCGACATCGCGGCCACCACCGGCGTCGCGATGATGCTGCTGGACGGGCTCGGCTACGAGGCGACCAAGACGATCGCGTCGCCGCCGATCGTGCTGGCCGGCGTGAAGAAGGCGCAGATCGATGCGTTCCTCGGCTACTGGGATCCGAGCATGACGCCGACGGTGAAGCCGTTCGTCGATGCCGGCGCCGTTCACCTGCTGCCGCAACCGAACCTGGTCGGCGCGCGCTACACGCTGGCCGTGCCGCAGTACGCATCCGACAAGGGGCTCAAGAGCTTTGCCGACATCGCGAAGTTCCGCGATCAGCTCGACGGCAAGATCTACGGGATCGGCGCCGGCAACAACGGCAATGCGCTGATCCAGCGGATGATCGACAAGAACGAGTTCGGGCTCGGCGGCTTCAAGCTGGTCGAATCGAGCGAAGCCGGGATGCTCGTGCAGGTGACGCGCGCGGTGCAGGAACACCGGATGATCGTGTTCCTCGCGTGGGAGCCGCATCCGATGAACATCAACTTCAAGATCACCTATCTCGACGGCGGCGACACCGTGTTCGGCGCGAATTACGGATCGGCGAAGGTCTACACGCTCGTTACGCCCGGCTATCTCGAACGCTGCCCGAACGTCGGCCGGCTGCTGACCAACCTGAAATTCACGACCGACGAAGAGAACCAGCTGATGGTGCCGATCATGAATCACGCCGATCCGGTCGCGGTCGCGAAGGAATGGGCGAAGAAGAACCCCGGCGTGCTGTCGAAGTGGCTCGACGGCGTCACGACCATCGACGGGAAGAATGCGAAGGACGCGATCGAGAAGCTCATCGGCGCGTAAATACGTCACACAAGGAACGACCCATGCACAAGAATCTCGCGCTGTTCGACCTCGACCATACGCTGTTGCCGCTCGACAGCGACCAGGCCTGGAGCCGCTTCATCACGCGGGTGGGCTGGCGGGAAGACGACGCGCATACGGCGCTGATCGACGAGCACTACGGCCACTACGCGGCCGGCACGCTCGACATGGACGCGTATCTCGCCGTGACGCTCGCGCCGCTCACGCGCTATCCGCGCAAGCTGCTCGAAAGCTGGCACGCGCAGTTCATGGACGAGGTGATCCGGCCGGCCATCACGCCGCAGGCGCGCGCGCTGGTCGACCGGCATCGCGAGAGCGGCGACCTGTGCTGCATCGTGACGGCGACCAACGTCTTCGTCACGCGACCGATCGCGGCCGAGTTCGGCATCGAGCACCTGCTCGGCATCGAACTCGCGACCGACGACGGTACGCCCGACGGAGAGTTCACCGGCCGCAGCATGGGCGTGCCGAGCTTCCGCGAAGGCAAGATCGTGCGTACGACCGAGTGGCTCGAATCACTCGGCTATGCACCGTCCGATTTCGAACGAACCTACTTCTACAGCGATTCGATCAACGACGTGCCGCTGCTCGACTACGTCACGCATCCGGTCGCGACCAATCCCGACTCTAGGCTGTCCCAGATGGCCGGCACGCGCGGCTGGCCTGTCATGAAGTTGTTCTGATTCGGGCGATATTCTCTGCTGTCCATTTTCATGTCTGGAGGGGAAATGAAATACGGAGCACGCAGTAACCAAGCCAATCAATCAGGAATCCGATTCGAATCGGATCACCAGAACGTCGTACCGCCCCGCCATGCGGAAAACCGCATTCCGCACTGGCGCGGCATTTTCATGATCGCACTCCTGTGCACGCTGGCCGCCTGCGGCGACGGCGATTCGGGCCCGGCGGGCACCGTCGCCGCCGCACAGGCGTCGGCACCGGGATCGGCATCCGCGCCGGTCATTCACTGTGCCAGCGAGTGTCACTGACCGGCGCAAGCCCAACCTGCCATCCAGGACAGAGAGCGATCATGCAAAACAAACCCACGACACGACGTCAGTTCCTCGCCGATGCGCTGAAACTCGCGGGCGCCACCGCGGTGACGGGCATGCTGCCCGAAAGCATCCTGCGCGCGCAATCGATCCGGGCCGCGACCGTCACCGGCACCATTCAGGACGTGCAGCACGTCGTCATCCTGATGCAGGAGAACCGGTCGTTCGACCACTATCTCGGCACGCTGCAAGGCGCGCGCGGCTTCGGCGATCCGCGGCCGGTCGTGATTTCCAGCGGCTATCCGGTCTGGCGCCAGCCGTCGGCGCTGTCCTACGTGTTTCCGTTCAACCCGTCGCCGCCCGTTTCCGGCGTCGCGAACGGCGACACATACTACGGCGACCTCGATCACAGCTGGAGCACCACACACAGCGCGTGGAACAACGGCCGCTACGACAACTGGGTCGCGGCTAAGACCAGCGGCACGATGTACTACTTCACGCAGAACGACATCCCGTTCTATTACGCGCTGGCGAGCGCATTCACCGTGTGCGACGACTACCACTGCTCGATGCTCGGCCCGACGGATCCGAACCGGCTGTATCTGTGGACCGGCTGCTGCGGCAACGTCGCCGGCTATTCGCCGTACACGGACAACACGATGACCGGCACCGGCTGGACCACGATGCCGGAGCGGCTGAACACGGCCGGCGTCACGTGGAAGTTCTACCAGGACAAGGGCAACGGGGTGGATGCCGCCCACCAGTACGGCTATGCCACCAGCAGCGGCAGCGAACTCTGGTGGAACGGCAACTACGGCGACAACGTCATCCTGAACTTCAACCAGTACCAGAACCTCGGCGCAACCGATCCGCTTGCGCCGGCGCTCAACGGCACGCAGATCTCGCCGACCGGCAGCGGCACCGAGTACGACACGAACCTGTTCAGCCAGTTGCGTGCCGACGTCGCGAACGGGACGCTCCCGCAGGTATCGTGGATCGCCGCTCCCTACGCGTATTGCGAACACCCGTCGTGGGCCGCGAGCGGCGGCGAATGGTACGTGAGCAACGTCCTCAATGCGCTGACCTCGAATCCGGCGGTGTGGGCCAGCACGGTGCTGCTCGTGATGTACGACGAGAACGACGGCCTGTTCGACCACGTGCCGCCGGCCGTCCCCGCGAGCACGGCCGCCGGCACCGGCCAGTCGACGGTGTCCACGGCGGCGGAATTCGTCGCCAGCAGCGGCAGCGCATCGGACGGCTCGGCAAGCGGCGACGTGCCGATCGGGCTCGGCCCGCGCGTGCCGATGTTCGTGATCTCGCCGTGGTCGAAGGGCGGCAAGGTCAACTCGCAGGTCTTCGATCACACGTCGGTGATCCGCTTCCTGGAAGCGCGCTTCGGGCTGCAGGAAACCAACATCACGGCGTGGCGCCGTAGCGTGTGCGGCGACCTGACGTCGGCTTTCGATTTCACGAATGCCGACCAGACGCTTCCGGCGATTCCGGCCGCAGTCAGCAACATGAACCCGAACGGTTCGACGGTCGCGATTCCCGCGGCGACCACCACGGCGGTCCCGTCACAAACGGCCGGACGCAACACCGCGTGCCGGTTGCCGTACGAGTTCTTCGTGCAGGGCCGGGTCAACCGGTCGGGCCAGACGCTCGCGCTGACGATGACGAATACCGGCACGGCCGGCGTGCATCTGCAGGCATGGGTGGACGGCACGAGCACGACGCCGCGGCAATACACGATCGGCGCCGGCACGGGGACGTGCGTCACGGATTCGCTCGCGCTGAATTCGGGCGGCTACGACTATTCGGTCTACGGCCCGAACGGCTTCCTGCAGACGTTCCGCGGCAACATCGGCGCGTCGGGAAACGCGGGTTCGACGGCCGAAATCACCCTGTGCTACGACGTGCAGAACGCCAACGTGCAGATCACGCTCGACAACTCCGCCGGCTCGAGCGCAACGACATTCCAGCTCGTCGACAACGCATACGGGATGAACACCGCGCAATCGGTCAGCGTGCCGGCCGGCGCGACGCAGGCCGTCACGTGGTACGGCGACGCCGGCTGGTACGACGCAAGCATCCGCGACGCGAACGATCCGAACTTCCTGCGCCGCATCGCCGGCTGTGTCCAGGCGCAATCGGGCACGGTGCTGACGGATTCGGCGATCGGCAATACGAACGGGAAGTTCGTCCCGGTGCTGGCGTCGCAGGGGCCGTCGTACGGCACGCTGCGGTTCGACTACGTCGTGCCGCCGTGGCGCCACAGCCCGAAGAACTGGGTGGGCATCTATCCGCGCGGCGCGCAGCCGACCAAGGGGGGCTACCAGTCGTGGGCGTACCTGCCCAAAAGCACCGGCTCGCTGCTGTTCTCGTCGACCGCGAGCAGCTCGCTGGCATCGGGCCAGTACGACGCGTGGCTGCTGTTCGACGATGGCTACACGCCGCTCGCCGGCCCCATCGCGATCAGCATCTGAGGTCGCGGCGGTTGCACCGTCGTTCCAACGTCCCGGCCGGCGCGCATGCGTGACGCGCGCCGCCGGGCGTCACGCCTATACGAGCAGGTCTTCGTAGAACGCGCCGAACGGCCGCGTCGGGTGAGCGATCTGGATTTCGAGGATCCACAGCCCGGCGGCCGGCGCGGCATCGAAATCGCCGAGATTGCCGGCCTTGTAGATCGCGTGCGGGAAATCGCTGACACGATGGCCCTTGATGTCGACGTTCAACCGGAAGCCGTGCGCATCCGCGCGCTGCGCCGCGAATTCGTACAGCGCGATGCCCGCGCAGCCGGTGGTCCGCCAGTGATGCTCGACTTCGCCGTAGATGATGCCCGCCGCACGCGCACAGGCATGCATGTCCGGATCGTCACCGCACTCGAACGTCGCGCCCGCGTCGCCCTCGTGCCGTGCCCAGACGGCGCCGAGATCGATGAAGAAAATGTCGTCGTCGGCAAGGACGGGGTCCGCCACCGAGCGCTCCTTGAACGTGCGCAGCGTGTTTTCGCCGAAGCGCACGAGGACCGGATGCCAGATCCGGTCCATGCCGAGATCCTTCAGCACGCTCATCCCCAGCGCGTTGGCCTCCGATTCCCGCATGCCGGGCCGGACGCCCTTGGCGATCGCGTCGACGGCCTGCCAGGTCATGGTTCTTGCGTGCTGCATCGCGTCGAGCGAAAAGGCTTCGCCGACGGCTTCGCGTTGCGTCGAATTCAAGATGATGCTCCGTGCAGTGAATGTGGGTCGGGTCAATCGTCGCTTCGTTATGCACAGGAGAATATATCGATTTGCCAACCGGCGCTGTGTTGCGTTTCGTCGCGCGCCACAGCAAAACGGGCGCCCCGACGGGGCGCCCGTTCCCGGGTCATGCGTCGATCAGAACTTGTGACGCAGGCCGATCCGCGAGACGAACTGCGTGTTCGCGCCCGCGTTGCCGATGAACGACCCCGACGAGCCGATCTCGGCCTGCACCGGCGTCGCGCGGCCGTTGATCGTGTTGCTGCCCGATGCCTTCTGGTAGGCCGCGCTCACGTATACGTCCGTGCGTTTCGACAGCGCATAGTCGACTGCGGCGTTGACCTGGTGCCACTTGCCGTCGAAGCGGCCGTCGAGCTTCGAGAACGTATAGCCCAGGCCGCCGCTCAACGCCGGCGTAAACGCATAGCGGCCGCCGATTTCATAATTGTTCAGCTTCGACGATTCGCCCGACAGCGGCGTGAACTTCGTATGCGTCCAGTTCGCCCACACGAGGCCCGCCGCGATCGCGTAACGCGCACCGACACCGACCGTCTCGAGATCGCGCAGCCCGAGCGTGTTGATGTTCGCGATGCTCACGCCGAATGCCGGCGTCGCGCCGTTCGGGAAGCGGATGTTCGTGTACGCGGCGCCGATGCCGAACGGCCCTTGCGCGTAGTTCGCGCCGAAGCTGTACGCGCTCGACGAACCCTGCGAACCGTTCGTGCCGGTCGTCGTCGGCGTACCCGCGAACTGCGTCGAGTTCGAGAAGCCGTACATCGCACCGAACGTGAGGCCCGCGAAGTTCGCGCTCTGGAACTTCACCGCGTTGTTGATGCGGCTCGACGTCAGCTGGTCGAGATCGTTGATGTGATACGCGTAGTTGCCGGCCGGCGTCTGGCTGCCCATCGTGTAGTTCGCGCCGATGTAGTCGGTCGAGAACGAGTACTGGCGGCCGAACGTCAGCGAGCCGATCCCGTTCTTCGACAGGCCGACGAACGCCTGCCGGCCGAACATCGCGCCGCCCTGGCCGATCGTGCCGTCGCCGCTGCTGAAACCGTTCTCCAGCACGAACAGCGCCTTCAGCCCGCCGCCGAGATCCTCGGTGCCGCGAATGCCCCAGCGGCTGCCCGATGCCACGCCGTCACCGTACTTGACGAGCTTGCCGTGGCCGCCCGGCGTCGCGACCTTGTTCGAATACGTGATACCGGCGTCGATCAGCCCGTAGAGCGTGACGCTGCTTTGCGCGTGTGCGGCGGTGCCGAACATCCCGAGTGCGGCCGCGGCCACGATGGTCTTTTTCATGCTGTTTCCTTTTGTTGTAGGCGCGCGCCTGCATCGCTGCGAAACGCGCGGCGAGTTGACGAAAAACGTATGACGGACGGGCGCAAGCCTGCGGACCGACGGAACGCCGGACACGCCGACACCTCATGCGTGCGCACGAAGTTCCGTTTCGATGCCGATGTGGGCTTGCTGAAGCGGCATGCCACAGGGCGGCCGCTCGTGTTGCGGCGTCGGGAAGCGCGCGCACCGGATGCGCATGCCATGACGACGCCTTGCTCCGGCGATGCAGGTCAGAATCTCTTCCGGCTTTCGTGGAGCGGGTGGACGGCGTGACACCTGACGGCATCACGACCTTCGATATATATTTCGAAATATATCGAGTTGTCACCAAACGGTAAACAATTATTCGGGTTCCTGTCGTCTTTCATCCACAGGCGATCGGTATCGAGCCGGGGGCAGCGTGCGGCGCGTGCGGGTATTCATCAGACGGGCGACCGAATCTGGGCAGCGCCGAAATCCAGCATAATCAGGCGGTTGAACGCGCACCCCGGCCGGACGCGCACCCGTCGCAAACGTGTGCGACGCCGCCCGGTTCGCGGCTGACCGCGTTCGGCCGTCGCCAACGCGACCGGTCTGTGCCGGTTTCGCGCGCGGCGAACTGTGCAGGTGCAAAAACGAAGAACGGAAGACGATGCGATCCGGCGCAGGTCAAGGCGCCGGCGATCGCGTCGCTAACCAGACCACACGCCATCCCGCCGAAGACAGGACACCGACATATGGACCGAGCCGAACACATCAGCATCGAACCGGCGAACGCGCTTGCCGCCGACGAACTGGACGGATGCGATTTCTCGTTCGACATCGCATGGGAATTGAACGCGCCGTATCAGGACTTGCTCGACCTTCGCGCGCTGCCGGTGCAACGCAAGGACTACGGCTTCGATCCGGCCGGCTGGGCGGGCGAAGCGTCGGGCAGAACGGCGCTCTTTCGCGCGACGGCGGGCGAGCGGCTTGCCGGGTTCGTCGCGATCGAGGAGAGCTGGAACGGGATGGCCGAGATCGCGGAACTGGCCGTCGACCGCCACTGCCGGCGCCAGGGCATCGGGCAGTTCCTGCTGGCGGCCGCGGAAGCCTGGGCGCGCAGCCACGGGTTCGGCTTCATACGGCTGGAAACGCAGGCGAACAACGTCGCGGCCTGCTCGACGTACGCGCGCGCTGGCTTCGCGCTCGGCGGCCACGACCGCTTCCTGTACGCCGATGGCGAGAACGCCGGCGAAGTCGCCCTCTTCTGGTACAAGGACCTGCGCGACGGGCAGACCGCGCGCAGCCGCACGGTCGACCCGGCATCGGTGCAGCCGGTGCGCTGACGCACCGCCGCCCGTCACGTCATGGCCGCGTTACTTCCGGGTCGCGACGATGAACAGGCGCGGGAACGGCAGCAGCACGGTGCCGTCGTCTTGCGCCGGATAGCCGTTCGGCCCGGCGATCGCATCGCGATAGCGCGCGACGAATGCGCGCTGTTCGGCGTCGTCGAGCGCGGCGAGGAACGGCCGCAGCGCGCTGCCCTTGAACCATTCGACGACCGCGTCCGCGCCGCCGCGCAGCGGATGGTAGTAGGTCGTGCGCCATACGTCTACGCGCGAACACAGCGGCGACAGCAGCGCGTAGTAGTACCGTGCATCGAACCGCTCGGTGCGCGCCGCCCCCTTCAGCTTGTCTGCCCACGGCCCGGCCGCGGCGACTTCGCGCATCAGCCGGTGCGCCGGTTCGTCGAGGTTGTCGGGCATCTGCACCGCCAGATGGCCGCCCGGCGCAAGCCGGCCGACGAGCGACGGGAACAGCGTGTCGTGCGCCGGCACCCATTGCAGCACCGCGTTCGACAGGATCAGGTCGTAGCCGCCCGGATCGTCCCACGTGGCGACATCCGCGATATCGAAACGCAAGGCGGGCAGGCGCTTGCGGGCGGCCGCGATCATGTCCGCCGACGCGTCGATCCCGTGGATCGTCGCGTCCGGCGCGCGGGCAATCAGCGCTTCCGTCGAATTGCCGGGCCCGCAGCCGATGTCGATCGCGGTATGGATCGGCGTCTTCGGCACGGCGGCCAGCAGGTCGCGCACCGGCCGCGTGCGTTCGTCCTCGAACTGCACGTACTGGTTCGCGTATTGATCGAGTGGGGTCGTCATGATGGTTCTCCTTGTCGGCGTGGGCAGCTGCGGCGCATCCTGATACGGACTGCGACGAGCCGCCGATGCAGCGCATTCTGCGACGACCGCCAACCTTCAGTAAAATGAATTTAATATCGTGATTGATTCAAAATTCTGATGAAGATCGATACGCTCGGTGTCCAGGCTTTCGTCGCCATTGCCGACGGCGGCAGCTTCAGGCAGGCAGCCGACACGCTGCACGTCACGCAAACGGCGATCACGCAGCGGCTGCGCAAGCTCGAATCGTATCTCGGCGTTGCGCTGGTCGAGCGCACGACGCGCCGCACCACGCTGACCGAGATCGGCCGGCGCTTCCTGCCGCAGGCGCGCCGGCTGCTGAACGAGCTGTCGGACGCGCTGACCGAAATCCGCGAGACGGGCCTGAGCCAGCGCGGCGACGTCACGATCGCGTGCGTGCCGACGGTCGGCGTGCAGTACCTGCCGCGCATCCTGCGCGCGTTCTCCGGGCACCGGCCGCACGACCGCGTGAAGATCCTCGATCACGCATCGGCGTCGGTGCTGCAGGCCGTGCTGCGACGCGAGGCCGAATTCGGCATCAGTATCGCCGGCGACCAGCACCCCGAACTCGTCAACGTGCCGCTCACGCACGACCCCTATGTGCTCGTGTGCCGCGACGATCATCCGCTCGCGAAGCGGCGGCGCATCCGCTGGGCGGCGCTGCAGCCGCATCCGCTGATCTTCGCCGGTGAAGTGAGCGGCAATCGCGGGCTGCTCGAAGGCGCACTGAAGACAAGCGGCGTGTCGCTGCATTCATTCTACGAAGTACAGCGCAGCTCGACGGCGCTCGGGCTCGTCGCGGAAGGGCTCGGCGCGGCCGTCGTGCCGAAGCTCGCGATCCAGAAGAATGCGTATCCGATGATCCGCACGATCGAGCTCGTCGAGCCGTCGGTGTCGCGCACGCTCGTGCTCGTCACGCGCAAGAGCGCGCAACTGTCGCCGGCCGCCCGTGCGCTGTACGACATGATCGTCGAGCGGGCGACACCCTGTCCATAGTGTCAGTAGCGCGTCACGCAGCAGCGCCTTAGGGTTAGTATCGGCACATGCGGCCGCCACGAACGGCGCCTACCCGGCGCTGCACGCGTGATGCCGCCGCTGCAACGGCCGTTCCTCACCACCCCTGCACGGAGCACTGCATGGCCTATCGCAACTACCACAAGCGCAAGATTGCAGACCGGGAACTCCATCCCGAAACCCAGATGATGTCGTACGGCTACGATCCGTTCCTGTCGGAAGGATCGGTGAAGCCGCCCGTGTTCCTCACGTCGACGTTCGCGTTCCGCACGGCCGAGGACGGCGCCGAGTTCTTCGACGTCGTGGCCGGGCGCAAGCCGCTGCCGGAAGGCGAAGGCGCGGGCCTCGTCTACAGCCGCTTCAATCACCCGAACCTGGAGATCGTCGAGGATCGCCTCGCACTGCTCGACGATTCAGAAGCCGCCGTCGTCACGTCGAGCGGCATGTCCGCGATCGCGGCGATCCTGCTGACGTTCCTGCGGCCGGGCGACTGTGTCGTCCAGTCGGTGCCGCTGTACGGCGGCACCGAGACGCTGATCTCGAAGTTCCTGCCCGAGTGGGGCATTCGCTCCGAAGCGATTGCCGACGGGCTGTCCACCGGTGCGATCCGCGCCGCGCTCGAAGCCGCCGCGCAAAAGGGCAACGTGCGGATGTGCTACATCGAGACGCCCGCCAACCCGACCAACGCGCTGTTCGACCTCGACGGGCTGCGCCGCGAGATCGACGCGTTCGAGGCGCGCCACGGCTATCGGCCGCTGTCGGTCTGCGACAACACGCTGCTCGGGCCGCTGTACCAGAAGCCGTCGCGGCACGGCATCGACCTGAGCGTGTACTCGCTGACGAAATACATCGGCGGGCACAGCGACCTCGTCGCCGGCGGCGTCACCGGCAACCGCGACCTGATCACGAAGATCCGCTCGCTCCGCAGCACGCTCGGCTCGCAGCTCGACCCGCATTCGTCGTGGATGATCACGCGCTCGATGGAAACGCTCGTGCTGCGCATGCAGCAGGCGGCGCGCAGCGGCAGCGCGGTCGCCCGCTGGCTCGCCGGCAATCCGCATCGTCCGGTGCGCGTGCTGCATCCCGAGTTCATCGACGATCTGGCCTACCAGGCCGTCTATCAACGCCAGTGCAGCGGGCCCGGCTCGACGTTCGCCTTCATCCTCGACGGCGGCCGCGAGCAGGCGTTCCGCTTCATCAACCACCTGACGCTCTTCAAGTCGGCCGTCAGTCTCGGCGGCACGGAATCGCTGATCTGCCATCCGGCATCGACCACGCACTCGGGCGTGCCGGCCGATGCGCGCGCCGCGGCAGGCGTATCGGAAGGATTGATTCGCGTATCGGTCGGGCTCGAACATCCGGACGACCTGATCGCCGATCTGTCGTACGCGCTGGAGCATTGCTGATTCAGGTAGCGTGTGCCCCGTCGCCGTTCGCACGGGGCACCGGCCGGTGCGGCAGGCTGGCGGCCGTGCCTGCCGCACCGGGATGCCGGCATTCCAGCACCGTCATCGTGTCTGCAAAAGGACATGCACCATGGACATCGCACGGCATCGATACCGGATCACCGATCTGCAGAACGCGTGGCTCGCGACGATGACGATCGCGCAGGGGATCGACGCGGCCGGCGGGCAGTCCGTCCAATACTGCACGGGCCGCGTGACTGTCGAGTTCGAATACCTGGACGCGTCATCCGGATCGCCCACGCCAGCCACGAAATTCCCGCTCGACGCGAAGTGGTTTCCCGAACATCCATCGCCCGTACCGTCGTTCACGATGCGCATCGGCGACTTCATCCTGCCACCGGAATTGTGCCGGCGCGGCATCGGCACACTGTGCTGGTCGGAGATATATCGAACGTTTCCCCTTCCGCCCGGCTTCTCGCTCATCCTCAGCGGCGGGCTCAGCGACAAGGATGCGACGATGACCGGCACGATCCTCGGAAAGGCACAAACGATCGACAACATTGCTCGCCGCGATTCGTTCTGGCAACGCATGCTGGATCCGGCAACGCTGACGTTCGAATCCGACGAGCAAGGCGAAGGGTTTTTCCGGGGCCGGTTCGTGGATCCGGCCGGTCATCTCGGCTATATCCCGAAGGCGATCGCCACGAGAATCTGACCGCGCGCCGCGAACCGGTTGAACCGGTTTACAGCGCCTTCACCATGAATACGCGCGACGTTCCTTCCGGCTCGCACGGCACTTCGCCGAATGCTTCGTAACCCTGCTTCCGGTAGAAGTCCGGCGCCTGGAACGAGATCGTGTAGAGCACCGCGCGTGCGCACCCGCGCCGCTTCGCTTCCGTTTCGGCCTCGCGCAGCAGCCGGCTGCCGAATCCGCCGCCGCGCAGCGACTCGGGCAGGTAGAACAGGTCGATGAAGAAGAGGCCGAGCGACGTCCGGCCGGTGAGGCCGCCCAATACCTCGCCGGTCGCGGGATCCGTCACGTAGACGTCGAGCGCGGCAGCATCGGTGCGCCCCGTCATCGCATGGTTGAATTCGCCGAGCTTGCGGCTGATGAAGTCTCGGGCCGCCGGCTGCTCGGTGTCGGTCAGTCGAAGGATCACGTCGGAATGGGCTGTCATCGGAAGCACGCTTGTGTGAAAGGGACGTCGGGGGTGCCGCACCGTGAGCGGGCAGCGCACAACCATCGCGCATCGCCCGCTGCGTGGAGACCGTGCTATTCGCGCGCGATATCGCGCGCCATGTGGAATTCCCACGCATTGTTCGGCCACATCGGGAATCCGAATCCCGGCACCGAAGGCACCGTCGCGAATCGCGACGGCTGTGCGGCCTTGCAGGTGGCATCGTCGCCGTAGCCGACCAGCTCGGTCACGAGCGCCCCCGCGTTCTTCAGCGACTCGTCGGCCGAACCATCGACCATCGAAGGTTCGAACCCGCTCTGCACATTCGCGCGCAGGACGACCCGTCCGACCGACGGCGCATACCACGACACTTCCCTGCTGTAACCGGACACCGTGCACTCCGGCTTGTCGCAATGCATGCCCATGTCGCGCAGCGTCGCATCGGTAGTACCGGGATCGCTCTTGGTCCACGACGTGGTGCGCACGATCACGAACGTGTCGTACGTGCCCGCGCCAACCTGCCGCTTCTCCGTACCGATCACCTCGCTCGACGCAACGGCCTTGTAGCGGTAGTGCCACGCCCAGCCGCGGCCGATGCTCGCGGTCACGGTTTCGTCGAAACGGTCCTCCCACTGCTTGCCCTGCTTCAGCGGAAACACGAGCAGCCTGCGCTCGCCGTGGCGCGCCGGATTCGGCGTCGTATAGGTCGGGATGTCCTCGTCGATCTTCACCGGCGCGGCGGCCGGCCCGACGTCATAGCTCGCGATGCCGTCATGCACGGCCTTGAGCGTCATCGGCGTCATGCGGCCCTCGCCGATGCTGTAGCACCACGTCGTGCCGACGGCCGGCAGTGTCCGGGCGTCGGCGTCCGATGCGGCGGCGGCCCATTGCCCGTGGCTCATCGCGGCGACGGCAATGCCGATCATCGGCGCCATTCTTCTTGTCAGGTGGCAGTACATGGCAGGATCGCATGTCGTGGAATTGTCTGACATGATGCCAGCAAAGCACGCGGCACACGACCGTCCGGCGACGCTGCCCCGCAAGCGCTCGACTCACGCAAACGGCGGGCCCGCTGCACCCGCCGTCGCTTTCGTCACGCCGTCACGCGTGCGCTCACGCCATCGCGAACGCCGCCTTCAAGTCAGCCATGCGGCGTCGTTCCCGCGCGATCATCATCCGGTTCACGACGATCACGCCGATCGTCACGGCCGTGATGAACAGCGTCGCCAGCGCGTTCATCTCCGGGTTCAGCCCCAGCCGCACGCGCGAGAACACCACCAGCGGCAGCGTCGTCGACCCCGGCCCCGACAGGAACGCCGACAGCACCAGGTCGTCGATCGACAGCGTGAACGACAGCAGCCACCCCGACAGCAGCGCCTGCGAGATCAGCGGCAGCGTCACCACGAAGAACACCTTCAGCGGCGTCGCACCCAGATCCAGCGCGGCCTCCTCCAGCGATTTGTTCATCTCCTTCACGCGCGACTGCACGATGATCGCCACGTACGACACGCACAACATCACGTGACCGATCCAGATCGTCACCATCCCGCGACCCTTCGGCCACCCGAACATCTGCTCCAGCGCCACGAACAGCAGCAGCAGCGAGATGCCCTGGATCACCTCCGGAATCACCAGCGGCGCGTTGATCATCCCCGTGTACAGCGTGAAGCCCCGGAAGCGGCCGAAGCGCGCGAGCACGAAGCCCGCCCACGTGCCGATCACCACCGACGCGGTGGCCGTCAGCAGGCCGATCTTCAGCGACAGCCACGCGGCCGTCAGCAACTCGTCGTCCTGCAGCAGCGCCGCATACCACTTCAGCGAGAAGCCCGACCACACCGTCACCAGCTTCGACTCGTTGAACGAGTACACGATCAGGCTGATGATCGGGATGTACAGGAACAGGAAGCCGAAGGCGAGAACGCCCGTCGACAGCGGTTTGCTCGGCTTGATCATTTCGCGTCCTCCAGTTCCTTGACCTGGTAGTACTGGAACAGCGCCATCGGCACCAGCAGCAGCATCACCATCGCGACCGTCACCGCGGACGCCATCGGCCAGTCCATGTTGTTGAAGAATTCATCCCACATCACGCGGCCGATCATCAGCGTGTCGGCCCCGCCGAGCAGCTCCGGAATCACGTACTCGCCCACCGCCGGGATGAACACCAGCAGGCTGCCGGCGATGATCCCGTTCTTCGACAGCGGCAGCGTGATGCGCGTGAACGCGACCCACGGCTTCGCCCCGAGGTCGTATGCGGCTTCGAGCAGCGTCAGGTCCATCTTCACGAGGTGCGCGTACAGCGGCATCACCATGAACGGCAGGTACGAATAGACCATCCCGATGTAGACGCCCGCATCGCTGTGATAGAGGCGCAGCGGCGTGTGGATGATGCCGAGCGCGATCAGCGTGTGGTTCAGCAGGCCGTCGTCCTTCAGGATGCCGATCCAGGCGTACACGCGGATCAGGAACGAGGTCCAGAACGGCAGCATCACGGCCATCATCAGCACGTTGCGGCGGTTCGGTTCCGAGCGCGCGATGTAGTACGCCATCGGGTACCCGATCAGCAGGCACAGCACCGTCGACACGGCGGCCATCTTCAGCGAGCTGAGGTAGGTCGCGATGTACAGGTCGTCCTGCAGCAGGAACGCGTAGTGCGACAGCTGCAGCGCGAAGTGCACGACGCCGTCCTTGAACTCGACGAGCGACGTGTACGGCGGGATGCCCATCACCTGGTCGGCGAAGCTGATCTTCAGCACCAGCACGAACGGCAGCGCGAAGAACACGGCGAGCCACAGGAACGGCACGCCGATCGCGACGCTGCGGCCCGACGGCAGGAAGCGCGACAGCACGGCGAAGCGGCCCGGGCGCGACCGGCCGGCGCCGGCGCTCGCGGCGCCGGTCGACACCGGCGTGGAGGGCGTGGAAGCGGAGGTTCTCATCGTGTCGTCCTCATTGCGTCAGCACGACGCCGCTGGCGGGCGACCACGACACGAACACGTCGTCGTTCCACGCCGGCGCATCGTCGCTCATCAGGTGCGAGCTCGACAGGTTCGACACGACCGTCTTGCCGCTCGGCAGGCGCACGTGGTACAGCGAGTAGCTGCCCATGTACGCGATGTCGGTCACCACGCCGCGCGCCCAGTTGTGTTTCGAGCCCGGCTTCTCGCGCGACACGTGCACGCGCTCCGGGCGCACCGAGATGCCGACCGGCATGCCGAGCGGGCCGGTGATGCCGTGGCTCACGTGCATGCGTGCTTCGAGGTCGTCGCTCTCGACGAAGATGTGATCGGGTTCGTCCTCGACCACGCGGCCCTCGAACAGGTTGGTCGAGCCGATGAACTCGGCGGAGAAGCGGCTGTTCGGAAACTCGTACACCTCGCCCGGCGCGCCGATCTGCACGATCTTGCCTTCGCTCATCACCGCGAGGCGGCTGGCCATCGTCATCGCCTCTTCCTGGTCGTGCGTGACCATCACGCAGGTCACGTCGACCTTCTCGATGATGTTCACGAGTTCGAGCTGGGTCTTCTGGCGGATCTTCTTGTCGAGCGCGGACATCGGCTCGTCGAGCAGCAGCAGCTTCGGGCGCTTGACCAGCGAGCGGGCCAGCGCGACGCGCTGCTGCTGGCCGCCGGAGAGCTGGTGCGGCTTGCGCTTCGTGTACTTGCTCATCTGCACGAGCGCGAGCGCATCGGCCACGCGCTCCCTGATCTCGTTCTTCGGCGTGCCTTCCTGCTTCAGGCCGAACGCGACGTTCGATTCGACCGTCATGTGCGGGAACAGCGCGTAGGACTGGAACATCATGTTCACCGGGCGGCGGTACGGCGGCAGCGACGCGAGATCCTCGCCGTCGACGAAGATCTTGCCGGAGGTGGCCGTCTCGAGCCCGGCGAGCATGCGCAGCAGCGTCGACTTGCCGCAGCCGGAGCTGCCGAGCAGCGCGAACAGCTCGTTCTTCGCGATCGTCAGGTTCACGTTGTCGACGGCCGTGCTGTCGCCGAATTTCTTCACGACGTTCTCGATTCGGACGAATGCGTCGTTCGGCTTGAGCATGTCCGTCGTCGCGCGATGCAATGCATCAGGGTTACTGAATGAATCCCGTTTCATGATGGTCCGTATTGGGCAGGTAGGCGAAACTCGGGCGTCAGGCGCGACCGGTCGACCGGTCGCGCAGCGTCGGTGGAGCGGAATCGAACGATTCCTCGTCCGGAACGCAAGGCGCAACGAAGAACGGGCGGGGGACAGGCACGGCGATCCGCGGCAATCCGCGTCGCCCGGCATCGGCCGGCGCACTGGCTGTCATGATCATTTCATCGGTTTTCATCGGGCTTTCCGCACGTTTCCGTCGTCTCCAGGGCGAATTTTTAAACGTGTCAAAAACCTTTTGGATCGCGGATTTCCGTTCCGGACATTGAGCGGAATCGATGTATGGGGAGGTGGGAAAACGGGGCACGCCACGAACGCGTGCTGCAGTGCGGGCGCCCGGCGGCACGGGCGCCGCCGGGCGAATCGGATGGGTGGGGAAAACGAGCAGCCGGGGAGGCTGCCACGCGCGGCTCGGGCGCCGCGCGGGTTACGTCACTTCGCGTTCAGTTCCTTCCAGCGCCGGTACACGTCGATCGCGCCGCTGTGCTTCTGCTGCACCATCGGCAGCCGGCGTTCCTCGATCGGCTTCGCAAATTCGGCATAGAACGTGTCGAGTTCGAAGTACTTGCGGTCGTCGCGGTAGAACGGCGCGTAATCCTCGCGCGTCGTGATGTAGATCACGCGCTTCGGGCTGCAGTAGTACAGCGAGCCGAGGCACATCGGGCACGGGCTCGCGAGGATGTAGATCTCGCAGTCGGTCAGGTGTTCGGTGCCGAGCTTGCGGCATGCGTCGCGCACCGCGAGGATCTCCGCGTGCGCGGTCGGGTCGCTGGTCTGCGCGACGAGGTTCGGACTCTGAGCGACGATCTCGCCGTCGCGAACGATCACCGTCGCGAACGGGCGGCCGCCCTCTTCCACGTTCTTCATCGCGAGATCGATCGTGCGTTTCACAAAATCCATGACTGTGTCCTCGTTGAAACGGAATGGCGGGAACGCGCGCCGGCCGATGGCCGGCGCACGTCGGGCGAACCGGTGCGGCACCGCCGCTGCGGCACCGCGCGGGCGTCAGAACGGCTTGGTCGGCAGGTACTTGCCGTCGAGCGTGATCACCGCGCGCGAACCGCCTTCGGGATCGTCGACCTTCTTCACGTCGAGCCGGAAATTGATCGCGCTGATGATGCCGTCGCCGAACTTCTCGTGGACGAGCGCCTTCAGCGTCGTGCCGTACACCTGCAGCATTTCGTAGAAGCGGTAGATCGTCGGATCGGTCGGCACGCGATCGTCGATGCTGCCGCGCAGCGGGATCGTCTGCAGCAACAGCACCGCATCGTCGTCGAGGCCGAGCTTGTCGGCGACGACGCGCGCCGCATCGGCCGGCAGCGCATGCTGGCCGAGCAGCGCGGCCGTGACGAACGCTTCGCTCAGGCCCGTGCCTTCGGTGAGCTGCGCGAACGACAGGTCTTTACGCGCCTTCGCGAGGACGACGGTTTCCGCAAGTGCGTGGCGGGCAGTCTGGCTGTGCTGGGACTGGATCATGACAATTCCTCGTAGTGGGGTGGGAGCAATCCGGATTCAGGCCGCGACCGGAAGCGTCGCGGGAGTGGCGCGGACACCGGGATGGTCCGCGAGGGACACGAACCGGCCGGTCGCGCCGTCATGGGCGTCGATGCAGCCCGATTCGATGTCGTAGACCCAGCCGTGCAGCGCAAGTCGCCCTTCTTCGAGCGCGAGCCGCACGGCGGGGTGCGTCTTCAGGTTGGCCAGTTGCGCGACGACGTTCTCGCGCACCATCGAGTCGATCCGATCGCGTTCGCTGTGATGCGTACGCGCCTCGTTCACGACGCGCGCCGAATCGGCATAGCGCAGCCAGTGGCCAACGGCCGGCATGTGGTCCATGCACTGGCACGTCGCGATCGCGGTCATCGCGCCGCAATCGGAATGCCCGCAGATCACGACGTCGGTCACGCGCAGCGCGGCGACCGCATATTCGACCGACGCCGACACGCCGCCCGGCTCGGGGCCGTACGACGGCACGATGTTGCCGGCATTGCGGATCACGAACAGGTCACCCGGTTCGCGCTGCGTGACGAGTTCGGGTACGAGGCGGCTGTCCGAGCACGAAATGAACAGCGCCCGCGGGTTCTGGCTTCGGGCGAGATCGCGGAACAGCGCGGCGCGTTCCGGATAGGCGTCGCGCTGGAACTTCAGGAAGCCTTCAATGATGTCCTTCATCGCGTGTTCTCCGGTGCAGGTGGAATCGATGAAGAGCAGGTTACGCCGGACTTCCAATAACGTAAAAGACTGATTTATGATCTACTGGATAAGCACGACTTATAGGAATCGCCATGCTGCTGCGCCATATCAACTACTTCCTCGCCGTGGCCGAACACCGCAGCTTCACGCGTGCGGCCGCCGCGCTGCACGTGTCGCAACCCGCGCTGTCGCAGCAGATCCGCCAGCTCGAGGAGACGCTCGGTGCGCAACTGTTCGATCGCACCGGGCGCGTCACGAAGCTGACGGACGCCGGCGATGTCTATTTCCGCTATGCGCGGCAGGCGCTGCACGATCTCGCGGAAGGCCGGCGCGCGATTCACGACGTGCAGGACCTGAGCCGCGGCTCGCTGCGCATTGCGGTCACGCCGACCTTCACGAGCTATCTCGTCGGGCCGCTCGTCGAAGCGTTTCACGGCCGCTATCCCGACGTGTCGCTGTCGGTGCGCGAGATGTCGCAGGAGCGCATCGAGGCGCTGCTCGTCGACGACGAGCTCGATGTCGGCATTGCATTCGAGGATGTGCAAACGGCGGATATCGAAGCGCAGACGCTGCTGGTCGAAACGCTCGCGCTCGTCGTGAACCGCGGGCATGCGCTCGCCGGAAAACGCAAGGCCGGCCTGCGCACGCTGCATGACGCGACGCTCGTGCTGCTCACCGCCGAATTCGCGACGCGCGTGCAGATCGACCGCTATTTCCGCGAGCACGACGTGCAGCCGCGCGTGCTGATGGAGGCGAATTCGCTCGGCGCGGTGATCGAGATCGTGCGCCGCACGAGCCTCGCGACGCTGCTGCCCGCGACGATCGCGACCGGCCACGACGATCTGGTCGCCGTCGCGCTCGATCCGGCCGTATTGCGGCGCACGGCCGTGTTGCTGCAGCGCAAGGGCGCGTACCGGAGCGCGGCCGCGCGTGCATTCGTCGAGCTGGCGCTCGCGCACGGGAAGGGAGCGGCGACGCGCCAGCGATGACACCGGCCGCCGCGGGAAATACCGGGTTCGCGCACATCACCGGCGACGACTCGCCGGACACGAACCGACTCACGGCAGCATCGACATGCCGAATCAGCTGCGCCGCTTTGCACTCGCGCCGCTGGCCATCACCGCGATGCTGACGGGGGCTGCGGGGACGCTACGCGCACAGATGCTGGCTGACGGCCCGTATCGCGTCGTCGGATTCAATTACACCGAGCGCGGTGTCTACAACTTCGTGGTCGACGGCTTCGGCGCCGGCAGCGTGCACGCGCGCCAGTTCGGCGGCGGCACGGTGTGCTGCATGAGCGTCCCGCGGAGCAAGAAGAATTGGCACGTCAGGATCACATACGACCTGACGCCAGAAGAAGACGCCCGGAACCAGGCGCCTGAAATCGATGAAACCGACGTCGCCGTGCCCGCGCTGCCGGACAGGCACGACGGTCATATCGAGTTTCATTTTCTGCCCGGCCGCAAGGTCGACGCCCGGTGGGTCAATTACCCGACGATGCCGCGCATGCGTGCCGGCGACTAGCCCGGCGACGCACGCATGCGAGCCCTCCGCGACCGGGCGAAACGCACGTTCTGCCGCGTCAGTTGTACCCGAGAATCGCTACTGCCGCGACATCCGGTCGATCGTGCGTATTCCCGACGAGCGACGTCATCGGCTCCTGCAGCACGGCCTGATACGACGTCACGCGCGCCGCCTCCGGCACACCGGCATCGTCCGCTGCCGGCTCGTCGAACGCGGCATCGAAACCGCCATGAAACCCTGCTTGATTGTGCGAAAAAGTCATCTCCACTCCTTTCCTTGATTATGTTTTCGTTGGTCTAACCGGCCTGCTTCAACACCGCCGCATGCGCAGGCGTACCGTCCTGCCCCGCTTCCGATCGCGCCAGCTGCGCACGCGTGCGCCGCGTAATGTGAATCACGGCAAACACGACCGGCGCGATCAGCAAACCTTCCGCCAGTTCCGGATCGACCGGCAGGTTCATCACGTGCAGCGCCTTGAACGCCGCCGTTGCGAGCGACAGCACGTAGTACGAAATGGCCGCCACCGACAGCCCTTCGACCGCGTGCTGCAGATGAAGCTGGTTGCGCGCGGTGCGCTCCATTCCCGCCAGCAGGCGCGTCACGTCCTTTTCCTGCGCGAGATTCACGCGCGTCCTCAACAGGTCGACCGCGCGGGCGATCCGCGCGGCGATCTGCTCGTGGCGCGCCCACACGCTGCGGCACGTTTCCATTGCGGGCGCGAAACGCCGCTCCATGAATTCGGCGATCGTCGGCATCCCTTCGATCCGCTCTTCGCGCAGTTCGTGAATACGCGCCAGCACGAGCTTTTCGTATGCGCGTGACGCACTGAAGCGCGCGCCCGCCCCCGCCAGCGATTCGACCCGCACCGCGAGATGCGTGAGCTTGACGAGCAGCGCCGTATCGTCGCCGTCGGTGCCGCTCGCGTCCATCCGCTGCATCAATGCATGCAGCGCAGCATGGATCTCGTCGAGCTCGCGGCTCATCCGGCGCGCGACGGGCAGCGCAAGCAGCGCCATCATCCGGTACGTTTCGATTTCATACAGGCGCTGCAGCAGGCGGCCGCCCTGCTCCTCGCGGAAATCCTCGTCGACGACGAGAAAGCGCATGAAGCCGTCGTCGCGCACGTGCCAGTCGCAGAACACCTTGCCGCCGCCGAGCACGCTGCTGCCGACGAGCGCGGGCCCGTCGATCCAGCGCCGCAGGTCGCCGCAGACGAGCCACGCGGCATCGCCCGACAGCAGTTCCATCCGGACTGCTACGAAACGGATGCCGGCCAGCCGCGCGAACCACGCGGCCGGAATGCCTTCGATCGCGAGATCGTCGAAGTAGCCGGTGTCGCGGCGCGGCGCGACGAACGTGAAGGTCGAGAATTCGGTGTGGCGCTCCCACTTCAGGTGCCAGCCGCACGGCGACTGCACCGCGTAGTGCGTCGCGCCTTCGTGCGGCGCGGCGATGCCGGTATCGCGGCACAGCGCGTGCAGCAGCGTTTCGTGGATGTCGGGCTGGCCGTCCGCGTAGATCGCGTAGTGCGTGAGCGACACGGCTTCGGCGAGCCGCAGGAACGGCCGGGCATGCAATTCCGCGGCCAGTGCGGCGCGCAACGGATGGTCGATCATCGATACACCACGCTTCCTTGTTCAGTCCCGCCCGCCGGCTTGGCCGGCCCGACCGCCGTACACCCTTCGGGCGAAACGCCAGCGTGATCGCACTATGGCAGACACACATCAACAATAAAAACGCATAATGCTGATCGTTACGTTCAGTTTTCCTGATACCGATGAAGATGCTCGATCACGACGTGCTGACCACCGTCGTCGCCGTCGCGGAGACCGGCAACATGACCCGCGCGGCCGAAGCCGTGAACCGCTCGCAGTCGGCCGTGAGCATGCAGATCAAGAGCCTGGAAGACGCGATCGGCCGGCCGCTGTTCGTGCGCAAGCCGCGCAGCATCGTGCTGACGCGCGAAGGCGAGGTCCTGCTGGGATTCGCCAGACGAATGCTGGCGCTGCGCGACGAGGCATGGGCGGCCGTCGTGCGGCCGGAAGTGACCGGCAAGGTCGTGATCGGCGTGCCGGACGACTATGCGTCGTCGCTGCTGCCGTCCGTCCTGAAGAAATTCTCGGCAACCTACCCGAAGGTCGAGATCCAGGTGATGGGGCTGCCCAGCAGCGCGCTCGCGCCGCTGATCAAGGACGGCACCGTCGATCTCGTGTGCGGTACGCGCATCAAGGGGCTGACCGGCGATTTCATCCGCCACGAGCCGATGGCGTGGGCCGCGATGACGAACGGGCCGCGCGTATGGGAGGAGCGGCCGCTGCCGATCGCGGTGTTCATGCCGGGCAGCGTCGCGCGCGAGAACGCGATCCGCAGCCTCGAACGCGCGAAGGTGCCGTACCGCACGTCGTATGAAAGCCCGAGCCTGCTCGGGCTGCTCAGCATGGTCGAGGCCGGGCTCGCGGTCGCGCCGCTCGCACGCTGCGCGATTCCCGCGCAACTGTCGATGCTCGGCCGCTCGCACGGGTTGCCCGACCTGCCGCCGCTCGAGCTGATCCTCGCGCGCAGCACGAAATCGAAGCGGCCGCCGTGCGACTTTCTCGCGGAACAGTTGATGGAAGACCTGCAGCGGCAAACCGGGCAGACCGGCGACGCGTAATCAGCGCGTCGTACCGAGCCCGGCCTCGGCCAGCGCCGCGTTGACGTTCGCGGCGATCGCATCGACGAGTGCCTCGAGCGTATCGCCGTACACCATCCGGTGTTCCGGCGCGATGTGCTCGGCACGTTGCCAGCCCCACTGCGCGCCCGACGCGACCGACAGCGTCGCACCGAACCGGTTGCCGTGGCGGTGGCCGAAGATGCTCACGCGCCGCTCGGCCACATATTCCTGCTCAGGCAGACAGAGCCGGATCTCGACCGCGACCTGGCCGGGATCGTTGACGCGCGCGGCCGGGCTGACCGTCGCCCCGAACACCTTGCCGATACGCCAGGTCACACAGCTCTCCCAGGCCGCGAGCGGCCCCCCGATCGCGTCGACCCGCTCGGTGTCGACCGACCACTGATGCCTGGCAGGCAAAACGATCGCCTGATGCAGCAGCACTTCCGCCACGCGCACCGTCGTCAGGAGCTGACGCGCGAGCTGCTGGCCCGACGGCAGCGCCGCCGTCCGCGCGCGGCGGCTTGCCGGCCGCGCGACATGCACTTCTTCCGACAGGTACATGGACACTCCGTATTCAGGGGGTGGCGCCGCGTACGGCGCGGCGCACGAACGTCCGCCGCCACCGGCTGGCGGGCAACATGGCGACCGGCGAACCGGTGCGGCGCAGACGAACCATCAACGCATGAGCAACAACCGTTCCCGGTTTCACCGGGCCTTCGGCCCGACACGCAACCGGCGCGCGACGGGCCCGATCACCGCATCGGCCTGCTGCGCGATCAGCATGTGCAGCGTGAAATCCAGGTCTTCCGGCGCGATGTCGAAGTGCACGTGGATCACGTCGCGCACGGCGCGCGCGCGGACGACGTACACGCCGAGCGGCGAATGCAGCAGCGCGGCCAGCCGGTCGCGCGCGTGTTCGCCCGAATCGGCCGTCAACGTGACGGGCAACTGCAGGCGCGGGCGCGGCGGTGGAAACGGAATGACGTTGGTACGGGTACCGGCGCGCACCTGGCGGCCGGCGACATCGAAGGCGGGAAACGGATGGATGAAGGTCATGGAGCGGACGGAAGCCGTCCCGGCTGTTCGACACACCCCCAGCTTAGAAGAGACCGCATAAACGTCGTGCAAAAAAACGGGGCGGCCGTGCAAAAAGCGGCATGCGGGCGTCGCGATCGCGCCCCGCGCGCGCCGCCGCCCCTTCGCGATCGCCGCGTTACGCGAACGCCTCGAGCGACGCGCGCCGCCGTTCGTCGACCATCGATTCGATCAGCGAGACGAGATCGTCGGTCAGCGGATCGCAGATGCCGGGCGAGCGATGCAGCTCGAGATCGGCCGCCGGCAGCGGCGGCAGCCCGTCCGCCTCGCCGAGCACGCGCCAGTTCCCGGGCAGCGTGCAGCGATCGATCATCGTCACGGCCGCGCCGTGGTTCACCGCGATCTTGATGCCGGTCGGGCTCTGGCTCGTATAGACGACGTGATACGGCCGCTCGGCCGTCGCCAGCGCCTGCAGCCCGCGCTGCCGGTAGCAGCACGTCTCGGGAAACAGCGCGAGCGGCACCGACGCATGCGGGCCGAGCGCGAAATCCCGGTGCGCGGCCCACACGACATCGTGACGGCCGAGCAGCCGCCCGCCCGCGTTCGGCCCGTGCCGCACGACAAGCGCGACGTCGAGCTCGCCGGCCTGCAGCCGCTCGAGCAGTTCGAGCGACGTGCGGCAATGCACGTGCAGGCGCGCACCCGGCCGCAGCGCATAGAACGACTTCAGCAGGTCGGGCAGCCACAGCTCCGCGTAGTCCTCCGGCAACCCGAAACGCACGATGCCGCGATCGCTGCTCGCCTGCTTCAGCGCACGGATCGCATCGTTCTGCACCTGGATGATCCGCCGGGCGTGAATCAGGAAATTCTCGCCGTCGCGCGACAGCTCGAGCCGCCGGCTGTTGCGCATGAACAGGTGCGTGTCGAGTCGCTCCTCGAGCGTGCGGATGCGCAGGCTGATCGTCGACTGCGTGCGATGCAGCTGCCGGGCCGCCGCGGTGAAGCCGCCGCTTTCGACGACGGCGACGAATGCGCGGATCAGCTCGGGGTCGAGCGACGTCAGTTTCGACCAGTCGGGCTTCGAGAAAGCGCCGGGCCGCCCCAGGTTCTCCGCCCCGGAGGAAGTCGCCTGGAACGCGTGCTCCCCCTGGGGATGCGGGCGCGAAGCGTCGGATTTCTCAATGGCAGCCATCGGAATTACTCGCTTTCGAAAATGGAAGGGAAGACGAAAGATAGGGCTCGGAGTACGCCGATTGTTGTCCGGATGCGCCCGGCCCTCCAACCCCTGCCCGGGTATGACAAACCCGGAGCCGGAACGCGAACGCCCTTCCGCCCGCCCCACGCCGCCCGTCGTCAGAACGGCGGCCGCGGGCCGCCCGGCGGGCGTCTGCGTGCCGGGTCAAGGGCTTTCCCGGAGACGACGAAAACTCATACCTCGATCAGAAAACATCGATTCACCGGCCGTGTCGCGGCCCACCACAATCGCCTCACACCCAACCTCATCGACGAGACACCGCAATGACCGCATCCCAATCCAGGCAGCTTTTCATCGGCGAAGGCTTCGAAGGCCCCGGCGTCAACCTCGCGCACATCAACGTGCTGGTCGGCCCGCGCAACGGCCCGGCCGGGCAGGCCTTCGCGACCGCGCTCGCGACGCCGTCGGCCGGCCATGCGCCGTTCGTCGTGATCGCGCAGCCGGGCGTGCCGACCAAGCCGCTCACGCTGTACGTGAACAAGGCGCAGATCGCCGGCGACTTCCACGGCAATGCCACGTGGGGCGCATCGCAGGCCGGCATCGCGAAGGCCGTGGCCGAAGCGCTCGAGAACGGCACGCTGCCGCCCGAAGCGGAGAACGACTGGGTCGTCGTGTCGGCCAACTGGGTGAACCCGCAGACCGACGACCTCGACGCGGTGTTCGAGAACAACTACCGCGCGTGCCGCAACGCGATCGTCGCCGCGATGGAAGGGCTGCCGCATCGCGATGCCGTGTTCGCCGCCGCGCGCGACGTGTCGAACCCGTTCTACACGCCGAAAAAGAACTGACAGACAACGCACGGCCGGCAAGGCCGCACCAGGAGGAAGCATGGAATACGTCCGCCTCGGCCAGTCCGGCCTGAAGGTGTCCCGCCTGTGTCTCGGCACAATGAACATGGGCACGCCCGAGTGGAAGCCGTGGATCTTCGACGAAGCGCAGAGCGAGCCGATCGTGCGCCGCGCGCTCGACGCCGGCGTCAACTTCATCGATCTCGCCGATTTCTATTCGACGGGCGTCGGCGAGGAAGTGGTCGGCCGCATCCTGAAGCGCAACGCGCGCCGCGAGGAGCTCGTCGTGACGACCAAGGTCGGCTACGACATGGGCAGCTATCCGAACGCGGGCGGCCATTCGCGCAAGCACGTGCTCGACGGCATCGACGGCTCGCTGAAGCGGCTCGGGATGGATTACGTCGACATCTTCATGCTGCATTTCTTCGACGTGAATACACCCGTCGAGGAAACGATGAGCACGCTGCACGACATCGTGCGCGCCGGCAAGGCGCGCTATATCGGCGTATCGACGATGTACACGTGGCAGTTCGCGAAGATCATGCAGGCATGCGAACGAAACGGCTGGGACAAGCCGATCAACATGCAGCTGCAGCTCAACCTCGCGTATCGCGAGGAAGAGCGCGAAATGGTGCCGTACTGCATCGACCAGGGTGTCGGCGTGTCGGTGTTCAGCCCGCTCGCGCGCGGGCTGCTGACCTGCGAGCCGCAATCCACGCGCAACCAGACCGACTTCTTCACCGCGCAGATGTACGGCGACGCATCATCGCTCGCGATCGCCGCGTCGGTCGCGAAGGTCGCGAAGCGGCGCGGCGTGCCGCCCGCGCAGATCGCGCAGGCGTGGGTGCTGAGCCGCCCGGGCATCGCGAGCATGCTGGTCGGCGCGGATTCCGTCGCGCAGTTCGACAGCGCGCTCGGCGCGCTCGAAACGCGGCTGACCGACGAAGAGCTGCACGAACTGGAACGCAACTACACGCCGTGCGACCTGATCAACGACTACACGGCCGGCAAGCGCATCGCGCGCGAATCGCGCGCGGCGCAGGGCAGTTTCGCGACGGACTGAAGCACTGAAGGAAGGAACGACAGACGATGAACGAATTTCTGAGGACCGGCCATTACATCGGCGGTGAATGGTACGAATCGCACGGCGCGAGCGACGCAACCTATCCGGTGCTGAACCCGGCGACCGGCGAAACGATCGCAAAGGTCGCGAAAGGCGGCGCCGACGACACGCAGCGTGCGATCGATGCGGCCGCGCACGCGTTCCCCGCGTGGCGTTCGCTGACCGCGAAGGAACGCGGCGCCCGCGTCAAGCGCTGGGGCGAACTGATGCTCGAACACCGCGACGCGCTCGCCGAACTGCTGACGCGCGAGCAGGGCAAGCCGCTCGCGGAAGCACGCGGCGAAGTGGCCTACGCGGCGAGCTTTCTCGAATGGTTCGCGGAAGAAGCGAAGCGCATGTACGGCGACGTGATCCCGAGCCCGAAGCCGGATTCGCAGATCGTCGTCACGCGCGAGCCGGTCGGCGTCGTCGCGGCGATCACGCCGTGGAATTTCCCGCTCGCGATGATCACGCGCAAGGCCGGCCCCGCACTCGCGGCCGGCTGCACGATGGTGCTGAAGCCATCCGAGGAAACGCCGCTGTCGGCGTTCGCGCTCGCGGTGCTCGCCGAGCGTGCAGGCGTGCCGGCCGGCGTGTTCAACGTGGTGTCGGGCGACGCGGTCGCGATCGGCGAAACGCTGACGAGTTCGTCCGTCGTGCGCAAGCTGTCGTTCACGGGCTCGACGCGGGTCGGCAAGCTGCTCGCGAAGCAGTCGGCCGACACGCTGAAGAAGCTGTCGCTCGAACTCGGCGGCAACGCGCCGTTCATCGTGTTCGACGATGCCGATCTCGATGCCGCGGTCGTTGGCGCGATCGCGTCGAAGTTCCGCAATACCGGGCAGACCTGCGTGTGCGTGAACCGCTTCCTCGTGCAGGACGGCGTGTACGACGCGTTCACGCGCAAGCTGGCGGACGCCGTGCGAAAGCTGCGCGTCGGCAATGCGCTCGCCGGTGAAGTCGACCAGGGGCCGCTGATCAACGAAGCGGCGCTCGCCAAGGTCGAGCGGCACGTGGCCGATGCGACCGCGAAGGGCGCGCACGCGCTGACCGGCGGCAAGCGTCACGCGCTCGGCGGCACGTTCTACGAGCCGACCGTGCTGACCGGCATGACACCCGACATGCTGATCGCCGAAGAGGAAACCTTCGGCCCCGTCGCCGGCTGCTTCCGCTTCGCGACCGAAGAGGAAGCCGTCGCCGCGGCCAACGACACGCCGTTCGGGCTGTCCGCGTACTTCTATACGCGCGACCTCGGCCGCGCATGGCGTGTGTCGGGCGCGCTGGAAAGCGGGATGGTCGGCGTCAACGACGGGATCATCTCGACCGAAGTCGCGCCGTTCGGCGGCGTCAAGCAATCGGGGCTCGGCCGCGAAGGCTCGAAGTACGGCCTCGACGAATACGTGGAACTCAAGTACACGCTGATGGCCGGCCTCGGCCGCTGACCGCTCCCCGCGGTCGATCCGCGCCGCGCGCCGCCCGGCCGCGCGGCGCCTCGCACGGCTCGCGCGGCGTCGTCCGACGCCCGCCCCATGCATGACAATTCCGGAGGCAGCTTGACCCAAGCCAACGTTCCATCCGGCACCGCGCGCGCGTTGCCGCTGCCGCGCGGCGCCGATGCGCCGCACCGCCCCGTCGCGCTCGACGACGTGCCGCTCAACCGCTTCCACGTGAAGATCGCCGGCCTGACGTTCGGCGCGCATTTCACCGAGGGCTACACGCTCGGCACGATCGGCTATGCGCTCGCCGCGCTCGGCAAGCAGATGCCGATCGACGCATTCTGGATGGGGATGATCGGCAGCTCGGCGCTGATCGGCATCTTCTTCGGCAGCCTCGTGTTCGGCTGGCTGTCCGATCGGATGGGCCGGCAGAAGATCTTCCTGACGAGCTTCGTGATCATCACGGCGGCCGCGTTCGCGCAGTTCTACGTCAGCTCGCCGCTCGAACTATGCGTGCTGCGCGTGCTGATCGGCTTCGGGATGGGCGGCGATTTCACGGTCGGCCACGCGATCCTCGCCGAATTCTCGCCGCGCAAGCATCGCGGCGCGCTGCTCGGTTCGTTCAGCGTGATCTGGACGATCGGCTATGTGGCCGCGAACGTGCTCGGCCTGGCGTACAGCGATGTCACGCCGGACGCATGGCGCTGGCTGCTCGCGTCGGCCGCGTTGCCCGCGCTGGTCGTGCTCGTGCTGCGGATCGGCACGCCGGAATCGCCGCGCTGGCTGCTCGGCAAGGGCCGCGTGCAGGAGGCGCGCGCGATCGTCGCGAAGCATTTCGGGCCGCACGTGATGCTCGACGGCTCGGCCGAACCGCATGCGAATGCGGGCTTCTCGCGCTTGTTCCAGCCCGACCTGATCCGGCGGACGGCCTTCAACTGCGCGTTCTTCGTGTGCCTCGTGATTCCGTACTTCGCGATCTACACGTTCCTGCCGACGATCCTGAAGACGATCGGCCTCGCCGAAGGCTTCGGCGCGGACCTGCTGCTGAACGGCTTCCTCGTGCTGGGCGCGCTGATCGGCATCTGGCTGACGATCCGGCTGTCGCGGCGCGGCTTCCTGATCGGCTCGTTCGCGGTGACGTGCGCATCGCTCGTCGCGCTCGCGGTACTGCCGTCGGCGGCGGCCATCGCGATGATCGTCGCGTTCGCGGTCTTCACGCTGACGATGTCGGCGTTCAGCAATCTCGTCGGCGTGTTCCCGCCCGAGTGCTTCCCGACCGAAGTGCGCGCGAGCGGCGTGGGCCTCGCGATCGCGTGCAGCCGGCTCGGCTCGGCGATCGGCACGTTCCTGCTGCCGGTCGGCATCGCGACGCTCGGGTTTCACGCGACGATGTTCGCGCTGGCGGGCGTGCTGCTGGTGGGGATGCTCGTATCGATCGCGTGGGCGCCGGAGACGAAGCACCTGACGCTGGAGGAGGCGTCGGGGCATTGACGATGGCGGCGGGTGACGTGCCGGCCGGCGTCGTCACGATCGAAGTTGATGCGTCGACGGGCCGGGCAGGCGCTGTGCGCGTGACGCAATCCGGTTCGAACGAACCCGGCTACGGCCGGGTTCTCGCATTCCAGGCCCGATGCGATACGCGCATTCGCTCAGAACAGAATCGACGCGTAGTCCCTCGCGCCGTGCAGGACGTGAAGAATGTCGATCCGCACCGGCGGATCGCCGACGACCCGATAGAAGATCTGATAGTTGCCGTACACGCGATGACGCACACCGTGGCGCTCGAAACGCGGCACCAGCGGAAACGCCAACGGCATCGCGGCAAGACTCAGGCACTTGTCGCGAATCTCCCGCACGAAAGTCACCGCACGTTGCGGATTGTCACGCGCGATGTAATCGGCGATCGCTTCAAGTTCAGCAATCGCGAAATCAGACAGCCGCACGGTCAGTCCTGACGATCCGCCCGGGCCCGGTACTTCGCCTCGAGACGATCGAACACCTCCGCCGCATCGGCGCCGCGTCCGGCTTCCGCATCGGCCAGGCTGCGCGCGATCACCGCATCCAGCGCGTTCAATTGCGCCTCGCGATCCTGGATCAGCCGCACGCCTTCGCGAAGCACCTCGCTCTTGGATCCGTAACGCCCCGATTCGACCAGCTTCGCGACGTAAGCCTCCAGTTGCTGGCCCAGTTCCGCACTGATCATGGCGACCTCCCGACTGCGATGAATTCGATGCACGGAGCGTATCCCGGTTATCAACTATTATCAAGAAGGTGATCTCCAGACGGATCGGTGCGGATGCTTGCGCGACCGATCGGGTGGATGGACGAAACGGATGCGCTTCGGGCGCGCTGCAGCGGCACCGGGCACTCATCCGGCCTTCGCATGCGCTCGTGTAGCCTTGCTGAACCGTCACAGTGCTAACCCCGATCATGATCGAAAACATCGTCACGCCTCAACCTGGCCTGAAGGTCTATCCGTCCGATGCCGACGTGTTCGCCGAGCCCGCTGCCGCGCTCGCGCGCCACCTGCATCCGCTCGTATCGATCGACCTGTCGGCGGTCGATCCGTCGTGGCAGGGCTGGATCCACCTGCTCAGCCCCGTCGAACCGGTCGACGGGCTCGTCGGGCAGAGCACGACGGCCTTCCACAACGACTATCTGCGCGCGAACTGGATCGGCTTCCGGCTCGACGAGAACAACCGCTATACGCTGCTCGGCGACCTCCGCTACTTCTATCTGGAAAACGCGCCCGGCCCGCGCGACGCGCGCTACCGCGAGGAACTGGCGCAGCACTACGCCGAACAGCAGGCCAGCCTCGAAGCCGCGCGCCTGCGCTTCGCGGAACACGGGCGCCTCTACTCGTCCAACCGGTATGCGCCGGCCGGGCGCGATTTCAGCCAGGAAAAGCCGTGCAACCTGATCGACCAGCTCGGCGGGACGGTCGGCTGGGGCAACTGGTCGGGCACCGCCGACTTTCCGGTCGACGACAGCGATCCGGACGACATCCGGCCGATCGGCCCCGACGGTGCGCGCTTTCGTTTCGTCGCCGGCGTGACGGGGTGGGAATACCGCGCGATGGGCGCGGACTGGATCCTGCTGTTTTACGAACCGGTCAGCCGCCTGGCGCTGCTGACGTTCGACTGGTCGTAACGCGGGCGAGCGCGGCGACCGCGCCGTCTCTTGATTGGCCGTTTGGCGGACTCTGCGAACCGGATTCGCGGCGATATGCTGGGTGCTTTCCACTCACCGCCCGCAGCCATGCCCGCCCAGCGCGTCGATCTCAGCCATGTCCTGCCGTACGAGACGACCCACTTCGACGATCGGCTCACGATCGATCGAAACGATCTCGATATCGCTGCGTTGCTCGGCGTGGACGGCGGCGTTTCCGATGCGCTGCTGGTTTCGTTGTGCGGGGCGCCTGCCGGGTCGGACATTCAGGCGTATCTCGACAGCGCGGACAGGTTGACGTTCGGTGTCACGCATCCGGAATTGATCCGGTCGGAGAATCGCATCTCCGTGCTCAAAACCCCGGACACACGCGTACTCGAATTGGGATCCATCGATCTTGTCGATACCGCCGTCGCCGGACTCGGCGCAGCGATGCTATGGCGAATCGTAAGAGCATGCGATAGGTTGAGGATTGCCCGGATCAGTGCGTTCGCGATAGGCGGTCGCCAAGCCGCTCCGGAACCCGGCGGGCCAAAGCTCTCCGGATACTACGCATGGCCCAGGTTCGGCTTCGATGCGCCGATTCCGAATCGGCACGGTGACGAGGCTGCGCTGTTCCAGCATTTCCCCGGATATCCGGTCGGGTTGGCCGACCGGTCGCTTCGGTCGCTACGTGCACTCTACGCAACGCGATTCGGGCGGGACTTCTGGCGAGTCGCCGGGTCACATCGCTGGATGACATTCGAGGTTGCCCCGCATGGTCATTCGGTGCTGACGCTGCAGCAATACCTGATCGAAAAAGGAATTTACGAATGACCCCAAAGCACCAACCGATCACGGGCTTCCGTTTCGTGAAGCAAATAGCCAGGCGTAGCCGCACGACGAACAAGCATCGCCCCATTCGTCTCTCGGAAATCCGGCTGCTCATTGGCGAACTCGTCGCGAGCACACGCCATCACGGTCAAGCGCAGGCGACGCTGACATCTGCCGTCGAATACCGCGCACAACAGGCCGGCAAGCCGGTATCACCGCCGCAAAGAAAAGTCTTCGACGTGGGGCCGATCGATCACTCGAAGAGCACATTGCAGATCATATCGATGGCCGATGCAGAAGCCCGTTGTCGCCGGGAAACACTCCTGCACTTCGGACAGGACCCCGACCTGTAACCCGCGGCAATGGAACGCAACCGCACGGCTCGGTTCAACGACGATCTGGCCAGTCTTCGGTTCGTAACGATCTTTGACAGACACCCAAGCAGGAAGCACTGCACGACAGGCGCGGACTGATCCGATTTTTCCCACATTCCAATCAGCCGCGTCCCACCCCGCCCCCTACCCCCGCCTCGCCGCCTGCTCCCGCAACCACGCGGCAAACGCAACCACATGCTCGACCGCGACACTCTCCGGCTCGACATCGAGCCAGTAACCGAACGGCCCGATCGGCTGCACCGGCGACAACCGCACGAGGCTGCCTTCGCCGATCTCCTCCTCGATCATGTTCAGGTCGACCACCGCGAGCCCCGCGCCCTTGCGCGCCGCGCGGATCGCCTGTTCGAGCGTGGAGAATTCGATGCCGTCGCCGATCCGCTCGAGCGGCACGCCCGCCTGCCCGCACCAGTCGGCCCACAGTGCGAGGCGCTTGCCCTCGTGCAACACGTGCAGCGACGGCAGCCGGCCGAGCAGCACGTCGAGCGCGTCGCCGCGATAACGCGGCGCACCGACGAGCGCATGGCGCTCCATCATCAACAGCTCCGATTGCATCCCGGCGCGCGCCACGCGCCCGAAGCGGATATGGCAATGACAATCGTCGTCCGGCTCGGTGCGGATCGACAGCTCGACGTCGGGCAGCGCCTCCGCGAGCGTGCCGAGCCGCGGCGAGAACCACTGCGTCGCGAACGTCGGCGGCAGCGACACCGTCAGGCGCCGCTTCGCGCCCGGCCGCGTGGCGGCGATTTCACCGACGCCGCGCTCGATCGTGTCGAACGCCTGTCCGATGAACGGCAACAGGCGCTGCCCCGCATCGGTCAGGCGCACGCCCTTGTGATCGCGCTCGAACAGCCGCGCGCCGAGCGCTTCCTCGAGCAGCCGGATCTGCCGGCTTACCGCGCCTTGCGTCACGCACAGCGAAACCGCCGCGCGATTGAAGCTCAGGTGACGCGCGGTCTCCTCGAAAAATCGCAGCGCGATCAACGATGGCAGGCGTCGCATGATGTGTGTCCCTTTCGTTCGTATTGTTTGTATCGTTCGTCGTGTTGCCGGCCGGCAGCGCCGGCCATCCTGCGGGCAGCTTGATCGCAAAAGGCGCGCCGGCCGTCATGCCGTGACAACCCCGAGGCCCGGCGCCCTCCACCGCTTCATTCATCGCCCCGCCGCACCGGCCTCCCGCCTACAATAAGCATCCCGCACCAAACACGACACCGCCCCGTGAGACGCAAGATGCCGGCGCTGAATGCGCTGAAAGCCTTCGAGATGGCCGGCCGCACCGGCAGCTTCACGCGCGCGGCCGAACTGCTCAACGTGACGCAGAGCGCGGTGAGCCGTCAGGTCCGCCAGCTCGAAGGCCAGCTCGGCGAAACGCTGCTCGAGCGGCGCCATCACCAGCTCGAACTGACGGCGGCCGGCCGCGTGCTGCTGCGCGCGCTGCAACAGTCGTTCGACAAGATCGAGCTGACCGTGCGCAGCCTGCAGGAAAAAACCCACCTGAACCGCCTGCGCGCGAACGTGCCGCCGACCTTTGCCGCGCGCTGGCTGATGCCGCGCCTCGGCCGGCTGCGCGACGCGCATCCCGAATTCGAGCTGAGCCTCACGACACGCATCCACGACAGCCTCGGCGAATCGCGCGTGCTCGACTGCGCGATCCGGTTCGGAGACGGCGAATGGGACGGCTTCGACAATGCGCTGCTGATGCAGGAGCAGCATATCGCCGTCTGCGCACCCGCGCTGTATGCGCGGCTGCGACAGGACGGCGCGCCGATCGACCTGAACCGTTTCACGTTGCTGCACGTGCTCGCGACCGACGACCAGCGCTACCTCACCTGGCAGCATTGGCTGAAGGCCGCCGGCATCGCCGACGTCGACACGCGCGGCGGCTACGAATTCGACCTGCTCGACCACGCGATCCGCGCGGCGATCGACGGCCTCGGCATCACGATCGCCGACCGCCACATGGTCGCGCGCGAACTCGCCGCCGGGCAACTGATGCAGGTACTCAACGTGCACGTCGACGGCCACCAGTCGTACTGGTTCGTCACGCGCCCCGAGCAGACGAACCTGCCGCACATCGTGCAGTTCCGCGACTGGCTGCAGCAGGAAGTCTGGCTCGCGAAACGCCACCTCGAGCCGTCGTCGCCGCTGCCGCAGGTGCCGCTGACCTGACGCGCGATCCCGCCCCGGCCTTCGGCCGCGGGGCGACACCTTACCGGCTCCCGCGCCGGTCCGCATGCCCTCTGCCGGAAATACGACAGGGCCGCCGCACGCGCCCCGTCCCGCCGTGCCCACGGCAGCCTTGCCGGACGGGCGACTCCGGTCGATTCGCCAAGTAACGTGCATTTTTCTCATACTCGGCACGAAAATAAGTCGTTTGTCGTGCGCTAAACGCATGAACAGAATGGTCTCTGTCCCGTGCCGCGCGTGTCGCCACTCGAAGCGATCCGCCCGCATTCATCGGAGGAGTCACTTCATGCGCACCGAACGCAACTACGTGAACGGCCGTTTCGTCGCCCCCGAAAGCGACGCGTTCATCGTCGTCCACAATCCCGCCACCGAGGCGCCGTTCGCGCGTGTGCCGGCGGCCACCCCGGCCGACGCGCTCGCCGCCGTCGACGCCGCGGCCGCCGCGCAGAAAGCGTGGCGCAGGCTGCCGAGCGTCGAGCGGGCCGCGTACCTGCACCGCTTCGCCGATGCGCTGACCGCCCGCGCGCCCGAGATCGGCGCGGCGCTCGCGCAGGAATCCGGCAAGAGCGTCGACGATGCGTCGAACGAAGCCGTCTACGCGGGCCAGATCACGCGCTACCACGCCGAGTGGGCCCGCCGGATCGAAGGCGAAATCATCCCGAGCGACACGCCCGACGAGAACCTGTTCCTGCAACGCGAGCCGATCGGCGTCGTCGCATGCCTGATCCCGTTCAACTATCCCGTCTACACGCTGCTGCGCAAGGTCGCGCCCGCGCTGATCGCCGGCAATACCGTGATCGTGCGGCCGAGCAACCACACGCCGGTGTCCGCGTTCGAGATCGCGAAGGCCGTCGACGATGCCGGCTTCCCGCCGGGCGTCGTCAACATCCTGACGATGGACCACGCGACGGCCGAGGCGCTGTGCACGCATCCGGCGGTCGGGATGATCACGCTGACAGGCAGCGTGAACGCGGGCCGCAAGGTGCTCGACTACTGCAAGGCGAACATCGCGAAGCCGTCGCTCGAACTCGGCGGCAAGACGCCTGCGATCATCGAGCCCGACACCGACCTCGAACGCGCGGCCGCCGCGCTCGTCGCGTCGAAAACGACCCATTGCGGCCAGCTCTGCACGGCGATCGAGCGCGTGTACGTGCACGACAGCGTGCACGACCGCTTCGTCGCACTGCTGAAGGAAAAGATGGGCGCGGTGCGCAGCGGCGACCGCGCGGAAGACGCCGCGCGGATGGGCCCGCTCGTCAGCGCCTCGGCGCGCGCACACATCCACGGGATGGTCGAACGCGCGATCGCGGCAGGTGCGACGCTCGAAACCGGCGGTGCGATCCCCGACGGCCCCGGCTTCTTCTACCCGGCCACGCTGCTGACGAACTGCCGGCAGGACATGGAAATCGTGCAGGAGGAAACCTTCGGCCCGATCATGCCCGTGCTGCGCTACCGGACGATCGACGAGGCCATCGGCTTCGCGAACGACCACCAGTTCGGGCTGTCGTCGGTGCTGTACACCGAGAACTACCGCACCGCGATGACCGTCGCGAACGCGATCGAGGCGGGCGAGCTGTACGTGAACCGCACGCCGGCCGATCCGTACCAGGGCTTCCATGCCGGGTGGAAACGCTCGGGCCTCGGCGGCGACGACGGCAAGCACGGGATGCTCGAATTCACGCAGACGCGCCTCGTCGTCATGAAGTACTGACGCAACGCCGACGCACCGTTTCCGGCGCGCGCACCCCGACACCACGCCGCGCACGCCGCCCCCGATCCGAACCAACACAAAACAAATCTGCAGACCTCCGAACCAAGGAAGTCTGATGGAGGAAGACATCATGCCGACCCAACCGTCGACGCCTGCCGCGTCGCTCGCGTTGCACGACGACGCACACGCGCCGCAGCACGCCCGCACGCAACGCTACCTGCAACTGCTGCTGCTCGTGATCGCCGCGGGCGCGATCTACCCGATGCTGTACCTGCGGCAGGTGTACCAGCCGACGATGCTGCAGTTCTTCCGCATCGACGACGTGCAGCTCGGCTACCTGTACTCGTCGCTCGGCACGATCTTTCTCGTCAGCTACCTGCCGAGCGGCTGGCTCGCCGACCGCCTGTCACCGCGCTGGCTAATCTGCTTCTCGCTGCTCGCCACGGGCGCGCTCGGGCTCGTCTACGCCACCGGGCCGTCGTTCGACACGCTCGTGCTGATCTTCGGCGGCTGGGGGCTGACCACCGGCCTCACGTTCTGGGCGGCCGTGATCAAGCGCGTGAACATGATCGCGGGCCCCGACGAACAGGGCCGCTTCTTCGGGCTGCTCGACGGCGGCCGCGGGCTCGTCGAGGCGCTGCTCGCGACGATCGCGATCACGCTGTTCGCCTATGTGACGCAAGCGCACGGCGGCACCGATGCGGCCGGCTTCAGGCTTGTCGTGCACCTGTATGCGTTCTTCTGCGTCGCGCTCGGCGTGCTGCTCGCACTGGTGAAGGATCCGGCGCGCGACGGCGACCGTGCCGCGGCCGCGACGCGCGCCAAGGGCAACGTACTGACCGACCTCAGGACGCTCGCGGCGATTCCCGAGCTGTGGCTCGTCGCGGCGATCGTGTTCTGCGGCTACCAGGTGTTCTGGGCGACCTACAGCTTCTCGGCATACCTGCACGAAGGCAACTTCGGGCTCAGCGCGACGGCGGCCGGATTCATCACGACGCTCAAGCTGTGGATGCGCCCAGTCGGCGGCATCGGCGGCGGCTTCCTTGGCGACCGCGTGTCGAAGGTATCCGTGCTGTTCTGGGCGCTCGTGCTCGCCGCGCTGTCGCTCGTCGGGCTGATCGCAGCGCCCGCGCACAGCCCGCAGGCGATGCTCGTCGTGCTCGTGCTGTTCATCGGCATCCTCACTTACGCGATCCGCGGCCTGTACTGGTCGCTGCTCGACGACTGCAAGGTGCCGACGCATTGCGCGGGCCTCGCGATCGGCCTGATCTCGGTGCTCGGTTACTCGCCCGACGTGTTCGTGCCGCTGATCAACGGCTACGTGACGCAGACGTACCCGGGCGCGCACGGCTACCAGCTCTATTTCGGCTATATCGCGGCGATCGCGCTCTGCGGCGCGGGCGCCGCCGCATTCCTCAAATACCGCCTCAACCGCCTCCAGGAGTCCGCATGAAGATCGTTTCGCTCGAAACCCATATCGTCGCCGTGCCGCCGCCGCATGTCGGCGGGATGTACTGGATCTTCGTGAAGCTCACGACCGATGACGGCATCGAAGGCGTCGGCGAGATCTATGCGGCAACGTTCGGCCCGAAGGCCATGGCACCGATCATCGACGACGTGTTCGACCGCTACCTGCTGAACCACGACCCGCACCACGTCGAGCGGCTGTTCCGCCAGGCATATTCGAGCGGCTTCACGCAGCGCCCCGATCTCACGATGATGGGTGTCGTCAGCGGCCTCGAGATGGCGTGCTGGGACATCATCGGCAAGGCCGCCGGCAAGCCCGTGTACGAGCTGCTCGGCGGCAAGATCCACGACCGGCTGCGCTCGTACACGTACCTGTATCCGAAGAACGCACAGGGCGAATACGACTACGACGATCCCGATCTGGCGGCCGAATGCGCGGCCGAGAACGTGAAGCTCGGCTTCACGGCCGTCAAGTTCGACCCGGCCGGCCCGTACACGGCCTACTCGGGCAACCAGTTGTCGCTGGAAGTGCTCGACCGCTGCGAGCTGTTCTGCCGGCGCGTGCGCGAGGCCGTCGGCAGCAAGGCCGACCTGCTGTTCGGCACGCACGGGCAGATGGTGCCGTCGTCGGCGATCCGGCTCGCGAAGCGGCTCGAAAAGTACGACCCGCTGTGGTTCGAGGAACCCGTGCCGCCGGGGCAGGAAGAAGCGATCGCCGAAGTCGCGAAGCACACGTCGATTCCGATCGCGACCGGCGAGCGCCTGACGACCAAGTACGAATTCCACAAGCTGCTGCAGGCCGGCGGCGCATCGATCCTGCAACTGAACGTCGCACGCGTGGGCGGCCTGCTCGAAGCGAAGAAGATCGCGACGCTCGCCGAAGTGCACTACGCGCAGATCGCGCCGCACCTGTACAACGGGCCGGTGGGTGCTGCCGCCAGCATCCAGCTCGCGACCTGCACGCCGAACTTCCTGATCCAGGAAAGCATCATGACGTGGGGCGGCTTCCATTCGGAAGTCGTGAAGACGCCGATCCGCTGGGAAGACGGCTACATCATCCCGTCGAGCGAACCGGGCCTCGGCATCGAGCTCGACATGGACGTCGTGCGTCGTCACACGCCGTACACGGGCAAGCGGCTGCACCTGCAGATGGGCGAGAAGCCCGTCGACGTGAAAGATCTCGCGCCCGCGAAAGGCTGAGCACACAGGACACGACATGAGCTACGACTACATCATCGTCGGCGCGGGCTCGGCCGGCTGCATCCTCGCGAACCGACTCAGCGAATCGGGCCGGCACTCGGTGCTGCTGCTCGAAGCGGGCGAACGCGACGCATCGTTCTGGTTCAAGGTGCCGGTCGGCTTCACGAAGACCTACTACAACCGCCGCTACAACTGGATGTACTACAGCGAGCCCGAGGCACAGCTCGCCGACCGCAAGCTGTACTGTCCGCGCGGCAAGGTGGTCGGCGGATCGGGCTCGATCAACGCGATGGTCTACGTGCGCGGCCAGCGCAGCGACTACGACGACTGGGCGAACGCCGGCAATCCGGGCTGGGCGTACGACGACGTGCTGCCGTATTTCCGCAAGCTCGAAACCCATGCGGCCGGCGCGACCGATCCGCAGCATCACGGTTCGACCGGGCCGATCCACATCACGTCGATGAAGGCCGACGTGCATCCGATCGTCCACGAGTTCCTGAAGGGCTGTGGGCAGTTGAACCTGCCGCGTACCGACGACTTCAATGGCGCGCAGTTCGAGGGCGCGGGCATCTACGACCTGAACACGAAGAACGGCGAACGCTGCTCCAGCAGCTTCGCGTACCTGCGGCCCGCGCTGGGCCGCTTGAACCTCACGCTGCGCTCGGGCGTGCTCGTGCGGCGCGTGACTTTCGACGGCACGCGTGCGACCGGCGTGGTCGTCGCGGGCGAGCAAGGCGATGAAACGCTCGTCGCCGCGCGCGAAGTGATTCTTGCGGCCGGCGCGGTCGATACGCCGAAGCTGCTGCAGCTGTCGGGCGTCGGCGATCCCGCGCTGCTCGCGCGCCACCGCGTGCCGCTCATCCATGCGCTGCCGGCCGTCGGCCGCAACCTGCAGGATCACCTGTGCGTGAGCTTCTACTTCAAGGCGAACCGGCCGACACTGAACGACGAAATGGGCACGCTGCTCGGCAAGATGAAGATTGGCTTGCGCTACCTGCTGACGAAGCGCGGCCCGCTCGCGATGAGCGTGAACCAGGCCGGCGGTTTCTTCCGCGGATCGGACGACGCGCAGGAGCCGAACCTGCAGCTGTACTTCAACCCGCTGTCGTATCGGATTCCGAAGAGCGACCGTGCGAGCATCAAGCCCGAGCCGTATTCAGGTTTCCTGATCGCGTTCAACCCGTGCCGGCCGACTAGCCGCGGCACGATCGAGATCGCATCGAACCGGGCGGAAGACGCCGCGAAGATCCACATCAACGCACTGACCACGCAGAAGGATCTCGACGAAGTCGTACAGGGCAGCAAGGTGATCCGTGCGCTGATGCGCGCGCCGGCGCTGAAGTCGATGACCGTCGAGGAAATCTCGCCGGGGCCGCAGGTCGATTCCGACGCAGCGATGCTGCAGTACTTCCGCGAGCAGTCGGGCTCGATCTACCACCTGTGCGGCTCGTGCGCGATGGGGCCCGACGCGGCGACGTCGGTCGTCGATGCGTCGCTGCGCGTGCACGGGCTGCAGGCGCTGCGGATCGTCGATGCGTCGGTGTTCCCGAACATCACGTCGGGCAACATCAACGCACCGACGATGATGGTTGCGGAGAAAGGCGCGGATCTGGTTCTGGCGGATGCGGTGCGGGGTGACATGACGGCCGCTCCGGCGAGCGCGCGCGAGACTGTCGAGCACTGACGTCCGCGCCGACGGCGATCGGCATACGCAACGACCGAACCCGTACCGTCTGACAACAGATCAGAATGGGCGACGACCCCGGTACGGATGACCCGTACCGGGGTTCTGCTTTATCGATCGTCCCGGCAATCTATGCCCAGAAAGACAACACCATCAACGGGTCGCCGCCTGCTTTCGTCGCCCGCCAATTGATGAACGCACTGCACTCCACGAGCGCGTCAAAGACCTCCCGGTTCATCGCCTTCAGTTCGGCTGCATCGTCGATGTGAAGCGACACCATGCCGTGCTCGTAGCAGTAATCGCTCATGCAATCGTTCCATGCATCCATGTTCCGGCCGTAATAAGCCGGGAAACGAAAGGTCTCCACGAAGAAGTCGTGAAACGCCGGCCAGTTCGCGATTGTCTTCCCATTCACATTGAACTTGCTTACCACGCTGTTGCCCTCCCGCATCCATACCGTTCAGCCTGCAGCCGCTGATGCGCCCGCCCGTCGCCACGGACATTGTGGCTGAGGTGCATCGTGTCAGACTTTCCGGCAACGCGTTCGTCAACCGCCAATAAAGGCCAGCATCGGCGCGCTCGCCGCAAGCAAAAAGGCGCACCGCGATACGCAGTGCGCCTTTCTCACATCCTGCCGCGATTGTTCAGTTCACACTCGTCCGCTTCTCCACAAACCTCCGCACATAATCATCCGCCGGCCGCGACAGAATATCGTCCGGCGTGCCGACCTGCACGAGCGCGCCGTCGCGCAGGATCGCGATCCGGTCGCCGATGCGCAGCGCCTCGTCGAGATCGTGCGTGATGAACACGATCGTCTTCGCCAGCGTCGCCTGCAGTTCGAGCAGCTGATCCTGCATCTCGGTGCGAATCAGCGGATCCAGCGCCGAGAACGCCTCGTCCATCAGCAGCACGTCGGTGTCGGCCGCCAGCGCGCGCGCCAGCCCGACGCGCTGCCGCATCCCGCCCGACAGCTCGTCCGGGTAATGATCGCCGTAACCGTCGAGCCCGACCTTCGTCAGCCAGTTGCGCGCCGCGTCGGCCGCGTCGTGCCGCTTCTCGCCGCGCGTGCGCAGCGCATACGCGGCGTTGTCGAGCACGGTCTGGTGCGGCAGCAGCCCGAAGTTCTGGAACACCATGCTGACCTTGAAGCGGCGCAGCTCGCGCAGCCCGTGCGCATCGAGCTTGATCACGTCGCGGCCGTCGATCACGATCTCGCCGGCCGTCGGCTCGATCAGCCGGTTGAAGTGCCGCACGAGCGTCGACTTCCCGGAGCCCGACAGTCCCATGATCACGAAGATCTCGCCGGATTCGATGCCGAGGCTCACGTCGTTGAGCCCGACGTTGCAGCCGGTTTCGGCCAGCACGTCGGCCTTGCGCTTGCCGGCCCGCAGCAGGTCGAGCACGCGCGCATGCACAGCCGGCGGCCCGAACAGCTTGTACACGTGTTTGACGTCGATGGTCTCCATGTCTGTCTCCGTTCCTATGCGCGCGACGACTGCGTCGCCTGATTCGAATCGACGCCCGCCGCCGACGCCTTGCGCGGCAGCCGGTACGGCACGCGCGACGCGCCCTTCTGCCGGCGCTGCTGCGCGAGCCGTCGCCGCGCGCGCCGTTCCTGGCCGAAGCCCTGGCTGATCCGGTCGATCACGATCGCGAGAATCACGATCGCAAGGCCGGCCTGCGTGCCCTTGCCGACGTCGAGCGTCTGGATGCCGGCCAGCACGTCCTCGCCGAGCCCGCGGGAACCGATCATCGACGCGATCACGACCATCGACAGCGCCATCATCGTCGTCTGGTTGATGCCGGCCATGATGCTCGGCCGTGCGAGCGGCAACTGCACGTTGACGAGCAATTGCCAGCGCGTGGTGCCGAACGCGCGCGCGGCTTCCGTCACGTCCGGATCGACCTGGCGGATGCCGAGATCGGTCAGGCGGATCAGCGGCGGCAGCGCGTAGATGATCGTCGCGAGGATCGCGGGCACCTTGCCGAGGCCGAACAGCATCAGCACCGGGATCAGGTACACGAAGCTCGGCAATGTCTGCATCACGTCGAGCACCGGCAGCAGCATCCGGCGCAACCAGGCGCTGCGCGAGGCCAGAATGCCGACCGGCACGCCGACCGCAACCGACAGCACCGTCGCGACGAGCATCAGCGCGAGCGTCTGCATCAGCTTGTCCCACAGGCCGAAGCAGCCGATCGCGTAGAGCAGCAGCATGAAGAGCGCGCCGAGGCCGATGCGGCGCGTCGCATTCCACGCGATCGCACCGACGACCACCAGCACGAGCCACGGCGGCGCCACACGCAGCGCACCCTCGAGCGGTACCAGCAGGTAGCGCAGCACCAGCACGCTGAAGTGATGAAAACTGTCGCCGTATTGCGCGACGAAAGTCTCGAGCGCGCTGTTGACCCAGTCGGCGATCGACAGGTGCAGGAAGAAGCCATTCATCTTGATTCTCCGTCGCGCCGCGAAGGCGCGTGACGGCGGCGGCGAGCGCGGGCCCGCCGCCGCGCGCAGGTTACGCGCCCTTCAGGCTGCCGGCGATCTTCTGCGCGACGTCGGCCGGCACCCACTGCTTCCACATGTCCGGGCGGGTCTTCAGGAACTGCGTGGCCATTGCCGCGCCGTCGATCTTCTTCGTCGTCATCTCGAGGATCGTCTGGTTCAGGAAGTCCATCGGAAAACGCACCTTGCCGAATACGCCGACGAGGTCGGGGTTCGCATCGGCGAACGGCTTCGACACGCCGACCGTGAGCCGCGACACCATGTATGACGACGCGCACTGGTGCGTGCTGCTCTCGTCGCGCAGCGTCTTCCAGCAGGCTTCGTTATAGGCCGGCATCTTCAGCGCGGTGAACTTGTATTTCGCCATCAGCGCGGCCGGGCCCCAGTAATAGAACACGATCGGCGCGCCGCGCTGGTACGCGGACGCGATCGCGGCGTCCAGCGCCGCCCCCGTGCCCGGATGGAAGTTCGTGTACGACTGGTCGAGCTTCAGCACGCGCAGCAGGCGCGTGTTCACGCGCTCGCAGTCCCAGCCGGTCGGGCAATTCAGGAAGCGGCCCTTGTCCGGCTCCTCCTCGTCGGCGAACACCTGCTTGTACTTCGGCAGATCGTCGACCGACACGAGCCCCGGCGCGACCGGCTTGATGTTGCGCGCCGGGTCGCCCTTCACCACGTAGTCGGGCACGAACCAGCCTTCGGTCGTGCCGCCCGGCAGCGTGTCGCCGATCAGCTTCACGGCACCCGACGCGACGGCCTTCGCGGTGATCTCGCTGCGGCCCGTCCACTGCTCGGCCCAGATCTGCAGGTCGTTGCGCGCGAGCGCCGTTTCGGTCGCGGCCGTGCTGCCCGGCACGACGTCCGTCTTGCAGCCGTAGCCCTTCTCCATGATCTGCCGCAGCACCTCGGTCGCGAACGACCCGCTCTCCCACGTGATGCCCGCGAAATGGACCGTCTTGCCGTCGGCGCACGCGCCGGCGGCCGCGTGGGCCGCGGGCGCGGACAGGATCGCCGCGGCGGCGAGAAGGACCGTTTTCAGTCGTCGAATCTGCATGGTGGGTCGTCTCCGAATCGAATCTGTTGTTTGTGCGTCGCGGCATGCGCGGCGGCCGGCGAATCGTGAACGCATCCACGCCCGGTCAGCCTGCATGTTTGAGCGGCCAATTTGTTTAGGGAAACGAGTAATTCCGATCATTGCAATCGGCAGCGCCAATCGATCCCCGGAAACCCTGCCAGCCCCGCCGGGCGGGCTTCCCGGCCGATCTGGCAAAGCCTGGCGCGGCCCGGTGCCGGCTGCATCTGGCCCCCGCGCGACGGTTGCCCGGCCGGCATCGGCCGACGGCATCGCGCACGCCGTTCCGGCCATCGAAACAACCCGTCGCGCCCCATTGGCGAACCCGATTCCATCCATCGAAATTACTCGCTTTCGATTCCTTTTCGGCTTGGGAAGAATGCGCGGTGTCATCGGAGGAGACACGGCCCGACGCCGCCCGTTGCCGCGCCGCCGCGCATCGCGCGATCCGGCGCCGCGCGCGCTGCGCCGGATCGCCCCGGATGACGGGGTGCGCCTCGCCGGACGCGCTCACGACAACCGATACAAGCTGGATATCCCGGAGATCTCATCAATGAAAAAGACCCTGACGGCGCTCGCCGTAACGGCAACCTTCGCCACGCCCGTGTTCGCGCAAAGCAGCGTCACGCTGTACGGCGTGATCGACGAAGGCCTGAACTACACGAACAACGTCGGCACCGGCCACGTCTACGAGATGGCGAGCGGCTACGCGCAGGGCAGCCGCTGGGGCCTGAAGGGCAACGAGGATCTCGGCGGCGGCATGAAGGCGATCTTCCAGCTCGAAAACGGCTTCGACGTGAACAGCGGCAAGCTCGGCCAGGGCGGCCGCATGTTCGGCCGCCAGGCGTACGTCGGCCTGAGCCAGACGCAGTACGGCACGCTGACGTTCGGCCGCCAGTACGACTCTGTCGTCGACTATCTCGCGCCGACCACCGCCAACGGCAACTGGGGCGGCTACCTGCTCGCGCACCCGTTCGACAACGACAACACCGACAACTCGTTCCGCCTCGACAACACGGTCAAGTACGCGAGCCCGAATTTCGGCGGCTTCACGTTCGGCGGCGCGTACAGCTTCAGCAACAGCACGAGCTTCTCGGACAACCGTGCGTACAGCTTCGGCGCGCAGTACCAGAACAACGGGCTCCTGATCGGCGCCGCGTACCTGCAGGCGAACCATCCGGGCGACGGCTCGGCCGGCGCGATCACCGCGAACGACGCGAGCTACATCGCGGAGCGCATGCGCGTGTTCGGCGCGGGCATCAACTACACGTTCGGGCCCGCGACGGTCGGCTTCGCGTACACGAACTCGAACTACAAGAACCCGACCGGCAACGGCTATCTCGGCACACCGGGCGCGATCATCGCGCCGGGGGCGACGGTCAGTGCGATCAAGTACCAGAACTTCGAGGTGAACGGGTCGTACCAGATCACGCCGGCGTTCATGGTCGGCGCGCAGTACGTGCTGTCGCTCGAGAAATACGACGCCTCGACCGGCGACGCGAAGCCGAAGATCCACTCGGTCGGGCTGATGGCCGACTACAACCTGTCGAAGCGCACCGACGTGTACGTGCAGGCCGCGTACCAGCACATCGCCGGCGACAAGACGAACTCGATCCTCGACAACGCGTTCATCCCCGGCACCGACGCGCCCTCGTCCACGTCGAACCAGTTGGCCGTGCGTCTCGCGCTGCGCCACAAGTTCTGACGCAACCCGGTTCTCCGTTCTTCACGCGACACCCGCGCCGGTCGGCCCGAGGTGTCTTCGCCCGCCCGCAGGTGCAAGCCTGCCGGCGGGTTTTTTCATGGATGACGCAACGCGTGGCCGGATCCGCCGAAAGCCGCGCGCGCTGACAACCATGACAGTTCGGGTGCCGGCGTTCCACCGATACACTGTGTACCATCCCGACGGCCGCGCTTCGCATCATCCCCGATACCGGCCGCCGCTTCGGTTGCGCACGGCGTCCCGCTTTCCGCCCGCCCCGCGCACGGTCCGCCCGCTCAAGGAGCCGCACTTGAAGTACTGGTGTCGCACGCTGTTCACCTTCGCCGCAGGCCTCCTGGCCGCCGCATCCTCTCAGGCCCGTCCCGTCTGTACCGTCGTCGCCGACGCCGCCACCGGCCAGGTGCTCGTGCAGCAGGGCGACTGCGCGACCCGCGTGACGCCCGCGTCGACGTTCAAGGTCGCCATCAGCCTGATGGGCTTCGATGCCGGCGTGCTGAAGGACGAGCACACACCCACGCTCGACTTCCACGCGGGCTACCCCGACTGGGGCGGTGCGCCGTGGCGCGAGCCCACCGACCCGGCGCGCTGGATCAAGCTGTCGGTCTTCTGGTATTCGGAGCAGGTCGCACAGGCGCTCGGGCAGGCACGCTTCCAGCAGTACACGAGCGCGTTCGGCTACGGCAACGCCGACGTCACCAGCAAGCAAGGCGAACTGAGCGGCGTGATGGGTGCGTGGGTCAACTCTTCGCTGCGGATCTCGCCGCTCGAACAGGTCGCGTTCATGCGCAAGATCGTGCGCCGCACGCTGCCCGTCAGCGCGCACGCAACCGACATGACCGAGCGCATCACGCTGATCGACGCGCAACCGGGCGGCTGGACCGTGCACGGCAAGACCGGCACCGGCTCGCCGGGCCTCAAGTACGACGCCGCGCACGCGTACGGCTGGTTCGTCGGCTGGGCCACGAAGGGGCCGCGCACGCTGGTATTCGCGAACCTGATCCAGGACGACAAGCGGCAGACGCCGAATGCCGGCCTGCGCTCGCGCGACACGTTCCTCGCCGCGCTGCCGGCGCTTGCCGAACCGGGCCGCGCACAATGAGCGCCGGGCCGCGTAACGCTCGGATCGACCTGCTGCGCGGCGTGTCGATCCTGCTCGTGCTGCTACATCACTTCAACATCGCGTATCCGCTGCGCGACACGGCGCTCGCGCGCGTGTTCGGCTGGGATGCGATCCATGCGATCGTGCGCAACGGCAACTACGGCGTGACGATGTTCTTCGCGATCTCGGGCTACCTGATCACGTCGAATGCGCGCCGCCGCTGGGGCAGCCTCGGCGCGCTCGACGTGCGCGCGTTCTATGTGTCGCGTGTCGCGCGGATCGTCCCCTGCCTGCTCCTGCTGCTCGCGCTCGTCAACGGCCTCGCGGCAGCCGGCGTACCGATCTTCACGAACCATGCGCCGCAGGGCATCGCCGTGTCGTACTGGCTCGTGAATCTCGCATCGCTCACGTTCTGGATGAACGTGCTGATCGGCGCGTACGGATGGGTCAATTACGCACTCGGCGTGCTGTGGTCGCTGTCGGTCGAAGAGGTGTTCTACCTGTCGTTTCCGCTGCTGTGCATCGCGTTGCGCCGCGACGCGCGGCTGGTCGCGTTCTGGCTGCTGATTGCGGCGATCGGTCCCGTGTACCGCTACACGCATCCGGGCGACGAAGGCGGGTTCCTCTACGCGTACTTCGCGTGCTTCGACGGCATCGCGATCGGCTGCTGCACCGCGCTGCTGGCCGAGCGCGCGCACTGGCAGCGGCTGGCGGCCGCGCCCGTGCAATGGCTCGTCGCGGCGCTGATGGCCGTGCTCTATCTCGCGTGGCCGATCGCCGAAAGCCACGTACTCGGAGTCTCCGCAATGGCGCTCGGCACGGCCGCGCTGCTGATCGGTGCGCATGCCGAACGCGCACCCGCACACGGCCGCGTGCTCGCGGCGCTGCGCTGGAGCGGCCGGCTCAGCTACGAGCTGTATCTGTTCCACCTGATCGTGCTCGGCGCGCTGCGCACGTTCCGGCCGCCTTCGGCGATGCACGGCGACGGCAAGCTCGCGTTGCTCGTCGCGTATCTGGCGCTGTCGGCCGGATTGAGCACGGCGATCGCGCGTGGTTATGCGGCGCCGCTCGACCGCTTGATCAAGCGGGTCGCGTTACGGCCGGCGGCGCACGTGACGGACAGTGCGCGCGTGTAGCGTCCCGCGCATGACGGCGAGCAAAGAAAAATCGGCCAGGACCCGGCCGTATCGTGCAACGATACGGCCGGCCTGACCGCAAGCCCCGCCAACGACACTTCGATCAATCGAGATAATCCGCGTATTCCTTGCGCGCGTAACCGGCGAGCGTTTGCCACGGCAGCGTGTCCCGCCGCGCAGCCGGTGCCGGCGTCAGCGTCAGCTTGCGTACGGCGCGCCCGTCCGCACTCCGGTATTCGACCGACAGCGGCGCCTGCAGCCGTTCGCTCCACAGGATCCGGTTCACCCCGCGCGCACCGGGCGTGTCGACCGCCTGCTCGTACCAGACGGTACCGGGCGCATTGCCGCGCTTCGCGACCGCGAGCCGCTTCAGCTGCGACGGCGGCGTGACGTAGTACGCGTTGTCCCACGAGCCGTCGAAGCCCGTGGTTTCGTACTCGGCCGGCGGCACGCTGACGACCGTCCGGTTCGCGGCGTCCACGTACTCGATGCGCGCCGTCTTGCCGTCGTACGTGACGTGCCGCGCGGCCGCCTGGAAGTTGAAGTGCTTGTGGCCCGCGTGAGCCGCGGCCGGCTGCACACCGGCGCGCCGGCCGGCGTCGTGGTCATGGTCGTGATCGTCGCCATGACTGCCGCCCGCCACCGCGGCGGGCAGCACGCGCTCGACCCACACGTGCCCGTCGCGCCGCACCATCCGTTCGCGATACGACGTCGTGCGCGTCACGCCGTCGGCCGTGACCGTACGGCTTTCGTGCTGCAACACGGCGTCGAGATCGGCCGCGGCAAAGGCCGGCAGCGCGGCCAGTCCGCAAGCGAGCGCACAGAGAAGCTGACGTTTCATCGATCGTTCCCGTTCATACACGCGATCATCGGGCTCAGAAGCCGAACGCCGAGCGCACGAGACCGAACACCTTCGTGTTGTCGATCGTGCCCTTGAACGCCTTCGCGTCCGCGCCGTCGGCAAACAGCATCACGTCGCCGCCGCCGTGCGTCTCGGAACCCGCGCTGCCCATCCGCACGCCGACTTCCTGCAGATACGCCTCGTTCGTCGCGGTGGCCGAATCGACCGACGTGCGCACGTTCGGCCGGTTCGCGCCGTTGCCGAACACGAGCGTCGTGTAGGTATTGCCGTCGGCATCCTTGCTCGGCTGGCCATCGCGATAGTTGCGGCTGATGTCGAGAATGGGATTGCCGCGCTTCGAATAGCCGTTGATCGTCATCGTGTGGTCGTGGTCGGCCGTCACGACGATCAGCGTATTCGACAGGTCGACCTTCGACAGCGCGACGCGGATCGCTTCGTCGAACGCCGCCGTATCCTCGAGCGCGCGCTTCGCGTTGGTGCCGTGCAGCGCGTGATCGATCCGGCCGCCTTCGACCATCAGGAAATAGCCGTTCGAATTCTTCGACAACACGTCGATCGCCTTCGACGTCATGTCGGCCAGGCTCGGCTGCGTCGGCCCTTCGCCCTTGCCCGCGACGCGGTCGAGTTCATACTCGAGATGGCTCGTCGAACTGAAGAGGCCGACCAGCTTGCCGTTGCCGGCCTGCGCGAGCTGATCCTTGGTCGCGACGACCGTGTAGCCCTTCGTCTTCATTTCGTTGAGCAGGTTGCGCCCGTCCGCGCGCCCGCGCTTGTTCGACACCGAATCGAACGGCGTCCAGTGGTTGCGGCCGCCGCCCATCAGCACGTCGACGCCGTCGCCGAGCGCCGCGTTGTAGCCGGCGCCGCCCGGTGCCGCCTGCGCGGCGATGTCGTACTGCGCATCGCGATGGCAGATGTGCGAATAGGTCGCGGCCGGCGTCGCGTGCGTGAGCTCGGTCGTCGTGATCGCGCCGACCGCCTTGCCGCGTGCCTTCGCCAGTTCCAGCAGCGTCGAGACCGGCTGACCGTTACCCGGCGCGCAGTTGTTGACCGTCTTGTTGCCGTTGGCGTCATTGCCCGGCGCGACCGCCCGCGTGTCGGACGACATCGACAGCACTTCGTTGTTCATCTTCACGCCGGTCATGTACGCGGCCATCGACGGTGCGCTGTCGGTCGTCTGCGCGTCGTTCGAGAAGGTCTTGACGCGCGCGGTGCGGGCCAGCTTCTCCATCGTCAGTTGTCCCGACTCACCGACCTTGTAGATCCGGCTCGCCGTCACCGTCGTCGGCCCCATGCCGTCGCCGAGAAAGAAAATCACGTTCTTCGCCTGGCCGGCGGCCTGCGCCGCGCCGCACGCGAAACCCGCGACGGCCAGCGCCGCCGCGATGCATTTGATGGTCGACATCCTGTATTCCCCTGTACCCGTGTTGTCGGCGCTCAAAGCTGCACCGCGTTGCGCACCAGCTCGAAAACCTTGTTGTTCTCGATCACGCCGTGGAACGCATCCGCGCCGCGACCGATCGCACCGAGGAACACATCGGTGCCGCCGTGCGTCTCGTTGCCCTTGTCCATCCGCACCACCGCCTCCTGGCGATAGTCGTCGGCGCCCGTCACCGCATCGGTGAGCGCGGTGCCCGCGCGGCTGCCCTGCACGCGGTTCTCGCCGTTGCCGAAGCCGATGATCGTGTACGGCGCGCCGTCCGCGTCCTTCGCGATCGCGCCCGTCTGATAGCTGCGCAGCACGCCGAGCACACCGGGCTTGCCCGCTTCGGTCTTGCCGGTGCGCGCCGCATAGCCGTTCAGCACCAGCGTGTGGTCGTGATCGGCCGTGACGACGATCAGCGTGTTCTTCAGGTCGGGATCGGTCTTGCGCACCTTGTCGAGCGTCGCCTTGATCGCGTTGTCGAACGCAACCGTGTCCTGCAGCGCGCGCTTCGCATTGGTGTCGTGCAGCGCGTGATCGATCCGGCCGCCCTCGACCATCAGGAAATAGCCGTTCGGGTTGTTCTGCAGCACGTCGAGCGCACGCGTCGCCATGTCGGTGAGGCTCGGCTCTTTGGTCGCGCCGCGATCGAGGTCGTAGCTCATGTGGCTCGACGAGAACAGGCCGACCAGCTTGCCGCTCTTCGTCGCGTCGGCGGACAGCAGATCGTCGCGGTTCTGCGCGACCGCGTAGCCCTTCGCCTTCAGCTCGTTAACCAGGTTGCGGCCGTCGGTGCGCTTGCCGCCGCCGTCCTTCGGCACGAAGAACTGCGTGCCGCCGCCGAGCACGACGTCGACGCCGTCACCCAGCGCGCCGTTGTAGCCCGCGCCGCCCGGCACGAGCTGCGCGGCGATGTCGTTCTCGGCATCGCGATGGCACACGTGCGCATAGGTCGCAGCAGGCGTCGCGTGCGTGACGCGGGTGGTCGTCACGACACCGGTGGCCAGCCCCTTCGCCTTCGCGATTTCGAGCAACGTCGCTGCCGACTTGCCGTTGTTCGCGCCGCAGTTGCCGGTGAGGCCGGCCGTCGGCTCGATCGCCTTCGTGTCCGGCGACATCGAGATCACTTCGTTGTTGGTCTTCACGCCGGTCATGTACGCCGACATCGACGGCGCGCTGTCCGTCACCTGTGCGTCGTTCGAGTAGGTCTTCACGAACGCGGTTTCCGGCAGCGTGTCGATCGTGAGCGCGCCGTCTTCGCCGACGCCGTAGATGCGCGCGGCCGTCAGCGTCGTCATCCCCATCCCGTCGCCAAGGAAGAAGATCACGTTGCGCGCCGCCGCCTTCACGGGCGCGGGCGTCGAGCTGGTCGGGCCGTCGTCGCTGCCGCAGCCGGCCAGCGCAAAGGCGCCGGCACACAGCAGCGCCGCCATTTTGATTCGATTCATGTACCGGTTCTCCCCGCCGTTGATGCTTTCGAAATGAAAGGCGATGGTAGGAACCGGATGTGACGTCAATGTGAATGGTAATTGGAAGGATTCGTATGGCTGATGAAAGAATCCATCGAAGCGCCGTGTCCGGCCGCCTCGCGCACGGCCGGGTCAGCCGGCGTGTTCGGCGGCGGCGCAGCGTACGGTCACGATGCGCGCCGGCGGGATATTTGCCCAGACGATGCGGCTGTCGCGGGTAACGAATGCCGGATCGCCGAGCGGATGACGGCTAGGCGGCCGCAGGTCGTACGTGAACTGGATCATCACGCCGTCGGCCGACAGCACGCGATGGCATTGGTCGACGATCGCCGTCACGGCCTCGCGCGGCAGCGTGCGCAGCGGCAGGCACGACACGATCGCATCGACGCGCGCATCGGGCGGCAGCAGTCGTTCGAGCTGCCGCGCATCGCCCGACACGATCGAGATCCCGGGAAAGCGCCGTCGCAGGTGCTGCACAAACGCCGGCGCGCGTTCGACCACGACGAGGCGCTGCGGCGCGACGCCGCGCTCGAGCAATGCCGCGGTGATCGCGCCGGTGCCGCCGCCGAGTTCGACGACCAGCCCGTCGCCGTCCGGCACCGCGTCGGCCATCTCGCGCGCCAGGTGCCGCGAACTCGGGCACAACGCGCCCACCGCGGCCGGCCGGCCGACCCACTCGCGCACGAACAGTGCCGAGACCCGCCACGCGTTCGGCCACATCATCGGCAGACCTTGAGCGGTTGCGCCGTCGGCTTCGACGTGCCGGCGGCTTCATGAAACAGCGCTACGGCGACACGGGGCGTTGGCATGCGCATCCTCCTGGACGAATCGGTCCGTCGCAGGAAGAGCGACGATCAAATCGATTCTAGGAAACGCAAACTTAAGGCGACGTGAAGATTGTCCCTGATTTGCCTGATCAATTCGTGCCCGATCGGCCGCCGGGCGCCCGGTCAGCGGTCGACGCGCTGCTGCAGGTGCGCGGGGTAACGTTCGCCGACGATCCGGATCTGCTGCAGCGCGGCCTCGATCGCGGCGAGATCGTCGGCCGTCAGCGTGACGGCGGCCGCGCCGACGTTCTCGTCGAGCCGGTGCAGCTTCGTCGTGCCCGGAATCGGCACGATCCACGGTTTGCGGGCCAGCAGCCACGCCAGCGCGATCTGCGCGCGCGTCGCGCCTTTGTCGGTCGCGATCCGGCCGAGCAGATCGACGAGGCCCGCATTGGCCTTGCGGTTTTCCTCGGAGAACCGCGGCACGACATTGCGGAAATCGTTGTCGGCGAACGTCGTGTTCGCATCGATCGCGCCAGTCAGGAAGCCTTTCCCGAGCGGGCTGAACGGCACGAAGCCGATGCCGAGTTCCTCGAGCGTCGGCAGAATCCGCGCCTCCGGCTCGCGCCACCACAGCGAGTACTCGCTCTGCAGCGCGGCGACCGGTTGCACCGCGTGCGCGCGGCGAATCGTCTGCTCGCCGGCTTCCGACAGCCCGAAGTGCGCGACCTTGCCCTCGCGGATCAGGTCCTTGACCGTGCCGGCCACGTCCTCGATCGGCACGTTCGGATCGACGCGATGCTGATAGAACAGATCGATGCGATCGACCTTCAGCCGCTTCAGCGCCGCCTCGGCCACCTCACGGATATGCGACGGCCGGCTGTCGACGCCCTTCATCGCCTCGCCGTTCTCGAAGCCGAACTTGGTGGCGATCACGACCTGGTCGCGAAACGGCGCAACCGCCTCGCCGACCAGTTCCTCGTTGACGAACGGGCCATACGCTTCCGCCGTATCGAAGAACGTCACGCCACGCTCGAACGCGGCACGAATCAGCGCGACGGCGCTGGTCTTGTCGGTCGCCGGGCCGTAGCCGTAACTCAATCCCATGCAGCCGAGCCCGATTGCCGAGACTTCGAGGCCGCTGTTTCCCAGTGCACGTTTTTGCATCACTTGCTCCTGCCGAAAGTTGAAGGCGAATGTCGAGGAAACCAGTGTAGGTTGATGGATACCGCTCAACAATCGGCGTACCATTTCATGCGTTATTGAGGAAATTTCACAAATGCTGCGCACGGGCATCGGCGAACTGACGACTTTCATCACGATCGCGGAGCAGCGCAGCTTCAGCGGGGCGGCGCGCATCCTGGGCGTCTCGCCGTCGGCGCTGAGCCATGCGATCCGCCACCTCGAAGCGCGGCTCGGCGTGCGCCTGTTCAACCGCACGACGCGTTCCGTCGCGCTGACGGAAGCCGGCGAACAGCTGCTGTTGCGCGTACGGCCCGCGGTGGTCGATCTCGAGGATGCGCTGAACGATGCCGCGACCGCCCGCAACCGGCCGTCCGGCCAGATCCGGATCAGCGCATCGGAAGCGGCCTCGCGTCCGCTGATCCTGCACGTGCTGCCGGCGTTCGCCGCGCGCTATCCCGATATCCATGTCGAATTCGTCGTCGATTCGCGGCTGATCGACATCGTCGAGCACGGCTTCGACGCCGGCATCCGCGTGCACGAAGACGTGCCGCGCGACATGATCGCGGTGCGCTTCGGCGATCCGATGCGCTTCGTCGCGGTGGCGTCGCCCGCCTACCTGTCGCGGCACGCCGCGCCGGAGAGCCCGCAGGACCTCACGCGTTACCCGTGCATCCGCTTCCGGTTCGAAAGCGGCGCACTGTATCGCTGGGACCTGATGCGCGACGGCAAGCGCGTGAGCGTCGATGTCGACGGGCCGCTGACGCTCGGCAACCAGAACCTGATGATCGATGCCGCACTGTCCGGCATCGGGATCGCATGGGTCGCGGAATCGCGCGTGACCGATCACCTGGCAGCCGGACAACTGGTGCGCGTGCTGCCCGAGTGGAGCCAGACCTTCGACGGCCTGTGCCTCTACTATCCGGCGAACCGCCATCCACCGGCCGCGCTGCGGCTCTTCATCGAAGCCGTGCGCGAATGGGCAGCTGCCGGACGCGAAGCAGCCGCGGACTGAGCGCACGCGGCACGCGAATCTGGCCGGCGCGTTCAGCGCGTCGAACGCATCAGGATGTTCGCGAACGGCAGGCCGTCGTCGTCTTCGTCGCGCCGTGAAATTTCCTCGAAGCCCAGCCGTTCGTAAAACGCGCACGCGCCGCGATTGTCGGCGTAGACCTCCAGGTCGAGCGCGCCCTTGATCGCGAGCGCATGCTCGACCAGCGCGCGGCCGATCCCGTGGCCATGCATCGACGGCGCGACGAACAACCCGCCGATCGACGCATCGAGCAGGCCGATGAAGCCCACCGGCTCGTCCGCTCGACACGCGACCCAGGTTTCCGAACGAGGCAGGTAGATGTCCTCGACGAGCGTGCGCTGCCGGCGCAGGCGCGCAGCGCCGAGGAACGGATGCGCGAGCAGCGATGCATCGAACCAGATGGCCGACAGTGCGTGCAGGTCGGATGGCGTATAGGCGCGAATCGGGATATCCATGCTTCCGTGTTGTTCGACCGGCTGTGCAGAACGGGCGCGGCCTCGACGCGCCCCGTCCCGCCTCACCGCAGGTTGGTTCTCGCGAGCTCGACGATCTCGTCGCCGCGCCCGCTGAGGATCGCGCGCAGCATGAACAGGCTGAAACCCTTCGCATGCGCGAGCTCGATCTTCGGCGGCATCGCCAGCTCGTACTTCGACGTGACGACGTCGACCACCGCCGGCCCGTCATGCGCTAACGCCATGCGCAGTGCTTCCTCGACGTTCTCCGAATGTTCGACGCGCACGCTGAAGATGCCCGCGCCCTTCGCGATCGCCGCGAAATCGGTCGGACTCAGGTCGACGTTCGTGTCGAGATAGCCGGCCGCCTTCAGTTCCATCGACACGAAGCCGAGCAGGCTGTTGTTGTACACGACGATCTTGATCGGCAGGTTGAGCTGGCGCGCGCTCAGCAGATCGCCGAGCAGCATCGACAGCCCGCCGTCGCCGGACAGCGACACGACCTGCCGGCCCGGATGCGCGCCCTGCGCGCCGAGCGCCTGCGGCATCGCGTTCGCCATCGACCCGTGATTGAACGACCCGTGCAGTTGCCGCTTGCCGTTCATCGTCAGGTAGCGCGCGGCCCACAGCGTCGGCGTGCCGACGTCGGCCGTGAAAATCGCGTCGTCGGCCGCGACTTCGTCGACGATCTTCGTCAGGTACTGCGGATGAATCGCGCGGCCCGGCGGCTCGGCCACCGCGAGATCGTCGAGCCCCTGGCGCGCCGCCGCGTAGTGCTTCAGCGCATTCTCGAGGAAGCGCCGCTGCGTCTTGCGCGTCAGGCGCGGCAGCAGCGCCGTGATCGTTTCCTTCACGGTGCCGACGAGGCCGAGCGCGAGCGGCGCGCGGTGGCCGAGCTGCGAGCCCTTCCAGTCGATCTGCGCGACCTTCGCATTCGCCGGATAAAACGGCCGGTACGGGAAATCCGTGCCGAGCATCAGCAGCGTGTCGCACGATTCCATCGCGTGATAGCCCGAGCTGAAGCCGATCAGCCCCGTCATTCCGACGTCGAACGGGTTGTCCCACTCGACGAACTGCTTGCCGCGCAACGCATGCACGACCGGTGCGCCGAGCGTGTCGGCCAGCGCGACCACTTCGTCGTGCGCGCCCTGCGTGCCGCTGCCGCACAGCAGCGTGACCGCGTCCGACGCGTTGAGGAGCGCCGCGAGCCGGTCGAGATCGGCATCGGCCGGCAGGATCGACGGCGGCGACGATTCGCTCCACGCAGGCGCCTCTTCCGGGCCGTCGCCGAGCGCGATATCGCCCGGCAGCACGATCACCGCGACGCCGCGCTCCTCGATCGCGGTGCGCATCGCCCGCGCGAGCACGCGCGGAAACTGCGACGCATTCGTCACGAGTTCGGCGAAGTGGCTGCACTCGCGGAACAGTTCCTGCGGATGGGTTTCCTGGAAGTAGCCGAGGCCGATCTCGGTCGACGGGATGTGCGCGGCGATCGCGAGCACCGGCTGGTGATTGCGGTGGCAGTCGTACAGCCCGTTGATCAGGTGCAGGTTGCCGGGGCCGCAGCTGCCCGCGCACACCGCGAGCCGCCCGGTCGACGCCGCATCGGCGCCGGCCGCGAACGCGGCGCTTTCCTCGTGCCGCGTATGCATCCAGCGGATCGAGCCGATCTGGCCCAGGCTGAACGACAGGCCGTTCAGGCTGTCGCCCGTCACGCCCCAGATGCGCTCGACGCCCGCTGCCGCCAGCGTCTTCGCCAGATATTCCGCCATCGTCTGTCTTGCCATGATGCCCTCATTCGTTGATTGACCGAGACATGCATGAACCGTCCGCGCATTCACCTGCGCCGTCGACCGGACGAGCATACGCGCGTTGCCCGCTCGACGTCGTGGCCGCGAGAGCGATCCGACTGACGTATGAGGGGCGTTCACGCGATTCGTTCGATGCGCGGTGTGCGCGCATTCGTTCGTCATCGAATCGTCACCGCCGCGTCAGCCCGTGGACAGCCCGACGGCCGGCGCGTTCAGCTCCAGTCGGACGCCGCTTCGTCCGGATCGACGAGCGTGAGCCCCGCCGCCGGCAGCGGCAGCGCGGTCTTGTAGCGCACCTGCTTCAGCGCGAAGCTCGACCGGATGTTCGACACGCCGGGGATCGTCGTCAGCCGCTCGATGATGAAGCGCTCGAGCGTGCGCATGTCGGGCATCACGACGCGCAGCAGGTAATCGGCGTCGCCCGACATCAGATAGCACTCCATCACCTCGGGCCGGTGCGAGATCGCCTCTTCGAAGCGCTGCAACGCATCCTCGACCTGCTTTTCCAGGCTGACCTGGATGAACACGTTGATCCGCAGCCCGAGCGGCTCGGGATCGAGCAGCGTGACCTGCTGCCGGAACAGCCCGAGCTTCTCCAGCGCGCGCACGCGGTTGAAACACGGGGTGGCCGACAGGTTCACCGCCTTCGCGAGTTCCGCGTTCGTGATCCGCGCGTTCTGCTGAAGCTGGTTCAGGATGCCGATGTCGATGCGGTCGAGCCGCCGCGGGTTTGCGCTCATGGTCGAAATATTCCGGAAGAGTGGCCATAACCGGAATATTTACACTATCCGCGATGGAAATCCCAATGAAATCAGACGCATATTTTGCCGATCGGCGGGTAGCATGATCCGACCGATTGCCACTGATTGCGCGCCGCCCCGAACCGGCGCGCGGGAGACCTGCGATGACGGACCTGTCGAACGGAATCGACGCCACGCGGCGCGCGGGCCTCGCGCACGCCGATGCCGACCCCGAAGAAACCGCCGAATGGCTGGAAGCGCTCGATGCGGTCGTCGCGCACGTCGGCAAGGATCGCGCGCAATTCCTGCTCGACCGGCTCGCCGCCCATGCGCACACGCGCGGGCTCGCGGCGGCACGCGGAGCCGTCACGCCGTACGTGAACACGATCGCCGCGCATGAGCAGCCGGCGTATCCGGGCGACGCCGATCTCGAAGAACGGCTGTCGGCCGCGCTGCGCTGGAACGCGCTCGCGATGGTCGTGCGCGCGAACCGCGCGTACGGCGAACTCGGCGGCCACATCGCGAGCTACGCGTCGGCGTCCGACCTGTTCGAAGTCGGCTTCAACCATTTCTTCCGCGCGGCGACGGCTGACGACAACGACGGAAGCGGCGCCGGCGGCGACCTCGTCTACTTCCAGCCGCATTCGTCGCCGGGCGTCTATGCGCGTGCGTATCTCGAAGGCTTCCTCGACGAGGAACACCTGAAGCACTACCGCCGCGAAATCGCCGGGCCCGGCCTGTGTTCGTATCCGCATCCGTGGCTGATGCCCGACTTCTGGCAGTTCCCGACCGGCTCGATGGGCATCGGCCCGATCAACGCGATCTACCAGGCGCGTTTCATGCGCTACCTGCAGCATCGCGGCCTCGCGAACACCGCGAACCGCACCGTGTGGGGCTTCTTCGGCGACGGCGAGATGGACGAGCCCGAATCGCTCGGCGCGCTGTCGCTCGCCGCGCGCGACGGCCTCGACAACCTCGTGTTCGTGATCAACTGCAACCTGCAGCGGCTCGACGGCCCGGTGCGCGGCAACGGCCGCGTGATCGACGAGCTCGAGGCGCTGTTCGCCGGCGCCGGCTGGAACGTGATCAAGGTGTTGTGGGGTTCCGACTGGGATCCGCTGTTCGCACGCGATCACGCGGGCGCCCTCGCCCGTGCGTTCGCCGATACCGTCGACGGCCAGTTCCAGACCTTCTCCGCGAACGACGGCGCGTACAACCGCGCACGCTTCTTCAGCCGCGACCCGACGCTCGACGCGCTCGCCGCCCAGCTCACCGACGCGGAGATCGACCGCCTGCGCCGCGGCGGCCACGACGCGCGCAAGCTGCACGCCGCGTATGCGCGCGCGCTCGGCCATCGCGGCCAGCCGACCGTGATCCTCGCGAAGACGATGAAAGGTTACGGGATGGGCGCGGCCGGCCAGGGGCGGATGACGACCCACCAGCAGAAGAAGCTCGACGTCGACGACCTCAAGGCGTTCCGCGACCGCTTCCGCCTGCCGCTGTCGGATCTCGACGTCGAGCAGCTCACGTTCTACAAACCGGCCGAAGACAGCCGCGAGATGCGTTACCTGCATGCTCGCCGGGCTGCCCTGGGCGGCTATCTGCCCAGAAGGCGGATGGCGGCATCGAAGGGGCTGACCGTCCCGCCGATGCCGGCCTGGGGTGCGTTCGCGCTGGAAGCGGCGAACCGCGAGATGTCGACGACGATGGCGCTCGTGCGCATGCTGGCCGCGCTGCTGAAGGATCCTGCGCTCGGCCCGCGCGTCGTGCCGATCGTCGCGGACGAAGCGCGCACGTTCGGGATGGCGAGCCTGTTCCGGCAGGTCGGCATCTATTCGCCGCTTGGGCAGCGCTACGAGCCCGAGGATCTCGGCTCGATGCTGTACTACCGCGAGGACACGCGCGGCCAGATTCTCGAGGAAGGGATTTCGGAGGCCGGCGCGGTGTCGTCGTGGATCGCCGCCGCGACCGCGTACAGCGTGCACGACCTGCCGATGCTGCCGTTCTACATCTACTACTCGATGTTCGGCTTCCAGCGCATCGGCGACCTGATCTGGGCGGCCGCCGACCAGCGCTCGCGCGGCTTCCTCGTCGGCGCGACGTCCGGCCGCACGACGCTCGGCGGCGAGGGCCTGCAGCACCAGGACGGCAGCAGCCATCTCGCCGCTTCGACGATCCCGAACTGCCGCGCGTACGATCCGGCGCTCGCATACGAAGTCGCGACGATCGTCGATGCCGGCATGCGCGAGATGGTCGAGCAGCAGCGCGACGTGTTCTATTACGTGACCGTCATGAACGAGAACTACGCGCAGCCGTCGATGCCCGACGACGACGCGGCCGCGCGACGCGAAGGCATCCTGAAGGGGATGCACCGGCTGCCGTCCGGTTCGAACGCAACGGCGCGCGTGCAGTTGCTCGGCGCGGGCGCGATCCTCGGCGAAGTGCTCGCCGCGCAGCGGATGCTGAAGGATGAATGGGACATCGATGCAGACGTGTGGAGCGTGACGAGCTTCAGCGAACTGCAGCGCGACGGGATGGAAGCCGAGCGGCTGTCGCGGCTCTGTGCGACGGCGGATGAGCCGTATGTCACGCGGACGCTTGCGGCAACGCAAGGCCCGGTGATCGCCGCGACCGACTACGTGCGCGCCGTGCCCGAGCTGATCCGCGCGTATGTGCCGCGCCGCTACGTGACGCTCGGTACCGACGGGTTCGGCCGCAGCGACACGCGCGAAGCGTTGCGTGCGTTCTTCGAGGTCGATCGCGCGAGCATCGTGCTTGCCGCGCTGAAGGCGCTGGCCGATGACGGTGAAATCGATGCGCAGGTGGTCCACGCGGCGCGCGAACGGCTCGGCAAGCGTGCACAATCGCCCGATGGTGCCGCACCCTGGCAGCGCTGAGCGCACGCACGTTCTCCATCACGCCACGCTGCCCCTTTCGGCAACGCCATCAATCTCTCCCTTTTCCGCCGGGCGTGCTGCTGTAACGCAGCACGCCCGGCCGGCCATTCGTCACGCATGCCGCCGCGCTACAGCGGCAGCGCGTGCGTCGACAAGATCTCCTTGAGCACCATGAACGAGCGCACCTGCCGCACACCCGGCAGGTAAAGCAGCTGCTCGGCGTGCAGCCGGTTGAAGCTGTCGTTGTCGCGCGTGCGCACCAGCATGAAGTAGTCGAATTCGCCGGTCACGACGTGGCACTCGACGCACCCCGACACTTTCTGCGCGGCCTTCTCGAACGCGGCGAACGCTTCCGGCGTCGAGCGATCGAGCACGAAGCCGATCACGACCAGCATCCCGGCCCCGAGCGGCTTCGGGTCGAGCAACGCGACGATGCCGCGGATCAACCCCATTTCCTTCAGTCGCTCGACACGCCGCAGGCACGCGGGCGCGCTCAGCTTCACCTTCGCCGCGAGGCTCACGTTCGAGATCGATGCGTCCTGCTGCAACTGCCGCAGGATCGCGCGGTCGATGCGATCGAGCGCCGGCGCGGCGTCGGCCGGTGTTGCATTGCTGCGATCTAATTTCATTGCGTCATCCTCCACTTCAACGAATCGAAATTGTTTATTCCATGATCGTCTCGTCGATAACGTAGGTCACATCCATTTATTTCGCAAGCTCATTTCTCGCGCTTCTGCCTATCATTTTTCTCATCGGAACACGGCCTGCCGGCCTGACCCGATCGATCCGATTTCCCGCCCAGTCCACTGCTTTCCGGAGCCCGCCGATGAACCTGCAACGCTTCCCCCGTTATCCGCTGACGTTCGGCCCGACGCCCATCCAGCCGCTCAAGCGCCTGAGCGCGCATCTCGGCGGCAAGGTCGAGCTGTACGCGAAACGCGAGGACTGCAACAGCGGCCTCGCGTTCGGCGGCAACAAGACGCGCAAGCTCGAATACCTCATCCCCGATGCGCTCGCGCAAGGCGCGGACACGCTCGTGTCGATCGGCGGCGTGCAGTCGAACCAGACGCGCCAGGTTGCAGCCGTCGCCGCGCATCTCGGGATGAAGTGCGTGCTCGTGCAGGAGCACTGGGTCAACTATGAGGATCCGGTGTACGACCGCGTCGGCAACATCCAGCTGTCGCGGATGATGGGTGCCGACGTGCGGCTGGTATCCGACGGCTTCGACATCGGCATCCGCCGCAGCTGGGAAGAAGCGATGGAGAGCGTGCGACAGGCGGGTGGCAAGCCGTATCCGATTCCGGCCGGCTGTTCCGAGCATCCGCTTGGCGGGCTCGGGTTCGTCGGCTTCGCGGAAGAGGTGCGTGCGCAGGAAGCGGAACTCGGGTTCAAGTTCGATTACGTCGTCGTCTGCTCGGTGACGGGCAGCACGCAGGCAGGGATGATCGTCGGCTTCGCGGCCGACGGGCGCGCGGATCGCGTGATCGGCATCGATGCGTCGGCGAAGCCCGAACAGACGCGCGAACAGATCACGCGGATTGCGCGCCATACGGCCGAGCTGGTCAGCCTTGGTCGCGATATCGTCCCGCAGGATGTCGTGCTCGATACGCGGTACGGCGGGCCCGAGTATGGGTTGCCGAGCGACGGCACGCTGGAAGCGATTCGTCTGTGCGCGCGGCTGGAAGGCATGCTGACCGATCCCGTCTATGAAGGGAAATCGATGCACGGGATGATCGACAAGGTGCGGCTCGGGGAATTCGAACCGGGGTCGAAGGTGCTGTACGCGCATCTCGGCGGGGTGCCTGCGTTGAGCGCGTATAGCAGGATTTTCGCGGAAGGTTGAGGCAGGCAGGGCGCATGCGCAGCATGCGCCCACTTCGGCTCCGCGCATATGCCCGACTATCGCAATACCGTCATCTCGATGTCGCCGTAGTACCTCGTCCGTTCGGTTACATCGGACGGACGAGTCTTCCACCACCACTTGTAGAGGCCGAGCTTGAAATAGGCCTGATCGTCGGTCGGGAACGCGTTCGGTACGCCCGCGACATGCACGACGCGCTCTCCGTTCCGGAACACGTCGGTCTGCACTTCGACGCCCAACTGCGCGTTCCAGCGATTGATGAAGTTCTATTTGCGCGGCCACGTGATCGCCACGAACAGCAACCGCTCCCCCAAGCGACGGATATCGATTGACGACTCACATCGCTACCGATCCGAACCGCTGCGTTGATAAATCACGACGCCATACCCGATGCTGATCAATATCGGTGCTGCCAAACCGTCTTGCGCGCCATTGGTCACCGCCACGCGCTGCGTCGGGCGAAACGTGACTCGCCACACCTGCGTCTGTTGCGGCTCACCAAACGCCTTCATGTTCATCTGGTATGTCTGACCGGGCGCCAGCGCGAGCCGATTCGGCTGAACCAGCAAGCCGGGCCGTTCGACCTCGGTGACCGGAACGAGACGCTCCGGATACTCCCCAGGGTTCGTCACCAGATGCTGATCGATATTCAGGTAGAGCGGCGTATCGCCCACATTCTCTACATTCAGTTCGCCGGCCGGCTTACCAGGTTCCAGCGTCAATTCGACGCGAGACAGCTTCAGGACGCCCTCGGCCATGCAGGACGAACACGCCAACGCGACGAGCATGGGCAGTGCGACACGTAACCCGGCCGCCATCACGGACATGTCAGCGTCGCGGGATTGTCGTCGACCTGCATCGACATATGCTTCGTCGCAAAATGCTGCGGCGTGCCGGGAAACACGGCGATCGTTTGCGGCGTCTTCACCTTGTCATAGACGACATTCGCAAACACCTGACGCACATTGCCGGTATTTTCGAGCGTCATGCCGTTGGCGTCGCAACGATGCGTCCACGCCGATTTCTGCTTGCCTGGCGCCGGCATGTGCCGGACCAGTACGCCGTAGCCGATCGCCACCGACATCGGCGCAGTGATCTTGTCGTCCGGCGCATTGTCGATCTTCAGCGACCTGACGGGCAGGACGTACAACCGATACAGTTCTTCCTGCTCCGGTTCGGCCAGCGACTTCAGCGTGATCGAACGCGTCTGGCTCGGGCCGAGCGTCAGCTTGTCGGGACTCGCCAGCATGCCCGGCCGTGCAACGTCACCCAGATCCACCTTCTTTTCCGGCGTGACGCCGGGGTTCATGACCTTCTGCACGTTGATGTTCAGATATAGCGGCGCGTCGCCCATGTTCCTGACCGTCACGGTCTGCTCGTGCGCATTGAAGACCTTCGTGGATGCCGGCATCACCATCAACTCGCCTTCCGCGTGAGCGAATTCGGCCGAAGCCATCAGCATGCCGAACAACAGTAAAAGCGGCGTCACTCGTTTCATTGCATATCCTCTGTTAGATTTTCGCGATCGTCATTTGCAGCGAAATGCGTTTTCCGTTGCGTCCTTCGGATCGCATGTCGTACGGTTGTATTCGTTCGCGACCATCGCGAACCTCGGCCTCTTCTTGCAGACAACCGAGCGCAGACGAAGCCCCATGGCGGCGACCTGTTGAACAACGCCTGGATCACGCCCAGCCTGCGGCTCGCACTGCAGGCGTATCGCTGCGTATCGCCCAACGGCAATCAGGTCGGACTGATTGCCCGCGTCATCGAAGCAAGCTCTACCGTCGGCATGGTCGGCAGTACCGCTACCGTCCGCCTCGACCTCGGTTCGGTTGACGGCAGCAGGCACTTCGCGCCGATGCGGTAGCGCTCCGTGAAGCCGGCCGGTATCGGCCTGCCGGATACGTGAAATTGAAGACTCAGCGAGCACGGCCCGGGACGCGCACGAAATTCCGAGACTCGCAACGTGCTCGGTCATTCGTCAAACTAACGTCCCTCGCAGATTTGATGCCCCGGGATCTCGACCACGCGCCCCGGAACGGAAATAGGCACGCCCGGATAGACGTTGAAACCATCCAATGCCACGTGGTCGGCCTTTGCTCCAGCGACACGGTATCGAACGGTTCCCGTCGCCTTCAGCAAAGCCCCGTCGGCTTCACACGCTACTGCGAGCTTCTCGTGTTGCTTGGCAGGTAGCTGTCGAACCAGACCACTAAAGGCCAAGTTGACGACAACGCTTCCCGACGTCGTTTTCGAATCCGTACCCAATACCTTGACGATCGGCTTCACATCGAGCCGGTACACCACCTCGGTCTCGACCGGTTTCACGGCTTTGAGCGTGACAACCTTCGTCTGTCCCGGGCCCAGGCTCATGCGAAACGGCGAAGCATAGAGAGATGGCTGGCTGACTTCGGTCACGGGATCGAGTTGCTCCTCGTCCACCGGTACGCCCGGATTACGCAAACGCGACAACGAAATGCTGACGTACTCCGCCCGTTCGCCGTTATTGATCACTCTGACCTTCGCGATACCCTGCTCGATCGTGATCTCTTTCGGAATCAGATCGATTGCCGCGAACGACGACACCGGCACGCTCAAACCAACCGCCACACCGACGACAGCCGATACCGAACAAAGCCTCGCCATGCTCATGTATTCATCTCGCATCAAGGTGCCTTGATCAAAGGTTCGAACGTCATGGACAGGACACCGCTATATGTGCCGGTAGTACTCTTGAAGTCACCCACTGGGGGATACGCCGACACCGCAAGACTGTAGTAGCCCACCGAATCGACATCGGGCGCCGGCGCCGCAGGATTCCGAAACTCGATATTGCTTCCGACCACGAGTGGGATGAGCGTCCCGCTCTCCGCCCCAAGCTTGACAACAGGGGTTCGGAATACCATCGCCGGATTCGACTGATGCGTGATCGCCAACGGCGAATCCAGCCGAACCTGAAACACGCCGGTCGTCGACACCACCTTCAAACGTGCCTGCACTTCGTAGGGTGTGTCCCATCCACCTAGTTGCTCCATCTTCAGGCCCCCGTCAAACCAGGTGCCTTTGTCATCGGTAACGAACAAGTTGTTCGGTCGCTTCACGCGTGCGGTGACTTTGCTGGAAATTTTTCCAGTCAGCGTCACGTCAACCGTTTCGGAGAACGCTGTCAGATGAAACATGCCGAACAAAATCACAAGCACGTACTTTGCCGAATTGGACACGCCACCCCCTATGACTTCGTAATGACAGTGAATGTCAATACATCGCTATAATCCCCCTCCTTCATCGACGACTTCACCGATGCGTTAAATACAGGCACAAAACACGTTGCCCCGGAGCTATCCAGCTCGACCGCACTAAAATTTGAATTCGGCAAATTGAAAGAACCCACACCACCAACCATTTTCACGGAATACGGGACAATCTGCGCTGAATCATCAGCATTCTTCAGCTGAAATTTATTATTGGCAATGCCATTTGAATTAGTTGCATAGATGATAAATTTCTTGCTCTCAACCATCGATGCGGTGTAAGTCAAACACAGCTGATCCTTTCTTGCCGTGAATATTTTTTCACTCTCACCCACCGGCAACTCGCCCAAATCCCAATCAGGGGCAGTCATATTGATGGAAATAGCAGGCGGCGGGGGCAACGTCGGATCAATCATTGCGCACGTACCATCTTCTTGATAAGCGCCTATATAGGCGCTTTTCGAATTCTCCAAATACATCCCATTCAGATACAAATTCCCCGCACGGATCGAAACTGCCTGCCACTGCTTGACAGCATGAGCCGTCAAAGCAACCTTCACATTAGTCGAAAATGCATACGGATCGGACCAGGGTCTCTGGTACAAAGAAGAAAACACTGCATATTCATCTGTCGAGGACTCCGCGCCGTGCCTCTTGTCATCCAAATACGCCCCTCCGCTATTCAACGGCATAGGAACCATTGACCCGTTTTTGTCATAGGTATACACCACAATAGCTCGCGATAGAAACAATCCGTACTTTTCATCAAACGGCGCCACCGTTGATTTAAATTTAATCGTCACATTCGCATAGGCCCCTTCGTTCCCCACCCGCTTCACCCACGAACAACTACTGTACCCATCGATAATCGAGGCTTCTGTCACGTTTGCTTTTGCAAATACCACCTCACACATACCAAACTGAACAATTGCCACCATCACAATGAGCAGTGAAAGTGAGTTGTGCTTTTTCATTGATCTTTCTCTTGGATAGTTAGCAACCACTACTTGCAAATGAAGCGACTTTCCTTGGCATTCCTCAGATCACACGTCACTTGACTCCCTTCGCGTTCGACGGTAATGGTGGCGAGAAACTTCTTGCTGACCATGGAGAACAACCCGTTCTTGTGAGCCGTATCTCCCGTCTCGACGATCGTTCCGGTGACCGGCTTCCCGCCCTCGTCTTCCAGGAAGCCGCTGTAAATCATGCTGATGTCGACGCGCGCCTTCGCCGAATACACCTGCCCCGGATGCGCCCGTACGACATTCGCCGGCACTTCGATGTTCATGTCCAGATTCTCGTTGTTGCCGAACACGCGAGCGAACGGCACATCGTTGTATGCGTTGAGCGGCACAGCGTAGGTACCGCCGCCCGCTACCGGGCTACCTTCGACGTTGAATCCGTACTTCATGCCGTCCAGATTCGGTGTCCTCAGCAATAACGCGCTGCCGCTCGAGCTGTAGCGCCCGAAAGCCACACCGTCCTTGCTTGCCGCGACCATGCCGCGATAGTTGAAGTCGACGTTGCTGCCGCCATTGCCGGCGCCGAGGTTCAGCGATGCATCGCCGCGCGTACCGGAACGCGTGCCGTAAAGATTGACTCCGTAGTTGTTGCCCGCACGGTTGCCCGAGACACCGACCGTCGACATGCCGAAGCCGTCCGTGAAATCCTTGCGGACATCCCCGCTCAGCGTTGTCTGGCCGCCCGAATGGGCGGCACTGAAGCTTCCCTGGACCTTGTCCAGCGTCATCGTCGTGTTGAAATACACGCCGTATCCACCGCCACCGCTCTGGTAGCCGCCTTTCTGCACACCGAGCGCGAACGTCGCCCACAGGCCGTTCGGCCGGTAGTTCCAGCGGACTTCCGCCTGATGCGATGCCCCGCCGAAGCCGGCCTTCTGGTAGTTGTAGCCGAGAATCACCTTGCGGACGTTACGGCTATACGACACGCTCGTGCTCGGCTGCCCGCTGTAGAAACGCGACACGTCCGTGCTCTGGTAACGGCTCACCGTCAAGCTGCCGAGCGCCTCGCTGGCCATCGAGATGTTGATGTAACCACCCACGCCACGCTCACCGCCCAGCACACCGAGCGTCGGTGCGATATCAAGGCCCGCAACCTGCGTCGGGCGCGTGACGTTGATTTCCGCCGCCCACTTGCCGCCCTGACCGGCCAGCGCCGATGCGTTCATGTAGAACTGCTTCAGGTTGCGGCTGACCGCAGCTTCGAGCAAAACCCCGCCGCTGCCCATCTCCTTGCCGGCCGTGAAATGCCACGCATTGCCGGAGGCGCCGAAGTTCAGGTTGTTGACTTCACGGCGCTCGCGGCTGACCACGTTGCCGTTGCGATCCACAAGGCGGACTTCGAGCGAGTAGTAGCCGCCCGGCAGGTCGGCAAAACTGATTTCGTTACGGCCGATCGATGCCGGCCGCTTCAGGATCAGACGGTCGTTGCGGTAAAACTCGTAGTTGCCTTCGGCCGTCGCATACAGGATCAACGAACCGGCGTTGGTATTGACTTTCAGGTGCGCCTGGCTGCCGACCGTCACGAACTGATCGAAGCTCGGCGATAGCAGCGTGCTGACCGATCCCGATGAATAGTCAATGCTGTTTTGCCTACCCGCACGCACATACGTACTGGCAAAATTCTTCTGAAGATAGTACGACGACACGCCACGGTCGTTGCCGCTGTAACCACGCGCGGTCGTCTGGTTTGCGTACCAGCTCACATAGCCGAAACTCTGCGACGGCAGCCCGACCCAGGTGTTGGCGTTGATGTTCGCCGCGCGGTAGCCGTCGGACGACGCGCGCAAGTCGAACGACTGGTTGTTGACGATACCCAGATTCGTCTGCGGCGCGACGTAGTCCTCCCGAGCGTCACGGATGGCGATCGACCGCTTCAGCTTGTCGACGGTGACGTGGTAGCCGTCGATCTCCAGATCGCAGCCCTTGCTGCAGCGCTTGTAATCGAGTTGTGCGACGACACGCTTGAGCGTCGCGACATCGTCCGCCGAAATACCGTTTGCTTCGAATTTCGCGGCATCGAACGTCAGCACGCCATCCGTTTGCGAGAAACCGATAAACCCTGGCAGGGTCTGCCCGTTGAACGTCGCAACGAAATTGGCCGTATCGTCCATTTCGGCCGCACTGAATCCCTCCGGGACGCCGTACGAAATCTTCACCTCTGCAAATGCATGCGACGAAGCGAATAGAAACGCACCCAACCACAGCTTGTTGAAGCGAAAAGGGATTTGATCGGCGAACACGCTTTATCTGCTCTACGGGGGAAGAGAGGGGATGGGCATGAAGAAACTTGCCAGCCCTGTGTAGGGAGGAAGCCCTGCAGCGAGGGCTTCCCGCGCCCCCTTACTTCGTTTCTGCCGCGGCCAGCGGCTCGAACACGGCGACGAGATCGCCGCTGTAGCTGCCGTTCGTGCTCAGCGTGCCGACTTGCGTGGGCGCGTCGACGCTGATCTTCAGATCGTGGATTTCGTCGTAGCCGCCGTTGCCGGTGGTGGTCTGCGTGATCTTCTGGACTGCGCCGAACTGGACTTCCGAGTCGCCCGCGGTGCTGCCCATCGTGACCTTCACGTTCTTCATTTCGTACTTGCCGTTCGACATCTTCAGCGGCTGCGCCAGCGAGACGTTGAAATCGGGGTTCTTCGTCCACACGCGAACCGGCAGCGACTTCGAGAACTTCGTCTGCGTGTAGTCGTTGGCCTCCAGCGCTTCCGTGCCGTACCAGGTCGAGCCGTCCGGCTTCGACACGAAGATGCCGTCGTTGATTTGTGCCGTCAGGGTGACCTTCTTCGACGTCGCGTCGGCTTGCGCCGTATTTGCCACGCCGAACAGTGCCGTGGTCACGCCCAGCGCCAGAACGAGTTTGTTGAGTTTCATCGGATGGTCTCTATAAAGCGAGTTTCGGAAACGAGTTGTCGAGATTAATCAACACTCAGTACGTGGAAGATCATTTCCACTGACGCTATTTTCCGAGAGAGACTTCCGGCACTGAATAGGATGCCCCTTACAACTACGGCAGCAAAGGGTCGTACCGGTACGAATATTTAATCCCCGAGAATTCGATCTCACGAATACCCGATCACGTTTGCACCTGCAAGGTGTCTGACGACGCTAAATCACATCAGCCGCATCGCAGGATTCTGATGTTCGGCGGCATCGGCTGGCCGCCACTCGGGCATCATCCGTTCATACGCTCCTTCATCCGACAACACGCCGCTCGACATGTATTGCCGAAATCACATCTTCACCATGCCTTGCATACCGAGACGCATTACGCTCACTTCCTGAGTTTCAATTTAGTACTTGTCCCATTAGATCTCGATGAGCTTTCGTACATTTCCCGTACAAAGCACACAATAAATCCAATAGTCTTAACGACTTCCTCTTATCCCTGCTCCGAATCGACAATGCACTGGCGACAGGCGAATGCGTTCGCGTGAGCAGCCGCCCTCTCATCACGAGTCCGCCATGAAACGTCTAACCTTATGCGCCGCCGCTGCCGCGATCGCATCACTCCCGGCTTCCGCTTTCGCGAAGTGCACGGTCGAACTCAATGACGGAACGCCCGTCGACGCCCAGGAACTGGTTTTTCCAGCCTTCAAACCCGCCGTTTTCGATCCCAACGTTCCCGACGGAACCGTCCTGTTTGAAAGCGCCGGCACGGCAAGCGGCCAGGCGGCCCAGGTGACTTGCGACGCCAACGCCGGCAAACGGATTTATGCCGGTGTCGGCACTTACAACGAAACCTACAAGACTTACCCCACCCCCATCTCGGGAATCGGCTATCGGATCAGGGGAGCGCTCAACCCCGATCAATGGTGGCCACAAAGCGATATCTACAACGGCAAGTGGCCACCTTTGGGCGGCGGGGCAAACTTCACGATCCAGTTGGTCAAGACAGGGCCGATCACGGCCACCGGCAGTTTGTCCGGCCTGGTCGGTACGACGAGTTTCCCTGATCACGACAACAAGGTCGTTCGACGCATCATGATGACGGGCGGACTGCCGATCAGGCCGACCGTACCGACATGCACCGTACAGAAATCCGCCATCGGCGTTCCGCTCGGCTTCGTCACCACATACGCCCTTGATCAGGGGAACTCTTCGCCATACAAACCGTTCTCGATCGATCTCAAGTGTTCGGGTGGCTCGACGGGAACCGCGACCAAGATGCACGTCACCCTGACCGACGCGACCGACCCTGCCAATCGAAGCGGCCTGCTGTCGCTGTCATCCACTGGCGCCAACGCGGCGCAGGGGGTCGCCGTCGAGATCCGGCGCGCGGACGATTCGGTCGTCCATTTCGGTCCCGATTCGGCAGCAACCGGCAATCCCAATCAATGGTTCATCGGCACATTCGGCAATATCGACGTGTCGATTCCGATGAAGGCGCATTATGTGAAAGTACCGGGCACGGTCAAGGCAGGCGAGGCCAATGCCAAGGCTACATTCACGATGAGCTATCAATAACCTTCGATGTCCGGGCGGGCCTCCTTCGCGGAGGCATCCGCTTGCGCGTGGCAAATCCGGCCGCCCACGTTACGCGATCGCAACGCAGCGCCTGCGCTCCCAAGCCGACGTTCAGCTTCGCCTCCTAAAGCAACGCAGCCGCCGCTCCCCATTCAACACGACCAACGCCTGACAAACGGCATCGTCCGACGTGACGCATGGCGACATTCGTCATGCGCCGCCATACCCCATCCACATTCGGCGAGGATGCGGCCTGAATGGATCGCGGCCCTCCACTTCGATCGCTTTATTCCGCCCACTCGTCACCACTCTCTGACATTGCATGGGCAGATCTTCGAGCAAAACGATTCAATGCGATTCGTAAAAACTGGATTTCTTAATAATTTCGTACTTGTCCCATGCTTATCAAAAAACCAATCGTTCTCGTCCTGTTTAGACAAGTCCCACAAGTCCAGATAATTGATCCTGATTCGCATCGCTCCATCTCAATGCACGCATTACATGGTGCGTCGCGTTTCATCACATCAACCATCCGTAAGGGATCAAACAATGAAACTCGCGACGAGTACTAAAGTCATTTCCACGCTTCTGGCAGTTGCCGGCATCGGCCTGACGTCGGCCGCTCACGCTGCTGACGGCACGATCACGTTCACCGGCAACGTTACCGCGTCGACCTGCAAGATCGACGGCTCGGACGCCTCGCTCACGGCCGACAAGTCCGTCACGATGCCGACGGTCAGCGCACGCTCGCTGAACGCGTCCGGCTCGGTCGCAGGCCGTACGGCATTCGGTTTCGCACTGACGGGTTGCAAGGTCGACGACGAAACGAGCAAGGGCAACCCGACCAAGGTCCAGGTCGCGTTCGAAAACGCAACCAACGTGACGACCGACGGCAAGCTGTCGCTCGACAAGGGCACGACCGAAGCACCGGAGGCCTCCAATGTCGTGCTGCAGATCCTGAACGACAAGCAGGAGCCGATCAAGGTGGGTGCCAACACGCCGGACCAGAACTCGCAAGTCGTGTCGATCAACACGGACGGCACGGCGCAACTGAACTTCTTCGCCGAATACCTGGCAACGGGCGCGGCAACCGGCGGTTCGGCCAACTCGAAGGTCCAGTACTCGCTGACCTACCAGTAACACGACGCATGTTCGAGGCCTGCCCGTCAGGGCAGCCTCGTCAGCGACGCGCGTTGCGCGTCGCTTCCCTCCGTTGTCCCTGTAACACCCATCGACGGAAATCATCACCACGCCCTTACTATTCCGAGCCGCCATGAAAGTCATCCCCCGATCGTTCAACGCCATTGCCCTGATATCCGCCCTGTTCGCCTCGCACGCTTATGCCAGCGTGGTGATCTCCGGCACCCGTGTGATCTTCCCCGGGGACGAACGCGAGGTGACGGTCAAGCTGACGAACGACGGCAAGATCCCCGCACTGGTGCAGACGTGGATCGACCGCGGCGATCAGGATGCGTCGCCGGATACGGTCGAGGTGCCGTTCGTGATGACGCCTGCGATGTTCCGCATGGAACCGAACAAAGGTCAGACGCTCCGCCTGATCTATACGCACGATCCGCTCCCGTCGGACAAGGAATCGCTGTTCTGGCTCAACGTGCTCGAGATTCCGCCGAAAGCAACGGATGGCGCCGATCGCAACCAGCTTCAGATCGCATTCCGCTCCCGTATCAAGCTCATGTTCCGTCCGAAAGGATTGCCGGACAGCTCGGCTGCGGCACCGGCCAAACTGAACTGGAAAGTCGCGCATGACGCAAATGGCAAGTATGTGCTGAAGGCATCCAATCCGACGCCTTACGTCGTCAATCTCGGCAGCATCCAGTTTCAATCCGGCGGCCACAAGTTCGAAGCCGGTTCGGGCTACGTACTGCCAGGCGTCAGCCAGGATTTCCCGATCCAGGGGCTTGGCTCGCCGCCGTCACCCGATGCCAAGGTCCGGTTCGGCAGCATCAACGACTGGGGCGCATCGACCAACAACGAGCAGCCCGTTTCGCTGCAGCCTTGACGCCGAATTTCGCGCATCGCGATTGCCTGTGAGGGAGGCATCCGTTTCGCCACGCCCCGTCGGCGTGGCACCGCACTCACCTCGCTCACATTGAGACCGCACAGATCTGACCCGTGACTGGCGTGCGGCGACTTAAACGACATCGCCGCTTTCCCCGGCCGATCTCATAAATGAATTAAGGAGTCCGGGCTAATGAACTCGCCGATTCGGCATCCTCGCCTGGATGCGCCCAACCCGCCACGGCTCAGCCCGATGTATGCGCTGGTACTGTCGAGCCTCGCCGCGTGGTCTACCAACGCTCGCGCGGACACTGCCGATTCAGCGCCGGCGCTGCCGGAATCATTCCAGATCGCGCAAACCGAATTCGCACAGGTTCAGTTCGATCCCGGCTTCCTGAACAACGGCACCCACCAGCCGATCGACATCTCGCGCTTCGAGCGCGGCAACTTCACGCAACCGGGCACCTACAGCGTCGATCTCGTCGTCGGCCAGAACTGGATCGGCCGCTACGACGTCACGTTCAAGGCCGCGTCCGGCACGCCCGAAGCACAGCCGTGCTTCGACGAAGCGACACTGCGCCGAATCGGCATCGACTTCACGAAGTTACCTGCGGAAACGGTCGCCGCGATCGCCGTCAAAGGCGAGTGCCGACGTATCGGCCAGATCGTGCCGGAAGCCAGTGCGTCGTTCGACTTCAGCGAGCAGCGCCTGACGCTCAGCATCCCGCAGGCGTCGCTCGTGCGCACGGCACGCGGCTATGTGAGCCCCGACCAGTGGGATTCGGGGGTCCCCGTCGCGATGGTCGGCTACCAGGCGAACGTCTATCGGTCGAAGGCCAAGGGTGCCACCGCCGATACGCAAGCCTTTGTCGGCATCAACGGCGGCTTCAACCTCGGCAACTGGCATTTCCGGCACAACGGTTCGTATTCGTGGTCACCGCGTGGCGGCAGCCAGTATCAGGCCGCCAACACCTACGTCAAGCGTGACCTCCCGTCGCTGGAGGCCCAACTCACGCTCGGCGACGCCACGACGACGGGCGACGTGTTCGATTCGTCCCAGTTCCGCGGCGTACGTCTCGCGACCGACGATCGCATGTTGCCCGACTCGCTGCGCGGCTATGCGCCGGTCGTGCGTGGCCTCGCCAACACCAACGCGAAGGTCACGATTCGCCAGAACGGCGTAACGCTCTACGAAACCACCGTTTCGCCTGGGCCGTTCGAGATCAACGATCTTTATCCGACCGGGTACGGCGGGGACCTGCAGGTGACCGTTACCGAGGCGGACGGATCGACGCATTCGTTCGCGGTGCCGTACGCGGCAGTGCCGATGTCGCTGCGCCCCGGTATCCAGCGCTACAGCTTCGTCGCGGGCACGCTGCGCAATCAGCAGGATTCCAGCAATCCGCTGTTTGCACAGGTGACCTACCAGCGCGGCCTGTCCAACCTGCTGACCGGATACGGCGGCATCACCGTCGCTGCCGGCTATGCGGCCGCGATGATCGGGGGCGCATTCAATACGCGCGTCGGCGCATTTGGCCTCGACGTCACGCAGGCCAGCACATCGATCCCGGGCGTGAAGCGCTTCAACGGATCGAGCGTGCGCGTCAGCTATGCGAAGTCGGTCGAGCCGACCGGCACGGACATCTCGATCGCCGCCTACCGCTATTCGACGAACGGCTATTTCAACCTCAACGACGCGATGAGCACGCGCGACGCGGTTCGCAATGGCTATTCAGTCGATACGGTCTGGCGTCAGCGCAATCGCGCCACGCTCACGCTCAACCAGCGCCTTGGCGAGAAAGCCGGCCGGCTGAACATCAGCGCGCTCGCCGCCAACTACTGGAATCGCCCCGGCTCCGACGTCAGCTATTCGGTCGGCTACAGCAACTCGTTCCGCAACCTCTCGTACAGCCTGTCCGCGTCACGTCAGCGCAACTCCGGCGGCGAAATGAGCACGCTGTACTACGCCAGCGTAACGATCCCGCTAGGCAAGACGCGCCCGGCATCGCTTACTGCGAACGTGTCGCAGGACACGCGAGGCCGCACCCAGGTGCAGTCGATGCTGTCCGGTTCGCTCGGTACGGACAACAACCTGTCGTATGGCGTTTCCACCGACTATTCGAGCGGCCGGGGCAACACCACCGCCGGCGGCAATGCGAACATGACGTATCGCGGTCGCTATGCGGAGCTGGGCGTCGCCGCAGGTGGCAGTTCGGATTACCAGCAGGGCTCGCTCTCGCTGCGCGGCGGGGTGGTCGCACACCCGGGCGGCGTCACGCTGTCCCAGCCGCTGTCCGACACGTTCGGGATCGTGGAGGCGAAGGGCGCCGAAGGTGCGCGCGTCACCAACGCGTCGGGCGTGAAGATCGACGGCCGCGGCTATGCAATCGTGCCGTATCTCACGCCGTACAACCTGAACACGGTCGAGATCGATCCGATCGGCACCTCGATGGATGTCGAGCTGAAGGAAACCAGCCAGCAGATCGCACCGCGCGACGGCGCGGTACCGTTCCTCAAGTTCAGCACCAGCACCGGGCGCTCGGCCGTGATTCAGGCACGCAAGTCGGACGGCACACCGCTGCCGTTCGGTGCCGCAGTCACCGACGAAACCGGCAAGGAGTTGGGCGTTGTCGGACAAGCCAGCAGGATTTTCGCGCGCGGCTTGAACGACAAGGGCGAACTCACCGTCAAGTGGGGCGACAACAACAGCTCGCTGTGCCGCATCAGCTATGACCTGCCGGTCAAGACAAGCGTACGCAAGAACGCGTCGTTCCAGCTTGTCACCGGCGTGTGCCAAACCGGGAAATCCGTGCTCGGTTCGAAGTAATGTCCTCAAGCGGGGCGATCATCCGGCCGTCGATACCGTCGGCTGCGTGATCGCCCCGCTCGCTTCGCGTTAGCGCTCGACACATTCCCGTCGCTCTTCCATCACCCCGCAATTACGCGGCATGTGCGAGTCAGGCCGTTTCCGACAGCCGCACCAACGCCGCGTCAATTTCGGCTCGGCATTCCGGCCAATCGGCTGCCAATGCATCGATACCGCCCACGGCCAGGCGCTGTTCGGCCCGCGCACACGCATCGCTCACCGTCGCATCCCCTGCCAGCGCGAAACCGCCACGCATTGAGTGAAGTTCAATCCGGATCGCATCCACGTCGCGCGCTGCCAATGCATCGCGCATGACGTCGAGCGACTGCAGCGTCGCCTCGCGCAATCGTTGACGAATCTCGTCTGTCAGCGCCGGCGAAGGTCGCGCGCCGAGCCTGCGATCCACGGCCTCGGGCTTGCGCACCGCATGCCGCCGCAGCACGGCATCGAGCGCATCGATCGACAGCGGCTTCAGCACAACCTCCACCGCCCCTGCCTGCGTGCAACGCCGATAATCGTCGTCCGTCGCGTGCGCCGTCATCGCAATCACCGGCACGGTCGCACCTTGCTCCCGCAGGAAATTCGCAAGCGCAAAGCCATCGAGCTCCGGCATGCCGAGATCGGTCAGCACGAGGTCGAACGGCTGTCCGAAATACTCACGCATTGCCTCCTTGCCGTTCGTCACGATCGTTGCATCGTGGCCCAGCACGGCGAACTGGTCACGCAGCAGCGCGCGACTGGCCGGGTGGTCCTCGGCGACCAGCACGCGTAACGTCGGGATGTCCTCTTCATCCGGCGCGGTTGCCGATGCGGCATCATCCCCGGCATGACTGGCTCGCCACCCGGCAGGCGCTTCCGGCAACGGCAACACGGCGACGAACGTCGATCCCTCGCCTGGGCGGCTCGCGACCGTCAGTTCACCGCGCATCGCCTCCGCGATCCGGCGGCACAGCGGCAATCCGAGCCCGGTGCCGCCGAAGCGCCGAAAGATCGACGGATCAGCCTGGATGTACACATCGAACAGCGTCGGCAACGCGTCCGCGGGAATGCCCACGCCCGTATCGCGCACCGCGATCTCGATGCGTCGCGTGCCCGCGCGGTCCCCCGCCAGCCGTGCGTCGATCACGATGCCGCCCTGTTCGGTGAACTTGATCGCATTGCTGACGAGGTTCGATACGATCTGGCGCAGCCGGGTCGGGTCGCCGACATACCCGTCGGCCAGATCCGGTGCGACGCGGCAGTCGAGCGTCAGGTGCTTCGCATCCGCGAGCGGCCGGAAGATCGCGACGACGTCGTGCAACACGTCGCGCACATCGAACGGCAGTTGCTCGAGCATCATCTGGTTCGACTCGGCCTTCGATAGGTCGAGTACATCGTTGATCATGCGCAGCAGCACATCCGACGACGACATGATGGTCTTCAGGCGCCGCGCTTCCGAAGGCGGCAGCGTCGCGCGCTCCATCAGCTCGAGATTGCCGATGATTGCGTTCAGCGGCGTGCGGATTTCGTGGCTCATCGTCGCGAGGAACGTCGATTTCGCGCGATTCGCGTCGTCGGCCGCTTCGCGGGCGTCGCGCAGCTTGTCCTCGGCTTCCTTGCGTGCGGTGACGTCGGTCAGCGTGCACAACAGAACGTCAACACCGCGGTAGCGGGTGCGCAGCACGTTCGCCGCGAGATACGTCGTACCTTGCCCGGCCAGCTCGACCGCCAGTTCCTGCGTCACCATACGTGCACCTGGCGCGCGTTCACCGAAAGCCAGCCAGATCCGCTTGCCGATCGGCTGCCCGGCCACTGCTTCGTCGTATGCGCGCATCGTATCGTTGCGCACCATCGTCTCGCCGTCCTTGACCGACAGCAGCATGAGCCCGGCAGGCGCCGCGCGGATCAGCGTCCGGTTGAGCGCCTCGCTCTCGATCAGCCGGATCGCACGACGATTCGCGGGACGCAGCGCGCGCCGGTCGAAGGTCACGATGGCGACCCACAGCAACACGATGGCGATCAGCGCCAGACCGAGCGTGGCGCCCACGCCGAGCCACGTGGCCTGCACGATGCTGCGCCACGAGAAGGTCGTCACCATGGCGAGGCTGGAGCCGGGCAGCCGAGTGCCGATGACGAAGCGCGCTCCGACCCGGCTCATGACCACGTGCTCGCCGGACAGCCCGCGCTCATCGTTCGGCCACTGCTCGAGCGCGACCTGATAGCGCAGCCTTCCGATCACGATGTTCCCGCGTGCATCGATGATCGCCGTATCCTCGTCGCTCGACTGCGGCGCCATGATGTCGGCGGCATCGAACGGGCCATTGATGACGAGCCACCCGAACGGCCGGCCGTCCCAATCGTCCAGGCGCCGCGCGAACCGCAGGACTTCACGCCCGACGATGGGATCGAACCGGCGGTCGAGCATGAAGACGCCGTTCTGCAATCCGGATTTCTGCTTCTGTGCGCCCGTCGGCATCAACGCGGCAAGCAACGACGGCAGGTCACTGCCCGCCTGGAGCGCGCGAGCGACGAGCGATTGCCCCAGCACGGCGAGAAAGCGTCCATCCAGGCCGATCAGGTAGGCGCCAGAAGGTTCGTCGCCGGCGACCCGCATCGGCGGCGGCCCGACCGGATCGAGCCAGCCGATCGCCGCCGCGAGATAGCGCGCGTATGACCGGGCCGGACGATCCGACGTCACGTCGGCCAGCGCGAGCACTTGCTCCGCGCCGTTGGCGTTGCGCCGGAGCAGCCGGCCGCGCCCTTCGTCGAACTTCCGGAGCATGTCCGGCGTCACCGCCTCGCCGCGGCTCCAGGCTCGTTCGATCCGCTTGCCGTAGGCCTCCAGCATCGCATCCGTCGCATACGTGCTGGCGTAGAACTGCGCCTCACGCTGAAGAAACGTCGATCGCGCCTGCGCCAGATAGTCATGCACGTCGAGCCGCACGACCAGCGCCGCGCACACCAGAATGAACAGCGTGATCGCCGTGCCGCCGCCGTACAGCAGCCACTGCTGCTGGCGCCGGACTCGGCCCGGGTCGAACGGCCGGCGCGCCGCGTCGGCCGCCTGCGCGATGAGCGTTTTCAGTGTGGAAGGCATGGATCGTCCGCGTGGCTCATATCGGCGGCGCATCGATGCGCGGCGCCGCGCCCGCCCGCTATTCGGTGCCTCCCGATTCCACGGGAAGGTGCCCTTCGCTCGCGTAGCGAATCAGGTCCACGTCGCGCAGGATGCCCAGCTTCTTCATCGCGCTGGATTTTTGCGAACTGATCGTCTGCTTGCTGCGATGCAGCTGGGTCGCGATCTCGCCAACCGTATAGCCCGCGCAATAGAGCCGCACGACTTCGATCTCGCGGTTCGTCAGCGGCCGCGTGCTCGGCGTGATATCGCTGTTTTCGAGCAGCTGCTTGATGAACGGCGACAGGTAGTTCGCGCCGACGAACGCGGCATGCACCGCGCCGACCAGATGCGAAATCGCATCCGACTTGCTCAGGATGCAGCTCACGCCCTGCTTCTGGATTGCACGCAACACGCTCGGGTTGTCGAGCATCGTGATCGTCACGAGGTGAAGCGCGGGGAAACGGCGCTGCAGAAACGAGATCAGCGAGAGGCCGTCGCCGAACTTGCCGCCCGGCATCACGTAATCGACGACGAGGACGTCGCTCTGCTGCTCGTCGAGCATGGCCACCAGGTCGGTCGAATTCGACACGGTGCCCAGCAGCTTGATCGTGCTGCTTCCCGAGAGCGCCTGCGACATCCCGAGCGCGGACGACGGATGATCATCCGCCACGATCACACGCACAAAAAATTCATCCATGACTTCAATTCTCCCCGATACGCGCGGCGTGGCATCTCATATCCGGACTGAATGACAATCGGGCTACCCTCGACACGGACAGGCGACCGTGCCGATCAAGCCGGATCGTATTCGTCACATTCTAAGATAACTGCCGGAACCGGCGTCATACCGGCTATGCGACACCGCAACATACCGTGCGCGTTGACGTATTCGCGACGGCCGGAGCCGTCGCGGGATTGTCGGGTAGAACGGCGCGCGCCATCCGCGCCGTCGCGGACGCAAACGGCCGGACTGAATGCCCGGCGCACCGGCCTCGATGCCCTACCGCTTGGCGATCGTCCCGTCGTGTTCGTCCGCCGTCCGTTGCCACTCGATGAGCGCGCGCCGCTTCTGCGACGGCGACATCATCATGAACTCGTTCAGCATCGTCAAAAAGTCCCGCTTGGACTTCTCCGGCAGCATCGCAAATCCCAGCAACAGCCCGAACACCTTCCCCATATAGCGCACGGCCCTCTCCTTTCTTCTTCAGTCGTGATCGCGACACATCGGAGCGATGCGCCGCGTCTGCCTTCTTTGTTCTTTACGTATAGCGGTCATCGCGCGCCTGCGGCACGCTGCGCCCCGGTGGATCGCCCGGCCGTCCCCCTCGACGCATTGCGACGTTGCACCTCGGCGGCAGTCGAATCGGGTCCCCGCCGTCGTGCAATGCGGGCGAGTGCGCGACGCAGGTCAGCCAGCATCACCGGCTTGGTCAACACGCACTCGACATTCGCCGCCACGTAACGACGTGCTTCGTCGGGCGCCAGATGCGATGCGACGACGATCACGTCACACTGCGGCGTGCGCTCGTGCACGATTTCCGCCAGTGCACTCGCTCGCATGTCGGGCAAATCCGCACCCAGCAGCAGGACGTCCCATCTGCCACGCGCAAGCATGTCGAGCGCATCGCCCGCGCGTGCCGCGCCGCCGACCACGCACCCCAGTGCGTCGAGCTGCTCGCTGAAGATCGACCCGTTGACGGCCGCATCGTCAGCCACCAGCACGCGCAACGCGCGCGGCCCCGGCGTGGACGCCGGTACGTCGACCGTACGAAGCCCCGCTCCGTGCCGGCCGTGGGACACGCGGCCCGCCGCACCAGCCTGCGTCATCGCCGCGCGCAGCCCGCTCAGCGCGTAACTCGATACGCGGATCGTGCAGCCCGCGACATCGGGCTGCAACGGACCGTCCGGCGTGGCCAGCACGATTGGCGTCCGCCCGACGAGACTGTCGAGTTCGTCGCGCCGCCACCGGTCGGAATCGCCGAACAGCACGATCGCATGCGCACGCGCGAGGCACCCGGCGGCGATACCGATCGGACTTGCATGCATCGCGACGTCGAAACCCCACGCACGCAGATGCGGGAATGCGTACGCCCGCCACGCATCGTCCGGCGACACGACGACCAGCGTGCGCCCGACGAATGCATCGGACGCAGTTTCCGCAGCGATGCCGATCCCCAACGGCAAACGCACCGCAAAGCAACTGCCGACACCCGGCGTGCTGTCCACCGCGATCGTGCCGCCCATCGCGACAACGAGCCGGTCGCACAGCGCCAGGCCGAGCCCCGTGCCGCCGTAGCGCCGCGTGATCGACGCATCGACCTGCGAGAACGGCTTGAACAGTCTCGCCTGCTGCGCCACGTCGATCCCGATGCCGGTATCCTCGATGGCAATCGCAAGCGTCGCCGTGCCATCTGCATTCCGGGTCACGGACACGCGTGCCATGACATACCCGTCGCCCGTGAACTTGATCGCGTTGCCCAGCAAGTTCGCCAGCACCTGTGCAAGCCGGGTCGGATCGCCACACATCCGCTGCGCGCCGCTCGCATCGATATCGACGAACAGCGACAGCCCTTTCGCTTTCGCAACGGGTGCGAACGCGGCGAGCTCGCGCTCGATCACCGCGATCACGTCGAACTCGATCGACTCGACCGACATCGCGCCGGCTTCGATCTTCGAGAAATCGAGGATGTCGCTGACGATCGCGAGCAAGCCCTCGGCCGACGCGCGCACGGTCTGCACGCGGCTCTGCTGGGATGAATCCAGCGCAGTGCGTCCAAGCAGTTCGAGATTGCCGAGGATCACGTTCAACGGTGTACGGATTTCGTGGCTTGTCGCGGCGAGAAACGACGACTTCGCCGCATTCGCCGATTCGGCCGCGCGCACGGCTTCCTCGAGCGTGTGCACGAGCCGGTGCCTGGCGCTCACGTCGGCGATCGCGGCAATCAGCACGTCCTCGCCCTGGTAACGCGCGCTGCGCGCGGTGACTTCGAGATGCACCGGCGGGGCAACACCGTCGTCGAGCACGAGATCGCTCTGCATCGTTCCGCCCGCGCCGCCGCTCGCGACGAACGCGTCGTACTTCGCCAGCACCTGCCCGGACAGCGCATGCTCACCGCCGTCGTGCGACGGAACCATCTGCGTGAGCGTATCGCTCGCCAGCATCACGCGACGATCGGACAGCGACACGAGACCGATGCCGACGGGCGCCATCCCGATCACGCTGCGGCACAGCGCCTCGCTGTCGAACACGCGCGCCGAGCGCCCGTAAACGGGCACAAGCACGCGCCGATAGAACCGCACGAGCAGCAGCCACATCACCGCGATCGCCAGCAGCGACGTCGCGACGATTGCGCCGGCCTGCACGCCGATCGCGGCGGCGACGTCGGCCCAGGGCAACACATAGGCGATCGTCCAGCCGGTCGCGCCGAGCAGGCTGCGGAACACGATCGTGCCGTCGCGGAACATCGTCTCGCCGGCCGCGCCTTCCCCATGTGCAACGTCCAGCTCGAGCAGGCGCGCATCGAGCGCCTGCGTGCGCTCGACCCCGGGATCGAGCGTGATGAGCCGGTTGTCCGCCGTCGTGATGAAGAACACACCTGCCGTGCGACGATCCTGCAGCCACGACAGCAGGTATTCGGGCGCATATTCCGTCACCAGCACCGCGAACGGCTGGCCGTCGGCACGCGCCTCGGCGGCAACCCGGATGCGGGTCTGGCCGGTGACCGGATTGACGTAGGGCGACAGCCACTGCAAGTGCGGCAGGCCATCCGCACCGAGCGGCGGCACGTCGGCGAAATCGATGCGCAATGCGTCCAGCACGCGCGCACGCGCGTCGGTCGAGGCAAGCGCCGGATTGTCGCGCGACAGGTGCGGCACGAGGCCGAACAGCCCCGTACGCGTGCTGTAGTGGTATCCCTCTAATGTGCGCCCGCGATTGATCGAACTCGCCGCGCAGATGCGCGACAGCAGGAACGACAGCGCGATATAGCGCGCGACCTCGTCGCGCTGCGCCGTTTGCCCCGGCACGCCGACCACGAGCGACGGATAGGGCTTGATCGCGATCTGCTGGCCGTGATCGAAGAAATCGTTCACCACATCGGCAGGCGCCGCACCGAGTTCACGCCAGATCAGCTGCGTGTTCGTGACGCCGTTGCGGAACGACGTCTCGCTCACCTGGAGCTCGTCGACGGTTTCCTCGACGCCATTCAGGAAATTGCGCCGCTCGCCGTCCAGATGGCCGTATACGATCGACGCGATCCCGAGCCCGCAGGCGATCAGGATCAGGATCGTCACGACGATGGCGCCGCCGAACATCGAAATGCTCTGATAGCGGCGAATGGACTGAAGCGTGCTGTACGGCATGGCCTGGCGCGACGGCGCGTCGGGCTCGGCAGTCGGGCGAATGCCCGGCCCGAACGGACGTCACGATGGAAATGAAAGGGATGGAGGTGTCCCGATCATGCCAAACGACACGAGGGAAATCAGTCACGCCAAGCCGTTTTAGTACACGTCTGACTTGTTTGATTAATGCTTTTGAACTTGACTGATTCTTTGATGCGGATTTGCGGGGTGATCGTGTCCGACCCGTAGCGGAAAGAGGCCGCGTACGCGTAAACGAAACACCGCCGGCAAGCCGGCGGTAAAAGATGCGCCCACGGAGGACGTGGCGCACCTGAGGCACTCGATTCAACGCGCGCGGGTCATGCACGCATGAACGACCCGCGCGATGCAACGACGCCGCACGCGCCCGCTCAGTTCTGCGTGAGCGGATTCAGCGTCGTGCACAGGAAGCCCGTGCAGTTCTTCGGCGTGAAATAGTACGACGCCATCACCGGCGACGAAACGCCGAGCGCGATATCGCTCAGATACGCGGCGCCCTGTGCGCCGAACGTATTCGACTGCTGGACGAAGCTCGCGCCGGTCGACTGGATCGTGGCCGACTGGTACGTGAAGGTCGGCGACTGCGTCTGGTCCTTCACGTAGACCCACGAGATCGTCGAACCGAACAGCATCCCGCCCTTCGCGCGATAGCCCTTCGCGCCTTCGCTGTTGGCCTGCGCAATGAAATCGCTGACGGTCGTCGTCGGCACCAGCGCATCGTACGTATAGGTCGCGTTCGACGCGTTGTTCTTCATGTACACGTTCGCCTGCGTGGCCCCGACCGCCATCGGGCCGAGGAACCAGTAGCCCGACTGGCCCTGGCCGTTCGCCTGCGTGAGGAACGCGTTCGTGTCGGCCGGCAGGCCCGTCGTCGTGTACGTATACGTGGCCGACGAGCCGCCATCCTTGCGATACAGCTCGCCGAACGTGAGCGGCCCTTCGTAGCGGTAGCCGCTCGCGCCCTGCGCGTTCGCCTGGCTGACGAAGGACGGCATGTCGGCCGCGGCCGTCTGCAGCTGATACGTGTAGGTCTGAGCTGTGCCGTCGTTCACGAAGATCGATTGCGAACCGCCGTTGCCCGCGTTGTAGAAGTAGTCGCCGAGATAGCGGTAGCCCTTCGCGCCTTCGTTGTTGACCAGCGTCAGGAAGCTCGCCTTGTCGGCCGCGACCGGCTGCGCCTCGTAGCGCCACGTCAGCGTGCTGCCGCCCGAGCCGCCCGAGCCACCCGACCCGCCGCTACCGCCGCTTCCCGTCCCGCCCGAGCCCGTGCCGCCGCTGCCACCGTTGTTGCTCGTGCCCGAGCCACCGGCGGGCGAGGAATTGTCGTCGCCGCCGCCGCAAGCGGTCAGCGCCAGACAGGTCAATGCGATCAATGCAACGGCTTTCATCGGGATCACCTCAATGCAAAAAGGACGAACGAAGCCGGTACGCGCGGCTCACGCCGCGCGCACGGACAGTCACGACTCAGGAATCGGCCGGCGGCGCTCCGCCGGCCGGGAACGTCAGTTGACCTGGAGCTGGCCACCGCGGCCGAGGCCGCCCTTGACGTCCTGCGCCTTGTAGCTGCGCAGTGCAACGACCATCTTGTTGTACGCGTCGATGAACGCGACGACCGTCGCCTTGCCTTCCGGCGTCGACGAGAAGCCGGCCAGCGCACCGCCCACGCCGCCGCCGAAACCGCCCAGCGCCGCGCCGTAGTTGGTCGCCGTCGAGCTGCCTTCCGACGCCGCGATCTGCACGGCCGAACGCACGTCGAACAGCGTCAGCGTCACGACCGACGCCTTCGTCTGCAGGTGGCCGGCCACCGCCGCCACCGCGCTGTTGCCGATCAGCCCGCCGATCATGCTGCCGATGCCGCCGATCGGCGAATCGTTGATGACGATCTGCGGTTCCATGTAGTAGTCGGCCGCGACACGCTGGCCCTTCTGCTGCTTCGAGCCCGCGCGGTATTCGCCCGAGTTGCGCTGCAGCTGCGTGATGCGCGACAGGCGCGCGTCGCTCTTCTGGTTGCCGATCGACGTGATCACGAAGCAGTTCGACTGCTGCACCGCCAGGCGCAGCAGCGGGTCGATGGTCGTCATCTTGGTCGCGCTTCCGAACGGGCCCCACCAGTCGGCGTTGCGGCCGTCGTCGACGGCGATCGTGCCGAGCGGCGACGTACAGCGCTGCAGCCCCGAATCGGCGCCGGCGCTCGTGCCGCCCGCCGCGGCGCCCGTCACGCCGGCGTTCTGGCCGCCGGGCGTCACCATGCCGCCGCAGCCTGCGACGGACGCGCAAAGCGCTGCAACCAGCGCACCTTGAGTGAGACGATGGGAAAGGTTGGTCTTCATGTCGTTGTCGATCGATTAGAGTCGTTGTTCGGCTTATGTGTTCGTGCGAACTTCGATAAGCCCCCCGGCGTGGCGCGCGATGGTGGTCTCCCCGCTGCTGCCCCCGTTGCTTTATGCCCGGTCAGTAGTACCAGTACGTCTGCTGCCAGACGCCGTAGTACGGATAGCCCGAGTACCAGTAGCCGTAATAGACGTCACGCCATTGCGTGCGCCATTTCCAGTCTTCCTCGTCTTCTTTCTTGGCCTTGCGCGCGAGATCGAGCAGCTTTTTCGATTCCTTGTCGCCGCGGCCCGCCGCGATCGACAGCCACTTCTCCGCTTCGCGCGCGTCGGAGCCCATTTCCTCGAGGCCGAACAGGTAGAAACTGCCGAGCGCCTTCTGCGCCTGGAGGTCGCCGCGTTCGGCGGCCTCGCGCATCCACTTGAGTGCCTGGTAGCTGTCCTGACGCACGCCGTCGCCGCGGAAATAGCGCAGCCCGAGGTCGTAGGCGGCCTTCGGCTGGGTCTTTGCAGTCTGCTTCAGCGCGGCGATGCGCGGATCTTCCCGGTCTTCCGTTTCGTCCCTTTTTTGATAGGACACCTGATCTTTGGGACGGTCGGAACAACCTGTGTCGTCGCAGATCCGCACCGTGTTGCTGGTGACGGACGGATCCTGCGCGCACGCGGCCAATAGCAACAGCAGCCCCGGTGCGAGTAAACGGCGATACATTGGTACTTTCCTCAAGTTTTATTGGCGCCGCAATTCTTCGAGCTATCCCACCCCGTGAGCTCGTAGCCGGTTGCGCGCGGCGCAGCAGATACAATCCCTATCCGCCAACGCCGACACGCAGCCCCAGGCTCTCTCAGGTTCTCTCTTCGAATCGTTCCGTCACTGCTTCACTGCTGCCGCCTTTCCTGTACCGACTGTTGCCGGCATCGGTCTCCAAACATGACGCGACAAACAATAGTGACGTGGTGAGCAATAATAATGAAGAAAAATGGCATGTCAAGGTCATTCGCTTTTTCAAAGCTTGCATGACGCGTCAACTTTGATATGCTCTTCCTCGCCAAAACCCCCTGGAGACCCCATCGAGATGTCCACCACCGAGCAGGCCAATGTCGATCTCATGACCGCCAACAAGGTGCGCGATCTACTGAACCGGAACGGCATTCCGCCGCGAAGTCACAACACGACGATCGCGAACGTGCTCGGCCTGAGCTTCTCGGTCGTCACGCGCAAGATGAAAGGCCTGATCCCGTGGAACCTGTCGCAGTTGCAGGACATCGCGACGCACTTCGGCGTGCCGCCCGCGATCCTGCTCGACGACAAGGGCACGCAGCCGGCCGCCGCCGAGATGATCGATGCGACGCTCGTGATCGAATCGCGGCGCTTCCGCTGCCGCGCCGCGATTTCGGCGAAGGCCAGCAGCCAGATCGAAACGGATTTCGTCGCGCTGCAGTGGCAGGGCGAATGGATCGTCACCGAACGCCAGCACGCACGCGAGGGCCGCACCTATCCGGTCGACGTGATCGAGCTGCGCTCGGCCCAGCCGAACGTGTATGCGGCGCGGATCGCCGTGGTCGACGATTCGCAGGACGTCGCCGAAACGGTGTGTGAATACTTCATCGAGAAAGGCGTGAACGCGATTCCGTACTTCGACGGCGCGTCGTTTCGCAAGGCGCTGGAAGTCGAGGATTTCGACGGCTACATCCTCGACTGGATGCTCGGCGACCAGACGGCCGCCGAACTCGTGCGCGGCATCCGCTCGAGCGAGAACAGCGGCGCGCCGATCTTCCTGCTGACCGGCAAGATCTCGACCGGCGAAGCCAGCGAGGACGAAATCGCGCACATCGTGTCGCACTACAACGCACGCTGCGAAGAAAAACCGGTGCGCCTGCCGATCCTGTTCGCCGAAGTGGCGCGCGAACTGAAGATCGCGCTGCCGGCCGCGGCCGCCGCGAACTGAGCACCGAAGCCAGTACGACACCCCACCAAACGAACCACAAGACCGAGGGAAAGACATGCGCGTTTCAACCATCTGGACCAAGAGCCTGCTGACGGCCTGCCTGCTCGGCATGGCCGCCGCGGCATGGGCCGCCTCGTCGTTCACGTTCACCGTCGACGGCAAGATCAGCAAGGGCAACCAGCAGGGGAAGATGACCTACATCTTTTCCGAACAGGAACTGATGGCGCTGCCGCAGCACACGATCGTCACGTCGACGAGCTGGACGCCGAAGTCGACCTTTACCGGCCCGCTGCTGTCCGACGTGCTGAAGACCGTCGGCGCGCACGGCACGCAGATCGAATTCCGCTGCATCGACGAGTACACGTTCACGATTCCGGTATCCGATGCCGACCGCTACGGCGTGATCCTCGCGCGGACGATGAACGGCAAGGTGCTCGGCAACGACAACTACGGCCCGCTGTGGATCATGTATCCGCGCGACGAGTATCCCGACGAGCTGAAGACGCCGCTCGGCGAAGCCAAGTTCGCGTGGCAGATCATCGGCCTGACCGTGAAGTGACATGAAGCGGCGGCGGTGGAAGAACAGAAAGATCATCCTGGTCCTCGGCTCGCTGTGGATCATGGGGTTCGCCGCGTGGGCGTTCCTGCTGTGGGATCTCCTCGCCACCTCGGTCAACGAAGGCGTGCTCGAAGGGCCGCGCGAAGGCGTGTTCTGGACCGCCGCGCAATACCGTAACGTCTACACGCGGTTCGACCGCCAGCTGATTCTCTACGCGACGCACGAGGACGACGATTTCGATCACGTGCAGATGCAGCTCGACAGCCTGTCGGTGTCGTTCGGGTTCCTGCAGCGGCCGTCCGAAGTGTCCGAATACTGGCTGCGCATCCCGCGCGCGCGCAACGAAATCGACGCGCTCGGTGAATTCATGACGCGCCTGAAGCACGACGTGCCGCTGCTGCGCGACTCGCCGAAGAACGCGCAAAAGGTGCTCGACGAGGTCAATGCGTACTGGCCGAAGGTCAACGGCCTCGCGAACTACTTCCGCGCGATCGAGATGGCGCAGCGCGACTTCACGTTCCATCAGCTGAAGGAAAAGCAGCGCGCGATCCTGATCCTCGGCATCGTGCTCGGCGTGATCCTGTGCGCGCTGTTCCTGCTGCTGTTCTACACGATGCGCACGCGCGACGATCTGCTCGAACGGCAAAACGCGGCGCTCGACGCCGAACGCAAGGCGTCCGACCGCGCGTTCGAGATGATCGAGGCGAAGAACGCGTTCCTCGGGATGGTGAGCCACGAACTGCGCACGCCGCTGCAGGCGATCTGCGGGTCGATCGAGATCCTGCTCGCGCGCCCGCAGTCGGACGCGAACCTGAAGACGATCCGGCGGCTGCAGAATTCCGCGCTGTCGCTGGAAGCGCTCGTCAAGGACCTGACCGACTACATCAAGCTGCGCTCGACGAAACGCCTCGCCGAGCTGGATACCGTCGGCATCGCACCGCTGCTCGCCGAAGTGCTCGAACCGCTGCGCGAGAAAATCGCCGCGAAGCGGATCGCGGTCACGCAGCTGGTCGAGCCGCCCGGCCTCGCGATCCGCTCCGATCGCAAGCTGCTGAGGCAGGTGCTGTCGAACCTGATCGAGAACTCGGTCAAGTACACGCTCGGCGGCTCGATCCGGATATCGATCACGCTCGCCGATGCGCCGGCCGGCCAGCAGGCGAGGATCGCCGTGCGCGACACCGGCGCCGGCATCGCGAAGCAGCATCTGTCGAAGATCTTCGAGCCGTTCTATCGTGCGAACGACGCGGTCGGGCTGCACGTGGACGGGATCGGGATGGGGCTCGCGGTCGTGCGCGAAATCGTGACGACGCTGCGCGGGCATGTGGACGTGCGCAGCGTGGTCGGCGAAGGCAGCGAGTTCGTCGTGACGCTGCCGGCCGAAGTGCCGGGCGTCGACACGGCCGGCCACGCGGCCGGCGACGGGCCCGCGTTGCCGCTCGCGATCCCGCATCGCAACCGGCGCGCGCTGGTGGTCGACGACAACGACAACGCACGCGAAACGCTCGGCGCGATGCTGTCGGCGCTCGGCATCGAGGCCGATCTGTGCGGCACCGGGCAGGAGGGCGTCGCGCGCTTCGGCACGGGCCGCTACGACATCGTCGTGCTCGATCTCGAACTGCCGGACCTGAGCGGCTTCGAAGTCGCGCGGCGCATTCGAGCGGTCGCGGAACCCGACGACGACGGCCGCCATCCGGCCATCCTCGGTGTCAGCGCGTACGAATCGGCTGCGTTGCGCGAGAACAAGCGGGTATTCGACGCATTCCTGCCGAAGCCCGTCCACCTGCGCGAACTCGGCGCGCTCGTCGAGAAGCTGCTCGCCTGAGCGGGCGAGCGGCCGGCAGGCTGACGACGAGCGCTGCCCGCCTATTCGCCGATCACGTGCAGCACGATGTCGCGCCGGTGTGCCGCGCGGCGATGCTCGAACAGATAGATCCCCTGCCACGTGCCGAGCACCATGCGGCCGTGCTCGACCGGAATCGACAGCTGCACCTGCGTGAGCGCCGTGCGTAGATGCGCGGGCATGTCGTCGGCCCCTTCGGTGTCGTGCTCGTAGCGCGTGTCGTCCTCGGGCGCGAGCGTCGCGAAATAGCGTTCGATGTCGCGCTGGACCGACGGATCCGCGTTCTCCTGGATCAGCAGCGAGGCCGACGTATGGCGGCAGAACACGGTGAGCAGGCCGGTGCGGATCGCCTGCAGGTCGACGAACGCACGCACCTGCGACGTGAATTCGACGAGGCCGCTGCCGCGCGTGTCGACGCCGATGTGCGTGATGGCCTGTTGCATCGCCGTGACCTCAGGCCAGCGCGGCGAAGCCGTCGGCTTCGATCTGTTTCGCGTCGGCGGGGCGCACGACGCGCGCGACTTCGATGCCATCGCGCAGGAATACAAGCGTCGGCCACAGCTTCACGCCGAACGAGCGGCCGAGCGGGCGGCCCGGGCCGTCCTCGATCTTCAGGTGCCGCACCGCGGGATGCGCGGTGAACGACGCGACGATCGCGGGCTGCGCGCCTGCGCAAATTCCGCACCAGTTCGCGCCGAATTCGATGACGGTGGCGCCGCCCAGTGCGTCGACTTCCGCGCGTGTCGGCGCGTTGGCGGTGTAGCGTTGCTCGGTGTCCATCAGGCCCTCGTGTGCGTTGGCGGAACGTGGCCGCGCCCGCTTGCGTGGTGCGGCGGGCACGGCCTGCGATTTCCTACTGTAGCGGAAAAGCGTTCGCGCTGCCGACCGGTCCGTTGCCGCGCCATCGCCGCCTGCGCACATCGCTCGGAATGACACGACAAGATTCGGAGCGCCGCGCCGCGGCGGCGGGATCAGCATGTGGACTGATCCGTCACCGAGGGCTCCAGCCATGAATGCACCGCATTGCGTCACCGAACCGAACATCCTCTATTTCGGCACGCCCGTCGTGCTGGTCAGCACGCTGAACGAGAACGGCACGGCCAATCTCGCGCCGATCTCGTCCGCGTTCTGGCTCGGCTGGCGCGGCGTGATCGGCATTGCCGCCAGTTCGCAGACCACCCGCAACCTGCTGCGTACCGGCGAATGCGTGCTGAACCTGCCGTCGTCGGCGCAGGCGGACGCGGTCGACCGGATCGCGCGCACGACCGGCACGTATCCGGCGCCCGACGGCAAGCGCGCGAAAGGCTACGTATTTGAACCCGACAAGTTCGGCACGGCCGGGCTCACCGCGGCCGCCTCGCAAACGGTCGCGCCGCCGCGCGCGCTCGAATGCCCGGTGCATATGGAAGCGGTCGTCGCGGCCGCGCACGGGATCGGCGAAGAAACGCCGGACCTGCGTGGCCATATCCGCGTGTTCGAGCTACGCATCCAGCGCGTGCACGTCCACCCCGACCTGCTGATGGACGGCCAGCCGGACCGCATCGATCCGGACAAGTGGTCGCCGCTGATCATGAGCTTCCAGAAATTCTACGGGCTGGCGCCGCGGCAGGTGCATGCGTCGCGGCTCGCGGAGATTCCGGAGCGCGCGTATCGCAGCCCCGACATCGAGCGCTCGCGCGACGCGGGCGTGCTGACCGGCACCGGACGGTAATGGAACGCCAAGGGGAATGCCCGTGAACCCGACGTTTCGTCCTGCTTCCACCGGCGCGGCCGATGCCGTCGCGCCCGCCCGGCACCGCCTCGTGCTGCCGGCCCTGTGCATCGCCGTGCTGATCGCGCAGATCGACACCGCGATCGTCAATCTCGCGACCGAACCGATCGGCGCGGCGTTCGGCGCGCGTGTCGGTGCGCTGCAATGGGTCATCGACGCGTACAACCTCGCGTATGCGGTGCTACTGCTCACCGGCGGCCTGATCGGCGACCTGTACGGCCGGCGTCGTGCGTTCGTGCTCGGCGCGGCGGTGCTGAGCGGCGCATCGGTCGTGTGTGCGCTCGCGCCGACGCTCAGTGCGCTGATCGCGGGCCGTGCGCTCGCCGGCGCCGGCGCCGCGCTGCTGATTCCCGCTTCGCTCGCGATCGTCCGCGTGACCTGGCGCGATCCGGTCGAACGTGCGCGCGCGCTCGGCATCTGGGCCGCGTGCGGCGGCATCGCGATGATCGTCGGCCCGACGCTCGGCGGCGTGCTGATTCATGCATTCGGCTGGCGCAGCATCTTCGGTGTCGTGATCCCGTTCGGCGTTGCCGCGATCGCGCTCGCCAGCGCCGTCGTGCCGGAATCGGCCGATCCGCAGGGCCGACGCTTCGATCCGGCCGCGCAGGTGCTCGGCGCGATCGCGATCGGCTGCGTCGTGTTCGCGACGATCGACGCACGCCACGACACGCTGCGCGCGGTGCTGCTGGTCGCGATTGCGGCTGCGGCCATCGCGCTGTTCGTGCGGATCGAACGGCGGCTCGGCAAGGCCGCGCTGGTGCCGCTCGACCTGTTCGCGAATCGCGCGTTTCGCGGGATGCTCGTCGGCAACGGCTCGATGACGTTCGGCGGCTACGGGATGCTGTTCGTACTGCCGCTCGCGTGGCAGAGCCACCACGTGCTCGACGCGACCGGCGCGGGCCTCGCACTGCTGCCGATGTCGATCCCGTTCGCGCTCGTGTCGTTCGGCTCCGGCGCGGTCGCGGCCCGCATCGGCGGGCGCACGGCCGGTGCGGGCGGCGTCGCGCTGATGGGGCTCGGGCTCGCCGCGATCGGCATCGGCGCGGCCGGATCGACGGATCCTCACGCACCGATGCTCCTGTGGGCCGAAGCGGGGCTCGCGCTGACGGGCACGGGGCTTGGCCTGGCCGTCGGATCGCTGGCCGCGACGGCCGTCGGCGCGGTCGACGCGGCGCGCGCGGGCACGGCCGCGTCGCTAATGAACGTGACGCGGATGATCGGTGCGGTGTTCGGCGTCGCGATGCTGGGCGCGCTGTACGACGCGTGCGGCGGCGGCGCGACCGGGCTACGGGTCGCGATGCTGACGGGCAGCGCGCTGCAGCTCGCGGGCGCGGCGCTTGCGTGGCGCACGGCCGGGTCCGGCGCGGAGGCCGGTACGACACGGCCGGACAGATAATTACTCGCGGCCCGTCATTCCGGCAACCTCCCGATATGAATTATTGATTTGTATACCTAATTATTAAGAGGTCGCCGGTTTCCGAAATATTCCGCGTGGTCAGCTGTCGCTCAGGAATCGTCCCAATCGGGTATAGACCGTCGGCCGCGCGTGCCGCAGCCATGCCGCGAATATCGCACCGATGACAGCGATCGCCGGTGTCGTCCAGGGCAGAATCGACACGACGACCGACGACGTACCGGCCATCAGCGAGACGTTGCCGATCATCGCGTACAGGAAGTAGCCGAATCCCGCGAAGCTGATGGCCGGGAAAACAGCCCACCGGACGAACCGCGTCTCGCGCTCGCGACGGGCGGCGAAGAACCGGATGACCGCGAGCGCGGTCAGCGCCTGTACGCACACGATGCCGATCGCGGCCGGAATGCTCAGATACGGTGCGATCACCATGACCGGATCGACACGATAGAGGGCAAACAGAACGATCATCGTGACCATGATCGTCGACTGCATGTTCGCAGCGTGGATCGGAAGCCCCTTCTTCACGCTCAACCGCGCAAGCCACTCGAACGCAATGCCGTCGCGGCCGAGCGAATACCAGTAACGCACGGTCGCGTTGTTGAAGCTGATGATCGCGGCAAGCATGCTGGTGATCAGCAGCGCATTGGTGACCACCACCATCTGCCTGCCGAGTACCCGTTCCGTCACCGCGAACCACAGATCAGCCGGGGACTTCACCGCAAGGGAAACGACTTCGGCATAGCCGAACGCGTTGGACATCTGCACCGTCGACACCACGTAGATCGCCATGATGACCGCGACGCTGACGTACGTGGCAATCGGAATCGACCGGCTCGGGTTCCGAACGTCGTTCGCGTAGATCACCGTCGTCTCGAATCCCATGTAGGCAACCACGACGAACACGAGTGACGTGCCGAACTTCGCGGTGAATACGTTCGCGGGATGCAGCGGTGCGAGGCTGAAGTGCTCCACGCCTCCGCCCGTGGCAGCCACCTTGATGTTGAAAGCGACGATCAACCCGATCTCGACGATCATCAACAGGAACAGCACCGCGCCGTTGAACTGCACGTTGTTGATCGCGAACACGTGTACGACAACCGCCGCGCCGAGCGTGCTGAGCCACCACGGCACGGTCACGCCGGTCAGCGTGCCGATGAAGTAGCTGATATAGAAGCCGAGCAGCGCGTAGCACGCGAGCGTGATCACGAAATAGGATGCGACAGCCATGAACGCGGCTCCCACGCCTGCCGGCCGGCCGAGACCTTGTCCGACGTAGGCGTAGAGCGCGCCGGCATTGCTCACGTGGCGACTCATCGCCGTGAAGCCGACCGCAAAGAACAGATAGATCAGCCCCACGCACAGATAGGAGCCGGCGATCCCGATTCCGTTTCCATACGCAACGCCATACGGCACGCACCCGATGAGGCTGGTGAGCGGCCCGTTGGTGGCAAGCACGAAAAATACGATGGCAATCCAGTTCAAGGGCCGCGTGGGTGCGGATACAGGTGTTGCCGCTGACGTCTCCATGGTTGTTCCTTGTAGATGATGGGAGGTGCGTTACAAGCCCGCGTGCCCGGCGAACAGCGCTCGCCGGCGCTCGGCATCGGGATCCTGGTCGATGCGGCAGGTGCGGTCGAAAATCCGTGTCGAACGCGCCTCCGTCGTGTAAAGCGGCCACACCGGGGCGCCGCGCGCCGATGGATCGCCGTATCGGGCGAAATCGGCCCATGCGCGCCGCATCCGCGCAGCCAGTTCGAAGCGGTCGCCTCGCGTGTCGCCCGGATATCGGTTGCCCGGAAAATCCGTGCTGTCCCAGGCCGGAAGCGGGTAATCGAGCGTACCGAATACGAAAGGGATCTCGGCGCCGTGAATCGAGTAGCTGCCGCCGCAGCACGGGAATTCCCAGTCGAACCGGTACATGAATGTGTCCGCCCGCCGGCTGTTGCGCTCCGCCAGCGCCACCGCGGGCATCCAGAACACGGCGTCGGTCAGGTTCCGGCCGATCGTGCCGGGCTCGATTTCATGGGCACGCCATGCGGCTCCCACGGTTGCCATCACATCATCCGGGCCGGTGCTGAATGGCCGGACGCCGTTCTCCAGCGCGTCGCGATGGTCGGTCGAGTCGAGCGAACCGTGCGCGAGCAGCCCGGGTTCCAGAAAGTACGCCGCCTCGTGACGCGTCGTCCCGATCATCATCGGTATCGACGGGCTCCGGCTTCTCGACGCATCGATGACGACACCATCATCGACGGGCCAGAACGCGGTATAGCCATGGCGATCGAACAGACGTCGCGCGGCGTCGAGCACCTGCTTCTCCGGCACCCCGTCGAGCGATCGCACATCGGTGCCGAGCATCGAAAGGAATTCATCGGCCCTGACGTTCGCCTGCTCCCGCGACAGCGTCGTGAGAAACGCGCCGCTCTGAATGATGGCCTTGTGATACAGGCCGTCGGCTGACGGCATCGTCGTCAGCGCGCAGATCTTCCCGCCCCCGCCCGATTCGCCGAACAGCGTGACGTTGGTCGCATCACCGCCGAATGCGTCGATGTTCGCCGCGATCCACTCGAGGGCCAGCACGATATCCTGCTGTCCCACGTTCGCCGCGTGCGAATAGCGGGCATCTCGATCGCACAGGTACAGGTAGCCGAACGCATTGAGGCGATGGTTGATCGACACGACCACCACCTGCTGCTCTTCGGCGAGCGTGCGCCCGTCGTACAGCGGCAGGTTTGCGGAACCCGACAGATACGCGCCGCCATGCAGCCACACCATGACGGGCAGACGATCGCCACGCGCCGCCGCGACCGGCATCCAGACATTGAGGTTCAGGCAGTTCGCCGAATGGCCGCCATCAAACTGCCAGGCCGGCAAATCGTCATTGAACTGCGGGCACGCATCGCCATAAGTGCCGCAGTCGCGGATACCGTCCCATCCAGGTGCGAGCACCGGCGGCTTGAAACGCAGCTCGCCATTCGTTTGCATTCCATATGGAATGCCAGCGAACCGGATGCTGTCGCCCAGGTGGACGCCGCAGACCTTCCCTTGCGAAAGCGTCAATACGCAGTCGAGACGTTCGGTGCATTCGTCGATCGCGGAGAAACTCGTGTACTCGTTCATCGTTCTATTCATACCGGGGCAGATGGGATTCAGATTGGCGCACGTCTTGTGTACCGTCCAGCCGGTACAGTAACGAAATCAAAAAAAATGGCAAAGGGAATTTGTATAATGCACCGTCCAGCCGGTACGGCACTTTTCGGATCATTTTCACTGCAATATTCCGTTAGATAGAACATGGATAACGAAATCAGCGAGACAAAGAGAAAAATATTCGAAGCCTCGCGAAACATCCTGCAAGACAAGGGCATCCTGGGATTAACCCTTGCAGAGGCCGCGTCGGTTGCCGGCATCAGCAAAGGAGGACTGCTCTATCACTTCTCGAGCAAGTCCGAGCTTCTGGCCGGGCTGCTGCACTTCGAAGCCACCACTTTCGAGCGGGCAGTCACCGAAGCCGCACAGGCCGATGGTCAGCCAGGCGCCTGGACGCGCGCCTATATCATCGCGAGTTCCGAACAGGCGCTGCAAGGGAGAAGCCTTTCCGCCGTGATCGGCAGCCTGCTTCTGGAACCCGGCCTGCTGCCCGTCTACGCGACGCATGCGGCCCGCTGGGCAGAATTGCTGAGCCGCGACCAGTTGCCCGAACGCACCGCTCATATCATCCGCTTTGCGGTGGAAGGTCTGTGGTTCGACGAAGTGTGCGGACTGCGTCCGCTGGACCCGGCGCAACGCGAGGCATTCGTCGACTCGCTGCTGGCCATGACACGTCCGGCCGCCCAGAGCCAATAGCCGACTTCCGCGAGCGCGCTCGGAAGAGTGCGCGTGAATCGTCGCCAGCGATCACCACTGGCCTCCCCGATCGGTTGCAAGCGTCCTGCCAAGCCGCCCACCGTTGCGCCGGTGCCGACGACGAGTGGAAGTCCCTGCCTGGACCATTGGGCGCGCCAGATCCGACCGGCGTCATCGTTGCCATGTCGCGTCAGTCATGCTCCCGGATTCAGGTGCCGTTCACGTCGCCCTGTCCCCGGCGAGTCCGTGACACGGAAGGCAAAGCGCTGTCGGGTACGCCGCCGCGCCATCCAGTTCGCCGAAGCCGATCGGATAAGATACGGCCGGCCACGCACTTTGGCCCATGACCGAACCGACGGAGTGTTTTCAGTGATTCAACCGACCCCAGTATTCAAGGACAACCTCGCGCAACTGCCGGCCATCGACGGCGTCGCGCGCATCGATCTCGTCGGCGCGAGCGGCGACGTGGTCGCCACCATCGAGAACCAGCCGGGCAAGCAGGGCTCGCTCGCGGTGTACAACTATCTGCAGCAGGCCTTCGGCACGCTCGACGCGAAAGCTGCCGAGCACGGTCTCGCGGTGTTCGCCGAGCATACGGCCGACGCGCGCAACCGTCCGGGCGCACATCCGAACGTCGATCGTCTGCTGGCGATCGTCGGCGGCGGTGAAGCGCTGCGTATCGACGTCGTCGCGAAAGACTGAGTCGTCGGCGACACGCGCGCGGGAAGCCGCGATCGTCGCGTCCGCATTCCTTTCGCCGGAGACCGCCCGCGTGTTTCGCTTCATTGCCCTGCTTTCAGCCCGACGTTTCGCCGCTGCCGCCACGATCTCCGCCGTTGCCTGTACTGCGCTCGGCGGCACAGCATCGGCCGAAACGCCGCGGACGGCCTCCGATATCGCCGGTGCATCACTGGTGCCGCTCGGCGTGCTGCCGCACTCGCCGGAGAACGGCTCGCTCGACCCGTTCTGCGCACGATATCGCGCGAAGACGACCACCGCAGCCGGCCGCGAAGTCGCCAGGCTCGACTGGATCGTGACATCCGAGGCGCCGCTGGGCCGCTATACGGTCGTCACGTTCTCGAGCGGATTCAAGCCCGGCACGAGCGCGATCTGTTACGCACGCAACAGCAACATCGGCGTGTTCGACGGTACGACGCTCGTCGCGCTCGGCTATACCGCACGCAACGCCGGCTGGCAGCTCGGCTCGGCCGACCGGCTGGAAAACGGCGCACTGCGGATCTGGGGCGGCGACGGCCCCGCGCCGCCCGTCGGCGACCTGCATGAAGAGAGCGGCGACCTGCGGCTGACCCGCGTCGCCGCCGAAAGCACGTACTGCAGCGGCCGCGCGGTCGTGCCGAACGTGTACGGCAAGCCGCTCGACGCGGCACGCAGGATCCTGATCGCACGCGGCTGGCAGCCGCTGCGCCCGCGCGAAAAGCCGGACGCGATGGATGGCGCGGCAACGCTCGCGAAGCACGGCATCATCGAAGCCGAAGCGTGTTCGGGCACCGGGATGGGGTATTGCGCGCTGCGCTACCGGAATACGGCCGCCGTGCTCGGCGTGACGACGGTCGGCGGCGAGCCGGACCAGCCTTCCGCGAACACCGTGATCGACTATCAGGTCGCTTGCCGCAAGCAGTAAGCGCTGTGCCGATTGCGCGCACGTGATGCCCGCGTCACGACGCGATCTGCGCCGCCGGGCCATTGTCCGTTCGCCCGATTGACCGGCTTCGCGCGCCCTCCTAAACTGACCTCCCTTTTACGCTGCATCGACAAAAGGGACTGCCATGATCGACCTCTCCACGCTCGCGCTGTTCTCAGGCGCGTGTCTCGCGCTGACCGCCACGCCGGGCCCCGACATGCTGCTGATCGCGTCCCGCAGCGTGAGCCAGGGCCGGCGCGCAGGCTTCGCGACGCTCGCGGGCATTCAGGCCGGCACCTACTGCCACGCGCTCGCGGCCGCGCTCGGGCTGTCGCAGCTCTTCGTCGCCGTGCCGCTCGCGTACGACGCCGTGCGCTTCGCGGGCGCCGCCTATCTGCTGTATCTCGCGTGGAAGACGTTCCGTTCGGATGCGACCGCGCTGTCGCCCGTCGCGTCGCAGCGTCGCCACTCGACCGCGACGATCTTCCGTCAGGGGCTCACCACGAACCTGCTGAATCCGAAGATGGCGCTGTTCGTGCTCGCGCTGTTCCCGCAGTTCGTGCGACCCGAGCACGGGTCGATCGCCGTGCAGATTCTCGTGCTCGCGACGGTGCTGAACCTGATCGGGATCGTCGTCAACGGCGCGGTCATTCTCTCCGCGAGCCGGCTGAGCCAGCAGATCGGCGCGCGCCGCCGGCCGTCGAAGCTGCCGCAGTATCTGCTCGGGTCGGTGTTCGTGGGGCTGGCGGCGCGGCTGGCGGTGGCGGGGCGGCAGTAGTTGCAAACGTGCCAGGCAATCGTGCCGGCACAATCGAACTCGCGAGGTTTGAGATGACAACATATGACGCACTGCGCGAGCATGCATTGGCCGACCCAGAGGTGCGTGCCGAATACGAACGCCTGAATCGCGAGGATTTTGCGCTGCTCGGTACGATGCTTGCTGCACGACGAGCGGCCCGCACGACGCACGCAGATTCCGAGGAATGCACCGAAACGAGCACGGCCGCCGTGAAGTAAGGGCGACTTGCTTTCGCCGCGGGCCGATGTTCGTCATCGCTCGCTTCAGGCGCTGCCCGGATTGTCACCTTCGGACACGTTTTCAACCCGGTCGCGCGTATCCACCACCACCCGCAACGCGCCGCTATCGAGCAAGCTCGCCGGCGTCACCGTACGGCGGCGCCACGGAATCCGGCCGAAATACCAGATCTTCCAGAAGCCGAGCGGATGATCGGGATTCCGGCGCAGCAGCGTGTCGAAGGTCTCGACGTCGCCGAGCACGATCCGCGTCGCATCGCGCACGACCTCGCGCACGAACCGCGAGCAGAACTGCCGGCGCGACGCGAGATTGAACCCCGTGTCGTAGACCACACCGATCCGGCGCATCGCCGCGTCGACGAGCCGGCGCCGTTGCGCGGCGTCGAGCGGCTGCCTGAGCCGCGCGATCACGCAGGCGCCGCGATCGGAGCGCGCGAGAAACCGCGACATCGTCGTCACGCGCGACAGCGGGAACGTGCTCTCCGCGATCAGCGCCTCCCCGCCGCGCTCGCCGACGACGATCCCGACGTGATTCGTCCACGAGCGCGTCGCGCTCGCCACTTCGAGGAACGGCCGCACGGTCACGCGGATAAAGACGATGTCGCCGATTTCCGGTTCGACCGGCAACGGCGTGTCATGCGTTTCGGCAGAAGCAACGGAGAAAAAGCGCCGCCGGCCTGCGCCAGGCGAGCGGATCATGAGCGGCCGGCAGCCGGTGTAGACGACCATACGAACCTCGCGCGAGTGGTAATGGCGCGAGCATGTCAGCAGCAGCCGTGCGCTGCATCCGCTTCATGTGCGAGGGTGCGTATTCGCGCCGCCCGGTGGCGGATTTCGATACCGGCATGAGGCGCCCAAGCGCCGGGCATGTCAGCGTGTCGCGCCCAGCGCCACGCGCAGCCGCTCCATCAACTGCGTGTAATGCCGCAGCACGTCGTCCTTCGGCACGACATTCGCGGTCGCGAAACGGTCGGACCACGCCGCCTTCCATTCATACGAGCCGTGCACGCTGCGATCGCCGTCGGGCGCCTGGATCAGCGAGCGGATCCGTGCGTCGCGACCCGGGCCCGTATGCACGTCGAACAGCGCGTGAATGTACGTGTGGTACGCGTCGTACACGTCGTCGTCGAACAGGTAACGGTAGATATGGAACGTGCGGTCGAGGTCGCGCTTCGCACGGATCACGTCGTCCGGCGAGATGTCCTTCCAGTAGCCGATCCACGTGTAGAAGCACAGCAGCGCATTGAGCTGCGGCGCGACCGCGTCGTACAACGCGAGCCGCTTCTCGATCAGCCGCTGGTTGGTCCACTGCACGAGTTCGAGCCGCTTCAGCCGGCGTGCGACGAGCCAGCCGAGACACGCGACCGACAACGGCGTCAGCACGCCGAGCGCGAGCTTGACGATTTCCAGCGAATTCCACGGGTTGTTGAATGGCTGCATGAGTGGCCCGACAAGAAGAAACGCATTCGCTCCAACGCATGACCCGGCGCGCAGCGCCGCCGGCCCGATCGCGTCGACATTGACCGTTAGTTGCTTGCACATCGAACGCCGCACGACTTCACAGGCAACACGTGCGATGCGACTTGTCCCGCCAGTTTATCCGGCGATTGTCACTGCGCCATGACCATGCGTCGACGCGCCGGCGCGCGCCCGCGCCGCACTAGGTCGGTAGCGCCGACGTGAGCTTGACCTTCTGCATCGGAATGTCGGTCTTCACGCTGAGCACCCCCGGAATGCGCGTCAGGTATTCCATCTGGAAGCGCCGGTAGTCGTCGATGTCGGCCGCGACGACGCGCAGCAGGAAATCGCAATCGCCGGCCATCAGGTGGCATTCGACGACTTCCGGCATCTGCTGGACGGCCTCGGCGAAACGGTTCACCGATTCCGCGTCCTGCCCCTTCAGCCACACGCGCGTGAAGATCGTCAGCCCCTTGCCGACCTTCGCAGGGTTCAGCACGGCCACGTATTTCTCGATCACGCCCGCTTCCTCGAGGAGACGCACGCGCCGCAGGCACGGCGACGGCGACAGCCCGACCTCGTGCGCGAGTTCCACGTTCTGCATCCGGCCGTCGCGCTGCAGCGCGCTCAGGATCCGGCGGTCGATAGCGTCAAGTTTCATTTGGCATCCGATTCCAAAAAAATCGTGTATCACGTGTTCAATGCCAAATTCTGAGAAAAATCTGGCCACAACGCAACCCGATTCGAGTCAAAAAAGCAGACAATCCCTCCCCCGAAGGAGGAGTAATGAGCAGTAGCGTTTCAACGTCGTCCGGGCTTCGCGACAAGCCCGCCTATGTCGCCGAGATGGGTCGCGGATTGCGCGCGGCGCTGCCCGTCATGCTGGGTTTCGTGCCGTTCGCGCTCGTGCTGGGCGCGCAGGCCGCGCAAAAAGGGCTGAGCCTGTTCGAGGTGCCGATGATGACGGGCCTGAACTTCGGCGGCGGCTCGGAATTCGCGGCGATCCACCTGTGGACGTCGCCGCCGCACATCGCGCTGATCGTCGCGATGTCGTTCCTCGTGAATTCGCGCCACATCCTGATGGGCGCCGCGTTCGAGCCGTATATCCGGCACATGCCGCGCCGCCGCGCGCTCCTCGCGCTGTTCTTCATGTGCGACGAGAGCTGGGCGATGTCGCTCGCCGACGCCAGGTCGCGCTCGGCCACACGCATCAGCGTGCCCTATTACGCGGGCATCTGCATGGGGCTCTATCTGACGTGGATCTCGATGACGACGCTCGGCGCGGCGGTCGGCCCGACGATCGGCAACGTCGAGCAGTACGGCTTCGACATGGCGTTCACGGCCGTGTTTCTGGTGCTGCTGCGCGGGATGTGGAAAGGGATGCGCGCGAGCCGCCCGTGGTTCGTGAGCCTCGTCGTCGCCGCCGCCACGCACCTCGCCGTGCCCGGCGCGTGGTACGTCGCGGCCGGCGCGTGCGCGGGGCTGATCGCCGCGCTGCTGTGGGAGCCGCGCGATGCCTGAGCTTCCGGATTTCAGCACGGTCGCGACGATCGTGCTGATGGCGTCGACGACGTATCTGTCGCGCATCCTCGGCTACGTGCTGCTGCGCAACCGCACGCTGAGCCCGCGGATGGCGTCGGTGATGGAGAACGTGCCCGGCTGCGTGCTGATCTCGGTGATCGCGCCGGCCTTCGTGTCGACGCGCCCCGCCGATCTGCTCGCGCTCGCAATCACGCTGCTCGCGGCAACGCGCCTGTCGATCCTGCCGACCGTGATCGTCGGCGTCGTGTCGGCCGGCCTGCTGCGCTACCTGCTCGGCTGAACGGTTCCGACCCGCCGCATGCGCGGCACATTCCACGACGAACGGGCGCGCAATGCGCCCGTTTTCACGTCCGCGCCGCCGTGCACCGACTGCGCGACACGACGATCCTCACCCCGGAGTGCTAGCCTTGTGGCTTGCGCCACGAAGGCAGCGGCGCAGCACTCCCCTCTCATTGCCCATCTCCGCGAGGATCGTCCCGATGCAAGAAACCCGCCCGCTGTTCGACCGTGTCCTGCTCACCAACGACGACGGATTCGACGCCCCCGGCCTGGAAATACTCGAACAGGTCGCCACGCAACTGGCACGCGAAGTGTGGATCGTCGCGCCGGCGGAAGACCAGAGCGGCACGTCGCATTCGCTGAGCCTGCACGAGCCGCTGCGCGTGCATCGCAAGGGCGAGCGCCGCTTCGCGGTGCGCGGCACGCCCGGCGACTGCGTCGCGATCGCGGTCAGCCACCTGATGAAGGACGCGCGGCCCGACGTCGTGCTGTCCGGCGTGAATCGCGGCGCGAACCTGGGCACGGAGACGGTGTTTTCCGGCACGGTCGGCGCCGCGATGACGAGCATGCTGGTCGGCGTGCCGGCCATCGCGCTGAGCCAGGCGTTCACCGATCGCAACGCGGTGCCGTGGCACACGGCGCTCGCGCATGCGCCTGACGTCATCCGCCGGCTCGCCGCCGCCGGCTGGGACAGCGACGCGTGCCTCAACGTGAATTTCCCGCCGCGACCGGCCGGCGACGTACGCGGGCTGAAGGTGACGAACCAGGGCGCCGGCACGCTGCAAGGCGTCGAGATCGTATCGGGCAGAGATCCGCGCGAGATCGACTATCACTGGCTGAAGCTCGCGCGCGGTCCGCGCGACGACGATGCGGATTCGGAAACGGTCGCACTCGGCGAAGGGTATATCGCGGTCACGCCGCTGAAGTTCGAGCGCACGCACGACCAGGCGCTCGCGCGGCTGCGGTCGAACCTCGGCTGACCGGATCGCCCGGTTCGTCGAACGGGCCCGGCGGTTGCGCGCGCGAAGCCTGCGCGCCGCCATGTCACCGCCTCACCGCCTCACGTCAGGTTCAATCCGCCGTCGAGCATCACGATCTCGCCCGTCACGTAATCGGAGGCGACGAGCATCGCGACCGTCTGCGCGATGTCGTCCGGCGTCGCCGCGCGGCGCATCGGCGCGCGCTCGCGCCACAGCTGCTGCGCGTCCGTCCAGTCGGCGGTCAGCGGCGTATCGACGAGCCCCGGCGCGACCGCATTGACGCGTATCGCCGGCGCCAGCGTGCGCGCGAGCAGCCGCGTCGTGTGATTGAGCGCGGCCTTCGCGGCCGCATACGGAATCGACGCGCCCTTCGGCCGCACGCCCGCATGCGAGCTGACATTCACGACGCACCCGGCCCGCCCGTGCGATGCCGCCTCGCGCAGCGCGGCCTCGGCTTCGGCCACGAGCCGGAACGGCGCGATCACGTTGATCTCGTGCATCTCGCGCCATACGTCGGGCGTCGCCGCCGCGAGGTCGTCATGCGGAATCACGCGGCTCACGCCCGCATTGTTGACGAGCACGTCGAGCCGCCCGTGCAAGGCGAGCGCATCGCGGATCAATCGAACACGCTCCGTATCGTCGGCGAGATCCGCCTGCACGTAAGCCCCACCGAGTTCGCGGGCCATCGCACGCCCGGTGTCGGCCGAACTGCGCGAATGCAGGATCACCACGTAGCCGTCCGCCGCCAGGCGGCGCGCGACGGCCGCGCCGATTCCCGACGTCGAGCCGGTGACGAGCGCGACCGGCCGATGCACGCGCGACGCGCGCGGCTCGCCGGCGGCTTCGGTTTCAGGGGCCGTTTCGGCAATCGGGGCAGACATCGGCGGGAGCGGCGCGTCCATATCGGGGAACCCTGTCAGTGGCGTTCCCGCATCATAAGCGCGACGACGGCCCCCGATGCAAACGTGACGGCCGCCACCACGAGGATCGCCGCGGCGAAACCGAAGCGGTCGGCCATCAGGCCGGCCGACAACGCACCGACCGCATAACCGAGATCGCGCCAGAACCGGTACACGCTCAGCGAACGCGCGCGCCAGCCGGGCTCGGACGCATCGGACACGGCGGCGATCAGGCTCGGATAGACCATCGCGGTGCCGAGGCCGAGCAGCACGCTCGCGACGAGCCACCAGCGGAACTGCCCGGTCAGCGCGGTCAGCGCGAGCCCGGCCGCCTGCACCCACATCCCGGCGACGATCAGCCCCTTGCGGCCCCACCGGTCGCTCAGCGGGCCGGTGACGATCTGGCAGCTGCCCCACACGATCGGATAGACGGCCTTCAGGATGCCGATCCGCTCGATGCCGAGCCCGAGCGTCGTGAAGAACAGCGGGAAAATGCCCCAGCTCATCCCGTCGTTGAGGTTGTTGATCATGCCGGCCTGCGACGCCGCGAACAGGTTGCGGTCGCGGAACGATGTCAGCATGAAGACCTCGCGGAACGACAGCGCGGACGCCCCGTCCGGCTTGCCGCTTTCGAGCCGCACGTGCTCGCGCGTGTCACGCACGACGAGGATCGACAGCAGCAGGCCCGCAAGGGCGTAGAACACGCCGAGATAGATCGGCGTCGGCCGCAGCCCGTAGCGGCTCGCGAGATAGCCGGTCGCGAACGCGGTCGCGCCCACCGCGAAATAGCCGGCGAATTCGTTCAGGCCGACCGCGAGGCCGCGACTCTTCGGGCCGACGAGATCGACCTTCATGATCACCGTCATCGACCACGCGAAGCCCTGGCTCAGCCCGAGCAGCACGTTCGCGGCGATCACCCTTTCCCAGTTCGGCGCCGCGATGATCATGAACGGTACCGGCAGGCCGAACAGCCAGCCAACGATCAGTACGCGCTTGCGCCCCCACGTATCGGCAAGCTGGCCCGACACGAGGTTCGCGAATGCCTTGACCAGCCCGAAGCTGACGATGAACGACGTGATCAGCACGGTCGATTCGAGGTGGAACTGTTCCGAGCCGATCAACGGCACGACCGTGCGCTCGATGCCGACCATCCCGCCGACGAACGCGTTGACCAGCACGAGCAGCGCGAATTGTCGCCCGTTCTCGCGCAGGCCGAGCGCCACTGCGCGCCCGCCGCGCGCCACCGCTACGTTCTCCATCGCATCAGCCTCCCGCCGCGTCGCGCCCCGCGTTGGCCGCGCGCAGCTGCGCGGCGGCCGGCGGGGCGGGCGGAACGTCGGTCAGCATGAAGCGGACGAACGCGTCTTCGTCGTCGATGCGCAGCGCCGCGTTGTAGCGCTTCTCGAACCCGATCGTCGATGTCGGTTTGCCGCTGAGCCCGCGACCGCACACGGAGCCCGAGAACGCGCCGGGCAGCACTTCGACGTGATCGGGCAGCGCGGCGAGCCGCCGGACGCTGCGGAACAGGTCGCGCGCGCCCGTTTCGGCGCTCACGGCCAGCTCGGTACGGCCGACGTCGCCGATCATCAGCGTGTGGCCGGTCAGCACGAACCACGGCTCGTCGGCGCGCGTGCGATCCGTCACCAGCAGGCTGATGTGCTCGGGCGTGTGGCCCGGCGTATGCAGCACGTCGACGACGACATTGCCGAGCGCGAGCCGGTCGCCTTCGTCGACGCCGGCAAACGGCACGGCGACGTCGGCCCGCGCGGACAGCACGTACGCCGCGCCGGCCGCGTCCGCCAGCGCACGGCCGATCGACAGGTGGTCCGCATGCACATGGGTGTCGATCACGTACGCGATCTTCATGCCGACGGCCTCGGCCGCGCGCAGGTAGTCGTCGGGCGGCGCGACCGGATCGACGACCGCGCCGGTCGCCTTGCCGCCGCAACCGAACAGGTATGAAATGCCTCCCGTATCGGGATGGAGGAATGGTCTGAGGATCATCGGATTTGCTCCCGTCCCGCGAATGCGGTAACATTCAATCACTTTGATGAATGATTGATCGATGGGAGGCGACTTGTCAAGCACCGGACCCAAGCAAGCGATTTACGCGAGCCTCGCCGAGGTCGCGCAGGCGATCGGTCACCCGAACCGGCTCGAACTGCTGGAACACCTCGCGCAGCGCGAGCGGTCGGTCGAGGAACTGACGACGCTGTCGGGGATGACGTTCGCGAACACGTCGCGGCACCTGCAGATCCTGCGGCGCGCACGCCTCGTCGATACCGAGCGGCGCGGCAAGCACATCGTGTACCGGCTCGCCGGCGACAACGAGGTCGTCGTGCTGATGAAGGCGCTCGGCCGCGTGGGCGAGCGCAATGTCGCCGAGGTCAGCCAGGTGCTGGGCGACTACTTCCATGCGCGCGACGCGCTGGAGCCGGTGTCGCGCGGCGAACTGACCGGCCGGCTGGCCGACGGGCTCGTCACGCTGCTGGACGTGCGTCCGCACGACGAATTCGCGCTCGGGCACCTGCCGGGCGCGGTGAACATTCCGTTGAGCGACCTCGACGCGCGGCTGGGCGAGCTGCCGGCCGGCACGGAAATCGTCGCGTACTGCCGCGGCCCTTACTGCGTGCTGGCGTTCGAAGCCGTCGCCGCGTTGCGCGCACGCGGCTTCAAGGCCGCGCGGCTCGAAGACGGCTTTCCGGAATGGAAGGCGGCTGGTCTCGCGGTCGAGACCGACACGGCCGGGTGAAGGAATGCGGCCCGCGTCGACGCGGGCCGCTTGCCGCTTACTTGCCGGCGAGCGCCAGCGACGGCGCGAGTGCGCTGTTCGGGTCCTGGCCGTTCCACTGGCCGACCCACGCATCGTTCGGCGTCGCCCCCATCACGAAGTCGAGCGTGCCGCCGGCCTTCATCTCGTCATAGGTGATGTACGGCCGGTGCAGCGCCGTGCCATTCAGCCTGACCGACTGCACGTAACGATTGACCGACGACGGCGCACCGCCGCCCGCCGTATGCGCGGTCACCCTGAAGCGCCGCGTCGCACCGAATTTCAACGCGCCGCCCGACCCGCCGCCCGACGCAACCGGGATGTCGATCGTCGCTTCCTCGAACAACGGCGTGCCGAAGTAGAACACGCCGCCGACCGGATTCAGCGAATAGATACCGAGTGCGGACAGCACGTACCACGCGGACAACTGGCCGCAATCGTCGTTGCCCGGAATCGCCGCATCGCGCACGCGCCGCGGATCGTTCACCGCGGCCTTCAGGCTGTCGCCGCTCAGCAACGCACGGTCGCCGGCCGTCAGCGTCAGCGAGTACATGTCGTCCATCACCGTGCGCACGCGGTCCTGCGTCTTCGACGGCATGCCCGCGACGTCGTACAGGTACGGCAGGTGGTTCGCCGGCTCGTTGCCCGCGAAGAACTGGCCGCTGCGGCCGGTCAGGTCAGGGAAGCCCTGGTTGTCGAGGAAGGTCAGCGGGTTGGCCAGATCGAACGTGCGGTCGAGCTGCGCGATGAACTGGCTCTTGCCGCCGAGCAGCGCGACGAGGCCCGGGAAGTCGTGGAAGATGTTCCATGTATCGACCCACGAATTCGATTCGGAGAAGTCGGTCTTCTCGGCGGCCGTCGGATCGAAGCCCGCGACCCAGTTGCCCTGCGAATCCTTCGGCTGCGAGAACTTCCAGCCGTTGTTCAGCACCGGGTTGAACACGTTCCGGTAGTTCTGGCTGCGTTGCAGGTACGGCCGGTAGTCGGCCGTGCCCTTGCCGGCCGCCTTGCCGACCGCCGCCGTCGCCCAGTCGTCGAACGAGTAGTCCTGCGTCGTCGATACCGATGCGTTGTCGCCAGCGTACACGTAGCCGCTCTGGCGATACTGGTCGAAGCCGTGCGCGCTTGCGCCCTGCGTGGTCGTCAGCGCGGTCCAGATGTCGTCGATGCCCGCGCTCGTCAGGTGCTTCAGGTACGCATCCGCGATCATCGGGATCGACGGGTGGCCGGCCATCGTGAAGGTTTCCGTTTGCGCAAGCGGCCACACCGGCAGTTCGCCCTTGCCGTTCTGCTTGAACTGCGTCAGCAGCGACTTCACCCAGCCGTCGACGCGCTCGGGCTGCACGAGCGTCATCAACGGCGATTCGGCACGGAAGGTATCCCACAGCGAGAACGTCGACGAATAGTCGAAGCCCGGGTTCGCATGCTTGCTCGTGGTCGGCGGCGACGTCGTGCCGTCGTTGGTCGAATCCATCCCGACGTAGCTGCCGTCCGCATTGTTGTAGACCGTCGGCGCGAGCATCGTGCGGTACAGCGACGTGTAGAACATCGTCCGCTGGTCGGCGGTGCCGCCCTTGATCCGGATCCGGTCGAGCGCGGCGCTCCACACGCGCTCGGCCGCGCCGCGCACCTGGTCGAACGACTTCGGGCCGACTTCCGACGCGAGATTGGCCTGTGCATCCGCGATGCTCGACGGGGAAATGCCGACCTTCACCGTGACTGCGCCGCCGTCGCTACCGTCGGCGAACGTCAGGTAGGCCTTGAAGCCGTCCGCGCTGAACGCGACGTGCTTCGTATCGAACGGCTTCGAGAACCGCGCGACGAAATACGTCGGCTTGTTGTTCGCCCAGTTGTTCGTGAACTGCCAGCCGGCGATCGTCTGCGCGTCGATGACCTGGATCTTGCCGCTCGCGGTCGAGCCGCCGATCGGGTTGTCGATGCTCACGATCATGCTGCGCTTCTGCGTCGCCGCACTCGGGAAATACGTATAGCGATGGACGCCCGCGTGCGTGGTCGCCGTCATCTCCGCGACGATCTTCGCGCCCTGCACGTTCCATGGCGTGTTGCCGCTGCCGACCGGCGCCATCTTCACTCGGTAATAGCCGGGGCTCGCGGTTTCGTCGTCGTGGCTGAACGACGCGTTGTAGGTGATCGACGTATCGGCCGCGACCTTCGCCAGCGTTGCGGTGTCGACCGGCGCGAGCGTCGGCAGGAACCGCACTTCGCCGCCCGACCCGATGCCGGTGCCCGACAGGTGCGTATGCGTGAAGCCGGTGATGAACGGATCGTCGTACTGGTAGCCCGACGTGCGATCCCAGTTCCACGGCAACGTATGCGCGCCGCCCGTCGTGTCCGGCCCGAGCTGCACCATCCCGAACGGCACGGTCGCGCCCGGGTACACGTGGCCGTGGCCGCGCACGCCGCTGCTCCAGTCCGCGTTGATGTCGAGGTTCGCGGTGCCGATCATCGGATCGACGCTGCGCAGCACCGACCGCTTGCCCGCGCCGCCGTTCTCGCCTTGATCGTTCCGATCACCCTGGTCGTTCTGGTTGCCTTGATCGTTCTGGTTACCCTGCGCGTTCGACATCTGCGCCAGCACGCTCGCATCCGTCGAACCCTGATCGCCCCCGCAACCCGACAACACGGCAAGGCACCCGATACCCACCACCTGACGTAACTTCATCCGTTCGTCCCTCCCTCTCTCTCGTCGATCCTGTTCACAAGAACCGCTCGTTGATTCCCTGGATTTACTGCGCGCCGCCCGCCCGCGGGAACGACGGCATCGCGGAGGCATCGGTGCCCCACGTCGTGGCGCTCGCATCGGCCGTCATCGAATACGACAGCTTCCCGCCCTTCGCGATGCGCTCGAACGGCAGCCACGCGGTCGAGTAAGGCGCGCCGTTCAGCTTCAGCGACTTCACGTAGAACGACGCGCTGTCGCCCGAGCCTGCGCCCGGCGCGGCGATGTGCAGCAGACGGTAGCTGCCGTCCTGCTGGCCGACGCGCACCGTGATCTTCTCGAACTGCGGGCTCGACAGCGCGACGCCGCTCACGCCCGGCACGACCGGATAGAGACCGAGCGCGGCCCACACGTACCAGCCGGAGATCGCACCGAGATCGTCGTTGCCCGGCAGCCCTGCCGCACCGGTGCCGAACTCGTTCGCGAGCGACGCGTGCAGCACGCGCTGCGTGTGCGACGGCGCGCCGGCCCACGCATAGGCCCACGGCACGGCCATCGTCACTTCGTTGCCGACGTAGAAATACGGCTGGACGGTGCCGATGTTCAGGTGCGTGAAGAACGTGTCGAGCCGCTTCACGACCGGTGCGGCGCCGCCCGCCTGCGCGACCACGCCGGCGAGATCGTGCGGTACGTACCACGTGTATTGCTCGGAATTGCCTTCCATGAAGCCCGACCCGTCGGTGACCCACGCGCCGGCCGACGTCTTCGGCTGGATCGCGCCCTGGTCGAACAGGTTTTGCCAGTTGCCGCTCGACTTCAGCAGCGTGCCGGCCGTCGCCGTATCGCCGAGTGCCGTCGCAAAGCGCGACACCGCGAAATCGCGCACTGCGTATTCGAGCGTGTTCGACGCGGTCTGGTTGTCGCCGTTGCCCGATGCCGGCACGTAGCCGAGCCGGTCGTAATCCGCGCGGCTGCCCATCACCGGCGTGCCGGCGCATGCGGCGCCCGGCGCGGTGCTGCTCTTCATGATCGACAGCGCCGACTGCGTATCGAAATTCGTCGCGCCGAAGGCATACGCGTTCGCGGCAATGATCGAACCCGCGTCGCCCGGCATCACCGCCGTCTCCGTATTGAAGTACGCCCAGCGCGGGAACGCGCCGCACGCCTTCGCATCGAGCACGAGCGACTGCACGATGTCGCCGGTGCGCACCGGGTCGAGCAGCGCCTGCAACTGGATGAACGAGCGGTCGATGTCCCAGCCGGAGAAGTTCGCGTACATCGTGCGGCCCTTGTCGACCTGGCGCGTCGGCGCCGTCGATGCACCGTTCGACGCGTAGAAGTCCGGATACTGGCCGTTCACGTCGTTGAACACGTTCGGATGCAGCGATGCGTGATACAGCGCGGTGTAGAACTTCGTCTTGTCGGCATCGCTGCCGCCCGTCACCTGGATTGCATTCAGGCGGGCATTCCATGCGGCGCTCGCGGCGCGGCGCACCTTGTCGAAACGCCAGTTCCGGCTGCCTTGCTCATCCGTTTCCGGATTCTCCGCGCGCAGGTTCGCCTTCGCATTCGCTTCGCTGACGAACGAGATGCCGAGCTTCATCATCACGTCCGGATGCTTGCTGTCGACCTTGAACGTCACGGTCACGGGGCTGTTGCTCGACAGCGCCGGCTTCGCCGCGAACGGCTGGCTGAATTCCGCGTAGTAGTAGACGGGCACCGCATGCCCGGCCCAGCAGAACCCGCCGCCCGCGATCGTGCCCGACAGCGCGCGATCGCCGACCTGGCTGATCGTGTCGCCCGTCGTGCCCTGCGCACGGTTGTTCAGCACGGTCGGATCGATCGCGATCGTCGCCTGCTGGCCCTGCGCGAGCGCCGGATACGTGAAGCGCGCGAAGCCGGTGCGTACCGTCGTCGTCAGTTCGGCCTTGATGCCGTTGCCGAGCGTGACGCCGTAGTAGCCGGCCTGCGCGGTTTCGTTCGCGTGATCGAAGCTGGCCGGCGTGCCGGCGTCGCCGGGCGCGAGTTGCGGCATCACGTTCAGGTAGCCGCCGTTCGCCCAGCAACCGGTGCCGCTCAGGTGCAGGATGCTGAATGCGTTGATCGACGTGTCGCCATACCAGTAGCCGCCGGAGAAGCCGGAGCCGTCGCCTTTGCTGCTGTCGTATTGCGCAGTGGGCGTCATCGGGCTCCACTGCATCATCCCGAACGGGACCGTCGGCCCCGGGAACGTGCCGCCGCCGAGCCCCGAGCCGACCGGGTCGGCCGGCTGGTCGGTCGCGTAATCAGTGCCGATCAGCGGATTGACGTACTGGGCGACGCGCATGTCGGCGTTCTTCTTCGACGCTTCGTTGCCGTTGCCGTTGCCGTTGCCATTGTCGTTTTCGTTACCGTTGTAGTTGCCGCCATTGCCGTTTTCATTGCCCTGCGAATTCGCGGACGCCGACAGGTTCGTGGCCACCGCCGATGGCGAATCGCCATCGCCGCCGCATGAAGCCAAGACAACGCACAGCGCCAGCAGCGCCGTTCCCAACCCCCAGTTCCTCGACATCGCCTGTCTCCGTTTCGTTCTTGAATCAAGCTGTTGGTTCGAACTACTTAGCTTTAAATCAGAAATCTTTTCGTGAGTTGCCGCGCATCCGGCCAATCGGTCGAAAATGCCGGGCGCGTGTATTTATTTCCGCATTCCGATACCCGAAAAAAGGAGGCGCCGGTATGTCGAAATACCGGCGCTCAGGAACGGACAATGCGCACAAGCGTGCCCAAATAAACGCGATTTCTCTACCCCGTGTTTTTACGAATTTTTATTTTGTTTATCTAAACACGATAGAGTTGATTCGATTTTTATATGAAATCCGGCATCGCGAACGCGATGGGTCATCACGGCTGCTTCGGTATCTCGACATAGTCTTCAAGCTCGCCCGCGATATAAAGCCGCTTGCCGCTTCGCGGGTATTCGCAGACGTCGTGTTCGAGCCGCTGCCCGCCGACGAGCAGCTCAAGCGGCGCATCGCCGGTGTTCTGCACCGTATGCGCTTCACCGCCGCGCGGAAAGCCGATGAAATCGCCAGGCCCGATTTCGCTCGTACGTTCACCGATCGTGACCGCGCCGGTGCCGGACAGTACGTACACGAATTCTTCTTCGTACAGGTGACGGTGATACTCGGCCGATTCGTGACCGGGCATCAGCGTGAGCAGGTGAACGCCGAATTGCGTCAGGCCGGTCAGGTCGCTGAGTTGTCGCTTGAGACGAACGGCATTGGGGTTGAGCGAATGCACCGCGCGCGTCGGTTCCATCTTCTCGATATCGGCGGCCTTCAGCAGTTCCCGGGGAAAGGGAGTCGACATGGGGATCTCGCAAGCATGAATGCTTCGGTTGGACGCTGCGCCGGCTCGGCGCGCGCAGCGGCTATTGTCCGACATTTTCACGCTTGCGGACGTGTCGCAAGGCTCGCCATCACACGCGACTAGCGCGCGCAATCGGCCAGCAGGTTCGCCAGCACCGACGCGCCTTGCGCGAGGCGCACCGGATCGGCATCTTCCGCTTCGTTGTGGCTCAAGCCGGCCTTGCACGGCACGAACACCATCGCGGAAGGCGCGACGTATGACAGGTTCACCGCGTCGTGACCCGCGCCGCTGCACATCTCCAGGTACGGGTAACCGGCGGCAGCCGTTGCCTGCCGCACATGCGCGACGCATTCCGCATCGAACACCACCGGCTCGTATTCGGCGATCGTCTGCACGTCCACGCTCGTACCGCGCAGCGCGGTGCGGTCAACGCAGATCGCTTCGATGTCGGCGACGAGTTGCTGCAATGCCGGCCGCGACGGGTGCCGCACGTCGACGCTGAAGCGGACCTTGCCCGGTATCGTGCTCGGCGAATTCGGCTGGCACGCGACATGGCCCACCGTCACGCGTGCATCGGCATCGAACGCATGGCCGTGCTCGACGATCGCGGCGATCATCGCGGCCGCCGCGCCCATCGCGTCGAGGCGCACGCTCATTGGCGTCGTGCCCGCATGCGATTCGAAACCCGTCACCGTGACGTCGAGTTCGTAGATGCCCTGCACCCCCGTCACGACGCCGATCGGCAAACCGGCCTGCTCCAGCACCGGCCCTTGCTCGATATGCGCTTCGAAATACGCTTTCGGCATCTGCCGTTCGCGCGCGGGGCCGGCGAAGCCGGTGCGGACAAGTTCGTCCCGGAGCAATGCCCCCGTCTGCATGCACGGGCGATCGAGTGCGTAGTCGAGATCCAGCGACCCGGCATAGACGGCCGAGCCCATCATGCCCGGCGTGAAGCGCGAGCCTTCTTCATTGGTCCACGCGACGACGTCGACCGGATGCCGCGTCGCGATGCCGTGCTCGTTCAGCGTGCGGATCGCTTCGAGGCCCGCGAGCACGCCGTAGACGCCATCGAAGCGGCCGCCGAGCGGCTGCGTGTCGAGATGGCTGCCGCACATCACGGCCGGCAGGTCGGGCTGCGTGCCGGGACGGCGCGCGAATATATTGCCGATCGGATCGATGCGGATCTCGCAACCGGCCGCTTCGCACCACGCGATGAAGCGGCGCCGGCCGAGCGCGTCGTCGTCGCTCAGCGCGAGCCGGCAGCTGCCGCCGTGCGCGGTCGCGCCGATCGTCGCCATCTCCATCAGCGAATCCCACAGCCGTTGCTGGTTAACGAGAATCATCGTGACCGCTCCTGAAAAGCACCGAGCATATACACTCGACCCAATAAGAAAAATCCAAGATTTCGTTGTGAACGATAAATTTTCCTTGTCACCCGGCGTTCCGCCCGGAACCCCGTACCTTCTTCGTCACCGGATCGGTCGTCCATGAAGCTCAAGCAGCTCGATGCGTTTCTCGCGGTCGCCGAGCATCGCACCATTCGCGGCGCGGCGCGTGCGCTCGGCGTCACGCAACCGGCCATCAGCAGCATCGTGCGCGAGCTCGAACAGGAACTCGGCGTCCCGCTCGTCGTGCGCAGCGTGAAAGGGATCGCACTGACCGACTACGGCAGCGCATTCGCGATTCGCGCACGGCTGATCGTCGAGGAGATCCGGCGCACGCGCGACGAGATCGAACAGTTGCGGCTGGGGACGACCGGCTCGGTGTCGGTCGCGGTCAGCCCGACGGCCGCGCTGACCCTCCTGCCGCGTGCGTTCGCGGCATTCGCACGCGACCTGCCCGGCGCAACGCTGAACGTCGACGATGCGCTGACCGCGACGGATCTCGCGCGGCTGCGCGACGGCTCGCTCGACTTCATCGTCACGCATCAGCTGTCGAACGCCATGCCGGACCCCGACGCCTTCGCGAGCATTCCGTTGTTCCGCACGGCGTTCGCGGTCGTCGCGAGAAGCCGGCACCGGCTCGCACGTGCCCGCTCGCTGCGCGAGCTCGTCGATGCGCAATGGTGCGTGCCGAGTTACGGCGAAGGCGGGAACGACCTGGTGCGCTCGATCTTCATGCCGTTCGGCATCGACGTGCCGAAGCGCGTGGTTCACTGTCCATCGTTTGCCGCGACGCTCGGGCTCGTGTCGCAGACGGATGCGCTCGGTGTGTTCGCGCGACCGCTCGCCGACGTCGAGCGCAAGTCGCGCGGCATCGTCGCGCTGGATCTCGCCGAGCCGATGCCCGCGTTGACGGTCGCGATCGTGATGCGGCGGCATGCGTTGCTGACGCCGGCCGCGCTGCACCTGATCGAATGCCTGAAGGTTGCGTCCGCAACCGTCACGGGCCAGGACGACGCTTGACGCTCAGCGTACGTGCACGCCGCGCAGCTCCGTCAGCAACGCGACGAGCCGATCGATATGCGCGTCTTCGGTACGCCACGACGACACGCTGATCCGGAACGCCGGCCGCCCCTGCCACACGGTCGCGCCGAACCATACCTCGCCCGACTCCTGCGCGGCATCGAGGATCGCCGCCGTTTCGTCGTCGGTACCGGCGCGCACGAGCACCTGGTTCAGCACGACGCGGTTCAGTACGTCGTAGCCGGCCGCACGCAGGCCGTCTGCAACCCGCGCCGCTTGCGCGCAATGCCGCTCGACCATCGTCGCCACGCCGGCGCGGCCGAGCGAACGCAGCGCAGCCCACACGGGGATGCCGCGCGCACGCCGCGAGAATTCGAGGTTCAGGTTCTTCTGCGCATCCTGCGCACCGCTCAGGTAAACGGCGTCGCTGTTCATCGCGGTCGCGAGCGCAGCCGCGTCGCGGCAGATCACCATCGCGCCGTCGTACGGCGTGTTGAGCCACTTGTGACCATCGGTCGTCCAGCTGTCCGCGCCGTCGATGCCGTCCGTCAGCACGCGTTTCGACGACGCACGCGCCCACAGGCCGAACGCGCCGTCCACGTGCACCCACGCGCCGGCCGCCTTCGCGGGCGGGATCAACGCCGCGAACGGATCGAATTCCCCGGTGTTCACTTCGCCAGCCTGCACGCAGAGGATCGTCATGTCGTCGAGCGGCGGCATCTGCGCCGGGTCGATGCGGCCGTGCACGTCGACCGGCGCGACGACGATGCGCTTCATCCCGAAGCCGAGCACGCGCAGCGCCTTCTTCACCGTGATGTGCGCGAGCGCGGAAATCACGACCTTCACTTCCGGCGCGCCGATCAGGCCATCTTCATCGATATTCCAGCCCTTGCGTGCGAGCAGCGCGCGACGTGCGGCCACCAGCGCGACGAGCGTGCAGGCCGTCGCGCTCGTACCGAACCCGACCGCGCTGCCTTCCGGCAACGCCAGCGCGTCGACGACCCAGCGTGCGGCCTGCCGCTCGAGCGTCGCGGCCACCGGCGAATTCGCGTACGACGACGCGCACTGGTCCCACGCAAGCATCAGCCGCTCGGCCGCCGCCGCGGCCGGCAGCGTCGCACCGATCACGAAGCCGAAGTAGTTCGGGCCGTTCGACGCGACCGTCGCGGGCGTGCCGTGCTCGTCGAGCAGGCGCAGCACGTCGTCGGCCGGGCGGCCCGTATCGGGCAGCGGCTCGTCGAACGCGGCGAGGCCGGCCAGCGCGGCGGCGTCGGGGAATGCACGCCGGTCGGCGGTTGCAGCCAGATATGCGTGTGCGCGCCGGTCGGCGTCGGCCAGCAGTGCGAGTTCGTCCATGTCGGTTGCCTCGGTGGGAGTCAGAGTTGCGAGAGATCGTGGCCGAGCTGCTGCAGCGCGCCGTCGATCCGCTTGTAGTACGTGAACTTGCCGACGCGGGTCGCCTGCACGAGCCCGGCATCCGCAAGGATACGCATGTGGCGCGTGGTCGTGGCCGGCGCGATGCCGAGCTTCTCGGTGATGTACGTGCAGCACACGCCGAGCTCGTCGAAGTCGCCGTGCGGCTGCGGCGGGAAATGCTTGCGAGGCTGCTTGAGCCAGCGCAGCACGGCCAGACGGCTTTCGTTGGCCAAAGCGCTGATGCGGGTGACGTCGTCCATGGGGTGCGGTTTCGTTTGATGTTTTGAATATTAGCTAAATGACGAAATGTGGGCAAATGGTTTGGTGGGGATTTTTCGCCGCGCCTGTTATTCCCGCTCCCGGCGGGAGCCATTTCCTTATAGCTTCAGTTGCTGCGACAGTTCGGTCCCGGGGCCTCCGACACTCGAGTGCCGGGTAGACCACCTCCGGCGACCAACAGAGCCGATCGGGATCGCGACGATCCCGGCCAGTGCCGTCTCCAGCGACAGCGGGCCGGGTATTGGATCGCGGTTACTTCGTCAGAACTGTGCAGTGACCTGAAAACCAACCGTCACGCGTGCCGTCGGGAATCCGGATGGCTTGTAGATCGGTGTGCCGGCAAACAGGTCGTAACCGTAGGCACCCAACCGGGTCGCGACGCTGCCCTTCACGCCGATCACGGCGCCCGCCAGTTGCGTGCCGACGAGCGTGATCGGCTGCGGACCCCACACGCGGCCGTAGTCGATGCCGGCATAGACCACCTGCCCGGTTTGGCCGATCGGCGCCTGCAGCTCGTTGCGCCAGTAGATGCCACGGGAGGCAGCCAGCATCGTTTCCCCGTCGAATCCGCGCACCGTGTAGCGGCTGCCGATCGTCAGGTCGTCGATGTAGTACAGCGTATTGCCCGTGTACTGGCCGTGGAACGTCGTCACGTAGCGGAACGACTGCTGCGCGATTGCGAACGGCACCGACAGATTCGCGTCGAGCACGGCCATCTTGTAGCGGTAGGTCGGGCCGCCGTCGGCTGCGATTATGTCGTCCTGCGCGCCGAATGCGCCGATGCCCTGCCGGTACGCGAGCGTGCCGTCGAACTGCGCGTTGCCGAAGTAGTGCCGATCGGTCAGGCCAAATTCGACGAACGTGTTGTTACGCCGCTGCTGCGGAATTTCGGTGTCTTCGATGAAGCTTTGGCCGAAGCGGCGCGACAAGCGGAACTGTGCGCCGAACACGTCGTTCTGGCTACGCGACAGCACGCGGTTCAGCTTGAAGTCGATCGTCTTCGAATTGCCGCTCGCGATGAACGTCTGGTTCACGCCGGCGATCTGCTGGTAGTACGTGTTGGTGTACGCCGACAGCGTCGCGGTCCAGTAGCCCCACGGGATCGAATAGAAACCGTTCCAGCCGTGCGAGCCGAGCCGTTTGTCGCCGAATTCTAGATCCTGGCTCACGCCGATGTTGAAGATATCGTTCAGGCCGAGCGGGTTGTCGATACCGAGCGACAAGTTACCCTGAAGGCGGCCCGTTGCGCGTGTGCCCGAGTTGTCGATCGAGGCGACGACGGTCCAGGGTTTGCCGCGCTTTACGTCGAGCACTACGTCGCTTTCGCCGGGCACGTCGGCCGGGACGATCTGCATCGATACGTCCTGGCTCGACACGCGTTTCATCTGCTCGAGGCCTTGTTCGAGATCGCGCAGGTTCAACAGTTCACCGTCGCGGGTCGGGAAGGCGGTTTTCCAGGTGCCGCGGAGTTTTTCGTCGGCGAAGCGGATGTGGCGGATTGTTCCAGGAATCAACGCGAGTTTCAGCATGCCCGTAGTCAGATCCTGCTCTGGCACAAGCACGCGCGTCGTCACGTAACCACGTGACAGGATCGCTTGTGACAAACCCTTGACGAGCACATCAAGGCCCTGCTTGCCGACACACTGCCCCGCGTAGTGGTCGAGCCATTCGCGGGCGAATGCGAAACGATCCATCGGTAGCGCGGAGGCACCACGCGCTTTTACCGCGTCGGGCAGCGAGTCCGGTACGTCGAGAGAAAACTTGTCGATACGGAAACACGGCGTTTCCGCTGGCAACGTCGGATAGCTGCCTACGTGAGGAACCTCGGATCGCACCGAAGACGCTTGCACAACGGCTTCACGCTGCTGCACCTCTCGTTGCTGCTGGGTCTGGCGGTCCTGTTCTGCGTTAGCGCGTGCGGCAGCCGCACGATCAGCAGGTGTAGGAGCTTGTTGAGCGGAAACGATGTTCGGCATAAGCCATGCGACCGACAGCAATATGGCGGATGTACGGGTAATCATGCGCGTGGTTATTTAATTCTTAATAACAGCTATTTTTACGACGAAAATCAGCGAAAATTCCCGATGCATATCGACACATCGCCTTCAAAAATATTAAATCAGGAACAGGCCATTAAATCGCTGCGGCAGCTTCACGTATCACTCGTTGGCACTCTCCGCGATCAAGAAGCACATCAAAGACGCTAGATAGGTCATCATCAAACCCATATATCAACCTAGCCTGCGATCCAAATTCGATCAAAAAAAATTTATGCCCCTCATCCAACAGGCTCGGAGCAGAGATCAAATTCGAATAATCACTCACCTCCGCATCCGAATCCGCAGGCGGAAATGCACGCCCACAGAGTTCGGAATACGCCTCGATCAATGGCATATTAAAGATACGACCATCCTCAACTGAATTATTGAGAGAGTGAAATTTCGAAACTGAGTAAAGATCAACACCAAACGACGATATAAATCGATATTAGCGGACCACTTTAACGTTCTACTTACTCTCACTCAAAGGATTTTCCTCTACATATCTATTAATATCGATCTCCGAAATTCCAGGTGCCCCCGCATTTAACCATCTATCAAATTCATCAGGATATGACGTGTACACTTTTTCGCCAGACGATTGAACTACCGCGCCACTCCCAAATTCAGCCAAAAAACGCAAATGATGTACCACCATAATCCAAATTCGCTTGAGTTCCGGATCTTGCGGCACACCACCAGACGCATCAGAAAGATAAGGCGACTCGCCTTCGACGAAGGCCAACATGTCCTTCGCCCTTCCGGAATTCAGCAATAACCTTATGAGTTCAACCTTCCCCACTTTCAATCCACCCACCATCCAGGGCAGCACAAATCTCGATTTCACAATCGCACCCCAACTTCTTCGAGATTTCCGCAGCCGTTGATTTTCACACCGACCTTAGAAAACCACGCTCTCTTGATCTGGCAAATTAATAATCAACCCCAGAAATTTACTGTTTTTTTCAATTAAAATCGAGCAACGAATTTTCCATAAAGCCCACAATTAACCGACATCTCCTCGAGACGACCTGCAATATCACTGCAGCCCTTGTAGAGTAGCTTCCAAGTGCTCTCCAGATATACTCACTGACCAAATCAGGTGTCGAACTAATCTTCTTTGGCTTTCTTGGCAGCGCCGCGACCAAGGTACGCGACAAACGTCGCGCTCGCCGATAGGCTTGCAAAGATTAACAAGGGTAACGGGGCAAACAATTCAGAAAATATTGGCCGCGCCCTTTCAAAACCCACCAATATAACCCCCATCAAAAATGCTCCCCCATATAAAATGACAAATGTCATTACAAATACTTTCCATAAGCGAAATCTTCCGAGAACCTTCGCAATGAATGTTCCAAACACCCCACCAATTAACCCACTCACAATCTCGCCTGACATAACCTCTCCTTACTATTTCTTGGAATCTCCAGACGTTGCAATCTCTCGCGTAGCTCGGCCCACTGTCTGCCCCAGTGCGACACCCATTCCGCGGATCACCACACCCGGAATTGTCGCGATGTTTGCGATTGAGTTGGGAATACCAGCCCATCCAAACATCGAAGAGGTAAACATACCGTTATATGCTCCGAAGGTAGATGCAGCAACCAATCCGACCACGGAAAAACGTTGATCAAATCCTTCTCCTAGCGGCTTCCCGTTCAAATACCGGTCGGCAAGTGCCCCAGCACCCGCTACACCTGTATAAATTGAACCGGTTACTACGGCCCCCGTTGCTGCCGCTGTCGTCAGCGAGTATCCGGCCTGTGCAACCTTATATGCAGCAAACAGGTCTTGGGCATACGATAGCCCTGCCGACCCGCCGGAGATTATTTCTGGTGCAAGGCCGGCAGTAGCAAGACCACCAACGATCACCAGGCCCGCTGTCGGGTTTGCCACAGATCCCGGTAAAGCTCGTTGCTCCGGCGTCAACGCGCCGCCCTTGTTGCCGTACAGGAACGGGCTGTTGTACTCCGCCGACGTTGCGTGGAACAGCCCGCCACTGTTCTGGCTGATATACGCCACCGCCGTCGCATCCCCTCCCGGCCCCTTACTTGCCGTCGCATCCACCAAACGATAACCGTTCGCCAGAAGCATATTCTGCGCCTGCTCCGCAGTGAGTGACTTGCCAGTCTTTTCTTCATAGAACTTCGCGAAGTCCTTCGCCTTATCCTTCGCCCACTGTCTTTCGTCAGGGTGGAGCTGCCGGTTAAACCGATCGACGTTGTATCCAGAAAACGCCCCCGATTCCCCGCCCACGGCTGCACCGGCCCCCGTCGCAAGCGCATTCGCCACAATGTTCCCCAGCGCCTGATTCATATTGGCATTGCCGGTCGGATCACTACCCGCAATCGCGCTGCTCAGTTCGTTCAGCTTGCCCGACGCGATCGACGCAATCGCCGCACCGGCTGCACCGCCTACCGCATTACCGCCCGCCAGTCCGGTCACCAGCGCCGCGCCTGCACCTTGCATCAGTGCGCGGTTCGTTCCGCCTTCCTTCCACGCGTCGACACCTGACGGGTCGCCATTGGCCGCGGCATCCTTCATCATCTTGTCCGCGTAGTCCCCAATCCGGCGTGACACGACTTCACCCGCCGCGCTGGCCGCAGCCATCATGTCCGACTGCTTAGCCAACAGGTTCTGCATATCGGGGCGTTTGGCGACCGTACCGTTGGTGTCCGCCGTATCGCGATTCAGGCTCGCCACATCCTGCTTCTGGTTCGCAGAATCCGTAATCGTGACCGCCCCCGCACTGACGCCGCTCTTCGTCATCGCGCTATCACTGCCGCTGTCGTTCTGACCAAGCATCGGTGCGGCGCCACCCGCATTCTTGCCCGACGTGCTGCCGTGCGTGCTGTAGTTCATCCCGCCGTCACCAGTCGTCGCCCCTGCACTGAAGCCGCTCGAGCTTGCATCGTAGTGCGACTGGTTCTGGATGTCCGAGAAGGACAGCGACCCCGTCGTCAGAGAATTCTTCGACGGATCCGCATCGCTCGCGATCAACCCGCCTTTCAGATCCGTATTGCCAGTGACGTTGATATTGAAACCACCATCGCCTGCTTGAATCCCTGCTTGCTCATTGACGCCCGCATAGCTGCCCGATGCGTTGCCCTTGCTCTGGCTGAGGTTCGCACTGGCACCACCTTGACTGACGCTGAAACCACCGCCTGCGCTCGACTGATGTGCCGCGCTCGACAACGTATCCTGCACGCTCGCGATGCTCAGGTTTCCGCCCACGTCGGCATTCACCTGATTGCCTTTCACGTTCGAGCCGATGATGTTCGTGTCGCCGCCCGAGATGATCGTCACGCCGTTTACGGCGTTCACATGGCTGTTGTTCTGCGTGGCCAGGTCGCTATTGCCGTCTCCGTTGGCTTTCGACATCGCCGCCGAAACACCGAACCCGCCCGTGCCAACCGACACGCTCACGCTCGCGCTCTTCGATTCATTCGTACTGCGCGTCGAATCCGTATCCGTCGTATTGACGATATTGATCTGATTTTTTGCTGCTAGGATCACGTCGTTTGCGTTCACGTTCGAGCCAGCGATCGTCACATTGCCGCTGCCTGCCTGACCGTTGCCGGTCGCCGCAAACGCCACCGTCCCGCCCGCATTCACATTCGAACCGCGATTCGTCGCGCTGTCTTCGGAGAACGCGCTCTTGCTGTGACTACTGCCGAGGCTGGCTTCGACCTTGAACTGAGGCGTCTCGCCCGCCCCCAGCGCCCTCACCAGGTCGCCCGCGGCCTGGTTCGCGTCCCACGCCGCACTCGCCGCGGCCATCCCATGCAGCGCTGCTGCACGGCCATCCTGGCTACTGCTGGACGCGCGCGACTGCCCCACCGCGTTCGACACCGCGTCGATCACCGGCGCTTTCAATGCCAACGTCAGGCCGCTTTTCGAGACTTCCTGCGTTTCACCGCGATGGTTCTTGTCCTGCGCAGCATCGATCGCTACGTTCGCGCCTGTCCCGCTGAGATTCTTCGCTGCGACCAGGTCGCTTCCGGTCACATGCAGATCGTTTCCAGCCGTGATACTGAGGTTGCCCTTCAGCGAACCGACCGTACTGCCGTTGTTCGACACCTCGGTTGTCTGACTCGTCGTCTTAAGTGAACTGCTGCCGACCGACACCGACAGCCCCCCGCCCGACATCAGCCCGGACTCCTTCTTGTCGTAGTAGTTCGACGACTGCAAGGTATCCTGCGACGTCGTCACCGTCACGTTGCGCGCTGCCGTCAGTGTCACGTCGTTCGTTCCGACGATAGTGCTACCCTGAACATTGACGTCCTTCCCGCTGACGATATTCACGCCGTCCGCCGACACCAGACTGCCACGATTGAGCGTCATCGTCTGGTCGATACCGCTCGCGACTTTCACGCCGCTCACGACATTGCTGTGGCTATGCGTCTCGTGCGAGTTCAGCTCGTGCTTTTCGGTTGCCGCGCCGACGTTCACATCGCCGGCCGCCAGCAGGTTCGCGTTGCCCTTGTCGAGGCTGATCGCGCTGCCGGAGAGCGTAATGTCCTTGCCCGACACGATATTGACCGTATCGCCGCCCTTGAGCGTCGTCCCGGTCAGTGCCTGATCGGACGTGTGCAGCGTCTCCGCGTAGCTGCCGTGACTGTCGCTGCCCGAACTGTTGCTGTTCACCGTCGACGTGGTGCTCGCCGCGCCGAGCGTGACATTGCCCTTGGCCGCAATCGTGCCGCCCTGACCGAGATCGATCTGCGCGCCCTTCGCCGTCAGATCGCCGCCAACGACCACGTTCGACTGCCCGCCGACCGTCACCGAGCTGCCGGTGACCTTGTTGATGTCGGTGTTGGACACGCCATTCGCCCGCTGCACGATCTTGTGCTCGCCGGTCTGCACCGCACCGAGATCCCAGTTGCCGCCGACATTCATCCCGAGGTTGCCGCCGACCGACAGATTGCCCGCGTTCTGCTGGAAGTTGCCGCCGGTGACGATCGACGCATCGCCCGCGACGTCCAGCTTGGCGGTCGGCCCGAGCGTCGTCACCACGCTCGTCGCACCGTCTCGGCTCACCCGCGTGCTGGTATTCGTCACGGTGTTGAGGATCAGGTCCTTACCCGCGTCCACCTGCAGACTGCCGGCCTTCACGTTCGCCGACGTCAGGTCGACGTTGTTCTCGGTCTTCAGCGCCATCAACCCGCCGTTTTGCAGCGCGCCGAATGCGTTGTCGATCTGCTTGCCCTGGATCGCCAGCGTGTTGTCCGCCTTGATCGTGCCGCTGTTCGTGAATGACTGTGCGTTCTGGAAGTCGATGTTCGTCGCGCTGATCAACGGGCCGTCGATATTCTGCTGGCTGGCCTTCGCGAGATACACGACCGGCACGAGCACCGACTGGCCGTCGACCACGCGCGTTTCCATCATCACCACATTGCTGGTCAGCTTCGACACCTGATCGGCCGACAGGCTCGCGCCTACGGCCAAATCGAGCGACTTCGACAGATCCGCACCGGCTGCCATCAGCGATTGATACATCGTCTGCAGATCCGCATACGGTCCGAGCACCGCCTTGCCGGTCAGCGCGGTGACTTCGTTGCGCACGAGCTGCTGTTCGTAAAATCCGTCGCCAAGACGCTTCGGAATATGCGTGAGATCGACGCCGATCTGCCCGAAGAAGTAGTCGCTCGAAATGAAATTCTTCTGGTTCGTGAATGCCGGATTTGTCTCGATCACGTAGTTCGCGTTCGGCGCGGTGGTCGGCCGGTAGAGCCCGCCCTGCGGAATCGTGAGGTTGTTCAGCACGTTCAGTGCCGTCGCACTGGCGATGACCGGATCGACCGGCACCGGCGGGCCACCGTGCACCGCTGAAGCCCCTGATTTCGCGCCGCTCGCGTCACCGCTCAGGTTCGTCGGCGTGAGACCCGGCACCGACTGTCCCGGCAGCAAGCCGAGCGACGGAATCGATGCGTTGCCGGCCGTGTTGTTGACACTCACGCCCGTACCAGAAATCGTACCGTTCGAACTCGTCGTCGAAAAATAGCCAGGCAGCTTGTAATCCTTGATCGATGCCGGTGCCGCCTGCGTGTAACCGCCCGGTCGCCCCGTCACGAACGGCGCGTTGCCGAACGGCAGTTGCCAGTCGTGTTCGGTGTTGTCGTAGTTGTTGTAGTGATACTGGCCCGAGTAGGAGACCGACACGCCCGGCAGATTCTGACCGGACGCCGCCCAACCGTCGGAGTCGTAGTGGGCCGGCATCTTGATGTCGCCGACTGCCGCGAGGTTGCTCCAGTAGTTTTGCAGCGTGCCGACCGACGACGCATCGATCTTGCCACCCGACACGATCTGGGCGGCCGGGCTGATGTCCGTCACGGTCGTCGCCGTCGCGCTGTCCGCGTAGTAGGTTGTCTTCTGGTAGCCGCTGTTCCACTGCCCGCCATGAGGCGGATCGGTCGGAACCCCACCCACGAAATCCAGAAAAAGTTCACGCACTTCGGGCTTGCTCAGGTCGGCCCAATTCACATCCCGACCGGAGCAGGCCTCCATGTGGATCGCCACGCATCCGGACATGCTGATGCCGAACTGCGCAAGCGATGCCGGATCGATCCGGCTCGTGGACGTCTTCATCACGCGCCGCGTGCTCGTCACTTTGTCGGCATGCAGTTCCATGTCGCCGCCCGACTGGATCAATGCCGACACGTTATTGACCAGCGCCGCGTTCGTGTAATTGCCGCTCGCGTCCTTGCCGCCTGCCAGCACGACTTTGCCCATGCCGAAGATGGCGGTCGTCGCCATCGAGTCGTTCGCGGTCGTGTCGTCGCGGTTTTCGATATCGCGTGCGAGGATTTCGAGCGTGCCGTTGCTGTCTGATGCACCGATGAGTGCGGTCGGCCCAATGTTCGAGATCGTATTCGTCGCGTTGAGCGACGCGCTGGCGCCCACGAGTGCGCCCGTATTGGTCAGGTTGGTCGATTGCGTACGCAGCAGGCCGCCGGCAGTCAGCGCACCGACGTTGACGATGTTGCCCGCGTTGACGCTCAGGTTGTTGACCGACTCCAGATTCGCATTGTTCGTGAAGATGCCGGGCAGCGTGAAAGCGAGATCATGACCGACGTTGAATCGGGTATCGGACGCTGTCGTGTAATCGCCCTTCAGGTTCACGTTCGCATCATGCGTTGCGCTGTACGTGCCGCCGCCCTGCAGGGTGGTCGCCGCGACCGTCAGGTCGTGCGTCGAGCTGATCTGGCCGTTCGTGTTCGTGATCGCGCCGGTCGTCGCGACGTTCACGTCGCCGTTCGAGTTCGCGACATTACCGATAGTGCCGCCACTATTGTCGAGCGCACTCCCCTGGACATGCAGGGATGCGCCGCTGAGCTGACCGCCTTGCGTGTTGCTGATCGACGCTGCCCGGATCGTCACATCGCCGTTGCCGGTGATCGCACCCATGCCAGACACGCGGCCGGCATGACTGTTCGCGATCCGGCTGCCGCCTTGCACCGTCATCTTGCCCGCACCGAGATCGACAATGGCGCCGTCCGCGTTGTCGATCGACGCCGATTGAATGTCGAGCGTGCTGGTGTCGCCGACGGTCGATTGCCCGGCCTGAACGTGACCGCCACGGTTCGACAACGCACCGCCGCTCGTCAACGACAGTGACGTGTCCGATCGCAGCAAGCCCTGCGCGTTGTTCACGTCGCCCGCGATCGTAGCCTTGATACCGCGCTGCGCGGCAAGAATGCCGCTCGCGTTGTTCCAGCTGCTCGCATCGACGATCGCTTGCCCCTTCGTCACGATAGTGCCCGACGCGTTGTTCAGTGCGCTCGCCCCATTGCCCGGCGCGATCGTCAGCGTGCCCGCACCCGCATGCGTAATGGTGCCTCCCGCGTTATTCAGCTCGGCCGGCTCAAGCGTCAGGTCCGTGGCGTTGGTCTGGATCACGCCGGCGGCCGAGTTATCCAGCATGCCACTGACGTTGATGCCCATTGCCGACGAGCCGTATTGCGTGATCGTGCCGCCGTGGTTGACGAGGTTGGCGGCCACAAGCGCAAGCTGATTGGCCTCGAGCTTGCCGCCGCTGTTGTCGAGCATCGAATCGGCAGTGACAGACAGGTTCGGCGCAACGATCGAGCCACCCCGATTCGTCATGGAGCCTGTGTGGATCGTCGCATTCGTGCCGGCACCGATCTGGCCGCCGTCGTTCGACAGCGTACCGCTGGTAATGCTGGCGTCCGTGTTCGACAACAGCTTGCCGCTCGCATTGTTCAACGTGCCGGCGACGGTTGCGGTCAGTCCGTTCTGCGCGTTGATCGAGCCTGCCGTATTGTTCAACGCGCCGGTTTGCGCGACGACGCGCCCGTTGCTTGCGATCGAGCCGCCCACGTTCGACACCGAACCCGAACCGCTTCCGAGCGTCAGTGTGCCGTTGCCGGCATGCGTGATCGTGCCGCCGTCGTTGACGATCGCGGCCGGCGCGAGCGTCAGGTCGGTACCGTTGGTTTGCAGCGTGCCGCCGTTGGAATTGTCGAGGGTGCGCGACACATTGACGGCTATCGGGCCAGTTCCGGTCTGCGTGATCGTGCCGCCATGGTTCACGAGGTCGGTCGCCGTCAACGACACCTGGCTCGCCTGCACGGTGCCGGCGCTGTTGTCGAGCGTCGCTGCGCTGACCGTTGCCGCCTGGCCGACAATCGAACCACCGCTGTTCGTCAGGTGCGCGCCGGCATCGACCAGGATGTTTTGCGCAGCCTGCAGGGTACCGCTGCCGTTATCGACCGACTGGCCCGCAATACGCAGATTCGTGTTGGACGTGATCGTGCCGCGGTTGACAACGTTTGCGCCGCGGACCGAAACATCACCGTTGCCGCCGATGACACCGCCTTGCGCACCGTTCGCGGTAGCGCCCGCAGCGTTGGTCAATTGGCCGCTCGTCGTCACCGACAGACCCTCGCCGTTGAGCGACGTGATCCGACCTGCCGTGTTGTCCAGTGACGCACCGGCCACCGTCATGCCGGCTGCGCTTTGGATGGTGCCCTGGTTGTTCGCGAGGGCACCGCCCTGGATGTCCGCCGTACTCTCCGAGATCAGCTCACCTGACTGGTTGGCGACCTGGCCGGCCACGTTGACCGACAGCGGCCCCTGCGACGAAACCTTGCCGCTCCGGTTCGAGAGCGCGCCACCGGTCAGCGTCGTGCTGCCGCCGCTCGACAGGCTGCCGTGATCGTTGATCACCGTGCCGGATGCATTCGTCTGAATGGCGCGTTGTGCGCTCGTCGTCGCGTTCGACAGATTCAAGTCGCCTGCCGTCGCGTTCAGCGACAGATTGCCGTTTGCCGCCGTCTGGCTGCCGGCGAGATTCACACTCGCGCCGGTCAGCGCCGCATTGCCGCCCGCTACGTTCTGCCCCGTTGCGCTCAACTGGCCCGAGGCCGTCAGGCTCAGATCGCCGCCCTGGCCGACCGAACCGTCGTTGTTCACGCCCGCGCCAAGCGTGCCGGTCGAATTGACGCTGCCGGCATTGACCGTCGTGTTCTGCTGTGCAGCGAGCGTCCCGGTGTTCGTGAGATCGGCACCTGTGCCGGCCGACAGCGATTGCTGCGCGTATGTGGTGCCGCTGTTCTGGATGCCACCTGCGGCCGACAACGCAACGTTGCCGCTCGCGGTCGTCTTGCCCGTCAGTACGAGCCGGCCGTTCGACTGCAGCGTCAGGTCGCCCGCCTGCGCCGCGATCGTACCGGCGTTGGCCACCCCCACACCGTTCTCGTTCGAGGCGAGGAAGATCCGATTGCTGTACATGCCGCCCAACTGGCTCACGTCGATTGCAACCGCCGGGGCCGGGCCGTCGCCGGCGATCGGTGTCGCCGCGAGCGTGTCGTGGTTGACCTGGGCGGCGCCTGCGATCACGTTCAGATTTTTTGCGTAGACCGCCGCGTTCACCTGCACCGCGCGTGCAATCAGATCGACCTGATCGATATTGGCCGCATTCAGGCCTGCGCCTGCAACGGTCACGAGGCCGCGGTTGACGTTGTAGCCGGCAAGCGCCCCGTCGGCACCGTAGAACGGCACGCCGGTTGTCAGGGTCGCGCGACTGGTATTGAGAAAGCCGCCGCCGTCGACAAAAATCCCGGACGGGTTAGCGATGACGAGTTCCGCGCGAGCGCCTGCTATCTCGACTGTGCCGCGGATCTGCGACGGGTTCGGGCTGTTGACCTGATTGACGATGATGCGCGCAGCCTGCCCGGCTCCGTAATTCGGATTGCCGTTGATCCAGCCCGCTTGCTGTGTCTGAACCAGCGTGGCCGAGTTGTTCAGGATCGCGCCGGCCTTTTGAACATCGAACTGGTTGTAGGTGTTGACCGATACGCCCGCACTCGATGGACGCGCCACGTTGACCTGCGGCAAACCGTTAGGTGTCTGGATCACCTGCGTGCTGGTGCCCGGCGTCGGGACGATCTGCGCACCGGACAGGGTGGGCAACATGCCGAGCGCGGCAACGCCCGCCATCACAACGCGAGCGCCGGACGTCGACGACCGCCGCCGCGCGCGCACCTCGCCCGTTGCCGACTTCCCCTCGGCCGTCGCAGTCTCCGCGACGGCCACCACCATTCCCCGAAGCCTGGAATACACCAGGCGGTGCGTGTTCTTGTTCATTCTCGCCGACGCGGCCTGCGTCCATTCGTTTGGTTATTGAAAGCGAGCTTACTTAAATCCCTACAAATTACTGTCAGAAATTGCCAAACTGTTGAACGAGAACCACAAATTTCGAATTTCTGTCTCGTCTGATTGACGCGTGATCGGACATCTCGGCCCGAGTTTCCAAAGCGGAGAGACGGCTTAAAGTTTGTTTATTTCCTTAAAGTATTCAATACGCATTCCGAATTAAAACTATCGTTCAATCTTCATGCGCTGCGTCGCATTCGACACTACGACTGCTGAATTGACATTGAATGGCGTCCGGCGCCGCGCGCTCACGCCGCCGTCAACGCCAGCACCAGCCTGTCGATCAACGCACGCACCCGCCTCGGCTGCGCGGCACTGCCCGGATAGACGATCTGCAGATCAACTTCGCCCGGCGAGAACGCACCGAGGACTTCAACGAGCGCACCGGACGCCAGATCCCGCTCGACGTCGACCAGCGACTTCAGCGCGACGCCATGCCCCGCGATGCACCACGCGCGCACGAGCGCGCCGTCGTTGGCCACGCGCCGGCCGCGCACCATCACACGCTTCGGTTCGCCGTCGATGCTGAACGGCCATTCGGCATACAGCTCCTGTCCGAAGCGCATCACGATGCAGTCGTGAGCAGCGAGATCGTCCGGATGCGCGGGCGTACCGCGCGCCGCAAGATACGCCGGCGACGCGCACACCACGCGCCGTGCCCGGCCGAGCGAACGGCTGCGTAGCGAACTGTCCGCGAGCGTGCCGCGGCGAATCGCGAAGTCGAGCCCTTGCCCGACGAGGTCGACATAGCCGTCGCCGAGATGCAGGTCGACCGTCACGCCCGGATGCTCGGCCAGGAATGCATCGACGACCGGCACGACGCGCTCGCGCCCGAGATCGGCCGGCGCGCTCAGCCGCACGGGCCCCGACAGCGTCTGCACGCCCAGCCGCACGCGGCTTTCGAGCTCGTCGGCCTCGGCCAGCAGGCGCCGCGCGCCGTCGACGAGCGTGCGCCCCTCGTCGGTCAGGCTGATCGCGCGCGTCGTGCGCGTGAGCAGCGCCGCACCGTAGTGGCGCTCGAGCGCCGTCAGCCGCTCGGACACCGTGGCCGGCGACAGGCCGACCTCGCGGCCTGCCGCGGCCAGCCCGCCCTTCTCCACGATGCGCAGGAACAGCGCGAGGTTGTCAAGCAGCATTGTTCGCCTCTTCCGAAGGATATTTTCGCTATCTTCAGGATTATCAGGAAAAGTCGCAAACGGTACAGTGATCGCCTGACCCACGACACGCGGCCCCGCTCCGCACTCACGACGAGAGGAAACGCACATGGAATACCGCACGCTCGGCCGCTCCGGCCTCAAGGTTCCCGTCCTGAGCTTCGGCGCAGGCACGTTCGGCGGCACCGGCCCGCTGTTCGGCGCATGGGGCAACACGGGCGTCGACGAAGCGCGCCGCCTCGTCGACATCTGTCTCGAAGCCGGCGTCAACCTGTTCGACACGGCCGACGTGTATTCCGACGGCGCATCCGAGCGCGTGCTCGGCGCCGCGATCAAGGGGCGGCGCGACCAGGTGCTGATCTCGACGAAGACGGGCCTGCCGACCGGCAGCGGCCCGAACGACGCAGGCACGTCGCGCGCACGGCTCGTGCGCGCCGTCGACGATGCGCTGCGCCGCCTCGACACCGACTACATCGACCTGCTGCAACTGCACGCGTTCGACGCGGGCACGCCGGTCGAGGAAGTGATGTCGACGCTCGACGATCTCGTGCGTGCAGGCAAGCTGCGCTACATCGGTGTGTCGAACTTCGCCGGCTGGCAGATCATGAAATCGCTCGCGGCAGCCGACCGGCACGGCTGGTCGCGCTACGTCGCGAACCAGGTCTACTACTCGCTCGTCGGCCGCGACTACGAATGGGACCTGATGCCGCTCGGCGCCGACCAGGGCCTCGGCGCGCTCGTATGGAGCCCGCTCGGCTGGGGCCGGCTCACCGGCAAGATCCGCCGCAACGCGCCGTTGCCCGAAGGCAGCCGCCTGCACGAAACGGCCAGCTACGGGCCGCCGGTCGACGACGAACGCCTGTACGACGTGGTCGACGCGCTCGACGCGATCGCGGAGGAAACCGGCAAGACGGTGCCGCAGGTCGCGCTGAACTGGCTGCTGCAGCGGCCGACCGTGTCGTCGGTGATCATCGGCGCGCGCAACGAGGAGCAGTTGCGCCAGAACCTCGGCGCAGTCGGCTGGGCGCTGACCGATGCGCAGATTGCAACGCTCGACGCGGCGAGTGCGGTGGAAGCGCCGTATCCGTACTTCCCGTATCGCCGGCAGGCAGCGTTCGCGCAGCTCAATCCGCCGATGCGCGGGTAAGCACCCGCGTCGTACCCGTCGGCGGGATCGATGTCCGCGAAGTCGCGATCGCGGTCGAGCCGTCGACGCATCCTGCACGTGTTGCCGGCGCTTCGTGATCGCGTTGCGCGAATGCTTGACGCGTAGCCGTGGCACCAGAAAGCGTGGTCGTCATGGGCCTACCCGTCGTGCCGCGAACTGCCTATCGTAGAGACCTGCGACGTGCCTGCCGGACGGGTAACGCGCCCAACCCTCTTCGAAAGGTTCGCAAACATGAGCGCCACCGACACGGGCCTGACCGTACGCGCAGTGCGGGAAGACGACTACGACCACTGGCTGCCGCTGTGGGACGGCTACAACCGCTTCTACGGCCGCTTCGACGCCACCGCGCTGCCGCTGTCCGTCACGCAGCTCACGTGGTCGCGCTTCTTCGACGGCTACGAACCCGTGCATGCACTTGTCGCAGAGCGAGACGGCCGGCTCGTCGGGCTCGCGCACTTTCTGTATCACCGCAGCACGACGCACGCCGGGCCGTCCTGTTACCTGCAGGACCTGTTCACGCTCGACAGCGAACGTGGCAAGGGCGTCGGCCGCGCGCTGATCGAAGCCGTGTACGACGCCGCGCGCCGGCATCGCGCCGAACGCGTGTACTGGCAGACGCACGAGACGAATCACACGGCGCAGCGGCTCTACGACACCGTCGCGGAAAAAACGGGCGGCATTGTTTACAGGAAGGCGCTGCCGCGCTGAGAGCGCGGAGCCGGGCGCTCACCCCAGCGGCCGCGCCTTGATCCACAGAAACAGCGGCACGCGCGCCCACTGCTTCAGCTGATCCGTATCGGCATGATCGGGCGGCGGCTCGCGCAGCGACGCGATCGCGAACCCGGCCGCTTCCAGCGCCTCCATGTACGCCTGCAGCGGCAGCGACCAGCCCGCGAAGTGCATCGACAGCCCGTCGCGCGTTTCCACGCCGTCGAAATGCTCACGCCCGAAATAGCTGCCCTTCAGCACGAACGGCGCATCGGGTTGCGGCCCCGCGAAGCCGCCGCGATCGCGGAACGGATGCACGAGCGAGATGAACAGCGTGCCGCCCGGCTTCAGCACGCGGCGGGCCTCGTTCAATGCGCGCTGCATGTCGTCGAGATCCATCAGCACGTTGTACGCCATCACGAGATCGAAGCTGGCTGCGTCGAACGGCAGCGCCGCCGCGTCGGCCAACTGGTAGTGATGCGCCGAATCGGCGTGGCGCGCGGCGTCGAGCATGGCGGGCACCGCATCGCTCGCGGTCACCTCGTAGCCGAGCGCCTTCAGCTCGCGGCTCACGCGGCCCTCGCCGCAGCCGATTTCCAGCGCGAGGCCGGTGCCGCGGCCGATATACGCCGCGAGCCCCGCGCGGTATTTCCAGAACGCATCGTGCCCCGGCTTGCCGGCCCAGCCGATCCATTGGTCGGCGACCTGCGCCCAGTGTTCGGTAATGGCTTTCGTGTCGGTCATGAGGGCTCCCGATCGGTAGGCGTCGTTGGCTCAGGATGCGCATGGTAAGCCGAAGCAAATCGACACGCGATCGCACTCAAGCGGAATCCGATTTCCGTCGTGAGCAAGTTGATTGATTCGCTCAATCCCACGGATTCAGGATAGCGACACCGGTTTCAACAAAATCGGCAACGTTGCGTGTCACGACCGTCATCCCATGCACGATCGCCGTCGCAGCAATAAGCGCGTCCCGCTCGGACCGCCGGTCCGGCACATGAAGCCGTGCGCATCGTTGGGCAACTGCGGTATCGACCGGCAACACGCGACCGGCGAACTCGGGCAGCACATGCCCGTCAAGCCATGCCCTGAGCAGCGCGCCCTGTTCCGCGTCTCTGCGCTCGATCTGCAAGACACCTGTCTCCAGCTCCATGATCGTGATGGCAGAGACAAACAGCACCGACGCATCGACGGTCGAACACCAGGCCGCCACGTTCCTGTCCGCCTTGCCCGCCCGCACTTTCCGGAGTTCCGAAACCACGTTGGTATCGAGAACGAACATCATCAGAAATCGACCGCCTTGATCTTGACGTTTGCGCGCGGCGGATCGAACTCGATGTCCTCGACACCCGGCATGGCGAGCGAGTCGGCAATGTTGCGCCGCTGCCGGGTGAGACGCTGGTATTCCTCGAAACTCAGCAGCACGTGGGCAGGCCTGCCGCGGTCGGTAATGAACACGGGCCCATCCTTTGTCGCCTTCTTGGCTTTGGTCACGTCCTGGTTGAGTTCGCGACTCGAGAGCGTGGTGATGGTCACGATGAACTCCTGGAATTCATATATGTAGGTATGTTACTACAATAAATGAATCCACGTTGCTCCTTGCCCTGCGCGCCGGGTTCCTCGCGATACCGGCCGCAACGTCCTACAGTTACGAGAAACGACCCGCGCCACCGCGCATCGCCCCGCTCGACGATGCGCCCCCGATTCCGAGGACAGTCCATGCCGAGCATCCTGGCCGCCCAGGCCAATCTCCCCCCGAGCCCCGTCGCGGCCGAAACGCGCATGGTGCACGATGTGGCGACGCTGCAGCCGTCCGACTACCGTTCGGCCGATGGTGCATCGTGGGTCATCTCCACCCTCACGCCGGCCAAAGACAGCGGCGAGAACGTCACCGGCGCGACGTATTTCGACACAGCGAAAGGCAGGACCGTCGCCGTGCCCGATGCACGCCGCCGCTATGCGAATCGCGGCACGTGGCAGGTCGTCGCGAGCTCGAGCCCGTCGGTGCCCGCGACGGGCCGCTACGACTGGCTGACGCTCGCGTGGCTGCCGATCAACCGCCGGCCGCTGCCGCAAACGCCCGAGCACCTGTATTCGCCGTTCATTCGCGGCGGCACGATCGTCTATCGGTGGAATCCTGCGGCGGAAGGCGGCGAGCAGTTCGGCAACGTGCGCATGATCTTTCCGGCGTGGACGCAGCAGGTGGCCGACGCGCTGAGGTCTGCGCCGGCTGCGGCGCCCGACGGCGCGTCGACGGCCCCGCCTCCACTCGATCGCCTGAAAGCGGACACGAATCCGATGACCGCCGTGCTCGACTTCAGCGATGCGCTGCGCGAGGAGCCGGTCGAGCGGGTCGTCGCGCGGCTGCCCGAATTGCTGCAGGTGAAGGACTTGCATGAACTGTCGGCGATCGTGTTCCTGTGCCTGTCCGGGTCGCGCGCGGAAGACCGCCCGCGCTTCGCCGAGACGATCAACGGCGCGATCGCATCCACCGACGACAGCGCCCGCCTGCTCGCGATCGCGTACGGCGCGTTCGCGGCGGGGCGATCGCGGCCTTATCCGTTCAACGATGCGGGGCAGACAGCGCGCATCAACGACGTGTTCGGCGCATTGAAGCAGCGCACGGCAGCGCTCGGCGTACCGGTTGCGCAAGGGTCGCCGTGGTACGAGTTCTTTACCGCGTATCGACTGGGTGGGGCGGCGTCGGGCAACAGCCAGTAATCGCCTGCCCATTGCCGACGCCGTGACGGCAATAGCCCGCCTCCAGCGCCAGTCATCACTCATCACGCATTAATCCGGTTATTCATCGACGTAAAAACACCACGCCGATTAAACACCGAATCGATTTTCGATCCATTCGACTATTTGAATCGGATCGCTCGTGTTAAATTTCCGCTCGGCCACAGAGCCAATTCTAATAACCCCAATCAAAAGACCAAATCATGAAATCTCTTATCCGTCATGCCGCTCTGGCATTCGTGACGATCGGCTTCCTGTCGGGCTGCGCCAGCAGCGTGACACGCGACGCCAGCGATCCGGCAGGGGCTGCCGTGACCGCATCGACGACCCATTTCGGCACGAAACCCGTGTTCGTGAAGGTCACGCTCGACAATGCCGCGCAGGAAGCGTTGAAAGACAACCTGAAGTTCGACGCGAAGAAGCTGCAGGAGAAAATCGAAAGCGCACTGGACGCACGCAAGCTGCTCGCCAAAGCGGATTCAACCGATGCGATGCACCTGAATGTCGAAGTCACCGGCATTCGCGTGCGATCGAGTTTCTCGGCCGTGATGTTCGGCTTCATGGCCGGCAACGATTATGTCGACGGCACCGTCACGCTCACCGATGCCGACAATCGTCCGGTCGACCACTTCAAGGTGTCGGCGTCGTATGCGCTCGGTGGCATCGCCGGCGTCGACAGCATCCGCATGGACTGGCTGTACGAGAAATTCACCGAGAAGACGCTCGCGACACTCGATCCGGCGACGGCGGCCACGCAGAGTGACGCAGCACCGGCAGCATCGAAGAAGCTGTAAAGTCCGCCGCCCGACGGATCGCGCATGCGCGGCCCGTCGGGTCATGGCGGCAGCCCCTATGCCGCCGCCATCGAACGGGTCCGCCGGACGCGAGCCGACCGCCACAAGACACACCCGCACGACGATAAAAAAGCGGACTCTCACGAGAGGAGCGGGCGTCAAGGAGAGATCCCCGTTCGGGATACCGGAGGCCACTGCACCTTACCAGCCGGTATCGTGTTGACGAGCGGTATTCCACTGATCATCGGACTGGCCTGATTCGCTGCACGCCCGCGTGAAAACGATGCAGTCCCGCCCCCCACACGCATCGAATCCGCAATACGCCGTTACGTTCTCGAAAGGAACCCGCGTGCGCGAATGCCGGTCGAACCGCGTCACGACCGTCGACGGTTTCCTCGCCGCGGCGGACAATCAGTTCTCCTGCCCCGCTCGATCACCCCTCCACCCTTCTTACTTCATGCTGAGCATCGGTCCCTTCTCGATCCGCGTCGTCGCGGTAGCTGCCGCCGCGCTGCTGGCGTGGCTCGTCGCGCGTATCATCCAGCGCCGCCCGCCGGACGGGCATCACAAGACCGCGCCGAGCCTGATTCTCGACGTACTGCTGCTCGGGTTGATTGCCGCGCGTGTCGGCTATGTCGCGCAATGGTGGCCAGACTATGCGGCATCGCCGCGCTCGATCGTCTCGCTCGGCGACGGCGGCTTCGACTGGCGCATCGGTCTTGCGGTCGCGCTGGTGTTCGCGGGCTGGCGCCTGCGCCGCTTGCCCGCGCTGCGCCGGCCGGTGCTCGCCGGCATCGTCGCGGGCCTCGGGGCGTGGGGTATCGCGCAAGGCACGCTGGCGACGTTGCAGCAAAGCGCACCGCCGCTCGCCACGATGCAACTCCAGGCGCTCGATGCAACGCCCGTGCTGCCCGCGAGCTTCGTCGGCAAGCCGGTCGTCGTGAACCTGTGGGCAACATGGTGCCCGCCGTGCCAACGCGAAATGCCGATCCTCGAACAGGCACAGCGCGATCATCCGGGCATCACCGTGTTGATGCTCAACCAGGGCGAAAGCGCGCAGGTCGTGCGCGCGTTCCTCGAACAAAAGGGCCTGCGCTTCGATCACGTGCTGCTCGATCCGTCGCTGCACACGATGCATGCATACGGTTCGCGCGGGTTGCCGACCACGCTGTTCTTCAACGCAAAAGGCGAACTCGTCGAATCGCACATGGGCGAGCTGACCGCCGCGCGGCTGAAGGATGCCGTCGCGCAACGCTTCGGGCAGTAACGCTCGTCGGCTGGCGGAACGCGGCGCTACGCTCCTTCGTCACATCCGCGCTTCGACCGCCGCCAGTCGCGCGGGAAGATGTTCCAGCAGTGCGTCGACGGCGGCCCGGACTTTCAGCGGAAGATGCAGCGTGTATGGCCACACGGCCTGGATCGGATAGATCACGCCCGGTCGATCGGCCAGCAACTCGCGCAACGCGCCGCTGCGCAGCGCGTCGCGCACCAGCCAGTACGGCAGCCACGCCACCCCGAGATCGGCAACGGCCGCATCCATCAGCGCGCGCAGGTCATCCGACAGCAACCGGACGGCGGGCTGCAATTCCACGCGCTGGCCGTCGACGATGACGGGCCAGCGATGCACCTGACCAAAGCGCGTGTAGGCCAGCGCCTTGTGCTGCGCCAGTTCCTCGTAGGTCCGCGGTTCACCGAAGCGATCCAGGTAAGCCGGAGACGCGCAGAACGCCATCCGGTGCTCGCCCAGCGGACGCGCGACCAGCCCGCTGCTGTTCGGCAACGTGCCGATCCGGATCGCGAGATCGAAACGCTCCTCGATCAGATCGACGGACCGGTCGCTGAACGACAGATCCAGTTCGAGATCGGGGTGCGCCTTCGCCAGTTCGATCAGGATCGGCGCAACGCACAGATGGCCGAACAGCGTCGGCATCGACACGCGCAGGCGCCCTTTCATCTGCCATTTGCCGGTTTCGAGCAGCGCCTCACCCGCCTGGATCTCGTCCATCGCACGCAAGCAATGCTCGTAGAACAACGACCCTTCATCGGTCAGGCTCTGGCTGCGCGTCGTGCGCTGAAACAACACGACACCCAGCCGCTCCTCCAGGCGCGCGATGCTCTTGCCGACCGCCGAGCGCGTGATGTGCAGCTTTTCCGCAGCCTGCGCGAAGCTGCTCGCTTCCACCGCGGCGACGAACACGTCGATGCCTTTCAGGTTGTTCCGCATGCCATTGAGGACAAATACGCTACACAATGCGTCGATCTTATCGCTTTTGGCGATAAAAAGTGAATGATAGGATCGATTCCAATCCTCACCATTCGCAACGGAGTACGCCACCATGGCCCGGATCCTCGCCCTCAAATCCAGCATCAACGGCAGCCAGTCGCAAACCGGGACGCTGATCGACACGTTCCTCGCGCAGCGCCAGGCCAACGGCCACACGGATGAAGTAATCGTGCGTGACCTCGTCAGCGACGACCTGCCGGTGCTCGACAGCGAGCTGTTTCACGCGCTGCGCGGCGCGGAGAATGCGGGCGAACGCGCGCAGCATGCGATCGCGTTGTCCGACAAGCTGATCGCCGAACTCAAGGGCAGCGACCTGCTGCTGATCGGCGCGCCGATGTACAACCACAATGTGCCGACGCAACTGAAGAACTGGTTCGACCTCGTCGCGCGTGCACGCGTGACGTTCCACTACACGGAGACCTATCCGATGGGCCTCGTCGAAGGCGTCAGTGCGATCGTGTTCAGCTCGCGCGGCGGTGTGCACGTCGGCCAGGCGACGGATGCCGTCACGCCATACCTGCGCGCCGTGCTCGGCCTGATGGGTATCAATGAGGTGGACTTCGTCTATGCCGAAGGGCTGGACATGAAGCCGCACGGATTCGATGCCGGCCTGGAGAATGCGCGCAAACAGATGGAAGCGCTGCATGCATGAGTGGCGGGCGATTGCGGGAGCATGAACAAATCGTCGCGCGCAGGACAGACGAGATCAGGTACCGGACCCAGTCGTGATGAACTCCGGCACCCTACGCACATCAACGGCACGCAAGGACCACCACCCCGCCCATTCCCTGCGTGCTTGACGACGTGGTCGCATAGCCGACGGCGACTAACGGCTGAGTCGCATCGTGACCCACGACGACCGACTGAACCGACAACTCGCCGCCCGTCGACACGCCATTCAGCGGCGACTGTGCGTTCGTCAGCGTATAGCGCTCATTCGACAGATTGATCGACAAGCTCAGGTTGTTGAGGGTGCGCGTCGCAAGATCCAGCGTGGCCGAACTCGATCCGAGCGTGCCGCCGGGGCCACCGTAGTCGGTCGACACGGCGTCTGCAATCAATTGTGTACACGCCAGCGTGCCGCTCGTTGCAGTCAACGACAGCGGCGTGCCTACCGCGTAGTGCACGCCTTGCCCGCGGCTATAAGTATTGCCGTCCGTGTCCATGGCCTGGTTCCAGCGACCGATCGCTACATCCGCACCGACACTCTGAATCTCGGTCACCGCCCCATGGTCGAGCCCGAGGCAGCCAGTCGCGTCAGCCGACGACGCAAGCGTCGTAAACGCACCGCTTGCCTGCTGAACCTGACTCGATGCAGGCGCATTCGGCGCCGTGAAGTTTCTGTTCTTTTGATAAGCCACCGGCAGATTGGGGACCACTACCACGGCCAATCTGCCGTTGCTCGCCTTGATCTGAGATGCGGAGCCCGAATAAGTAAAGCTGCCGGCAGGTCGGCATGCCGCCTGGGCCGAAGGCGGCGCTGTGGTACCCGGCTCGGGCGTCACGGTCTGGCTATTGTCCGACGCGCCGCCGTCGCCACCGCCGCATCCGGCCAACACGACTGCCGATGCCGTCACCCCAGCCGAAAGCAGTTTCTTCACTTGCATCTCGTTCCTCTCATTCCGTGTTCATCGTTCTTCGTTCTTGACCACACCTACTGACTGGCGAACGATAAACGCGACTCGATGCGTTGCCGCGTCAAACAGGATGAACCGTATGAAATACGCGACGAAAACCTGCAAATCTGACTTGTCTTATTGTCACGACATTAAATCATCCAAGCCAAACTCATCTCGCACGAACGGAAATCACATGATCAAGTATCACCACACGCATTCCCATATACATCGATATCCTAATCAATATAACTAAATCTGATATCGATAAATGCTTGTCGAAAACAGATCCGGCCCGCCTGGAACGCAATGTCTCGCCCGGCAATCTTGATTTGCGTGACACACGATACCGGCCACGATCGAATCGGGCCCGCGCGTCAGAGGAGCCGTCTGCCGAAAAAACGCTCGCGCATCGAGCCAATCAATTCGATACGCGCGTTTGCGGACAATTTTTCACAGTTTCTGCAACTGATCGGCGTATCCCGTCTGCTCGATGACCGAGCTAGCGTCGAACATCACGACCGCGTACCGATAACGACTGATCTCGACGCGCCGAACCTTGATGGCACAACGCTTTCACGCGTGTCTTGCGTGCTGCTGGCTCTACCGGCGGCCGCGCATGAATTGCGAGCGCATCGTTGAAGAGACGATCACGCAGTGCATCGTCCGAATGGCCAAAGTTAGGAAAACGCATCTTTCCGTAACCCGCCCCAATCGCGACTACGCTACAGTGGTTGGGCGTTTTCGCAAGGATGAGCGACTATCGAGCACGTCATGCATGTGATGTGCCTTGTCGATAAAAATCCGTCGTGTAAACGAGCGCGGCCCGCAGGTGCAGGAACACCCACGAGCCGCTGACCGCAACCAACTCAACACAGGAGTTAGCCATGGCTGACGCGAATCATAGCGCACCGGTTTATTTCCACGATTGTTTCGCCACCACACAGGCGTCGCTTCGACATCGCCGCATCGTTCCCCACCTCCGACTCACCGACATGGCACCGCCCGTGTTGCATCTGTGGATGAAGCTGTCTGGCCGGTGGATCGAGGCAGCGGGTTTCGTTCCCGAGCAGCGCCTGCGCATCGAGGTATCGCACAAGCGGCTGGTGATCACGCCGATCGACGAAAGCGACTGCGATTCTTTCGCGAACGAACGATTCCCCGATCTCGATCCCACGACGGAGCAGCAGCCGCAACCGCTCTCGCTGATGACGGAAAACGCACAATGAATCGCAACGCCCCGAACCCACATACCGACGACGTGCCGGCCGATTTCGATTTCTATGACGTCGGGGAGCTGGCGGCCAAGTCCGCGCTCGTGCTGAAGCTCAACGCATTGATGGCGTCGCGCGGCCTGAGCGACGATGAAGCTGCGGTGCTCACGGAAATGGCCCGACCGGTGGTCACCCCGGAGCAGCGCGACAGGCTCCGGAACGTTTCGCTGGATCAACTGATGCTCACGTTGGTAGCGTTTGGGCAGCAGGTGGAAATCGTCGTGCGCCCTGCCGGGCACTCGACTTCGGCAGGCATCACGGTTTCAGTCTGACGGCCGAAGCTGGGCTTCCCCAAGGTTGGTCAATCACGCGTCCGATAGCGGATACGTACCCCGCGGCCCCCACGTGCGCGGGACAAGGCACGGTCCGGAACTGAAGCAAGCGCTGCACGACGCCCTTGCCGGGTCATGCAGCAGCAACGAAACGGCCGACGAGACTGCCGCGCCGGAGCGCCCCGGCGCGGCCACCCCGGCCCCGCTTACGCGACGGCCTTCACCGCGGGCCGTGCGCCAAAAAACGTCGCCTGCACCGCTTCGTCCGCACGGGCATACGCGCGGTTGACGCCGCTGATCACCGCACGAATCGACGCGGTCGTCAGGTTCGCGTCGACGCCAACCCCGAATGCACTACCGCGCACGCCCGTGCCGGCCATCTCCGCGATCGCGATCGCCTTCGCATCGGCGCCCTGCGACAGCGCGCGTTCCTCGTAGTGCTGGATCCGCAGCGGCGTGTGCAGTGCATGCATCAGCGCATCGAGCGGGCCATTGCCTTCGCCGCGCAACACGCGGCGCTCACCGTGCACGTCGGCGGTCAGCACGATCGTCTCGCGGCCGTCGCGTTCGGTCAGCTCGTGGCCGACATAGCGCAGCGGCGCATCGCCTTCGACGTATTCCTGCTGGAACAGCGACCAGATCTGCGCGCTCGTCACCTCGTGCCCGCTTTCGTCGGTCAGGCGCTGCACGGCCGCGCTGAAATCGACCTGCAGGCGCCGCGGCAGCGCGACGCCATAGCCCTGTTCGAGCAGGTACGCGATGCCGCCCTTGCCCGACTGGCTGTTCACGCGAATGATCGAATCATAGGTGCGGCCGAGATCGCTCGGATCGATCGGCAGGTACGGCATTTCCCATACGGCGTCGGGGCGCTGCACCGCGAAGCCCTTCTTGATCGCGTCCTGGTGCGAGCCGGAGAATGCGGTGAACACGAGGTCGCCGACATACGGATGGCGCGGGTGGATCGGCAACTGAGTGCATTCTTCCGACGTGCGCGCGACTTCATTGATCTGCGAGAAGTCGAGGCCCGGATCGACGCCCTGCGTGTACAGGTTCAGCGCGAGCGTCACGAGATCGACGTTGCCCGTGCGTTCGCCGTTGCCGAACAGGCAGCCCTCGATCCGGTCGGCGCCGGCCATCACCGCCAGCTCGGCCGCCGCGACCGCGGTGCCGCGGTCGTTGTGCGGATGCACGGACAGGATCAGCGAATCACGGCGCGCGAGGTTGCGGTGCATCCACTCGATCTGGTCCGCGTAGAAGTTCGGCGTGCCGACTTCGACGGTGGCCGGCAGGTTCACGATCGACTTGCGCTCGGGCGTCGGCTGCCATACGTCGAATACGGCATCGCAGACTTCCTTCGCGAAATCGAGTTCGGTCGCGGTAAAGGTTTCCGGGCTGTACTGCAGCGTGAACTGCGTGTCGGTCGCCGCATCCGCGCAGCGCTTGATCGTGCGGGCCGCGTTCACCGCGAGCTGCTTCACGCCGTCGCGATCGAGCCCGAACACGATCTTGCGGAATTCCGGCGCAGTCGCGTTGTACAGGTGCACGATCGCGCGTTTCGCGCCGCGCAGCGATGCGAAGGTGCGCTCGATCAGGTCGTCGCGCGCCTGCGTCAGCACCTCGATCGTCACGTCGTCGGGGATGTGGCCGCCCTCGATCAGTTCGCGGACGAAATTGAAATCGGTCTCCGACGCGGACGGGAACGCAACCTCGATCTCCTTGAAACCGATCGCGACCAGCGTCTTGAACATCCGCATCTTGCGCGCGGCGTCCATCGGCTCGAACAGCGCCTGGTTGCCGTCGCGCAGGTCGGTGCTCATCCAGATCGGCGCCTGCGTGATCGTGCGCGACGGCCACGTACGGTCCGGCAGGTTGACGGGCGTAAACGGTCGGTACTTCGTCGCGGGGTTCTTCAGCATCATGATGTTCGGTCCTCGGTCTGTGTGTCGGGAAACCGCTGCGCGGCGGCTCTCGGTGGGAGAGGCCAGCTGCGCGCGCAGCGGTGACGGCGATGAAACGGCACAACGGCAAAGCAGTACGGCGAACGACAGCCTTGGCGGTTGAGCGACCGGGACGGAGCGGAGCGATACGGAAAAAAGACGAACTCAGGCGCCGGTCGATAACCGGGGCCAGGTCGGTGATACGGGGGAAATCTGGCGCTTCAGGAAAGAAGCAGATGGAAAGCGCGCAGCCGCAGACCCAGCCCGGAGAAACGGGCTAGTAGTCGTAGCGAGAAGAGGGGCTGGGCGGCTTGCATGGCCGGAATCAAATCACAGGGTGGCCGGGGCTGTCAACGGGGGCGCGTGAATCGCGCGGCTTTTTGTGTGCGCAGAATCAGTCCCGTCCGATAGGCGGCGGCTTTCCCCGTCGATATGCTTCACGGGTGCGGCGCCGGTGGGGTCCTATTCATGTTCGGAGTGAGTCGGTCCAATCCTCTTTGCCGGTGGCCGCACCCCTTCCCCTTGCGATCGGGCTTCGGTGCGGGCGTTCGACGGTGGCCGGTGGGCGCGGCCACGACAGAGATGCTGATGTTGAAACAGACCGCTGCCATATGCGAGCGACGAGCGTCTGCCCCGAAGCCCGATTGTCCCTCCTGCCCTCCGCCCCTCCCGCCGGCACGGCCACGCATCGTTCAATAAAACGATACGCGCATCGATATCATTTCCCGAACACGGCGGCATTCACCTCATTAAGACCATTTCATTCAATCGATTAACCCTGATTTTTGATTTATCGAACAATAATCGTTCCAGAACGAATATTTTTTCATTTATTTTTCGGCATGCTCGCGAGGTCGCATTTCAAACTGCAAACGTTTGCGCGACGGGCACCCAGCCCTATCCGACACTCCTCAGGAGGCACGCATGGCCGACTCTCAAACGTCTTCCAACCGCGCTGGCGAGTTTTCGATTCCGCCGAATATCGATTTCCGCGCGATTTTCTTCGCGAACGCGGCCGAGCAACAGCACATCAAGCTGTTCATCGGCGACAGCAAGGAACCCGCCGCGTATCACAAGCTGACGACGCGCGACGGCACACGCGAAGCCACGCTGAATTCCGGCAACGGCAAGATCCGCTTCGAAGTGTCGGTGAACGGCAAGCCGTCGGCCACCGACGCGCGCCTCGCGCCGATCAACGGCAAGAAGTCGGACGGCTCGCCGTACACGGTCAACTTCGGGATCGTCGTGTCGGAAGACGGCCATGACAGCGATTACAACGACGGCATCGTCGTGCTCCAGTGGCCGATCGGCTGATCACGCGGCAGTCAACGGGGAAGCAATCGCCGGGTGTCGATTCACCCGGCGATCGCCAGGAAATGGATCGGGCGAGGAAACCATGCCAGCAGGCAAGGCAATCATGAAATGGGTCGGTCGTCGCAGCGACACCCGACACCTGTTGAAACCGCTGCCGACCGACATCGTGCAGACCCTGTCGCTGGCCCATCATCTGGCGCTGGAGTCGGTAACGTCGGGCGGCGGCAACCTCGATCAGGTCGGCTATCTGGTCCGCGTCGTCTACCTGACGTTCTTCCTGCGCGAGACGGCGTCGGTCGACACGAACGTCACGCCTTACCGGTACGCGGAACGCGCGCTTCATGCGTGTGTCGCACGCGTCGACCGGGGCGCCTCCTGCCGGCTGGTCGATCAAGAACCGGAAGCAGTCAGCCGCATCCTGCTGATTCACGATCAGCAACTGGCGGCCACCACCGGGCACCTGTATCTGACCGCCCGGGAACGCCTGCGTCATCACGTCGCCAACGGCAGGCGCTCGCCGATCGCGCTCGCGGCAGGACGCTGAGTACCGTCGGCGAAAGCCGGCGACCATGAAACCGGACGCCGGATCACGACGCCGACTCGTTCCGCTCGCGCCTCATCATCGCTTCACGCTACGACGCAGCAACGGTCGCCCGTTCAACGACGGCGACATCGTTACGGCGCGGGCGACGGATCCGCATCAGGCCAAGCCGATCCTTCGCCAGTCGCGCAGAAATACGCCGCGAGCATGCCCGCAGACCGGCTCCGGACCGGGTTCGCAGCGCACTTCCCACCGGGTCACTCCCTGATTTTTCGCCGGGTCATCCTGCACACAGGACTTGCGCTCCATAACTACGACTCATAGAATCGTAGTTATGGAGCGCATCGATGCGGGAGGCAACGTCGGTGTTCTGCCAACCTCGTGCATCAATCAACCGGAGTGGAACAGTGGCACAGCGAATTCTTGTTATCGGAGCCGGCTTCGCCGGCATGTGGAGCGCCCTGAGCGCAGCGCGCCTGCTGGACGAGCAGGGCCGGACCGACGTGGAGATCACCGTGGTGGCGCCCGATGCGCACCTGCACGTGCGTCCGCGCCTCTATGAAGAAGGCCCGGCGAATTTTCGTGCGCCGCTCGGCGAGATCTTCGACGCAGTGGGCGTGACGTTCGTCCAGGGCACGGTCGAGCATATCGACGTCGCACGCCAGGCCGCCGACGTGCTGCGCACCGACGGGCAAACGTCGACGCTCGACTACGACCGCCTCGTGCTGGCGACCGGCAGCCGCCTGTTCCGCCCGGCGATTCCGGGCCTCGCCGAGCACACGTTCAGCGTCGATCAGACCGACGAAGCCGTCGAACTCGAAGCGCATATCCGCGATCTGGCGAAGCAGCCGGCTTCCGCTGCGCGCAATACCGTCGTGGTGGCCGGCGGCGGATTCACGGGCATCGAGACGGCAGCGGAAATGCCGGCCCGCCTGCGCGCCGCGCTCGGCGCGCAAACCGACGTGCGCGTCGTGATCGTCGAGCGCAACGACGCGATCGGCCCCGACCTGGGCGCGGGCCCGCGGCCCGTCATCGAGGAAGCGCTGCGCTCGCTCGGCGTGACGTGGAAGCTCGGCGCCGGCGTCGCGTCGGTCGATGCGGCCGGCATCACGACGGCCGACGGCGAACGGATCGAATCGCACACCGTGATCTGGACGGCCGGCCTGCGTGCAAGCACGCTGACCGAACAGATTCCGGGCCGCCGCGACGCGACGGGCCGCCTGCACGTCGACCGCAACCTCGCGGTCGACGGCGTGCCGGGCGTCTACGCAACGGGCGACGTCGCGTATGCGGCGACCGACGACGAAGGCAACCACACGATGATGTCGTGCCAGCACGCGATGAACCTCGGCCGTTCGGCCGGGCACAACGTGGCAGCCGATCTGCTCGGTCTGGAACGGATTCCGTACAGCCAGCCGAAATATGTGACGTGCCTGGACCTCGGCCCGTGGGGCGCCGTCTATACGGAAGGCTGGGAGCGTGAAGTCAAACTGAAGGGAGCCGAAGCGAAGCAGCTCAAGCACCGGATCAACTCGGAGTGGATCTATCCGCCGCGCGCGGATCGCGCGGAAGCGCTGGCCGCCGCGAATCCGTTGCGGATCGTCGTGGCCTGATCGGCGCGCGTGTGCCGGTGATACGCGGGGTGCAATATACGCATCCCGCGTATTGTCGTTCCATGCGAACGCGAATCAGCGCTCAGCGCCGCGGCTTGCCGCGCGATCGGCAAACCAGCCGACCACCTTCGGGCCGTAACCGGCCGGCGCCTTCGACCACGCGCGTTCGGCGAGATCGGCGACCGACTGCTTCTTCAGCTCCTCGCGCATCGCCTGTTCGGCCGCCTGCATCACCGCATGAATCGAACAGGTGCCGCGCGTCGCCCATGCCGGTGCGTCGCCCTCGAACACCGCGCACTGGCTGCGGACCTCGCGGCAGTCGAACAACCGCTTGTCGCCGTCGATCGCTTCGACGACATCCTGCACGGAGATGTCGCGTGCCGGCTTCGCCAGCGTGAAGCCGCCGCGAATGCCTTCGCTGGACACGACGATCCCGGCCTTCGCGAGACGCGTGAACAGCTTGGCCGCGTAGTCGACGGACACGCCCTGCATCTCGGCCAGATCGCGCACGCTTGCGTCGCGCACGCCCGTGGAAGTGTCGGCAAGGTAGAGCAGGCAATGCAGGCCATACTCGACACCGGTGCTGATGAACGACATGCTATTACGACTCGGAGTATCGGAGTTGTGAGCGTAGCGCAGGTCGGCGGCAAAGTCACTCGCCGCGCTGCACCGTTTATCCGCTCCCTTTTTTCTGCGCGCGCAAGAACGATCAAATGCCCCGTCCGCCGATATCCTATAGTCCGCCCGACACCCTCATTGGCACGCTATGAACCCGGTTGGACAAGCACTCTGGTTTATCGAAACCAAACTGGACAGGGAACTGACGCTCGACAGGATTTCCACGAACTGCGACATGTCGCGCTTCGGCTTCTCGCGCCTGTTCTCGATGAACACCGGCTGGCCGGTGATGCGCTATGTCCGCTCGAGACGGCTCACGCGCGCGGCGCATGCACTGGCCCAAGGCGCGCCGGACATCCTGCAGGTGGCGCTCGATGCCGGCTATGGCTCCCATGAGGCGTTCACGCGCGCCTTCCGCGATCTCTTCGGCATCACGCCGGAAGACCTGCGGGCACGGCGTACTCTCGACGGGTTGTCTCTTGTGGAGCCGCTACGCATGAAGGAACTGAAGATCATCGACGTCACGCCGTCACGTTTCGAAACCACCGGAAAGCGGCTGATCGCGGGCATGAGCGACCGCTATACGTTCGAAACCAACGAAGGGATTCCGGCGTTGTGGCAAACGTTCACCCCATACATCGGTACCCTTCCCGGCCAGGTCGGCGACGCGACCTACGGCGTGTGCTGCAACCCCGATGCCGATGGCAGCTTCGAATACATCGCGGGCGTGGAAGTCACGAGCCGTGACCGGCTGCCCGCGCCGTTTCGCTGGGTCGAGCTGGCGCCGCAACGGTATGCGGTCTTCGAACACGTGGGGCACATCTCGACACTGCACCAGACCTTCTACAGCATCTGGAACGGCTGGCTGCCGACGTCGGGGCTCAAGGCGGCGGATGCGCCCGAGTTCGAGCGCTACAGCGGCGACTACGATCCGGTGACGGGCGCCGGGGTGCTGGAAATCTGGTTGCCGGTGGAACAGGTTGCTTGAGTAGCCCGCATTTCGTTCGCGGTTAGCCGGCTCGCGATGTGCCGGACTTCGACATCGCGACCGGTTGCACCAACGTGGCCGACGCCAGCTGCGTGCGTGCGTCACGGGCCACACGATTGAACGCCACGCGCTGCGCGCCCTTCAGCTTCGCCGCGTTGGCGGCGTGCACCAGCCCGATCGGATCGACCAGGCGAGCCTGCCTGCGCACCTCGAAATGCAGATGCGGCCCGGTGGCCGTCCCGGTGCTGCCGACCGCGCCGATACGCTGACCGCGCACGACCCGCGTGCCGGTACGCAGCGCCGGCTCGAACGCCGACAGGTGCGCGTAGTACGACGCATAGCCGCCGTCATGACGAATCACCACGTATTTGCCGTAGCCGCGCGGCTCGGTGCCGATGAACGTCACGACGCCGCGCTCCGACGCATGAACGGCGCGGCCCGCCGGCGCCGCGAGATCGACGCCCGAATGCACGTGACGCGCGCCGCTCACCGGATGCACGCGCGCGCCGAACGGCGAGCTGATGCGCGTCGCGGCGACCGGCATCGCAAACCGCGAGCCGGCGAGCGGGATGCCGTCGCGGTCGTAGTAGGCACCCGGCGCACCCGCCTGCGGTGCAAACCACACACCCGTGACGTGCTGCCCGCGAAAGCGGATGTCGATTGCCGTCACGCGCATGCGGCCCGGCCGCGCTGCGCTTTCGTCGGGTGCATAGGCCACGCGGAAGGTATCGCCCGCCGCGCCGCGCTGTTTCGGATCGATACGCCCGGCCAGCACGCGGACGACTTGCGCCGCCACGCCCGCTGGCAGATCGGCACGCGCCAGCGACGCATGCAGGCTGCCGGCAATCGCACCGGCGCGCGTGCCGCGATCCGGCTGCACGAGCGTGAACGGCTCGGCGGATGCCAGGTCGACCGCGCTTCGCGCGAACGCCGGCGGTGCGCCAAGCGCAGGCAATGCCGATGCCAGGCCGTAATCGAACCGCAGCGCGTAGCCACGCTCGACCGCCCCGCGCGCCGTATCGCACAGCACGCGATACGCGACGCATGCGCCGAAGCGCGCAACGGGATCATCCCGGTCGGTGCCGATCGGCACGTTCAACGCATGCGATGCGTAGGCAACGTCGAGCGGCGCTGCCGACGATGCGTGCAAGCCGCCCCACGTCGTGCGTGCGGCGTTGAAAAAAGGCACGTCGGCAAGGTCTGCCGTTTCCGCCGTCACGGGTGCGAGCGACACAGCATCGGGAGACGCCTGCGCTGCCGCGCCCTGAGCGCCGGCCACGCAAGCTGCCGCGACGACACCGCGCAGCCAGGCGCGGCACATCGGGAAACGGTGAGCGCCATATGGCGCGGGTTGACCTTGCTCGCGTGCGACACGGAAACGCAGGTCTAACCGCATGACGTCGTCACTCGCTGTTCAATGCAATGAAAAATCGGGAAGGAACCGGGTATCACGGAGGTCGATCATCGCGATCCGGCAACATGAAGACGAGTGTATCGGCGCGCTCGAAACGGCTGAATAGGACCAATCCTATTTTTTGTAATCGCCGCTTAGTACCAGTATTAAATCGGCGCACGCCCATGCCAGGCATTCGCGCGAACCACCATGCGCCGTGTACAGTCGAACGCTGCCGGCGCGCGACGCGCCGCGCACGCTGCCTTCAACTCCGGAATCCCGCCATGTTTCTCGATCACCTTCACCCGGAACGCTGGACGTTCCTGTGGAACGCGTTGTCCACCCTCTCCCTCAAGCTGTGCGGCGCGTTGGCGCTGCTCGTCGCCGGCTGGTGGCTGTCGAAACGCATCGGCAACTGGCTGAACCGGCTGCTCTCGAACAAGGAGCGCGTCGACGACACGCTGCGGCCGATCCTCTGCGACGTCGCGGTATGGGGCATCCGCATCGTCGCGATCGTCGGCGCGCTGTCGCAGCTCGGTATTGAAACCGCGAGCCTCATCGCGGTGCTCGGCGCGGCCGGCCTCGCGATCGGGCTCGCGCTGCAGGGCACGATGCAGAACATCGCGGCCGGCATCATGCTTCTGCTGCTGCGGCCGTTCAAGGTGGGCGACTACATCGACGGCGGCACGGGCGTCGCGGGCACCGTCGACGAAGTCGGGCTGTTCATGACGCGGCTGACGAAGCCGGACGGCATTTGCGAATACGTGCCGAACAGCGCGCTGTGGGGCAGCTCGATCCGCAACTACACGCGCAACCCGACGCGCCGCCTCGATCTCGAAGTGGAAGTGTCGGTGCATGACGACATCGATCGCGCGCTCGACGCGCTGCGTGCGCTGGCGGCGGCCGATCCCGACGTGCTGCAGGATCCCGCGCCGGACGTGATGGTGATGCGCTTCGACGACAGCACGGCCGTCGCGAACCTGCGCGTGTGGACGCATACCGACAAGTTCTGGGCAATGCGCTGGCGCCTCGCGCGCCAGGTGCGCAAGACGCTCGCCGACGCGAATTGCGCGCTGCCGATCCGCACGCGCGAGCTGCACATCGTGCATGACGCGGCGCGCCGCACCGACGGCGCGCAGGCGCAGCGGATGTAACGGCGACGCCCGACGAACGGGATCGCGCGCGGCGCGCGGATCGACCGTCAATCGCCCGGATCGCTGCACGGCAGCCAGCCGACGTCGCTCATCGTCGAGCGTGCATTCGACTGGCTGCGGCAGCCCCGCCTCGTGCCAGGAGTGGCCGTCCACGACGTGCTCGCCGGTATCGCGGCCCGAGGTCTGCGCCTGCGGTGGATGCGCGATACCGGTTTGCCGCGTTGCGTTACATCTTGACGATATCGAGCAGCGCCTTCTTGCCGCTCTTGTACGTAAACACCGAGATCGCGCCGTGCTTCAGGTCGCCCTGCGGCGTGAAGCTCGTTTCGCCGATCACGCCGCGATAGTCGGTGGCCGGCATCGCGGCCAGCACCTTCGCCGGATCGGTCGAATTCGCGCGCTTCATTGCGTCGACGATGATGTACACGGCGTCGTACGAGAACGGCGCATACACCTGCATCGGCTGGTGATAACGCGCCTCGTAGCGCTTCGCGAACGCCGCGCCGCCCGGCATCTTCTCGAGCGCGATGCCGGCTTCGGAACACACGACGTTGTCCGACGCCGGGCCCGCGAGCTTCGGCAAATCGGTCGAGCACACGCCGTCGCCGGCGAGGATCTTCGCGCGCATGCCGAGCTGGCGCGCCTGCTTCGCGAGCGGGCCGCCCGTTGCGTCCATCCCGCCGTACATGATCGCGTCCGGGTTCTCGCCCTTGATCTTCGTGAGGATCGCGCGGAAGTCGATCGCCTTGTCGTTGGTCGCGTCGCGCGACACGACCTTCATTCCCGCCGATCTGGCGGCCTTCTCGAACTCGGTCGCGAGGCCCTGCCCGTATGCGGTCGAATCGTCGACCACGGCCACCGTCTTGATGCCCATGTTCTTCGCTGCGTACATCGCGAGCGCCGGCCCCTGCTGCGCGTCGGTCGCGACGACGCGGTACGTCGTCTTGAAACCCTGCTGCGTGTACATCGGGTTGGTCGCGGCCTGCGAGATCTGCACGACGCCGCCGTCGCGATACACGCGCGACGCCGGAATCGACGTGCCCGAGTTGTGATGGCCGACGACGCCGACCACCTTGTCGTCGACGAGCCGCTGCGCGACCTGCGTCGCGGTGCGCGGATCGCCTGCGTCGTCCTGCGCGTCGAGCTGCAGCGTGACCTTCTTGCCGCCGATCACGAGCCCCTTCGCATTGATCTCCTCGACCGCGAGCCGCGCGCCGTTCTCGCTGTCCTTGCCGAGGTGCGCGATCGCGCCGGTCAGCGGCGCGACGTGCCCGATGCGCACGATGTCGTCCGCGTGCGCGGGCCCTGCAGACAGCGCGCACGTCAGTGCGGCCGCGGTGGCGAGTGCCGTCTTGTGATGCCGGTTCATGCTTGTCTCCTTCCTTGTCGCACTTCGTTCGTGTTCAGGTCCGTCGTTTTCGTCGAAGTCATGCCGCCCGCTCACGCGCGCCCTTCGAATCCCAGCAATACGTTCACCGCGTTGATGCCGATCTCGTCGACCATGTAGCCGCCTTCCATCACGAACAGCGTCGGCAGGTTCAGGCGCGCGAGCGCTTCGCCGATCCGCAGGTAGTCGGGCGAGCGCAGCTTGAAATGGCTGATCGGGTCGTGCTCGAACGTGTCGACGCCGAGCGACACGACGAGCAGGTCGGGCGCGTGTTTCGCGATCGCCGCAGCAGCCTGGCCGAGCGCCGCCGAGTAGGTGTCCCACTGCGTGCCCTTCGGCAGCGGCAGGTTCAGGTTGAAGCCTTCGCCATCGCCCGCGCCGCGCTCGTCCGCGTAGCCGGAGAAGTACGGGTACGACACCGGCGCCTCGCCGTGCAGCGATGCGAACAGCACGTCCGACCGCGCGTAGAAGATGTCCTGCGTGCCGTTGCCGTGGTGGAAGTCGACGTCGAGTACCGCGACGCGCGCGGCGCCGCTTGCAATGCCGTGCTGCGCCGCGATCGCCGCGTTGTTCAGGTAGCAGTAGCCGCCCATGTACTCGCGGCCCGCGTGGTGGCCGGGCGGGCGGCACAGCGCAAATGCGGCGCGCGCGCCGCCGCCCGACAGCAGGTCGGCGCCGGTGAGCGCCGAGTTCGCGCTCGCGCTCACCGCGTCCCACGTGCCCGCGTTGATCGGCGCGCCGGCATCCATCGCGAAGAAGCCGAGCTTGCCGTCGATGAAGTCGGGCAGCGTCGCCGCGCCCGGCATCGCGCGCACCGGCCACACGAGCGGCAGTGCCTGGCACGTGCGGCCGGTCGCCGTCCATTCGTCCCATGCGCCTGCGAGGAAATCGACGTAACGCCGGCTGTGCGCGCCGGCGTAGCTCGCACGGTCGAACGCACGCGGCGCGATCACGTCGCCGAGGCCGGCTGCGCGGACCTGCGCGAGCACCGTTTCGGCGCGAAGGGGGTTTTCGAACGACTCGGTGATCGCGCCGTCCTTCAGTTCGACGCCGCGATGCAGGTGGTGATCGCTGCTGTAGACCGTGAGCATGGTTGACCGTTGCAGGATGACTGGGGGAAAGGGGTAGCAACAGTCTATTGAGGCCAGCAGGCAATAGCTTTGCTTTTCGCCTCTGCGTTTCGTACAATTTTGAGAAATCTGTCTACGGAACACCGGATATGAGCAAAAATCGCGCTTCAGTTGAACTGGACGGCGTCGACCGCGCGATGCTCCGCCTGCTGCAGGAAGACGGCGCGCTGTCGAACGCGACGCTCGGCGAGAAGCTGTCGCTGAGCGTCACGCCGTGCTGGCGCCGCCGCAAGCGGCTCGAGGACGAGCACGTGATCACCGGCTACCAGGCGAACCTCGACCGGCGCGCACTCGGGATGAACGTGTTCGCGTTCGTGCAGGTCACGTTCAACATGCATTCGGACCAGGATTCGGATCACTTCGAGGAAGTGATGCGGCGTCACGACGAAGTCACGTCGTGCCACAAGATCACCGGCGCGGCCGACTACATCCTGCAGGTCGTCGCAGCCGACCTCGACGCGTACGCGGAATTCGTCGAGCGCGTGCTGAGAAAGCAGGCCGGCGTGTCGTCGATCCAGTCGAGCCTCGCGTTGCGCGAAGTGAAGTTCTCGTCGCGCGTGCCGGTGCCGGCCGCGTGACCGTGCATGTTTTCAAGCGCCCGCATCCGGGCATCCGCTGTCGATCGTCATCCCATGGAGCGCTACCTGATGAAACGTTACCTTCCCTCCGCGTCGCTGGCCGCCGCGATCGCCTGCGCATTCGCATTGAGCGCCTGCGCGGCGCAATCGTCCGCACCGGCCGATACGCCGGCACCGGCGCCGGCCGATACCTCCGCGCAAGCGGCCCCGCCGATGGTCGGCGGCGATCGCGATGCGCACGGCTGCATCGGCTCGGCCGGCTACGCATGGTGCGAGCGGACGCAGCAATGCGAGCGGCCGTGGGAACTCGCGAAAGCGCATGGCTTCGCGAATTCGGCGCAGGTCTATGAACAGTTCTGCCGCAACGGCGGCGCGAAGTGATGTGAAGTGAAGTGATCCGATGTGAACGGGCCGCGGTGCAACGCCGCGACCCGACGCAGTACCGGCGGTGTGCACGACGTGCCCGCCATGCGCATTTCGCCCCGCCGATCCCCGCCGATTTTCCCGCGTCGCACACTGTCATTCCGGAAACCCGGACACGCAAAAAACCCCACGAAAACAGGGGTATTCCGCGTCTGCGACACGTTGTCCGAGTTCGGTTATATTACGCGCCCCTTGCCACCCCGCCCCCGCAAAAACGCGTCGCGCGCGGCCTCTTTCCATGCAGCCTGAAGCGCCGTCCGCTCAGGCTTGCCACGAGGGCCCGGGCGCGTTGCGCACCCTCGCGACGCAGGCGATTGCCTGCCCGCGGGAAGCCGATCCGAAGGTGTCCTGCCGAACGGCTTCGCGTGCGCAAATGCAACGGCGCGCAACGCCGATCCGGAATTCCGGATTCGCGATCCGGATCTCCGGACCCGCGTGCCGGCGCAACGAAAGCGCGCGCCGGGCGGCATGGCAAACCGATGTATCCAAGTTGAAAAAGGGATCTGCTGTGATCAAAACGTTACGGGTAATACTGTCGGCGCTCGCGCTGTGCGTCGCGACATCGTCCGCGCACGCCGCCGACACGAAGAAGGTCGACGTCCTGCTGGTGGGCGGCGGCATCATGAGCTCGACGCTCGGCGTCTGGCTGCACGAGCTCCAGCCGGACTGGTCGATGACGATGGTCGAGCGCCTCGACGGCGTCGCGCTGGAAAGCTCGAACGGCTGGAATAACGCCGGCACCGGCCACTCGGCGCTCGCCGAACTGAACTACACGCCGGAGAAGGCGGACGGCAAGATCGACATCTCGAAGGCGATCGAGATCAACGAGTCGTTCCAGATCTCGCGCCAGTTCTGGGCGTGGCAGGTCAAGCAGGGCGTGCTGAAGAACCCGCATTCGTTCATCAACTCGACGCCGCACATGAGCTTCGTGTGGGGCGACGACAACGTCCGCTTCCTGAAGAAGCGCTACGAAGCGCTGCAGGCGAGCCCGCTGTTCCGCGGGATGCAGTATTCGGAAGACTACGACCAGATCAAGCAGTGGGTCCCGCTGATGATGGAAGGCCGCGACCGCAACCAGAAGGTCGCGGCGACGTGGACGCCGATCGGCACCGACGTGAACTTCGGCGAGATCACGCGCCAGTTCGTCGGCTACCTGAAGACGCAGCCGAACTTCACGCTGTCGCTGTCGAGCGAAGTGCGCGAGATCACGCGCAACGCCGACGGCACGTGGCACGTGTCGTGGGTCAAGCTGCATTCGGATGAACCGCCGCAAGCCGTCGACGCGAAGTTCGTGTTCATCGGCGCGGGCGGCGGTGCGCTGCACCTGCTGCAGGCATCGGGCATCCCCGAAGCGAAGGACTACGGCGCGTTCCCGGTCGGCGGCTCGTTCCTCGTGACCGACAACCCCGACGTCGTGAAGCAGCACCTCGCGAAGGCGTACGGCAAGGCATCGGTCGGCTCGCCGCCGATGTCGGTGCCGCACCTCGACACGCGGATCATCGACGGCAAGAAGATCATCCTGTTCGGGCCGTTCGCGACGTTCTCGACCAAGTTCCTGAAGAACGGCTCGTACTTCGACCTCGCGAAGAGCACCAACCTGCACAACGTCGCGCCGATGATGCGCGTGGGCGTCGACGAATTCCCGCTGGTCCAGTACCTCGCCGGCCAGCTGATGCTGTCCGACGACGACCGCTTCAACGCGCTGAAGGAATACTTCCCGAACGCGAAGAAGGAAGACTGGCGCCTGTGGCAGGCCGGCCAGCGCGTGCAGATCATCAAGCGCGACCCGGTCAAGGGCGGCGTGCTGAAGCTCGGCACCGAGATCGTCGCGTCGCAGGACGGCAGCATCGCGGGCCTGCTCGGCGCATCGCCGGGCGCCTCGACGGCCGCGCCGATCATGCTGAACCTGATGAAGAAGGTGTTCAAGGACAAGGTCGCAACGCCCGAGTGGCAGCAGAAGATCCGCCAGATCGTGCCGAGCTACGGCACGAAGCTGAACGACAGCCCGGCGAAGGTCGTCGAGGAATGGACCTACACGAGCGACGTGCTGCAACTGTCGCCGCCGCCGAAGATCGACCTGACGACGCCGGCGCAGGCCGCCGGCGCGGCCCCGACGCGTCCCGCGAAGGCGTCGGCCGACATGGCGCTGTAACGCATCCGGCCCCGTTTCATCGCACTGCACGGCCGCCCCACGGGGTGGCCGTTTTTCATCTTGGATGCGCATGGCGCGGCGTGCGCCGTACGCCCGGACCCTCGACGATCGTGCCGCGGCCGGGCCGTCCGCCGCCGATAGCCGGCTGCCCGCCCCCCGCTTCCGCTAGAATTGCGGGCACGCGCGACCCCGTCGCCGCCCGATCCATCATCCGCATCGACGCAATCCAAGTGACGCCGGTGCGGCCCGCGCCCGAGCCGCGCGAGCGCCGCCCGCCGTTGCCGCGCCCGCCCGGGCGCGCCATCAACCGAATTCAGCTGGAGAAAGACCGTGTTTACCTGCCGAAACCAGAGCTGCGGCACGCAGTGGGAGCAATCCGACGTCGTCATCAAGGACGAAGGCCAGGGGCTGCTGTTCCGCTGCCCGCTGTGCGGCGCGCGCAACTACCTCGAACGCTTCGAAGACGACGAAGGCACGGTCGTCTACGAGCAGATGGAAGGCCGCCCCTACCTCGGAGACCTGTCTTGACGCAACCCACCGCCACGCCGTTCAGCGCGCTGCCGCTGACGCCCGCCACGCTCGCGAACCTCACGCAGCTCGGCTATGTCGACATGACGCCGATCCAGGCCGCGAGCCTGCCGGTCGCGCTGGCCGGCCAGGACCTGATCGCGCAGGCGAAGACGGGCAGCGGCAAGACCGCCGCGTTCTCGCTCGCGCTGCTCGCGCGGCTCGACACGCGCCGCTTCGACGTGCAGGCGATGATCCTGTGCCCGACGCGCGAACTCGCCGACCAGGTCACGCAGGAAGTGCGCCGCCTCGCCCGCGCCGAGGAGAACGTGAAGGTGCTGACGCTGTGCGGCGGCACGCCGATGCGCCCGCAAACGCAGAGCCTCGAGCATGGCGCGCACATCGTCGTCGGCACGCCGGGCCGCATCATGGATCACCTCGAGCGCGGCAACCTGAAGCTCGACGCGCTGAACACGCTGGTGCTCGACGAAGCCGACCGGATGCTCGACATGGGCTTCTTCGACGACATCGCGAAAGTCGCGCGGATGTGCCCGACGACGCGCCAGACGCTGCTGTTCTCCGCAACCTATCCGGACGGCATCGCGAAGCTGAGCCAGCAATTCCTGCGCAACCCGAAGGAAATCAAGCTCGCGGAACGCCACGACGACAGCAAGATCCGCCAGCGCTTCTATGAAGTGACCGAGGACGAGCGGCTGCACGCGGTCGGCCAGTTGCTGAACCACTTCCGGCCGGTGAGCACGATCGCGTTCTGCAACACGAAGCAGCAGTGCCGCGACCTGCTCGACGTGCTGCATGCGCAGGGCTTCCACGCGCTCGCGCTGCACGGCGAGCTCGACCAGCGCGAGCGCGACCAGGTGCTGATCCAGTTCGCGAACCGCAGCTGCTCGGTGCTGGTGGCGACCGACGTCGCCGCGCGCGGGCTCGACATCGCGCAACTCGAAGCGGTGATCAACGTCGACGTGACGCCCGACCCCGAAGTGCACGTGCACCGCATCGGCCGCACGGGCCGCGCGGATCAGGACGGCTGGGCGCTGAGCCTCGCGAGCATGGACGAGATGGGCCGTGTCGGCGGGATCGAGCAGGCGCAGAAGCGCGAAGTCGAATGGCATCCGCTCGCGGAACTGAAGCCGGCGGACGACAGCGTGCTGCTGCCGCCGATGGAAACGTTGCAGATCCTCGGCGGACGCAAGGACAAGATCCGTCCGGGCGACGTGCTCGGCGCGCTGACCGGCGACGCCGGCTTCGACGGCAAGCAGATCGGCAAGATCAACGTGACCGAGTTCTCGACCTATGTCGCGATCGAGCGCGGCGTCGCGCACGACGCGCTGCGCAAGCTCAATGCCGGGAAGATCAAGGGCAAGCGGGTGAAGGTCCGCTTGATGGACGAAGAGTAAGCCCGGCGCGGCGCGGACGGCCACACCGATCCGCGCCGCCGCTCGCCTCAGGCGAGTTCGGGATAGCCGTGCGCGGCCGCGTCCTGCGCGAACCGTGCAATCGTGTCGTAGTCGGCCGGCGACAGCCGTTCGAATCCCTTCAGCCTCAGCACGCACGCCCGCTCCGCATCGGCGGCGACCGCGCGATCGAGCGCGTCCCGCAACGCGGCGACCTGCGTATCCGTCAGCGCCCGCGACGCAATGAACGGCAATCCCGGCGCGGCGGCCGTCGTGCCGATGATCCGGATGTCCTTCAGCAGATCGGGCAGCGCGTCGCGCACATAGGCAAACGTCACGCAGTCGATCGCCGCGCAATCGGCTTCGCCTGACGCCAGCGCACGCAGCACGTTCAGGTGCGACCCGAACGGCGTGACCGATCCGAAGAAGCGCCCGTCGTGCGCATGCGGTGCGACCGCGTGCCGAAGCGCATTCATTCCGCTGTGCGAATCCTCTCCGTTGAAGGCGGCACGCAGCCCGCGGCATGCGGCGAGCGTCGTCGCACCGCCCGCATGCACGCGCGCCGACACGACCAGCACGCTGCGGTAGCGCGCACCGTCACAACCGTCCGCGTCGAAAGACGGGGTCGCGATCAACCGCACGACGTCGCGCAAACCGAGCATCCGGTACGGGTAGCCGCAGGTCTGCGACAGCAGCAGATCGTCGCGCCGCCACAGCGCATGCAGATCGTCGAACGGTGCGTCGGGCAACGCGACGTCGGCAGGGCCGCCCGCATTCGCGAACGCATCGAGCGCGTCGCGCAGCAGCGCGCGCCACAGGGCGGCGTGGCGCGGTGTCACGTTGTACATCGGCAGTACTGCGATCCATGGGTTCATGCGGGCATTCTACGCATCGGCGGCGGCCCGGAAGCTTATCGGCCGCACGGCGATAAGCAAATACGAATCGATTGGTTGGCCTCGCCGCCCCGCCCCGGTACCGTTCGAATGCCTGCCGGCGCCGCCACCATGCGCGATGCCGGGCAGGCCGACCGTGATCCGCGAGACACCTGCGCACCCGGACCGAGCGCACCGGTTCTACCGCTCGTTACCCGCACTGCCCGATCCATCCGCCTCAACGCCATGGCCGAATACTTCGACGTCGATCACGCGCGGGCGATTGCCGCGCTCGACGCCCGCTTCACCGCCCGCACCGAGTGGCCGACCTGGCTGCTGGTCGTCGTCATCTACGGCGGCTGGCTGGCCGTGCTGCTGCTCGTACGCGACGGGCACCTGTCGCTCGCGGCCGCGACGCCGCCGTTGATCCTGCTCGGCGCGTGGCATATGTCGCTGCAGCACGAGCTGCTGCACGGCCATCCGACGCGTTACGCCCTCGTGAACAAGCTGCTCGGCTACCCGCCGCTGACGGTCTGGTATCCGTTCACGCTGTATCGCGACACGCACCTCGACCATCATCGCGACGAAGACCTGACCGTGCCGGGCGTCGATCCCGAAACGAACTACGTGACGCGCGAACGCTGGGCGCGGCTGCCGCGCTGGCGCCGCGCGCTGACGGTCGCGCGCAAGACTTTCGTCGGACGAATCGTCGTCGGGCCGCCGCTCTCCGTCGCGGCGACGGTCGCCGATGCGGTCGCCGCGTTCCGGCGCGGCGACTTCCGCTATCTGCCGATGTGGGTGACGCACATCGCCTGCGTGGCCGCGCTGCTCGCGTGGCTGCAATGGGCGATCGGCGTGCCGTGGTGGTGGTACCTGCTCGTCGTCACGTGGCCGGCGCTGTCGCTCGCGATGATCCGCTCGCTGTACGAGCACCGCGCCGCACGGCATCCGAAGGCGCGCATCACGATCAACGAAGCCGGCTTCGCGATGCGGCTGCTGTACCTGAACAACAATTACCACCTCGTTCATCACGACCTGCCGAAGCTGCCGTGGTACGACCTGCCCCGTGCATACCGGATGCGGCGCGACGCGTATGCGGAGAAATGCGGCGGCTTCGTGATCCGCGGCGGATATCGCGAGTTGCTTGCACGCCATGCGTGGACGCCGACCGATACGCCCGTGCATCCGTTCGACGAAGGCACGGCGTCGCTGTCGACGGGGAGCGGCATCAAGGTGGCCGTGGTCGACCAGGTGCTGCAGATCAGCACGTGACGTTCGGCGGGGGGCTTCGATCCGTCCGCACCTGCGCCCGCGAGAATCCTTACGAAATGCCGACATCGCCAATCATCGTCGGCGAATTGCCAATTGCGCCGGCAATGTCCAGAATGGCGGCTCATCCGGGGCTTCCAACAACCATTCGCCCCGGTTCCGCTTCACGGCCGCGCGCCGTATTCCCCGACGATGATGCAACCGAACACCCCGCCCGGCGCGACCCGCACGATCGGCAACGACTGGTCCGTTTCCGCGATCACCGCAGGCTTTCTGGCAGTCCTGATTTCCTACGCGGGCCCGCTCGCGATCTTCTTCCAGGCGTCGCAAGCCGCACACGTATCCAACGAAATGGTGTCGTCGTGGGTCTGGGCGATCTCGATCGGCGCGGGCGTATCAGGCCTGTTCGCCAGCTGGAAACTGAAGGTGCCCGTCATCACCGCATGGTCGGCGCCCGGCACCGCGCTGCTCGTCGGCCTGTTTCCGCAACTGACGCTCAACCAGGCCGTCGGCGCGTACATCACGGCGGCACTGATCATTCTCGTGATCGGCGTCACCGGCTATTTCGACCGGCTCGTGCGCCACATTCCGCGCGGCATCGCGTGCGGGATGATGGCCGGCATCCTGCTGCCGTTCGGCATGCATGCGTTCTCCGCCGCGTCGGACCAGCCCGTGCTCGCATTCGGAATGATCGCGGCCTACGTGATCTTCAGGCGCCTGCTGCCGCGCTACAGCATCGTGCTCGTGCTGCTGACGGGCGCCGCGCTCGCGACGCTGCTCGGGATGACGCATCTCGGCAACGTGTCGCCGAGCCTCGCGCGGCCGGTCTTCATCGCACCCGAATGGACGCTCGGCACGACGCTCAGCCTCGCGCTGCCGCTCGTCGTCGTCAGCCTCACCGGCCAGTTCCTGCCGGGCATGACGATCCTGCGCGTGTCGGGCTATCACACGCCGGCGCGCCCGATCATCACCGCGACCAGCGTGATGTCGCTCGTCGTCGCGTGCTTCGGCGGGATCACGATCGTCGTCGCGGCAATCACCGCGGCGCTCTGCACCGGCAAGGACGCGCATGAAGATCCGGACCGGCGCTACATCGCCGGGCTCGCGAACGGTACGTTCTACCTGCTCGGCGGGCTGTTCGCGGGCACGATCGTCACGCTGTTCTTCGCACTGCCGAAGGCGTTCGTCGCGATTCTCGCGGGGCTCGCGCTGATCGGTGCGATCAGCGCGAACGTGCACGGGATCTTCGAGGACGAGAACCATCGCGAAGCATCGGTGATCACGTTCCTCGCGACCGCATCGGGGATGACGTGGCTCGGGCTCGGATCCGCGTTCTGGGGGATCGTGATCGGATCGGTGGCGTATGTGGTGTTGAACAAGGTGCGGCGACCCGCTTGAAGTTCATCACGCGCTGCCGCGTCGATCAGCGCGCGTGCTGGCGCACGAGTTGCGCGAGCGCATCCGCCGGCGCCGTCGTCCCGTAAACCCGCTCCGACACGCCCGCCTCGACGTCGATGTGCCCGGCGTTGTGCACGTCGTACAGATCGACGATCAGCTGCGCATGGCCTTCGCCGAGCCCGGCGCGCAGCAGCGTCGCATTCCATGTGTCGCGCGGCAGCTCGTGCGCGACGATCGCGCGGCCGGCCGCCGCGCCGAGCGTATCCGCGATTGCCGTCACGCTCACCCGTCGCGGCCCCTCGACGCTGACGATGCGCGGCCCGCTGCCGCCTTCCGGCGCGTCGAGCAGCAGCCGCGCCGCGACGACGCCCACATCGGGCGCCCATACCGTCGGAAATACCTTGCCGACCGGATGATGGAAGCTCGGCAGCACGCCGGTGCCGAGCGCGACCGGCAGGACGCGCGCCCAGTTCTGCAGATGCTCGGCCGACCGCAACAGCGTCAGTTGCGTCGGGATCGCCTTCAGCCGTTCCTCGAAATGATGAAACAGGCGCGTGATGCCCGTATTGCCGTCAAGCTCGGCGCCATAGTCGGACAGCGCGAGCAGCACCGGCGGCGGGTTCGCGGCCAGCGCGGCGGTCGCCACATCGATCGTCCGCGTCATCGTCGCGGCCGGATCGGGGTCGGCGGCCGGTACCGGGCACAATATCTGCACGGCCTGCGCGCCGTCGATCGCCGCGGCGATCGCATCGGCGTCCGTCAGGTCCGCGATTGCGACGTCGCAGCCGAGTTGCACGAAACGGTCACGATGGCGCGCATCGCGCAGCACCGCGCGCACGGAATGGCCTGCGTTGCGCAAGGTCGTCACGGTCGACAGGCCGACGTTGCCTGATGCTCCGAAGATCACGAACACGATTCGCTCCTGGGGGATGAAGGTGTCGTGATTGTCGGCATGCGCAGCCGGGAAGGCGCGCAGGGAGGGATGAATCGAACAGGAAAGGATGACGGGATGCAAGGGCGTGCCCGACGCGCACGCCCACCGGCATCTACCGACGCGAAGGCCCGTCGCCGTCCTCGCCATCATAAGCAAGCCGCAACCCGCCCCGCGCGCCCGACCGCGCAATTTCCGTCGGCGTCGCACCGAGTACGCGGTTCATCCAGTTCGCCATGTGGCTCTGGTGCGCAAACCCGGCTTCCAGCGCGATCTGGCTGATGCTGAGCCGGCCTTCGAGCAACAGCGCCTTCGCACGCTCCACCCGGCGCCGCACGACGTACTGGTGCACGGGCATCCCGAGCGTCTCGCGGAACAGCACCTTGAAATGCGGCACGCTGATCGACACGAGCGCCGCGAGTTCGGCCAGCGTCATGCGTCGTTCGAGATTCGCTTCCACGTAGTCGATCACGCGCGCCGCCGCCTTCGGCGCAAGCGTGCGCCGGCGTTCGCGGAACGCGGGCTGACCGTCGACCAGCCGCGCGACGAGCGCCGTGCACAGGCTTTCCGCATAGAGCGGATCCGACGCGTCTTCCGCTTCGAGCTCGGCGGCCATCGCCCATGCGATGTGCTGCAGCCGCGGGTCGCGCACCTGCAGCCGGCGGCGGATCTGCGCCTGCGACGGCTTCAGTTCGAGCTGCTCGACGGTGCGCCGCACGAACGTGTCGCTGAGCGCGATGTGCAGGATCCGGCAGTCGGCGCTGTCGGTCCACTGGCCGGGCAGGCCGGCCGGAATCACGTCGACGTCGCCGTGCGCCTGGATGCGCGACACGCGCTCGCCGTCGCACACGCAATCCGCACGAACCGGCGAACCGATATGCACGCCGATCCGGTGATGCTCGGCGGCCGGAATCCGGTACGTACCCGCGCGGATTTCCAGCAGCGCCGCGCCAAAGCCCTGCCAGCCCAGCCCGCGGCTGGAGCGCAGGCTGACCGGGACGCCGTTGTCCGTCGGCGCGGCAAGAATCGGATCGCTCATCGCTTGTCTCCACCAGATCGGGTGCCGAACGCGCATTGTGACGCGTTTCGAGCCGGCGTGCCGGGCCTGCGCGGCCGCCCCGGCGTCGAGCATGAAAAGATCATCCGTTTCTGCTCGAAACGATCCTTGCGTGCGCGCCGGCGGGCGCCGTGACGCCTACGATCGCTCCATCCGACACCTACGGAGCCCGTCATGCCCCATTTCTGCCCGCTGCGCGCGTCGTTCATCGCGCCCTCGCCTTCCGGCGCCGCCCGTCCTGCGTCCGCCCCCCTCACCCGCCGTCGCGTGTTCGCCACGTGGTGCCTGCGCCTCGTCGGCTGGTACCGGCTCGAACGGTTGCTCGCGTCGATTCCCGACAGCAACGACGACTTCGGGCTCGTCTGACCGGCCGGTCGGCGCATCCGCCTACTTGCGCCGCCGCTCGTGCGGCGCCACCGTCGCGCCGTCGATCACCGGCGCGCCCTCCTTGATCAGGAAGTCGCGGAACAGCCCCGTCACCTGAGAAATCCGCCGGTCGGCGAGCGTGACCACATACCATTCGCGCTCGATCGGGTTGCCGGGAAACGGTAGTTGCCCGAGCAGGCCCGTGCGCAATTCGAGCGCACACGCATGCAACGACAGGAACGCGATGCCGAGCCCCGCTTCGGCCATCTGCTTGATCGCCTCGTTGCTCGACAGTTCGGAGCCCACATGGAACCGGTAGCCGGCGTTCTTGAACAGGCTCTCGACGGTCGAGCGCGTGCCGGCGCCGCGTTCGCGCACGAGCAGGTGCGCGGATTCGAGATCCTTCAGCGCGACGCGCTTGCGCTGCATCAGCGGATGGCCGGGCGCCGCGACGAACACCATCGGATGCTTCGCGAATTCGACCGCATGCGTGCGCAGCTCCTTCGGCGCGCTGCCCATCACCGCGAGATCGATTTCATGCGTCGCGAGCATGCGGATGATGTCGTCGCGGTTGCCGACCTTGAAATATGTCTTCACGTGCGGACGCGTCGCGGTGAACTTGACGAGCAGCGGCGGGATCAGGTATTCGGCCGTCGTGATCGCGCCGATCCGCAGCGTGCCGCCGAGATCGCCCGTCAGCGCGGCCACTTCGTCGCCGGCCTCGCTCCACAGATGCAGGATCTCGCGCGCGTAGCGCGCCACGATCTCGCCGGCCGCGGTCAGCTGCACGCCGCGCCCCACCCGCTGCAGCAACGCGGCGCCCACGGCTTCCTCGAGCAGGCGAACCTGCAGCGACACGGCCGGCTGCGTCAGGTTCAGTTCCTCGGCCGCGCGCGACACGCTGCCGAGCCGCGCAATCATGTCCAGCGCCTTCAGCTGCCGGAACGTCGCGGTCTTTCCTATAAGTGAATACATATGAGTCGCTTATAAACATTAAATTGTTCGAGTGGGTTCCAAACTATATCGTCGGTTCTTGAGCAATGTCATCCGAATCGTCATCAGCGGGAGCCCAACATGGACAACACCACGCCCAACCTTGCAACGGACCGCGCACCGCGCCTGCCGCGCATCGTGATCGTCGGCGGCGGCGCCGGCGGCCTGCAGCTCGCCACGCGTCTCGGCGATACGGTCGGACGCCGCGGGCAGGCCGAAGTCGTGCTCGTCGATCGCTATCCGACGCACTTCTGGAAGCCGCTGCTGCACGAAGCCGCATCGGGCCATCGCGATCCGGCCTCGCACACGATCGAATACGCGGCGCAGGCGAAGGGCCACGGCTTCCGCTTCGTGCAGGGCGCGCTGCAGCGGGTCGACCGCACGGCACGCACGGCGACGATCGCGGCCGTGCTGGACGCGGACGGCACGGAAATCCTGCCGCAGCGCGAGCTCGGCTACGACGATCTCGTGCTGGCGGTCGGCAGCGTGACGAATTTCTTCAACGTGCCGGGTGCCGCGCGTCATGCGCTGCCGCTCGAAAACCTCGACCAGGCCGAAGATTTCCGCCGCAAGTTCCTCGCGGCCTGCACGAAGGCGAATCACGTCGCCGAGCAGCAGCCCGCGCGGCGCGCGGCGCCGATCTGCATCAACGTGATCGGCGCGGGCGCGACGGGCGTGGAGCTGGCCGCCGCGCTGCGCCACGCGGTCCAGCAACTGACGACGTACCGCTTCAAGGCGCTGGTGTCGGCGCGCGACGTGCACATCCGGCTGATCGAAGGCGGCCCGCGCATCCTGCCGGCGCTCGACGCACGGCTGTCCGGCAAGATGCACGCGCAGCTTCGCGCGCTGAACGTCGACGTGCTGACCGATACGCGCGTGGCGGAAGTCGGCGCGGACGCCGTGACGACCGCGACGGGCGAACGGCTCGCGAGCGACATCACGATCTGGGCCGCCGGCGTCGCCGGCCCCGCGATCCTGCGGGACATCGGCGACATCGCGCTCAACCGCTCGAACCAGGTGATCGTGACCGACACGCTGCAGACGCCCGACGATCCGCACGTGTATGCATTCGGCGACTGTGCCGCGTGCCCGTCGTCCGGTGCAAGCGGGTTCCTGCCGCCGCGCGCGCAGGTCGCGCACCAGCAGGCCGTGTATCTGGTCAACGCGTTCGCGCGCCGCGTCGCCGGCAAGCCGGTGGCCGGTTTCACGTTCCGCGATGCGGGCACCGTCGTGTCGCTCGGGCAGGCGGGCGCCGTGTACCAGGCCGACATCAGCGTGCGCTCGCGCTCGCTGATCGTCGACGGGCTTGCGGCGATCGGGCTGTACAAGTTCCTGTACCGCAAGCACCTGTTCAGCGTGGTCGGTGTGAAGGGTGCGCTGTTCCAGTCGCTGAGCCACTGGCTGCAAAGCCGCAACCAGCCGTCGATCAAGCTGCACTGATCGCGCCTGTTCGCACGCGGCATCGCAGGACGGCATGTCGGGCGACCATCGCTCGATATGCCGTTTTTTTATATGCATATGCGTGATTCATTCAGAACGTGCGCCACGCTGGTGCATCACATCGAAGGCCGTCGATGCGACACGATTCGCGCGGAAAACACCGCGAGACACGTATCCCGCGCCCGCTCTGGCTTGCGACCCGATTCATTAGCCAAATCGTATGAGTCGGATAAAAATATTAATTGGTCGCATTTTCCGGATCGACGCTAAGGTGTGTGGCATTCCCGTCGGCGAACGGATCATCACGTCTCTGAAGAGGAATCACCGTGGTTATCGAAGCCATCGTCACCCGTCTCGACGCAGCATTCGCGCAGATCGAAGCAACACCGGATTCGCGCGAATCGCGCCATCAGCGCGACGCGATCATCCAGTGGCTCGACCGTGCATCGGAAGAAGGATACCGGCTCGGTCTCGTCACGACGCTGCCGGCCGCACGGCTCAGCGACATGTTCGAAGGCCAGTTCGGCCGCGCGAGCCTCGACCGCTTCTCGGTCGTCGTCACGGACGCAAATCAGCAGGACTCCAGATCAAACCAGCATCCGTTCGACGTTGCACTGCAGGCACTCGGCGTGCCGCCCGAGCGTGTGGTCGCGATCGCGAGCAGCGAGCCGGAACGCCGTGAAGCCGAGCATTTCGGGCTGTCGCGCTGCGTGAACATCACCGATACGGTGCGCTCGATCGCATCGGCCGGCCTGCACTGAACGCCGGCACACGGGCCGGCCACGGCCGGCCAGCCTGATCCGGCGGCAATCCGACGATTGCCCGACCGCATCCTGACATTCTGCTGTCAAAGTCGCTTGCAACACTTCCGGGCTTGACCCAACTCTCCCGGAGACGGGACGACGCGAAGCCGCATCGTCCCGTCCGTTGCACGCCACGATGACACGCCCGACCCGCACCGCCACCGCCCTCACGATTGCCTGCCTGCTGCTCGCCGCTTGCGGCGGAGAAGACTCGACGCCGCCCGCCTCGTCGGCCGACAACAGCGGCACGACGCCCGCACCGCAGCCGCAACCCCAGCCCACGCCGACACCGACGCCCGCGACCTACTACCAGACGAAGACGCCGTACCGCCCGCAGCAGGACGCCGCGACGTACGAAGCACCGCCTGCCGGCTATGCGCCCGTCTATACCGAGCTCGTCGCGCGCCACGGCTCGCGCGGGCTGTCGGGCTTCAAGTACGACGGCGCGATCTACGCGATGCTGCTCAAGGCCGAGGCCGACGGCGCGCTGACCGCACTCGGCACGCAGCTCAAGGCCGACACGTACGCGATGATGAAGGCCAATGCGCTGCTCGGTTATGGCGTGCAGGGCATTTCGACACCCGGGTACGGCAACCTCACGCAAACGGGCATCCGCGAGCACCAGCAACTCGCCACGCGTCTCGCGCAGCGGCTGCCCGCGCTGTTCGCGGCAGGCAACCGGCAGGTTGTCGTCGTCAACTCGGGCCAGGATCGCGCGGTCGACAGTTCGACGTATTTCTCGGCGGCCCTCGTGGCCGCAAAGCCAGCACTCGCGCCGGCGATCACGCTGCCGGCCGCGCCGTCAGGCTATCCGGCCAACGCGCCGGTTGCGCAGCCGGCCGGCACCAACCGCTTCCTGCTGTACTTCCACTCGCTGAAGCCGGCCACCGATCTCGTGACCGATACGAGCGATCCGTACTACGCGACCTATCAGGCGAGCCAGACGTACCAGGCGTATGCGAACGACGCGACGGTCGCCGCGAAGCTCAACGCGATCAAGGCGGCGCCGCAAGCGGCCGACGTCTCGCAAGCGGTGCTGTCCGCGCTCGTGTCGCCTGCATTCATCGCGAAGCTCGGCACCGACGGCTACACATTCTCGAACACGGGGACCTACGCATTCACGTCGGCGGACGGCAAGTTCACCAACACGCTGAAGGGCGACGGCAAGACGAAGATCGCGACGGCCGTCGACGCGGTCAACGTGCTGTACAACCTGCTGCAGGTCGCACCCGCGATGATGGCGGAGACCGGCGGCGTCACGATGGAGAAATACATCGGCGCGGAGCAGGCGCAGTATCTCGCGTATCTGCAGGATGCCGAGGATTACTACCAGAAGGGCCCCGGCATCCGGGAAGCGAACCCCGTCACGTACCGGATGGCGAAAGTACTGCAGGACGATTTCTTCGGCGAAGTCGACGCGATCGCGCGCGGCGACCTCACGCGTGCCGCGAAGCTGCGCTTCACGCATGCGGAGATCGTGATCCCGTTCGCGTCGATCATGAACCTGAAGAACGTGTTCGTGCCGACGCCGCAGGCGCAGACGTACGCGTATGCGAACAACCCGTGGCGCGGCGACCAGGTGTCGCCGATGGCCGCGAACATGCAGTGGGATGTCTATCGCAACGGGTCGCGGCTCATCGTGAAGATGCTGTACAACGAGCGCGAGACGGATTTCCAGGCCGCGTGCGACGGCGCGAAGATCGCGTCCGGCAGCCACTTCTACGACTACGCGGGGTTGAAGCAGTGCTACGGGTATCAGTGATGCGACGGTGACGCGGCGCGGCTCACGCGAGCCGCATCGCCGAATGCCCGTTCGTCACCTGCGGATCGAGCAGCATCACCTCGATCCGCTCCTTGCCCTTCCCGGTGTTCTTCCGCTTGAGCGTCAGCATGCCGATCTCGCCGGTCGTCGCCGGATGCGTGCCGCCGCACGCCATCGTCGCAAAGCCGTCGACCGTCCAGAACCGGCGCTGCGCAGCGACGTCGCTGAAATCGGTGACGATGCGCAGGTCGCGCTTCGACAGGTCGGCCGCGGCCGATTCGATCTCGGGAAACAGCGGCGACAGGCTCGTCTCGCTCGCGAAGTCGATACGCGCCTTGTCCTGCGCGATATGCGCACCGATGCGCTCGATGCCGGGCCGGAGCCGATAGACGAGTTGCAACACCATTTCGGCCGCGAAGTGCAGCCGCATCAGCCGATACCGCCGCGCCCAGTCGATATGCCAGGTCACATGATCGCCGACGCGCAGCGCATGGTCGTGCGCAAGCGTGTAGACGATGTCGAGGCCCTGCTTGTCGGCCCGGACGACCGGATAGTCGCCCAGCCGCCCCGCGTCGCTTTCCTGGCCGCCCGAGAACGCGAAGAAAATGGTCGCGACCACCTGCACGCGATCGCCGTCGACGTGCGTGACAACGGTATCCAGCGTGGTCCGGTACGGATCGTCCCAGAAAACTTTCTTCGTCATCGCCCGCCCTGCCTGCCGCTGAGGAAAACGGGCAGGTTAGCCGGAGTGCGTCCGGGTGGCTTGTACGATCTTGCGCCCGGATGCCGCCGCCTCTTCCGCAGGCACGGCTCGCGATACCGTCGCGCCCACCTCGTCCTCCCCTTTTCGCTCGACGCTCCACGTATGGATCGGCCGATGCCCTGGCCGCTCCCACTCGGGCGGCATCCACAGATGCTTCAACCGCTGCAGCACCGGCCCGGGCGCAAATACGTCGCGCCACATGTCGACGAATTCATGCACGTTCAGCACCAGGAAGTTGTACGAAAGAATCTGCTGCGTGATCCCGTAGTCGACCCGCTCCGTTTCCTCGACATAGGTGCCGAACATCCGGTCGAAGATGATCAGCACGCCGCCGTAATTCCTGTCGATATAGCGTGGATTGCGGCCGTGATGCGCGCGATGATTCGACGGCGTGTCGAACACGTACTCGAACCAGCGCGGCAGCCGCCCGATCGCTTCGGTATGCACGAAGTACTGGTACACGAGATCGACGGCGAGCAGGAACAGCACGACGGCGGGCGGAATGCCGAGCCACACCGGCGGCAGGTAGAACACGAACACGCCGACGAACGCGTTCAGCAGCGACTGCCGCATTGCCGTCGTGAAGTTCATCACTTCGCCGCTGTGATGCGGCACGTGCGCGGACCAGAACCAGCGCACGCGGTGCGACGTGCGATGAAACCAGTAATAGCAGAACTCGACGACGATGAAGATCGGCACGATCGTGAGGCCGTTCACGGGCACGTCGAACAGCCGGTGCCGATAGACCCACGTGAAGATCGCGCCGGTAAACAGCAGCCCCATCACGGTCTCGGCCACCTGGTAGCCGGCGCCGAGCGACAGGTTCGCGATGATCTCCCGCCAGCGAAACGGCTCTCGGCGGCCGCGCCGGGTCATCACCGCATATTCGATCGCGAACGCGATCAGGAACACCGGCGTCATGCCGATCAGCAGCACCTGCTTCCAGTCCACGTCGTTACCCAGGAACGCATGGAGCCACGTCATCAACTCGGTCGGCATGTCGACAGCCTCGATCGGGAACTGCCGGGCAGTATGGTCGCGCACGGGTCGTCCCGCGTTGACACTTGCCGACGATTACTTGACACTTTCCGCCATGCCCGCCGCCTCCCCGCTCTCGACCCAGCGCGTCTACTACTCGAGCACCTATGTGCGGCTGCTGTTCGACTACCTGTCCGAGCAAGGCAAGGATGCGGCACGCGTGCTCGGCGAGGCGCGGCCGCCCGAGGACGACCGCGGGCTGACGCTCTATGCGAGCGCGCACTGGCGAGGCCTGCTCGAACGCGCGGTCCACGCGCTCGACGATCCGCTGCTCGGCCTGCACGTCGGCCAGCGGATCACGCCCGCGCATCTCGGCGCGCTCGGCTATGCGCTGCATGCGTGCCGCGACGCCGGTACCGCGCTCGCGCGCTGGCAGCAGTACGAACACCTGATCGCGAACGTCGCGCGCATGGAAGTGCGCATCGAGGCGGCGTCGGTCGCGATCGAATGGCACGATGCGCCCGAACCGCTCGGCCCGCTCGTCGACGAAGTCGCGCTGACCGCCGTCGTGCAGTTCGCGCGCAACATCACCGGCACACGCAACGGGCCCGACGAAGTCTGCTTCGTCCACCCGTCGCCCGGCGACGAACGGCCGTACCTCGACTACTTCGGCTGCCCGGTACGCTTCGGCCAGCCGGTGAACCGGCTCGCGTTCCCGCTGCACCTGCTCACGCAGCCGCTGCAACAGCCGGACGACGCGCTGCGGCAGATGATGGAGCGCCAGGCGGGTGCGCTGCTCGCCGAGTTGCGACAGACGGACGATCTCGAACAGTCGGTGCGCGAAGCCGTCGCGCGCCTGCTGACGCAGGGCGAGGCGAGCATCGAGCAGATCGCGTCGGAACTGCACGTGTCGTCGCGCACGCTGCATCGCCGGCTGGCCGAACTCGGGCTGAACTACCGGATCCTGCGCGAGGACACGCGGCGGCGGCTCGCGATCGACCACCTGAACGATCCGCGGCTGACGCTTGCGGAAGTCGCCTGGCTGCTCGGCTATTCGGAGCACAGCGCATTTACGCGCGCGTTCCGGCGCTGGACCGGGGAATCGCCGCAGCAGTGGCGCAGCCGGCAGCCGGCGCGGGCGGCCAGCGTCGCGCGCGGCTGAGCGGACGAACCGGCAACGCGATCGCGCCACCGACGAACTCGCCGCCGCCCGCACGGTCGAACGGGCATCGCCGGAGAATCCTCATGAAACACGTTGCCGCCGTCGTTGTCCTGACCCTGCTTGCCGCCGCCAGCGTGCCGGCCACCGCCGGTGCACTCTCCGGTGCCGCCGCGCCCGGTCCCGCCCAGGCCCATGCGAAGAATTGCGTGCCGTCGCGGGATGCCGCGCAGAACGCCCGCTCGCCGTCGACGGCGCCGCCGATCCGCGTATGCGTCGGCGATTCCGATACGCAACTGAACCTGCCGTGGTTCGTGACCGACGTCCTCACCGCGGTGGACACGCACCAGTCGGCCGGCGACCTGCTGCACAAGATGCGCAACGATTTCTGAATCGCGGCCGGCGCCACGCGCCGCCACCACGTCCCTCATCCCACGTCAGGCCGCTTCGGCGCCTCGATGAACGTGCCGACGATGCCGGCCCGCATCGCCGGATCGGCGATGCGCTCCAGCAGCCCCCGCCATTCCTGTCGTTCTCCTTTCGACAGCACGCCACCGCTGATCGCGTCGTAACGCGGCGTCCCGCGCGACGCGAGCGCGCTGGCGGCTGCGCACCGAAAACGGCGCCTCGGGGAAATGTTTCTTTTTGCGACACAATCACAAAACTTCACCATTTTTTAGACAACAATATTTCGTAATATCGCGCCGCATCTTATACTTGCCGCGCACCATCCTCGTGCCAAGAGACGGTGTCTTTTGTCCCGGCTGCACCCTCGTGCGGCCGGGGCTCTTTTCGGTACGCTGCGCCGAAATACATGCTTGGTGGAGGCATGTTATTGAGGAATGCTGCCAGATGAATGGCCGATCGCGCACAGGCTGCGTCCATGCCCGTCGCGACGGCCGGATCGACCGGCGTCCCGAATCCGGCGCGCGAGCCGCACGGCCCAAACCAGGCATGCGGCATGCGCGCCGTTTCCGCGTCGACCGGTTCGACTTGCCACGCCATGCGTACAACACCAAAGGCAATCGCGGGAATGTCGGCGCTCACGCCAGGCTCGAAGCCAGTTTTCCAGCGCAGCGGCGCGTGGCCGCGTGTTGTCCTGTTCATCGCCGTCATCGTTTGCGTGCTCGTGCCCGCATTCGCGATCGCGCTTGCCGATCGCTACGCGCGCGAGGCCGTCACCACGCATGAGCGCGTCGTCGCGAACGACATCGTGGCTTCCGTCGACCGCATCCTGGACGGCGTGCGCCTCCGGCACGCGGACGAACTGACCGCGCTGGTCGGGCGGCCCTGCCCGACGGTGTTCCGGACACTGGCCGAAGTGAGCACTCGCCTGCGCTACCTGCGCGCGGTCGCGCTGGTCAACGACGGCCGCGTCACGTGCTCGTCGGCGCTCGGTGCGATCGACCTGCCGCTCGATGCGTACGCGCGCGAGCCCAAACCGGGATCGATGGTCGTCACGCTGCTGCGCCAGACGCCGTTTCAGCACGGCATTCCGGTGCTGTCCGTGTTCCGGTCCACCGCGCACGGCGCGGGCGTCCTGTATCTGATCGAGGGCGACTACGTGGCCGACGCGCTCGCGCACGGCGACGGCGACGGCGCGACCGTCGCCACGCTGTCGATCGCCGGCGCGGGCCGTCTCGACCAGCACGGCAAGTTCGCGCCGGAAGCGGATGCGGCGCCCGCGGACGGCAGCACGATCGCGTCACGCCGCTGGCCGTTCACGGTAACGGTCGCCGCATCGGCGAACTACGCGTCACAGGTCGAGCGCCACTACCGGTTCATCTGCGCAACGATCGTGCTGCTGGCGGATGGCCTCGTGATGGCCGCCTACCTGCTGGCGATGGCCCCGCGGCGGTTGTTGCTGAAGGCCGTGCGCCAGGCGCTCAGGCGCAACGAGTTCCATGTCGTGTACCAGCCGATCGTCGATGTGCAGACGCGCAGGACGGTCGGCGTCGAGGCGCTGCTGCGCTGGCATCATCCGAAGTGGGGGGCCATCAGCCCGGCCGTATTCATCCCGCAGGTGGAATCGAGCACGGTACTGCCGAAGATCACCGAATTCGTGCTGCGCACGGCCGTGTCCGAACTGACCGCGCTGACGCCGTCCGTGCCGCTGCGCATCGCCGTGAACGTTGCGCCGAAGGATCTCGAGCGCGTGCGGTTCGTGTCCATCGTCGAGGAAGCGATCCACGCGCTGCCGCCCGGCTTTACGCTGGTGCTCGAGATCACCGAGCGCATCCTGCTCGAGAAGAACGCGCGCACCACCGAGATCTTCCAGGCGCTGCGCTCGAAGGGCGCGAAGTTCGCGATCGACGATTTCGGCACGCATCACAGCAATCTCGACATGCTGTCGCGCTTTCCGTTCGACTACGTGAAGATCGATCGGCAGTTCGTCACGCAGCTGAACGACGGCGGTGCAGGACTCATCGAGGGGATCGCCGCCGTCGCGCATCACTACGACCTGAAGATCATCGCGGAAGGCGTGGAGACGGAAACGCAGCATCGCGCGCTGCATGCGGTCGGGATCCAGTATGCGCAGGGCTACCTGTATCAGCGGCCGCTGCGCGCGGAGAGCCTGCAGCGCGATTTCGCGTGGGCGTCGGCGTAGGAGCGCCGCCGCCTGCGCATGCGGCCGGCGACTACTGCGCGCCGTATTGACCGCCGAGGTGAACGCGGCCCTGCTCGACCCAGCCCTCGAAGTCGTCGCCGGTCTTGCCGTTCACGTACATGATGTTGTACCAGCGCCCGTGCGACTTGTAGACGGTCACCGAATCGCCGGGAACGATGAAGGTCCGCTTCGTCACGCATTGCGCATCGGGCGCCGAGTAGAAATACGCGCGCCCCGCGCCGATGACCGTGCCGAACGCCGGCGGCCGGAAGTTGTCGTCCGGGCCGCTCGTGGCCGCGTCGAGCTTCCCGCAATCCACCGTGCTCTTTGCCTGCGCGCCGTTCGCGCCCAGGCTCGCGCCGATCGCCAGCATCGCGATGCACGCACGCATCGCCATTTTCATCCGCATGATTGGTCCTTCACGTCGTCGTGTTCCGGGTTCGCCGGTTCACGACCGGCGCGGCGCAGATTGTAGCGCCGTATCCGGCGCGCTCAATCCTGCGCGACCGTCGTCGGCTCGACGCCGGCCGCTGCCGGACGATGCCCGAGCCGCGCGGAAATCGCCTGCCCCGCTTCCTTCAGCAGTGCGACGTAATGGGCCTTCGTGTCCGCGCCGCAACGCATCGTCGGAAACGACAGCGACAGCCCCGCGATCACGCGATCGAAACGGTCGAACACGGGCACCGCGAGGCACAGCAGGCCGTCTTCCTGTTCCTCGTTGTCCTCGCCGTAACCCTGCTGCCGCACGTGCGGCAGGATGCTCAGCACTGCGTCCGCCGACGCCAGCGTCTTCGCGGTCGACTTCCTGAACTCGACGCCCGCCAGCACCGCGCGCGCCTCGCCGGGCGACATCCACGCGAGCAGCACCTTGCCGATCGCGGTGCTGTACAGCGGATTGCGCCGGCCGATCCGCGACTGCATGCGCAGCCCGTAATCGGCGTCGATCTTGTGGATGTAGATGATCGCGTCCTCGTCGAACGCGCCGAGATGCACGGCTTCGCGCGTCAGTTGCCCGATGCGGCGCATCTCGAGATCGGCCTCACGCACGAGGTCCACGCTCTCCAGCGCCTTGCTGCCGAGTTCGAACAGCCGGATCGTCAGCCGGTAGCGGTCGGTCTCGCCTTCCTGCGCGACGTAGCCGAGCGTCTTCAGTGTCTGCAGGAAGCGATGGACCGTCGTCTTCGACATGCCGAGATGCTGCGACAGTTCGCTGATGCCGATCTCGCGGCGATCGCCGAGCGCGGCGAGGATCGTGAAGACCTTGCCGACGGCTGCAACCGAATCGGCCTTCTCGGCGCTGCCGGCCGCCGACGGGTCGCCCGCCGGCTGGCCGGCCGCTTCCTGGTTCGCCTGATCGCGCTTGCGCTGCCTGGGCGTTGCTGTCATGTCCGTGAATCCGTAAGTGCGAATCGGGAAAGCATAACGCGTCCGCCGCGGCGCGGTCAGCGCGCGAGCCACCCGCCGTCGACGGCGAGCGTGTGACCGTGCACGTAGTCCGACGCGCGCGATGCGAGGAACACGGCCGCGCCCGAGAGATCGTCCGGCACGCCCCAGCGGCCGGCCGGGATGCGGCCGAGGATTTCGTCGCTGCGCCGGCTGTCCTCGCGCAGCTGTGCGGTGTTGTCGGTTTCCATGTAGCCGGGCGCGATCGCGTTCACGTTGATCCCGCGCGCGGCCCATTCGTTCGCGAGCAGGCGCGTGAGGCCCAGCACGCCGCTCTTCGACGCCGTGTACGACGGCACGCGCACGCCGCCCTGGAACGACAACATCGACGCGACGTTCACGATCTTGCCGCCGCCCCCCTGCCGCACCATCTGCCGCGCGACGGCCTGCGACAGGAAGAACACGCTCTTCAGGTTCACGTCGATCACGGCATCCCAGTCGGCTTCGGTGAATTCGAGCGCATCGCAGCGGCGGATCATGCCCGCGTTGTTGACGAGGATGTCGACGTGACCGAACGCATCGACCGCGCCGCCGACGATCCGCTCGACCGGCTCGAGCGTCGACAGATCGGCACGCACGTCGACGAAGCGCCGCCCGGCGGCTTCGACGCGCGCCGACGTCGCATCGGCCGCCGACCGGTTCGCGCCGACGATGTCGCACCCGGCCGACGCGAGCGCGACGGCCATCGCCGCGCCGAGCCCCGTGTTGCAGCCGGTGACGATCGCGACCTTGCCGGTCAGGTCGAACAGGCCGGCGAGCGCGGTACGCGCAGCGGCGGCAGGAAGATCGGGCGTCTCGCGTTTCATGATGTCAGCGCAGGTCGGCAACGGCGATGTGATCCATGTCCTTGAACACCTGGTTCTCGCCGACCATCCCCCAGATGAACGTGTACGCCTTCGTGCCGACGCCCGAATGGATCGACCAGCTCGGCGAGATCACCGCCTGCTCGTTGTGCACGACCACGTGGCGGGTTTCGTGCGGCTCGCCGAGCAGGTGGAACACGGCCGCGTCATCGGCGAGGTTGAAGTAGAAATACACCTCCATCCGCCGCTCGTGCGTATGGCACGGCATCGTGTTCCACAGGCTGCCGGGTTCGAGTTTCGTCATCCCCATCGACAGCTGGCAGGTGGGCAGCACGTCGGGCACGATGAACTTGTAGATCGTGCGGCGATTGCCCGTGGCCGCATCGCCGAGCGCTTCGGGAGACGCCTGTGCGAGCGTGATCGTGCGTGTCGGACAGGCCGTGTGTGCGGGCGCGCAGTTCAGGTAGAACTTCGCGGGATGCGCGCGATCGTCGCTGCCGAACACGACACCCTGCCCGCCTTGCCCGATGTAGATCGCCTCCTCGGTGCCTACCTTGTGACGCTGCCCGTCGGCCTCGACCCAGCCGGGGCCGCCGATGTTGATCGCCCCGAGTTCGCGCCGCTCCAGCAGATGGCTCACGCCCATCGCCGCGCCGAGCGACGCCGGCACCTCGACCGGCCGCGTGGCCGGCCACGCGCCGCCGACGATGATCCGGTCGATATGGCTGTAGGTGAGCGACAGCGCGTCCGGCGCGAACACGTTCTCCACCAGGAAATGCCGGCGCAGGCCGGCCGTGTCGAGCGTCTTTGCGTGTTCGCCGTGTATGCCCTGTCGCACTTCCATGCCGGTTCTCCGTGGGGAATGAATACGCGGCCGGCACCCACTCCGCCGGTCGCCCTGATGAAGATTGAAGCATACATTCATCAAGTTCGGAACGTCGATCCGGATTTTTGATTCGATCCTGACGGCCGATAAATTCCTTTCCAATCAATCCAATAAAGCCTTACGGGTATACGACTACCGTCGAATTTCACAAAAACGGACCAGCGTTCCGAATCATGTTCTATAGTCAGTCAGCAGACATCATTCGACAACGGGACGCATCGACGTCCACGGAGGAGACGTGAAGCTGAAACAGGCCATCGACCGCATTCCGGGCGGGCTCATGCTGGTCCCGATGCTGCTCGGCGCGTGCGTGCACACGTTCGCGCCGAACGCCGGGAAGTACTTCGGCTCGTTCACCAATGGCCTGATCGCGGGCACGGTGCCGATCCTCGCCGTCTGGTTCTTCTGCATGGGCGCGACGATCAACCTGCGCGCGACCGGCATCGTGCTGCGCAAGTCGGGCACGCTGCTCGTGACCAAGATGGTGGTCGCGTGGCTCGCGACGGTGATCGCCGCGCAGTTCATCCCCGACGACGGCATCCGCACGGGCCTGTTCGCCGGCCTGTCGCTGCTCGCGATCACGACGTCGATGGACATGACCAACGGCGGCCTCTATGCGGCCGTGATGCAGCAGTACGGCAGCAAGGAAGAGGCCGGCGCGTTCGTGCTGATGTCGATCGAATCGGGGCCGCTCGTCAGCATGCTGATCCTCGGCGCGGCCGGCATCGCAGTGTTCGAGACGCGGCTCTTCGTCGGTGCGGTGCTGCCGTTCCTGATCGGCTTCGCGCTCGGCAACCTCGATGAAGACCTGCGCGAACTGTTCGGGCGCTGCGTGCATCCGCTGATCCCGTTCTTCGGCTTCGCGCTCGGCAACGGCATCGATCTCTACGTGATCGCGAAGAGCGGGCTGCCCGGCATTGCGCTCGGGCTCGCGGTGATCGTCGTGACGGGCGTGCCGCTGATTCTGGCGGACAAGTTTCTGGGCGGCGGCAACGGCACGGCCGGGCTTGCTGCATCGTCGACGGCCGGTGCCGCGGTCGCGAACCCGGCGATCATCGGCGAGATGATTCCGAAATTCAAGCCGATGGTGCCGGCCGCAACGGCGATCGTCGCGACGGCTTGCCTCGTGACGGCGATTCTCGTGCCGATATTGACTGCGATGTGGGCGAAGCGGGCGGCTAAAGCGTCAGGGGTGCCGGTGAGGGTGGCGGGACCGACGGGGCATGGTGGAGCGATCGAGCATGAGGGGCATGTTTGAGGGGGGTGGAACCGGTGATCGTCCGGTGATCCGCCGACGCATCATGCGCCGGCGAATCGCCCCCCGCCTTCGACTTCTACGACGACGGCATTCCCTGGGACGTTTCCACCGTGTCGCGGCTCACGGGAGCGTAGAACACGCGGAACCACACCCGGTAAGCCACAAAGGCGCCGCCGAGCGCGACGATCGCCATCGTTCCGGACAATACGCTCGTCCCCAGCATGCTGCCAAGCAAGCGCAACACCAGATAGAACAGCACAGCGATGGAGGCCATCGCCGCGAGCGACGCGCCCAGCAAGCGCCAGCCGTGCAGTCGAACGAGATCACGAGGCAGGCCGAGCTTCGCTCCCGCAAAGACCAGTGCTGCGGGAACCGCTGCCGCACCCACGTAACTGACCATCACGCGCACGAGGCTGTCGTCGAAGGTGTCGAGCAACATCGGCACCGTCCACGTCACCCAGAGCATCCATACGCTCGCGAACAGCCAGGCCGCGAGACCTGCGATGTACGGCGCTGCATGACCGCGCGGCGCGTCGGGTAACGCATCGTTGCGAAACATGCGCGTGACGAACCACCACGCAAGCCAGGCCCCGAACACAAACAGAACGGCATTCACCGGTGCCATGAGCCCGGTGATGACCGTCAGATGGACGCCATTGGCAACCAGGCTGTGCAGCACGACCGGGTACAGGAACATCTGCGCGATCTGCCACGCCAGCAGGCATAACGCGTAGCTCGCGAGCAGCCACGCGGGACGCCGGAACGCCAGCTGACCGCGATGCTCCCCGTGCCATCGAACGATCAGATAGACCAGGCCGGTACGAAACACCAGGCCCTCGATGAAACTGGTCAGTTGCAAAGCCATCATCTGCGAGTTTCCCGGGAACCTCTGCGATATCACGTAGAGGCTGGACAGAGACAGCACCGTGATGAGAAGCGCGATGACGAGTGCCGCCGCACGAGGTAACGAGGCAGGCCGAGCGGGTGAATTCATGTGGATTCCGGGTCAGTGGGACATCGGTTGCGCGGCGCCGGACTTGCCGGCCTGTGGGTCGATGGACGGTAACGCGACGTCCTGGAGAGGCCTGTGCCGCCTATCGTCAATCCGGGCGGTTCCGTGTGACGCGCGCCATGCGCCGTGTCGCGGGCAGGCTGCCGGCAGGCACGAAACCCGCACGAGGACAGGCGCGCTACGCATGATGTACGAACCGGCTTCCCGTGGCCGGCGCCAGGCAAGCGATGGGTCACGCGGCATTGCGGCATGATTCGATCAGGCCTGATCGACGTACGCGACGGGTGCCCACGCAATCAGCCGGACGTTTGCGTGTCGTGCCAAGCGGAGTATCGAGCTCGAGAAGCCGTTCCTGCCGAACCGGCCCACTCGCGATCGCCGCGATCATGCTGCGCGCATCCATAGCGCCTCTCTCGGAATTGTGTTGTTCTTGATCGAGCGATTCTACGAATGACGATTCCGTGGCGTCAACCGGGTGGCATTCAATTAATTGAAAATTGTGCTGACCTATTCATGACGATGAACGAATCCGGTAATGGCACCCTCCTGCTGCGCGCCCGCCATTCGCACCTCTATCCCGGCAGCATCGTGACGCTCGACAACGACGCGCCGCGCACCGCGCAGCCGCATTCCGCCATGATCGAATTCGCCGACGGCTCCGGTGCCGCCGCAACGCTTTCCCGCGTCGGCGACGATACCCTCGAACTCGCGGTGGACGAGTACGTCACGCAGAAACGGCACACGGTCGTCGCCAAATGCTGGCTGCTGCGGCCGGACGACGCGGCACGCACGACGTGGCGCGTGACCCGACGCGTATCGGGTGCCTGAATCGTCCGGAAGCGGTCGCGAGCGCAGTGTGTCAGCAAGCCGGCGGATGATCGGGATCGGAGCGGCAGGTGTCCTGGTAGGCGTCGTCGACGGCACGCAGGAATGCTTGCCGTCCGTTTTCCAGCGCCGTCGCGATTTGCGCGCGAGGCGACACGGGCATCACGCGGCCATCGGGCGACATCGCATAGTTGAGATCGACGTACGCATCGTCCGGCTCGCGCTTCGTTCCGATCCAGTAGCCGATCGTCACCGCATCGGCAACGCCGGTCGCACCGTTGTAACCGACTTCGATTCGGCCGGCCTTGAAAACACGCGGCCTCATTTTCTCCGCATAAGCCAGCACTTCGGCAACGGTTGCGCCGTCCTTGGTCCGATGCTGCTTGACTGCCTGTATCCAGTTGGCTTCCGTGGCCGCCGGCAGGATCTTCAGTTTCGGCGCGGCGAATGTCGCGTTCCCGCTTCCGCACAGACAAGCCGCGACCACTGCATGCGCCACAACACGTGCGACGCGACTCTTCATGATTTTCATTGAACGACGTTTGGCCGATTGAATTGACCCCTAATTCTACGATCATTGCACGCCATTCCGGCAAGCCGTCTAGCAAGGCACCGAAATCCGCCGCCCGCGCATCCCGCACCAGGTTCGACGGCGTAAAAAAACCCGGGCAAATCATCGATTCCCCGGGGTTTTTCGTTCGCCGGTGTTCGCCTGTTTTCTGTCGCGCGCTCATGCGTCCGGACACTGATGCGCATCTGCAGCGCGGCGCTTCAGTCGAACGTACCCACCACGGCCGACGCCTTGGTTGCGATCAACCAGTTGCCCTCCACCTTGTGCATGACGAAGTGATCGTTGAACAGCCTGTTTCCGATCCGCACCCGCACGGTAGCGGTTGAAAGACCGTCCGAGATATTCTCCATCGAGAGGATCGCTTCATCCCTGGGCGCACCGGTCGATCGAGGGCTCGGCCGCCCGTTGACGAGCGCCGCATACTCCTGCGCCGACAGGGTGCGAAACCGGCCTTCGTCCAGCCACTGAATCATGCAATTCGGATGAAAGACCTTGTCGAAGTCACGGCTCTTCGGCTCGTAAGCCAGATTGAAATAGTCGTCGATCAAGGCGACGACGGCCTGGGTCTGGGTCATGGTTCGCTTTCCTCAATGGTGAACGGCTCGTATAGTGAGCGATCGTCCCCGCCCCCGGCTACGGCGACCCGGTTATCGCTGCCATTACAGGAACGCATGGATCATGGAAGACCTCGATGGAGGACTGGTCAGCGGCTTGCTCGTCCTTGCGGCCATCGCCGAATCCGGGAGCTTCGGTCGTGCCGCATCTCGTCTGGGCAAGACTCAGCCTGCCGTCAGCCGCGCCATCCAGCGACTGGAAGACCGCTTGCGCGCGAAGCTCGTGCATCGCACCAGCCGGCACGTTGAAGTGACGGACGCCGGCCATGCGCTGTTGTCGAAGGTGCTGCCGTTGCTGCAGGGAATCGAAGAGGCGACCGCCGGCGCTTCCGGCCAGACCTCGGTCGTCAACGGAACGCTCCGCGTGGCGTGCGATGCCGCGTTCGCCCGCCTCGTGCTGGCGCCGGAGCTGTCCCAGTTCATGAAGGATCACCCCGCGCTTCACCTGAAGCTGGAAACCCGCAACGACCTCCCGGACCTGGTCAGCGACGGATTCGATCTCGCCATCCGGTTCGGACCGCCCTCCGCTTCGACACTGGTCTGTCGCCGGCTATACAGTCCGCGCGTGCTGACCGTGGCCGCGCCGTCCTACCTGGCGCAACGCGGTCGGCCCATGTCGCCACAGGATCTGGTCGACGATGGCCACGAATGCATCCTGGCCATCGACCCGGCTAGCGGCAGACCCTTCGACTGGGAGTTCTGGCGTGACAACGAGAAAGTGAAAGTGGCCGTCCGCGGGAACCTGATGGTCACGGATGCGGGCACCAAAATCGGCGCCTGCCTTGCAGGCTACGGAATCGCGCAGGTGATCGACCTGGGAATCGACCCGCACCTGCGGGCGGGCACGCTGGAGCCGGTTCTGACGGACTGGTGCGACGAGACGTTCCCTCTTTACGTCTACTATCCGAGTCGGAAGCACGTTCCGGCCAAGGTCAGGGCCTTCATCGACTTCGTCGTCGGCATGATGCCCGGGTTGCAGTCGAAGGGAGAGAGTGCTTGCCGGCGGCCGTCATCCGCCGTGCCCGACATGCTGCGGAGCGGGTAGTCTTCCCGCCGTCGCGGCCTGCGTCGCCATGTCCTCGCTTCCATCGCATCGCATGCATTGCACGAGCGTCATTCGTCGGTCGCTTCCTCTTCCCGTCGACACGACGTGCGCAGGATGCGCAACGGCACCCTCCTTCGCCTGCCCAGCCCGCGAACTGTCGCGCCTGCCGTTGGCAGCGCCGAGAAATCGGGACGCCAGTCGGCCCGTACGGGACGGCGCATCGTCCGATGGCGTCCTGCCACCTGTTGCCATGCGCGCCGCCGTCGGCACGACCTGCATTCAAGCGCTAAAATCCGCCGCCTGAGCATCCACGACGAGCAAGCGTTTTGACGGCGTTCGAGCAGGGTTTCATCCTCACCCGCCACTGGCGGGACACCGCATCCGGTATCGAGATCGAGTTCTGGCTGGCAACCGAACACGGTCCGCGCCGCGTACGGTTGCGCCCGCAGGAAGCCGTCGCGTTCATTCCGGCCGAGCAGCAGGCGCTCGCCGAACGCACGCTGGCCGGCGAGCGCGAGGCCGAATTGCGCCCGCTCGCGCTGCGCGACTTCCGGCAGCGCCCGGTCGTCGGCCTCTACTGCAAGCGCTACCGCCATCTGTCCGGGCTCCAGAAGCGGCTCGCGGCCGCCGGCGTCGACGTCTACGAGGCGGACGTGCAGCCGCCCGACCGCTACGCGATGGAGCGCTTCATCACGGCCTCCGTGCAGTTTCGCGGCCAGCCCGGCGGCGACGGCACGCTGACCGTCGGCGAACTGAAACCGGCCGACGGCTACCGCCCGACGTTGCGCTGCGTGTCGCTCGACATCGAAACCAGCGTCCACGGCGAACTGTATTCGATCGCGCTCGAAGGCTGCGGACAGCGGCAGGTCTACATGCTCGGCCCGCCGAACGGCGACGCGAGCGGCGGCGCGAACGCCCTGGACTTCGCCCTCGACTACTGCGACAGCCGGCCCGCGATGCTCGCCCGGCTCAATGAATGGTTCGACGAACACGATCCCGACGCGGTGATCGGCTGGAATCTCGTGCAGTTCGACCTGCGCATCCTGCATGCCCATTCGGAGCAATACGGCATCCCGCTGAAGCTCGGGCGCGGCGGCAGCGTGCTCGACTGGCGCGCGCACGGCCAGCAGCCCGACCACTTCTTCGCGGGCGCGGCCGGCCGGCTGATCCTCGACGGCATCGACATGCTGAAATCCGCGACGTGGACGTTCCCGTCGTTCAGCCTCGAATACGTGTCGCAGTCGCTGCTCGGCGAAGGCAAGTCGATCGACAACCCGTACCAGCGGATGGACGAGATCCAGCGCCGCTTCGATCACGACAAGCCCGCGCTCGCGCGCTACAACCTGAAGGACTGCGAGCTCGTCACGCGCATCTTCGACAAGGCCGACCTGCTGTCCTTCGCGCTCGAACGCGCGAGCGTCACGGGCCTCGCGGCCGATCGCACCGGCGGCTCGGTCGCGGCCTTCACGCACCTGTACCTGCCGCGCATGCACCGGCTCGGCTACGTCGCGCCGAACCTCGGCGACGTGACGGGACAGAACAGCCCCGGCGGCTTCGTGATGGATTCGCGCCCCGGCCTGTACGACTCGGTGCTCGTGTTCGACTACAAGAGCCTCTACCCGTCGATCATCCGCACGTTCCTGATCGATCCGGTCGGCCTGATCGAAGGGCTCGCGCACCCCGGCGACGATGCCTCGGTGCCCGGCTTTCTCGGCGCCCGCTTCTCGCGCACCGCGCACTGCCTGCCCGGTATCGTCGGCCGCGTGTGGGAAGGCCGCGACGACGCGAAGCGGCAGCGCAACGCGCCGCTGTCGCAGGCGCTGAAGATCATCATGAATTCGTTCTACGGCGTGCTCGGCTCGACGGGCTGCCGCTTCTTCGACCCGCGCCTCGCGTCGTCGATCACGATGCGCGGCCACGAGATCATGCACCGCACGCGCGAGCTGATCGAAGCCCAGGGATACGAAGTGATCTACGGCGATACGGACTCGACATTCGTGTGGCTCGGCCGCGCGCATGACGATGCCGAAGCCGGCGCCAAGGGCCGCGCGCTCGTCGAGCGCGTGAATCGCTGGTGGCAGGCGCACCTGCGCGAACACTTCGGGCTCGACAGCGCGCTGGAGCTGCAATACGAGCGGCATTACCGCCGTTTCCTGATGCCGACGGTGCGCGGTGCGGAAGAAGGCAGCAAGAAGCGCTACGCGGGGCTCGCGGCCGCGGCCGACGGCGGCGAGGATCTCGTCTTCAAGGGTCTCGAAACGGTGCGCACCGACTGGACGCCGCTCGCGCAGCAATTCCAGCGCGAGCTGTACCGGCGCGTATTCCGGCGCGAGCCGTATCAGGACTTCATCCGCGACTACGTGCAGCGCACGCTGTCCGGCGAATTCGACGACCAGCTCGTCTACCGCAAGCGCGTGCGCCGGCCGCTGCGCGAATACGAGCGCAACGTGCCGCCGCACGTGCGCGCGGCGCGGATCGCCGACGAGTTCAACCACGCGCAGGGGCGGCCGCTGCAGTACCAGCGCGGCGGCTGGATCAGCTACGTGATGACGACGGCCGGCCCCGAGCCGCTCGAGACGATGCGTTCGCCGATCGACTATGCGTTCTACCTGAGCCGCCAGCTTCAGCCCGTCGCCGATGCGATCCTGCCGTTCCTGCGCGACGATTTCGAGCGCGTGATCTCCGGGCAGGGGCAACTGTTCGGCGACTGACGCAACGGCGGCATGCACGGCCCACTCTCGCGCATTCTGGAATACTGTTCGCCAGGATTCGCTGTTTATCCGGCCGCTCCGGGTTCCTAAACTGGTGTCGTCGGTTCGGCCGCGCGAATGCGTGCCGGACCGCAACGAAACCGTCTGGGGAAACCGTGAAATACGTCATCGTCATCGCTGCCGTCGCCGCTGCCGCCACCGCCCTCTTCGCCAGCCCCGCCGCGTCGTACGCGCAGTCGTCGCAGTCGACCGTCACGCGCGCCCAGGTGCGCCAGGAGCTGCTCGACCTCGAATCGGTCGGCTACGACGCGGCCGAGGCCGGCGGCGACAACTATCCGGGTGACATCGCCGCCGCGCAGGAGCGGCTGGCGGCGAAGCGCGCCGCCGAACGCCAGCCCGCCGAAGCGGCCTACGGGTCGAACGGCGCACCGCGCGCGGAATCGGGTGCGCCGGCGGTTACGGGGAAACCGTAACGCGCCGCCGGCCGCTCCGCAGCCCATCCGGCTAAAATACCGGCCTGCCGGGCCTCCCGCCGCGGCCGGAGGATCTTCATCATGACCGCACGTCGCGGTGCCGCGGTCGTCATCGCACCCGGCCACGAGACAGCCAGCCTGTCCAAAGCCCAGAACACGTTCAACACGCTCGTCGAGCAGATCGAGAAGCGGCGCGAGCGGCTTGGCGCGTGGGACGCCGTGACGCCGACCTTCCAGACGAAATTCGTCGACGGGCTGCTGCCGCTCGAACAGGCGTCGACGGCGTTGAGGATCAGGCTGCTCAACCTGCTCGACGACGCATTCTTGCAGAAGGGCCTGAGCAAGGCAGAGCAGCGCACGCTGTCCGGGATGATCGCCGACATGGCGCGCAACCTGCTCGACGTCAGCGACGACGCTGCGTTGAAAATCATCTACAACCGGCACAACGCATCGGGCGACGACGACCATGCCACAGTCGATCGTGCACCGGCGAAGCCAAAGCCGGAGCCGGCACCCGCCGTCGAACCGAAGGACGATCTCGACGGGCTGTCACCCGACGAACTCGCCGAGCGCATGCAGGCGGAACTCGACGCGCAGTTCGAGCGCGACATGGCCGCCCACGAGGCCCGCGAGGCACAGCGCGCGAAACGCAAGAAAGCGCCCCGGCAATCGGCCGCGGCGGCCAAACGCGAAGCCGAGCAGGCCGAATCGAGCAAGTCGATCCGCGAGGTCTATCGCAAGCTCGCCAGCGCGCTGCACCCCGATCGCGAAACCGACCCGCAGGAGCAGGCACGCAAGACCGTGCTGATGCAGCGCGTCAACCACGCGTATGCGAAAGGCAATCTCCTGCAGCTGCTGGAGCTGCAGCTGGAGATCGAACAGATCGACCGGCGCGCGATCGACGGCCTGAGCGAAGCGCGGCTGACGCACTACAACGGCATCCTGGAGGAGCAGCTTCGCGAGCTGGACCAGGAAATCGAGCATGTCGAAACCGGCTTCCGGCGCACGTACGGGATCGCGTCGTCCGTGAAGATCGCGCCCGATACCGTGATGCGCATGCTCACGCGCGACATTGCCGGCATGCAGCGCAGCAACCACGACCTGACCGTGGCGCTGCGCGAGTTCGACGATCCGGACAAGGTCCGGGACTGGCTGAAGGACCTGAAACGCCGGCCGGCTTCGTCCCGCTTCGACGACGAGCCGTTCTGAACGCACAACTGCAACTGCGCTGACGAAACGGCGGCATGCACATGCACACACGCGCGCCGCCGCCCGCTCACGCAAACCGCGTCACGCCCTGTGTCCGGAGATCGGACCCGCTTCGCCGGTCAGGTTGAACACGCTGTCGATCCACGCGAGAAACGTCGAGAACGTGAAGTCCGACCACTGCTGCGTGCGGAACGCCTTCATCACCGGTGTATCGGCCGGATCCTGCTGGTTCAGCAGGTTGTCGACGAAGGTGCCGATATCGGCATCGGTGCCGTTCTCGTGGATCCCGGACCCGGTGAAACTGACCGCCGTCACCTGGTGATTGTCGATGAAATCGTTGCGCGCCCACGGCATGAAGTAGCCGAAGTTCGGCAACGGGTTCAGCGTCTGCTTCAACCCGTCCAGCTCCGTCGCGAACATCGCGAGCGACAGCGAATCCTTCGTCGCGTCGTCGGGCGCCGCGATCACGGCCGGCACGAACGCGCGATAGTGATACGCAGCGATGATCTTGTCGCGCTGATAGCTCGAAAAACCGAAGCGGTCGTGCGGATAAGTCGCCGACAGCGCCGCATACGCGCTCCCCATGTTGTCCGGATCGAAATGGCTGGTCAGCCGGCTGTTCACGGTGATCATCCCGTCGGGGCCCGTCATCCCCCATTCGGTGCGCACCTTGTCATACAGCCCGACCGACGGATGCGCGGCGGCATCGGCGTCGAACGGCGTGTTGAACACGGTGCCCGCATCGTCGAGCAGCGAGCTGTGCGCCTGCGGCTGCAGCGTGTTGCGCAGCGTCGCATAGTTCGCGAGCGTGCCGTAGCCGCCTGCGCTCATCCCGTACACGAGCAGCCGGTTCGGCTTGCCGAAACCGTGCGACGTCAGCCACTGCGCGACGGCCTGGATGTTCTTCAGCCCGCTGTAGTGCTGGAGGCGCCAGTCGCCGGTCGGCGACGTGTAGTTGCGCACCGCGCTGCCCATGTGGATATCCCCGGTGCAATAGGGCACGAAAACCTGTGTCCATTGCTGCGTCTCGACCTTCGGTTCGCCGACGAGAATGTGCGCGAGATCCATGCGCGTGAGCAGCGGCGACAGGAACGACGACAGCAGCGCCTCGTTCGCGGTGCCGTTCATGTAGTTGTGCGGGATGCCGTCCGGATTGAAGCCGCCGAGGCCGGCCTCGGCGCCGGTCGACGTCTGCGTGCAGGTGCCGTAGTCCCAGCACGCGCCGCCCGGCTCCATCATGTACAGCAGGTTGTCCGACTGCGCGCGATTGATGTAGAAGCGCATCGGCGTCCCGTTGCCGCACGACGCGCCGCTGCTTTCCGGCAACGTCACTTCGTACCACGAATAATATGGAATCGACGGATCCGGCATCGTCGTGTCGGCCGCGTGGCCGTTCAGTGCCGCGCAACCGAGCAGCGTCGCAACGGCGACGCGCAGCAGGCATCGTGCTGTGGACATCTCCCCTCCTGGTCAATGAACATGACGCGGCCGCCGGGCATCGTCCCGGCGTCGCGGATTCGGCGCTCAGTGCGCGCCGGACGGTGATGCGCCGTCGAACAGCTGGACACGCAGCGCCTGCAGGCGCTGCGCGATGACGGTCTGTTGCTGGTCGGGATCGGGAATGCTCGCCTGAACCTGCCGGACGACGTCGCGGCTCTGCTGTTCGTACGCGAGATAGCGCGGATCCTGCGCGGGCGACGGGCCGACCGTCTGCTGCGCATACGCATCCCATTGCGCGCGCATCGACTGGAGCGCCGCGCTGCGGGTCGCGGGATCGGCCTCGGTATCGGTCAGCAGCGCTGCGCTGAGCGCTTCGGCCTGCACGGGCACGATCTCGTTGCGCGCGACGTGGTCGGGCAGCTCGTCGAGAATCCGGCGCGCGAGCGCGGTGCGCTCGGCCTGCGGCAGGCTGTTGCGGCGATCGCCGTACGCGGCGACTTCGTCGCGGAACCTCGCGAACGCGACGATGCGCTTCACTTCGGCATCCGCGTCGGGGCGCCCCGCGAGGCTGCGGCGCAGCGCGTCGACATCGAGCCGCCGCTCTTCGGGCCCGGGTGTCGTGGCACCGGTACCGAACGCATCGGCCGCGACGGCCTGCGTGCCGGCCATCTCGGCCGGCGTGCCGGACGACGCGGCCTCGGCCGGCGTCGCCGCTTCGTACCGCCAGATCGCAACGGCCACGCCGATCGTCACGATCGCGCCTGTGCGCCGCCAGAAAGCCCTGTTCTTCTTCACGTCGCCTCCTCGTCACGTCATGCCGTTCTTCGCCGGTGCATCCGCGAGTAGGTTCTAGGTCGAATCCGGCACGCAGTCAAAAGCGGATCTAGAACGCGGGCACTAAACGTGCGCACGCCGGCCACGCCCGGCACGACGTTTGAAACGCATTTCGTTGCGGCATAGACGAACCCGCGCATGGGCGCGCCGTGCCCGCGCGGCGGCGGTTCGGGCCCGCACGCGCGATGCGCGTCGCGGCACCAAGCAAGGCGCGGTCCAGCCGCACGGCGGGCGGGGATGTGCTGCCGACGTGGCCGATGCGGATGGCCGGATCGGACCCGTCTAACGACCCGCTCAGCGCTTGGTCACCATTTTGGCCGGCCCTATGCTGATTTCCGACACGCGCCGAACGGTCGGCGCGACGCACAACCGACCCAGCCGAGCCCGTTCCATGAGCCGTGCAGACCTCCCGCTTCGCGCCCCTGATGCCGTCCGAGACTATGCGTACTATCGCGACGCGCTCGCGGGCCGCCGGCTCCCCGCCGCGTTCGTCGATCTCGATTGTCTCGATGCGAATCTCGCCGACCTGAAGCGCCGCGCACGCGGCATGCCGATCCGGCTCGCGACGAAATCGGTGCGTTCGCGCGAGCTGATCGGCGCGGTGCTCGCCGCCGGCCCGTTCATGCAGGGGCTGCTGTGCTATTCGGCCGCCGAAGGCGCGTGGCTCGCGGAAGGCGGGTTCGACGACATCGTCGTCGCGTATCCGACCGTCGAGCCCGACGACCTGCGCGCGGTCGCCGCCCAGCTCCGGCAGGGCCGCTCGATCACGCTGATGATCGACGACGGCGCGCAGGTCGACGCGATCGACCGCATCGCCCGCGACGAACGCGTGACGATCCCGCTCGCGATCGACCTCGACATGTCGTCCGCGTATCCGGGCCTGTACTTCGGCATGTACCGCTCGCCGGTGCGCGACGCGGCCGGTGCGCTCGCGCTCGCGAACCGCATCCGCGAGCGGCAGCATGTGCGGCTCGACGGGTTGATGGGCTACGAAGGCCAGATTGCCGGCGTGGCCGACACCGAACCCGGCGGCGGCGCACGCAACGCGCTGGTGCGCCACCTGAAGCGCCGCTCGGCGCGCGAGATCAACGCGCGCCGCCAGGCCGCCGTGCAGGCGCTCGTCGCAGCCGGCCACCGGCTGCGCTTCGTGAACGGCGGCGGCACCGGCAGCTTCGAGAGCACGCTCGGCGACCCGTCGGTCACCGAGCTGGCGGCCGGCTCCGGCCTCTACGCGCCGGCGTTGTTCGACCACTACGCGGCATTCCATGCGCAGCCGGCCGCCGGCTTCGCGCTGCAGGTCGTCCGGCGGCCGCAGCCGGGCATCGTGACCTGCCTGGGCGGCGGCTACGTCGCGTCGGGCCCGGCCGGCAAGAGCCGCCTGCCGCGCCCGTGGCTGCCGGCCGGCTGCACCTTGATCGCCAACGAAGGCGCGGGCGAAGTGCAGACGCCCGTGCGCGTGCCGCACGGCTTCGCGCCGGCGATCGGCGACCCGCTCCTGTTCCGCCACGCGAAGGCCGGCGAACTGTGCGAGCGCTTCAACACGCTGCTGCTGATCCGCGGCGGCCGCGTGGTCGGCGAGGCGCCCACCTATCGCGGCGAAGGCAAGAGCTTCTTCTAGCGGGCTGCACGGCCTTCGTTCAACCCGCTCCGCCTCAATCATTCGAACGAAACCCAGGGAGACAACGCATGTGGCGCAACTGGTCGGGATATGTCTGCAGTCCTGATGCAACCGTGTCGACGCCCGCGTCGCGCGCCGCACTCGCGGCCGTGCTGCGCGATGCGGCGGCGTCCGGCGCAACCGTGCGCGCGGCCGGGGCCGGTCATTCGTTCTCGCCGCTCGTGCAGACCGACGACGTGATCCTGTCGCTCGACGCGATGCAGGGCGTGATCGACGTCGACCGCGACCGGCGCGTCGCGCGCGTGCATGCCGGCACGCGGCTGTGGGCGCTGGGTCCCGCGCTCGCCGCGCACGGCCTCGCGATGGAGAACCTCGGCGACATCAACGTGCAGTCGATCGCCGGCGCGACCAGCACCGGCACGCACGGCACCGGCATCACGCTCGGCAACCTGTCGACGCAGATCGACAGCCTGACTTTCCTGTGCGCGGACGGCAGCGAGATCCGCGCGACGGCCGACACGCATCCCGAACTGTTCGCGGGCGGCCGGATCGGGCTCGGAGCACTCGGCGTGCTGACCGAAATCGGCCTGCGCCTCGTGCCCGCATTCAACCTGCGCCTCGAACGCGGCGGCATGCAGCTCGACGACTGCCTCGCGCAGGCGGACGCGCTGATCGCGAAGCACCGCTCGTTCGAGTTCTACTGGTTCCCGCATACCGATACCGTGCTGACCAAGGCGTGGGACATGACCGACGCGCCGGCCGACACCGTGCACTGGGCTAACCGCGCGTCCGAATCGTTCCTCGAGAACACCGTGTTCGGCGCGCTGTGCGGGCTCGGCCGGCGCATGCCGTCGCTGTGCCCGTCATTGAGCAAGCTGTGCGCGTCGACCGTCTCGCCCGGCCGGCACGTCGATGCGAGCTACGCAATGCTGTCGACGGTGCGTCGCGTGCGCTTCAACGAGATGGAATGGTCGGTGCCGGCCGAACGCGGCGCCGATGCGCTGCGCGAAATCCGCGATTTCATCGCGCGCCGCAGCTTCCCGCTGATGTTCCCGATCGAGTACCGCTGGGTGCGCGGCGACGACATCTGGCTGAGCCCCGACTACGGGCGCGACAGCGTGCGCATCTCCGTGCACCAGTATCGCGGGATGCCGTTCGACGCGTACTTCTCGGGCGTGCAGGCGATCTGCCGCAATCATGGCGGGCGGCCGCACTGGGGCAAGGTGCATGCGCTGCGCGCGGCCGAGCTCGCCGCGTGCTACCCGCACTGGGACGACTTCCTCGCGCTGCGCGAACGGATGGACCCGCACGGCCGCTTCCTCACGCCGTACCTGCGCACGCTGTTCGGGCTGCAGCAAAACGCAACCGTCTCCGCGCCGGCTGCGACGGCCCGCCGAGGGACATACCCGATGCACGAAACGGCCGGCGTCGCGCAAGATCGGCCGCGATCGAACCAGGAGGCCTCATGAGCACCGTCACGCTGCACGCCGCCGCGCAGTCGCGCCCCGATCCGTCGACGGGCGCCGTCGTCCGCCTCGCGCTCGCGTTCGCGGCGGCCACCAACGGCCTGATCCTGTCGCCGTTCCTCGTCGCGGCCGTGATGACGCGCTTCCGGCTCGACGAAGGCACGGCCACCGCGCTCGTCAGCACCGAGATCCTCGGCATCGCGATCAGTTGCGCGCTGCTGTCGCACCGGATCGCGCGCGCCGCGCGGCCGTTCACGCTGGCCGGCATCGTGGGGACCATCGCCGGACAGGCGCTCAGCGCGGTCGCGCCCGGCCTCGTGTCGGCGGCTGCCGCGCGCGGGATGACGGGGCTGTTCGAAGGGATGCTGTTCGTCGTCGTCGCGTCCGGCGTGTCGCAGCGCGCGTCGACCGATCGCCTGTGGGGGCAAATCAACCTGCTCGCGGGCGGCATCAACGGCGGCATCCTCGTGCTGATCTCGGCGCTGCCGGCCGCATGGCTCGGCCGCTGGGTGTTCGCGCTGCTGGCGGCCGTCGTCGCGGTGCTGGCGCCCGCGATCCGCGGCATCGACGCATTCGCGAGCGCGCAGTCGCAGGCGCGCGCGCGTGGCCACGCGCTGCCGTGGCGGCCGGTGATCGCGATCTGGGTCGTCACCGCGCTCGTCTATGGCGTGCAGGCGTCGCAATGGGCGATCGCCGGCTTCGTCGGCGAGCGCGCCGGGCTGTCGCCGACGACGATCGGCGTGCTGCTGTCGGTGTCGTCGCTGCTCGGCTTCGTCGGCGCGGCGATTCCGTCGCACCCGGCCAGCCACAAGCACCGCCTCGTGCTGATCTGGGCCGCGCAGCTCGCGATGATCGGGTCGATCGAATGGTTCTTCAGCGCGCGCAGCGGCAGCGCGTACTTCCTGAGCCAGTTCGTGCTGAACGGCGCGTTCTTCGTGATCGTGCCGTTCCTCACCGGCATGCTGTCCGACGTCGACCCGGACGGCTCGCTCGTCGCCCGCACGCTCGTCGTCACGTTCTTCGCGGCCGGGATCGGCACCGCACTGTCCGGCGCGCTGCTCGGCCGCTTCGGCGGCCAGCACGTCGCGCACGTGCTGTGCGTGGCCGTGCTGGCCGCCGCGCCGTGCGTGCGGCTCGCGCTGCGCCGTGCCGAACCCGGCGCCGTGGCCCGCGCGGCGCCCTGACCGCACTGCGCAACGGCGTGGCCGCGACGCACCACGAGATTGGCCGCCGCAGCCGTGGCCCGCGCAAATTTGGCTTTCTACAGTCGTTTCCGGCGGTGCAACGCCGCCGGCCCCCTGACCGATGCGGAGTCCAGAATAATGAATCGTCCCGATAGCATTCGCGCGGCGTGCTGCGCAATGATGGTCCTGGCCAGTGCCGGCGCGCACGCGCAAAGCAACGTGACGCTCTACGGCGTGATCGACGCGGGCATCCGCTACGAAACGCACGGCGTGTCCTACGGCGCCGACGGCACGCCGGTGTCGACCGGCCGCAAGATCTCGATGGCCGACGGCGGCGGCCTGACCGAAAGCTACTGGGGCCTCAAGGGGCAGGAGGATCTGGGCGGCGGGCTGTCCGCGCAGTTCAACGTGGAAAGCCACTTCGGCCCGAACAGCGGCGCGATCGTGCCGGCCGGCTCGCCGAACTTCTTCCAGGTCGCCTACGTGGGGCTCACGTCGACGTCGCTCGGCCAGCTCTCGCTCGGGCGGCAGTACAACGTCCCGTTCGAGATGGTGTCGCTGACCTACGGGTCGAACCTGTGGGCCGGCCCGCAGGATCCGTACTTCAACCTGTTCAAGCCGGAGCAGACGATGCTCGCGGGCGCGCGCACCAGCAACATGATCCAGTACGGCGCGCAGCTCGGCAGCCTGTACCTGCTCGCGCAGTACGCACCGGGCGGCCGGGCGGGCGGCGGCGTGCTCGGCAGCCAGGCCGGCGCGGCGATCGCGTATGCGCCGGACAAGGGGCCGTTTACGGTCGGCGCGTCGTTCATGCGCAGCTGGGACGACGTCACGCACGCGAAATTCGACATCTACGGCGGCGGCGGCTCGGTCACGCTCGGCAACGCAACCGTCAACGCCGGCTATATCGAGAACGCACGCGACAACGACTTCACGTCGTTCGAGAACGGCCCGTTCGGCCCGACCGATCTCGCCGCGCTCGGCATCATCTCGCCCGCGCAGGTGGTCGATCCGTCGACGCCCGGCGGTTTCCGCCGCCGCAAGATGGCGCTCGCGGGGCTGACCTACCGCGTCACGCCGGTATTCACGGCGGCCGTCAACGCATGGTGGACCACGCAGTCGGGCTACACGCCGGATTTCGACGGTCGCGCGCGCCAGTTCCAGGTGATCGCCGGCTACAACCTGTCGAAGCGCAGCATGCTCTACGCGGAAGTCGACTACGCGATCTACCGCGGCGGGCTGATCGGCGCGCAGCTGGTCGGCGTGAACGGGCAGGCGCCGAGCACGAGCACCACGCAGCTCGGCGCGACGGTCGGCCTGCGCCACTACTTCTGACGCGGGGTCGCATGGCATGTGGGCGATAACGGCCGGGGCGGCACCCCGGCCGGGCGGGACGAGTACAATCCGTGGAAAAAAACAGGGAGCATCCATGGACGATACCGCCCGTTATACGACGGCGAATCTGCCGGTGCATTTACTGCGGTGCCTCGCGGAGACAAGCAAGGAACTGGGCATCGATCCCGTGCGGCTGTGCCTCGGGCTCGGCTTCGACGTGGCCGACCTGTCGAATCCGTCGTGCCGGATTTCGTTGCGCCAGGCCAGCACGATGATCCGGCGTGCGCTCGAGATGGCGCCGCGGCGCGCGCTCGGCCTCGAACTCGGCACGAGCGAGACGATCGCGTCGATCGGGCTGGTCGGCTACGCGATGCTGACGAGCCCCACGCTGAAGGACGCGATCACGGTCGGCCTCGAGCTGCAGCGCCACACGGGGCCGCTGATGCGCTTCGACCTCGTGTCGGACGCGCGCACGCTGTCGATCCGCGCGACCAACGTCTTCCTCGAGCCGGACATCGAGGCGTTCCTCGTCGAGGAAGCGTTCAGCAGCTTCATGAAGATCGGGCGCTCGCTCGTCGGCCCGGCGTTCCAGCCGAAGGTCATCGATCTCAGCTACCCGCCGCCCGCCTATGCGGAGCAGTACGCGCGCGTGTTCCCGTGCCCGGTGCGCTTCGAGCAGGAGCAGAACCTGCTGTCGTGCGACGCGTCGCTCGGCAGCCGCGCGATCCCGACGCACGATCCGCTCGCGCACCGGCAGGTGCTCGAATTCCTGCAGCACGCGCTGCCGCCCGAACCCGAAGGAACCGAATTTCTCGAATCGATCGAACGGATCATGCGGCGCGACCTGCGGCATACGCCGTCGCTCGCCGAAATCGCCGCGCAGCTGTGCATGAGCGAGCGCACGCTGCGGCGGCGGCTCGCCGACCAGGGCGCGTCGTACCAGACGGTGATCGACACGATCCGCCGGAAGCGCGCGTTCACGCTGCTGAGCAACCCGCGGCTGTCGATCGAGGACGTCGCGCACGAAGTCGGGTTCAGCGACGCCCATAACTTCCGGCGCGCGTTCAAGCGCTGGACAGGGCACGGGCCGCGCGAAGGGCAGCGCACGGCGTAGGCATCACGCCGCGCGGCTGCCCCGCGGTCATGCCGCGCCCGCCAGCGAGCGATCGAGCGCGACGAGCGTCCGGTACAGCACGCGCGTGCCGTCGAGCAGCTGCTGCGGCTCGATCCACTCCTCCGGGCAATGGCTGCGGCCGCCCAGGCACGGAATGAAGATCATCCCGATCGGCCCGGTGGGCGCGACGTACACGGCATCGTGCCCCGCGCCGCTCGGCAGCCGCATGCTCGGATAGCCGAGCTGCGCGGCCGCCTGCTCGACCGCGTCCATCACGAGCGGCTGGCAGTCGGTCGGCCGCGCACGGCTCACGTGCTCCGCGCGCGCGGTCAGCCGCAACGCATCGAGCCGCGCGGCCGCACCGGCCAGCAGCGTCTCGGGGAAGTCGTCGAGCACCGCATCGCTGTCGCTGCGTACTTCCAGCATCAGTTCGACGTGCCCCGGCACCGCGTTCGGCACGTTCGGCGTCATCGCGATCCGCCCGATCGTCGCCACCACGTAGTGCGGGTTGCCCGACAGCGCCGACGCGCGTGCATGCGCGGCCTCGATCAGGTGCGCGGCGCCGACGAGCGCGTCGCGGCGGATGTCCATCGGCGTCGTGCCCGCATGGTCGGGCTGGCCGGTCACGGTGATCAGCACGCGCCGGATGCCGACGATGTTGGTCACGACGCCGATCGGCAAGCCGCGCGTTTCGAGCACGGGCCCCTGTTCGATATGCAGTTCGACGAACGCGGCCGTGCTGCCCGGCGCGCGCAGCGGTTCGCGCAGCGCGTCCGGATTGCCGCCGATGCGGCGCAATGCCGCCGCGAGCGTTTCGCCTTCGGCGTTCGTCGCGCGCAGCATGCCCGCGTCGAGCACGCCCGACAACGCGCGGCTGCCGACGCACGAGATGCCGTAATCGCTCGGCTCCTCGGACAGGAAGTCGATCACCTCGAGCGGATGGTCGAGCACGATCCCCTGCTCGTTCAGCACATGCGCGACCTCGATGCCGGCGAGCACGCCGATGATCCCGTCGAAGCGGCCGCCGCCGACCACCGTGTCGCAGTGCGAGCCCGTGACGAGCGGCTTCGTGCAGCGGCCGCTGCCTTCGCGGCGGCCGATCAGGTTGCCGCCTGCGTCCATCGACACCGACAGCCCGGCCTCGGCGAACTGCGCGGCGAGCCATGCGCGTGCTTCGGTGAACAAAGGCGAGAACGCGCGGCGTGTCCACGGCACGTCGGGCCGCGTGAAGCGCGCCAGTTGCTCGACGCGTGCGTTCAGGCGTTCGGCGTTCAGCGGCGGGAAAGGGAAATCCGTCGGATTCATGCTTGCTCCTGTTGCGACGCGATCGAGCGGCTGCCGTGCGGCTTCAGGAAGCGGCCCGAGCCTGCCGCGTTGACGACGCGCTCGCCGTCGTACACGAGCGCGCCGCGGCAGTAGGTGGCGGCAATCCGCACCGTGAATTCCATCCCTTCGAATGCGCTCCACTGCACGGCCGACAGGCTGCGCGACGGATCGAACGCGTAGCGTTCCGGCGTGAGGATCACGAAGTCCGCATCGGCGCCGACGTCGAGCGAGCCCTTGCGGTCGTCGAGCAGGAAGTGCCGCGCGGGGTTCGTCGCCAGCAGCTCGGCCACGCGCGTCGGCGCGATGCCATGCTGTTCGCACCCGGTCCAGAACGCCGGCAGCAGCGTTTCGAGCCCCGGGCCACCGGACGCGTTGCGGAACACGTTCGGGTCGCCCTTGCGTTCGAGCCCCCAGCTCACGTGATCCGACGACACGAACGTGCATTCGCCGCGCGCGATGTGCGTCCACAGCAGGTCCTGCTCGGCGCGTGGCCGGATCGGCGGGTAGTGCTTGGTTTTCGCGCCGAAGCGCTTCGTATGCGTTTCGTGATCGAGCATCAGGTACTGCACGCAGGTCTCGATGCTCGCGCGGTGGCCGGCTTGCCGGAACATGTTGCACAGCGCGAAGCCGCGCGACGTCGACACGTGCACCGCGTGCGCGCGAGCGCCCGTCTCCGCGCCGATCTCGTAGATCAGTGCGGTCGCGAGGTTCTCGATCAGCGGCGGATGCGCGCGCAGGAATGCGTCCCAGCCCGTGTCGCCGGCTTCGATCATCCGCGCGACGTTCTTGCGCGTCATGTCCTGCATCTGGTTGTGCACGCCGCACGCGAGGCCCGACGGCGCGATCAGCCGGAACGCGTCGTACAGCACGTCCTCCTCGACGCGCGGAAACCGGCCGGGCGTCGCCTCGAACGTCGAAAACTTGAACGCGCACACGCCGCCGTCGATCAGCCCGGCCGCCGCTTCTAGGCCGTGCTTCGCGTTGAGCGTGCCGTACAGCGCGACGTCGACGTGGCAGTCGCGCCCGGCTTCCGCGATCTTGCGGTCGAGCTGCACGCGCGACGCGACCGGTTCCGGATCGTCGTACGGCATGTCGACCATCACCGTCACGCCCCCCGCGGCGGCCGCACGCGACGCGTGACCGAGCCCCTCCTGGTTGGCCTGGCTGGCCGCATGCACCTGCCCGTCGACAACGCCCGGCAACACCCACTGCCCGCGCGCATCGATCGTGTCGCGCGCCGCCGGCGGCGTGCCCGTCCCGCGCGCGGCGATCCGCCCGCCACGGATCGCGAGCCAGCCGTCGTCGGCCACCTCGCGCGCATCGACCAGCCGGCCGCGCACTACCTGTTCGAATTCGCTCATCTTCGCCTCCTGCTTTTTTGATCACGAGCAGTTTAGGCAGCGCTCTGCCAGAATGTCTCATGCCGATTTATCACCCCCACATAACATGGAGTTAAGGCTGTGCGTCTGAACCTGCGCCAGATCGAGGTGTTTCGCGCCATCATGCTGACCGGCTCGATCAGCGGCGCCGCGAAGCTGCTGCACGTGTCGCAGCCGGCCGTCTCGCGGCTCATTTCGTATGCCGAACAACGGCTCGGCCTCGCGCTGTTCGAGCGCATCAAGGGGCGGCTCTACCCGACCCCGGAAGCGCAGCGGCTGTTCGTCGAAGTGAACGCGGTGTATCAGGGCGTGCAGCGCGTCAACGAAATCGCGGAAGACCTGATCGAGAACCGGATGGGCCACCTGCGCATCGCGTGCAGCCCCAATCTCGGGCAATCGCTGCTGCCGCGCGCGATCGCGGCGTTCTACGAGCGCTTTCCCGACGTGCGCATCATCCTGCACACGATGATCCCGAGCGTGCTGCTGCAGGCGGTGCTCACGCAGCAGGTCGAGCTCGGCATCGCATTCCTGCAGGACACGCACCCGAACGTCGAAAGCCAGCCGCTCTATGAGAACCGGATGGTCGCGGCCGTGCCCGCATCGCATCCGTTCGCGCGCCGCAAGACACTGGCCGTGCGCGATCTCGCGAACCAGCCGCTGATCGGCTATGGCAGCGACATTCCGCTCGGGCAGCTGGTGCGGCGGCTGTTCAGCGACGAAGGGCTCGTGCCGCAGGTCAAGATCGAGGTGCAGCAGGCGCACGTCGCGTGCGCGCTCGCGCAGGCCGGCACCGGCATCGCGCTGATCGACGAGCTGACGGTCGCGGGGCCGATCTGGCCGCAGATCGTCGTGAAGCCGATCGTGCCGACCATCGCCGCACCCGTCAGCGTGCTGCACCCCGTGCTCGCACCGCTGTCGCGGCTCGCACACGAGTTCATCGACACGCTTCACGCACTGTCCGCGAACGCGTGAATTTCGTCGCCTGAACGGGCTGAAATCGTTGTCCAGCCTGCGTTTCGCCGTCGCACCGGCGGCGGCGTATCACCCCTTTTGCGCCCCGTCGCTCGAGCGTCACCGGGATTACCCTACGCTTAACATCGCGTTATGAAGTCTCCATAAAATAGCAATAACGCTCAATATTCGGCGTCCCTAGAATCGTTTGGACAGTACCGCCACACAAGGCTTTCCGGCCGGCGCGTACAGCCCTTTTTCCCTCTCAGGACAAACGACACATGGGACGCATTCTGTCTTCGAAGGACGTCGAAGCCGCCGTCAAGGGCGGTTCGGTTTTCGCATGCGGCGGCGGCGGCTGGGCCGACCACGGCCGTGAACTCGGCACGCTCGCCGTCACGATCGGCCGCCCCGAGCTGGTCACCATCGACGAGTTGCCGGACGACGCATGGATCGCCACGGCCGCCGCGATCGGCGCGCCGGGCGGCCTCACCGACTGGCAAATGCTCGGCGCCGATTACGTGAAGGCCGCGCAGCTCGTGCAGGACGCGCTCGGCGCGCCGCTCGCGGGGCTCATCATCGGGCAGAACGGGATGTCGAGCACGCTGAACGCCTGGTTGCCGTCCGCGCTGCTCGGCACCAAGGTAGTCGACGCGGTGGGCGACATCCGCGCCCATCCGACCGGCGACATGGGCTCGCTCGGCCTCGCGTCGAGCACCGCGCCGATGATCCAGGCGGCAGCCGGCGGCAACCGCGCACAGCATGCGTACATGGAAGTGGTCGTGCGCGGCGCGACCGCGCGAGTGTCGCCGGTGCTGCGCAAGGCCGCCGACATGGCCGGCGGCTTCATCGCGAGCTGCCGCAATCCGATTCGCGCATCGTACGTGCGCCAGCATGCGGCGCTCGGCGGCATCAGCCGCGCACTCGCGCTCGGCGAGGCGATCATCGACGCCGAACGGCGCGGCGGCCACGCGGTGATCGACGCGATCTGCGCGGCCACGCAGGGCGAGATCATCGCGAGCGGCAAGGTCGAGCGCAACACGCTCGAATACACGCGCGAAGCGTTCGACGTCGGCCTCGTCTATGTCGGCAGCGGCGCGCAGCGCGCGGTCATTCACGTGATGAACGAACACATGGCGGTGGACGACGCGCACGGCGAACGGATCGCGACCTACCCCGACGTGATCACGACGCTCGATGCGCAAGGCCGCCCCGTCAGCGCGGGCCAATTGAAGGAAGGGATGGAGATCCACGTGCTGCGCGTGGCGAAGGCGCACATTCCGCTGTCGTCGTCGGTGTTCGATCCGGCCGTCTATCCGCCGGTCGAAGCCGCACTCGGCATCTCGATCGCCGACTATGCGCTCGCACGCTGAACGGAGGGCACGATGACGAACCGCACCTTCGAAGTCACGTCGGGCACCACGCTGCGCTGCAAGGGCTGGCGCCAGGAAGCGCTGCTGCGCCTGCTCGAGAACGTACTCGCCGTCGGCGAGGCTCCCGATCAGCTGATCGTCTACGCGGCGCTCGGCCGCGCGGCGCGCGACTGGCCGTCGCACGACGCGATCGTGCACACGCTGAAGACGATGGACGAGGACCACACGCTCGTCGTGCAGTCCGGCAAGCCCGTCGCGCTGCTGCGCACGCATGCGAGCGCGCCGCTCGTCGTGATGGCGAACTGCAACCTGATCGGCCAGTGGGCAAAGGCCGAACACTTCTACGAGCTGGAACGGCGCAACCTGATCTGCTGGGGCGGGCTCACGGCCGGCGACTGGCAGTACATCGGCTCGCAGGGCGTGATCCAGGGCACCTACGAAATCTTCTCGCGGATCGCCGAGCGCCATTTCGACAACGACCTGCGCGGACGCTTCATCCTGACGGCCGGCCTCGGCGGAATGGGCGGCGCGCAGCCGCTCGCGGGCCGGATGGCGAACGCGGCCACGCTCGTCGTCGAGATCGACCAGACGCGCATCGACAAGCGGCTGCAGATCGGCTTCCTCGAACGGCAGGCGCGCGATCTCGACGAAGCGCTCGCGCTGATCCGCGACGCCCAGGCGCGCCGCGAGCCGATCTCGGTCGGCCTGCTCGGCAACGCGGCCGACGTGTTCCCGGCGATCCTCGCGCGCGGCGTCGTGCCCGACATCGTCACCGACCAGACGGCCGCGCACGATCTCGTGTACGGCTACGTGCCGTCGGGCTACACGCTAGACGACGTGCGCGCGCTGCGCGACAGCGACCGCACGAAGCTGATGGACGCGAGCCGCGCATCGATCGTGCGGCACGTCGAAGCGATGCTCGGCTTCAAGGATCGCGGCGCGATCGTGTTCGACAACGGCAACCTGATCCGCACGCATGCGAAGGACGGCGGCGTCGCACGCGCGTTCGAGATCCCGGTGTTCACCGAGGCGTTCCTGCGCCCGCTGTTCTGCCGCGCGATCGGCCCGTTCCGCTGGATCGCGCTGTCGAACGACCCGAACGACATCCGCGTCATCGACGACTACCTGCTCGAACACTTCCCGGACAACCGGATCGTCACGAACTGGATCCAGCGCGCCCGCGAATGCGTGCCGTTCGAAGGGCTGCCGGCGCGCATCGCGTGGCTCGGCCACGGCGAGCGCACGCGGCTCGCGCTCGCGGTCAACGCGATGGTGCGCGACGGCGTGCTGGCGGGGCCGATTGCGTTCACGCGCGATCACCTCGATGCCGGCGCGATGGCGCACCCGAACATCATGACCGAGAACCTGCGCGACGGCTCCGACGCGGTGGCCGACTGGCCGCTGCTGAACGCGATGATGAGCTGCTCGTCGATGGCCGACCTCGTCGCGATCCATTCGGGCGGCGGCGGCTACAGCGGCTACATGACGAGCGCGGGCATCACCGTCGTGGCCGACGGCAGCGCGGCGGCGAACCAGCGGCTCACGCTGTCGATGACCAACGACACCGCGCTCGGCGTGATCCGCTACGCGGACGCCGGCTACGAAGAAGCGCTCGACGAAGCGGAACGCAAGCAGATTCCGCACATCCGGCTGTAAAGCCGTCCCGCACGACGACAGGAGATCGAAGTGAAGCAAACCGCGGTTCCCCTCGACACGGCCACGGCCGTGTCGCCCCCCGCCTCGAGTGCCGGGCGCGCGATCGCCGCGGCGTCGATCGGCAACGCGCTGGAGTGGTACGACTTTTCCGTCTACGCGTTCTTTGCCGTGTACATCGCGCAGAACTTCTTCCATCGCGGCAACACCGGCACCGAGCTGGTCGAGGCGTTCATGGCGTTCGGGATCGGCTTCATCGCCCGGCCGCTCGGTGCGCTCGCGATCGGCGTGTACGGCGATCGCGCGGGCCGCAAGGCCGCGCTGACGCTGACCATCCTCGTGATGGCGGCCGGCACCGGCATCATCGCGTTCGCGCCGCCGTACACCGCGATCGGCATCGGCGCGCCGCTGCTGATCCTGTGCGGCCGGCTGCTGCAGGGCTTCTCGGCCGGCGGCGAAGTGGGCGGCGCCGCGGCGTTCCTGATCGAGCACGCGCCGGCTGACCAGAAGGGCCGCTACGCATCGTGGCTGCAGGCGAGCATGGCCGCGTCGAACATTCTCGGCGCGCTGGTCGCCACCGCCGTGACGCTCACGCTGTCGCGCGAACAGATCGGCGACTGGGGCTGGCGAATTCCGTTCATCCTCGGCCTCGCGATCGCGCCGGTCGGCCTGTGGCTGCGCAAGACGCTCGACGAGACGCCGCATTTCCGTGCGGAAATGGCACGCGCCGCGCGCGCGCCGGCCGAGCACAAGACGCCGCTGCTGCAGGTCGTGCGCGACTATCCGCGCGCGCTCGTGGTCGGCACCGGGTTCTCCGTGCTGTGGGCCGTGTGCGTGTATGCGCTGGTGATCTACATGCCGACGCACGTGCAGCGCGCGCTGCACTTCGACGGACGCGACGCGTTCATCGCGTCGCTGGTCGGCAACTGCCTGATGGCCGTCACCTGCGTGTGCGCCGGGAGCTGGTCGGACCGATTCGGCCGGCGCACGGTGCTGACCGTCGGTGCGGTGCTGATGCTCGTGTCGGTGTATCCGCTGCTGCACTGGCTTGCCGACGTGCACACGCTCGCCGCGCTGGTCACCGTGCAAAGCGCGTTCTGCATGATGGTCGCGATCTTCACGGGCGTCGCACCCGCCGCGCTGTCGGAACTGTTCCCGACGAGCGTACGCGCCACGGGCATGTCGCTGTCCTACAACATCGCCACGACGATCTTCGGCGGCTTCGCGCCGGCGATCCTCGCGTGGCTCACGCAACGCTCGGGCAACCCGTTCGCACCGGCCTGGTACGTGATGGCCGCCAGCGCCATTGCACTCGCCTCGATCGCCGCACTGTCTTCCACCTCACGTCACGCCTGAAACCGGAGAACTGCTTCATGCAACGCTTCCTCATGCGGAGCGCGGTCGCGCTCGCGCTTTTCGCCGCCGTCCCGGCTTTCGCGGACGTCACGCTCGACGGCCGGTCCGTCACGCCCGAATCGATCGCACGCATCGCCGACGGCGAAGCCGTGTCGATCGCGCCGGCCGCCCGCCAACGCGTCGTCGCCGCGCACGACGTGCTGCTGAAGGCCGCCGCGGCCGGGCAGCAAATCTACGGGCTGACGGTCGGCGTCGGCCTCAACAAGGACCGCGAGATGGTCGATGCGCACGGCAAGCTGAGCCAGGAGGTCATCGACGCGTCGACACGCTTCAACATCGGGCTGATCCATGCGCACTCGGGCAGCGTCGGCCCCGACATGAGCGTGCGCGTGGCCCGCGCCGCGATGGCCGCGCGCCTGAACGCGATGCTCGACGGCGGCGCCGGCGTGCAGCCGGCGATCGTCGACGCATACGCGCAGTTCCTCAATCGCGGCGTCACGCCCGCGATGCCGGCGGACGGCTCGATCGGCGAAGCCGACATCACGATCCTGAGCCATGTCGGCCTCGCGATGCTCGGCGAAGGCGACGTGTACTACCAGGGCCGCAAGATCACGGCAGCCGATGCGCTGAAGTCGGCCGGCATCGCGACGATCCGCCCGTACGGCAAGGACGCGCTCGCGATCCTCAGCTCCAACGCGTATTCGGCCGGCATGGGTGCGCTGGCGCTCACCGACATGGCGCGATTCGCGCAGGTATCGAAGGTCGTGTTCGCGCTGAGCCTGCAGGGGCTGAACGGCAACGTGTCGCCGTTCCGCGAGGACACGCTCGCGCTGCGGCCGTTCCCGGCGACGCTGCGCGCAGGCGCCACGCTGCGCACGCTGCTCGCGGGCAGCAGCCTGTGGAATCGCGATCCGGACCGGCCGCTGCAGGATCCGCTCAGCTTCCGCTCCGGCGTCTACCTGCTCGGCGAAGAGGATCGCACCTACGACGAAGCGCGCGCGCTGCTGCAGGTGCAGCTCAATTCGAGCGACGACAACCCGGGTGTCGCGGTCGGCGTCACGCCGAAGTCGGCGCGCGCGCAGGATGCGGCCGGCTACGTCGACGGCGGCGGCGCGGTGCTGCCGAGCGCGAACTTCGAGCCGCTGCCGTGGGTACTCGCGTTCGAACAGCTCGGGCTCGCGCTCGGCCACAACGCGCTCGCGTCCGCGCAGCGCATCGTCAAGCTGAACGACCCGCACCTCACCGGCCTCTCGCGCTTCCTCGGCACCGAGGACACCGTGCATGCGTTCGGCGCGATGGAGAAACCGCCGACCGCGCTCGCGATGACGGTGAAGTCGCTCGCGATGCCCGTGTCGCTCGACTACCTGCCGGTTGCCGGCGGCATCGAGGACATCGCGACGAACGCGCCCGAAGTCGTGCAGCGCGTGCAGAAGCAGATCGACGCGAGCTACACGCTGCTCGGCCTGGAGCTGATCGAGGCGTCGCAGGCGATCGACCTGCGCCAGCGCAAGCAGCCGTCGTTCACGCTGGCGCCGGCCACGCAACCGCTGTATCGCGCTTTGCGTTCGAAGGTCGCGTTCCTCCAGAGCGACCGTCCGCTCACGCCGGATTTCCGCGCCGCCGATACGCTGCTGCGCGCGTATCGCGACTGAGCGGCGCACTACCCTCCCTTCGTTTCACCCGATAGCCGTCACACCCGCCGCCGCGATCGTCGTTCGATCGCGGCGCGGGGCACGCAGCCCGTGCCCGCACGCAACCGCATCGAACCACCGCTCGCCGTCTTTCACCCACTACGCACCGGACCCTCATCATGAAAAAAATCCTGTTCGCGCTGCCGCTCGCCGCGGCCGCTACCGCCCACGCGCAAAGCAGCGTCACGCTGTACGGCATCGTCGAAGACGGCGTCGACTACGTGTCGAACGTGCAGGGCAAGCACCTCGTGCAACTCGCGTCGGGCGTGACGGCCGGCAGCCGCTGGGGCGTGCGCGGCACCGAGGATCTCGGCGGCGGCCTGAGCGCGATCTTCCGGCTCGAAAGCGGCTTCGACCTCAACTCCGGCCGCCTCGGCAGCGGCCTGGCGTTCTCGCGCAACGCGTACGTCGGCCTGAACGACACGAAGCTCGGCACGCTCACGCTCGGCCGCCAGTGGGATTCGATCGTCGACTACGTCGAGCCGTTCACGCTGAACGGCAACATCGGCGGCTACTACTTCGCTCACCCGAACGACATGGACAACACCGACAACGGCTTCCCGATCTCGAACGCGGTCAAGTACCGCAGCCCGACGATCGCGGGCATCACGTTCGGCGGCCTCTACGCGTTCGGCGGTCAGCCGGGCCGCTTCTCCGACAATGCGACGTTCAGCGTCGGCGCGAGCTATGCGGCGGGCCCGGTCGGCTTCGGCGTCGGCTACCTGCGGATCAACAACCCGGGCGTGTCGACGCAGGGCTACCAGAACTATCCGGGCTTCACGAACGCGATCTACGGCAACTACCTCGATGCGGCACGCGCGCAGAAGGTGTTCGGCGTCGGTGCGTCGTACCAGGTCGTGCAATGGCTCAAGCTGCTCGCCGACTTCACGAACACGAACTTCCAGCAGGGCAGCGCGGGGCACGACGCGACGTTCCAGAACTACGAGCTGTCGACGCTCGTCACGCCGACGCCGGCCGTGACGATCGGCGCCGGCTATACGTACACGACGGGCCGCGACCACGCGACGAACGCGGAGCCGAAGTATCACCAGTTCAACCTGAGCGTCGAATACGCGCTGTCGAAGCGCACGAGCGTCTACGTGATGGGTGCGTTCCAGAAGGCCGCCGGCGACGCGCCGGTCGCGCAGATCGCGGGCTTCAATCCGTCGGGCAACCAGAAGCAGGCGGTCGGCCGCGCGGGTATCCGCCACGCGTTCTGACGTTTCGTTCGACGGGTGCCGGCGCGCACCCGTCTGCGCTCTTTCCTTACATGATTCAATCAGTATGCCTATTCATTCAGTCCGAATTTCCGGCCGGCGTCGTCGACTGCTGTCGGCCGTCGGCGCATCGCTGCTCGCCTGCACGATCGCCGACGATGCGACGGCCCAGTCGTCCGTCTCGCTGTACGGGCTGGCCGACGTCTATGTCGGCACGCAAAAGAGCCTCGGCAAGCCGCGCGCGTACGCGATGAACTCGGGCGGCTTCACGACGAGCTTCTGGGGGATCGGCGGCCGCGAGGAGCTCGGCGGCGGCTACGCGCTGCAGTTCGCGCTCGAAGCGTTCATGCGCCCGTCGAACGGCGGCGCCGGCCGCTTCGGCGGCGATACGTTCTTCGGGCGCAACGCGTATGTCGGCGTCGCGACGCCGTACGGCGTGCTGCGCGCGGGACGCAACACGACGCCGTATTACATCTCCGTCGTGCGCTTCAATCCGTTCTCGACGTCGTTCGGTTTTTCCCCGGCGCTGAACCAGATGTACAAGGGGGTATCGGGGCAGGGCCTCGTCGGCGACAACGGGTGGAGCAATTCGGTGTTGGTCTCGACGCCCGGCGAGCACGCGCTGCAGGCGAGCCTAATCTATGCGACGGGCAACGAACCCGGTCACACCGGTGCGAACCAGTGGGGCGGCAGCGTCACCTACGACGGGCATCGCGCGTTCAGCGCGACGCTCGCGTTCCAGCAGGCGAAATTCGACCGGATGCCCGGCGACCTGAACGCATCCATCGCCGGCTTCACGCAGCAGGACGCCGTGCTGGCCGGCGTCGGTTACGACTTGAAGGTCGTGAAGTTCACCGCGTTCTATCAGTACGTGCACGACGCGATCGACGGCGGCGGGCTCGGCACGCACAGCGGGCAGGTGGGCGCGGCGGTACCGATCGGCTTCGGCACGGTGCTCGCGTCGGTGATGGCCGCGAAGAGCCACGGCCGCGACCGCCCTTCAAGAACGACCTGGGCGCTCGGCTACGACTACCGGCTGTCGAAACGGACCGACGTGTATGTGGCCTACCTGCGCGACCGCGCGAGCGGCTACGGCAACGGCGATTCGGCCGGGATCGGGCTGCGCACGGCGTTCTGAGCCCGCGCGCGGAGCGGCTACGCGTCGACTTCCGCGTGCAGCAGCAACACCGCGTCGCGCTTCTCCAGCAAGTGCCGCCGCAGGATCCCCGCGAGCGCCTTGCCGTCGCGCGCTTCCAGCGCCTTGATCATCTCCTCGTGATCGTGCACCGCGCGATCCCATTTCTCGACGTGCTGGTTCGAGCGGAACCGCATCGACATGATCCGCCGGTTGATCGCCTGGTACGTGCCGCGCAGCGCCGAGTTGCGCGCGGCCTCGTTGATGCGGTCGTGGATTTCCTGGTTGCGGCTGTAGTAACCGGGCAGGTCGTTCTGCATCCGGCACGCGAGCATCGAGTAATGCAGCGCCTTGATCTCCGCGAGCTCGGCGGGCGTGATGCGCTCGCACGCCAGCTCGCCTGAAAACGCCTCCAGCCCCGACATCAACTCGAACGTCTCGCGGATCTCCGATTCGGTCATCCGGTACACGCTCGCGCCGCGGTTCGGCGACAGCACCAGCAGCCCCTCGGACGCCAGCACCTTGAACGCCTCGCGCAGCGGCGTGCGCGAGATGCCGAGCGTCTCGCACAGCTCGCGCTCGTTCAGCCGCATGCCGGGCGTCAGCACGCCTTCGACGATGAACTTGCGCAGGTGCTCGACGACCGTGTCGTGCAGTCGTTGCCGCTCCAGTTTCGGCAGTGCCGGCGCGCCGCCGGCATGCTCCAGATCATTCAAATCTTGCATGCAAAGTCCTTCCTTCTTGCTTCCCGCGATTCTACTGCAACTCGCCCGACCCGAATATCGCCCCGCCAATATCGGGTAAACACCGGCATTTTCGGTGAAATCAGCGCTTGGTTCTACCGCGATCGCTCTGCTAAAGTATTTTGCATGCAAAATTCAAAATGCAACCAAGGAGACAGAACGACCATGCTGCAACTCGACTTTCACCCGTCCGGCCGCCACTTCCTGCAGATTCCGGGGCCGAGCCCGGTGCCCGACCGCATCCTGCGGGCAATGAGCTATCCGACCATCGACCACCGTGGCCCCGAATTCGGCGCGCTCGGCCTGAAGGTGCTCGCCGGCATCAAGAAAATCTTCAAGACCACGCAGCCGGTGATCATCTATCCGGCGTCGGGCACCGGCGCATGGGAAGCCGCGCTGACCAATACGCTGAGCGCCGGCGACACCGTGCTGATGTATGAGACCGGCCACTTCGCGACGCTGTGGAAGAAGATGGCCGAGGCGCTCGGCCTGAAGCCCGAATTCCTCGGCCTGCCGGGCATCGAGGGCTGGCGCCGCGGCGTGCAGCCGGACCTGATCGAAGCGCGCCTGCGCGCCGACACCGCGCACGTCATCAAGGCCGTGTGCGTGGTGCACAACGAAACCTCCACCGGCGTCACGTCCGACATCGCGGCGGTGCGCCGCGCGATCGACGCGGCCGGCCACCCGGCGCTGCTGATGGTCGACACGATCTCGGGGCTCGCGTCCGCCGACTACCGCCATGACGAATGGGGCGTCGACGTGACGGTGTCGGGTTCGCAGAAGGGGCTGATGCTGCCGCCGGGCATCAGCTTCAACGCAGTGTCGCCGAAGGCGCTCGCGGCGAGCGAGCACGCGAAGCTGCCGCGCGCGTTCTGGGGCTGGCAGGAGATCATCGAGGCGAACAAGAACGGCTACTGGCCGTACACGCCGAACACCAACCTGCTGTACGGGCTCGCCGAAGCGCTCGACATGATCCTCGGCGAAGGGCTCGACAACGTGTTCGCGCGCCACCAGCGGCTCGCGGAAGCGACCCGCCGCGCGGTGCGCGCATGGGGCCTCGAAATCCAGTGCGCGGACCCGGCCGTCTACAGCCCGGTGCTGACCGGCGTGATGATGCCCGACGGCGTCGACGCGGATGCCGTGCGCAAGCTGATCTACGAACGCTTCGACATGTCGCTCGGGCAGGCGCTCGGCAAGATGCGCGGCCGGATGTTCCGCATCGGCCATCTCGGCGACTGCAACGACCTCACGCTGATGGCCACGCTCGCCGGCTGCGAGATGGGGCTGAAGCTCGCCGGCGTGCCGGTTGCCGCGAGCGGCGTCGTCGCGGCGATGGACTACCTCGCGTCGAACACCCACACGCCCGCACTGCGCGCGGCGGCCTGACCGCGTGTGCCTGCGGCTCGCCGCAGGCACACCGCTCGCTCCCTCTTGCGGCCCGCACGACGCGCGGCCGCGGCGCTGCATCGGCATGAAACCGGCCTCAGAGCCGGCGCGGGTGCAGCAGCAAGCCAGACAACATCAAGGAGACGCAACATGAAGCTGTTCCGGGCGACCGGCATCGTGCTGGTGATGCTATGCGTGATGTACTTCATCACGTACCTCGATCGCGTGAACGTGAGCACGGCTGCCGCCGGGTTCGGCCGGGAATTCGGGCTGAACAAGACGGAGATCGGCCTCGTATTCTCCGCGTTCGCGTATCCGTACCTCGTATTCCAGATCATCGGCGGCTGGGTCAGCGACCGCTTCGGCGCGCGCCGCACGCTGCTCGCCTGCGGGCTGCTGTGGGCCGTCGCGACGCTGCTGACCGGGATGGCCGGCGGCCTCGCGTCGCTGCTCGCCGCGCGCCTGCTGCTCGGGCTCGGCGAAGGCGCGACGTTCCCGGCGGCCACGTCGGCGATGTCGCGCTGGGTGCCGCGCGAGAAACGCGGTTTCGCGCAGGGCATCACGCATGCGTTCTCGCGCGTCGGCAACGCGGTCGCGCCGGCCGCCGTCGTCGCGGTGATGGCCGTGTACGGCTGGCGCGAATCGTTCTACATCTGCGGCGTGATCAGCATCGTGTGGGTCGTGGTCTGGGCGCTCGTCTATACCGAGCATCCGAAGGATCACCCGCGCATCACGCAGGCCGAACTCGCCGCACTGCCGCCGCCGAAGCAGAAACCCGCGACCGTGCCGTGGGGCCCGCTGTTCCGCCGGATGATGCCCGTCACGATCGTCTACTTCTGCTACGGCTGGACCCTGTGGCTGTTCCTGAGCTGGATTCCGCAGTACTTCCTGCACAGCTACGACCTCGACCTGAAGAAATCGGCGGTGTTCGCGTCTGCGGTGTTCTTCGCGGGCGTGATCGGCGACACGCTCGGCGGCATCGTCACCGACCGGGTCTACGCCCGCACCGGCAGCCTCAAGCGCGCACGCAGCTGGATGGTGTCGATCTGCATGCTGTTCACGCTGCTGTCGCTGCTGCCGCTGCTGTTCACGCACCACCTGTACGTGTCGATGGCGTGCCTCGCGGCCGGTTTCTTCTTCGCCGAGATGACGATCGGCCCGATGTGGGCCGTGCCGATGGACATCGCGCCGGAATACTCGGGCACCGCGAGCGGGATGATGAACTCCGGCTCCGCGCTCGCCGCGATCCTGTCGCCCGTGATCTCCGGCTACGTGATCGACCGCTTCGGCAGCTGGGAGCTGCCGTTCATCGGCAGCATGGTGCTGATGGGCGTGGGCGTGCTGCTCGCGTTCCGCATGCAGCCGGAAAGTCGCTTCGCCGATGCCCCCGCCGAACAACCGGCCCCCAACCGCTCGCCGGCCTGATGCCCACCGGGCGCTGCCGCCGGCGGCGCCCGCCTTCTTCTTCAAGACTCACGATGACCCAAGCTACCCAAGACCTCGCCGCCCGGCTCGCCGCCGGCTGGCAACACGGCATCGCCTTCACCGCGCTGCCGCCCGAACTCGTCCCCGCCAGCGCCGATGCCGCTTATGCGGTGCAGGCACAGGTGCTCGCCGAACGCAGCGCCGCGATCGGCGCGTGGAAGGTCGGCGCGAAACAGCCCGACGGCCCGATCCAGGGCGCGCCGCTGCCCGACGACTGCCGGCATGCGAGCGGCGTCACGCTGCCGCGCGGCGCGTTCCGGCCGCTCGGCCTCGAACTGGAGATCGCGTTCCGCTTCGGCCGCGACTTCGCGCCGCGCGCGGCCGCGTATGCGGACGAAGAAGTGTTCGACGGCATCGCGCAGATGGGCGCGTCGATCGAGATCGTCGCGAGCCGCTTCCGCGAATGGCCGGACGTCGCGCCCGTCGCGCAGCTCGCCGACCTGCAGAACCACGGTGCGCTCGTGCTCGGCGAAATGACCGGCTACCGCGCGGATTTTCCGTTCGTCGCGCCCCGCCCCGCTTTCGCGTTCGACGGCCAGGACATCGCCGGCGCCGCGACCGGCACGAACCCCGCCGGCGACCCGCGCCGCCTGCTGCCGTGGCTCGTGAATCACGCGTCGCAGCGCGGCATCGCACTGCCGGCCGGCACCGTCGTCACGACCGGCTCGTACACGGGGATGTTTTTCCCGAACGCGGCGGGCACGGCCGTCGGCCGCATCCCCGGGCTGCCGCCCGTCAGCGTCACGCTCGCCTGAGCGTCGCCCGATCCGTTCCCACCCGATACCGATTGCCGCCATGAAATCCGCCGTCATGCCTTCGCTGGTTCGCCCCGTCCATCTCGTGCCGTCGCAAGGCGCCGCGCTGTCGCCGCTGTTCGAGCGGCTGCGCCGGGAAATGCGCGGCGACGTCCACGCCGACCGCGCGAGCCGCGGCCGCTACGCGACCGACGCGTCGATCTACCAGATCATGCCGCTCGGCGCGGTCGTGCCGCGCGACCAGGACGACCTGCGCATCGCGCTCGACATCGCGCGCGACCGCAAGATCCCCGTGCTCGCGCGCGGCGCCGGCACGAGTCAGTGCGGGCAGACGGTCGGCGAGGCGCTCGTCGTCGACAACGGCAAGTGGCTGAACCGGATCGTCGAATTCGATGCGCAGGCGCGCACCGTCACCGTCGAGCCGGGCATCGTGCTCGATCACCTGAACGCGTGGCTGAAGCCGCACGGGCTGTGGTTCCCGGTCGACGTGTCGACCGGCGCGCAATGCACGATCGGCGGGATGGCCGGCAACAACTCGTGCGGATCGCGCTCGATCGAGTACGGCAACATGGTGCACAACGTGCTCGCGATCGACGCGATCCTCGCGGACGGCAGCGAGTGCCGGTTCGGCTCGCTCGCGCAGCCCGTCACCGACCGCCGCACGCTCGACCTGCTGCACGGCGTCGAACGGATCGCGACCCGCGAGCGCGACGAGCTCGTCGAGCGCGTGCCGAAGGTGCTGCGCCGCGTGGCCGGCTACAACCTCGACCTGTTCGACTGCCAGAACCCGCGCGCGTACACCGACGACGGCCACGCGAATCTCGCGCACCTGCTCGTCGGCTCGGAAGGCACGCTCGCGTACAGCCGGCAGATCACGCTGAAGCTCGCGCCGCTGCCCGCGCACAAGACGCTCGGCGTCGTGAACTTCCCGACCTTCTACCAGGCGATGGACGCCGCGCAGCACATCGTGAAGCTGAAGCCGGTGGCCGTCGAACTGGTCGACCGCACGATGATCGACCTGTCGATGGAGAACCCGGCATTCCGGCCCGTGATCGAGCAGGCGCTGGTCGGCCAGCCGCAGGCGATCCTGCTCGTCGAGTTCGCGGGCGAATCGCGCGATGCGCAGCTGACGCAGCTCGACCGGCTCGCCGAGCTGATGGCCGATCTCGGGCTGCCCGACTGCGTCGTGAAAATGACCGATGCCGGCGCGCAGAAGGCACTGTGGGACGTGCGCAAGGCCGGGCTCAACATCATGATGAGCATGAAGGGCGACGGCAAGCCGGTGTCGTTCATCGAGGATTGCGCGGTACCGCTCGAACATCTCGCCGAATACACGCGCCGCCTGACCGACGTCTTCCACAAGCACGAGACCGAAGGCACCTGGTACGCACACGCGAGCGTCGGCACGCTGCACGTGCGGCCGATCCTCGACATGCGGCGCGACGGTGCGGCGCGCATGCGCGAGATCGCCGACGAAGCGGCGGCGCTCGTGCGTGAATACAAGGGAGCGTATTCGGGCGAACACGGCGACGGGCTGTGCCGCGGCGAATGGGTCGCATGGCAGTACGGCCCGCGCCTGAACGCGGCGTTCGCGGAGATCAAGGCGCTGTTCGATCCCGACAACCGCTTCAACCCGGACAAGATCGTCAACCCGCCGCGCATGGATGTGCGGGAGAACTTCCGCTTCGCGCCCGGCTATGCGGCGCTGCCGCTGCAGCCCGCGCTCGACTGGTCGGCCTGGAACGTCACGCGCAACCCGCTGACCGGCGACGAAACCGCGCCCGGCACGGGCACCGACATCACGCACGGGCTCGCGTCGGCCGTCGAGATGTGCAACAACAACGGCCACTGCCGCAAGTTCGATGCGGGCACGATGTGCCCGAGCTACCGCGTGACACGCGACGAACAGCACGTGACGCGCGGCCGCGCGAACACGCTGCGGCTCGCGGTGACGGGGCAGCTCGGCGACGACGGCCTTGCCGGCGACGACGTGAAGGCCGCGCTCGACCTGTGCGTATCGTGCAAGGGCTGCAAGCGCGATTGCCCGACGGGCGTCGACATGGCGCGCTTCAAGATCGAGGCCCGGCATGCGTGGAACCGCAAGCACGGCACGACGCTGCGCGAACGGCTCGTCGCGTATCTGCCGCGTTATGCGCCGTGGGCTTCGAGGATGCGCGGGGCGATCGCGTTCGCAAACGGCGTGCCGATCGTCGCGTCGGCGATGAAGCGATGGATCGGCCTCGCGCCGCAGCGTGCGCTGCCCGCGTTTGCGCGGCCGTTTCTGGCGGATGCAGGCGCACGCGCGGCTGCGCCCACGTCTTCGCAGGAGGCCGGTTCCACAACCCGCGAAGTGCTGCTCTTCGTCGATACGTTCAGCAACTACCAGGAACCGGACAACGCGCGCGCCGCGCAGGCCGTGCTCGAAGCGGCCGGCTACACCGTGCATTTCAACGTGCGCGAAGGCGAACGGCCACTGTGCTGCGGCCGCACGTTCCTCGCGGCGGGGCTCGTCGACGAAGCGAAGGCCGAGGCGAAGCGCACGCTCGATACGTTGCGCCCCTATCTCGAACGCGGTGTCGCGGTTGTCGGGCTGGAGCCTTCGTGCCTGCTGTCGATGCGTGACGAGTTTCTTGCCTATGGCTACGGTGATGAAGCCGCACGACTCGCCAGTCACGCGTTCCTGTTCGAAGAGTTTCTCGTGCGCGAGCAGGAAGCCGGCCGGCTGTCACTGCGACTGCGCGAAATCGACGGAACCGCCGAGGCACTGGTGCACGGCCATTGCCACCAGAAGGCATTCGGCGCGTTCACACCGGTGCAGACCGTGCTGCGCTGGATCCCGGGTTTGAAGGTGTCGCCGGTCGAATCGTCGTGCTGCGGGATGGCCGGCAGCTTCGGCTACGAAGCCGAGCATTACGACGCGTCGCAGGCGATGGCCGAGCTGTCGCTGCTGCCGGCCGTGCGCGCACGCGCCGAAGGCGCGATCGTCGTCGCGGACGGCACGAGCTGCCGGCATCAGATTCATGATGGTGCGCAGACGCAGGCCGTGCATGTGGCACGCGTGCTGGTGCAGGCGCTCGGCGACACCCCATCCCGGTAGCGGCGCGCGCACGCCCCAGCCGGCGTGCTTGCAGGATGTGCCCGGCAGCGTCCGCTCACCGGATGCTCGGGCCACCTTCGATTGTTCCGCTTCGGGATTGCCCGCGCCGATCACGGCATCTGCTCGCCCAGGCGAAGCTGATTCGTTACTTGCGTCACGCCGTCGACTTGCCGAGCCGCCTCCACGGCCATCGCGGCCTGCTGACCGTCGCTCACGCCGCCGCGCAGCGTCACGACGCCGCTCCGGGCACGCACCACGATGCGCGTCGCGTTCAGCCCGCGCGCGCGTGCGAGTGCCGCGCTGACGCGACGTGTCAGGCGCCGGTCGCCGGCTCGGCGCGCCTTGTCCGCGGGTGCCCCGCTGGCAACGGTTGTCGACGCCGGGTCCGATGCGGCTCGCGCGGAGCCGGCTACGGACACGGTGCCGAGTGCCACGACGATCGCGACCAATCCAGGTTGCAATGCCTTCATTGAGTCTCCCTTCACACACGGAAAATGTCGTCGACCAACGCTCAGAACTTCGTCATCAGGCCGATAGATGCGCCCGTCATGCCACTGCCGCCCGGCCGCAAACCGATGGCCGAGATATTGACCGGATCGGTGCGATACGCGCCGGAGAAGCCGTTTCGATCGAACTCCGCATAAATCTCGGTGCGCTTTGACAGAAAGTATTCGACGACCGCATATGTCGTGAGCTTGTGCCCGTCCGCGTCGCGCCGGTTGCCGAGATTGCTGCCGATGTCGTCGTACATGCCGGCCGTGAATTGCAGGAACGGCGTGGCCTGATAGACGACGCCCAGCGACGGGATCTTGTCGCGACGATGCGGCCGGCTCGGGTTCGCGCCCGATATGTCGAGGGCCGAGTAGCTCGCATAGAGCCGGCCGGCACCGATCTGCCAGGTCCCGCCCGCCATCCAGGTCTGCGCGGACTGCGTCGCGTCTGCGCTGTACGTCTTCGCGTAGGACGCTCCGCCGAGCACCGTCTGGTACTGATACATCGCCGCAGCAGAAAAATTGGTTCCGGCACGCGTGTTGCCGGCGACGCCACCGGGCGAATAGCTCGCCGCGACACGCAGGCCGCCCAGTTCGCCGATGTACTTGATCGTGTTGTTGAAGCGGGAATCGAGCGTGAACGGATTGCCGCTCCACAGCACACCGGGCTCGATCGCAAGCGACTGGCCGCGTCCGCCCGCCGGATCCACGACGATCCCGAAGTCGGTTGCCGCGTTGAACTGGCGCCCGAACGTCAGGCGCCCGAAGCCACCCGTCACGCCCACGTAGGACGCCTGCGAAAACAGCGTGCCGGACGTTTTCAGCGCGCCGGTTCCGCTGCTGAAGGAACCATCGAGCACGAACAGCGCCTTGATCCCGCCGCCCAGATCCTCCTTTCCCCGAATGCCGAAATCGTTTCCCGAGATCAGGTTGTTGTTGAACCCCACGGCGCTCCCGCCCTGCATGCCGTTGGTCCATCGAATCCCGCCGCCGATCTGCCCGTACAGGGTCACGCTCGACTGCGCCACACTGATGCCCGGCAACGCGCCGAGCAATGCCATCCATGCGAATTTCCTCATCCGTCTCCTCCTGCCAGTGTCTGGCTTTATGTGCTTTTCACTGCCTCACTTTATTATTCGCATACCGAAATAATTTATCGATACCCGATGCCGATCACTTCCTGTTGCGGCCCGGGACCGGCGTTCCGCGCGCCCGCGTGAGCCGATCTCCGTCTTCCTGGATTACTCGGCCGGGCACCCGACGTTCTGCACGAGCGAGCTGATGTATCCCGGCCCGCCTGCACCGCCGTGCTCGACCTCGACGTACCACGCGAGGTTGTAGCCGGTCCGCAGTTTCAGCTCGGTGCGCCACTCGCCGTCATGCGCCGCCATCGGCGTCGATTGCCACGTTGCGCTGCGCCAGTCCTGCGAGACCGGGTGAAACGCGTGGAACAGCCTGACACCCGACACGTGCTCCGGCTCGACGCGCGCAGCCACGGTCAGCCGGTCGCTGGCCGCCTCGTGCCGGGCCACCGGCATGCGCGGAATGGGGCGGCCGGCAAAGGTGCGGGCGAGCCACATCCGCCATGCCGCCAGATGCTTCGTGGAGACCCACGAATGGCGCACGTTGTCGATGGCGAGATAGGCCTTGTCGCCTGGCATCTCGGTCATCATGCTGTTGGGGGCGCCGAGCGCGAAGAACTCGTCGTTCGTGCCGAGCGCAACGAGATACGCTGCCTTGATCCGGTCACGCCACAGATACGGATCGAAATGCAACAGCATTTGAAAACCGACCGGATTGTTGAGTGCGCGCAGCATCGTCTCCGCACCCTGAAAGCCGGGGCCGGCACGCGACTCCGACGGCCCGGCGACGTGCGGCCCGAACTCGGCGAACTTCGTCGCAAGGTGATACAGGTTGTTCCCGCCGTGGTAGCCGCACACCATCACGCCCGCCACCCGGTCCGGGTCCGCGCCCGCCGCAATGGCCACGCCGACCCCGCGTTTCGAATGGCCGAGCAGGACAGCCCGCTTGGTCCCGATGCCCGCGAGCGAATGCAGCAGCGTGATGGCGCGCAGATATGCCTTGGCGATCGGGTAGTACCCGTTCCAGGTCAGGTCGCCGGTTTCCAGCATCTTCTTCAGCGCGTATCCGGTGAAATCCGATTCGTCGAGGCCGAACGGGCAATCGGCCGGATTCGCGAAGATCATGATCGGCATCCCGAGGTCGAGCGCGGTGCCTTCCGCGTATTCGCCCTCGGTATCGAGCGTCGTGCCCGGAATGACGCGCCGGGCCCATTCTCCGGGCTCGAAGCCCTGGCGCTCCGTGCCGATGATGCCGGCTGCGCCGTCGCCGTCATAACCATCGGGCACGTAGATGCGGGCGGGATGCCGCCAGACGAGCCCGTGCCATTGCTGGCTGGTGAAGGTCAGCTCGATGACGCGAACCCGGCGCCCGGCACGATGCCGGCTCTCGCGCACGCAATCCGAGACGATCTCCGGCTTCAGCGTCGATTCGTCGAGCAGTTCCACCGTGTCGAAGAAGGGAGCCGGCCCCAGCACCGGCTTCGTGTCCGTGAACATCTGATTCATGAGCGGAGTTCCTTGTTGATGAGTGCCGCTTCGGCGGCCTTTGGACGAATGACGCAGGCGAACAGCAGCACCACGGCGACGAGCGCGAGCGCGACGAGATAGAGCGCCGGGTCGAGGCTGCCGGCCCGCACGCGAATCGCGCCGAACAGCGCTGAACTCACGCCGGATGCCGCGCCCATGCTCGAGATCAGCGCAACGCCGGCCGCCGCCGCATCGCGCGGCAACAGACGCGTCGCGATCGCCCAGAGCACCGGATAGGCGGACGCGATGCCGCTGGTCGCCACGACGGCACCGGCCACGACGCCCGGCAGCGCACCGTGCGAGACGGCCATCGTGCATAGTCCGGCAATACCCGTGCCGACTGCGACGATGAAGTGGCCGTAACGCTCGCGGCGCCGGTCCGAACGGCGGCCGTACCAGACCATCGCGATCGTGCCGATCAGGTTCGGGATCACGACATACAGGCCGACCTGCTGCAGGTTCGTGACGCCAGTCGCCTCGATGATGGACGGCAGCCAGAAAATCAGCAGGTTGGTCGCGCACCCCAGCGAGAACGTCGTGAAGCCGAGCAGGTAGACGCACGGCTCCCGCAGCGCGACGCGCAACGGATGGCGGGCGGCATCCCGGCCCTCGGGTGTGCCAAGCGCCTGCTGCACGATGCGACGCTCGTCGGGCGATAGCCACCGTGCCTGTTCGGGGCCTTCGGGCAGCACCCGGTACGCGATCACGCCGAGCACGATACTCGGCACGCCTTCCAGCAGCATCAGCCATTGCCAGCCATCGAGCCCCGCCACGCCGTTCATCGAGTTCAGTACCCAGCCCGATACCGGCCCGGTCACGAGCCCGGCGGCGGCGGCGGCCGTCATGAACAGCGCAATGACCTTCGCGCGGCGCTCGGGAGGAAACCAGAACGTGAGATACACCACGACACCGGGGAAGAATCCCGCCTCGAACGCGCCGAGCAGGAAGCGCAGCGTGTAGAACTGACCCGGCGTCCTGACGAACATCGTCGCGGCCGCAACCGTGCCCCACAGCACCATGATCCGCAGCAGCGTGCGGCGAACACCGACCCGCCTCAGCAGCAGGTTGCTCGGCAGCTCGAACATGAGGATCCCGACGAAGAACGCCGAGGCCGCCACGCCGTATACGGCGTCGGTGAATCCGAGCGCCCCCTGCATCTGCAGCTTCGCAAGACCGATGTTGTTGCGATTGACGAACGCAGTCAGGTAGCACAGGAACAGCAACGGCACGAGGCGCGTCGTGATGCGCGCGAATACCCGATCTGGCTCGATGTGCACGGCCATGCCCTCGCCGCCCGTCTGGCAATCCGTTCCGACGTTCATGCCGATGCTCCTTCTTCGGCGCCCGACGCGCGCACACGGTACCCGAGCCCCGGCGACAGCACGCTGCAGTCGCCGTCGGTCAACATGACGGAGTCGAGCGCGTCGCGATCCATCGCGTCGTCCATGAACTCGACGATCGTGCGCACCTTTGCGCACGCGACGCCGGCGCCGGCGCACGCCTGTTCGAAGTCAGCCGCGCGCCATTCGCGGATCGCGGACGCGAGCACGGCGCGCAACGCCGCCGGATCGCTTGCACGCAGGAAGGCGGCCGGTGCGTCCGCATCGAGCGGCGGATCGAAATAGCGCGGGTCGCACGCGACATCGGCACGCCCGAGCACGCCGAGCACGGCCGCCAGTTGCCTCGGCGTGTTCGCGCCAAGCGCGACCCAGCCGTCCTGCGTCGCAAACAGGTCCGCCGCCGGGCTGCCCGAGTAGCCCTGGTTGCCGACCCTCGGCGGCGCGACGCGGGCCGTAAGCGCCTGACACGCGAACGGATACATCAGTTGCAGCGCGGCACCCGTCATCGACACGTCGAGATAACGGCCGAGACCGGATGCGTCGCGCTCGCGCAAGGCAGCCAGGATCGCCATCGCGGCGATGAGCCCCGTGCCTGCATCGATCACCGGGAACCCGGTCTTGACCGGCGGTTCGCCATCGCGGCCGGCCATCAGCGTCATGCCCGTTGCCGCCTGAACGACATGGTCGTAGGCCGGCCGGTCGCGCCACTCCCCGGTATTTCCCCAACCGCTGATCGAACAGTAGACGAGCCTCGGATTGCGGGCTCGCAGCGAATCGTCGCCGAGACCGAACCGGTCGAGCACGCCCGGCCGCAGGCTGTCGACCAGCACGTCGGCTTCGCGTGCGAGCTCGAGCGCCTGCTCGCGATCGCCGGCATCGCCCAGGTCGAGTTCGATGCAGCGCTTGCCTGCATTCAGCGCAACGAAGCCCATGCGGCCGTTGCCGCGCCGCATCACGTCGCCGCCGTTGCGATTCTCGACCTTGACGACGTCGGCGCCGAGCTGCGCCAGATGGAACGTTGCGAGCGGACCGGCGATGACGTGCGTGAAATCCAGCACGCGTATCCCGGCGAGCGGTTTGAATGGCGTCATGCCTGCGCTCCTTCCGTTGCCGCGCGGCGCGACGGCCCGGCCGGACGCCGTTGCCCGTCTCCTGCTTGTCCCACACCCTTGCGCATATCGGTCTCCATTAGGTCGAGTCGCTATTGTGGGTAGGGCGCGCTTTCATGAAAATTGAAGATTCATGAACTAGACTTCCGAAAACGTGAATCCCGACCTGATTTCCGGACGACGCAATGCCGGCAATTTCCTGCGGCTGCGGCACTTGCGCATGCTTGAGCTCGTCGCGGACGGCGGATCGCTCGCGGCAGCCGCGCGTACGCTGCACCTGTCGCAGCCGGCCGTCACCAAAATGCTGCAGGAGATGGAAGCGGTGTTCGGCACGATGCTCGTGACGCGCGGCGCACGCGGCGGACGGCTGACGGCCGACGGCGAAGCCGTCCTGCAGCGGCTGCGGATCGCGCTCGCACAGTTCGACGTGGCGCTTGCCGGCGACGGCCACGACGAGGGCCGGCCGCTCCTGCGCATCGGCATGCTGCCGGTCGTCAGCGTCGCGCTGCTGCCGCGGATCATGCGGCACTTGCGGGATGCGCCCATGCCGCGGCTCACGATCATGGAATCGAATGTGTCGGGGCTGCTGGATGCGCTTTCCACCGGAAGGATCGACTGCATCATCAGCCGCGCCGAGGCAGAAGCGCTGTCGAAGCTCGATGGCCTCGACGTCACGATTCTCCCCGTGTACGAGGAACCGCTGGCGATCGCTTGCCCGCTCGCGCATCCGTTCGCCGATGCGCGACGCATCTCGACCGAGCAGCTGCGGCGCGAGGACTGGATCATCCCGCACACCGGTACGGACACGCGTCGCGCCTTCGACGCGCTGTTCGTCGATCACGGCCTGATGCCGCCGCGCCCGCTGGTCGAATCAATGTCGTTTCACACGAACCTGCAGATGGCCGACGCGCTCGGTGCGCTGACCATCGCGCCGCAGTCGGCCGTCCTGCACTATGCGCGCATGGGCGTGGTGCGCAGAGTCGGCGGCTTTCCGGTGATGCCGGTGGGCGAAATCGCGCTGATCCATCTCGCCACGATGGCGGACATGCCCGCGTTGCAGCGCTTTCGCGGCGCGGTCGAGGCAGCGGCAAAAGCAAGCTGACGCTGCCCGCGTCAAGTGCGTCACATCAACTCGCCCATCGGCACCATCAGTTGCAGCGGCACGACCATGTCGTGCTGCACACACATCCGGACGTGCGGTGCAGCCCGACCCATGTCAGCTCCGCATCGACGTGTCTACCGCCCTTGCGGCGATAGGATGTTCAGCGCCGCAGATTTGCCTGTCTTCCATCAGGCGACGGACACCGCACGGCACATTTCATGGGGCCCGCGTGCCGGCACAGGCGCTGCAAGACTGATCGCCGCGCCCGCGCTCACGAAATCCACTCGGCGTGCAGCTGCGCGCTGTCGCCGAGATAGTCGAGCACCCAGTGCATCACCGGCGCGGTCTTCTGCGCATGCCACGCGACACAGCACGGGCTCGGCGTCTTCGGCTCGCGCAGTGCCTTCTCGACCAGCCGCCCGGTGTCGACGAACGGCCGAGCGAGATGCCGCGGCATGTAGCCGATGCCGAGCCCTTCGACGAAGCAATTGATCGCACGCTGCCAGTCCGGCACCACGAGCCGCCGCTGGCCCGGCAGCAGCCACGTATCGCGACGCGGGATGTCGCGCGACGTGTCTTCGAGGCAGATCGACGGGAACGCGACGAGTGCGTCGGCCGACAGCGGCGCGTCGGCACCGGCGAGCGGGTGATCGGGGCTCGCGAGGAACGCCCACTCGATCGCGCCCATGTCGCGAAACCGGAATTCGCCGCCCACGGGCACGGCCGTCGTCGCGCCGATCGCGATGTCCGCGCGCCCGGTCGCCAGCGCTTCCCAGACGCCGTTGAACACCTCGATCCGCACGATCAGTTCAACGTTGTCGAAGCGGCGATAGAAGTCGGCCATCAGCGCATCGATGCGGCGGCTCGACACGATGTTGTCGAGCGCGATCGACAGGCTCGGCTGCCAGCCGTTCGCGACGCGCAGCGTGTCGCGGCGGATCTCGTCCATCCGTTTCAGGATGTCGCGCGCCTCGTTCACGAAATGCTCGCCGGCTTCGGTCGGCACGACGTGCCGGTGCAGGCGCTGGAACAGCACGACGCCCAGCTCGTCCTCGATGTTCCGGACCGCATAGCTGACGGCCGACGGCACGCGATGCAGCGCGTTGGCAGCGGCCGTAAAACTGCGCGTGCGCGCGATCAGCTCGATCAGTTGAAGCGACTCGATGGACAGCACCCCGCGTCTCCTTGCCGTGAATTCTTTTGAATGCGCGCGTGAAAATATACCGTTTCACGCCCGTCCGGCCCAGACCGATACTGTTACCCGCAGTATTCGTGGTTCGACATTTATCGGCACGCAACGGGCAGAGGGGACATGGCAAACAACATCATCGGGCTGGCCGCGATCGCGGCGATCGGCGGCTGCGCGGTCGCGCTGCAGGGGCAATTCATGGGGCTCATGTCGAAGAGCATCGGCACGACCGGCGGGATCTTCGTGAACTACATCAGCGGCGCGCTGCTCGCGATCGTGCTGCTGGCCGCGCAGCAGGGCGGCGAACTCCGCGCGTGGACGTCAGTGCCGTGGTATGCGCTGTCGGCCGGCGTGCTCGGCCTCGTGATCGCCGGATCGATCGGCTATACGGCATCGCAGCTCGGCCTGACGACGGCGTTCACGATCATCGTCGCGACGCAGTTCATCGTGTCGGCGCTGCTCGATCATTTCGGCTGGTTCGGCGCGATGACGCGGCCGCTCGACGTCACGCGCTTCGCCGGCATCGGTGCGATCGTCGCGGGGGTCTGGCTCGCGTCGAAGTAATCGAGGGCCGCCGCATGCGCGTCACTGCGGCTCGCCGATCCCGCCCATCAGCGTCGTCAGCTGTTCGCGCAGCCACTGGCTGCCCTGGTCCTGATCGGCGCTGCGATGCCAGTAGCAGAAGTAGTCGAGCCCAGGCATCTCGAACGGCAGTTCGAGAATCCGCGCCGGATAGCGTTGCAGCAGCCGCAGCGGCGCCGTCAGCGCGAGATCGCCGCGCATCGCGATCAGCGGCGCGACCATGTAGTGCTGCACGCGCATCTGGATGTTGCGCCGCAGCCCGAGCCGCGTCAGCTCCGCATCGACGTGCCCGCTGCCCTTGCGGCGGCTCGACACGTGGATGTGCCCCATCGACAGGTAGTCGTCCATGGTGAGCGTGTCGCCCTTGAACGGGTGATCGTCGCGGATCATGCACGCATAGCGGTCCTGCACGAGCAGCGCCTGGTGCAGGTGCGGATCGCCGATCAGCGGCGCGTCGATCGCGATGTCGACCGAGCCGTTCGCGAGTGCGGTCGCGACTTCGCGGCGGTCCATCGTGTAGCTGCGCACGTGCATGCCGGGCGCATGCGTCTGCAGCAGTTCGCCGAGCGCGGGCAGCAGCAGCGCTTCGGTCAGGTCGCTCATGCTGAGCCGGAACACGCGTTCGGACGACGCCGGATCGAACACGTCGCCTTCGTGCGCGCTCGAATCGAGCAGTTGCAGCGCCTCGCGCACGCGGCCGACGATGTTCTCGGCCATCGGCGTCGGCATCATTCCGGCCGGCGTGCTGACGAACAGCGGATCGTTCAGCGTCTTGCGCAGCCGCGCCAGCGCGTTGCTGACGGCCGGCTGCGTGAGGTTCAGCACCTCGGCCGCGCGCGTCAGGTTGCGCTTGTTGTAGATCGCCTCGAATACGACGAACAGGTTCAGATCAATCTTCGAAAGGCGCATCGCCGGATCTCCTTGCCGGCATCTTACGGCGTGCGCCATCCGTTCGTCCATGTCGCGTGGCGGGTCGCGCGGCCGGTCAGCCGCGCGGCGGCGGCGTCAGATACGGTGCGGTCGCACCGGGCTCGCCGTCCTTGATCTCCATCCGCGCGATCGCCTGCAGGTGCACCTCGTCCGGGCCGTCGGCGAAGCGCAGCGCGCGCCCCCAGGTCCACAGGTCGGCGAGCGGCGTATCGGGGCTCAACCCGGCCGCGCCGAACACCTGCATCGCGCGGTCGCACACGTCCGTATAGACGGTCGGCACGAGCGCCTTGATCATCGAGATCTCCTTGCGCGCGGCCTTCGCGCCGACCTTGTCGATCATCCACGCGGCCTTCAGCACCAGCAGGCGCGCCTGGTCGATCTCGATGCGCGAACGCGCGATCCATTCGCCGACGGTACCGTGCCGGTTCAGCGGCTTGCCGAACGCGACGCGCGACTGCGCGCGGTCGACCATCAGCTCCAGCGCCAGCTCGGCCGCGCCGATCGAACGCATGCAGTGATGAATGCGGCCCGGCCCGAGGCGGGCCTGCGCGAGCGCGAAGCCGCTGCCTTCCTCGCCGAGCAGGTTGCGCGCCGGCACGCGCACGTTGTCGAACGTGATCTCGCAGTGCCCTTCCGGCGCGTAGTGGTTGACCACCGTGATGTTGCGCACGACCGTCACGCCCGGCGTATCGCGCGGCACGAGGATCATGCTCTGCTGCTGGTGCGACTCGGCATCGGGATCGGTCTTGCCCATCACGATGAAGATCTTGCAGTTCGGATGCGCGGCGTTCGTGATGAACCACTTGCGGCCATTGATCACGTACTCGTCGCCCACGCGCTCGATGCGCGTCGTGATGTTCGTCGCATCCGACGACGCGACGTCGGGCTCCGTCATCGCGAACGCCGAGCGGATCTCGCCGCGCAGCAGCGGCAGCAGCCACTGCTCGCGCTGCTCGGGCGTCGCGAACATGTGCAGCAGCTCCATGTTGCCGGTGTCCGGCGCATTGCAGTTGAACACCTCCGACGCCCAGCCCACGCGCCCCATGATCTCGGCAAGCGGCGCATATTCGAGGTTCGTCAGGCCCATGCCGGGCTCGTCGTCCTTCAGGTGCGGCAGGAACAGGTTCCACAGCCCTTCCGCCTTCGCACGCTCCTTCAGCTCCTCCATGAACGACACGGGGTACTGGCCCGCGTGCACTTCCTCGTTCCACTGGCGGATGCGCGGCACGATGTACGCGTCCATGAATGCGCGCACGCGTTCGCGCAGTGCGTCCACTTTCGGGGTGTAGCCAAAGTCCATGATCGACTCCTCGAGATTCCGTGTTCCGTTCGGTCAGAAGGCCGAGACACCGCCGTCGACGGCGACGGCCTGCCCGGTCAGATAAGTGTTTTCCTTCGCGCACAGCGTCAGCATCGTCGCGACGATTTCGTCGGGACGGCCGAGCCGCTTCATCGGCGAGCCCTGCGCGAGAAAATCCTGGCGGTCGCCGATATCGCTGTCGGTGACCATCGGCGTCGTGCTGTAGAACGGGCACACCGCGTTCACGCGGATGCCGTGGCGCGCGTATTCGAGCGCGGCCGTTTTCGTGAGCCCGACCACCGCATGTTTCGACGCCGCATACGCGGCCAGCTTCGGCGCGCCGCCGAGCCCGGCCATCGACGCGACGTTCAGGATCACGCCTTCGCGCTGCGCGAGCATCTGGCGGATCTGGTGCTTCATCCCGAAGAACACGCCTTTCGCGTTCACCGCGAAGCTCAGGTCGAGATCGGCTTCTTCGGTATCGATCAGCGCCTTCATCGGCGGTGCGATGCCCGCGTTATTGATGCCGACGTCGAGCCGTCCGAAGCGCGCGGCAGCCTCATGCACCAGCGCGGCAACCTCGGCTTCGACGCGCACGTCGCAGCGCTGCGCGATCACGTCGGCGCCGGCCGCGCGCAACGGCGCGGCCACGCGTTCGAGCGCTTCGCCGTTCAGGTCGCCGAGCGCGAGCCGCGCGCCCATCGCGGCGAGTTCGCTCGCGAGCAGCGCACCGAAGCCGCTCGCGGCGCCGGTGATCATCACGGCCTGTCCGGCGTAGCTGTCGATCTTCATCGCACGCTCAGATCGTCAGGCCGCCGTCGACGACGATGCATTCGCCGTTCGTGTAGCTCGCCGCATCCGACACGAGATACAGCACGGTGCCGGCCATTTCGCGCGGCTCCGCGTGGCGCTTCAGCGGGATCTTCGCCTTCCAGGTTTCGTAGATGTCCTTGTCCGCGAACAGTGCGCCCGCGAACTTCGTCTTCGTGAGCCCCGGCAGCAGCGCGTTCACGCGGATGCCGAGCGGCCCGCACTCCTTCGCGAACGCCTTCGTCATGTTGACGACGGCCGCCTTCGTGATCGAGTAGATGCCCTGGCGATCGCCCGGCTGCAGCGCGTTCACCGACGCCGTGTTGACGATCGCGCCGCCGCCGTGCGCCTTCATCAGCTTGCCGGCCTCGACCGACATGAAGAAGTAGCCGCGGATGTTCACGTCGACGGTCTTGTCGTACGCCGCGAGATCGGTATCGAGGATGTGCCCGAAATACGGGTTCGCGGCCGCGTTGTTCACGAGGATGTCGAGGCGGCCGTGCTTGCCGCGGATATGCTCGAACGTCGCGGTGATGTCCTCCAGCCGCCCGACATGGCACGCCAGCGCCTCGGCGCGGCCGCCCGCCGCGACGATTGCGTCGGCCACCGCCTGGCAGTCGTCGAGCTTGCGGCTCGACACGATCACGTGCGCGCCCTGCTCCGCGAGCAGCTTCGCGATTTCCTCGCCGATGCCGCGGCTCGCGCCCGTCACCAGGGCGATCTTGCCCGTCAGGTCGAACAGATTCGTTGCCATGTTGCTGTGCTCCTCCATTGATTGGGTTGTCGTGTCGCCGCCCGGCGACACTGGCGATATCAGCGGTGCGCGTCGATCACGCCGACGGCCAGTTCGGCCAGCCGGCCGGCCATTTCGCCGACGCGCAATGCCTGCTCGCTCGATGCGTTGCCCTGCAGCGCGCGCGCCTTCACGCCCTGCGCGATCGCCGCGAGCCGGAAGAAACTGAAGGCGAGGTAGAAGTGCCAGTCGCGGATCGGCTCGATGCCGCGCAGTTCGCAATAGCGCGCGACGATCGCCGCTTCCTCCGGGATGCCGAGCGCCGCGCGATCCTGGCCCGCGAGCCCGCGCACCTGCCCGCCGGACGGCAGCCGCAGGCACATGCAGAAATACGCGAGATCGGCGAGCGGGTTCCCGAGCGTCGACAGTTCCCAGTCGAGCACGGCCTGCACGCGATAGCCGTCTTGCGCGAACATCAGGTTGTCGATCCGGAAATCGCCGTGCACCAGCGCCGGCCGGCCCGTATCCTCGGGGCAGGCTTTCGGCAGCCAGTCGATCAGCGTCTCCATCGCGTCGAGGCGCCCGGTTTCGGCCGCGCGATACTGCTTCGTCCACACGCCGATCTGGCGCTCGAAGTAGTTGCCGGGGCGGCCGTAGTCGGCCAGGCCCACAGCGTCGACATCGACGTCGTGCAGCGCGGCCATCGTCTGCAGCAGCGCGTCGTAGCACGTCGCGCGATCGGCCACCGGCAGTTCCGGCAACGCCGGATCCCAGAAGATCCGACCGTCCTCGAAGCTCATCACGTAGAACAGGCTGCCGATCACGTCGCGGTCTTCGCAGAGGTGATACGGATGCGCGACCGGCACCGCGGTGCCCGACAGCGCGGTCAGCACGCGGAATTCGCGGTCGACCGCATGCGCGGATTTCAGCAGTTCGCCCGGCGGCTGGCGGCGCAGCACGTAGCGGCCGCTCTTCGCGTTCAGCAGGAAAGTCGGGTTCGACTGGCCGCCGGCAAACTTCTCCGTGTCGACCGGGCCTTCGAAGCCCGGCACGTGCGTTTCCAGATAACGCGTGAGGCGGGCTACGTCGAGTTGCTGGGAAGGGTTCGTCATCGTCGCGATCGTTCGTGGGTCAGCCGTAGGTTCGCAGCGCGTGCCGTTCGGGATCCTCCAGATGCGGGATGCCGTTGAACGACGCGAGATGGAACGCATCGGCGTTGAAGAAAAACTGCGAAAGACTGCTGTTGCGGATCTGCAGGTTCAGCGCGATCGCGCTCGACGGCGGCGCCGCGAGCACCTGCTGAACGGTGACCGCGATCGGGCCGCCGGAGCTCACCGCGAGCACGCGCTGGCCGCCGCCGTGGCGGATCGCGGCGCGGGCGTCGGCCACGCGCTGCTGGAAATTCGACCAGGTTTCGGGGGCCGCGTCGCCGAGCTTGTCCTCGGTCCACAGCTGCAGCACCTGCCGGAGCGCGCGAAAGTGTTCCTTCATCGAGCCGGCCGCGAGCCGCGCAACCTCCGGGTAGTCGCTGGCGGCCGCCGCGAACAACCCGTGGAAATCGTATTCGTTCAGGCCCGGATGGCGGTCGACCGGCGCGCCTTCCCGGCCCATCCCGCGCAGGATCGCGTCGACCGTCTGCGCGTGGCGGTTCATCGTGCCGCAGATCACGCGGTCGAATTCGAGGCCCTGCCGCGCGAAGTATTCGCCGAGCCAGACGCCCTGCTGCACGCCGCCCGCGGAAAGCCGGTCGTAGTCGTCGGTGCCGAACGACGCCTGCCCGTGCCGTACCAGAAAGAGTTCAGCCATCGCATGCCCGCCAGAGTGAAGGATTCAGCATAGCGAGCCGGCTGTCATTTTTAAAATTTATTTGATGAATGAATGGGTATTCACCATGCGAATTCCTGCCCGTTCGTACCGGCGCGCGCGGCCGGGCCGGCCGACTTATACTGCGCCGACCCGACCGTCTGTTGCCAGGAGCCTCGCCCATGTCTCAATCCCCGCCGAACGACCTGCCCCGCTACCGCCTGCTGACGGGCAAGGACGACGCCGTGTTCTGCCACCGCGTATCGGAAGCGCTGGCGCTCGGCTACCGCCTGTACGGATCGCCCGCCGCCACCTTCAACGGCGTTCACGTCGTCGTCGCGCAAGCCTTGCTCTGGCCTGACGGCGACGGCACGGCTTCCGGCGCGTAATCGCCCGCCGGCCCCGGGGCGAACCGCCCGGGCCGGGATCGGCACTGCACGGCTTCGCCGTCGCCCGATGCGGCACACAAATTGCGACAGCCCCCTCCGTCATGTCGACCACGTTACAGGAGGGGTGCGATGCTCGGTACGATTCTTATCGTCATACTGATTCTGCTGCTCATCGGCGCATTTCCGTCATGGCCGCACAGCCGAAGCTGGGGCTACTGGCCATCGGGAAGCGTCGGGCTGATCGTCATCATCGTCGTCGTGCTGGTGCTGCTCGGGCACATCTGACGCACGGCGACACGATCGTGCCCCGGCGCCCCGGGTCGTCATGGTGCCGCCACCGTCGCCGGCGACGGCACACGCAACCCGTTACTGGCTGCCTTCCAGCCGCAGCTGGAGCCTGCTCTTCACCGACGTCACGCCCGGTACCTGGCGGGCCGCGTCCACTGCGGCCCGGTCCTGCGATTCGTCGGTGATCAGCCCGGCCAGCGTCACGTCGCCCGTCTTCGCCTTCGCGAACACGGTGACCTGCGCATGGCCGACGCCGGGCGCTTTCGCGATCGCCTGGCGGACCTTCTTCGCGAACGCGCGGTCGGCCGCACGGTCCGCTTTCTTCGCCGCACGCGGCGAAGTGGCCGACGACGCGGCGGCCTGCTCGGCGGGCGCGGCGACCGTGGCGGACTGCGCATGGCCGACGATCGGCGACAGCGCGACGAAACTTGCAACGACGATTGCAAAACGGGACTTCATCGGATTCTCCTCAACAGGAACGAACGGGAACTGCGGGTGGATGGGCCATCAGGCCGCGACACCGGACATCGCGCGGGCACGGTCTCCGCCGCGCGGCGCCGCGATCGCGTCCAGCGCACGCGCGTCGGCTTTCAGCGCGGGCGACAGCGTCGCGCGCAAATGATCGACAAAGGTGCGGACCTTCGCGTCCAGAAAGCGGCGGGACGCGTACATCGCGTACACGTCGAGCATCGTCAGCCGATAGTCCGGCAGCACGCGGACGAGCCGCCCGCTTCGCAGGTCGTCGATGGCCGAATAGGTCGCGAGCGATCCGATACCCAGCCCGGCACGCAGCGCGATCGACAGCGCCTCCGGCGCATTCGCCTGGAACGGCGCGGCCGGCACGGCATGCGAGACGGTCTTGCCGCCCGCACCATGCAGCAGCCATTCGCCGTTCGCTTCCGCGGGTGTATCGAGGCGCAGGCACGTATGGCCGGCAAGGTCGGCGGGCGTGGACGGCATGCCGTGGCGGTCGAGATACGCCGGCGAGGCGACAAGCACGCTGAACGACGTGCCGCACGAGTGGGCGATGTAGACGGAATCGGGCAGGCTCGATGCGGTGACGACCGACACGTCGTAGCCCTCTTCAACGAGATTGGGCATGCGTTGCGAATAGGTCATCTCGATGGCGACTTCAGGAAAGCGCGCCTGATAGGCGACGGCGGACTCCGTCACGTGGCTCTGCCCGAGCCCCGGCATCGTGTGCACGCGCAAGCGTCCGTACGGGCGGACCAGCGCGTTCCTGGCCTCGGCGTTCGCCTGGTCGACGTCGCCGAGGATCGACTGCAGGCGCTCGAAGTAACGGCGCCCGCTGTCGGTCAGCGCGATCTTCCTGGTCGTCCGGTGCAGCAGGCGAATCTGCGCATACGCCTCCAGGCTCGCGACGGCTCTCGACACCTGCGCGGTCGCGACAGCGGTCTGCTTCGCCACGGCGGTGAAGCTGCCGGCCTGCACGACGCGCACGAACGTCCGCATGTTCTCGAGCATGTCCATTTCGACTCATCGTTCAGTGCTGCATCCATGCGACACGCCGGCGGGGCGCGGCGACGCATTCGGTGTCACCGATTGTCGGACATTCTCCGTCGCGCCTTCAGCCCCCCGACCGGGGGGCTGAAGCGCGGGCCGATCATGTGGAATGCTTGGCGTTTCCGTCGACGGCGTCCTGCAGCGATCGATCGGCCGCCGGCGTCACGAGCACGATCTTGCCGATATGGCGCCCGGAATCCATCAGCGCGTGTGCCGCACGCGCGTCGCGAAGATCGAACAACCGGTAGACCTGCGGCTTGACGATGCCTTGCCGGATCAGCGGCCACACGGCCTCCTCGAGCTCGCGAATGAGCTCCGCCTTCTCGGCGTAGGTGCGCGAACGCAGCGTCGAGCCGATGTGCGTGAGCCGCTTCGTCAGCATCGGGAACAGGTCGAGCTCCTTCGCGGGGCCGTTGATCACGCCGATCTGCACGATGCGGCCGTTCATCGCGGCCGCCGCGAAATTGCGCGCGACGTAGTCGCCAGCGACGATGTCGACGATCACGTCGACGCCCTTGCCGCCGGTAAAACGCGCGACCGCATCGACAAAATCCTCGCGGCGGTATTCGATCGCGAGATCCGCGCCGAGACGCATGCTTGCGTCGCGCTGCGTGTCCGATCCAACGGTCGTGATGATCGTCGACGCGCCGAATGCCTTTGCCAGCATCGTCGCCGTCGTGCCGATACCCGACGCGCCGCCGTGGATCAGCACGCTTTCGCCGGCCGCGAACCGGCCGCGCTGGAACAGGTTCAGCCAGACCGTCATGAAGGTCTCGGGCAACGCGGCCGCTTCGGCCATGCCGAGGCCGTCGGGAATCGCGAGCGTGTTGCTCTCGTTCGCCAGCGCGTATTCCGCGTAGCCTCCGCCCGGAATCAGTGCGCAGACGCGATCGCCGACGGCAAACCGCGTGACGCCGCGCCCGACCGCAACCACCTCGCCGGCAATCTCGAGGCCGGGAATGTCCGACGCGCCGGGCGGCGGATCGTACAGCCCCTTGCGCTGGAGCACGTCGGGGCCGTTGACGCCGGCCGCGTGAATGCGGATCAGCACGTCGCCGGGGCCCGGCGACGGTACGACGCGCGTCGCAGGCTCGAGTACGTCAGGGCCGCCGGGGCGCACGATTTCGATCGCGGTCATGTCGGCGGGAAGGGGTTTCGCGTCATCAGTCACGATATGATCCTCAACGTTCGTCGATGCACGGCCGATTCGCGGGCCATCCCCGAATCGCGGCATCGCCATGTGTGTGAGGCCAGTCTATGGGCGATGCCGCTCGCGGGCACGCAGCGAATTGCCGGTCGGGGAATGCAAAAATGCATCAGTCGGGACAAACGATGAACTGGGACGACGCGCGCGTCTTTCTCGCAATCCATCGCGAGCGCACACTGCGCCGCGCGGCGCAGACGCTCGGCGTCGATCAGGCGACGGTCGGGCGGCGGCTCGCGACGCTCGAGCACATGCTCGGCGCAACGCTGTTCCTGCGTTCGTCGAAGGGCTACCTGCCTACGCCGGTCGGCGAACTGGCGCTGCGCGCGGCCGAGGCGATGGAACAGCACGCGCACGAGCTGGTCCGGCTGACGCAGGGCGTCGACCGGCGGCTCGCCGGCGAGGTGAAGATCACAACGACCGATGCGCTCGCGCTTGAATTCGTCATCCCGTCGATCGCGCGACTGCATGCGAAATATCCCGATGTATCGATCGCGTTAAGCACGTCGACGCAGATTCTGAACCTCGCGAAACGCGAGGCGGACATCGCTATCCGCACGGTGCGGCCCGAGAATCCCGATCTCGTTGCGCGCCGCCTCGCATGCTGGGACATGGGCCTGTTCGCTTCGCATGACTACCTTCATCGGCACGGCGAGCCCAGGCAAGGTGAAGCTTTCGCCGGCCACGACCTGGCCGTCTACCAGCCGTACATCGACGCGAGCCGCACGCCGACCCTCGCCGGTGAACCGATCGCCGCGGGCCGCGTCGTCGCGCGCATGAACTCGAACCTGATGTTGCGCGCAGCACTGAGAGCGGGCCTCGGGATCGGCGAGATACCGATATACATGGGCGAACGCGACGGCCTGGTACGCGTCTGGCCGACGCAGATCCGGCAGGTGCCGTATGAAGTCTGGCTCGTCACGCATCGCGACCTGCGCCATACCGCGCGCATTCGCGCGACGATCGACGAATTCCTGTTCGCGTTCGCCGCGCACCGATGAACGCGGCTGGCCCGCCGGTTTCATGCGAAACCCGTGCCCCGGGGAGATTCGCGCCGATTTACCGCGATGCCCCCCCGATTTATGTGCGGTTGCAATGCCGGGTGACACGATCGCCCGCTGCAGCGCGATGTAAGATATTCGTCAATGCACGCACTGTCAGGACCGCCATGAGTCAATCCGATCCGGCTATCGCTCCGCCGTTTTCCGCGTCGAAGCAGCCGTGCCCGTTCGAGCAATGCATGGACCTTCTTTCGGGTGCATGGACACTGAGGATCTTGTGGCTTCTCATGGACGGCAAGGCCTGCCGGTTTGCGGAAATCGAGCGAACGATCGGGCCCGTATCACCCAAGGTGTTGACCGAAAAGCTGCGCAACCTCGAGCAGAAGCAGATCGTCAGGCGAACCATCCGCGAAGCGTCGGTCCCTCATGTCGAATACACGCTCACGGAGCGGGGCAGGAGGCTCGAGCCGGTGTTCCGCACCATGGAGCAGGTTTCCGCCCGACTCTTCGAGGATGGCTCCCCGGGCTGAACCCGCAAAGCCGCACGGTGTCGTTCGCGAACCCGGCGTGCATGCCGTGTCGACGTGCGTCGCGGCAGCGCCCGGAATGGCTCGACCGTAACAGCGCGACGGCGGGGCCCGTCGCGCATGCACCGGCTACTTCACCATCCCGAACGGATCCGCAACCGTATGCTGGTTCGCGTTGTTCCAGTAGTTCTGGAGCACGAAACCGTACTCCGGAAGATTCTGGATGAACGGCGCAAGCATGTCGTTCGCACTCGGAAGTTTCCAGTCTGCCTGCAGTTCGCACGCGAGCGGAAACGTCGTGACCAGCTCGGCCCCGGCCTTGCTCATCCGCGACATCGCGGCCTGCGCTTCGTAGTGGTTCCACGCGCCGCAAGCGTCGACGACCGGGAACACCTTGTAGCCGTCCTGCAGCATCGACAGCGTCGGAAACGTACAGCACGTTCCGATGGTCACGCCGGAAATGATGATGTGTCGCCGCCCGGTCTGCCGAACGAGCGTCTCGAGCGCATCCCGGAAGGTGCGGTCCTCGTAGCAGTTGATGATGCCGGTACGGCGATAGATCGGCTCGTCTCCGAAGAGCTCCTTGAGCTCGGGCAGCGTGTCGCCGTTCTGCCACTGCGCGTTGGACGACGAGATCAGCACCGGCATCTTCAGCGCCTTCGCCGTACGCGCGAGACCCACGACGTTGCTGCGATACTCGGCGAGGGAACCGAAGTCGCGCACGCCGGCCATCAGGCCGATCTGATGATCGATGAACAGGAAGATCGCATTGTCGATCGTCGGCTTGTCATAAGCGGCCCGGCCTGCTCGTACCGCATCGTCCGGTGAAACGGCGGGCGGCTGAATCCGGTTGGTGACGGGACTGACGATATCGGCCGGTCGACTGCTCATTTTGCTCTCCTTAATGAATGATTTCCACGGCGACCGGCGAATGAATCCGATCGCGATCGCCATGCAACCCTATCACGCACATCTTCACGACGTAAGGTGCTTACCAACCGGTAACCAGACGGCATTTGCACGGCTCGATCCGGCTCGCCCTTGTCCGTGCCACGTTCGGCGTACCCGCCCCCTGATCGGGGGGCTGATTTCGCGCATCCGTCGCCTCATGCTCGCGCCGTACGGGTGTCCGCACCGCGCCCGTATCCGGGGGCTTGCCCGGACCGGAATGCCGCTTCCCTGCGCGATCCGTTCGATGCTCGACCCGCCGCCACGCCAGCTTGTCAAACAGGAATACCTTGATGATTCGACCCTCCGTTTCAGCCTTCATCGCCATCCTCGCCGTCTCGCTGCCGGCTGCTTCCGTCCAGGCCCAGATCCAGCTTGCCGATATCACCGTGCAAGCCAACCCGGAGGCATCGCCCGCGCCCGCCGCCGATACGGCCCGCAACGCCGCACGCGCCCAGAACCGGAAACTTGCGAAGGATGTGCGGCGCGCACTGTCGCGCACCCAGGGGCTGAACGTCGTGCATATCCACGTGCAGGCGAAATCCACCACCGTGCTGCTCACCGGCTCCGTCCGTGACACGCAACAGATAGAACTGGCCGGAAGCGCCGCACAATCCGTCGCGGGCGTGACAAGCGTCGACAACCGGTTAAGCGTGCGGGAGCCGGGCCAGTAAGCACGGATCGGCGCGCGATCGCACGGCGGCACTGCTGCCGCCGCGATCGGCTTACTCGTCCTCGCGCACGGACGAGCGTCGCGAGTCGAGTGCCAGGCCACTGCGCACGGCCTGAATGCGCGACGTGACGTTGAGCTTTTCGAAGATGTTCTTCAGATGCCACTTGATCGTCTCCGGCGCGACGCGCAGCGCACGGGCGATCTCCTTGTTCGACAAGCCGCGCGCGACATAGTCAAGTATCTCGACCTCGCGCACGCTGAGGTTGCCTGGCGTCCCGGGCGGCACCGCGTTCGATGCGCGGTCCGCGTCGAACGCGCGCGCGAGATCGCGCAAATACCATGCGTCGACCGTCGGAAACCGGTCGCCCCCCTTCAGCATGCGTGCCGTCATGCGTTCGACAGCCTGGCCTTCGTCGAGGAACGTGCGGACCAGCCCGTTCGCCTGACCGTACGCCAGCGCACCGGCGAGAATGTCGAGCGCCGCGCCCTCGTCGCCGGCCTGTTCGAGTGCGATCGCACGCAGCACGGCGGCCTGTGCCGCGAACCAATGGAATCCGTGCGTCGCAAGCGTGTCGTGCACGATCGCCATGACCTGGGCGGCTTCGTCCGCGCGCGCATCGGCGAGGAGCAGCCGGGCCCGCGCCGATTGCGCCATCTGCCACGTCTCGACGTCACTCGACGCCGCCCCCGGCGGCGCGTCCGGCACGAGCGCCGCGAGCGCCCGCCCGACGCGGTGGGCCGGCGTGAGCTTGCCCGCGCTCACGTGAAGCCGGATGCCGGTCGCCATGCACGCGACGCGCAACCGCAGCCACTGCCGGCTGCAGGCGATGTGATCGGCGTCGTCCAGCATTTCATGCGCGCGCTCGTCGTTCCCCGAGTGGAACTGCAACTGCGCGGCCGTCTGCGTGAACCGCAACAGCGGCCCCAGCGAACAGGCCTGCATCGCGATGTCGAAGCGGTCGCGCTGGGCTTCACGCACCTTCGGCCATTCGTTCCATTCGTAGTAGAGCGCAGACAGGTAGCCGGCCGACAGCGCCGTCGCGGCCGACAGCCGCCCCGCGGATCGCTCCGCGGCGCGCAATGCCGCCTCGAATGTCTTCGACGCATCGTGCAGGCGGCCCGTGACGAACTCCGCCAGCCCCGCCATGTTCTGCCGATAGACGTTCGCGTAAAGCGGCTCCCGGCCCGATGCCGCCCGGTCCGCACGCGCGCGCAGATCCAGCACGTCGTCGATGCGTCCCGCGTAGCCGAGCCCGAAAATCAACGTCGTCTGCCCGATCTGCTCGATCCACGAGCCGGGCTGCGGAGCGGCCTCCAGTACGCGTGCGCCGAGCGCCAGCGACTCGCCGCTGTGGTCGGACAGGCCTGCGATCAGCGAGCGAACGGCCAGCAGTTCGGTGGCCGTCGCCGCATCCGTGTCGCCTCCCAACGCGTCGATATCGCGCTCGATCGTATCCAGCGCCCGGCGTGCGTCGACCATCTGCATCGACAGCGCAAGCGCCCATGCATGGGCGATCCGCAACCGCAGGCGGCCTGCCAGCGCCGGCTCGGGCAAACGGGACACCCAGTCGAGCACGGTGCGCACGTCGCTCGCCGCAATCAGCTTCATCGCGCACGCTTCGACCCAGCCGGCCGCCGCGTCGAAATCGCCCGCCGCCAGCGCGTGACGGACGGCATCCGGCCAGTGCCGCTCGGCCGCGTACCAGGCACTCGCCCGGCGATGCAGCGCGGCGACCGCATCGGGTTGGCGCAGCGCCAGTTCCTCGCGCAGGTATTGCTGGAACAGCGCGTGATAACGGTAACTCTGGCGGCCGCCGTCGACCGAGCGGATGAAGAGGTTGTGCGCGCCCAGCCAGTCGAGGCAATCGGCCGCGTCGTCGCGCCCCGTCAGCGCGTCGCACAACGCGGGCGTCATCTGGTCCAGTACCGCCGTGCACAGCAGGAACTGGCGGATCGCGTCGGGTACCTGCGTCATCACGTTCTCGTTCATGTACGCGGCAATACCGGCGCGTGCATGACTCACCTGCTCCGCGACGCGCGCCGCATCGCTGTCGTCACGCAACGCGAGGGCGGCGAGCTGCAGGCCCGACACCCAGCCTTCGGTCGCCGCGCGCAGGCGTTCGACGTTTTCCGCATTGAGCGACTTGCCGGCGACGCGCTCGAAGAACGACCGTGCCTCCGCGTCGTCGAAACGCAGATCGTCCTCGTCGATCCTGACGAGTTCGTCGCGCGATTCGAAATAGCTGAGCGACAACGCCGGCGTCGAGCGACATGACAGGACGACGTGCAGATTCGATGGCGCGTAGCGCAACAGTTCGAACATCGCGCCGTGGATCGCGGACGACGCCAGGCGATCGAAATCGTCGAGCATCAGGAACAGCGTCACATCCGCGGCTTCCAGTTCGTTGAGCAGTTCGTCGAATACCGTCTTCAGCGGGATCAGCGCACGGTCGCGCAGCAACTGCTGCGCGCGGCTGCCGACGCCGCCGGTCGCCTCGACGATCGCGGCGACGACGTACGACGAGAAGATCGACGCATTGTCGTCGTCCGCATCGAGGCTGACCCACGCGACCTTTGCCCCGGTCGATACGAGCACGTTGCGCCATTCCGCGAGCAGCGTTGTCTTGCCGTACCCGGCCGGTGCGCAGACGAGCGTGAGCCGTCGGTCGAGGCCGCGCCGAAGCCGGCCGAGCCGGTCGATGCGCGGCACGATCCCGCGTGCCGACGCCGGCGCAAGCTTGGTCCGCACGAGTACTTCGATCCCGTCGGTATCCGCAGGTTCGGGCGCGTGTCTGCTGTCCCTGGACGTCATGCTGTTCCCGTTCTCCTCGCGTTGTGCGCGTGTCCGTCCCGCCCGGATGGCGAAGCCGTCGACCGGCCCGATCGGGCCGTACGCCGAAACAGCATAGCGACATGGCGCCGGCCGTCAAAAGTAGGTGATATCCGTACCGTCGCGCGCGGGATCGTGTCCCGTGCCGGCCGGCGACAAAAGGACCCGTATTGTTCTCGATCGGCCGCGTGATGTTCAGCCCCCCGTTCGGGGGGGCTGCGTTGCGCAAACGAGTCGTTCCATCCTGACGCTGGCGGCATCCTGCGCAGCCGCTCCGCACGCCGGGGCCGCCGTTCCGTTTTGTCTTTAGGAGTCTCCATGAATCGTCGCGACGTCGTCGTCCGCTTCTTCGACCAGTACCGCAAGCATGACATCGAGGGCATGCTCGCGTTCTTTTCCCCTCGGGCGACACTCGACTACGCACCGCTCGGCGCACCCGCTCCGGCGGCCACGCACGGCAGGATGATCTGGCGTGCGCTGCTGGAAGCCTTTCCGGACCTGTCGAACACGATCGACGCGATTCACGCGGATAACGCCGGCCGCCACGCCACCGCCGAGGTGACGATCAGCGGCACACAGGCTCAGGGATTTCTCGGCATCCGGAATCGCGGGCGGTCGTTCTCCCTGCGGCACGCATTCCTGTTCGAGTTCGATGCCAAGGGCAGGATCGTGCGGCTCGCCGCCTTCTGGGACAACGTCCGGTTCTTCGAGGATCTCGGCAAGGCGACGATCGGATGACCCGATGCCGCCCGCGGCCGAAGCGCCGCTCAGTCCGGCTGGTAGCGCTCGCGCAGCGCGCGCTTGTTGATCTTCCCGACGCTCGTCTTCTCGATCGCGTCGACGATCAGCAGCCGGTCCGGCACCGCATAGCGCGAGATCAGCCCGCGGTCGGCCACCGCCTTCACATGCGCGCGAAGCGCCGCCGGGTCGACGCGGCCGACATGCTCGTCGGCCAGCACGACCAGCGCGAGCGGGCGCTCGCCCCAGCGCGCATCCTTCACGCCGATCACCGCCGACTCCCGCACGGCCGGATGGCGCGACAGGATGTCCTCGAGTTCGAGCGACGAGACCCATTCACCGCCCGTCTTGATCACGTCCTTGATCCGGTCGGTGATCTGCAGCCGGCCGTCGGGATCGATCACGCCGATGTCGTTCGTATGCAGGTAGCCGCCGGCCCACAGCGCCGCCGACGCCGGCGCATCGCCGAGATAGCCTTGCGTCGCCCATGGCATCCGCACGACGACCTCGCCCGCCGACCGGCCGTCGTGCGGCACGTCGCGACACTGCGCGTCGACGATGCGCAGGTCGACGAGCGGCAACGGCAGCCCCGCCTTCGTCCGGCGCGCGATCTCGTCATCGCCTGCCGCAGCGCCAGCGGACGGCGGCGGATCGACCTGGGCGACCGTCATCAGCGGGCACGTTTCCGACATGCCGTAACCCGTGTACACGTCGATGCCGCGCGCCAGCGCCGCCCGCGCGAGGCCTTCCGGCAGCGGCGACCCGCCGACGATCACCTTCCACGCCGACAGGTCGGCCGCCGTCGACGCCGGGCAGTCGAGAATCATCGCGAGCAGCGTCGGCACGCAATGCGAAAACGTGACTGCTTCGCGCGCGATCAGCGCCAGCAATCCGTCCGGCGAATAGCGGCCCGGATAGACCTGCTTGAGCCCGAGCGCGGTCGCGATGTACGGCATGCCCCATGCGTGCACATGGAACATCGGCGTGATCGGCATGTAGACGTCGTCGCGATGCACGCGTCCGCGATCGCGCGCGCTCGACAACGCCGCCATGCCCGCGAGCGTATGCAGCACGAGCTGCCGATGCGTGAACGCCACGGCCTTCGGCAGCCCGGTCGTGCCGGTCGTATAGAAGGTCGTCGCGCGGGTCTGCTCGTCGAAATCGGGGAAGGTGAAATCGGGCGAACCGGCCGCGACGAGCTGCTCGTATTCGTCGACGAAGCCGTCCGGCAGGCCTGCTTCGTCGCCATCGGCGATCAGCACGACGTGCCGCACCGTGTCGAGCCGGTCGCGCATGCCCGCCAGCAGCGGCAGGAAGTCGCGGTGAACCAGCACGACGCCCGCGCCCGAATGGTTGAGCGTGTACAGCAGCTGATCGGGCGACAGCCGGACATTGGCCGTCATCAGTACCGCGCCCATCATCGGAATCGCGTGGTAACACTCCAGGTAGCGATGGCTGTCCCAGTCCATCACGGCGACGACGTCGCCCGCGCCGACGCCGATCGACGACAATCCGCTCGCGAGCTGCCCGATGCGATGCCGGAACGTCCAGTAGTCGTGCCGGACCCGGTCGCCGTACACGATTTCCTGCTCGGGCCGCGTCGCAAGCGGCGCATGCAGCAGTTGCCCGATCAGCAGCGGATACGAGTGGGCGGACGGCGCCGGTTCGTCGTGCGGGTGCGGGTATGACGAATTCATGAAGGTCTCCATAGGCGACCGGTCCGGTCGTCGAGCGTGCGGCCACGATACCGGACGAGCCGGCTTTCGCGTCCCCCCTGTCCGGGGGGAGCCGGCGCCCGCCGGCCGTCCGTACGCGTATCACGGCTGCCGCGACGCGCGACCCACCCGTTCGGGGAGGCGCTCGCGGCAAGACCCCGCTGTACGATGCTTCGCAGCGCGTATCCTCCCTGTGGGGTACCCGTCCGCCCGACCGGGACATGAACGAACCGCCGCGCCGCCGATTCGAAAGCGCCCCTCCGGCACGCGCGTGCGCCGGTCCATGCCCTCCCCCTGAACCCATCCCCGAGCAAGGAGCAGCCATGACTTCCGACACGACGCAGATGGACCGCACACCCGCACCCGATCCCGCGGAAGACAATGCGTTTTTCCCGTCGCCATATTCGCTGTCGCAATACACGTCGTCGAAGACCGACTTCGACGGCGCGGACTACCCGAATCCGTACACCGGCGGCAAGTGGAAAGTCCTGATGATCGCGACTGACGAGCGCTACATCCTGATGACGAACGGCAAGATGTTCTCGACCGGCAACCACCCGGTCGAGATGTTGCTGCCGATGCATCACATGGACAAGGCCGGGTTCGAAATCGATATCGCCACGCTGTCCGGCAATCCGGCCAAGCTCGAACTCTGGGCAATGCCGCACGACGACGAAGCCGTGCAGGACACCTACCGGAAATACCTGTCGAAGCTCAAGACGCCGCTCAAGCTGTCCGACGTGCTCGACCAGCATCTCGGCGCCGATTCGCCGTATATCGCCGTGTTCATTCCTGGCGGCCATGGCGTCCTCGCCGCGATTCCGCACAGCAAGGAAGTCAAGCGGGCACTGCACTGGGCGCTCGACAACGACCGCCACATCATCACGCTGTGCCACGGGCCCGCGTGCCTGCTGTCGGCCGCCGTCGACGAGAATCCGCAGGACTATGCGTTCAAGGACTACGAGATCTGCGTGTTTCCGGACGCGCTCGACACGGGGCCGAACCTCGACATCGGCTACATGCCGGGCCCGCTGCCGTGGCTCGTCGCACAGAGCCTCGAAAAGCTCGGCGCACGCGTGCTGAACAAGGACATGACCGGCCGCTGCCATCAGGACCGCAAACTGATCACGGGCGACAGCCCGCTCGCGTCGAACGGCATCGGCAAACTCGCGGCCGCCGCCCTGCTGAAGGAAGTCGGGCACTGACGGTGCGCGCCGCGCCCCGGGCGAGGTCCTGCCGGGGCGCGGCCGCCAGCCTCCGTTCGATGGAACGGGCGGTGCGGTAGTATGGCGATTCGATGGAACCCCGATGGATCTGAACGAGTGGCCATGCCCGAATTTTCTTCATCTCCCGGCGCCGGCCAGGGCGCGCAAGCGCTCGTCCTCATCGCCGAGGACGAACCCGAGATCGCCGAGATCCTGCTCGCCTATTTCGCGCGCAACGGCCTGCGCACCGTGCACGCCGCCGACGGCCGCCGCGCACTCGAACTCCACCTGTCGCTGAAACCCGACCTCGTACTGCTCGACGTGCAGATGCCGCACGTCGACGGCTGGAAGGTGCTCGCCGAAATCCGCCATCGCGGCGATACGCCGGTCATCATGCTCACCGCGCTCGACCAGGACATCGACAAGCTGACCGGGCTGCGCATCGGCGCCGACGACTACGTGGTCAAGCCGTTCAACCCGGCCGAAGTCGTCGCGCGCGCCCAGGCCGTGCTGCGCCGGTCGATGGCCGGCTCGCGCCAGGAAGAGCAGCGCGTGCTGCGCGCCGCGCCGTTCGAGATCGATCTCGAGCACCACGAAGCGACGGTCGAGGTCGACGGCACGCGCCACACGCTCGTGCTGACGCTCACCGAATTCAAGCTGCTCGCGCAGCTCGCGCGTGCGCCGCGCCGCGTATTCAGCCGCGCCGAGCTGATGGCCACCTGCCTGCCGGAAGGCGACGCGCTGGAGCGCACGGTCGACAGCCACGTCAGCAAGCTGCGCAAGAAACTCGACGACCTCGGCGTGCAAGGCACGCCAGCCAGCGTGCGCGGCGTCGGCTACAAACTGTGGAGCGGCGATTGAAACTCGATGGCCTGAGCCGCCAGATCGCGCTGACGATGGGCGCGATCGCATTCGGCATCACGGTGCTGATCGTCGTGACGGCCTACGCGTTCTACTACCTGCTGTACAAGTACTCGCCGCAGTCGTTCCAGCCGGAAAGCTGGCTCCCGAGCGGGCCGGAGTGGGTGTGGATCAGCTCGACCACGCTGGTCGGCCTGCTGATCGCGATCGTCGTCGCGATCAACCTGTCGCGCCGCATCCTCGTACCGCTGAACTCGGTGACGGACAGCATCCGCCGCGTTGCCCGCGGCGATCTCGGCGCACGCGCGGTCGCCGGCGACCGTTCGCTGCACGAAGCAGCGCTGCTCGCCGACAACTTCAACGCGCTCGCGAGCGAACTCCAACGCGTGACCGACGAACAGACGTTCTGGAACGCGGCGATCGCCCATGAACTGCGCACGCCCGTCACCGTCTTGCGCGGGCGGCTGCAGGGGCTCGCCGAAGGCGTGTTCACACCGAGCGAAGCGCTGTACCGCAGCCTGCTCACGCAGGTCGAAGGGCTGACGCGGCTGATCGAGGATCTGCGCGTGGTCAGCCTCGCCGACAGCGGTCACCTGAGCATCGAGATCCGCGACGCCGATCTCGCTGTCGACGTGCGCGCCGTGGTCGACGTGTTCGCACACGCGCTGCATGCCGCCGGCCAGCATCCGGAACTCGATCTCGATCCGCGGCGCATGTGCTGCGACCCGGTCCGCATCCGCCAGGCCCTGCTCGCGCTGCTGGAAAATGCACGCCGCCATGCGGTGCCCGGCACGATCCGGATCCAGACGCGCATCGAGAACGGCATGTGCCGGCTGCGCGTCGAGGACGACGGCCCCGGCATCCCGGCCGATTTCGCGCCGCACGTGTTCCAGGCGTTCCGGCGCGTCGACGATACGAAACCCGGCGGCACGGGCCTCGGGCTCGCCGTCGTCGCGGCGATCGCGCACGCGCATCACGGCGAAGCCCTCTGCGTGCCGACCGGCGCGGGCGGCACGCGGTTCGAGGTGCAGTGGCCCGACACCCTCGTGCCGGCGCCCGACAGCGAACGGTTCCCGGCGTAACGCGCGCCCTTGCCCCTTTGAACCTTCACCCCTTCACGCGCGCGATTCGCGCCCGACCTGTTCAAGCGGCGGACTGAACCCGAGCACCGTGTACTCCATCGCGGACACCGTCCCTTTCCCGGCCGCGCCCTGCACGACCACCGCGCGCACCGCGCCGGCGCGGTCGAATTTCAGCTTCGTGCCGACGGTCGCGTGACGCAGCGCCTCCAGTTCCTCGATCCGCGCGATCGCCAGCTTGCGCACCGCGCCGGACACGTACACCGGCAGGAACACCAGCGCGATGAAGATCGACACCGCATCCTTCGACACGCTGTCCAGCACCGGCTGGCCCGACATCACGAGCGACAGCGACGTCGCGGCGACGAAGATCGCGAGCACGGTCGCGCCGACGCCGAGCGACGAGAACCGCTCGGCCGCCTTCTTCATGCGCGCCTTCACGAGCGCCCGTGCGGTCACGGACGTCATCAGCCATTCGCGCTGCGCGCCGTAGAACCCGGCAATGCCGAGGAACAGCGTCGCGACCGCGCTGACGGCGATGCTCGTGTACAGCGCTTCGGCCATCATGCAGACGAATTCGAGCACGCACACGAGCACGAGCGGGAGCAGCAGCAGACGGAACGAATAGCCGTCGCGGCCATGGCCGCGAATCCACCATTTCACCGGCGCGAGCTGCCAGAAGCGGCTGTCCCGGCGGAGCAAAAGTTCGTCGTTGTCGGTCAATTCTTCACCCGTGGTGTTTCGTTGCGTCTGTGGGTCCGGCATGCTGAAACAGGAATGAATACCTCAGGTTATCGATTGATCCCAAAGATTCATTAGACAGTGTCTCCGCCGCCGCGCGATGCTGGCTTCGCCCGTGAACGCCGCGTCATTGCAACGCCGCGCACGAAAATGGAGTGAGACACATGCCTAACGACCATCGCCAACGGCGCCACACGCTGTGGCTGCTGTGCGCGCTTTCGTTCATCCTCTACGTCGACCGCGTCAACCTCGCGACCGCAGCCGGCGCGATCAAGGCCGAACTCGGCCTGTCGAATACCGAACTTGGCGTCGCATTCTCCGCGTTCGCGTATTCGTATGCAATCTGCCAGATCGGCGGCGGCTGGATCGCCGACCGGTTCGGCGCCCGCATTACGCTGATCGGCTGCGGGCTGATCTGGATCGCCTCCACCTTCACGACCGGGCTCGTGCACAGCCTCGGGCTGCTGTTCGCCGCACGCCTGCTGCTCGGCATCGGCGAAGGCGCGACGCTCCCGGCCCAGGCCCGCGCGATCACGCACTGGTTCCCGCGTGAGCGGCGCGGCGTCGTACAGGGTTTCACGCATTCGTTCTCGCGGCTCGGCAACGCGGTCACGCCGCCGATCGTCGCGGCGCTGATGACGTGGCTGTCGTGGCGCGCGGCGTTCTTCGTGATCGGCGCGGTGACGATGGTGTGGCTCGTGTGGTGGATCGTCGGTTTCCGCGAACATCCGCTCGGCGACGACGACGGCCGCACGCGCACCGCCCGCCCTGCCGCACCGTCCGGCCCGACGCCGTGGGGGCCGCTGTTCCGCCGGATGGCGCCGACCATCTTCGTCTACTTCTGCTACGGCTGGACCGCATGGCTGTTCTTCACGTGGCTGCCGACGTTCTTCCTGAACGGCCAGGGCCTGAACCTGAAATCGACCGCGCTGTTCGCGTCCGGCGTGTTCTTCGCGGGCGTGGTCGGCGACACGCTCGGCGGCTGGCTCTGCGACCGCATCTACCGGAAGACCGGCAACCTCGCGCTGTCGCGCCAGAGCGTGATCGTCGCGAGCTTCGTCGGCGCGCTGATCTGCCTGCTGCCGCTCGCGCTCGTGCACTCGACGGGCGGCGTCGCGCTGTGCCTGTCGGGGTCGTTCCTGTGCCTCGAACTGACGATCGGGCCGATCTGGGCCGTGCCGAGCGACATCGCACCGACCCACGCCGGCATCGCGAGCGGGATGATGAACGCCGGCTCCGCGATCTCGGGGATCCTGTCGCCGATCCTGTTCGGCTACCTCGTCGACCGCACCGGCAGCTGGACGGTGCCGTTCATCGGCTCGGTCGCGATGCTGCTGATCGGTATCATCGCGGCGCTGCGGATTCGCCCCGATCGCACGCTGTCCGAATCGATGCCGTCGCTCGCCGACGCGCCCGCCGCGCCGTCGGCGCACTGAAGCGGGGTGCTTCGGGTTCGCCTGCCCTAGCTGCCTCGCCGGCGTCGCCGTCACGCTTCACTGCGTTCCGCGATGGTGGTGGCTCGGCTTGCTTGGCGGGTTCGCCGGGTTCGGCTTGCTCGGCTTGCTCGGCTTGCTCGGCTGGTTCGGCTGGTTCGGCCGACGTGGCTGGATCGGCCTGCTCGGCTGGATAGGCCTGCGCGGTTGCCGCGGCTGGCTCGGCCGCCTCGGCTGGCAAACCACGCCATTAAGCCCCGCCATCATCTCCGGCCCCGGTTCCGTGAAACAGCGCGAGAAACTGCTGCGCGGGCACGCTCAGCGGCCGGTCGCGCCGCACGATGCTGCCGTACGACGGCAGTTTCAGTTCGAGCGTGTAATCGATGATCGCAACGAGCCCGTGCTCCGCGTTGCGCTGCGCGACCGTCAGCGGAATCACGCCGAGCATCGGCGAACGGTCGACGAGATTCATCGTCGTCAGGATCGAGCCCGTTTCGACGAGCCCGCGCGGCATCGGCCGGTGGCGCGCACGAAATTCGCGCTCGACGACTTCGCGCGCCGGGCTGCCGGCCGGCTGCACGATCCACGCGTAATCGAGCAGCGCATCGAACGCCACCGGCCCCGCGCCCGCGAGCGGATGGTCGCGGCCCGCGATGATCGCGAGCGCCTCGTCGTCGACCACGCGGAAGTCGCAATCGGTCCCGACGTTGCGCCCGATCACCACTTCGAGCACGCCTTCGCGCAGCTGCGGCATCAGCCGGTCGCTCGTATCGACCGCGATGTCGATCGCGAGCAGCGGGTAGCGCGCCTTCAACTGCACCAGCGCCTCGGTCAGCCGCCCCGGCGACGCGGCCATGATGCTGCCGATCGCGAGCCGCCCCGCGCTGCCGAGCTGCAGTTCGCCGAGCTCGCGGTTCAGCGCCTCCACGCTGCCGCGAATCCCGCGGAAATAGCCGAGCACGCGCTCGCCGGCCGGGTTCAGCACGAGCCCGCGCCCGACGCGATCGAACAGCCGCTGGCCGAGCGCGCTCTCCAGTTCGGCCAGCATCTTCGTCGCGGCCGGCTGCGTGAGGCCCATCTGCTCGGCTGCCGCGCGCAGCGTCGTGCATTCGTCCACGGCCAGTAACAGCGCGATCTGCCGCATCCGCAGGCGGTTCAGCAGTTGCGGGGTCGAGTCTCGTCGGTCGATCGAGCCCATCTTTGATTACTCCAGGTTATCGATTCATCAAGAGTTTTCAATTTACCGACTCATTCCGTCTACCTAGCATGAACCCCATACACGAACGACCACGCGCCGCCACCGGAGACTCCGCATGAACACCCCATCGACCGCCCCCTCGCTGCCCGTCGTCGCGCTGACGCTCGGCGACCCCGCCGGCATCGGCGCCGAACTGATCGCGAAACTGCTCGCCCGCCCGGACGCCACTGCCCGCGCGAACCTCGTGCTGATCGGCGACCGCTGGCTGTGGGAAGCGGGCCAGCGGGTCGCGGGCGTCACCGTCGACGTCGAGCCCGTCGCGTCGCTCGCCGCCGTGCGCGGCCGGCCGTCGACCGCGCGTGCCGCGTTCGTCGAAGTCGACACGATCGATCCCTCACTGGTCACGGTCGGCCAGCCCGGCGCGGCCGGCGGCCGCTCGACGCTCGCCGTGCTCGACAGCTGCGTCGACGCCGCGCTGGCCGGCGACATCGACGCGATCTGCTTCGCGCCGCTGAACAAGTACGCGATGAAGCTCGGCGGGCTGCGCCACGACGACGAGCTGCACCACTTCGCCGAAGCGCTCGGCGTGACCGGCTACTTCTGCGAATTCAACACGCTCGGCGAACTGTGGACCGCGCGCATCTCGTCGCACATCCCGCTGAAGGACGCGGCCGGCTGCCTGAGCATCGAGCGGATCGAACAGGCCTCCGAACTGATCTACCGGTCGCTACTCGCGAACGGCGTCGCCGCGCCGAAGGTGGCGATCGCCGCGTTCAACCCGCACGGCGGCGACGGCGGCAGCTGCGGCCGCGAGGAAGTCGACATCATCGAGCCGGCGGTGCGCAGGCTGCAGGCGCGCGACTGGCCGACCGATGCGCCGTTCCACGGCCCGTTCCCCGCCGACACGATCTTCCTGAAGGCGCAGGCCGGCGACTACCAGGCGATCGTCACGATGTACCACGACCAGGGCCAGATCGCGATCAAGCTGCTCGGCTTCTCGCGCGGCGTGACCGTGCAGGGCGGGCTGCCCGTGCCGATCACGACGCCCGCGCACGGCACCGCGTACGACATCGCGGGCCGCGGCACGGCCGACGTCGGCGCGACCTGGCAGGCACTGCAGATCGCGTGCCGGATGGGCGCCGCGCGCCGCACCCCCGCCGTTTCGGCGTGACGGCCAGCCCGGCCGCCCGCCTTTCACACACGACAACACCGACTCTCGGAGACACCGCCATGAAAATCCGGTCCGTACGCGCTCGCGTATTCCAGTGGAAAGGAAAGACCGTCCCGCCGCAGGGCAACTTCTGTTCGAACGCGATGGACCTGCTGTACGCGCCGCAGGAGACGATGAGCACGTTCCGCTTCCATTCGTGGACGGTCGTCGAGGTCGAGACCGACGACGGCATCGTCGGCCTCGGCAACGTTGCGCTCGCGCCGCATGTCGCGAAGGTCATCATCGACCAGTACCTCGCCCCGCTCGTGATCGGCCATGACCCGTGGGACTACGAGTACCTGAACCAGCGGATGTACCGCGCGACCCACGCATGGGGCCGCAAGGGCATCGGCATGGCGGCGATCTCGGCCGTCGACATCGCGATCTGGGACATCCTCGGCAAGAGCGTCGGCAAGCCGGTGTTCAAGCTGCTCGGCGGCCGCACCAAGGAAAAGATCCCCTGCTACTACTCGAAGCTCTACCGCACCGACCTGAAGGCGATGCAGGACGAGGCGCAGCAGTATCTGAAGGAAGGCTTCCGCGCATTCAAGATGCGCTTCGGCTACGGGCCCTCGCACGGCCAGCAGGGCGTGGTGGAAAACCTGAAATCGGTCGCGGCGATCCGCGAGGTGATCGGCTACGACAACGACCTGATGCTCGAGTGCTACATGGGCTGGAACCTCGAATACGCGAAGCGGATCCTGCCGAAGCTCGAGAAATACCAGCCGCGCTGGCTGGAGGAACCGGTGATCGCGGACGACATCGACGGCTACGCGGAGCTGAACCAGCTGACGCGCATCCCGATCTCCGGCGGCGAACACGAATTCTCGCTGTACGGCTTCAAGCAGCTGCTCGACCGCAAGGCCGTGTCGGTCGTCCAGTACGACACGAACCGCGTCGGCGGGATCACGATGGCGCACAAGATCAACGCGCTGTGCGAAGCGTACAGCGTGCCGGTGATTCCGCATGCGGGCCAGATGCACAACTATCACCTGACGATGAGCACGCTCGCGTCGCCGATGAGCGAGTACTTCCCGATGTTCGACGTCGAGGTCGGCAACGAGCTGTTCTATTACATCTTCGACGGCGAGCCGGTGGCCGAGAACGGCTTCGTGCAACTGCGCGACGACGTGCCGGGCCTCGGTCTCACGCTGAAGACCGAATTCCTCGACCAGTTCGACATCGTCGAGTGAGGCCGATCATGAACGCACGCTACCAGGGCGTCTTTCCGGTCGTGCCGACGATCTTCGACGCGCACGGCGCGCTCGATCTCGACGGCCAGCGCCGCTGTCTCGACTTCATGATCGATGCCGGCTCGCACGGCCTCTGCATCCACGCGAACTACTCCGAGCAATTCGCGCTTGGCGACGACGAACGCGACCTGCTCACGCGCATCACGCTCGAGCACGTCGCGGGCCGCGTGCCGGTGATCGTCACGACGTCGCACTTCAGTGCGCGGATCTGCGCGGAACGCAACCGGCAGGCCCAGGCGCTCGGCGCGGCGATGGTGATGGTGATGCCGCCGTACCACGGCGCGACGTTCCGCGTGCCCGAAGCGCAGGTGCGCGCGTTCTTCCGCGAAGTCGCCGACGGCCTCGACATTCCGCTGATGATCCAGGACGCGCCGGCCAGCGGCGTCGCGCTGCCGGCGTCGCTGCTCGCGTCGCTCGCGCGCGAGATCGACGCGGTGTCGTACTTCAAGATCGAGACGGCCGGCGCCGCGTCGAAGCTGCGCGAGCTGATCGCGCTCGGCGGCGATGCGATCGAAGGGCCGTGGGACGGCGAGGAAGGCATCACGCTGCTCGCCGATCTCGATGCCGGCGCGACCGGCGCGATGACGGGCGGCGGCTACCCGGACGGGATTCGCCGGATCACCGACGCGTATTTCGCCGGCCGTCGCGACGAAGCATACGAGCAGTACGCGCGCTGGCTGCCGCTGATCAACTACGAGAACCGCCAGTCGGGCTTCCTCACCGCGAAGGCGCTGATGAAGGAAGGCGGCGTGATCGCGTGCGACCGGCCGCGCGCGCCGTGGCCCGAGCTGCCTCCGCAGGTGCGCGCGGGCCTGCTCGACACCGCGCGGCGGCTCGACCCGCTCGTGCTGCGCTGGGGGCACTAGACATCGGTTCACACGTGCGACGCCGCGGGGCGTTGCGCATCGGCGGCCGGTGCGACACCGGCGCGTCACGGCGTGACAGCGGTCCATCAGAAGACCGCCGCCGCCCATCACCAAGATCGGAGACACCATGACCCTGTTGACCCCGGCCACCCCGGCATACGAAGCCGACGAAGCCATTCCGCGCCGCCGCTGGCTGCGTGTGATCCCGCCGCTGCTGCTCGCCTGCATCATTTCCTACATGGACCGCGTGAACATCGCGTTCGCGATGCCCGGCGGGATGAACGCCGATCTCGGCATGGACGCGACGATGGCCGGGCTCGCCGGCGGCATCTTCTTCTTCGGCTACCTGTTCCTGCAGATTCCCGGCGGCCGGCGCGCGGCGCTCGGCAGCGGCAAGACCTTCATCGCGTGGTCGCTCGTCAGCTGGGCCGTGCTGTCGGTGCTGACCGGGCTCGTCACGCACACCTGGCAGCTGCTGACCCTGCGCTTCCTGCTCGGCGTGGCCGAGGGCGGGATGCTGCCCGTCGTGCTCACGATGGTCAGCCACTGGTTTCCCGACCGCGAACGCGGCCGCGCGAACGCGATGGTGATCATGTTCGTGCCGCTCGCCGGCATGATCACCGCGCCGCTGTCCGGCTTCATCCTCGCCACGTACGACTGGCATCACCTGTTCTTCAGCGCGGGCGCGCTGTCGCTGCTGTGTCTCGTCGTATGGATGCTGTTCGCCGACGACGGCCCGGAGACCGCGCGCTGGGTATCGCCGCGCGAGAAGGCGTACATCCTCGACGCGCTGCGCGACGAGCAGGAGTGCAAGCGCGCGGCCGGCACGCCGGCTGCCGCCTCGTTCGGCGAGATGCTGCGCAACCCGACGATCTGGCTGCTCATCGCGATCAACTTCTGCTATCAGGTCGGCATCTACGGCTATACGATGTGGTTGCCGACACTGCTGAAAAACCTCACGCACAGCGGGATGGGCAAGATCGGCCTGCTCGCGATGCTGCCGTATGTCGCGATGGTGATCGGGATGTTCGTCACGTCGTATTTGTCTGACCGAACCGGCAAGCGCCGCCTGTTCGTGCTGCTGCCGCTCGTCGGTTTCGCCGCGTGCCTCGCGCTGTCGGTGCTCACGCACGGGTCGATGGCCGTGTCGTTCGCGTTCCTGATCGGCTGCGGCTTCTTCCTGCAGGCGGCCGCCGGCGTGTTCTGGGCGATTCCGCCGAAGCTCTGCAGCGTCGAGACGGCCGGCGGCGCGCGCGGCCTGATCAATGCGCTCGGCAACCTAGGCGGCTTCTGCGGCCCGTATGCGGTCGGCGTGCTGACGCAGCACGTGAGCGCGGCGGCCGGCGTGTACAGCCTCGCGATCACGCTCGCGGTGGCCGGCCTGCTCGCGCTGACGCTGCCGAAGCGCTGCGAGGACTGACGCCGGATACCCGGGACACCGAACGACATTACGGAGACTCACCATGAACGACATCCTGTTGCTGGTGCAGAAATGCGCCCATACCTTCAGCTTCTACGACCTCGAGACGAAAGCGCCGCTCAAGCACATCGTGCTGCCGAACTTCCCGCACGAGTTCACCGTCGACGTGAACGAGCGCCACGCGTACGTCGGCATCTTCGGGATCGAAACGGCCTGGTCGCGCGGCCATGAAGGCGATCACCGGATCGCCGAGATCGACCTCGTCGCACGCACGCACACGCGCATGCTCGACCTGTGGCCGTACTACCGGCCGCACGGGATGGCGAGCGACCGCGACGGCCGGCTGTACGCGATGAGCGAAGCGCACGACATGCTGCTCGTGTTCGACGAGCCGACCCGGCAGCCGGTGCCGAACATGGCCGTGCCGTCCGGCGGCGTGAAGACGCACCTCGTGACGCTCACCCGCGACGCGAGCCGCGCCTACGGCGTGCACCTGCTGTCGAACACGGTCACGCAGTTCCATCCGCGCGACGCGACGGTCGCGCCGCGCGCGGTGATGCCCGGCCCGCGCCCCGAAGGCAATGCGCTGTCGAGCGACGAGCGCACGCTGTTCGTCGCGAATCGCGGCGACGACACGCTGGTCGAGATCGACACGGAAACGATGACGTGCGGCCGCCGCGTGAAGACGCGCAGCGATCCGAACCGCATCTACCGGACGAGCGCGCCGGACGGCCGCGACCTGCTGCTGCTGACCAATTCGGGCGAACGGTCGATCTCGGTGTTCGATGCGCGGCAGCTCGAGGAAATCGAGCGCATCGCGCTGCCCGCGAACCCGACCGCGCTGTCGTTCCATCCGTCGCGACGCGTCGCGTACGTGTCGTTCCAGGACGACTACGTGCGCGAGCTCGACCTCGACGCCTGGCGCTTCGTCAGCGCGCTCGCGACGCTGCGCGAGCCCGATGCGTCGTACGTGCTCACCGGCGCGCGCTGACATGCGCGACGATTCGCCGCCTGACGACATCGACGGCCTGCCCGATGCGCTCGTCGATGCGCATCATCACCTGTGGCAGCTCGATGCGGGCGCGCACTACCCGTGGCTGCAGGCGCAATACGATCCGGCGCGCTTCATGTTCGGCGACTACGCGGCGCTGTGCCGCAACTTCGGCGTCGACGATTTCCGGCACGCGGCGCAACGCGCGCCGATCATCGCCAGCGTGCACGTCGAGGCCGAACGCGCGCACGACGAGGCGCTGGCGGAAACGCGCTGGCTGCACGACGTCGCGGCCGCGCACGGGCTGCCGTCGGCCATCGTCGCGTGGGTCGACCTGCTGGCCGGCGACGCGGACGAACGGCTCGCCGAACAGGCCGCATGGCCGCGCGTGCGCGGCGTGCGCTTCAAGCCGCGCATCGCGGCCGCGCCGGATGCGTCCGTCGACGGGCCCGGCACGCTGCATGACCCGCGCTGGCCGGCCGCACTCGAACGCGTCGCCGCGCACGGCCTGGGCTGGGACCTGCGCGTGCCGTTCTGGCATCTCGGCGACGCGGCCGCGCTGCTCGCCGATGCGCCCGGCGTCGACGTCGTGCTCGAACACGCGGGGCTGCCGTGGGATCGCTCGGCAGCCGGGCTCGCGCGCTGGCGGCGCGGGATGGAAGCGCTCGCCGCGTTGCCGCGCGTCACCGTGAAAATCTCCGAGCTCGGCCTGCGCGACGCGGTGTGGAATGACGCGGACAACACGCGGATCATTCGCGACACGATCGCGATCTTCGGCTGGCAGCGCTGCCTGTTCGCCAGCAATTTCCCGGTGGCCGGCCTGCGCGTGTCCTATCCCTCGCTGCTGCGCACGTTCGTCCGCGCGATGGCGCACCTCGACGACGCGGCGCGCCGTGCGATCTGGCATGACAACGCGCTGCGCGTGTACCGGATCGCGCTCGGCGCGCCGCATCCGTCGCATCCGCCCGCGCAGGGCTGACACCCCTTCCCCTCTCGTCGGGCGGGCATCGCGCCCGCCCGACCGACACATTTTGTGCATCGCACGACTCAACCTGAGCAAAAAGTATCGGTTCGCGAATTCTTTTGATGTGGTGATCGCATCGCCCCCGTCACACCATTGTTCCTGCCGTCGCCGACGGCATTCGAACAAGCAGAATCAAGGAGACACGGGTGAACAAGATGCGAATCGTCGCAGCCGGCCTGCTGCTCGGCGCCTGTCTGCCGGGCGTCGCGGCCGCGCAGGTCTGCAAGGTGCCGACCCTTCGGGTGCTCGCGCAGAAGAGCCTCGGCCTGTCGGTGATGGAGAAGTCGCTGGCCGACTACGAGAAGAAGAGCGGCACCAAGGTCGAGATCAGCTATTTCGGCGAGAACGACCGCCGCGCGAAATCGCGGCTCGACGCGTCGACCGGCGCGGGCTCGTACCAGATCTACTACGTCGACGAAGCGAACGTCGCGGAATTCGCATCGGCCAACTGGATCGTGCCGCTCCTCAAGTACTACCCGAAGGAATACGACTACGACGACTTCCTGCCCGGCCGCCGCGCGGTCGCGAGCTACAACGGCGTCGCCTATTTCGCGCCGCTGATCGGCGGCGGCGACTTCCTGTTCTACCGCCGCGACATCCTCGACGCCGCGCACATCCCGGTGCCGAAGACGCTCGACCAGCTCGTCGCCGCGATCAAGAAGCTCAACGCGCCGCCGAAGCTGTACGGCTGGGTCGCGCGCGGCCAGCGCGGCTCGGGGATGAACGTGTGGCGCTGGTCGCCGTTCATGCTCGGGATGGGCGGCGCGTGGACCGACAAGGGCGGCCAGCCCGCGTTCAACTCGCCGGCCGCCGTGAAGGCCACGCAGCTCTACAGCGACCTGTTCAAGTACGCGCCGCCGGGCGCCGCGACCTACGACTGGAGCAACGCGCTCGAAGCGTTCCGCTCGGGCAAGGTCGCATTCATGATCGAGTCGACGCCGTTCGCGGACTGGATGGAGGATGCGAGCAAGTCGAGCGTGGCCGGCAAGGTCGGCTACACGCGGCCGCCCGCACCGCTGCCGTCGGCCGCGTACGGCCACGGCTTCGCGATCTCGGCGGTCGGCGCGAAGGACGACTGCACGCGGATGGCGGCCGGCCGCTTCATCGCGTGGGCGACCAGCAAGGACCAGGAACAGGCGCGGCTGCGCGCCGGCGTGTTCAGCGACTACAACCGCACGAGCACGATCGCGAGCCCGTACTTCAAGCAGCACGTCGCGCCGCAGATCCAGGCCGGGCTGAACGACACCAACCCCGTCACGCAAGTGACGATCTGGCGTACGCCGCAGTGGCCGGACATCGGCGACAACCTCGGCATCGCGCTCGAACAGGTGTTCACCGGCACGCAGACGGACGTGCGCGGCACGCTCGACGACGCGGTTCAATATGCGAAGGACGCGCTCGAACATGGCGCTCGCAAATGACGGCGCCGGCGGACGCGCGCTCGGCGTCCGCCCGGCTCCTTCCACCCCTTCGGGCGCGCGCGGGCGCGCGCGCCGCGACCGCACGAGCCTGCCGTGGGTGTTCCTCGCGCCGACGCTCGCGCTGCTCGCGGTCCTGAGCCTCGTCCCGACCGTCGCCGCGATCAACCTCGCGCTGCGCAACCGCGTGCTGCGCTACCCGGACAGCGAATACGTCGGACTGCGCAACTTCGTCCGGCTCGCGTCGGACCGGCGCTTCCTGAACGCGATCGAGGTGTCGGTGCTGTGGGAAGTCGTCACGGTGGCCGGCGCGGTGCTCGTCGGGATCGCGCTCGCCGTGTTCCTGTTCGAACGCGTGCACGGCCGCTGGCGCCGCTTCGCGTCGCTGGTGCTGATCATGCCGGTGCTGCTGCCGCGCGTGTCGGCCGCGTTCATCTGGAAGTTCATGTACGCGCCGCTCACCGGGATCCTGAGCTGGCTGCTCGGCATGCTCGGCGTCGAGAACACAGCGTTCCTCGCCGATCCGCATCTCGCGCTGTACGCGGTCGCGCTCGTCGACGTGTGGCAGTGGGGGCTGTTCTTCGCGGTCGTGATCCTGAAGCTGCTGGAGACGCTGCCGCCCGAGCCGCTCGAAGCCGCGCGGCTCGACTACGCGACGACGTGGCAGGTGCATGCGTACATCGCGCTGCCGATGCTGAAGGCCCCGCTCGTGAGCCTCGTGTTCATCAAGATGGTCGAGTCGCTGCGCTCGTTCGACCTGATCTACGTGATGACCAAGGGCGGCCCCGGCATCGCGACCGAAACGCTCGATCTCTATGCGTACCAGCAGGGCATCGGCCTCGCCGGCAAGGTGTCGTATGCATCAAGCATGGCCGTGCTGATGATGGTCGCGACCACGCTCGTCTTCACGCTCATCTGGAAGAGGGTCAACAAATGGGACGACTGACGGCCCGCCGCGGCCCCGCCGCCACTGTTTCCACCGTCGCGATCGCCGGCGCGATCCTGCTCGTCGCCGCGTTCCCGCTGTTCTGGGCCGTGCTCAATTCGCTCAAGCACCTGCTCGACATCGTCAGCCCGACGCCGCGCTTCTTCTTCACGCCGACGCTCGCGAACTACGAGCAGGTGCTGTCGAGCCCCGAGGTGATGATCGGCCTTGGCAACAGCATCGCGATCGTCGGCGCGGCCGTGCTGATCGGCGCGCTGCTCGGCGTGCCGGCGGCCTACGCGATCGCACGCTACCCGGTGCGCGGCAAGCGCGACATCCAGTTCTTCCTGCTGTCGCTGCGCTTCCTGCCGCCCGTCGCGGTCGCGCTGCCGCTGATCGCGATCTGGGTCGATCTCGGGCTGTACGACACCAGGCTGTCGATGATCGTCACGTACCTGCTCGTCACGCTGTCGACCATCACGTGGCTGTCGATCCCCGTGTTCCGCCGGCTGCCGCGCGAGATCGAGGAAGCCGCCGCGCTCGACGGCTACGGCCCGTATGCGGTGTTCTGGCATATCGCGCTGCCGGTGTGCGCGAGCACGCTGCTCGGCGGCATCGTGTTCAGCTTCGTGCTGGTCTGGAACGAACTGATGATCGCGCTCGCGCTCACGTCGTCGCGCAGCGCGACCCTGCCGGTGGTCGCATCCGCGTTCACGTCGCTCGGGCAGGAAGTGCCGTGGGGCGTGATCAACGCGTCGACGGTGCTGCTCGCGCTGCCGCCGCTCGTCTTCGTCGGCATGCTGAGCCGGCTGCTCAATTCGATGGTCAAGGGAAAATAAGGAGGATGTGTTGAAAGCGCTCGTACTCGAACGCACGCGCGAGCTCGCGCTGCGCGACATCGACCTGCCGCAAGAGGTCGGCCCCGGCGATGTCCGGATCAAGGTCCATACGGTCGGCGTCTGCGGCAGCGACGTGCATTACTACGTTCACGGCGGCATCGGCCCGTTCCGCGTCGACGCGCCGATGGTGCTCGGCCACGAGGCCTCCGGCACCGTCGTCGAGACCGGCGCCGGCGTCACGCACCTGCGCGTCGGCGACCGCGTGTGCATGGAGCCCGGCGTGCCGCGCCTCGATTCGCCCGCGACGCTGCGCGGGCTCTACAACCTCGATCCCGACGTGCGCTTCTGGGCGACGCCTCCCATACACGGCTGCCTGACGCCGTTCGTCGTGCATCCGGCCGCGTTCACGTACCGGCTGCCCGACAACGTGTCGTTCGCCGAAGGCGCGATCGTCGAGCCGCTGTCGATCGGCCTGCAGGCCGCGAAGAAGGCCGCGATGAAGCCGGGCGACCTCGCGGTCGTGATCGGCGCCGGCACGATCGGCGCGATGACGGCGCTCGCCGCGCTCGCCGGCGGCGCCGCGCGCGTGATCCTCGCCGACGTCGTGCCGGACAAGCTCGCGCTGTTCGCCGACAACCCGGCCGTCACGACCGTCGACGTGCGCACGCGGCCGCTCGCCGATGTGGTGGCAGAACTGTCCGGCGGCTGGGGCGCGGACGTCGTGTTCGAGGCGAGCGGCAGCGCGAACGCGTATGCGGGCCTCGTCGACCTGATGTGCCCCGGCGGTTGCGCGGTGCTGATCGGAATGCCGGTCGACCCGGTGCCGCTCGACGTGGTCGCGCTGCAGGCGAAGGAAGGCCGCATCGAATCGGTGTTCCGCTACGCGAACATCTTCCCGCGCGCGCTCGCGCTGATCGCGTCCGGCGCGATCGACGTGAAGCCGTTCATCTCGCGCACGTTCCCGTTTTCCGAAGGCGTCCGCGCGTTCGAGGAAGCGGCGAGCGGCCAGCCGCGCGACGTCAAGATTCAGATCGAAATGGATTGAGCCATGGCCCAGATCACCTGCAAGGCTTTGTCGAAGCACTACGAAGGCGGCCCCGCCGTGCTGCACCCGCTCGACCTCGAGATCGCCGACGGCGAATTCATCGTGCTGCTCGGCCCGTCCGGCTGCGGCAAGTCGACGATGCTGCGGATGATCGCGGGCCTCGAGGCGATCACCGGCGGCGAGCTCATGATCGGCGACGCGGTCGTCAACGACCTGCCGTCGCGCGAGCGCAATGTCGCGATGGTGTTCCAGAACTACGCGCTGTACCCGCACATGACGGTGTACGACAACATCGCGTTCGGCCTGCGGCGCCTGAAGGTGCCGGCCGCCGAGATCGACCGCCGCGTGCGCGACGTCGCGCGCATCCTGAGCCTCGACGCGCTGCTCGACCGCCGCCCGCGCGCGATGTCGGGCGGCCAGCAGCAGCGCGCGGCGATCGCGCGCGCGATGATCAAGACGCCGGCCGTGTTCCTGTTCGACGAGCCGCTGTCGAACCTCGACGCGAAGCTGCGCACGCAGTTGCGCGGCGACATCAAGCGGCTGCACCGGCAACTGAAGACGACCACGCTGTACGTCACGCACGACCAGCTCGAGGCGATGACGCTCGCGGATCGCGTCGTGCTGATGCGCGGCGGCCACATCGAGCAGATCGGCACGCCGGCCGAGCTGTACGGCCGGCCGCACACGGTGTTCGCCGCCGGGTTCGTCGGCACGCCCGCGATGAACTTCGCGGACGGCACGATCGAGCGCCTCGGCGCGAGCGTGCTGCTCGACTGCAACGGCGCGCGCTGGCCGCTCGCTTCGCCGCGCTTCGCCGGGCTGCAGGACGGCCAGCACGTGAAGGCCGCGATCCGCCCGAACCACCTGCGGCTCGTCGCCGAAGGCGATCCGGCCCCCGGCACGCTCGCGCTCACCGGCACGGTCGAACTGGTCGAGCTGCTCGGCGCCGAGGCCCTCGTCACGCTGGACTGGCGCGGCCAGCCGTGCGCGGCCCTCGTGCCGGCCCCGATGGCCCCCACGCCGGGCGCCGTGGTAGCGTTCCGCTTCGACGAAGAAGCCCTGCACCTGTTCGACGCCGGCACCGAGCGCAACGTCACGCTGCCGGACGCGAACCCGATCGCGCAGGCGGCGCCGCCGGCGGCCGCGACGCGCGCAACATCGCCTGCCGCAACGGGCTGGTCGATGTCCCGTTCGTAGCACGCCGGCACGCCCGACGGAGCACACGATGAACCCGGATCTCGAGATCGTTCCCACCCACCGCGACGAATCGTTTCGCGCGTGGGTTCACGACTACCCGCATTCGGTCGCGAAGTGGCACTTCCATCCCGAGTACGAGATTCATCTGATCCAGGCGTCGCACGGCAAGGTGTTCGTCGGCGACCACATCGGCGATTTCGGCCCCGGCAACCTGATCGTCACGGGGCCGAACCTGCCGCACAACTGGGTCAGCGAGCTCGCCGACGGCGACCGCGTGCCGTCGCGCGACGTCGTGCTGCAGTTCTCGCGCGATGCGATCGAGAAGATGGTCGGCGCATTCAGCGAACTGCAGCCGGTGATCGACCTGATCGACGATGCGGCGCGCGGCGTGCAGTTTCCCGACCGCGTCGGCGCCGAGGTCGCGCCGCTGATGCTCGAACTCGCGAACGCGCACGGCTGCCGGCGCGTCGAGATCCTGATGTCGCTGTTCGACCGGCTGTCGTCGTGCCGCGAACGGCGCGTGCTCGCGGGCCCCGGCTACCGCAGCGACGCACAGCACTACATGTCGTCGACCATCAACCAGGTGCTGTCGTATCTGCAGCAGAACCTGCCCGGCATGCTGCGCGAGACCGACGTCGCCGCGTTCGCCGGCATGAGCGTCAGCACCTTCACGCGGTTCTTCCGCCGCCACACCGGCTCGTCGTTCGTGCGCTACCTGAACCGGCTGCGCATCAACGAGGCATGCGAGCTGCTGATGTTTTCCGACCTGACGGTGACCGACATCTGCTACCGGATTGGCTTCAACAACCTGTCGAACTTCAACCGTCAGTTTCTCGCGATGAAGCAGGTGCCGCCGTCGAGATTCCGCGCGCTGCACCGGCTCAATGAACCACATGGCCGCGACGACGCGCCGCCCCCGCGACGCGCGCCGCCGCGTGCCCCAGACAGGACGCTTCATACGTGACATTTCTCGGCATCGACCTCGGCACGTCCGAGGTCAAGGTACTCCTCACCGATTCCCGTTCGGTGCCCCTCGCGACCGGCTCGGCCACGCTGTCGATCAGCCGCCCGCATCCGCACTGGTCCGAACAGAGCCCGCAGGCGTGGTGGCACGCGATGCTCGACGCGATCGCGTCGGTGCGCGCCGCGCACCCGGCCGGCTTCGCTGCATTGCGCGGCATCGCGCTGTCCGGGCAGATGCACGGCGCGACGCTGATCGATCGCGCGGACCAGGTGCTACGCCCCGCGATCCTGTGGAACGACACGCGCGCCGGCACCGAATGCGTCGAACTCGAAGCGCTGGTGCCGGAATCGCGCACGATCACCGGCAACATGGCAATGCCGGGCTTCACAGCGCCGAAGCTGCTGTGGCTCGCGAAATACGAGCCGGCCGTGTTCCGCGCGGTGCACAAGGTGCTGCTGCCGAAGGATTACCTGATCTGGCGCCTGTCCGGCGAATTCGTGTCCGAGATGTCCGACGCATCGGGCACGCTGTGGCTCGACTGCGCGCGCCGCGACTGGTCCGACCGGATGCTCGCCGCGACCGAGCTGTCGCGCGCGCAGATGCCGCGCCTCGTCGAAGGCAACGCGCCCGCCGCGCAGCTGCGCGACACGCTGCGGCGCGAATGGGGCATCGCCGGGCCCGTGACGATCGCCGGCGGCGCCGGCGACAACGCGGCGTCCGCGATCGGCATGGGCGTGACGGGCGCGGGCAGCGGCTTCCTGTCGCTCGGCACGTCCGGCGTGCTGTTCGCCGGCAACGACCGTTTCGCGCCGAACCCGGACGCCGCCGTGCACGCGTTCTGCCACTGCATCGAAGGACGCTGGCACCAGATGAGCGTGATCCTGTCGGCCGCCGCGAGCCTCGACTGGCTCGCGCGCGCGCACGGCACGACCGCCGGCGTGCTCGCCGCGCGCGCCGAGCGCGCCGATCCGGCGCGTGCGCCGCTGTTCCTGCCGTACCTCGGCGGCGAGCGCACGCCGCACAACGACACGCACGCGCGCGGCGTGTTCTTCGGGCTGTCCAACGAGCACGACGCGTACGACCTCGCGTATGCGGTGATGGAAGGCGTCGCGTTCGCGATGGCCGACGGCTACGACGCGCTGCGTGCGGCCGGCACGACGCTCGATTCGGTGTCGTTCATCGGCGGCGGCTCGAAGAGCGCGTTCTGGGCACGGCTGTGTGCGAACGCGACCGGGCTCGCGATGCAGCGCCACGCGGACGGCGCGGTCGGTGCGGCACTCGGCGCCGCGCGGCTCGCGCGGCTGGCCGCGACGGACGACACGCTGGCGGAAGTCTGCGTCGCGCCATCCATCATGGAAACCGTCGCGCCCGATTCCGCGACGGTCGATCTGCTGGCGGGGCGGCTCGCGCGGTACCGGCGGCTGTACCACGCGCTGCGGGACGAGTTCGCAGCCGCCGACTGAGCGGCGGGGCGTGGTTCGTCGCTCGCATCCCCAGTATCGCGGCCGGCCAAACCAGGCGGGAACCCGCTTGACCCGGCCCCTGGGATCGCCTTTATGCTGGTCGCAACGAATCGACGACCCGAGGATGACCCATGAGCGATGTCACACGTGGCCTGAGCGCATCGGAAGCCGCTGCGCGGCTCGGCGTATCGGTCAAGGCGCTGCGGCTGTACGAGCGCCAGGGGCTGGTCACGCCCGGGCGCACGGTGGCCGGCTACCGGGCCTACGTCCCGGACGATCTGGCGCGTGCTGCCGAAATCGCGGCGTTTCGCGCGCTCGGCCTGAGCCTGGCCCAGGTCGCGAGCGTGCTGGGTGGCGACGCCGGCAGCCTGAACGACGCGTTGGCGACGCATGAAGCGTCGCTCGAGCACGGCATCCGGGATCTGGTCGGCAAGGTCGACAAGGTTCGCGCCATCCGCGCCGATCTCGCGCGCGGCCGAATGCCCGACGACGGCGAATTGACCCGCCTGCTCGATCCGGCGGCCACCGGCGTGGCGTTCAGCCTCCCCTGGCCGTGGGGCGGCGAATGGTTCGAGTTTCGCGATATCCGCCCGCTGAACTACATCATCGGTTCGCTGGGCAGCGGCAAGACCCGCCTCGCGCACCGGCTGGCCGACGCGTTGCCCGGCGGCGCGTTCCTCGGGCTGGACCGGCTGGGCGAAGACGGCGCGGCCGCATTCGCCGCGTTACGGGCCGATCCGGCGCTGCAGGTGCGCGTCGAGCGTACGTCGGCGTGGCTCGCGGGCGAAGGCGCCACGCCGTCTCCGGCGCTGACCGTGCTGCTCGCCGGCCTCGAGGCGGACAGCGCCGGTGCGCTGGTCGTGGACATGATCGAGCAGGATCTCGACCAGCCGACGCAGGCGGCGTTGATTGCGTGCCTTCGCCAGCGCGCCAGGGCCGGCGGCATGCGGCCGCTGTTCCTGCTGACCCGCTCGTCGGCGATCCTGGATCTGTCGGCCGTCGGCCCCGACGAAGCGATCATTCTGTGTCCCGCCAACCATAGCCCGCCTGCCCGCGTCGCACCGTACCCCGGCGCACCCGGCTACGAAGCCGTGGCCACCTGTCTTGCTTCGCCCGCGACTCGCGCGCGGATCGCACGGAGGCCGGAGGCAGGGTAAAGGCAGCGCTCCGGCTCGTCATTACGGTGGGCGATGGCCCGCGTGCGCGGCCCGGGCGGCCGGTACGTCGTCGGCCACACGCCGCTCACTCGCGAACGACCCGGTGCAGGCGACGAACCAGGGTCAATGCCTGCTGCGCCGACGTCAGGTTCGTGAAGCCGAGCAGCATGCCGGGCGGCGTCCGGCCGCCCGGGCTCCAGCCGCTCAGCGGCTGGACCGACAAGCCCTCCAGATCGGCCATGCGTGCGACGGCGCGATCGTCGACAGCCGCGCGCCAGTACGCCACGACATGCAGGCCGCCCGCGCGGGGCGGAATCTGCAGCGCATCGCCGAAGACCTTGACCAGCGCATCGATCAGCCACGTGCGGCGGGTTGCGTACAGCGCGCGCATTTTCTTCAGGTGGCGCGCGAAGTGCCCGTGTTCCATGAAATCGGCAACCACGGACTGCATCAGCATCTGGCCGCTGCCGCCGAGCCAGCCGGCGGTTTCGCGAAAGGCCTCGACCTGCTCCTCGGGAACGACGAGGTAGCCCAGCCGCAAGCCCGGATACAGCACCTTGCTGAACGATCCGGTGTAAAGCACGCGTTGGTGGCGATCCAGGCTTTTGAGCGCGGGCAGCGGGCGGCCGTGGTAACGGAATTCGCTGTCGTAGTCGTCCTCGACGATCCAGGCCCGCTGCCGGCGGGCCCAGTCGAGCAATGCCAGGCGCCTCGGCAGCGACAGCGCGATGCCGAGCGGGCTTTGATGGGTCGGGGTGACCACGGCAAAACGTGCATCGGCCGCCCGGCGTCGCCCCGCTTCCACGCACAGGCCGTCGTCGTCGACCGGTACGGACACGAGCCGCATGCCCGCGTGCTCGAGCAGGCGGCGTGCGTGGATATAGCCGGGATCCTCGAACCAGCCGGTGTCGCCCGGGCGCAGCAGGGTCCGGCAGATCAGATCGAGTGCGCCGCGATACCCCGCCGTGATGAAGATCTGCCCGGCCGAGCAGTCGATGCCGCGCGACACGCCGAGATAGGCGGACAGCGCACGCCGCAGCGCGTCGTGGCCTTGAGGCGGCGCATAGTCCAGCGACGGTATCGGCATCGCCCGCACATGGCGCCCGGTCAGCCGTATCCACGGCATGCGCGGAAATGCATCGAGCGCGGGAATACCCATCTGAAACGGCTTCGGCCCGCTCGCCGCCGGATCGCCGTGCGGCGGTTCGTCCGGCCTGGGTGCGGCGGCGAGCGGCTGCCGGCCGTCCGGCAACTGGGGCGAGACGACGGTACCGGCCGGCCCGCGTGCGACCAGGTACCCTTCGCCGATGAGGATCTGATAGGCCGCTTCGACCGTGCCGCGCGCCAGATTCAGTTCGCTGGCCAGGCTCCGCACCGACGGCACGCGCTTGCCCGGCGCAAGCCTGCCCGTCTCGATCGCATCGCGGAAGCGCCGGTACAGTTGCCGGTAGACCGGCATGTCGAGATGGCGGTCCGGGATCAGGTCGTCGAAGTTCATGTCCCAGTCAAATAGTCACTTTATGCCCCTTCAGGATACGCCATCCGGTTTGTAAAGTAGCAGCGTTACCGTGGAGCCATCGTGATGCCAGAAATCCATTTGAAACGAGCCGTGACCGACGAGGACTACCGGTCGGCGGCCGACGTGATGCGCGAGCTGCGCCCCCACCTGACCGATCCGGATGCGTTCGTGCGGCAGATGCGCCGCCAGGCCGAACAAGGTTATGTGCTGCTGACCGCACGGCACGCCGGCGCGGACGGCGCAGTCGTCGCGCTGGCGGGATACCGTCACCTCGAAAACACGCTGTACGGCCGCTTCGTCTACGTCGACGACCTGGTCGCGACCGAGCACGCACGCGGCCAGCGGCTGGGCGAGCGGCTGCTCGATGCGGTGCGCGACGACGCACGGCAGCACGGCTGCATGCACCTGGTACTCGATACCGGGCTGTCCAATGCGCTCGCGCAGCGTTTCTATTTCCGCCAGGGGCTGCTGTCCCGCGGCATGCATTTCAGCCAGTCTCTGCAGGCGCTCTGATGAACAATCTTCTTTTTGTCGATGCCAGCCCGCATGGCAGCCATTCGCTGGGCGCGCGCATCGCGCACGAAGCCATCGCGCAATGGCAGGCGGAACGCCCCCACGCACGTGTCGTGTCGCGCAGCCTCGGCGAACCCGGGTTGCCTTCTCTGTCAACCGCTTATGCGCATGCGCTGGTCGCGAGGCAACCGAACGCCGATCCCGCGCTCGCGTGCTCCGAACAGCTGATCGCGGAAGTGGAACACAGCGACGGCATGTTGATCAGCACGCCGATGCACAATTTCACGGTCCCCGCCGCGCTGAAGCTGTGGATCGATTACGTGCTGCGGATCGGCCGCACGTTCACGGCCACGCCGGAAGGCAAATTCGGCCTGCTCGCCGATCGTCCCGTGCTCGTGCTGGTGCGCTCCGGCGGCATCTGCACGGGGCCGGCGGCACGGCAGCCCGATTTCCTGACGCCGTACCTGAAGCAGGTGCTGGCCGTGATCGGCCTGTCGACGGTCGATTTCATCTACCTTGAAGGCATTGCGCCGGACGGCGCGGCCATCGATGCGGTACGCGGCCAGTTGGCCGCATCGGCCCTGCTGGCCCGACGGGCGACGGAAACCGCATGAACGCTCGACGCCCCCGCACGCGCATGCGTTACCGGATGCGTACCGGGGGCCGCTGATATCGGGCGCCCCGGGCCGGGCGCGTCGCCGTCAAGGCTCCAGCCGCCCCATCCGGCGCGCCATCGCCGGGCTCACCGCATGCGCGGGATCGAACCCGAAGAATTCGAGCACGTGCCGCGCGACGTCGTCGCGATCGTTGTCCGCGCAGATCATGTGATAGCTGTTTTCCAGCACGATCCCGCGCGCGTCGGGCATCTTTTCCAGCAGGAAATCGGCCGAGCGCAGGCTCGTCAGCTCGTCCTCGCGCGCATGCAGCACGAGCGCCGGGCACGGCGTGCCGGCGGCGGACTCGAGCACCCAGTCGCGCATCCGGTCGACCTGCTTCACGCACGCGAGCGGCACCCACGCATAGTGGAAGCTGTCCTCCCGCTCGAACTTCTTCTTCACGATCGCGCGGATCGTCGCGTTCTTGATGCCGAACGGATCGCCTTCCTCCACGCGCATCCGTTCGGCGACACCGGGCACGCGGTACAGCACGTGCCGCAGCGCCCGGTACCACGGCGTCGACCAGCCGTCGAGGAACACCGGCGCGGCCAGCAACGCGAGCCGGCCGCGTGCATGCTGCACGCGATGGCACAGCAGCAGCGCGACCAGCGCACCCATGCACATGCCCGCGACATGCAGCGTGTCGTACTCGCGTTCCAGCGCGCGATACTGCTCGGTCACCGCGTCGAGCCACGCTTCCGCACGCACGCCGACCAGATCCTCGGGGCGCGTGCCGTGCCCCGGCAGCGTGATCATGTGCGTGTCGCCGCCCGCGCGCCGCACCGCCTTGTGCAGCGAGCCGAGATCGTATTGCGTGCCGCCGAGCCCGTGGATCAGCAGGACGCCCGTGCGGTCCGTCATGACGCGTATCCGCTCATTCGTCCGCCGGCCACACGCGCTCGATCTGCCAGACGCCCGCGACCACCGTCACGTCGACGTTCGAATCGAGCAGCGGCGCGCCGTGATCGGTGATCGTCTGCGTGCCGCCGTCGCGCTGCACGATGCGCAGCGACAGCGATGCGCGATCCTCGCCCGCGATCTCCGCATTCCAGTAATCGCTCAGCGCGTCGCGGTCGCCCGGCTGCACGCGTTCGAGCACGAGCGGCACGCTCGCGATCTGCGACGCGTCGACGCCGACGCCGAACACGCGCTCGACGTCGCCGCTCCAGTCGATCCTGCCTGACACCGGATCGAGCACGTACGCAATCTGGCCGGCGCTCGCGAGCGCAAGCTCCATGTTGTTCTGCAAGACCGCCGCATGTTCGTGCACGCGCTCGCGCGTCGTCTTCAGCGTGCTGACCGTCAGCACCAGCAGCGACGCGACCGCCATATAGAGCTGCGCTTCGAGCAGCGCGTTGCCGTAGTGCTCGTGGAACGACGAAAACGGGCCGTCGCCCTGCGCGGTCTGCTCGATCACGATCAGCGCGAGCACCAGCACCGACGACGAGCCCACGCGGCCGCCGAGCAGCAGCGTGACCGCAACCGTCAGGAACAGCGGGATATACGTGAGCGCGAAGCCGGCGCCCGTGCCGAATTTCTGCGCCGTGTCGCCGTCGAAGATCACGAGCGCGACGATCGTGAGCAGCGCGAATGCAACGATGCCGAGCACCAGGTCGAAGCGCTCATGGTCGCCCGAGCGGTGCGCGCGAAAGCGCGACCACGATGCGAGCACCGGCGTGACCAGCAGTACGCCGACGAAATCGGACGCGGCCCACACCGACCACACGTCGAAGAACGGCGCGCCCTTGACGATCGTGTACCACGCCGCGCCGCCGACCGCGCCGACGACGCCCGCGATCATCCCGGCGAGGATCACCGAGCGCAGGAAGTACAGCCCCTCGAGCGAGAAGCGCACGCGCTGCACGAGCCAGACCGCGAGCGCGGCCGCGCCGACCTCGTCGATCGTGAACAGCACCGCGTTGACGAGGCTGCCGTGCTCGATCGTGGTCAGCGCGAGCTGCCCGACCAGGAACGCACCGGCCAGCGTCAGCCATTCGCGCACCGGCCGCAGCATGAACGCGCCGACCGTCACGCCGGCCGGCAGCCAGATGTAGCCCGTCAGCCGGACGGGGCCGTTGAACTCGTGCGAGATGTAGCCGGTCGCGAGATACAGCGCCGCCCAGAGCAGCGCAGCGACGAGCCCCGGCCGCGATCGTTTCGTGTCCATCGAGAATCCCTGTGTGCCGCGCCTGCCGCCTGCAGGAGCGCGATGTGCGAATGATATGCGGACAGGGCGGACGGTGGAATACCGGCGGAGCAGAATGGGCGGTCGCGGGCCTGCGACCAAGCGCGCACGGCCTGCGCGGTCGATCGGGCCGCGCCGGCCGCGCGCGTGCCCGTTTGCGATCGGCGCAGGGTCGGCGCCCGTCTCAATCGACGCGCCGCCATACCGAGATCGGTATGTCGCCGTTGGGGCGCGGCGGAACGCGATAGCTCAGTTCGCCGTCTTTCAACTGATAGCTGCGCATCTGCGTCTGCCCGATCCAGTTCGGATAAGACGAGTCGACGATGTGAAACGCCAGCTTGTGCTTCGCGGGATCGACGGTCAGCGTGCCGTAATGGGTGCTGGACCCGAGCACGGCCGCACGGAATTCATCCGGCGTGCCGCCCGCCTTGTCGTTCGACACGAAACGCGGGCGTTCAGACTTGAAGATCTGCAGCGAGTAGTTCCCGGACAGGTCGATCAGCAGCAGGCCTTTCGGATCGGTGCCGTAGTCGCGGCCGATCGTGCCGTCGGGATGCTGAACGTCCGCCGCGACCAGGGCCCAGGTCCCCGCGAGCGACGGTTCCGCCGATGCGCTGCCGGGAACCATCGATGCGGCCAACAGCATGCCGGGGAAGCCTTGACGGAATATCGAGCCGATTTTCATTCGGAGTCCTTGTCAGAAAGAGGAAAAGAAACGTCACGAAAATCCGCAGCGCATGCGCGCATCCCCGTGAACCGCCATGAACGGTTCGCTTGATGGTAGCGGGGTAAATGTGCAATAAATACGATAATTTGAAACCGACTTATAAGTAAAACCGAATCATGACACTCCCGAATCTCGACATGGATGCGCTGCGCACGCTGCTCGCCGCGGATCGGCTCGGCAGCCTCAACCGCGCCGCCGACCGGATCGGCCGATCGCAGTCGGCGGTCAGCCAGCAGATGCGCAAGCTCGAAACCCAGATCGGCCAGCCGCTGTTTCGCCGGCAGGGGCGCGGCCTCGTGCCGACCGATGCCGGCGAACTGATGCTGTCGTATGCGCGCCGTATCCTCGAACTGAACGACGAGGCGGTGAGCGCCATCCGCGGCTCGGCCATCGAGGGGGCCGTGCGATTCGGGTTGCCGGGCGATTTCGCGGAATCGTGGCTGCCCGTCGCGCTCGGCCAGTTCAAACGCACGCATCCGGGCGTGCGCGTCGACATCGTCGTCGACGGCAACGGTGCGCTGCTGGAGCAGCTCGACGGTGGCGGGCTCGACCTCGTGCTCGCGATGGGCCGCGGGCATCGCGCCGACGCCGAACACCTGGCCATGCTGCCGATGGCATGGATCGGGCCGTCGGGTTTCGACGTGCGTCGGCACGCCGGCGCGTCGCTCGATCTCGCGCTGTACAAGCCGCCGTGCCTGTTCCGCAAGGCCGGGACCGATGCGCTCGACAAGGCCGGCATCCCGTGGCGGCTCGCTTATACGACCGGCAGCCTGCAGAGCCTGTGGGCCGGCGTCGCGGGCGGGCTGGGCATTACGCCGAGAACGACGGTCGGCGTGCCGCCGACGCTGCGCCGGCTGGGCGAGCGCGACGGCCTGCCGCCGTTACCGTCCGTCGAGGTGTGCCTCCACGGCGCCGGCGGCAATGCGCCCTCCGCGCTCGCCAGCCTGAAACGCGTCGTGATCGACAACCTGACCGCCAATCTGGGCGACGTGTAATCGGCCTCCTGCCGACGCATCGGGCTGGACGACCGCGCATGCGCAGCGGAATCCGCACCAGGCCCTTTGACCGGCTTCGCGGGATCGGGAATCATTCGCTGCGGGGTTCGAGTTTCCCGTCAACGCTCCCGAACGAACGAGTCCGCACCATGACACACGCGATCAGCCTGCGCGCGGCCTCTGCCGCCGACTTCCCGTTCCTGCTGACGCTCCGTCAGCTCACGATGACCGAGCACCTGCAGCGCGTCGGCGCGCCGACCGACGACGACGCGCACGACCGGCGCATCCGCGCGAACTTCGAAGACGCGATGATCGTCTGCGACGGCGCCGACGCCATCGGCCTGCTGAAGGTGACGCGCGCCGCCGGCGAATGGCACGTCCATCAGATCCAGATTCACCCCGCGCGCCAGGGCCAGGGAATCGGCGAGGCCGTGCTGAACGTATTGCTGACCGACGCCGCACGCGAACACGTGCCGGTGTCGCTCAGCGTGCTGCACGGCAATCCGGCGCGGCGGCTCTACGAACGGCTCGGCTTTCGCGTCGTATCCGAAACCGACACGAGCGCGAACATGATCCGGCACGCGTGACGCGCGCTGTCGCAACGTCACGGCCTGCCCGTTACTGCGTGATCTTCGCGTCCTTCAGCAGATTGCCGATCATCTGCGCACTCGCCTTCTCGACCGCGATCGCCTGCAGCTGCTGCTGCAGCCCCGGCTTCGCGGTTTCGAAACCCGGCACCTGCGTCGGTCGCTTCGCATCCAGCTTCACGATCGCCCGCACGCCGTCGACCGGAATCGAATCCTTCGTCACCGCGCCGACCGACAGTTTCTCGAGCGCCTGCGCGACGGGCAGCGGCAGGCCGGACGTCTTGCCCTCCGCCGCCGGCGTGCTGAAGCTCACCCACGGCAGCTCGCCGCCCGTATCGCGGCTCGGCGCCATGCTGTACTGGCGTGCCAGCCCGTCGAACGACTTGCCCGCTTTCAGCTCGCTCAGCACGGTCGCCGCCGTCACCGGATCCCTGACGACGATCAGGCGCGGCTTGTATTCGTTCTTGCCGAGCGTCGCGACGAGTGCGTCGTAACGCGCCTTGACCTGCTCGTCGGTCACCGGCTCTGGCTTCACGTTGTCGCGCAGGTACAGCTGCACCTCGGCCGTCACCTTCGCCTGCTGCACCGCCGCCTTGACCTCGGGCTTGTCGCCGTAGTTCGCCTTCTCGGCCGCCTGCTGAACCAGCACGCGCGTGATCAGCTGGTTCTTGATCGCCTGGCGGACCTGCGGCGAATCGGGCTGGCCGGATGCGCGCAGCAGCGCATCGACGTCGGCCTGCGTGATCGGCGTGCCGTTGACGGTCGCAACGTTCGCCGCCGTCTGTGCGTGGACAGGACCGCTCAGTGCGCCGGCCAGCGCGGCAATCAGCAACAGGCGGTTCGGTGTCGTTTTCATCTTCATCGTTTGGTCACTTCGAGCATGGAAAGCGCGGCAGGGGGATGTCGCGCCAGTTCATCGTGCACGCACACGCAGCGTCTGCGCATGCCGCTGTCATTGTGCACGGAACCGCATTTCCGCGTCGGGAGGTTGGGAACGGCCGCGCCACGCGGCACGGCGCGCATGGTGCGCGCCGTTCATTGCATTCGTGTTGCGCGGCAATCCCGCGAAAGCGCGTCAATTACCGTCATGACTACGCGCGGACGGCCGCAGGCTCAACGGGTCAAGGCGTCCACCGGTACACGGTGATGCTGTTCCCCTTCACGTTGTTCTTCATCACCACGTACTCGCCGTTCGATCGCCGGTACGCGCGGATGCTGTACATCGCATCGATCGCGCTGCTGGTATCGACGGTCGCGGGGCTCGCGTTGACCAGCGTGGTGTCGAGGTTGCCGGTGGTGAGGTTGAACGCGTCGACGTTCGGCCACAGCGGCCCGCTGCTGCTGAACCAGTAACCGACGAACAGATGATTGCCGGCCGCGTCGATCGATTTCGCGCCGCTGTGCGGCAGCGTGATCACCGGATCGGGCTTCGTCGTGTTGCCCGCGCGCCAGCCGTGATACACCTCGATGCGCGTGCCGATCGACGTCCAGTCGTTGCTGCCTATCGCGCCCTGCGCGAGCACCATCGTGTCGCTGTCGGCGAGATAGACGATGCGGGTGAGCGGCAGGATGCTGGCCGGGATGCGGGTCGCGACGCCTGGCCCCCACGACGGCTTGCCGTTCGCGTCGAAGCCGGTCAGCGGGTAATGCGTGATCGCACCGGTCTTGTCTAGGCCGGCCCACACGCCGCCCTTGCTGTCGACGCTGAAGCCGCTCGTCACGCGTTGCGTCGTGTTGAACGCGGGGCCCGGAATCGATCCATCCGGAATCGCGATATAGCCGTTCGCCGCGTTGAAATGGTAGAAGTAGAAGACCGGCGGATTCTGGCCGGCTGCGACGAGGATCCGGTTCGCGCCGACCGACGTGAGCAGCCCGAAGTGTTCGTCGCGCTGCGTGTCGCTCATGTTGATGCGCGGGTCCGACGGATACGCGAACGGGTCGACGGTATTCGCGACGAACCTGCCGCCCGCGCTGCCGCTATAAACGTGCGTGCCGCTGTAGAACAGCGCGCCGTCCGTGACGGGGTCCGGCGCCGCGATGCCTTCGAAGTTCAGCGACTGCAGCGTCCAGCGCAGGCTGCCGGTGCTGCTGTACGCATGGATGTCGGTCGCACCGTTGCGGCCGAGATCCCAGCTGCCGCCCCACGGGTTGTTGAGCACATACAGGTTGCCGCCGGTGTCCTTGCCGATTCCGACGATGCGCGTGAAGCGTTGCGCGCCGACCTGCCCCTTGATGCCCGTCGTCGTGTCGAGATAGCCGCCGCGCACACCGAACGTACCGGCCAGCGCGGGCCGGCCCGCTATCGAATAACGCTTGATGTTCTGGTCGGGGCCTTCGTCGCCCACCAGCAGTTGCGCGGCCACCGCATCGAAGTACAGCGCCGACGGCTGCGAGCCGGCCGGCATCCGGATCGTGTTCAGCAACGTGCCCGCCGGGCTGAAGCCGACGATCGAGCCCGCCCCCTTCTGCGCGACCCACACGTTGCCCGCGCCGTCCACCGCGAGCGCACCCGGCGCCGACACGCTGATATCGCGCTGCCACACGCCGTCGGCGGTGAACACGCGCACGCGATTGCCGTAGAAGTCGCTGGCATACAGCAGCGAGCCGGCCGTCGCAAGCCCGGTGACCACGTCGATGCGCGGCTGGTTGGTCGCCGCGCTGACCTGGATCACGCGGTCGCGATACTTCGTCGCGCGGTTGTAGCGCCCCACCGCGCCGCTACCGACCGTCTTGCCGGGCTGCAGCGCGACGAACAGCGACGTCGCGTTGCCGGTGATCGCGCTGCCCTGGAATTCCGAATGCGCACCGATCGAGCCGAGGCTCTTGCCGTTCTGGTAGATCGCGACGCCGCCTTCATCCTCGTCCCACATCGACGCCGTGTAGATCACGCCTTCGGGCGCGACCCACATCGCACGCGCGACGTTGCCGACGTGCGCCGCGAGCGTGCCGTACGTATTCGCGAGCCAGTCGGTGGTGTTGCCTGCCTGCGCGGCCGGCGCAATCGAGGCGATCGCTGCGGCGAGAAGCGCAGCCTGGATTCGTTTTCTGGCGACCATGACGGATGCTCTCCTGAACGGGGCAAACATTCACATGAGGGATCGGCCGGCCAGATGGCGTGAAATCGCGATGCGTAAATTCTTCCCCTGAATCATCCGGCGCAGTCGGTATGACGTACGGCATGCCTTCGGTAACGGGCAGGGCGAGAATAGCGTGATATAAATCGAAAAAAATTGCGGATCGCTCGCGCTGGCGGCGAGCGCGACTGCGCGTCAGCGAACGTTCACTGACATGCCGGGGAGGGAATCGGGAGAATCAGGCATTCGCCTGCGGGAAGATCGCCGCGGATTCGACGGCGACATCATGAAACGGCGAATGCCGTTTCCGGAGCGTCGGGAAAAGCTCTTGCACAAAACAAATCGCCGGCCTGGATCCATATCGATTCCAGGCCGGCGATCGTCATGCACGTCGGGTCGGGCAACGCGCCGTCGCCGCCGCGCTGCCATCCATCATGCCGCGGTTTCCCGCACCTTCACCTCGGCCACGCGCCCGCCATCCGGGTCGTTGTCGTCGCGCGGCTCACCGAGCTGCCCTTCCCACTTCGCGACCACGGCGGCCGCGATCGAGTTGCCGACCGCATTGGTGGCCGAGCGGCCCATGTCGAGGAACATGTCGACGCCCATGATCAGCAGCAACCCGGCTTCGGGCATGTTGAACTGGTTCAGCGTCGCCGCGATCACGACCAGCGACGCGCGCGGCACGCCGGCCATCCCCTTCGACGTCACCATCAGCATCAGCAGCATCGTGATCTGCGTGCCGAGCGGCAGATGGATGCCGTACACCTGCGCGATGAACAGCACCGCGAACGTGCAGTACATCATCGAGCCGTCGAGGTTGAACGAATAGCCGATCGGCAACACGAAGCTCGAGATCTTGCGGTTCACGCCGAAGCGGTCGAGCGCGTCCAGCAGCTTCGGATACGCGGCCTCGGAGCTCGCCGTCGCGAACGACAGCAGGAACGGCTCGCGGATCAGCCGGATCAGCGTGAACGTGCGCTTGCCGAGGAACACCACGCCGGCGAGCGTCAGCACGGCCCACAGCAGCGCGAGCGCCAGATAGAAGCTCGCCATGAACTTCGCGAACGTGAGCAGGATGCCGAGCCCTTCGGTCGTGATCGTCGACGCGAGCGCCGCGAACACCGCGACGGGTGCGAACCACATCACCGCGCCCGTCACCTTCAGCATCACCTGCGCGAGGTCGTCGATCACGCCGGTCAGGCGCTTGCCCGCTTCGCCGAGCGCCGACAGCGCGGTGCCGAAGAAGATCGAGAACACGACGATCTGCAGGATTTCGTTGTTCGCCATCGCCTCGGCGATCGACTTCGGCACCAGGTGGACCACGAAATCCTTCAGCGTGAAGGCACCCGTCTTCAGGTTGAGGGCTGCATCGGTCGCCGGCAGCGGCAGGCTCAGGTGGCTGCCCGGCTGCAGGATCGTCGCGGTCAGCAGGCCGAGCAGCAACGACGTGAACGATGCGATGAAGAACCAGCCGAACGCCTTGACGCCCACGCGGCCCACCGCGCTGCCGTCGCCCATCTGCGCGATGCCGACGGTCAACGTCGCGAATACCAGCGGCGCGATGATCATCTTGATCAATCGCAGGAATACATCAGACAGCAACGACACGTAACCGGCGACTTCCTTCGCCATCTTCGGGTCGGGAAACGCGCTATGGCATGCGTAACCCACGGCGATACCAAGAATCATCGCGACAACGATGTACTTGGTAATGTTGTGCTTCTTCTTCATTAGTAGTCCAAATCACAAAACGTATGTTGCTAACGGCTGGCAAATCATTCGCGTCCGGCTGCGAATCGGAACCTGTGTCGCCACGTGTGCGACCCGTCCGCCCGGGCGGTCGCCGGGGTGGACAAGGGGGGGCATTCTAACGCAAATGGCGCGCAGGCTTTCAAATCTGAAAGCGGCCGAGGTTGATTTGCGTCCAGATGTCGTCGGAAGGGCGGGTTTTGTCGCGATCCGGCCCGTTATTTTTGGGGTCGGATGAATGGACAAGAAAGAATAAAAACGACCCGTGAGTGCGGGCCGCTGCGTGGGTGTCAGGAAACCAGGACGTAGGTCCGGAAGAAATCGCCGAGCGCGGCGGCCATCTGCTCCATGTCGGCGGAGGTGCCGAGGCTGCGGTCGAGCCACATGCCGTTGAACAGCGAGAAGACGATGTTCGCGGCGCCGGCCGGATCCAGCGACGGCCTGACCCAGCCATCGGCCTGGCCGCGCGCCAGCACGCGCGCGAGTTCCTCGCGCATCGTCCGGTCGAGCGCGGCGAAATCGGGGCGCCGGTCGGCATCGCGCGCCACTTCGAGCCAGCTGTCGACACCCAGGCCTTCATCGGTCTGCCCGGTCATCGCGGCCAGTTCGTCGGCCGTGATGCGGACAAGCCGCAGCAGCCCTTCCTGGCTGAGAAAGCGCTGAACATCCTGCGTATAGCGTTCGATTTCGACCGAGATGATCGCGTCGATCATCTCGCGCTTGTCGGCGAAGTACCGGAATACCGCGCCCGCGCTCATGTCGGCCGCCGCACAGATGTCCTCGGTGCGCGCGCCGTGGAATCCCCTGGCCTTGAAGACCCGGGCGGCCGCGGCCAGGATCTGCTCCCGGCGTTGCTGATGAAGGTTTTCGTTTCGTGTGCGAGCCATGCTTCCCGATATAACCGGACTAATTAGTCTCATTATATGGAAGGCACCGGCCGAGATCAAATCCGGGGCGACTTCCCGTCACATTCGCGGGAGAACGTTGCGCAGGCGGCGACATGATCAAGCGATCGCCACACATTTTCACAAAGATGCGCAGACTTCGACACTACGGCACGTAAACGATATGTAATATTTGGAAATGATTCGCGCTGCCCCTGTCCCTTGACGTCGACGCGCAATCCCGAGTCGGAAATGCGGCACCGTGTTTCAGTCATTGCTCCCATCAGGCTGAGTCGTTCATTTCATCAGTAGTCCTTTGAAGTGAGCGATCGAGAAAAAACGGCATCGTGATGAATATTCTGTACACCAATTTCCACGGCGACTACGGCGGCGGCCAGGACACCTACGTCCGCGATCTCGCCGTCGCGATGAACCGCCATCACCGTGTGACCGTCGCGTCGCCGGAGGGGAGTCGCCTGTCGCGACTGCTGAAGGACAGCCCCGACGTGGCCATCTTCGACATGGAATTCAAGCCGCGCTGGAACCGGCTGTGCCAGGAAATCGTCCGGCTGCGCCAGCGGATCGTCGCCGAGCGCTTCGACGTCATTCACGTCAACGGCTCCGCCGATCACCGGCAGGTGATGCTCGCGCTGCTCGGATGCCGGTATCGGCCCGCGGTCGTCCTCACCAAGCACAACACCTATCGCGCCGACAGCCTCGGCAACCTGCTGCGCGCCCGGCTGGCCACCGATCACACGATCGCGGTCAGCGACTACGTCGCGAGCATGCTCGCGCTGCGGTCGCCGTACGACAACGTCACGGTGGTCAAGCACGGTGTGCGGCGGGCGGCCGGCGAACGACTGGCGGGCGACGAGATCCGCCGCCGCAAGGTCGCGCTGTTCGGATCGACCGGTGCGGAAGCGATCGTGCTGGGCAGCAGCGCCGGCACCGCGCCGGAAAAAGGCTGGATGGATCTGATCGCGGCGCTCGGCCGCCTGCCCGAATCCGAGCGCGAGCGGTTTCGCGTGCTGCTGGTCGGCGCGGAGCCGTCCGGCGAGCAACGCGAGCAGATCGCGCGACACGGCATGGCGTCGCGCACCGCCTTCACCGGGCGGCTCGACGACGTGCGGACGCCGTTCTCGATCATCGACGTGTCGTTCGTGCTGTCGTACCACGAGAGCCTGTCGTATGCGTGCCGCGAAGCGATGTCGCTCGGCTGCCCCGCGATCGTGACGCGCGTGGGCGGGCTGCCCGAGAACGTGGAGCCGGGCGTGGACGGCTGGGTCGTCCCGCCGCGCGAGCCCGAAGCGATCGAGGCGATCCTGCGCGCGATCGTGCAGGAACCCGGCTGTGTCCGCGCGATGGGCCGCAGCGCGCGGCTGAAAGGCAAGCGCGAATTCTCGTTCGACACCTTCGTCGACGCGACCCTGTCCGTCTATCAGAAATCGATTCGACACAACCCCTATCGCTGGGTGACTTCCCTGAGAACCACGAAATGGCAATGAATGTCTGGAAGAAGTACTGGGATCTGCGCACGCAGGAATGCCCGTGCGACGTGCACTTCGTCGAGTGGCTGGAATCCGTGCGCCTCAGGGGCGTGCGCATCTACCACTTCGGCACCGGCGGCCATCACCACGTCGGCGTCGAATGCGCGCGGCCGCACCTGAACAACACCGTCTTCGGCGTGACGGCGTCGCCGAAGGAATACAAGTCGTATGTCGATCTCGTCACGCGGCAACCCGAGGTGAGCAAGACCTATCTCGCGTATTTCGGCGACATCTACACGAGCAATTCGGGCCTGCTGCCGGCGTTCGACGTCGTCACGCTGTTCCATCTGTGCGAGTTCCGCGACGAATCGAACACCCGCTACGGCGCGAAGACCGACGAAGAGGTGCTCGACCTGTTCGCGCGCCATACCGCGCCCAACGGCCACCTGCTGTTCTACAAGGGCTCGTCGGCCTACCGGAAGGCCGAACCGATCATCGCGCAGTGGGCCGCGAATGCCGATTTCGTGGAAGTCGGCGACTTCAAGACCCTGCGGATTTTCCGCAAGGCCGCGTAACCCCGCTTTCACGCGATCCACCGATGCTTGCGCGCACCCCACGCTACCCGATCCTGATGTATCACCAGATCCGCCCGCTGCCGCCGCCGTCCGACCGGCTGCGCGGCCTGAGCGTCGCACCCGACGCATTCCGCCGCCAGATGACGCTGTTCAAGCGGCTCGGCTACCGCGGCGTCAGCGTGCGCGAACTGCAGCCGTACCTGCGCGGTGAGCGCACGGGCAAGGTCTTCGGCATTTCGTTCGACGACGGCTTCCTCAACGTGCTGACGCACGCGATGCCCGTGCTGGACGCACTCGGGTTCACCGCGACCTGCTATTTCGTCGCCGGCCGGTTCGGCGGCGCGAACGACTGGGACGCGGATGCGCCTACCTCGCGCTCGCCGCTGATGACGTGCGAGGACATGCTCGCGTGGCGCGATCACGGCCATGAAATCGGCTCGCATACGCTCGATCACGTCGCGCTGTCGTATGTGCCGCCGCCCGTATCGGACTTTCAGGTGACCGAATCGAAGCGGCAACTCGAAATGCTGAGCGGCCAGCCGGTCGAATCGTTCTGCTATCCGTACGGCGACCTGGACGCGCGCGTGCGCGACCAGGTCAGGGACGCCGGTTACGGCAATGCGACCACGACCCGGCGCGGATGTGCCGGTGCGGCCGACGATCCGTTCCTGCTGCCGCGGATTCCGGTGGCGGGCGGGGTCGGGCCGGTACGGCTCTGGTTCAAGTGCGTGAAGGGCAGGATCGCAGGGCGCGGCTGACATGCGCCGGCACATCGCCCGGCCGCCCGCCGAGCGATACCCGATACCCGTCCATGCCGCGACGACACATGGACGGGCCCCGCCGGCCGCTCAAACCGGCGGCCGAAACACCCGCGTCGCGGACAGCGCGCGCGCATGCTGCTTCAGGTACGCCAGCGCATCGTCGATCTTCAGCACGTGCTGCTCCCCGCCCCTCATTCGCAACGACACCTCGCCGGCCAGCGCTTCCTTCCGCCCGGTGACCGCGACGATCGGCGCGGCCAGCTCCGTCGCGTCGAAGATCTTGCGCGGCAGGCGTTCCGAACGGAAATCCCGCCGCACCCGGCAGCCGATTTCCTCGAACGCGAACGCCGTTTCGTCGGCGAATGCGCGCTCGCCTTCTCCGATGTTCGCGACGACGATCTGATCGGGCGCCAGCCACGTCGGCAGCCACCCCTCGTAGTGCTCGAGCAGGATGCCGATGAACCGTTCGAGGCTCCCGAGCACCGCGTGATGCAACATGACGGGCGCGGCTTTCGCACCGTCCTCCGCGACATAGGTTGCGCCGAGCCGCTCCGGCAATACGAAGTCGAGCTGGATCGTTCCGCACTGCCACTTCCGCCCCTGGCGGTCGAGCAAATGAAACTCGAGCTTGGGGCCGTAGAATGCGCCTTCGCCCGCCTGGACCGAGAATTCCAGGCCCGCCGCCCGCGCAGCGGACGCCAGCATCGCCTCCGCGCGATCCCACACCGCATCGTCGCCGGCGCGAAGCGGCGGCCTCGTCGACAGCGCCACGTCGAATCCGTCGAACCCGAAGTCTGCGTAGATCGTCTTCAGCAACACGCAGAAGCGCGCCACTTCGACCTCGACCTGGCCGGGCATGCACAGCACATGGGCATCGTCCTGCGTGAATGCCCGGGCACGCATCAGGCCGTGCAACGCCCCCGACGGCTCGGCCCGGTGAACCGCGCCGAACTCCGCATACCGGACCGGCAGATCGCGATACGAGCGCGTGCCTTTCCTGAAGACCTGCACATGGCCCGGGCAGCTCATCGGCTTCAGGCAGTACGGCTTGCCGTCGCTCTCGAGCGAAAACATGTTTCGCCCGAACTTCTCCCAATGACCGCTCTGCTCCCAGAGCTCGCGCGAGACAATCTGAGGTGTCCTGACTTCCGCGAAGCCGGCTTGCCGCATGCGGGCACGAATGGATTCCTCGACGACGCGATAAAGGATCATGCCGCGGGGATGCCAGAAAATGGCGCCCGGACTTTCATCCTGCTGGTGAAACAGGTCGAGTCGGTTGCCAAGCACTCGATGATCGAAATCGTCCATCACGTTCTCCGTTGACGTTCGGTGCCGGTCGAACGGAGCATGAAAAAAGCCCCGTCCGTTTCCGGCGGGGCTCCTGGGGATGCTGTGACGCACTGTCCTACGACGTGCAACCTCCCCCCGGCCCGCCCTTGGCGGTCGTGGTGGTGGTCGTGGTGGTCGTGACGAAACGTGCGTTCATGTGGTGAATCTAGACAACCTCTCGTCGCCTGTCAATCGCGTATTCGAATGCGCTGCGTCTCGGGTATGCAAAAGGCAGCCCGAATTCATCGCCATCGCACCCCCGCTGGATCTTGCGCGGGACTCGAAATCACGCGTCTCCGGTTATTTCAATACACATCCATTTCTTTCGGATACACCGACATCGTCATGTCCCGTCAAACGGGGATTGAGCAGGTGTCGCGCAATCACTTTCGATTATCTTTCGATACCTCGGAAGCGCAACATCGATAACGGCAGGTGGGTTATACGACCTTCGTCCGCCAAGTCGAACGCAAGCGCTCGGTCGCTCGCGTGTGCGTTTTGCACCCGACACCGTCCGCCACTCTTCGAGATGGCTGTAATTCGATTGCAGATGCAGGTAAGATCCCACTTGCACCCGCTCGCTCGGCACATCGAGGTAATGATAAATAATTGAACAGACCGAGATGCATTGCTTCCGAATGAGAAAGCGATACAACGCTGTTGCGTCACTATCGTTCGCGGGCACCACAAAGCGAAGGGGACATCGACAATACTCGAAGATCAGCCAAACCCATCGTCAGCATGCGGACCGGCAAACCATGCACTACATACCGCTTGTCCAATATATTGTTCATCGCTATTAGTCGCATTTCACGAGAATGTTCAACTCCCCTCCCGATCTACGCCAGTGGTACTACTTCGTGGCAGTTGCCGAGGAGCGACACTTCGGCCGCGCCGCCGTGCGTCTTTCAATCACCCAGCCGCCCCTCTCACAGGCTATCCGTTCCCTGGAGCGGGAACTGGGCGTCGTTTTGTTTGCGCGCACGAACCGAACGGTTGCGCTAACCCCTGTCGGAGAAGCGTTGCTGCCCGAGGCACGCAAGCTGCTCGCCGAGGCTGAAGCGCTTCCCCGGCTCGCGCAGAGTCTCGCGCGCGGCGAAACCGGGAAACTGTCATTCGCCTTTGTTTCGATTGCCGATTACGGGCTCCTGCCATCGCTGCTACGCGAATTCGGCGCCCGCTATCCGCTGGTGCGATTGCAACTCACCGAAGCGACAAGCGACGTTCAAATAGACGCACTGGCCGCAGGCCACATCGACGCGGGCCTGATCATCCCGCCGGTTTCGCCACGCTACGCGGCTGAACTGTCGTATTTTCCGGTCCTGAGCGAACCGCTTGTGCTCGCGATGCCGGCCGCCGCATCGAACGCCCCCGAGGATGTACCCATTCATCTGCCGGACGTCGCCGCGCTTCCGCTCGTGATTTTTCCGCGGCATCTCGCACCGGCCTTCTACGACACCATTATGGAGTGCTACAGTTCTGCCGGCATCGTTCCGCGCATTGGTCAGGAAGCGATCCAGATGCAGACAATCGTCAGTCTCGTGTCCGCCGGCATGGGCGTCGCCCTGGTCCCGCAATCGCTTCGTAACCTGCGACGTACGGGCGTCATCTACCGCCCTCTGGCGCACGGGCCATCCGTCGTCGAAACGGGTCTTGTCTGGCGGAAAGACGATATCGGGCACGTCCTCGCGAGCTTCATCAACATCGTGCGAACACTCGCACCTCAAACGAGACCGGCTTGATCCCGACAACGGTCAACGCTCGGGACTGATCCGCCAGCCGCTCGCGGTTCAACCAGCAATACACGCATGCATACGCACGCTCGGTCGCTCGATCATGTAGGACACCGGGCATGCCCGGCCATTTGTCGGTGCCATCGCATCCGATCGAGAAGATGGCTTGCTCGCCTATTTTTTCGGGTAGGAACGCAGCACCCCATCCGATAGCAGGCCAACCACGCACGGCATCCGTTGCCAACGCAAAAGAGCCCCGCACAGCGGGGCCCCGTCCCACCAATCCGGTCAGCAACGCCTGCCTGGGTGCGCAACGCAGCCTCCCGCAGCGGGCAGGCTTCGGCTGCCGGTCAGGCCTTGCCGTGCCCCAGCGATCCGGGGCCGGACGAGAATTCGCGCACGCCGTCGCGATTGATGCCGAAGCCGAGGCCCGGCGCATCCGGCAGCGCCAGCGTGCCGTCGTGCTCGGCCGGCAGGCCGGTAAACAGGTTCCGGCAGATCTCCACCGCGACGACGTGCCACTCGACCGACCCGCCGTTCGCGAGCCCGCCGTGCAGGTGCATGTTGTGGAACGGGAACGTGCCGCCGTTGTCGATCGGCACGCCGAACGCCTGCGCGAGCGCGGCCGCGCGCGCCGCGACCGAAAAACCGCCGCACACGCATACGTTGGGCTGCAGGATGTCGACGGATTCGTTCACGAGGAAATCGCGGAACCGGAACAGTTGCCCCTCGCTCTGCCCGGTCGCGACCGGAATGCCGCCGCGCTTTCTCAGGTCGGCGAGCTTGACCGGATCGTTGTCGGCAATCGGCTCCTCGAAGAAGCCGATGTTGCAGTCGGCCACGCGTTCGGCGAGCCGCAGCGCGTGATAGTGATCGAGCCCGCAATTCGCGTCGATATAGATTTCGGCGGCGTCGCCTACCGCATCGCGAACGGCGCGCACGCGCGCCACATCGTCGGCGACGACCTGGTCGAGCGGCCGCCCTTCGTTGCGGCGTGCAAGCGCGTGATAGCCGACGATCATCTTGATGCGCCGGTGCCCGGCACCGACGAGCGCGCGCGCAGCATGGGTCAGTTCACTGCGCTCGAGCGACGCGAAGCCGAACGTCGTATAAAGCGGCACCACCGGGCGCGCGCCGCCCAGCATTTTCCATACCGGCATGCCCGCGATCTTTCCGATCGCATCCCAGACCGCGATGTCGATCGCCGAGATCACGTGCCCCGCATAGCCGGTCTGCCCGCGCGGGCACAGCAGCCAGTAGAGCTTGTCGAGAATCCGCTCGCGCTCGACGACATTCATGCCGACCAGGTTCGGTGCGGCAACGTGATCGATCGCGGCAGCCACGACCGCCTCGTCGGTGATCGCCGTAAAGCCGTGGCCGACCACGCCCTGTGACGTCTCGATTTCGACGATGACGCCCGACAGCTTGCCGGACAACCGGACACCGGCGATCTCGGCGTCGCCGCGCGCGAACACCGGCGTCGCGGTCATTTTCACGATGGTGTGCTGCATGTCTGCTCCGTTTTGTTTTGATGGATGCAACAGAATTTCGTCAGGCCGCGCGTGCGTGCTGCATCACCGGCTCTGCCCGCGACGCAGCACGAACGTCACGCCGATGCCGGTCAGCAATCCCCAGAACGCGCCGCCGATGCCGAAGAACGCATGGCCGGCGATCGTCACGAGGAAGGTCAGGATCGCGGCTTCGCGCGCATCCTTGTCGGTGAATGCGTTGAGCAGCGCGCCGCCGAGCGCGTTCATCAACGCGAGGCCCGCAACGGCTTCGATGATGATCGGCGGGGCGACCGCAATGAAAAGCGTCGCGGCGCTCGCCGCCAGCCCGTACACGATGTACGCGGCGCCGCACACGATACCCGCCCAGTAGCGGCGCGATTCGTCAGGGCCCGCCTCCTCGCCCGCGCACAGCGCGGCGGTGATCGCGGCCAGCCCGATCGGCGGTGCGCCGAACGGCGCGGCCAGCAGGCTGCACAGCCCCGTGGCGGTGAACAGCCGCGACGCTTCGGGCCGGTATCCGTTCACGTTGAGCACCGCGACACCCGGAATGTTCTGCGACGCCATCGTCACGATGAACAACGGCACGGCCACGCTCATCATCGTCGCCACGGAAAACACCGGCGCGACGAGCGCGAGATGCGGCATCATGCCGTCCACACCGACGCTGCCGCCCTTCGCGATGAACGCGATCACGACCAGCGTCGCGACTGCCGCGCACGGCACGGCGAGGATCTTTCTGACCCGCATCATGACGACCCAGACGAGCAGGATCGGCGCGACGTACAGCGGGTACTGTGCGAGCGCATGCACCGGCGCGACGCACAGATTCAGGATGATCCCGGCGAGCATCGCGTTCGCGATCGGCAGCGGAATCCTCGAGATCATGCGGCCGAGCGGCTTCCACAGGCCGGCCAGCGTCAACAGCACGCCCGTCAGCACGAGCGCACCGACCGCCGCCGGATAGCCGCCTTTCACGGCGCCCAGGCCGAGCAGCAGCGCGGCACCGGGCGTCGACCACGCAACGCTGACCGGCATCCGGGTCCGGAAGCTCAGCACGATGCCGGCCAGCCCCATCACGATCGACACCGCCATCAGGCCCGACGCAGCCTGCGCGCGCGTCGCGCCGACGTTCGTCAGCGCATTCACGATCAGCGTGAACGTCGACGCGAACCCGACGAACGATGCCAGCGCTCCTGCGCCGGCCGCACGTGCCGAGAACCCGCGTCCGGTCTTCATTTCCGCGATACTGCTCATCTGTCCTCCGTGGAATGGATTGGATACGGCGGCAACGTCATCGCGCGCCGTGTGCCGGCTCGCCGCACTCCTGGTTCAGCGTTCCGGCGTGATAGGCGGCGAGGAACGCGTCGAAGTTGCCGATCTGCGTGCGCTCCAGATCGGCCTGGCGGCTCAGCGACTCGGCCGCCGTCGCGTCGAATCGCGCCTGCAGGTCGGCCGGCAGCGGTCGCGCGCGAAAATCCCCGGTATGCACGCGCGATTGCCGCATTCCGAACGCAAAGCACGCGCCGCGCGCGTCGTCGCGCAGCGTGTGCAGCGCGTCGAGCACGCGCGCCGACGGCGTCACCCGCGGATCGTCGAGCTTCGCGTATTGCGCATCGAGCGCCGCGGTCGTCCGTGTGTCGCCGCGCTGGAGATCCAGCACGCCGGCCGCCTCGTGAACGCGTGCGAGCAGTTCGTGCGCCCAGGTGCGCAGCGCGACGCGTTCGCCGCCACGCTGCAGCTCGAGCCCCGGCCGCCGGCCCTCCCGTGCAACCGTCGAGAAATTGCGCCGGCAGCTGTCCTGTTCGGTATCCGTGAAGCACGGGCTGTCGTCGAGCGCGCAGAACAGCAGGAATGCATCGACGAAGCGCAGCGTCGTCTCCGATACGCCGTGCGGCGCAAACGGATCGATATCGAGGCACCGCACTTCGACATACTCGACACCGCGGCTGCGCAACGCATCGAGCGGCCGCTCGCCGCTGCGCACCGTGCGCTTGGGACGAATCGCCGAGTAGAACTCGTTCTCCATCTGCAGCAGGTGCGTGCTGAGCTGCAGCCATTCGCCATCGCGCTTCGCACCGATCGCCTGGTACTCGGGACACGGCTGCGCGACGGCCCTCGCGAGCCCTTCCAGATAGGCCGGCAATGCGTCGAGGCACGGTGCGAACGCGCCCTGCACGCGATTCTGGTAGCCGAGGTCGCTCATGCGAAGGCTCGTCGCGTACGGCCGGTACAGCGTCTGCGCATCGAACGTGTCGAGGTCGTGCAGGTCACCCGCGACGAAGCCCGCGCACAGCGCCGGCGACGCGCCGAACAGGTACAGCAGCAGCCAGCCGTAGCGGTGGAAATTGCGGATCAGCGCGAAATAGCCGGCCGAACGCGCGTCGTGCCCGTCGCGGCCGGCCGGCGCGCGCCCGTCGCGCAGCAGCGGCCACACGGCATCCGCGAGCGAATAGTTGTAGTGAATCCCGGCGATGCACTGCATCGCCTTGCCGTAGCGGAACGCGAGCCCGCGCCGGTACACGTGCTTCAGGATGCCGAGGTTCGACGTGCCGTACCACGCGATCGGAATGCGGCGATCGTCGTCGAGCGGGCACGGCATCGACTGGCTCCACAGCAGCTCGTCGCCGATCGCATGGCACGCATAGCGATGCAGCTCGTCGAGCCGCTCGATCACGTCGGCGGCGTCGTGCTGCGGCGGCGTGACGAACTCGAGCAGCGGCTCCGCATAGTCCGTCGTGATCGACGGGTGCGTGAGCGCCGCGCCGAGCGCGCGCGGATGCTGCGTCATCGCGAGCCGGCCGGCGCCATCGACGCGCAGCGTCTCGCGCTCGACGCCGCACAGCCCGTGGCCGAGCAACGGCAGATGGGCCACGTCGCTCAGCACGCCCAGCCGGCGGCGATAGGTCGTCGTCATCCACGTGTGTCTGGGTGAGGCTTCATGGGTCATTACGGTCTCCCGTCACGAATTCGGATGCGGCACCGCTCAGTCGAGCGGGCTCTTCGGCCGCGGCAGGCCGATGTTCTCGCGCAGCGTCGCACCTTCGTAGCGCGTGCGGAACAGGCCGCGCCGTTGCAGCTCCGGCACCACCATCGTCACGAAGTCGTCGTAGCCGTCGGGCACCGTGTAGAACACGACGATGAAGCCGTCGCATGCCTCCGTCATCAGCCACTCCTCCATCTGGTCGGCGATTTCCGACGCCGTGCCGACCATCTCGCCCGTGCCGGATTCGGCTGCACGCTTCGCGAGTTCGCGCACCGTCAGCCCCTCGCGACGCGCCAGTGCCGCCCATTCGCGCTGGTTGCCCTGCCCCTGCTCGGTATGCGGCAGATCGGGCAACGGCTTGTCGGGATCGAATTTCGAGCAGTCGACGCCGAGCCGGATCGACAGGTTCGGAATGTTGCTGTCGACGTGCACGAGATCGTCCATGTAGCGCTTCTTCGCCAGCGCTTCGGCACGCGTGCGGCCGACGTACACCTGGTTCGCGGGCAGGACCTTCAGATGGTCGGGATTGCGTCCGGCCGCGACCGCGCGCGACTTCACGTCGCGATAGAACGCGCGGCCCGTCTCGATGCTGCGTGCGTTGCCGAACACGAGATCGGCCGATCGCGCGGCCATGTCGCGTGCCTCCTCGGACGCCCCGGCGAGCGCGATCACCGGCCAGCCCTGGACCGGCCGCGCGACGTTGAGCGGCCCCTTCACCGAGAAGAACTTGCCCTTGTGGTTGAGCGGCCGGATCCGGTCGAGATCGGAGAACACGCCGGCTTCCTTGTCCATCACGAGCGCATGATCGGACCAGCCGTCCCACAGCCCCGTCACGACCTGGAAGAACTCTTCCGCGCGCTCGTAGCGCTCCGCGTGCCGCAACGCGGTCTCGAGCCCGAAATTGAGCGCGGCTTCCGGATTGACGGTCGTGACGATGTTCCAGCCCGCGCGCCCGCCGCTCAGGTGATCGAGCGACGCGAAACGGCGTGCGAGCAGGTATGGATCCTCGTAGCTCGTCGTGCCGGTCGCGATCAGGCCGATGCGGTCGGTGCACGCGGCGATCGCCGACAGCATCACGAGCGGGTCGTACGACGTGATCGTGCCGCTGCGCTTGAGCGCGTTCGGCGGCATCGGCATCACCGCGAGATGGTCGGCCGTGAAGACCGCGTCGAAGCATGCATGCTCGAGCTTCTGCGCGAGCGACCGGATGATCGGCCAGTTGAAGTTTGCGAGCGTCGGCGCATTCGGATGCCGCCACCATGCGGTGTGCAGGCAGATCGGTCGCATGAATCCACCCAGGCAGAGTTGCTTCGTCATACGGGGTTCCTCGTCGTCGGAATGAGGCGCAATGCGTGCGGGCCGCGCGTGGCGCGGCCCGTCAGCGCGCGTCGTTGAAGCGGGCGAAGCCGGCCTCGAGATCGCCGATCAGGTCGTCGGCGTTTTCGAGACCGATGTGAAAGCGCACGCACGGGCCGCCCGGGTCCCAGTGCGATGCGGTGCGATAGGCCGAGCAGTCGAACGGCATCGCGAGGCTTTCGTAGCCGCCCCACGAATAGCCGAGCCCGAAATAGGCCAGCCCTTCGAGCAACGCGGCGACGGCCTGCGCAGGCGCCGGCCGCAGCACGACGGAGAACAGCCCGGTCGCGCCGCTGAAGTCGCGCGCCCACAGCGCATGCCCGGGATCGTCCTCGAGCGCCGGATAGCAGACCCGCCGCACTTCCGGGCGTGCCGCGAGCCAGCGCGCCACGCGCAGCGCATTCGCCTGGTGCTGGCGAATCCGCACGCCGAGCGTGCGCAACCCCCGCAGCGCGAGAAACGCATCGTCCGAGCCGATGCACTGCCCCGTGTCCCGCTGGTACTGCTCGAGCGCGGCCAATGCGCGCGCCGATGCCGACACCATGCCGATCATCACGTCGGCGTGGCCGGCGAGATACTTGGTGCCGGCCTGGATCACGAGATCGGCGCCGTGCGCGAACGCATCGAAGAACAGCGGCGTCGCCCACGTGTTGTCGAACAGCACCACCAGCCCGCGGTCGTGCGCGAGTGCGGCGAGCGCCGGAACGTCGCACATCTCCATGCTCTGCGATGCCGGGGCCTCGAGATACAACGCCCGCGTGTTCGGCCGGATCAGCGCGGCGAGCGTGTCGACCGACGCGCACGGATCGAAGTACGTGGTCTCGATGCCCGCGCGCCGCAGCACGCCGTCGCACAGCTGCCGGGCCGGCCGGTACACCGCGTCCGTCATCAGCAGGTGATCGCCGGCCGACAGGCATGACGACAGTGCGGTCGTGATTGCGGCCAGCCCCGACGGGCACAGCACGACACCGGCGCCATGATCGAGCGCAAGCACCGCGTCCTGCAGCGCCGCGGTCGTCGGCGTGCCGCGCCGGCCGTAAACGTAGGGCTGCGTGTAGCCGAGCAGATCGGCCACGCTCGGCGCGAGCACGGTGGAGCCGCGATAAACGGGCGGATTGACGAAGCCGTGGTGCGCGGCCGGCGTGCGGCCGCCCGTGACGAGCACGGTGTCGACCTGCGCGTCGGCTGCTGCCGGCCGGATCGGGGCGGGCCGCATGATCACCCCTTCACGATGCGCACCGCGCCGCGCGCGGCGCTGGTGGTCATCGCCGCATACGCGCGCAACGCCCCCGACACGCGGCGCTGCCGCTTCTCCGGCTGCCACGCGCGTTCGCCGCGCTCTTCCATCGCCGCGCGACGACGCTGCAGCTCGTCGTCGCCGACGACGACACGGATCGAGCGGTTCGGGATGTCGATTTCGATCACGTCGCCGTCCTCGATCAGGCCGATCTCGCCGCCTTCGGCCGCCTCCGGCGACACGTGCCCGATCGACAGCCCGGACGAGCCGCCCGAGAAGCGGCCGTCGGTAATCAGCGCACACTGCTTCGCGAGCCCCTTCGACTTCAGGTAGCTGGTCGGATACAGCATTTCCTGCATCCCGGGCCCGCCTCGCGGCCCCTCGTAGCGGACGATCACGACGTCGCCCGGCCCGACCGCGCCGCCAAGGATGCCCTCGACCGCTTCCTCCTGCCCTTCGAACACACGGGCGGTGCCGGAAAAGCTCAGCATCCCGCCATCGACGCCGACGGTCTTCACGATGCAGCCGTCGCGTGCGATGTTGCCGAACAGCACGGCGAGCCCGCCGTCACGCGAGAACGCGTGCTCGGCGTCGCGAATGCAGCCGGCCTTGCGGTCGAGATCGAGCTCGTCGTAGCGGTTGTCCTGGCTGAACGCGACGTGCGACCGCACACCGCCCGGCGCCGCGCGATAAAAGCGCGCGACCGAATCGACACGATTGCGCATCACGTCCCAGCGCGCGAGCATATGCGCGACGCTCGGCGCGTGGACCGTCGGCAGCGTCGTGTTCAGCAGCCCCGCGCGATCCAGCTCGCCCATGATCGCGATCACGCCGCCGGCGCGATGCACGTCCTCCATGTGCACGTCCTGCACGGACGGCGCGACCTTGCACAGCACCGGCACGCGGCGCGACAGCCGGTCGATGTCGGCCATCGTGAACGGCACTTCACCTTCATGCGCGGCGGCCAGCAGATGCAGCACCGTGTTCGTCGAGCCGCCCATCGCGATGTCGAGCGTCATTGCATTTTCGAACGCTTCGCGCGTCGCGATCGAACGCGGCAGCACGCTCGCATCGTCCTGCTCGTAGTAGCGGCGCGCGAGATCGACGATCACGCGACCGGCCTCGAGGAACAGCCGCTTGCGTTCCGCATGCGTCGCGAGCACCGAGCCGTTGCCCGGCAACGCGAGCCCGAGCGCCTCGGCCAGGCAGTTCATCGAATTCGCGGTGAACATGCCCGAGCACGAGCCGCAGGTCGGGCAGGCGACGTTCTCGACTGCGCGCACTTCGTCGTCCGATATCTGCTCATCGGCGGCCACCACCATCGCGTCGATCAGGTCGAACGACCGCCGCTTGCCGCGGAAGGTCAGCTTGCCGGACTCCATCGGGCCGCCCGACACGAAGATCACCGGAATGTTGAGGCGCATCGCGGCCATCAGCATCCCCGGCGTGATCTTGTCGCAGTTCGAGATGCACACCATCGCATCCGCGCAGTGCGCGTTGACCATGTATTCGACGCTGTCGGCGATGAGTTCGCGCGACGGCAGGCTGTACAGCATGCCGTCGTGACCCATCGCGATGCCGTCATCGATCGCGATCGTGTTGAATTCCTTCGCGACCGCGCCGGCCGCTTCGATCTCGCGCGCGACGAGCTGGCCGAGATCCTTCAGGTGGACGTGGCCCGGCACGAACTGCGTGAACGAGTTGACGACCGCGATGATCGGCTTGTCGAAATCAGCGTCGGTCATTCCGGTGGCGCGCCACAGGCTGCGCGCACCGGCCATGTTGCGTCCGTGGGTGGAAGTACGTGAACGATAGGTAGGCATCGTGATCCTCGGTTGATTCGGTTCGAAAAGGTCGGCGGCCGGCAAGCGGCCCGCCGTCAGTGCGGCCTGCCGGCCCCACCCCAGTTGTTGTCGTTCTTCGCGAGCGTCGGCAGCACGAACGACAGGATCTTTCGCCGGTCGAGATCGGACGACACGCTGAGCTTGTATTCGAGCGCGGTCAGCTTGATCACGATGGACCTGAGCGCCTGGGTCAGGCGTTCGTAGCCCCCTTCGAAATAGAGTGTTTCGCCGCGCTGCGCGATCACGCCGTGACGAGACAGGTAATGGAACAGCGCGACGGACGAGCGCGCGTCGTAGTTGTCGAGCGGCGGCGCCTGCAGCGGGTAGCGGATCAGGCGCTCGGCCAGGATGTACTGGATCGATGCGCGCAGCACGCGGTCGTCCGAGCGCAGCCGGAACAGCGCGAGGATCGACAGGATGTCGACGCGCAACTCCTCCGCGCCCGCGCCGTTGCGCGTGCTCTTCGCATCGAGGTACTCGGGAATCGGCAGGAAGCCGGTGCGATGGTGGTATTCGTGCAGATGCACCCAGATCGCGCTGGCCTGCGTCAGCAGTTCGTCGTCGGCCGCGAGCAGATCCGGAAAGGCCGTCGGCGACCATCTCGCTTCGATCGCCGGGCGCGTGTACCGTTTGAAGCGCTCGACGAACTTGTCGATGAAGTAATACGCCTTGTGATACGCGTGCAGATCGGCGTCGATGAAGTTTTCGCCGAACACGGCAACCGCCAGCGGATTGCGGAAGCCGTCCGTGCACATGCGGATCTGCACCGGCAGCGCATTGCCGTCCGGCGCGACGGCAAGCACGCTCGGCGGAATCGGCACGGGTGCGATAGCGGCCGCCTCGAGGAACGCGTCGGCGTTGTACGGCACGTCGAAGAACCCGAGGATGAAGCTCGGATCAACCGAGTACGTGAGGTCCAGCAGGCGCCCCGATGCGAGGCAGCGATTTTCCAGCGTCACGAGCAGCGCGCGCACGTGCGGGTTGTCGGCATAGTCGCCGAGGTGCGTCCGTGCGCATTGGGCAATGCGCGTGACGTCGGTGCGAAAGCCGCCCGCGAGGATCTCGCTGCGGCAGCGGTTGGTGGCTTGTACGATTTCGCGTTTCATGTCGGTCGTCCTGTCGGCGCGCGTCGTTACACGACGCGGAATTCGCGCTGCAGATAGACGAGCGCGTCGTCGTCGGGCGCCGCGCAATGCAGCGACACCACTTCGCCCACGAGCAGCTCGTGCGTCGCGGCGCTCATCGATGCCACGAGCCGGCAGTCGAGCGCGATGCGCGCACTCGCCAGCACCGGCGCGCGCGTCGCGAGCGTGCTCCATTCGCCCACCGAGAAGCGCTCGTCGCGCGCGTGCGCGGTGCGGCCCGCGAACACGTCGGCGAGAAACCGGTCGGCCGCGCCGAGCGTGTTCACGCAGAACACCTCGTTCGCGATCAGCCGCTGCGCCGACACGCTGTCTCGATTGACCGACACCAGCACCGTCGGCGGTGCATCGGACACCGACAGCACGGCAGTCGCCGTCATGCCGCAGCGTCCTGCCGGCCCGTCGCTCGTGAGTAGGTGAACCGCCGACGCCACGCGGCACATCGCGTCGCGAAAGCGTTGCGGCGAAGCGCCGATCGACGGGTCGGTGAACAGCGCGGGTTCGTTATGGATCATGTTCTGTCTCCGGGATGCATTGGGGATGGCCGCGCACCGCGCTACCGGTTCACCAGCGCCTTCGGCAGCGACAACGCGAGCAGCCCGCCCAGCGCCATGCAGCCGGCCATCATGTAGAGGCCCGCATCGTTCGATCCGGTCACCTGCTTGAGCAGCCCCATCAGATAGGGGCCGAGGAATCCCGCGAGATTGCCGATCGAGTTGATCATCGCGATCCCGGCGGCCGCCGCGGTGCCGCCGAGGAAAGCGGTCGGCAAGCTCCAGAACAATGGAATCGCGGTGAGGATGCCCATCGTCGCGAGCGTCAGCGCCGCGATCGCGAGCCCGGTCTGATGCGCCCATCCGACCGCGAGCACGAGCCCGACCGTGCCCATCGCGCCAGGCACCGCCAGGTGCCAGCGCCGCTCGCGCTGCCGGTCCGAACTGCGCGCGATCGCGATCATCGCCAGCACCGCCAGCGCGTACGGCACCGTCGACAGCAGCCCGATCGTCAGTGGATCGGCCACGCCGGTCGCATGAATGAGCGTCGGCAGCCAGAACCCGACGCCATACAGTCCGATGACGAACGAGAAGTAGATCGCGCACATCAGCCAGACGCGCGGATTCACCATCACGGCACCCAGCGACAGATGGGACTTGACGGCTTCCTCCGCGTTCACGTTGCGCTCGAGCAGCGCGCGCTCGTCGTCGCTCAACCATTTCGCCTGTGCGATCCCGTCGTCGAGCAGCGCATAGACGAGCACGCCGGCGACGATCGACGGCAACCCTTCGAGCAGGTACAGCCACTGCCAGCCGTGCCAGCCGTTGAGCCCGTCGAACGCCTTCAGGATGTAGCCGGACACCGGGCCGCCGACGACACCCGACAGCGCCACGGCCGTCATGAAGACCGTCGTCATCCGTCCGCGCCGGTGCGCCGGATACCAGTAGGTCAGGTACAGGATCACGCCCGGAAAGAACCCTGCCTCGGCGGCGCCGAGCACGAAACGCATCGCGTAGAACGCCGTCGGCGTCGTGACGAACATCGTCAGTGCGGATATCACGCCCCACGTCACCATGATCCGCGCGATCCAGACCCGTGCGCCGACACGATGGAGAATCAGGTTGCTCGGTACTTCGAAGATGAAGTAGCCGAAGAAGAAGATGCCGGCGCCGAGCCCGTAGGCCGCGTCGGACAGCCCGAGATCGCCGGCCATCTGCAGCTTCGCGAAGCCGACGTTGACCCGGTCGAGATACGACACGAGATAGCAGAACAGCAGCAGCGGCATCAGCCGCCACGCCACCTTGCGATAGGCGGCTTCCTCCGAAACCCGCAATGCGGGCGATACGGCCGATACAAGCGTCTCCATGATTTTTCCTTTCTTTCGATCGGTTATTTTTTATTGCGCACGGCTTCCGGATTCCGGCGCGCGCCGCTCGGCATCGGCCCGCGTCGTCCCGCGCGGGCGACCGCAGTCATCACGTTCGGGCGCGCAGGATGCCGCGGGCCGCACGCCTGCGTGCGGCGTCCGTTCAGCGGCTCGTCGAATCCGGTTCGGGTACTGCGGATCAGGTGCGCATCGGTGTCGCGATGGCCGATCGCGACGGTGCGGTGTGCCGGGGGGCTCGTTGTACGTCGTTGTGCCCGGGAACTGCGTCGCCGGCAGGATGGAACGCGCGCAGCGCGCGCGGGTAGTCGAAAGCGTTCTTCATGTTCGGCCTTTTGCTCACATGCCCGCTTAGGGCTCCTTTACAACGTTCGTCGACGTTCGAAGTCGAGAACGCACCGCTGGACCGGACGCCCTTGTGGAGCCTCCGGTACCGTGATTCCATCCGGCGCGCACGGCGCGCCGTCACTGCATGGCTGGCGGGCGATCGCGCAATCCGGCGATGTAGGCGACCGTGTTGTCCCGATACGACGTCGACACGCCCGCATCGGCCAGCCCGCGCACCAGCAGGTCGCGATAGCGCGCACTCGGCGCAGCGTCGCGGTCGAGCGTGACCGCACCGCGATACGTCAGCGCGTGCACGCGCCGCCCACTCGGCGCCGACACCTCGACCGCGCACCGTACGTAGCGCCCGAGATGCACGCCTTCGCGGCGCTCCAGCGCGGCGAGCAGGCTCATCGGCAACCGGTACAGCGCCCCCTCGACGATCGCGCCGGCGGCCGGTTCGATGTTCGCGCAGCAGACCGGCTCGTTGAGCGACGCGTAGTTGAAGGCGAGGCGGTGATCATCGAGCCGCGCCGCGCCCGCGAAATACGGCGCCGCGTCGCATCCGAGCGAGGCCGACAAGCTCGCGAGATTCATGCACGAGCCATACGCGAAATACGTGAAATGCTCGCCGCTCAGCAGGATTTCCGTCGTCATCGTGTCGCGTCCCGGTTCGTGACGTTCGAGGCTGGGCCGGTGCGCATCAGCACAACGAACCCGCGGCGCGCGGCGCGCCCAGCACGTAGTGGTCGTAGATCGCCGCGACCGACGCGATCGAGTCGAGCACGAAGTCGCCGATCGGGATCTCGATCCTGAGCGTCTGCTCGATGAACAACACGAAGTGCACGAGCGACAGCGAATCGAGCAGGTTGGCATCGAGCAGATTCGTCTGCGCCGTCACACGTGCCGGGGCGCCCGGATCGATACCGGCCAGAAACGTCTTCACGCTGTCGATCAATTCGTCGAGACTCATCATCCGCATCACGATCACGCTCCAGAAACCTTCGTTCGTCCCGTCCCGCATGCATCGCGCCCGCTGGCGACGTCCGCATCGAGCCGCACTATCCTTCACATCGTCTTTCGTTTTTGACTTTCGATCGGGCGTCATGCACCATGCGACGCGTCGACACGACAACCCGGTCAGCTTCCCGATTCATATAAATAGGACACTTAACCAATATGAAAACTCATACGTTGTTCTACTGCCCCGGCCACCTGTCATTTGCACCGCACGTCATCCTGCGCGAGCTCGGCGCGCCGTTCGAACTCGCACTCGTCTCGATCAAGGACGGTGCGACGCAGAGCGCCGAATTCCGGCAGCTCAACCCGAAAGGCAAGGTGCCCGTGCTGCACACCGGCGACGACGTGCTGACCGAGTCGTCCGCGATCCTGCTCTATCTCGGCATGCGCTACCCCGAGGCCCGGCTGCTGCCCGATACCGCGATGGGTGTCGCTCGTGCCGTCGAGTGGATGAACTGGCTCGCGTCAGTGCTGCCCGGGACGGTCGCGCTCAATTTCCATCCGTCGCGCTTCAGCGACGACACGGCTGCTCACGACGGTATCCGTGCGAAAGGGCGTACCGGCATCCTCGCCGCGTACGCGCAGATCGACGAACGGCTCGCCGCGCACGACTGGGCGCTCGGCGAGCATTACTCGATTGTCGATCCGATGCTGCTGATCTTTTTCAAATGGGGGAACATGCTGAAGCTCGACATGCGCGGGTTCGCGCATTGGGCGGCGCATACGGAGCGCATGCTCCGCCGCCCTGCCGTCGCGACCGCGCTGTCGGTCGAACAGATCTCGGTCTGGGCGTAATGGCGAAACCGGGTCGGGCATGTGCCCGATCCGGAGTGCTGCCCGCGTCCGTCGCGTCTCCTTCATCTTCTCAGGTCCTTTTCGCCGCTTTTCTTTCTCTGTTGCCCCGGCCTGGCCCACGGACATTGTTTTCAATGCCCGGCCGACCCGTGCCACGACTCCGGGAACAGGAGCCGCGACCGCAATCGTGAATGGCGTTCGCTCGCGTCACGTTGCCCTTCGGCACAATTTCCGCAATCACGGCGAATGCGTGAACAATGCAGCATCCATTTCGAGACGTCCAATATATTTTCGACAACCGATTGAGTCGCGGAAAGTATCAATCCGACGATTCCAGCCTCGTCGGAAGCAATCACGCACCCTCTCGCTGATCACCAAACACGACAAACGGATCGGCTGGCATGTAGATGCGGGGCAACGTGTTGAAAAGCGGGGCATCTTTTCTGACAGACAACAACGACTGTGGAATCTCAGAAAAGCTGTCTTGGGCCACGAAAATTCTTGGAAAAGTCGTCTCTGGGAATATCAGGGCCCTGCCCAGTCCCTCGACTGAATTTGACGACAAGCAGCGCCACAGACGGGGGTCTCAGCGACCACCATCGTCGACACCGCCTAGGCTACAAATGTGCGAATAGTGTGCACACGGACCAACCTGCCATGAGCCCTGATCTGGCCCGAGATTCAACGCCGCCCGTCGATTTCGACCAGTTCATAGCGTCCTTGAGGGACCCGAAAAATGCTGCGCCTGTCGTCTCGGTACGGCGCTTCGCAGCCGCCTTGCATATCGATATGCAGACACTCGCGCGACTGGCACATGTTCATGCGTAATACGCCGGGCCGTCTGGCGGGTTCCGAAAGCGTACAGAAGTGCCTTCGGGAAGCGCTCAGAATTATTCGAGCCGCAACCGACATCTCCGGCGAACTGCACAGCGCGCTCTTCTGGTATCGCAATGCCCCTTTGCCGATCTTCGACTACAAAACTGCAGAACAACTCGTATCCGAAGGACGCACCGAAGACCTACTGCGCTACGTCACATTGCTAGCGGCCGGGGCAGCCGGGTGGCACCGCAAGGCACGCATTGCAGGCCGCCAAAACTCCAGCGACTCTTGCGATGTAGCCGGTCAGGTTTGGCGAAAGAAAACAGGAAGCAGGACTTATCGGACTGGACGTTGTTCCGCGGTTTGTTCACGCCCCACCTCTTCATGAGCCCGCTCAACGAGCGGGCATTGTCGTTTCTGCGACATTCGGCTTGATGGCTCCCAGTTCCCGCCGGGGCGACGTGACAATACATCAATGAAATATTTCTCGGACGGGTGCGGTGCCAAGCGTAGCGAATAGCGCTCGCTACTGCTGAATGACGGCATTCTTCAGCAAGCCACCGACGAATTCCGCGCTGGCCTTCTCGAGCGCGAGCGCCTGCAATTGCTGCTGGATCGTCGCCTTGACAGCGTTGAACGCCGGCACCTGCGTCGGCCGCTTCGCATCGAGCTTGACGATCGCCCGCGCATTGCCGATCGCGATCGAGTCCGGCGTAACGGCGCCGACCGGCAGCGTTACCAGCGCCTGCGCGACAGCCAGCGGTAACCCAGCAGTCTGCCCGTCCACAGCCGGTGTCTTGAAGCTCACCCATGCCAGCTCGCCCCCGGCGTCGCGACTCGGCGCGAGACTGTACTGCCGTGCGAGCGCGTCGAACGAGGTTCCGGACTTCAGCTGGGCGAGCACGGTCGCCGCTGTCGCGACATCCTTCACGGCAATCAAGCGCGGCTTGTATTCATCCTTGCCGAGCGACGCGACGATCTCGTCGTAGCGTGCCTTGACTTGCGCGTCCGTCACCGGTGCGGGCTTCACGTTGTCTTTCAAATACAGTTGCGTCTCGGCGTTTGCCTTCGCCACCTGCATCGCGGCCTGGACTTCGGGCTTTGCGCCGTAGTTCGCTTTTTCTGCTGCCTGCTGAATCAACACGCGCGTGACGAGCTGATTCTTGATTGCCTGCCGAAGTTTCGGCGTGTCAGGTTGGTGCGACGCCCGCAAGACGGCATCGATTTCGGCTTGCGTAATCGACGTACCGTTGACGATTGAAGCAGTACCCGTCGGCAAGGCCGACGTCTGGGCTTGTGCCATGCATCCCAAGCCCAGATACAACGCGGATGCAGCAAGAACGGACTTCCAGTGCGGGATATTCATTTACATATTCCAGTTCAAGGTTCCAAGTACGAGCGTCGCTTTCGAGCCGAGTGCGGCGGGCTGCGTCAGCGCACGGCCGACGAGCAGTTCGCCCGACAGCATTTGCTTGTGCCATTGCCATTGAGCACGCAGGCCCGCGCCAATACCGGCCAGCGTCGGAAAGCCCGAGCTTGCGATCAGGTTCGCCTTGCCGGCATCGAGAAACAGGTAAGGTTCGATTCGGCCGTCCTTCCACGCCGGCGCATTCACCCACGCGAGCTAGTTGCGCGAATAGAAGCCGCGATCGCCGGCGATTTCGCCCGAGCGAAAGCCGCGAATCGTGTCCATGCCGCCCAAATACAGTTGCTCCGAGCCGAACAGCGCGACGTTCGTGAACTGCCCGCCGAGCGACCCGCGATAGGCCAGCATCGCGGATCCCAGCTTCGGCAGCGGCAACGTGAATGCCGCGGTCGCATCGAGCTTCGTGAACTGACTGTGTGCGTCGTCACGCGTGATCCCTTGACCATCATGGTTTGCGCCGAGCCACGGCAGACCCTGTGACAGCCCTGCGCTCGCTGTGAAGTTGCCCTGCGCGTCGTTCATCACGAACTTGTGCAGCCAGTTACCGCCCAAGCGAAACACCGCGACGCGCTGCGGATCGAGATCGATTCCGTTGACCTCCCGGTCGGTGCGGCGCCACGAAAGCGTCGCATCTACGCTCGTGATGTCACTCACGCTGCGGCTGACCAGGTAGTTCCAGCCGAAGATGTGAGACAGCGTCCGGCCATATTCCAGCGCGGTCGTGCCGATCAATTGCTGGTACTCCGAATCGGAAACCGTGTAGCTGAACGTGTGGCGGCCGAACGGTATCGCGAACGAGCCAACGAGCGCATTGCTGTCGAGGCTGTCGAGGAAGTTCACGCTCAGCGATTCCTGCAGGCCGAGCAGATTGTCGGCCTCGACGCCCGCGCGATAACGCGTGACACCTGTGGCCGAACTGCCGTAATTGTCGACACCCAGGTTGTAGTAGAGGCGATCACCCGATTTATTGGTGATATCAACCAGCGATTCACCCGGGCTTTGGCCCGGCAGGATCTGCACTGTTGCCTGATTGCGGCGCAGGCGGTTGATCTGGGCGACACCCTGGTCGATGTCCGACAGGCGCAGTGGATCGCCGGGTGACGTCGGGAATGCGTTCTCGTAGCCGGCGTCCGTGAGCCAGCCACCACCGGCTGAAGCCTCGCCCGCCTTGAGGCGATGAACCGGCTTCCCGTTGACCAGGAAGTCCGCGATCCGCCCAACCTGAATCGTCACCTTGAGGGTGCCTGACGCGAGGTTCTGGGGGCCGAGCAACGCACGGGTCGTCACGAATCCGGACTCGACGAACACATCGGTCAGCCGTTTCAGCAGCACGTTGATCCGGTGCGAGCCGAGATCGTGGCCGGCAAAGAGGGTCGCGACTGCATCCAGCTTCGCGCGCGAGACGCCGCCGGGCGGCTCGAACGGATTGCCGTCGGCGGTTTGCAGCACGATCCGTTGCACCGGAAAGGTCGGCCCGGTTTCCACGATCGCGTCGACAGGCGTACCGGGTGGAATCTCGAGCGTCGTTTCCGAGGTCGGTGCGATCGTGATCGACGCCGGTGGCTGCTCGAGCTGACGTTGCCGCGCCTGCTCGCGCTGCTGATCAATGATCAGTTGCGCGGGGTCCTGCACCGGACGAGGCGTTGGCGCGGGCGATGTCTGGGCGAACACGGGAACATGCAGCACGGCGACGGCCGGGATCGTGCCCAGCCATTGTTTGAGCGAAATGCGCATCGTCACTCCTGGCGGGCCAAATGCGCCGTACCAGCGCGCGACACGGTCTTGATGTTCGGCGGCGGTGCAGTGAGCAACACGATCACGAGTGTGGCCAGCAACGCGGCGGCCATCAGCAACAGAACAGACAACGCAGTCCGGCTCATTATCGCCACCACCACGTCGTCAGTCCGAGGTGCTGATCGATCGTGACCGGCGTACGCGACGGCGCACGCACGGTCGTGATCCCGCCTGCCGCCGTCACGCCCTTGCCGCCACTGAACGAACCGCCATCAATCACGCCGTCACCCGTCAACGTCACACTGCCGTTCGCCGAAAAGCCGCCACCGACGTCCATTGCGATGATCTCCGCCCACGTACTGCCGAAGAACGCCTTGAAGCCGCGGTCCTGGTTGATTGCCGAGTAGCCGGTCACGCCTTGTGCGTAGGTGACAGGAGCGTTAACCGTGATGTTTCCGGTCGCGAAGACGTTGCCGCCGACGTTGCGAGCGACCGTGCCAGCCTTGATGCCGACGTTGCCGCCCGCCTGAATGGTTCCGCCGTAAGGCGTGACGTTGCTCGAAGCGCTCGCGTGGCAGAAGATCCAGCAGCCGCGCGAATAGCTCGCCTGTCCGCTGAAAACGGCAGCGTTGGTGAAGGCGTTCTGAGCGGTGATGTTGACGTCGCTGTCGTTGGACTGGACGATCCCACCCGAATTCGTGAAATTGCCGCTCAAGATCGTCACTGGCCCGTGCACCGCGGCGATATAGGCGAGCTGGTTCGGGTTGGCGACGGCGCCGTAGTCAACGTTGAAGCCGCTGGTCGTGTGCGTGAAAAACAGGAAGCTGCCGCCTCGATCCGAATAGGCGGTCGGCTGACCGCCGTTCGTGCCGCTCGTGTGGTCGATCGTGTTCTGAACGTCGCCTGCGGCTGTCAGGCTCACTGCGCCGTTCGACAGGATGCGCGCATTGTCGTTGATGATGTTGCCGCCAGCAGTCAGCGAGGTCTGTCCGTTTGCGGCGAACATGATCCCGAGATTGGCGGCACTCGAGCGATTCGTGATGTCGCCGGCGGCGTTGAGGATCACGTCACCGCCCGTCGTGGTGCCGTCGCTCGCAGTCGTACCGGCCTGGATCAGGCTCCCGGTGTTGGCAATCGTGCCACTGCTGGTCAGCGTGACAGTATTGCCGGCGGTGAGCGTCGAGGGTCCGGAAGTGTCGTCCGACAACGCAATATTGCCGGCCTGAATCGTCGCGTTGTTCGCCGCGGTCACCTGCGCCCCCTGCAGCGACACGGTACCCGGCGTGGTGAGCGCGATGTCTCGTTCTGCCTTCAGCGAACCGTCCGCAATCGCGATGTCGCCACTCGTCGTGACAACGACATCGCCGGCGTTCGCGTAGATTTTGCCGAGGCTGTGGACGCCCGCGCCCTGGTCGGTGACGATCAGTTGGACGCGCCCCGCCGTCAGGCCGCCGGCTGAGGTAATGTCAACGGCAACCGCATTGCTCTTCGTCGCCGGAGACGTCATGCCGATCAGCCAGTCGTGGCCGTTGTCGGATGGGGAAAAGCTGGTGTCGTAGGTTGCGGTGCTGTCGCCGACGATCGCGCGAATGCCGCTCGTCGAGCTCGTGAAATCGTTGTTGATCGGGCCGTTGATGCTGAGTTGCTTTGCAATCAGGTCGAGGTTGACCAGCGTGCCGGAAAGACCACCCGGGCCGATCGCGATTCCGCCACGGTTGGTCGTCAGCACGACGTTGCGCTGTGTAACGCCCGGCGCCAGCGTGAGATCGTTGAAGCTCACCTGGCCAGTCGAAAGCACGACGTGACCGGTATTCGTGAAGCTCCCGCCGTCAACCGTCACGCCGTTCGGGTTCGCCAGGATCACGTTCGCGCGTGGGCCGAGCACGTTGATGTTGCCCTGGATCAGCGACGGGTTCGTGCTCGTGACCTGGTTGACGATCGTGCGTGCGTTGATGCCGACGTTGTTGAGATCGGCGCCGGCTTTCGAGACGTTGAACGATGAGTAGGTGTTGTTCGAGACGCCGCCGATTGAAGGCGCAATATTGACTGTCTGACGCCCGCTCGCGCCGCTCGACACCGTAGTTGCTGTGCCACCATCGGCAACAATGCCGGACGCACAGGCCGACGCCACAAGGTTAAGGTTAGCCCAAACCAGAATAAGGCCCGACGAAATATTATTGATTTTCATTTTATAAATAATATTTATATAGCCAGAAGCGTCCGACAAGCGGGAGTGCAAAAGCCACTACTGAAAAATAACTGGAAGATCGTGCCTTGCCGCGAGAGAGGCAAGATCACGAATCCTTCCTAACAAAAATTCTCCATCGACATCAACAAAAGACTCAAAAGCGCTCGCGGGAATGATTCCCAGTCGCTTCGCTATGTCCCCTTGCCAGTCAGACGAAAATTTAATCGGATCTTGCCCCTTCATACTTTCCACAATGCAATCCAGTTCCTTTTCGAGTGTTATGCATTCCTTCGCCGTCCACTCGCCATCGCAATCCGAGTGGGGAATAAAAACAGGAAACCGGCTGCCTGCAGCACCACCTTCAAGCTCACGAACAATATACTGTCTTAGATTGTCAAAATCAGCATATGGACCAACTTCGACACCGTCAATCTCATCGTCACCGTCAAAAATACAAAGATAAAGACCCATCAAAAATTCTCCCGCGTCACTCTTCGACCACAAAGCTTCATCAGATCAATCAATGATTGATCAAATTTGCAGGTCGCAGGCACTCGAATAACTAAGTGCGTCCCCTGGTCTACCGCACGAAATGCAAGCAGCCGGATCTGATACGTTGCCCGAAGCCGCGAAACATTCTTGATCAGGTACATCTTATTGAACACCACCGCGTCCGGCATCGCGCTTCGTGCAACTTGATGTTGCGTGTACTTATACTCCACAGCTCTCACCTATTTTGGCAATGGCTTAACCGTAACGCCCTAATTACTCAGATACTGTCTAAAAGTCGGATTGACGGGGCGACTCGTGTAAATTGTAAATGGGGTTCCGTTAACTACCGCGCCATACGTCTGCAATCTCAACTGATATGAAGACCCGAGTGAGCTCCCCCCTGGCTTGCCGCCCGTCTCATCCGGGTGCACACCGGAGTGCTTCAGTGCAGAGTTATTCAGGGCTTCATTCTGACCCGCGGTCATTGCGCCCTGAACGTTCTGGCCTGCGAGAGCAGCAAGGCCGCCACTGCCCGCCATGACAATGGATGCAAGCGCAGCGAGCCCACCTTCGTCGAGGTTGCCAGCCCCACCGAATTGACTGACCAGTGACGGCGCGATCATTGCGCTTACGGCCCCGCCAATCGTACCCCCGCCACATCCCTGCCCGGTTGCGGCGCCCAATGCCGCAACAGAACACCCGACGTGACCGCAAATCGCACCTCAAGTTGCTATAACCGGCCAAATCCCAAATCGCGTCGTGACAACGTATGACTCAAGCCCGTTTCGTTCCGGGATGATCTTCAAGTGCTTCCCATCTCCGAAGTTCAATGTCAGCGTCGACTCGTTGTCGAATTCAGCGCTTTCCACCGTGTGATTTAGGTATTCAAACAGGAGCAGACTGTCAGCAACCTGCTCTCCATGCCCTTGACGAACGCCCCCGAACTCGACGCACTGAAACGTGCACTGAACGAGTATGTGTGCTCCGCTTGCAAAGAGCAGTATCAACGAACCGATCCCAACAGTTACTCCTGTCAAGATTGTTGCGCAGAACTCCGCTAAATCTTTTTCCTCAATCATTTTCGTCCTCTCATCGCGTGGGCGGCATCGTGTTGGGCGGCAGCGGGATATGTGTCTGACCTCTCGGACCAGTTCCTCCTGTCGCGGGATTTATCGGCTGCCCGTTTTGGATGGAAACCCAATAGCCATTTTCAAGCCCAGGCACTGGCGTCGACCCGGGGGGCATCACTCGAATGTACGTGCTTCCGGGAGTACTGGGGTCCGTTCCCGGAGGGTAGTAAATGGTACTGCCTGGCGTCCTGCCAGGTTTACTGACCCAATCGGAAGGAATGACCGGACCCTGAGCGGGATTTGTTAGCGGCTGAAGGTTCGGTGGGACTTTGGGTCCACCCGTCGCCGTGTTTGCATCTCCGCCCGCCGCTCCCGCAACCGTCGAGGACGACCCTACTGTCACGGCTTCGGCATCTGTTCCACCACCTCCGCCCTGCTGCGCCTGATCGACCGGAGCGCCCTGCGGCGTCGGCGTCACGACAAGCTTCTCGCCTTCGTTTTGCTGCCCCGGCTTTTCCCAGTGCTCGGCGGTGTTGTTCAGCGCCTCGTTCTGCGCAGCCGTCGCGCCAGCCGTCGCATTCTGACCCGCAAGGCCGGCAAGACCACCACCGGCAAACGTAGCAACCGCTGCGAGCACTGCCAACTGCCCTTGATCAAGCGGTGCGTGCGTCGCATCAATCGTGCCCAGCACCAGCGGCGACAGCACCGCGCTCACCGCCCCACCAATCGCCCCCCCGCCACATCCCTGCCCGGTTGCGGCGCCGGCCGCACACCCCAGCGCCGCGTGCGCCAACCAATAACCGGGCGTTCCAACCTGAATCGGCGAGCCTTGAATGTTCGCTGCATTGCCAATCGAGTAAGCCGCTGCAGCTGCGACATCAGCTACAGCACTGTTGCGCAGATTCGTCAGGAAGCTGCCGCCCTGAATCGCCGTCTGCACCCCAGCCTGAATCGTCGCCTCGGCACCCAGCGCAAGCGCGGTTTGTCCGATCGACGTCGCGGTCGACGCGCCGGCCTGCGGAACGATGGCCCCGCCTACATTCTTCACACCCGCGAGCGCGGAAAGACTGTTGTCGCCAATCTGGCCGCCAAGTCCCGCCCAACCCACGCCGGCATCCGGCGAATAGGTGATGCCGTTCGTCAGACCCGCGGTAATCGCGCCGGTCGCACCGCCCTCGAGGGCCGCCGTGAGGCTGAACTGGCCAGTGCTCGCCTGCGAAATTGCGCTCGCGCTGAAGCCGCCAACCCCGGCCGAGATCATCGAGCCGCCGACCGTCGTTGCCATAACGCCTGGCATCATCGCGCTTGCGGCACCTGCCGTGATGAATGACGCCACAACAGCGGTGACAGCCATCCCGATCTGCTGGAACAGGCCAGGACTATCGGCCAGTGATTTGAAGCTCGTCTGCAGGTTGTCGCTGACGGTACTCTGCGTAAAATTCCCACCGAGCTGGCTCTTGAGCGCCTCGAGCTGATCCGCCGTCGCGCTCGCGTCGACTTGCCCGTTCGGGTCCAGCTTCTGAAGTGCGCCACCCACCTGATTCAGTCGATCGACGTTCAGGTCGTAATTGGCGGCCGACATGAAACCGCCTTGCTGCGTGACGGTCCCTGTCGTCGTCAGCAGCCCCATCACGTCCGGCATATACGTGTAGATCGTGCCGACGTCGGTCGACCGCTGCTGATTGGTCACCGTGCCGGCGTCGATCGACAACGTGTTGGTTGCGGTGATGGTTCCGGTGTTGGTAATCGAACCCTTGTTCGTCGCAACAAGCGAGACGTCCTGGCCCGTGATCGTGCCGTCGTGTTGGACTACCGCGTAGTTCTGCGGCAAATAGACCTGCGGCATCAGCGCGGTCACGGTCGGGCAGCTCGCCACACCTGTCGCGGTGCAGCCCGGCTGCGGCACGGTTTCCTCGACGTACCAGAGCATCGGCGCATCAAGCGACGCGATCTGCTGCGACGAAAGCGCGGTCCCGAGTGCGATGTTGTTCGCCTTCGCATACGCGATCGCGTTGCCGTACAACACGGACTTCTCTTGGTCCGTCACCGACTTCTGATTCTGATTGTCGAACGTCAAGCCGTTGATAAAGCTCGCCGTGCCCGTTTGTGCGAGTGCGGCCTGCTGAAGCAGTTGATCTTCACTGAACGGGTCGTAGTAGAACAGCGTCGAGCCGGGCCGCAAATTGGCTGGCAGGTTCGCGATCAGGTCGGACGGGCCGACACCGCCGATCACCTGCGACGCCGGATTGTTGATCAGATAGGTCGGATTGCTGTTCGACGTGGCGATGGTCTGGACGGTGCTGCCCTGCGGCGTAGTGGCCGACGGAACCGCCGGGTTATGCGGCGTACCAACAGTTTGGGATGTAATCGCCGTGGACGGACCGTTCGATACCGCGCCTGCCACGACCGACGACTGAATCAGCGAGTTCGCAACGGCGTTTGCGCCATTCTGCGCGGTGCTTGCGCTCGCCGGCACACCTACGGGACCGAGCGGAACGACTTGCTGCGAGGATGTCGGTTGCGGTGTATAGACGTTCGGGGACGTCAGGCCGTTGACGAGCGTTGCGCCTGTCACCGATACCTGCTGGCCCATCACGTTGCCGGAGTTCTGCACGGCACCGCCCGCCGTTACCGTCAGCGACGGCGCCTGAATCGTGCCGGGCAGGCTCTTGTACGGTGTCGGCGGCTGGATGCCCGCACCGGCCTGATACGCACTGCCGAACAGCGACGAGCAGGTACCGGAGCTCCCGCACCCGAAGTTGTCCGGCGGCAGTGAGCCGCCGACAATGCCGCCCCAGAATCCGTCATGCCAGTACGCGTTCAGCGTCTGGTCCTGGTTCGTGACGCTCGACGTAGCCGTGACCGTAGCCTGACCACCCGCCGTGATCAGGCTGCCCGTATTCGTCACGCTGCCCGCACCGATAAACAGGTTACGGTTAGCAGAAATCGTCGATGCATCGCCTGACTGCATGTCGACGAAGGCATCGCAATAGTGCTGAAACGCCCCGCTACAACCGTACTGCGCGGTCGTGCCGTAGTTCTGATAAACCTGCTGCGGCGCCGAAAGGGTGTTCGTCAGCGACGCGGTACTCATCGCGATGTCGCGACCGGCCTGTATGTTCCCAGAGGAATTCGTTACGCTGGCACCCTGAGTCAGGGTGGTTTGCGGGTTGTTCGGATCAGTGTTGTCTCGGCTCGTTCCGGTACCGCCAATCACCACATCGCGACCGGCCAGCAAATTCCCGTAGCTATTCGTGACCGTCGGCGCAGCAATGGTCAGATCGCGACCGGCGAAGACGGTATTGTTGGTCTGCGTGTAGCTGTAACTCTGCGTATTGATCTGGTCTGCATAGAGACCGATCGAATCGTTGTTCGGGCCGAACGTAGTAGAAGGCGTCCGGGTCAACGGCACGAACGGCATGGCGTCGCTGAATGCCTGTCCTGGCCGGTCGAAAGCGAAGCCGTAATAGGCGAGCGGCTGGCTATGCGATTCGTAACGATAGCCGCACTGCGACGCCGATACCCCCGCGACGCAACCGACCGTCGACGTCACGTTGCTGGTGTGATACCCCTGATTCGTGAAGTTGTTCGCGGTGATTGTCAGATCCTGACCGGCATAGAGATTGCCGGCGTTGGTCAGGCTCGATCCGGTGCCGGTCAGACTCAGGTTGTTCCCGGCCACGATCTGGCCGGCGTTCTGGCTTGTATAGGTGGTAATAGTCGACGTCTGCAGCGCGGGCGGACTGACTTGTCCGGGCGTAAAGCTCACAGCCACGCTGTCGGCGACGCCGGGAAGCGCCACGAGCTGGCCAGACTTGTACGCGGCCTGCAATTGCGTCAGAAACGCGGTGTACGCCGACGTGCTGATACCGTCGGTGATCGTCGTCACGGCCGCGTCACCGCCATTGTCGAGCGACGCGACGTTCAGTACGGCGTTGTTCCCTGCGGAAATCGTGCCGCCGTGATTGTTCAACGTCCCCGTCGTGAGCGACAGGTTCTGACCCGCGGCGATCACACCTGCCGTACCCGAGGTCTGCGTCGTCGTGGACGTTTGTGTAACGGCCGGGAGTGCAATACCGTACAGCGTTCCGCCGCTAACGTCCGGGGCGCTCATCGAGGTCGCGCTCGACGGCTGCAAGTCGCCCACGCGTGCGGTAATCGTTGACGAATAACTGAAAGTTGTCCCACTGTCGATGTTGGTGATGACCGACGAAGTGAGCGTCTCCGTGCCAATCGGCGAAGCCAGCAGCGCAGCGCTGAGACCCGCGTCGTTCACGGTGGTGGTGGATGTCGACGTGTTTGTCGTACTGCCACCTGCGCGGCTGTTGTTGACGTTCGCCGCGTTGATCGTGACGTCGTTCTGGGCGGACATTGTGCCGCCGACGTTCACGAGGTCGCCGGACAATGACGCATTCAGATCGCGGCCTGCCTTCGTCAACGCGCCCGTGTTGTCGTAACTGCTACCCGACAAGTTGACGTCACGCACGGCGCTGACCGTTCCCGCGTTCGTGACGACACCTGCGAGGTTCACGTCCTGATTCGCCGTGATCGTGCCGCCGGACTGGTTGTCGACCGTACCCGACAAGTTCACGTTGTTGCCGGACGAGATCGTCCCGCTGTTGGTCAACGTGCCGTTCGTCGACAGCGTAATATCGCCTGCCTTGCTGATCGTTCCGGTGTTCGTCAGGCCCTGCGCGGCGTTCAGCGCGACGCTGTTGCCCGGCATCGCCCACGTGCCCGAATTATTGATCTGTTGCGCGTTGATCGTCAGCGCATTGCCGAGATTGATCGTCCCGGCCGATGCGGCCGACGGATCGAATGCCTGATTCGGCAGATTCAGCGTCAGGTCATGCTGGGCGAGAATTTGGCCGGCAGTATTGTCATACGTCCCGTTGCCGCCATTTACCGTGAGGGTCACGTCGCCGGTCGGCGCCGTCTTGTTGTTGACGTCGCCCGCGAAGATCATCCCGTTGCGGTTGCTCAACGCGTTCGTCGTCAGATTGAGTGCATTCGTCGCGAGCAACGAACCGGAGTTCGTGGTCGTGCCGGACACCGTCAGGCCAGTCGTCGCGCCGTAAATCGACCCACTGTTCGTCAAATTCGCCGCATTCACGGTGCTCGTACCGAGCGACGACAACGTACCGGTGTTGCTGACGTTGGAGCCTGAGACGGTCAGGTTAGCCCCCGACAGTTGCGTACCGACGTTCGTCACCGTCCCGCCGGCCAGGGCGGCGCCGCCCTTGAACGCCGCCGTACCACCCGTGGTGACGCTCTGCGTACCGGTGATCGCCGTCGTGCCACCAACCACCGCGTTCGCCGTCGTGACATTGGCCCCAGACAGCGACGCATTACCCCCGACCGACAGCGCCGGCGCGTTTGCGTCGAACGTGGCGTTGAGCTGTCCGGCGGACGTATCGAGATTGTTGCTTGCCGTCGCCGTCAAATTGCCGCCGACTGCGACGCCTTGCGTGGCGATGTTCCCGGCCGTCAGCGATGCATCCTTCGATACGGTCGTCTGGCCGTTGAGCGACATGGACTGACCCGCGCTCAACGTCGCGTTGCCGCCAGTGGACACCGGACCGCCAGCGGTCAAGTTACCGCTTTTCGCCGTCACGGCGAGGTCGCCAAGGCTCTTGACGCTGCCCTGCGCGTTCACGTCTGTGCCGGCCGTGATCGTGGTCGTGCCGCCGGACAATGCATTACCGGTCAGCGTCGCGCTGCCATTCGTTGCAGTCAACGTGCTCTTGCCGACGGCCGTGGCACCGCCGACCGCAAGGTTCTGTCCGGCCGTTGCGGTCAGATTGTTGCCCGTCTGGACCGCACCCGATACGGCGATGTTATTGCCGGCGTTGAGCGTCGTGTCGTTCGCCACGTTCACGGCGCCCGATCCGGTGATATCGCGCCCTGCCGTGACGCTCGCGTTGCCCGCGTTGTCGACTTCGACGCCACCGTTCAGGTTCACGTCACGCGTGGCGGCGATCGTCGCGGTTTGGCCGCTATGAAGCGTTCCGGCAATCGTCGCATCCTGCCCGGCGTTGATATTGACCGTGCCCGGCGTGGACACCGCACCCGCGACCGACACACTGCCCGCGCTCGATCCGATCGTTGCGTTGCCACCGCTGTAGACCGTGCCGCCCAAGTTGACGCCTTGCTGGCCAGTCGCATTCAACGCGCCGAGTGTCACGACGTCGCCAGTGGTGGTCAGAGAGCCACCGTTGGCCTCGAGAGTCATGTTACCGATCGACCCGGCCGTGCCCTGGACACTGGTGTTGCCGCCCGAGCTCACGCTCAGATTCCCGCCGCTCGTCACGTTTCCGCCAAGCGTCGTATCCTGACCTGCCTGAATCGTCACGGCTCCCGGCGCCGACACCGTACCGCCGAAATTGGCGTTCGTGCCGGCTGTCGCGCTGACCGTGCTGCCGCTCTGCACCGCGCCGTTCAACGCGATGGCCTGGCCGGCATTCAGGGCGACTGCGCCTTGCGACGAGGTGACATTGCCTTGCCCCGTGATCGAGCCGCTTTGTGCAGCGATCGTCACCGGCCCCAGTGCCTGCACCGTGCCGCCGATCGCGGCGTTCTGGCCAGCCGTGACGGTGGCCGTGCCATTGGATTGCAGGTTGCCGTTGACCGCGGCCGAGCCCGTCGTTGCCGTCACGCTCGTGTCGCCTACCGAAGACACCGCCCCGTTGACGGTCGCATTGCGCGCACCGGCGAGCGCCACCGTGCTGCCCCCCTGAACCGCGCCGTTGACCGTGAGATCCCGACCGGCCTTCGCCGATACCGTTCCGGGTGCGCTCAGGCCGCCGACCGTGAGATCACCATTCGTCGTCTGCAGCGCGATATCGTGTGCCGACAGCGAGTCGATCGTCATCGACTGCCCCGCCGTGAGGTTAGCCGCGCCGTTCGCCGCGACAGATGCGGCATTCAGATTGCCGCCGGCCGTCATCGTGACGTTCTGCCCGGCCGACACCGCGCCCGGCGCGTTGATGTCGCCGTTCGCCGCAACCGTATAGTTCTGGTTCGCCAGGCCGGTCCCGCTGATCGTCGTGTTGCCCGCGCTAGTCAGCGCGACGTTTTGGTTCGCGAACGTTTGCCCGACGGACACATCGCCATTCGCATTGACGACCACGTTGCCCGCCGTTGCCGACAGCGGGCCCTGCGTGTTCACGCCCATCCCGGCCGCCGTCGACACGATATAGACAGTACCCGACGTGACCGAGCCATATTGGCTCGCATCCACCGCGACGCTCTTGCCGATCGCCGCGGCCGTATTGGCCGTTCCGTTCCCCGCCGTGCCATACGTAATACCTGTCGCATCCGACGACGTCGGCGTCACCAGCTGGTTGCCGGTCACCACGTTCACTCGTTGATCAGCTCTCAACGGCGCGTTGACGGTGACGCTTTGGCCAATCAGGTCGAGGTTGCCAACTGTTCCTTCCACCCCCGCGCCTGGCGTCCCGTTATTACCTGCCGGCCCATTGATCGTGATGGCGCCCGACATAACGTTGTACGCGACCGCGCCTGCGTGCGTAAAATCGGTTGCCGTGCCGCCAACGCCAGTGAGAAATTGCGGCGTGCCGGTCGTCAGCGTCAGATTCGTGACGTTCGTCAGGCTCAAACCGTTTACGCTGACGCCATTTGGCGAGGCCACGACCACGGCCGCGGGTACCCCAAAGACCTCGAGCGGCCCGTATAGTTGGGCTGCTGGCCCCGTCGAGGTCACCTGGTTGATGATCAGCGAGGCCGACCGGCCGTTCAAATTCGGGTTCGCGCCCAGCGTCCCGCCGAGCAAAGGCGTTCCTGCGACGGTGCTGTTATTCAGCACCAATCCTTGAGAATCAACTCCAAACGATTGATATTGATTCAAACTCACGCCATTTGAATTCGGCGCGGCGATATTCACTGCGGGTACACCTGAGCTTGTCTGCGTAATGGTTGGCTGGAATGGAATCGGCGCGCGCGGATCGATGATCGGCGCAGCATGCGCGACTTCGTCGGCAAGAAATACAGCGGGTGCGAAGTAAGTGACGGCGACCATCACGATTGCCGTGACGCGCATCCATAGCGGTCGTGCCGCGCTATCCGAATGGGATAGCGCAGAAAAATGGTGATTCATCCAGCCTTGCCGATGCGCCATATCGCGCAGAACGTGGCGAGCCGCCAGCGTTCGTCGTAGGGTCTCTACTCGCATTTTTCTTCTGGATTGGTGTTCTTGGTATCTTCCTGTCGGACAGCCCGGAATCTCGGAAGTCTGCCGAATGAGAACTTTGGCTCGAAGTTAGCATGACGAATCGTGGCGCGACGCAACCCTGACAAGATTTGACGTTTGTTGATTAATTGAAAGCAAAACTAAATAAATTTACAGTCATTCAAAATCACACCATTTCATTAATTTTCAAAGCCAAAACTTCATGAACGGTGGAGCCGGGCAAGGGAACGATTTCGCTCAATGAGCGCGCGCCGTGGTGAGCGCCGTCAATACGACAACAATGAGACGGCGAGCTTGATCAAACATTGCGCCAACGTTCCATGTAGGCAAATATGTTTCGATCCTTTCGCACAAGTCGAGACACGACACATCCTTCACATACGGGATGCAGTCAATTCTTCAAAGACAACTCACTGACACTTCGGACATCTTTTCCGAGACGCAACTGTGAGCTCTCAGAAAAGGCGTCTTTGGGAATGACACGACCCTGCCGAGGTTCCTCGACGGAATTTGGCAACAAGCAGCGCCATGGACAGGCCTGCATCAGTTGGCGTTGCCGGGTGGGCGCCTGGCACTCGATCAATTGATACCGTGAGCCCGGGTAGGAAATTTGATTTGATCGGCATGCGAACCGCTCACGTTCAATCAGCTCGCTCGAAGGGGCACAGTTCTCTAACTAGCTGTCTCAGCCATTCGCTCCCCGGCTCCCGATCTTCACGGGAATGCCATACCATTGCGATCGGATTAGCGGACAATGAAATCGGAACGGGACAGGTCGAAAGACCAAAACGATCCGCATACCGATGTGCAATGCGTGATGGCAAGGTCGTGAGAACAGGGGTGTCCGCTGCCATCATGAGCACTGCGAGAAAATTGGGGCCGGCGGAAACTATATTGAGTTCGACGCGCGCACCGCGCAATGCATCTTCGAGACAACCCAATATCGTATTTCGCATTGATACAACTACGTGCGGCGTTTCGATATAGGTTTTTTCGTCAATCGGTGTTTTGATCGGAAGCAGATCAGGATTGAAACAACAGGTCAGTGTTTCATTAAATAGCTCGTGTCGTCGTATCCAGGGATGGGTGCTTTCGTAGCAACCGATAGCTAGATTCAGTTCACCACGATCAAGCATGTCGGGCATGTCCTGCGGATCGACCGAGCGCGCCAGCAACGTCATGCCTTGAGCGTCGGTCCGGAAGCGGGCAACGATATCCGGCAGGAGCAGCGATTCGATTCCGTTTGTCATTGCAACGCGGAAGTCTCGCCGCGCGTTCGACGGATCGAACGACGCTTCCGTTTTCAATGCTTCCTGCAACTGCAGCAATGAACTCCGAACCGGATCCTGCAACGATAACGCTCGCGGGGTCGGCTGCAATGTCCGCCCGACTCTGACGAACAGTTCGTCTCTGAGCAGCAGACGCAACGTGGACAGCGAGTGGCTCATCGCCGGTTGCTGGATCCGTAGTTTTGCGGCTGCGCGCGTCACGCTGCGTTCCTGCATCAGCGCATCGAACGCGATCAACAGATTCATGTCGAACGAGCGCAGATCGAAATGATCGATAGTTTCCATGCCTGGTATCGATTGGATGTATTGGCGTAGCCTGAGTATAGTGGATTCGTTCAGCCATCACTATGAGAGTCAGATGAGCGTCGATATCTCAACAATTGCAGCACCCCGATTTCACGTGGGTGATATGGAAATCACACGTATCACCGAAATTTCATTCGAATTTCCGGTGACTTTTCTGTTTCCGGAATGGCAGGACAACCTGACTGAAGCAAAGCTCCAAAGTCTGCACGAAGGTGTTTTAACGCCTGATCGCAGAAGTGTGATCGTCTATGTGAACTCCTGGGTCGTCCGAACACCAGATCTGTTGTTCATCGTCGATACCGGAATCGGAGATGGTCGAGTACGTCACATCGAAGCATTCAACAACCTTAATACCGGATACCTCGAACGAATGAAGATTAACGGCATCGATCCGCATGCCGTCGATTTTGTATTTTGTACTCATCTTCATAGCGATCACGTTGGCTGGAACACACATCTATCCGGCGGAGTCTGGGTTCCGACGTTTCCGTCCGCGCGTTATCTCTGGTCTCGCGGCGAGCATGACTGGGCTGCCGGAGATACTTTCAGGAATGTCGTCTCTCCTGGCGTCTACGAGGACAGCGTGCGTCCGATTGTCGATGCGGGTCTTGTCGATGTTGTTCCCGACGCTGGTGCAGAAGTGATCGAAGGCGTGATGTTTCACCCCACGCCCGGGCACACTCCCGGCCATATGTCGATCAGCATCCGGTCAGGTGGAGGCGAAGCATTTTTCAGTGGCGACGTCATTCACAACCCGATTCAGATTTACCGACCGGAATGGAACTCCGCCTTCTGCGAGAACCAGGATGCGGCACGCAAGTCGAGGCACTGGATGCTCGAATATACGGCTGAATCTGGTGCACTGGTTTTGCCTGCGCACTTTGGCGCGAATTCAGCAGGTTACGTGAAGCGGGAGTCGAACAACTTCCGCTGGATCTTCGCTTGAACTATCGGGACTATTCCATTGACTCAACCACACCTTTCACCTTCCGTCCGATCGGGAGAAATAGTTTTCACTTCCGGTCAACTCGCATTCGATGCTGAAGGGCATATCGAGGGAGACGTGGTGCATCAGACTCGCGTCATACTGCAACGCATTGCATCGCTGCTCGCACCTTCGAGCCTTGGCTTGACGGACATCGGTAAAACCACGGTCTGGCTTCGCCGTGCGTCAGATTTCGAAGCGTTCAACGCCGCATACGCGAGCGTGTTCGGGACACATCGACCGGCGCGATCAACGGTGGTATGTGGATTGACCGTCCCCGAGGCACTTGTCGAGATCGAGGCGGTGGCATGGTCGGGAGGTAGCGCATGAGTCACGTTCCGCTGGACCCGGGCGCGGCACGCGTTGTTGCGCTCGCGCGCGAAAGTGGGGCTTCGGGCCCGGAAGCCGGGTCCCCCGAGCAGGCGCGCGCTGCATTTCGCAAAAGTCGCAAAGCGCTTGCGTCGCAGCCGGTTCAGGTTTCCTCGGTTCGGGATCTCGAAGTCGTGCACTCCGACAGAAAATTCGGACTCCGCTGTTATCGCGGGTGGGGAACGGACGACGGATCCCGGCTTCCTTGCCTGCTCTTCTTCCATTCCGGCGGCTGGGTGTCCGGGGATCTCGACACCCATGACAACGCCTGCCGAGCGATAGCCAGCACGGCGCGCATCTCGGTGATGGCGGTCGATTATCGACTCGCTCCCGAGCATCCGTTTCCGGCGGCAATCGAAGACGCGCAAGCTGCGTACGCTTACATTCTTGAACACGCGGCGTCATTGAACATCGATGCGACAAAGATCGCCGTGGGTGGCGACAGTGCGGGTGGCAACCTCGCGGCGGTTCTCACACACCTGTTGCGCGACGCGGGCGGGCATCAGCCGATCGCGCAGGTACTGCTCTATCCGGCCACCGACTTCGCGGCGAATACAGCGTCACTCGAGCAGTTCTCGCTTGGACCGACGTTGACAAAAGCAAGTCTCGATTGGTTCGCAGATCAATATTTGCCGGTAGGCGAAGATCGCCTCGACTGGAAAGCGTCACCGCTCAGGGCGCCCACTTTTTCCAACTTGCCGGCAGCGTATGTCGTGACTTGTGGCCATGATCCGCTGTGTGACGAAGGCGCCGCCTATTCTGCTCGACTTCGCGATGCGGGTGTCCCGGTTCGTCACCAGCACTATCCAGGTCAGATACACGGCTTTCTGACGATGGGTGGCCTGATTCCCGAGTCAACGGTTCTGATTGGCGAGGTCGCAGTCTTTCTTGACCAGGTATTCAGCAGATTTCGCGAAGCGTAGGCACCGCCGCTAGTACTCGCTATCTCGTGTCGAGAAAGATCGAACTCGCAAGATCGTGCGCCGACTCTCGCCGCAAAATTTCACCCCACTGCACCGACAACCTGCAGTGACGGCAGCCCCGGGACCTTGGACACGCATCGGGGGGCGAAACTGCTGCGCTCACTGTCTTTAGACTGCGGACATCTTTTCCGAGAGACAACAACAACCGTCAACCAGCGCTTCCGCCCCACTCCCCCCGTACCGGTATTCGTCAAACCAACTGTACCGGTACTGTACAGACAACCGTCGCTAAACTGATCTCCATCCCAGCCTAGAACCGAACGGAGAATCCGCGATGGAATTCCTCACCCTCAGCGCATTGCCCGCCGGCATGCTGTTCGCGCTCGTCACGTCGATCACGCCCGGCCCGAACAACACGATGCTGCTCGCATCCGGCGTCAATTTCGGCTTCCGCCGCACGATGCCGCACCTGTTCGGCATCAGCATCGGCGTCGCGATCCTGATGCTCTGCGTCGGCTTCGGCCTCGGCGAAGCGTTCAAGCGCCTGCCGCTGCTGTACACGATCCTCGAAGCCGCGAGCGTCGCGTACCTGCTGTATCTCGCATGGCGCATCGGCACGTCGGGCGAAGTGAAGGCGCACGGCGCCAAGCCGCGGCCGATGACGTTCGTCGAAGCCGCCGCGTTCCAGTGGGTCAACCCGAAAGCCTGGATGATGGTGCTGACCGCCGCGACGACGGTCCGGCTGTCCGCCGACTACGGGATGAACGCCGCGTGGATGTCCGTCGTGTTCATCCTGATCGGCTTCCCGTGCATCTGTCTGTGGGCCGCGTTCGGCCTCGGCCTGCGCCGCTTCCTGTCGAACCGCCGCGCACTGCGCATCTTCAACGTGACGATGGCCGTGCTGCTGATCCTGTCGCTGTATCCGCTCATCGCGCACCTGCTGCCGCAGTGAGCGCTCACAGCGCGCCCGTTGAGATTCACGCCTGGCAGGCGTACCCTTTTGGTACGGGCGCGTGCAACCGCTTCGCCGGTTGCGCCGCTGCTGCCGGGAGAGTGCCGATGAAGTCACTGCTGAGGACGGGCGAACACATCGAGGGGATGCACTGGATCGCCGAGTATCACCCGCTCACGCACGACATCCGCGTGCTGCGCGAGAACATCGAAGTCGGCACTTACTGCGCGCCGCCGACGCTGTTCGGCGATGAGGACGAGATGGGCGCCGCGAACCTCGCCGATCATCGCGGCCGGGAGGCCGCGCTGCGCGCGTATCTGCGCAACTTCGTCAAGGAACACGACGCGGAAGAATAGCGGCCCGAACGGTGCCGCTCAAAAAAGGGGCCGGCGCAATGCACCGGCCCGCACGCCGCTCAATGCCCGAGCGACTCGATCTTGCCCGCCGGCTGCACGACACCATGCGGCCGCGCCGTCTGCTTGATCAGCAACGCGACGCACGCCAGCACGCCCGCGACGGCGATCGTCGCGAACACCCCCGCGAACGAGAAGTGCCGACGCGTCAGTTCGGCGACGAGGAACGAACCCGCGATCCCGCCGAAACGGCCGACGCCGAGCATCCACGCGACGCCCGTGCCGCGCCCTTCCGTCGGATAGAACGCGGCGGCCAGCGCCGGCATCGACGATTGCGCGGTGTTCATCAGCACGCCGGCCACGAACACGACCAGCACGAGCAGCCCGACGTTGCCGGCCGCCTGCCCGATCGCATACACGCTCACCGCCGTCAGCGCGTAGCACACGGCGATCACGCGGTTCGCGTTGAAGCGGTCCATCAGCACGCCGCACAGCACGGCGCCTACGCCGCCGAGCGGGAACAGCGCCGAGATCAGCGTCGCGCTCTTCGGCGTCAGGCCCGCATCCTTCAGCAGGATCGGCATCCAGTTGATCGATGCGTAGAAGATCACGAGGCCCATGAAGTACGCGAGCCACAGCATCACCGAGCCGACGATGTACGAGCGCGACAGCACCACGCCGAGGCCCTTGCTGCCCGTCTGCGGCGCCACTTCGGTCATCGCGAACGAGCCGGCGTTCAGCGCGTCGCGCGAGATGCGCGCGAGCGTCGCGCGGATCCTGTCGACGTGCTGGCCGCTCGCGACCATGAAACGCACCGATTCCGGCATCTTCAGCAACAACAGCACGCCGAGCAGCAGCGGCGTCACGCCGCCGAGCATCAGCACGCTGCGCCAGCCGAAATGCGGAATCATCCACGCGGCCAGGAAACCGCCGAACGCGGCGCCGAGCGGGAAGCCGCAGAACATCAGGTTGATCACGGTCGCGCGGCGCTTGTCCGGACAGAACTCGCCCATCATCGTGACCGCGTTCGGCATCGCCGCGCCGAGCCCGACGCCGGTGATGAAGCGCAGGATCGTCAGGTGCCCGATCGTGTTCGAGAAGGCGGACATCAGGCACGCGACGCCGAACAGGAACACCGAGCCGAGCAGCAGCGAGCGGCGCCCGAGCCGGTCGGACAGCGGGCCCGACACGAGCGCGCCGCACGCGAGGCCGAACAGCGCGGCGCTCAGCACGGGTGCGAGATCGGGCTTGGTCAGGTTCCATTCGCCGAGCAGCGACGGTGCGATGAAGCCGATCGCGGCCGTATCGAAGCCGTCGAGCAGCACGATCACGAAACACATGAGGAACACGAGCCATTGAAAGCCGCCGAACGGCTGCTCGTTGATGAAGGTCTGGACATCGACCACGGGTGCGCGATTCATCGCGAGTCTCCTGATATAAGTAGCGCGGCCTGGTAGCCGCGCCTTTCCTTGTTCACGCACCGGCCATCCGGTACGCCGCGCGCCGATTCACTGCCGGCGCGTTTTTTCATCGTCGACGGCCCGCCAGACACCCGCGGGCCGCGCGACCGCATCACCACCGGTGCTTAACCGGCCTCACCTAGGCGGCCCCATCCTGTTCCTTGAAGATCTTGTCCGCGAGATGGAACGCGGAATTCGCAGCCGGCACGCCGCAATAGATCGCGGTCTGCAGCAGCACTTCCTTGATCTCGTCGCGCGTCACGCCGTTGTTGCGCGCGGCGCGCAGATGCAGCGCCAGCTCCTCGCCGCGATTCAGCGCGACCATCATCGCGATGGTCAGCAGGCTGCGCGTGTGGCGCGGCAGGCCGTCGCGCGTCCAGATCTCGCCCCATGCATAGCGCGTGATCAGGTTCTGGAATTCGTCGGTCACCTCGGTGCGGTTCTCGATCGAACGGTCGACGTGCGCGTCGCCGAGCACCGCGCGACGCACCTTCATCCCTGCTTCGTAACGTTCCTGGTCGTCCATCGCCATCACCTCACGCGTTCAGGAAATCGAGCAGCGCGCGGTTGAAGCCGTCGGTGCACTCGATGTTCGAAATGTGCGCGGCGTCGAATTCGATGTGCAGCGCACCGGGAATCGCGGCAGCGAGCGCGCGACCCTGGTCGGGCGGCGTCGACATGTCGTTCGCGCCGGTCACGACGAGCACCGGCAGCGCGATGCCCTTCACTTCGTCGCGCAGGTCGGCCGCGTTCAGCGCGTCGCAGTTCGCCGCATAGCCGTCCTTGTCGGTATGCACGAACGTATCGCGGATCGCGTCGAACATGCGCGGCTCGCGTTCGACGAACGCGTCGGTGAACCAGCGCGGCAGCACGGCGTCGGCAAGCGCAGCCATCCCTTCGGCGCGCGCCTTCTGCGCACGCGGCGCCCACACTTCCGGCGAGCCGATCTTCGCGGCGGTATTCGACAGCACCGCACGCACGATGCGCGACGGGTAGCGCGCGGCGAGCGCGGCGCCCGTCAGCCCGCCCATCGAGATCCCGCAGAAATGCGCGCAATCGATGCCGACGTGGTCGAGCAGGCCGATCACGTCGCCGGCGAGCTGCTCGATCGTGTACGAACCGGCCGGCGCGTCGGAATGGCCGTGGCCGCGCGTGTCGTAGCGCAGGATGTTGAAGTGCTGCACGAGCGGACGGATCTGCGGCGCCCACATCTGCAGGTCGGCGCCGAGCGAGTTCGAGAAAACGAGCCACGGCGCGTCGGCGCGTGCGGCACGGTCGATCCGGTAATGCAGTTTCACGCCGTTGACAGTGGCGAAAGGCATCAATGTTCTCCTGGTTGGATCGTGCCCGCATGCAGCGCGAGCACGGCGTCGACGTAGGCCTGCGCCTCGCCGACGTAATGTGCGGGATCGAGCAGCCGCGCGAGCGCATCGCGCGACAGGTGGGCCGACACGGTCGCATCGGCGGCGAGCACGTCGAACAGCGTCGCGCCGGTGCGCACGGCTTCCTTCGACGCGTGCTCGACGACGTGGTGCGCGTCGAGCCGGCCGATGCGGTCGCCGAGCGCGAGCATCACGGCTTCGCCGAGGATCAGCCCGTGCGTCAGGTCGAGGTTCGCGGCGAGTCGTTCGGTATTGACGTCGAGGCCCGCGACGATCTGCGCGATCTGCGCGAGCGCGCCGCCCGTCAGGCGCGCGAGGTCGGGCAATGCGTCCCATTCGGCCTGCCAGCCGCCGAGCGCACGTTCGTGCTCCTGCACCATCCCCGCGAACACGGTCGCGACGAGGTTCGGCGCACGCACGGCCGCCGTCAGCACGGCGGCACAGCCGACCGGGTTGCGCTTGTGCGGCATCGTCGACGAGCCGCCCTTGCCGGCGGCGGCCGGCTCGCCAAGCTCGCCGACTTCGGTCTGCATCTGCAGCGACACGTCGCGTGCGATCTTGCCGAGCGTACCCGCCAGCATCCCGAAGCAGGACGCGGCTTCCGCGATGCGGTCGCGCTGCGTATGCCACGGCACGGCCGGCACGGCGAGCCGCAGGTCGGCGGCAAGCGCGGCCGTGACGCCGGCCGCCTGCTCGCGCAGGCTCGCCAGCGTGCCGGCCGCGCCGCCGAACTGCAGCACCAGCACGCGCGCGCGCAATTCGGCGAAGCGCGCGCGATGGCGCAGCAGCGCATCGAGCCATTGGGCGAATTTCAGGCCAAGCGTGATCGGCAGCGCCTGCTGCAGCCACGTGCGGCCGATCATCGGCGTCGCGCGATGCGTGCGCGCAAGCACCGCGAGCGACGCGCACGCTTCGTCGAGCATCGGCTCCAGCACGTCGAGCGTGTCGCGCAGCTGCAGCACGGTCGCGGTATCGATGATGTCCTGGCTCGTCGCGCCCCAATGCACGAACTTCGCGGCCTCGGGGTCGTCGGCCTTCACCTGCGCGGTGAGCTGCTTGACGAGCGGAATCGCGAGATTGCCGCCGAGCGCCGCGCCATGCGCGAGCGCGTCGGCGTCGAGCCGGCCGGCGTCGCACGCGCGTTCGATCGGCGCGACCGCGGCGGCGGGAATCACCTGCTGCGCGGCGAGCGCGCGTGCAAGCGCGGCCTCGACGTCGAGCATCCGCTGGATCGTCGCACGAGGCGACCAGATCCGGTTGAGCGGCTCGGTGCCGCAGATGAGGGAGGTCAGGCGGGCGCTGTCTTCGAGCATGGCATCAGATTGGAGAAACGGCGTGCGCCTATTGTCCACCCAAGCGTGCCGGCCTGCGCGCGAGCGCACGCGCCGGCACGCCGGGGGTTCAGGCCGCTGCCTTGTGCGTCGCGTCGATCAGCGGCACGCCGGTCAGCTTCTGCAGCTCGTCGAACGACAGGTCGGTGAAGATCTCGCTCACCGCGAGGCCGTCGGCCGTCACGTCGAGCACGGCGAGATCCGTATAGATGCGGCTCACGCATTGCACGCCGGTGACCGGATACGAACACTGCGCGACGATCTTGCTTTCGCCCTGCTTCGTCAGGTGCTCCATCATCACGAATACCTGCTTCGCGCCGATCGCGAGATCCATCGCGCCGCCGACGGCCGGGATCGCATCGGGTGCGCCCGTGTGCCAGTTCGCGAGATCGCCGCCCGCCGACACCTGGAACGCGCCGAGCACGCAGTAGTCGAGGTGGCCGCCGCGCATCATCGCGAACGAATCGGAATGGTGGAAATACGCGCCGCCGGTGAGCAGCGTCACGTGCTGCTTGCCGGCGTTGATCAGTTCGTCGTCTTCCTCGCCGGGCGCGGGCGCGGGGCCCATGCCGAGCAGGCCGTTCTCGCTGTGCAGGAAGATTTCCTTGCTCGGGTCGAGGTGGTTCGCCACCAGCGTCGGCACGCCGATGCCGAGGTTCACGTACGCGCCTTCGGGGATGTCCTGGGCGACGCGCTTGGCCATTTCATCGCGGGTCAGTCGTTTCATTTGAATGCTCCTCGGGCGGTCAGGCGGCTTGGGACGTGGCGTGTTCGGCGGCCAGCTCGGCCGCGTGCGCGGCCTGCGGCACCTCGACGATCCGCTGGACGAAGATGCCCGGCGTCACGATGTGCTCCGGGTTCAGCGCGCCGAGCGGCACGACTTCCGACACCTGCACGATCGCGACCTTCGCGGCGCTGGCCATGATCGGGCCGAAGTTGCGCGCCGTCTTGCGATACACGAGATTGCCCCAGCGATCGCCCTTGTACGCCTTCACGAGCGCGAAATCGGCATGGATCGGCGTCTCGAACACGTACGGCTTGCCGTCGATCACGCGCGTTTCCTTGCCTTCCGCGAGCTTGGTGCCGTAACCGGTCGGCGTGAAGAAGCCGCCGATGCCGGCGCCCGCCGCGCGGATGCGCTCCGCGAGGTTGCCCTGCGGCACGAGCTCCAGCTCGATCTCGCCCGCGCGGTACAGCCCGTCGAACACCTGCGAATCGCTCTGGCGCGGGAACGAGCAGATGATCTTGCGCACCTGCTTCGCCTTCAGCAGCGCCGCAAGACCCGTTTCGCCGTTACCCGCGTTGTTGTTGACGATCGTCAGGTCGCGCGCGCCCTGTTCGATCAGCGCGTCGATCAGCTCGGACGGCATGCCGGCCGTGCCGAAGCCGCCGATCATGATTGTCGCGCCATCGTGGACGTCGGCAACCGCCGACTGGAGCGATTCGAAAATCTTGTTGACCATGTCTCTTCCTGATACGAACCCGCGGCTCGATGCGCGGCCTGTCGAGGGGACACGCGCGTGCCGCGTGCCGCGCCGGGGCCGATGTCGATCCTGGTATTTGTTCGCTATTCGAACCTAGATTCGATTAGCGAACGATGGGCCGATCATAGAGTCGTGCACAGCGCGTTGTCAAGGCGGGTTGCCTCGGGGGCCGTCGCATCGTCGAACGGCAACCCGACGTAGTTTTCGGCGAGCGACTGCGCGGCGGCCCGTGAGCGCGTCACGTATTTCAGTTCGGCAAACTTCAGGCGATTGACGAACGGCGAATCGTCCGGCGTCGAGTGCAGCATGTTCGTCATGAAGTAAGAGAAGTGCTCCGCGCGCCACACGCGTTCGAGGCAGGTCGCCGAATAGGTGTCGAGCGGCGTCGCGTCGCCTGTCCGGTAGCGCGCGCCGAGCGCGCGGGACAGCGCGCGGACGTCGGCCACCGCGAGGTTCATCCCCTTCGCGCCGGTCGGCGGCACGATGTGCGCGGCGTCGCCGGCGAGAAACAGGCGCCCGTGTTGCATCGTCTCCGACACGAAGCTGCGCATCGGCGTCACGCTCTTCTGCGTGATCCGGCCCTCGGTCGGCGTCCAGCCGGTGTCGTTCGAGAAGCGCGTGTGCAGTTCGTCCCAGATCCGCGTGTCGGACCATTCGGCGAGATCCTCGTCGGGCTTGCACTGCAGGTACAGGCGCGTGACCGTCGGCGAGCGCATCGAGAACAGCGCGAAGCCGTTGTCGTGATGCGCATAGACGAGCTCGTCGAGCGACGGCGCCGCATCGGCGAGGATGCCGAGCCACGCGAACGGGTAGACGCGCTCGAACGTGTTCAGCCGCTCGGCCGGGATCGTCTGGCGCGCGATGCCGTGGAAGCCGTCGCAGCCGGCGATGTAGTCGCAGTCGATGCGGTCGGCGCGGCCGTCCGCATGCTTGAACGTGACGAACGGGTGCTCGCCTTCGACGTCGTGAAGTGCAACGTCGCTGACGTCGAAATGCATCGCGTGGCCGTGCTCGACGCCGGCCGCGATCAGGTCGCGCACGACTTCGTGCTGGCTGTAGACGGTGATCGCGCGCCCGCCGGTCAGTTCGGACAGGTCGATACGATGGCGCCGGCCGTCGAACAGCAGCTCGATGCCGTGGTGTTCGAGCCCTTCGCGGCGCATCCGCTCGCCGAGGCCGGCTTCGTTCAGCGTGTCGACCGTGCCCTGCTCCAGCACGCCGGCGCGGATGCGGTTCTCGCAATACTCACGCGAACGCGCTTCGACGAGGATGGAATCGACGCCTTGCAGGCGCAGCAGATGGGAAAGCAGAAGGCCGGACGGGCCGGCGCCGATGATGGCGACCTGGGTGCGCATTGTTCGTCTCCTGAACATTGGTTCGAGTAATGGAACACATTTGAGCGCTTTCCCGACTATGCGGCAATGCGATTCAGGAGATATGTTGTATACGTTTTGAAGATACTGGTCCGACCATGGATGCGCTCGACCTGAACCTGATTCCCTACCTCGTCGCGCTCGACGACACGCGCAACGTGAGCCGTGCGGGCGACCTGCTCGGCGTCAGCCAGCCGCGCGTCAGCACCGCGCTCGGGCGCCTGCGCGAGTATTTCGGCGATCCGCTGTTCGTGCGCACGTCGCGCGGGATGGAGCCGACGCCGCGCGCACTCGCGCTGCTGCCGGCCGCCCGCGATGCGCTTGCGCAGATCGAGCGCGGCCTCGTCGCGCCGCACGACTTCGACCCGGCCGCGAGCACGCATACGTTCTCGATCGCGCTGTCGGACGTCGGCGAGATCGTGTTCCTGCCGAAACTGCTGCAGGCGTTCGCGACGCTCGCACCGCACGCGAACCTGCGTTCGGTCTCGCTCGCGCACGACGAAGTCGGGCGGGGCCTCGAAGCCGGGTCGATCGATCTCGCGGTCGGCTACTTCCCCGATCTCGACGGCAACAACTTCTTCCAGCAACGGTTGTTCACGCACCGGTTCGTATGCCTGATGCGGCGCGGCCATCCGTTCGAGCAAACACCGCCGTTCACGGTCGAGCAGTTCCTCGCGTGCGGGCACGCGGTGGTGCGCGCCGAAGGGCGCAGCCAGGAAGTGCTCGAGAAATATCTCGCGAAGCAGCGCATGCAGCGCCGCGCCGTGCTCGAGACGCCGCACTTCATGAGCCTGCCGTTCATCCTGAGCCGTACCGACCTGATCGCGACGGTGCCGCATGCGATCGGCTATGCGTATGCGGCCGAGCACGCGTTCATCGTGCCCGTCGAGCCGCCGCTCGCGCTGCCGCGCTTCGACCTGAAGCAGCACTGGCATCGCAAGTACCACAACGACCCGCGCACCGCATGGCTGCGCGGCGTCGTCGCGTCGCTGTTCAACGACGAGCAGGACGAATGGCCGAAGTGACGCTGGGAGCGCGGCAGCCCGCACGCACGACCCGCGAAAGCATGAAACAATGGCCGGATATCGGCCGCCGCAGGCGGCCTTCGATGGAGCCACTACATGGGTAAAGGAAAGAAATCCGCGCGGTCCGAGCCGGCCGTCTCCCGGCCGAGCCGTGAAGAAGCAGAAGATGCGGTCCGCGTGCTGTTGCGCTGGGCCGGCGACGATCCCGCGCGCGAAGGCCTGCTCGACACGCCCGCACGCGTCGTACGCTCGTACGAGCAGTTCTTCGCCGGCTATGCGCTGGAGCCGCGCGACATCCTCGCGCGCACGTTCAGCGAAGTCGACGGCTACGACGAGATGATCGTGCTGAAGGACATCCGCTTCGAGAGCTACTGCGAGCACCACATGGTGCCGATCATCGGCCGCGCGCACGTCGCGTATCTGCCGAACCAGCGGGTCGTCGGCATCTCGAAGCTCGCGCGCCTCGTCGACGCGTTCGCGAAGCGCCTGCAGATCCAGGAAAAGATGACCGTGCAGATCGCCGACACGCTGTTCGACGTGCTGCAGCCGAAGGGCGTCGGCGTGATCCTCGAAGCCGCGCACCAGTGCATCTCGACGCGCGGCGTGCACAAGCCGGGCGTCGAGATGGTCACGTCGCGCATGCTCGGCACGTTCCGCACCGATCCGTCGACGCGGCGTGAATTCCTGTCGATCGTCGCGAATCCTTCTTCAGTCAACCTGACGAATACCTGATGGCGCAGACGAAGCAAGCGGCGCACGCGCCCGTCGTGCTCGTGACCGGCGCCGCGCGCCGGGCCGGGCGCGCGTTCGCCGAGTATTTCGCCGCGCACGGCTATCGCACCGCGGTGCACTACGACCGTTCGGCGGATGCCGCGCAGGCAGCCGCCCGCGCGATCGCCGAGCGCGGGCACGATTCGGTGGCGCTGCAGGCCGACCTGTCCGATGCCGCGCAGATCACCGCGCTGATCGACCAGGTATATGCGCGCTTCGGGCGTCTCGACGTGCTGGTCAACAACGCGTCGGTGTTCTGGCAGGACCATTTCCCGAGCTTCGACCTCGCGGCGTTCGACCAGGCGTGGGCCGTCAACTGCCGCGCGCCGATCCTGCTCACGCGTGCGTTCTACGAACGGGCCCGCGCGGCCGGCACGCAGGGTGTCGTCGTTAATGTGGTCGACCAGAAGATCAAGGAAAACTTTCACCGCGATCATTTCAGCTACACGGTCGCGAAGGCCGCGCTCGGCAACCTCACGCAGATGCTCGCGCTGTCGTCCGCGCCGGTGCTGCGCGTGAATGCGGTGTTCCCCGGGCTGATGCTGCCGAGCGACGACCAGACGCAGGCCGACTTCGAACACGCGAGCCGCGCGTCGACGCCGCTCGCGCGCATCGCCGGCCCCGACGACGTCGCGGGCGCGATCCTGCTGCTGACCGGCAATGCATACAACGGTGTGGATTTCGTCGTCGATGCGGGGCAGAACCTGATCCGCGTCGACCAGGACGTGCTGTACAAGCACCGCTCGCCCGCCGGCAAGCACTGACGCACCCGGCACGCGCCCGCGCGAACCGGGCGCGCCGCCGCGTTACGGCTTCTCGGCGCTCCCGCCTTCGCGAACCTTGCCCTGCGCGACGCTCGTGCCGGCCGGCACGCTGTGCGTGAGCCACACGTTGCCGCCGATCACCGAGCCGCGCCCGATCGTCACGCGGCCGAGAATCGTCGCGCCCGCATAGATCACCACGTCGTCCTCGACGATCGGGTGCCGTGCATTGCCCTTCACCAGCGCGCCTTCGCCATCGGCCGGGAAACTCTTCGCGCCGAGCGTGACGGCCTGGTACACGCGCACGCGCTCGCCGATGATCGCGGTTTCGCCGATCACGACACCGGTGCCGTGGTCGATGAAGAAGCTCGGGCCGATCTGTGCGCCCGGGTGGATGTCGATGCCGGTAGCCGAGTGCGCGATTTCATTGATGAACCGCGCGAGCAGCGGCACGCCGAGCCGGTGCAGCGAATGCGCGAGCCGGTGGTGCATCATCGCCAGTACGCCGGGGTAGCACAGCAGGATCTCGGTGATGTGCTGCGCGGCCGGATCGCCGGCGTACGCGGCCTGGATGTCGCTGACGAGCAGCGCGCGGACCGCCGGCAACTGCCGGCCGAATTCGCGCGCGATCTCGAACGCGCGTTCGTCGAGTTCGGCGAACGGCGTATCGGCATGCTCGGGCAGGAACGGCAGCGCGCGGCGGATCTGTTCGGACAGGATGCGCAGTGTGCTTTCGAGCGTATGGCCGACGTAATAGTCGACGCTTTCGTCGGTCAGATCCGGTGCGCCGTAATGCGTCGGAAACATCGACGCGCGCAGGCCGGTCACAATCTTGCAGATTGCATCGCGCGACGGCAGCTCGCGGATGCCGCGCGGATGGCGCGTGCGATGGAGTTCCTCGCGCGACTCGCGCAAGCCGGCGACGATTTCTTCGAGGTCCCACTGACGGGCGGGTGATGTCGACATATGCCAATGCAGGCAGCCGCGCTCGGTCGCACGGCCGCTAATAAAGTGACGGGTTCCGCAAGATTACCGCGTTTTTTGTCCGGGAGCGGCGCACCGGGGATCGGCCGGACGGCCGGCGCCGCACACACGCGGCCAGGTCACATCGTGATGCTGCTCGCGTCGATCCATCGCACCGCCCAGTCGCGCGCGTGTGCGATCGCGTCGCCTTCGTCGTTGAACTGGAGCTCGATCGGAAAAAAACGGTTCGCGACGAGCTCCCCGTCGCTCGATCGGGAGATCACGACGTAGGGCTTGAACGAACCATCGCTGGCGCGCGCGGGCGCGCAGTTCAACAGATAACCGCGGTGCGTGAAGGCAGTAGTCGCTTGCATGAATCCGCCACCTCTAGTCCCTTGCTTTGTTGTTCACTACCCGTCTTTGAGGGTGCCGCGGCGCCCCGGCGCGGGCAGAGGCGGCGAGACTGCATCCCCTGTCGCCGCTTCGCAGGAAAAGAATCATACTCTGTAGAAAACGCGTCTTCTAGCTGAAATAAATCATGACAAATCAGTGCGCGTCGCGCGACCGCGGCGATCGCCCGCGCGCCTTTTCCCGTCGTGCCCGGAACGGGATTTGCTTCGATCCGGAGCGTTTCGCCGCCAGGAGAGCCGAGATGGAATCATCCGGTCAAACAGGTCGTGTGCATCCGCGCAGCATCGAGCTCGACAACGACGACACGCACGACAGCACGGTCGACACCGACGGCAAGAACCGCGAGGCGTCGCGCCTCGCCGGCGGCGGGCCGATCTCGCCCGACCAGATCACGCGCAGCAATGCGTCGCTCGTCAACGCGATACCGGAAGCCGGCGACGGCTTCGCCGGGTTCGACAGCCGCCCCGGCGGCAACCATCCTGCGTTCGCGCTGCGGGCCGGCTACATGGTGGTCGAGAAAGGCTTCGACGCGCCGCCGGCACACGACGCGCTGTTCGGTCCCGTTCACCGGATGTACGGCAGCACGTACTGGCCCGGCCACGGACGGCGGCCGGAGCGCATCATCGAGCTGACCGTCGTGCCGAGGTAGCCGGCGCGGCGTTTGAATCGGTCGTTCGTTTGCGGAACGCCATCGGTCGCGTGCCGATGGCGCACATCGGCACGCGCGGCCGTGCGCCCATCCGCACGCGGCGCCCAGGCGAACGATTCCGCACATCGGCATCGACCGTCTCATGCAAGCCGCGCATCGCATCGACGCACCTGCGTTGATCGAAGTCATGTCGTCGCGGCGCGCTTGCGATTGAATGGCGATGCGCGCGGCTCATCGGCGCGGCCGCGGTGCCGTGTCGACGCGCGTGGCCGTTCAATGCGCGCGCCGATGCGAGCGCGCGCCGTTTCGCCGACGATGCGGCGAAGCCACACGGCACGCGTCGCGCGGTGCAGCATGCAACGCGCGCATGGCCATTCCGGCCCGCGACGAAAATGACGCGGCGCGCGGCACGACGGCCACCTCACTGCAAAGTCCCCGCCGTTGGTTTACTCTGCCTCGCAGCATTGCGCATTGCCCAGCCTGATCGGCCATCCGGCCGACTTCGTTTCAACCCGCCACTCGGAGACACTATGTACAAGCGTATTCTGGTTGCCGTCGACGGCAGCGACACGTCCCGCCATGCGTTCGATGCCGCGCTGGCGCTCGCGAAAGCGCACGGCGCCGAGCTGCAGCCGTTCTACGTCGTCGAGAACGCCGCGATCTACTACAACGTGCCCGGCTACGATCCGTCCGTGCTGCGCGACCAGCTCGTCGCGCAGGGCAACGCGCTCGCGCAGGATTTCACGAAGCTGATGCAGGCGGCCGGCGTGAAAGGCGAAACGCGGCTGAGCGAAGCGACGTCGCTCAACGATGTCTCGTCGCTGATCCTCGACGGCGCGAAAGCATTCGGCGCCGATCTGCTCGTACTCGGCACGCACGGCCGCCGCGGGTTCCGCCGCCTCGTGCTCGGCAGCATCGCCGAACAATGCGTGCGGCACGCGACGCTGCCCGTGCTGCTGATTCCGGCGGCCGCCAACACGGACGAGCCGGCCGCCTGAACGGCGTCCGGCAGGCGCGGCCGGTCGCGACGTTTTGTCACCCGACAGCGGCAACTTGCGGTGGGACAATGATTCCGTCGATTCAACGCCGGAGTAAACGATCATGCTGACGCCCGTCGCCACTCGCCCCGCCCCCACGCCTCATGCAGGCAGCTGGGCTCCTCGCCAGGCCGCGCACTGCTCGTCATGCGCGATGCGGCATCTGTGCATGCCGCAGGGCCTGGCGCCCGAGGCGCTCAGTCGCCTCGAGTCGGTCATCTGCGCGGCTCGCCCCGTCAAGCGCGGCGAAGCGCTGTTCCGCGAAGGCGACGCATTCGACAACCTCTACGCCGTACGCTCGGGTTCGCTGAAAACCGTCGCGACACGCCATGACGGCCGCGAACAGGTCACGGGCCTGCATCTCGCCGGCGAAGCGCTCGGCCTCGACGGCATCTGCGACGATACCCACCCGCGCACCGCGGTCGCGCTGGAAGACAGCTCCGTCTGCGTGATTCCGTACAGCGCGTTGAAGACGCTGTGCTCGGAAGCCGGCTCGATGCAGTTGCGCATGCATAAGCTGATGAGCGAACAGATCGTGCGCGAAACGTCGCAAACGATGCTGCTCGGTTCGCTGAACGCCGAAGAGCGCGTCGCCGCGTTCCTGCTCGACGTCTCGTCGCGTTACCTGAAGCGCGGTTATTCGCCGTCGGAATTCAACCTGCGGATGACGCGCGAAGACATCGGCAGCTATCTCGGCATGACGCTCGAAACGGTCAGCCGCACGTTGTCGAAATTCCAGAAGCGCGGCCTGATCGAAATGCAGGGCCGCCACGTGCAGATCGTCGACTTCGACGGCCTGCAGCAGGTCTGATCGCGCACGGCGCGCACCTCGCGCGCCGCCTGCATCGCATCCCGCATCAATCGAGAAACAGCGCGGCGCGCGCCTTCAGCGCCGCGCTGAAATCGTCGAGCCAGCCGATCGACAGACGCCAGCTCTGCCAGTAAAGATCGATGTCGATGGTTCGCCCGCGCGACATGTCGATCAGTTCGCCCGCCGCCAGCTGGCGGTCGACCATCCGGTCCGGGCACATTCCCCATCCCAATCCCGTTTCGCACGCGCGCAGATAGCCCGCAACGTGCGGTATCCAGTGCTGCGGCGGATCGAGATCCGCGCGCGTCACGCGCCGGATGAACCGCGCCTGCAGCCCGTCCTTCGGATTGAACATCACGCACGGCGCGCGGCGCAGCGCATCGCGCGTGATGCCCGCCGCGAAATACCGTTCGTAGAACGACGGCGCGCACACCGCGCGATAGCGGATCCGCCCGAGCCGCTCCGACCGGCATCCCTGAATCGGCTCGGCCTGCGCGGTCACGGCGCCCTGCACGCTGCCATCGCGAATGCGCGAGGCCGTGTAGTCCTGGTCGTCGATCACGAGGTCGAGCAGCGTCTCGCGCTCCGTACAGAATGGCCCGACCGCATCGATGAACCACGTCGCGACGCTGTCGTCGTTGACGGCCACGCGCAACGTCGGCCACGCGCTCGCGATCTGGCCCGGCAGCGCCGGCATCCGGCCGCCCAGCTCGGCTTCCAGCAACTGCACGCGTTCGGTATGCCGGCACAGCAGCGCGCCCGACGTCGTCGCGACGCACGGCTGCCCGCGCTTGACGAGCACGCTGCCGACCCGCTCCTCCAGCAGCTTCACGCGCTGCGACACGGCCGACGGCGTGACGTTCAGCTCCCTGGCCGCCCGCTCGAACGAGCCGTGCCGGATCACGGCCGCGAGGGCGTCGAGCAACGCGTAGTCGAGCATTAGATTTCCTTAATCTGCATTAGGTGATTTAGCTTCTCTTAGCTTCGTACTGACCGCAGACTAGCGCTACCCGATTCATTCGTCTACTGCTTCCACGGCTTCCCCCCTCATGAACTGGCTCGCTTTTTCCCACGGCGCCGCACTGTGCGGATCGCTCATCGTCACCATCGGCGCACAGAATGCGTTCGTGCTCCGGCAGGGCATCATGCGCTCGCACGTCGGCAAGATCGTGCTGCTGTGCGCGGTGTCCGACATGATCCTGATCGGCGCAGGCGTCGGCGGCGCATCGGTGCTCGTCGAACGCTACCCGACCTTCGTCCACGTGGTGCTGTACGTCGGCCTCGCGTATCTCGCATGGTTCGGCATCAACGCGCTGCGCCGTGCATTCAAGCCAGGCCACGAAACGCTCGACGTGCGCGGCGACGCGGTCGCGCCGCCATCGCAGAGCGGACTCTCGATCGTGCTGATGACGCTCGCGTTCACTTGGCTCAACCCGCACGTGTATCTCGACACGTTCCTGCTGATCGGCACGGCCGGCGCGCGCGAGCCGGAAGGCGCGCGGCTCGCGTTCGCGATCGGCGCGATGACGGTCAGCGTCGTGTGGTTTCTCGGGCTCGGCTACGGCGCGCGATTGCTGGCGCCGTGGTTCCGCAAGGCGGTAGCGTGGCGCGTGCTGGATGGCGCGATCGGCAGCATGGTGCTGTTTCTCGCGGCGGTGCAGTTGCGCTGAGCGCATCACCCTCGCACGGGCGGCCGCCTGCCGCCCGTCGTCCCCTCCGCTCCGGCGCAACACCGGGGCAGCCAGCCCCCTCGTCGCACCCGTCACAAAAATTCGCTCCCGATCCAACCCGGCCGCACGGAACGCTCGCGCAACGGACGCGGCATCCGCCATCTGCGGCAAGCCGTCCATCATCGCGGCCACGCGCCGCCGGCACGAATCCGCGCGATCGGCGAGAATGTCCGGTGTCCCGCGACAACGGCGGAACCGCCCCGCGCACCCCGCCGCGATCGCCTTGCCCCATCCCGCAGTCCCATCCCTTCACCCGTAGTTACCGGAGCAGAACATGGCACACCGCACCCTCGGCACATCGACCATCCAGGTTTCTCCGCTCGCCTTCGGCGGCAACGTCTTCGGCTGGACCGTCGACGAAAATGCATCGTTCGCACTGCTCGACGCACTCGCCGATACCGGCATCAACTTCATCGATACGGCCGACGTCTATTCGGCGTGGGCACCCGGCAACCAGGGCGGCGAATCGGAAACGATCATCGGCAAGTGGCTCAAGCGCTCCGGCAAGCGCGAACAGGTCGTGATCGCGACCAAGGTCGGCCTGCTCTCGGCGCGCGCGGGGCTGTCGAAAGACAACATCCTGAAGGCCGTCGACGATTCGCTGCGCCGCCTGCAGACCGACTACATCGACCTGTATTTCTCGCACCGCGACCTTGCCGATACGGCCCCGCTCGAAGAAACGCTCGGCGCGTATCAAACGCTGATCGACGCGGGCAAGGTGCACATCATCGGCGCATCGAACTACAGCGGCGCCCGCCTGCGCGAAGCCGCCGACATCAGCCGGCGCGACGGGTTGCCCGCCTACCAGGTCATCCAGCCCGAATACAACCTGATCGACCGCGCCGACTACGAGCGCGATCTCGAGCCGGTCGTGCGCGACCTGAAGCTCGGCGTCGTCAACTATTACGCGCTCGCGAGCGGCTTCCTGTCGGGCAAGTACCGCAGCGAGGCCGACCTGAAGAAGAGCGTGCGCGGCGATCGCGTCGCCGGCTATCTCGACGAACGCGGCCTGCGCATCCTCGCGGCGCTCGATGCCGTATCCGAGAAGCACGGCACGCAGCCGGCCGCGATCGCGCTCGCGTGGCAGATCGCTCGGCCGACCATCACCGCGCCGATCGCGAGCGCGACGTCGCTCGCGCAGCTCGACCTGCTCGGCGCAGCGATCCGCGTTCAGCTCGATCAGGACGATATCCGCCAGATCGACGCGGCCAGCGCAATCTGAAATCGGCGGGGCAGGCCGGTCGACGAAGTCGCGCCAATCCGCGCGGTTCCGCGACCGGTCCGTGCCATGTGCCTTCCGGCGTCGCCGCCTGCGCGAACGCCGGAAATTCGGGCATGACGGATGGATACAATGGCGAGCATCCGTTGCGCCCGAACCCAACCCACGCACACCGACCGCCGATGACTCGCATCGCCCGCCTCGCCTGTTCCCCCCGCCCGCTCACCGCAACGATCGCCGCGCTGCTCGCGTGCGCGCCGGCCGTGTCTTACGCAGGCTGGTACGAAATCGCGAACTACGCCGGCACGATCGGCAATGCGCCCGTCCACGTGTCGCTGCAGACCTACGACACCCTCAACCACAATGACGCGGGCCGCTGGCGCATCGACGGCAGCTACTACTACGACGCACATCGCAAGCCGATCCCGTTGCAGGGCCACCGCGAGCCCGACGGGCGCATGACGCTGTGCGAAGCCGCCCCGCCCGCATCGAGCGCCGATTCGCCGGTCGTGCCGGCCGCCTCGCCGTCACGGCCGAAGCCCTGCCCGATCGCGCTGAACGTCGCCGGCAAAACGGCAACCGGCACCTGGGACGACGGCCGCAGGACGCTCCCGATCACGCTGAACGAAGTCGGGCGACTGAACGACACCGATCAGGACCACCTTCAGCTCGACGGCACCGTCGAGATCCCGATGTGGTATCGCACGAAGACGCACATGCTGGTCGGCGCCTATGCGCTGTCCGACAAGTGCGGCATTGCGATGCAGTCGCTGCGGGCCGTGAACATCGCGACGGGGCGCACCGATCGTACGATCGCGCTCGACTGCGACGCGGGCATGGTGATGACGTCGATCTACGCGAACGTCACCGACGCGCGGCGGGCCGGCTACGTGAGCGTCGAGTTCCGGGGCGGCAAGATGGGCTACGAGCAGGACGTGTCGCTCGGGCTGCCGTCGTCTGCATCGAAGCAGGCCGTCGCCCCCTAGCCCGAAATCGCCGGCGTGTTTTGACTCATACGGCCGCTTTCGTTGACTCAGCCGGACATCGATCGCGCCGCTGCCCGCTGTGCCCCGCCCCAAGCGCGTCACGCGCCCGCCCCGGGTCTTTCACGGATTGACCGCGGCGTTCGACGTGCCGGAGACTGCGCCGCTCGGGCGGTCATTGGGAGAACGTCATGCCGGACACCAGCACGGAGATCGCGACGATCTCGACGCGCGCCGTACGCGGCGCCGAGCGCGTCGACTTCTGGGTCGACCAGGTCGCGCGCACGCTCGTGCGGATCGAATGCAGCGGAAAGTCGTCCGAAGGGATCGACGCGTCGCTGCGCCGGCGCGATCTCGGGCTGTTCGGCGCATGCGACATCGTCTCGAACCGGCACGCGGTCGTGCGTACGCCGCACAACATCCATGCGGACCAGCGCGACGCCGTGTTCATCTGCCTGATGCACGAAGGGCAAGGCTATACGTTCCAGGACGTCGACTGCATGCAGCACGGGCCCGGCGACCTCGTGCTGTACGACACGTCGATGCCGTACGGTCACGGCTTTCCCGCCGACATGGCGATGACCGTGCTCGACGTGCCGCGCGACGTGTTCGAGGCGCGGGTCGGCCCGTGGCGCTACCGCAGCCTCGTCAAGATCGACCGCAACGACGGTGTCGCATCGTGGGCCGTGCGGCAGGTGTATGCGCTGCTCGCCGCGCCGCAGGAGCCGACGCCCGACGCACGCGAACGGCGCGCCGCCGCGATCCTCGATCTCGTGCAGTCGATGCTGCGGCTGCGCGACGGCGACGCGTCGCCGACCAAGTCGACCGTGCATACGCTGTCGCGCGCGAAGGCGTTCATCGACAGCCATCTCGCCGACGACGATCTCGACAGCCAGTCGGTCAGCCGCGCGATCAACCTGTCACCGCGCCAGCTCGCGCGCGTGTTCGAGATCGAAGGGATGCCGCTCACGCGCTACATCCTCGCGCGGCGGCTCGAACGCTGCCGCGCCGACCTGCGCGACCGGTCGCTGAAGCACCTGACCGTCAGCGAGATCGCGTTCCGCTGGGGCTTCAACAACAGCGCCCACTTCAGCCGCAGCTATCGCGCGCGTTTCGGCGAGACGCCGAGCGATACGCGCGCGCCTGCCGACGCCCGCTAGGCCTCCGTTCGCGCCGCCCCTCTCCCGATGTCCCGGCGAGGCAAGCACGGCGTCCGTCCCGGTCAAATGGGGCCGCAACCCGCTCGCTAAGCTGGTTTCCTGCGCGGCGGCACTCGTTCCGCCGCCCGACAGCAAGGAGAAGAAGCGGGATGGAGACGTACGACCACATCGTCGTCGGCGGCGGTTCGGCCGGCTGCACGGTTGCGCACCGGCTGGTGAAGGCCGGCCGGCGCGTGTTGCTGCTCGAGGACGGCCCGAAGGACGACAGCCTGTTCATCCGGATTCCGGCGACGTTCATTCGCGTGCTCGGCACGCAGCGCACGGTCACGTTCGAGAGCGAGCCGCAGCCCGGCGCGGCGGGACGCAAGACCTACGTGCCGCAGGGCCGCACGCTCGGCGGCGGCAGCTCGGTCAACGCGATGCTGTACGTGCGCGGCACGCGCGACGACTACGACGACTGGGCCGCGCTCGGCTGCACCGGCTGGGGCTGGGACGAGGTGCTGCCCGCGTTCAAGCGCGCCGAATCGCACTTGCGGCTTTCCGAGCCGTTTCACGGCACCGACGGGCCGTTGAAGGTCGGCGACACGCGCTTCCGGCACCCGCTGAGCCTCGCGTTCGTGAAGGCCGCGCAGGAAACCGGCATCGCGTACAACGACGACTTCAACGGCGCCGCGCAGCACGGCGTCGGCTTCTATCACACGACGATCTTCGACGGGCAGCGCGGCAGCACGGCGGCCACCTATCTCGCGGACGCGATCGCCCATCCGAACCTGCGCGTGCTGACCGGCTGCCGCGTGACGCGCATCCGGTTCGACGGAAAGCGTGCCACCGGCGTCGAATGGCGCACCGAAAGCGGTGCGACGGGGTCGGCCACCGCGCGTGCCGACGTCGTGCTGGCGGCCGGCGCGCTGAGCACGCCGAAGCTGCTGATGCTGTCGGGTATCGGCCCCGGCGCGCACCTGCATGCGCACGGCATCGACGTACTGCACGACAGCCGCGACGTCGGTGCGAATTATCAGGATCATCTCGAGGTATCGATCTACGGCCGCAGCCACGCCCCGGTCAGCCTGCTGGGCGAGGACCGCGGGCTGCGGGCTTTACGGCACGGGCTGCAGTGGATGCTGTGCCGCACCGGCCTGCTGACGTCGAACGTGGTCGAATCGGGCGCGTTCGTCGATACGACGGGCAGCGGCCGCCCGGACATCCAGTTCCACGTGTTGCCGACACTTGTCGGCGACGTCGATCGCGAACCGCTGCCCGGCCACGGCCTGTCGATCAACCCGTGCCTGCTCCGGCCGCGCTCGCGCGGCTCCGTGCAACTGCGCGGCAACGATCCGGCCGCGCCGATCCTGTTCGACAGCGGCGCACTGTCCGATCCGGCCGACGTCGACGGCCTCGTGCGCGGCGTCGCGCTCGCGCGGCGGATCATCCGCGCGCCGTCGCTCGCCCGCATCGTCCAGGAAGCCGAAACGCTGACCGATGCCGCGCTCGCCGACTACGTGCGGCATCGTGCGAAAACGGTCTATCACCCGGCCGGGACCTGCCGCATGGGCAACGACGAGGGCGCGGTCGTCACGCCGCGCCTCGAGGTGCGGGGTGTCGACGGATTGCGGATCTGCGACGCGTCGGTGATGCCGCGCATCGTGTCCGGCAACACGAACGCGCCGACGATCATGATCGCGGAGCGCTGCGCCGAGTTCATGCTCGCGGCGTAACGCGGCGCGCGCGGCATACGGCACCGCGCCGCAAACAAAAACGGCGCGTGATGCACGCGCCGTCGAACGTCCGGAAGACCGGCATCAGCTCCCGGTCGCACGCGCCGCATCGCGCAGCATCATCGGCGACGCGCCGTAGCGCTCGCGAATCGCGCGGCTGAAGTGCGCCTGGCTCGAAAACCCCCAGCGAAACGCGATCTCGCCGATGCTCGTCTTGCGCAGCCGCGCGTCGGTCAGCTCGCGATGCGCGTGCGACAGCCGCTCCGACCAGATGTGCTGCGTGATCGATTCGCCTTCGGCCGCAAAGAGGCGGCCCAGGTGCCGCAGCGACAGCCCGACCGCATCGGCAACGGCTTGCGGCCCGAGCTCCGGCTCGCCGAGATGGGTTGCGATGTACTGCTTCGCGGTCAGCAGGTACGACAGCGACGCGCGCGACGCGCCCGCACCGTTCACTTCCGTGTCGATGAGTTCGGCGATCAGCGTGCGCGTGTGCTCGGCGAACCGCGCGGCATCGCCCTCGACAGGCGCCTTCATGAACCGCTCGACACTCGCGCGCAACGTCGCGCCGAGCATCGCGCCGGCGCCCGGCTTCGGCGCGATCCGCAGTGGCAGCGCGGCGAGTTCCGCATCGAGCCGGTCGTCGAACGTCGTGACCGGGATATCGATCAGCAGCTGCCGCATCGGCGTCAGGAATCCGAACAGATAAGGCACGCGCGTGTCGTAGACGACGACGTCGCCCGCTTCCGCGAGCAGGCACCGGTCGCGCTGGATGAAATACGCGCGCCCGCTCAGGATCTGGCACGCGAACAGCGATTCCTTCGGCAACTGGCGCACCAGTGCGGGGCTGCGTTCGATCACGTGATCCCGGCCGCTGATGTCGGCAATGCCGAGGCCCGGCAGCGCGATGTCGGTCTTCTCGACCTCGAGCCCGGCCGGCGACAGCGACGAGCAGCGCAGCCCGACCAGCGTCGCCGCGTTGAACGCATCCCAGTACGCCATCCTGTCGCGCGCCGGCACGTCGGCCGTCGAACCTCGCGTGCATGAAAAAACGGTCGAATTCGTCACGTCGCCTCCTGCTGGCGCCTGTCGTGCGGAACGGCACGGATTGGGGGATGGTTCGTCTGGATTTTGGTGCGATGCAATGTCCGGCGCGGTCAAGCATTTCGTCCAGCCCAGTCAAGAGCGGCGCGCACCGGCTGGCTAAAGTCGAGCCCACGACAACTCATACAAGGAGACAAACCGTGGTCGACAAAGCCGTATCCGAATTCTGGCAAAACATCCCGGCGATTGCCAATCCGTTCAAGCCCGATGCACTGCCCGAAGCGTACATCCCGAACGCGGCCACCGACGACGAGCGTTATTACGTTCCGTTCACCGAAACGGTTTCGTCGCGGCCGCTGTGGATCTCGCCGTCGCAGAACAAATGGTGCGACATCCTGATGGCGAAGGAAGCCGGGCTCGTGAACCGGCACTATCACCCGCACGAGGTGTTCGCGTACACGCTGTCGGGGAAATGGGGCTACCTCGAACACGAATGGACCGCGACGCGCGGCGATTTCGTCTACGAGACGCCGGGCGAAGGCCACACGCTGGTCGCGTTCGATCATCCCGAGCCGATGCGCGCGTTCTTCATCGTCACGGGGCCGCTGATCTGGCTCGACGAAGCAGGCAACCCCGACGGCTATTTCGACGTGCACTCGTACATCGCGATGTGCAAGGCGCATTACGAGAAGGTCGGCCTCGGCGCGCAAGCGATCGAGAAGCTGTTCCGCTGACGCACGGCGAGGCTCCCCATGACATCCCCCACCTCATCCAGATCCGCCTGGACGTACGAGAACAGGCTGCTGCTGATCCTGTTCATGACGTTCGGCTTCGTGTTCTTCGACCGCCTCGCGCTGTCGTTCCTGTTCCCGTTCATGTCCGCCGAGCTGCACCTGACGAACACGCAGCTCGGCATGGTGTCGTCCGCGCTCGCGCTCACGTGGGCGCTGTCGGGCGCGGCCACCGGCGCGTGGTCCGACGCGCGCGGCACGCGCAAGCCGCTGCTGATCGCGGCCGTGCTCGGTTTTTCCGTGTGCTCGGCGCTGTCGGGGCTCGTCGGCGGCTTCGCGAGCCTGATCGCGTTCCGCGCACTGATGGGCATCGCCGAAGGCCCGGTGCTGCCGCTGTCGCAATCGCTGATGGTCGAGAGCTCGACGCCGAGCCGCCGCGGGCTGAACATGGGCCTGCTGCAAGGCTCGGCCGCCGGCCTGCTCGGCGCGATGATCGGGCCGCCGGTCGTGATCGGCATCGCCACCACGTACGGCTGGCGCGAAGCGTTCTACGTATCGTGCATCCCGGGCTTCCTGATCGCGTTCTGCATCTGGCGCTGGGTGCGCGAAGTGCCGCCCGGCGGCGTACGGCACGCGCAGGCCGACACCGCCGGCGCGCCGGCCGCGGGCGGCGCAGCCATCAGCCGCTGGGCGCTGCTGAAGGAACGCAACATCCTGCTCTGCATGCTGATCAGCTGCTTCTTCCTCACGTGGTTCGTCGTGATCATCTCGTTCGCGCCCGTCTTCCTCGTGGAAAGCCGCCACCTGTCGCCGTCCGACATGGGTGTCGTGATGACCTGTCTCGGCGCCGCATGGGTGTTCTGGGGCTTCGCGGTGCCGGCGATCTCCGACCGGATCGGCCGCAAGCCGACGATGATCGTGTTCGCGCTGATCGCCGCCGTCTGCCCGATGGTGCTGATCCACGTCGGCTCGGTCTGGGCGCTGGGCGCACTCGTGTTCGTCACGTACACGGGCCTCGGCTGCTTCACGCTGTTCATGGCGACGATCCCGGCCGAGACCGTGCCGCCGCGCGCGATCGCGAGCGCACTCGGCCTGATCATGGGGGCGGGCGAGCTGATCGGCGGTTTCGTCGCACCGACCGTCGCCGGCTTCGCCGCGGACAAGTACGGCCTGCAGTTCGCGATGTGGACGTCCACCACCGGTGCGATCCTCGCGTGCGTGCTGTCGTTCGGCCTCGTCGAAACCGCCCCGGCCGTGCTGCGCAGGCGCGCGCTCGCAGGCGCCGCCGCCGGCCGCCTCGATACGCAGGGAGGACGCTGACATGCGCGCACTCCAATGGCATGGCCCGCGTGACGTCCGTCTCGTGGAAATCGACACGCCGCGCGTCGGCCCCGGCGACGTACGCATCGCGGTCGCGTATTGCGGCATCTGCGGCAGCGACCTGCACGAATATGCGGACGGCCCGCACGCGATTCCGGTCGACGCGCCGCACCCGCTGTCCCGCCGCACCGCTCCGCTGACGCTCGGTCACGAGTTCTGCGGCACCGTCGTCGAAACCGGCGAAGGCGTGACGGCGCTGCGCGTGGGCGACCGCGTCGCGGTCGAGCCCGAATATCGCTGCAGCCAGTGTGCGTACTGCCGCTCGGGGTCGTACAACCTGTGCGTGTCGATGGGCTTCGCCGGGTTGATGGGCGACGGCGGGATGGCCGATTTCGCGGTCGTGCCGGCCTACATGCTGCATCGCCTGCCCGACGGCGTGAGCCTCGAACAGGCCGCGGTGATGGAACCGGCCGCCGTCGCGCTGCATGCACTGCGGCGCGGCGAGCTGCGGCTCGGCCAGACCTGCGCGGTGTTCGGGCTCGGGCCGATCGGCCTGCTGCTGATCATGCTCGCGAAGCTGCAGGGCGCGACGACGATCGTGGCCGTTGACGTATCGCCCGAACGGCTCGCGGCCGCCACGCGCTTCGGTGCGACGCATGCTTTCGATGCGCGCGCGCTCGGTGCGCCGGCGTTGCAGGACGCGATCCGGGCGGCGACGGGCGGGCTCGGCGTCGATACGAGTTTCGAAGCGGCCGGGCTGCAGGCCACGTTCGAATCGGCGATGCAGGCGCTGCGCAAGGGCGGCCGTCTCGTGATGGTCGGCCTGATGCCGCAGGCGGGCTTCGACGCGTTCCGCGCGGTCAATGACGAGCTGACCTTCACCGCGAGCGTCGGCTACCGGCACGCGTACGAAGACCTGCTGCGCATCGTCGCGTCGGGCGCGCTCGACCTCACGTCGATCGTCACGCGCACCGTGTCGCTCGAAGACGCCGTCGCGGATGGCTTCGACGCGCTGCTCGCCGACCGCGCGCAGATCAAGATCCTCGTTTCACCCGCGCAGCGGCCGGCCCGCCGCGCACACACCGTCGGGAGCGTCGAGCATGAGTCGTCAGTGGGCGTTTGAAGGGCAGTCCGTCGTCGTGACGGGCGGCACGTCGGGTATCGGCGCGCGCACCGCGCTGCGGTTCGCGCAAGCCGGCGCGTCGGTCGTCGCGCTCGGGCTCGACGCGGCCGGCCCGCACGCGCCCGTGCATGCGGGCATCCGCTGCGTGGATCTCGACGTGGCCGACAGCGATGCGCTGACGCGCACGATCGCCGGACTGCCGCGGCTCGACGTGCTCGTCAACGGCGTCGGCATCAGCCGGCACGCGGACGAATACCGGATGGACCAGTTCGAGCGCGTGCTGAACGTGAACCTGACGTCGGTGATGCGCGCGTCCGATGCCGCGCGGCCCGCGCTGTCGGCGAACGGCGGCAGCATCGTCAACATCGCGTCGATGTACACGTACTTCGGCAGCAAGGACCGGCCCGCGTACAGCGCGAGCAAGGGCGGCATCGCCCAGCTCACGCGATCGCTCGCACAGGCGTGGGCCGACCGCGGCATCCGCGTGAACGCAGTCGCACCGGGCTGGATCGACACGCCGCTCAGCAGCGGGCTGATGGCCGACGCGCAGGCGTCGCGCCGCATCCTCGAGCGCACGCCGCTCGCGCGCTGGGGCACGGCCGACGAAGTCGCGGAAGTGATCCTGTTCCTGTGCTCGCCCGGCGCATCGTTCGTGACCGGCGCGATCGTGCCGGTGGACGGCGGGTATTCGACGGTCTAGCGCACGGTGCGCGGGGCATCGGCGGGTTGATGCGACCTGCCGATGCCCGCTGCCCGCCGCCCGATGCAGCTTCCTGCGGCGGCCGCTGAATCCGGGTTCACCCGGTTCGTGTTTGTTCATATCAATTAGCAGTCCCATCAAAAATATCCGATTCGATCGGAAACATGTGAGGAGCACTTTGGAGATGACGAAAAAGACCCTTCTGGCGCTTGCCGTCTGCACGATGCCGGCGGCGGCATTCGCACAGAGCAGCGTGACGATGTTCGGCCTGATGGATGCCGGCATCAGCTATGTCAGCAACCAGGGCGGCCATGGCGCCGCGAAATTCGACGACAACATCTTCTTTCCGAACCTGCTCGGCTTCGAAGGGAAGGAGGATCTCGGCGCGGGCACGCGGGCGATCTTCCGGCTCGTCAACCAGTATTCGCTCGGCAACGGCTCGATCATCGGCGGCGGGCTGTTCGCGCGCACGGCCTACGTCGGGCTGCAGAACGACCGGTACGGCACGCTGACGCTCGGCAACCAGTACGAGTTCATGGTCGATTCGCTGGCTGCCAGCGGCAACGAGATCGCGCAGGATCTCGTCGGCCTGTACGGCTTCCGCAACGGGCCGTTCGACAAGCTCGCGCTGCCGAACAATCCGACGGGCGCATTCGACTGGGATCGCGTCGCGGGCAGCAATCGCGTCGCGAATTCGGTCAAGTACACGAGCCCGTTACTGTCGGGCTTCACCTTCGGTGCGCTGTACGGCTTCGGGAACGTCGCCGGGTCGGTCGGCGCGAACAACACGGTCAGCGTCGGGGCGAGCTACGACCACGGCCCGTTCGGTGCGGGCGCGGCCTATACGAACCAGAAGTACGGCGCGACCGACGGGCTGCCGCCCACCAGCGTGCGCAACTGGGGCGCGGGCGTGCATTACACGATCGGCACGGTCACGGGGAAGGCGCTCTTCACGACTGTGCACAATTCGCAGAACGGTGCGGGCGCGTGGTCGGCGGAAGCCGGCGCCGCATGGCACCCGTCGCCCGCGTGGGTCGTCGGCGCGAGCTACACGTACATGAAGGGCAACGACACGCTCGACAATGCGCACGCGCATCAGCTGCTCGCGGCCGTCCAGTACTGGCTGTCGAAGCGCACGATGGTGTACGTGGCGGGCGTGCAGCAGCGCGCGAGCCACGGCAGCAACGCGCAGATCAACGGCGTGATGGACGCGAACGGCGCGGCGAGCGGCACGCTGCAGTCGATCGCGCGGATCGGGTTCAGTACGCGGTTCTGATCCGGAGCGCCGGGCGACGAAGGCACGGCGCCGGTTCGGGCCGCCGCCTCCGTCCCGCCCGGCGACGACTATCGCAACGCTTCCGCTCCATCCATGTCCCGCATGGCCGCATCGCGGCACTGCGACGGCGTGACACCGAAGCGCCGGCGGAACAGCCGCGCGAAATACGCGGGATCGGAGAAGCCCGACTGCAACGCGAGGCGCGTAATGCTCGCCCCGTCTGCACCGGTCTGCGACAGCACGTCGTGGCACTTCTCGAGCCGCAGACGCTGGATCGTCGCCTGCGGACTTTCGCCGATCGACTCGAACGCCTGGTAGAGCGTGCGGCGGCTGACCTTCAACGCCGCTGCAATGCGGTCGGGCGACAGTTCGCCGTCGTCCAGGTGCCGGTGGATGTAGTGCTGCGCGTCACGCAACAGCGTGTCGCGGATCTTGCGCCGCGAAGCGGGCGCCGTACCGTCCGCAAAATCGAATTCCTCGGCGATCAGCGTCGGCACCAGCTCCAGCACGCCGAAGCGGCTGCGCGGATTCATCCGCCGGCCTTCGGCAATCATCGCCTGCAGGCTGGCGAGCGCGACGGCCGCGCCGCCCGTCGTCGGCATCGCCCGGCCGATCGCATGCCGCGCCAATGTCAGCAGTGCATCGTGATCGGCCACTTCGCACAGCATCGTGACGAATTCGCCGTGCGTATCGCTTTGAATCCAGTACGGGCTGCTCGCCTCGTACAGCGTGAAATGCCCGGGCGGCACGACCACGTCGCACGCGCGCCGTTCGAGCGTCGCGACCCCGCTCAGTTGCCAGATCACCTTGACGTAGCGGTGCTTCAGCGTCGTGCATGCGTCGCGCCCGATGGATGCACTGTGCGCGCTTGCCGAAATGCGCGCGACGCGACAGCGCGCATGGTCGAACACGTCAACGCTCGCGTCGAATTCGCCGGACCCACCGGCCTTCAGCTCCAGCGGAAAGAAGCGATGCCGGATCTGCTCCGACCAGCGCGTGATGCCGCCCTCCTGCCGGAGCGGCCGAGAACCCGAATCGATCATGACGTTCGTCTCCAGAAATATCCGGCTTTCAAGTCCGTCCGTTGACTGACCGCCTGCAGGTTCGTGCCGCAGGCGCGATGATCGACTCGCCCGACTTCCCGGTCGTGTTCGGCGACGCGTGCCTGTCATGCATCGAGGGGATCGGATCGAAGCGTACGACGCGCCCGCGCAAAAAAAAATTCGCATAACTCCCATGCATGGCCGGAACGCTACCTGACGCGGTAAAGATTTCACCTAGATGCACTGCACTCCTGACGGCTCTGCACGCAAATCCATGCGACCGGGATAACGGCGCGGCACCCTGCTGGCGGGCGGAAACCCGCTTTTGTTCGGGTTTCGTGCGACCGGCTCGCGCCGTCACGCACACCGCCCGGAGACAAACGGCGGCCGCTCGCGCGCCGCAGGAGGAGACAACCGATGAAACGACTACGCATTTCCCTGATGCTTGCCGCACTCGCCGCCGCGCATGGCGCCCAGGCCACCGAAGGCGGCGGCTCCGTGTACCCGACCGGTGCGGAAGGCTACCTGTGCTGCGCCCTGCCGCCGCCCGGGCTCTACGCGCTGATCTATGCCGAGCGCTACCACGCCGGCGAGCTGCGCGACAACGACGGCCGCAACGTCGCGCCGCCGGATTTCAGCATCACGGCCTATGCGGTCACGCCGCGGATCGTGTGGGTGACGCCGTACACGTTCGCCGGCGCGTCGCTGGCCATGCACGCGCTGCTCCCGCTCGTCACGCTCGACGTACATGCGGGCGGACAATCGCAGCGGCGGACCGGCATCGGCGACATGACGTTCGGGCCGGCGCTCGGCTGGCACGTCACGCCGACGCTCCACACGCTGCTCGCCGTCGATGTCTTCGCGCCGACGGGCCGGTACGACCAGAACGACCTGGCCAACATCGGCCGGAACTACTGGGCAATCCAGCCGATCGCGGGCCTCTCGTACGGCGGCCGTACCGGGCCGGTGTTCGACGCGAAGGTCATGTGGACCTTCAACCAGCGCAACCATGCGACGGACTATCAGTCCGGGCAGGAATTCATCGTCGACTATTCGGCGGGCTGGGGCTTCGGCAACGGGCTGACGGTCGGGGCGGGCGGCTATTTCTACCGGCAGGTGACGGACGATTCGCAGGCCGGGCAGACCATCGCCGGCAATCGCGGCCGTGCGTTCGCGATCGGCCCGTCGATCAAGTACGACAGCGGGAAGGGCTGGTTCGTGACCGCCAAATACCAGATGGAGACCGATGTGCGGAACCGCCCCGAAGGCGCGGCATTCTGGCTCAAGGCCGTGTTTCCGCTGTGACCCGGACGGATCCGCGCCGGCACCGGCCGGCGCGGCGGCGGCGCAGATCGCGCCTGCGCCGCGTGTTTCAGCGGCCGAGCAGCAGATCGGCGCCGCGCTCGCCGATCATGATCGCCGGCGCATTGGTGTTGCCGCTCGGCACCTGCGGGCAGATCGAGCAATCGATCACGCGCAGGTTCGCGAAGCCGTGCACACGCAGCGACTTCTGGTCCACCACCGAGGTCCGCGGGTCGGTGCCCATCCTGCAGGTGCCGGCCGGGTGGTAGACGGTCTTGATGTCCTGCCGCACGAATGCCTCGATCGCCGGCAGGTCGTCCGGATCGATCCGCGCCGGTGCGACGATCTCCTTCACGTGCGCCTGCAGCGCCTTCGCGGACAGGATCCGGAGCCCGGCCTGAACGGCACGGATCTGCCCCGCGAGGTCGGCCGGATCGCTGAGGAAGTTCGCGTCGATCGTCGGAAGATCCGCCGGGTCCTTGCTTCGCAGCAGTACCTGCCCGCGCGACTTCGGCTGCAGATGGCCGACCTTGACCGACATGCCGTGCTCGCTCGCCGGCGGCTTCTCTCCCGGCGTGTTGTCGAAATTGTCGAGCAGCGGCAGGAAATGGAACTGGACGTCCGGCCGCCCGGTGCCCTGCGTGTCGATGAATGCGCCGCCTTCGAGGATATTGCTGGTCAGCAGCCCGCTGCGGAAGCATTTCCATTGCAGGAAATGACGCATCGCCCTGAGCCCTTCGTTCTCGCCGTAAAGGCTGGTCGGCGTGCGGATCGACGCCTGCACCGACATGTGCAGATGATCGTGGAAATTCCTGCCGACCGGCAACGCGGCGACGGTATCGATCCCGAGCGCGGCGAGCTGCTCCGCCGGCCCGATGCCGGACAGCATCAGCACCTTCGGGCTGCCGATCGTTCCCGCACTCACGACGACCTCCTTGCGCACGCGCACCGACACCGGCGCATTGCCGTCCTCGCTGAATTCGACCGCCACCGCACGCCCCGCGTCGGTGCGAATCCGGTGCACGAGCGCACCCGTCACCACCTTCAGCTTCGCGTCGTCGCGTACCGATGCCAGATACGTGCGGGCCGTACTCGCACGCTCGCCGTTGCGCGTCGTCGTCTGGTAATAGCCGACGCCCTGCTGCACTTCGCCGTTGAAATCGTTGACGTAGGACAGCCCCATTTCCTGCCCGGCGCGGATGAACGCGGCCGTCAGCGGATGGCGATAGCGGTTCTCGCTCACGGGCAGCGGCCCCGTCTGGCCGTGATACGCGGGCCCCAGGCTTTCGTTCGCTTCGGCCCTCATGAAGTACGGCAGCACGTCGTCGTAGCGCCAGTCCGTGCAGCCCCACTGCGTCGCCCAGTCGTCGTAGTCCTCGCGCTGCCCGCGGATGTAGATCATCCCGTTGACCGAACTGCCGCCGCCCAGCACCTTGCCCTGCGCGATGATCATCCGGCGGCCGTTCGCGTTCGGTTGCGGCTCGGTCATGTAGGGCCAGGATTTCTTCTGGAACACCATCATCACGCCGCCCGGAATCCGGTGAAACGGATTGTCGTCGCGCGTGCCGGCCTCCAGCAGCAGCACCGAGCCGGCGTTCTGCTGAATCAGCCGCGCGGCCACGACGCAACCGGCGGAACCCGCGCCGATGACGACGTGATCGAAGGTCAGGTCTTGAGTAGTCATGTGTCTGTCGATTGGGGTAAGCGGGCCGGCAATGCGCGGCCCGTGGTCTCGTTGTTGTGTGATGACTCCACGCCGGAACGGGCGCGGCTACATCGCGATCGTGACGACCTTCTCTTCCAGGTACGCATCGAGCCCGCTCTGCGACAGGTCGCGCCCGAGGCCGCTGTCCTTGAAACCTCCCCACGGCAGCCGCGCATCGAGCGGGCTCCACGCATTCACCGCCACCGCGCCGACCCGCAGGCGGGCGGCCGTACGATGGGCGGTCGCGAGATCGCGCGTCCACACCGTCGCGGACAGCGCGTAGACGGTGTCGTTCGCGAGCGCGACGGCCTCGTCCTCGGTATCGAACGGGATGATGGTGCCGACCGGCCCGAACACCTCGTCGCGTGCGATGCGCATCGCCGGATCGACGTTCGCGAAGATCGTCGGCCGCACGAAGAAGCCTTGCGATGGCACCGGCTCGTCGCCCGCGACCAGCGTCGCGCCGTCGCGAAGCGCCGCTGCGATGTGCGTTTTCACGCGATCGGCGTGGCGCGCGCTGATCAGCGCGCCCATCTGCGTCGCCGGGTCGAACGGCGTGCCGACCTTGACCGAGCGCGCCGCATGCGCGAGCGCGCCGACGACGTCGTCGTAGTGGCGGCACTGCACGAGCACGCGCGTGCCGGCCGCACACGTCTGCCCCTGGTTGACGAACAGCCCCATTGCCACGCCCGCGACCGCCTGTTCGAGGTTCGCATCGTCGAAGATGATCTGCGGCGCCTTGCCGCCGAGTTCGAGCGTCAGGCGCTTGAACTGCGCGCCGGCTTCGCGCGCGATCGTCCGGCCGACCTCGGTACTGCCGGTGAAGCTGATCTTGTCGACGCCCGGATGATTGACCAGCGCGGCCCCGACCGATGCGCCGATGCCGTGCACGAGGTTCACGACGCCCGGCGGAAAGCCCGCCTGTGCTGCGAGGTCCGCCAGCGCGCCGACGGCGAGCGGCGCATCCTCGGACGGCTTGATCACGACCGTGCAGCCGGCCGCGAGCGCGGGCGCCAGCTTCCAGCACGCGATCATCAGCGGCGCGTTCCACGGCACGATCAGGCCGGCGACGCCGACGGCCTCGCGCACCGTGTAGTTGACGGTCGGGCGTCCCATGAAGCCGCCGGTCGGAATCTGCCGGCCTTCGAGCTTGTCGGCCCAGCCGGCGAAGTAGCGCAGCGTGTCGATCGACATCGGCAGGTCCATCATGCGCACTTCCATGGCCGGACGCCCCTGCTCGCGCGCCAGCAGCTCGACGAAGCGCTCCGCATCGTGTTCCAGCAGGTCGGCCAGCCGGTGCAGCAGCTTCGCGCGCGCGGCGCCCGGCAACCGGCTCCAGTGCCCGCCGTCGAATTCCGCGCGCGCCGCACGCACGGCCCGGTCGACGTCGGCTTCGGTGCCGGCCGCCACGCGCGCGAGCAGGTGTCCGGTGCACGGTTCGAATTTCTCGAACCACTCGCCGTGCACGGCGTCGCACGGCTCGCCTGCGATCAGGTGTTTGAGGGTGTAGTCGGCTGTCATGTCGCTGTCTCCAGATTCAAGGGCCGATCCGGGGCATGAGGGATCGGCCTGTCTGGCCCACTGTAGGACGCGGGTTCAAGCGACGCTGGGACATCCGTGCGCCGGATGCAGGATTCGCATGCATGCGCGCTGCCGGCAACGCGCGCAGGTGTAATCACGTGTAATTGATTCGACAACATCGTCAATCTAGCCTTGGGTTCGAACAGGAACGGCCCGATCGAACAACAGCGCCGCACGGCCCGGCAGGGGGAACCTCGATTTCGGCACAACGCGCACGTAATGAACCGGACGGCGGACGCGACGGCACACGCGATCCGTCACGACGCACCCACGCGCCATTTCAATCATCGATGAAGCGAACCGGCGGATGCGCATTGCGAAGCCGGGCCGTACGGCGTCGCAACGCAGGACCGTATCCGGTGTTCTGCCCCACTGACCATTGAACAAGCGGAGAAACGAATGAAAAGCCTTGGCACTTGCGTGGCGATCGCCTTGATGAGCTGTTGCGCCGGGTTCAGTCAGGCCGCTGCGGCGGAGACGACATGCACGGGATACGACCAGTGGTTTACGTCCACCGGCATCACCGAACCGGACTACCTCAATCCCCAGTTTCGGGATTCAAAGGATCCGAAGAACGAGAACTGCAATTTCCACAGATTCTCGTGGCACGCATTCCTGTGGCTGACCGACAAGTTCAATGGCGCGCCCCGCTTCGACAGCCTGTATTCCGATGCTGCCATCGACCCGAACGCGGCCGCACCCACCGAGCACGTCCTGGACGGCGTGCAGCAGGCGGAGTCGCTTGGCATCGTGGTCGACCGGAACGGCCGTGCGGTCTACACGAACATGTACATCAATTCCATCTATCGCGATTTCGTCATCTCCAACCGGCTGTACACGCGTACGGGCATGAAGAACGCCGCACCCAAGCTGGAGTTCTCGACCGGCGCGCTGTCGCTTAAGGCCGCGTGGAAGATCGTCGGCCCGAACGAAGACACGAGCCGCTTCTATACGACCACCGCGAAGATCCAGCTGCTCTCGAAAACGGGCAATACCGTCGGCATCCCGCCGCAACCCGGGACCGCCACCGTGAAGGTCGCGCTGGTCGGATTTCACATCGCGTGGGTCGTCGACGGTCATCCGGAGGCGATCTGGTCGACGTTCGAGCACGTCGACAACGCACCGGACTTCAAGCCCGACCAGCAACCGTCGCAGCCGGTCTCCGACAAGTCGTTCACGTTCTACAAGGCCGGCACCAAGGCGTCGGACTGCAACGTCAACAATGCGTCGCGGATGACGCTCAACGAACAGACCCAGACCCTGTCCCCGATCACGCAGGTCTGCCGGCAATTCCGGTTCGGCGGGGCAGACGCCATGAACATGGCCAACATCCAGGAGCTCAACAGCGACATCCTGGCCCGCCTGGTGAAACGCAACTCCGTCTGGCAGTACTACAAGGAAGTCGGCGCGGTCTGGATCAAGGATCCGCTTCAGCCGTTCGGCCCCGACTGGAGCCCGAATCTCGATCCCGGTCCCATCCGCGGCACACCGATGCTGTCCAATTCGGTCATCGAAACCTTCACGCAGAACCAGGTTTCGAAGCATCAATGCTTCAGCTGCCACAACTCGATGGCCGTCACCGATACCAACGACCTGACGCTCACGCTGCCGGGCAAGGAAATCAGCACCAGTCACATCCTGTTGCGCAAGTACATGGACAACCCGCAGATCCAGCGATAGTGCCGGCACGCATCCGCTTCAGTCCATCCGTGCAGGACGGCAACGTCCTGCACGACCGCCATCGAGCTTCCAGAGGCCCGTCATGTCAAACACGAAGTTACGCATCCATCCCGCTATCGGATTCGCACGCGTCGGCAGCAGTCCGGATTACTACATCGCGCCCGAGACCTCGGCCGGGCTGCCGATCGACGGGCAGCAAGCCCTCACCGGAGGATTGCCGATCAAGCCGGGCACGGAAAGCACACCGATCACCAGCGGCGAGCTGCGCGACGCCGCGGGCCGCCTCAAGCGGCAAGCCGCCCGCTTCAGGATCTATCAGTACGACGATGCGGCACTGGCGCACTATCCGTCCGGGTCGGGCACCGAAGTCGTGATCGGCTCGTCGGTGGACGGCAAGGTCGTGAAGGACATCGTGTGGACCGTGCACCTCGCCAACAAGAAGGCCAACTGCTGGATCATGGAGTCGAGTCCGGCGGGATTGCCCGCCTACGCCAACGGCGCCTACCCGCAGATCCGCAACGCGGGGTTTGCATCGTCGCTCGATCCGTCGAACCGGACGCGGCTGCAAAAGCTCGTCATCGATGCCGGGCCGCGCGCGATCAAGGCGTCCGCGGGCGGAACCGTCTCATTCGACCAGACCACGCGGCCCAGTTACGGCACGTCCACCGGTGGCGTGGCCGACGTGCCGCGCTACCCGATCTCGTTTCCGGCGACGGATGCTGCGAACCTGCCGCCCGGATCGGGCAGCAATCCGATCACCACGCTCGGCGAAATGACCACCGAACGGAACGGGCGGCTACTCGTGCTGGGTGCGTCCGGCCTCGCGTGCGGATTCGATGCCGATGGTCGCGCAACCGCCGACGCCGTGCTGGGGCAGGACGTCGACAACGACAACTGGTTCGACGACACCGGCGACGGCCCGGTCACCGCGTGGATCGTGTTCAGCGACGGTACCGTACGCGCTGCCGACAGCGGCGCGTGGGTGGTCTCGACCGATCCGTCCTATGCCCCCCAGACGAGAAACATCGTGACGCTGTGGGACGAGATCCTAACGACATGGATCGAGAATTTCGCGCTGCGTCCTGACATCTACGACGGCCATTACCGGACGGATTTCCGGCCGGCGTTCGACGAGCACGTCTTCCCGATCCTTCGCGCGGCATCCCTGCAGATGTGGAACACCAATCTGCCGGTCACGGCCATGAAGAGCCACGACAATATCGACAAGCTCACGGCTGCCAAGCCGCCCTTCAACATCATGTCGTTCATCCGGGACAGGGATACGAACTCACCGACGGCACAAGTCGGCTCGCCGCTGATGCCGCTCGCGCTGGGCGACAACCAGACGAGTTTCCTGACGCTGACCGCGGCACAACACTTTTTCGTCCAGCAATGGGCGAATGGTCTGTCCGAGCAAGCGACGCCGGCGTCGTACGGCCCCGGCGAAGCACTCGACCGGAACGTATTGTCGAACTGCCTCGGCGGGCGTTTCAGCCCCGGCATCGACCTGACGTTCATCGTCCGCGATCCGAAGCTGTACAACCCGAACTGGACGGCCGCCCGCGCAACGGGACCGGTGGTCGGCCCGTTCCGCATCAACATGCGCCCGCTCGACTACACGACCGTCAGCGCAAACCAGCCATTCCTTGGCGTCGGTTATTTCCCGCTGCGCGACAATCCGGTCGAGCCGGGCGATCTGTGCAAATTCATGGCGATCCCGTGGCACACCGACTACAACTCGTGCTCGACACATCTGCCCTCGCCCAATCCGGGTGGCGAGATCAAGCCGGACGGCAGCAACGTCTACAACGGCGTGGTGAACACGACCTTGTACTGGTCCTGGCCCGCGCAGCGGCCGGTGGCCGTCTACACCTACGACGACCTCGTCGCGAACCACGGCGAGCTGCCCGAGCAGCGCTATTCGTTGCGCGGGGAAGGCACGGCCGCCATTCAGCAGGATTCGACCAAGAAGTTCAATGCTCCGGCGATGAACGTCGGGCGATATCAGAAGCGCCTCGACATCCTGCTCAACTGGGACAAGATCGGCTTCGTTATCCAGGGTGTCGCGATCGACAAATACGACAGCAGCTATCCGCCGAACTACTACCTCGAAGTACAAAGCCTGTTCAAGAAGGACTACAGCAATCTCGTCCAGCCGTGGCCTAACACCGTGACCGACACGCTTCAGCCGCCCGACAACGGCTGAGGTCGCGAATGCGCGTCGAACAGGCCACACGAATGCCGGCCATCGAACGACCCGATGCGTCGGCTGCCAGCCAGGCCCGCTACCGGGTCGTCGTGATCGGCGGCGGGCCGGCGGGTAGCAGTTGCGCGCTGGCGCTGGCAAGGGCAGGCGTCACCGACATTCTGATCGTCGAAGCCGGTTCCTATGCCGCCCCGAAGATCGGCGAGAGCATTCCGCCGGAGAGCCGGATACTGTTCCGGTGCCTCGGCATCGACGCAGCCTTCATCGCGCAGGCGCATGAACCGTGCTACGGCAGCTGCTCGTACTGGGGCAGCGACAAACGCGGCTACAACGACTCCGTGCTGAACCCGCACGGGCACGGCTGGCATCTCGACCGGCGCAGGTTCGATGCATTCCTCGCGTCGCAGGCGCGCGCCGCCGGCGTCGAATTGCTGACTGGACACGCACTGCTCGCGTCCGAGCCGGACGACCCGTCCGGGTACCTGCTGGGAATCGGCCTCGCCGGACACGTCACGTCGAGGATCCACGCGGATTTCGTCGTGGACGCAAGCGGCACGCGTTCGGTATTTGCGCGCCAGCGCGGCGCAACACGACTCGATTCGAATCCGCTGATCTGCCTTGCGGCACGGTTTGTCCGACCGGATACGGGTTCGCCTGCTTCGATGCTGACCCACCTCGAAGCGGTCGAGCACGGCTGGTGGTACCTCGCGTCCGTACCGGATCATTCGGTCATCGCGATGTTCGCTACACATGCGCAGGCGGTCCGGACCATGCGTCTGCATCAGGCGGACCCATGGCATCGCATGCTGCGCGCCGCGCGGCACACCTGGCCGCTCATTTGCGAGCTGGGCCTCGATCTGTCCGGCCTGCATACGACATCGCATCCGGCGCCCTCCCGGCGTCTCGACCGGCTGCACGGCGATCGGTGGCTCGCGATCGGCGATGCCGCGTCGGCCTACGATCCGATCATGGCGCAAGGCATCGTCAAGTCGTTGTCGAACGGCGTCGCGGCAGCGGAGGCCATCCGGAAACGACTGGACGGCGATACTCATGCGCTGCCGGCGTTTTCGCAGATGGTGCACGAGCAATACCGGCGCTACCTGCAGATCCGGCATCACTTCTACAGCCTCGAACAGCGGTGGCCGGCATCGCCATTCTGGAAGCAGTGCACAGAATCGCCGATTCCGGGATGACGGCGGGTCACGGCATGCGGCGCTTCCGGTCAGCCGACGCCGCCGCGCACCGCATCACACACTCGCTGTAACCACGTGTAATCGATTCGCGATGCAATTCTTCTTAAGCTGTCCTGACTCTTCCGCGAGCCTGGTTTCTCGACGGGCGCCGCTTCGCAGGACGAGAGGGGTGACGGCGCGACGAGCGTCGCCAATCGGCAACGTGTTCCGCCAACGACAAAGCGTAAAAGGAGCTGAAATGTCTCATGTCTTGAGCACCTACAACATCGTCGACGTGCTGACTGCCTTCGACGTGGAAAAAATCCTGGGCTATCAAAAGCCGGGCGATCAACTCAGTCCGGACCCGACGAACCCGACGATCCTGCCGAACAACGGCTACGACGAGGTCTACATGATCACGACGGACCGGAACGTCATTTCCGGCCAGGCCGGGAGTAATTTGAGCATGCGAGTCGAGGTCAACGACATCGTCCGGTGGCGCACGATCTCGCTGACCGACGTGGCGGACTACAAGTGCTTCATTCACACGTTCAAGTTCATCGGCATCAACGATCCGGACAAGTCGCCGCTGTCGATCCCGATATTCGAACACACCTTCCCGAACGAGCCCGATCCCGCGCCGGGCTGGCCGAACAACGGCGTGCAGCAACGATCGAGCTCGGACTTCTACTGGCAGGCCACCGCGCGACTCAAGGGTTCGGCGACCTACACGTTCGTCGTGGCCGTGTACAAGCGCAACGGCAATCCGTTGGGCTACTTCAAGTGGGACCCGTCGATCACGATCCTCGACTGAAGTCAAACGCGTACCATGCGGCCGCGCGATCACACGCGCCGCTACCCGGCAGTTTTCTCAACGTTATTACCCGAAAGGAACCGTCATGTCCCAGATCCTGAGTACCTTCAACATCATCGACGTGCTGACCGCATTCGACGTCGACGAAATCCTGAGAAAGAACAACAACGTGCTCAGCACGAAACCGGACCAGCCGACTTTTCTCGGGAACAACCCCGATACGGTCTACATGATCACCACGCTGGCCAACGCGGCGTATGGCTACGGGCAGGGCCCGCTGCAGGGCGTGAACCAGGGTGAAGCCGGCAGCAATCTGCGGATCAAGGCCGACGTCAACGACGTGATCCGCTGGCGCACCGTGTCGCTAACCGACGTGGCCGACTACAAGTGCTTCCTGTATCGCTTCACGGCGATCAGCGGCAACCTGCTGAGCCAGGTGTCGTACCTCACCGCCAACGTCACGGAGCCTTACCCGGCAGCGGGCTGGCCCGACAGCAACCGCGTGAACGAAGAGCCGCGCGCGGATTACTACGCGCAGGCCACCGTGCTCCGGCCCGGCACCGAAACCTACAAGTTCGTCGTCGCCATTTACGATCGGCACGCGCAACTGAAGGGCTACGTCTACTGGGATCCCTACATCACCGCCAACAACCGCTGATCCCGGACGGGCGCCTCGACAGGGCCGGTGCAGGCTTCGCACGAGGCGCCCGGCGACACCGGGCGGACCGGTCCGCCCGATGGCGTTTGTCGACATGAACAGCGCGGCGGTCGGATCACAGAAACAGCAGCGCCGGATTCAGCGCCGTTTCGTCGCACGGCTGCGCGCGCCAACCCCGCTCCACCGGCACCGAATAAAGCCGCCGCGCCCCGAAACGCGGCCAGAAATGGCACAGCCCCGGCGCAATGACCTGCACCACGCACAAGCCGATATCGGGCCTCGTCTTGTCGACGACCAGCACGTCCATGCCGGCCGCCGCGATGCGCGCGGTGCAATCCGCGAGCGTCGCCGGCAACGACGCGGCATCGAACGGCTGCCACGACGTGCCTGTCGTTGCGGGCGCACCCGTCGCCGGATACAGGAATCCGGTTTCCGACAGCTTGTCGCGATCCCACGGATGCGGCGCATCCGCTGCGATATCGAGCAACTGGTTGACTTCGGTCAGTGCGCGCTGCACCGCGATCCTGCCGTCGGGATGACAGCCGAACCCGATCGAGAAACGCCCGTCCTGCGGATTCTCCGCGAGCGCGGCCACGGTCGGCACGCCGAGATCGGTGGTGATGTCGAGCGCCCACACGCGCCATCCGAACGTCGCGTATTCGTGTACGAGCGCATCGAAATACGCATCGCGGAAACTCGCGAGATCGATGCCGGGGCGGGCGATCCGGTTGTACCACCAGATCGCGACCGCATCGCGCTCGATCAACTCGAGCATGCCCTGCAGAATCGCCTCGTCGATGCTCGAACCGGCCGCGCAGCCGTTCGGGTTGTGCACGCAGGCGGCCGGGGCCTGCGCACTGCCGGGCGCTTCCGCATAGCAGTAGCTCAGCGGCACGAGGCGGCACTCGCCGTTCACGAGCGACCACGCCGGCGTCCAGTCGATGACGTCGTGCGACGTGAAGCGCGGCGGCACCTGCTTGCGGACATCGCGGGTCAACGCATTGATCGCGTCGCGCGCGTCGAATTGACGTTCGCTGAATTGCTGAAGATCGTTCACGTGGATGGGCTCGGCATCGCAGGCCGGATCGGCCGCGAGGCTTTCGATGCTGCCGGTCAACGTCGCCTCGTCGCCCTGATACACGCTGCTGAAGCGTTCGAGCGCCTCGCACAGTGCGCTCACGCGGGCTTGCTCGTCGGTGCGGCCCTTGCCGGAGCAGATCCGGTCGAACCGGTTGCTGTCGGGCACCGCGGCCGGGCACACGAGGAAGCCCGACGCATAGACCTTGCGCAGGCCCGCGTGCCGCTTCGGCATCGGATGCAGATACGCGATCGCACCGCTGACCGGCGAGATCAGATGCGCGTGACGCTCGAACACCTGTTGCGGATCGGCGGTCCGGTAGCCGCCGTCGGCGCGCGCCAACGGCGCATGCGCGGCAAGCCGCGGCGCACGCGCCGCCTGCTCGCGCATCCATGCGGGATTGCCGCAGCACGTGCATTGCGGGCGCCGGATCACGCGGTGCCGTTCGGTGGCCAGCGTGTCGATGCGCTGCACGACGATATGCGCGTGCAAGCGTTCCGCCACCGCGCGGTTGGCCGCGATCTGCTCGACCGTCGCCGCGACGAGCGCCGCCGTCGCCGCGGCCCCGGCACGCGACGCGGCCGGCGGCAGGCGCGTCGCGTCGCTGCCGTGATGGTGCGCCAGCAGCGCCTCGACCGGCCGGTTGACGCGAATCCAGTAGCGCACGCATTCGATGCACGGCGCATCGGCACCGGCCAGCAACGGCCCGATCAGCGTCTGCACGCCACCGCCGGCCACGACGAGCAGCGCGCCGCCGCGCGCCGTCACGCGGGCGGCACACGCGGCAAGATCGTCGCGATCGTGCGTATCGGCGACTGCAACCGTAAGTTCCGCATCCGGCACGACATCGATGCCGGCCGCGTCGAACGCGCGCCGCAGCGCCGTGCCGTCGGCCCCGAAGGTTTCCACCGCGACGCGCAGTTGCGCGACACGTGCACACGCCGCGTCGCCGTCGAGTCCGGCACGCTCGAAGAAGCCGCGCGCCGCATCGTCATCGTGCGGCGGATCGGCGCGCACGTACCCGCGGCGCACCAGGTGATCGAGCCGTGCGAGCACGTCCCATTCGCCGAACGTGCCGGCCAGCGACGTCACGATTTCGGTGATCGTCATGCGCGCCCGCAGGCACGCGGCGATCCGCACGTAGATCGCGCCGGACAGCATCGCGCGCCTGAATTCGTCGACGACGAACAGGGTTTCGGGCCCCGCATCGAGCACGAGCAAATGCGGCTTGAAGCGCAACACGCGCGAAAGGTCGTCGAGCATCGTCTGGTTCCGTGCGATGGATCGGAAAAACGTTGCGCGGCCCGGGCACCCGCCCCGGGCCGCGCAATGGTGCGCGGTTCAGCCGCGCCCGGTCAGCAACAGGTGAACAGGTAACACGGCCCCGCGTCGCAGTAGGCCGCGAGTGCAACGGCCTCCTCGTCCAGGTTCGTCGGCTGCTCCGGTATGCCGACCGTCATCGCGTTGCGCGGCAGGTTCCAGCTCCCGCCGCCTTTCCCGTCGCTCGTCCAGCCATGGTCGCCGTCCGTCTTCTCGATCTCGATGTCGATGATCCACGGGCACTGGTAACCGAAGTATTTCGCGAGCGTATCCAGCGGCTTGTCCAGCAGTTCGCCCTTGAACGCCGGATCCCGCCATGAAAGCGCGATCGCACGCAGATAGACCTTCTGGAATTCCAGCATCGATTCGAGCGTCGGATTAGCGTTGTCCTTTGACATGTCGGTTTCCCCGGAGTCATTCCATGATGGTGATGTGGCTCGCGTTGTACGCGGCCAGGGCCTGCGCGAATTGCGCCTCGTCAGCCGGCGCGGGTGGCAAGTACAGCGTGAGCCTGTTTTTCTGGCCGCCCGTCCAGTCGCCGTTGACGGTCGGCGTCCACTCCGACGATTTGATCTGCACCTTCAGGTCGAGCTTGAACGGAAAGTGATAGTCGAAATGCTCGCGCAACGCGTGGACCGGGTCGGTCTCGAGCTCGTCGAGAAATGCCGGGGAATGCCATGCGAGGGCGATTGCCCGGATGACGGTCGCGCGGTATTCGAGAAACTGTTCGTACGTCGGTAATCGAAGATCCTTGCTCATCGGTCTGCTCTCCTGAATGACGAATGGAACTGCTTACGGCAACGACTGCAACGTCGCTTCGGCGAGCCTGGCGATCCGGCCCATGCCCGCCGTCGTTGCAATTTCGACTGCGCGCCGGCACGCGTCCAGCGCAGCCACGCCCCCGCAACGCGGATCGGCCCGGCGCAAGTACTCGCACTGCTTCAGCAACAGCTGGGCTTCGTAATACCGTTCCCCGGTCGACTCGCACCATGCGAGGCACTGCCCGATCTGCGCGAGCGCGGCGCCGTAGTCGCCGCGTCCGGCATCCAGCTCGGCAAGCAGCGACGCGTAGTAGGTCAGCCCCAGCAGGCCACCCGACTGCCGCTGCGCATCGAGATGCGCGACGACGCCCGCGCGATCGTCCAGCGCCCACGCATGAATGATCGCGGCGTAATGCCCGACCGCGCGCAGCCGGTGCGCGTCCGACAGGCGGAGGATCGCTTCCGACAGCGATCGCGCCGCGTCGCGATCGCCTGCGAGCTGGTACGTGCGCGCGAGGTACATCATCGTGACGCCGAGCGTCGGCAGATGGTCGAGACACGTCGCGCAATACACGGCTTCGCGCGCCATCGCGAGCGTCGGCTGCGGGTCGTCGTCCATGCACCAGCGCACGCTCGCGAGCGATGCCATCGCCCAGGCGCGCGTATCGAGGCCCAGGATGCGCCGGTGGCCCGCGTCGCGCCGCACGTCGTAGCCGGCCAGCACGGCGTCGAACGCGGTACGGGCGCGCGCAAAGTGACCGTCGACCCACAGGCTCATGCCGCGCATCGCGTCCGCCGCGACCTGGACGCCCGCATCGCCGCGCTCGGTCGCGAGTGCATCGAGCCGCAGGCCGATCGCGCGCACGGTGGGGCGATCGCCTGCCACGTGGTAGTAGGTCGACAACGTCCACAACGCGCTGATTTCGAGCTCCGGATCGTCAAGCGTCTGCATGTGCCGCAACAACTGCTCCGCATGCTCGCGCACTTGCGGATCGGCCCAACCGAAGCGCGCCATCGTCGCGTGCGTCAGCGTGGTGCGGATACGCGCACTGTCGTGCTCGCGCTGCGCGTGGTCGGCGTGGTCGAGCCACCCGAACACGGCCTGCCCGTAGCGGATCGCGTCGTCATACCGGGCGCGTTCGAGTGCACGGCGCGCGGCGTCGATGCCGTGGGCGATCGCATCCGCGCAAGCGCCTGCGCGTGCGAAGTGTCCGGCGACGCCGAACGCGTGCGCGCCGGCACCGCGATCGGCTTGCCGGACCAGCGCGCAGCCGACACGCGCATGGTTGTCGCGCCGCACGGCAGGCGGCATGGATTCGTACGCCGCGTCGCGAATCAGCGCATGACGGAACGCATAGAACACGCGATCGCGCCGGTGTTGCGCATACACGATCCGCTCTTCGAGCAGCAGCCGCAGATGCGCGTCGAGCGTCGTCCGGTCGTGCGACGATGCCTCCGCGAGCAGTTGCGCATCCACCTCGAGCCCGATGGTCGCGGCGAGCTGCGCGGTGTCGCGCGCGTCGTCGATCCGGTCGAATGCAAGGCCGAGCATGCCGCCGAGACTGAGCGGGAGCGGATTCGGGTCGGTTGCCCACGGCCCGGCGAGCGAGCCGTCCGCGCCGCCCAGCGCCAGTTCGCGCGCGACGGCCTCGATGAAGAGCGGAATGCCCGCCGTACGATCGGCGAGCCGGTCGAGCCACGCCGGATCGAACGTGCCCGGGCCCAGATGCGCCGACATCAGGCGCTGCGCATCGTCGCGCGGCAGGCGGCGCAGCACCAGGCGATCGGTCGTGTCGCGCCAGCGGGCGAGCTTGTCGGGGCGCGACGTGAGCACGATGCACAGTGCCGCCGCACGCGGCGAGCGCTGCAGATACGCAAGAAACGCGTCGGTCGAGCGATCGATCCACTGAACGTCCTCGATCACGAGCAGCACCGGCGCGCCATTGCCGAGCGACACGATCAATTGCTCGAGGACATCGAACAGCGCGTGCTGCTCGCGGACGCTCGACCACAGGAACCCGCCCGCCTCGCAGGGCAGCCCCAGCCAGGTCGCAAGCGCAACCCGGGCTGCCGCGTGATCGCAGTCGAGCGGCGCGATCATCGCGTCGATCGCCGCGAGCGCGACGCCGGGCGCGCTGTCGGCATCGATATGCCAATGCGCGCCGATGAACCGCAGGACCGGGAACAGCGCATGGTTTTCCCGCTCGGGCAGGCACCCGCAATGCGCGAACGCGTGGCCGCGGGTCCGGACGGCCTCGCACAGCTCGTGCACGAGCCTCGACTTGCCGAAGCCCGCGTCGCCGACGACGAGCCGCGGCACGCCGTGCGCCGCAGGCTCGCCGCGCAGCGCGCGACGATGGCGCCCTTGCGTCTCGCGCCACACGCGCAGCAGCGCATCGAGCTCGCGCGCGCGGCCGACCATGGGTGTGCGCATGCCGGCGTCGAGCGAATCGAACGGCGTATCGGCGTGCCGCTCGCCGAGCAGTTCATGCACCGGCTGCGACACGAGGCCCGCCCGCGCGAGCCGCAATGCGGACGGCCGCGAATCGGCATGCCGTTCGAGCACGAGCCGCGCATCGTCGCTGATCAGGACCTGTCCTGGCCCGGCCAGCCGCAACAGCCGCGACACCGCGGCGGACGTCGATACGCCCGACATGTGCGCCGCATGCGCGAGCACCTGCCCGACATGAATCGCGGCGGCCACTTCGACCCGCCAGCTGTCTTCTGCACCGGCCACACCGCCGGCAGCCGTCGGCACCGGCAGCCGTGCGCGCTCGGCGGCTCGCACCATGTCGAGCGCCGCCCGCGCCGCGCGGCGCGCGGGCCGGTCGATGTCGCCTTGCAGGCCGAAGTGGAACAGCAGCGTGTCGCCGAGCCGCCCGCCCGTGTGCGCACCGTAGCCGACGGCGATATCGGCGCACTTCGTCAGCCACTGTTCCTCGTAGCCGTCGAGCGCATTGCCGTGCTCGGTTCCCGCATGGCGTTGCCGGCCCTCTCCGGCGATCGTCACGCAACAGCACAGCGTGGTGATCTGGCGGTATTCGCCGACCGCGGCGATCGTCTCGCCGTGCTGCGCGGGCGGACGCGAGCGCATCTGCCTGCCGGCATCGAACTGACCGACGAGCGCCGCGAAGTTGAGCGCACGAAACTGCGCCGCGAGCGCGTCGGCCGACGCCGCACGCTGCAGCGGATTCTTGTTCAGTGCGTGCCGCAATACCGTACCGAGCGGATGCGACGCGATCGACGGCGGGAGCGCGACATCCACCGGGCTCAGTTGCTGATAGAGGATGTCCGCCACGCTTGCGCCCTGCATGACGACATCGCCCGTCAGGCATTCGATCACGATCAGGCCCCACGCATACAGGTCGCTCGCAGGCGTCGGCGGCTCGTTGCGCAACTGCTCCGGCGCGCAATAGGGCGGCGAGCCGAGCACCTCGGTCGCGAGCGTCACGGTCTGGCGCGCGATGTCGTCGGTACCGGGCAGCAGCGCACCGATGCCGAAATCGAGAAGCTTCGCGTGGGGCCCGTCATCGGCCGTCGCGATCACGATGTTCTGCGGTTTCAGATCCCGATGCACGATGCCGCGACGATGCGCGGCCGCGAGCGCGTCGAGCACCTCCGTCATCAATCGCCCGGTGTCGACGGCCGACAGCGGCCCGTCCGTTGCGAGCCGGTCGCGCACGGTCCGGCCCTCCACCAGTTCGAATACGGCGAACAGCCGCCCGTCGGGCGCTTCGCCCTGATCCAGCAGCGCGACGATGTTCGGATGCCGCAGCGCCTCGCACAGGCTCGTCTCGCGCCGGAAGCGCGCACGCCGGCGCATGCGCTCCGCCGCGGTCAGCGCCGCATCGTCGCGCATCAGCTTGATCGCAACGTCTTGCCCCGTCTCGGCGCAGGTCGCGCGAAACACCACGCCGTTGCCGCCTTCGCCGAGCAGCGCGCCGAGCCGGTAGTGCCATGTGCCGGCAAGCGCCGCGAACGGCGCTGCGTGCCATCCCGGTTTGGCGACGTCCGGCCCGGCGGACGAGCGGGCTACCGTTGAAGACATGGCCGTCTCCCCCGCGTTCACGAGTAATGGACGACCGGGCCCGGCGCCGCACGCGGCACGCCGATACGCGGCCCGGCGGCCGGCACCGACTCGCATTCGAGATGCTCGCCGCGCATGATCCGGAACGGAAAATCGCCGAAGCGCACGCTGCCGCGCCGGCGCTCGACGAGCTGGCTCGCGCCCAGCCCCGGCAAGGCCGCGAACTGGCTCCGCGCGCGATGAATCTGCACGTTGACATGGGACGTATCGATGCCGAGCATGCGCGCGAGCCGGTCGAGTTCGATCCACCCTTGCGTGGCGGCGTCGAAGCCGGCCTGCATGTCGGCCGAACGGGCACGGGCGAGCGTGACGAGGCTGTAGTGATGCGCGCGCTCGCCGAGGTCGACCACGCCGCCGCGGACATGCAGCAGCATGCGCACGTGCTCCTCGTTCCGGCTGACGAAGAATTCGAGCATCTGCGCCGGCGCGACCGGATCGACGGGTGCGGCAAGCATCACCGTCGAGCCGTTGCGCGCGAGTGCGAGGCGCCACGTGAAGTCGCCGGTCGACACTTCGTCGCCGTCATGGAGCGCACGCGGCGGCAACGTGTCGTCGCACAGCCATTCGCCGGCCGGCGAACGGATGATCGTGACCGGCTGGGCGGCCGGGGCAGGCAGGCTCTGGCGCGGTGCGAGCACGATCGGCGCCGCGGCGCCCCGTATCGGCCACAGCGTGTCGGCCGGATCGTCGAGCGACTCGACCCGCCAGGGCGCCACCCCGGCCCTGCCGAAGCGGATCACGTCGCCTTGCCGCAGCACCGCGTGCTCGCCGTCGCGCAACGACACGCCGGAGACCGACGTGCCGTTGCTGCTGTGATCGTGAAGCTCCCAGAGGCCGCCGACCCAGCGGATATGGGCATGGACACGGGACACCGACCCGTCCCGGATGACCGTGTCGCAACGTGCATCGTCGCGACCGAACACGTGATACGCGCGGAGCAGGCACGCTTCGCCGGAAGAATCGTTCTTGAGTATCGCCATGGCCGCCCCGTGTCGGATTCGCCCGGTTCGCTCGAGTGACGCATCGACGCTACCGGGCAAGCGATTGATTCAATGACCGCGAACAGTGCCGATCGTCCGCGCCTCGTTTCCTGTTGTCTGGCCAGTTTCCTTTCAAATCATTGCCCGGTCGCCGTGCGTCATTTCAGTAAATTGAATGGTCGAGCGCTTTGTTGTTTTAAAACCGGACAACTTGATGAAAATCCTGCCAAATAAAATCATGGGCCGCAACCGGAATAACCGGTTCGCGATTTTATATTGCAATGCTTTACATTTTCGGTGAATTTCCGGATCGCAAATAAAGGGTCGAAATTCGTCATCAGCGCCCAAACCGCCGCCACACATGCGCTATCCAGTGATGACGACATTGAATGACGAGATTAATTTAATGACCTTTGCTGTCGCGGACGTTTTGTTTGATCGGGCGAAAATAAAATAAATCATTTCGATAAATTAAATAATGTCCATTGATGTTTTTATAATTTCCATTAATTAAATTATTCAGAAATCCTGCTGTGCGACGGCGAAAGTTTCGCAAGCGTGTCGGCACCCGCGTATCCGGTCTATGGGTTGAACGACAGCAACACCGGATCCGGCATCGACCGTCCTCCGGTCGCCGGAGTCGACTCGCCTGCGACATCGTTGGCGTTCATCGACGGAAATCCTCACCGCAAGCACTCCGGCACAGCTGTAGGGTCGCAAAAAAGATGACCTCCGCGGCCCATACAAATCAATGACTTGGTCATCTTTTCTGCAAATTTCCTCGCGAGGATGCGGCAGAAAAGATGGCCTTTCCCTACAGAATTCGCAGAAAGTTGGCCCCAGATCGAAGCCCTGTCTAGAAGTTTTTGAAAATCAGAGACTTACGCTCAGGGTGGGGCCCAAGAAAAGGTAGCACTCATGGATCGAGACGGCCCGACCTACGCCACATACGAGTTGCCGATGCCCTGCTCGCTTGAGGTTCACGGCCCAATGGCAAGCCTGTGTGCGCTATAAATATGCGCATGGTATGCAAACAGTGAAGGGCTACGATCGTAGATACGATGATTTCGTATCTGTTTTGCTCCCGGAAACAAGAAATTTGCTAAGAGAGTGAGATAGCTCTCGGTCGTACCGGCTGAGGATTCTATGAACTTGGGCAGCAAGCGACATTGGTCCTAGTTCCGAATAGCGGTAGAAAAGTCGCGTGCGGTGCCATAGGTCCGATCAACCAGCTAAGCAGAATTCCTCGGTTGCCGCCACATCGGCGTTCGGATGACCGCTCGGGGCAGACGTTTCGTAACAGCATTTCGGAACTGGCATGGGGTTCGTATGCCTGGTGCGCCTCGGAACCGGAGCACATCATGGAGTTGTGGGCGGGAAGTGCGCGTAAGTTGACTGACGGTGTGTCCGACTAACATTCGCGTCGACCACGCACGTGCTTCCCCATCACACGCCGGAGCAGTAGGCTGTCGGCCAACATCTAACGCCGCTCTCGTCATGAAAGTTAGTCTCCGATAGAAGGGCGAAGTGGCCGCTTATGCAAATCTGAGGGGCATCGCCGAAAGTTCTTGGACCTGAAAAAAGCCCGGAGCTGTGGGGTCGAGACGGCCCCCTCCCTCCAGATTCTCAAGCCAATATCCAGCGATGACGCGCTGCAGCTGCCCTCCTTTTTGAAATATCGAAATAGCATTCTGTATCGATATCGCTTGACCAGCGATGACGCGACTACCCGATGACGCATTTTCAATTTGCAATTCTGCGCCATCCTGCGCGTTTCGATGGTTCCCCTCGTGGAAAAAGAACATTTCCGGCTGATCGAGGGGTGCAAATTCAACGCTCGAATCGTCCTTTCCGATCCGCCCCGGACCAGACACGCGCTCCGCAGGTAGATATCCCACAACGGCAACATGGCACAGTTTTGCCAACGTCGACAATTGAGGAGCATCGATTTTGCCGGACAGGTAAGGAATCTGAGCCGGCAATCCGGAAAATGCAGCACAGACAAGCGCCTCGCGGCGCTGCCCCTGATTTTCCAGTCGTTCGATCCATTCCGGAACGACGGACGGAGGCAAAACGGTCATGGCGCGATAAAAGAGTTCGGGGCAATCCAGATCCGTCCACTGAGCCCGCCAAAGCCGGTCGAGTGCGGCCGCGCCCTCGAGCCGGAGCAGCGCCATGAACGCCGCGGACCTTACTGCACGGTCTTGATGCTCGAGCAGAATCGTCATGTCGCCCGCAAAGCGCTTCAATCCGAACTGGCGAACCGTATTGGCAATCGCGGTCACGACCGCCGATGCCGAATCCCGCGGCGTGGAAGCAATGACGGCATCAGCCTCTTCGGGTGTTGCTGCGGCGTTCAGTCGGCATATGACGTCGAAATCGTTATCGAGCCCGGCGAGCCTGAATTCACCGATCCGATACCAGGCAGGCCCGATCCATTTTGCGATTTTTTCCATCAATGGATAGCGCGGCACCTGATCGTCCAACCATGTCCGATATTCTTCGAGCCGCCCCCGATCGCCTCCTGCGAACGCAACGATACCCGCTGCAAACAACATTCCCGGCGTGGCCCCTTGAGTGTCGATGCAATTTCTGATGCATCGCCACGCGGTCGCTTCGCGCAATGTCAGACCTCTCAAGTGACCGAGCAGGCGCCTGTCCATTCGAACGAAATCGTCGAGCGTAAAATCGGACAAGAGCGAAGCCCGCTCACGGACGCGGTCCAGATGCACGATTTCCTCGAGGTGTTCCGTACAGAAACGCTCGGAAAACAGTTCGTTGCTATCCGACATGGCATCAGGTCACCGTCAGTCGACGGATTTTTCGCCCGTCGCGATGAATTCTCGACAAATAGCCGACGAGTGCATCGAAACACGCCGGATCGACTCTGAATACGTAGTCGAAACTCGAAGCAATCGTATGCGAATCATACTGATAGGTGCCGCTCGCGAACGTTCCCGCGTTCGCGGGATCGACGCCCGGCGGAGCGAAGCCGCTCCGGGCGACAACGTTCGCCCATGTCTCGATCGCGGCACATATCGGGGTTGCGGCCTCTTTGGTGAGGGGCTGATCGAACTCGATTTGTACTTCACACCCGCGAATCGAATCACGCCCGTCGAGCTTCTGCACGAACGCAAATGGCGCATCAACCGGGGGGCGAGGCCATTCCCCCTGATCCACGACAAGCTCCCGCTCGACCGCATTCGCGTCAGGTTCTTCAATGTGCACGATGCTGGGGCGAATGCCCATCGCCGCCAGTAGATTGGTCGCGACCCGCCACTGCCATGCCGGAAGATGATCCGTGGCAACGCGCCAACGTTGCGTTTCGCTCGCTGGATCCCACGTCGACGACACGACCTTCGCCGATGCCCGGCGATGCTCGCGAGCATCGCTCACATAAAAGCCAAGATCGATGTACCCGGCAAATAACGGCAACGGATCGGACATGACCAGATCGGAAGTTTCGAGCGAGGTCCCTTCTGCATTTTTTTCGAGATAGGCGACGCCCATGCCGCGTCCCGTGATATCGACTCGCATCACGCATACCTCGTCAATGATTCGATCGATCGAAGACATCGAGCCATTCCTGCGCCCCGTGCTGCCGAAACTCCCATGGCAGCAGGCCGCCATCCACCGAATCGAGCCTGACCGGTCGCACCAGTTTTGCCACAGGACTGTATGCAGCAACGTAATCGTCGCGAGAGGCGTCTCCGAGCTGTGGCTCCGGCGTGGCCTGCAGGCACACACCATGTTTGAGCCGGCGCATACGCACCGCTGTTCCGGCAATGTGTTCCTCGATCCCGGAAATGCCGCCGATCCAGTCGACCTGATTCTCGCTCAGGAAGGTCAACCAGTTCGCCCGTTTCAGATAGGGACGCGCAATGGCTGCCTGATGCCGCTCCGTGAACTCGGGGTCGCGCTGCCGCAACTTGTTGCCAACGCCGACCATGACGCTCGCGACATCGAACCCAGGATATCGCTGCATCAACGCGGCTACCCGATTGCGGGTTTCCGTATCCAGATCGGGAGATGGAAAATTGATGGGAAAGTTGAGCCCAAATCCACAGGATCCCGAAATAAAGCGTCTGTTCGCCACGATATCGAATTCGCACAGCCAGTCCGCGACACGATTGCCGGTCACCAGCGGATGGTCGAGCGGCAACGTCAAATTGAGGATCGTGTGCATCGGGAGCGATCGCCGCTCTGTCGCACGCCATTGCTTGAGTTCGTCAGGCGTCGGTTCAACATACGGACGATGGGCGAAGTCGATTCGCAGGCTGCTGGCCGTCGCCCCCGCATCGGCGCCATTTTCCATCAGGCAATAGAATTTCTTCGGAAAAGGGATGGGGTTTTCGCACCAGGTCTTGACGAGACTTTCCGCCCGCTTGTTGATGGGCTTCCAGCGTCCGTCGCCAGTGTTGTAGTGCGTCAGGCGATCGCCCAATGCTTCCCGCGCACGCCTGTAGAAATCGAAGATTTCAGGACCTTCGTCGAACTCCATCGCCCACTCGAATAACAGGCACGGACTGATCAAAGCGACATCGGCCCTTTCGAAGCCAAGATTCATTGCGTCTTGCATCACGCTCCTCACGGAATGACGAATTCGGGAACCATACCCCCAGCCCCAGCTCCGCCCAAGCCAAAAGATGGCAACCCATTGGGAGATTCGAAAAGAGGCATGCCATACATCCCCATCGCTGGAACCTCTTTCACGACCTCTTCTTGTTGGACCTTCGTACCCTTCCCACACCCGCATTTCTCCGGGTCCAGGCTCGGGTCCTCATTGGAGTATGGATTACGCCCGCCGTTCTGCTGCTCGTTGATCGTGTTGTAGTCCTGACGCTGCAAATTACCATTGCCTGCACCTGGGTTCGTTCGCCAGGTATCCACGGTTCCATCGGAGCGCGTGAACTTCAGATCGAGCACGCTCGTTTTTCCGCCGTTGGTTACCGTGAGGTCCGGGAAGCGCATCTGTTCGGTCGCCCCTTTCAGGAAACTGTTGAGCAGGTGCTGCCAGCTGGAATACTTGCTGTTCCAGCTGCCATCGGGGCGTTGCCCCCAAGGCTTCTGGGACTCGATATCCATGTCCTTGTTGCCGGTTGCGTCCTTGTACTTGTCCCATGCTTCCTGGAAGCATTTTTCCTTATCCGACATCTTTGGCATATGAAATTCTCCTGCATCAGGCGGTTATCCCGCCCGTCGGCACTTGCTTGATCTTGACGAAGTCGCCACCATCATTCCCCGCATCGCACCAGCAAAAAATGCGGCATAGAATTCCGCCCTGGTCGAGCAGATTCGACTGGACCTCGGCCGGCGTATTGGTATTCGGGTTATTGCCATTCATCATCATGGGATCCGAGAGCCGAGCGACATTGCGCCCCTCGATCTTGACGTCGTAGCTGTAGTTCGTAAATTTCGCCCATCCGCGATTGACGCCCGACACGACGCCGCCTCCCACACCAGGCTCGTCGCCATAACTGGGCTTGAACTCCGACTCCTTCAGCGCAGCGGGAACGCCATTCGTACGAACGGTCTTCGATCCATTGACCAGATCGCGCGAAAACGCAACGTTCGTATAAGGCACCACACCGGCGCCCGGCGTCTTGCAAAAGTCCGGCGCCGCGCAGGTAGCGATTCCCCCGCTTTTCGAATGAACATTGGTCAGCTTGTTGACGATTACTGTAGATGCCACGGTGCCTCCCCCTCATGAGAACCCATACGCTCAAGCAGGCAGGCTGCGCGAGATAGCCTGGTATCCGATGCGGAAAAAACCAGCGAACGCCGTCGCGGCGTCACGATATCCGTGAGTTCATCGTGCGCCAACATACACAGCATTGCGGCAGACGCCGCCCCCGTATCGCCCCAAATCTCCGCCGGGTGGCTGATATCGAGCGGGTGCGCAAACTGGCGGCCGTTACGCAGAAACGCGAAATCCCATTCGGCACTGCGCCAGGTCTCGCCGGTCAAATCGCCATAGCAATTGTCCACCTGGATGTCGGTGGACAAGCACTGCGAGATTGCGGCCGTCAGTCCGTCGCCGCGCGACGCCCGATCGGCATACCACGGCATGGTTTCCGTAGCGAGACCAACGGCGCGCAATACGACACGCGTCGTGTTCTCCACTGACGCTCGCCCCACGTCCGCGCGCAGAAGAGCAAAAGCCGCACCCTCACCTGGAACCATGCCGAACGGATTGTCCTGGTGCTTGAGTCGGTCGGTATCGTCGAGCCAGTGCAGATAATTCATATCGAGCGGCGAGTCGACCCCGCCAACGATGCAAAAATCCGCCTCTCCAGCCTTCAAGATGTCGACCGACCTGGCCAGACCCGCGATAAAACCCGTATGCCCGCTGCAAAAAAATCGACTCCCGCCACGTGAAAATTGCGGCATCGATTTGCAGATTTCCCCGGCGACGGACGCGATATCCGCATGCGGCAAACCGGGACGCTCGGGCGGGAGCGAAAGCAGCACCGGAATGGGCCTTGCCGGCATCCCGGCGGATGCGCCCAGAATGTGCCCATGACGGGCCAATAAATCGTCCAGCGCCCGGCGAGCCAGCTCCGTCATTCGCGAAACACAGGCCGCATCCTCACTCAGACAATCGAGCTTCGCGAGCGCAATGGCGCCGCCCCTGCGGGCATACGGGTAGCGTTTGTGTCGCGCGATGCGCGACACGCTCGACAGTACGGCATTGCAAGATTCGGCAGCGGACAAGCCCACCGACGTACACGCACCGAATCCGCTCACCACGATCGGGCTGTCAAGCCCCATAGAACCTCCCGGTATGCAGATCCCGCTTGGTATCGACATACGTGACCTGTACACGACGAGCATCACGCCCGCATGCCAGGACGCTGCGCCACACCATCACCAATCGACTGTCGTCCGGCTCGACTATCACGCGATCCAGTTGTGCGTGTTGACGAATCGTCCGGCCGCCTATTGTCGTCAACAGGTTGAAATGCACGCGAGGCAGCCGAAATGTCATTTTCGCCGACGGCGTCAGGTGGGCAAGCACGACACGTTCGCCGCCTCTTAACGGAACTGCGGTCGCCATGCCCGGCGAGGCCGAGTTGAAGAATGCGACATCGAAATCGTCCGGAACCAGCGGTGCGCGCGTCGTGATCCACTGTTCATCAGTTGTACCGCTGTAGCGTGCACGCGCCGGCCACAGCGGCGGGATCGCATTCATCCCGGCCGGCGCTGGTCGGTCTTTCCACGATTTGATCAGATGGCGCGGATCCTCGATATGGGGCAGCTTGCCGTCGCGCGCGTCGTCCCGGTCCACAAAGAATCCCATGCCCAGCGGATTGTCGGAGAATCCGTCCTTTTGCCGCGAACTCGTTCCGCCGTAGGCGAATTCGTACCGTAACGGCCAGCGTGAAAACAATTCGGAATCCGTCATACGCAGTCCGAATAACCCAGAATCCCAACGACGCGCGCCGAACACCCTGATGACTCGATGTATCGACCCGATCGAGATGCCGACATCGAGCTCACGCAACGGTTCATCTTCGGGTGCGTATGCCGAACCGTTGACCATGATGGCGCTCCCCGGATGCGCGAACACGATTTCGGCGTCTCGCCTCAGGGTCGAGTGCCCCGGCTCTCCGAAATACTCCGGATGCGTTTTCACAGGCTCTTGCTGTTTCGATAGCGACAGTGTGCCGTCAGGGTGCAGGTCGTAAGTTGCCTTGACGACCACGACCCAGAGGTGCCCGCCGTGTCGGTCGAACTGTACTGCTCGTTCCGCAGCAAATGGCGTCACATTTTGCAGTTGCAACATGTCGAGTTCAGTTCAGCTCGACGACCGATCCGCGCAACCGGAGCGTTCCGTCGGCATAAGTCGCCACATTCGTCCCACGTACGATGACGCGTCCGTCCTTGTTCAATGTGAGACTTGCCTGGCCGCACTTCAGCGTCATCGCTTCGGCCGCTTCAACGCATACGTGCGATGCTTCCGTGGTCGCAGAGATAGCCGGCGTGATGGCGTGAACGGCGGCCTCCGCCTCGGCTTGATTTCTTGTTCCGTGCCGGCGCAGAAGGCCCATGAGGATAGGTTGCGCCGGGTCACCCTGCACGAATGCCAATACCACTTCGCGTCCGACGTCTGCCGCAACGACACTCGTGGCGCAAATCGCGGCAAGTGGAGCTTGGTACGGGTTATCGGGGTAGTCGATCCAGACACCATGATTCGAATCGACCTTGGCTATGGTTCCGAGAACCAGCTCAGCCGTCCGTTGGGTCGGCGGTGCAACACTCAGTGCGGCAATATGTTCTGCGACTCCCATCTCGGCCCCCTATGAATTGATATCGACGTTATTTCCGCTGATTCTCACCGGGCCCGAACCATCGATGGAAAGTGTGGCCCCGCTGATCGAGATGTTCCCGTTGCTCTCGAGCGTGATGCGCGCCTTGCCAACCTTGATCTCGAGCCGATCCCCGGCGCTGATCGACCAGGTCTTGCCGACAATCGTCTTTTTCGACAGACCGACTTCTTCTGCCTGAGCGAGACCTACTGCCGTGTTCATCGCTCCGGCAACCGTGACGGTATAACCGGCGCCGATTGTCAGCGCCTTGGCCAATCCGATCGTCTCGGCCGAAGCAAGTGCGATCAGGAGATTTTGCCAACCCTCGATCGTTTCGTTCCGGTTGCCGCCGACCGTCAGTGTCTCGTTGCTGCCAACGCGTTCGGTACGATCCACGCCGATCGTGATGGTCTCATTGTTGTCGACCGTCTCGGTTCGGTCATGGCCGACATGCACTGTCTCATCGTGATCGATGTTCTTCTTTCGATCGTTTCCAACCCAATGCGATTCGTCGTGCTCGACCTCGAGGCGCTGATCCTTCTCGGCGTGCAACCAAACTTCCTCAGAGCCCTTCTTGTCTTCGAAGCGAATGGCGTTGGCCGTGTTGACGTTGCCTGTCTTGGTCGAGCGCGTGAGAATCCCGCTCTGTGTAGCATTCGTGGGCAATCCCCACGGAGGCATGTTCCCGGAGTTATAGACGCTCGAGATGATCAAGGGCCTATCCGGATTACCGTCGAGGAAAATTACGACCACCTCGTCACCTATCCGTGGGATCTGGATCATCCCGAATCCGCGACCGGCCCACGGTTGCCCGACGCGCACCCAGCATGAACTGCCTTGATCTCGCTTGCCCAGCCGATCCCAATGGAACTGCACCTTCACGCGGCCCAGGTTGTCCGTGTAAATTTCCTCGCCCTCGGGACCGACGACGACGGCCGTTTGCGGGCCGATGATTGACGGTCGCTCGATCGTGAACGCCGGCCGATACGGAATCTTCTTGCGGATGCAGGTGAAACTGCACTGGTAGTTTGCTGCGCCTTCTCCGGCCTGATAGTTGTTCGTTCCGCTGTGGGTGATCGTCGTCAGCAGAAACTGTCGATCCTCCTGTTTGGCATTGCTGTGGTCGTAGTGATCGTCGAGTTCGAAGTATTGGCACGGCGTCAACCGCCGGCTCGTGCTCGTTCCGATGAAGACCTTGCTGTGTGCCGCGAGCGCCTGCGTTCTGAAGCGCGTCAACGCTTCTCCGCGATCGCTGTCCGCAAACCCATGCTCGCCCAGATAGTCGTAGACTTCGTACGACGGTACTTCGCCCTGATTGACTTCGGTTCCGCCCGAAACAAACCGGCGCGCGTGCGGTGCCTTGTAATCAAACGTCTTCAGCCCGACACTGTTGGATTCCAGTTGTCGGCTCGCCTGGAATGACGTGATGACCGCCAGATTGTCGAGCGCCTCGCCTTTTGTGTATTGCAGCAGCGGACTGCGGCCGCTAATCGGCTTCGCGCTAATCGAGTTGTCCGAGATGACTAGTTTGTGACCGTCTTTCGCGTGCTCGAAGAAGAAGAACAGGCCATCTTCTTGCATGAGGCGCTCGACAAATTCCAAATCGGTTTCACGGTACTGCGTGCAGTAGCTGCGATTCTTCGTCGCCTTAGACAACCGGAACTCGAACGACGCAATCTTTCCGTAGTCTCGAAAGACTTTTGAAAGAATCGCTTCGGTATTCTCTTCCTGAAAAATCCGGATGTCGCGACTGCGCGAGAGCATCCAAAGCCATGGCACGAGTGTCGCGCTGTAGATGGTGAAGCTACCGTCGTGGTCGAGGTGGGTGAAGTTGGCTATGTAGCCGTGGAAATACCGTTCTTCCGAGCTCGCCAGCGCATCAGTAAGCTGTAACGTGATCGTCACAGGCTGACCGATCAACTTCTTCAGTTCAATGTTCGAGTCTTGAGAGGCGAGCCGAACGTGGAACTCGAAGTTTTGAGATAAGCCTTCGGTACCGTGAAAATCGACAAGCACCAAGTCAGATCGGCCCTTCATAGGCGTCTGGATGGTGAACAGCCGATTGCTCTGTAGCCCAAAAAAACTTGGAATATCTGACAGTTGCATGGCGCCCTCAGATCCCCGCATCGGAATGGCAGGATATTATTCGTCGGTGGATTTTAAACTGCTAGCCGCCGAAAAAATCAAGTTTTGCGTTTCTTGGACCTCATATATGGGGACGGAGTTGTAGGGAAGGTGAATGGATAACCTGTTGCCCCACTACGAATACGAGGTCGGTTTACTGCTCCGTGGCGTTACGGAATTTGCACGACGCTATCCGAAAATCGGCGCCCGACTCGGGATTGCAAACGGGCAGGGCGATCTGCATATCGACCGGATGATCCAGGCGTTTGCATTGCTGGCCGCGCGTGTCGATGCAAAGCTCGAGGACGCCTATCCGGAATTCACTGAATCGCTGCTGGAGGTGCTGTATCCACAGTATCTTCGCACCGTGCCTTCTTGCGCGATCGCGCAGTTTGATCCGTCGGATCTCTTCGGTCAGTTGACAACGCCGTTCACGATGCCACGTGGCACGCTGCTCGATGCCAACGCGGCGCCGTACCGGTTTCAAACAATCTATGACATCACGTTGTCCCCGTTACGAGTTCACTCGGTACGCTATGCCCCGGCTACGCTCGTCCCTGCGGCTGTCCGACTCCCACCCAATGTCACTGGCATACTTTCGATCGCGCTCGCCAGCGCGACAGCGATGGAGATCTTCGATGAGGCAATTCCGTCCGGTACAGTTCGTGTTCACCTGTCCGGTGATCGGCCGCGCGTTGCTGCGCTCACCGATGCTTTGCTGCTACGTGCCGGCGCCGCATTTGTTGAGATCGATCAGAGCGGCCGGTGGGCGGCATTATCTAGGATACCGATCGAATCGGTAGGTTTTGGCGAGAATGAATGCCTGCTGCCAAAAGAATCGACCACTACATCGGATGCGTACCAAACGCTCATCGAGTCCTTCGCGTTCCCCGAAAAATTCGACTTTGTTGACATCGATCTCGGACGAATGCGGCGGGCCGCACGCACGCCAGCGGCAAAGCGACTGACGTTGCATCTCGCAATCCTTGACACACCAGCCGAATCCGCCGTAGCACAGGTACTGACTGAACTCGATGCCTCATCCTTTCGGTTGTACTGCACACCGGTGGTCAATCTGTTCAAGCGAGATGCGATTCCGATCCAGTTGACAAGCGCTGATAGGGCATACCCCGTCACACCGGAGCCGCTGGAAACCGGCTCCCCGCTCGACGTGTACTCGATCGATGCCGTTCATTTAGGCGATCGCTTGCAGGCTGAACAAGAGAGGGGCCCGCCATCGACCAGTAGCCACGTACGTACGTACGTATTGCCTTACCGGGCGTTCAGCCATGCTCGCGCCCCTGATCCCGCGATTGCATACTGGGCTGCGTTTCGCGATCCGCATGCGGCAACTGGAACAACGCGCGCGCCACTGCTGCTATCACTCATCGGACTGGAGGGCCGTGCTGCCCAACTGAAACATCCGCAAGTCGACGTCGACGTCACGGCTACCAATGGAGATTTGCCCGCCCGGTTGCCGATCGGTGCACGCGACAGTGACCTGCTGCACGAGGGCGCGGCGTTAGCCTGCCCCATTAGATTGCTTACGCGCCCGACCTTGCCGAGCACTCTGCCGCGCGGCCACGACGCATTGTGGCGGATCCTTGCGGGCATGTCGTTGCACCCGTTCGATCTGACGCAAACGGGGTTGAAGGCGTTTAAAGACTTTCTAAGACTGCACGCGCCGCGCGCGAGCATCATCGCGCAACGGAGCATTGACGCGATCACCGACCTGGACCATCACCCCGCGATCAGATGGATGTCACCCGATGGCGAGTTCCCGTCGTTCGTCCGCGGTGTCGAGATTGTCGTCTCTCTCGATGAAGCAGCGTTGCGCGACGTCACGTTGCACTTGTTCGCGCGAATGTTGGACAGGTTGTTTGCCCCGTATGCTGCGATGAACAGCTACATCGAGCTGGTTATTTGCTCCTCGCAGACGGGGCGCGAACTTCGACGCTGTCCGGCGCGAATCGGAACACGGCCGCTGATCTAGTTAATGCAGATAACCGACCAAAATGCCTGCGCCGCCTCCAGCTATGAGGCCCACAGTCGTCCCGCCCATCACCAGGGCGGCTCGCGCGTGAGCGATTGCGTTCTCTGCCAGCCACATCATTGCGGGGCTCGATAATCCGAGCGCAAGTTGTGCGGGATTGATACCGAGAAGCATGGCCGTGCCTGCCTTGCCGTACCCGACGCCGACGCCTCCGTCGAGATAGACCGTAGCCCCTTGAAAATCCGACTTGGAGAGCTCTTTGCCGTCAAACGCCGGCAACATGTATATCAAGCCAGCGCTATCAAAGGACTTGAGCGAACCTGCGCCCCCGACCTCGTGCCCGGCGATCTTCGGAATCTTGATCTCAGGTATCGAAAATCTAGGCAACTTGATCTTCGGGATTCGGAGTCCAAGGCCATATCCGATCCCAAGACCGCCGTAATAGAAGTCGAACAGTTGACCGCCGGGATCCGCCAGGACGATCGTGCCGCCCGAAGCAACGGCAAGTTCGAGACTGACACCACCAGTTGCACCAGTTTTGTATGTCCAGTCACTATGCCTGAAAATTGACACGTGGCCCTCTCAAGTCGTTTATTTTCTGGATGGCAGGTTCATCAGCGAGAAGAGAATGAAGCCGACGCCGAAGATCAGTGCCATCAACGTCCAATTCCAAACTGCGCCGAATCGATCGATCGTGGCGGATCGCAGAGGCGCGTCCTCCTGATACAGCACGGTCACCTTATCGCCGACCTTCATGCCGTAGATCATCCCACCTTGAGGATAGGAGACACGCTGGCCTGCTTTGGTGACAAATTCGACCTGAGGATGGCTCCCGCCTGCATTCAGGCTGACAACTTCCCCGGGTACGGCAATCGCCGTTTGGAGAAATTCGTGAGTCGACCACGCGACGAAGGCCGCGATTATGAGAAAACCGATCCCCATCACAATGCCTAGGATAGCCTTGACCATGAGCCCTCTCGATTTCTTTCATTCGACACGCGGAGTTTGACCGCAGCCTGTCTGCGCTGGATTTTAGCGCATCGCCGGCTATCAAATCGGCGCAGGCGGTTTAGGCAACCTCATGACGTCGCTTTCGACGCGTCTTGCCTGTAGTTGTGATGCTGATGAAATAGCAGCGAGCGCACCAGTGGCCACGCCGGATAGAATTGGGCGTAGCTAGCCAGCGATGGCCCCGCGCGCACTCCCACTCCAGCCTTGTCGCACTATTCACGTAGCTTGTGGAGACACACATTCCTCCACGCTCGGCCGCAATCGTACGCATCAGGTCGATACCGAGTTTGGCCGCATTGTGACTGCAGGCGGCGCACCAATAACCTCGAACGACTGCTCCTGGATATCTGTCGATGGCAACCGTGATCCATGGTCGGCCCGACGGCAAGTTTGTGACCAAGTCGATAGCCAAGATGTCGAGCGGCGTGTGGTCAATCTCGACACGATGCAAAGGAAAATCCGCCACGGCCATTCCATGCACCCAGCGAGCCTTTCTTTCGGCCGCGTCCTTTCCAAGTCGCGCCGCATCTATCGACAGCGACGAGATACGGGATGCCATAACCAGGGTGTTCTCGATGCAAGTTGACAACTCTCCCCCAATCCGCCTTCGGCAAGATTGCGCGCTTGAGGCACTGAAGCACCGACTGTGCAGACGGCGCTCGGAAGCTTAGATAGAATCCGAGAATCACTCGACAATATCGCGTTCTGATCGAGACGTCGCAGCCAGCGATACATTGTTGACTCGACAGGACAGGTAAGCGGCGCCTGGTCAGGTCGATGCTTATTGTATTGATTGATCTTCTCGACCAACCTACCGTAGACATCTTGTCCCGAGTGCTTCTGCGGATCGAGATATATCTCGTTAACAGCCTCCTCGAATAGCGCCTGGATGACGTTGTCGCGGCGGCGTCCGCTATTCTCTCTGCAGTCGGTCAGCTTGGTAACGCTTCGCGTGTGTCGGTATCGTCTCCACCAGCGCTTGATACTGCTAACCGAAGGCACCAATGTATCGCCGATCTCTGCTGCGATTTTTGCAGTCTGCAGGAACAGCATCCAGAAGGTGATTGAGTTCCTGCAGGCGCCCAGGTGCTTCCGGCGTACCGATGATTTCCTTTAACCGCGCATAGGTCGTCCCCGCCGAATAGCCCTGCGCGTAGCTTGCATCGTCCTCATCATGTCGCGCTAACGTCTGGGCTTCATCACGTGCGGTCATCTGGTCACGGGCGATGCCCTCACGTTTGAGTCGCAACGCCGTCTGTTTGTCACTTCGAAGAACAAGTTCAGCATCCATCTGCTCGTTGAAGTGGCCGACAAAGTCGTTGAACTTGTCCATGCCAAACAACGCCGCGATGAGTTCAGTGCGTTGCGCCGGGGGCCGGGCGGCCATCCGGGAGAATGCATCAATCCGGTTTTTTTCGATAAAACTAAATCGATAGCGGTCAGCGTCGGCAATCACCTGAATGTCATTGCCGTTCGCGGTCGTCGCGACGAGTCGCGGTTCGACAAAGTTGCGCGTATGGATATTCGCGAGATATCGCCGCTCGTCGATGCGCTTGAGTTCCGCCTCCTCAACCGAGCCCAGTAGACCCCGTTCCAATGCCTCGCAAAGACTGGTCTTCCCGCTGCCGTTTGGCCCATAGAACAGGATCACTCGTCTGCGAAGATCGAACTGCTCTTCGCGCCGGAAGCCTCGAAAGGGGCCGACGGTCAGTTCCTTGAGTCGCCGCCATGGCCATTCTTCGGCTGCCGCAGGTATATCGATCTCGGGAAGTTCAGCGGGGCTCGCCGCAAGGTGCAGGCGAGCCAACCCAGCCAAAGCTGCCGATCGCGCATTCCGTTGCCGGGCAGTGGCTGCGATCTCGTCGAAATCGGCCAACACCATATTGGCAAAGCGCTTCGCCGCCTCGTTGACACCATGCTGCGGATCGTGGAGCCAGCGCAAAAAAAGAACATAGCCCTGCTTGGCAGAACCCATCTTCTTATTCCCCCGAAGTCGCCGCGCAAGCCCCCTGCGGCATTTTGGCTCTTACTTTAAGCCTGACTGGTCAGCCCGACCAGACAAAAACGCTGGGAAGCGCGCCGACAACTATTGAATAAAAAAATCAATAGCTTTGATCAAATACTGCAAAAAAGGTCATCTTTTTTGCCAACCTACAACAGCCGCGCGCGATCATCCAGCCCCAATAATTCCCCTTGACGCCCTATCTTTCGATATATATCTTTAGATATGTTTTACGACATATAGGACTCGATCATGCGACACAACCACTCCCGCGGCCATGCCCGATGCGACGGTCATGGTGCGCATGCCGGCCCTGACGAATTCGCCGGTCTCTGGTACGCGATCGGCCGCCACCGCCGCGGCCACGATTCATTCGGTGGCGGCCCGTTCGGTGGCCGTGGCGGGCGCGGCGGCTTTGGCGATTTCGGCGACGACGGCATGCCGCGCGGCCGCCAGTTCAGCTCCGACGATCTCCAGTTGCTGCTGCTCGCGCTGGTCGCCGAGCAGCCGAGCCACGGCTACGAGCTGATCAAGGCGCTCGACACGCGCTCGAACGGCTTCTACAGCCCGAGCCCCGGCATGGTGTATCCGGCGCTCACGTATCTCGAAGAAGTCGGCTTCGTCGAGTCGCAGGCGGAAGGCAACCGCAAGCGCTATGCGCTGACCGATGCCGGCCGCGCGCATCTCGACGCACAGCGCGAACGCGTCGACACGCTGTTCGCACGCCTCACGCATCTCGCCCGCAAGATGGAATTCATGCGCCGCGCGTTCGCCGGAGAATCGGCGGGCAACGAAACGCAGGACGAATCGCAGGCCGGCTGGCTGCCTGAGTTCGTCGAAGCACGTCTCGCGCTCAAGCGTGCGCTGCTGCACAAGAGCGCCGCCGATGCCGACGAACAACGCCGCATCGCGGCCATCATGCGCCGCGCGACGGCCGAAATCGAAGACGGCTCCGGCGCGTGATCCGCGCCACCCCGTCAAACCCTAAGGAGAACGGATTGATGCAGAACACGTCCGAACGCACCGTGACCCGCGTGCGCCACACCCTCAAGTTCCGCCTGCTGCAGGTCCTGCGCGTGCATGCCGTGACGCCGCACCTGCTGCGCGTCACGCTCGGCGGCCCCGATCTCGCGGATTTCGAATCCGCGTCGTTCGACGATCACGTGAAGGTATTTTTCCCGCCGCCCGGCGCCGAACGGCCCGCGCTGCCGACGCTCGGCTCGAACGGCCCGGAGTTTCCGGAAGACGAACCGAAGCCGGTCGCGCGCGACTTCACGCCGCGCCGCTTCGACCGCGCCGCCGGCGAACTCGATCTGGAATTCGTGCTGAACCATCCGGGCCCCGCGTCGCAGTGGGCCTCGCACGCACGCGTCGGCCAATGGCTCGGCATCGGCGGCCCGCGCGGTTCGTTCGTCGTCCCGACCGGTTTCGACTGGCACCTGCTGATCGGCGACGATACGGCGCTGCCGGCCATCGCGCGGCGTCTCGAGGAATTGCCGGCCGGTGCGCGCGCGGCAGTCGTGCTGGAAGTCGCGGATCGCACCGCGCAGATCTCGTTCGATACGCGCGCCGACGTGCATGAAATCTGGCGCTTCCGCGCCGAAGCCGATGCGGTGGAGGGTGATGCGCTGCTGAATGCCGTTCGCGACCTGCCGCTGCCGCCGTCCGGCGACGGCTACGTGTGGGCGGCCGGCGAAGCGCTGTCGATGCGCGCGGTACGCCAGCACCTGACCGGCGAGCGCGGCGTCGACAAATCGCGCATCCGCGCCGCGGCCTACTGGAAGCGCGGCGCGGCGGCCGTGCACGAAACGCTGGAAGACTGACGTCTACGGGTACCTGGCGCCGGGCAGGCGGCACGCGCACACACGGAAACAATCGTGGCGCCGGCGCACCAGCGGGCTTGGCACCGGTATCGCGGCTGGTATATATGTATGGCTGCGACGCCGCTGTCTGGCGACAGCCGCCGCAGCCTGCCCAGGAGCGCCCGGTCATGACAAAAGAAAGCCACGCTTCGCCTTTCCTTCGCAACCTGAAGATCGTCGGCTATTGCGGCCTCGCCGCAGTGGTACTCGCGCTGTTCGTCGCGATGTGCGCGATCCTGAAGGAAAGCGCCCTCGAGCGCGATACCGCCCAGCATCCGGCCGATACGCCCGAACTGCACGACGCGGGCGGCGGCCCGTCCGCATCGGCCGAATCCTCGGCCAAGACACCCGGCTGACGGCGTCCCGGCCGGCTCCCGCCTTCCGCTTACGGCGTGTGCCGGCGCCCCATCACGACTGCATGCACCGAATCGCCGAGCCGTTCGAGCAGCGCGGTCACGCGTTGCCCGTACAGGTGCGCGGCCAGCGCGCCGGCCGTGCCGACCAGCACGCCGCCGGCCATGTCGAACGGCCAGTGCACGCCCGCATAGACACGCCCCCATGCGATCGCCACGGCCATCGCGGCCATCACGAACCCGGTGACGCGCGTCGTGCCGCCGAGCATCAGGCCGACGGCCATGCTCCACGCGAACGTCATGTGATCGCTCGGAAACGAGCTGTCCGGTGAGTGCGGAATCAGCTGGGTGCCGACGCCGGCCATGAACGGACGCGGCGAAAACCAGAAATGCCCGAGTACCTGCGCGAGCACGATCGCCACGCAAACGCCGACGCCGGCTTCGATCGCCTGGCGCCGCGTCGGGCGCGCGCCGAAGATCCAGGTCAGCAGCAGCATCGCCGGCAGCGCATAGACGAGCCAGTCGGCGGCGAAGATCGCGAGGCGGGCGACGCCTGGCTGCGGTGCAACCCCGGCGTTGATGGCGGAAAAGAGGGTGAGATTGAGGTTCTGCATGAATCAGGTTGCGTGGGGCGTAAAAGGTCGACCGGTTGCCCGGCCGGATACGAACGATGCTAGGGCGTGCCCGCTTAAGCGATGCTTAATGGGGCGGCCGCCCGGGGTGAGACCCGCGCGACGAACGCACTTAGAGCCTGCACTGCAACACAAGTTCACACAATTGTCACATTCCCGTGCGATTACCTCCCGTAACGGCTCACCCTATATCCCGTAAAAGCTCACCTATTTCACATCATGGCGTCATCGACGTGTGCGACCATCGAGCCGCCGGGCGCCAATCAGGCCGTTTGCATCGTTCATCTCAATATTTACGCCGCGAATTATTCGAAATCGGCAACAATTAATTCCAGATGCGGCATCGCACAACGGCAACGCACAGGCATACGATTACGAGCACTCATCCACGAAGCGATCAACAACAAGGAGTCCGCATGAAACCCAGCGATGTCCGATCGAAAGCGTTTGCGATGCCGTTGACCAGCCCTGCCTTCCCGATGGGCCCGTACCGTTTCGTCGATCGTGAGTTTCTGATCATCACGTACCGCACCGATCCGGACTTGCTCCGTGCCATTGTTCCCGAGCCGCTGCAGATCACCGAGCCGCTCGTGCATTACGAATTCATTCGCATGGCCGATTCGACCGGCTTCGGCGATTACACCGAAAGCGGCCAGGTGATCCCCGTCGAATACAACGGCCAGCCGGGCGGCTACACGCTCGCGATGTATCTCGACGATCACCCGCCGATCGCCGGCGGCCGCGAGCTGTGGGGCTTCCCGAAGAAACTCGCGTCGCCCACGCTGCACGTGAACACCGACCACATCCTCGGCACGCTCGACTACGGCAAGGTGCGCGTCGCGACCGGCACGATGGGCTACAAGCACAAGGAACTCGACATCGACGAGCAGACGAAGCGTCTCGCCGGCCCCAATTTCCTGCTGAAGATCATCCCGCACGTCGACGGCACCGCGCGCGTGTGCGAACTGGTGCGCTACTACCTGCAGGACATCAAGATGAAGGGTGCGTGGACGGGCCCCGCATCGCTCGAGCTGGCGTCGCACGCGCTCGCGCCGGTGGCCGATTTGCCCGTGCTCGAGATCGTCGAAGCCCGGCACCTCGTCGCAGATCTGACACTCGGCCTCGGCGAAGTCGTCTACGATTACCTGGCTCAGTAACACGTCCGCAGTCCTTTCTCCCTGTCAATCCTTTCACCACGGGAATTCGAACATGAGCAACCTGAATGGCAAGACCGCAGTCGTCACGGGCGCCGCGAGCGGCATCGGCAAGGAAATCGCACTCGAGCTCGCGAAGGCGGGCGCGGCTGTCGCGATTGCCGACCTGAACCAGGACGGAGCAAATGCGGTCGCCGACGAGATCAACAAGGCAGGCGGCAAGGCGATCGGCGTCGCGATGGACGTGACGAGCGAGGACGCCGTGAACAGCGGCATCGACAAGGTCGCCGAAACGTTCGGCTCGATCGACATCCTCGTGTCGAACGCGGGTATCCAGATCGTCAACCCGATCGAGAACTACTCGTTCTCCGACTGGAAGAAGATGCAGGCGATCCACGTCGACGGCGCATTCCTGACGACGAAGGCCGCGCTCAAGCACATGTACAAGGACGATCGCGGCGGCGTCGTGATCTACATGGGTTCGGTGCACTCGCACGAAGCGTCGCCGCTGAAGTCGGCCTACGTGACGGCCAAGCACGGCCTGCTGGGCCTCGCCCGCGTGCTGGCGAAGGAAGGCGCGAAGCACAACGTGCGCTCGCACGTCGTGTGTCCGGGCTTCGTGCGCACGCCGCTGGTCGACAAGCAGATTCCGGAGCAGGCGAAGGAGCTCGGCATCAGCGAAGACGAAGTGATCAAGAAGGTGATGCTCGGCAACACGGTCGACGGCGTGTTCACGACGGTGCAGGATGTCGCGCAGACGGTGCTGTTCCTGTCGGCATTCCCGAGCGCCGCACTGACGGGCCAGTCGTTCATCGTCAGCCACGGCTGGTTCATGCAGTGAAGCCCCGCGCCCCCACCGAAAAGCAGGCCGTCGACGCGGCGGACCTGCATCACGAAGCCGGCGCGCCGGCCTCCGCGCGGTCACTGCCGTACGAAACGATCTCGCTCGTCCTGCAAGGCGGCGGCGCGCTCGGCGCGTACCAGGCCGGCGTGTTCGAAGGGCTGCACGAGGCGGGCATTCCGCTCGACTGGATCGCGGGCATCTCGATCGGCGCGCTCAACACCGCGCTGATCGCCGGCAATGCGCCCGAGCATCGCGTCGAGCGCCTGCGCGAATTCTGGGAAACGATCTGCCAGCCGGCGTTCTTTCCGACGATTCCGGCCGCGTTCGAATTCGCGCTGTTCAACAGCATCGACCAGGTCCGCACGTTCTTCACCGCGTCTCAGGCTGCCAGCGCGATGATGCAGGGCCAGCAGGGCTTCTTCGTGCCGCGCTTCCCGCCGCCGCTGCCGGGCGTGTCCGACCATCCCGAGAAAATCAGCTGGTACGACACGTCGGCGCTGCGCACGACGCTGCTGAAGCTGTGCGATTTCGACCGGATCAATTCGGGCGAGACGCGCGTATCGGTCGGCGCGGTCAACGTCGGCACCGGCAACTTCGTGTACTTCGACAACTCGCGCATCCGCCTCGCGCCCGAGCACTTCATGGCGTCCGGTGCGCTGCCGCCCGCGTTCCCGCCGGTCGAGATCGACGGCGAGTACTACTGGGACGGCGGTGTCGTGTCGAACACGCCGCTGATGGAAGTGCTCCGCGCCCGGCCGCGCCGCGATACGCTCGCGTTCCAGGTCGATCTGTGGAGCGCGCGCGGGCCGCTGCCGCGCACGATGGCCGACGTCGCCGAACGCACGAAGGACGTGCAGTACTCGAGCCGCACGCGTTTCGTCACCGACACGCTGCAGCGCGAACAGCGCTACCGCAACGTGCTGCGCCACGTGCTCGAACAGGTACCGGAAGAGCATCGCAAGAACGACCCGTGGTGTGTCGAGGCCGACGCGATGTCGAGCGGGAAGAAGTACAACATCCAGCACCTGATCTACCAGCAGAAGGCGTACGAGCATCACTACAAGGACTATCAGTTCGGTCTGTCGACGATGCGCGACCACTGGTCCGCGGGGCTCGACGACATCCGCAAGACGCTCGCGGTGAAGGACGGCCTCGCGCTGCCCACCAACGACGCGGGCTTCGTCACGCACGACATTCACCGTCGCCGGTAATGCCGTGTCCGGCGGCCCGGCGCGATGCATGCGCCGGGCCGCTCTCCTTTCAGATTCAACATGCCGATTTTCATTGCGCTATTCGCGCTCATCGCTGCCGGATGGGGCGCGGTTCACCTGTTTCACGTCATCGCCGCGCAGTTCGGCCAGCCGGTCGCGATCGCGGCCGCCGTGCTCGCCGCCGCGATCCTGATCGCGCTGATCGCATGGTGGATCAAGCGCCGTCGCGACATCGCACCGAACACGAAGGAAGAAGGCTGGACGCACATCGTGCATCGCGCGTGGGGCGAGTTGCGCGTGTCCGCGACACAAGGGCTGCTGTGGCTGTCGCACGACGGCGCGGACGGCCGCTATACGCTGTCGCAGCTCGACGGCTGTCAGGCCGCGCCGATCGGCGGCCGCTGGCATCTCGTCGTGCGGGTGCGCGACACCGTGCGCAGCGAATGGAAACTGCCGATGACGGACAAGCACGACGCACAGCGCTGGGCACGCGTGCTCACGCTGGCGAAAGACAACCGGCTCTGAACGTGCGTGCCGCCCGCACGGGCAACCGCGCGGCGATCGCTATCGCGCGCCGAGCGCCCACAGCGCATCGAGCACGTGCTGCGTCGGCCGTTCGATCGGCCCGGCCCGATGGGCAATCCCCAGCTCGCGCCACAACGCCGGGCGTAGCGGCCGCATGACGATGCGCGCATCCGGCAGCGGGGCACCGGCCTCATGCGGCAACAGCGTCGCGCCGTAACCCGCGGCGACCAGGCTCTTGATTGCATCGTTGTAGTTGAGTTCGATCCGCGGCTCGGGCCGGTGTCCGGCGAGCGCGAACCACTCCGTCGTGAGCCGCGACAGGCGCGTCGTCGCATCGTTGAGAATCAACGGGCGCGCGGCCAGATACGCCGGCGTCACGCGGGCCGGAAGCGGCCAGTCCGCCGGCAGGAAAGCCATCACCGGATCGCGCCGCCATGCGCGGATCGACAGCCCCGCGACCGGCGCCTGCGGCAGCGCAACCAGCCCGACGTCCAGCGTGCCTTGCGCGATGCGCGCCAGCGTGTCCTGTGACGTGAGCACCGCGATCTGCACATCGATATCCGGATGCTGCGCACGCAACCCGGCGACCGCCTGCGGCAACAGGTGCGCGATCGCACCGGTCGACGCACCGAGGCGCACCCGCCCGGTCAACCCCTGCACCTGCCGCTGCACGTCGTCCAGCGTGGATTCGACCTCGGCCAGCAGGCGCCGCGCCCGCTCCACCAGCACTTCGCCGATCGTCGAAGGCCGCACGTTTCCGCGCGTGCGGGTCAGCAGCGGCGCGCCGACGCGGCTTTCCAGCTCGGCAACATGAAGACTCACGGTCGGCGGCGCGAGATGAAGCCATTGCGCCGCCGCGACAAAGGATCCCTGGTCCGCGATCGCAACCAGCGTACGCAGGCGATCCAGACTGATCTCGCGCATCCCACACCTCTCATTCAGAAAAGCTGAATCGGACGGTCAGTAAATTCAACTTTTCCTATTCTAGGCGTTCGGCGGACCATACGGCTTCCCCCCGACGACCGAACGCGAGGAACACGACCATCATGAGCTTCCCCACTGTCTTCATCGACGGCGACCAGGGCACGACCGGACTGCAGATTCAGGAGCGCCTGCGCGACCGCGCCGACTTGCAGCTGCTCACGCTTCCGGCGGCCGAACGCAAGGACCCCGCGCGGCGCGCCGACGCGCTCAACGCATGCGATATCGCGATCCTGTGCCTGCCCGATGCGGCCGCGCGCGAAGCGGTCGGCTTCATCCGGAACCCGGCCGTACGCGTGATCGACGCGAGTTCGGCCCATCGCACGCAACCCGAATGGGTCTACGGCTTTCCCGAGATCGCCGACGGGCACGCGCAGCACATTGCGCACGCAAAGCGCGTCACCAATCCGGGCTGCTACCCGACCGGCGCGATCGGCCTGCTTCGCCCGCTGTTGCAGGCCGGCCTGCTGCCGCGCGACTACCCGGTGAGCATCCACGCGGTCTCCGGTTACTCGGGAGGCGGAAGGGCCGCGATCGAAGCATTCGAATCGGGCGACGCCGCCGCACGCATGCCGGCGCTGCAGGTGTACGGCCTGGCGCTGGCGCACAAGCATGCGCCCGAGATCCGGCTGCATGCCGGGCTCGCACACCGCCCGTTCTTCGTGCCGGCCTACGGTGCCTATCGGCAAGGCATCGTGCTCACCGTACCGATCGAACTGCGTCTGCTACCGGCCGGCGTGACCGGTGAGCAGCTGCATGCGTGTCTCGCGCACCATTACGCCGACGCGCGTCACGTCGACGTCACGCCGCTGGCCGACGCGCGCGCGATCACGCATCTCGATCCGCAGGCGCTGAACGGCACCAATGACCTGCGGCTCGGCGTGTTCGTCAATGAAGATCACGGGCAGGTGCTCCTGTCCGCCGTGTTCGACAATCTCGGCAAAGGGGCATCCGGCGCAGCGGTACAGAACCTCGACTTGATGCTCGGTGCGTCGAGCGCGGCGTAAGTCTCGCGCCGGCATCGTCGAAGGCGCGCCCGGCAGCGGAATCCGCGTCGCGTCCAGGGCCTGCGCACGCCCCCCCGTAAAAGCTCACCTTTAGCCGGTTTCAGGCCGTATCGTCGCTCGCCGAGGCATTCAGCCCGGCGAGCGTCTCCGCCAGAAAATCCACGCACACGCGCACCTTCGCCGATGCCGCGACGCGTTCCGGATACACGGCCCAGATGTTCGCGGGCTGGATCGCGTCCGGCAGCACGCGGCACAGTTCACCGCGCTCGATCAGCGGCGCGGCTTCCCAGATCGAGCGCAGCACGATCCCGCGGCCGGCCAGCGCCCATTGCACGGCCACCTCGCCGTGGTTCGTCGACAGCGCGCCGCCGACCTTCACCGTTGCCGTTTCGCCGCGTACGTTCAGCCGCCATACGCCGAACGGATGATCGCGCTCCTTGATCGCGAGACAGTCGTGCGACGCGAGATCCGCGAGCGAGCGTGGCGTCCCGCGGCGGGCGAGATAGTCGGGCGACGCGCACAGCACGCGATGGTTCGCGGCGAGGCGGCGCGCGATCAGGTGATCGGCAATCTCGTCGCCGATGCGCACGTCGAGGTCGTAGCCTTCGCCCGCGACGTCGACGAGCCGGTCGAACAGATCGAGCCGCACGTTCAGTTGCGGATAGCGCGCGGTGAAGTCGAGCAGTGCCGGGGCGACGACGTGCCGGCCGAAGCCGAAGCTGCTCGATATCCGCAACGTGCCGCGCGGCACCGTGCGCGTGGTCGACACGTCCTCGACGAGATGATCGACGTCGTCGAGAATCTTTTCGGCGCGCGCGAACACGCGCTCGCCGGCTTCGGTGACCGTCATGCGGCGTGTCGAGCGATGCAGCAGGCGCGTGCCGAGCTGCGCCTCGAGCATCGCGATACGCTTGCTGACGTAGGCGGGCGACACCGCAAGCTGCTCCGCGGCCGCGCTGAAGCTCGTCAATCGTACGACCAGGCTGAACACGCGCAGGTCGTCGAGGTTCGGCGATTTGTTCACGATTCGTGGAAAGTCGATTAACTTTCGCGCGATTTTAATCCAGATGGAAATAAATAGAATGACGTGACGGGCCGCTGCCTCCCCGGGCAGCCGGCCGAACAGCCAAGGAGATTTGCATGACCGACAGGACTTACAGGATTGCCGTGATCCCCGGCGACGGCATCGGCCGCGAGGTGATGCCCGAGGGCCTGCGCGCGCTCGACGCCGTGACCGCGCGCTTCGGCATCCGCTTCGACTTCGTCGAGATCGACTGGGCAAGCTGCGACTACTACGCGCAGCACGGCAAGATGATGCCGGACGACTGGAAGGCGCAGCTGTCGGGCATGGACGCGATCCTGTTCGGCGCGGTCGGCTGGCCTGCGACGGTGCCGGATCACATTTCGCTGTGGGGCTCGCTGCTGAAATTCCGCCGCGAATTCGACCAGTACATCAACCTGCGGCCGGCACGCCTGTTCGACGGCGTGCCGTCTCCGCTCGCCGGACGCCGCGCGGGCGACATCGACTTCATGATCGTGCGCGAGAACACCGAGGGCGAATATTCGTCGGTCGGCGGCACGATGTTCGAAGGCACCGATCGCGAAGTCGTGATGCAACAGTCGATCTTCACGCGGCACGGCACCGAGCGCGTGCTGAAATTCGCGTTCGAGCTCGCGCAGCGGCGCGCGAAGCGCCTCACCGTCGCGACCAAGAGCAACGGCATCGCGATCAGCATGCCGTGGTGGGATGCGCGCGCGGCCGAGATGGCCGAACGCTATCCGGAGATCGCCGTCGACAAGCAGCACATCGACATCCTGTGCGCGCGCTTCGTGCTGCAGCCGGACCGCTTCGACGTCGTCGTCGCGTCGAACCTGTTCGGCGACATCCTGTCGGATCTCGGGCCCGCCTGTACGGGCACGATCGGCATCGCGCCGTCGGCGAACCTGAACCCCGACCGCACATTCCCGTCGCTGTTCGAACCCGTGCACGGTTCGGCGCCCGACATCGCGGGGCAGCACATCGCGAATCCGGTCGCGATGATCTGGTCGGCGGCGATGATGCTCGACTTCCTCGGCAACGGCGCGGGCCGCGAACGCGAAGCACACGATGCGATCGTCGCCGCGATCGAGGACGTGCTGCGCACGGGGCCGCATACGCGCGATCTCGGCGGCCACGCGGGCACGCAGGAAGTGGGCGAGGCGATTGCCGCACGGATTGCGGGCTGAGGGCCGAGGGCCGAGAGTCACGCCCGGCGCTCGTGCCGGGCGGCACTTCATGAATCGATCTGCGGTGAGCAACACGCGATGCGTTCGCGCACTCGTGCGGATGCTGCGCAAGCGTGCGCGGTGAAATCGAACGGTGAGTCACGCCGTGCAGCGACACGCACGGCTCGCACCGTCTTTCGTCGACAGTCGAAATCGATTCGATCGGTGAGTTGCGCATCAGGCTCGCGCACACCGGTCGTCACTGCATGGTCGAACCGGCGCGACCGGTGAGAGGCATCATCGAGTGACGCACACCATTGCACGTCGACACGTCCTCGTGACCGGGTGCGACGCCGCGTCGATCCGCTCGAAACACACGGTTCGACGCGACATTTCCCCTCATCCCGAAAAACCTCACCTTCAGCGCTCAGCTCCCGAATTTCCTCACCTTTGAGCTTCGGTGACGCGTTCGCCGCTGCGCTGAGTCGAGGCGTCCGTCACAGTCCGAGGTCGGACAGCCCAGGATGATCGTCCGGACGACGGCCGAGCGGCCAGTGATAAAGACGATCGGCCTCGCGAATCGGCAGATCATTGATGCTCGCGTGGCGATGCGCCATCAAGCCGTTTTCGTCGAACTCCCAGTTCTCGTTGCCGTACGAACGGAACCAGTTGCCCGCGTCGTCATGCCATTCGTACGCGAAGCGCACCGCGATGCGATTGCCGTCGAACGCCCACAGCTCCTTGATCAGCCGGTAGTCGAGTTCGCGCGCCCACTTCCGCTGCAGCAGCCCGACGATCTCGTCGCGGCCCGTCACGAACTCCGCGCGATTGCGCCATCGGCTTTGCGGCGTATAGGCGAGCGACACGCGCTGCGGATCGCGCGTGTTCCAGCCGTCCTCGGCGGCGCGCACCTTCTGGCGGGCCGTTTCGAGCGTGAAGGGCGGAACGGGCGGACGGACTTCGGGAGATACGGACATGAGTTGCTCCTGTTCAGAGTTCAGGGTTCGGGCCGCACACGTATGCGGCCGGTTCGGATTCGCTGCGTCGGCTACCGCGATACGGTATCGAGCAGCAGTTCGGCCGTCGCGCGCGCATCGCGCGCGGCGCCGGCATCGCCGCTGACGAGCGCCACGCCGATCGCGCCGTCGATCAGCACGAGCCATTGACGCGCGATGCGCGCAAGCCCGCGGCGCTCGATGCCCGTTTCGTCGGCATACGCGTCGAAGCGTTCACGCACGAACGCCAGCAGGCGTGCCTTGTGCAGGCGTGCGACGACGCGCACGGGATCGTCGGCATCGGGTATCTCGCCGGACGCGTTCAGGAATGCGCAGCCGTGAAAATCGGGCTGCCCGAACCAGTCGCGCAGCACGTCGAACATGCCGAGCAACTGCGCGCGCGGCGTCTTGCCGCGCGCCAGCGTGGCGTCGACGAACCAGCGCATCCAGCGCTCGTCGCGGCGTTCGAGCGCGGCGACGACCAGCGCCTCTTTCGATTCGAAATGCGAATAGAAGCTTTTTCGCGCCGCGCCGGATCGCTTCACGATTGCGTCGACACCCGTTGCGTGGATGCCGCCGGAATAGATCAGCGCTTCGGCCGCGTCGAGCAGCCGGTCGCGAACGCCCGGTTCGCCGGAGGAGTCGTGAGGTGTGTTCATGGGTTTACGGTAGAACGATCGTTCTCCCTCGTCAACGCCCGTGTGAAAAGGCCCTGTCGACGGAAGGGCCGAAGCGTGCACCGGCCCGCCGCGTTTACGACATTTTTTCTTGAAGCGGATACGCGATGCTCACTACACTTCGGTCACCCTGTCTGGGCGAAAGGACATCATGCAGCGACCGGAATCCGCGCGCCCCGCGCGTGCCTATGCGGCTTATGCGAAGCGGCTCGACGGCCGCGTCGTCGTGCGGCGCTTCGATCCGCACGGCGATTCGTACGACGCGCTGACCGCGCTGCTGCATCGTGCATTCGCGCCGCTCGGCGCACTGGGCTTCAACTGCCCGGGCGTCGATCAGTCGGCATCGGCAACACGCGAACGCGTGCTGACCGACGAATGCTTCGTCGCGCTCGGCAACGCGCATCTGATCGCGACGATGACGATGCTGTCGCACGATCCCGATTCCCGCTGCGATCCGTATCGCAGCCGGCGCGTCGCAACGCTCGGCCAGCTGGCCGTCGATCCGGTCTGGCAGGATCGCGGCATCGGCCGCTCGCTGCTCGCATTTGCTCAACGCCGTGCCGCCGCGCGCGGCGCGACGCATCTCGCGCTCGACGCGCCGTATGCGGCCGTCCGGCTCGTCGATTTCTATCGTCGCGAAGGATTTCAGCCGGTCGACGTCGTGCGCTTTCCGGGACACAACTACGACAGCACGATCCTGTGCAAGGCCGTCAGCGTCGCGGACGGTCGCCTGCGTGCGTACGACACGACGCAGATCGACGTGGTGCGGCAAGCCGGTGCGGCGTCATGAAACACGATGTACCGAAAAGCGATGGCGACGACGATCACGCGCGGCTCGCCGTCCGGCAAGCCCGCGTGCGCGCGGCGCTGCGACTGCGCGGCGTGATGAAGCTGACAATCGTCACGATCGCGGCTGCGCATGCGCTGACGTTCGCGTTCGAAGGCCTGCTGATCGCCGCCGGTTTCGCGCCGGAGGCCGCGGCGGTGCTGCTGTTCCGTTTCGTGACCTGCGCGCTCGTCAGCTTCTGGCTGCAGGCGGATGCACTGCGCGCGTACCGGTACGCGGCGCAACACGGGTTCGTCACGACTCCCGGCCCGCACGGCGACCCGATCGACGTTGCGCCGCAGTGCCCGAAGCGCTGGCTCGTCGTGTTGAATCTCCAGCTCGATCCGCGCGGGTCGAATGGTGAACGGATCAAGTAGCGGCCTGCGCACCGATCAGCGCCGATCGCCGCCGGTTGCATCGCGTATGCGTATGAATGAGTTGCAACGCGACGCGCAACTCACGGTTGACGCGCCGGTTCGGTACGACATCGCATGCGGTGCGCAGCGAACGCTCGCACGACAAGCGCAGCAGGGAAGTGCGTGGAAGCAGAGAAAACAGGCGCCGAACGGCGTGGCGGGGAGAAGCGGCGCGGCTGCCGACAGGTGAAGCGAGCGTGGGATTGCGAGTCACCGATGCGGGATCGTGCTGCGATCCGGCGCGCCAACACAGCTCCCGAATAATCTCACCTCAAGCGCTGAATCACGCGTTCCGGCGTCGACGGTATCCGCTCAAACGAAAGCGGGGCAGGCGGCAAACATGCCGCACTGCCCCGTCTCGACGCGCGACTCAGACCGTCCAGTCGAGAATCACCTTGCCGCTTTCACCGGACAGCATCGCGGCGAAGCCTTGCTCGTAATCGTCGGCCGCAAAGCGATGCGTGATGATCGGCGACAGGTCGAGGCCGCTCTGCAGCATCGCGACCATCTTGTACCAGGTCTCGAACATCTCGCGGCCGTAGATGCCCTTGATCTCGAGCCCCTTGAAGATCACCTGGTTCCAGTCGATCGCCGTCTGCGCGGGCGGGATGCCGAGCAGCGCGACCTTGCCGCCGTGGTTCATCGCCTCGAGCATGCTCGTGAACGCGCTCGGCACACCCGACATTTCGAGGCCGACGTCGAAGCCTTCGGTCATGTGCAGGTCGGACATCACGTCGCGCAGCGACTCGCGTGCGACATTGACCGCACGCGTCGCGCCCATCTTGCGCGCGAGCTCCAGCCGGTAGTCGTTGATGTCGGTGATGACGACGTTGCGTGCACCGACGTGCTTCGCGATCGCGACGGCCATGATGCCGATCGGGCCCGCGCCGGTGATCAGCACGTCTTCGCCGACGAGGTTGAACGACAGCGCGGTGTGCGTCGCGTTGCCGAACGGATCGAAGATCGACGCGAGATCGTCGGAGATCTCGGGCGGAATCTTGAACGCGTTGAACGCCGGAATCGCCAGGTACTCGGCGAACGCGCCTTCGCGGTTCACGCCGACGCCGACCGTGTTGCGGCACAGATGCCGGCGCCCCGCGCGACAGTTGCGGCAGAAGCCGCACGTGATGTGGCCTTCGCCGGACACGCGATCGCCGATCGCGAAGCCGCGCACTTCCTGCCCCATCTCGACGATCTCGCCGACGTATTCGTGGCCGACGTGCATCGGCACGGGAATCGTCTTCTGCGCCCAGTCGTCCCACTTCCAGATATGAATGTCGGTGCCGCAGATCGCAGTGCGGCGGATCTTGATCAGCACGTCGTTGTGGCCGACTTCGGGACGCTTCACGCGCGTGAGCGTGAGGCCGGGGCCACGTTCGAGCTTTGCCAGTGCCTTCATGATCGCGCCTCCGTCAGATGATGCCGAGCGACTTGCCGACGCGCACGAACGCGGCGACCGTCTGGTCGATCTGTTCGGGCGTATGCGCGGCGCTCATCTGCGTGCGGATGCGCGCGCGGCCGCGCGGCACGACGGGGAACGAGAAGCCGATCACGTAGACGCCTTCGGCGAGCAGCCTGTCGGCCATGTTCGTCGCGAGCTGTGCGTCGCCGAGCATCACCGGGATGATCGGGTGCGCACCGGGCACGAGCGTGAAGCCCGCTTCGGTCATCTGCTGGCGGAAACGCGCACCGTTCTCGCGCACGCGCTCGCGCAGCTTCGCGCCTTCGTCGCTGCCGAGCAGTTCCAGCACCTTCAGCGATGCCGCGGCGATGCTCGGCGTGAGCGTGTTCGAGAACAGGTACGGACGCGAACGCTGGCGCAGCAGTTCGATCACTTCGCGACGTGCGGCGACATAGCCACCCGATGCGCCGCCGAGCGCCTTGCCTAGCGTGCCGGTGATGATGTCGACACGGCCTTCGACGCCGCAGTGCTCGGGCGTGCCGCGGCCGTGCGTGCCGATGAAGCCGACCGCATGCGAATCGTCGACCATCACGAGCGCGCCGTAGCGATCGGCGAGATCGCAGATGCCTTTGAGATCGGCGATGATGCCGTCCATCGAGAACACGCCGTCGGTCGCGATCAGCTTGTGGCGCGCGCCCGCTGCGTCTGCTTCCTTCAGCTTCGCCTCGAGGTCGGACAGGTCGTTGTTCTTGTAGCGGAAACGCTTCGCCTTGCAGAGGCGGACGCCGTCGATGATGCTCGCGTGATTCAGCTCGTCGCTGATTATCGCGTCGTTCTCGTCGAGCAGCGTCTCGAACAGACCGCCGTTCGCATCGAAGCAGCTCGAATACAGGATGCTGTCCTCGGTGCCGAGAAACGCGGCCAGCGCGCTTTCCAGTTGCTTGTGGACGGTTTGCGTGCCGCAGATGAAGCGGACCGATGCCATGCCGAAGCCGTCCTGGTCGAGGCCGGCCTTCGCCGCATCGATCAGGCGCGGATCGTTCGCCAGACCCAGATAGTTGTTCGCGCAGAAATTGAGCACGCCGGCACCGCCGGCGAGCCGCACGGCCGCCGCCTGGGGACTCGCGATCTCGCGCTCGGTCTTGTAAAAACCGTCCGCGCGGATCTGGTCGAGCGTCCCGCGCACCTGGGCGAGAAAGGCATCACGCATCGCAAAGCTCCTGACAGGGATTCGCATTCCGCAGCGCATCGCTCGTGGCGGCGCAACGGCCTGCTACTGTTATAGTCGGTCGTTCGGTTGACCGCATTTATCCGATATTCCGAACTGGAATTCGAAATATCGAACAACTCTAAGCGAACGGAATCCAAATGGCAAGTTCCTCCCGGTCGCGGCGCACGCCTGCCGACGCCGCACCGCAGCCGCCCGCCGTCACGCCGCCGCCCGCCGTCACGCCGCCGCGTGTCGGCGAGCAGATCCAGCGGCTGCGCAACGAGCGCAAGCTGACGCTCGACGACCTGTCGCGCGCGGCCGGCGTATCGAAATCGATGCTCTCCGAGATTGAACGCGACAAGGCCAACCCGACGATCGCCGTTGCATGGCGGCTGACGAACGCGCTCGGCATCACGCTCGACGAACTGTTCTCGCAGCCGAAGGCGCCCGAGACGATTCGCGTCGACGGCCCGCACGACATTCCGACGCTCGCCGGTCACGACGGCCGGTACCAGCTGCGCGTATGGGGCCCGATCGACCTCGCCGGCAAGTTCGAGTGGTACGAACTGACGCTGCCGGGCGGCGGCGCGCTGGTATCGAACGCGCACGAACCCGGCACGCGCGAGCACCTTACCGTGCTGCAGGGCGCAATGGAAATCGAGGCCGCGGCGGCCAGCCGGCGCCTGAAAGTGGGCGACACCGCACGCTACCCGGCCGACGAGCCGCACGCGATCCGCAATCCCGGCAAGGCCGAAGCGCGGGCATTGCTGATCGTGATTCATCGCTGACGGCGCGGATAGTCGGCCAAAAGGTCAATCGCAGGCCAGTTGCGGAAAATACTGTATGTTTGTACAGTATACGGACATTCCGCCATGCACGGGCCGGAGCCGGCGCACCGAGGCGTCCGCCCCGGTCGACAGGAGCCTGCAATGACAGAAGAACAAGATTTGGCCGCGCTCAGCTTCAAGGCTGCCGCGCACGACCTCGAACTGATCGTTCGCCATATTGCCGTGCGGTACATCCGTCAGCGCGTGCCGCTGACGTGGCGCCTGCTGCACGCGATCGAAGCCGAGGCGCTCGCCGATCTCGGCTTTGCCAGCCGGCACGAGGCCGGCATGCGCCAACTGTTCGAACGGCCGTCGGACATGACGTTTCCCGAAACGGACGATCCGATCGACTTCGGGCGCTCGAATGCGCTGCCCGCCGTCTTTTCGTTCGCGGTTCTCGCGTACGAAGCCGCGGCAACGACGCACGATACAGCGCCTCGCGAGCGTGCTTCTCGTCAGTCCAAGGCGTGGGGCGACTGATGGCCAGGCCCCGGCCACGGCCCAGGGTGGCCGGGTTCAGTCTCCTGCAGCCCGATACGTTGCGGAAAGCGCTACCATATACGCAACTAACGGAATAAACACCATGTCCCTTCCCACCTCTCCCGACACCGCTGCACGCCCGGAAGAAAAGGATCTGTTCGACCGCGGCGCATCCGACTGGATCGTTTCGCCCGAAGCAGCGTTCGACGCATGGCTGGCAATGCAGGACTATCGCCGCTCGTCGGCCGATGTCTATCGCGCGCAGTGGGGCGCGTTTCTCGCCTGGATGCGTGCGCACCAGAAGAACCTGGCGACGGTCGATACGCCCACCATCGCGAACTTCGTCGGCGAGTTGCCGATCAAGAAAACGCAGCGAATGCGCTATCTCCGGCTGATCGAACGCGTGCTCGACCACATCCGTCGCACCGAGTACGCATCGACCAATCCGGCCCGCTTCATTGCTCAGGATGGCGAAGCGAACTGGCGCAAGGCCCGCGACAACGAGCCGACCGGCTTCCTCGCGCCGGCGGAACGCGCGACGCTGCTCGCGTATCTGTTTTCGCCGATCGGCGTATCGGGTTCCGCGTACTGGAAAGAGCGCCGCGACCGCGCGCTCGTCGCCGCTTTTCTTGGTGCCGGCATCAAGACCGGGGAGGCCCGCGCACTTACGATTAGTTGCATCAATACGAGCGGCACATCGTTGCAGATCGAGTCGACGCATCCGGATTACGCACGCGAAACCCACCTCGCGTCGTTCGCGATCGCGCTGCTCGAAGCATGGCTCACCGAGCGCAAACGCCAGGAGATTCCGGGCGAACTCGTGTTTCCCGCATCGCACGCCGGGCGGCCGATGCACAAGGCGACGATGTTGCGCGCGATCGACGCGATCGTCGAATCGGCCGGGCTCACGTCGTCGCGCACCGCGCGCGCAAGCCCGCAAACGCTGCGCAACACCTACGCGGCCGAACTGTTCGAGCACGACGTGCCGCCCGAGCGGGTCGGCAAATGGCTGGGCTTCATGCGGCCGATCTCGTCGAATCGCCTGCATCGCGCATGGAAAAACTGGCGCGACGGGCTGGCCGACAACAAAGGTGACGCGGCAGACAGCGACGAAACTCACTGATCGGGAAACGGCTGCTCACGCGAAGCGATCCGTGAGCAGCCTTGTGTGGCGCAGCCTCACCGTTTCTCGGCTCCCGAAAAACCTCACCTCAAGCGTCCCGAATCGTCTCACCTGTGCGGGACTGTCTGCCTCCGGGTCACGTTTGCGCGAAACGTGCGACGGCTTCGAACCGGGACGGCCATGCGCCCGAAGCATGCTCGCACTCGGGGCATGCCACCTCGAAACCTTCGTCACCGTGTGACAGCTCCGGCTCGCCGTCGCAATGCGGGCACCGCGTCGGCGCCGGGATTTCCTGATCGAGCGAGGTGCCGATCGCCGCATACGCTTCAGCATCAAGTTGCCCCGCATCGGCCAGGCGCCGGATCAGCGCGGCGATTTCCGGATTCATGCCACGGCTTGCACGCAACGAACTGACGTCACGCGTCGCGCGTTCCAGTTCGTCGCTCTGGGTGCGCAACTGCTCTTCGAGCCGGTCGGCACGCGCCTTGGCCGAACTCAATTGCTGCAGGAAATCGAATTCCTTGCGCTGCACGTCGCGCAGCCCGCTCTGATAGGTCGACGCCATGCTGCGCAACGAGTCCAGCTCGACCAGCATCGGTTTGACGCGACGTTCGGCTTCGGCCACCGCATCCTTGATTTGTTGCGCGTAGTGCTCGGTGCGCTGCTGCAATTCGGCCTGCAGCGTATCGATGCGGTCGCGCAGCGTCGCGTTCTGCGCCTGTTCGGCATCGATGCGGCCGGCGGCCGCGGTCAGTTCCTTTTCCAGTCGGGCAACTGTGGTGAGCAACGTTGCCTCGCTTGCCGAACCGTGCGTCGTCTGCGACGCGAGCTGCACTTCGAGTTCGGTCACACGCGCCTGCAATTGCTCGTTTCGTGCTTCACCGCGCGCAAGCGCGCCTTCGAGCGTTTCCTGGCGGACGGTTGCATCACGCAACCGCTGTTCGGCATCGGCTACGCCGGCGCGAACCTGCTCACGATCGCCATCGAGGCTGTCGCGCGCTGCTTTCAACGCTTCTTCATAAAGTGCGCCGAGCAACGCACCGGCCTTTTCCTCGACGGCCTTCGGGATAGCCGCGCCGTCGAGCCTGATCTTGGATGCCGAACGGATGCGTTCCCAGAAATGATCGATGTCTTTCGGGATGTCGCTGGCGCTGCCGGTTTGGGTGAGATCGCGAACGTTGGCGGCCGACGGGCGAATCCCGAGATCGAAGAACAAGCGCTTGCACGCATGTAGCGACAGTTCCTGGCGCCGCGCTCCGCCGGCACGAAGCGATTCCAGTTCTTCCCGAATGACTTGGCGCATTTCGTCCAGGGTCATGACCGTGCTCACAGACATTGAAGTGTGGCAATCATAACGAAATACGTATTTCTTGATACTAGTTTTGTGCTGACGTTGCGAATTTACGTCGTTCTGCACAGAAATCGGATCTGTGAGCCTATCCAGTCGACGGAGGTCAAAGATTCCGTGAAACAAAGCGAAGAAAGTTAGCCAAGTCCTTGTCGTACAAGCATTTTCCCGCAGACCGCGAATTTTGGCATTTGTTTCACATGACAACGGATCCGGTTGCCTGTGGGTGTTCAGGGGTTGGGGTATCTGTGGAAAACTCTTCGGCCCATGTCTTGAGAGTATTAGAAGTAAACACCCTTGAACCCTTAGTTAAAAACGTTAACGCCACGGCACAGCCTTATGTAGCAAGGCTTTCCAGCTGACAAGGTGAAGTTTTACGGGAGCCAAGGTGATCTTCTGCGGGAGCTGAAGTGATGGGGTTCGGGGAGCTGCGTGAGCCGTTGCAGGAAAGGTCGTGAGCGGATTCGGGATCACAGTGAAACACGAGATTTCCCAAAGGTGAGGTTTTTCGGGGCCGCACAGCCACGGAAGCCGCGCTGTGCCTGACTGCACAGTTTTCTGCCTGTGCAGACACAGGTGAGAATTTGCGGGACCTGCTTCGCGCCCCGTTTCTGCCCATCTTTTGGGCAGATTTGGCGAAAGGTGAGGTTTCACGGGACTCCGCGGGATTTTGCTGTGAGGGTTTCCGGGAAACGGACGCCATTTTGCACAGCAAAAGTGCTCTCGGGGGCCTGTGATGCCCCAAAGGTGAGGCTTTTCGGGAGGGAAATCCGGGTTTTCCTGCCCTGATCACGTAAAGGTGAGCTTTTTCGGGGCATGGATCACAGGCTGTGACCTGGGTGAAGGGTGAGCATTTTCGGGAATGGTATTTGCTGAAAAAATGGTCAAAGGTGAGGCTTTTCGGGACCTGTGACCGGCCGGATTCGTCGAAAAGCCCACCAGGGCTGGGAGAAATCTCGTTTTTGCTGTGCCACTTTTTGGCACAGGTGAGCGTTTTCGGGGGCTGACATACGGTTGTCGTATGAAGGATTCGGCCCGAAAGGTGAGGCTTTTCGGGGGATCCCGGCGATGCACAGCCAAATGCCTTCTGTGTATAAGTATCGGAAGGGATTGAGATTTTTGATACCGGGCCGGTTACGGTGAGATTTTTCGGGAGCCATTCCCGTACCCGCTGCTGTGCCGCATTTTTTCCGTCAGGTGAGCGTTTTCGGGAGGTGTTGGCAGCAAGTCCCGCGTGTGTCGGGCGTTCATCGGTATCTGAACAAATGAATCTGCTGTGCCCAAGGTGAGTATTTTCGGGACCCGACACGATTGGTGCGCTGTACAATGCGCGCCCGGGCCGTACAAACAGGCCCGATCGGGTTGGGCAGGCCGGTTTTGACGGGGCTTTTCCGGGCGTCGGATCGGGATTCGATCTTCCGGTGACCCGTGCCTGTACATGCATACAGGCCGATGCGGGAAGGTCGGGAGGGCGCGACGAGATGCAATCGCAACCCTGTGCCGAACGCATGGCCTTGAAGTCGCAAAATTACGACAAATTGATAGGTGAGCCGATACGGGAGCGAATTCCGCACGTGTCATGCACAGGTGAAATTCTGTGAATCGGCGCATCCCGCAGCACGTCTGGAAGAGTCCGGAACGCTGCAACGGCGGACCGGTGAGGGTTTTCGGGAGTGGTTGGGGTGAGTGCCGTTTTGCATGCGCGCTTCACCGGCTATGGTGAGCATGTCGTTCTGGACGCACATCACCGCAGGCGCTATCCTTCCGGGAAACTTCACCTCCGACCCGACGT